>NZ_PGTC01000030.1:3173-52890 GCF_002786295.1 Pseudooceanicola marinus | reverse complement strand
ATGAAAACCCGTGCAGCCGTCGCCTTCGAGGCGAAGAAACCTCTGGAAATCGTCGAGCTCGACCTGGAAGGCCCGAAGGAGGGCGAGGTCCTGGTCGAGATCATGGCCACCGGCATCTGCCACACCGACGCCTACACTCTGGATGGTCTCGACAGCGAAGGCATCTTCCCCTCCGTTCTGGGCCACGAAGGCGCCGGCGTCATCCGGGCCGTGGGTCCGGGCGTGAAATCGGTGAAGCAGGACGATCACGTCATCCCGCTCTACACCCCCGAGTGCCGCCAGTGTAAATCCTGCCTCTCGGGCAAGACCAACCTGTGCACCGCGATCCGCGCCACCCAGGGCCAGGGCCTGATGCCCGACGGCACCTCGCGCATGTCCTACAAGGGCGAGGCGATCTACCACTACATGGGCTGCTCGACCTTCTCGAACTTCATCGTGGTGCCGGAGATCGCCGTGGCGAAGATCCGCGAGGACGCACCCTTCGACAAGGCCTGCTACTGCGGCTGCGGCGTGACCACGGGCGTCGGCGCCGTGACCAACACCGCCAAGGTGACGCCCGGTTCGAACGTCATCGTCTTCGGCCTGGGCGGCATCGGTCTGAACGTGATCCAGGGCGCCCGCATGGTCGGCGCGGACAAGATCATCGGCGTGGACCTGAACGACGCCAAGGCCGACTGGGGCCGCAAGTTCGGCATGACCGATTTCGTGAACCCCTCGAAGATCGACGGCGACATCGTGCAGCACCTGATCGCCATGACCGACGGCGGCGGCGACTACACCTTCGACTGCACCGGCAACACCATGGTGATGCGCCAGGCGCTGGAAGCCTGCCACCGGGGCTGGGGTGTGTCGACCGTGATCGGCGTGGCCGAGGCGGGCAAAGAGATCTCCACCCGTCCGTTCCAGCTGGTGACGGGCCGCGTCTGGAAGGGCTCCGCCTTCGGCGGCATGAAGGGCCGCACCGAGGTGCCGAAGATCGTCGACTGGTACATGAACGGCAAGATCGAGATCGACCCGATGATCACCCATGTCCTGACACTGGAAGAGATCAACAAGGGCTTCGACCTGATGCACGCCGGCGAGAGCATCCGCTCCGTGGTGGTCTTCTGAATTCGCCCCCGGACGGGCCTGCGGGCACGGCCGGGGCGGATACCGCCCTTTGGAGGAGGGGCGGATATCGCGGCCCCGTGACCGGGCCGCACTCATGGGAGGAAAACATGACGAACAAACCTGGAATGATCGCCCTCGCGGCGGTCAGCGCCCTCGCTGTGTCCAGCGCCTGGGCGGATGAGATCAAGGTGGGCGTGGTTGCGCCCTTCTCCGGGCCCTTTGCCCAGTATGGCGTGCAGTACCAGCAGGCGATCGAAACCTACCAGGCCCAGCACGGCACCACGGCGGGCGAACACGAGATCACCTTCATCTACAAGGACGTGGGCGGGGTGAACCCGGACCAGTCGCGGGCGCTTGCGCAGGAACTGCTGATCCGCGAGCGGGTCGATTACCTGGCCGGTTTCACCTTCACCCCGAACGCGCTGGCGGTCGGCCCGGTCATCACGCAGTCGGAAACGCCGACGGTGATCTTCAACGCCGCCACCTCGGCCATCAACGCCGAAAGCCCCTTCTTCCTGCGCACCAGCTACACGCTCCCGCAGGTCTCCGCCCCGGCGGCGGAATGGGCCTATGACCAGGGGATCCGCAGCGTGGTCACCACGGTCAGCGATTACGGCCCGGGCATCGACGCCGAGGTGTCGTTCAAGGCGGCCTTCGAGGCCAAGGGCGGCACCGTCACCGACAGCGTGCGGATGCCGCTGTCGACCACCGATTTCACGCCGATTCTGCAACGGGTGAAGGACCAGGCGCCGGATGCGGTCTTCGCCTTCCTGCCGGGTGGCCCGCCCACCTTCTCCTTCACCAAGACCTACAATGAGAACGGGTTGCGCGACGACGGGATCACCTTCCTCGGCACCGCCGAGACGGAGGAAAGCAACCTGCAGGCCCTGGGCGACCTGGCGGTCGGTCTGCACACCGCCTACCACTACTCCGCCGCCCACGACAGCGACGAGAACCGCGCGTTCCTGGATGCGCTGGCCGAGCTGCATCCCGACGGCATCGTCAACTGGGCCTCGGTGGGCGCCTATGACGGCGTGCACCTTATCTACGAGATGGTCGCGGCTGCCGGCACCGACGGCCCGGCGGCGGTCGAGGCGGCCCTGGGTCTGGCCTGGGAAAGCCCGCGCGGCCCGATCGAGATGGACCCGGAGACCCGCACGGTGATCCAGAACGTCTACATCCGCGAAGTGGCCCGCAACCCGGAAACCGGGCTGCTGGAAAACGTCGAGACCGGCGTAATCGCCACCGTCGGCGACCTTGGCTGGAACCAGTGAGCGGCAGGACGGGCGGGCCCTGATCCGCCCGTTCCACCGAGAACACGGGACGTGACATGACATTACTTCTGAACATCGCGGTCGACGGGGTGGCCTACGGCATGATCCTGTTCATGATCGCCGTCGGCCTGTCGGTGACCATGGGGCTGATGCGGGTGGTGAACCTGGCCCATGGCGGCTTTGCCCTGATCGGCGGCACGCTGGCCCATTGGCTGGGAACCGAGGTCGGGCTGCCCTTCGCGCTGGTCCTGCTGGGGGCCGTGGCAGGCACCATCGTGATCGCCATGCCGCTGGAGCGACTGGTCTATCGCCGAATCTACGGCTTCGGAGAACTGCAACAGGTGCTGGCCACCATCGGCCTGACCTTCCTGATGATCGCCTCGGTCAACCTGTGGCAGGGGTCTTCGCTTCTGTCGATCACGCTGCCCGAAGGGTTGAACCGGTCGGTCGACCTGGGCTTCCGCCAGCTGACCGCGCATCGGGCGCTGGTCATCGGAGTGGGAGCGCTGGTGATCCTCGGCCTGTGGCTGCTGCTGGATCGAACCCGTTTCGGCATTCGCCTGCGCGCGGCGGTGGACAATCGCGACACCGCCTCCGCGCTCGGCATCGACACCGGGCGGATCTACATGCTGACCTTCGCCCTGGGCGCGGGACTGGCCGCGCTTGGCGGGATCCTGGGGGCAGAGCTGCTGCCGATCGATGCCTATTACCCGCTGCGCTACATGGTGCTGTTCCTGATCGTCGTGGCGATCGGTGGGCTGGGATCCATCCTGGGCTCCTTCGTGGCGGCCCTGGCCATCGGGATGATCGAGACCGCCAGCCGCTACCTCGTGCCCGACATGGCGACGATCACCTTCTTCGTCCTGGTGATCCTGTTCCTGGGGCTGCGCCCGCGCGGCCTGATGGGGAGGGCAGGGGCATGAACCGGCGTCTTCTCTCGCTTCTTCTGATCCTTCTGGCGGGCGGTGCGGCCTACCTGCTGTTTCCCTACAACCTGGCCTTCCTGACACGCATCCTGATCATGATCGTGCTGGTCCTGTCGCTGGACCTGATCCTGGGGCTGGCGGGGATTGCGACGCTGGGGCAGGCGGCCATGTACGGCGCAGGCGCCTACGCGGCGGGGCTCTTCGCGATTCACGTCTGGGCCGATCCGGTCGCCGGGCTTCTGGCCGGGGCCGTGGCAGGTGCCCTGCTGGCCGCGGTTTCGGGTGCGGTGCTGATGCGGACCCAGGGGCTGACCCTGATCATGCTGACCATCGCGGTGGCGCAGATCTGTGCCGAGATCGCCAACCGCGCCCGCGGCGTCACCGGTGGCGCCGACGGCCTGCGCGGCATCCGCCCCGGCAAGGTGCTGGGCCTGTGGGAGTTCGATTTCATCGGCATCACCGGCTACTGGTACGCCTTCGCCGTCATGTTCCTGGTCTTCTTGGCCCTTGCTGTCATCGCCCGGTCCCCCTTCGGGCTGTCGCTGCGTGGCATCCATGAAAGCCCCGAGCGCATGGTGGCCATCGGCGTCTCGATCTACCGCCGCCGCCTGGCCGCCTACACAATGGGCGGGGCCATCGCCGGGATCGCGGGGGCGCTGTCGGCGCAGATCACCCAGCTGGTCAGCCTGGAATCCTTTTCCTTCACGCTGTCGGCCGAGGCGCTGATCATGCTGATCCTGGGCGGCACGGGGCGGCTCTACGGCGCGATCCTGGGCACGGTGATCTTCATGGCTGTGCACCACGTGGCGGCGGCCAACGATCCGTTCAACTGGCTCTTCGTCATCGGCGCGCTGGTCCTCGTGGTGGTCTTCTTCCTGCCGCGCGGGCTGGTCGCGCTGCCCGCCAGCCTGAAACGTCTTGCCAAGGGAGGCCGCCATGCAGGGTCTTGAGGTACGTGGACTATCGAAGCGGTTCGGCGGGCTGGTGGTGTCCGAAGATATCGACTTCGACCTGCCGCCCGGCGCCCGCAAGGCGCTGATCGGGCCGAATGGCGCGGGGAAGAGCACCTTTGCCAATCTGGTCACGGGCATCCTCGCCCCCACGGGCGGCAGCATCCGCTTCGACGGGCAGGACATCGCGGCCCTGGACGAGGCCGAGCGGGTCAAGCACGGTATCGCCAAGACCTTCCAGATCACCACGCTGTTTTCCGGCCTGACGGTGCGAGAGAACCTGCGTCTGCCGGTGCTGGAACGTCTGGGGCAGGGCGGGCGCCTGTTCCGCCGCGCCGACAGCGATCCGAAGATCGAGGCCGAGGTCGAGGCGCTGCTGGCGCAGTTCGATCTGCTGGCGCTGGCGGACCGGCCGGTGGTCGATCTGGCCTATGGTCAGCAGCGCCTGGTCGAGATGGCCCTGACGCTGGCGTTGAAGCCGCGGGTGCTGATCCTGGATGAGCCTGCCGCCGGTGTGCCGTCAAGCGAGACGCATCTGATCATCGAGGCCATCGAACGACTGCCAGAGGATCTGGCGGTGCTGGTGATCGAGCATGACATGGACCTGGTGTTCCGGGTGGCACGCTCGATCGTGGTGCTTGTGCAGGGGCGGATCCTGACCGAGGGCATGCCCGAGGAGATCGCCCGCAACGCGCAGGTGCGCGAGCTTTACCTGGGAGGCGCCCATGGCTGACCGACTTCTGGAGCTTGGCAATGTCACGGCGGGCTACGGCCCGACCCACGTGCTGCGCGACCTGTCGCTGAGCGTGGCGCCCGGCGAACGGCTGGCTGTCATCGGCCGCAACGGCGCGGGAAAGACGACGCTGCTCAACACCATCATGGGGCTGACCCGGCTGCACGGCGGGCACCTTCGCTATGGCGGGCGGTCGCTGGACCGCATGGCCCCGCATCGCCGCAACGGCCTGGGACTGGGCCTGGTGCCGCAGACGCGCGACATCTTTCCCTCGCTCACGGTGGAGGAAAACCTGCTGTCCTGCCTGCGCGGCGACGCCACGCTGGAGGAGGCCTATGCGCTGTTCCCGCGCCTGAAAGAGCGGCGGCGGAACGGCGGGATGCAGCTGTCGGGCGGCGAGCAGCAGATGTTGTCCATCGCCCGGACCCTGATGACCCGGCCCGAGGTGCTGCTGCTGGACGAACCGCTGGAGGGGCTGGCGCCGGTGATCTGCGAACAGCTGATGGCGGTTTTCGAGGAACTGGCGAAGGACGGCACCCGTGCCGTCGTGCTGGTGGAACAACACGCGGAGGCGGCGCTCGCCTTTGCCACGCGGGTCATCCTGATGGCCAACGGGACGATCGTGCATGAGGGCCCCGCCGGGGACCTGATTGCCGACAAGACACTGCTGCACCGCCATGTCGGTGTCGGCATCGACCCCTGAGGAGGAGGGCATGAGAGATATGGAACTGATCGAAGGCCACCGTGCCATCACCCCGCCCGAGGGCATGCCGGTCTGGGACGTGGATCCCTTCGACACGGCGATCCTGAGCGATCCCGAACCCTACTACGCAGGCCTGCGCGCACGTGGTCCCGTGGTCTACATCCCGCGCTGGTCGGTTCTGGCGCTTGGCCAGTACGAAACGACCAAGGCGGTCTTCAGCGACCACGAGAATTTCGTCTCTTCGCGCGGCGTCGGTCTGAACGACTTCCATGTCGGGGATCCCTGGCGGCCGCCGTCGATCATCCTGGAGGTGGATCCCCCCGACCACACCCGCACGCGCCGGGTCATGTCCCGGGCCCTGTCGCCCAAGGTGGTGAGGACCATGGCCGGGATGTTTGCCGAGGCGGCGGAGGAGCTGGTCGACGAACTGGTCGCCCGTGGCCGCATCGAGGCGGTGGAGGACCTGGCCGAACGCTTCCCGATCACCGTCTTTCCGCGCGTCGTGGGCATGCGCGATGTCGACCAGCGGATCCTGGTGGATTACGGCGCCTGTGTCTTCAACTCCATGGGTCCCGACAATGCCCTGCGCCGCGCCGCCACCGCCCGCAACAAGGAAATCGCGCCCTGGATCATGGCCGCCTGCGCCCGCGAACGCCTGACGGAGGACGGGATCGGCGCGATGATCTACGCCGACGCCGATGCCGGTGAGATCGGCCAGGACGAGGCACCGCTGCTGGTTCGTTCGCTTCTGTCGGCCGGTGTCGACACGACCGTGACCGGGATCGGCAACGCGCTTTACTGCTTCGCAGCCAATCCGGGTGAATGGGACCGCCTGCGCGCCGAGCCTAAGCTGGTGCGCCCGGCGATCGAGGAGGTGCTGCGCTATACCTCGCCCGTGCATACCTTCGGACGCACCGCAGGGCGCGACTGCGAAATTGCCGGCTATCCGGTGGAGGAGGGGACGAAGATCCTCTGCGTGCTGGGCGCGGCCAACCTGGACCCCGACAAATGGGGCGATGCCGACACCTTCCGCATCGACCGGCGCCCGGTGGGCCACATGGGCTTCGGCGCGGGCATCCATGGCTGCGTCGGCCAGAACATCGCCCGCGGTGAGATGGAGGCGGTGCTGACCGCCCTGGCCCGCAAGGTGGCCCGGATCGAGTTCGACGGTGACGCCCCCTGGCGGCCCAACAACGCGATCCATGCTCTCGACAAGCTCCCCCTGAAGCTCACCCCCGCCTGAGGAGACCCCCATGCCCAAGGTTACCTACATCGAACATGACGGCACCGAGACCACGCTGGAGGCCGCGACGGGCGACAGCGTCATGGAGACGGCCATCGCCGGTGGCGTCGACAGGATCGTCGCGGAATGCGGCGGCTCGATGATGTGCGCGACCTGCCATTGCTACGTCGACGACGCCTGGATCGAGCGCACCGGCACCCGGTCGGAGGGAGAGGACGACATGCTCGCAAGCGCGGTCTGCGAGGTGAAGCCGACCTCGCGCCTGTCATGCCAGATCGCGATGACGCCCGAGCTGGACGGCCTCGTCGTGCACCTGCCGGAGGAACAGGTATGAGCAAGGGTGCCGTCGTCATCGTGGGCGCGGGGCAGGGCGGGTTCCAGGCCGCCCTATCCCTGCGACAGGAGGGATACGAGGGGCCGATCACGCTGATCGGCGCCGAGCCGGGGCTGCCCTATCAGCGCCCGCCGCTCTCGAAGACTTACCTCAAAAACGGCGAGGCGGAGAAGCTGATCCTGCGCCCGCGGAAAGTCTTCGATGCCAAGGACATCACCCTGCGGTCAGGCGCCCGCGTCGAGGGCCTCGACCGGGCGGCGCGGCAAGTTGTCATCGGCCACGAGCGACTGGACTACGAGATCCTGATCCTCGCAACCGGCACTCGCAACCTGCGCCCGCCGCTGCCGGGGGTGGAACGGGCGCTGGACCTGCGCACGCTGGAAGATGCCGCGACCCTGCGTGCCGCCCTGGACCAGCCGCGCCGCATTGCCGTTATCGGGGGCGGCTTCATCGGGCTGGAATTCGCGGCCGTGGCTGCCTCCCTCGGTCATCGGGTCAGCCTGGCCGAGGCGGCGCCCCGTCTGATGGCGCGCGCCGTTTCTCCCGAAATGTCGGAGCGGTTTCGCGCCCTTCACGAAAGCCTTGGCACCGCGCTGTATCTCGGCAATGGCGTGACCGAGGTGATGGATCAGGGCATCGGGCTGGCCGACGGGACCCGGCTGGACGCCGACCTGGTGCTGCTGGCCGCCGGCGTCTGCCCGAACGTGGACCTGGCCGCCGCGGCGGGACTGGAGGTCGACAACGGCATCGTCGTCGATGCCACCCTGCGCACCGCCGACCCGCATGTCTTTGCCCTGGGCGATTGCGCCGCCTTTCCCGAGGCCCGCAGCGGCGCGCGTGTCCGGCTGGAAAGTGTCCAGGCGGCCACCGATCACGCCCGGGCCATCGCGAAGACCATCGTGCATGGCACGACGGATCCCTATGCGGCGGTGCCCTGGTTCTGGTCCGATCAGCACGATTGCAAGCTGCAGATCGCCGGCCTCGCCTTGCCCGGCGACGAGAGCGTGCTGCTGGACAGCGGTGCGGTCCTGCGCTTCCGCGATGGTCGCCTGAGCGCGGTCGAAACGGTCAATGATGCCAAGACCCACATGAAGGGACGCCGGGTGCTGGCGCAAGACGCCGCGCCCACCCGTGACAGTCTCCTGAAAAGGAATTATGACCTGACAGCCGCATAGGTCCTAACCCCGGGGGCGTAGTACCGTGACCGACGAGCCGAACCGCCGCATCTCCAGCCCGACCCGTGACCGGGACGGGGTGCAAGTCCTCGATATCGACTACTACGCGCCCTTCCTTCTCAGCGCCGTCAGCAGCGCCTGGCAGCGGCAGACCTCGGCCATCTACCGCCGTGACTTCAACCTCGGGATCGTGGACTGGCGGGTGATCGCCATGATCAACATCGAGCCGGAGATCACGGCCAACCGCATTTGCGAGGTGATCCGTCTGGACAAGGCCGCGGTCAGCCGGTCGCTGAAGCTGCTGGAGGCGCGGGGCCTTGCGACGTTCGAGGCATCGGGCAGCGATCCGCGCCGGCGAAAATGGTGGCTGACCGACGCGGGGCAGGCGGTGCACCGCGACATCTTGGCCATCGCGCTGGAATGCGAGTCCCGCATGCTGGACGGCATCGACCCCGAGGACGTGGAGATCCATCTGAAGGTCATGCGCGGTATGCTGACGAACCTCGACAGGTAGCTCTGCTTCACCGTCGCCTGCCGAACATGATCTCGATCCGGTTGCACTGTTTGTAGCGCCGCTTGTCCACTGCCCGGCAGGGCATTGCGCAGCAATGTCCAGAGAGTGGTATCTGACAGTCGCCTTGCGCTGTTTTCGGCCAGGGATGCAGGCGCGTATACCCTTGTCTTGAACATTGGCGTGGTCTGTTGCCACCTTTGGGCACATGCGCGCCGAGGCCTGCAGCCTTCAATTAGCTTCTAGGCAAGGCCTTGGGCGCCCATCAGGTTGATCGCGTTTACTCCGGGTGTGCCTAACCAGCGGGGCTGTGCAGGGGGCCAGTGGAGACAGATCGGTCATCTGGTCGGGGCGACTGACTCCGTTTCGAACACGGTGCTGATATTGCGAACGAAGGTTATGGTCAGTTCATCGCCGAACTCTGGGTCGTCCAGAAGAAATGGTCCAGGGCGACCGAGAAGGGCGTTGATGATCGTGCCGAACAGAATCTGGAAGGACATCGTGATCCGTGTGGTCTCCCAGTCCTTCAGATCCCGGCCAAGGGTGCGGCGCGTCCAGGACAGAAAGCCCTCCAGCAGGAAGCGCCCGTGCTGCTTGGCAGCGGTGTTGCGACCCGGGTCGATATAGGCGCGCAGGATGGCCGCCTTGTAGATCGGCGCGAATCTGACGTGCCGGGCGATGGTCTGGCGCACGATCTCGGTCGCCAGCATCTCGTGGTTCTGTTGGGTCTCGAAGACATTCAGCATCAATTCCCGGGCCTGCTGCAGAGCCGCGCTGAGCAAGGCCTCCTCGAAAACCTCCTTATTCTTGAACCTGCGGTAGAAGGCGCCGACGGAGCATCCCGCCCGGGTCGCCACGTCCGAAATCGTCATATCATTCAGGGACTTCTCGTGGATCAACTGATAGCCCGCTTCCAGTAGTCGATCACGTGTCTGTTCACTTCGGCGCTGCCGGGTCGGCAGGGCGCCGCTGTTCGGATCGTTTTTCAAGCTTGACCTCCGCGTTCCTCAATTGCGAACATGTATTCGCAGAATATGATTCCGATCAAGGGATCATGTTTGGCGGGAGAGGCGCAGGGTGGAGGACTCTGCAGCTCTCTCCGTTAGGGAGGATACACGATGAAAGACCTTTTTAATAAGGTGGCTTTTGCTTTTCTTGGCGTGTCGGTGATGACGCAGGGGGCGCTGGCCTCTAGCTGGGATGATGTTGTCGCGGCGGCGAAGGAGGAGGGTCAGGTTGCAATCTATCATTCGCAACTTGGCGCAGATTACTTTGAAGACGTCGTTCGGGGGTTCGAGACCGAAACCGGGATCGATGTCGTGCTTCTGGCCGGGCGCGCGACCGAGGTGATGGAGCGGGTTCGAAGCGAAGGGGCGAGCGGCCGGGTCGCGGGTGATGTCGTGATGAGCTCGACCGCCATCAACCAGCTGCTCGGCGAAGAGGGGTTTCTGGCCGAAATCGCAGAGGTTCCGAACGCTGCGAACCTTCGGCCCGAGTTCTCCGTAGCCCCGATGCAGCTGCCTGCCTTCAGTCAGGCTTATGGTTTGCTGGTGAATACCAACCTGGTGCCCGAAGCCGACCGGCCGACGTCGTGGAATGATCTGCTCGACCCGAAGTGGCAGGGGAAGATCCTGTCGAACGAGGTGCGCACAGTGGGCACCGGTCTTGCGGTGCTTGGCCCAATCTACGAGCTCTATGGCGAGGACTACGTCGAGGGTCTGGCCCAGCAGGATGTCACCTTCAGCCGCGATATTCGCCTGGAAGAACGGCGCGTTGCCATGGGGGAGTTTCCGATCCTGATGACCGAGATGTTCGGCTTCTACAAGGACCTTGAGGGGCTGCCGGTGGAGCTGATCCTGCCGGAACCGTCGAGCCCCTATACCCCGATCGACATGTCGGTCATTAAGGACGCCTCCCATCCCAATGCTGCCCTGCTGTTCATGAACTACTTCCTGAGCCAGGAGGCGCAGACCATCTACGCCAAGGTCGGCATGATCCCGGTGGTCGAGGGGGTGATCGACACTCTTTCGCCGGAAGAGGCCAGGCTCTCGGGTGTCGAACTCATGGGCTGGATCGGTCGCGACCAACGCGGCCCTGCAATTGCCGTCATGAAGAAGCACTTCGGCGAATAGTCTGAAGAGCTCTTGCGACGTGGGGTCTGCCCGCGTCGCTCTCACTACCACACTCACACGACGACAGGGGCCCTCCGCGCGGAGATCGGCACCCTATGGCTAGGACTTTGCCCATGACACCCGAGAATTTCCCCCCCGGCTTCCCGCAGCCAACAGGTGCACCCGAGGGTGCCCCGAACGTCATAGTGGTCCTGACCGATGATGTCGGCTTCGGCGCCACCAGCACCTTTGGCGGTCCCGTTCCCATGCCGGTGTTCGACCGGGTGGCTGAACAGGGGGTCCGTTTCAACCGCTTTCACACCACGGCGATGTGCTCGCCGACGCGCGCCTCCCTGCTGACGGGGCGCAACCACCACGCCGTTGGCTCCGGCGGCATCACCGAAGTCGCCCACGGGGCGCCGGGATATACCTCGGTCATTCCCGATTCTGCTGCGACCTTCGGGCATGTGTTGCGCGACAATGGCTATGACACGGCCTGGCTGGGCAAGAACCACAATACGCCGATGTGGGAAACCACCTCCATGGGGCCGTTCGATCGCTGGCCGAACGGATACGGCTTCGACTATTTCTATGGCTTCTTCGGCGGATCCGGGAACCAGTTCGCGCCCGCCCTGGTCGAGAACCGAAATTTCCTTGAGGCCCCGGCGGACGATCCGGACTACATCCTCGACCGGGATTTCGGCGATCGCGCGATTTCCTGGATCGACCGGCAGAACGTGCTCCGTCCGGAAAAGCCGTTTCTTATGTACCTGTCGCCGGGAACCGCGCACTCGCCGCATCAGGCGCCGAAAGAGTGGATCGAACGGTTCAAGGGGGCGTTCGATGATGGCTGGGACGCCGTGCGGGCGCGCACCTTCGAGCGGCAGAAGGCCCTTGGCATCATCCCGGAAACGGCCAAGCTGACCCCGCGCCCGGATCGCATTCCGGCTTGGGACAGCGCCTCAGAAGACGAAAAGCGCCTCTACCGCCGAATGATGGAGGTCTATGCGGCGCAGCTGGCGCATTGGGATTTCCAGTTCGGTCGCATTCTCGACCGGGTTGAGGCTCTTGGACAGCTGGAGAATACTCTGATCGTCTATGTTCAGGGCGACAACGGCGCTTCGGGCGAAGGCACGCTGGAGGGCACGACCAATGACGTAGCCACGATGAACGGCGCCTCCCCAAGTGTCGCGGAGATGTTGGCGAACATAGACGACATTGGTGGGCCGGAAAGCTTTGGCAACTACCCGGTCGGCTGGGCCTGGGCGATGAACACGCCCTTCCAGTGGACCAAGCAGGTGGCTTCGCATTTCGGCGGTACGCGCAACGGGATGGTCGTCTCCTGGCCGGCTCGGATAAAGGATGTCGGACGGGTCTGCAGCCAGTTCCATCACGTCATCGACGTGGCGCCGACGCTCTACGATCTGATCGGGATTACGCCGCCGGAGAGCTTCCGCGGTGTCGCGCAACAGCCTTTCGACGGGATCAGCATGGGTCCGTCGATCTTTGAGGGCGATGCCGCGCCGGACAGGCGTGCGCAGTATTTCGAGATGGCGGGTCACCGCGCCTATTACCAGGATGGCTGGATCGGCTCGACCTACCCGGAGTCGGTGCCCTGGGAGAAGACGTCGGACCTGCCGCCCGAAGACTGGCGATGGGAACTCTACGATCTAACCTCGGATTATTCGCAGGATCAGGACCTCGCCGAGCAGCAGCCCGAGCGACTGGCCGCCATTCGTTCCGGTTTCGAGGCAGCCTGTGACAAGAACAACGTCAATCCGGTGCATGTCGGCTATTTCTATGGGTTGCATCAGCCCAAGCCCTCGCCGTTCCGTGGACGGTCGGATTTCACCTACTATCCCAGCGGCCGGCGCATGCCCGGCGCCGAATTTCCGGATCTGAAGAACAAGTCCTGGCGCGTGGAAGCCGTGTGCGATCTGACCGATCGCGAAAGCGGGACGATCATTTCCCAGGGCGGCTGGCTTGGCGGCTGGTCCCTGTACCTCCTCGAGGGGGTGCCGCAGGTCATCTATCGCCTGGGCGTTGAGGCGGAACTGCGGACCCGCATTGCTGCAAAGGCGCCGCTTGATGCGGGGATCCACCGACTCGCCCTGGACCTGCGCTATTCCGGCGAGGGCCGCGGAGGCCCTGCCGAATTGGTTCTCACCGTAGATGGAGAGATTAGCGGCGCCGCAAGGATCGACCGGACGATCGGAAACCTGATCTCCGGCTCCGAAGGGGTGTCGATCGGGTTCGAGCGAGGCGCCCCTCTGCCCCCCGAGGCTCGACGACCTTTCCGCATGCGCGGCCGGATCGAACGTCTTGACGTTCATTTGGGCGATACCGCCGTCGCGACGGCCACCAAGGACACCTGAAGGATAACAACACCATGTCTGCGACGACCGACACATCCAGCGAAATGCCCGGTGGCAGGTTTGCCGCCCGGCACCGCTTTCAAACGCGGTACATCTACATCGGCCTTCTCATCGCCTTCCTGGCCTTCATAACGCTCTTCCCACTGGGCATGCTGGTCTACGGCAGTTTCCACACCGGATCGCCAAGCAGCCCCGAGTCCGTGGTTAGTCTCGATGGCTACCGGGCGGTCTTCTCCGCCGGGAACCTCGAGATCCTCTGGAACACGCTCTACATCGCCGGGGTCAAGTCGGTGTTCTCCCTGTTGATCGCAGCCTTCCTGGCCTGGATCGTCGCGCGCACCGACACGCCGATGCGGGGCCTTCTTGAGGTTCTGATCACCCTCCCGTTCTTCATCCCGCCGATCCTGACGGCGATGGCCTGGTCGCTTCTGGGCAATGCCCAGACCGGGCCGATCAACATGCTCTGGCGATCGCTCACCGGATCGAGCGAGCCTCTGATCGATGTCTATTCGACCGGCGGCGTGATCTGGCACATGATGCAATACGCGATCCCGTTCATGTTCCTGTTCCTGGTGGAATCCTTCCGCCGCATGGACCCGTCGCTGGAAGAGGCGAGCCGGATGTGCGGCGCGTCTCGCATGCGGACCCTGCGGGGCATCACGCTGCGGCTGATGATCCCGGTCATGGCCACCGTGTTCACGCTGTCCTTCATCCGTGGCATGGAATCCTTCGAGTCGCCGCTGTTCTTCGGCACGCCCGCAGGGGTGCGCGTGGTTGCCACCGAGATCTACAACGCGATCAACCAGGACTTCACCCCGAACTACCAGTTCGCCACGGCCATCGCGATTGTGGTGATGGGCCTGATGCTGCTGCTGCTGCTGGCGCAGCGGGCGATCATCGGCGGGCGCAACTACCAGACCGTTTCGGGCAAGGGTTACCGGCCCGGGGTGATGGCTCTGGGGCGCTGGCGGTGGGCCACCTTCGCCTTCTGCCTGCTGTTCTTCTTCCTGTCGGTGGTTCTTCCGGTGGGCCAGCTCTTCATCGGGTCGTTCTACAAGTACATCGGCTTCTATGACACGAAGTTCCTGACGCTGGAGCACTACCGCAACGTCTTTGAAAATCGCGCGATGTGGGATTCGGTGCTGAATACCATGATCCTGGGCCTGGGCGGCGCCACGCTGACCATGCTGCTGGGGTCGATGGTGGCCTATATTTCCATCCGCACTCGCTGGCATGGCCGCCGTCTGATCGACTTCATGGCCTGGCTGCCCTGGCTGATGCCCGGCATCGTGCTGGGGGTCGGTTTCCTCTGGGCCTTTGCCTACCTGCCCGGACCGATCACGATCTACGGCACGCTTTGGGCGCTGCTGCTGGCCTATATCGCAATCTGCATGCCCCTTGGGGTGAACGCGATGTCCACGGCCTTCGTGCAGCTCTCGGTGGATCTCGAGGAATGCTCCCGCGTCCATGGCGCCAGCTTCCTGCAGACCATGTCGCGGATCCTGATCGCCCTGGCCTGGCCCTCTTTCGCAATCGGCTGGCTGCTCTGCTTCTTCGTCGTGATGCGCGAACTGAGCGCCTCGGTCCTGCTCTACTCCGTCGGGAACGAGGTCATGTCCGTCGAGATGCTGAAGCTCTGGGAAAACGGCCGGGCTGAAGAGGTCTGCGTGCTCAGCATGTTCATGATCCTGCTCGTCGTCGCGTTCCGGGGGATCCAGATTTTCGTCACCGCGCGCCGCACCAAACTTACGCAATAAACACCGAGGCAAGACCGAAGATGGCAAATGTCGTTATAGAAAACCTTTCCCGCGACTTCGGCAGCTTCCGGGCTGTCGACAGTTTGAACCTGAACATCGAAAGCGGGCGTTTCGTGACGCTGCTTGGTCCCTCTGGATGCGGCAAGACAACCACGCTGCGGATGCTGGCGGGGCTGGTGAAGAACACCGAAGGCCGGATCACGATCGGCGACACGGTGGTCAGCGACGCCTCTCGCGGGCTTTTCGTGCCGCCGGAGGGGCGCAACCTTGGGATGGTGTTCCAGTCCTATGCGATCTGGCCCCACATGACCGTGTTCGAGAACGTGGCCTATCCCCTGTCGATCCGCCGGGTCCCGAAGGCGACCATCCGTGAAAAGGTGGCGGCCGCGCTGGAGATCGTCGAGATGGGGCATCTGGCGAACCGGCCTGCGCCTGACCTGTCGGGCGGCCAGCAACAACGTGTCGCCATCGCCCGGGCGCTGGTGTTCGAGCCGCGCGTCCTGTTGCTGGATGAACCGCTGTCGAACCTCGATGCCCGGCTGCGGCTGCAGATGGGCGACGAATTCCGGGTCCTGCAGCAGCGGCTGGGGATTACCACTGTCTACGTCACGCACGACCAGTCGGAGGCGATGGCCCTGTCGGATGATGTCGTGTTGATGAACAGCGGCCGGATCCTTCAGAACTCGGCGCCACGGGAAATGTACCTGCAGCCGAAATCGCGCGATGTCGCGACCTTCTTCGGCGCCCCCAACTTCATCGAGCTGACCGTCCAGAAGGCGACGCCGCGACCGGAAGGGGACTTCACCCTCGATGTCGCGGGCGCAGGGGGCCGTGGCCATTGCCTTTCGGCCTTCGATCCCGGCGAGGGCGGAACGGTCACCGTCATGCTGCGACCCGAGAATTTCGAGATCCTGGTGCCGGGCGAGGAGACGCAGGGCATGGCCTGGGAAGGGGTCGTGAAAAGCGTGACGTTCCGCGGCCAGACCCAGACGGTTGTGGTCGATACCGGCGCGATGGAGCTGAACATCGAGGCTGGACCGCTTGTTGAGTTGAATGTGGGCGACCAGATCCACGTTGGCGCGGCGCTGTCCGCCGCCTGGGCGGTGCGGGATGCCTGAGCCTCAAGCCCGATCATCCTTTGCCGGAGACCGGAGGGCAGGGGCGGCGCGGTCGCCCGTGGCCTTCGGCCCCCCGGTCTGGGCGGGACGGGGCGCCACGGTGTGCCCCTGTCACCTTCGGCAGCCCTTTTGCCGCGGCAGGGGGCAGGAGGCGTCGGCATGAAGAAGCTGATCAACGACGTTCAGGATATCGTACCGCAGGCGCTGGCTGGCTACGTCGCCAGTTGCAACGGATTGACCCTGATGCCGGACACTCAGACCGTGATCCGCTCCGACATCGCGGCAGTGGTGGCCTCCGGCCAGGTGGCGATCGTCTCGGGCGGTGGTGCGGGCCATGAGCCGGCGCATTGCGGCTACGTCGGTAAGGGCATGCTCACCGCTGCGGTGACGGGGGATGTCTTCACGTCTCCCTCGGCACACGCGGTGCTGCAGGCGATACGCGCGGTGGCCGGGCAGGGCGGTGTTTTGTTGATCGTGAAGAACTATGCCAGCGACCTGGCCAACTTCGGGCAGGCCGCCCGCATGGCCGACGCGGAAGGGATCCCTGTCGAATGCGTCGTGGTAGATGACGACATCGCGCTGCGCGCAGACGCGCCAGCGGGGGAGCGGCGCGGTATCGCCGGCACGATTCTGGTACACAAGGTCGCCGGTGCTGCGGCGGAGGCGGGACGGTCGCTGGCTGAGGTCAAGAATGCCGCAGAGGCGGCGGTCTCGGACCTCGGCTCGATCAGCATTGCCCTCTCGCCCGGGGTCGCTCCTGCAATCGGCCCTTCGCAGTTCGCGCTGACCGAGCATGAAATGGAGTTCGGTCCCGGCATTCATGGTGAGGCCGGCCTGAAGCGCGTCCCGGTCGAGAGGGCGCGCAGGTTGGCCCACAACATGGTGGTCCGGGTGGCCGCCGCACGCGGCTTCGGCCCGGACGACGACGTTATGCTGATGGTGAACAACCTGGGCAGCACGTCGTTGATGGAGCTTTCGATCATGACGGGCGACGCGCTGACGGCCTGTGCGGGGCTGGGGCTTTCGGTGCACCGGGTGCTCTGTGGAACCTTCCTGACGGCAAGCGATATGGCCGGTGTCTCGGTGTCACTGCTGCGCCTCGACAGCGCGCGGCTGGAGGCGCTCGATGCAAGGACGTTGGCCCCGGCCTGGACATCCCCCGGCCGTCGCGGCTCCGGTCTTCTGTCCATCGGGGCAGGAGGAGACGAGACCGGGGCGGCGCCGAACGCCGGGCGGGGAAGAGATTGTATGGAGGACAATCATGATTGACGCGGCAACGGCCGGACGGCCCGAACTCGATATTGATCCGTTCAGCCGGCATTCGATGGACAATCCACTGGAGTTGGACCGCGCTATCCTTGCGGGTCCGCCGGTGGCCTGGGTGCCCAAGTACGGTTTCTGGATCACTGGGCGCGACGCCCTGGCGCGAGAGGCCTTCGAGGACTGGAAGCGGTTTTCCTCCGCTTACGGGACGGGGCTGACAAATGTCGTGCGGGACACGCCGTGGCGGAAGCCCTCGGTCATCCTGGAAAGTGACCCGCCGCAACACACCGTCGTGCGTCGCGTCCTGAGCCGGGTCCTGTCGCCGCGGGCGCTACGTCGGCTGGAGGCCGATTTCCGGTCCGAGGCGGAACGCATGGTCGATGCCCTGGTGGAACGGCGACGTTTCGACCTGGCCTCCGATCTGGCATTTGCCTTTCCGTTCAAGGTCCTGCCCGACGCGGTCGGACTTCGGCCCGAGGGGCGGCCGCATCTGATGCCCTATTCGACACTTAACTTCAACGCGATGGGACCGAAGAACGAGCTCTACCAGGAAGCGCTTAAGATCGTCGAGGAGAACGGCACCCTGGAGTACGTGGTGGCCCAGATGGCGGAAGAAAACCTCTTGCCCGGCGGCTTCGGGACCGAGATCTACGCGGCGGCCCATGCCGGAGAGATCAGTCACGAGGATGCTGGCATGATGGTGCGCACCTTCGTGTCGGCTGGTATCGACACGACGGTCTTTGGTATCGGCAGCACTCTTCTGGCCCTGATCGAGAACCCCGATCAGTGGGATCTGCTGCGAGCGGATCCCAAGCTGGTGCGTCCGGCCTTCGAAGAGGGGCTTCGCTGGTATCCGCCCAGCCCGGTGATCGGTCGGACGACGGCTGCGCCCACGCGGTTCGGCGACGTCGAGATGGGCACCGAGGAAAAGGTCATGCTGTGGCTTGCCGCCGCAAACCGCGATCCGGATCGTTGGAAGGACCCCGATCGTTTCGACATCACGCGCCGGCCAGTCGGTCATCTTGCCTTCGGGTCCGGTATCCACGGCTGTGTCGGGCAGATGGTGGCCCGTCTGGAGGCCGCTTCCGTCATCGGTGCGCTGGCTGCCAAGGTCAAGCGCATCACCCTGACGGACGCGCCTGAACGCATCCATATCAACTGGCTCCGCGGCTATTCCAGCATCCCCGTCGAAGTCGAACCCGCCTGACGGCGGGGCCCGTCACGCAACCATTCTCAGGGAGGAGAACCAAAAATGCGTAAGCTACTGGAAAGAACGGCCGCCCTCGGCCTCTGTCTGCTGTCCGCGGTTTCCGCGCAGGCGCAAACCAACTGGTCGGAGCTCACCGATCAGGCCCGGGAGGAGGGCAGTCTGGTCGTCTATCATTCCCAGCTCGGGGCGGAACACTTCATCGACTTCGTGAAGACCTTCGAGGAGGAGACGGGGATCAAGGTCGAACTGCTCGACGGGCGGGCGAGCGAAACCGCCGAGCGCGTTCGCAGCGAAAGCGCCTCGGGCAAGGGCAAGGGCGATCTTCTGATCACCTCGGACGCGGTGCTTATGGGACTTGAAGCGGAAGAGCTGCTGCAGCCCCACGGCGATTTGCCAAACCTAGCCAACCTGCGCGAGGGCTTCGTGCCAACCGATAACAGCATCCCCGTTTTCGTGCAGAGCTACGGGATCCTGGTCAACACCGATCAGGTGGCGCCCGAGGACTATCCGAAGGAATGGACCGACCTGCTTGATCCGAAGTGGAAGGGGCAGATCATCAGCAACGATCCCCGGGCCATCGGCGTCGGTCTGGCGTCTCTCGGTCCGCTCTACGAGACCTATGGGTCGGACTTCCTGGAGGGGCTGGCCAAGCAGGACATCACCTTCAGCCGCAATATCCGGCTGGAAGAGCGTCGCGTCGCGCAGGGGGAGTTCGCGATCAACCTCGCTCAGGTCTTCTCCTTCGCAATCTCGGAATACGAGGGATTGCCCGTGACCCTGGTCGTACCCGGCCCGTCGGTGCCCTACACGCCGATGAGTGCCGCGGTCCTGCGCGATGCCGATCATGTCGCCGCAGCGAAACTGTTCCTCAATGCCTATCTCTCGGATCAGGCACAGCTGCTTTATGCAAATGTCGGCTTGATCCCGGTTGTTGAAGGGGTGGTCGAACAAGCCGACCCCGAGGTCCGTGATTTCGTCGGTGTGGATCTGATGGGCTGGATCGGGCCGGAGAACCGCGGCCCGGCCGTTGCCGAGATGAAGCGCGTCTTCGGCGAGTAACCCTCAGGGGCCGGCGTCGAAGCGGCGCCGGCCCTTTCTTTTTCTCTTCCGCGCAGCGAGTCCGACCGATGCAATTCCCTCAAGGCTTTCCCCAGCCGGCGACCGCCCCGGAAGGGGCCCCGAACATCCTGCTGATCATGACAGACGACGTGGGGTTCGGCGCCACGTCGCCTTTCGGCGGGCCCGTACCGACGCCTTGCTTTGACCGCCTTGCCGAGCAGGGGCTGCGTTACAACCGCTTCCACACCACGGCCATGTGCTCTCCGACCCGGGCGTCGCTGCTGACCGGGCGCAATCCGCACAACGTCAACGCCGGTGTCATCGCCGAGGCGGCCTATGGCAGCCGTGGCTACACCTCGGTTCTTCCGGAGGGGGCGGGTACGATTGGGCAGGTCCTCTCGGCCAATGGCTATGACACGGCCTGGCTCGGCAAGAACCATAACACCCCGCTGTGGGAGGCGACCTCTCTCGGGCCCTTCGATCGCTGGCCGAACGGCTATGGGTTTGACTACTTCTACGGCTTCATGGGGGGCGCCACAGACCAGTTCCGCCCCGGTCTTGTCGAGAACCGCAACATCGTCGAGCCGCCAGAGGATGACCCCGACTACATCCTCGACCGGGATCTTGCCGACAAGGCGCTGTCCTGGCTGCGGCGGCAGAATACCCTTGCCCCGGATCGGCCCTTCCTGATGTACATGGCACCCGGAACCGCCCACTCGCCGCATCAGGCGCCCAAGGAGTGGATCGACCGTTTCCGTGGCCGATTTGACGACGGTTGGGATGCGCTGCGCGAGGAGACCTTCGAGCGTCAGCGCGCCATGGGCATCATACCGCCCGAGGCGCAGCTGACGCCGCGTCCCGACCGTATCCCCGCCTGGGACTCCTTTACTGCCGAGGAGCAGCGGCTCTTCGCCCGGATGATGGAGACTGCGGCTGGAATGCTGGCCCATTGGGACCACCAGTTGTCTCGGGTCATAGACCACCTGGACGAGACCGGCCAGTTGGACAATACGCTGGTGATCTACATCCAGGGCGACAACGGGGCCTCCGGCGAAGGGGGGCTGACAGGTACGACCAATGAGCTTGGCCGGTTTAACGGGCTGGCGGCGGGGCTGGATCACATGCTGGCCCATATCGATGACATCGGGGGGCCGGACAGCTTCTGCAACTACCCGGTCGGCTGGGCCTGGGCGATGAATACGCCCTTTCAGTGGACCAAGCAGGTTGCCTCCCATTTCGGCGGCACGCGCAACGGGATGGTCGTTTCCTGGCCGGCCCGGATCGAGGGCGGCGGTGCGGTACGCAGCCAGTTTCACCATGTCATCGACATCGCGCCGACGATCTACGAGGCTGCGGGAATCACGCCACCCGACAGGCTGAAGGGCGTCGACCAGATGCCCATTGACGGTGTCAGCATGGTCTATTCCTTCTCCTCCGACAGGGCCGAGGGCACGCGCAGCGGGCAGTATTTCGAGTTGGGCGGGCATCGCGCCTACTATCTCGATGGCTGGATCGGCAGCACCTATCCCGATGCAGTGCCGTGGCAAAAGCCCAGCACCCTACCGGCGGAAGCCTGGCGATGGGAACTGTACGATCTGACCTCGGACTATTCGCAATATGAGGACCTTGCGGAGAAGCACCCCGAAAAACTGGCGGAAATCAAGGACCGCTTTGCCGAGGCCTGTCGGGAATTTCACGTCGGCACGGTCCGATCCAGCCCGCAGTATGGGGTGCTGCAACCGAAACCCGGCCACTTCCGGGATCGGAACCAATTCACCTATTTTCCCAGCGGCAGGCGGCTTGTTGGCAGCGAGTTCCCCGACTTCCGCAATCGCTCCTGGAGAGTGAGGGCGGTCTGCGACTTCGCCGAGGACGCGACCGGGGTCATTATCGTACAGGGGGGCTGGGTCGGAGGCTGGGCGCTTTATGTCCACGACGGGCAGCTGTGCGCGGCCTACCGCGCTTCGGACGCGCCGGGCCATCACACCACTGTCCGGGGGGAAGCGGCGCCTGCCGCCGGGCTGCACGAGGTCGTGCTCGACTTCCGCTACGATGGCGAGGGCGTGGGGCAGGGCGGCCAACTGACGCTGAGCCTCGACGGTGAAGAGGTCGCATCCGCGCGGATCCCCGCAACCATCGGGCGCCGCATGTCGGGCACGGAAGGGGCCTCGATCGGTTTCGCACGCGGAACTCCGGTGATTGCCGAACTCGACGGCAGGGCGGTCTTCAACGGCCGGATCGAAAGAATCGACGTGGCGGTCGAATGAGGGGGAAACCGGTTCGCGGATCGGCCGTTCCGCAGTGTCTTCGACGGCTGATTTTGACTAAAGAGTTCGGCATGAGACAGCGATTTACGATTTTGCCGAATGTCTGCGCCGGTCTGGGTTGGGGCTCTGCGGGCGTGCATCAAACCTGCGAGGTGCTGTGATGGCCTGTTGCGCCAATCGTGTTGGGCTCGCGCATGCCGGGACTGACGGTGATGCAAAGGCTCCGGACGTCACCCATCTTGCAGATAGCCGTCCCCCGGCACGGGTCGCGTTCAAGGGCGGGGTCAGCCACGTCGGCACCTCCGATCCGGCGATCCCTGCGGATGGCGAAGGGCTGCTGCGCAAGGTTCGCCTCAAGCCGTTTCTGGTCGATGTGGCCCCTGTCACCAACGCGCGGTTCGCGGCCTTTGTGGCCGATACCGGCTATGTCACATTGTCCGAGCGCCTTGGCTGGGGGCCGGTCTTCCGTGGTCTGCTGCCCGACCCGCAGGCGGTTCCGCCCTCTGACAGCCCGACGCCCTGGTGGGTGATCTGCGACGGTGCCGCCTGGTCCACGCCCGAGGGACCCGGCAGCGATGTTGCCGACCGTCTCGATCATCCGGTAACGCATATCTCATGGGAAGATGCGAAGGCCTTCGCAGCCTGGGCCGGGGGGCGCTTGCCGACCGAGGCCGAATGGGAACATGCGGCCCGCGGCGGGCTTAACGGCGACCCGCGCTTCCCCTGGGGCGAACAGGAACCCGATGACGTGGATTTCCTGCCTGCGAATATCTGGCAGGGGCGGTTCCCCGATCGGAACAGCTGTGCGGATGGCTGGCTCGGCACCTCGCCTGTAGGAGCTTTCCCGCCCAATGAAAGCGGCATCTGGGACATGATAGGCAATGTCTGGGAGTGGACCGCCGACCCGTTCCTGATCCGGTCCCAGACAAAATCCGCAAAGCAGCGCAACGCATCGGCCCGGGCGGCCAGGCTCAAGGTGACGAAGGGGGGCAGCTTCCTGTGCCACAAGAGCTACTGCTATCGCTATCGGATCGCTGCCAGGTCCGGCACCGCGTTGGACAGTGGCGCGTCGAACACCGGGTTTCGTGTATTCTATGATCGTTAGCGCGGGGCACGCGTGCTTCCGAGCCCCGGTGGGCTCTGCTGCGCACCTTTGAGGGTCCTGTTTCCCGCTTCCCGCGTTACGGGTATGTCGTGCCCGGTGTCGCCGCCGAGCACAGAGATACGGATCTGAAGTGTTGGAGCTCCATCAAGTGCTGAATAAGTGCGCTTAACCCTGGCAGTCCTGCCGCGTCGCCTGCGCGGCTGAACCACTGCGCGGCGCCCTTGTGGGACCGCGCAGCAGCTTCAGCAGAGAGGCCATTCCTTCGTCGTACAGCGTGATCTGGCAGTCCAGGGTCCGCAGTGCGGACAAGGCTGCCATTCATCCTCCGTGCGTCAATGGCCGCTTCGGGACGGATGCGGAGCTGAACACCTAGATCAATGCGCCCAGGTGCCGCAGCTCTTCTCGTACTGTCTCCGGCGTGACCGCGTTTGCCCCCTTGGCGTTGAGGGCTGCTGCGACACCCGCGGCCTCGCCGGTGGCGAAGGCCGTGCCCATGACCCGGATCGAGCCATAGGCGTAGTCATCGGCCCCGATGACCCGGCCCGCGTACCACAGGTTGTCCAGGTCGCGGGCGTGGATCGCGTCGTAGGGGACGTGGAAGTATCCCTCGCCTCCGACGTGTTCGTAGATCGGTTTGCCCGCTTCGGAATGCAGTTCGATCGGCCAGGCGCCGCGGGCGATGCCGTCTTCGCGCAGGCGCCCCTGCAACACGTCGTCATGGGTGATGTCGTAGCGCGCGGCCGGGTGGCGGGTTTCGCGCACACCGATCTGCGGCCCGGTCTGGGCCAGCCAGGCGTTTTCGAACCCCGGCACGCGGGCGCGCAGGATGTCGACCAGGCCCAGAGACATCTCGCGCCCTGTCTGCTCGGCGCGGGTGAAACTGCCCGAGCTGAGGTCCGGCATGTCGCGGTCGACGACCAGCCACCAGAAATCGGTGGTGCCGGGAACGCGGGTGAAGATGCCCGCGTCGGTCCGGTGGATCTTGTGCGGTGAGCCCTCGTTGAACTCGGCAATCGCGGCCTGCATCAGCGCGCGGTCGATCTTCGTGTCGGGGGCCAGGCCGCCGATGCGGATCGGCATGGTATAGGCCTGGATACGCCCCCGGCTGTCCCCGGTGCGCATGGGCACACCGGCCACAAGCGCCAGGTTCGCATCGCCGCTGGCGTCGACAAAGCTTTCGGCGATCAGGCGAAACCGCCCGTCCATGCCGGCCACGGTCACGCTTTCCAGTGCCCGTGCGGTGCGGCTGGCCGCCGCGACGCGCGAGTGCAGGAAGACATCGACCCCATGCGCCGCCAGCACCCGGTCCAGTGCCACCTTCAGGCGCTCCGGGTCCAGCAACACGATCCAGTTGTTCGTGGTGGGGGAGCGGTAGGGATCACAGGCGACGCCCATGGCGCGCATTTCCTCCAGCACCTGCTCACCCGCGCCGGCGACGGCGCGCAGCGGGTCATTGCCCTGGTGGAAGAAGCCGCAGTAGGCCAGCACCTGGGCGTTGGTCGCAGCCCCTCCGAGGAAGCCGTATTTCTCCACCAGCGCCACCCGGGCCCCGGACTTCGCCGCGCCGAGGGCCGCGCCGATGCCGCCCGCGCCGCCACCGGCGATGACAACGTCGTAATCGGTTTCGTGACGGGGCATCAGTTTCTCCATCCGAGGAAGTGGTTTTCGAGGCGCGAGATCAGCCAGTTCACCGTCAGACCAAGCAGCGACAGGATCGCCACCCCCGCGATCAGCTGGTCCGTGGCCATCAGGTTGCCAGCCAGCAAGACGTAGGCGCCGATCCCGTATTCGGCGCCGATCATCTCCGCCGCGACCAGCAGGATGATCGAGATCGAGGCCGCAATGCGGGTGCCCGACAGGATCCCGGGCAGGGCGGCCGGCAGGACGATCTTCCAGATGATCTGGGCCCGCGACAGGCTGAAGCTCTGGCCCATGCGGATCAGCGTGCGGTCGACGTTGTCGATGGCGCTGTAGGTGGCGATGACCATCGGGAAGAAGCAGCCGAAGAGGATCGTGGCGACCTTCGAACCCTCACCGATGCCGAACCAGATGATGAAGAGCGGCAGCAGCGCGATCTTGGGGATCGGGAAGATGGCCGAGACCAGCGGCGTGATCGCCGCGCGCGCCACCGAGGAGAGGCCCGCGGCCGTGCCGAAGATCAGGCCCAGGCTGACGCCGCAGGCAAAGCCGATCACCAACCGTTGCAGCGAGGCTGAGAGGTGCCGCCAGAGGTTGCCGGAATTGGCCAGATCCATGAAGGCGCCGAAGGCCTCCGAGGGCGCGGGCAGCACCAGCGAGGAGATCACCCCCGAGCGCGAGCCCAATTCCCACAGGGCGATCAGCACGACGAAGACGGCCAGACCCACCAGCTTGCGCGGTTTCGGGGCAAAGCCGCCGCCGCGGAAGCTGACCGGCTTGCCGGATGCCGCGTCCGGGGCGGCAGGGGCCGGGGTCTGCTGGCCCGGTTGGGTGGAAATGTCACTCATGAAGGTGTCCTTTCACGAAAGGGGGCATGGCGGACATCCTCGGCCCTGGATCGATAGGGGGCGGGTCTGTCCGGCTGCGGCCCGGGGCGGCGGCGATGCGCCGCTCTCCCGATGGCCAGATGTCTGTGTCGGTCGGCTGCCTCCGGGCGATCAGCCCGTGGCCAGTTCCATGTCGGCGGTCTGCGCCTCGTCGCGCATCATCTCCCACAGCTGCTGTTGCAGCGCGGCGAGCTTGGGGTTGGACACGTCGCGCTCCGACAGCGGAATGTCGATGTCGACGATCTCGCGGATCAGGCCGGGACGACGCGACAGTACGACCACCTTGTGGCCCAGGCGCACCGCCTCGTTCAGGTTGTGAGTGATGTAGCAGGAGGTGAAGGGCTCCCGCTGCCACAGGCCGACGAGGTCATCCATCAGCAGTTCGCGGGTCTGGCTGTCCAGGGCCGACAGCGGCTCGTCCATCAGCAGAACGGCGGGGTTCACCGCCAGGGCGCGGGCAATCGCCACGCGTTGTTTCATGCCACCCGACAGCTGCTTCGGCACCGCCTTGCGGAAATCGCTCAGCCGGGTGCGCTCCAGCACGTCGGCGATGCGGCGTTCCTTTTCCTCGGCCGACAGGCCATGCGGTTCCAGCACCAGCGAGATGTTGCCCTCGACCGTGCGCCAGGGCAGCAGGGCGAAGTCCTGAAACACGTAAGTCAGCGGGTTGAGCGAGCCGCTTGGCGCCTCGCCCAGTTGCAGGATCTGGCCCTTGCTGGGTTTCTCCAGCCCGCCCAGCAGACGCAGGAGGGTGGACTTGCCACAGCCGGACGGGCCGATGACACAGACGATCTCGCCATGCGGAATGGTCAGGTTGAGATCCCGCAGCACCTCGAGATCGTTGTAGAAATGCGAAAGGTTCTCGACGCGAAGGTCCATGTCATCAGCCTCGTGCAGGGATCAGTAGGTTTCGACGAAGCTGTCGTCGACCAGCTGGTCCACGGCCAGGTCGCTGTCGACGAGGTTCTGGTCCTTGAACCACTGCATTTGCGCGGCGACGTCGGTCATGTTCAGGGCAAGACCTTCGTTCAGGTTCATCGCGCCCATCTGGATCGACGCCATCGCCTCTTCATAGGGTTTGTCCGGTGCCACGTACTTGGCAATCATCCGGGTCATCTCGTCCAACTCCGCCGGGTCGGGGTTCTCCGCCAGCATCACGCGGTTGAACTCGGCAATCCCCTTGGCATAGGCGCGGATGAACCGCTCAACCATGTCGCGGTTGTTCTCGATGTTGTCCACGGAGGTGAACAGGGTCGAGATCTGGTATTCGGCATAGTCGTAAAGCCAGCCCAGCTCCTTCGCGGCGCCCGACTCGACCAGGGGCTTGGCGATATGCGGCACCATGATCATCGCGTCGACCTGGCCCGATTTCAGGGCGGCGACCATCGCGCCGACCTTCTGCAGCGGCACCAGACGCACGTCGGAGATGTCGAAGCCCTCGGCATCGGCGATCCGGCTGGTCATGTAGTGGAAGGTGGAACCGACCTGGGTCATCGCCATGGAGTGGCCCTTGATCTCGGGCACCGTGTCGAGACCGTTCTCGTAGGCCTGGTTGGACGCCATGACCATCATGCCGTCGACGCCCTTCTTCTCATGAAGGACGCCGCCAACGATACGCACCGCGTCCTTTTCGGCCAGGTTCATCATGCCGCCGGTCACACCGGCGAGGCCGAAGTCCACGTCGCCGCTGGCGGTGGCCACGGCAATGGGCTGTGCCGCCTGGAAGAATTCGAAGGAGACGTTGAGGTTTTCCTCGTCGAAGTAGCCCTTTTCATAGGCCACGAAACCGGCTGCGTGGCTGGTGAAGCGCAGGGCGCCCAGCACGACGTCGTCCTTTTCCTGCGCGGTGGCCGCGGTCGCGGACAGAAGCGACAGGCCTGCAACGCCGGCCAGCCAGGCACGGCGGGTCATGTTAGCGAAAGTCATTGAACTCCTCCCAGAGTCTGTTTTCGATGCCGAGCCGATATGCCTGCCCGGCACGGATCGCAACATTGGACCAGCCCCGCGCGAACGAAAAGCCCGGACTCAGTCGAGAAGCATAGCCCCAGGCTATGGATTTCCCATCAAACTAGCGTCACTTCGACCAGCCGAAGAGGCGCAGGACAAGCGGGATCTGCGCCAGGGCCATGGCGCTGCCGGGCTGGATCCGCGCGCCCAGGGCCTCCGCCTGACGCAGGAAGGGGGTGACCGGCGGCTTGGTGACGACGTCTCCGACCGTGGCGCTAGGGCGCAGGCCGGTCAGCGGGTGCACGGCTGACGTGCCGTCCAGTCCGATGGCGGTGGCATTGATCACGAGGTCATGGGCCTCGACGCTTTCCGGCACCGCCACCCGCTGCACCGAGCGGCCAAGCGCCTCGGCCAGCGTCGTCGCCTTGGCTGCGTCCGGATCCACCAGCTCCAGCCGGGCGACGCCGGCGGCCACCAGCGCCGCCGCAATCGAGGCGCCGGCCCCGCCGCAGCCGAAAAGCAGGGCGCGTTGCCCCACCGGATCGGCCCCGGCCTCTCTCAGCGCGGCGACGAAGCCGGCTCCGTCGGTATTGTCACCGGTCAGCCGCCCATCGGGCGCCCGGATCACCACATTCGCCGCGCCGACCAGCCGCGCCGCCGGGGTCAGGTCGTCCACCATCTCTGCCATGGCGACCTTGTGCGGGGCGGTCACCACCGCGCCGTCGCAATTGGCGATGCTGCGCAGTGCGGCGATGAAATCCGAAAGGGCCTCGGGCGCCACGTCGACGGGGGCCATGATCGCGTCGGTGCCGCTGTCATGGGCCCATGTGTTGACCCCCGCGGGCATGGCCGTGTGGGCGATCGGATGCCCGATCATGTAGGCCAGGCGGGCGGCTGCGGTCGGGGAACTGGGCATGTCTGGGCACCTCGGAATTTACTTCGCCGCGCAGAACGTCCTAATGTGAGACCTCTGTCAAGACAGGGACTTTCCGCCATCCCCTCGCGCAAGCGACAGCAGACGGGTCAAAAATTGCTTTCATTTCGACAGCTTGAGGTTTTCCGCGCGGTCATACTCACCGGGTCCATCAGCGGCGCGGCGCAGCAGCTTGGGATCGCTCAGCCCACGGTGACCAACACGATCCGCCGCTTGGAGGATGTGCTGGGCATTCAGCTGTTCAACCGATCCGGAGCCCGCCTTCGGCCCACGGCGCTTGCCCGACAGATTTTCGACGTGGCAGCCCCGTCGATGACCGCCTTCGAGCAGATTACCGATCGGGTCAACGACATGGTGCGCGGGAAGGGCACCATGTTCCGCATGGGCGTCTCGCCCTCGGTCAGCCAGGCTCTGGCGCCGCGCAGCCTGTCGATCTTCCGCCGTCGTCGGCCCGAAATGAAGCTTCGGATGGACACTTTGTCGATGAAGCAGAACCGCGATTACCTCTGGATGGCGGAAGGGACCTGCACGGTCACCATCTTCCCCCTCGACGATCCGGGCATCAGTTCATTCCGGGTCTCCTCTGCGGGCATGGTCTGCGTGGTACCGCAGGACCACCCCCTGGCCACGAAAACCGAGGTGACGGTGCATGACATCGCGGAGGAGCCGCTGATCTTCTTTCACCCCAACACCCCGCACGGCGCGCTGGTGCGCCAGATCTTTGAGGCGGCGGGGATTGAGCCCAATATCTCCATCGAGACCCGCTTTGCCGAAACCGCGCCGCACCTGATGCGCGAGGGGTTCGGCATCGCCCTGCAGGATCAGCTTTCGGCCATGGGGGTCACGAACCCCGCGCTGAAGGTGTTGCCGCTGGCAGGAACACCACGCCAGCCGATCTCTCTGCACTGTCGGTCCGACAACGTCGAGAACATCGAGGTGCAGGAGGCCCGGCGCTGCCTGCTGCAGGCCGCGTTGGAGTTGGGGTTGCCGGATGAAACCGCGTTTACGTCCTGACCTCATAGTCCGGAGCTATGGTTCATCATAGTCTTCGATCTGGACGGCAGGCCGCGCTCGCGCGCAAATTACCTCCCGACGAATGAGGAGGTTTCCATTGCCTATCAATGACATGCAGAGAGATGCCTGCAAACGCGCCAGCGACGCCGGGCTGCCCTTCGCTCTCTGGCGCGATCCCTTCGGGAGATCCTTTACCGCGCTGATCTCGACGACACAGCCGGAGAACGAGCCCGTTTTCGGCGACCAGACCGCCCCTGGTTTCGTCATGGCCCCGTTTGATACCGAGGACGGCAGTCAGGCCTGGACACTGCCGGCAGATGTCGTGATTTCGGACGACGGCCCCCTCTATCGTGACGGTATCGCGCTGGTCGACCACCCGGTAAGCACGGCCCAGAGGCGCATCACCGATCCGGCGCACACGCCCCCGTCGGCCCTCAGGACGCCAGACGGCGAAAGCCCTGATCCGACTGATCGGGAGACCTACATGGAACGGGTCTCACGCGCCGTGGCCCGTATTCGCGCGGGCGACTGCGACAAGATCGTTCTCTCACGCATCGATCCGCGCACCTTGCCGGAGGATCGCGACCTTCTGGACCTGGCAGAAGGTCTGGCAGAGCTTCACCCCCATGCGTTCGTCTGCCTGGTCTCGTCGGGGCCAACGGGCACTTGGCTGACCGCGACGCCCGAAATCCTGCTGGCCAATGATGAAAACGGGATCCGGACCATGGCCTTGGCCGGCACCCAGTGGCCCGAGCCCGAGACCGATATCGCCTCGCTGACCTGGCCCCAGAAGATCATCGACGAACAAGCCCTGGTGGCCGACTACATCCGCGAGGCCTTTGCAGCCGAAGGGTTCGAGGACGTCGACGAAACCGCGCCCTACACGGTACGCGCGGCCAACCTTTGCCATCTGCGCTCGGACTTCAGCGCGCCGGCTGGCAGCCAAGAGGCGCTTGGCCGGTTGCTGGGGCGCCTGCATCCGACCTCTGCGGTCTGCGGCATGCCGAAAGAAGCGGCGCGGGCGTTTATAATGGAAGAGGAGGGGCCGACACGCCGTTTCTATACCGGCTACCTGGGGCCGCGTGGCCTGAACGGAGGAACCCAGCTTTACGTGAATTTGCGCTCTGCCAGCATTTCCGGCAATCAGATTTTCCTGCACGTGGGGGGCGGCATCGTCGAAGCCTCGGACCCCGCCATGGAATGGCAAGAGACGGTCGAGAAAACCAAGACCATCAGTGCCGTTCTGTAGCCGCAGGCGGCCACAGGTCTAGGGTCAGGCTTCGACGGTTCTGTCGCCACGCCTGACCCTGGCACCGCTGAAAGATACTGCTGCCAGACTGATCCGGAGCCGACGTGGCCGAGCCGCACGGCTCACGGACGCCCGTCGGCTTTGCACCGGGTCTGGTCATTCGCTGCCCGGGCGGGCCGTTTGGCGCAGAGACCCGCAATCAAGGGCAGCAGCCGGAGGGCAAGATCGTTCAGCTCTCGCATCTCGATTTGCCGTCATTCTCGGGCCTGTTCGGCAGAAGATTTCGCAAGCTAGCAAAGAGTCCGGGTGCGCCTCTCGGACAGGGTGATATTGTCTTCGGACGCCCCGCATGCTTCGATGCCGCAGTCCGTGACATTATCGTCCGCCAACAAGAACCAACAGGACTTCCCCCATGCTCTCCAGAACAGACATGATTCTCGGTGCGCCGCTTGCGCGCGGCCGGGCCGCCCTTGCGACGCTGACGGCCGTTTCCGTCCTTGCGCTCTCGTCCGCCGCCGCCATGGCGCAGGACTACGACCCGCAGGCCGTGGTGAACATCGGATCGCTCTACGAGCCGCAGAACCTCGACAACACCCAGGGCGCGGGCCAGGGTATCAACGAGGCCTTCAACGGCAACGTCTACGAAGGCCTCTTCGTGCTCACCGACGACGGTGATGTCGAGCCCAAGCTGGTGGACAGCTACGAGATCAGCGACGACGGGCTGACCTATACCTTCACGCTGAAGGACGGCGTGACCTTCCACTCCGGCGAGACGATGACCTCTGCCGACGTGAAAAGCTCGATCGAGCGGGTCACCGCGGAAAATTCCGCCAGTTCGCGCAAGAAGACCCTGGCGGTGATCGACAGCATCGAGACCCCGGACGACAAGACCGTGGTGGTGACCCTGAGCGCCCCCTCGATCTCGCTGCCCTACAACCTGTCCTATGTCTGGATCGTCAATGACGACGCCGGCGACATCAGCGCCAGCGAGGACGGCACTGGCCCCTACACGCTGCAGGAATGGCGGCGCGGTTCGGCCCTGGCCATGGTGCCCTTCGAGGACTACTGGGGCGAAGAGCCCACCAATGGCGGCGTGATGTTCCAGTATTTCACCGACGCCACGGCGCAGAACAATGCGCTGCTGACCGGCGCGGTCGACATCATCACCTCGGTGCAGAGCCCGGACGCGCTGTCGATGTTCACCGACAACCCGGATTTCACTGTGTCCGAAGGGGCCTCCACCACCAAGGAGCTGATGGCCTACAACGACCGCGTCGCGCCTTTCGACAATGCCCAGGTGCGGGCCGCCCTGTCGCGTGCCGTGGACAAGGAAAAGCTGCTGCAGGCGATCTGGGGCGACTATGGCACCCTGATCGGGTCCTTCGTGCCGCCGACCGACCCCTGGTACGTCGATCTGACCGACGTGAACGCTTACGATCCGGAAAGCGCCAAGGAGATGCTGGCCGAGGCGGGCTATCCCGATGGTTTCTCCTTCACCCTCGACACGCCGGATTACGATCCGCATCCCGTGGTGGCGCAATTCCTGCAGAACGAGCTGGCCAAGATCGACGTGGACGTGAAGATCAACATCATCACGGCCAACGAGTGGTACACCAAGATCTACAAGGCGCATGATTTCGATGCGACCCTGCAGGAACACGTGAACCACCGCGACATCGTCTTCTACGGCAACCCGGATTTCTACTGGGGCTACGACAACCCCGAGGTCACCCGGCTGATCAGCGAAAGCGAGAGCGCGCACAGCATGGAGGAACAGACCGAAATGCTGACCGAGGCGAACAAGATCATCGCCGAGGATGCCGCCAGCATGTGGCTGTACCTGTATCCGCAGATCGTCGTCTCCACGTCGAACGTCTCGGGCTATCCGCTGAACGGCCTGAACTCGCAGTTCTTCGCGTATGATATCCAGAAGGCTGACTGAGGCCTCTGATCGCGCGCTATGAAAGGGGCCGCGCCATAGGGCGTGGCCCCGAAACGTCCGGGGAACGGGATCAACATGCTCAGATACATTTTGCGACGGCTGGTGATCCTGCTGCTGTCGCTGTTCATTGCCGCGGTGGTGCTTTTCGTGCTGTTGCGCCTGCTGCCGGGGGATCCCGCGAACGCGCTTGTCGGCGTGGGCGCCACACCCGAGCAGATTGCCGCGGCGCAAGCGCAACTTGGGTCTGATCAGCCGCTCGGCGTCCAGTTCCTGTCCTACCTGGGGGACCTTGCGCGGTTCGACCTCGGCAATTCCTTCGTGTCGCGTTCGTCGGTGCTCGACGAGATATCGCGGCGTCTGAGCGTGACGCTGCCGCTGACACTGGCCGCCTTCGTGCTGGCGCTGGTGATTGCCATTCCCCTCGGGATCCTGGCTGCGGTGAAGGCCGATCGCTGGTACGGGCTGCTGCTGTCGGTGGTCTCGCAGGTCGGCATCGCGGTGCCGGTGTTCTGGCTGGGCATCCTGCTGGTCTATGAATTCTCGCTGAACCTGCGGCTGCTGCCCTCGGGGGGCTTCCCGCTGCGGGGCTATGCCGATCCGGGGCGCGCCATCGAGTCGATGGTGCTGCCGGTGCTGACCATCGCCATTGTCATGTCGGCCTCGCTGATGCGCTATGTGCGTGCGGCGACGCTGGAGGTGCTGGGATCGGATTTCCTGCGCACCGCACGGGCCCTGGGCGAGAGCCATACCGGCGCGCTGATGCGCCACGGGCTGCGCAACGCCGCGGTGCCGGTGGTCTCGGTGCTGGGCATCGAACTGTCGACCACTTTCCTTGGGGCCGTTGTGGTGGAGCAGGTGTTCTCGCTGCCGGGCATGGGCTCGATGCTGTTGCTGGGGATCCAGCAGCGCGATTACCCGAACATCCAGGGCGTGCTGATCGTTTCGACCCTGCTGGTTCTGCTGACCGGGTTCTTGGCGGATATCCTGCAACGGGTTCTTGATCCGCGCCTGCGCAAGGAGGCCCGCTGATGTCTGCTGAAAGCACCGAACTGCCGCGCCGCCGGCGGCGCGGCAACGCCACTTTCTGGCTGGGACTGATCCTGGTGGGGGGGATCGTTCTCGCCGGGATCGTGTCGTTCTTCTGGACGCCCTATGCGCTGTCGGACATGGCCGGCGGACGGCTGGAGGCGCCGAGCGCGGCGCATTGGGCGGGCACCGACCGCCTGGGCCGCGACCTGTTCACCCAGCTGATGATCGGGGCGCGGATCGCGCTGATCGTGGGCTGCGGCGCCGTGGCCATCGGCGCGGTGATCGGCGTGGCGACCGGGATCCTCGCGGCCTTTGCCACGCGGTTCCTGGATGATGCGCTGGCGGCCTTCTTCGATATTCTGATCGCCTTTCCGACGCTGCTGATCGCCATGCTGGTGGTGGCCGCGCGCGAAGAGGCCTCTCTCGGGACGGCGATCCTGGCGCTTGGCATCGGCCTGTCGCCCATCGTCGGTCGGATCACGCGGATCCTGACGAAACAGGTGCTGGGGCAGGATTACATCACCGCGGCGCGGGTTTCGGGCACCTCCTGGGGGGCCATCGTCTACTGGCACATCCTGCCGAATATCGTGCCCTTCCTGGGGGTGAACCTGGCGTTGCAGTTCGGCCTGGCCGTGATGGCCGAGGCCTCGCTGTCCTATCTCGGGCTGGGCGCGCCGCCGCCCAATGCAAGCTGGGGGCGGATGCTGCAGGAGGCGCAGGGCACGGTCTATACCGCGCCATGGGGCGCCGTCTTGCCTGGCCTGGCGCTGTTTGCGTTGGTGATCGGGATCAACCTGCTGGCGGACGGGCTGCGCGACCGTTTCGACCCGGCACGGAGGGACGGATGATGAGCGATCTGTTGACTGTGCGCGGCCTGACGCTGGCCACCCCGGACAAGGTGCTGGTGGAGGGCCTGTCCTTTTCCATCGCCCCGGGCGAGCGTTTCGGCCTGATCGGTGAGAGCGGGTCGGGCAAGTCGCTGACCTCGCTGGCGGTGACCGGGCTGCTGGCGCCATCTATCCGGCCCGCGGGCAGCATCACGCTGGCCGGTAAGGAGATCATCGGCGCGCCGGAGAAGCGCCTTGTGCGGATGCGCGGTGATGCGGTGGCCACGGTGTTCCAGGAGCCGTTGACGGCGCTGGATCCGCTGATGCCTCTGGGCCGGCAGATCGCCGGGCCGGTGCGCCGTCGCTTGAAACGCAAGGGGCAGGAAGCCGGTCGGGTCGCCGTGGCCCGAGAGGTGCGGTCGCTGCTGGAACTCGTGCGCCTGCCCGAGCCGGAGCGGCTGATCAGGTCCTATCCGCATGAGGTCTCGGGCGGCCAGCGGCAGCGCGTGGCGATCGCCATGGCGCTGGCCTGCCAGCCGCGCCTGCTGATCGCGGACGAACCGACAACCGCGCTTGACGTGACCACCCAGGCGGAAATCGTGCGCCTGATCACCTCGCTGGTCGAGGAATTGGGCATTGCGCTTTTGTTCATCAGCCATGACCTCGCCGTCGTGGGGCAGGTGGCCGAGAGCGTGATGGTCATGCGGGACGGGCGGATGATTGAAACGGGACCGGCGGAGCAGGTGCTGACCCGGCCCGAAGACAGCTATACCCGCAGTCTCGTGGCGGCCGCGCGGCGGTTCGACGAGGCGCTGGAGGGACAGCCATGACGTTGATGTCGGTAGAAAATGTCGGGTTCGCCTATGGCTCGGGGCGGCGGGTGCTGGAGGATGTCTCCTTTGCCGTGCCACGCGGCGCCAATGTCGGCCTGGTGGGGGAAAGCGGGTCGGGCAAATCGACCCTGCTGCGGCTGATGCTGGGGCTGGACAGCCCGCAACAGGGACAGATCCTGTTCGACGGCGCGCCGCTGGAGGCGCGTGACCGGACGTTCATACAGGGCTACCGCAAGCGGGTGCAGGCGGTGTTCCAGGATCCCTATTCCTCGCTCAACCCGGCGCACCGCATCGGCCGGATCGTGTCCGAGCCGCTGCGCTCGCTCAAGGTGCCCGGCGATCACCGCAAGATGGCCGAGGAGGCAATCACATCGGTCGGGCTGAGCGCGGACACGCTGGATCGCTTTCCGCATCAGTTTTCCGGCGGGCAGCGGCAGCGGATCGCCATTGCCCGCGCCATCGTGGCCCGGCCCGAACTGGTGCTGGCCGACGAGGCGGTGAGCGCGCTCGACCTGTCGACGCGGGTGCGGGTGGTCGACCTGTTTCAGGAAATTTCCGAGCGGATGACGATGATCTTCGTGTCGCATGACATGGGGGTCGTCGCCGCGCTCTGTGACCAGATGGTGGTGCTGGATCGCGGTCGGATCGTCGAGGCGGGCGCCACCGCCGAGATCCTGCGCAATCCGCAGCATGCCTATACCCAAAGCCTTCTGGCCAGCATCCCGCGGATGCCGGAAGGCCCCGTGACCCCCTAGTTTCAAGGACATGACATGACCGTTTCCCCAGAGTTCCAACAGGCCCATGCCGCCTGGTTCGAGACCCGCATGGCCAAGCTGACGGCCGAGGACGGCTGGCTGAACCTGCTGGGCCGTTGGTGGGTAACCCCCGGCACGCTGAGCATCGGGCGCGGTGCGGCCTGCGATGTGCGCCTGCCCGTCGGGCCAGAGTTGCTGGGCCGGTTGACCCTGAACGGCGACGATACCGGTGTCTTTGAAGGGACGGACGGCGAGGCAATCCTGCTCGACAAGGCGGCGGGTGCGTTTGCCTGGCGGGCAGATCGCTTCCTGCTGGAGATCACCTCTCTCAACGAGCTGCGCGCGCTGCGTATCCGTGATGCGGAGTCCGAGGCTGCGGCACAGATGAAGCCGATCGCGTTCTTTCCGCTGGACCCGGCCTTGCGGATCACGGCCCGCTGGGAACCGCTGCCCGAACCAATGAACCTGACCCTCGACACGATCATCGGCGTGCCCACGCAGGTGCCGGTGACCCATGTGGCGAAATTTGAATTCGCGGGCCGCGAGATGGCCATGCTGCCGACCTATGGCACCGCCGACCGGCCGCAGTTCGTGTTCCGCGACCTGACCTCGCTCGACGATACCTACGCGCACATGCGCTTTGTCTTCGGCGAGGAGGTCACCGAGGATAGCGCGGTGCTCGATTTCAACCGGGCGACCAACCCGCCCTGCGCCTTTACCGCCCATGCGGTTTGCCCGCTGCCTCCGCGCGAAAACCTCTTTCCGGTGCGGATCGAAGCAGGGGAACGCCGTCTCTGACGGGCAGCACCGCCTCTTGCGGGCGGTTTCGAGGGTGGTCCTTGGCGCTCTGCAGGCCGTGAGCCGTTTGGCGGCACATCAGGTTACCGAGACCCTGGAAAGGCGAGAGGGTCGGGCGGGCGCCTTGAGGCTTGCCTGCCTGAAAGCGGAGCCGGAAAAGGGCCGGGGCGGAGGCCTCGGCTCTTCGCTGTCGCCAGCCTTTCCTTTTGGTCGGAAGAAAGCGCCGCACGGGATCAGGTGCAGTCCTTTCGATCGGACGCCAAACCCTCAGGTGATCGTCCGACTGGGAACCTGCCTCGCCTGGCACGCAAGGCAGCTTTGCGCGGGGTTTGAGAGCCTGCCGCTCCGGTTGGCAGGAGCCGCGTTGACAAGACCGTCATATCTGCCCCGGAAACCACTTTTGCCGATGCCCTCACCGATCCATCTGATATTTTGGGGGCATGGACATTGTTCTGATCACGACCGTCATTTCCTCGCTGTTCCTCGTCATCGGCTTCGCAGAGCCCCTGGCGGCGCGGTTGCGCCTGCCGTTCAGCGTGATCCTGGCCAGCCTTGGCATCTTGATCGGTGTCGGCGCGATCTTCCTGTTGCGGACCGAGCTGACCGACGCGCTGAACCCCGTGGCCGAGGCGATCCTGGGCCTGCCGATCCGGTCCAACGTATTCCTCTACGTGTTCCTGCCGACGCTGCTGTTCCAGGCGACGTTGGGGATGGACCTGCGCCGGATGCTGGACGACTGGGTGCCGATCCTGATGCTGGCCGTGGTGGCCGTGGTCGCGGCAACGCTGTCGGTGGGCTACGCGCTGTCCTGGGTCAGCACGCTGCCGCTCGCGGCCTGCCTGCTGGTCGGCGCGATCATCTCCACGACCGATCCATCCGCCGTGGTCTCGATCTTCCGCTCGATCTCGGCGCCGCGCCGCCTGTCGCGGATCATCGAGGGCGAGAGCCTGCTGAACGACGCCGCCGCCATTGCGCTCTTCGGCCTCTTCATGGGCTTTGTCATGCTGGGCGTGCCGGACCCGAAGCTGGGGGATGCGCTGGCGCGGTTTCCCTTCCTGATCGGCGGCGGGGCGGTCACGGGCTGGCTGGCGGCGCGGATCGCCCTGGGCATCATGGGCATGTTCGGGCGGCATGAGCTGGCGCAGATCTCGATCTCCGTGTCGCTGCCCTACCTCGCCTATATCGGCGCGGAACAGAGTGTCGGGGCGTCAGGGGTCATCGCCGTGGTGGCCGCCGGGCTGACATTGAACCTGACGGGGCCGGGGCGCTTGCCGCCACAGGCCTGGACCAACCTGCGCGAGCTTTGGGACGTGCTGGCGCATTGGGCGGGCGCGCTGATCTTCATCCTGGCGGCGCTGCTGGTGCCGCGCCTTCTGGAAGAGGTCCGGATCGAGGATTTCGTCCAGGTCGCCGTCGTGATCCTGGCAGCCATCTTCGCCCGGGCGCTGATCCTCTTTGTCCTCCTGCCGTTGCTGTCGGCCCTGAAATTGTCGCCGAAGGTCGAACAGCCCTATCGGGTCGCGATCCTCTGGGGCGGTCTGCGCGGCGCCGTCACCCTGGCGCTGGCGCTGGCCGTGACCGAAAGCTACCGCGTGCCGGACGATGTGCAGCGCGTGGTCGGCATCCTGGCCACCGGCTTCACGCTGTTCACGCTGCTGGCCCAGGGGACGACGCTGCGCTGGATCATCGGCAAGCTGGGGCTGGATCGCTTGTCCCCGATTGACGAGGCGCTGTCGCGCCAGGTGGTCGCCGTGTCCCTGCAACAGGTGCGCGAGGATCTGGCGCGCACCACCGAGAACTACGAGCTGGGTCGCGACACCGTCCGCACCGAGGCGAAGCGGTTCGGGGAGCGGCTGCAGGAGGCCGTGCGGCTGGCCGAGGACAGTGCCGACATCCTGGACCGGGACCGGATCACGCTGGGTCTGATCGCGCTGGCCGGGCACGAACGTGACACGATCCTCGCCCGGGTTCGGGAACGGACGATCTCGGCCCGGATGGCCGAGAGGGTGCTGGCGGATGCGGACCGCCTGATCGAGGGGGCTCGCTCCAACGGTCGGAACGGGTACAATCGCGCGGCCCGTCGCAGCGTGGCCTACGGCCGTGCCTTTCGCGTGGCCGTGTTCCTGAACGCCCGGTTGCGCCTGTCGCGACCGCTGGCCCAGCTGACCGCGGCCCACTTTGAACTGCTGCTGTCGCAACGGCTGGTCCTGAGGGATCTCGGCAGTTTCATCACCGGACGCATTCGCCGCATCCACGGCAAGCGGGTCAGTGACCTGCTGTCGGGTCTGCTCGCACGACGTATCGAAATGGTCGAAACCGCCCTGGAGGGGCTGCGCCTGCAGTATCCGGGCTATGCCGAGGAACTTGAACGGCGCTTCATCCGACGGACCGCGCTGCGTCTGGAAGAACGCGAATATGCGGCGATGCGGGAGGACGCCCTGATCGGCGCCGAGGTCTACACCAAGCTGATGGCGGACCTCGACCTGCGCCGGGCCGCAGCCGAGGAGCGCCCGAGCCTGGACTTCGCGCTGCGCCGCATCGAGCTGGTGCGCCAGATTCCCCTGTTCGCCGGTCTGAACGAGCGCGACCTGAAACGGCTGAGCCGCGTGCTCCGCTCCCGCCACGCGAATGCCGGTGATGTCATCGTCCGTCGGGACGGGGCGGCGAAAAGCGTGTTCTTCATCGCGTCCGGGGCGGCAGAGGTCGAGACGGCGGGTCAGACCTGGCGCCTGGGCCGGGGCGAGATGTTCGGCCAGATGTCGATCCTGATGAAGAAGACGCTGCGGTCGGAGGTGCGCGCGATCGCGCCGTCGACCCTGCTGGAACTGGACGAGGTGCGGTTCCGCCGTCTGCTGAGCCGCAGCAAGCCCCTGCAGGAGGCGGTGCGCGCCAGCGCGAAGAAGCGCGGAATCTCGCCGGAGGAGCTGTTCGGGGAAACGGAGGCCGCGTGAGGCCTACCGCTCTGGACCGGATCTCGGCCTTGTTCTTGTCCGGCGTGCGTCCCGAAAGGGGCGTAGGGTGACCCTTCGGGATGTCTGAAGGCCGGGCCGAAGTGGCGCAGATGGGGTCCCGGATCGAGACCCCGTTGACGGGGGCGCAGTCAGCTGTCATGGGCGCGAGGGCGGTGAGCGGATCGCCTCCTAGTCGGGAGGGTATGGAGGCAGAATTCTGCGCAAATCTCCTGCGGGGGATGTAAGGCGATGCCAGCGCCGCGCGAACTGGATTACCAGCGCCAAAAAAGAAGAAACAGCGCGGGCCAATCCGCGCCACTGGACGAGAGCAGGAGCACATTTCACGTGCCAACACATCAGACAAACGGCCGAAGCGGGCGCGCTTCGGTAGCGGCGCGGCCTTTCCAGCTGCGCGGCAGGTTCATCACCGCGGTCGGGCTGCGCCTTGAGGCCGAGAGCCTGGATGAGGCTTTCTATTCTATGCTGGACGAACAGCTGCGCAGTGCGCCCCAGCTTCTGCTGGATGCGCCGATGCTGCTGGATCTGTCCAAGGTCCCGGGGCTGACCGACACGCAGCAGGTGCGGGCGCTGGTGGACGCGCTGCGGGCGCGCAACCTGCAGGTTTTCGGGGTCGAAAACGCCACCGATCCGCAGCGTCGGATGGCAGAGGAACTGGGCCTGATCCCGGTTCTCATCGGTCGCGACGCCCCGGTGGAAAAGGTCGGCGCCGATCGGCGGCGCAAGGCGGACAAGCTGCTGCCCCCCGACAACCTGCTGATGACCCAGCCCATTCGCTCGGGCCAGGTGGTCGTGGCGGAACGGGGCGATCTGACGGTGATCGGGTCGGTCTCTTCGGGGGCGGAGCTGATCGCGTCGGGCAATATCCACGTCTACGGCAACCTGCGCGGGCGCGCCTTTGCCGGCGCTTACGGGGACGAGACGGCACGGATCTTCTGCCAGCGGCAGGAGGCCGAACTGCTCGCCATCGCGGGGATCTACAGGACCAGTGAGAGCCTGGGCGACGATATGCGCGATCAGTGCCTGCAGGTATTTTTGAAGGATGACGGTTTGAAACTGGAGGCGGTCACATGACGACGCAAATTAAGGAGGAGGCCCCGTTGGGGAAGATCATCGTGATCACCTCCGGCAAGGGTGGGGTCGGCAAGACGACATCGGCCGCGGCCATCTCCGCCGGGCTGGCGAAGCTGGGGCACAAGACGGTCGTGATCGACTTCGACGTGGGCCTGCGCAACCTTGACATGATCATGGGCTGCGAGCGCCGGGTCGTGTTCGATTTCATCAACGTGATCCAAGGGGATGCGAAGCTGAAGCAGGCCCTGATCAAGGACAAGCGCCTGGATACGCTGTCGATCCTGCCCACGTCGCAGACCCGCGACAAGGATGCGCTGACCCAGGAGGGTGTCGAGGCGGTCCTGAACGAGCTGAAGCAGGAGTTCGACTACATCATCTGCGACAGCCCGGCGGGGATTGAGCGCGGCGCGCAGCTGGCGATGTATTTTGCCGACGAGGCCGTGGTGGTGACCAACCCCGAGGTTTCCTCGGTGCGCGACAGCGACCGGGTGCTGGGCCTCCTGGCCAGCAAGACCCGGCGGGCCGAAAGCGGAGCTGCGGAGCCGGTGAAGGCGCAGGTCCTGCTGACCCGCCATGACCAGGGCCGGATCGACCGGGGCGAAATGATGACGGTGGAGGACGTGCTGGAAATCCTGGCCGTGCCGCTTCTGGGGATCATTCCCGAAAGCCAGGCGGTGCTGCGGGCCTCCAACGTCGGCACGCCGGTCATCCTGGACGACCCGTCCAACGCCAGCCGGGCCTATGCCGACGCCGTGGCGCGTCTGACCGGAGAGGACGTGGAAATGCGCGTCGGTGATGAGCCCAAGCCCGGCCTGTTCCAGCGACTGTTCGGACGGTCGGCATGAGCCTGTTCGGTTTCGCCTTCAAGCCCCGCCGAGCCAAGACCGCGCAGACCGCCAAGGACCGGTTGCAGCTGCTTCTGGCGCATGAGCGCGCCAGCGGCGCCCCCGATATCGAGTTCCTGCCGCAGCTTCAGGCCGATCTGCTGGCGGTGATCCGAAAGTACGTCAAGGTCGACGACGACGATGTCGAGGTGAAGATGCAGCGCGAAGACGATGTGTCCAGCCTCGAGATCAACGTCGAGATGCCTGCCCGAGCGAAGGACGACGCCAAGGCAGATGCCGGGACGGACAGCGCCAAGAAGGCCTAGAGCCCTGACCGGCAAGGGCCGTGGCGCCACTCCGCCTGGCGGACGTCTGACATGATCGGGCGCCGGGCGGAACGAGCGCCGGCCTTCCGCCGAACCGCAGGCGGAGGGCAGGCCGGCGGTTCGGCCTGCCGCCGGGCTCAGGCCCGCTCCGGCACCGGCTGGCGGTCGAGCGTCCAGTACTTCGGGCCGCGTTCTGCTTCGAGCTCCGCCAGCAACTCGCGATGGACGGCGTGGATGCGCTCTGCCGTGATCGCCGCAGCGGGGTCCACCTCCTCGATCTCAATGCTCGTCTTGCCCTCGTAGAGATGTTCCCCCTTGAGCAGCCCCCGTTCGTCGTTGGGCCAGATGAAGGCCTGGCGGCTGGAGGCGTGATAGATGGTGTCATCCTCGGGCAGATCATAGCCCGCCGCCTTCAGCTCGGCCCCGCGGGCGATCTGGTGGAAGGTCAGCTCGTCCGCGATGCCCCAGTCGTTCACCGCAATGTAGTCGTCGGAGATGCCAACGGACCTGCGTGGTGCCCCAGATGCGACGGGCGAGGACGCCTGCGCGCGTCGCGCAACGCGGACATTCCCGTCAGGTGATCTTGAGGGCGATCTCGCTGGCGCCACCACCGGTCTTTGTCACCTCTAGTTGCACCGGGATGCGGTCCTTCATCGCCTGCACGTGGCTGATGACGCCGATGGTGCGACCCTGGGCCTGCAGCCGCTCCAGGGCGTCGATGGCCAGGTCGAGGGACTCTGCGTCCAGACTGCCGAAGCCCTCGTCGATGAAGAGCGTGCCCGCCAAGGCGCCCCGGCTGCCCATGCCCGACAGCGCCAGTGCGAGCGACAGCGAGACCAGGAAGCGTTCCCCGCCCGAGAGCAACCGGCTGGGCCGCGTGTCGCCCGCCATGTCGCGGTCGATCACATGCAGCGCCAGGTCCTGGTCGGCCACCGCCAGCTGGTAGCGCGGCTTCAGCTGGTCGAGGTGCAGGTTCGCGCGTTCCACCAGCATCGCGAGGGTGACAGCCTGGGCGATCTGGGCGAAGCGGTCGCCGCGGGCGGAGCCGATGGCATCGTTGATCGCCGCCCAGGTGTCGGCCACCTTGCGCGCCGCCTCGATCTCGGCCTCCAACCCCGCCAGCGCCTCACGCGCGCGGGCGTCGGCCTTGCGCCGTTCCGTCAGCGCTCCGAGGTCTTCGGACAGCGTGGTGGCCTCGGCCGCCAGCGCGTCCTTGCCGGACTGCAGATCCTCGCGCGGCGTCTCGGGCAGCCCCTCGGCCTGCAACGCGTCCCACTCCTGCCGGCGTTCGTCGCGGGCGCCCAGGGCGCTGGCGCGTTCCGTCTCGGCGGCATTGAGCGCAGCACGGCGGCTTTCGACCGCATCGGTCTCGGTGGCATGCAATGCCTGGACCCGGTCGACGTCCAGACCGGCGGCGGCGCAGGCCTGGGCCAGGGCCTCGGCGGCCCTGTCCCGGCGGGTGTGGACACGGGTGAGGGTGGCCCGCGCGGACGTCAGGCTGCCCACAGTCTGAGCCAGCTCCGCGCGGGCCTCGGCGTGCTGGCGCTGCGCTGCGCTGGCCGCCGCCTGCGCAGCCTTGCGCGCTTCGTTGTGGCGCGTGCGGTGCGGCCCGGTGGCCTCGCCCCCCAGCAGGGTGGCGCGGTCGGCGCTCAGGCTTTCCAGGGTTGTCTTGCGGCTGTCCCGGGTCTCGATTGCCTCGGTCACCCGGTTCGTGGCCGTCCGGGTGGCGCTGCGTGCTTCGGTCAAAGCGGGCATCTGGGCGGTACGGGCGGTTTCGGTCTCCTCGATCGTCTTCAGCAGGGCCCCGGCACGGCCGGCGGTCTCGCGCAGGGCGTCGAGGGCGGGCTGGCCGTCGGCGTCGAAGGTCTCGGGCGACAGGCCAAGGGCAGCGAGGGGATCGGCCAGCCGGGGCGCCAAGGCCGCGATCTCGCGCTGCGCGGTGTCGCAGCCACGGGCCAGGTCCTTCGCGTGCGCCTCGCTCTCGGCCAGGGCGGCGGTCAGGCCTGCCGCCTGCTCGGTCTGGGCGGTCAGCCGGGCCTGCGCCGTTTCGATCTCCTGGCCGAGGCGCTGATGGTCGCGGTCCAGCAACGCCAGCCGGTCGCGGTCCTCCTCCAGCGCGGGGCGGCGGGCCTCCAGCCGCTCCAGAAGGATGGCGAAGGCTGTGTCGGGGGCGCGGGGATCTGTCGGGAGATCCGGCAGGGCGCTCACCTCCAGCGCGGCGCATTGGCGGGCGTGGTCCTCGATCCGTTCGGCGAGGCGCGCGGCGAGGGCCGGGGCCTCGGAGTCCTCCCGGGCGATCGCGGCGGCCGCCTCGTCGCGTCGGGTGGTGGCGTCGCGCAGGGCCGCCTGTGCCGTGTCGCGGGCCTCGGTTGCTGTCTGCATCTGCTGGCGTAGATCCGTGGCGAGGCGCGCCAGGGCGGTGTTGTCCAGCACCGGATGTTCGGTCGCATGGCAGACCGGGCAGGGGCGGCCCGGCTCAAGGTGCTGGCGCAGGTGATCCGCCTCGGCGCTGATCGCCGCCTCGGCCGAGGCGACGGGGCGGGAGAGCGCGTCGATGTGGTGGCTTGCCGTCTTCAGCTCCTCCGTGAGGCGCTGGCGGTCCGCCTCGGCCTGATCGCGGGTGTCACGGGCGGCGCGCTGCCGGGCCGCGCTCTCGGCGATCGCGCGGTCGGTCTCGCGGACTTGGGCGGCGGCCTGACGCAGGGCGCGCAGATCGATGAGCTGCTGGCCGAGGGTCGCCAGCGCCTCCGCCGGGCCGGCGGCCTGCAGGCGCTGGCGCTCGGGCTGCAGGTCGGCCTGCTGCTGGCGCAGGTCGGCCAGCCGGGCGGTCAGCGCGGCGGCCTCGGCGTTGGCCTCGTCCCGGGTACGGGTCTGCGCCGCGGTGGCCTCCTTAAGTGCGGTGCGTGCCTCTTCCGCCTCACGCAGACGGGCGGCGGCGGCGATGCGAGCCTCCAGCCGCTCCTCCAGGGCGCTCCAGTCGTGGCGCAGAACCGCGTGGCCGGGGATCTGCTCAAGCGCGGTCTGTGCTTTGGTCCGCCTGTCGGCCAGAAGCTGGTCCTCTGCCTCCATCGCCTCCTGTTTCTCCTTGGCCGCCCCGGCCTCCCCCTGGCGCCGGGTCAGCTCCGTCTCGGAGCGGGCCAGCTCCTCCGTGGCGCTGGCGATCCGGCTGTCGAGCTGCTCGGCCTTCGTCCATTCCGGGCCAAGAGCCTTGAACTCTGCCTCGACCTGATCGAGCCGCGCCTCTGCCGTGGTGACGGCCTCCGCCAACGCCTCAACGGCTTCGCCCTGTTCTCGCTCCGCTGCGGTCAGCTGCGCCTCGGCCTCGACCGCCTCGCGCAACGCCGCTTGGGCGGCCTGATCCTCGCGCAGCTCGCCGCGCAGGGCCTGGGCGCGATCCCAGTCGGCCAGCCAGGCCCGCTGGTCCGCGAGCCCGGTGAGGGCCGCCTCCGCCGCGCTCACACGCGCCTCGGCGCGGGCGAGGGCAGTCTGGGCCGCTTCCTGCGCGGCATAGCGCCCGAGGTCGGCTGTCACCTGGGTCAGCTTTGCCTCGTTCGCGGTCTTGCGTTCGCGCAGGGTCTCGGCCTGACGTTCCAGCGCGGCGCGGTCCTCGGGGCTCAGCAGCTGGTGCTCGCCACGCCGGGTCTCCAGGGTCTGCAGCGCGGACTGGGCGCCTGTGTTGCGCTCGTAGATGCGGCGCGAGATGTCGCGGTAGATCTGCGTGCCGGTGACCTTCTCCAGGATCGCCGCCCGCTCACCGGTCTGGGCCGACAGGAAGGCGTCGAAGTCGCCCTGGGCCAGCAGCACGGTGCGGCGGAACTCGTCATAGGTCAGGCCGGTCAGCTCGCTCACCCGGTCGTTCACGCGCGACAGTTGGCTTTCCAGCACCTGGGCGTCGGAGACGCGCAGCAGGCTGCGGTCGACGGCCTGCAGGCGCCCGTCGATGCGGTCGCGCGCCCGGCGGGCGGACCAGCCGGCGGTGTAGACCTCGCCGTCCGTGGCGCGGAAGGTGACCTCGGCCAGGCCCCGCGCCGCGCCCCGGCGCAGCACCATGCGCGCGTCGGTGGCGCGCAGGGCGGAGCCGTCGACATCCTCCACCGCCTCCCGCGTGCCGCTGCCCGACAGGCGCGGGCAATCGCCGTAGAGTGCCAGGCACATGGCATCCAGCAGGCTCGATTTGCCGGCGCCTGTCTCTCCGGTGATGGCAAAAAGGCCGGCACTGGCCAGCGGTCCGTCGTCCAGGCGGATCTCAAAGGGCTTGGCGAGGCTGGCGATGTTCTCGCCCCGGATCGTCAGGATCTGCATGGCTCAGACCTCCGCCAAGACATCGCGGAAGGCCGCGAGGTGGCGGTCCTCCGGGGCGAAGCCGTTCTTCGTCTCGAAGGCCCGGGCGAAGAGGTCTTCGGGGCTGGTCTCACCCAGCGAGGGCGCGGGTGCGGCCGGTGCGGCACTGTCCTCGGCGGCCCGATGAATGCGGATGCCAGCGGGGCGGACGGGCGCGTCGCGCAGCAGCGCCTCGGCCCGGCCCATCATCACCGAGGGCGCCTCCTCGGCCAGCAGTTCGACATAGACCAGCGGACGCAGGTTCACGTCCTCGACCGGGGCGATCTCGGCCAGGGCGGTTTCCAGTTCGGCCAGGGTCAGGGTGCCGGAGGCGGGCAGGCGCAGGACCGGCGCCGGCAGGGGGATCGCGTGGTGGGTGGCGCGGATGTCGCGGCCCTCGATATCGAGGATCGTGACCCCATGGCTATAGCGGATCTCGGAGGCCGAAAGCGGGAAGCAAGAGCCGGAATAGCGCACCCGCCCGCCGTCCAGCGATTGCGGCCCGTGCAGGTGGCCAAGGGCCACATAGTCGATGCGGGGCGGGTAGATCTCGGGCGGGACGGCGTGGGATCCACCGATGAGGATCCGCCGCTCCGCGCCTTCGGCCTCCAGCCCGCCGGTGCAATGCAGGTGCCCCATGGCAATCAGGGGCAGATCCCCCACGCGGGGCAGGGCGGCCTCGGTCAGTTCGGCGTGGAAGCGGCGGGCGGCCTCGATCACCGTATCCTCGCCCTCGTCACTGGCGAAGCTGAGGCCAGAGAGGTCGGCGGCGCGCAGGAAGGGGATGGCGAGGACGTAGAGCGCGGGCACCCCGTCGGGGCCGGGGCCGGGGCCGGGCACGGGGATCAGGTGGCGGTTGAGATCAACGGCCCCGTCCTTTCGGTGCACCGTGCCGATGGTGTGAATGTCGAGGCTGTCCAGCACGTCGCCCGGCGCCTCCAGCCGCAGGGCCGGATCGTGATTGCCGCCGGTGAGGATGATGCGCAGGTTTGGCAGGCGGGCCTTCATTGCCGCCATGGTGCGGTAGAACAGCCGCTGGCTCTCGCCCGAGGGGTTGGTGGTGTCGAAGATGTCGCCAGCCACCAGCAGCAGGTCGATCTGCTCGGCCACCATCAGATCGGTCAACGCCGCGAAGAAACGCGCATGTTCGGCCTCGCGGGACCAGCCGTTCAGGGTCTGGCCGATGTGCCAGTCAGCGGTGTGCAGCGCGCGCATGGGGGGCTCCTTCGATACTGCGGGCAAAGTCGCGGGGACGGGCGGGAGCGTCAAGGGGCTGGCCAATGCCGCAGGGACCGCCGTTGATCAGGATCGCACGATCTGTAAGGGCCATGACATCTACCCTGCACGGGCTTCGAAGCTCGCGATTTCTCAGCTTGCTGAGGTGGGCTGCGGTGACGCTGAGATCCAAGCCGTGACGGGGCAGTTGACCCAGGTGGTCGCATCCTGTCGTTCAAAAGCCGACAAAAAGCGGCTCTCGAAACAGGCGCAGATGCGGCGCTGCCAGAACGGGAACAGAACGTAAATGTGGGCTCAGGGTACGGGCTGCATCGAAAGTCAACGAGGCAACACGTGTCGCATGGAAATGGAAAACCACGCAAAATAAAGTTGGTACCCAAGGCCGGACTCGAACCGGCACGCCTTGCGGCGGGGGATTTTGAAACGCATCAATCCCTTACTTAATCAACGGCTTGAGTGTTATTGGGTCACTCAGACATTTCGGGAACTTTCGTGAACCTGTGACCCGCAGAATATGGTGCTTGGCTTAGTCCAAGCGCGACTGCGCCGACCTGCTGAGGCGTTTCCGATTGGCCATTTTACGGTAGTAGGCGACGATCTCGGCACTCTGCCCGGTTACTGCCTGAATTTCAGCGTCCCCGCATCCTGCTTCGGCGAGTTCGACCACGGCGAGTTTGCGCAGACCGTGCAGGGTGAAGGGGCTGGCGCGCTCGCCGAGCGTTTCGCGCCACTTCCGAAATGCCTTTTCCACCCCGCCGTAGCCAACCGGTTCGCACGAGTTCTTCGCCAAGATGTGTTCGCCTCGGCGCGGCCAGGTCGGCAGATGCTCTCTCAGACGAGCCGGGCAGTAGACGTCGAATTCCTTCCCTCCTTTCTCATCCCGCACGGTCATCCACTCGCCTGAAATCTGATCGTGACGCATGGCAATCGCAGCGCTCGGTCGCTGTCCGGTGTAGCGGATGAGCGTGGCCGCGATGCGAACGTTCTCTGGTGCCGTTGTCAGTTTCTCGAGCATCCATTCTGGCCATGGAGCCATTTCACGGGCGGGCTTGTACGCGGCGAGCCCCTTCGCTGGGTTCGGTCCCATAGGCCAGTCCAGTTCCCGCTCCGCGTAGTTCCAAAGCAGGCTGATCGTTTGGGCATATCGGCTAGCCTTGCGTGGGGTACCGGACATGGTTTCCAGCGCAGTCCGAACCGCCTGCCTCGTGGTCCTGCGCATGTCCTTTGAGGCGTTCTTCTCCAGGATCGCGTCCATGGTCCGTCGGTAGCTTGCCCGTGAGCTAGCCGCCAGCTTCCCTTGTCCTTTGATCGCGTCTCGCCGCCAGGCAATCACGCAGTCCCGCCAGGTGTATTGTGCTGGTGTCTGTTGCGCGCTGTGCTTGCCCGTGTGGGCGAGCCAGTAGAGGCGGTCCAGTTCCTGTGGATCTCCACCCCAGTTCAGGAAGACCTGGCGGGCTCGCTGCCGCCCGCCCTCGGTCCATGTGACACGGTAGACGGGTATCCAAGCATTGCGCTTCCATCGCCATAAGAGGCGAGGCTTCGCGATCTTTGGCTTGGGTGGTCTCAAAGCTCAAAATCTCCATTTGGCAGAGCGGCTCGGCCATCCAGAGTTGCCCGAATGTGCTCCACCAGCCACCTCTCATGTGTTCCGATCACGATTGGGCCAGGCAGAGCGCCTTGGCTTACGAGGCGTCGGAAATCAGTAAGGGGCATATCGAGCATCTCAGCAGCATGCCGTTCTCTGACGGCTAAAGGTGATTGTGATCTCATGCCACGTCCTCCTTCTCAGCCAGCTGCCCGCAGTTCGCCTTCACCACCGCCGCTGCCACAGGCGGACAGACAGAGTTCCCGACGCAGCTGACCTGGGTGTTCTTGGTGAAGCTGCGCCAGT
>NZ_PGTC01000030.1:1584-3102 GCF_002786295.1 Pseudooceanicola marinus | reverse complement strand
TGTCGAGGGTGACCAGGTCGCCGCCGTCCCAGGCGCCATGGGCGCGGAGGAACTCGGCCACTTCGCGCGCCCTGGCCTCGTGCGCTTCCGTGAAGGGCGGGGCCTGCAGGGCGGCCTGCATGTGGGCCATGCGGTCCTTCACGGTGATCGTGTGGCAGGGCGCATCGGTGCGGGCGCCGTCGCCCGTGCCGTAGTACTTGGCAAAGAAGGTGGCGACGGGCGTCTGGTGGCTGCCGCTGGCCGCGACGGTGGAGAGCGGATCGCGCGCGTCGTGGCCTGCGTGGGCGCCCATGCGCGGCCCGCCGTTCTGCTGGGCGAGGAAGGCGGCGCGGGCGGCGTGTTTGGCGCCGCCGGCCACGATGGTCCCGAGCGGCTTGCCGAGGTCGAGGGCGCGGGGCGCTTGGCCGGGCCGCTCGCCATAGCCGGTCTGGATCAGCGTCGGCAGCAGCACGGCATTCTGGTCCTTCGTGCTGGCGCAGATCGTGTGCAGCGGCAAAGTGGCGTTGCGGGTGTTCCCGCCCTGCTGGGCATAGGTCAGGACGGGGGCGACGATCGCGTGCTGGACGCCGCGTCCTGTGATGGTGCCCAGGGGATCGGTCAGCGGGTATTCCCGCCGCCCGCCGCTGTCGCCGTGGGCGATGCTGGCAAGACAGGGGGCCAGGACACCAAGCGGCGCGGCGCCGCCCGGACGCTTCACCCAGCTGTTGGCCGTGATGGACGGCGCCGGGGTGCGCAGGTCAGTGCCCGTGGCGCCGGTGTTGAAGCGGGTGAGGCTGGGCGCCAGCAGGACACTGTGGCCCCCTCCGGCCAGCACCGTCGGATGAGGCGCACCGATCGCGCTGTCCCGACGCGCGCTGCCCTTGAGCGACATGAACGACGGTGCCACGACCGCCTTCTCGCCGCGGTGCGCGGCGGTGATGGTGCGGAATGGCTCCTCTGCCGCCTCCACCCGGCCACCGTGGGTGAGGTTGACCAGGAAGGGCGCCTCGGCCTCCAGCACGTAGCGCGCGACGCCGCGGGCGATGCGCGCGAGGGTGTTGTCGGCCAGGGGCCGCACGGCGCGCAGGCCAAGCGTTGCGCGGATCTCCTCGGCGCTGTCGAAGATCGACGGGCAGGGGATCGACCAGTCGATGCACTCCGCGGCCGTGCGCCAGGGCTGCAGTTCGTCCGCGATCACGCGGGGATCGTCCGGCGCCCCGTGGGTCGGGTCCGGCCAGACAATCGGCTGGCCGTCAAAGCGGATGATGACGAAGAGCCGCTTGCGGATCGTGGGCGCGCCATAGTCGCAGGCGCGGAGCTCTCGGGCCTCCATCTTGCCCCCGAGGCGCCGGATGGCCTTGCGCCACTTGTCGAAGGTCTCGCCGCGGCGCTGCGGGCAGGGCATCGGCCCGCGCGGGGTCTCGATCACCGGTCCCCAGGTCTTCCACTCCTCGACGTTCTCCATGATCACCACGTCGACCTGGCCGCCGCTCTTCTGGATGCGCTCGATCCAGCCGGGGATGACCCAGGCCAGATCGC
>NZ_PGTC01000030.1:0-1534 GCF_002786295.1 Pseudooceanicola marinus | reverse complement strand
GGCCGATATGGCGGCCTGCCAGATGATCCAGCGGATCGACGCGGTAGACGTTCTCGCTGAGGTGCAGCGTGTCGGGATGGTTGGCCGCATGCAGGGCCAGGGCCGCCGGGTTGTGGTTGATGGCGATGTCGGGACCACGGCCCAGGGCCATCTCGATGCCGGTTGAGGCGCCACCGCCGCCGGCGAAGCTGTCGACGATCAGGGGCGGGCCGAGGGGCGCCGGGCGGGTGTCACCGGCCAGTTCAAGGTCGAGAAGATGTGCGCCGTCCATCAGCGGGCCTCCGGGGTGCAGACAAGGGCGTGGTAGGCGGGCAGCAGGGCGAGGGTGGCCAGCCCGGTGCAGAGCACCATGGTCGCCAGCGAGGGGCCGTCCTGGGCCTGGCCGAACAGCCAGCCCGCGCCCGGCGCGGCGCCGAGAAGGTAGGGGCCGCAGGGGGCGAGCCAGCGCAGCAGGCGGGGCATCGGGTGCAGAGCGGGGGTGTCGCAGACCGTCCGTGCCGCGTCATAAGGGGCCAGGGTCATGGCAAGCACGAGCGCCAGCTGGACCAGGGTGCCACCCTGCGCCAGGGCGGCGGCCGAGAGCGCGGCGACGGTCGGGCAGGCGAGGACGGGGGCACAGAGAAGCCAGCGCATCAGCTCATCCCCAATGCGTCTTTGTACATCTGCAGCACCGCCTCTTCCTCGGCGATGTCGTCGGGCTCGCGCTTGCGGAGCGCAATGAGGAGCCGCAGGACCTTGACGTCGTAGCCGCGCCCCTTGGCCTCGGCCATGACCGCCTTCTGCTGGTCCGCGATGTCCTTCTTCTCCGCCGCGAGCTGCTCGAAGCGTTCGATGAAGCCCCGCAACTCCGCCGCATGAACCCGGTAGGCGCCGTCTCGGACCTCGCGATCCGCCTCGGTCTCTTTCAGGCCTGCATCCTCCTTGGACGCCTTCGGGAAGCCCATGTCCTTCATGACCCGGCCCCCTCAGTCGCGCATGGGCATGAGAACCCAGAGCGCATCGGGATCCTCGGTGACGATGCGGGCGGGCTCTCCGCGGCCAGCGCTGGAGAGGGTGAAGGCGGGCGCGATCCGGGCGAACTCGGACAGCAGCGCCAGGCTGTAGGTGGCGGTCTGACCGTCCTTGGTGGCATGGCCCTGCAGGGCGATGCTCAGATCGACGCCATCGGGCATGCTGAGCGACATGCGTCCCGCGCCGGGATCGAGCCGCAGGGGCAGGCTGCGCCCGTAGCAGGTCGCGCTGGCGATGGTGCGGAGCCGGCTCAGGGCGCTGGCCGACAGATGGGCTGTGAAGGCGTCGGAGGCCGGCGGCGTGACCCGCGTGTAGTCGGGATAGGTGCCGTCGATCCCCTGGATCACCAGGCGCAGCCCGGGCGCGGTCACCAGCAGGTGGCGGGGACCAGCATGGAAGGTCAGCGGGGCGTTCCCTGCCTTGCGCGCGATCGCGATGAGCAGATCGACGGCGCGGACCGGGACGATGAGGCCGTCGGGGCGGTCGGTCGCCTTGCTGCCGTCGGCGCGCGGCCCCTCGATGA
>NZ_PGTC01000029.1:268654-320309 GCF_002786295.1 Pseudooceanicola marinus | reverse complement strand
ATGGCAAAGGAAAAGTTTGAGCGCGGCAAACCGCACTGCAACATCGGCACGATCGGTCACGTTGACCACGGCAAGACGACGCTGACGGCGGCGATCACGAAGTACTTCGGTGACTTCCGCGCCTACGACCAGATCGACGGCGCGCCGGAAGAGAAGGCCCGCGGGATCACCATTTCCACCGCGCACGTGGAATACGAGACCGAGAACCGTCACTACGCGCACGTCGACTGCCCCGGCCACGCCGACTACGTGAAGAACATGATCACCGGTGCCGCGCAGATGGACGGCGCGATCCTGGTGGTGAACGCGGCCGACGGCCCGATGCCCCAGACCCGCGAGCACATCCTGCTGGGCCGCCAGGTGGGTATCCCCGCCATGGTCGTGTTCCTGAACAAGGTCGACCAGGTCGACGACGAGGAGCTGCTGGAACTCGTCGAGATGGAAGTCCGCGAACTGCTGTCCGAGTACGACTTCCCGGGCGACGATATCCCGATCATCGCAGGCTCCGCCCTGGCCGCCATGGAAGGCCGTGACCCGGAAATCGGCGAGAACAAGATCCGCGAACTGATGGCCGCCGTGGACGAGTACATCCCGCAGCCCGAGCGCGCTGTCGACCAGCCGTTCCTGATGCCGATCGAAGACGTCTTCTCGATCTCCGGCCGTGGTACCGTTGTGACCGGCCGTGTGGAACGCGGTGTGGTGAACGTTGGCGACGAACTGGAAATCGTCGGCATCAAGGACACCAAGAAGACCACCTGCACCGGTGTCGAGATGTTCCGCAAGCTGCTGGACCGCGGTGAAGCCGGCGACAACATCGGCGCCCTGCTGCGCGGCATCGACCGTGAAGGCGTGGAACGTGGCCAGGTTCTCTGCAAGCCGGGTTCCGTGAAGCCGCACACCAAGTTCGAAGCCGAGGTCTACATTCTGACCAAGGACGAAGGCGGCCGTCACACTCCGTTCTTCGCGAACTACCGTCCGCAGTTCTACTTCCGTACGACGGACGTGACCGGCACCGTGACCCTGCCCGAGGGCACCGAGATGGTCATGCCCGGCGACAACCTGAAGTTCGGTGTCGAGCTGATCGCCCCGATCGCCATGGAAGACGGCCTGCGCTTCGCCATCCGCGAAGGCGGCCGCACCGTCGGCTCCGGCGTCGTATCCAAGATCATCGAGTGATGGTGACTTCGGAGCGGTCCGCAGGGGCCGCTCCGGGCACCTGATCCGAGGATCAGCCGCAGCCAAGGGCCTGGCCCGACGCCGCGGACCACCGGTTCGAAACGGCGGGGGAAACCCCGCCGTCTCTCTTACCGGCCCCGAAAGGCAGATTGCCTCTGGACAGATGTTTCGGAAGCGACTATGCCGCGCCAATTCCAAACGGCGGAGCGCCCAGAGCAGGTCGTAGATACCTGTGCGGGTCCGCCGACTGGGTTCGACGAGGGACAGGGGTGAGCCCTGTTCGTCCTATCAACTCCAATGCCGCGAAAGGCTATCAAAATGAGCCAAACCATTCGCATTCGGCTGAAGGCATTCGATTACCGCGTCCTGGATTCCAGCACGCAGGAAATCCTGAACACGGCAAAGCGCACCGGCGCGACCGTCCGTGGCCCGATCCCGCTGCCCAACAAGATCGAGAAGTTCACGGTTCTCCGTGGCCCTCACGTCGACAAGAAATCCCGCGACCAGTTCGAGATCCGCACCCACAAGCGGCTCCTGGATATCGTGGATCCGACCCCGCAGACGGTGGACGCGCTGATGAAGCTCGACCTCGCCGCCGGCGTGGATGTCGAGATCAAGGTGTAAGGGAGGCAACGAGACAATGCTGCGTTCCGGTATCATCGCAAAAAAAGTGGGTATGACTCGTCTCTTCATGGAAGATGGCAAGCAGATCCCCGTGACCGTCCTTCAGCTGGATAAGCTGCAGGTCGTCGCGCAACGCACCTCCGAAGCCCACGGCTATTCCGCCGTTCAGCTGGGCGCCGGCACCGCCAAGGCAAAGCGCACCTCGCAGGCCATGCGTGGCCACTTTGCCGCGGCCAACGTCGAGCCCAAGCGCAAGGTTGCCGAGTTCCGCGTGGACCCCGACAACCTGATCGCCGTCGGTGAGGAAATCACCGCCGACCATTACTTCGAAGGTCAGTTCGTCGACGTGTCGGGCACCTCGATCGGTAAAGGTTTCGCCGGTGGCATGAAGCGCCACAACTTCGGCGGCCTGCGCGCCACCCACGGCGTGTCGATCAGCCACCGTTCGCACGGCTCCACCGGCCAGTGTCAGGACCCCGGCAAGGTGTTCAAGGGCAAGAAGATGGCAGGCCACATGGGTGCCGTCCGCGTCACCACGCAGAACCTGCAGGTCGTCAAGACCGACAGCGAGCGTGGCCTGGTCTTCATCAAGGGCGCCGTTCCCGGCTCCAAGGGTGGCTGGGTGACCGTCAAGGATGCCGTCAAGAAGCCGTTCCCCGAGAACGCCATTCTGCCGGCCGCCCTGAAGTCCGCCGCCGACGAAGCCAAGCGTCTGGCTGAAGAAGCCGCCGCCGCCGCAGAAGCCGAAGCCAAGGCCGCCGAAGAGGCAGCCGCAGCCGAAGCAGCCGCCGCTGAGGAAGCCGCTCTCAAAGAGGCCGAGGCCGACATTGAGGCCGAGAAGAAGGAAGGCGACGAATGAAACTCGACGTGATCAAACTGGACGGCTCGGCAGCCGATTCCGTCGATCTCAACGACGAGATCTTCGGCCTGGAGCCGCGCGCCGACATCCTGCACCGCGTTGTCCGCTGGCAGCGTAACAAGGCGCAGGCCGGCACCCACAAGGTGCTGACCAAGTCGGAAGTGAGCTACTCGACCAAGAAGATCTATCGCCAGAAGGGCACCGGCGGCGCACGCCACGGCTCCCGCAAGGCGCCGATCTTCCGCAAGGGTGGTATCTACAAGGGCCCGACGCCCCGCAGCCACGCCCACGACCTGCCGAAGAAATTCCGCAAGCTGGGTCTGAAGCACGCGCTGTCGTCCAAGGCCGCCACCGGCTCACTGGTCATCATCGACGCCGCGGAATCCGAAGGCAAGACCGCCGCCCTGGCCAAGCAGGTTGCAAACCTGGGCTGGAAGCGCGCGCTCATCATCGACGGCGCCACCGTCAATGAGGACTTCGCCCGTGCCGCCGCCAACATCGACGGTCTGGATGTCCTGCCGTCCATGGGCGCAAACGTGTACGATATCCTGAAGCGTGACACCCTGGTGATCACCAAGGCAGGTATCGAAGCTCTGGAGGCTCGCCTGAAATGAGTGCCAAGGCAGAACATTACGACGTGATCCGCAAGCCGGTCATCACCGAGAAAGCCACCATGGCCTCCGAGGCCAACGCGGTTGTTTTCGAAGTGTCGATCGACGCCAACAAACCGATGATCAAGGAAGCCGTCGAGGCTCTCTTCAACGTCAAGGTGAAGGCCGTGAACACGTCCGTCACCAAGGGCAAGGTCAAGCGGTTCCGCGGCCAGATGGGCAAGCGGAAAGACGTCAAGAAGGCCTATGTGACCCTCGAAGAGGGCAACGCGATCGACGTGACCACCGGTCTGTGATCGGGCCCGTGGGTCTGACCCACGCCACGACATGACAGGGCCCCCCGCTGCAAGGCGGGGGGCCTTTCTCTTGCGGGCCCCATGTCCGCGCAGCCGAGCGGAGGCCGCCATGATCCCCTGGGAACTCCTGTCCGAGGCGCCCGCGCCCGAGGGCGACATCCTGCGCCTCTTCCGGCGCGGCACCGAATATTCCATCCGCCTGGGCGACGGGAACGAGCTGATGAACTCCCGCCTCGGCGGATCGGAGATCGCCCTGGCCACCCTGTCCTTCGACCGCCTGGGCGCCCGTCCGGCGCCGCGCATCCTGATCGGCGGCCTCGGCATGGGGTTCACTCTACGCGCGGCCCAGGAGCGCGCGCCGGCCGACGCACAGATCGTCGTCTCGGAGGTGGTGTCCGAGCTGATCGGCTGGGCTAGAGACGAGATGGCCCCGGTCTTCGATGATTGCCTGTCCGATCCCCGGGTAGAGCTGCGCGCCGGCGACGTGGCCCAGGAGATCGCGTCAGTGACGGCCCACTGGGACATGATCCTGCTGGACGTGGACAACGGGCCGGACGGGCTGACCCGCGACGGCAACGACGTGCTCTACGGTGAGGGCGGCCTGGGCGTGGCGCACCGCGCGCTGACCCCGCGCGGGGTGCTGGCGGTCTGGTCGGCTCACCCGAGCCGCGAGTTTGCCAAGCGCTTTGCGCGGGCAAACTTCGACGTGAAGGAGGAGGGGGTCAGGGCAGGGCGGTCCAAGCGCGGGTCACGGCATACGGTCTGGACGGGGGTGCGGAAGGGGCGGTGATGTAGATGATGACTAGGTCTCTAGACGAGAACCGCGCGCAGTCTCTTGCTTCAATAGAACCTACATTTTCCATGGAGGGCCATCGAAGCGGATATTGAAAAATTTGCGTCGCGATAGAATTTAATGTTGGAAGACCTCCCGAGTCTCGCTCTAAGTGACCCAAGAGCGTATGCAGAGTTGGAGGCATAGAGTGGCTTTCCCAATACCGGACCCTTGGAACCGTGACACAGCCGACGTGCTTCGGGACGAAGATAAGCGGGTTAGAAGCCCCGGATCATTCTTCTACTCTCAAGGCCGCAACCATGTGCTGGCCGCTAATTATTTCCATGATGATCGACTTGTCGCAACTGCGCGTGGCGGTGTCGCACTAAAGCATCGGCACAGAATTCATTTGGCTCTTTTCGGACAGCTTATGGCATCTTTCGAATTCTTTCTGAAAGATTTTGTGGCTACTGCAGTCGACTCTTCATCACTTTTGGATTCAAGAATTCTCAAGGAGAAATGGCTGGAGACCGACACCAGTCGGCTCCTTGCAAACCGAAGCGGGACCGCGACGCTGGGATCGATGTTGGTGCATTCGACTTTGGGATGGCATAGTCCTTCTCAAGTTAACGAGAGATATGCGAAGCTTTTTCAGTTTCAGCCTTTTGAAACTTCGGAGATTGAAACGCTGGATAAGCTCTGGGTATTGCGGCACTCGGTTGCCCACAACGCTGGAATGATCATCCACTACGATGCGACACGCATTGGGAATGAGGGGTTGGCCGAGCATGCTGCCGATATTGACGCGGAGTTCATCTCTCAGACTTTCGACTTTCTGAGCTCATTAGCGAAGAAAATATGTGAGGAAGGCGGTGACAAGTTGCTTCGCATGTACTTCACCCCATTGGTTGCCAGAGGTGCGAACTACCAAACTGATAAAACTATCTATCAAAATCTCTGGTATCTATCCGCCTACTTGGAAAGTCGTGCCCAAGATCTTCCGGTTTTGAAGGCGGAAGACTATGCTAGCGACTTTGAGGAGTACTCAGCTCCGGTGGGGTGACCCCCTTGCCACCCCACCCCTCCCTTGCTATACGCGCCCAATCCTGACGGCCCCGGATTCGCTCCGGGGCCTTCGGGTGTTTGAAGCCTGGGGACCTTCGGGGCCCTGTAACATCCGGGTAGTCTGTCAGAGGCGGCACTTCCAACCGTCCGGCAAATACCCAATACATAGCCGTCCCACGTGGCACCGGACCCGACTTACACCGGACCAAACGAAGGCGGCGCTTGCTAAACGGAAGACAGAAAGCATGGCACTCAAGTCGTATAAGCCGACGACGCCGGGCCAGCGCGGGCTGGTGCTGATCGACCGTTCGGAGCTGTGGAAAGGACGCCCCGTCAAAGCCCTCACCGAGGGTCTGACGAAATCGGGCGGCCGGAACAACACCGGACGTATCACCTCCCGCCGTCGTGGCGGTGGCGCAAAGCGCCTGTACCGGATCGTCGATTTCAAGCGGAACAAGGTCGACGTCGAAGGCGTCGTGATGCGGATCGAATACGATCCCAACCGGACCGCCTTCATCGCGCTGATTCAGTACGTCGATGGTGAAAAAGCCTACATCCTGGCGCCGCAGCGTCTGGCCGTCGGTGACAAGGTCATCTCCTCGCAGAAGGCCGACATCAAGCCGGGTAACGCAATGCCCTTCTCGGGCCTGCCGATCGGTACCATCGTTCACAACATCGAGCTGAAGCCCGGCAAGGGTGGCCAGATCGCACGCGCCGCGGGCACCTACGCCCAGTTCGTCGGCCGTGACGGTGGCTACGCCCAGATCCGCCTCAGCTCGGGCGAACTGCGCATGGTCCGCCAGGAATGCCTGGCCACCGTCGGCGCGGTCTCGAACCCCGACAACTCGAACCAGAACTACGGTAAAGCGGGCCGCATGCGGCACAAGGGCATCCGCCCCTCCGTCCGTGGTGTGGTCATGAACCCGATCGACCACCCCCATGGTGGTGGTGAAGGCCGGACCTCCGGTGGTCGTCACCCCGTGACGCCCTGGGGTAAACCGACCAAGGGTGCGAAAACCCGCACGAACAAGTCGACGGATAAGTACATCATCCGCTCGCGCCACGCGAAGAAGAAGGGTCGCTAATCTATGGCACGTTCTGTTTGGAAAGGCCCCTTCGTTGACGCTTACGTCCTGAAAAAGGCGGAAGCGGCACGCGAATCCGGCCGTAACGAAGTTATCAAGATCTGGTCGCGCCGCTCGACGATCCTGCCCCAGTTCGTGGGTCTGACGTTTGGCGTCTACAACGGCCACAAGCATATCCCCGTCAACGTCTCGGAAGACATGATCGGTCAGAAGTTCGGTGAATACTCCCCGACTCGGACCTACTACGGTCATGCCGCCGACAAAAAAGCGAAGCGGAAGTAAGTCATGGGCCAGGAAAAGAACCCCCGCCGCGTGGCAGACAACGAAGCAATGGCAAAACTGCGCATGCTTCGCACCAGCCCGCAGAAACTGAACCTGGTGGCTCAGCTGATCCGCGGCAAGAAGGTTGAGAAGGCGCTGACCGACCTCACCTTCTCGAAGAAGCGCGTGGCGCAGGACGTGAAGAAGTGCCTTCAGTCCGCCATCGCCAACGCCGAGAACAACCACGGCCTGGACGTCGACGACCTGATCGTCGCCGAAGCCTGGGTCGGCAAGAACCTCGTGATGAAGCGTGGCCGTCCGCGGGCACGTGGCCGCTACGGCAAGATCATGAAGCCGTTCTCGGAAATCACCATCAAGGTGCGTCAGGTCGAGGAGCAAGCCTAATGGGTCAGAAAGTCAATCCGATCGGCATGCGCCTTCAGGTCAACCGCACCTGGGATTCGCGCTGGTACGCCGACACCAAGGATTTCGGTGATCTTCTGCTGGAAGACGTCAAGATCCGTGAGTTCATCAAGGATGAGTGCAAGCAGGCCGGTATTGCCCGCGTGATCATCGAACGCCCCCACAAGAAGTGCCGTGTGACCATTCACACCGCACGTCCGGGCGTGATCATCGGCAAGAAGGGCGCGGACATCGAGGTGCTTCGCAAGAAGCTGGCTCGCATGACCGACAGCGAACTGCACCTGAACATCGTCGAAGTGCGCAAGCCGGAACTCGATGCGATGCTGGTGGCCGAGTCCATCGCGCAGCAGCTGGAACGTCGTGTGTCCTTCCGTCGTGCCATGAAGCGTTCGGTTCAGAACGCCATGCGCATGGGTGCCCTGGGCATCCGCGTGAACGTCGCCGGCCGTCTGGGCGGTGCCGAGATCGCGCGGACCGAATGGTACCGTGAAGGCCGTGTGCCCCTGCACACCCTGCGCGCCGACATCGACTATGCTCACGCCGAAGCCTCCACCCCCTATGGTATCATCGGTATCAAGGTGTGGATCTTCAAAGGCGAGATCATGGAGCACGACCCGCAGGCCCGCGACCGCAAGGCGCAGGAACTGCAGGACGGTCCGGCTCCGCGTGGTGCCGGCGGTGGCCGCCGCGATCGCGACCGGTAAGGAGACAGAAAGATGCTTCAACCGAAACGCACAAAATTCCGCAAGATGCACAAGGGCCGGATCCACGGCCAGGCAAAAGGCGGCTCCGACCTGAACTTCGGCACCTATGGCCTCAAGGCCACCCAGCCGGAACGCGTCACCGCGCGTCAGATCGAGGCAGCCCGTCGTGCCATGACGCGCCACATGAAGCGTCAGGGCCGTGTCTGGATCCGCATCTTCCCGGATACCCCCGTGACCTCGAAACCCGTCGAAGTTCGTATGGGTAAAGGTAAGGGTTCCGTCGATTACTGGGCCTGCAAGGTCAAGCCCGGCCGGATCATGTTCGAGATCGACGGTGTGTCGGAAGACATCGCACGCGAGGCCCTGCGCCTGGCGTCGATGAAACTGCCGATCAAGACCCGCGTCGTCGTTCGCGAGGACTGGTAAGCGGAGGGTGGGGGTAACCCCACCACCCCACGAAATCCGAAACCCCCGCCGAGCAATCGGCGGGGGTTTTGCTTTGTGCGGTGCGGCGGGGCTGCGTTGTCGAGCGGTCGGGGGCAGGGCGGCTCTGCCCCCGTCGCCGTTGGCGACACCGCTTGGGATATTTTTGGCAAGGAGAAGAGGCAGGGGGCGCCTGGGAGGCGGGCGTCGCGGGAGCTGGGGAAGGAGCGCCTGGGCGGCCCGTGGCAGGGCAGACCGGAGGGGCGGCCACGAGGTCGCAGGCGCAGGGGCTTTCGCGCGGCGCGCGGGCAGGCTATGGCGGCAGCAACCCATCTGCGCCGAGGTGCCCGACCATGTCCGATATCCGCTCTCTCTTCGTCACCCGTCTCTACCGTGCCGCCCTGGCCGAGAAGGGGCCGCAGGTCGACACCTCCGAGCTGGAGGCCAGCTGCTACTCCATCGCCGAGGATGACGAGGCGGGGCAGGAGTGGTGCGAGGCCAATGACTACCCCGGCTACACCTCCTATGCCTCTCTGACCGACCTGCCCTGGCGGTTCCCGATCTTCGAGGACGTCAAGCAGGCCCTCGACCTGCATGTCGCGGCCTTCGCCGAGGAGCTGGGCTTCGACCTGGGCGAGGGGAGCCTGCAGCTGGAGGATCTGTGGATCAACATCCTGCCCGAGGGCGGCACCCATTCCAGCCATATCCATCCGCATTCGGTGATCTCCGGCACCACCTACGTGGCCATGCCCGAAGACACCTCGGCGCTGAAGCTGGAGGACCCGCGCCTGCAGATGATGATGGCCGCGCCGACCCGGAAGAAGGCCGCGCCGGAGGAGCTTCAGCCCTTCATCTACGTCAATCCGCAGGTCGGCGACGTCCTGCTGTGGGAAAGCTGGCTGCGCCACGAGGTGCCGATGAACATGTCCGAGGAGGACCGCATCTCCGTCAGCTTCAACTACAAGTGGGTGTGATCGTCGGTCCGGGCCGCGTAGCGGGCCGGCAAACGGTCCGGGGGACCGTTTGAGGCGATCACGGGCGGAGCCCCTCGGTCCGGGCCGCGTAGCGGGCCGGCAAACGGTCCGGGGGACCGTTTGAGGCGATCACGGGCGGAGCCCCCCGGTTGCGCCTAACCGGGTGGCGCCCCTGCCGCACCCGGGCTCGATGGGGCCGGCGAAGGCGCTTGGCGCTGGTCCCCGGGCGCGCTTTGCGGCATGACCAGCGGATAACCTCGCCCAGGAGATCCCATGGACCCCCGCAAGCTCGACATGACCGTCCTGATGACCCCCGACATGGCCAATTTCAGCGGCAAGGTGCATGGGGGCGCCCTGTTGAACCTGCTCGACCGGGTGGCCTTCTCCTGTGCCTCGCGGTTTTCCAAGCAGTATGCGGTGACGCTGTCGGTGGATCAGGTGATGTTCAAGGAACCGATCAATGTGGGCGAACTGGTCACCTTCCGCGCCGCGGTGAACTACGCCGGGCGCACCTCGATGGAGATCGGCGTGCGGGTGGAGGCGCAGGAGATCCGCTCGGGCAAGTCGCGGCACACCAATTCGTGCTACTTCACCATGGTCGCCGTGGACGAGGACGGCAGCCCGGTGGAGGTGCCCGAGCTGCAGGTGCTGACGGCGGAGGAAGAGAAACGCCACCGCGCGGCCCAGATCCGCAAGAAGCTGCGCCGCGAGTTCGCGGAGGAGATGCAGCGCGCCACCGAGGGCTGAGGCGCCCGAGACGGCCGGCGAACACGGTGTTTCGGCCCTGTCGGCGCGGCGGCGTGGTTATTCTGCCCTTGTGCTGTTGACGCATGGCGGATGCGGGCGTATAGGCAGCGCTCATTGTTCTTACATAACCCACCGGATTCGCGGGTCACCCGTCAGAGGGGCCTGCCGGTGCAAGGAAGGAAAGGAAGCGCCATGAGCGCCAAAGAGCTTCGCGAGAAGACTCCGGACCAGCTGCGCGAACAGCTGGCCGAGCTGAAGAAAGCCCAGTTCAACCTTCGTTTCCAGCAGGCCACCGGCCAGCTTGAGAACCCGGCGCAGATGCGCAAGGCCCGCCGCGAAGCGGCTCAGGTCCTGACGGTTCTGAACGAAAAAGCTGCTGAAGCAGCCGGCGAATAAGGAGCTTTCCGATGCCCAAACGTATCCTTCGCGGTGTTGTCACCTCCGATGCCAACGCCCAGACCGTGACCGTGTCCGTCGAACGTCGTTTCACGCACCCGGTTCTGAAAAAGACCATTCGTAAGTCCAAGAAGTACCGGGCTCACGATGAGAACAACCAGTTCAAGGTCGGTGACGCCGTCCGCATTCGCGAATGCGCGCCGAAGTCGAAGACCAAACGCTGGGAAGTGATGACCGCCGAGATGATCGAAGCCGATCGGATCGAGCGCGAAGAACACGCCAAGCTTCAGCAAGAGCTGGATGCGAAGCGTCATGCAGAGCACGAGGCCGCGGCTCACTGAAGCCCCGGCCTCCCGTCGAAACCCTGGGGGATCTAACCAGAACAGCCCTCAAAGGTCGGGAGAAACCACATGATCCAGATGCAGACCAATCTGGATGTCGCTGACAACTCCGGCGCACGCCGAGTTCAGTGCATCAAGGTCCTGGGTGGCTCGCACCGTCGCTATGCGTCGGTGGGCGACATCATTGTCGTTTCCGTCAAGGAAGCCATCCCGCGCGGCCGCGTGAAGAAAGGTGACGTCCGCAAGGCCGTCGTCGTGCGCACCGCCAAGGAAGTCCGTCGTGAAGATGGCACCGCGATCCGCTTCGATCGCAACGCCGCCGTCATCCTCAACAACAACAACGAACCCGTTGGTACCCGTATCTTCGGACCGGTTGTTCGCGAGCTGCGCGCCAAGAACTTCATGAAGATCATTTCGCTGGCTCCGGAGGTGCTCTGATGGCCGCCAAGCTGAAAAAAGGTGACACCGTCATGGTCCTGTCTGGCAAGGACAAGGGCAAGACCGGTGAGATCACCCTCGTCGATCCGAAGGCCGGCAAGGCCGTCGTGGAGGGCCTGAACATGGCCGTCCGTCACACCCGCCAGACCCAGACGTCGCAAGGTGGCCGCCTGCCCAAGGCCCTGCCGATCGACCTGTCGAACCTGGCGTTCGTCGATGCCAACGGCAAAGCGACCCGCGTCGGCTTCAAGACCGAAGGCGACAAGAAAGTCCGCTACGCCAAGACCACGGGGGACGTGATCGATGCTTGATACCGCGAACTACACCCCGCGTCTGAAGGCCGTCTACGCCGACACGATCCGGCCTGCTCTGAAAGAAGAGTTCGGCTACAAGAACGAGATGATGATCCCCAAGCTGGACAAGATCGTTCTGAACATCGGCTGTGGCGCCGAGGCCGTGAAGGACACCAAGAAGGCGAAAGCAGCCCAGGAAGACCTGAGCCAGATCGCCGGCCAGATGGCCGTCATCACCAAGGCAAAGAAGTCGATCGCCGGCTTCCGCGTCCGTGAAGACATGCCGCTTGGTGCCAAGGTCACCCTGCGCGGCGAGCGCATGTACGAATTCCTGGATCGCCTGATCACCATCGCGATGCCCCGGATCCGCGACTTCCGCGGCGTTTCCGGCAAGTCGTTCGACGGCCGTGGCAACTACGCCATGGGCATCAAGGAACATATCGTTTTCCCCGAGATCAACTTCGACAAGGTCGATGAAGTCTGGGGTATCGATGTCGTCATCGCCACCACCGCGAAAACCGACGCAGAAGCCAAGGCGCTGTTGAAGCATTTCAACATGCCCTTCACCAGCTGATCGCGCGAGGGAGATTTAGATATGGCTAAAAAATCCATGATCGAGCGCGAGAAGAAGCGGGAGCGCCTGGTCGCTCAGTACGCCGCTAAGCGCGCTGAACTGAAAGAGGTCATCTACGACCAGGACAAGCCCATGGAAGAGCGTTTCCGCGCGTCCCTGAAGCTTGCCAAACTGCCGCGGAACTCGTCCCCGACGCGTCTGCATAACCGTTGCCAGCTGACCGGCCGTCCCCACGCTTACTACCGTAAGCTGAAGGTGTCGCGGATCATGCTGCGCGAACTGGGCTCGAACGGTTTCGTTCCCGGCCTCGTGAAATCGAGCTGGTAAGGAGGGCATAGATTATGAACGATCCTATCGGCGATATGCTCACCCGTATCCGCAACTCGTCGCTGCGCGGCAAATCCACCGTCTCGACGCCGGCTTCCAAGCTGCGCGCCTGGGTTCTGGATGTGCTGGCGGACGAAGGCTACATCCGCGGCTATGAGCAAGGCACCGACGCCCACGGTCACCCGACCCTGGAAATCGGCCTGAAGTACTACGAAGGCGCTCCCGTCATTCGCGAACTGAAGCGGGTTTCGACCCCCGGCCGTCGCGTTTACATGGGCGTCAAGGACATCCCGCAGGTCCGTCAGGGCCTGGGTGTGTCGATTGTCTCCACGCCCAAGGGCGTCATGTCCGATGCAGCGGCTCGCTCCAACAATGTTGGTGGCGAAGTTCTCTGCACGGTCTTCTAAGGAGGTCTGTAATGTCTCGTATTGGTAAGAAACCGGTCGAGCTGCCCTCCGGCGTCACCGCGACGCTGGACGGCCAGACCGTCGAAGTGAAGGGGCCGAAGGGCACCCACACCTTCACCGCCACTGACGATGTGACGATCGCTGTCGAAGACAACGCCGTCACCGTCACCCCCCGCGGCACGTCCAAGCGGGCGCGCCAGCAATGGGGCATGTCGCGCACCATGGTCGCGAACATGATCCAGGGCGTGACCACCGGCTTCAAGAAAGAGCTGGAGATCAACGGTGTGGGTTATCGTGCCCAGGCACAGGGTCAGATCGTCAAACTGAACCTCGGCCTGTCGCATGACGTCGACTTCCCGGTGCCGGAGGGCGTGACCGTCACGACCCCGAAGCCCACGGAAATCGTGATCGAAGGCAATGACGCCCAGCTTGTGGGCCAGGTCGCGGCGAACATCCGCGAATGGCGCAAGCCCGAGCCCTACAAAGGCAAGGGTATCAAGTACAAGGACGAGTTTATCTTCCGTAAGGAAGGTAAGAAGAAGTAAGGACCAGACAAATGGCAAATACGAAACGTACCCTGTTTCTGAAGCGCCGTCTGCGCGTCCGGAACAAGCTTCGCAAGGTGAACGCCGGTCGCGTGCGTCTCTCCGTGCACCGCTCGAACAAGAACATCAGCGTTCAGCTGATCGACGATGTTCAGGGCGTCACCCTGGCCTCCGCCTCCTCGCTGGAGAAGGACCTGGGCATGGTCGGCAAGAACAACGTCGAGGCGGCCTCCAAGGTCGGCGCGGCGATTGCCGAACGCGCCAAGAAAGCCGGCGTGGAAGAGGCCTATTTCGACCGTGGCGGCTTCCTGTTCCACGGCTCGATCAAAGCCCTGGCAGACGCAGCCCGCGAAGGCGGCCTGAAAATCTGATCATCGGGAGGCGGGGGCAACCCCGCCTCCTTCGATCTACCGACGGGCGGGGGTGTCCCCGCCTTTCGACCCCGCTGCGGGCACTTCGGTGCCCCGATGATCCGGGAGACGCCGTGGCCACGGGTCACGCGCCTCACCTGGATTGGATAACCCGGGCGGTCACAGGACACGCCCATGAAGTGAAGGAATTGCCTCATGGCAAGAGATGACAACCGGGGCCGCCGCGACCGCGACGAAGCACCGGAATTCGCCGATCGCCTGGTAGCGATCAACCGCGTGTCCAAGACCGTCAAGGGCGGTAAGCGTTTCGGCTTCGCCGCGCTCGTCGTCGTGGGCGACCAGAAGGGCCGCGTCGGCTTCGGCAAGGGCAAGGCCAAGGAGGTCCCCGAGGCCATCCGCAAAGCCACCGAGCAGGCCAAGCGCCAGATGATCCGCGTTCCCCTGAAAGAGGGCCGCACCCTGCACCACGACATCGAAGGTCGTCACGGTGCCGGCAAGGTCGTCATGCGCACCGCACCGCAAGGTACCGGGATCATCGCAGGTGGCCCGATGCGTGCCGTCTTCGAGATGCTGGGCATCCAGGACGTGGTCGCCAAGTCGACCGGTTCGCAGAACCCCTACAACATGATCCGCGCCACCCTGAACGGCCTGACCAAGGAATCTTCCCCGCGTCAGGTGGCTCAGCGTCGTGGCAAGAAGGTCGCCGACATCCTGCCGTCCCGTGACGAAGCGCCCGCCGCTTCCTCCCAGGTCGCAGAAGAGGCGTAAGGAGGCTTCAACATGGCTACCATCGTCGTCAAGCAGATCGGCTCCCCGATCCGTCGCCCCGCCATCCAGCGCCAGACGCTGATCGGCCTGGGACTGAACAAGATGCACAAGACCCGCGAACTGGAGGACACCCCCTCCGTGCGCGGCATGATCCGCAAGATCCCCCACCTGGTGGAGATCGTCGAAGAGAAGGCCTGAGCCTTCCTTCACGGTGAGTGAACAGGACGCCCCGGTCGCAAGGCCGGGGCGTTTTTCTATGCGCAGGGCTTGGGACGCGCCGCGCCGCACAACCGACCTGCGGGAGCTGCGGTTGCCCCGCCTGCGCGCCAATTCTACCAATGAGGCCAGCCGCGCCGTCCTCACGACGGCCAGGAGATTCCATGCCCCTCGACCCCGACGCCTTTCGCCACCATCCCGGCCTCCTCGGCAAGATCCGTGACCCGGAGGAGAGCTTCTTCCGCACCATGGTCCCCGCCGATCTGGAGGCGGAGGCGATGCGCCGGGGCGGAGAGCCGATCACGCTCTATACCGACGAGGAGCGTGAGGAGATGCGCCACGCCACCCTGGCGCCGCATTACGGCGAGGACATCTGGGTCTTCGCCTACGGGTCATTGATGTGGGATCCGGCGATCTACTTTGCCGAGCTGCGCCGCGCCACCCTGCCGGGCTATCACCGCTCCTTCTGCCTGGTGGACCGCAGCGGCGCGCGCGGCACGGCGGACGCGCCCGGCGCCATGGCGGGCCTCGGCCAGGGGGGCAGCTGCGAGGGGCTCGTCTTCCGCGTACCCGCCGCCTGCGCCGAGCAGGAGACAGAGGTGATCTGGCGCCGCGAGATGGTCGCGCCCTGCTACCACGCCGTCTTCGCCCCGGTGGAGACCGCGCAGGGCGAGGTGCAGGCCCTGTGCTTCGTCGCCGACCCGCATGCGGAGATGATCGAGGCGGATCTGCCTCACGCCGAACGGATCCGCTATCTTGCCACCGGTGAGGGGTTCCTCGGCACCAGCCGCGAGTACCTCGAAAACGTCATTGCCGGCTGTCGGGAGCTGGGCATCGACGATCCGGACCTCGACGCCCTGCTGGCCGAGGTCGATGCCTGGCCCAGCCCTGCGCAGGTCGCCACCCAGGACTGAGCCCGCGCCTCAGCGCACCGGGATCTCGGCGTAGTCGGGCAGGGCGGTGATGACGCCCGGACAGGTCTGGTCGCTGTCGGCGAAGGCAATGAAATGATGCCCGCCGTAGGTATCGACCGTCAGCACCGGCGCATTAGGCCCCAGGGGGCCGATCGGCACCGGCTGGCCTGCCTGATCCAGCCAGTAGATCGTCATCGGCCGGTTCTGCGCCGCATAGCGGAAGGTCGCGGTGAAGGGCGTGCCCCCGTCCACGGAGCGCACCGTGCCCGGTTCGGGACAACCGAAGGAGAGCTCCACCCCACCGGGGCGCGATGTCGGGGCAGGGGCCTGAGCCTCGCTGAACATGCCACCGCCCAGCCCGTTGCGTGCGGCACATTCGTCAACCTTCAGGATCGCGGCGGCAGAGCCGGCCAGCGGGCGCGCATAAACCTGGTTGTCCATCTGCACCCGGAGCTGGCTGCCCTGCATCAGGGCCTCGACGTCCCAGGCCGCCAGCCAGACGATGGTCCATCCGTCCACGGCGGTGCCGCTGACCGATGTGCTCTGGCCGTCGATGGTCAGGGTGCCCTCCCAGTCGGGACGGGAGGTGACCGGCAGGATCAACTGCCACTGGCTGGTGGCGTAGCCGATGGTCATCTCCGACCAGTCCGGCCCCGATGTGGCGGCGCAGTAGATCGGGGCGCCTGCGGGGGAATGGCCCAGGCCGACGGTCCAGCCGCGCGCCTCGCCATAGCGCAGGACCTCGCGACCCTGGGTGGGCACGGCGTCGGTGATGTCGGGAAAGGCGGATTGGGCGCCGGCGGGACCGGCGAGGGAGGCCAGCCCGGTCAGCAGGGCGGCGGCGAATCGTAGAGGGGGGCGCATGGTGGCATGTCCTGGAAATGAAACGGATCAAATCTTAGCCGGGTGTGCCGCCCCGCCTGCGACAGATTGCACCGGGGCGGCCCGTCCATCAACGGTGGATTACCCGACCGTAGGGTTTCGCCCGGCACTCTTGCCCGGATGAAGGGCAGGCGCCATATAGGGGGCAGCCCAGAGGAGATGCAGATGCCCCGCCCGACCCGTTCCGCCGTCGCACCGGCCCAATCCCTTCTGGCGCTGTCCCTCTTGGCCCTGCTGGCACTGACTGCCTGTTCCGGCAGCAGCTACCGGCCCGCCCCGGCCTATGAAACCCAGACCGGCGTGCACGGCACGGTCGGGGTGGGCGTCAACAGCCGCAAGGGCCTGGTGACCAATACCGACCTGACGCTGTCGGTCTGCCGCCAGCCGCGCCCGGTCACCCTGGGCGTGGGCGTCAACAGCCGTACCGTGGACCTGGAGGCGCGCTGCTGATCCGGGGCCCGCGCGGGCGGGCCTGATTGGCGCCGTCCGGAGACGGGTGGGCTGCCGCTGGCCTTGCATCGTGAAGGCACAGGCCCTATACGCGCCCGGTGGCCCGGTTCGCAGAATCGGGGCCGCGTTCAACCAACCAAGAAAAGCCGCGTTCGTCCCAACCGCTTCGGGGGCGTTTCCGGCCAAGGAGAAGCGATATGAAACTGAACGAACTTCGCGACAATCCCGGCGCATCCCCGCGCAAGCAGCGTATCGGCCGTGGCCCGGGTTCCGGCCGTGGTAAGATGGGTGGCCGTGGTATCAAGGGTCAGAAATCCCGCTCCGGCGTCGCGATCAAGGGCTACGAAGGCGGCCAGATGCCGCTCTACCAGCGCCTGCCGAAGCGCGGCTTCAACAAGCCCAACCGCAAGAAATTCGCCGTGGTGAACCTCGGCCTGATCGCCGCCTTCATCGAAGCCGGCAAGATCGACACCAAGGCTCCCGTGACCGAAGACGTGCTGGTTGCCTCCGGCCTGGTCCGCCGCAAGCTGGACGGTGTCCGCATCCTGGCCAAGGGCGACATCGCCACTGCCGTGAACCTGGAAGTCACCGGTGCCTCCAAGTCGGCCATCGAGGCCGTCGAAAAGGCCGGTGGTTCGCTGAAGGTGGCTGCCGCAGCCGCGGAATAAGGTTGTGAGCCGCTCGCGGGCGGCTTACATCTTGCCACGTCATTTCTCATTGAGCGCCGCCGAGCCTGAAAATGGCTTCGGCGGCGCTTTGCCAAGAAAGAGAGCCATATGGTATCTGCAGCAGAACAGATGGCTGCCAACACCTCCTGGTCTGCCCTGGGCAAGGCCACGGAGCTGCGCAAGCGCATCCTCTTCACCATCGGGTTGCTGATCATCTGCCGCCTGGGCACCTACATTCCCGTTCCCGGCATCGACGGTGCCGCGCTGCGGGAGTTCATGGAAGGCGCTGGCCAGGGGATCGGCGGCATGCTGTCGATGTTCACCGGCGGCGCCTTGGGCCGCATGGGGATCTTCGCCCTGGGCATCATGCCCTATATTTCCGCCTCCATCATCGTCCAGCTGATGACCGCCATGGTCCCGGCGCTGGAACAGCTGAAGAAGGAAGGCGAACAGGGCCGCAAGAAGATCAACCAGTACACCCGTTACGGCACCGTTCTGCTGGCCACGCTGCAGGCCTATGGCCTGGCCGTGTCGCTGGAAGCGGGCGACCTGGCCTCCGATCCGGGGCTCTTCTTCCGCGTCGAGGCGGTCATCACCCTGGTGGGTGGCACGATGTTCATGATGTGGCTCGGTGAACAGATCACCGCCCGCGGCATCGGCAACGGCATCTCCCTGATCATCTTCGTCGGCATCATCGCCGAGGTCCCCGCAGCCCTGGCACAGTTCTTCGCCTCGGGCCGTTCGGGCGCCATCAGCCCCGCGGTGATCGTGGGCGTGATCGTGATGGTGATCGCGGTGATCGCCTTCGTGGTCTTCATGGAACGTGCCTTGCGCAAGATCCATATCCAGTATCCCCGCCGCCAGGTGGGGATGAAGGTCTATGACGGTGGCTCCTCGCACCTGCCGATCAAGGTGAACCCGGCGGGCGTGATCCCGGCGATCTTCGCCAGCTCGCTGCTGCTGCTGCCGACCACGATCTCGACCTTCTCGGGCGCCGACTCGGGTCCCGTCATGTCGACGATCCTGGCCTACTTCGGCCCCGGCCAGCCGCTCTACCTGCTGTTCTTCGTCGCGATGATCGTCTTCTTCGCCTACTTCTACACCCACAACGTCGCCTTCAAGACCGACGACGTGGCGGACAACCTGAAGAACCAGAACGGCTTCGTGCCGGGCATCCGTCCGGGCGCCAAGACCGCCGAATACCTGGAATATGTGGTCAACCGCGTCCTCGTGCTCGGCGCCGGCTACCTGGCTCTGGTCTGCATGCTGCCCGAAGTGCTGCGCAACCAGTTCGCCGTGCCCTTCTACTTCGGCGGCACCTCGGTGCTCATCGTCGTGTCTGTCACCATGGACACGATCCAGCAGGTCCAGTCGCATCTTCTTGCGCACCAGTACGAGGGCCTGATTGAAAAATCGCAGCTGCGCGGTAAAGGTAAGCGCCGCGCACGCAAGGGAGGAGCTGCACGCCGATGAATATCATTCTTCTTGGACCGCCGGGCGCCGGCAAGGGCACGCAGGCCGGGTTCCTGGTGAAAGAGCGGGACATGATCCAGCTGTCCACCGGGGACATGCTGCGCGAGGCTCGCACCTCGGGCACGGAAATGGGCAACAAGGTCGCCGAGGTCATGGACCGGGGCGAGCTCGTCACCGACGAGATCGTCATCGGCCTGATCCGCGAGAAGCTGGAAGGCCCGCAGAAGGGTGGTTTCATCTTCGACGGCTTCCCCCGCACCCTGGCCCAGGCAGATGCGCTGCAGGCGCTGCTGGAGGAAGAAGGCCAGACGCTCGACTACGCGATCGAACTGCGCGTGCGGGATGAGGTGCTGGTGGACCGGATCGTGGGCCGGGCCCGCGAAACCGTGGCCGCCGGCGGCACCGCCCGGGCCGACGACAATGAGGAAAGCCTGAAGAAGCGCCTCATGGAATACTACAAGAAGACCTCGCCGCTGCTCGGCTACTATCACGCGAAGGGCAACCTGAAGCGCGTGGACGGCCTGGCCGAGATGAATGTGGTGAAAGCCTCCATCGGCGCGATCCTCGACGCCTGACCAGGCACGACATCGCGATCTTTGCCTGCGGGGCGCCTTCGGGCGCCCCGTTGCGTTTTGGCGGCAGGGTCGTGCCGTTCCTGACGGTGCTTGTCATTGGTCTCTGCCCGGCCTGCGGGGGCAGGGTAGGGCATGCGTAGCTCCTTCTGCCGTCCCGTCCTGTGCCTGATCGCGATCCTTGCTGCTCGGCCAGTCTTGGCCGATGCCGCGGGGAGGCTCCCTGAGGGCCGGACGCCCCCGCGGCTGACCTTTCATCCCTACGACTGACACCCGGTGGCAAAGCCAGGGGAGATCGAGCCGGCCCCGGCCTGTGCGATCCCCTTGATCCCGCCGGGCGCGCGATGTACCTTTCTGCGGTGACCTGCGGTTCAGGGACCATGCCGCAGGGGTCCCGTCCCTGCACACCCCCGCCATGTCGCGCGGGGTGGCACGGAACGGTGAAAAAGGGGTTGACCCCCCGCCCATTCCCCCCTACGCAGCCCTATCTACGAGGGCGTCCGCGATTCCCGCATATGCCCAGTAGTCCGTATTCAGACATGGCCCAAGGTCACCGTACCTCGGGCCATCCTGTTGTGAAAAAAGGATCTGGAGCTACGGATCCGCAACCGAAGGAAAGTGACCATTGGCACGTATCGCCGGCGTTAATATCCCGACTGCAAAGCGGGTGCCCATCGCCCTCACCTACATCACCGGTATCGGCCCCTCCTCGGCCAAAGCCATCTGCGAAGCCGTGAACATCGACGCAACCCGTCGCGTGAACGAGCTGTCCGACGCCGAAGTGCTCTCCATCCGTGAGCACATCGACGCCAACTACACCGTGGAAGGCGACCTGCGCCGTGAGACGCAGATGAACATCAAGCGTCTGATGGACCTCGGCTGCTACCGCGGTCTTCGTCACCGCCGCAACCTGCCGGTTCGCGGTCAGCGTACCCACACCAACGCACGGACCCGCAAGGGCCCCGCGAAGCCGATCGCCGGCAAGAAGAAGTAAGGGGAGTACGCAGACATGGCACGTGATACCCGTCGTGGGGGCAAGAAAAAGGTCTCCAAGAACATCGCAGCTGGCGTTGCACACGTTAACTCCAGCTTCAACAACACCAAGATCCTGATCTCTGACGTGCAGGGCAACGCCATTTCGTGGTCGTCCGCCGGCACCATGGGCTTCAAGGGCTCGCGGAAATCCACCCCCTATGCCGCTCAGATGGCTGCCGAAGACGCAGGCAAGAAGGCACAGGAACACGGTGTGAAGACCCTCGAAGTCGAAGTGCAGGGCCCCGGTTCGGGCCGTGAATCCGCACTGCGCGCCCTGGCCGCAATCGGTTTCAACATCACCTCGATCCGTGATGTGACCCCGATCGCCCACAATGGCTGCCGCCCGCCGAAGCGCCGTCGCGTCTGATCGGATATACCCATTTCGGGGGGTCGCGCCACGGCGCGGCCTCTCTTTCGTCTTTTTAAACCTCGGGCGTGCCGACCTTCGGACATGGGGTCGGGACAGGAATTGAGGAGACACGCATGATCCACAAGAATTGGGCCGAACTGATCAAGCCGACTCAGCTTGACGTGAAACCGGGCAATGACCCGGCGCGCCAGGCGACCGTCGTTGCCGAACCGCTGGAACGCGGCTTCGGTCTGACGCTCGGCAACGCGCTGCGTCGCGTGCTGATGTCGTCGCTTCAGGGCGCTGCCATCACCTCCGTGCAGATCGACAACGTCCTGCACGAGTTCTCCTCCGTTGCCGGTGTGCGTGAAGACGTCACCGACATCGTCCTGAACCTGAAGGGCGTCGCCCTGCGGATGGAGGTCGAGGGGCCGAAGCGCCTGTCGATTTCCGCCAAGGGTCCGGGGGCCGTCACCGCCGGCGAGATCTCCGAAAGCGCAGGCATCGAGGTCCTGAACAAGGATCACATCATCTGCCACCTCGACGAAGGTGCGGACCTGTTCATGGAGCTGACCGTGAACACCGGCAAGGGCTACGTCCCCGCCGACCGCAACAAGCCCGAGGATGCACCCATCGGCCTGATCCCGATCGACGCGATCTACTCGCCGATCAAGAAGGTCTCCTACGATGTGCAGCCCACCCGTGAGGGCCAGGTGCTGGACTATGACAAGCTGACCATGAAGATCGACACCGATGGGTCGATCACGCCGGATGATGCCGTGGCCTATGCCGCCCGCATCCTCCAGGACCAGCTGTCGATCTTTGTGAACTTCGAAGAGCCCGAATCCGCCGGCCGCCAGGACGAGGACGACGGTCTCGAGTTCAACCCGCTGCTGCTGAAGAAGGTCGACGAGCTGGAGCTCTCGGTCCGTTCGGCAAACTGCCTGAAGAACGACAACATCGTCTACATCGGCGACCTGATCCAGAAGACCGAAGCAGAGATGCTGCGCACGCCGAACTTCGGCCGCAAGTCCCTGAACGAGATCAAGGAAGTGCTGTCGGGCATGGGCCTGCACCTGGGTATGGATGTCGAGGACTGGCCGCCGGACAACATCGAAGACCTGGCCAAGAAGTTCGAAGATCACTTCTGAGGTCAGCGACCGGAACTTGGGCAGGGCGGGGGGATCCCCGCCTTGCCTTTTTCGCGACAACGGGCCCGTCTCGCTGTTGCACAAATGGGCGGACCGGGCTATCCGGGCGCCCTCGGGCAAGTGCCCCAAGGAGAGTCGGTGACACGCATCGCCGGCCGGACAAAGCAAAACCGCCCGTAGAGGGCACATAGGAGTAAGACACATGCGTCACGCAAAAGGCTACCGTCGCCTCAACCGTACCCACGAACACCGCAAGGCCCTGTGGTCGAACATGGCCGGCTCGCTCATCGAGCACGAGCAGATCAAGACCACCCTGCCCAAGGCCAAGGAACTGCGTCCGATCGTCGAGAAGCTGATCACCCTCGCCAAGCGTGGCGGTGATGATCTGCACGCCCGCCGTCAGGCCGCCTCCAAGCTGAAGCAGGACGCCTTGGTCCAGAAGCTGTTCGACGTCCTCGGCCCGCGCTACGCCGACCGTCAGGGTGGCTACATCCGCATCATGAAAGCCGGCTTCCGCTACGGCGACATGGCGCCGATGGCGATCATCGAATTCGTCGACCGCGACGTCGACGCCAAGGGCGCAGCCGACAAGGCCCGCCTGGAAGCGGAAGAAGCCGCCGAGTAATTCCGGCCTTCCGACCTGATTTCCGAACCCCCGGTGCCCCAGGCGCCGGGGGTTTTCCTTTGCCCCGCGCCGCGCCGCCCGCCCTTGCGCACGCGCTGGTGAGCTCGCCTGGGTTGCCATTCCCGCCCGCGCTCCGCATATCTGGGGCCACGCCCCACGCACAGAGAAAGGCCCCCAGGTGTTCCGAGCTCTTGCCGCCCTCTGCCTCGCCTGCGCCCTGGCGCTGCCCGCCCAGGCCCGCATCCCGTTCTCGAAGGAGGAGATCACCCTCAGCTTCGCGCCCCTGGTGAAGGAGGCGACGCCGGCGGTGGTCAACATCTACGCCAAGCGGATCGTCGAAACGCGGTCTTCGCCCTTTGCCAATGATCCGATCTTCTCCGAGTTCTTCCGCAACTTCGCGCCGTCGCGACCGCGGGTGCAGAACTCGCTCGGCTCCGGGGTGATCCTGTCCGACGACGGCTACGTGGTGTCGAATTACCACGTCGTCGGCCAGGCGGATGAGATCAAGGTGGTGCTGAACGACCGGCGAGAATTCGATGCCACGGTTCTGCTGTCGGATCCCCAGGCGGACCTGGCGATCCTGAAGCTGGAGGGGGCGCAGGACATGCCGCACCTGGAGCTGCGCGACAGCGACACCGTTGAGGTGGGCGAGCTGGTGCTGGCCATCGGCAACCCCTTCGGCGTGGGCCAGACCGTCAGTTCCGGCATCGTGTCTGGGCTGGCGCGCTCGGGCACGGCCACGGGCAACGAACGTGGCTATTTCATCCAGACCGATGCGCCGATCAATCCGGGCAACTCGGGTGGTGCGCTGATCGATATCAACGGCGACCTGATCGGCGTGAACACCTCGATCCTGTCACGCTCTGGCGGCTCCAACGGCATCGGGTTCGCCATTCCCGCCAGCCTCGTGGCGCAGGTCCTGGACCAGGCCGAGGCCGGCAATGATCGCTTCCAGCGCCCCTGGGCCGGCATCACCGGGCAAAGCGTCGATGCGGACATGGCGGCGCATTTCGGGCTCGACCGGCCCGAGGGGATCGCCATCACTCAGATGCACCCGGCCTCGCCCTTCGCCGACGCGGGGTTTCAGCCCGGCGACGTGATCCTGGCGGTCGATGGCATGCCGGTCTCCTCCCCGCCGGAGATGATCTTCCGCATGACCGTGGCGGGCCTTGGCAATGCGGTGTGGGTGACGCGCCTGCGCGATGGCCGGGAGCGCGAGATCGAGGTGACCCTGGCGCCGCCACCCGAGGATCCGCCGCGTGACCCGGTGACCACCGGTCAGGCCTCGGCCCTGCCGGGCATGCGGCTGATCACCGTGAACCCCGCCGTGATCGCGGAAAACCAGCTGCCGCAGGACGCCCGGGGCGCGATGATCGACGACCCCGGCGCCATCGGCGCCCGTGCGGGCCTGCAACGGGGCGACGTGATCCAGGCCGTCAATGACACTGTGGTCGACGGCGCCCCCATGGCCGAGGTCGCGCTGACCCGCGCCAACGTCTTCCTGCAACTGACCGTGCTGCGCGACGGGCGCAGCCTGTCCCTGCGCTTCCGGCTCTGACATGGTGGATCTCTTTGACAACGGGGCCGACGGAACGGCCGGCGCAGAGGGCGGCGGCAACAGCGCGCCGCGCCCGCTGGCCGACCGGCTGCGTCCGCAGACCCTGGCCGAGGTGATCGGCCAGCGCCAGGTCATCGGCCCCGATGCACCACTGACGGTGATGCTGGAGTCGGGCTCGCTGTCCTCGCTGATCTTCTGGGGGCCGCCCGGCACCGGCAAGACCACCATGGCGCGTCTGCTGGCCCATGAAACCAACCTGCACTTCGTCCAGATCAGCGCGATCTTTTCCGGCGTGGCGGACCTGAAGAAGGTCTTCGAGACGGCCAAGCAGCACCGCCGCATGGGGCAGGGGACGCTGCTGTTCGTCGATGAGATCCACCGCTTCAACAAGGCGCAGCAGGACAGCTTCCTGCCGCATATGGAAGACGGCACGATCCTCCTGGTCGGGGCGACCACCGAGAACCCCAGCTTCGAGCTGAACGCCGCGCTTCTGTCACGCTCTCAGGTGCTGGTGCTGGAACGGCTGTCGATGGAGGACCTCGAACAGATGGCGCAGCGCGCCGAAGAGGCCCTGGGCCGCAAGCTGCCGCTGACGGCGGAGGCGCGCGAGGCACTTTTGGCCATGGCCGACGGCGATGGCCGCGCCTTCCTGAACCTCGTCGAACAGGCCGCCGCCTGGAAGACGAAGGAGCCGCTGACGCCCGAGCAGCTGTCGGCGCGGCTGATGCGGCGCGCGGCGAAATACGACAAGTCGGGCGACGAGCACTACAATCTGATCTCGGCGCTGCACAAATCCGTCCGGGGCAGCGACCCGGATGCGGCGCTCTACTGGTTCTGCCGGATGCTGGAGGGGGGCGAGGACCCGCGCTATCTGGCGCGGCGGATCACCCGCATGTCGGTCGAGGACATCGGCCTGGCCGATCCCCAAGCGCAGACCGTCTGCCTGGACGCCTGGCAGGTCTACGAACGCCTGGGCAGCCCCGAGGGGGAACAGGCCCTGGCCAATGCGGTGATCTACCTGGCCCTGGCGCCCAAATCGAACGCGACCGAGATGGCCTATCTCGCCGCCCGCGCCCAGGCCCGCAAGACGGGCAGCGTGATGCCGCCCAAACACATCATGAATGCGCCGACGAAGTTCATGGCGGGGCAGGGCTATGGTGCCGGCTACGCCTATGACCACGATGCCGAGGATGGCTTCTCGGGGCAGAACTACTTCCCCGAGGAGATGCAGCGCACCGAGTTCTATCAGCCCGTCGAACGCGGGTTCGAGCGTGACCTGAAGAAGCGGATCGAGTATTTCGCCAAGCTGCGGGCGAAACGCGCGGGCAACCCCGGGACCTGATGCCGGTGCGGCGTGGGCCGGGCGCCCTGCGCAACCCGGCTAATACCCCGTCGACACCCTTGTAAAACTTGACAACCGCGGGCCCGCGCGCGACAGACGCCGGATGATCCTGACCGTTCTTCAAGTTGCCGCCGGAGGCGCCGTTGGCGCCTCGCTCCGATACCTGTCGGGGGTGGGTTTGATGCGCGTCTTCGGGCCCGGCCTGCCGATCCCGGTGGGCGTGATCTTCGTCAACATCCTCGGCTCCTTCCTGATGGGGGTGCTGGTGGTGGTCATCGGCGAAAAGGGCCTGGGCCACTGGAACCCCTTCCTGGCGACGGGGATCCTGGGCGGCTTCACCACCTTCTCCTCCTTCTCGCTGGAGGCCTTCACGCTTTATGAGCGGGGGGAGCCGGGGCTGGCTGCGGTTTACGTCGGGATCAATGTCATTCTTTCGCTCGCGGCCATCGTCGCGGGCACCTACGCGATGCGGGCGGTATTGGTATGAGCGGTGTGCAGCAGATCGAGATCCCGGCGGGTGACGCCGACATGCGGCTGGACCGCTGGATGCGGCGGACCTTCCCGCAGCTGACGCAAGGGCGCATCGAGAAGATGTGCCGCAAGGGCGAGCTGCGCGTGGATGGCGGGCGGGTGAAATCCAACACCCGGCTGGCCCCCGGCCAGGTCCTGCGCGTGCCGCCGATCCCCGAGGGCGAGGCGCCCGCGCCCCAGGCGGGCCCGCGCATCAGCGACGACGACGCCAAGATGATGCGCGACGCCGTGCTGTGGATGGACGACCATATCATCGCCCTGAACAAGCCCGCCGGTCTGCCGGTGCAGGGCGGCTCGAAACAGACCCGCCACGTTGACGGGCTGTCCGAGGCGCTGCGCTTCGACTACGACGAGAAACCCCGCCTGGTGCATCGCCTCGACAAGGACACCTCGGGCCTGCTGCTTTTGGCGCGCACGCGCGAGGCGGCCTCGAAGCTGACCGGCGCCTTCCGCTCGCGCGAGACTCGCAAGATCTACTGGGCGCTGGTGGCCGGCGTGCCGCAGCCCTACATGGGCACGATCAAGTTCGGCCTTGTGAAGGCCCCGGGCCATGGCTCCGGCGGCGAGGGGGAGAAGATGATCTGCGTGCATCCGCGCGACGTCGACAGCACCCCCGGCGCGAAACGCGCGGTGTCGGATTACTCGGTGCTGTGGCGCCTGGGTCAGCGCGCCGCCTGGGTCGGCCTGGTGCCGGTCACGGGCCGCACGCACCAGCTGCGCGCCCATATGGCCGAGATGGGCCATCCGATCATTGGCGACGGCAAATACGGCGGATCCAGCCAGGAGAACCTCGGCGACGGCTGGGGGGCGCAACTGGGCGGCGAGATCAGCCGCAAGCTGCATCTGCACGCCCGTCTTCTGCGGTTCACCCATCCCTTCACCGGCAAGGAGATCGAGCTGGAAGCGCCGCTGCCCGATCACATGAAGCGCAGTTGGGACCACTTCGGCTGGTCCGAGGATACCGTGCGCAAGGATCCCTTCGATCTCGACGAACCGCTGGACTGAGGACCGCGCCATGGCAGATCTGCGACTGGTCATCTTCGACGTGGACGGCACCCTGTCCGACTCTCTGGGCGAGATCGTCGGCGCCATGGAGGCGGCCTTTGGCGCCGAACACATGACGGTGCCCGACCGGGACCGGATCATGGGCATCATCGGCCTGTCCCTGGAGGAGGCCATGCCGCAGCTGGCGCAGGAGGCCCCGGCCTCCACCCATGCGCGGCTGGTGGCGGGCTACAAGGCGGCCTATCAGAAACAGCGCCTGGCGGCGGGGCCGGATCATTCGCCGCTCTTCCCGGGCATGCGGGCGCTGGTCGAACGCCTGGCGGCGGAGCCCGAGACCCTGCTGGCCGTGGCCACTGGCAAGTCGCGGCGCGGGCTGGAGGCGCTGCTCGACACCCACGGGCTGCGGCCCTTCTTCCAGTCGATCCAGGTGGCCGACGACCACCCCTCGAAACCCCATCCGTCGATGGTGATGACCGCCCTGGCCGAGACCGGCGTGGACGCCTCCCGCGCGGTGGTGATCGGCGACACGACTTACGATCTGGAGATGGCGCGCGCCGCCGGCGTGGCTTCCATCGGTGTGGCCTGGGGCTATCACCCGGCCGACCAACTGGCCCAGGCCGACGTGGTGGTCGACACGCCCGACGACCTGGCCCGGGCCATCGACGCCCTGACGACCGGAGACAAGACCTGATGAGCGATTGGAAGCCCCGCCGTTTCTGGACCGAGGCCGCCGCCCTGCCGGTGACCGGCGGCTACACCGTGCAACTGGACAAGCGCCCGGTGAAGACCCCGGCCAAGGCCGCGCTGGTGGTGCCGACCGAGGCACTGGCCCAGGCCCTGGCCGCCGAGTGGGACGCCCAGGAAGAGGTGGTCGATCCGAACACCATGCCGATGACCCGCACCGCCAATTCCGCCATCGACAAGGTGGCCGTGCAGCGGGCCGAGGTGGCGGAGATGCTGGCCGCCTATGGCGACAGCGACCTGCTGTGCTATCGCGCCGACAGCCCGGCGGAACTGGTCGACCGGCAGGTGGCGCACTGGGACCCGATGCTGGATTGGGCCGAGGCCGAGCTGGGCGCGCGACTCAGCCCGCGGACCGGCATCATCCATGCGCCGCAGGATCCCGCCGCGCTGGAGGTCCTGCGGGACCGAGTCCATGCGCTCGACCCCTTCGAATTGGCTGCTTTCCATGATCTGGTGGCGCTCACGGGCTCTCTGGTGCTGGGCTTTGCCGCTTTTTTGACCACCCGGTCCGCAGACGAGATCTGGGAAGTGTCGCGCCTCGATGAGCGCTGGCAGGAGGCCCAGTGGGGAATCGACGAGGAAGCACGGCAGATCGAAGCCCTGAAAAGGGCATCTTTTGACGATGCGCGCCGATTCCTGGCGCTTCTGCATCGGTAAGATTGCCTAGAAAACCTCTTGAACGGACGCGCCTGCGCTGACGCGCCGCGACCGACCTGTGCCTTCGTCGCAGATCGGATCGTTCGCTTTCCGTGATGAATGGGTTGACCCATAGCGATGAATCCGCTCACTGTTTAAGCACTGTTAGGGGGAGCACCTCTAGCGCTTTTTGTCTCCGACCCCAAAGGGGCGGTGAACTGCCGCTGCAGACATGGATGCAGACAAGGCGGAAAATCAGGAAGAGGTAAACATGAAAAAATCCGTATTTCTTGGCGCGCTGACCGTCGCTGGCCTGGCCGCTGGCGTGGCTGGTGCCGCCACCCTGGACGACGTGAAGGCCCGCGGCACGCTGAACTGCGGCGTCTCCACCGGCCTGACCGGCTTTTCCTACCCCGACGCCAACGGCGAGTGGCAGGGGTTTGACGTCGGCTTCTGCCGCGCCGTTGCCGCCGCAGTCCTGGGCGATGCCAGCGCGGTCGAGTTCGTTCCGACCACCGGCAAGACCCGCTTCACCGCCCTGGCCTCCGGCGAGATCGACGTGCTGGCCCGGAACACCACCTGGACCTTCTCGCGCGATGTCGACCTGAAGTTCACCTTCGTCGGCGTGAACTACTATGACGGCCAAGGTTTCATGATCCCGAAAGAGCTGGGCGTGTCCTCGGCCAAGGAGCTTGATGGCGCCACCGTCTGCATCCAGACCGGCACCACCACCGAGCTGAACCTGGCCGACTACTTCCGCGTCAACAACATCAGCTACGAGCCGGTCCCGATCGAGACCAATGCCGAAGCGCAGCAGCAGTTCCTGGCCGGTGCCTGTGACGTCTACACCACCGACGCCTCGGGCCTGGCCGCGACCCGCGCCACCTTCGAGAACCCGGGCGACTACGCCGTCCTGCCCGAGATCATCTCGAAGGAGCCGCTCGGCCCGCTCGTCCGTCATGGCGACGACGAATGGGGTGACGTGGTCCGCTGGACCCTGAACGCCCTGATCGCTGCCGAGGAATACGGCGTCACCTCGGCCAACGTTGCCGACCTGGCGTCTGCGCCGACCGACAACCCGGAAGTGAACCGCCTGCTGGGCACCGAAGGTGAACTGGGCGCCATGCTGGGCCTGGAAGCCGACTTCGCCGTGGACGCGATCTCCGCCGGCGGCAACTACGGTGAACTGTTCGAGAAGAACATCGGCGAGAACACCCCGATCGGTCTCGCCCGTGGCCTGAACGCCCAGTACACCGATGGCGGCCTGCTCTACAGCCCGCCGTTCCGCTAAGATCCAACGGCGGAGGGCGCGGCACTGGCTGCGCCCTCCTGCCATCGGCCCCCTCGGGGGCAGTTACCGGCCCCGCGCGCAGACGCATTCCAGAACTGGCCGGACACGGGGAAGATTCACATGACAACGCTTACTGATCCGCCGGCGGAGTCGTTCAAGCTATCCATGCTTGTCTACGACACGCGCTATCGGTCCATCACATTCCAGATCATCGCGCTGATCGCGTTCCTGCTGTTCTTCGGCTGGCTGACGCTGAACACGGTCCAGAACCTCAACGACCTGGGCAAGGAAGTCTCCTTCGGCTTCCTCGGCAATCCCGCCGGGTACGACATCAACCAGCGCCTGATCGAATACGACAACCAGGACACCCACCTGCGTGCGGCCTTCGTCGGCCTGCTGAACACGCTGCTGGTCGCTGTCCTGGGCTGTATCACCGCCACCGTCATCGGCGTCATCGTGGGCGTGCTGCGTCTGTCGGGCAACTGGCTGATCGCGCGCCTGATGACCGTTTACGTCGAGATGTTCCGCAACGTCCCCGTGCTGATGTGGATCATCCTGGCCATGGCCGTCCTGATCGAGGGCCTGCCGGCGCCCTCGGCCTTCCGCGGCGACGATCCCGATTCCACGATGAAGCTCTTCGACAGCGTCGCGCTGACCAACCGGGGCGTCTACATCCCCGAGCCGCTGTTCTCGCGCGGGCTGGGCGACATCTCCTTCTTCGGCGCCTTCGACATCAGTGTCGACCTGATCGCGATCCTGGTGGTGTTCATCGGCTCCATCTGGGTGTCGAAACGCATCGGCCGCAAGGCGGATGCCACCCAGGAAGCCACGGGCGTCCGCCCCACCACCTGGCACATCCGCACCGCCGCTGTGATCCTGCCCACCGTGATCCTGCTGGGCATCCTCGGCTTCCACCTGGGCTACCCGGAACTGCGCGGCTTCAACTTCCAGGGCGGCACGCACATGCGCAACTCGCTGATCGCGCTGTGGCTGGCCCTGTCTCTTTACACCGCCGCCTTCGTGGCGGAGATCGTGCGCGCCGGCATCCTGGCCATTTCCGCCGGCCAGACCGAGGCCGCCGCGGCGCTTGGCCTGCGGTCCAACCGGATCATGTCGCTGGTCATCCTGCCCCAGGCCTTGCGGGTCATCATCCCGCCGCTGATCTCCCAGTACCTGAACCTGACCAAGAACTCCTCGCTGGCGATCGCCGTGGGCTACATGGACATCACCGGCACGCTGATGGGGATCACCCTGAACCAGACCGGGCGCGAGCTTGAAACCGTTCTGCTGGGCATGGCGATCTACCTGGTGATCAGCCTGATCATCTCCAGCGTCATGAACGTCTACAACGAACGCAAGAAACTGGTGGAGCGGTGAAATGAGCAATACGCACGCTGATACTGTTCTTTACGTCCGCGACACCATGCTGGAACAGCAGGCCCCCCCGTCCTCGACCGTGGGTCCCGTGGGGTGGGCCAAGGACAACCTGTTCTCGGGCTGGCTGAACACGGCTCTGACGGTGCTGTCGAGCCTCTTCATCGCCTACCTGCTGTACCGGCTGATCCCGTGGTTCGTCTCGCCCACCTGGGACGGCAGCTCGCTGTCCAACTGCCGCGAGATCCTGGACGGGCACGAAGGCGCCTGCTGGGGCGTGATCCGCGATCGCTGGCAACAACTCCTGTTCGGGTTCTACCCGCCGGAGCTCTACTGGCGCCCGATCCTGACCCTGGTCCTGCTGCTGGTGGCGCTGGCGCCGGTGCTTTACACCGACTACGTCACGCCCAAGCTGCTGTATTTCTCCGCCGCCTTCCCCTTCCTGATGCCCTGGTTGCTGTGGGGCGGCACCGTCTGGATGCCGCTGATGGCGGCCGCGGGCTTTGCCATCGGGTTTGCCGTCTTCACCCTGGTCAGCCGGCTGCTGAACGCCGGGATCTCGATCTCCGTCGCAGCGGCGGTTGCGGTGCTCTGGTGGGTGTTGCTGGCCGCGCCGGTCGCCAACGGCATCGCCTCGGTTCTGCCGCTGGCGCTGGAGCCTGTGGCCAGTCGTGATTTCGGGGGCTTCATGCTGTCGATCACCATCGGCGTCACCGCCATCGGCTGTTCGCTGCCCATCGGGATCGTCCTGGCGCTTGGCCGCCGCAGCGATCTGCCGCTGGTGAAGATCCTCTGCGTAGGCTTCATCGAATTCATTCGTGGCGTGCCGCTGATCACCCTGCTGTTCGTCGCTTCGGTGCTGCTGAACATCTTCCTGCCGCCGGGCACCAACTTCGACATCATCCTGCGGGTGATGATCATGGTGACGCTGTTTGCGTCGGCCTACATGGCCGAGGTGATCCGCGGCGGCCTCGCCGCCCTGCCCAAGGGCCAGTACGAGGCGGCCGATGCGCTTGGCCTCGACTACTGGAAGGCGCAACGGCTGATCATCATGCCGCAGGCCCTGAAGATCTCGATCCCGGGGATCGTGTCGACCTTCATCGGGGTGTTCAAGGACACCACGCTGGTGTCGATCATCGGCCTGATCGACCCGCTGGGCCTGGCCAACGGCATCCGCGCCGACACCGCCTGGAACGGCATCTACTGGGAGTTGTTCATCTTCATCGGTGCCGTCTTCTTCATCTTCTGTTTCTCCATGTCCCGCTACTCGATGTACCTGGAGCGCAAGCTTCAGACCGGCCATCGCTGAGGAGGTAATATCAAATGACCAATACCGCAGTCGAAACCCCGACTCCTGCCGCGATGAAAGTCTCCGACGAGGTCGCCATCCAGATCAGCCAGATGAACAAGTGGTACGGCCAGTTCCACGTTCTGCGCGACATCAACCTGACGGTGAACCGGGGCGAACGCATCGTCATCGCCGGCCCCTCCGGGTCGGGCAAGTCCACCATGATCCGCTGCATCAACCGGCTGGAAGAGCATCAGGCGGGCAAGATCGTCGTCGACGGGACCGAGCTGACCTCGGACCTGAAGAACATCGACAAGGTGCGGTCCGAGGTCGGCATGTGCTTCCAGCACTTCAACCTGTTCCCGCATCTGACGATCCTGGAAAACTGCACCCTGGCGCCGATCTGGGTTCGCAAGACCCCGAAGAAGGAAGCGGTCGAGACCGCGATGCACTTCCTGGAAAAGGTGAAGATCCCAGAGCAGGCCAACAAGTACCCCGGACAGCTGTCGGGCGGCCAGCAGCAGCGTGTGGCGATTGCCCGGTCGCTCTGCATGAAGCCGCGCATCATGCTCTTCGACGAACCGACCTCGGCGCTGGATCCGGAGATGATCAAGGAGGTGCTCGACACCATGATCGAGCTGGCGGAAGAGGGCATGACGATGCTCTGCGTGACCCACGAGATGGGCTTTGCCCGCCAGGTCGCCAACCGCGTGATCTTCATGGACCAGGGCCAGATCGTGGAACAGAACGAGCCGGAAGAGTTCTTCAACAATCCGCGCTCGGAACGTACCAAGCTGTTCCTCAGCCAGATCCTCGGCCACTGAGGCCGCCGCAGATCAGGATCAGAAGGCCCCGCTTCGGCGGGGCCTTTTTCGTTGCGAGGGCGAAGGGGGACGGGCCGAGGCAGCATATGGCCGGGGGGCAACTTTCAACGGCAATTCACCGGTCATGACAACGCTTGGCACAATGGTGGCGGTCGACAGAGGCGCCACGGCGTCGTCGTCGGTCCGCGTATTCTCCCGGTCAGGGATGGCGGCGCTGTACCTCTCCACCCCGGGGCAAGGCCCCGCATGACCAAGGGAATTCTTCATATGAAGTCCGTATCGCTGATTGCAGCGGCCATTTTCGCCGCATCTTCCGTTTCCGCCATGGCCGCAGGCTATGGGTCCAGCAATTCCTATGGCGCGACCAACAAGGCCGCCAGCAACTACAATTACACCGCGCCGCAGCAGCACGCGAAGACGGCAGTGGCCTATGTCACCGACGCCGAGGGCATGTCGCTCTACTATTTCGACAACGACAATCGCGGCGTCTCGAACTGCTATGACCGCTGCGCCACCGACTGGCCGCCCTTCTATGCCGCGCCCGACGCGACCCCCTACGGCTATTTCTCCGTGATCTTGCGCCAGGACGGCGCCTACCAGTGGGCCTACAAGGGCCAGCCGCTGTACTACTGGTCCGGCGACCAGGCCCCGGGCGACCGCAATGGTGACGGCATCGGCGGCATCTGGCACATCGTGGTGAAGTAACACCGCCATCGGGTTGCCCGTCCCCAATCCAGGCAGCCCGCAGGCCGGTCCACGACCCAAGATTGTCCGGCCCCTTGCGGCAGCGCAAGGAGGCACCCCGCGCGGTCCGGTCGCGCGGGGTGTGGTGTTTGGAACCGGCGCCTGCGGCGCGCAGGGTGTTGGTGAAAAGGTCGATCATTGTCCTGCCCTCAGCAGGGGGCCGCACGGCCCGTTGGCCGTTGGGTTGAGGCAGGGAAAGACCTTTCGCACTTTCAATGAAGCTGCGACGATTTGGAATGAATTTCGCTATTATGGACGCAATTGGTGCGCGACCCGGCAGGCCGGGGGGCGGGGACCAGCCGGGGTTCAGTCGGTCAGCTCTCTCGGGGTGATGAAATCCGCGGCGCGGCCCGTGTGCGGTTCCAGATCGCGCCAGCTGTCGATGGGGAAATCCGCGACCAGCGTCGCCCCGGTGGGGTAGTCGATGAACCGCGGATGGGGCACTGGGTCGGCCAGAAGCGCCTCGGCCAGCGCGGCGATTCCGGGATTATGCGCGATCAGCAGGACACAGTGGCCCTGGGCCGCCTGCAGGGCGGACAGCAGCCGGGGCGGCTCCGCCAGGTAGAGGTCCGAATCGAGATCCGGTGCGATGTCGAGGTGCAGGCCGGCAAAGGTCTCCTGCGTGCGTTTGGCGTCCGACACCAGCGCCTGGTCGGGCAGGTGCCCTCGTTCGACAAGCCATTGCCCAAGCGCCTCGGCGCTGCGCTGACCGCGCCGGTTCAAGGGGCGGGCGTGATCGGACAGGGCAGGATCGTCCCAGGCGGATTTCGCATGCCGCATCAGGATCAGGCGCCGGCGCGGCTCTTGCTCTGTCACGTATCCCCCAGGAATTGCCGCATGTGATAGGCGGAATGTGCCGCGATCCTGCCATGGCCGACGCCCGCCGGGCAAGCACGCCGTGCCAGGCAGCCCGCCGTCAGGCAGGGGGCGCCCTCGGGCTGGCGCAGGTGGTCCTTGCAGGCGGGCACGTCGTAGCCGCCCGCGCGCCCCAGGGCGCCGACGGGGCAGGCGTCGCGGCAGTGTGCGGCGCAGCCATCGCAGGGGGAGGACAGGGGCGGCGGCACGGTGACGTCCCAAGGCAGGGCCAGGGCGCCCCGGAAGGAGGTCAGAAGGCCCATCCCGCGATGCACAAGCAGCCCGATGGGGGAGCTGTGGACCCGCCCGCTGGCCAGCGCCCAGGCGAGGAAGGGGGCGAAGGGCGGGCCGCCGAAGGGGTAGAGGGGGATCGCGTCGATCTCCTCTGCCCAGGCGCCGATCACGCGGGTCGACCAGCGGTCCATGGGGTCCGGCGCGCCGTCCTGCCATTCCGGGCTGTCGGTGAAGGCGGGCCAGAACGCCGGTTCATGGGGCGACAGCAGCAGCAGGCTGCGCGTGCCCCCGGGCAGGTCGTCGCGGACGGCACAGGCCCGGGCGTCCAGGCCGCAGGAAATCGTCAGCTGGCGGGCCTGCGCGGCCCGTTCCAGTCTGTCGAGATCCGGTGGTGCCTCAGCTGGCACGGATCAGGGAGCCGGCCCCGTGTTCGGTGAACAGCTCCAGCAGCACGGCATTGGGGGCGCGCCCGTCCAGGATGACCACCGCGCGCACGCCGCGTTCGATCGCATCCAGCGCCGTCTGGGTCTTGGGAATCATGCCGCCCGCGATGGTGCCATCTGCGGTCATGTCGCGAATCTGCTGGGCGGTCAGCGCGGTGACCACCTCGCCCGAGCCGTCCTTCACCCCCGCCACGTCGGTCAGCAGCAGCAGCCGGTCGGCGCGCAGCGCCCCCGCGATGGCGCCGGCGGCGGTGTCGCCGTTGACGTTGAAGGTCTGGCCCTCCCGGCCCATGCCGATGGGGGCGATGACCGGGATGATGTCGCTGCGGAACATCGAGTGCAGGATCGTCGTGTCCATCTCGTCCGGGGTGCCGACCAGGCCCAGTTCCGGATCGTCCTGGCGACAGACCATCAGGTTGGCATCCTTGCCGGACAGGCCCACGCCCTTGCCACCCTGGGCGTTGATCGCCTGGACGATCCGCTTGTTCACCTGACCCGACAGCACCATCTCTACGACGTCCATTGTGGCCTGGTCGGTGACCCGCTTGCCACGGACGAACTCGGATTTCACCTGCAGCTTGTCCAGCATCTCGTTGATCATCGGGCCGCCGCCATGGACGATCACCGGGTTCACGCCGACCTGCCGCATCAGCACGATGTCGCGGGCGAAATTCTCCAGCCCGTCAGCATCGGTCATGGCATGGCCGCCGAATTTCACCACCACGATGGCACCTTCGTAGCGCTGAAGGTAGGGCAGGGCCTCCGACAGGGTGCGGGCGGTGGCGATCCAGTCTTGGTTCATGGCGGTCTGCTTCTTCATGTCTCGGGCGTCCTTGGTTTCGTCGCTTGATACGCGTTGCCCGTCGCGCTGCCAAGTCCGACCCGCGCCACTGCGCGACACGAAGAGGTTTCAAGGGGGATCACGAAGGAATTTGCAGGGCAGGGTGGCAGGCGGCGGGGAATCGCCTTCGGAGCCCTGTCCCGGCGGCGCCCGATGGCCGACGCCCGTGACATTGATGCGATGTGATTGGAACTCTTCTCCGTTTCGGTGTGTTGATCCGGCGAGAGCGCCCTCTGTCGGAGGTGCGTTCGTGGCGCATGCCCGATGGGAGCGTCTCAGCAGGGACGGTCATCCCCAACCGGCCCTGAAAAGAAACGAAGGAGAAAAAGAATGCTTCGCAAAACCATGATCGCAGCAGTGGCCGTCAGCGCAGTGGCCGCCCCCGCCTTTGCAGGCTCCTACCAGCAAGCCCCCGCAGACCCGGTCGTCCCCGCACCCGCACCGGCTCCGGTCTTCTCGGGCTCCGACTGGACCGGCGCCTATGCCGGTGCCTCGCTGGGCTATGGCGATCTCGACGCCGAGCTGGGTTCCGCCAGCGAAGGTGCCGATGGCACCGTTTACGGTGTTCAGGCCGGTTACGACTACGACTTCGGCACCTTCGTGCTGGGTGGTGAACTGGACTACAGCGCAACCGATCTGGACTTCAACGGCACTGACCTCGACTCGATCACCCGTCTGAAGGTCCGCGCCGGTTACGACGCCGGTCAGACCCTGGTCTACGGTGTCGCCGGTGCCGCGCACGCCGAATCCGATCTGGGCGACGACAACGGCTGGATCCTGGGCGTTGGCGCAGACTACAAGCTGACCGACGACGTGACCGTCGGCGGCGAATACCTGTACCACCAGTTCGATGACTTCGACGACACTGGCGTCGACATCGACGGCAGCACCCTGGCGGCCCGTGTGAACTACCGCTTCTGATCCGGTCCGACCGCGATCAAAACTCTGGAAAGGCCCGGGATCTCCCGGGCCTTTTTCATGTCCGGCCCCGCGCCGGACCGGAGGCAAAGCCGCAATTTACCTCGCATTTTCAGAAAGTCTGACAGGCAAGGTTCCGCCGTCGGGCAGGGCCTGGCGTGATTTCAATGAACTTTTAGTGCGTCTGCCGTGTTGTGTTCGTGATGGAACAGTACCGCGCTCATACCACGGCCCTTGATGGGCAAGCCGTCCGGACCGCCGCGGGGCGTCTGACGCTCACGTTGTCGGTGCTTCTGCTCACGGCGGTCGCGGCACGGGGCCAGCCACTTGGTGACGATTGGACCGGCGCCTATCTCGGCGCGTCGCTTGGGGTCGCGACCTCGGCCGACGGCGATGCGCTGCGCAGCCTTCACGGCGGTTACTTGGAACAGAGGGGCGCCACCACCTACGGGGTGGAGCTTGACCTGGCGGAGACCGACATCGGCAGTCCCGCAGGCCCGGTGGACAAGATCGCCCGGGTGAAGGGGCGCCTCGGGATGGTCCGCAAGGAGGTCCATGTCTACGCCGTGGCGGGACTGGCGCACATGCAGGGCAGGTTCGGCAGCGATACAGGCGTCGTGCTGGGGGCAGGGGCGGAAACCCACCTGACGGAGCACGTGACGCTAGGCGGGGAACTGCTGCACCACCAGGTGTCGGATTTCGATGGCACCGGCGAAAGCTTCAGCATGAACACCCTGACCGGGCGGCTGAACTACCGCTTCTGAGGGGAAGCATCTGAGGTGCGATTGCGCGCTCTGGCTCAGTCCAGCCCGGCGATGATGGCGCGCAGCGTGGAAATGCCGTCGCCCTTCTCCGAAGAGGTCAGCACCAGCTCGGGGAAGGCGGCGGGATGCTTGGACAGGGCGCCGCGCACCTGGTCGAGGACCTTCTGCCGGTCCTTTTCCTTCACCTTGTCCGCCTTGGTCATGACGACCTGGAAGGTCACAGCAGCGCTGTCGAGCAGGGTCATGATTTCCTCGTCGACGGCCTTCACCCCGTGGCGCGAATCGATCAGCACGAAGGCGCGGCGCAGGGTTTGGCGGCCCTGCAGGTACTGTTTCAGCAGGCGCTGCCATTTCTCCACCACCGACAGGGGCGCATTGGCATAGCCGTAGCCCGGCAGGTCGACGAGGTAGCGTTCCTCGCCGAGGGTGAAATAGTTGATCTCCTGCGTCCGGCCCGGTGTGTTCGAGGCGCGGGCGATGCCCTTGCGGCCGGTCAGCGCGTTGATCAGGCTGGATTTGCCCACGTTGGAACGGCCGGCAAAGCAGACCTCCAGCCGGTCGGCCTCTGGCAGGCCGTTCATGGCGACCACGCCCTTGACGAAATCCACCGGTCCGGCAAACAGCAGGCGGCCCTTTTCGGCCATGTGGTCATCGGGCTCTTCGGCCAGGGGGAAGGGAAGGGGCGTCATAGCAGGACCTCCACCGGCGCGTCGGTGGCGATGGTGCCGGGGGTGACCACCTTCGCCTTCACGCCGAAATCAACATGGCCCCAGGTCCGGCGCAGGGTGCGCAGCGTCTGCACGTCGTCCTCGCCGGTCTCGGGGTTTACCTGGGTGGCGCGACAGCGGGTGATCCGCTCCACCACGTCCAGTTCGACATCGCCTAGACGGATACGGCGCCCGGGCCAGTCCAGCTCTTCCCAGGGCTCCAGCCCCGACAGCCAGATGTTGCCGCGGAAGCGGCGCGGATCCAGGGGCGTGCCGCAGGCCTCGGATAGCGCGCCCAGCGACGCGCGGCCCAGGATCGAGACGCAGGCATAGTTGGCGTCCGACATGCCCTCCGCGGGCGCCGCGATCAGCGCGCCCAGGGCAGGGCGCTCGGCGGGCCAAAGCGGGGCGAGCCAAGCCGACAGCGCCGCGCCGTCGCGGGCCGGATCAACCTCGATCTCACCCGCCGTGGGGTGACTGAGGTGGATGCGGCCATTTTCCAGCGTGCGGGCGGTGATCGCCATCAGCTGGGGACCGTAGCAGCCGCGCGCGAAGTTGCGGCAGGATTGCCAGGCGCCGGTATCCTGCGCCTGGCCGGTCAGCAGGGCCCAGGCCCGGTCACCGGGCAGGGGCCGTTCGGGCAAGAAGGCCGCGCTCTCCAGCGGCTCGGCCCCGATCCCCTTGATCGGGTGCCGCCAGATCTGCGCGACGCGTCTCATTTACTTCTTGCCCTTTGCTTCGGCCTTCTTCTTCCGGCTGAACGACGATTTGATGTTGCCGAAGACGTCGGGCTTGAACCCGTGAATCCGCATGATCGTGTACTGCTGGATGAAGGTGATCGTGTTGTTGGTGATCCAGTAGAGGACCAGGCCGCTGGCGAAGTTGCCCAGCATGAACATGAACACCCAGGGCATCCAGGCAAAGATCATTTGCTGCGCGGGGTCGGCGGGCGCCGGGTTCAGTTTCTGCTGCAGCCACATCGAGATGCCCAGCAGGATCGGCAGGACACCGAGGCTGGCGATGGCGAAGATGCTTTCCGGGCCCGGAGGGGCATAGGGCAGCAGACCGAACAGGTTCAGGATCGAGGAGGGGTCCGGCGCCGAGAGGTCGCGGATCCAGCCGATCCAGGGCTGGTGGCGCAGTTCAAGCGTGACGAAGATCACCTTGTAGAGCGAGAAGAAGATCGGGATCTGCAGAAGGATCGGCAGACAGCCCGCGGCGGGGTTCACCTTTTCCTTCTTGTAGAGCTCCATCATCTCCTTCTGAAGCTTCTGGCGGTCGTCGCCCGCCTTCTCCTTCAGCTCTTCCATGCGCGGCTGCAGTTCCTTCATCTTCGCCATGGAGGCATAGGATTTGTAGGCCAGCGGGAAGAGGATGGCCTTCAGGAAGATGGTCATCGCGATGATCGACCAGCCCATGTTGCCGATGAAGCTGTGCAGCCAGTGGATCAGCCAGAAGATCGGCTTGGTGATGAAGAAGAACCAGCCCCAGTCGATCGAGTCGAAGAAGCGGGTGACGCCGGCGTCCTCGTAATCCTTGATCGTCTCGCCTTCCTTGGCGCCGGCAAACAGCTGCGTTTCGACCGAGACGGTCTCGCCGGGTGCGGCCTCGACGGTCTCCAGCACGGTCTCGGTCTGGTAGATGTCGGGGCTGGGGTAGTATTTCGCGGTCGAGCGGAAGGGGCGGTCGCCGGGGATCAGCGTCGCCATCCAGTAGTGGTCGGTGAAGCCGATCCAGCCGCTTTCGGCGACGTCGATGCGTTCCGCCGGAGTGCCTTCGCGGGGGTCGACGTCGTAGTCGGCCAGGTCATCGTATCCGGCTTCTTCCAGCTCGCCGTCGGACATGCGTACCAGGCCTTCGTGGACGACGAAGAAGTTCTGCAGGTCGGAGGGTTCGCCGTGGCGGCGCAGCAGGCCGTAGGGGCGCAGGCTGACGGCGCTGTCGTTGGTGTTCTCCACCGACTGGCTGACCTGGAACATGAACTTGTCGTCGACGCTGTAGGTCTGGCGGAAGATCAGGCCCTGGCCGTTGTCCCAGGACAGGGTCACGGGGGTGTCGGGCGTCAGGACATCGCCGCTTTCCAGCGACCACAGGGTGTCGGCGCCGGGCACGGCCTCCGGGTCGGCATTGGTGCCGGCGATCCAGCCGTAAAGGGCGTAGTAGCCTTCGGGCTCGCTCTGCGGGCGCAGCAGGGTGACCTCGGGGGAGTCGTCGGACAGTTCGACGTGGTAATCCTTCAGCTGAAGGTCGTCGATACGGCCGCCGCCCAGCGAGATCGAACCGGCCAGGCTGGGCGTGTCGATGGTGACGCGCGGCGCTTCGGCCTCTGCCTCGGCGGCGGGGGCCTCGGTCTGGGCCGTGGCGACGCCGTCGCCGCCCGGGCCAAGCGCGCCGTCTGCGCTGCCGCTGGTCGTCGGCGCACCCGCGGTGCCCTCAACCTGGGTCTGCTCCTCGGCGGTCTCGATGCCGGGGGCCTGTTCCTCTGGCGGGAAAAGAAGGAACCAGACAAGGACAACGATGAAGCTGAGCACCGTGGCCAGGATGAGGTTCTTGTTCTGATCGTCCATCGCGCTGCGCCACCCTTGGTCGTTGCAATATTCGGAAATTCGGTCTTGGGCGTTCAACCTGTCACCGGGCCAAAGGTCAAGGGGCTTCCCTCTTTTACAGGGCCAAGGGTCGCGGGGTTGTGTGCGGGAAACGGCGCGTTGCGGGCGGCAGATGGGTCATCTGGCGGCAGTCGGGAGGGAGGCTGCACCGGAGCCATGGTCCTCTGTGGGGGTGGCCGCGGCTCTGACGGGGGAGCTGAGGCCAATCCACCCGGCTGATGCGACGCAGGGGCGCGATCAGATCCGGTGCAGACGTAGGGCCTTGGCGCGCGCTGGTCAGCCGCTTCGGCGGCCGAACTTCGGCGCCTCGGTCAGGCCGGCGTGATAGGCGCGCATCCATTCGGTGGTCTGGTCGAAAGGCATCGGCCGGGCGATTTCATACCCCTGGACGTGGTCGCACCCCAGTTGCGCCAGCATCGCGTGTTCGCCCGGCGTCTCCACCCCCTCGGCCAGGGTCGTCAGGCCCAGCCGTTCGGCCATGGTCAGGATCGCGGCCACCATGCGCTGTTGCTCGATGTCGCGGTCGACCTTCATCACGAAGCTGCGGTCGATCTTCAGCCGCTCGACCGAGAAGCGTCGGATGGAGGAGATGGAGGCATGGCCGGTGCCGAAATCATCCAGGTCGATGCGGCAGCCCATCTTGGCCAGCCCGTTGATATTGCGTGAAATCACATCTTCGGGGGAGGCGGCCACCACGGTTTCCAGCACCTCGACCGTCAGCCGCCCCGGCGTCAGCCCATAGCGGTCCAGCTGCCAGCGGATCTTCTCGACCAGCTGGGGATTCATCAGCTCATCATTGGCGAAGTTTACGCCGACCTGGGGCACGTTCACCCCGGCCTCGTCCCAGCGACGCAGCGCGATCAGGGATTGCACCAGCATCAGGTCGCCCAGCCGTTCCATCAGCCCGACCTGCTGCACCATCGGCAGGAACTCCGCCGGGGAAATCATGCCGCGCTGCGGGTGGCACCAGCGCGCCAGCGCCTCGAAGCCGGTGACCAGTCCGGTATCGGTCGACACCTGCGGCTGAAAGAAGGGTAGGATCTGGCCTGCCTCCATCGCCGTCTCGATCTCATCCGCCGGAATGGGGCCCGTCCGCCGACGTCCCTGCATGTCGACAGAGAAGGAGCGGATGGCCGAGGGGGCGAACCGCCCGGCCTCGCGCAGGGCGGTGTCCGCCGCGGTCAGCAGCGAGGCCCCGCTGGGTTGCGGGCTGCGGGTGCCCAGGCAGAACCCGATCGAACAGGAGAGGTAGACCGTGGTCGCATCCAGCGACAGCGGTTCCTCCACCGCGGCCTGCAGGCGCGAGGCCAGCTGTATCGCCGCCTCCAGGTCCAGCTGGGTTACGGGGCCCACGGCGATGCCGTACCGGGCCTCGCCCAGACGGCAGAGCGTATCGTCATCGCGCAGAGCGCCACGCAGCCGCGTGGCGATTCGATACTGAGCGTCATCGGCGGCGGCGGGCCCGTAGCGGTCGCGATAGGCGTCGAAGTCGTCCAGTTGCAGCAGCAGGCAGGCGGTCTTGCTGATGGCGCCCTCACGCGCTTGCAGGGCATGGTCCAGCGTCCGTTCCAGGCTGTCGCGCAGGGGCAGGCCGGTGACCGGATCGCGCGGATTGCCCGCTGGGCGCGGCGCCGGGTCGGACCCGGCGAAACTGTAGAAGACCGGCAGCAGCAGGGCCGTCAGGATCAGCGCCGCCTCCCCGGCGACCCAGAAGGCGGTCAGGCAGATCGCGGGCAGCACGGCCACCAGCTGCGGGCCGCACAGGGCCCGACGTAACCGCGCTCGAACGCGTCCGACGTCTTTAGCCCTGATCCCCGGCATTGCAGGTCATCCCATGTGTCATGGGCGGTGACGCTACGTCCAGAAGTTCAATAGCGGCTTAACGCAGGCTGGGAATCGAATCTTCTTCCTGGGGTGCGGCGCCCAGGGTCAGGCCGGCGAAATCGAACAGCTTCGGGTCCAGCAGGTGCGAGGGGCGCGCGTTCATCAGCGCGCGGAACATCACCTGCCGCCGTCCGGGGCTGTTCTTTTCCCAGCCGTCGAGGATCTGTTTCACCTGCTGGCGTTGCAGCCCGTCCTGGCTGCCGCAGAGGTCGCAGGGAATGATCGGATAGTTCATCGCGGTGGCGAATTTCTCGCAATCCGCCTCGGCCACATGGGCCAGGGGACGATAGAGGAACAGGTCGCCTTCCTCGTTCACCAGCTTCGGCGGCATGGTCGCCAGGCGCCCGCCGTGGAAGAGGTTCATGAAAAACGTCTCAAGGATGTCGTCCCGGTGATGGCCCAGAACCACCGCCGAACAACCCTCTTCCCGTGCGATACGGTAGAGGTTGCCGCGCCGCAGCCGAGAACACAGCGCGCAGAAGGTGCGGCCCTGGGGAATCTTGTCCATGACCACAGAATAGGTGTCCTGGTATTCGATCCGGTGCGGCACGCCCATCTTTTCCAGGAACTCGGGCAGGACGGTGGCCGGGAAACCCGGCTGCCCCTGGTCGAGGTTGCAGGCCAGCAGGTCAACGGGCAGCAGGCCGCGCCACTTCAGCTCATGCAGGACCGCCAGCAGGGTATAGCTGTCCTTGCCGCCCGACAGGCAGACCAGCCAGCGCGCGCCGGGTTCGATCATACCGTATTGTTCGATCGCCTCGCGTGTGTAGCGCACAATCCTTTTGCGCAGCTTCCGAAACTCGGTGCTTTGCGGGGCGCCGTGGAACAGCGGGTGGATTTCGTCACATTCATCACGCATGCTCGGCCCATAGATCGTTTCGTGTAAGCGGACAAGGGCGGGGTGCGTCATGGGCTGGCTAGGGCGTCTTTTCGGAAGGAAACAGGTCGGACGGAAACAGGGCCGTGCGCCGGAGCGTCCGGCGGATGCCGCGCCGCTGGTGGCCGATCCCGCGCTGGTCAGCGCACCGCCCAACCCGCGGCTTGCCGAGGCGGAGGTGCCGTCGTCCGACGCCCCCGCCGCATTGCCCCCCGACATCCTGGCCGAGATCGAGGCGCTGGCGCAGCCGACCATCCGCCTGGTGCCGCAGCCCGGCGCGCCGGTGCCGGACGGGCCGGTGTCGTCCCTCGGCGGGCGGCCCAGCTTGCCCGAGGGCATGGACTGGCCCGAGGACAACGGGCGGCCCATGCTGTTTCTCGCCCAGATCAACTATGCCGAGATGCCGCCGCTCGATGACTATCCCACGTCCGGCCTGCTGTCGGTCTTCGTGGCCGCGGGGGAAGCCCATGGCTGCGCCTTCCCCTCTTTCGACCAGGCCGGGTTCCGCAGTCTCTACTTGGAGGATCCCTCGATTTGCCGGCGCCGTGATCCGCCGGATGCGCCGCAGGGGCCGGACCCGCTGGGCGCTGCCCTGCGCGCCGAGGGCGCGGTGCTGACCGGCGAGGCGGTGCAGGACCTGCCCGGTGCCGCACTGCGCGAGGTGGCGGCCTTGCAGAAAGCCTGGGCCGAGGCGGGCCGGGAGGTGGACGAGGCGGCCCTGGACCGTGTGCTGGAGGCGGGCCGCGCGGGCGCGATCACCTATGGCGGCTACCCCGTCTTCGCCCAGGGCGACGTACGGACGGGCCGGCAGCGGTTCCATGCGAAGGTCCTGCTGCAACTGGGGCGTCTGGGGGCGGGGGACCTCGCGGTCAGCTTCGGGGATGGCGGGGCGGCGAATATCCTCGTCAAGCCCAAGGACCTTGGTCCCCGGCGCTTCGACCAGGCGCTGTATCACTACGACAGCTACTAGTCCGGCAGGCGGCGGGCGCCTGGGCTTACCGCTCGGGGCCGCTGTCCTCGTCACGCGCGGCGGCGTCATGGTCGTGGGAATGCCGGTCGCTTCGCGGGGGCGGCACGTCGTCCACCCCCATGTCGCCCCAAGGGTGACAACGGGCGACCCGGCGCAGGGACAGCCAGAACCCGCGCAGGGCGCCGTGCTTTTCCAGCGCTTCCAGGATGTAGGCGGAGCAGGTGGGGTCGTAGCGGCAATTGTGCCCGACCCAGGGGGAGAAGATCAGCCGGTAGGCCCGGATCGGCTGCGCCAGCACCCAGGCCGCCGGGCTGAGGCGGCGGCCGCTCATCCCCGCGCGCCGTCCTTGCGCGGGGGCTTCGGTCGCGGCGCGCGCTCGGCGTGCAGCCGTTCCAATGCGCGGACCAGGTCCCGCTTCAGCAGCTCGAAGGGGCGGGCGGCGGTTTCGTCCTTGCGGCCAATCAGAACGTAGTCCCAGCCGGGGTGGCCCTGGAGAGGCAGCACGGCGCGCGCGGCTTCGCGCATCCGGCGCTTGGCGCGGTTGCGGGCCACGGCATTGCCGACCTTCTTGGAGCAGGTGAAGCCAACGCGGATCGCCTCCGGCGCCTCGGGCTCATCCTCGGCCCGGCAACGGGCCTGCACCATCATCGACCCGGCGCCCTGACGGCGGGCGCGGGCGGCGGCCAGGAACTGGGACCGCTTGGCGAGGATCTTCAGCGCGGGGGCGGGGGTGTCGGGCATTACGGTGTCGGGCGTGGCGGTATCGGAGGCAGGACCCGCGCACGACGAAACCGCCGAGGCCGTTGCCCTCTGCGCCTGTTCGGCGATGTCGGGCGTGACCTTCGGCGGTGTCATGATCTTGCGACCTGTCTGCCTGGAATGCGGCTCCGGAGACCGGGGCCGCCGGGCGTCAAGCGAGGAACGGGCAATCGTCCGGTCGGCGCGGAAGGTCCGCGCCGGCAGCGATCACGCGCTCAGCGACTTGCGGCCGCGGGCGCGGCGGGCGTTCAGGATCTTGCGACCGGCCTTGGTGGCCATGCGGGCGCGGAAACCGTGGCGCCGCTTGCGGACCAGGTTCGAAGGTTGGTAGGTGCGTTTCATCGCTCCGTCTCCGTTTCTATTCCCGCGGTGGCAACCGGGGTTTCTGTTCAGATGCACGGCGGCGATGCCGGGAGGCCAGGGGCCTGCGCGATACCGACGCGATGCTGCACGGGTTCGTTCCGGGAATCGGCCCGGCCCCGCTGGTGTTCGAAGCCCGTGCTATAAGAACGCCCGCCCGCCTTGTCAAACCCATCCGCCCCGAAGCCGGGGTTTTTCTGCCGCGATAGGGTCGGATCGGGGGCCGGACCAGGGGGCGAACCGGCGCGATCGGCACTTTTCACCATGACATTGCCGCCTGCACTGGGAAATTGTCACGCAAGGCCCTAGTTTCAGGGCAGTTATTGATCCAATTGCGGCCCCGGCCGCCATGCCGGGCCGGAGGTGACCGCCCCTGATGTTCCGTTCGCTTTCCGGACGCGTGCTGATCCTGACCGGGATCTTCGTCATTCTGGCGGAGGTGCTGATCCTCGTGCCATCGGTTGCGCAATTCCGGCAGGACTACCTGATCTCGCGTCTCGAACGCGCGCAGATCGCTTCTCTGACCCTGCTCGCGGATGACATGATTCCCGAGGACCTGGAAGAGGAGCTGCTGCGCAATGCCGGCGTCTACAACGTCGTGCTGCGCCGCGACGAGGCGCGCCAGCTGGTGCTGTCCTCGCCGGTGCCGGGACCTGTCGTGGACACCTTCGACCTGCGCGACCCGACCATGAGCGAACTGGTCCGCGAGGCGTTGCTGACCTTCTTCGAACACGGGGACGAGGTGATCCGGGTGATCGGCAACCCGGTGCGCGAGGCCGGCCTGCTGATCGAGGTCACCATGCCCACGGCGCCCCTGCGCGCGGCCATGGTCGAATACATGCGCTACATGGTGATGATCTCGACCCTCTTCTCGGTCTCCACCGCGCTTCTTCTGTTCATCGCCGTGCGGTCCTTCATCCTGCGGCCGATGAAACGGGTGATCGGCCACATGCGCGCCTACGCCCAGGACCCGGAGGACGGGCGGCGCATCATCACGCCCTCGGCCTCGGTCTCGGACATCCGCGACGCGGAAGAAGCCCTGCACGAGATGGAGACGCAGCTGACCAGCGCCCTGCGCCAGAAGGAACGCCTGGCGCAGCTGGGCTCTGCCGTGGCCAAGATCAGCCACGACCTGCGCAACATCCTGACCTCGACCCAGCTTTTCGCGGACCGGCTGGAGGCCTCCGACGATCCCACGGTGAAGCGCCTGGCGCCCAAGGTGGTGAACTCGGTCAGCCGGGCGGTGAACCTCTGCGAGGCGACCCTGGCCTTCGGCCGCGCCGAGGAACCCGCGCCGCGCCTCAGCCTGCTGTCTCTGGCTGACGTGGTGGGAGACGTGATCGACGGCGAGCGGCTGGCCGTGGCGGAGGAGGCCGACATTTCCTTTGCGGAGGACGTGCCGGCCAGCCTGCGCCTGCGCGCCGACCCCGAACAGTTGCACCGCGTCTTGGCCAACCTGGTGCGCAATGCCCGCCAAGCGCTGGAGGCCACGGGCCGCGCGGGCGAGATCGCCGTGTCGGCCGAGGAAAGCGACAGCCAGTGGCTGATCCGCATTTCCGACACCGGCCCCGGCCTGCCGCCCAAGGCGCAGGAGCATCTGTTCACCCCCTTCACCGGTGGCGCGCGCAAGGGCGGCACCGGCCTGGGCCTGGCCATCGCCGCCGAGCTGCTGCGCGGCCATGGCGGGCGTCTGGACCTGGAACGCACCGGGCCCGAGGGCACGATCTTCCTCATCTGCCTGCCGAAGGAGGTCGGGCAGGTGGCCGAGAATTCCGCCGCTGCGGGCGATGCGCCTGCATGACAAGGGCTTTGGCTCGGGGGCGGACGCGGATGCGAAAAACTTGTCACGAAAATTTCGATTTTTCGCTTGCACCCCTCCGGCCTCAACTGTAGATCACGCCCCACGACGCACCGGTAGCTCAGCTGGATAGAGTACCTGACTACGAATCAGGGGGTCGGGGGTTCGAATCCTCCCCGGTGCGCCACTTCCCCTAAAATATCCAGCTGGAACTGACGCTTACGGAATTTTTCCCACTTTAGCGGATATCTGTTCCCACGTTCGATTTTCGTTCCTGCCCCATCACGGCCCGTCTCCGGTCGGCCAGGCGGCAGTAATGCTCGGCTTCCTTAAGGGTCTGCCAACCGCCCCAGCTCATGATCTGATGTGCCGAGGCTCCGCCCTCGGCTAGAGCGATTCCGCGGCTCTTTCTCAGGCCGTGGGCCGACTTCTCGACGCCGGCGGCGCGCGCCCATTCTCGCATTCGATTCCCCAGGCCCTTCTCCGACCTCGATGCGCCCGCCTCCGTGGCGAGGAATGTTGCCTGGCGCAGGTTGGTTGCGGCAACAGCCTCCAGCAGCAGGTCGCGCTCCCAGGCGAAGGGCTGGGCATATGGGGGCAGGGCGGCGGTCCAGGGCATGAAGGCCGGGGCCTTCACCTTCGATTGCCGAAACACCATCACTCCATCGCGGTCGACGTGGCCAGGGCCGATAGACACAGCGTCGATCAGGCGGAAGCCCGTCCAGGAAATCACCTCGAAGCAAAGGCGCGGCGTTGTCCCGATGGGCCAGCGTTCGCGATAGGCTTCCTTCTCATCATCGGTCCAGTGCGGATGTCCGTCCGACTTCACTCGGCGGGGCGGGCGGACACCGATGGTCGGGTCCGCGCGAATGACACCTGTATCGAGGCCGTGCTGCGCCCAGAAGCGCCAGGTCTTCAGTCGATCGTGGGGGGAGGCGGCCTCGGCCACGTTCTTTCGGACGTGGTAGTCGCGCAAACCGCCGGCGGGCGCCGCGCCAACCTCGTCGCTGATCTGGCCAAGGTGGCGCCGCAGGGTTGCCTGATAGCCCTCGGAGAGGGTGCTGAAGTACTTGCTGCGCAGGGAGCCATCTGCCACGGCCGCGATGCTTCCAGGACCGTTGCGGCTCTGGACGGGGCCGCTGTTCTCCGCAAGAGCCTTGGCGTAGGCTTCCAGGAACTCTGGGCTGTCCAGGGCGCAGTCCGACGGTAGCTTCGCGACATTCGTTTGCCGGATCCGGAGGTAGCGATATTCGCGATCGCCGCGGCGCTTCACCACTAGCCCCTTTAGCTCTACGTTCCGAATGCTTGATCGCATGCGTTCCTGCTCTCGTCTTCAGGTTCGTTCAGGTGGGCGCTGATCGCATCCAGCTGCGTTCGTACCATACCCTCATAGGGAAGGTGGTCTGCGAAGGCATCGAGGTCGGCGCGGTCGTAGACCCGTTTGCCGCCCAGCTCGCGCCGGCGCAGGCTGAGGTTTCGGAGCATGGACACGGATACGCCAAGATAGTGTGCGGCCTGCGGCGCAGGCATCAGCCGGGGTGCAAAATCGCGAGTTGCTGCCATGGTGGTTGCTCCTTTCAGGCCGCCGGCGGCTTGGCCTTCGGGATCTCGATCCAGATCCCGAAACCAATGCCGTAGCGGAATGCGTCATCCTGTGAGCCGAAGAACGCATAGGCGATCCGCCCCGCCTTGGCGGGCTTCATGCCGGCGGACATGAGGTCAAGGAAGGTTTCCAATGCCTGTTCTTCATCCGGCTGCATGGGGTGCTTCTTGCCCGGGCCGCTCGTGGGGAGCCAATCGAGGAACCCGCGAGAACGCATCTCTGTGACGATCTCAGGGCGAAAGCCTTTGCGTATTGCGACATCGCGCGGGCTTGGGGGGTGCTGCTTATCAGGCATGGGTCTTGTCTCCTGCTTGCGTCGACTGGGCGCTGCGTGTCGTCCGCCAGAGCGGGCGCAGCATCGCGTTTGTCTCAACCATGATGGCGCGACAGACGCGGCGCATGGCCGGGCTGTCGCTGCTGTCGGCGTGTCGCTGCGCGCGGGCGCGCAAGGCGTTGAGCTGCTGAAGCTTCCGAGTGGCGTTGCTCATGCCACGTCCTCCTTCTCAGCCAGCTGCCCGCAGTTCGCCTTCACGACCGCAGCCGCCACGGGCGGACAGACAGAGTTCCCGACGCAGCTGACCTGGGTGTTCTTGGTGAAGCTGCGCCAGTCCCACGCACCGTTATCGTCCTGCGCCCAGACGCCCTCGATCACGTAGTCGGTGGGGAAGCCCTGGGCGGTGAAGAGCTCGCGCGGGGTGAGCATCCGCATGCCGATGTCGGCGATGACGTAGCGGGTGCCGGCGATGTCGAGGGTGACCAGGTCGCCGCCGTCCCAGGCGCCATGGGCGCGCAGGAAGGCGGCCACTTCGCGGGCGCGGGCCTCATGCGCGGCGGTGAAGGGCGGGGCCTGGAGGGCGGCCTGCATGTGGGCCATCCGGTCCTTCACGGTGATCGTGTGGCACGGCGCATTGGTGCGGGCGCCGTCCCCGGTGCCGTAGTACTTGGCAAAGAAGGTGGCGACGACCGCGTGCTGGACGCCGCGCCCGGTGATGGTGCCCAGGGGATCGGTTAGCGGGTATTCCCGCCGCCCGCCGCTGTCGCCATGGGCGATGCTGGCGAGGCAGGGCGCCACAACGCCAAGCGGCGCGGCACCGCCCGGGCGCTTCACCCAGCTGTTGGCCGTGATGGTCGGGGCCGGGGTGCGCAGGTCGGCGCCCGTCGCGCCGGTGTTGAAGCGGGTGAGGCTGGGCGCCAGCAGGGCGCTGTGACCGCCACCGGCCAGCACGGTCGGGTGCGGGGCGGCGAGAGTGCTGTCGCGGCGGTCCGTGCCCTTGAGGGACAGGAGATTGGGCGCCACGGCGGCCTTCTCGCCGCGACGCGCGGCGGTGATGGTTCGGAATGGCTCCTCCGCCGCCTCCACCCGCCCACCGTGGGTGAGGTTGACCAGGAAGGGCGCCTCGGCCTCCAACACGTAGCGGGCGACGCCGCGGGCAATCCGGGCCAGCGTGTTGTCGGCCAGGGGGCGCACGGCCCGCAGGCCGAGCGCCTCCCGGATCTCCTCGGCGCTGTCGAAGATCGAAGGGCAGGGGGTCGACCAGTCGATGCACTCGGCCGCCGTGCGCCAGGGCTGCAGCGCGCCCGCGATCACGCGGGGATCGTCCGGCGCCCCGTGGGTCGGGACGGGCCAGACAATCGGCTGGCCGTCAAAGCGGATGATGACGAAGAGCCGCTTGCGGATCGTCGGGGCGCCATAGTCGCAGGCCCGGAGCTCGCGCGTCTCCATCTGGCCGCCGAGACGCCGGATGGCCTTGCGCCACTTGTCGAAGGTCTCGCCCCGGCGCTGCGGGCAGGGCATCGGCCCGCGCGGGGTCTCGATGACCGGCCCCCAGGTCTTCCACTCTTCGACGTTCTCCATGATGACCACGTCCACCTGGCCGCCGCTCT
>NZ_PGTC01000029.1:266934-268604 GCF_002786295.1 Pseudooceanicola marinus | reverse complement strand
CCACGTCCACCTGGCCGCCGCTCTTCTGGATGCGCTCGATCCAGCCGGGGATGACCCAGGCAAGGTCGCGGATGTTGCGGGCCACCGGGGCGCCGCCCTTGGCCTTGGAGAAGTGGCGGCAGTCCGGGCTGAACCACATCAGGCCGATGTGGCGGCCGGCGAGGTGATCCAGCGGGTCGACGCGGTAGACGTTCTCGCTCAGGTGCAGCGTTTCTGGGTGGTTGGCCGCATGCAGGGCCAGGGCGGCCGGGTTGTGGTTGATGGCGATGTCGGGGCCGCGGCCCAGGGCCATCTCGATCCCGGTGGAGGCGCCGCCGCCGCCGGCGAAGCTGTCCACGATCAGTGGCGGGCCAAGCGGGGCCGCGCGGCTGTCGATTGCGAGGTCGAGGAGATGCGTGCCGTCCATCAGGAGGCCTCCCGGGTGCAGACAAGGGCGTGGTAGGCGGGCAGCAGGGCGAGGGTGGCCAGCCCGGTGCAGAACACCATGGTCGCAAGCGAGGGGGCGTCCTGCGCTTGGCCGAACAGCCAGCCCGCGCCCGGCGCGGCGCCGAGTAGGTAGGGGCCGCAGGGGGCGAGCCGGCGCAGCAGGCGGGGCATCGGGTGCCGAGCGGGGGTGTCGCAGACCGTCCGTGCTGCGTCATAGGGCGCGAGGGTCATGGCAAGCACGAGCGCCAGCTGTACCAGGTTGCCATCCTGCGCCAGGGCGGCGGCCGAGAGCGCGGCGACGGTCGGGCAGGCGAGGACGGGGGCACAGAGAAGCCAGCGCATCAGCTCATCCCCAGGGCGTCTTTGTAGATCTGCAGCACCGCCTCTTCCTCGGCGATGTCGTCGGGCTCGCGCTTGCGCAGGGCGACGAGGCGCCGCAGGACCTTGACGTCGTAGCCCCGCCCCTTGGCTTCGGCCATCACCGCCTTCTGCTGCTCGGCGATGTCCTTCTTCTCGGCCGCGAGCCGCTCGGCGCGCTCTATGAAGCTCCGCAATTCCGTCGCATGCACGCGATAGGCTCCGTCTCGCACCTCGCGGTCCGCGTCTGTTTCCTTGAGCCCGGCATCTTCCTTGGATGCCTTGGGGAACCCCATGTCCTTCATGACCCGGCCCCCCTCAGTCGCGCATCGGCATGAGAACCCAGAGCGCCTCCGGGTCCTCGGTGACGATGCGGGCGGGCTCGCCGCGGCCAGCGCTGGAGAGGGTGAAGGCGGGGGCGATCCGGGCGAACTCGGACAGCAGCGCCAGGCTGTAGGTGGCGGTCTGACCATCCTTGGTGGTTTGGCCCTGCAGGGCGATGCTCAGATCGACGCCATCCGGCATGGTGAGCGACATGCGCCCCGCGTCGGGATCCAGCCGCAGGGGCAGGCTGCGGCCGTAGCAGGTCGCACTGGCGATGGTGCGGAGCCGGCTCAGGGCGCTGGCCGACAGGTGGGCGGTGAAGGCATCGGAGGCCGGCGGCGTGACCCGGGTGTAATCCGGATAGGTGCCGTCGATCCCCTGGATCACCAGCCGCAGCCCGGGGGCCGTTACGAGCAGGTGGCGTGCATCAGCAGCGAAGGTTAGCGGAGCATTCCCTGCCTTGCGTGCGATCGCGATCAGCAGATCGACCGCGCGGACCGGTACGATGAGGCCGTCGGGGCGGTCGGTCGCCTTGCTGCCGTCGGCGCGCGGCCCCTCGATGA
>NZ_PGTC01000029.1:263545-266870 GCF_002786295.1 Pseudooceanicola marinus | reverse complement strand
CCCAGATCGAAGAGCCGCAGCGCCTGTGCCCCGGACAGGGTGAACGCGCCCGTGCCGCGCATCCCGTCGGGGTCCTTGACGGGCCGCGGGAAGTCCCTGGGCGGAATGCTCAGCTGCAGCGTCACCTGGATCTCGCCATCGGACAGGCGCACCCGGTCGTGGTCCTCGCCGCGCATATGGGTGATGGTCACCGGGCCCCGGGCGGCCCGCAGGAAGCCCGCCAGCGCCCGATGCGACACGACCAGATCCGCGCGCCCGCTGGTCTGGGCTTCCAGGTCCAGCGCCAGGCTCATCTTGAGATCGGTGGCTTCCAGCGTGAGCTGGTCGTCTTTGAAGCGGACCCGCACGCAGCCCAGGGCCGGGATCGTGTTCCAATGCTCGATAACGCGCCCGAGGCGGTTGGCGGCCAGCCGAAGCTCGGCGAGGGCGACGGTGGCGCTCGGGCCGTCGGAGATCTCCGGGGCAGGCGCGGCGGCGCGGGGCATCTGGTGCAACATGGCAGGTCCTTTCCGAAGAGAGATCAGGGGCAGGCGGGCAGCGCGTCCGCCTAGGCGACGGCCTCGCGGGCACGGGTGATCCAAGCGGCGATGGCCTCGGCCTCTGTCGGGCCGCTGGCGGTGATCCGGTAGAGGGTCAGCACGGCGCGGCCCTCGGTGGGGACGTGGAAGCGGCCGCCCCCTTCGAGAGCGGCGCAGACGAACGCCTCGTGCAGAGCGTCGCCACTCAGCGGCGCAACGCGCTCCAGGAAGGAGGCGATCACGTGGGTGTCGAGGAGGCGGCCGGTCATGGCTGCCCTCCGACGATGGCGTCGGGCTGGAGCGCCCGGCGCGCGAGCGTCGTGGGCAGATCCAGCAGCGCGGCGGCAATCAATGCCGCGACCGCCAGCCAGCACAGGCCTTCCAGCGTGAGGCGGGGCAGGGAGCGTCGATCAGAATGGGTCATGCCGGCGCCCCTGCGATCAGCACCAGGGCAGCGGTGGTCAGCAGCCAGCCGAACATGGCGACGGGGAGCAGGCTCATGCCGCGCCCTCCGGATGCGCGCGGCTGGCGATCAGGGCGCGAACCTTGCCGCGGCAACGCTCGGTGATGTCCAGGACCTCGGCCATCTGGGACGACACGGTCGGCGCGCCGGCAAGGTGATGCGGGGTGAGCCGGGCCAGGCGCTCGGGCGAGATCGGGGTGCCGCGGGCGGCCTTCCGCGCGGCCCAGTCGGACCGCAGGCGCGCGCTTTCGTCAGGGGTCAGCATCGATGCCTCCATCTGTGGTGATGGAGGTTATCGTTAAAGGGACAAAAGTCCCCAGTCAAGTCGTTGGGGAAAAATATCCCATATTCGCTCTATCTGCCCAAGACCGCGATTCGGACTTCAGCTGACGGGACCAAGAGCGCATGAGGGTTGATCGGGCTGACTTGTCCCGGCTTCGGTGACTTAGGTCTTTGATTTTACAGACTGACGCGAATGAGCGGCGCTTGATGTTGACGTTCCAGCCCTCGGAGGCTAGCGTGAACAAAAAAGGAACACTTGAGATGTGCAGATAGGGCGGCCGGTGGAGCTAATTCGTTTGCGTGACGCGCTTATCGAGATTGATCTGGCGAAGGATCCTGATCGCCGACAAGCCCTCTTGCAGATTTTAGCAAGTAATCCCTTTCACTTGCGGACAATCTGTCAAATAGATCGACGATCTCGGATCGAAGCTTCGCACTCTCGTCCTGGAGAAACTCATCAAGGGACATCCCGAAGAAGTTCGCGACGCGGAGCGCATCATCGACGTTCGTAGACCTGCTCTTCCCTTGCTTCAGTTTCTTGAGCTGCTCATAGGACACCCCAGTCTCTGCGGCGACCTTCTGCAGGGACACGTTGTTGGCCTCTAGGGCTTCTAGGAGAGCATCGCGAAAGCTTTTCGACATGCCCCTATCGTATTGCGCGGGTAGGCGCTCTAGTAGGCGACAATTGTCCCTTGACTTAATGGGGATAAAAGTCCCTATATGCGGCATGGATACCGAGAGCCTTCTTCGAGAACTTGAGGACTTCGCTGCTTTGCATGGGGTGGCGCCCGCCACCGTAACGAGCCGCGCGGTCGGAAACAGTCGATTACCTGCTCGGCTACGCGCCGGAGGCAGCTGCACTGTAAGGGTCGCTCAGAAGCTTCGGCAGTACATCAAGATGAACACCACGCGCGCCGAACAGCAGGATGCCGCATGACGTGCTCATCCCTCTTCGTCTCCGATCCTTTCGCCATCCCTTTCCATGCTCCGGTTATGCCGGGGGCTTTGTCGATCATCCAGAAAACGGGGTTTCGCGATGAGCGGTGAGATCGCGGTTTACCAGGGGCCTGCGGTGCGGGCGCTGTTCAAGCAGCTGGTCCGGGACTTCGGCGGCGTGGATGCCGCGGCGGCCCTGCTGGGCTGCGCCAAGGGCACGATCTCGCGCGAGGTAAACGGCGGGCTGCCGGTCTCGATCGCGCACTTCTGCGGGCTTGAGGATGCGCTGGAGCGCTTCCCGATCACCTCGATGCTGGCCGACCGCCGGGCGGCCCGCCATGTCCGGCAGGAGGTCAATGACCTGGTCCTGCGCGTGGTCGCCGAGAATGGCGATGTCTCGAATGCAGCCGTCAGCCTGCTTTGCGCCGGCGACGCTGAGGGCGTCATGAAGGAGCTGCGCGAGTCCATCGCGGCCTCGCAGCAGTTGCTGGCCCGCCTCGAAGACGAGGCCGCCGCATGAGCTGCCCCCTCACATCCCCCTCCCGCCGACGGGCGGGCGATTGTCGCGGGGAGGGCGCCTTCGTTGGCGGCGCGCTCCTCGCGCCGATCACTTTTCACTCCAACCGCTCACGGACCCCGGCACAGGCGCCGGGCCGTGCGGAGCGCCGGCTGTCGGGCAGGGCAGGGCGCTCCCAGGCGCGGAGGGCCCATGTCCTCCAGGCCCTCCGCGCCGCCAGTTTCCCCGGACCTTGTCAGGCCGCGTCGCGGGACCGCGCGGCCGTCCGGGGCGTTGCGGTCCCGATCTGTCCGTCCCCGACTTGGGGCGCGTCCCACCCGGCGCGCCCCGCTTTTTCCCTGGGGAGACAGGTATGAGTTTCACCACCTCCACCGCTGTCATGCAGCGCCGGATCGAGGCGCCGGACAGTCTCGATGACTTCCCCACGCCGCCCTGGGCCACGCGGGCCCTCTGCGAGGTGCTGGCGGGCGAGGGCTATGATCTGGCGCAGTTGTCGGCCTGGGAGCCCTGCTGCAACCGGGGCCACATGGCGCGGCCCCTGGCCGAGACCTTCGGCTCGGTCTTCGCCTCCGATGTCATGGACTACGGCTGGCCGGGGCAGCAGGCCGT
>NZ_PGTC01000029.1:263273-263495 GCF_002786295.1 Pseudooceanicola marinus | reverse complement strand
CGCCCGAGGTCGACTTCGTCATCACCAATCCGCCGTTCCGCCTGGCCGCCGAGGTCATCGCGCGGGGACTGGAGCGTGCGCGGCGCGGGGTGGCGGTCTTCGTGCGCACCGCCTTTGTCGAGGGCGTGAGCCGCTATGAGACGCTGTTCCGGGAGCAGCCCGAGGCGCTGGTGCTGCCCTTCGTGGAGCGCGTGGTGCTGTGGCGCGGGATCCTGCTGGATC
>NZ_PGTC01000029.1:261067-263223 GCF_002786295.1 Pseudooceanicola marinus | reverse complement strand
GGACCGGGACGGCCCGACGGTGCTGCGGCGCATTCCGCCCTGCCGCCCGCGGCTGACCCGCCCCGGTGACTATCCGGTGCTGCCCGCACATCTGGCGCCGCCGCAGAGCGCGGCGCCCTCGCTGCCGCTGACCCTTGAAGACCAGAGACCCGGGAGGCCCGCATGGACATCGTGACCGCAGAAGAGCGCCGTCTGATCGACGAGGCGCTGGAGCGTATTCCGGAAGAGAAGCGCCGCATCCCCGCGGGGGTCAGCGGCATGGACCGGGACTACGTCTGGGACCCGAAGACCCAGTCGCTCATCACCCGCAACGAGGCCTTCAAGGGCGGCTTCCGGACGATGCAGCGCACGCAGGTGCCGACACTGGCGGACCGGCTGAAAGATCGCGAGATCGCCCAGGACATCAAGGACGGGCTGAGCATCAGCGAGATCATCCTGCTGCGCCATACGGCGCGCCAGCGCATCCAGCGGGTGGCGCGTGAGGACGGGCTGGAGATCGCCCGGCCGAAGCCCGCGCCGCTCCGGGGCGGGCGCGAGAAGTCCGTCTCGGGCGATGACGAGGAGATCACCCGGAAGATCCTGGCGCTGGTCGATGGCCAGCGCGGGCTGACGGAGATCGCCCGGCTCGCCGGCTGCCACAAGGATGCGGTGCGCCTGCGCCGGGATCGGCTGAAGCTGGACATCCCCGCGGCAAAGCGGAGGAGGGTGGCGTGAGGGACTATGCTTACGTAGCGTCGCAGTTTGACACGGTCAGGCCTGCGCTAGATTGGGGGGACGTGCGCGCCATTCCCCAGGCGCGCCTGGCGTCGCTCTGTGTCCCCACTGGCTTCGCCGGGGGGCGTAGCGCCAGTCCCCATCCGGCGACTGCGCCCCCGACGGGACCTCCCCCTTTTGAACAGGCCGTGCGCGCTCTTCGGCGCTGCGCGGTCTTTCTGGCGCCCCGCGCCCCGATCACCGGTGCCGCTCTGACGGGACCGGGCGGGTGCGCTCTGCGTCGAACAGCCGGCCCCTGAGGCCGCGATACAGGCCCGGGCAGCGGGCGGACGACCTGGAGGACAGGAGATGACTGGACAGAAGAGGGCTCGGAACCGTGGTTCCGGGCGCGGAGACGTGTTGCCTGCGGGCAGGAGGGGCCGATGAGCATTCCGGCGATGAACTGGGCCTTCGCGCAGCGGGGGCTGAAGCCTGCGACCAAGCTGGTGCTGGTCTGCCTGGCGGATTGCCACAACGCGCATACGCGTCGCTGCGACCCCTCGCAGGAGACGCTGGCGCAGGAGTGCTGCATGAGCCGCTCGACGGTGAACGTGCACCTGAAGCTGCTGGAGGAGCAGGGGCTGATCCGGCGCGTCCAGCGCTCGGACAAGCGCACCCACAAGCAGCTGTCGAGCCTCTATCTGCTGGGTTGCGACATGGAAGAGGCCCCCGCAGAGAGCGGCGAGAAACCCGTGTCCGAAATCCGGACACGGGAGACCGCAGGCGCCGACGGAGCCGTGTCCGGAAACCGGACACGGGATCTCGCCAGCGCGGGCCGGGGAGCCGTGTCCGAAAACCGGACACGGGATAGAAGGGAAAGCCGTGTCCGGAAATCGGACACGGGACAGGGGCGAGCCGTGTCCGGAAAACAGCCGATCCCGTGTCCGGAAAATGGGCAATCCCGTGTCCGGACGGTCGGACACGAACCTGAAAAGAACCTGAAAGGAACCTTGCGCGCGGAGGCGGGCACGCCCGGGCGCGCGAGGCCGGCGCGGTTCTTCACCGAGGATGAACGGGCGGATGCCCGGGAGGTGGCGGCGCATCTGCGAAGGGGCGGATCGGTGAACGCGGAGCGGATCCCGGGACGGGTGCGGGACTGCCTCGTCGCGGAAGAGATCCTAGGGCGGGACGAATTGCAGGCAATCGGACTGGGCTGAGAAAGGGCAAGAGGATGCGGATCGAGCAGGATCAGGATCACGAGACGAAGCGGGACCGGGTGCGCCGGCTGTTGCTGGGGCCACTGGAGGGGATCGGGTTCCGGTTCCCGAAGACAGTCGTTGCAGACGAAGGTCGCAAGCGGCTGGACCGGCTGGCGGACGAGCTGGCCTACATGAGCGACGCGAACCTGCGGCGGCTCTTCGAGGCGATGCGCTCGAAGGGCGAGGGGAGGGCGCGGGACTTCT
>NZ_PGTC01000029.1:2063-261017 GCF_002786295.1 Pseudooceanicola marinus | reverse complement strand
GGCTCTTCGAGGCGATGCGCTCGAAGGGCGAGGGGAGGGCGCGGGACTTCTGGCCCAGCCATGCGGCCTTCGTCGCCCTGGCCCAGGTGGCGCAGCCGCGGCCTCTCGAAGAAATGCCCGGACTGGCCAGCTGGTTCGGCAGCGCCGCGGGCAGAGCGGCCCTGGCCGAGGGCCGGCTGGTCGAGGAATACCGCTGGTGGCTGGCGAAACACCGCCCGCCGCTGAACCCGCAGGAGCGCCGGATTATCGCCGACCGGGCAGGGGCCGCGCAGTCAAAGGTCGCCCGCCTGCGCGAGCGCCTTGGCCTGCGCCTGCCGGTCGACCCCACGGACCGGGAATGGCTCCACGCCTATGAGACGCACCAGGACGCCGCGCGTGAGCTGGTGCGCAGAGGGCAGGCACAGGGAGAGGCGGCATGACCATGGCCCTCCGACACCGCCCCCGGGGCCTCAGCAGCGCCTCCCCGCGCGAAGTGACTATCCTGCAGCTCCTCGACTGGGCCTTCCAGAAGGAGAAGATCCGGATCGACTTCGATCAGGGGACCAATGAGCGACCGCAGGGCGCGCTCAAGGGCTACGGGATGGAGCACATCCTGATGCGGCAGGCGGAGCTCGGCTGCCGGGTCCAGGGCGGCGGCACGTCCGAGCCGCACCCTGACGCGGACGCGGTGGCCGACGCCCTGGCGCAGCTGCCCGAAGGCGTCGGTGGCCGCCGCATGGCGCTGGTGATCGCGGATCTCTGCCGGGCCGGCGAAACCCTGGGCTGGGGCTCGGACCTCGCGCCGCAGGTCCAGCCCATCGACTGGAAGCAGACCAAGCACGGGCGCTTTGCCGTCACCGAGACCTGCGGCAAGGCGCGGTACACCAGCCGCGGCAAGGTCCGCGAGGTGGACCTGCGCTGCTGCCCGATCACGATCGAGAACCACCCCCGCGACCAGGCGCGGGCGCGGCGGGACTACCTGCTGTGGTGGGCGGCGCTGAAAGAGCTCCGCGACACCTTCCGGATCTATGGCGGGCTGACCGCACACCAGGTCACCGAGGCGATGCCGCCGATGAAGCCCTGGGAGGGGGAGAGGGCCTGTCTGTATCCGCTCTGTACTGGCTAATCGGATTGCCCGGCTTTCCCTCCCCGGGGTACCCTAGAAATCAGGACGAAATCCTCCTTACCGGTGAGGGGACCGACGCTTCCGTGAACGGCTAATTGGAGAAAAAAGCCCACTAGTTACTTACTTTTACTTCGAAGGCCAAGGATGAAATGGCGCCCGGCCCATATTCGCCCTCACAGGCCCAATGTAGGCGACCCGAATAGCCAGAGAAATTTGCGGTGGGATGCACCAAAGTGCAAACCAAATTGGAAGTAAGCTCGACAGGTGATGAGATCGCTCCTGCCAAGACCGTGTAGGGCGGCGTCCTGTCGAATATCTGGATGTCGGATGCCGGCAGCGTCCCAGTATTCTCGAGGTAGATCCTATACTCGAGCACATCTCCAGCGCCCGCGCCGTTGCTGACACCCTCGGGTGTACCTTGCGTCACATTGCGGACTGTCTTGGACAGGGACAATGTCCCTTGCGAAGCCTCGACGGTGACACGATCTCGGTTCCGATCTTCTTCAGAAATACCGACGCCGTCATAGGTTGTCACCGCCAGCAGGTCGAATGCGTAAAAGGAGCCTTGAGACAGTGCTGCGGATGCCGATACCCGTGCGATGATACAGATTACCGTATCCGCGTTGACCGCCAATGCATCTGTGATCGGTTGGTCCGCTGTGCCGTCGCAGGAGAGATCGAGGTAGATCGCGGCCGAAAATCCTGCGCCGACATTGCTGTCCTGGGTGTCGATGGCAAAGATGACGGAACCAGGAGCGTCAGCAATATACTCATGGCGCAATGCGACGACCTGTCCGGCTCGGATGACGCCTTGTTGATCTTCGTTAAGGCGCGCCTCCGTAATCAGCCCTACGTCGATGCCTTCATAGCTTTTCCCTGCTTCGGGCGTGAACATCACGCTGCCGTCGCGCGGGTCGGGGTTAGACAGGCCGGGCAGGGCGGGTTGCGCTTCCGACACCAGAAAGATCCCTTCCCCAGTTTTTACTGCGACAGTCACGGCGTCGGCATATCCTGCGGGCAGGGTCAGGCTCCATCGCCCGTCAGCAGTCAGGGCAGGGGTGTCGATCAGGTCTCCGGCCGCGTCGAACACTTGAACGGTAGCCCTGTCTGTTCCAGCCTCGCTGCCTTCCTGAAGTCCGTCATAGGCCGTTGCACCGGCGCCGTTGTCGAAGAATACCGTGCCGGAGAGAGTGGCACCGGTTCCGCTCAGCGCAACGGTCGCGCTGGCCTCATCGTCGTCGGCGATGCCGTCACCCAAATCGTCGACCAGTATTCCGGTCTGCGGATCGCTGTCCGGGTCCGGCAGGGCGGAGGCCGTGATTTCCGCGGTGTTGGTGTGCTCGCCGGTGTCGCGCATGGTGACGCGGATAGTGAGGCTGTGGCTACTGCCTGCAGCGACGTCGCCCAGGGTCCAGAGGCCCGTGCCGCTGTCGTAGCTGTCGGATTGCGTCGTTGCATCGTCCGAGACATAGGCGAAGCCATCGGGGATCAGATCGCGCACCGTGACGTCGGTGGCGTTGCCTGTTCCTTCGTTCGTGACGGTCAAGACAAAATCGAGTTCCTCGCCGACGATCGCCTCGCTCGCGGGTTGGCCGCTTGCCGCAGTCAGAACGGTTTTGGTCAGCGACAGGTCCGCAGAGGCCAGCGCGTCGGCAAAGCCGAAGTCCTGACCGCCGGTGGTTGAACCTGTCGCGACCGTAATTCCGGTCAAAGGATTTGCTGTGGATACGGTCAGGCCTGCGGGAATCTCCGGGTCGTTCACCTCGACTTCGACCCGGTAGGTTAGTGTCGCATCCACTGTTTCGAACAGGTAGGTTCCATCGGAAAGGGTTTCCTCGGTAGCGACAAGAGCGTCGTCGGAGATATCGGCAGGGGTACCATTGTCGTTGTAGAGCGTGACGGAAATTCCGGCCGGCAGAGGCGTTTCACCAAGCTCATATGCGCCCGAGCCGTTGGCGTCCTGATAAAGTGTTCCGGCAATCGAGCCTTCGGCAAAGACGGACGAAGAGAAGGGGCCTGGCGCGCGGCATGACGCGCCGTCGTTACCCTGATAGGTGAGATCGGCGACTGTGCCCTGAACCTCGATGAAGGAGAAGCTTGCCGGACGGCTTCCTTCGGAACCAACCTCGACCGCGAAGACCTGCCGCGACTGGTTGTCAAAGGCATAGAGGAAGCCGGAGCCGTCGAACCAGACCGAGTCCATGTCGATGGAAAAATATCCCGCCGGCAGCGGCACATTGCCCACGAAAGTTATGGTGGTGGCGCCGGGCGTGCCGCCCTTTGCGTCAAGCGCGTAGATGTCGCGATTGGGGTCAATGAAATACAGCATGCCATCGCGCGGATTATAGGCGATGTCGCGCCCGTAGATGGTGGGCTGCCCGGTGTCGAGCACGCCCAGGGCAACGGGGTTGGCCGGGTCCGAAATGTCGAGCAGCTGATAGCGGCCGAAGTTTGAGCCGGACATGTAGACCAGGATACCGTTGGGAAGGATATCGCTGCTTGTATCGGGCGACTCGATGGCAAGCGCCGACAGGTCCGCAACCTCACTCACCTGACCCGACGCGCTGATACGCATCAGTGACCGGGGGCTTTGGCGGACCCCGTAGATGTAGCCGTCTAGCTCATTGTAGCCCCATCCGGTGACCAGATAGTTGCCGGTGTAGTCGGGTGGCAACAGGGATTGAGACAGGGTGTAGGCTCCGCCGCTTTCCGAGATGGTGAGCGCGCTCAGCGCCGGCAGGTTCTGGGCGGTTTCGGTAGCGATCATGTAGAATGTGTCCGAGCAGCTCAGGGGCCCGCTGGGGTTGGACAGCGTGACCAGATAGTCCTCGACTTCGCCATCAAGGTTCAGTCCGTCGAACGGATCGGCGGTCACGGCACTAGTGGTGGACCAGCGCAGGCGCGCGTAGGTGGTGCCACTTTCGATATCCGCAGGGACGTCGATGTTCAGGGTGATCTGGTTGTTGAAACTGCCGTCGGTGTCCCCGTTGGCGCCGTCGCGATAGTCTGTCGCAACCTGCTCTGCGCCGTCGAAAGTGCCGTTTCGATTGAAGTCGATCCAGAGCTGCAGGTTGGTGATCCCTTCCAGAACCGGCAGCCCGAGGTCCAGTTGCAAGCTGAGCGTCTCATGGGTCTGCACAGTCAGCGGTACAGTTGTGCCGGCAACGAGCGTCGGAAAGCCGGCGATGGCGTCTTCGTCATCGGTACCAGACAGGTCGTCCGCGTCAGCGGTCGCACTGTTCTGGGGGATAGTTTCGGTGTCGGGCAGACCGCCGCCAAGGTAGATCTCGGGCACGACGATGTGGCGCGGATCGCCGTAGCTGGCCGGCGCGTCGCCACGATCGACCAGATCGGCAGCTGCGATGACGAGAGAATAGTCCTCGACCTCGCCATCGACGGCAAAGCTTGCGGTGCTCAAGCCAGCTTCACTGGAGTAGCGGAATCGAGCGAACGTGGTCGATGTCGTCGCGTCGGTGGGCACTGTAACGTCGACTTGAATGATGCCGTCACCCGCTACATGGTCGAAACCCGTGCCGTCGTCGCGGAGATCGCTGGCAATGCGCTCGCCAAGGGTCCCCTCAAACAATCCGTCACCATTGAAGTCGATCCAGGCCTGAAGATAGCCATCGCCGGTTACGTCAATATCGATGGTCGAGATCATGCCCTGAGTCAGCACAGGGAAAGTCACTCCGTCCTCGTCATCAATATCCACAAGGTCGTCGGCTGTTGCGGTGGCATCTGACTGCGCGATCAGTTCTGTGTCCGGTGCGACGTTCCCCAGATATACTTGCGGCGCCCCCGATACGCCGTGAGAGGGCGTCAGGTAGCTGATGGGCGCGTCCCCAAAATCCAGTCCATCGCCTTCGAAAACCGCGATCAGTACCTTGGCACGATCACAATCGGTCTGATTGAGGGCGTCACACATTTCATATTCAATAGTATAAACTCCGGCTGGAACGCCGGTCGGCACGACCAGGCGCCCTTCGTCGAGGCCTGTTGTGACCAGATAGGGCACGGGGTCACCTTCCGTAGAAGGGGCCGCCGCTACGAGAACGCTCAAATCTGCGGTGGCCACGGTCGCGGTCACACCGTTTACCGTGTCGTTTGCGTAGACTTCGCCCGCGGTGCCTCCGAAAAGATTGTTGATTGGGGTCGCGGTATAGTCGTCATCGCGTGCGATCACAGTAGCGGAGGTTTCCGTGATGGTGCACAGCAGAATATTTGAACCCCGATATCCCTGTTCGGTGGTATTCCCGGTGAACCCATGGATGAAGCGGGCGCTAACGAAGGTCGGAAATTCGTAGGTAACGAAGTTATCGAACGGTGTTTCGTTGATTTCCTCGATCCAGTTGGTCGGGTCGCCAACTTTGGCGGGATCCATTGCTATAACGGTTCCGCCGGTCGGAAAGCCCGGAATCTCCACCGTGTTGAAATGCGTGATTGTGGCCGTTCCATCCAAAAAGCCGACGACGTCGCTGGAATCGTGGCCGTTGTAAAGGCTATCGACATCTGTTTGCTGTACGATGATGCCGTTGATCCCGCTTTGATCGATGGGCTCGCCAAGCGGGTTTGTCGCGCTCGCCGAGCCGGCTTTCACCAGATTGATCCGATAGACGATGTTGGAATCGAGCGTCGGTGTCATCCAAGCTTCGATGCCGGTTGTTTGCAGGACCGAGCCGCTTGCGTTCTCTATGGCTTCAATCCTGGTCACGATGTCGATCGGGTTTCCAGCCGCGTCGGTGGCGACGTTGTCGAACAGGAAGGTGTCGCCAACCTGAAGCGCGGATGCGCTGCCTGCACCGGCGAGTTGGGTGCGCGGATGATCGAAAATTGTCTCTGGGGTGCAGGTCAGAGGGCCAGCCGACGGGGTGACGCTCGTGATGAGGGAGGCGCTCGCAGTATTGGATTTCAGGCGCGACACAAATCCCGTGCCGATTGTGCCGATCCCGGCGGTTGCGGTGCTGTCGATGGTACCGGACAGAACGTCGTTGGCCGTAATGGTGTAGCTGGCGGTACATGAGACCGAACCGCCTGGCGCGATCGGCGCACTGATCGCTGGACAGCTCACCGTTCCGAGCTGGCTGTCCTCGATAAGGATATCCTGTCCCGAGTTGAAGGGCAGTGATCCTGTATTTTCGATCACGAATGTATAGGTGACGCTGTCACCTTGAAGGCCAGAGGAAGGCGAAACTGATCTCGAGAGGTTAATTGACTGGTCGACGGTAAAGTTCGCGTTGCCAAACATGCCGATCCCTCGGGCCCCGGGATCGTAGTTCGTAAAGGCGTTGTAATTGCGCACGTTTTGGATGGATTCATCATACCAGAAGGTTACCGAAGACGTGGAGTCGGGAAAGGTCGCCCGAACCGAGCCGGTGCTGTCGTTTGGCGATGTCGGCGAGCCGGCTGGTCCTTCAATATAGATGCACTGCGCCTGGTTCGCAGTGAGTGCGCCAGTGAGTCCGGAACCTGGTCCTGGCCCAACAACGACCGAGGGCGTTGCGCTGAGAGTAGAAAGAGTCGGGTTCCCGTTATCTCCAAAGGCTGTAAGAAAATCGCATCGGTCGGTGGTGCTGTTGTTGTCCGTCGTGTCGATGTCGAGAATGTCAATCGAGAGATTATCGACTGGAATTGCCACGCCCCCAGAACTCGCGCTCACGGTGGAGACAATACGGTTGTCGCCAATAGCACCTGCATTTAGTGGGGCATCGCCGATCAAGACGAGCGATTCTACGGACCCACCGAAGATATCTACGTCATCCGGCGCAGGGATCGAGCCACCGAACCCGTCAGGATAGCTGCCAATGGGGCCTGTGTGCGTGACAGTTGCGTCGACTTCAAATCCATACTGGTCCCGAAGTGTTCTCACCAGTGGCCCTTTCGCGCCAGCCGGCCAGTCGAAGGCGCCCCAGTCGATTTGAAAGTCGCCAGCATGCAGCTCGGAGCCTGCCGACACCAGAGCGCAAGCGGCGATCAAGGTACGTGTCACACATTTTTTGAACGTCATGGAGATCAATCCACCTGATAGGTTCACATTGGGATCACCCGCCTCCCCTTAAAACGTCAGAGATATTGCTGTTCGAATAGGAGAGGAAGCGGCATTTTCTTATTGAGCAAGGTCGCAAATTTCTCTGTTGAGAGCGAAAGATCAGATGGCTGGGTGGAATGGCCTTGCGCATAAGAGACTATGCCGAGGGATAGGCCTTAGATTTAATGAAGTGCACAAAAGCAAAAGGCCGCCTCACCAGAAAGATGAGGCGGCCGGGCGCGCAGAGTCCGTGAGTGGTGGCAAACGGGTGTCGCCTGTTCTGCTCGCCTGGCCCGTGTTCAACGGGGGTAAAGACAAACTAGGGGGTTATCAGAACCTTGACTGCGGAACGTTAGGATAGGGCCTATATGCTTACGTATAGCCGGACATGAATGCAGTTTCGCTTACTGGCGGACCCTGTGGTGCCAGGCCCTCTGAGTCTCCTCCCAAACGTCTGGTAGGAGTTCCACAAGTTCACGTGCTTTCCGATCACGGCCTGTTTTGCAGGCTACCTCGATCTCTTGGAAGATAGCATGCAAGCGTGTCGCTCCAAACATGCCGCACATCCCTGCCACCGCATGAGACTTAGCTCTCAGGTCTTCCGAGTCTGCCGCTTCCGTAATTGCCGGGAGTTCTTGGTCCATCTTGCTGACCAACTTTGAAATCCGTTCCGAGAGCCTCGCTCGTCCCAGTAGCTCGATGAGTTGGTCGACTTGACCGTTGTCGATATAGGCTACGGAAGTGGAAGCGGCTTGTGGGCAAAAGTCGAGGGGCGCACTGCCGGACGACTGTTCGTTCAGTACAGCGTCAAGCACCAATCCCAATGCCTTCATATCAATCGGTTTTTGAATGAAGTTCGACATGCCCGCAGCCCAAAACTCCTTTTTTTCGGCAGGTAACGCATGTGCGGTGACCGGTATGATAGGCGTTGCGGTGTTAGGACCGTTGCCCGATCTAATTGCTTGCGTTGCCTGCAACCCGTTGACGCCTGGCATGGAGATGTCCATGAGGATCGCATCGAACTTGGTCGATGAGGCCAAGTCGATCCCGTGCTGGCCGCCCGAGGCAAGTGTGACTTTGTGACCGAGCTTCTTTAACATGGCGCTGAGGAGATCTCGGTTTATCTCGTTGTCGTCTACGAGCAGAAGCTCGCTCGACCTCTGCGGTGGCGCTGCTCGCTGTGCTTTTTCTGCAGAGCGGGCCGCTGGCGTGTTTGCCATTTCGATTGGAACATCAAAGTGGAAATGCGCGCCGTTTCCGAGCGATGACGTGCATCCGATATCCCCACCCATGCTGCGCACCAGCCTCCGTGCGATTCCCAAGCCCAACCCAGTACCTCCGGTGCGTCTTTCGTAGCGGCTGTCTAGAGAGACAAAATCTTCAAAGATTTTCGGGATGTCCGCTTCAGAGATGCCCTCGCCGGTATCAATGACTTCGAAGCAGGCACGGTCAGGGCCCGTGTTCGTTTCGCTTGGTCGGTAATAGGCCTTGAGGGTGACGTCTCCGCCAGGGGCAAATTTGATGGCGTTGTTAATCAGGTTAACCAAGACCTGCTGGATAGCGCGGGGGTCGATCAATACGAGCCGGTCGTCCAATCCCTGCTGGTCCAAGTGCAACCGGACATAACCGGAGGTGGCCAACGGTTCCATCATTCCCAAGAGCCCCGAAGTCAGCGCTGCCAGGTCACAAGGTTGAGCATTGCGCTCTGTACCCTCGGTCTCACTGCGCTCAATCGCCAGGACTTCGTTGATGTGCCCAAGCAGGATGTCTCCGGACGCGATGGCAGCGGTCAGGAAACCTTTCTGCTCCTTGTCGAGCGGACTTCCCTCCAGCAATTGCAATGCGGAGAGGACACCGTTCAGAGGCGTTCGCATTTCGTGGCTCATCATGGCGAAAAAGCGGGATTTCTCGCGGTAGGCTTCGAGCGCTGCATCGCGGGCCTGAAGGATCTCCTGCTCTTTATGCTTTTTTTCGGTGATGTCCCTGATATAGGAGACGAAAAGCGGTCCGGTGTCAGAGCGGGCGAGCGACACGGACAGCTCTACCGGGAAAACCCGGCCGTCGCGGGTCATCATTTCATATTCGCGGCGGCCTGATTCCGCGAAGAAGGTCTCTCCGGTTTGTCTGAAATGTTCGAGGTTCTGACGCTGCTGGTCTCGTAGGTGCTCCGGGACGATCAGCTCGGTGAAGCCACGCCCCAGAACCTCATCGCGTGAAAACCCGAAGATTTCCTCGGCCGAACCATTGTAGTCACGGATCAAGCCATTTTCGTCAATCACCACCACAGCGTCGAGAGATGCACGGAGAGTCGTTGCGAGGCGGAGCTGGTTCTCTTCGGCTTCATGCGTCGCGGTGCGCAGGTTCTTTGCCTGTCGCCCGAGACGAAAGACGGCAAAAATCAGTGTTAGCGTGACGAGAAAGACGACGGCAGCCAGAATTTCAATGAGCCGGACTATGCGTTGTCTTTCCCCCTCGGCGGCATTTGCTGCTGCTGCGATCGAGGTAAGAGCAACGTCTCGCGGAAGCCCGGCGATCTGATGCAAGCCGCGTCTGAATGTCTCCAGGTTGGTCAGGAGAGCACTGTCGTCTCCGTCGACGATAGGGATGAGCTGGTCCAATTCGGAGCGAATTCGACCTAACTCTGAAGCGGCGGCCACGCTTGATTTCATGCGTTCGGCGATCTCGAGACGGCTGTATAAGACATCGAAGCGTTTTCGTAGTTCGCCAAGCGCCCCCGTGTCGCCGGACTGAACGCGATCCAGGGCGCGTTCAAGTTTCAGGTATTCGACTTCGAGTTGGGAATAAACCCACTGGGTATTGTCACTGCGGGCGGTGTCGAGCGACTTGATACTGCTCCACACACTGAATGCGAGAAAGCCAGCAAGCCCCAACGCCACAACGAAAGGCAGGACCAGGACTGACCTGGTCCAGTTCGGCGCGTCTCCTTGGCTCTGCGGCATTGTCTGTCCTTCCGGCGTCGCTCTATTCGACAGTAAGCCGATCAAGCTGCCAGATCGAGCGACTGAAATATGTTTCCGTCTGGAACTTCGGATCACTGTCATAGGGGTAGACGATCCAGAGCGGTCCTTTGCCACGGCGCGACATCTCTTCGCCATTACGCTCATAGGCGATGATCGGACCGCCTTGGGTGGCGTCCGACATCGGGATTTCAACGCTGTAATCGTTGATTGCGGTGGCCCGAATGGTGCCCTCCGCAATGCCCTGCTCCGTCATGAAATCGTGCAGTGAGACACCGGTAAATCGCTGCGGGCCTTCAGTCCAGATCGTGCTCGTCTCGATCACGGTGACGGGCAGGACGCGCAAGTCCTCCAAGGTGTAGGCGACTTTCGTGTCGCTGGTCGTGACGGACAAGACGGTATCGTCTGCGGCTTGTGCGCTGGCCGACCAGAGAAGGGTACTCGCCAAGACTGTGGCGATCTGAAGAATTTTTGTGGGTCGCATCATTTCCACCTCCATCAAGGATGATGGCAGATGTCTACGCCACACTGATCTTCGAAGGGACAAAGCAGAAGTACAGAGGCGCTATACCATCGTATAGAGGTGAAGCAGGCGCATAGGCGCGCGGTGATGGTTCTCCTTTGAGTATACTATTCAGAGGAAATGCTATACCGATAGAGAATTGCAGGCGGGGGCGAGGGAGGACAACATCTTGACCTTGAACATCTTGATTGCGGACGATCACGACATGGTGCGCGAGAGCATCGCCATGTTCCTCGACACCGACGGGACGACGAACACGGTTGCGGCAGGTCAACTGAAGGAGGCGCTGGAGCTGATCGACAAGGATGGTCCATTCGACTTGGTTCTGCTGGACTATACGATGCCAGGTATGAAGGGACTTGAAGGGTTGAAGGCGGCGATTTCCGCAAATGGCGGCAAACCGGTTGGCCTGATTTCTGGTACCGCGACGAGACTGATTGCAGAGCAAGCTTTGGAGATGGGGGCGATCGGATTTTTGCCAAAGACGCTTCCGGTAAAATCTCTGGTCAATGCCGTGCGATTCATGGCCGCTGGAGAAACCTACGCTCCGCTGAGCTTCATGTCAGGCAAGGATGACCCAGAAGAGACAGATTTCGAAAAGGATCTCTCGGACAGGGAAAAGCAGGTGCTGAGAGGTTTGATGGAGGCGAAGTCCAACAAGGAGATCGCGCGCGACCTGGAATTGCAGGAGGTCACGATCAAACTTCACGTCAAGACCCTGTGCAGAAAGCTCGATGCAAAAAACCGGACCGATGCCGCCATGATTGCACGGGATGCCGGATTTATGTGAATTCCCTTGGTTTGACTGCGATCAAAATTTCGTCGTTCAGGGAATGCGCTCGGTTTGATCGGGCGCATTTTTTTGTTTTTTGGTGCTGAGTCTGTTCGCCCGAGAACGCGTTGTCTTACCGGGATAGGCTTTCAGAGTCCCGCAACGTGAGTTTTTCATCCGAATCCCATTGATTTTGTCGACGGCCGCGACATCACGCAGCTCGGTCTTTTACGGTCGTTGCCAATCATTCTGTCTGCGGAAGTTGTAAAACCGGTCCCACCCCGGTAGGCGCGTCTATCCCAAAGCATATTGTCCTCCCTGCACGATCGGTACGTTAGCCCTTCGCGCAACTGCAAAACTCGGTCTTCCCGGAAATCATGCGGTTACGGCGCCTCCCGATCGAGAGCGTCGCCATCGCAACCGCCGGCCTTTGTCCCGGCATTCAAGGGAAGACATCCATGTTTATCCAAACCTCCAAGCTTTCCCGAGCCGCGGCTGCCGGGATTGCTCTCGTCCTGATCGGTGGTACGGCCCACGCCGAGTCCCTGGTCAGCGACTTTTCATTCCGTGTGGTCGAGGTGACCCAAGACGGTGCCGAAGATCTCGTCGAGCGGGACAGCGTTCGCCCTGGGGAAGTGATTCAATATCAGATCCGGCACGAGAACGGGACTGACGAAGATCTCTCGGGGCTCGTCGTCCAGGCGCCTGTTCCCGCAGGGGTCTCCCTGACCCTCGACGGCCAGAGCAGTTCGATCCCCGCCGTCTTCGAGGTGCAGGCCGAGCTCGATCCCAAGCAGGAGGGCCTCGAATGGTCGACACTTCCCGCTGTGCGCAAGGTCCTGGCTGAGGATGGCGTGCTGCGTGAGGAGCCGCTGCCCGAGGCCGATATTACGGCCGTGCGCTGGACCCTGTCCGAGCCGCTCGAGGCCGATGACGTCGCCCTGAACACCTACCGCGTCCGCGTGAACTGATCGCGCCCGCCCCAACATATCTCGAAATCTGGAACTGAGGAGCTAATACAGTGTCTTATCAATCTCTTTTCATGCGTTCGGCAAGCGCGGTGGCTGTGAGTGCCGTTCTGGGCGCGGCCGCTTATGCTGCGGCGCCGGAGGCCGGTTCGGTCATCGGCAACCAGGCCGTGGCGACCTATACCAATTCGGCTGGTGACACGATCACCGTGACTTCGAACACTGTCGAAACGATCGTTCAACAGGTGGCGGGCGTGACCCTCACCTCGGACAACAACGAGACCATCGCCCCGGGCGGCAAGGCGTTCCTGCCGCATATCGTCACCAACGAAGGCAACGGCCCGGACAGCTTTGCGCTGACTGCCGTCGAAACCGACACCGGCACCCTCGACACCTCGGCGCTGGTGTTCTACCCGGACGCCAACATGGACGGTATCGCCGACAGCGCGACCCCGATCACCAGCACCCCGGCCCTGGCACCCGGCGAACAGTTCGGCGTTGTGATCGAGGCGTCTGTGCCTTCGACCGCGACCGGGTCCGACACGATCACCATCACTTCGGTCTCGGCTCTGGACGGGGCGGTTTCGGCCACCAACACCGACACGCTGACCATCTCGAACGGCGCGATCGTGGAACTGGTCAAGTCGATGGTGGCTGACGCGGCCTCCGGCGGAAACCCGGGCATCGTCGATGCGGGCGACACGGTCACCATCACGCTGACCTACTCCAGCACGGGCCTGCAAGCCGCGAACAACTACGTGGTTCAGGACATCCTAGACGGTAACCTCGTTTACGTGCCAGGGTCCGCGACCTGGTCGGATGCCGCAGGCGCGCTGGACGACGACAACGCGTCGACAGCGGTCGACGCCACCAACGGCGGCGGCGAGACCATCGCCTGGGACTACGACGACTCCCAGACCGTCAACTTTACCCTGTCCTCGGTCGGTTCGGGCCGGTCGGGCAGCGTGACCTTCCAGGCTGTCGTGGCCAGCACTGCGAATGCCGGCGTCATCACGAACACGGCGACGCAGGAAGTCGATGGCGCGGCGTTCCCGCCGTCGAACACGGCGTCGATCACGGTCGACAACCAATATGCCGTCGCCGTCGCCGATACCGCGATCAACGCGGACGGTTCTGCCAATCCGGCCATTGCATCGGCCACCGATGACGACGCGGCCAACAACGATATCGTCACCGAAAGCGGTGATGTCTACCAGGGTGGTGTGATCCGTCAGGAATTCGTGCTGACCAACCTGTCGAACGAGGCCGACAGCCTTTCGCTCGACGTGTCGAATGTCGATTTCCCGGCGGGAACGACCTTCCGCTTCGTCGGCTCCGACGGGGTTACGCCGGTCATCGGCTCGATCGGGCCGCTTGGCATCGGTGAAAGCGCCAAGGTCACCCTGATCGCGACGCTGCCCACTGACCTGGCGCCGACTCCGACCACCAACTACACGGCGACGATCACCACCACGTCGGACGGCTCTGGCGTTACCGATATCTCGACGGCAGAGTTTTCCGGTGCAGTGCTTGCCGCCTCGGTAGACCTCGAGAACAGCGTCGCGGGCTCCGAAGGCGATGGCGCTTCTCCGACCAGTGGCGGGTCGCCCTGGGTGAGCACCGCGACCGATCCCGGCCAGCCCGTCGTCTTCGACATGGTTGTGCAGAACGAGGGGCCGGTGTCCGACAGCTACAACCTGTCGCTTGCGCAGCCGCTGCCTGACGGCTGGACCGTCGAATTCCGCCTCGCCGACGGCAGCGTGGTCACCAACACCGGCACCATCCCCGCCGGCGGCAGCCAGAGCTTCCAGGTCATCGTGACCCCGACTGACGATGCTGCACCGGGCGATACGCTGGTGGACATCGCGCTGGTGTCCTCGGTTTCGGGGCAGGGTGACAGGATCGTCAACCAGGTGTCCGTGAACGAGATCTATGATGTTCAGATCATCGATGACCAGAGCGCGCAGGCGGCGCCCGGCGGTATCGTGGAGCTTCTGCACACCATCACCAACGACGGCAACGTCGCCATCACCGAGGGTTCTATCACCGAAAGCGGCCTGTCGAACTTCTCGGGCGCGATCTTCTGGGACCAGAACGGCAACGGGGTCGTCGATGCATCTGAACCGGTGATCGACAACTTCAACGATCTGACCGACGGTATCTCTGCCGGCGTCAACGGGCTGGCCCCGGGTGAAAGCATCTCGGTGATCTACCGCGTGCAGACCCCGTCCACTTCGACCACGGGTCTGACTGAGATCGGCACCCTTACCCTAGGCTCGTCGCTCAATGCCGGGACCGCGACCGATGCCGACACCGCTGACAACGCGGTCGAGGATCGGATCGTGATCATCTCGGGCGACATGACGCTGACCAAATACCAATACATCGACGCCAATTGCGACGGCTCGGTGGGGATGTTCACCAAGAACCGTCAGGACGTCGAACCCGGTCAGTGCATTCGCTACATGGTCGAAGCCGAGAACACCGGTGCGTCTCAAGCAACTGAGGTGACCATCTCGGATGCGGCGCCGGCGTATACCACGATCACCGATTGCGGTGGTGCCTGCTCCGAAAGCCTCTTCCCGGCCGGCAGCACTTCGGTGGTGACGCCCAGCAACGTGTCGAGCGAGCATGGCACGGTTCTCCCCGGTGGGTTCGCCCGGCTCGAGTTCACGGTCCGCGTGAACGACTAAGCGAGCCAAGGCACCCTCGGGGTCCGTCTCCCTCCCGACCCCGAGGGTGCCACCTTTCCCAAATTTTCATCTGTTTCATGGAGCGAGCTGATGCGCGGTTTTCTTCAAACGGTCTCCCTGTGCGCAGGCAAAACGATCCGGACTGCCGCACTTATCTCTGTTCTCGTCCCCGGCACCGCAGCGGCAGCGCCCGCACCTGCAGGGACCATCATCCGCAACATTGCAGAGACCACATATTTCAATCCTCGACTGGGCATTGTCGAGACCGTCCGCTCCAACGCCGTCGAAGCCCTGGTCACTGCCGTTCCGGATATCTCGGTTCAAGGCTTCACCGAACTGGACCTGTCACGCGGCGCGATCGGCCAGTACTATTTCGAGGTCGCGAACACCGGGAATACGGGCCTTGCCGCGACCCTGCGCGTTGAGGGCCGGAACCTGCCGATGCTCACGCTGGATGGAAGACTGGTGCGGGACATCAATGGCAACGGTGTTATTGATTCAGGTGATCAGGAACTGACTGCGACCACGCAGATTGCACTGACACCCGGTGATATGATCCCGTTGATCTACGAGTTTGCGGTCTCGACTGCGGCTGTTACGGGTCAAACGCTAGGGTCGGTTCTGCTTGTGAACGCCACCCCGGACGGCGCGGCGGACGCCGTCTTGACTGGCGAAGCTTCCGGCCGGACCGAAATTGTGAGCGCCGGCCTAGAGCTGGAAAAGCTCCAGACAATCCGTCAGGCCGATGAAGATGTTCTTCTCGAATACACCCTGCGTTTGCGCAATAACTCCGAACAGACCATCCCTGGGTATGCCGAGATCGATGGCGGCCTGCTGCGCATCGACGGACAGGCTGCGCGGGGTGTTCTGGTCAGAGACCGCATTCCCCTGAACAGCATCTTCCATTCGGTGGTTTCCGAAGGCGGCATGACGCCGCTCTACCATCAGCGCGGTGACGGCCCGAACGACTTCCAACGGGTGGCTCCCGCAGCTGACGAAATCGACGCGGTTGCGTTTTTCCACGAAGGGGATTTTCCGGTCGGTCGCTCTAGTGATCCGGTCTTCGCCGTGCGCGTGCCGCAGATTCTGGGGAACGTCACGGTTCGGAACACGGCGGAAACCTATCTGGGCGCCGAAGCTGTTCAAAGGTCCAACACAACGATTTTTTCGCAAGACGGAACACATGGGGGGCTGCTGTCTTTTGTAGACCCCACAACCGGGGAAGATGAGGACATCGGTCAGCCGGGTGAAGATAGCCGTCTGCGTCTGACTGCGGGAGCGTGCAATCAGGCGAATGCCATCGAGACGGTTTCGATTACGCTGCGCAGCGCCACGACCGGCGACGTCGAAACCGTCATTGCGACCGAGACGGCTGCGAACACCGGGGTGTTCCTGACCACGGCGATCCCGCTTGCCCGGATGAATCGTGTTCTCCCAGGCGATCAGGTCATGGCCACCGATAATGGCGACCAGATTATCGCGACGGCGAGCTGTGGCGAGGGCATGCTTGAGGATGTGCTGCTGGTTTCGCCGGGGAACTTCCTGTTCAATTCGCTGACCAATGCGTCCGTCGAGGGCGGCACGATTGCACTGGTCGACGCGATCACCGGACGCGAAATTGCGAGAACCGAGACCGATCCGCGCGGCTTCTTTGCCTTCGGTGAAGTCTCTGCAGGAGACTATCGCTACGTTCTGGTCGAGACGCCCGCTTGGGAATACCCTTCGGTGCGGGTGGATTTTGCCGGGTTCGGACGGAATGTGGCCGATGCCGGGTATGGAGCTGCCTTCCAGCATTCAGGCGGGGCACTGTTTGTCTCCGACGTTCCTGTCGATCCCCACTACGGAGTGCCTCTCGCTTTGACGAAGGCCTCTGACCGGGATCGCATTTCGCAGGGGGAATTCGTAACCTACACGTTGACCCTGTCCAACAATATGGACCAGGCGCTGATCGGTGCCGAGCTGATGGACCGCCCCCCATATGGTGCACAGCTGGTAGAGGGTTCCGTAACGCTGGATGGTGTCCGGCATGCGGATCCGCGCCGCGATGCCGCAGGCGATCTGTTGCATGATTTGGGCACCATCGAACCCCTGGCCCGCCACGAGCTCAGCTACGTGATGCTGTTCACGGCTGCCGCCCGCGAGGGCCGCAACGAAAATACGGCAATCCTCAGTGGTCGCCAGGCAGGAACGGGAACTTTGCGGCAATCGCCTCTGGCGCGCGCAGTCGTGCGCCTGGACAATTCCGGCGGCGTCTTTGCCCGCGAGGGGACCGTGGTGGGCTCTGTCTTTATGGATTGCGATCGCAACGGCATTCGCGGCGGCATTGACGAGCCCGGCATTCCCGGTGTGCGCATCGTAACGCAGGAGGGCCTCTCGGTCGTTACCGATATCAACGGAAAATACTCGCTCTATGGGTTGCGTCCCGTGACCCATGCATTCGTGGTGCAGGAACAGACATTGCCAGTGGGGACCGCAGTCTACGTGACGCGTACCAATGATCTGCGCCGGGGCGGATCGCGCATCGTGCCGCTGCGCAAGGGAGAACTGCGCGCCGAACATTTCGCTGTCGAAGCTTGTACGCCTGAGGCGCTTGCGGAGATCGACTTGCGTCGTGATCGTTTCGAACAAGCCGGATCGCTTCGCTCCGGCATTGTCGGCGATTTGCCGATTGAGGCCAGCCGCGCCCCGGTGCGGGCGTCACGCAGCGAAGCGGGTATCGCAACCACGACGCAGCTCACCCCGGATATGCTTGTCGGGGCCGATGCGGCAGAGTTGCCCGAGACGCTACCGCAAAAGGCGGCGATGGCCGCACGTCTCCAACCCCTCGACAGCCTGATCCGGTCTCTTGACAATGCACCAGGGTTCATTGACCTGGCAGAAGGCGCGGTGCTGAGCCGTCGGACGGTCAGCATCCGGATCAAAGGGAAGGCCGACCTGAACCTGTCTCTTCTGCTGAACGGTCGGGAGCTTGGGACAGACCGCGTGGGCGAGCGCAGTTCCTGGGAGAAGGGGAACGTGCAGGCGCTCGACTATGTGGCGGTCAAGCTCGACGCAGGCGAAAACCGGTTGACGCTGGTGGGGCGCGATGGCTTTGGCATCGAGCGCGTGCGCGAGGAAATCCGGATGATGGCCCCGGGCGATCCGGCACGCTTCGAGATCATCCTGCCTGAAACCGCGCCGGCGAACCCGGCCTCGGCCGTGCCCGTAGTCGTGCGTGTGCTCGACGCCCGAGGGCTGCCGGTTCCAGCCTCGGGCACGGTGACGCTGACCGCACGCAATGCGCTGTGGGACGTGACGGACATTCGACCTGGCACCCCGGGCGTTCAGGCATATATCGACAATGGTGAGGCGACATTCAACCTGACGCCGCCCCAAGCTGCGGGTCCCGATCTTCTAAGCGTAAAAGGGACCTTCGGCGAAGCTGAGGCGAGGATCACTTTTACTCCGGATCTCGATCAGCGCGTTCTGGTCGGTGTGATCGAGGGCGCGGTCTCACTGGGGAGTTCGGGAGGCGGTATTCTTTCGCCAGACGGGTTCAGCGAATTCGAGGACACCGCCACCGGCCTACGTGGAGAGATCTATCTCAAGGGCGTAATCCGCGGCGATGCGCTACTGACCCTGCGCTACAGCTCCGACAGGGATACTGAAGACCGCCTGTTTCGCGACATTCGGGGAGATGAATATTACCCCGTCTATGGCGACAACTCCGAGCGCGGGGCCGATGCGCAATCCTCTGGCAATCTATTCGTCAAAGTCGAGAAGGGGCGGTCCTACGTGCTGTACGGCGACATCGCCATCGAGCCGGAAGCCAGTGCCTTCAAGCTCGGAGGGCTGCGGAGGGTCACGACCGGTGCCAAGGCGCACTGGGAGAACGATCGTGTTTCCGTGACAGTCTTTGCGGCTCGTACGGGACAGGAACAGATGGTCGTGGAAATTCCGGGACGGGGTGTCTCGGGGCCCTATGACCTGAACCTGCAGGGCTACGTCGACGGCTCTGAGCGCGTGGAAATTGTTGTGCGGGACGAAGAGGGCGGGGATATCCTCTCGAGTACCGTGATGCGGCGTGGCACGGATTACCTCCTCGACTTCTTCCGTGACACGATCACTTTTGATGCTCCCGTGCGACAGTTCGATGCGGACGGCAACCCTGTCTCGATCCGCGTGACCTATGAGGTCGAGGAAACCGGGAGCGAGCGGTATTGGCTTTATGGAGGAGAAGTCAACTATGCCGTGACCGAGCGGACCACGATTGGTGCGCGCGCTGTTCACGCGGACGCACCGGAAGGGAACCCGGCGCGGGAGCGTCTGCAATCCGCCTATCTGCGCCATGATCGTGGTAATGGTGGTGTGTGGGAGGCAGAAGTTGCGCACAGCGAGGATGAAAACGGGATCCGTGACACTGCTGCGCGTCTGTCCTATGAGTTCATCTCCGAAACCGAGCGGCTGACGTTCGAGGCAATCCATACCGGACATAACTTTTCCGCAAATGGTGGGCTTGCACGACCAGGCACAAGCCAGGTCCGGTTGAGCTATGGTCTTGAGCTGGATCGTAAGAGTGACCTGGTGATCGGGGCCGAATGGACCCGTGACAGGATCAACTCATTTGATCGACTGACACTCGACGCGCTTTACTCGCGTCGTTTCAGCCCGCAGTTTCGCGGTGATCTGGGGATCGAGTATCAGCGTGACCGTCGGGGAACCGCCCGCGAGGACACGACCTCGCTCATTCTGGGTGCCCACTGGATGCCAAAGACCCGGCCTGGCACCACCATTGAAGCGCGGCTGCGCTATCCTCTCTCCGGACAGGGTCACGATCCCGAATTGACGCTGGGGATGTACAAGGAGCCGAAGCCAGGCTGGCGTGCATACAATGAAGTTGAACTGACCTTTGGCGATGAGGCTGTGATCACCCGATCAGTCCTGGGGTTTTCCTATGAGCTGAATGAATGGCTGGAGGGGTCGACTGAGCTTTCCCGAGGTGCGAACGAGATCGAGACGACCCTGAACCAGTCACTCATGGCGACCTGGAAGCCGAATGATCTGACCAGCTTCACTCTGGGCGTGGAGCATTCGCGGCAGATGGAAACCAATGAGCACGAACTGACCTCGGTCGCGTTTGGTGCGAAATGGGAGTCGGGCGATGGCGCCTGGGTTGGTGATGCCGATCTCGAAACGACGTTCGAGCCGAGTGGCCAGACCTATTATGCCAGCCTTGGCCTCGCAGGCGAGGTCACTCCGGACCTGACGGTGCTGGGCCGGACACGACTTGCAGTCGACCAGCGCAACGGCGAGGACCACATTCGTATGCGCACAAGAGCCGGGCTTGCCTATCGACCGGTTGCCGACCCGCGGCTCGAGGTGCTGGCCTGGTACGAGCACCGCCTCGAGGAGCGCTATGGCCGCTCGGAAACCCATCTGTGGTCCGTGGACGCGTCCTATGAGATTGATCAGGATCTGCGCCTGAATGGCAAATATGCAGGTCAGCATCAGAGTGTCGCGACCGGTTCGGATGTCTCCGCAGCCTCCACCACACAGCTGTTGCAGGCAGGAGTGAATTACGAGTTCGGGGATGATCGCTTCCAGATCGGGTTGAACGCAACCCATCTCTGGGATGACCGCGACAGTTCCGCAAGTGGATTGGGCGCAGAGTTCGGCTTCTCTCCCCGTAAGGGCACACTCCTGGCCGTGGGCTACAACAAGTCGAACCGGAGCATGCCCGGGGCCGGCGATCTTTATCAGGAAGGCTTCTATCTCCGCTTCAATCTCTTGCTCGACACCTCTCTTTGGGACCAGCTCGACGGCTTCCTGGGCAACTGATTTCAAAGTTTCCCGGGGCGGACCACGCCACATGCGCATCAGTGGCGTGGTCCCTTTTCTTGAAGCGAAAGGCAAGTCGAGCGCACTCAGGCGCAGTGTCATATCCGGGTTGCGACACCGAATATACTTTCGAGGTTCCGACTGTCTCTCTGCACCCGTGAGAGTGGGAAGGCGGGTTGGCACAATTGCTCCATGCTAGATCAACACATGGAGTGAGACATGAAACGGAAAGGATATGCTGCCGTCCTTGCCATCGCGCTGACAACGATTTCTCTAGGCAAAGAACTTGCCGCCGAGCCTTTTTCGCTCGCAAATTATCAGGCCTTCTCTGGAAAGGATTTCGGTTTCACCCTGTTCCCGCCCGGGCCGGAAGATCGTATCTATCTCAAGGCTCCTTCCCGAGATACGGCTCTTCAGCAAAACAGGCGGGCTTTTGTCGCCTCTGGCTCTCAAGTCGGCAGGCTCAGGCAGTTGATCGGCTGGGTAGATGCCGGTCCCAAGGACTACGACGCCGTACAGTATGGCGCACGTATCAGACCCGGCAAGCGGCCGACTGAAATGACGATTGGTGAGATATTCCACTGGATTGATCGCACCCCTGGCCAGCACCATGCCATCGGGCGATACCAATTCATTCCGACGACGCTGCACAGTGTCGTTCGGCAGGCGGGGGTCGATCAAGACACGCGGTTTTCCCCCGAGGTTCAGGACCGGTTGGCCGATATCCTTCTGGTGGATGCCGGATTGCCTGCATTCCTGGATGGGGAAATCAGCCGTCATCGCTTCATGGAGAACCTGGCCCGGATTTGGGCGGCCTTTCCCACGTCCAACGGACGCTCCCATTACCACGGCATTGCCGGGAACCGTGCTGTGATCAGTTGGAGCGAATTCGATTCTCACATGCGAACGATATTTTCGGGGGAACGAGGGCTACTCCTCGAATTTTAACAGGTTGAGTGGCAGCCTCGGCTGCCATTTGTCTTATGCGCGTGCTGGTATGGGTATACGGAAGAGTAGAGCGCCTATGCCTCAGCTGACGCGCATTCAGTGCGACAATGTGTGAAGATCAAGTCATGATCACAGGAGGACAAGCTAATGATCGTTCAGTTTCGAAATACCCGCCAAGCCGCTGAAGGCGCTTCCCGTGTTAACCCGCAGGCCATCGCGTGTGTGCGTCTTGGTGAGTATAGCACGGCACAAGGCGAGTTGGTCTGGGAGCACGGCGATATCGCATGCGTGCGAGTTTTCTCCAAAACTTTCGTCGGAAAAAGGATTTAGGTTGTGGGGTGTGAGCCTGAGGTAAGGGCTGCATAACTGGTGGTGGCTTCTTGAAGATAGGTTCCCTTGAAGAGCTTGGCGCGCGCACATTTCGGAATTCATGGTGTGCTTCTTTTGGGGATGTCACTAGAAATATACTTTAGGATCGACTGGGATGAAAAATAAAGTGGCCATCGTTGATGATTCTGATGTCGCTCGCGAGTTCACACGAATATGCCTCAGCGAACTTGGTTTTAGCTGTGTCGCGTCTTACAGTGATCCCAGGACGGCTTTGGAGGATCTATTAAAGGGAGAAGTCGAGGTTGATATAATCCTCACCGACTTTATGATGCCTGAAATTGACGGGCTGGAGTTTTGCAGACTTGTCCATCAGACGACAACCCATCGGAAGACCCCGATCTTGATGGTCAGTAGCAATGCCGACGATGACCTCTTGCGCAGGGCTCTTGAGGCGGGCGCAAAAGATTGCCTGAAAAAGCCCGTTTCTTTCTCGGAGATCGAAATGAAGCTTCGACGCTATTCTATTCTCTATTAATAATCGTTAGTCTAGGGGCGCTTAGCTTTGTCACGCAGTGTGGTTCATTGCTCTGTTTTAGATCCTGAATGACGCGGGTGGCGGACCTCAAGGCGCCCTGTGTCTTGGTGGGCGAGGACAGAAGTCTTCGAAGGGACAGTTGTCAGTAGGACTTTCACGATACATGGGGGCAAAAATGTTTGAATCCGCTCTTGTTTGCCATGAGACACAACTCCCCTATGTAAGCTGATGTTTTTATTTTATTTTTGGGAGAGATTATCGATTGTGGATCCAGAGGTCCCCCGTTCAAACCGGGGAGGCGGTACCACCTCCCCCCACTACGATAGCTCAGCCGTCCTTGCGGTGCGCAGGCCACCGAGGCCTTTTCGGTTGGCCGCTTCATTGCGGCATGGTGCCCCCGCGATGGACGCGAGGGCAGTTTGCGCGCTGTCCTCAGACCCGGTCAGAGCTTCTTCGCACGCAGCCGCAGGGCGTTGCCGATCACCGAGACCGACGACAGGCTCATCGCCGCCGCCGCCACGATCGGCGACAGCAGCACGCCGAAGAACGGGTAGAGGATGCCGGCTGCCAGGGGTACGCCGGCCGAGTTGTAGACGAAGGCGAAGAACAGGTTCTGCCGGATGTTGCGCATGGTCGCCTCCGCCAGGTGGCGAGCCCGGACGATACCCGTCAGCTCCCCCTTCACCAGCGTGACGCCCGCGCTTTCCACCGCCACGTCGGCGCCGGTGCCCATGGCGATGCCCACGTCTGCGGCGGCCAGGGCCGGGGCGTCGTTGACCCCATCGCCGGCCATGGCGACCGACAGGCCCTCACCGCGCAGTTTCTCGATCAGGGCGTGCTTGTCTTCGGGGCTGACACCGGCGTGGACCTCGTCGATGCCCAGCTCCCCCGCCACAGCCCGCGCCGTGGCCTCGGCATCGCCGGTGGCCATGACGATGCGCAGGCCCGCGTCGTGCAGGGCGCGGATGGCCTCCGGCGTGGTCTCCTTGATGCGGTCGGCCACGGCAATCAGACCGACGGCCTGTCCGTCGATGGCGACATACATCGCGGTCTTGCCCTCGGCCTGCAGGGCCTCGGCCCGATCGGTCAGAGCGTTGATGTCGACGCCTTCGCCCTTCATCAGCGCGGCATTGCCCAGGGCCACGCGCTGGCCGTCCACGGTGCCGGTGACGCCCTGGCCGGTCACGGCGTCGAAGTCCTGCGCGTCCCTGTCCTCGGCCCCGGCCTCGCGGGCGCCGGTGACGATGGCTTCGGCCAGCGGGTGCTCCGACCCGCGTTCAAGGGCGGCGACCAGGGTGAGGAACGCCGTCTTGTCGATCCCCTCAGGCTCCACATCCGTCAGCGCGGGCTTGCCCTCGGTCAGGGTGCCGGTCTTGTCGACCACCAACACCTCGACGGAGGCGAAGCGCTCCAGCGCCTCGGCGTCGCGGATCAGCACCCCGGCGGAGGCGCCGCGTCCGGTGGCGACCATGATCGACATGGGTGTCGCCAGGCCCAGGGCACAGGGACAGGCGATGATCAGCACCGAAACGGCGGCGACGAAGGCGTAGGACAGGGCGGGCGAGGGGCCGAAGGCCGCCCAGGCGACAAAGGCCAGGAGCGCGACGCCCACCACGGCGGGGACGAAGTAGGCGGCGACCCGGTCCGCCGTGCCCTGGATCGGCGCGCGCGAGCGTTGCGCCTTCGATACCATGTCCACGATGCGCGACAGCGTCGTATCGGCACCCACCGTCTCGGCCCGCATCAGGAAGCTGCCGGACTTGTTCAGCGTGCCCCCGGTGACCGGCTCGCCTTCGGTCTTCTCCACCGGGACGGGTTCGCCGGTGATCATGCTTTCATCGACGGAGGAGCGGCCCTCGGTCACCACGCCGTCCACCGGCACGCTTTCGCCCGGGCGCACGCGCAGGATGTCGCCCTGCGCCAGCTGGTCCAGCGGCACATCTTCCTCGTCACCGTCGCTGACCCGGCGCGCGGTCTTCGGCGCGAGGTCCATCAGGGCGCGGATCGCGTCCCCCGTCTTCTCCCGCGCGGCCAGTTCCATGACCTGTCCGATCAGCACCAGCACCAGGATCACGGCGGCGGCCTCGAAGTAGACCGGCGTCATACCCATGTCGTCGCGCATGGCGGCGGGGAAGAGGCCGGGCGCCAGCAGCGACACGACGGAAAAGACATAGGCTGCCCCGGTGCCGAGCGCGATCAGCGTCCACATGTTGGGCGAGCGGTTGGTGACAGAGGCCCAGCCCCGTTTGAAGAAGGGCCAGCAGATCAGCACCACCGGCGTGGCCAGGGCGAATTGGAGCCAACCGAAGGCGGTGTGCCCGATCCAGTCGGCGAAGGGGATGCCGATGTGGCTGCCCATCTCCAGCACGAAGACCAGGGCGGCCAGCGGGGCCGTGATCGCCAGGCGGCGCTTGAAATCAACGTATTCGGGGTTGGGGCCACTGTCGGCGGAGGGCGTCATCGGCTCCAGTGCCATGCCGCATTTCGGGCAATCGCCCGGGGCGTCGCGGATGATCTCGGGGTGCATGGGGCAGGTGTACTGCGTTCCCTCGGGCATCGGTTCGGGGGCGGGCACGCCGTCTGCGTAGGCTTGCGGATCGGCCTCGAATTTCTCCTGGCAGTGGGCGGAGCAGAAATAGACCTTCTGGCCCTCGTGTTTCAGCATATGCGCGGCGGTGGAGCGGTCGACCTCCATGCCGCAAACAGGATCGGTGGCAGTCAGATAGTCCTGCGGCGCGGCGCGGAACGTGTCCCGGCATCCGGAGGAGCAGAAGTGGTAGAGGTGCCCGTCATGTTCGGCGGTCGGCTTGTCCGCGTCCGGGTCGACCAGCATCCCGCAGACCGGGTCGCGGGTGATCGCCTCGTCGCCGTCGGCGGGTTGGTGGCTGTCGGGGTGGGTGTGCGCATGGGTCATGAAGATCTCCTGCCTTGGGGACAAACGGAGCGGAACCGGCAGAGGTTCCGGCTTCGTCCGGGGCGTTTCGCGTGTGTCGGGGCAGGGGCGGCGCCTGAGGCCGCCCCGGTGGGTGGCCTCAGGCCACCTCGATCCAGTGGGTCATGCCGGAGGCCGCGTGGCCCAACATGTGGCAGTGCAGCAGCCATTTGCCCGGGTTGTCGGCGACGAAGGCGATCTCGACCCGGTCGTCGGGCATCAGCAGGGCCGTGTCGCGCAAGGGCCCGTGCCGCCCGTCCGGCCCGGTCTGTCGGAAATGCATGCCGTGCAGGTGCATGGCATGGGGGAAGATCGTGTCGTTGGTCATCGCGATCCGCGCCGTCTCGCCGCGCGACAGGCGGGCAAAGGGCTCCGGCCCCAGGCCGACCTGACCGGCCAGGGCCCAGTACTGGCCGCGCTGCATCAGGGCGCGAAAGCCCATCTCCTGCCCCTGGTAACGGCCGGAGGTCATGCCCCGCATGGCGCCGCCCTGAAGGGGCATCTCCAGCAGCGGCGCATCGGCTGCGCCGGGCACCACCATGCGGGGATTGGGCGGCAGGGGCACGGGCGCCTCGCGCGGCGTCCGCGCGGCGCGGCCCGTCACTGCGACCTCGGCCAGCAGACGCCAGCCGTCGGCCTCGGTACCCGACAGCAGTCCTGCCGTGGTGCCCGCCTCGGCGGTGACATCGACGATCAGATCGATGCGCTGCGCCGGGGCGAGGATCAGCTGGCCGTCCACCATCTCGGGCGTCTCCAGCGGCATCCCGTCCAGCGCCACGCGCCAGCCGGTCAGCCCCTCCAGTGTCAGCACGAAGATGCGGGCGTTGGCGCCATTGATCAGCCGCAGGCGCAGACGGTCGTTCTGCCGGGCCTGCAGCGCGAAGTCATGCCGCCCGTTGACCCCCATCAGGTTTCCCATGCGGCCCGCGTGGCTCCGCGTCATCGGGTGGTCGAACCCGTCGACGAAATGTCCGTTGTCGGGGTTCAGCAGCCAGTCGTCCAGCAGCAGCATGTGATCGGCGTCGACGTCGGGCGGCGTGGGTTCGTCCACGATCAGGGCGCCCGCCAGCCCGCGTGCCACCTGTTCCATTGAGTTGGTGTGCGCATGATACCAGTAGGTGCCCGCGTCGGGCAGGTCGAAGGCATAGTCGAACTGGCCGCCCGGGGCGACCGGGTCCTGGGTCAGCCCGGCGACGCCATCCATGGCGTTGTCGATGCGGATGCCGTGCCAGTGCACCGAGGTCGGCACCGGCAGGTCGTTGACCAGCCGCCGTTCCAGCCGGCTGCCCTGACGCGCGCGGAGCATCGGGCCGGGCAGGGTGCCGTCATAGCTCCAGACCGGGGTGGCGCCGTAGGCCGGCGGGGCCAGTTGCACCCTGGCCTCCCGCGCGGTCAGCAGGGGCGGCGGCGTGGCGGCCAGGGCGGGGCGCAGCGCGGGCAGGGCGGCGAGGCCGGCGCAGACCGCGCGGCGGCTCAGGCGCAGATCAGTCGATGCCGTTGGCACGTTGCACCTCCCGCACGAAGGCGATGATCGTCTTGACCTCTCCGGGGGTGACGCCGGGCTGCGCGGGCATGTCGCCAAAGCGCCAGTGATGCGCCCGCACCCCGCGCGCGGCGGCGATGACGAAGGCCATGTCGCCGTGGTGCGAGGGTTCGTAGATCTTGTGGATCAGGGGCGGGCCGAAGCCCAGCTTGCCGGTGGCGTTTTCACCGTGGCAATCGGCACAGACGGCATTGAAGGCGCGCTGGCCCAACTGCGCGGTCGGCGAGAGGGTGTCGGGCAAGGTGATCTCGACGATGGGATCACCTTCGGCCGGGGCCGCGCTGGCGGTGTCGGTCTGGGCCGGCAGGGCGAGATAGGCGAGGCCGCCCAGGGCGACGAGGCCCAGGGCATAGGGAAGGGGGCGTTTCATGGGATGGTCCTGATGTTCCGGTTGGCGCCGCGCGGGATGCGCGGCCGAAGGGGCCCGCAGGCCCGGATCGGGAACGTCAGAGGCGTGGCGGTGGCGGGTCCGCAACCTGGGGAACGGAGCGCGCGGTGCGCGCGCTGTCGTGCCAGTGCAACCGGGCCGGCACCAGATCGCTGGCGGGGCCGAGAAGCTGTGGTGGGATCATCAGCGCGGCACAGACCGCTGCGTGCTTGCAGGGCAGCTGCGCCTGTCCGGCGCTGTCATGTCCCTGGTCGTGGTCGCTCGTCGCCCCGGTCTCGGGGCAACAGGCGGTCGCATGGGCGCCATCGGTCATCCCCATGCCCGCCGCATGCAGCGGTGCCAGGCCCGCGACGAGCCAGGCAAGGACAGTGATGAACCAGATCAAGCGCAACGGGCGACCCTCCGTCCCCGATCCTTCGCGCTTTGGCCCGGGCGGGTCAACCGGTTATGGCCGGATGAGGTGCGGGACACAGGGCCGCAACGGGGTCGCGGGAGCTGCGGCAGGACAATGGCCTGGGCGTGGTACCGGCGCCGGTCGGCCTTTGGGTGATGCGGGACAGGGAAGAGTTTACGCAGCGACATGGCGGCGCTAGCGTGCTCTGGATCCCGATTTGAATGGAGTTATTTCCCGTGAGCCTCGAATATCTTCTGACCGCTTTCATCATCTGCCTCTCGCCCGGCATCGGCGTCATCTACACGCTTTCCTCGACCCTGGGCGGCGGGATGCGCGCGGGGATCTGGGCCGCGACCGGCTGCACCATCGCCACCGTCCTGCACCTGATCGTTGCGATGGCGGGTCTGGCCGCGGTGCTGCACACCAGCGCGCTGCTCTTCCAGGCGATCAAGTTCGCGGGGGTTGCCTACCTCCTGTGGATGGCCTGGGGCATCCTGAAGGACCGGGGCGGCCTGTCGGTTCAGGCCACCGAGGCGGCGCCGGCCGGCAAACTGATCTGGCGCGGCATCTTGCTGAACATCCTCAACCCGAAGATCCCGCTGTTCTTCGTGGCCTTCATCCCGCAATTTGTGCCGGCCGGCAGCTCGGTCGGGCTGCTGGCGGAACTGGGGCTGGGGTTCACCGCGATGACCTTCGTCGTCTTCGTGGGCTACGCCGCGGTGGCCGCCACGGGGCGCGACCGGCTGCTGCAGAGCGAGCGGGCGATGACCTGGCTGCGCCGGGTCTTCGCCGGGTCCTTCGCCGCCCTCGGGCTGAAGCTGGCCACCGAGAAGGTCTGAGCGTCCCCAGCGGGCGAAAAGGCGTGGCCGGCGGTCCCGGTCGCGCCTTTGACGTTTCTGTCCCAGTCTTTCCCGCGCCCCTCAGGGGCAGACGATGACCTTTCCGTGCGAGCGGCCCGTCTTCATGCCCTCGAAGACCTCCGGCAGGTCGTCCAGCGAAATGGTCCGGGTCACCAGCGCCTCGGCCACGGGGGCACCGCTGGCCAGCGCGTCCAGCGCCGCCTCGTATTCGCGCAGGGTGAAAAAGGCGGAGGTCAGCACCGCGACCTCCTTCGACACCGCGGCGAATGGGATGAAACTGGTCTCCCGGGTGCTGAGCGCGAGGATCACGATCCGCCCCTTGACCCGAACCTGGTCGATGGCCTGCGCCAGCAGGGGCGGGGCGCCCGCGCAGTCAAAGACGATGTCGGCCTTGCGCCCGAGCGCCGCGTCGCTGGCCTCGACCGGGGCGTCGGGGGTGCAGAGGAAATCGGTGGCGCCCATGGCCAGCGCCAGGTCGCGCGCCTCCGGGTGGATGTCCTGCACGACGACGGCGGTGGCGCCCAGGCGGCGCGCCCAGAAGGCGGTCGCCAGTCCGATCGGCCCGGCGCCGAGGATCAGCACCCGGTCGCCCGCCGTCAGCCCCGACAGGGCCACGCCGTGTAGGGCCACCGCCAGAGGTTCGGCCAATGCGCCCTCTTCGGCGGTGACGCCTGCGGGCAGTTTGCGACACTGGCGCTCGGTGGTGGTGGTGAACTGGCCGTAGCCACCGCCCTGGAGGGTCATCTGGCTGCACCAGGCGGGCTCGCCCACGCGGCAGGTCTGGCACTGGCCGCAGCCGCCCAGCGGGATCACCGACACCTGGTCCCCGACCTGCAACTGCGTGCAGTCGCGGCCAAGGGCCACAACCTCGCCGGCGAATTCATGGCCGAAGACATCGCCCGGCTGCGCGCCGAAGGCGGGATCGTGGGCCATGTGCAGGTCGGACCCGCAGATGCCGCAATGGGAGACGCGCAGGACCACCCCGTCGGGGGCAGGCTCTGGCATCGCCAGGTCCTGCACCGCAAGGGGGGCGTCGAAGCCCTGGAAAATCGCTGCCTTGTTCATTTGAAGCTTCCCAATGCCATGCCGCCATCGATCATCAGATGCGCCCCGGTCATGTAATCCGATGCGTCCGAGGCAAGGTAGAGCGCCAGCGGCTTCATCTGGTCGGTTTCCGCCACGCGGCCCAGGGGCACCAGGCTGTCCCACTTGGCGCGCACCGTAGGGTCCTTCTTCAGCCAGCCGCCGCCGATGTTGGTCACGAAGGGGCCGGGGGCGATGGCGTTCACGCGGATGCGGAATTCGGCCAGCTCCAGCGCCAGGTGCTCGACCATGTGCTTCACCCCGGCCTTGGCGGGCATGTAGGGCAGCCCGACAATGGGTTCGTTGACCACCGCCGCGTTGGAGGAGGTGCAGATGATCGACCCGCCGCGGCCCGCGGCCTTCATCGCGCGCACCGCTTCGCGGATCGAGTTGAAGGTGCCGGTGAGGTTGATCGCGATGGAGCGGTCCCAGGCCTCCGGGTCCAGGGTGTCGACCTGGCCGTCGGGATTGCGGTGGCCCTCGGGGTTCCAGAACCCGGGACTGCTGTCGCCCCCGGCATTGGCAAAGAGAATGTCGAAGCCGCCGAAGGCCGCGACATGGGCGTCGACGGCAGCCGTCAGGGCAGGGCGATCGGTGATGTCGAGGGAGGCCGCGCGCACGCTGAAGCCCTCTTCGTCGAGGCGCTTCACCTCGCGGGCCAGGGCGTCTGCATCGCGATCGGCCAGGGTCACCTTGGCGCCGGCCTCGGCCATCGCCTCGGCATAGGCCAGGCCCAGGCCCGAGGCGGCGCCGGTCACGAAGGCGGAGCGGCCGGTCAGGTCGAATTTCTCAAGTGTGGTCATGGGGAGCTTTCCTCGGGGATCTTTCTGGAAGGGCGGGACCCGCCGGGCGCATGGCGCGGCGGGTCCCCAGGATCGTCAGGTGACGTCTTATTCGGCGGCGGTGGCGACCGGCGCGGCCTTGCCGATCTGGCTGGGCGCGGTTTCCTTCAGGAACATCGCGATCACGAAGGAGGCCAGCGACAGCCCCGCCATGATCCAGATCGGCGCCTGCAGGCCCACTGCATCGGCGGCGACCCCGGCCAGCGAGGGCGCAAGAACCCCGCCAAGCGCCTCGCCCAGGCCCATCGACAGGCCAAGCGCGGTGGCCACGTACCGCGGATCGACGCTTTCTGAGGGCACGGTGGCCATGAACAGCGGGAAGATCCCGTTTACGCCCCAGCCGATGAAGAAGAAGATCGCCAGCACCCAGAGCGACCCGTCGAAGTAGAGCGCGCCGAAGGGCAACAGGAGGCCGAGCAGGGGCATCAGCGTCATGACCGGCTTGCGCCCGTACTTGTCCGACAGGCCAGCAACCAGGAAGCTGCCGATGGTGGCGGAGATGCCAAGCGAGCCCATCAGCCAGCCCATGCTTTCCGGCGCGATGCCCCGTTGCTGTGTCAGGAACAGGGGCATGAAGGCCCAGCAGATCACCAGGTAGGACACCAGCAGGATCGACAGCAAGACGCAGATCAGCACATTGCGGTTCCGCAGCACTTCCATTGCCGAGGCCTTGGGGCCGTCGTGTTTGGGCGGCGCGGCGGGCTCATCCAGGTAGAACCACATCATCAGGGCGCACAGCAGCCCGGGCACACCGGCCAGGTAGAAGGCCTCGCGCCAGCCGAACATGGTGGCGAAACCGACCAGCAGGACGGGCGCCACGAAGGAGCCCAGCAGGTTCGAGCCGAAGTTCTGGGTGATCCCCTGCGCCAGCCCGCGCCGCTTGGGCGAGACCTCGGCGGCGACCATGGTGTGGGCGATGGGCATGAAGCCACCCTCGGCGGCGCCCATCAGGAGGCGCGCGCCCAGCAGGAGGGCAAAGCTGCCCGCAAGGCCCGAGAGCACCGAGCAGAGCGAGAATGCCACGGTCGAGGCGATCAGCAGCGTCTTGCGCTTGCCCAGGCTGTCGGACAACCGCCCGATGAGGAAGGCCGACACGGCCCAAGTCAGCGACAGGGCAGAGGCCAGCATGCCGATCTGCGAATTGTTCAGCCCCAGTTCGGGCTTGATGAAGGGCATGAGAAAGCCCAGGGCGTTGCGGTCGAAGAAGACCACGCCGAAGGTCAGGCTGAGAAGCGCGACCATGATGAACTGATACCGTGCGGACCGCTGCTTGCCTGCGCCCGCCTGTGACATGGTGGCCATGTCGTCCTCCCTGAATGTACTGTGGCCGAAGCCTGGATGGCTGCACCGGGCGCGGTCTCCTCCCCGCCCGGCGCTGTCTCCTGGTGGATGGCGCCCTTAGATGTAGAGCTGCTCGTTGATCTCCAGACCGTTCTCTTTGCAGTAGGTCTCGTAGTGGTTCATGAACCACCAGACATCCGCGGTGAACGAGAAGTTTGCGTCTTCATCGTAGAAGTCGATCGCGCCCTGCATCCAGCCGAAGAGCTTGGTGCCCTGGGGATGATCGGTGACCAGGGTGTGCGCCTCGCCCGGCGCTTCCTGGATGAACGCCCCGGGAGTGGCGACCCAGTCGTATTCCAGGTAGCGGGCGCTGCCTTCGAGGCAGATCATCACGATCTGGCCGCGATGATAATGGGTGCCGATGACGCCTGGCTTCTTGATCCAGAGAACGTTGGAAAAGATGTTGTTGCGCACATCGAAGGCCAGGTGGCGGATCGCGGCGTTGTCGCCGAAGGGAATCCAGGGACTTTCGGCTTCGTCCGTCCCGACGAAAGTTCCTTCCGCGCCCCGGCGCGCTGCAAGCTCCTTGAAGGGGTCGGGGACATCCACGATGCGGAAGGCGTCCGAGGGCGGGGTGGTCATCACTGCGCTTGCGTCGTCTTTCATGCTGGCTCTCCTTTGCCGTTCCTGCGGAACGGGAGAGCGCAAGGCAGCGCCCGACCTGAACCGGGCAGGGGCCCGGCGTCGAGATACCTCCTCCTTGGCGCAACCGTGGCGGGGGCATCGCTGCCCACCCTCCGCGGCCTCCTCCCGTTCGCGCGTTGGTCCGATGAGAGTGGCAGACGGGACGGGAGGCGACTTGGATTTAGACGCAGGTAAGACGGGACAAATGCGCGAGCGGTTCAGGTGCGCTGGCGCCATTGGGTCGGGGTCACGCCGAACTTGGCGCGGAAGCGGCGGGCGAAATAGGCGCTGTCGTTGAAGCCCTGTTCGAAGGCGATCTCGGTCACCGAGCGCCCGGGTTCGGCCAGCAGGCAATCGGCGGCGCGGTCCAGGCGTTTTGACAGGATGTAGCGGGTGGGCGTCGTGCCCATCTCGGAAAACAGCGCCTGCAGGCTGCGCGGTGACAGGCCGAACTCGCTGGCGATCTGGGCGATGGTCAACTCCGGGTCGAAGAGTTCCGCATCCATGAAGGCCAGGATGCGCTGGCGCAGCGCCTCCTTGCGTCCCTTCAGCGCCTGGGGTTCCTCCTGCCCCTGGCGCAGGGCCATGACCCAGAGATCGGCCAGCACCTGCGAGGCGCCCTGTCCGAAGACCGGATCGCCTGCGCCGATGTAATCCTGCCGCCAGAGCGAGAAGAGGAATTCACGAAAGAGTCGCCCGCCGGGGGTGAAGATGGTCTGCGCCCGGTCGAGGTGGCCGGCCAGCCCGTCGATGCGGCTTTGCAGGACCTCCATCGGCATTTCGACGACGATCAGGTCATGGCCCTGCGACAAGTCGAACACATAGCCGTGGCCCGCATCGGTCAGGACGAAATCCCCGGGCGCCAGCTCGATGGTGCGGTCGCGCAGCTGCATCCGAGAGCGGCCCCCGACCTGCATGTGCAACACCACGGATCGCCCCTCGCAGCCGGACGGATCCGCCGGACGGCGCACGGTCGAGGCATCGGACCGCGGTCGCAGCAGCGTGGTGTCCCCAAGAGACAGCCGCCACATCTCGGCCCGGAACGCGCGGCTTTCACTGTCGACGGTGGTGCCTCGCAGGCTCTGTTCGCAAAGCTCGTTCCAGAAATCGAGCCTGCGGCCCGTCGGTATGGACGACGAGGTGAATTTCTCGATCACGGCCCCTCCTCCCAAAGGTGCGTCGATGGCGCGGTTCGACCGCGCCCCGGAGCGCCATCGTTCCAAATATGCATGCCAAGATCAAGATTGTTGCGAAAAACGGGAGCCGGGGGGACCCGCGCGCCGGCCAGAGCGGCGCGCGGGTCGTCTCGGGCGTGTCGTCTCAGGCGGGGCCTCAGACGCGGGGCATCTCCGAGAAGATCTCGGCGCCATCCTCGCGCAGGATCACGATCTCTTCCAGGCGGACGCCGAACTTGCCTTCCAGGTAGATGCCCGGCTCGATCGAGAAGACGTTGCCCACTTCCAGCACCCGTTCGGAGGTGCCGGTGATATAGGGTTCCTCGTGCACGTCGATGCCCAGGCCGTGGCCGGTGCGGTGCAGAAAGTAGGGGCCATAGCCCGCCTCGGTGATGACGTTGCGGGCGGCGGCGTCCACGTCGCAGGCGCGCGCGCCGGGCTTGGCGGCGGCGACGGCGGCCTGCACGGCCTCTTCCACGATGTCACGGACCTTCAGGTACTCCGGATCGGGCGTCGCGCCGAACCAGCGGCAGCGGGTCATGTCGGAGGGGTAGCCATCAAGGTAGCAGCCGGTGTCGAACATCACCGCCATGCCGTCCTTCAGCTGGGTGTCGCCGGAATGGTGGTGCGGATAGGCGCCGTTTTCGCCGAAGCAGATCAGCGAGAACGCCATCTTCGCGCCGTGGTCCTTGTAGTAATCGGCCAGCATGTCGACCACCTGCGCCTCGGTCATGCCGGGCTTGAGCGCGGCAAAGGTCGCCTCGACCGCCTGGTCGTTCAGCAGGTGCGCGGCCTTGATGCGGGCGTCTTCCTCGGCATCCTTGTGGGTGCGCAGAAGGCCCACCGTGTCGGTGGTGAAGCGGCGGCGGGGGCTGTCCAGCGCGTCCAGCAGGCGCAGGGCGAAGTCGGCGCGCATGGTCTCGTCCAGCACCACCGACAGCTCGGGCCGCTTGGCGTCGCAGTCGGTCAGCAGCCGGTCCAGCGCTGCCTCGGGGCCATCGTCGTCGGCCCATGTGTAAAGGGGCAGCGGGGTGTCCTTGCGTGCGGCGTCGGCGTTCAGCAGCGGCATGAGGAAGCCCGCGAAGCTGGCGGTGACCAGCAGCATCACCGGCCGCTCGTCGCCATGCGGGCTGACGCCGGTCAGCCAAATCATGTGGCTGGACGGGCCCAGCACCACCAGGTCGGTGCCGGTTTCGGCCATGCGGGCGCGCAGGCGGGCCAGGCGCGCGTCGGCCTGCTTCATGTAGGACATGGAAAACTCCTGAAACGAAACGGGCCGCCGGATGTCCGGCGACCCTGGGGGTGGTTAGGCGTGGTCGCGGATCACTCCTTGTCGACCAGCCGGTAGTAGACGAAGTCCGAGGTGGCACCGTTGACGTAGCCCGTCACGTCCGCGTCCATGGCGACCTGGTAGGAGGCCTGGAACATGATGACGATGGGCGAGTTTTCCTGCACCTTCTGCTGCAGGTCGCGGTACATCTCCAGTCGGGTCTCCGGGTCGGATTCCGACAGGGCGGCCATGGTCTCTTCGTTGATCTCGTCCGGCACGGCCCAGGCATTCCGCCAGGTGGTGGTCGCCTGGTAGTTCTCGTCCGAGTTGTCGGAGTTGTAGGCGAAGGCCTTGGCGTTGGAATGCGGGTCCATGAAGTCGGGGCCCCAGTACAGCAGCATCGCCTGGTGGGTCCGCTCGCGGTACTTGGTGATCACCTGGGCGCCGGTGCCGGGCAGGATCTCGAAATCGATGCCCGCATCGGCAAAGCTGGCCTGCAGCGATTGCGCCATGTCGGTGAAGGGGGCGGCGTTGATCACGTCCAGGGTGACCTGGATCGGGGTCTCGATGCCCGCGTCTTCCAGGATCTGCTTGGCCTTCTCGGGATCATAGGTGAAAGGCGTCTCGTCGTAGGAGCCGGGGAAACCCTTCGGCCAGAAGGCCTGATGGACCTCCATCTGGCCGTTGATGATCGTGTCGGTCATGCCGGTGTAGTCGACCAGGTAGCGCGCGGCCTCCCAGACGGCGGGATCGGTCAGGCTCTCGGTCTTCTGGTTGAACGACAGGAAGTGGACGGCGGCCTGGGGGAAGGTCTCCACTTTGATCTCGTCTGAGGACAGCGAGGCGATCTGGTCCGGCGTCAGATTGCGCGCCATGTCGATGTCGCCCTGTTCCAGCAGCAACTGCTGGGTCGCGGCCTCTGCCACGTGGCGGATGATGACCTGCTGCATCTCCGGGGCGCCATTGAAGTAGTCTTCGTTGGCGGCCAGGCGGACCATCTGGCCGGGCGTGTAGCTGTCCAGCGAGAAGGGACCGGAGCCGGCGGAATTGGCGTTCAGCCAGGCGTTGCCCATGTCGCCGTCTTCTTCGTGCTCCATCACCAGCACGCTGTCGACGATCGACGCGGGGCGCGAGGCCAGGACGTTCAGCACGAAGGCGGGGGAGAAGTCGCCCTCGTAACGCACGGTCACGGTGTCGCCGTCGGCGGTGACCATGTCGTCGACGTTCTCGGCGGTCCAGCCCAGTTGCGCCAGGATGAAGGCCGGCGTCAGGTTCAGCTTGATCACGCGGCCCAGCGAATAGGTCACGTCCTCGGCCGTCACCGGGTTGCCGGAGGCAAAGGTGGCACCGTCCCGCAGGGTGAAGGTGATGGTCTTGGCCTCCGCATCCGCGGTCCATTCCGACGCCAGGCCCGGGGCCAGCACGGTGGTATCCTCGGCGTCGTATTGCACCAGCCGGTCGTAGAGGTTGGTGACCAGTTCGCCGGAGGTGAATTCATAGGCCTGGGCGGGGTCGATGGCGACGATGTCGTCGATGTTCTGGGCCACGACCAGCATGGAATCGGGGGTCTCCGCCAGGGCGACGCCCGTCAGCGGAAGCGCCATGGCCGAGGCCAGAAGCGCGGGTTTCAGCAGTTTCATCACTCTCTCCTTGTTGGGTCTTCTTGTTGATCCGGGATGGTCGCTCAGGCGTCGAGCGGGGCCATCTCGGGCAATTTCATTGCGCCCTTGCGGTTCAGCACGGCCAGCGTGCCGGTCCACAGCAGCCGGGCGGGGCGGTCGCTGGGGTTGGTCCAGGAATGTGGCCGCAACCCACTGTAGTGCAGGCTGTCGCCGGCGGTCATGCGGATCACCTGGCCGTCCAGCGTCTGCGTGATCTCGCCGTCGAGGATATAGATGATCTCCTCGCCCTCATGGCTGACCTCTTCGGAGGCATAGCCGGGCGGCACGTGCAGGATGTAGCTGGACAATTCGGCGCCGGGGAAGTCGGTGGCCAGATTTTCGTAGCCGATCGAGGACCCGTTGAGCGAGAATTGGGGGCGGGTTTCGGCGCGCGTCAGGGAATCACCGGGGCCGGGGGCGGCGATGAAGAACTCCAGCCCGACCTCCAGCCCGTCGGCGATCTGCGCCAGGGTGCCCAGCGAGGGCGTGGCGTTGTCGCGTTCCACCTGGCTGAGGTAGCCGACGGAAACCCCCGCGCGGTCGCACAGCGCCTGAAGCGTCAGGCCAAGCTGCTTGCGCCGTCTGCGGATCAGCGGGCCGATCTGCGGGTCCGCCTTGTGCTTCTCCCTCGCCATGGGCGTTTCCTCCGGGTCGTTTCCCACAGGCTACAAAAAAATTTTTACTATAGCAAAAAATTTTGTAATCTGGGCGGAGAGTTTTTCACCTGGACGATGCCGGAGGAGGCGCGGACCTTGGCTACAGACACAACATTGGCGGTGCGCGCCGGGCGGCGGGCGCGGGGGGTTGGCGGCTTTGTCGTCGTCACCATGCTGACCTTCCTCGGGCTGCTGGCGATCACCTTCTTCATCGGGCGCGTGGTGCCCATCGACCCCGTCTTGTCGGTGGTCGGCGACCGCGCCACGCAGGAGCAATACGACGCGGCGCGGATCGCCATGGGGCTGGACCGGCCAATGATCGTGCAGTTCCTCGATTACGTCTGGTCGGTGGCGCAGGGCGACCTCGGACGCTCCATCTCGACCAACCGGCCCGTGGCCGAAGACCTGGCGCGGGTCTTCCCGGCGACGCTGGAAATGGCGACGCTGGGCATCATCATCGGTGTCGTGCTGGGCGTGCCCGCGGGCGTCTGGGCCGCCACGCGGCGCGGCGAATGGGTCGACCAGGTGATGCGCGTCTTCGCCCTGCTGGGCTATTCGGTGCCGGCCTTCTGGCTGGGCCTCGTCGGGCTGGCGGTCTTCTACGCCGGGCTGGGCTGGGTCGCGGGGCCGGGGCGTCTGGACATCTTCTACGAAGGGCTGGTGCCGCCGGTGACCAACGTGATGCTGATCGACGCGGCCATCGCGGGTGACTGGACGGTCTTCTGGAACGCCCTGTCGCACCTGCTGCTGCCCGCCTCCATCCTCGGGTTCTTCTCCCTCGCCTTCATCGCGCGGATGACCCGGAGCTTCATGCTCGACCAGCTGGGGCAGGAGTTCATCACCACCGCCCGCGTGAAGGGCGTGCCGGAATGGCGGGTGATCTGGTCGCATGGGTTCAAGCCGATCCGCGTGCCGCTGATCACCGTCATCGGCCTCAGCTACGCGGCCCTGCTGGAAGGTTCGGTGATGATCGAGACCGTCTTCAGCTGGCCCGGCATCGGCAACTACCTGACGGTGGCCCTGCTGAACGCCGACATGAATGCCGTGCTCGGGGCCACGCTGGTCATCGGCTCGGTCTTCATCCTGATCAACAAAGTGTCGGACGTGCTCTACCGCGTCCTCGACCCGAGGAGCCGCTGATGAGCACCCGTGACTGGCTTCTGGACGACAGTCCCGCCACGCTGACCCAGGCCAACCTGGGCCGCGCCTGGCGCATGTTCACCGCGCTGATGCGCAATCCGCTGGCGGTGGCGGGGATGGTCATCATCCTCCTGCTGCTGGCGACGGCCCTGTTCGCCCCCTGGATCGCGCCGGAAAGCCCCGTGGGTCAGAACCTGCAGGCGCGCCTGCTGCCGCCTTCGGCCGATCACTGGATGGGCACTGATGAGCTGGGCCGCGACATCTTCAGCCGGGTCGTCTACGGCTCGCGCATCACGCTGATGATCGTGGCGCTGGTGGCGGTGATCTCGGCGCCCCTCGGCCTGATCATCGGCGCCGTGGCGGGCTATTTCGGTGGCTGGGTCGACCGCATCCTGATGGGGCTGACCGATGTCTTCCTGTCGCTGCCGAAGCTGATCCTGGCGCTGGCCTTCGTGGCCGCCCTGGGGCCGGGGATCGAGAACGCGATCATTGCCATCGCGATCACAGCCTGGCCCGCCTATGCGCGGATCGCGCGGGCCGAAACCCTGACCTTCCGCAATGCCGAGTACATCCAGGCGGTGCGTCTGGTCGGCGGTTCGCACGGGCGGATCATCTTCCGCCACGTGCTGCCGCTCTGCACCTCGTCGATGATCGTGCGGGTCACGCTGGACATGGCGGGCATCATCCTGACCGCCGCCGGCCTCGGCTTCCTCGGCCTCGGCGCGCAGCCGCCCTTGCCGGAATGGGGCGCGATGATCTCGCGCGGGCGGACCTTCATCCTGGACCAGTGGTGGGTTGCCACCATGCCGGGCTTTGCCATCATCCTCGTCTCTCTGGGCTTCTGCTTCCTGGGCGACGGGCTGCGCGACGTGTTGGATCCGAAACAGGGGGGCGCGAAATGAGCGATCAACAGGCACCATTGCTGGAGGTCGAGAACCTCCGCGTCAGCTTCGCCACGCCGACGGGGCCGGTAGAGGTGGTGAAAGGCCTCTCCTTCACCCTGGGTCGCGAGGAACGTCTGGGCATCGTCGGCGAAAGCGGCTCGGGCAAGTCGATGACCGGCCGCGCCATCCTGCGCCTGATCCGCACCCCGGGCCGCCAGACGGCGGATGTTCTGCGCTTCGACGGGCTGGAGCTGGCGGCCCAGAGCGCGCGGCAGATGCGCGGCATCCGGGGCGCGCGGATCTCGATGATCATGCAGGATCCGAAGTTCTCCCTGAACCCGGTGATGACCATCGGCGAACAGATCGCCGAGGCGCTGAAGGTGCATGAACGCCTGCCGCGCCGCGACCTGCAGGCCCGGGTGATCGAGATGCTGACCTCGGTGCGCATCAACGATCCCGAACGGGTGGCGCAGATGTACCCGCATGAGGTGTCGGGCGGCATGGGCCAGCGGGTGATGATCGCCATGATGCTGATCCCCCGCCCGCAGCTCTTGATCGCGGATGAGCCGACCTCGGCGCTGGATGTCTCGGTCCAGGCCCAGGTGCTGGACCTGATCGAGGAACTGGTCACCGGCAACGGCATGGGGCTGATCCTGATCTCCCACGACCTGAACCTGGTGGCGCGCTACTGCGACCGCATCCTGGTGATGAACGCCGGCCGCGTCGTCGAAAGCTGCGCCGCCGCCGATCTGCACAAGGCGCAGCACCCCTACACCCAGGGTCTGCTGGCGGCGCAGCCCCGGATGCAGGAAACCCGGGACGAGTTGCCCGTCCTCGACCGTACCGCAGGAGAAAGCACATGACCGCGCCGGCGATTTCCCTCAAGGACGTGGATATTTCCTACGGCGACACCAAGGTCGTCCGTGACGTGACCTTCGACGTGGCCGAGGGCGAAAGCTTTGCCCTGGTGGGCGAAAGCGGGTCGGGCAAGTCGACGGTGCTGAAGGCCATCGCGGGACTGGCGCCGCAGTGGACCGGGGCGATCTCGGTCCTGGGCAAGCCGCGCGGACACGGCCCCGACCGGGCCTTTTCCGAGACCTGCCAGATGGTCTTCCAGGATCCCTATGCCTCGCTCCACCCGCGCAAGACGATCGACACCGTGCTGTCCGAACCGCTGGCCATCCACGGCATCGGCAACCGCAGCGCGAAGGTGATCGAGATGCTGGCGGCCGTGGGCCTCGACCGGCGCTTCCGTTTCCGCTTTCCGCACCAGCTTTCGGGCGGGCAGCGTCAGCGCGTGGCCATCGCCCGCGCCCTTATGCTGGAGCCGAAAGTAATGCTGCTGGATGAGCCGACCTCGGCGCTGGACGTGTCGGTGCAGGCGGAGATCCTGAACCTGCTGAAACGCCTGCGCCGCGAGCAGGGGCTGACCTACCTGATGGTCACCCACAACCTGCCCGTGGTCAGCTTCATGTGCGATCGCATGGCGGTGATGAACAAGGGCCGCATCGTCGAGATCGCCCCCAAGACCGCGCTGTACGACGGCAGCTTCGCCGACCCCTACACGCGCGACCTGTATGCCGCATCTGGCGGCAACCCTGATGCGCCCGCGCCGCTGGCCGCATCCGACACCTGAGGACTTCCATGACTGACACGACCCGGGCGCTTGACGCCTTCACCGCCGAACTGACCGGCGCCGCCACCGAAGAGGCGGCCTTCGATGCGCTGTGCCGTCTGACCAAGGCCACGGTGGGGGCGAAGCTGTTCACCGTGATGACCTCGGATACCGAGGCGATGGTGGCGCGGCGCGCCTATACTGATGACGCCGAGAACTACCCGACCTCGGGTGAGAAACCGATCGAGATGAACCGCTGGTTCGACCAGGTGCTGACCCGGCAGGAGGCCTTCGTGTCCAACACCCTGGCCGACATCGACACGGTCTTTCCGGATGCCGAGCTGATCGGCAAGCTGGGCTGCGGGTCGGTTGTGAACCTGCCGATCATCATGGGCGGCAAGGTCATCGCCACGATGAACATCCTGCACGAGGAAGGCTACTACACGGCCGAGCGCGTGGCGCAGATCCACGACACGCTGCGTTTGCCGGCCCTGGCCGCCTGTGCCGTGGCCATGCAGCTGGCGGGCTGAGCAACTGACCTTGCGTATGAAAAAGGCGCCGTCGACGGGCTGTCGGCGGCGCCTCTTGCGTGGATGGGGGCTGGCTCAGGCCGCAGCGTCGCGTCCCATGTAGCCGCTCATGAAGGCCACGAGGGAGGTGGTCAGGTCGGGCGACAGGTAGCCGCCTTCTTGCACCAGAACCGTCGGTAGCCCAGCATCGGCGATCATCCGGCCCGCGCGGGTGAAGCCGTCGAAGGTCACTTTAAGCCCCTTCAGCGGGTCGTTTTCATGGGCATCTAGGCCGAGGCTGAGGACCAGCGCATCGGGCGCGAACTCCGCCACCCGCGCCAGCGCCGTTTCCAGCGCCGCGCACCAGCCGTCGTCGCCGGTGCTTTGCGCCAGCGGGATGTTCAGGTTGAACCCGTCGCCCGCACCCGCGCCGGTTTCATGGGCGTACCCCACGAAGAAGGGGTAGTAGGTTTCCGGTGTGGCGTGGACGGAGACGAAGAGCACGTCGTCACGTTCATAGAAGATGTCCTGGGTGCCGTTGCCGTGGTGCACGTCGATGTCCAGCACTGCGACGCGTTCGTGCCGCGTCTTCAGCGTTTCGGCGGCCACCGCGGCGCAGTTCAGCATGCAGTGCCCCGCCACCACCTCGGCGGAGCTGTGGTGCCCCGGCGGACGGCAGAGCGCATAGGCGCTGCGGTCGCCCTCCAGCACGGCGCGTGCGGCCGCATGGGCGGCGGCCACGGCCCCCAGGGTGGCCTCCCAGCTGTGCTCGGCCAGCGGGGCGGAGGTGTCGCCCATGTGCCAGCCGGCGCGGCCGATGATGTGCTTGGGGTAGGTGCGTTCCTTGTTCAGCGCATGCACATTGGGCACCACCTCCGGCCCGGCGTCGGGCAGGGTTTGCCACTCGGCCCAGCCGGTTTCGAGGAAGCTCAGGAGCTCCCTGGTGTGCACTGTCTCCAGGATCTCGCGCGGGGCGGGGTCCGGTTCGGTCACCGGCAGGTCCAGCTGATCCAGCCCGGCCAGCAGAAGGCGCGCGCGTTCGGCCTGTTCGGCGTTGCGGGCGATGCGGCCCAGGGAGATGCGGAAGACCGGGTCATGGGCCTCGGTCGCCTTGGCGTAATAGCATTTCATGTCCTGCCGGCCTCCTGATTTTGCTGGGCTTCGATATGGGCCGTCACCAGATCCTTGGCGACGCCGATGTGATAGGCGATGGCGGCGGCGGCGGCCTCCGCATCGCCCGCGGCAATGGCCGCGATGATTGGCTCATGCGTTTCGGCCATGCGGTGCGCGTCGTCGTAAAGACGCCCGATCACCAGCAGGCCCAGCTTCGTCTCATTGGAAATCTGGTCGAAGACCTGCAGGAAGCGCCGGTTGCCGGAGCCTTCGCAGATCAGCCGGTGGAACTGCATGTCGGCCGAGACATGGGCCATCATCTCGGCGCCTTCGTCGGCCAGCCGGTGCAGTTCGGCCATCTGGGCGCGCAGGCCGGGCAGGGCGCCCGGGTTCGTCTCCGTCAGGGCGCGTACGGCGGCCGTCTCGATCACGATGCGCAGCTCGTAAAGCTCTCGGATCGAGGTGGCTGAAATCACGTGGACGAAGAAGCCGCGGTTGGCGCGGTATTCCACCAGACCCGAGCTTTCCAGCAGGCGCAGCGCCTCGCGAACGGGGGCGCGCGACAGGTCCATCTGGCGGGCGATCTGGGATTCGGCCAGCCGTTCGCCCGGGCGGATCGCGCCCGACAGGATGGCATTGACCAGCGAATGGGCGACCCGGTCGACCAAGCCATCCCGGCTGAGGGGCAGGAACGGGTAGGCCTCAGTCACGGCGCTGGTGTCCCGGGTCATGCGGCGTCCAAATCTCAATCATCTCAGGACCTGACTATCTGTCGTTTTGTCGGCTGTCGACAATCTTCTTGACTCAAGCGCCGTCAGGCAATCTCTTTTACGAGAACGGACGATCCGAAGCTGATCCGAAAGGCAGAGCCGCCCATGACCACGCCTTCCAGGCCGATGCCCGAAGAATCCATGTCGCTCGGGGGAGGGGAGCCCTCCGCCGCGCAGAGCCCGAAGACCGAGGCCGAGATCCGTCGCGATCTGGCCGCCGCCTATCGGGTGATCGCGCTGAAGGGGATGGACGACGGGATCTACACCCATATTTCCGCCCGCCTGCCCGACGGGCCCGAGGGACAGAAACGGTTCCTGCTGAACCCCTTCGGCCTGATGTTCGACGAGGTGACGGCCAGCAACCTGGTGACGGTGGACGAAGAGGGCGCGATCCTCGACGATCCCTATGGCCACGGGGTGAATGCCGCCGGCTTCACCATCCATTCCGCCGTCCACATGGCACGCCACGATGCGGCCTGCGTGCTGCATACCCACACGGTGGCAGGCGTCGCCGTCAGTTCGGTCCGCGAGGGGCTGATGTCGCTGAACCAGTGGTCGGCACAGTTCCACGACGCCATCGCCTACCACGATTACGAGGGGATCGCGCTGAACCTGGAAGAACGGCAGCGCATCATAGCTGACCTGGGCCGCCTCAACGTTCTGATGCTGCGCAACCACGGCACGCTGGTCTGTGGCCGGTCCGTGGCCGAAGCGGTGAAGCTGGCGCTGAACCTGGAACGGTCGTGCAAGGCCCAGGTGGCGGCGCTTTCGATGGGGCTGACGCCCGATCCGCTGTCCGATGAGGTCGCGGCCCACACGGCCGGGCAATACGCCCGCGCCTACGACAAGATCGAGGCCTCGGGGCAGGACCCCGAATGGGCGTCGATCCTGCGGCTTCTGGACCGGGAGGCCCCCGGTTACATCGCCTGAATTCAAACCGAGGCCCGGCAAACCGGGTCCGACTAACCCCAAACCAACAGGGAAAACCAAGATGAAACTTCTGAAGGCAACGACTTTCCTCGTCGCCGCCACCATGGCGACCGGCGCTGTGGCGCAACAGGACGGCGGACGGCTTGACCTGATCGTACAGCCGGAGCCCCCCAGCCTGATGCTGGGCCTGGTGCAGAACGCGCCGACCCAGATGGTGGCCGGCCAGATCTACGAAGGCCTGCTGCGCTACAACACCGACCTGGAGCCGCAGCCCTCGCTGGCGAAGGAATGGAGCATCTCGGAAGACGGGATGACCTATACCTTCATCCTCAACGAAGGCGTATCCTGGCATGACGGAGAGCCCTTCTCGTCGGAGGACGTGATCTTCTCCACCAAGTTCCTGCAGGACAACCACGCCCGCTTCCGCGGCGCCTTCTCCCATGTGGAAAGCGTCGAGGCGCCGGATGCCAACACCATCGTCATCCACATGAAGGAACCCTACGGCCCCTTCATCAACGCCTTCGAGGCGGGCTCCATGCCCATCGTGCCCAAGCACATCTACGAAGGCACCGACTATGCCACGAACGAGATGAATGCCACGCCGATCGGCACCGGTCCCTATGAGTTTGTGGAGTGGGAAAAGGGCAGCTACATCCACCTGACGAAAAACGAGGACTACTACATCGACGGGCTGCCGCATATCGATGACCTCTACTACCGCGTGGTGCCCGATGCGGCTTCGCGTGCCGTGGCCTTCGAAACCGGCGAGGTCGACGTGCTGCCCGGCGGTGCCGTGGAAAACTGGGATGTGGCGCGGCTGACCGAGATGGACAACGTCTGCTCCAGCTCCAAGGGCTGGGAATTCTTCGCGCCCCACGCCTGGATGTGGCTGAACAACCGCGAAGGGCCGACCGCCGACAAGCGGTTCCGCCAGGCCGTCATGTTCGCCATGGACCGCGAGTTCGTGAAGGACGTGGTCTGGAACGGCTTCGGCACCGTGCCCACGGGCCCCGTGTCGTCGAAGACCAACTTCTACACCGACGACGTGCCGCAGTACCCCTACGACCCCGAGAAGGCGAAGGAACTGCTGGACGAGATGGGCTATGACGGCACCCCCGTCCGCCTGCTGCCGCTGCCCTATGGCGAGACCTGGCAACGCTGGGCCGAAGCGGTGAAGCAGAACCTGGGCGAGGTCGGCATCGAGGTCGAGATCGACAGCGCCGATGTCGCGGGCTGGAACGAGAAGACGGCCAACTGGGACTACGACATGGCCTTCACCTATCTCTACCAGTACGGCGATCCGGCCCTGGGCGTGGCGCGCAACTACGTCGAGAGCCAGATCCAGAAGGGCAGCCCCTGGAACAACGTCGAGGGCTACGTGAACCCCGAAATGGACAAGCTTTGGGAACAGGCCGCCGTCGAGCCCGACAACGAGAAGCGCCAGGAGCTCTACACCGAGATCCAGCAGCAGATCGTGGAAGACGTGCCCGTCGCCTGGCTGCTCGAAATCGAGTTCCCGACGATCTATCGCTGCAACGTCAAGAACCTGATCACCACGGGGATCGGTCTGAACGACGGCCTGCGCGACGCCTGGATCGAAGAGTAAATCCTGATATCGGGAGGGGCGGCGTTGCCGTCGCCTCTCCCCAAGACCAAACGGGAGGCTGGCCATGGCCATTGCCGGAGCGATCTTGTCGCGTCTGCTGAAGGCGGCGATCACACTACTTGCCATTGCGATCCTGAACTTCTTCCTGGTCCATGCGGCCCCCGGTGACCCGGCGGCGGTGCTGGCGGGCGAAGCGGGCGCGGCGGACGAACAGATGATCGCGGATCTTCGGGCACAGTTCGGGCTGGATCAGCCCTTCTACGTCCAGCTGGCGCGCTATGTCGGCAATATCGTCACCCTCGACCTGGGCTATTCCTTCCGCCAGGGCCAGCCGGTGCTGGAGCTGATCCTGGAACGGCTGCCGGCGACGCTGATCCTGACGCTGACGGCCTTCTGGATCTCCCTCGTGGCGGGCGTGGCGCTTGGCGTCGCGGCCTCGGCACGGGTGGGGAAATTCACCGACACCCTGATCACCGGCACGGCGCTGCTGTTCTACGCCACGCCCTTGTACTGGGCCGCGCTGATGGCGGTGCTGGTCTTCTCGGTGCAGCTCGGCTGGCTGCCCGGCTTTGGCTACGAAACCGTCGGCAGCGGTTTCGGCGGGCTGGCGCGGGCGCTGGACATCCTGAAGCACCTGATCCTGCCGGCGCTGACGCTGGGGCTGTTTTTCATGGCGGTCTACATGCGCATGACCCGGGCCTCGATGCTGGAGGTGGCGCAGCAGGACTTCGTGAAGACCGCCCGCGCCAAGGGCCTGAACCCGGCCACCATCCGGCGCCGCCACATCCTGCGCAACGCGTTGCTGCCCGTCGTCACCCTGGCCGGCCTGCAGGCCGGGCAGCTGGTCGGGGGCGCGGTGCTGACCGAGACGGTCTTCGCCTGGCCGGGCATCGGCCGGCTGATGTTCGAAAGCCTCGCGGCGCGTGACTACAACACCATCCTCGGGGTCTTCCTCGTCTCGGCCGCCATGGTCATCGTCTTCAACATCCTGACGGACCTGGTCTACCGGCTGATCGACCCGCGGATCGGACACAAGGCATAATCATGACACTCTGGAAACGCTTCCTCACGAACCGCGGCGCCCTTCTGGGGCTGGCGATCCTGATCGCGGTGATCGCCGTGGCGCTGCTGGCGCCCGTCCTTTATCCGCGCGGGCCCTGGGCCATGGTGCAGCGGCCCTTCCTGGTGCCCTTCAGCACCGACGGGCTGCCGCTTGGCACCGATACCCTGGGCCGCGACGTGCTGGCCGGGCTGGTCTACGGCGCCCGGGTGTCGCTGCTGGTCGGGCTGGTCTCCACCCTGATGGCGCTGCTGATCGGCGTGCCTCTTGGCGCGCTGGCGGGCTTTTACGGCAAATGGGTCGATGAAGGCGCGATGCGCTTCACCGAGTTCTTTCAGACGATCCCCAACTTCGCCCTGGCCATCGTTCTGGTGGCGATCCTGGAACCCACGCTGACCTCGATCACCATCGCCATCGCCATCGTGTCCTGGCCGCCGGTGGCGCGCCTGGTGCGGGCCGAGGTGATGTCGGTGACGAAACGCGAATATGTCGACGCCGCCCGCCTGGCCGGGCTGTCGAACCTGTCGATCCTGGTGCGTCAGGTCCTGCCCAACACCGTCTCGCCGATCATCGTCATGGCCTCGTTGATGGTGGCCACGGCGATCCTTTTGGAAAGCTCGCTGTCCTTCCTCGGCCTGGGCGATCCCAACATCATGTCCTGGGGGTTCCAGATCGGGGCGGCGCGCACGGTGATCCGCTCGGCCTGGTGGCTGTCCTTCTTCCCGGGGGTGGCGATCGTGCTGACGGTGCTGGCGCTGAACCTGATCGGCGAGGGGCTCAACGATGCCCTGAACCCCCACCTGTCGCGAAAGGGCCGGTCATGAGCGTCCTGAAGATTTCCGACCTGTCCATCGCCCTGCCGAAGGGCGCCGACCGGGACCATGCGGTGAGCCAATGTTCCTACGAGATCGGTGCAGGGGAGATCCTCTGCGTCGTGGGCGAAAGCGGCTCGGGCAAATCGATGACAGCCAATGCCCTGATGGGCCTGCTGCCGGAAGGGGTGCGCGTCGATCACGGCACGGCCGAGTTCGGCGGCAAGGACATCCTGCGCGTCAGCGAGGCCGAACAGCGCGCCCTGCGCGGCGACCGCATCGCGATGATCTTCCAGGAACCGATGACGGCGCTGAACCCGCTGATGCGGATCGGCGACCAGATCGCCGAGGTCTATGAGGCCCACGGCCGCCACCGCCCGGCGGAGCGGCGCGAGAAGGCACTGGAGCTGATCCGCGAGGTGCAACTGCCCGATCCCGAAAAGATCATCCGCGCCTATCCCTTCCAGCTGTCCGGGGGCCAGCGGCAGCGGGCGATGATCGCCATGGCCCTGGCACTGGAGCCCGAGCTGCTGATCGCGGATGAGCCGACCACCGCGCTCGACGTGACCACCCAGGCGCAGATCCTGAAGCTGATCCTCGATCTGCGCGAAAAGCACGGCATGGCGGTGATGTTCATCACCCATGATTTCGGCGTCGTGGCCGAGATTGCGGATCGGGTCATCGTCATGCGCTACGGCGAGATCGTTGAACGCGGCACGGCGACGGAGGTGCTGGAGAACCCGCAGCACGATTATACCCGCCGCCTGCTGGACGCGATCCCCACGGGGATGGTCCCGCAGTCGGTCGAGGTCGCCAAGGCCCCCGCGCTGGAGATCCGGCACCTGAAGAAGACCTACAACACCGGCGGCGGCCTCTTCCGCGAGGCCCGCGCGGTGCGCGCCATCGACGACGTGTCGCTGACCATCTCGCGCGGCGAGGTGCTGGGCCTGGTGGGGGAATCCGGGTCGGGCAAATCCACCCTGGGACGCGCCGTGGTGCGGTTGGTGACGCCGGATTCCGGGTCGGTCATGGTGGGCGGCACCGACATGGCGGCGCTGAATGACCGCGAGCTGCGCGCGGCGCGGCACAAGGTGCAGATGGTCTTCCAGGATCCCTATGCCTCGCTCAACCCGCGCCATCGCGTGATGCGCGCGCTGACCGACGGGCCGATTGCCAAGGGCGTGCCCAAGGCGCAGGCCCGCGACCGCGCGCGGGAGCTGATGGAAACCGTGGGGCTGGGTGCCGATGCGGTCGACCGATTCCCGCATGAGTTTTCCGGCGGGCAGCGCCAGCGGATCGGTATTGCCCGCGCCCTGGCCATGGACCCCGAGCTGATTATCGCGGACGAGGCCGTCTCGGCGCTCGACGTGTCGATCCAGGCCCAGGTGCTGGACCTGCTGCGCGACCTGCGGCAACGCTTCGATCTGTCGATCCTCTTCATCACCCATGACCTGCGGGTCGCGGCCCAGCTGTGTGACCGCATCGCGGTGATGCAGAGGGGCAAGCTGGTGGAGATCGGCCCGGTGTCCGAGGTCTTCCTGAACCCGCAGCACGACTACACGCGGACCCTGCTCGACGCCGTGCCCGGCGGGGGCTGGGGGCAGGCGGCGGAATGAGCCGCTGGACCGGCGTTGCCACCTGCACGATGCTTGATATGACGCGGTTCCAGGGCGGGCCTTACCGGGCTTTCGCCCCGGAGGTGCGCCTGCTGCTGCCCGAAGAGGTCGAGGATCCGGCGGCGGTGGATTTCGCCCTGACCTTCGTTCCAGGGGAGGGGGCCTTCGCGCTCTATCCCAACCTCCGGGCGATCTTCTCGGTCGGCGCGGGTACGGATGGCATCGACGCCTGCCAGTCGCGCCCGGACGTGCCGGTCTTCCGGGTCGAGGATCCGGACCAGGCACAGCAGATGGCGGGCTTCGCCGCCTTCCACGTCCTGTGGCATCACCGGCGGATGGGAGAGTTCCTGGCCGCCCAGGCCCGGGGCGCCTGGGAGCGTCGGGTGGGCGACCAGAGCCCGACCCTGCGCCGCATCGGCGTCATGGGTTTCGGCCTGATGGGCCGGGCGATCGCGGCGGGGCTGGTGGCCCTGGGCTATCCGGTGACGGTGCTGTCGCGCACGACCCCGCGCGACCCGCTGCAGGGCGCGCGGCACATGACCGACGACCGGCTGGAGGCCTTCCTGGCGGAGACGGATATCCTGATCAACGTGCTGCCCCTGACGCCCGCGACGCAAGGCATCCTCAACGCCGGCACCTTTACCGCGCTGCCCGAGGGCGCGGCGCTGATCCAGCTGGGGCGCGGCGCGCATCTGGTGGAGGCGGACCTGCTGGCGGCGCTGGACAGCGGCCAGTTGTCGGGCGCCTCTCTGGATGTCTTCGAGACCGAGCCGCTGCCGGCAGGCAGCCCGCTTTGGACGCATCCGAAGCTGGTGCTGACCCCCCATGTCGCCAGCACGCCCCGGCCCGAGGCAGTGGTGGCAAACGTCAAGCGCGGAATGGCCTCGCTGGATTGACGCGCAGGCGCGGGGAAGGGATCAGCCCTCCTCCGCTTGCTCTTTTGGCTTGATCCAGGAGGCGGCGAAGGGCAGGGCGGCAACGATCAGGAAGACCCGCAGCACGTGATGCGCCGCGACCATCGCCGGATCAATGGCCAGGGCCAGGGCGACGACGCCCAGTTCCGGCGCGCCACCGGGCAGGTAGGCCAGGAACAGGGGCGCGGCCGGGGCGTCGATCAGCGGCGCGACCGCATAGGCCCCGGCCAGCGAGCCGAGCGCCAGCACCACGCCCACCCCGGCGGCCAGGCCGCCGTCGCGGGTGATCTGGCGCAGGGTGTAGCTGGCGAACCGCGCCCCCACCGAACCGCCGATGACGATTTGCGCCGCGGCCGACAGCAGCGGGGGCACATGGACCGTCAGCACGCCGGTCATGTGCAGCGCGGCGGAGGCAAAGAGCGGGATCAGCAGCTGCGCGGAGGGGAAGCGGAAGCGTTGCCCCAGCCACCAGCAGGCCACGGCGACGGCGGCCATGGCGCCGTGGCGCAGCGGATCCAGCGGCTCGGCCTCGGCAAAGCTGGCGCGGTTCGCCTCCGTCAGGTCGATGCCGGAAATCATCTGGATCAGGATCGGCGCCGTCACCAGCAGCACCACGATGCGGGCGGTGTGGCACAGGACCACGCGGTTAACCTCGGTCTTGTGTTCCTCGGCCAGCATGGTGACCACCGACAGCCCGCCTGGCATGGCGGCGAAGAGCGCGGTGGAGCGGTCCATCTGGCCCCAGCGTTTGAAGACCCAGTAGGCGCCCAGGCAGAAGATCAGCGACAACAGGCACATGGCGATCAGGCTGGGGATCCAGCTGTGGGCGCGTACGATTACGTCATGGGTGAAGCCGGTGCCCAGCATGGTGCCGATGGCGATCATCGCATAGCCGCGCCAGGCGGGGGGCAGTTTGGGCTGAAAGGGCGTCGCCTGCGCCAGCAGCGCATTGGCGAACATCGATCCCAGCACCCAGGGCAGGGGCAGGTTGAGCCAGAAGAACAGCAGCCCGCCCCCGGCGCCGATGGCCAGGGTCATCAGGCCGCGCAGCGCCGGGTTGGTCGTCAGGGTCATTTGGCTCAGACCTCTGCCCGCGCCTGGCGCCGGCGCTTCAGCGCCTTAAGCGCGGGCGCGCCCACCAGGACCAGCAGCATGATGATGAACAGCACCAGCGCAATGGGCCGCTCCAGCATGTAGCGCAGCGGGTTGCCGCCAGAGATCTGCATGGTGCGCACCAGCTCGCCTTCCATCATCCGGCCCAGCAGGAGGCCGATCACGGTGGCGGCGACGGGGTAGTTGTTGCGCCGCATCAGCCAGCCGAGGGCGGCAAAGCCCGCCACGGTCAGCGGTCCGGCGATGGTGCCGGTGATGCCGTAGCCGCCCCAGGCGCACATCGCCAGGACCGAGGGCACCAGGTAGGACAGCGGCACCCGCACCACGAGGCCCAGCAGACGCAGGCTGAGAAGACCCAGAACCGCCAGCAGCAGAACCTGGCCCAGGTTGCCGAGGATGATCGAATAGACCACGTCGGTCTGGTTGCGGATGAAGCTGGGGCCGCCGATGATGTTGTGGAAGGAAAACGCGGCCAGCAGCACGGCCGTGGCCGCCCCGCCCGGAATGCCGAGCGCCAGAAGCGCCGTCATCGATCCGCCCTCGGAGGAGGAGTTGGCACTTTCGGCTGCCACCACGCCTTCGGGGGCGCCCTTGCCGAAGCGTTCGGGTGTCTTCGAGGTGCGTTTCGCCTCGCCGTAGGACACCAGGTTGGCCACCGAGGAGCCGACGCCGGGGATGGCCCCGATGACCGCGCCCAGAAGGCTGCCGCGGATCAGCACGCCCGGGTATTTGAACGTCTCGCCCGCGCCCTTCAGGATGCGCCCGAAGGAAATGTCGCGCTGTGCCTCGTTCTGCACCAGGTAGGTTTCCCCGCGCAGGCGCAGCAGTTCCGCGGCGGCGAAAATGCCGATCATCGCGGGCACCACGGGTAGGCCGTCGATCAGGTAGGGCATGCCGACGGAGGTGCGCATGACGCCCGTCGTGGACATGCCGATCTGGCTGAGCATCAGGCCGAAGAACCCGGCCAGCAGGCCCTTGGCCATCGAGCTGTCGTTCAGCGTGGCGATCAGGGTCAGCCCCCAGAGGACCACGACGACCATCTCCAGCGGGCCGATCTTCAACACGAAGGCGGCCAGCGGCTGGATCAGCAGCATCAGCAGGATGTAGCCCACGAAGGCGCCGACGACCGAGGCGGCAAGACCCAGGCCCAGGGCCTCGTTGTGCTTGCCCTGGCGGGCCATCGGGTAGCCGTCGAAGGCCGTGGCGATGGAGCTGGACGAGCCGGGAATGTTCATCAGGATCGCCGTCACCCCACCGCCATAGGCGCCGCCGGTGAAGATCGAGGTGAGAAACAGCATGGCCTGCAGGAAGTCCATGGAGAAGGTGACCGGCAGGAAGACGGCCATCGCCATGGAGATCTGCAACCCGGGGATCGAGCCGAAGACCAGGCCGATCAGCAGGCCGGGAATGACCCAGAGCCAGGGGGTGAAACTGGAGAACAGCAGGTCCAGCGCCTGCGACAGGGCAAATTGGTCGATCATGTCACAGCACCAGCGTAAGCATGGGATAGGGGAAGAGCGAGCCGAAGCCGTAGACCAGCGCCGCGGTGAAGATCGCGGCATAGAGGGGCGGCTGCCACCAGCCCTTGCCACCACTCATGACGACACCGGCCCAGACGAAGAGGAAGGTGGCCAGGTCGAAGCCCACCTTGGTCAGCGCGTAGCAGAAGACGCCGAATCCTGCGAGCATCAGCATGTCGCCCCAGATGCCCGGATCCTTCGCCTGGGCCTCGCCCGCCTCACCCTCGGCGGGGGTAGGGGCGGGTTTCAGCAGGGTCACCGCCACCAGGATCACGGCCAGCAGGGCGATGACACTCGCGACCGGGGCGACCACGACCAGGTTGTCGAGACTGGCGCGCGCGTCCACCGCGCTCCAGGTGATGAAGCCGGATATGGCCAGGATGATGCCGATCAGCGCGGCGTGGGTGGCGTAGAACTTGCCTGTCACCTGGTGACCTCCCGCAGATGTCTTCGGAAATGAAACCGGCCGCCTCTCCGCAGCCCCGCTATGGGGCGGGGCAGGGGCGGCCCGGATCCGGGGCGGGGGAAAGATGCCCCCGCCCCGGGAACCTGTCGGCGATCACTCCCCGGCGAAGCGGGTCAGGATCTCGTAGTTCGACATGATGATCTCGGTCGTGCGCTCCGGCCCGAGCCATTCGGCACCCATGTCCTGGGCTTCGAGGGAGGCGACGAATTCCTCGTCCATCATGACGTTATGGTAGGCGTCCACCAGTTCCTGGAAGGCCTCGGGGTGCTTTTCCTTGAAGGTGGCATGGGCCGCAAGGCCGCGCATGGAACCCGCGAGGGTGGTCACCGGCTCATGGCCGGAGGCTTCCAGCGCCTCGTCCAGGGTCGGTGCATCCCAGTCGTCCGAGCGTTCGTCGGCGGCATAGGCCAGCGGACGGACGTATTCGGCGATCGACAGGGTGCCGTCGGCGGCCAGCACGGTCATGTCGACCTGGCCCCCGGCCACGGCGGTCCGTGCCGCGCCACCGGATTCGTAGGTCACGACGTTCACGTCATCCTCGGTCAGGCCGAAGGCCTCCAGCGCCAGGCTGAGGTTGATCGCGCCGGAGGAATTCGGGACGACCGACACGCTCAGCTCGCCGGGGTTCTCCTTGGCCGCGGCCATGAAATCGGCCAGCGATTCATAGGGCGTCTCGGCGTTGGCGGCGAAGATGTCGAAGTCGTTCCACTGCCCGTTGATGAAGGCGAAGTCCTCCAACGTGTAATCCGCGTCGTAGTTCAGGATCGCGTTGGAGATATAGGGGTGGATCGACGTCGCCAGGAAGTAGCTGCCGTCGTCGGGCATGTTCATGAAGTAGGTGTGGCCGACGTGGCCGCCGCCGCCCTGCTGGTTGATCACGCTGATCGGGGTGTCCAGCTCTTCCTGCAGGCGCTGCGCCAGAGCGCGCGCGGTACGGTCAGCGGAGCCGCCCGGGCCGAGGGCTACGACGAAGGTGATCTGGCGCGGCGGCCAGTTCTCCGCGGCCGAGACGGCCAGCGGGGATACGGCAGCGGCCAGGGCAGTGCCCAGGGTGACCGCGGTGAAAGCGCGTTTGGTGAGATTCATAGAGTCCTCCCCTCATGTCTCAATTTGATCGACTCGTGCTGTATTGTAGAACAATAAGGTCGATTGCCAAGATGTAGGCCCGTGGTGTGATTGCTGTCAAGTCATCAAGTTCCGTTGACATTTCTCATATATATAGCGATTTACATGTATGAATTCCAAGTTTTGCGCCGTTCTGTTGGCGGCTGCGGGCCATAGGGAGGCCGATATATTGTTAACAAAATCGGAGGAGAGCCGGGGCGTCGCGGCGGAGCGAGTCGCCCTGGCACTGCAGGAAGAGATCCTGGCCGGGCGCCTGGCGCCGGGCTCGCGCCTGGGCGAAGTTGCCCTGGCGGAACGGTTCGAGGTCAGCCGTGGCCCGGTGCGTTCGGCGCTGAACCAGCTTGCCGATGCCGGCATCGTCACCATCGTGCCCAACAGTGGCGCCCGCGTGCGCGAGATGGGGCGCGAGGACGCCCGCGCGCTTTACGAGGTGCGCGCCGCGCTGGAGGCGGAGGCCGCCCGGCTGGCCGCCGGCCAGGCCGATGCGCGCAGCGGTGAGACGCTGACGCAGCTTCTGGGCCAGCACGCGCAGGAGGTGTCCTCCCATCCGCAGGGCGCCTACCTGCAGGGGCCGGGCGACCGGGACTTTCATATCGTGATCGCCCGCCTCTCGGGGAACCCGCTGATCCTGCGCTATCTCACGCGCGAGCTCTACCCGCAGCTGTCGCTGCTGCGGGTGAAGCACCGCAATGTCACCGGGCGCGGCCAGGCTGCGCTGCTGGAACACCGCCGCATCGCCGAGGCCATCGCCTGCGGCGACGGCGAGGTCGCCGCGCTGCTGATGCGCCGTCATATCCGGGCCAGCTGGGAGGCGCTGGAGGCGCAGCTGGCGGCCCCGTCCGAGGAGTCCGAGGCATGAGCCAGATTGCCGTTCCCGCCGCCTTCATCCGGGGAGGCACCTCCAAGGCGCTGGTCTTGCAGCGCCGCGATCTGCCGCAGGACGAGGCCACCTGGCCCGCGCTCTTCGCCGCCATGCTGGGCTCGCCCGATCCGAACCTGCGCCAGCTCGACGGCATGGGCGGGGGGATTTCCTCGCTGTCGAAGATCTGCGTGATCGGCCCGTCGACGCGCCCTGATGCCGACATCGACTATACCTTCGCCCAGGTCGGCGTGATCGACGACAGCGTCGATTTCTCCGGCAATTGCGGCAACATGAGCTCCGCCATGGGTCCCTATGCCTATGACGAGGGGCTGGTGGAGGGCCCGCGCGACGGCGAGGCCCTGGTGCGCATCCACAACACCAACTCCGGCAAGGTGATCGCCGCCCGCTTCCCCGTCCGCGACGGTTTGGCGGAGGTGGAAGGGGATCTGTCCATCCCGGGCGTCGAAGGCACCGGGGCGGCGGTCGCGCTGGAATTTCTCGACCCCACCGACACCGCCGGTCACGGCGCCCTGCCGACCGGCAACCGCGTCGACCGGCTGACCCTGTCGGACGGGCGCGAGGTCGAGGTGACGATGATCGACGGCGCCGTACCTTCCGTCTTCGTCGAGGCGGGGCAGGTGGCGGGCGACAGCCGGACCCACCCGGCCAAGATCGACGTCGACCGGGCCCTGATGGACCGGCTGGAAGAGATCCGCTGCCAGGCCTCGGTCGCGATGCAGCTGACGCCCGATCTTGCCGCCGCCCGCGCCCGCATCGCCACGCCCAAGGTCGCGATGGTCGGTGCACCGTCGGATTACGAGGACCTGGCGGGGGTGGTGCATCCGGCTGACGGTCAGGACCTGCAGATCCGCATGATTTCCGCCGGCCAGGCACACCGCGCGGTTCCTGTCACCGGCGCCCTGGCCCTGGCCTGCGCCGCGGCCATCGACGGCTCCGTCGTGCAGCGCCAGATCGCGTCCGGCAGTGATCCACAGACCCTGCGGATCGGCACGCCCTCCGGAATCGTCACCGTCGGCGCGCGGCTGGACCTCGACACCGGCGACATCACCGCCGCCAAGATCCTGCGCACGCAACGCCGCCTGATGGACGGCAAGGTCTACGTGCCGCGCGGCAAACTTTCCCAGACATGACACGAAAGAAACGAGGCATCCCATGCTGAATCATGAAGTGAACAAGCGGTTCAAGGCGCGGATCGCCGGGGGCGGGGCCATGCTGCTGCCCGGTGCGGCCAATGCCCTGGCGGCGCGGGTCATCGAGGACCTGGGCTATGAGGCGGTCTACCTCTCGGGCGCGGGCCTGACCAACACCTACCTCGGCATGCCCGACCTGGCCTTCATCTCCCTGCCGGAGATCGCCCAGCATACCGCCACCATTCGTGACGCCACCGATCTGCCCATCGTCGTCGATGCCGACAACGGTTTCGGCAATGGCCTGAACGTGCGCCACACCATCCGCACGCTGGAACGCGCCGGCGCCTCGGCGATCCAGCTGGAAGACCAGAAGACGCCGAAACGCTGCGGACACTTCTCCGGCAAGGAGGTCGTGCCCCTGGCCGAGGCCCGTTCGCGCATCAAGGCGGCGGTGGATGCCCGCCAGGACGAGAACACGATGATCGTGGCCCGCACCGATGCGGCGGCGACCGATGGCATGTCTGAGGCACTGGATCGTGCCGCGGCCTTCATCGAGGACGGCGCCGACATCACCTTCGTCGAGGCACCGCAGACGGAGGACGACCTGCGCTCGATCCCCGCCGCGCTGCAGGGCACGCCGCAGCTGGTGAACCTGGTTGTGGGGGGCAAGACCCCGATCCTGTCGGTGGACGAATTCACCGAGATGGGCTTCTCGCTGGTGCTTTACGCCAACGTGGCGCTGCAATCGGCGCTTTACGGCATGCAGACCGCGCTGTCCCAGCTGAAGGAGCAGGGCCAGATGGACGAGGATGGCCCGCTGGCCGGCTTCCTTGAACGGCAGCGCGTGGTGCGCAAGGACCTGTTCGACGAGCTGGACAAGCGGTACGCCTACTGACCCGGATCCCTTGCCGTGTTGCACGGCGAGGGGCCTTTCAGATCGCCGCCGGCCGGCGCCAGCGCAGCACCAGCAGCGTGGCGCCGCCGAAGACCAGCGCCCAGAGCGGCGCGCCGATCCCCAGGAAACCGACGCCCGAGACGGTGGCCATGAAGGTGACCAGCGCCGCCTCGCGCTGATCGGGCCGGTCCATGGCCGCCGTCAGGCTGCTGCCGATGGTGTTCAGCAGGGCCAGCCCGGCGATCGTGGCGATCAGCGCCTGGGGGGCCACCAGGAAGAGGCCGATGATGGCGCCCCCCATCAGGCCCACGACGGAATAGAAGACGCCCGCCAGCGCCGCCGCCTTGTAGCGGCCCGTCGGGTCTTCATCCGCTTCCGGACCGGCGCAGATCGCGGCGGTGATGGCCGCCAGGTTGAAGGCGAAGCCGCCGAAGGGGGCCATCAGCAGCGAGATCAGGCCGGTGACGGAGATGCTGGCCGAAACCGGCACCCGGTATCCGGCGGCACGCAGGGTGACGACGCCCGGCACGTTCTGCGACGACATGGTGACGATATAGAGGGGCAGGCCCACGCCGATCAGGCCGGTCAGGGTGAACTCGGGCCAGGTGAAGACCGGCCGCGCCATGGTCCAGTCGATCCCGCCCGTGCCGGACAGCTCGAAGGCGCCGGTGCCCCAGGCCATGGCGCAGCCCGCCACCAGCACCAGCGGGATCGCGTAGCGGGGCAGGGCGCGGCGCGCGACGAGGTAGGTCACGCACATCACCGCCACCATCGGCAGATCCTCCTCCATCGAGGCGAAGATCTCCAGCCCGAAGCGGAAGAGGATCCCGGCCAAAAGGGCGCTGCCCAGGGCCTCGGGGATGAGGTGCGACACGCGTTCGAACCAGCCGGTGATCCCCGTCAGGGTCAGCAGCGCCGCGCAGAAGAGGAAGGCGCCGGTGGCCTCGGGCAGTGACATCCCCTGCAGGCCCACGGCCAGCAGCGCCGCGCCCGGCGTCGACCAGGCCGTCAGGATCGGCATCCGGTAGCGCAGCGACAGGATCAGGCAGCTCAGCCCGGTGCCGAGGCCAAGCGCCAGCATCCACGACGTTGCCTCCGCCGGGCTGGCGCCGACCGCGTCGATGGCCTGGAAGATGATGGCGGCGCTGCTGGTATAGCCCAGCAGGACCGCGATCAGCGCGGTCACCAGGTGCGAGAGTTTCAGGCCGGTCATGCGTCAGGTGCCTTTCGGGTCGGCAGGGGATAGGGTAGGGCGATGACATGCTGCACCCCGGGCGTTATAACGGTCGGACGCTATAGCGCACGGACGTCATAACGCACGAGCCTGCCGCCCTGCAATCGGAAAGACCGGATGAGCGACACGACCCTACAGATCCGCCTCAAGGCGGTGCGCGTCCAGGCGGGCCTCAGCCTGGCGCAGGCGGCCGAACGCACGGGCGTCAGCAAGGCCATGCTGGGCCAGATCGAACGCGGGGAATCCAGCCCGACCATCGCGACCCTGTGGAAGCTGTCCAAGGGCTTTCGCCAGCCGTTGAGCGCCTTCCTGCATCTCGCGCCGCAGGACGGCCAGCCGCCCGTGCCGGTCAGCTTCCCCGGCGAGATCACCGTGCAGACCGTCTTTCCCTTCGATCCGCTCTACGGGTCGGAGACCTTCCTGATCACGCTGGAGCCGGGACAGGCGCATGTCTCGCAGCCCCATGCGCCGGGGGTGGTCGAGGACGTGGTGGTGACAGCTGGCCAGATCGAGGTGCGTCAGGGGGATGCCTGGGCGGTCTGCCCGCCCGCCAAGGGCCTGCGTTTTGCCGCGGATCAGCTGCATGGCTACCGCAACGACACGGCGGAGCCGGCGCAGTTCCTGAACGTCATGCACTATCCAACCCTGCCCTAGGGGCCGTGTCCGGCGTGGCATGAGATGGTCTTGCCCATGGTCCATGGCCTGGTCTGGCGGCAGCTGTGCGAGGACGCCGGCAATGAGTACCTGGGGCCGCTGTCCGGGGACGAGGTGATCGCCGAAACCGCCGGGATGGCGCGGCGCCACCTGCTGGGCGGGCGGCAACGGTAGCGGCCTGTCCTGAGCAGCGCGTCGAATTGCCCAGTTCCCCTGCGCGGGATGTAACCCGTTCCTAACACCTCCGGTCCCATTGAGGGCAGGGCAGGGCCGGTCCGGCCCGGCTGCACGGGCGCCCGGCAGCGCCAAAGCCGCTTGCCTCCGGGCGCGCAGGACGGGGATCGAGACAGGGAGAGGTGCGAGGCCATGGACAGGATCGACATGCTGGTGATCGGCTCCGGCCCCGCCGGGCGGCGGGCGGCGGTGCAATCTGCGAAGCTGGGCAAATCCGTGCTGGTGGTGGACAAGGGGCGCCGGCTGGGCGGTGTGTCGGTGCACACCGGCACCATCCCGTCGAAGACCCTGCGCGAGACGGTGCTGAACCTCTCGGGCTGGCGTGAGCGCGGGTTCTACGGACAGGGCTACCGGGTGAAGCAGGACATCGGCGCCATCGACCTGATGCAGCGGTTGCACAAGACGCTGGATCACGAGGTTGAGGTGCTGCAGCACCAGTTCATGCGCAACATGGTCCGCTCTGTCTTCGGCGAGGTGCGGTTTCTGGACCCCAACACCGCAGAGGTGCGTACAGAGACCGGCGACTGCACCCTGGTGGAGTTCGACAAGGCCCTGGTGGCCACCGGCACCCATCCCTACCGCCCCCCGCATATCCCCTTCGACCGTACCCGCGTCTTCGACAGCGACGAGATCTTGGAGCTGGAGCGTATCCCGCGCAGCATGACGGTGATCGGCGGCGGGGTGATCGGGGTGGAGTACGCCACGATCTTTTCGGCCCTCGACGTGCCGGTCACGCTGATCGAGGCACGTGACGAGATCCTGAATTTCGTCGACCGCGAGATCGTCGACGACTTCCTCCACCAGATGCGCGACCGGGGCATGACCATCCGCCTCGGCTCGCAGGTGAAACAGGTCACCACGGGGGCCAGCGGAGTGGACGTCGAACTGACGGATGGGCGGCGCATCCGGTCCGACACGCTGCTGTTTGCCGCGGGGCGGGCGGGCAACGTGGAACGGCTGAACCTGTCGGCCGTGGGGCTGGAGCCCGACAGCCGCGGGCGACTGAAGGTCGATCCGCTGACCTTCCAGACCGAGGCCGCCAACATCTATGCCGCGGGCGACGTGATCGGATTTCCGGCGCTGGCCTCCACCTCGATGGAACAGGGGCGGGTGGCCGCCTGCCATGCCTTCGGCGTGTCGCCCCCGCCGCCGCCCGAAACCTTCCCCTATGGCATCTACGCCGTGCCCGAGATTTCCACCGTCGGCCAATCCGAGGAAGAGGTGAAGGCCAGTGGCGAGCCCTATGAATGCGGCATCGCGCGGTTTCGCGAGACCTCGCGCGGGCATATCATGGGCGTGAACACCGGCTTCCTGAAGCTGATCTTCTCGCTGAAGACCCGCCGCCTGCTGGGAGCGCATATCGTGGGTGAGGGGGCGACTGAGCTGATCCACATCGGCCAGGCCGTCATCAACCTGCAGGGCACGGTGGATTTCTTCGTCGAGAACACCTTCAACTATCCGACGCTGGCGGAGGCCTACAAGGTGGCCGGGCTGGACGCCTGGAACCGGATGGGGGCGGGGTAGGCGCGTTGGCCGGACGGCGCGCCCTTGGGCTGCGTCGCGCCGGAGTATTTGGAACAAGGTGAAGCAGGGGCGCAGGGCGCGGCGGGACCTGCGGCGCCCGTGTCAGGCGTCGGACCCGCCCCTGGCAAACGTCCGGGGCCCGGTGGGGGTCAGTCGTCCAGGGTGATGGGGACGGTCTGGCGCAGCTTTCCGGTGGCGTCGAAGATCAGGATCTGCTGATCGGCGGTGACCACGGCGGTCCAGCCACGGCCTCGGGTGACGGCCTCGGCGCGGGCGCCTGCGGGTAGGGTGATCTCTGCGGGCATCGCCGGGGCGGGCGGGTGCGCAAAACGGATGACAACCAGTCCCACCAGCGTTATCAGCCCCAAGATCATCACCACCAGAAGCGTCGTCACCAGGCGGCGCAACAGACGCAGGCTGGCCGGTTCCGCGCCGTCCGCCGCCTCAGGAAGGTCCTTTTCCATGTCCGAGTCCTTGTCCGGGCCCATCTCCGAGATCTCCTCCGGCGCGCGTCTGTCGGTGCAGATCGGTGCCAATCCGCCCGGTCGCCTTGATAAGGCGCTTTCCCGCGATGTGCCAGAGGAGGCCGCCCTGTCGCGGACCCGTCTGGCGCGGCTGATCGCCGAGGGGCAGGTCAGCCGCGACGGCGTGGCGCTGACCGATCCCAAGGCCAAGGTGGCCGAGGGCGACGTGCTGGAGATCGTGCTGCCGCAGGCGGTGGAGGTCGAGGCGCAGCCGCAGGTGATCCCCCTTGATATCGTCTACGAGGACGAGGAGATGGTGATCGTCAACAAGCCCGCCGGCATGGTGGTGCATCCCGCCCCCGGATCGCCTGACGGGACGCTGGTCAACGCGCTGCTGGCCCATTGCGGCGACAGCCTGTCGGGCATCGGTGGCGAGAAGCGCCCCGGCATCGTGCATCGGATCGACAAGGAAACCTCCGGCCTGCTGGTGGTGGCCAAGTCGGACCGGGCGCATCACGCCCTGGCCGCGCAGTTCGAGGCCCATAGCGCCGAACGCGCCTACCTGGCCCTGTGTCACGGGGTGCCGGACCCCTCCGACCCGCGCCTGCGCGGGGTGCGTGGCGCGTCGTTCGAGACCGGCGGGGTGCTGAAGATCACCACGCAGCTGGATCGCCACCGCAGCGACCGGCAGAAGCAGGCGGTCTATTTCGACCGTGGCCGCCATGCGATCACCCGGGCCAAGCTGCTGCGTACCTACGGCAATCCGCCCGCCGTCGCCTTGGTGGAATGCCGGCTGGAGACGGGGCGTACCCACCAGATCCGCGTGCACATGGCCCATGCGGGCCACGCGCTGGTCGGGGATCCGGTCTATGGCGGCAAGCGCAAGGTGTCGGAGCGGGCTCTGGGCGTGGCCGGAGCCCAGGCCGTGACCCGCTTCCCGCGCCAGGCCCTGCACGCCGCCGTGCTGGGGGTGGCGCATCCGGTGACCGGCGAGTGGCTGCGCTTCGAGGCGCCGCTGCCGGCCGACATGCAGGCCCTTCTGGACGTGCTGCCCGCCAATTGAAGGCCGGGTCGGTTGCGCGGTTGCATGTGCCTCAGCGCGCGCAATGCGGTTTTGCGCACGAAGTTGTGCGTTCATGGGAGGCCGGTTTAACTTGTGCGACTCCGGGCGCAGGCGGTAATCTCGCATCAACAGCGGGTCCCTGCCATCCTCAACGGAAGGTGATCGGGGCCTTGGAACGTTTACCTCCCGTTTGGGTTTGCATGCCAAATGCTTGAACCCGCGGCCCCATGTCCCCATGTGGATGTTAACGACATTTACATGGGCCTTGCGGGAAACCTGGGAAGGACAGAGACTTGAGTAACTATGCCAATCTGCCGGCACCGACGCCGGAAGGCGGTCTGAACCGCTATATGCAGGAAATCCGCAAGTTCCCCATGCTGGAGCCTGAGGAAGAATACATGCTCGCCAAACGCTGGGTGGAGCAGGAGGACACTGCGGCCGCACACAAGATGGTCACGTCCCACCTGCGCCTGGCCGCCAAGATCGCAATGGGCTATCGCGGCTACGGCCTGCCGCAGGCCGAGGTGATTTCCGAGGCGAACGTGGGCCTGATGCAGGCCGTGAAACGCTTTGACCCCGAAAAGGGCTTCCGCCTGGCGACCTATGCCATGTGGTGGATTCGCGCCTCGATCCAGGAATATATCCTGCGGTCCTGGAGCCTGGTGAAGCTGGGCACCACCAGCGCGCAGAAGAAGCTGTTCTTCAACCTGCGCAAGGCCAAGGCGCGTATCGGCGCGCTGGAGGATGGTGACCTGCGGCCCGAACACGTGAAGCAGATCGCGACCGATCTGGGCGTGACCGAGGCCGAGGTGACCTCGATGAACCGCCGCATGGCGGGCTCGGACGCCTCGCTGAACGCGACCGTGGGCGCCGATGCCGACAGCACCATGCAGTGGCAGGACTGGCTGGAGGACGAGGATGCCGACCAGGCCACCGACTACGAGGAGCGGGATGAGCTGACCGCCCGTCGGGCCATGCTGGCCGAGGCGATGGATGTGCTGAACGACCGCGAGAAGGACATCCTGACGCAACGCCGCCTGTCGGAAGAGACGGTGACGCTGGAAGACCTGTCGGCCAAGTATGACGTCAGCCGCGAACGGATTCGCCAGATCGAGGTGCGCGCTTTCGAGAAGCTGCAGACGCGCATGCGCGAGCTGGCTGAAGAGAAGGGAATGATGGCCGAGGCCTGATCCGCGCCGGATCCTCGTCCCTGTTCCCCCAGGGTCCGATCCCCCCGGACCCGCCCACTCACGGAAAAGGCCGCCCCTCGGGGCGGCCTTCTGCCTTTGTGACCTGGCGGTGGTGCTAGTCCTGGCTCTGGGCGGGCAGGCGGGCGCGCAGCACGCGTTCCATGTTGCCTCCCATGACCTTGGCGATCTGGGCCTCGTTCAGGCCCGCATCCATCAACGCCTGGGTCAGGGCGGGCAGCTCCGATATGTCGAAGGCCGTGGCGACCGACCCGTCGAAGTCCGAGCCCAGCGACACCGCATCCTCGCCCAGCTCAGTGACGGCGGCGGCGATCATCTCGGCCACGTTGGCAGGGCTGGCGTCGCCGCAGGTCACATCGGCCCAGTAGCCCATGCCGACCACGCCGCCGCTTTCGGCCACGCGGCGCATCAGATCCACCGGAATGTTGCGTTTCACGTCGCAATACCCCGCAAAGCCGCCATGGCTGACCACCAGCGGGATGTCGGTCATCGCCAGCACCTCCTCGACGACCTGCGGCGAGGAATGGGCGAGGTCCAGAACCATCCCGCGTGCCACCACCTGGTCGACCACCGCGCGGCCGAAGTCGTTCAGCCCGGCCTCCGAATGGCCATGCAGCGACCCGCCGAGCGCGTTGTCGAAGAAATGGTGCAACCCGATGACGCGGAAGCCCGCGGCCTCCAGCCGGTCGAGGTTCGCGAGATCCCCCTCCAGCGCATGGGCCCCTTCGATGCCCAGCAGGGCGCCCAGGTGCGGCCGCCCCTCGGCCCGCGCCGCCAGCACCGCGTCCAGGTCGGCCACGCTGCGGATCAGGGTCACCTCGCCGTCGTGACGGATGAAGCCTTCCAGCTTTTCGGCCTGATAGAGGGCGCGTTCCGTCAGGTCGTCCCAGGTGCGCGGCGGCCAGAGGGAGACCATGGAGAGCAGCGTGATGTTGTCCGCCGCATCGGCCGAGTTCTCCTCGTAGTTCTGGCCCTTCGGGCTTTTGGTGACGGTGGTGAAGACCTGGATCGCGGCATTGCCCTCGCGCATGCGCGGGAAATCGATCTGGCCGCGGCTGCCGCGTTCGGTCAGGTCGCGTTTCCACAGCAGGCTGTCGGCGTGCCAGTCACCAATCAGAAGGTCCTCGTGCAGCGCCAGCGCCGCGTCCGAGACCGGGTAGGCGGGGTGCTCCGCCACTGGGTTGCGGCTTTGCTCGATGTAGCCGGGCACGAAGATCAGGATCACCGCCAGGGCGATGGCGGCCAGGACCACGAGGCCCAGGATGGTATTGCGGATGAGTTTCATGATGTCCTCCCTCGCGCGCAGCCTAGGAGGAGGCGGTCGACGCGCCTAGCAGGACGTGACGGCAAGTGGCCCTAGCGCCCGCGCAGGCGGCGGATCAGCGGGCCCGCGTCCAGCGCCGCGACGGCCACGCCGAGGGGCAGCATCCAGAAGCCGACGATGGGCAGGAAGCCCAGGATCCCGCCCACCATCAGCAAAAGGCCGACAGGCAGGCGGGTGCCGGGGGGCAGGGTGCGGCGGATGCGGACCAGCGCCCGCCGCGACCAGCGTCTCAATCTCTCACGCCTTTTGGGCATGGAGGACATCTCAGTCCTCCATCGCCTCCAGCTCGTCGATGAAGCCTTCGATCATCGACAGGCCCTTGTCCCAGAACGCCGGGTCCGAGGCATCGAGGCCGAAGGGCGCCAGCAGTTCCTTGTGGTGCTTCGACCCGCCGGCCTTCAGCATCTCGAAGTATTTCTCCTGGAAGCCCTCGGGCGCCTCTTCGTAGACGGCGTAAAGGGCGTTCACCAGCCCGTCGCCGAAGGCATAGGCGTAGACGTAGAAGGGCGAGTGGACAAAGTGGGGGACATAGGCCCAATAGGTCTCGTAGCCTTCCATGAAGTCGAACGCCGGGCCGAGGCTTTCGGCCTGCACCGACATCCACAGCGCGTTGATGTCCTCGGGCGTCAGCTCGCCGTGGCGACGGGCCTCGTGCAGCTTGCACTCGAAGTCGTAGAAGGCGATCTGGCGCACGACCGTGTTGATCATGTCCTCGACCTTGCCGGCCAGAAGGGTCTTCTTCTGCTCCTTGGTTTCGGCCTTGGAGAGCATGGCGCGGAAGGTCAGCATCTCGCCGAAGACGGAGGCCGTTTCGGCCAGGGTCAGGGGCGTCGAGGACAGCATCTCGCCCTGGCCGGCGGCCAGCACCTGGTGGACGCCATGGCCCAGCTCATGCGCCAGGGTCATCACGTCACGCGGTTTGCCCAGGTAGTTCAGCATCACGTAGGGGTGCACGTCGGTCACGGTGGGGTGGGCGAAGGCACCGGGGGCCTTGCCGGGCTTCACGCCCGCGTCGATCCAGCCCTTGTCGAAGAAGGGTTCGGCAATCTCGGCCATGCGGGGGGAGAAGCCGGCGTAGGCCTCCATCACCGTCTTTTGGGCCTCGTCCCAGTTGACCAGCTTCGGTTCCTCGGTGGGCAGGGGCGCGTTGCGGTCCCAGACCTGCATGCGGTCGAGGCCCAACCACTTTCGCTTCAGCTCGTAATAACGGTGCGACAGGCGCGGGTAGGCATCGACGACGGCATTGCGCAGCGCCTCGACCACCTCGGGTTCGACGTGGTTCGACAGGTGGCGGCCGGTCTGCGGGTTGGGCATGCCGCGCCAGCGGTCGATGACCTCCTTCTCCTTGGCGGTCGTGTTGTGCACGCGCGAAAAGGTGCGGATGTTCTCGCCCAGCACGGCGGCCAGTTCGCGGGCTGCGGCCTCGCGCTTGGACCGGTCGTGATCGGTCAGCAGGGTCAGCGTGCCCTCGATGCCCAGTTCCTCGCCGTCGATCATGAAGGTCAGCCCGGCGATGGTCTCATCGAAGAGCTTCTCCCAGGCATCGCCCACGACGCCCAGGTCGTGCAGGAATTTCTCCAGCTCGTCGGACAGCTGGTAGGGCTTCATCGCGCGGATGCGGTCGAAGATCGGCTTGTAGCGGGCCAGCTCGGCGTTTTCGTCGAACAGACCGTTCAGGTGATCGTCCGGCAGGCGGTTGATCTCCAGCGTGAAGAAGACCAGCGGCGTGGTGAAATTGGTCAGCTTGTCCTGCATATCGGACATGAACTTCACCCGGTCGCCCGCGGTGGTCAGCTGATAGTAGCGCAGGCCGGCGTAGGACATGATGCGCCCCGACACCGCCTGGATGCGTTCGTTGCGCAGCACGCAGTCGAGGAACCCTTCGGCGTCCAGCTCGGCCAGCTTGCCCTCGAAATCCTCGGCGAAGCGGGCGCAGGCGTCTTCCAGCCAGTCCAGGTCGCGCTTCAGCTCGGGCGCATCGGGGGAGGCGTAGAGGTCGCTCAGGTCCCATTCCGGCAGGTTGCCGAAGGGGGCCGCCTCGTCACCGGCGCTGGCATTGGCGTCGCGCGGGGGCAGGGGGGCGTGAAACGGGGCGGCAAAGGGGAGCGGGCGCATGGATCCTCCAGTTTGGTTCCGGACCCTCGACATAGGCCGCCGGGGGCAGCAGGACAAGGCCGCCGGGATGCGGGGCGCGCGGGCGCGCGCGCCTCAGGACGTGGGGGCGGACAGATGGGCGTCGAAATGGGCGGCGCAGGCATCGAAGACCTGCGCGCGTATGGCCGGGCCCTCCATCATCACCTCGTGGTGGCCGCCCTCGATCATCTGCAGCCGTCCGTTTGGCCAGGCAGCCATGCGGGCGCGGATCCGGGCGGTGTCGACGATGGCCTCGTCGCTGCCAAGGAAGGTCAGGCAGGGCACGGCGGGCGAGGGCATGCGGGCCAGCCGGCGGGTTTCGCGCAGGGCCTCGTTGAGCCATTTCATCGTCGGCCCGCCGATCATCAGCGCGGGATGCGCCTGCGCCTGGCGACGCATGTGATCGTACATCTCGCGGTCATGGGTCAGTTTGTTCCGCTCGAAGGGCTCATAGAGAACGTAGGTTTCCGACTTGGTGCCGGGGGTGATCGCCTCCACCATGCCCAGAAGGTGCGACGTGCCGGTCAGCAGCCAGGCGATCGGGCGCAGCGGGCCGGGCATGCCGATGCCCCACATCGGCGCCGAGAAGGCGGCGGCGGCCACCGGCAGGCCGTCGTGCAGGGCGCGCAGACCGATGGCGCCGCCCATGGAATGGGCCAGCAGGAACAGCGGACCTTCGACGCCGAGACCCGGCAGGGCCTCCATCAGGGCCGCGACGTCCTTCTGGTAGTCGGAGAATTCCGCCACATGGCCCAGGGCGGGATCTCCCGACACCCGGTCGGCCAGCCCCTGGCCGCGCCAGTCCAGCGTGACGGTGGCATAGCCGCGGGCGGCGAAGTCCGCGGCGGCCCGGCCATATTTCTCGGCATATTCCGTGCGGCCGGTGAACAGCAGCACGGTGCCCTTGGCGCCTTCCAGCGGCCAGTGGACCACGCGCAGGCGCACCCCGTCGGAGGTGCTGATCCAGCGGGCGATGCCGCCCTCGGGGCCGTCGGCCACCTCGTCGAACAGGGGCGCTGTGGTGGCGTCGGTCATGGGGTCACCGTGTCTTCTATCGCAGGGCGCCGCGCAGATGGCGCGGCAGGCCGGCATGTAGGCGTCTTGAGGAAACCGGCCCGACCGGGCAAGTCTGGGCCGTACCGCGCCGCAGCGCGGTGAGGGCGGCGGACCGCGGTCCGCCCGCCCTTGCGGATCAGGCCAGCAGCGAGCCCAGCTTCATTGCCGTGCCCATGTCGCCATCGACGCTCAGTTTGCCGGTCATGAAGGCGGAGGTGGGGTTGAGATCGCCCGACAGCATGTCCTGGAAGGTGTCGGCCTCGGCGGTCATGGTGACGTCGGCTTCGTCGCCCTCTTCGGCGGCGCGGGCGCCCTTGTCATCGACGAAAATCTCACCCTCGCCCTCGATCACGAACTTGGCCGTGAAATCAATGGTTTCGCCGGCCAGCTTCTCGTTCAGTGCTGCCACTGCCGTGGTAATCACTTCGCTCATGTCGCGCTTCCTTCAATTTTACATGATCGGGGCTATCAAAGCCCTCTCCTCGCGTTACACTTATAAGCGTCATGCGCGCTTTCAATCGACATCTCAAATTCGTTCTGACGGCGAGTGCCGCAGCGTTATTCCTCACAGTCCCGACTGTAGGGCGGGCCGACGATTCGGTCACGCGCCTGCTGGACGGTCTGGGGCAGGCGGAACCGGCGGAGGCGAAGCAGATCGAGCGCGAGCTGGAGCTGATCTGGTCGCGCTCCGGCTCCTCCTCGATGGATCTGCTGCTGCGCAAGGGGCGCGACGCGCTGCAGGGCGGTGATCCGCAGGCGGCCATCGGCCACCTGTCGGCGCTGATCGACCATGCGCCCGATTTCGCCGAAGGGTGGCATATCCGGGCATCGGCCTTCTACCAGCTGGAGGAATTCGGCCAGGCCCAGTCGGACCTGATGCAGGCGCTGGCGCTGAACCCGCAGCATTTTCAGGCCGCCTTCGGACTGGCCGCGCTGATGGAACAGACGGGCCGGATCGACGCGGCCTACGACGGCTACCGCGCCGTGCTGTCGGTCTACCCGGCCCATGAACAGGCCCAGGCCGGACGTGATCGGCTTGCACCTCTCGTATCGGGCAGCGATACCTGACCCCGTAAGAACGGAAGCGAGGGCAGGGAATGTCCCAAAAGGGCAGGATCACCGCGGTCCTCGGGCCGACGAATACCGGCAAGACCCATTACGCCATCGAACGGATGCTGGGGCATCGGACAGGCATCATCGGCCTGCCGCTGCGATTGCTGGCGCGAGAGGTCTACGACCGGATCGTCGCCGCGCGGGGGCCGTCGGTCGTGGCGCTGGTCACCGGCGAGGAACGCATCGTGCCGCCGCGCACGAAATACTGGGTCTGCACGGTCGAGGCGATGCCCGAGGGGATGGGCTGCGACTTCCTCGCCGTGGACGAGATCCAGCTCTGTGCCGATCCCGAGCGCGGCCATGTCTTCACCGACCGGCTGCTGCGCGCGCGGGGCCTGACCGAGACGATGTTCCTCGGCTCCCATTCCATGCGTGGCGTCATCGCCGACCTGCTGCCCGAGGCGCAGTTCATCCGGCGTGAACGCATGTCGCAGCTGACCTATGCCGGAGACCGGAAGATCTCGCGCCTGCCGTCGCGGTCTGCCGTGGTGGGCTTCTCGGTCGATAATATCTATGCGATGGCGGAGCTTATCCGCCGCCAGAAGGGCGGCGCGGCGGTCGTCATGGGGGCGCTCTCCCCGCGCACCCGCAATGCCCAGGTGGAGCTCTACCAGAACGGCGACGTGGATTACCTTGTGGCCACCGACGCCATCGGCATGGGCCTGAACCTCGATGTGAAACACGTGGCCTTCTCGGCCACGATGAAATTCGACGGTCGCCGGATGCGGGAACTGTTCCCGCACGAGATGGGCCAGATTGCGGGGCGGGCCGGGCGCGGCATGTCCGATGGCACCTTCGGGGTGACGGGCGAGGCCGGGCCGCTGCCGCCCGAGCTGGCCGAGGCGATCATGGAGCACCGCTTTGCTCCGGTGCGCAAGTTGCAGTGGCGCAATCCGCAGATGAACTTCGCCGGGATCGAGCCGCTGATCGCCTCGCTGGAGGTCGCGCCCAAGGATGACCGCCTGCTGCGCGCCCGCGAGGCGGATGACCAGATCGCGCTGAAGAGCATGTCGAGCGATGCCGAGGTCCGTGCGCGCGCCTCCGACACCGCCTCGGTGCGTCTGCTGTGGGACGTCTGCCGGATCCCCGATTTCCGGGGAATCAGCCACAATGAACATGCCGGCCTGCTGACCCGCATCTTCGGCTTCCTGCATGAGAAGGGCCGGGTGCCCGACGATTGGCTGGCCAGCCAGATCCGCCGCATCGACAAAACCGACGGCGACATCGACGCGCTGTCCAAACGGCTGTCCTTCATCCGGACGTGGACCTACGTCGCGCAGCGCAATGGCTGGGTGAACGACGAAAGTCATTGGCGCGGGGAGACTCGCGCTGTAGAAGACCGCTTGTCGGACGCGCTCCACGCGCGCCTGACCCAGAGATTTGTGGACCGGCGCACCAGCGTATTGATGCGCCGGCTCAAGCAGAAGGAGGCCCTCTTGGCCGAAGTGAGTGATACCGGCGAAGTGACCGTCGAAGGCGAATTCGTGGGACGGCTGGAAGGTTTCCGCTTCCGCGCTGACAAGGAGGCCGAGGGGCAGGAGGCGAAGACCATTCGCCAGGCCAGCCTCCAGGCGCTGATCCCCCATTTCAACCTGCGTGCGGATCGTTTCTACAACGCGCCGGACACCGAGATCGACTTCACCGAGCAAGGTGGGCTGATGTGGGGCGAGCAGGCCGTGGGCAAGCTGGCCGCGGGATCCGAGCCGATGAAGCCGCAGGTCGTGGCCTTCGTCGACGAGGAAGCCGGCCCGGACGTCGCGCAGAAGGTGCAACGCCGTCTGCAGCATTTCATCGACCGCAAGGTCGCGGCCCTGTTCGAGCCGCTGATGAACCTGCAGCGCGACGAGACCCTGACGGGCCTGGCCCGTGGCTTCGGCTTCCGCATGGTCGAGAACCTGGGGATCATCCCGCGCGGCGAAGTGGCCGACGAGGTGAAGCAGCTGGACCAGGAGGCTCGCGGTGCGCTGCGCAAGCATGGCATCCGTTTTGGCCAGTACACCATCTTCATGCCAGCGCTGCTGAAACCCGCGCCGACGCGCCTGCGCCTGGTGCTGTGGTCGCTGTCCAAGGACCTGCAGGAGTTTCCCGAGGCGCCGCCGCCGGGCCTGGTGACCGTGCCGGCCGACAACGGCCTGCCGCAGGGCTATTTCGCCATGGCCGGCTATCGCGCCGCCGGGGACCGCGCCATCCGCATCGACATGCTGGAACGCCTGGCCGACATGCTGCGTGGCGAAGACAGCCGTGGCGGGTTCGAGGCCAAGGCCGACATGCTGTCGATCACCGGCATGACGCTGGAACAGTTCGCCGACCTGATGCAGGGCCTGGGCTACAAGGCCGAGAAGGGCGAACGGACCAAGATGAAGCCCGCCGAGGCCCCGGCGGCCGAGGCGACTGCCGCGGAGGCCGGCGGCACGCCGGCTGAAACGCCTGCCGCCGACAGCACGGAGACCCCGGCAGAGCCCACCCCCGAGGCAGAAGCTCCGGCAGAAGCACCGACCGAGGCATCCGCCGATGCACCGGCCGATACCAGCGCCGAGGCGCCCGCAGAGGCCCCCGCCGCCGAGATGGTGCCGGTGCTGGGCGAGGATGGCACGCCCGAGGCGGAGGTCTTCTTCACCTTCACCTGGGCCGGTCGGGCCGCGCGCCAGAACCGTGACGGCCAGCGTGGTCGTCCCCGTGGCGACCGTCCGCAGGGTGATCGTCAGGGCAAGGGCGGTCCGCGCGGCGACCGTGGCAAGGGCGGCAAGCCCGGCAAGGGACGCAAGCCCGAGGGCAAGGGCGGTCAGAAGGCCAAGACCTTCGAATCCGCTCCGCCGAAGAAGAAGGACCGGATCGATCCGGACAACCCCTTCGCTGCGGCGCTCATGGGCCTGAAGACCAAGGATTGATCCTTGGAACCTGCTGCCCCCCGCATGCGCGTGGACAAATGGCTGTGGCAGGCGCGGTTCTTCAAGAGCCGCAGCCTCGCCGCCGGCTGCGTCACCGGGGGGCATCTGCGCGTCAACGGCAACCGGGCCGCCAAGGCCTCGGCCGCCGTGGGTCCGGGCGACGTTCTGACCTTCCCCCAAGGGCGTCTGATCCGCGTGGTGAAGATCGTGGCGCTCGGCACCCGGCGCGGCCCTGCGCCAGAGGCGCAGGCCCTTTACGAAGACCTGTCCCCACCCGATGAGCAGGAGCGGAAACCCGTTCCGCCGATTGCCCGGATCGAAGGCAATTCTCGCCCGACGAAGCGTGACCGCAGGAAACTCGATCTTGATCGCCGTGGACCGCTTGAATGATCCCGGACACTGGATTAGCTAAACCTCTGACCGCACTTCGAGAGTAAGCCATGACCTACGTCGTCACCGAAAACTGTATCGCCTGCAAGTACACCGACTGCGTCGAAGTCTGTCCGGTGGATTGTTTCTACGAGGGCGAGAACACTCTGGTGATCCATCCCGACGAATGTATCGACTGCGGCGTCTGCGAGCCCGAGTGCCCCGCCGATGCGATCCGCCCCGATACCGAGCCGGACATGGACAAGTGGGTCGAGTTCAACCGGAAATACTCCGAGTTGTGGCCGGTCATCATCTCGAAGAAGGACCCGATGCCCGACGCGGACGAGCGCGACGGGGAAGAGGGCAAGATGGAGAAGTACTTCTCCGAGGCGCCGGGCGAGGGCGGCTGAGCCAGGCGAAAACCGACCGGCTTCACCCCGGCCCCCGCGCCGGGCCTGACCGGTTTTGCACAGGAATAAGGCGCCGCTTTGATTCGCGGTGATTCTGTGGTATATACTGTCTTTACACATGACAGATACTGCCCCATCCGGGATTCCGGGCGCTGCTGACCGTGAATCCGTGATCTGAAGAGTTGGAAATGCACGTTTGGTGCCGCAGGCCGGCGCCGGACGTTTTCGTGCCCTCTGATGGACGGGCAGGTGAGGAAGATGCTCTATGACCAAGACCAAGAAACCCGAGTTCAGCCCGAATGACTACGTCGTCTACCCGGCTCATGGTGTGGGGCAGATTGTCTCCATCGAGAGCCAGGAGATCGCCGGTATCCAGCTGGAGCTCTTCGTCATCTCCTTCGAGAAGGACAAGATGACCCTGCGCGTGCCCACGCACAAGGCGACCGAGATCGGCATGCGGTCGCTGTCGACCCCCGATGTGGTCAGCCAGGCGATGAAGACCCTGAAGGGCAAGGCCAAGGTGAAGCGCGCCATGTGGTCGCGTCGTGCCCAGGAATACGAACAGAAGATCAACTCGGGCGACCTGATCGCCATCGCCGAAGTGGTGCGCGACCTGCACCGCAGCGATGACCAGCGGGAACAGTCCTATTCCGAACGCCAGCTGTACGAAGCGGCGCTGGAACGGCTGACCCGCGAAGTGGCCGCCGTTTCCGGTGGCGACGAAGTGGCCGCCGCCAAGCAGGTGGACGAGGTTCTGGTGAGCCGCGCCGCCTGATCTGGACGCCCTGTTTCGGGCCAATGCGAATGATCGAAGGGCCGTCCCGCCGGGGCGGCCCTTTTTTCGTGGCCTCAGGCGATCAGCACCAACAGCACCGCGATTTCCGCCAGTTGCTGCGCCGCGCCCAGGACATCGCCGGTCTGACCGCCGAGCTTCGCACTTGCGATTCGTGCCAGTGCCAGTGTCACCAGCGCCGCGACCAGAAGGGCGGGCAGGGCGATCCAGCCCAGCAGGATCAGTGCCAGGACGGCCCCGATGAAGGCTGCCAGCGCCGCCACGGGGACTGAACATCGTCCGACTGCCCGCGACAGGCCTGTGTCGCGGGCATGGGGCAGGGCGGCCATCAGCGCGGGCATCGCGGCGCGGGACAGGGCGGCGGCGGCGATCACGGCCCAGGCGGCGCCGGGGGTGGCAAATAGCAGTGACAGCGCGCTCCATCGCGCCAGCAGGGACAGCACCAGCGCGATCACCCCATAGGCGCCGATGCGGCTGTCCTTCATGATTTCCAGCCGCCGGGCGCGATCAAAGCCGCCCCAGACCCCATCGGCCACATCCGCCAGCCCGTCTTCGTGCAGCGCGCCGGTCACCATGACCGAGGTGCCGAGACAGATCAGCGCCGCCAGCTGCGGCGGCAGTGACAGGGCCAGCGCCAGCAGCCCCGCCAGCGCCGCCGGCCCGCCCAGCACTGCGCCGGCCAGCGGATAGGCCCAGGCAGCAGGGGCGCCGCGCCCTTCGTGGGCGGGCAGGGGCAGGCGGCTCAGCAGGCCGAGCGCCGATAGAAGGTCGGTCCAGGGGCGGGTCAGGTCCATCTTCATGGTTGCTCCGGCAGGCGCAGGGAATAGACAGGAGGTAGTGGCGACATACAACGGATCCGACATGACTGACAGTCTTCCCTCCCTCGACGCCTTCCGCGCGGCCCTGGCCGCCGCCCCCCTGGCCGACCCGCAGGCGCGCGACGCTGCGATGGCGCGCAACGGCATGCTGACCAAGCCGCCGGGCGCGCTTGGCCGACTGGAGGATCTGGCGATCTGGTACGCGGGCTGGCGCGGGGACGCGCGGCCCCGGCTGGAGGCGCCGCAGGTGGTAATTTTCGCCGGCAACCACGGTGTCACGGCCCAGGGCATCTCCGCCTTCCCGGCGGAGGTGACGGCGCAGATGGTGGCGAATTTCGAGGCCGGTGGCGCGGCCGTGAACCAGCTGTCGCAGGTCGCGGGCGCGCAGATGAAGATCGTGGCCCTGGACCTCGACAGGCCCACGGCGGACTTCAGCACGGCGCCGGCGATGACCGAGGCGGAGCTGTTGGCGGCGCTGAACGCGGGCTGGCAGGCCGTCGACCCGCAGGCCGACCTGCTGGTGACAGGCGAGATGGGCATCGGCAACACGACCTCCGCCGCGGCCCTGGCTCATGCGCTATATGGTGGCGCCGCAGCGAATTGGGCCGGGCGTGGCACCGGGCTGGACCCCGAGGGCGTGGCGCACAAGGCCGAGGTGGTGGCCCGTGCCGTGGCGCTGCATGCGCCGAAGACCGGGCTGGAGGCGCTGCGCTGCCTTGGCGGGCGCGAAGTGGCCGCCATGGCCGGGGCCATCGCGCGGGCGCGGGCCCTGCGCATTCCGGTGATCCTCGACGGGTTTATCTGCTGCGCCGCCGCCGCTTGTCTGGCGGCGGAGGCGCCCGAAGCGTTGGATCACTGTGTCGCGGGTCATGTCAGCGCCGAGGGCGCGCATCGCGCCTTGCTGGAAAAGCTGGGCAAGGCGCCCCTGCTGGATCTGGGGTTGCGCCTGGGCGAGGGGTCGGGCGCGGCCCTGGCGATCAACATCCTGAAGGCGGCTGTGGCCTGCCATTCCGGCATGGCCACCTTCGCCGAGGCCGGCGTGTCGGAGGACTGACCCCAGCTCTTCTCCTTGCCGGACATATCCATGCCGGAGGCATCGCTGGGCGCGGCGTTCAGGCGGGCGATACAGGCGGCGAGGGAGGGGTCAGCTCCGCTCGTCATCCTCCTCGTCCGACAGCTGCGACAGCAGCGCCGCTTCCAGCCCCTTGGCCAGCTCGCGCGAGCGGGCGATATAGGCCTCGTTCTGGCCCGTGGGGATGTTCGGATCCCACAGTTCGGCCAGTTCGCGGATCGCGTCGCGGTCATGGTGGAAGAAGATCTTCTCGGCCTCCGCCGCCTCAAAATCGCTCAGCCCGATGTTTTCCAGCACGTAGCGCCCGGCCCGCAGGGAGCTGTCGAAGGTTTCGCGCACGATGTCATCGGCGCCCGCGCGGTACAGCTGGTAGACATGGGTGCGGTCATAGGCGCGGGCGATGATGTGCAGGTCGGGTCGTTGCGCCCGGGCATAGGCCACCAGCTGCGTCACCGCCTTGTTGTCGTCCATCGCCGCCACCAGCACCCGTGCCTTGTCGAGGCCCGCCGCATGCAGGATGTCGGGCCGGGTCGGATCGCCGAAATAGCCCTTGAAGCCGAAGCGCCGCATCAGCTCGATCGTCGCCATGGAGTTGTCGAGCACGATCGTCTTGCAGCCGGAGCTCTGCACCATCCGGTTCACGATCTGGCCGAAGCGGCCGATGCCCGCGATGATGACCGGCCCGTCCTCCGCGATCTCGTCGGGCTCCTCGACGCCGCCGTCGTCGTGCATCCGGCGCGACAGCAGGTCGTAGGCGATGAAGAACAGCGGCGTCAGCAGCATCGTCAGGGTGATCGACAGCAGCAGCTGTTCGGCCAGGGTGCCCGGCAGCACGTTCACCTGGCGAGAGAAGGAGATCAGCACGAAACCGAACTCGCCCGCCTGCGCCAGGCCGAGGGTGAACAGCATCAGGTTGCGTTTGCGCAGCTTGAACAGCAGGCCGAGGACCAACAGGATCACCCATTTCAGCGCCATGACACCCACGGCAATTCCGAAGATCTTCAGCGGCGCATCGAGGAAGGTGTCGAAGTTGATGCCTGCCCCGACGGTGATAAAGAAGAGCCCGAGCAGCAGGCCCTTGAAGGGCTGGATGTCGCTTTCCAACTCGTGCCGAAACTCGCTGTTGGCCAGGACCACGCCTGCCAGGAAGGTGCCAAGCGCGGGCGAAAGGCCAACCAGGTTCATCAGGAAGGCGATGCCGATGACGATGGCCAGGGAGAGCGCGGTGTACATCTCCGGCAGGTGCGCGGCGTGGATAAAGCGGAAGACGGGGCGGATCAGGTAGATGCCGATCAGGATGACGGCGACCACGGCGCCCAGGGTGACAAGGGTGACACCCCAGCCCGGCAACCCCTCGACCAGGGACATGCCGTCATGCGCGGCCTCCTCGGCGCCGCCGACGGTGATGGATCCGTCGGGCGACAGCTGCATCAGCGTCGGCACCGCCAGCAGGGGCAGGGCCGCGATCATCGGGATCACCGCGATATCCTGGGTCAGCAGCACGGCGAAGGTGGATCGCCCGCCCTGGGTCTGCATCAGCCCCTTTTCCGAGAGGGTCTGCAAGACGATGGCCGTCGAGGACAGCGCCAGGATCATCCCCACGGCCAGCGCCGGCTGCCATTCCAGCCCGAAGGCGATGCCGGCCGCCATCACCGCCAGCATGGTCAGAACGACCTGCAGACCGCCCAGCCCCAGCAACTTGTGCCGCATGTCCCAAAGCGCTCGCGGTTCCAGTTCCAGGCCGATCAGGAACAGCATCATCACCACGCCGAACTCCGCGAAATGCTGCAGGTCGTGGGTGTCATGGCCGATCAGGTGCAGCACCGGGCCGATCATGATCCCGGCGGCCAGGTAGCCCAGCACCGACCCCAGCCCCAGGCGGGCCGACAGGGGGACGGCGATCACCGCGGCGCAGAGGTAGATCGTGGCCTGGTAGAGAAAGCCTTCCATGTCATCTCCTTGAGGGGGCCGGCGGGGACAGGTCGCCGGTCACGGGCAGGGCGCTGCGGGCGTCGGGGCGACACCCGGGCCAATGATAGAGAGCGACCCGGCCCGGGGGCAACAGCCATGCGGCGCGCATGGCGCGCAAGCCTCCTGCGCGTCCCCGGTGCGGGGGCACCGGACGGGGCACTGCGCAGATCGCGGGCGGTGGATCAGTCGGGCATTTCCAGCAGCAGGTTGCGATTGCCCTTCACGTAGCGCAGGGCGGTGTCGCCGATGGCGGCCACGCGACCGCCGTCCAGCCGGTCGCCGACCTGAACGTTGCGGATACGCCCGTCGGGCAGGCGCACCAGGGCGGTGCGCTCCGACGGGCTGCCGGTGACGCCGATCAGGTTGACCTTGTTCAGGTTGATCGCGTTCTCGACCGTGGCCTGTCGCGCGACGGAGGGCTGACTGGGCGCGGAGGGGCTGACCGTGGGGCTGGGGATGCTGACGGTGGGCGGAACGACGGCCGCCGCCTGTGCGGCCGCGACCAGCGCCTCGAACCCGTCGGGACGGGGGCGGGGACGCAGCGCCAGAGCGGTGGCCAGGTCGGTGCCGGTGTCTTCCAGCTCCGGCTGGGTGTCCTCGGCGCCTTCTTCCGCCGCGCCGTCGGTGGTCTCCGCCTCCGCCTCGGGGTCTGACTCGGCTTCGGGGGCCAAGCCCTCCGGGCGCAGACGCGGGCGCAGCTGATCCTCCGGCGCGGTGACGATCTCATCGACGATGTCCGCCGCGATCTCTTCCACGGGGTCGGGCTCTTCCACGGAGTCGGGGGCGATCGCCGCCTCGCTCTCTTCCGTGGCCTGGGGGGCGGTTGCCTCGGGGGCCTCCGTCGCGGGCGGGGTCAGGGCGGCGGGCAGCAGGTCGGCGGCGCTGTCGCCGGGGACCCGCGTGGCCTCGGGCCGGCTGGGCGGCACCACCGGCGGCGGGCCGGCAAAGACCAGGTGACCCTCGGGCGTCCGGGCGCCGTCCTCGGTGCCGGCGACCAGCCCGCGGGCGTCGAGGTCGAAGCGTTGCGAAGGCAGCGGCGGGTTCGGTGGGCTGCTGAAGCTGACAAGCGGGCTGGACTGGCTGGTGTCGGCGAGACCCGTCACATCTTCGACCCGGTCGGCGGGGGCCATGGCGGCCACCTCGATCTCGCCCAGGGGCGTGGCGACGGGGGGGACTGGGGCCTGGGGCGCGCGCTGCCAGATGCCGGTGGCGGCATAGCGTGCGGCCGCTTCGGCCGGGGTGGCGGGTGCCGGGCGGACGTCCATCGGCGTCTCAGGCGGCGCAGGGGCTGCGGCTTCCCGGCTCTCCTCGGGCGCTGCGGGCGCCGGTTCTGCGGGGGCGGCCTCTTCGACCGCAACCTCTGCGGGCGGGGTCGGTTCGGGAAGGACCTCTGGGTCCGGGGCCAGGGCGGCCTGCTGGCTCTCGCCCGCCGTGGTGTTGTCCTGCGGGGGCTGCGCCTGAGGCGTTTCGGCCTCGGCGATCTCGCTGGTCGTGTCCTGCGGGACGACGGTTTCCTCACGTCCCCCAAGGAAGGCCCAGGCGCCCAGGGCGACCACGGCCACCCCGGCGGCGGCCAGGGCCAGCCGTGGCAGGCGGCGTCCTTCCCTCGGGGGAACGTCCTGTTGCGACGGGCGGGCGCCGAAGACGGTCAGCTGCTCCGCCTCTTGCGCGCGCTGTTGCTCCGCGTCCGAGGCCCTGCGCGTGGCGCGTGGCGCGGCAGGCGCCTCCGTCGGCGCAGGCGGGGCGGTCTTCCTTGCCGCGACGGGCGTTGGCTCTGTGGATGCCTTGGCATCGGCGGCGGCCGCCTGTGGGGTCGCGGGCGCCGGGGGCGATGCCTTGCCCTGGGGCGCGGCTGAGGGTTTCGAGGCCACAGGCTCCGTCGCCGGTGCCTCTTTCGGACTGGCGGGCGCCTTGGTCGGACGGGCCGTGTCCTTGGTCGGAGGGGGCGGTGGCGTGTCGCCTCGGTCCGCCCGGATGGAGACGAAACCGCCGGGCGTCGCGCTGCCGGCATCCTTGCCCTTCTGGGCATTGCCTGACGGGGTCCGCCTTGTGGGCGCCGGACGGGGGGTGGGGCGGGCCTTCTGCACCGCTTCGTGGCGGTCGAAGAGGTCTCGCCGCGCGCGGAAGGTCAGCGGCGGACCGTCATCGGCCGCCTCCGCCTCTGGCGAGGCGGTCGGTGCCGTGGGGGGCGTGGCCGGCGCGGCTGCCGTGGCCGGTTTCGTCGGAGCATCGCTGGCCGTATTCGGTGTCGCCGGGGCCTGGCGCGCCGGTTTTGCAGGCTTCGTCGGCGCGTCGCTTGCCGTGTCAGGGGTTGTGAGGAGCGTTTCGCGAGGGACCTCCGGCGCGGGGGCTTCCGCCGCGGGCGACGGAGAGGGGGGCGCGTCCGGGGCGGGCGGCGTTGCGGCGGTGCCTGCCTGTCTCGGCGCCTGTGCCGGGGCGTCCGCCGGGCGGGTGACCGCCTCTGGCGCTGTGGCGGGCAGATGAGGCAGCTTCGCCTTGCCGACCACATGGACCTGCACGGCGTCGCGTTCCAGCGTCTCGCCCTTCAGCAGGCTGTCGGCCAGGCGCGTCGGGCCGAAGAAGGGCTCGCCCAGGTAGCTGGCTTCGCCCGGGATGGCGACGAAGCTGACCGGGTTCAGCCCGTGTTCGGCGGCAAATCTCTCCGCCTCCTCCAGCGTTTCGCGGGCCACGGCGGCGACATGGGTGGTGGTGCCCGACACCGACCAGCAGAACGCCAGGTCCTTCAGCGCATAGGGCGTGGCGCCGTCCAGTTCCGACATCACCAGTGCGCGCCGATCGTCTTCGGTCGTGGCGCCGGTGAAGACCGACATGTATCGGATCTGTTCGTTGGGCAGGATCAGCTTGGTGCGCATCGGCGCGGGATCCAGCGCCTCGCCCAGGCGGCGAAGCCGGTCCAGGCCCGCGGCCAGATCCTCCTCGAAGGAGACCTCTCCGACGTGCTCCCAGCCCGGTGAGGCGCGGTGAAGCAGGTGGAGCCCGTCGGCCAGGATATTCAAGGCAAAATTCGGTCGCATGTGTCCCACGGATCTGCGTCAGGCGGGGCCGAAAATGGCGGCTGCTATAAGAAGGAGGTGTAACCTCCCGATTTTTCACGGGGACATTAACGCAGGGAGAGGCGCAGGCAAAGGGGGGCGCGACGCGTCGGCGGGAAAACGTCGCAGTCGCCGGGGCGCGCGCCCGGCCAGGGTTAGCGCATCCAGAAACCTTCGCGTTTCAGGCGATTGCGCAGGGCCTGTTCCTTCCGCGGCAGCGGCTGGCCCTCGAAGAGCGCGCGCACCTTGGCGCCGCGCCCCTGGTAGATCATCCGCTTCATCGGTTCGTACTGCTTCAGCACCTTCTTGATCTTGTTGGGCGCCGCGACCGCCTCCAGCACCTCGACCACCCGGTCGTCCTCGCGCGCATAGAGCAGCGGGAAGAGGCGGTAGTGGCAGGTCGTCTTCCCGTCCAGCCAGCCCTCGGGCAGGGCGTCGCGCCCGCCGCCGAAGGAATGAATGACCAGGGGCAGGGCCACCTGGTCCAGCCAGGGATCGAGGCTCTGGCAGACCAGCGCCTCTGGGGCGTCGTCGCGGATCGCCAGGGCGTAGTCGAGGAAGCGTTGCCCGAAGGCCTGCGGATCCTCGTGATAGAAGAACCCGGCATTGAAATAGAGGTAGTGGCGCCAGAACTCCTCTGGCCAGGCGGGATCGAGGGAGCTTTCGAAATCCAGCCCGAACTTGTCGTAGAGGCTGCGCCAGGTCTCGGTATAGCCCGGCCCGTACAGCTCGATCTGCGGCCAGGTGCCCTCGCAGCGCAGCGAGGCCGAGGGGCGGGCGAAGTCGAAGGGCACCTCGGTCAGCTCGTCCAGCACTAGGGTGTCGCTGTCGAAGAAGACGAAGGGTTCGCCCGCCGGCAGGGCGGCCAGGCATTCGATCTTGTTGCCGTAGGGGTAGTCGGCGCCGAAATGGCGGCTCTCGAAGGGCAGGATCTCGGCGCCCAGGGCGTGCAGCGCCTCGCGCACCTGTGGGTTGGTGAGGCGCGGATCGCCCGGCCAGAGGGCGCCGGGCTGGGGTTCCGCGACGAAGAGGCGCCCGGCGAATCCCGGGCTGCGGGCGCGCAACGATGCGGCAAAGAGCACGGCTTCGTATTGCAGCCGGCCGGACTGGCCGACGATGACGATGTTGAAGGGACGTGCCTGCTGCGTCATGCCTACCGCTCTGTCTTGGCGGCCCGGGGGCCGTGGGGGATCTGGGCCGGACTATAGACAGGGCGGCCACGGGTCGGAAGGCCCGGTTGCGTCCTGGGCGATGGGATGCCGCAGGCTGCCCGGCGCGCGGGCGCCGGGCAATCTGCCGCGGCGGAAGCTTGCCCGAATTGTCGCCGCAGGTAGCTTGCGCTGGACGCGGGGTGGGAAGTCTGCACCTCGGTTGCGCTGGTAAGGGCGTGAGGCATTCAGGGCCCGGCCAGCCCCCCTGGCGCGGAGGGCGACGATCACATGGCCGCCGGAAGGTCGGGAGGGCGCCGCAGGGCACGATGCTGGGGGCGGGTGCCCACGTGTTCGGGGCTTTGCCCGGTCAGGAAATAGATCCGCGACAGGTCGCACGGCATCGCAATCAGGCAGTCCCCGGCATGGCGAGCTCCACGTGCTGGCGCTTGGCGCCTGACATTGCGTTCCTGCAGCGCCGCCAGCAGCCGGAAGAGGGGGAGGATGCTTCTCGCCATGCCGCCCAGCGGAAGGCCCAGCCGGTTGGTCGGCTGGCCGGTTTCGCGGTTCACGCTCATTGCCCCCGATACCGCCTGGGCCAGGATGCCGAAGGCCGGCTTCTCGCCCAGCGGGCTGCCGGGGGCTGATGGTGCGCTGAGACGTGGGCGGGCCGGGGAGTGGCATCGCGCACCTGCCTCGGTCAGTGCAACCGCCCGGCGGTCGGGCGCCGGGCCGCTGCCCTCTCGGACAGCGCGGACGGCGGGGCCGCGGGCAGCCCGTCGCGCCGGTCGGCCGGTTTGTCCCCCGGTGGGGTCACGGGCAGGGTCAGTCGCACAATCAACCCGCGCCCGGGCGCATCCAGCAGTTCCAGCTGGCCGCCGCGGCGGTCGGCAATTTTGGCGATGAACGCCAGGCCCAGCCCGGTGCCGCCGCCCTGCTCGCGGGTCTTGCCCGTGCGCAATGGCAGCAGGACCTTGGGCTTCATGGTGTCGGGGATCCCGGGGCCGTCGTCCTGGACCTCGATCCGGAACAGGCTGTCATCGCGGGTGACTCGGATCACCAGGGAGCCGGTGCGCCGGTCATGGTGACGGATCGCATTCTGCAGCATATTGCGCAGGGCGATCTCGAACTCGACCATGACGCAGTGGATCACGGCCAGGTCGATCTCCTGCCGCAGGGTGAACCCCTCGGGCAGGGTGCAGGTCTGCAGCACCCGGTCGACCACGTCGCCGGGGGCGAAGCTCTCGGGCATGATGCGGTCGCGACCCAGCAGGGAATATCTCAGCAGCCCGTCGACCAGATCCTCCAGCCGCTCGGCCTGGTTGGTGATCTCGTGCAGGTGATCGCAGAGGTCGGGGCCAAGATCCGGGGTGTCCTCCTCGATGAAGGTGGGCAGGATGCGCAGGGCCCGCAGTGGTGTCTTCAGGTCATGAGCCGCGGCACGGGCAAAGCTTTCCAGATCGGCGTTCGAGCGCTGCAGCTCGGTGTTGGTGTCCTCTAGGTCGGCGCGCGCCCTCTGTTCCCGCTCCAGCGCAACCTCCAGGTCCCGGGTCATGCCGTTGAAGGCCTTCCCGAGGATCGCCAGTTCGTCGTCTCCCTCGGTCGTGACGGTGACGCCGCGATCGCCGGCGCTGATGCTGCGCGCCGCCTCGGTGATGCGATCCAGGCGGCGGGCGATCCGGTTCAGCGCCGCCCAGATCAGGGCGCAGGCCAGGGCCGCGATCAGCCCGGCGGTGCCGGCCAGGGTCAGGAAGTCCCGGCGCAGCAGGGCGGCCAGCAGGCTTTCGGGCACGCTGGCCATGACCAGCCATCTCTGGCTGGCGGTTTCCCCCAGTGACACCCATTGATAGGCGGCCAAGGCGGGGGGCGCCCCGGGCGCGCTCCGCGCGGCCAGATGCAGAAATCCGGGGCTGGCGGACAGGGTGGCGGGCGTCAGGCCGAACTCGGCCCGGGCGCCGGCCCCGGTGCCCCGTTCCAGGCCGAAGGTCTGGTCCGGGTCGGGGTGCAGGAGGTAGGTCCCGTCGGGCCGCATGATGCGCAGATCGGTCTCGCCGGCGCGCGCGGCGGGCAGGATCTCCGTTCCGTCTAGGTTCAGAACCAGCAGGCCGACGCGCTGTCCCCGGCTGTCGAAGACCGACATCATCAGCCGCAGGGTGGGGGTCAGCGGATACTGGATCTCGCCAAATTCGCGGTTCGGCTCCAGCGTCGACAGGCCGACCTCGCCGGGCGCAAGGGTGAGGGCCTGCCGCAAGTAGGCGCGGCCCGATTTGTCCTGAAGATCGGCCAGGGGGATGATCCGGGCCTGTCCCGCCACGCGGTCGACGCGCAGCCTTTCCTGGCCGCCGGGGTCGAGGAACCTTACCTGGAGGATTTGCGGGTGGTTGGCGGCCAGGACCGCAAAGCGGTCCGTCAGATCCTTCGCCACACCTGCGTCGAGGAAGCGGTGCATCGCCGGCCCGCCCGCCAGGCGCCGGAGCAGGTGCTGCGAGGCCTCGATCCGCGTGCGGATGGCGCTGACGTTGGTTGCAACCTGGGCTGACAGCGTTTCCTGCAGGTGCTGGCGCAGCAGGTCGCGATGGTTGGCGCCAATGAACCCCACCAGGAGCAGCGTGACAACGATCAGGGCGCCGACCGTGATGAGCTGGGCACGGGTGGCGAGCCTCATGGGTCAGACCCGTGCCGATTGCGACTGATGCGGCAGGTCGACCTGGGCGAGGAAATCGTTCAGCAATTTCAGCTTCGGCCGGAAATCGCGGAAATCCGAGGTCTTGGTCATGTAGCCCGCCACGTTCAGCTCATAGGCGCGCTGCACGTCGGCGGAGGCGGCGGAGGTGGTCATCACGAAGACCAGATGATCGCGCAGCGTCTCGTCCTTGCGCATGGCCTCCAGCAGTTCGAACCCGGTCATGTTGGGCATGTTCAGGTCCAGCACGATCAGCGCCGGGCGCGGCCCCGGGTCCTGCCCCCGTTGCAGGCGGCGCAGCCGGTCCAGCGCTTCCAGCCCGTCGGAGGCAACCTCGATCCGGGCCCTCAGGGCGACCGACTGCGCGGCGCGCTCGAAGATCTTCACGTCTATGCGGCTGTCATCGACCAGAAGGACGCTTGGTGTCTCGTGACCCTCTGCCATCGCTGTCCTCCATTCACGGTTGGACATAAAAAGAGGCAAGAATGCTGAAGGCTTCGTTAGGGCGGCACGGTGGCAAAGATCGCATTCGAGGCAATTTGTACGGTTGGCACGGCAGAGCCGTTGGGCGGGGTGTGCGGTGACGTCGCGCCGCTGTGCTTTGATTTTGTGTCTTGGTTGCTATCTGTTGGGGGCGACCTGTCCGGGCAATTCGTCGCGACACGGCGGCGGGCCCCGGGGTGAAGTGAAGGAGAACCTCATGCAGAAGCTCAACCTCTACATCGGCGGCGATCATGTTCCGGCGGACGGCGACAGGGTGTTTACCCGTGCGAACCCGGTGACCGGCGACGTGGTGACCGAGGCCGCCGCCGCCGGATCGGCGGATGTGGCGAAGGCGGTCGAGGCTGCCGCCGCGGCCTTCGACGGCTGGTCCGCCACCGGCCCGGGCGAGCGGCGCAAGATGCTGCTGGCGGCCGCCGAGAACCTGAAGGCGCGGGGCGATGACATCGTGGCCGCCATGAAGGAAGAGATCGGCGCGACCGAGGCCTGGGCGCGGTTCAATGTCATGCTGGCGTCCGACATGCTGGTCGAGGCCGCCGCGCTGACCACCCAGATCAAGGGGGAGATCATCCCCTCGAACCGCCCCGGCTCCACCGCCATGGCGATCCGCCAGCCGGCGGGCGTCGTGCTGGCCATGGCGCCGTGGAATGCGCCGGTGATCCTGGGCGTGCGGTCGATCGCCACGCCGCTGGCCTGCGGCAACACGGTGGTGATGAAGACCTCCGAACTGTGCCCGCGCGTCCATGCCCTGATCATCGAAGCGGTGGCCGAGGCCGGCTTCCCGGCGGGGGTGCTGAACGCCATCTCCAACGATCCCGAGGACGCGCCGCAGGTGGTGAAGGAACTGATCGAACATCCGGCGATCCGGCGGGTGAACTTCACCGGCTCCACCCGGGTCGGCCGGATCATCAGCGAAATCGCCGGGCGCAACCTGAAGCCCGCGCTGCTGGAACTGGGCGGCAAGGCCCCGATGATCGTGATGGAGGACGCCGACATCGACGCCACCGTCGCCGCCGCCGGCTTCGGTGCCTTCATGAACCAGGGGCAGATCTGCATGTCCACCGAGCGGATCATCGTGGTGGGCGAGGCCGGCGACCGCTTCGTCGAGGCCTTCACCGCCAAGGTCGAAAGCCTTGTCGCCGGGGATCCGCGCGATGGTGACGCTCCGCTGGGCTCGGTGGTGAACGGCGCCGCCGCCAGCCATATCGAGGAGCTGATCGCCGATGCCACCGAGAAGGGCGCGACCCTGATTGCCGGTGGCGGCGAAGGCACCATCCTGAACGCCGCGGCGCTGGACAACGTGACCTCCGACATGCGGATCTACAGCGAGGAAAGTTTCGGCCCCGTGGTGGCGATCATCCGTGCCGAAACGGTGGACGAGGCCGTGCGCATCGCCAACGAAAGCGAATTCGGCCTGTCCGCGGCCGTCTTCAGCCGCGACACCCTGGCGGCCCTGGCGGTGGCCAAGCGGATCGAGAGCGGCATCTGCCACATCAACGGCCCCACGGTGCATGACGAGGCGCAGATGCCCTTCGGCGGGGTGAAGGGCTCGGGCTACGGGCGCTTCGGCGGCAACTGGGGCATCGCCGAGTTCACCGACCTGCGCTGGATCACCATGCAGGACGGGGACATCCACTATCCGATCTGACACAGGTCCGATCTGCGGGCGGCAGGTCCCGGCGGGGCCTGTTGCGAAAGGGAAGGCGGCCATCTTCGCATGGCCGCCTTCCTGCCGTCTGGCCGGTCGGATGGCCTTCCCCGGCAAAAAGAACACTCGCCCGTGTCCGCGCCGTCAGAGCGGGCTTCGTTCCATGGCGCGGGCGCGGCGAAACCCTTGTTCCGACAAGGGCCCTCCGGGCGAAACGTTCGTCTTGGAGGCGGCGTGGCGGCACAGGGGGAAGACCTTGAAGTTCCAGCCACATGCGCGACATGAAGCGGTAAATTCCCTTTTGACGGAGCTTCCCCATGCCTCGTGCCCTTCTTGCATCCACCGTCTTCATCGCCCTGACCTCGCCGGCCTTCGCCGCCGATCTCGGCCCGCTCGTGACCCCGGCCGAGCTGGACGGGGCCGAGGTCACCGTCCTGGACATCCGCGGCGACGCCTATGACCAGGGCCACATCGACGGCGCTCTGGACGCGCCCTACGGTCTGTTCCGCGGCCCGGCGGACAACCCCGGCCAGCTGGTCCCCGTCGAAGAGCTGGAGACGACCTATGAATCCCTCGGCCTCAGCCCGGATGAGCCGGTCGTCATCGTGTCCCAAGGTGCCAACGACAGCGACTTCGGCGCGGCAGCGCGGGTCTACTGGACGCTGAAAAGCAGCGGTTTCACCGAGCTGTCGATCCTCAACGGCGGCGCCCAGGCTTGGGTCAATGCCGGCCTGCCGGTGACCCAGGACGTGCCCGAGATCGAGCCGACCGAGCTGGACATCGCCTGGGACGACACCTGGACCGCCGACACGGCGGAGGTGAACGAGGTGATCGCAGGCGACCGCAGCGCGGCCCTGATCGACGCCCGCCCGCAGGCCTTCTACGAGGGCAAGCAATCCCATGGCGCCGCCGCCCGCCCGGGCACGCTGCCCGGCGCGCAGAACCTGGAATACACCCGGTTCTTCCAGCCCGGTGCCACGGCGATCAGCCAGCCCTCCAACGTCGACGCCCTGCTGGAGGAATTCGACGTGACCCTCGGTGAGGAGGTCGTTTCCTTCTGCAACACCGGCCACTGGGCCGCGACCAACTGGTTCGCCCTGAGCGAGCTGGGCGGCGTGCCGAACGTGACGCTCTACCCTGGTTCGATGGTGGAATATGCCGCCACCGACGGTGACATGCTGAACGAACCCGGCCTGATCCAGAACCTGCTGGGGCAGTTCAAATGAGCGACGCGGCCGTTTTGCCTTCGGGCGGCGGCGTGATGGCGCGGCGCGGCGGGCTTTTGCTTGCCGCGCTTGTTGCCGTTGTCGCCGTGATGTTGCTGGCCGGGGCCCGCTACGGGCTGTTGCTGGCCGTGGGTCTGGGCTTTGGCATCGTGCTGGAGGGGCTGCGCTTCGGCTTTGCCGGGCCGTGGCGCCGGATGATCCTGTTCCGGGAACCCGCGGGCGTGCTGGCACAGCTTCTGTCCATCGCCCTAGTCACCATCGTCGCCATCCCGCTGATCGCCGCCCGCCCGGGCGAGATCACCGGGGCCCAGGCGCCAATCAGCTTCGCCATGATCGGCGGCGCCTTCGTCTTCGGCGCCTGCATGCAGATCGTGCTGGGCTGCGGGTCGGGCACGCTGGTCAACGCCGGCAGCGGCAATCCGGTCAGCCTGCTGGCGCTCCCCTTCTTCGCCATCGGCTCTTTCGCCGGGGCCTATCACCTGATCTGGTGGACCAACCTCGGCGCGCTGCCGATCCTGTCCTTCCAGGGCCTCAGCGGCACGGTGATGACACTGGTGTTGCTGGCTCTGGCAGCGGCACTGTTCTTCTTCCTCGGCAAGAAGGGCAGCCGGGCCCTGCCGCGCCGCTACGTGATCGCGGCCGTGTTGCTGGCCGTGCTGGCGCTGGCGAACCTGGCGATCGCGGGCCAGCCCTGGGGCGTGGTCTACGGCCTGGGCCTCTGGGCCGCGAAGGGGGTCAGCGCGCTTGGTGGCGACCTGTCCGGTTCGGCCTTCTTCAGCGCGCCCGGCTCCATGGATCGGCTGCAGTCCTCGATCCTGACCGACTACACCTCGCTGACCGACATCGGCATCATCGCCGGGGCCTTCCTCGTGGCGGCCTGGCGGCGCGGGGCGCTGTCCTCGCCGCTGCCGTCCTACCCGGCGCGGGCATGGGTGGCGACCGTCGTGGCGGGCCTCCTGCTGGGCTATTCCTCGCGTCTGGCTTTCGGCTGCAACGTGGGGGCCTTCTTCTCCGGCATCGCCACCGGCAGCTTCCACGGCTGGGCCTGGTTCATCGCGGCCTTCGGGGGCGCCTTCGTGGGCATCAAGATCCGGCCCCTGGTCGGACTGGAGGCGAAATGAGAACCCGTGCCTTCACCGCGACCCTGTCGCTGGTCTTCGTGGCGGCGCTGCTGGTCTTCGACCAGGCGACCTCGGACCTGAACCCCTACCAGGCGCCGCCGGCCTTCGGCCTCGGCTCTGGCGAGGCGGCCACGGGCGGCTTCTGCGGCGCTCTGCCGAACTGAGACGACCCACGGCCTGTCCGGTCCTGTAGGCGGGACCGGGCGGGCCGGCTTTCTGTTGACCCTCCCGACAATGCAGCAAATCTGCAACCTCCGGCCTGCGCCGGAGGGCCGTTGTCGTGAGGTCGCTGCCGATCCAGCTATTTTCAGCCCCATTGCGGTGCAGCCCCCCCCAGCGGAGAGCGCCGGTGGTCTGGATCCAGACCTTTGGGGGTGTTTTACTCTATTGCCGGCCTTGGTTGGCTGGGTTACATACTATAGAATGTAATTTACGCGTTTGACAGAATTCGATTCTGCGAGCGCTTCTTCTATTCAGTCGACGGTCAGCCGTGAGTCATGCTGGTCGGCGTTCCGCGGAGGCCCATTTGGCGAAGCAGACTGACATCAAGGGCAGTGACGTCTCGGCGCGCGCCGCAGATGCATCGCCGAGCGGGGTGACAGGGTCGGCCCGCGTTGAGCGTGACGCGCCGCGTCCGGCCAGTTCTGCGGTGTCCGCGGCGGCGGCCGGGGCCATTGGCATGGACTTGGCGATGCAGAGCGGGGCGGGCGATGGGATGGCCGCCTTCGCAGCCACGTCTGATCTCTCGCTGGACGGCAAACAGGGTGATGCCGCGCCCGTACCCTCCGACGCCTCTGCGTCCCCGGAGGATGCCGGGCCGGACGCGGCCCCTGTCGACACGGATATTTCTGTCTCCGAACCGGAAGACGCGGCTGATGAGGCCGCCGAAGCCGTGGCCGAGGCCGTCGGTACCTTCGTTCAGGGCTACGGCGGTGCCGTGACCTCCCTGGGCAGCCTGCCCGTGGCGAGCGGTTCGCTCGGTGTGACGGAGGACACGCGGATCCAGCCGGCGACCGAGCCCGGATCCTGGGGGGAGGACGCCGCGCACGGGCCGGAGACCGATGCGCCGTCGTCCGGCCTTGTCGGCGGGCTGATCGGTGACGGCGGAGTGGTCGATGATCTGCTGGGCGAAGATGGTCTGGTCGACGACCTGCTGGATGACCTGCTCGGAGAGGGCGGAGCGGTTCAGGGCGTCATCACCGGCGTTCTGGGCGACGGCGGGCTCGTCGATGGCTTGCTGGGGGCCGGCGGGCTGCTCGACGGTATCATCGACTACGACAGTGCCTTGGGCAGTGTGGTCGAAGTGGTCGTGGGCGACAACGGGCTTCTCGGCCTGATCTACGGTGACGACAGTCTGGTGGTCAGCGTGACAGAGGGGCTTCTCGATGGTCTCGTCGGTGACAATGGTCTGGTGGACGGGCTGCTCGACGGCCTTGCAGGCGGCGGCGGCCTGCTGGATTCCGTCTCGGATGTGCTGAGCGGTGAAACTGGCGTGGTCGAGGGCGTCGTCGGCGGTGTTTTTGGGGAGGATGGCCTGGTCGGCTCCGTCGTGGATGGCGTGTTGGGCGAAGATGGCCTTGTCGGCTCCCTTCTGGACGGCGTCGTCGGTGAAAACGGCCTGCTGGGCGGTCTCGTCGGCGACGAGGGCCCGCTGGGCGGGCTGCTCGGTGGCACGGGTCTTTTGGCGGGCACCGGCGGACTTCTGGGCGGGGCCGCGGAGGATGAGGCGGCCGGGGAGGCGGTGGTCGATGAGATCGACGCATTCGTCGACACGCTGGTTTCCGGCGGGAACGAGGATGGCCTGGGCCTGGCCCCGGACCTGTTGGATGGCCTGCTGGGCGAAGAGGACGTGTTCGGCATAGATGCGGGCGCGCCTCAGGAGGCCCTTGGCGACATCTTCGCGGGCCTCGATGGCCTCGGCTCCCTGAGCGGCAGCCTTGTCACAAACGGGATCGTGGAAACCCTGGTGGGCGGTGAGGGAGAGGACTCCGATCCGGAGATCGACACCTTGCTGAACGATCTGCTGGGCGATGGCACGAGCGAGATCCTGGGGGGATCCGCAGCCTTCGATGCGCTTCTGGGCGAGGCGGCGGCGCCGGAGGGCCCGCCGTCCGAAGCGGGCGAAGAGGGCGGCCTTCTCGGGGATACGGCCATCGACAATGCAATTGGGACGCTCTTCGGGTCGGTCGAGGATCTTGGCGGGACGCTGATCGACGGGCTGCTGCCGGGGGCGGGGGAGGATGATGCCGTGTGACCCTAGAGGCAACGTTACTTTGTCGTGCCCTGGTGAAGGACGGGCGGGCGTGAGCAAAAATGGCATGGTTTTTCCAGCCGTTTTCGGATCACCGCACCGGGGCGAGAGCCGATGGGATTTGCCCGCTCTGAGGAAAAGGTAACTCTAGTTTGCAACTATCAAACGGCATGGTATGGTTTTATGGAAGGGGTCGGTTTGTGAGCTCTTCATTGACATTTGGGAGGGTCGTGTTTCCAACGTGAAGTCCGCATGGATATGCTTCCGGCGTGTCGAGTGTCTGACGCTGAGGTTGCATGGTCCAATTTCTGGGATTCCGTGGAAGCCACCAGCCTGAGAGGCAGTTTTTTAGGTCCGCTGGTGGGGCGACTGTGGTAGTTTTGATGAGTGCGTTATGGTTGGCCGTCTTCGCCCCCCTGTGCAGGGGCGTCCGGTCATGTGGGGTTGTGAGGTGGCTGGCGAGGCTTCAATTGCAGGGAAGGTCGGGCTTTGGTGCCTTCTTTCTTGCGGTGAAGGACTTGCAAGGGGCGGCTGTCCAGCGATCAGGTACTTGGTAAGGAGTGCGGATGTGTCGATGGTCGGCGCGACCGCTGGTTTGAAGGAGACTTTCGCCCTGGCCTTTCTCGGCTGCGCTGTTTTGTAATGTTCTCGTGGCACGGACTCCCAGGTAAAGGGGAGGGCTTCACGTTTCCAATCAGGCGCGCTGAACGGCTTCGGGCTGTGATTAGAGTGTGTGGGCCAGTGGAGACGAAACCCGATCCCCTTGTTAAGAGATTTTCCGCGTCGCTGAATTTGATCCGCGGGTCAAATGCCGGACGCAAGAACACCGGATCCTTCGGGCGTCTCGGTGGAATGGGAAAGATGATCCGTAAGCGGCGAATTTCCGCCTGTCGCGTGCCTGCATTAAATCACCGTTTTAAATTTTCGTGCCCTGGTGGCGGGGGCGGGGTACGGCCACTATTGCTTGCAGCCGTCGGGACCTTTCTCCTGTCGGCGCCTGTCAGCGCGCAAATGTCCCTGCAGCAGGCCGTCCTGCAATCCACCCAGATCGACCCGGGCGTCCTGGCCCTGCGCCAGCAGGTGCTGGGCCGCGCGATTGACATCGAGGCGGAGAAAGAGGCCTGGTATCCCAGCATCGGCCTGTCGGGCGAAGGCAGCAGCGAAAGCGACGGGTCCGATCTGACGCTCAGCGTCACGCAACTACTCTATGACTGGGGCCTGACCCGCAGCCGGATCGAGGCCGCGACCCATGTGCGCGCCCAGGCCGTGGCCGAGCTGAAGCTGGCGATCGAGGACGTGACGCTGGAGGTGGCGGAGTTCTTCCTGCAGGTCGAGACGATGAACCTGAAGCTGGCGCGAACCGAAAGCTACATGCGCTTCGCCCGCCGCATTGCTGGTCAGGCCGAGGATCGCGCGCGCGCTGGCGTGGGGGACAACGCGGAGGTGGCGCGCGCCCGGCTGGAAATCGCCCGGGCCGAGGATGAATTGTCGCAACTGCGCGCCACCCGCAGTCTCGCCCTGTCGCAGATCGCCTTCCTGGTGGGGCAGCCCGTCAGCGCGGTTCGCCCGCCACCGAGCCTGAATTTTGCCGGCCGCTATGCAGATGCGGGGCGGGTGCGGACCGCGGTGCGCCTGGCGCCCGACTACATCCGCGCCCGCGCCGAGGCGGACGAGGCCGAGGCCGGCATTCGGACCGCCAAGGCTCGTCGCCTTCCGACGATCGAGCTGGCCGCCGAGGGGCGGCAGGATCTGAACGGGGGGCGTTCCAGCACCTCCATCGGGATTTCCGCCGGCGTCAATCTCAGCTCCAGCGGGTTCGGCCAGCGGCAGATCCAGTCCGCCACGATGGAGGCGGAGGCCGCGCGCAACACCCTGCGCGCCACGGAACGCGACCTGGGCAACGCGGTGTCGACCGCGCTGGATCAGCTGCGCATCCTGGCCCGCAGCGAGGCCAGCCGGGAGCGTCAACTCGTGGAATCCGAGAAGGTCCTGGAAACGTATGAGAACCAGTTCTCAGCCGGCCAGCGAGAGCTGATCGACCTGCTGAGCACGGGGCGCGATCTTTACGACGCGCAGATCGACGCGATCGACACTCGGGATGAACGCAAGGGCACCGAATACCAGGCGGCGCGGGATCTGGGCGTGCTGGGCGCGCTGATCGTCGCCACGGCACCGAACCAATGATGCGCAGGGATTGCAGCGACCTGAAGGGGAGCGACCGATGAAGGATGACATTCCGCAAGACCACCTGGTGCAGGGGCTCGTCGAGTTGTGCAGGGTGCAGGGGGTCTCGACCAGCGCGGCGCAGCTGGCCGACGGGTTGCCGCGCGAAGAAGACGGTTCGCTGGGGGCAGACCAGGCCCACGCGGCCCTGCGCCGGGCCAACATGAGTTGCCGCATCAGCAGCGAACCGCTGAAGAACCTGCCGGAGACCAGTCTGCCGGTGCTGTTGTTCCTGTCGGAGGATCGCTGCGTCATCCTGGAAGAGCTGGACGCGACCAGCGCCCATGTCGTCCTTCCCGATGCCGCGGGCGGGCGCAGCGTCTGGTCCCGGGCCGAGCTGGAGGCGCGCCACGATGGCCGCGTGCTGGTGTCGAAACCCATCGACATCGTGTCCGCCCGCCTGGCGGAGCCGAAGCCGGACCGGCGGCACTGGATCCTGGGCCCCGTGATGGACAACTGGTGGATCTACCGCGACGTGGTGCTGGCCTCTTTCGCGGCCAACCTGCTGGCCGTCGCCACGGCGCTGTTTTCCATGCAGGTCTATGACCGGGTGGTGCCCAACAATGCCTTCGACACCCTGTGGATCCTGGCCAGCGGTGTGGGCCTGGCGATCGTGCTGGAGTTTGCCCTGCGGCTGATGCGCGCCTCGCTGGTGGATGTCTCGGGGCGGGACCTGGACCTGCGGCTGTCCTCGCAGCTCTTCGCCAAGGTGGCCCACATGAAGCTGGCCTACCAGCCGGCCTCGACCGGCGTGATGGCCAACCAGGTGCGCGATTTCGCCACCGTGCGCGAGTTCTTCACCTCGGGCACCGTCACGGCGATCTGCGATCTGCCCTTCGTGCTGATCTTCATCGGCGTGATCTGGTATATCGGCGGTAATGTCGCCTGGGTCGTGCTGGCGGGCGTTGTGCTGACCGTGCTGCCGGGGCTTCTGCTGCAACGGCGCCTGGCCAAGGCGTCGCGCGAAAATGCCCGCGAGGCGGCGGCGCTGAACGGGCTGTTGCTGGAGACGATCTCGAACCTGGAGACGGTGAAGGCGGCCCGCGCCGAGGGGCGGCTGCAACGCTCCTATTCGCAGCTGAACGCCACGATGGCGACCACCGCCGTGAAGACGCGCAACCTGACCACCTTCATGACCCAGCTGGTCAACGCGGTGCAACGTCTGGCCTATGCCGGGGTGATCATCGCGGGCGTCTACCTGATCAGCGCCGGCCAGTTGACCGTCGGGTCGCTGATCGCCTGCACTTTGCTGGCGACGCGCACCATGTCGCCCATGGGGCAGGTGGCCAGCCTGCTGGCTCGCTGGCAGCAGGTGCGCGCCGCCATGGAAGGGCTGGACCGGATCATGAAGCTGCCGGTGGAACGCCCCGCGGGTCGGCATTTCGTGCGTGCGCCCAACATGGATGGGGATTTCCGGGTCGAGGATGTCGTCTTCCGCCATGACCGGGATGCGCCCCCCGTCCTGCAGATCTCCGGCCTGCGTGTCGCCGGTGGCGAACGCATTGCTCTGCTGGGGGGCAACGGGTCGGGCAAGACGACGCTGCTGCGCATCCTCGGCGGACTGGTCGATCCCGAAAGCGGGACGGTGCTGGTCGATGACCTGGCGCTGAACCAGATCGACCCGATCGACCGTCGCCGCCAGATCGGCTATCTGCCGCAAAGCGTGGCCCTGTTCCATGGCACCCTGCGGGACAACCTGCTGCTGGACCACGGGATGCACTCCGACGACGAGCTTCTGGCGGCGCTGGACGCGGTCGGCCTCGGTACCTTCGTGCGGCGCCACGTGCGCGGCCTCGACCTGGTGATCCACGGCAATGCCAATGTCTCCGGCGGCCAGCGGCAGTCCATCGGCCTGGCGCGCATCCTGCTGCAGGACCCGCGCATCGTGCTGCTGGATGAGCCGACCTCGGCGCTGGACCACGTGACCGAGGCGCAGGTCATCAAGTACCTGAAGTCCTGGCTGCAGGGACGGACCACGGTGATTTCCACGCACAAGCGGGAGCTGCTGGCCCTGACCGATCGGGCTGTCGTGCTGAAGGACGGAAAGGTCGCCCGCGACGGGGACCTGATGCAGATCCTCAATGCGGCCCGTGCCAACTCTGCCCAGAAGACACCGGTGAAGGCCGTGCAATGACCCAGGCGGACATCACCCAGGCCAGCCACGTCGATGGCAGCTACCGACGGCAGACCCTGCGCCGCGCGCGGATGACGATCCAGCTGATTGTCCTCAGCCTGATCCTGGCGATCACCTGGGCCCATTTCGCCCAGATCAACGAGATCACCCGCGGCGACGGGCGCGTCATCCCGGTCCGTCGGATGCAGACGATCCAGAGCCTCGAAGGGGGCATCCTGTCCTCGCTGGCGGTGCAGGAAGGGGAGCTGGTGCAGAAGGGGCAACTGCTGGCCCGGCTGGACCCGACCCGGTCCGAGGCCGCCTTCCTTGCCACCCAGGGGGAGATCGAGGCGCTGACCGCCGAGGTCGCCCGGCTGGAGGCCGAGGTGCTGGAGCAGCCCGCTCTGGATTTCGGTGCGACCCCCAGCGAGGCGGAGGCGGCCGAGCTGCGCCTCTTCCACGCCCGGCGGACGAAGCTGGAGGCTTCGCTGTCGGCGCTTCAGGCCGAGCAGGACACGATCCAGCAGCAGATCGACATCACCAGCCCGCTGACGGAAACCGGGTCGGTCAGCAAGATCGACCTTCTGCAACTGCAACAGCGCCTGGCGGAGCTGCAGGGCAAGATCAGCGAGACCCGCAACGCCTATGTCCAGGACGCCTACAAGGACCTGGCCGCGCGGCGGGCCAAGCTGACCACGCTGGAGCAGGACCTGGTGCAGAAGCAGGACGAGTTCACCCGGACCGAGATCCGCTCGCCCGTGTCGGGGCGGGTGAACAACATCGACATCACCACCCTGGGCGGCGTGGTCCAGCCGGGCGAGCCGATCATGGAGATCACGCCCACCGATGACCAGCTGCTGGTCGAGACCAAGGTGATGCCCCGCGACGTGGCCTTCATCGCGCCGGGCATGCCCGCCAGCGTGAAGATCACCGCCTACGATTTTTCCACCTATGGCGATTTGCGCGGCACGGTCACGCAGATCTCCGAGGATACGGTGGAGGAGGAGACGGCCCAGGGGCCGCAGGATTTCTACCGCGTGATGGTGCGCACCGACACGGGATACCTGGAACGCTACGGCGAACAGTACTTCATCCGGCCCGGCATGCTGGCCCAGGTGGACATCGAAAGCGGGAACCGCTCGGTGCTCAGCTATCTGACCCGGCCATTGCTGAAGGCGCGGCTGCGCTAAGGGAACGGGGCGCGGGATGCGCCCGGAGAAGACGACAGGCCGCCACCCCGGATCTGCCCCGGGGCGCGCGGGCCCAGAATAGGGAAGAAAGACGTGCATCTGCTGCCAGAACTGCCCGAGGGCGGGCGCGGGATCCCGCGCGCCGCGCGCTCCAGCACCGTGTTTGCCAGCGCCCTGGCGCTGACGGCTGTCGGCCTGTGGAGCCTGGCCGTCGTGCGGCCGGTGCCCGCCGCCGCCGCGCCGGTGATGCGCGCGGTCGAGGTGCGCGGCGCCCAGTTCATCCCCGAGGCCGACATCCAGGCCACCTGCGGCGTGGAGCCCGGCATCGACTATTGGGACGAGGAGTTGCGCGCCATCGAAAGCTGCCTGATGCTGACCGGGGTTTTCGAGACGGTCACGCTGACCCGAGAGGGCGACGTGCTGGTCATCGAGGTGGTGGAGTTGAACAGCCGCCCCGGCCGGGTCGAGGCGTCGCTGAAATGGGACAGCGAGGCCGGGGGCATGGCCGGCCTGTCCTTTGAACGCTACAACCTGCTGCCCGACATCTACGGCGCGCTGAGCCTCAGCTACAACGCCGAGGCGGCGCGGCTGAAAGGCTCTCTTTACCGGGCCGATGCCTTCGGCGAGACGCTGGATTGGGGGCTGGACTTTCACGGCACGCGGTCCGACTACGACGACGCGGCCTATGCGGAGGAGGGCGCGCGGATCGAGCCCTACCTGGCCTGGACCCCGTCGCCGGGCCTGCGCGCCGAGCTGGGGCTGGGCTATCGCGGCTACCGCATGTTCGACGTGGATCCGGCGGCCAGCCCGCTTTTGCTGGCCGAGGAAACCGACTGGATCGAGGCCCCCTATCTGAGGGCCAGCCTGGAATGGCGTACCTTTGAGCCGGACCAGGGGCAGGCGGCCTATGCGGCGCGCCTGACGCAATATGCCTGGAACCTGGGCAGTGGCGATGCCCTGCTGGACAGCCGCATCGCGCTGGATGCCCGGTGGCCATTGGGGGCGGACACCCGCCTTCTGGCGGGGCTGGACGCCGGGGCCGTCTGGGGCGCCGAAGGCAACGACACCCGCGCCATCGACCGTTTCTATCCCGGCTCCGCCAGTTTCCGTGGTTTCGCTCCGCGCGGGCTCGGCCCGCGCGACGCGGGCGATGCCCTGGGCGGGACACGTTATGCCGTGGCCACGCTGGAAGTGCAGCATGACGTCACCGTGATCGGAGGCCGCCCCCTGCGGGGTGGGGTCTTCGTGGATATGGGCGGGGCCTGGGGGCTGGAGAACACGCTGGGCGGCACGATCGACGACGAGTTCCACCTGCGCAGCAGTGCCGGTCTCTCGGTCAGCTTCGATGTCGGCGAAGTGCCCGTTTCGCTTTTCGTCGCCACGCCGATCAAGCGACAGGACGGGGATCGGTCGCAGGCCTTCGGGATCAGTGTCGCCGCGCAGTTTTGATGGACATATCCTAAAGTATTGGTTGCGCGCGACGGTTTAGTACGTAAGGTTGTATTGCGCCTGTGGCGCTCGTCCATCCTGCGTTGTGGAGACCTGCCATGTTCCTGTCCCGTCGTACCCGTCCCGAAGGCATGGCAGTGGCCACGCATCCTTATCCGGGTCTTCCCGCCCGGGACGTGATGATCCTCGCGGATTGGGAGGAGGTGCCACAGGCGCTCTGTTTTCCGGGGTCAGGCCTGCGGACGGAGCTGGCCTGCTGCCATACCATCCGCGAGGCGCTCGGGCTGGTCCTGAACAAATGCGCGGATCTGGACGCTGTCGTCGTGGAAACCGACCTTTTCGGAACCCCGGACGAGACCGCCGATTTCTGTTTCTCCCTGCGCCGGATGGCGCCCTGGGTCTGGGTCGTCGCGCTGGAAAGCGAGATGTGGGAAGACGACGGGATGTTGTTGGAGCTGGGGGCCTGTGATTACTTCCTGCCACAGGCGGCCGGGCCGCTGCGCCTGCACGAGGTTCTGGTGCAAAACGCGCCGATGCCCTGATCGCAGGCGCCCTGATGGCTGGGCGCACGGGGCGGTCAGATCAGGCCCATGTCCTGGGCGACGATCACGGCCTGGGTGCGATTGCTGGCCCCCAGTTTCGAGCAGATCGACTTCACGTGCATCTTCACGGTCGCCTCGGCCAGCGACAGGTCGGCGCCGATCTCCCGGTTCGACTTGCCTTCACCCAACAGGTCCAGAACCGTGGTCTCCCGGGCCGAGAGGGGGGTGCTGCTGACATCGCGCGAACGGGTGCGCACGGGCCCCGTCTCGATCAGCTCGACCGGGATGTAGCGTCCGCCCGCCGCCATGAAGCGGACCTCGTTGGCGAGATCCTTCAGGCTGGTGGTCTTCAGCACGATGCCGGCGGCCCCCATCTGCAGAACGTCCGCGACCACCGCCGGGGTCGGGTTGCTGGTCAGCAGCGCAACGGGCTTGTCGCCGTTGCGCTCCATCGCCTTGCGCAGACCCGCGGTGCCGTCCATGCCCGGCATGTTCAGGTCGATCAGAGCCAGGTCGAAGGGGCCATCGCTGTCCATGCTGGCCAGGGCGCTCTCCAGATCTGGGGCCGTCTGCGCCTCCATGTTGGGCTGGTTCGAGAGGAACTGCTGGAACATCTCGAGCACCATCATGTGGTCGTCCGCGACCAGGATGCGAAGGGGAGACGGGGTGTCGGTGGTCATGTCGGGGCTCTTCTCCGGAGGCTCTGCCAGTCGGACCTGTGGGGCGCAGGGCGATGATATGAGGTCCGAGCTATAGCACGGGTGGACATTCCCGCAACACTGTCACCCGGCGTCGGGTGTGCGTGTCAGCGCGGCAATGGCCTCCGTGGTCTGCCGAAGGGCGGTCTCCAACGCCTCGGTGAGCGGGGTCAGGTCATCGTCCCCGCGCTCGACGGCCAGTTCGAGGGTGCGCAGCGCCTGTTCCAGCTGCGTCAGCCCGGTCAGGCTGCTGGCGCCCGTGGCCGCGTGCAGGCGGCGCCCGGTGTCTGGCTGGACGCCGGTCCGGCGCAGCCCCTCGGCGACCTCGGCGGCCTCGTCCCGGGCGCGTGTCATGAAACTTCGTGTGCCCTCGGCGCCGAACTGGTCCAGAAGCTCGGCGACCACGGGACCCGCCAGGCTCTGCGCGGGATCGGCGTCTGGTGCGGCCTCGTCCTGCGCGGGCGTTTCGGATGGCGCCCTGGGCCCCCGTACCGCTTCCAGGATCGCGTCGCGCAGGGCTGCGGGGCGAATGGGCTTTTCCAGAACCTTCACGATGCCCGCCTTCTGGCAGGCCAGGCGGATGCGATCATCGACATGGGCCGTCAGCCCCAGCACCGGCCCGTGCCAGTCCAGCGTGCCCGAGGCCCGGGCGGCCCCGATCCGCTGGGCCAGCTCGAACCCATTCATGTAGGGCAGGGTCATGTCGGTCAGCACCAGGTCGAGCGCGCTGCGGATCTCCTCCCGGGCGAGCAGCGCCAGGGCCTCCATGCCATTGCCCGCCGGGTGAACCCGGGCGCCTGCGGCGCGCAGCACCTGGACCAGCCAGTCGCGGCTGGAGGGGCTGTCCTCGACGATCAACAGGCTGAGGCCCGCGAGGGGGGGCGGGCCACCGGCCGGGGAGGGCCCGTGTTCTGGCCTCTGCACCTGCGGTGCGACAGGGGGCACGCCGGCCGGCAGGCTGAACCGGGCGCGCAGGATCGTCCCCAGCACCGGTGTCCCGACCGGGGCCGCGCCCTCGATCTCCGTGCCGTCCGGGGCGCGATCGAAGACGGCGATCTCTCCGCCCAGCTGGCGCAGCGCGTGGGCCAGGACGTTCAGCCCGGCGGAGGGACGGCGGTCCGTCGGATGGGCGACCGGGGGCAGGGCGATGTTGCCGGCCTGGCCAAGCGCCTCGTTCAGCTGCGCCTTGCGGTCCGCCGGCAGCCCGCCCCCCTGGTCGCGTACCTCCAGCGTGACGGTGGTACGGGCACCTTGGCGTCCGGGGATCAGCGGTTCCGGCGCGGTCTCGCAGGTCAGTCGGATGTCGATCCGGTCCCCGCCGTACTTGGCGGAGTTGTCGATCATGTTCTGAAACAGCGCACGGACGAAACGGACGGGCCCGTGCAGCCAGACCTCCTGCGCCGGATCGAGATCCACCGACATCTCGGCGCCACGCTGGCGCAGGATCGGGGCCACCATGGCCAGCAGGGTCCGCAGTTCCTCGGTGACGCAGAAATCCTCGTCCGGCTGAAGCCCGGCCACGCTGCTGGCGCCACGGATCACGTTCAGCACGTTGTCGATATGATCCAGAGCCAATTCAGCGGCCCGGCGCATCTGGTCGGCACTGCCCGGATCGCCGGATCCCCGGGTGGCGCTGCTCTCCGCGATGGCAAGCAGGGACTGGATGGGCGTGCGCAGGTCATGGGCCACCCGCATCAGCGTCGCGGAACGGGCCCGGTTGCGCAGCCAGATCGCCTCGTGATCGCTTTCCGCCAGCCGCAGGAGGTAGCCGTCTGCGGGGCCGAGGGGCAGGTGCACCAGCTCCCCCTCCAGGGGATGCCCGTCGCGGGTGCCGGACAGCTGTACGCTGCCTGCGGCCCGGGCGCGTTCGACGCTGGCGGGCCAGTCGAAGAGGGTGGTCAGGGCCTCGCTGTCCAGGGCCATCTGGTTCGCCGGCGCGTTGGCCAGAAGAACCTGCGCCTGATCCGTGGCCAGGACGACAGCACGGCGATCGGTGGCGATCATCCGGGCCACGGTCTGAAGCAGCGGGCGCACCGCCGAGGTGGCGAGCGGACGCAGGTCTTCGGGCGCGCGCGCGCGGTCGGGCTGCCTTGCCTTCTCCTCCTGGGGGCCGGGGTCTTCGGACACGGTGCGACGTGCCTCCTTTCGTTGCGCCCGGCATGGGCGAAAGTGGGGATGATGCCCGTCCTTAATGCCGCTCTCATACGCCAAGGACAATAGCGGCGCATGAGAATCGCCCTGCGTGACGGGGCATGTCCGGCGGGATGGGCGGTATAAATACGTTAGTATGGGGCTGCGGGATGCGGCTTTGCGGGCGGCGCGCTTTTCAGGGGTGCGGTGACACACGTGGGGTGCATGGTCGGTGGTTGCGATGCTTCTTTGTCGAAAGGGCGGGTTTTAGTTATTTGTAATTATTGGGAAATATCATGTCCTTCTACTCTTTACTGGTGCAGCGCGACACCTTCTGCTCCGTCCGGGGCTGCTGATTTTCACATCATTTTTGGCCGTGGTTGATGGCGTCTCGCGGAAAATTCCTTGCCGATATATCTAAAGTATGTGTTAAACATCCCAAAGAATGGATGTGTGGCGCGTGTGCTGTGCTGGAAGCGGGCTGACATGGCCCCTGATTTGAGAAGAGGTGGTTGATATGGCTATCAAGGAAATTCAGGCTGGGAGCGAAGTGCCGGTCAAGATTGATGCGGAACGGGTCGATGTCGCGCGTTACGGACGCGACGGTACGGATCTGATGATCTTCATGAAAGACGGGGAGCAGATCCTCGTCAAAGATTATTACAACAACACCCCCAACGATTCCATTCATAGCCTGATCTTCGATGGCGAAGAGACCGGGGCTGCCGGTTTCGGCGCGCCCATCAGCGAAGAGGGACTCGCCGCGATGGCCGGCGCCGGCATTCTCGGTCTTGCCGCTCTTGGTGGCGGCGGCGGCTCCGGCGGCAGCGATGACGGTGGCGACGGCGGAGATGATGGTGGCGACGGTGGTGATGACGGCGGCGATGACGGTGGCGACGGCGGTGATGGCGGCGGCGACGGCGGTGATGGCGGCGGCGACGGCGGTGATGATGGCGGCGACGGCGGAGGTGACGGCGGCGACGGCGGCGGTGATGGCGGCGATCCCGTCCAGGGCGTGCTGGATCCGGTGATTGGTGCGGAAGGTCTGCTGGGCGGGCTGACGGCTGACGGGGGCCTGCTTGGTCCGGTCACCGGGACTGAGGGTCTGCTTGGGGGGCTTGTCGGGGACGAGGGGCTATTGGGTGGCACACTGACCGGGCTGATTGGGACCCCGCTTGTCGGGGACGGTGTTGTCAGCCCTGAAATCGGTCTTCTGGATCCGCTGCTCGCCGATGGTGGCTTGCTGGGGGATGTGACCGGGAACAGCGGTCTGCTTGGCAGCGTAACCGGGTCCGAAGGTCTGGTCGGTTCGCTTGTCGGCAACGAGGGCCTCCTGTCCCCCGTGACTGGCGCCGACGGGCTGGTCGGCGGCCTTCTGGGCACCGGCCTGATGGGGGAAGGTGGTGAAGCCGCGCCGGATGATGGCGGGCTGCTTGGGGGGCTCCTCGGCGATGAAGGCCTCTTGGGGGGGCTTCTGGGCGGCGATGGGGGCCTCCTGGGCGACGAAGGCCTCGTCGGCGGCCTGCTGGGCGGTGAGGCCGGGCTGCTGGACGGTGTCCTGGGGGACGAAGGCCTCGTCGGCGGCCTGCTGGGCGGTGAGGCCGGGCTGCTGGATGGTGTCCTGGGGGACGAAGGCCTCGTCGGCGGCCTGCTGGGCGGTGAGGCCGGGCTGCTGGATGGTGTCCTGGGCGACGAAGGCCTCGTCGGCGGCCTGCTGGGCGGTGAGGCCGGGCTGCTGGACGGTGTCCTGGGGGACGAAGGCCTCGTCGGCGGCCTGCTGGGCGGTGAGGCCGGGCTGCTGGATGGTGTCCTGGGGGACGAAGGCCTCGTCGGCGGCCTGCTGGGCGGTGAGGCCGGGCTGCTGGATGGTGTCCTGGGCGACGAAGGCCTCGTCGGCGGCCTGCTGGGCGGTGAGGCCGGGCTGCTGGACGGCGTCCTGGGCGACGAAGGTCTCGTCGGCGGCCTGCTGGGCGGTGAGGCCGGGCTGCTGGAGGGCGTCCTGGGGGACGAAGGTCTCGTCGGCGGCCTGTTGGGCGGTGAGGCCGGCCTGCTGGACGGTGTCCTGGGGGACGAAGGCCTCGTCGGTGGCCTTCTGGGCGGTGAAGATGGTCTCCTTGGCGGTGTTGCCGGAGAAGACGGCTTGGCCGGCGGCCTGTTGGGCGGCGAAGACGGTCTGCTGGACGGTCTGCTAGGTGAGGGCGGGGCGGTTGACGATCTGCTCGCCAGCCTGGGCGCCGAGGACGGTATCCTCGATCCCGTCCTGGCCGACGGCGGACTTCTGGGGGATGTCACCGGGAACGACGGCCTTCTGGGGGACGTGACCGGTTCGGACGGCGTGGTCGGTGACGTTGTCGCCGATGGGGGGCTTCTGGGCGATGTCACCGGACAGGACGGTCTGCTGGGCGAGTTGACCGGAGCCGGGCTGCTCAGCGACGGGACCGACGGCGCCGGCCTGCTCGACGGGCTGCTTGGCGGCGAAGAGGGCTGACGATGGCGGGCGCAGGGCATCGCGACGACGCGGAGCGTGCTCTGCGCCTTGTCTTCCGGCGGACCCGGGCGGAGCGTCTGCTGCCGGTCGCCCTGGCCTCTCTCGTGGTCCTCTTGAGGAATACCGCGACATGGTCATGAAGGCCCCCGCAGAAGGGGCAGCGGAATTGCGGCACGTCATACAGGCGTGAGCAGTGTTCAGGTGTCATCCCCCGTGATCACCTGAACGGGTCCGGCCCCACCCAGGCCGGATCCGGATACAGGATGGCCTGCACACGGGCGGTCCTGGGAGGAGCAGACGGCGGCTAGCCAAAAGACCACCTCTCGCAGTCTGCTCCTCACATTCCCATTATTGCGAATTGTCTGCCCTTTGCGAACGTCAGGGGTCGCTGACCGAGCGCTCGGCGGTCGTGCCTGGCAAGCCCTGGAATACGCAATTTCCGATCGCGTTGATCGGTGAGAGGGCCATCGTTTTCGCGCGCGGTTAGCGGAAAAATGCCCACCCAAGGCGAGAAAGCTAGACACTCTACAGCTGACGAGAGTGGGTGTGTCGGCTGACGGCGGGCTGTTGCGCCGACCGCGCCATGGGATCGCGCGGTCGGCAGGCGTTACATGGTGCTGGGCAACCAGAGCACGAGGGCTGGGAAGGCGATCAGCAGCACCAGGCGCAGCAGGTCGGTGAAGATGAAGGGGATCACGCCCCGGAAGATCGTCGTCAGCTTCACGTCCCGGGCAATCGTATTGATGACGAAGACGTTGATGCCGACGGGAGGGGAGATCATCCCCAGTTCCGCCACCATGACCACGATGATCCCGAACCAGATCGGATCGAAGCCGAGCGAGATCACCACCGGGTAGACGATGGGCACAAGCAGCAGGATCATCGCCATTGTGTCCAGGATGCAGCCTGCCAGGATGAAGGCCAGCAGGATCAGCCCCAGGGTGCCATAGGCCGAGAAATCCAGGCCGACGAGCCAGTCGGTCAGCTTTTGCGGCGCGCGGGTGATGGCCAGGAAATAGCCGAAGAGCACGGCACCGATCAGCACGGTGTAGACCGAGACCGAGGTGCGCAGCGCCTCGATTAGGCTGTCGAGGATGGTGCGGAAGCTGAGACGGCCCCGGAGAACGCCGATCACCAGGGTGACGAAGGCGCCGACGGCGGCGGCCTCGGTCGGCGTGGCGATGCCGGTGTAGATCACGCCGATGACGGCGATGAAAAGCAGTGTCACCGCCCAGATCGGGGCCAGGGCGGCCAGCGCCTCGCGCCAGTCGAAGGGCGTGCCGGCGGGCAGGCCGCGGCGATGCATGGTCAGGATCGTGCCCATGTAGAGCAGGACCGCCAGCAGGCCGGGGATGACGCCTGCGATGAACAGCTGGCCCACGTCATTCTCGGTGATGTAGGCATAGATCACCAGGATCACCGAGGGCGGGATCATCGAACCCAGCGTGCCGCCGGCGGCGATGACGCCCGTGGCCACGTCCTCGCGGTAGCCATGGCGCCGCATCTCGGGCAGGGCGACCTTGGTCATTGTCGCCGCCGTGGCGACCGAACTGCCGCAGATCGCCGAGAAGCCGCCGCAGGCTGCCACCGTCGACAGCGCCAGGCCGCCCCGGAACTGGCCGAACCATGAGTTGGCGGCGCGGAACATCTCGCGGCTCATCCCCGAGTTGGTGGCCAGGATCCCCATCAGGATGAAGAAGGGCACCAGGGTCAGGTTGAAGTCGGTCACGGTGCGGACCGGCGCGCTGGCCAGCAGGTTCAGCGCCGGCCCGATGCCGCGGATCATCGCGAAGCCACCGAGCCCGACTAGGCCCAGGGCAACCCCGATGGGCACGCGGACCAGCAGCAGGGCGAAAAGGGCGACGAAGCCGCCGATGGCGGTCAGGTCAGCGAGAGTCATGGGCCAGGTCCTCGATCTCCTGCGCTTCGGCAGAGGTCAGGTGATCGCGTCCGCTGACAATCCGCCAGAGCTTGATCGCGATGGTGAAGAGGCTGGCCAGCATGCCCAGCCAGATCAGCCCATAGAAGGGCCAGACGGGCAGCCGCAGGTCATAGGTCAGCTGGTTCGACCGCATCGCCGACACGGTGGACCCGTAGACCTTCCAGATCAGCAGCCCGGCGAAGAGCAGCAGCACGGCCCAGGCGAAGCTGTTGATCACCCGGCGCAGGCGCGGGCCGGTGGCATCGACCAGCAGGTCCACCTGGATGTGGCCGCCGCGAAAGCCGACCACGGCGAAGCCCCAGAAGAGGCAGGCGCCGACCAGCAGGCGGGCGATGTCGAAACTGTCGGGGATGGGCGCCGCGAAGGCATAGCGGCTGAGGGTCGAGGCGACGACCAGCAGCATGACCGCCCCCAGCAGGAGGGCCGCCACGACCTCGATCCCGCGAATGAACAGATTGATGGCGCGCAAGGCGACCTCCGGTTCGTCAGAGGAAGGGGAAGGGCCCCGGCCCGCCACAGGGCGAGCCGGGGCAGGGCGTCACTGTCCGAAGGCGCCACCGGCCTCGGTCAGGCCATCCACCAGCTCCTGCAGGGCGGCCTGCGGATCTTCCAGCCCGGCGGCTGCGGCATCTTCCGCCCAGCCAGCCCGGATCGTGTCGGAGAGCGCCATCCAGTCGGCCATCTGCGCGTCGTCGGGCGTGTAGAAGGTATGGCCCTCGCGCCCTTCGAAATCGGCCCGGCTGCCCGCCTCGACCTCGGCCCAGCCGGTGGCGATCTTCTGCGACCACTCGGGGGTGCAATGGTTGTCGATTACCGCGCGGTTCTCATCCGACAGCCCTTCGTAGACGCCCTTGTTGATCGCATAGACGAAGGCCACGGAGTAGAGCGGCACGTCGAGATGGTGGGTGACGACGTCGTCCACACCAAACAGGATCAGAGAGTTCCAGGGCGAGGCGGTGATGTCGACGGCACCGGACGACAGGATTTCGCGCATCTCGGGCACCGGGACCTGCACGGTGCTTCCACCGGCGGTCGCGATCATCTTGGCGATGGTGGCCTGGGGCGGGCGCACGTTCTTGCCCTCAAGGTCCGACGGCGCCACCAGCGGGCCGGCGGTGCCGTGCAGCATCCCCGGGTCGTGCAGGTGCACCAGGCAGACCTTCACGTCGGGCATCTCCTGCTCGGCATAGTCCATGTACCATTCGTGCAGCGCCTTGCTGGCCGTGGTCCCGTTGGACACCAGGAAGGGCAGTTCCGCCGCCGCGATGACGGGGAAGCGGCCCGCCTGGTAGCCGGGGTTGATGAAGGTGATGTCAGCAATCCCGTCGCGCGCCATGTCGTAGTGATCGGGCGCGGCACCCAGCTGTTGCGCGGGGTAGATGTCGATGCCGATCCGGCCTTCGGAGGCCTCCGAGATCGACTCGATCCAGGGTTCGAACCCGGTCGATTGCAGCGAGTGCACCGGCGGCAGCCAGTGCGAGAAGGCCAGCGAGACCTCCTGCGCCGAGGCGCCGAACGGGGCGGTCAGGGCCGTGGTCGCGACCGCGGCGAGCAAAGTCTTCTTCATGTCGTCCTCCCTAGAGTATGCGCCGCGTCGGGGCGGCAGCTGTCATCCGGCCCGCGTCTCCTCCACGCGGATCGGTATCTTTCTGTCAGAGCTTGCGCAGGTTCTCCACGATCTGGGCGAGGCCCTCGATCATGACCCGGATCTGCTCGGGGCTGAGCCCTGCGGTCATGTAGCGTTCCATCTGCAGGGCCGAATCGTTGAGTTCGGCGACGACCTGGTCGCCCTTTTCCGTAAGGAAGACAGCCTTGGCGCGGCGGTCCCCTTCGACGTCGCGGCGTTCCACGATCCCCTCGTTTTCCATGCGATCAAGAATCGGCACCACGCTGGACCGTTGCAGGCCCACGGCCTCCGCCAGGCGGTGCTGCGGGGCGCCGGGGTTGTTCTTGATGATCGACAGCAGGCCCAGGAAGCGCGCGGCGCCCCCGTAGCCCGGCTGTTTCTTCTCGAACTGCCGATAGGACAGGATCTGCGCCATGCGGATCTGGAAGTTGAGCGAATGCTGAAGGTCCTCCCCCAGGGGCAGCAGCCCGTCCGGGCCTTCCGTGGCGGGGCCTGCGGCCCGGGTGTCGAGGTCGTCGTTCATGGTCTGCTCGATTGTTCGATGTCAGATTGATTGATGTCGAACTATTCGATAGCATCCCTTTTGCGACCTGTCCAGCGACCTGCTGCTGGGGGAGACGGGGCGCGGAGGAGGAGACTGACAATGACGACCGAGATGCAAAGCCACGCCTGGTGGCGCCCCGATGACAGCGGGCCGGAGATTCTGGACGTGACCCTGGGGGACATGCTGGACTGTCAGGCGGCAACCTTTGGCGCGCGTCCGGCAGTGACCATCGACGAGGGGGCCGGGGCTGGCGGCGCCACATGGACCTATGCGCAGCTGCGCGCGTCGGTCGACGAGGTGGCGCGCGGCCTGATGGCCCAGGGAATCGCCCGCGGCGATCATGTGGCGGTCATGGCGCAGAACTGTGCCGAATGGATCTTGCTGGAATATGCCCTGGCCAAGGTGGGGGCGGTGCTGGTCACCGTGAACCCGGCGCTGCTGCGCGACGAACTGGCCTATGTGCTGGGTCAGAGCCGCGCCAGGGCGCTGATCTTCGCGCCGTCCTACCGGTCGAACGATATTGCGGCGTCGCTGCTGGAGCTGATGCCCGACCTTGCAACGCTTGACGATGGCCGCCGACAGGGGGGCACGGCGCTGCCCGGGCTGGAGCTGTTGGTCGGCCTTGGCGCGGCCCCCGGCTTTGCCATGTCCTTTGATCGGATGCGCTCCGGCGGCGGGGCGGCGACGCCTGCCGAGCTCTCGGCCCGCCAGGCGGAGGTTCAGAGCCGTGACGTCTGCCAGATCCAGTACACATCCGGCACCACGGGCAAGCCGAAGGGCGCGATGCTGACCCATCGGTCCACCGTCAACAATGCCCGGCTGGTCGCCGATCGCGGCGGCTTCGGCCCCGCAGACGTCCTCCTCTCCGCCATGCCGCTGTTCCATACCGCCGGCTGCGTGTGCAACGTGATGACCATGCTGGTCGTGGGGGGGCACCTTGTGACCATGGACAGCTTCGAGGCGACACGGATGCTGGAGCTTTGGGATGCCCATGCGCCGACGGTGCTGAACGCCGTGCCCACGATGATGACGCGGATGCTGGAGCATCCCGACCTCGCCCGCTATCGCATACGCACCCTGCGCAAGGCCTTCACTGGCGGCACCAATATCCCGCCCAGTCTGATGCGGCGCATGAAGGAGCAGACGGGCGGCGCCCCCCTGATCCTTATGGGGATGACCGAATGCAGCCCGGTCATCACCCTGACCAGCCCCGATGACAGCTTCGAGGAACAGCTTGCGACCGCCGGCACGCCCCTGCCGCGCACCGAGATCCGTATCATCCACCCGGAAACCGGCGCGGTCTGCGCCTGGGGGGAAAGCGGGGAGCTCTGCATTCGCGGCTACAACACCATGGCGGGTTACTTCGACATGCCCGAGAAGACCGCCGAGACGATTGACCCCGAGGGCTGGCTGCATTCGGGCGATCTTGCCGAACTGGCGCCCACCGGGCACCTGAAGATCGTCGGTCGCCTGAAGGACATGATCATCCGGGGCGGCGAGAACGTCTATCCGGTCGAAATCGAGGAGTGTCTCTTGGACCATGAAACCGTGAGCCAGGCCCAGGTGGTGGGCGTGCCCGACCCGGATCTGGGCGAGGAAATCTGTGCCTTCGTCATGCCTGCCCCCGGGGCTGAGTTGGATGCACAGGCATTGCAGGCGTTCTGCCGAAGCCACATGGCACGCCACAAGATGCCGAAATACATTCAGGCGATGGACACCCTGCCGCTGACCGCCAACGGCAAGGTGCAGAAATTCGCCCTGCGCGAAGAGGCCGTGCGGCTGGTCGCCTCGGGCGCGCTGACACCGGTGCGCCGATGACACTGCCCTTTCTCTATGAGCGCGACGGCCATGTCGCCACGCTGACCTTCAACCGTCCCGAGCGGCGCAATGCCATCAGCCCCGAGGTCGCCTGTCGCCTGGCCGACGCCATGGGCGAGATCGCCGAGGATGACGAGATCCGCGTCGTCATCCTGACCGGCGCCGGCGACAAGGCCTTCTGTTCGGGCGGGGACCTGGCACTGTCGCTGCCGCTGCTTTCGGGGGGGCGGGCGCCCGAGACGGAGTGGGACCGCCGCTTCCTTACCGATGAGACGGTCCATGCGCGGACCGCGCTGCGCGGCTTCGAGATGACGAAGCCGATTGTCGCGGCGGTGAATGGCCCCTGCATGGCGGGCGGCATGGAAATCCTGCTGGCCACGGATATCCGCCTGGCGGTGCCTGCCGCCAGCTTCGCCCTGCCCGAGGCGGCGCGCGGTGTCATCCCCTTTGCCGGGGCGCTGGCCCGGTTGCCACGCCAGATCCCCTATGCGGCGGCGATGGAGATGATGGTGGCCAATGTGCCCATGGATGCGGAAACCGCCCTGCGGCACGGTCTGATCAACCGCATCGTTCCGCCCGAGGGGTTGATGCAGGCCGCGCGCGAGATGGCGGACAGGATCGCGGCCAGCGCGCCGGTCTCGGTGCAGCAGATCAAGAAGACCGTGACCGAGGCCATGGGGCGCCCCCTGGATGAGGGCTACGCGCTGGAGGACCGGGCCAAGGCCATCGTGATGCAGACCGAGGACGCCCGCGAGGGACCGCGCGCCTTCATGGAAAAACGCGCACCGCGCTACAGGGGGTATTGAGATGGCCGGGGATACATTGGATCTGACGGGGCAGGTGGCCCTGGTCACGGGGGCGGGGCGCGGCATCGGCCGGGCCATCGCGCTGGATCTGGCCCGGGCCGGCGCGGCAGTGGTGGTCAATGACCTCGACGCCGCCCCGGCGGAGGCGGTCCGGGACGAGATCCTGTCCGGGGGCGGTCAGGCCGTGGCGGTAGCCGCCGAGATCGGGACCGAGGGCAGCGCCGAGACCTGCATCGAGACCGCGCTGGAGGCTTTCGGTCGGTTTGACGTTCTTTGCGCCAATGCCGGCGTCCTGCGCGACAGCGTGTTGTGGAAGACCGAGGACGAGGCCTTTGACCTGGTGTTGCGGACCCACCTGCGCGGGACCTTCCAATGCGGCCGCGCCGCTGCCCGGCACTTCCGCAAGGCCGGAGGCGGAGGCGCGATCATCGTCGTCGGCTCGCCTGCCGGGCAGTTGGGGAATTTCGGCCAGTCCGCCTATTCCGCCGCCAAGGCCGGGATCGTCGGCATGGCGCGCACCTGGGCAGTCGAGCTGCAGCGCGCCGGTGTCGCGGTCAACGCGATCATCCCGACGGCGCTGACCCGAATGACCGAAACCATGCCGTCGCTGGCCGGCTACGTTGAGGCGCTGAACCGTGGAGAGCCCTTGCCGGATCATCTGCGCGCCGAGCAGGGCATCGGTACGCCCGAGGATATCGCCCCGCTGGTGAGTTTCCTGGCGTCGCCGGTGGCGCGCGACATCACCGGACAGTGCCTGGGGATCGGCGGCGACCGCCTGTCGATCTGGTCCCATCCGCGAGAGCTGAGCGCGGTCACCCGGTCCGGCGGCTGGACGGCGGCGAGCATCGCTCAGGTTTGGGCGGACCTCTCCAAGGATCGCCTGCAGTCCTTTGGCGTCAAGGTCCCGGGGTGATGGGGGGAGGTGGTCGCCGACGTGGCACAGTTCGCGTGCCTCGAGATGGCCATCCTGCTGACCTACGGCGCCGCAGACCTGTCGACCAACCCGCCCGGCGCCTTTAACGGCCATGCGTCCTGTCCGCTGCTTCCGCGTGACACCCTGTTCTCGGTGCGGATCGAAGGAGCAGGACGCTGTCTCTGATAGTCGGGGCCGCCTCTTGAGTGGTGTTTCGATACCTGAATACGAAGAAGACCAGTGATACCGCTTGCCTTCAGCACTTACCTAGCCGCTCACGGAGGCTATGCGACCTTGGACTTCCCGCCAAACTCTGGTTGGACTCGATCTGAGTTCATACTTTGTGAGGAAGGGGCCAAAATACGGGACGCTCCGCCACTAGCCTGTTCAAATCACTAGGCCGAAAAACAGGCGGTGCGGGACACCTGGCCATCGACACCAAACGATAGGAGGGGGGATGGTGGGCGACCCTGGAATCGAACCAGGCATGGGTCTCCCCGGCGGAGTTACAGTCCGCTGCCGCACCTTGCAGCTCGTCGCCCGAATTGGTCTGGAGCGAAGCGCCCCGCCAACCGTGAGCGGGTGTTTACGGGTGCAGGCCGAGGGCGTCAACAGGAAAATCCGGGCCTTTTTCACCCCCGTTCCGCTTGCGTGGAAAACAGGGGCAGCGTAGGACGCCGGGACCCTGTAGAAGGGAAAAGACCCGGCCTTGCCAGGGCGGTGAGCCGGGAGTTTGCAGTGCAGGAAACAGGGCAGGGGCTGACGCAAGCGCGCAGGGCCGGCCCGGCCGGGAGAGGCGCGATGAAGAAGCCGCAGTGGGTGATCGACAAGGAAAAGACCAAGCGCGCGGCCGCGGCCGAGACGCTGTGGCTGTTCGGCCTGCACGCGGTGCGCGACGCGCTGATGAACCCGGCGCGCGAAAAGGTCCGGCTGGTGGTCACCAAGAACGCGCTGGACAAGCTGGCCGATGCCGTGGCCGAGGCCGGGATCGAGCCGGAGATGAGCGACCCGCGAAAGTTCGCTGCCCCCATCGACCCGCAGTCGGTGCACCAGGGCGCGGCGCTGGAGGTGAAGGCGCTGGACTGGGGCAGCCTGGAAGATGTGGCGCTGTCGAACCGCGGCAGCGGCGCGCCACGGCTGGTGCTGCTGGACCGGGTGACCGATCCGCATAACGTCGGCGCCATCCTGCGCTCTGCCGAGGTCTTCGGCGCGCTGGCCGTTGTCGCCCCGCGCCACCATGCGGCACCGGAAACCGGGGCGCTGGCGAAAACCGCCTCGGGGGCGCTGGAACGCCAGCCCTACCTGCGGATCCGCAATCTGGCCGATTCCATCCTGGAGTTGCAGAAGATGGGCTATCTGGTCCTGGGCCTCGACGGTGAGGCCGAACAGACCATCGAAGAGGCCCTGGAGGGCCGCCGCGACCGCCCGGTGGCGCTGGTTCTGGGCGCCGAGGGGCCGGGCCTGCGCCCGCGCACGCGCGAGGTCTGCGACGGGCTGGTGAAGATCGCCTTCGCCAGCGATTTCGGCTCTCTCAACGTGTCGAACGCTGCCGCCGTCGCGCTTTACGCCGCGCGCGGCTGAGGCGCGCCGGGCGGGGGGCCGCAACCGGACTGGCGGACGGCCTGAAGACGCTTCGCCTTAGGGCTTTGTTCACATTCCTATTACAGCCTCTTCATGTCCGGTACGGCGACCTTACCTATCGTACAGAAGCACCGGCCTGGAACGCCGATGTTTCCTTTCACTGTCCCTCGTTCCGTACTGGCGCCCAGGTTTTCCTGGGCGCTTTTTTCTGCGGCCCGGTCTCCCCGGGATCCCGCCCCACTCGGGGCCCATTGCCTCTGCCGCGTGATGACGCCAGTCTGGTGCGGCACGCGCGACAGGAGGACCCCGCCATGACAATCGAAGACGACGCCGGCCTGCGCCGGATCCTGACCGAACAGCGGGTCATCGCCATGGTCGGCGCCTCGCCCGATGCGACGCGTCCCAGCCACGGGGTGGGCGAGATGCTGACGGCAAAGGGCTATCGGGTGATCCCGGTCCACCCGGGGCACGCGGGCGAGACGCTTTTCGGGGAGAGGGTGCGCGCCAATCTGGCGGAGGTCGGGCGCGATCTCGGCGCGGCGGTCGAGATGGTCGACATCTTCCGCCGCTCCGACGCCGTGCCCCGCGTGGTGGAGGAGGCGCTGGCGGGCCTGCCGGGGCTGAAGACGGTCTGGATGCAGATCGGGGTCATCAGCCCCGAGGCGCGCGACATGGCCGAGGCGCGGGGCGTTGAGGTGGTGATGGACCGCTGCCCGAAGATCGAGATCGCGAGGCTGGGATTGTGATCGGCGCCGGGGCCCGCGACGCCATGACCACAGGGGCCGGCGATGCGCGGGATTGAACTGGCCGGGCTGATCGCCACCGTCTTCGGCGCGGTCACCTGTGTGGTGATCGGGGATACGGCGGGCAAGCTGATGACCTCCTCCGGCATCGACCCGGTCTGGGTCGCCTGGACACGCTTCGGCCTGGCCGCGCTGGTGCTTCTGCCCTTCAGCGGGCTGACCCGCGCCGAGCTGCCGCGCCTGCTGGACTGGCGCGTGGTGCTGCGGGGCTTCTTCATCGCCGCGGGGATCAGTTGCATCCTGACGGCCCTGCGGACCGAACCGCTGGCCAATGTCTTTGGCGCCTTCTTCATCGGCCCGGTGGTGGCCTATGTCCTGGCGATCCTGTTCCTGGGCGAACGCCCCGCACCGTTGCGCAGCCTGCTGCTGGCTGTCGGTTTTGCGGGGGTGATGCTGGTGGTGAAACCGGGGTTCGGGGCCACCATCGGCATGGCCTTCGCCCTGACCGCCGGCACCTTCTACGGCGCCTACCTGGTGATGACGCGGGTCGTCTCTGGTCAGGTCCGGCCGCGCTTTCTGCTGCTGTCGCAGCTTCTGCTGGGCACGGCGATGCTGACGCCCTTCGGCCTGGGGGGAGACTGGCCGGGGATGAACTGGGGGCTGGCCGGGCTGGTGGCGATCAGCGCCGGCGGATCGGCCATGGGGAATTTCCTGCTGGTGATGGCCAGCCGCCGGGCGGAGGCCAGCCTGATCGCCCCGCTGGTCTACAGTCAGCTGCTGTCGGCCATGGTGCTGGGGGCGTTGGTATTCGGCGACTGGCCCGATGTCTGGGCGCTGGCCGGTCTGGCTTTGATCGCGCTGTCGGGCGTCGGCTCGCTTCTGGTCAGCCAGCGGCAGGCGCGGCTGGCGGGGCAGGGGGCGGCCTGACGGCTCAGCCCTTGGGGCGGCTGGCCTTCTCGGCCACGCCCGAGGTGCCTTCGCGCGCCTCCAGCACGTCCAGCACCGCCTGCAGCGGCACGTCGCGCGCCGCCAGCATCACCAGCATGTGGTAGAGCACGTCTGCGCATTCCGAGGCCAGCTTCTCGGGGTCGTTCTTCACCGCCTCGATGATCGCCTCGACGGCCTCCTCGCCGAACTTCTCGGCGCATTTCTCCGGTCCCTTGGCCAACAGCTTGGCCGTCCAGGAACTGTCGGGATCGGCGCCGCGGCGGCTTTCGATGGTGGCGGAGAGGCGGGAAAGCGTGTCGGTCATGGCGGCCTCTTATTGCACTCTTATTGCAGACGCATCGGGATGCCCGCGGCGGCCATGTGTTCCTTGGCCTCGCGGATGGTGTGATCGCCGAAGTGGAAGATCGAGGCGGCCAGCACGGCGGAGGCGCCGCCCTCGGTCACGCCTTCGACCAGGTGGTCGAGCGTGCCGACCCCGCCCGAGGCGATGACCGGCACCGAAACCGCGTCGGAAATCGCTCGGGTCAGCGGCAGGTTGAATCCCGCGCGCGTGCCGTCGCGATCCATGGAGGTCAGAAGGATCTCGCCCGCGCCCTTGGCCGCGACCAACTTGGCAAATTCCACCGCGTCGATCCCCGTGGGCTTGCGCCCGCCATGGGTGAAGATCTCCCACTTGCCGGGGGCCACGGTCTTGGCGTCGATGGCGCAGACGATGCATTGGCTGCCGAACTGGTCGGCGGCACGGGCCAGCACGTCCGGGTCGGCCACGGCGGCGGAGTTGAAGGACACCTTGTCGGCCCCTGCCAGCAGCAGGTTGCGCACGTCCTGCACCGTGCGCACACCTCCGCCCACGGTCAGCGGCACATAGCAGTTCTCGGCGGTGCGGGTGACCACGTCGAACATGGTGCCGCGGTTTTCATGGGTCGCGTGGATGTCGAGGAAGGTGATCTCGTCCGCGCCGGCCAGATCATAGGCCTTCGCGGCATCCACCGGATCGCCGGCATCGCGCAGGTCGACGAAATTGACACCCTTCACCACGCGGCCGTCGGCCACGTCGAGGCAGGGAATGATGCGGGTCTTCAGCATGGGGATCTCCCGGTGCGGGGATGGGTCGGCGCCGGTTTAGCGCGCGGCGGGCGCGCTGGCCAGAGGGACCGGGTCAGCGGCGCGTCACACGGGTGTAGATCTCCAGCCCGAGGCTGACCAGCAGGATCACCGGGCCGAAGTAGAGATAGCTCATGAACAGCAGCAGCAGGATCGGGGCGAGCGCGTTCAGCGGGCCGGTCAGCCCGGCGGCGCAGTTCGACAGCCCGTTCAGCAGGTCGCCCGAGCAGTTGTTGTCGGCGATGATCATCAGCGACAGCGAGACGGCGAAGGTCAGCCCGGCGATCCGCAGCAGCCAGAAGGCTAAGCGGTTGCGGGTGAAGAAGCTGAGGCCGAAGGCCGCCAGCGGGATCGCCACCATCAGGATGGCCAGCATGTCCTTGGTCATGTCGTCGCGTCGTCCCTGTCTGTCGTTTCTTTGGTGCCCGCGGAGCGCGTGTCATCGGGGCCCGGGCCTGTCCCGCCGCGCGGCAGAGCCAGCAAAAGGATGAGCCGCACCACGCCCCAGAGCAAGGCGAAGCCGCCGGAGAAGGGCAGCATCAACAGCCCGCCCCAGGCCGCGAATACGCCTGTGCTATAGGCGAAGTCCGACAGGTCCAGCCCGCCCAGGCGGCAGGCATGGGCCGCGCCTTCGTCGATCTCGCAGCCAAGGCCGCCGAGGGCCAGCGTCACGACCATCGCCGTGATCCACAGTGCCAGCGGTGTCAGCACCAGCACCAGCGCGATCCGGTTCAGCCGGCGAATCCGCGTCTGGGGCGCCGTCATGCGGTCCGCACCTTTCGAATGATCCAGAGCACCAGCAAAACGGCCAGCAGGACCATGCCCAGAAGCGCCACAGGCAGGCTGACCAGCATCAGCCAGCCCGCGACGAAGGCGGTGTAGAGCGTATCCCCGTGGTCCACTCCGTCGACGATGCAGGGAGTGGCATTCCCTTCGTGCAGGGTGCAGCCATGGGCCTTCGCGAAACTGGAGGCCCACCAGACCGAGATCACCGGCAGCAGGCCGATGCCGATCCGCGCCAGGCCCAAACCGGCCAGCATGGTCCGACCGCGGGAGGTCACGCCTTCATCACCGCCAGCGCCTCGGCCAGGTCGATGGCCCCGTCATAGAGCGCCCGGCCCGAGATCGCGCCGTTCAGCGGCGCGCCGCAGGTCTTCAGCGCCTGCAGGTCGGCGATGGAGGAAACGCCGCCCGAGGCGATGACGGGGATCGACACGGCATTGGCCAGCGCCGCCGTGGCCTCGATATTGGGGCCCTGCATGGCGCCGTCGCGGTTGATGTCGGTGTAGATGATGGCAGCCACACCCGCGTCCTCGAAACTGCGCGCCAGGTCGGTGACCTGCACGTCGGTTTCCGTCGCCCAGCCCTTGGTCGCCACATATCCGTTGCGGGCGTCGATGCCCACGGCCACCTGGCCGGGGAAGGCCTTCGCTGCCTCACGCACCAGCGCGGGGTTCTCCACCGCCACGGTGCCCAGGATGACCCGTTGCAGGCCCTTGCCCAGCCACATCTCGATCGTGGCCATGTCGCGGATGCCGCCGCCCAGCTGGGCCGGCACCTTGCAACGCTCCAGGATTGCCTCGACCGGGGCGGCGTTCACCGGGCTGCCGGCGAAGGCGCCGTTCAGGTCCACCAGGTGCAGCCATTCGCAGCCCGCCTCGACGAACTCCATCGCCTGGGCGGCGGGGTCGTCATTGAACACGGTGGCCTTGTCCATGTCGCCCTTGAACAGGCGCACGGCCTGGCCGTCCTTGAGGTCGATGGCGGGGTAGAGGATCATCGCGCGGGCCCTTTCCTTGGTCGCCAAAGCCTATGGCACGGGCGCCGCGCCAATTGCAACGTGCGAGCGCGTCCGGCGCGGGCGGAGCTGGCCCGCGACGGGTGGGACAGCATGCCTGACCTTGACGTCAAGTCACACGCCCGCGCCCTTGCACGGTGGACCTTTGAGGAGTCAGGGTATGCCCAGAGGAGTTCTGAGGGAGGAAAGCTCATGTTCAAGGCACTGGTTGCGGCCGGTCTCGTCGCGCTTGGCGCCGGGGCGGCCATGGCGGATCCGGTCGAGGGGATCTGGAAGACAGAAGTGGACGACGGCAGCTACGCCCATGTCACCTTCGCCCCTTGCGGCGCCGCCCTGTGTGGTGTCATCAGCCGCACCTTCAACAATTCCGGCGAATACCAAAGCGCCAACCGCGGCAAGCCCATCGTCTGGGACATGCAGGCCGAGGGCAACGGCAAGTACGGTGACGGGCGCATCTGGCAGCCCTCGACCGACAAGGTCTATCGTTCGAAGATGGAACTGTCGGGCGATGTCCTGCGCGTCGCGGGCTGCGTCGGCCCGATCTGCAAGAAGCAGACCTGGACGCGGGTGAAGTGATCCGGTCGGCGGGGCGGGCGCAGACCTGCCCCGGCTCCGACGCCCCGCGTCGCGCGGGGCAGTCACGGCGCCAAAGGGGCCATTCTTAGAAAAATCGCGAGATTTCCTCGGCCAGTTCCTGCCGGAACCGCGCTTTCGACTCCGGCGTTCTCTTTTTGCGAAGGGATTTCTGCTACGTCTTGTCGCCGATCATGGCGGGAGCGGCGCGCGGCGCCAGGAATCCGGGATCCACTATGGGTGGGAGCACTCCAGAAGGGAGATCGAGCGATGATGACGGATCAGATTTCAGGCAAGGGCGCGACCCTGCGGCGAGTGCTGGGCGGGTGCCTGCTGGCGGTGATGGCCGGGCAGGCCGGCGCTGCGGAGCCGGTCGTCGGCACCTGGGCCTCGCCCCCTGACCGCAAGGGACAGACCGGCCACGTGGTCATCCGCGATTGCGGTGGTGCCTACTGTGGCCGCCTGGAACGGGCCTTCGATCCCGAAGGGCAGGAGATCGTGACCAAGGCCGTGGGCGAGATGGTTCTGCGCGGCATGGAACCCGCCGCGGGCGGCGCCTATCAGGGGCAGGTTTACGTGCCGCTATTGGACAAGGTGGTGGCGGCCAAGGTCGAGGTGCAGGGCGATCAGTTGGAGGTGCGCGGCTGTGCCGGCATCATCTGCAACAGCCAGACCTGGCGACGGGTGCACTGACCTGCTACCTGTCTAAAACCGCGATCCGGGGGCGGAGAGCATGATCCTGCTTCTGAACGGTTACCCGGGCGTCGGCAAGTTGACGATCGCGCGTCATCTGGCCGACCGAACTGGCGCGGTGCTTCTGGACATCCACACGCTCTACAATCCGGCCTACGCCCTCGCCACGCCGAAGTCGGAGGCCTATTTCGACATCATTCGCGATGTCTGGTCGGTGGTCGATCCCCGCATCCTGGCGCTGCCACCCGGGCGGATGGTCATTTTCACCGATGTGCTGGCTGGATGGTTGCCCCTCGATCCCTGGATCGAGGAAAATCTTGTCAGGCTCCGGCACCTGGGGGCAGCCCGGGGCGGCTTGGCGGTGGTCAACCTGTCCTGCGATCGGGCCGAGAACCGTCGCCGCATGGCCGCGCCCGAGCGGGCCGGGGCAGGCAAGCCGCGCGATCCGGCCTATGCGGATGCCAAGCATGATGCGGGCAAGCCGCTGCTGTCCTGCGGCGCGGACCGCATGCTGGCTTTGGATGTGACGGCGCTGTCGGCCGAAAAGGCCGCCGGGCACATCGCAGATTGGCTGCAAGCGCCGGGCTGAGGGGTCAGGGGTTCCAGCTGAGGAAGTTCGCGATCAGCCGCAGCCCGTTGGCCTGGCTCTTTTCCGGGTGGAATTGCGTGCCCACCATCGTGTCGCGCCCGACGATGGCCGTGACCGGCTGACCATAATCCACGTGGGCGATCAGTTGCGCGGGGTCGGCGACGCTCATGTGGTAGGAGTGCACGAAATAGGCGTGGTGACCGGTTTCGATCCCCTCCAGCACAGGGTGAGGGCGATCGATGACCAGATCGTTCCAGCCCATGTGCGGCACCTTCAGCTTTGGATCCTCCGGGAGGATTTTCGTCACCTCGCCGTCGATCCAGCCGAGCCCTGGGCATTCCTCGTATTCGTGACCCACGCGCGCCATCAGCTGCATGCCGACGCAGATGCCCATGAAGGGGCGGCCCTTCACCTCAACCGCCTCGCGCAGCGCCTCCAGCACGGAGCCCGCGCCCGCACCGGCCAGGGCGGCATGGCAGGCGGGGAAGGCCCCGTCGCCGGGCAGCACGATCCGGTCGGCGCGCGCCACGTCCTCGGGGCGGTCCGACACGATCACCTCGCCCGCGCCGACCTCCCGCGCCATGCGCTGGAACGCCTTCTCGGCCGAGTGCAGATTGCCGCTTTCGTAATCGATGAGAACGGTGAGCATGGGGGCGCCTTTCGTGATCCGGGCCTGTCGTGGCCCGGATGCGGAACGGGGTCAAGGGCGGGTCAGAGCGTGCCCTTGGTCGAGGGGATGGCGTCGGCCTTGCGCGGGTCGCTTTCGACGGCGGTGCGCAGGGCGCGGGCCACGGCCTTGAAGGCCGCCTCGGCGATATGGTGCGAATTCAGCCCGTGCAGCGTGTCCACGTGCAGGGTGATGCCGCCGTGGGTGCTGAAGGCCTGGAAGAACTCGCGCACCAGTTCGGTGTCGAAGCTGCCGATCTTCTCGGTGGGGAAGTCTACGTTCCACACCAGGAAGGGCCGGCCCGACAGGTCAAGGGCGGCGCGAACCAGGCTGTCGTCCATCGCCAGGTGGCAATCGCCGTAGCGGCGGATGCCCCGTTTGTCGCCAAGCGCCTTGGTCAGGGCCTGGCCGAGCGCGATGCCCACGTCCTCGACGCTGTGGTGGTCGTCGATGAAGGTGTCGCCCTTGCAGGTCACTGTGATGTCGATCAGCGAATGGCGCGACAGCTGGTCCAGCATGTGGTCGAAGAACCCGACGCCGGTATCGCATTCGTACTGGCCGGTGCCGTCGAGGTCGATGACCACGTGAATGTCGGTTTCTGCGGTCGAGCGGGTGACCTTGGCGTTGCGCATGGAAGCCTCCGGAGTTTCCAGGGGCTTATAGGCCGGGAGTGGGGGACTTGGGAAGAGGGCGCATGGTGTCTCAGGGTAGGCGCCTGGCGCCGACCAGGCGCGATGGCCTGCCCGGGCTCGAAGGACAGTCTGGGCTCTAAGGACAGCCATACGCGCAAACGTCGGGCGGTCAGGCGAGGCGCCGCCAAGGCCACCGCCTCAGTTCAGCCGCAGCGGGGGCGGATCATCCATCTGGCCGGGCAGTGTGAACACCACTCGCGTGCCGCGAGGGGACGCAGTGACCGGGCCTTCGACGCTTTCCCCCGACGTCCCGGCGGGCCGCGGGGCGTCGGGGGGCACACCCTCGGGCGGTTCGATATGGATCTCGCCGCCCAGGCGGGTGACGATCTTGCGCGCGGTGGCCAGGCCCATGCCCGACCCTTCGCATTGATCGCGCGGGCGCAAGGTGCGCAACGGGGCGAAGACCGCCTCGCGGAACCGCGCGGGAATCCCGGGGCCGTCATCGTCCAGGGTTAGGCGCAGGAGGGGGCCGTCACGTGCCAGGCTCAGCCTGATCCGCACCTGCTCGCGGTCATGATGCTTGACCGCGTTGGACAGCAGCGCGGCGAAGAACATGGCGAGTTCATTGCCCGGCCCCGACAGCGTCGCGCCGCCCGTGACCTGCAGGCTGGCCCGATCGGGCAGCGGCGAGATCTGGCAGGCCCGGTCCAGCACCTCCTCCAGCGGGTGTGGCCCGATCGGGTCGGCGAGGCGCCCGATGCGGGAGAAGTCTCGCAGTTCCAGCAGCATGCGGTCCGCACGGGCGGCCTGTGTCGTCAGCAGGTCAAGGTGCTCCGCCACGATGGCCTCGCGCTCCGGCGGCAGGGGGCCTATGTCCTCGCGGATCCATTCGGGGATCGTGTGAAAGGCACGGAAACTGGCACGAAGATCATGGGTGATGATGTAGATGAACTCCTCCATTTCGGCTGCCGGATCGCGGTCTGTCGGATCGTTCCTGGCAAGGCCGGGGAGGGCGGTCTGGACGGTCGCAGCGTCGGGGGGGGAGGGTCTTCGGTCATGCCCGCAGGATGTGGGGGGGAGGCGAACAAGCCCTTAACGGAGGCCGGTCCGGGGCCCGTGATCTGCAGTGATATTGCCGAAAATTGCAATTGAATTTCAAGCGCCTGGCGGGCGCCCCTTAACAGCTTGGCAAGGACGGGAGGGGGAAGCTCCTCCCGGGATATCGTTTGACGAGAAGGAGTCGGGAGATGGAGCCGCATCAGGACGAACCGCGCAGGGACCCGGCGGCGCCTCAGCGTTCCGAGGTCCCGGCGCTGCTGACCACGCCGGCCGAGCCAGAGCCGACGCTGATCGACGTGCTGGTGCTCGACGACAGCCGCTTCGACGCCTTGCAGTTGCAGCGTGACTGCCGCTCGACGGATCTGCCGGTGCGGGTGTCCATCGCCAGCGGGATCGAGGAATTCCGCCAGATGCTGCAGGCCCGGCGCTATCACGTCGTCTTTATCGACTATCTGCTGCCCGACGGCGATGGTCTTGCCGCGCAGGAGATGCTGCGGGGGATCGAGAAGAACGGCCAGGCCCCGGTGGTGATGATCAGCGGCGAGGCGCGGCATGACGTGGCGGTAGAGGCGATCCGCAGCGGCTGCATCGACTACAAGGCGAAGACGGATCTGGACCGCGACGCGCTGAAATCGCTGATCCTGCGCGCCCTGGAGGCGGGCAGCCGTGTGGCCCAGCAGAACCTGCAGTCCGCGCTGGAAGCGCAGAGAGAGGAGATCGTGGCCGCCATGCGGGCCATCGTGCGTGAAGAAGTGTCGCGCGGTGTGCCCGGTGCGACTGCGCCGGAAAGCGGCGCCGTCACCCTGCAGATGCTGCGGTCCTACGGTCTGATCCCGGAGGACAAGCCGGGTGATTGGGAAGACCTGCTGGATGACCCGGCAATGCAGTTCGTCTTCCGCAAGCACTGAGTCAGGCGTTCTTCCTCGCCCGGGGGCTGCCGCCTCAAGGGGGGCGTCCTTTCCTGCCCGTCAGCTTGAAGCGGTCCCGCCGGGCACAGCCACGGTAGGCTGGTTGCTTGATGGGGGCTGGCGCATCAGGGGCCGCAGCAGATTGACCTGTCCGTCCTGAAACCGCGGGCGGCCCAGGTCGGTGGGCGGGGATCTTGTCGTCACCACTGGTCGAAGCAATGTGTCGGGCCTTGGGCCTGATACAGCGATCTGGTGTGAGCAGGGGCCGGTGCAACCAACCGATCGCGAGACGCCATGAGAGTGGAGATATGATCGCCGCCTCGGCCATTCTGCGCTGGCCACGCCCGTCCGCTTCCATCCCCGCTTGCCGGGGCTTTCGCCTTACGTTGACGCTCACAGGTAGCCGCGGGCGCGGTACGTCTCCAGGATCTCCTCGATGGCGGCATCGCTGATCGGCTTGGTGAAGAAATGCTCGACCACCCCGCTCAGTTGAGAGCGTTCCTGGTCACGTTCGTTGTCCGAGGAGGAGAAGAGCGCCACGACCTGCTTGTCTGCGTCCGCGGCGCTACGCCGACGCTTCAGCTCTTCGATGGTCTCGAAGCCATCCAGTTCCGGCATGTTGATGTCGAGCAGGATCAGCTCCGGCGGCGTGTCCTTATCGGGCGCGGGACGATCGGTGGCGAAGAAGCGTTCCAGAAACTCCGTCCCGTCGGCAGATTCACGGATCGGGTGGAAATGCCCGTTCTTGGTCAGCCGGCGGCGCGCGATATAGCGGTCGGAGGCGACATCATCGACGACGAAAGTGGGGATCATCGGTCAGGTCCTGAGTGGAAGTGTGAGGGTGAAGCGGCTGCCGGCCGGGGAGCTGTCCAGCCGGATATCTCCCGCCAGGCGGCGCACGTGTTTCTGTACGATGGCCAGGCCCAGGCCGTGGCCGTCACTGTGCGCAGAGCGGCGGAACATCTCGAAGACGCGGGCCTTGTCGGCGGTGCCGATCCCGGTCCCGTTGTCGGTGATCTGCAGGGTAAGATGGCCGCCGCTCCGGGTGTCGAAGCGCAGTTCGATCCAATGACCGGCCTTCGCCGGATCACGAAAACGGATTGCGTTCGACAGCAGGTTCTCGATGATTGTCACCAGCGTCGGACGCTCCGTCAGGAGCCAGGACGTGCCGCGGGTGACGATGGTGAAGCCCGGGCGCGAGGTCAATTTCGATGACATATCGTCCCAGATCGCCTGGGCGGTGGCTACCAGGTCGATCCGTTCCTCGGGAATGGCGTCCAGTCCGGCCCGGGCCAGGGTGAGCACCTGTTCGACCTTGTTGATGTTGCGCCGCGCGGTGGTCAGGGCGTCCTGAATGCTGCGCCGGGTCTCGGCGGTTTCGCCGGCAGCCAGGTCTTCCAGGCACAGCTCCAGAAGCCCGGCGATGGTGGCCAGGGGCGCGCGCAGGTCATGGCTGGCGGAATAGGCGAACTGGGTCAGCTCATCGTTCAGGGCCGACAGGCGGACATTGTGGCGCTGCAGCTCATGTTCCTTGGCCTGTATTTCCGTCAAGTCGACGAGCGTGGCCATGATCCGTTGCCCGCCGACCCCATTGATCGGCGTGAGGGCGACATGCACCGGGGTGGCATGACCGCCGAGGCCAACGACCTTCAACTCCCGTGCTGCGGTCATCGCCCGGGGCCGGGGCGCCGACAGGTAGCTTTGGCGAAATACCGAATGCTGCAGGCGCATGTGACGGGGCACGAAACTGTCGACGTTGCGCCCGACCAGATCGCGCGGCGCGCCGCCCAGCAGTTCGCAGGCCATGGTGTTGACCAGCTCGATCGTGCCGTCGGGCGCTACCAGCACCATGGCGGTGGCCGAGGCATCCAGCGCCTCGCGCAGCCGGCGTTCGTTCAGGCGCCGTTCGCTGATGTCTACGACGGTGGTGAACACTTCGGTGTCCGCGCCCAGCGGAACGGGGGACAGGCCGATTTCCACCGGGATCAGGCTTCCGTCCACGTGCAGGCCGAACACCTCGCGGCCCTGGCCCATGCTGCGTTGTGCCGGTTGGTGGGCGAAGGCGCCGCGCAGGATCGGGTGACGATCGCGGGAACTGTGGGGGATCAGCACCTCCACCGCCTGGCCGGTCAGGCTGCCGGGATCATGGCCGAACAGGTGGTAGAGCGCGGCATTGGCACATCGGATCCGGCCGTCGACATCCGCCATCAGCGCCGGCACCGGGCAGAGTGCTACCGCCAGGTCGTAGCGGGACTGCAGTTCCTGCTTAGACAGGGCGTCGGCACCGCTGTGCGCCGCCTGCAACATGGTGCAGCCGGGCCGGGCAGGCGGCGGCAGGCCCCCGGGGGAGGCCGGGCCGGACCCTTCTGAAGCCGGTCTGTGATAGGTCATGGCACCTCACCCTGAATGTCATGCGCCCCGGTGCGGTTGGCCGGCCATCGAACGGCCGGCGCATGTGGAAGCCTCTCTACGCCCTATGTCGGCCCCTCGGGGCCCGCGTGGCGCGTCCGAGCGCGGGCGTCAGCCTCCGGAGCCTAAGGCGGAGCGTCTGAAATATGTGTTAAACCTCACCGGTTCGGGGGGCGACTGCGGGGCAAAAGGTCTCTTGAAATGTCGGGATTTCAGGCAGCAGGCCGGGGCTGCGGCGACCCAAGGGCCGGGGGATGGCCGGACCCGGACGGTGTTACAAAAAGTTAACCGTCCCGATACAAATCCTTTTTCGAAGCCCCCTAGGACCGGCGCAAGGACCTAGGGGATGACTTCGTGCTTCGCATCGAGAAACTGACAAAGAAATTCGGGCGCAACACCGCGGTGGACAGCGCAACCATTCACGTCGACAAGCCGATGATGATCGGCGTGATCGGCCGTTCCGGCGCCGGCAAGTCCACGCTGTTGCGCATGCTGAACCGCCTGGAAGACATCACTGAGGGCACCATCATATTCGAGGACCGCAAGGTCAGCAGCCTGACCGGCGCGGACAAACGTGCCTGGCAGGCCGATTGCGCCATGATCTTCCAGCAGTTCAACCTGGTGCCGCGCATGGACGTGGTGTCGAACGTGCTGCACGGCACGCTGAACCGCCGCTCGACGCTGTCGACGCTGTTCAACCTCTATCCCACCGATGACATCCACCGCGCCATCGACATCCTCGACCGGCTGGGCATCGCGGAACATGCGCCCAAGCGCGCCGAGGCCCTGTCGGGCGGCCAGCAACAGCGCGTGGCCATTGCGCGCGCCCTGATGCAGGATCCGAAGATCATCCTGGCGGATGAACCGATCGCCAGCCTTGACCCGATGAACGCCCAGGTCGTCATGGAGGCGCTGCGCCGCATCCACGAGGAAGACGGTCGCATGGTCATCGCCAACCTGCACACCCTGGATACCGCGCGGCGCTATTGTGACCGGGTGATCGGGATGCGGGCCGGGCGCATCGTCTTCGACGGCCTGCCCGAACAGCTGACCACCGACATGGCGCGCGAGATCTACGGCGCCGACGCCACGTTCTCGGAAGAGGCCACCTCGACTGAGATCAACACTATCGACCGCAGCGCCGCCAAGGCCGCGCTGGCGAAGGTGACCGCCTGACCAATTCCACGTTTCATCTGCCCCGGGGAGCAAGGGTTTGCCGGGGCCAATCCAAGGAGCTTGTAAGATGAAAAAACTGATCGCGGCCGCTCTGGCCACCACCGCCCTGGCCGGCGTCGCCCAGGCCCAGGAAATCTCCGAATTCCGTCTCGGCATCCTCGGCGGCGAGAACGCCCAGGACCGCATGGCCAACAACGAGTGCTATGCCGACAAGATCTCCGATGCGCTTGGCGTGCCGGTCCAGGTCTTCACCCCGGCCGACTACAACGGCGTGATGCAGGGCCTGCTGGGCGGCACCATCGACGCGGCCTGGATGGGCGCCTCCTCCTACGCCGGCACCTACATCGCCGACGCGGACGCGGTCGAGCCGGTGCTGGTGAAGCAGAACCTCGACGGCTCCATCGGCTACTACTCCATCGGCTTTGCCCGCGTCGACAGCGGCGTGACCGAACTGGCCGACCTGGAAGGCAAGAAATTCGGCTTCGGTGACCCGAACTCCACCTCCGGCTACCTGATCCCCTCGGTCGAGATCGCCGCTGCTGGCTTCCCGATGGAGCCGGGTGAGTTCTTCGGCGATGTCGTCTTCACCGGCGGCCACGAACAGACCATCGTCGCAGTCAACAACGGCGACGTCGACGCCGGCGTGACCTGGGCCGACGGCCTGGGCAACTGGGAAGACGGCTTCAACTCCGGCGCCCTGCGTCGCGCCGTGGACGCGGGCCTGGTGGACATGAACGACCTGGTCCAGATCTGGCAGTCGAACATCATCCCCGAAGGTCCCTTCGTGCTGCGCAAGGCCCTGCCGCAGGACGTCAAGGATGCCGTCACCCAGCTGACCGCCGACCTGTGGGAAGAAGACCCCACCTGCGCCTACGGCGTGGCCGCCGGCGACGCGAAGGACTTCATCCCGGTGACCCATGCCGAGTATGAATCCATCGTCGCGGCACGCCGCTCGGTCATCAACAACTGATGAACCCTTCCGAAAGGGCCCGCCGCGCGCGGGCCCTTTCTCTTTTGTTTCCCCCCATGACGGGACCTTCCATGGCAGATCAGACCGCTTCGGGCGCTGGGGTTTCCTCCTCCGCCCAGATCCGCGAAAGCTATATGGCGCAAACGCGCCGCAAACGCCTTTACGGGGGCATGATCCTTGCGGTCTTCGTGGCCTTGATGGCCAGCGGATTCATCACCGCCGACGCCCGCAATGCCGGCGGGTTCTGGGACGGGCTGCATCAGCTGGGAGCCTTCCCCGCGGCCGTCATGTCCGAGGCGGCGGAGAAGATCACCGACCTGCCCGCGAACCTGGTGAAATATTTCCCCGCCCTGGTGGAAACGATCAACATTGCTGCGGTTTCCACGCTGATCGGGGCCGCGGGCGGCATCCTGCTGTCGATGCTGGCGACCCGGGGCCTGGCCCGCTGGCCGCGCCTGATCCCGCTGTGGCGCCGGATCATGGACGTGATGCGCGCGGTGCCTGAAATCGTCATCGCCCTGGTGCTGATCTTCGTCTTGGGCGGCGGCCCCGTTCCGGCGATGATCGCCATCGCCTTCCACACCGTCGGTGCGCTGGGCAAGCTCTTCTCCGAGGTGAACGAAAACGCCTCGCTGAAGCCGGTCGAGGGTCTGACCTCGGTCGGTGCCAGCTGGACGCAGCGCATGGTGCTGGGGGTCATGCCGCAGGTGGCGCCCAACTACCTCAGCTACGCGCTCTTGCGGTTCGAGATCAACATCCGCGCCTCGGCCATCCTTGGCTTCGTCGGCGCCGGCGGCATCGGGTATGAGCTGAAGAACGCGATGGCCTGGGGGATCGGCCGCTACGACGAGGCTGCCGCGATCTTCCTGCTGCTCTTCGTGACCATCGTGGCCGTCGACCAGATCGGCAGCCATTTCCGTGACCGGCTGACCCATGGCCGCAAGGAGGAGGTGCTGGCATGACCATGGCATCCGACATCCACACCGTCCCCACCGACAGCCTGAAGACCCGCGCCGATGCGATGTTCCGCACCAAGCGGCTGTGGTCCTTCGGCCTGCCGGGCTTGGTGCTGCTCTATCTCGTCTATGCCTTCTTCGCCTTCGATCTGCCCGGGCTGATCGACCGGGCACGCCCGGAAAACGGCGCTATCCTGATGCGCGACATCTACAGCTACAAGACCCACGTCGAACGCGACAACCGCACCGGCGAGATGAGCTATGCCATCGAGGGGGAACGCAAGGGCGAATACCCCGAGGGCACGCGCCCCGACTGGGTGACCGTCAAGGGCGACGTGACCACGGTCGAGATGCCCGACGGCCACGAGGTGCGTTACTACCCCGACCACGTGGAGTACGAGATCCCCGGCTATGGCACGATCAGCGCCCGGTCCGAGGGGCGAGGGGTGGAGGCCACCTATCCCGATGGCCCGATGCCCGACTACATTTCCGCGGCGCGCAACCGCGTGATGGTGGTGACCGACGCGGGCCGGGTGACCATCACCCGCAACCGCACCGAGGTCTTCCGCTATTTCACCGGGTGGGAGCTGTTCTTCTTCACCCTCGACAGCCCCTATCACGGGCTGAGCGCGGGCGAGCTGCTGTCGCGCGCCACCTCTGGTGAGGCCGGGGCGATCTGGCATGACTTCTGGCAGAACAACATGTGGCGGCATGCCGACGTGGCCTGGGCCCTGTTCGAGACGCTGCTGATGGCCTTCCTCGGTACCTTCGGCGCGGCCCTCGTGGCGCTGCCGCTGGCCTTCCTGGCGGCGCGCAACTTCACGCCCCTGATGCTGGTCCGGCAGTTCTTCCGCCGCATCTTCGACCTCTGCCGCGGGGTAGATGCGCTGATCTGGACGATCGTGCTGTCCCGCGCCTTCGGCCCCGGGCCGATGACCGGCGCGCTGGCAATCCTGCTGACCGACACCGGGTCCTTCGGCAAGATGTTCTCCGAGGCGCTGGAAAACGTCGACGACAAGCAGATCGAGGGCATTCGCTCCACCGGGGCCAAGCCGGTGCAACGGTATCGCTTCGGGGTGATCCCGCAGGTGACGCCGGTGCTGCTGAGCCAGGTGCTGTATTTCTTCGAGAGCAACACCCGCTCGGCGACCATCATCGGGGCGATCACCGGCGGCGGCATCGGCCTGTTGCTGACCCAGGCGATGATCACCCAGAAGGACTGGGAAGAGGTGACCTATTACATCATACTGGTGGTGATGCTGGTCTTCGCCATGGACAGCTTCTCCGGCTGGCTGCGGCGCAAGTTGATCAAGGGGGACGACGGCGGGCACTGAGCCGCGCCACCGCTGGTCCCGATCGCCTTTGCAAACTGCCCGCTTTGCAGCTTTGCTGGGCGCAATCACATCACGGATGGGCGCGGGTCGAGGCCTGCGCCCTAGTTTTCTTCCGAAGGACACCCCATGGCCCGACTGACCGCCGAAACCCCCTATCTACACCCGGATGTGGAGCTGACCGAGACCACGCTGGGCCGCTATGTCGAGATCGGCCGGGGCAGCCGGATCGGGCATTCCAGCTTCGACGACTACAGCTATTGCGACCGCTACGCCGATGTCGCCAACGCGACCATCGGCAAGTTCGCCAATATCGCGGCCTTCACCCGGATCGGGGCCACGGATCACCCGCTGGACACCGCCGCCTGCCATCACTTCCTCTACCGTTCCGCCGACTACTGGGACGACGTGGAAAACGACACGGCCTTCTTTGATCATCGACGGTCGCGGCGCGCCCGTGTCGGGCATGACACCTGGATCGGCAATGGCGCCATGATCAAACCCGAGGTCACCCTGGGGGATGGCGCCGTGGTGGCGGCCGGCGCCGTGGTGACCAAGGACGTGGCGCCTTACACCATCGTCGCGGGCACGCCCGCCCGGGTGCTGCGTCGGCGCCAGCCCGAGGCGGTGGCAGACCGGCTGATCGCCCTGGCCTGGTGGCACTGGGATCACGCCACCCTGCGCGCGCGCCTGGAGGATTTCCGCGCGCTGAGCGCCGAGGCGTTTCTGGAGAAATACGAGGGCTGAGCGCGTTCGGACCGTCCTTGCAGGCGGTCGCGGGGGACGCTGTCCCCCGGCGCGCGGGACCCGAAGGGCGGACTGGAGCCAGTGGCCTATTCGGCGGCCATGGCCGTACGTTGCGGCAGGGCGGTGAAGCGATGCGCGGCCTCGCCGGCCAGGTGGGTGATACGCCCGCCCGAAATCGTCGCCTCGATGGCGCGGGTCTGTTGGTTGATGACCACCATGTCGGCGCGGAGCCCCGGTTGCAGGCGGCCCCGGTCGGGCAGGCGCAGGATCTCTGCCGGGCGGGCCGAGATCATGTCCCAGGCGGCGGGCAGGGGCAGTAGCCCGCTATCAGCCAGGGCGAAGGCCGCCTGGTGCAGCGCCGGGTAGTAGTAATCCGACACCAGCGCATCGCAGAGGCCCGCGCGGATCAGTTCCACCGCCGCGATATTGCCCGACTGCGAACCGCCACGCACCACGTTGGGGGCGCCCATCAGGATCGGGTCGCCCACGGCGCGGGCCAGGGCCGCCGCCGAGCGCGCGGTGGGAAACTCGCAGATCTTGGCGCCGATCATCGAGAAGGTCTCGCGCGTCTCGCCATCGGGGTCGTCGTGGCTGCCGTAGGTCACGCCCATGCCATCGAACTGTTCCGCCAGCCGGCAGAGATAGCGCGGCACCTCGCGCGCCTGGCGCTTGGCGTCCTGGAGGATCTTCATGTGGTCCTGCAGGCTGCGGCCAGCCTTGCGCGCGGCGATCAGCAGGTCTTCGCGGCCGCCTTCCATCATCTGTGCTGTCTCGTCGAGGTGGTTGTTGAACACCACGTAGTCGATGCCGTAGCGGCGCACGGCGTCGAGCAGCCGCGCCTCCGTCTCGGCGGTGTGGGTCTCGCAGCGGATCTGTACGCGCAGGTCGGTCAGGGCGTGGTCGGCGCGGTAGGCCTCCAGCGCGTCAAGCAGCGACAGGGCGAAATCGGGGCTGCGGTGACCACCCTCCCAGGACCAGCTTTGCGCCAGCCAGGCGGTGGTGATGCCATTGGCCGCCGCGTCACGATCGGTGGCGCGCAGCCCTGTCGCCAGGGGGAAGGGGGCCGTCGGGCGCGGGGCCATGTGGCGTTCGAACGCGTCGCCGTGCAGGTCGATGATCCCCGGCAGCACCAGGTAGCCGGTCAGGTCCACCTCCGGCAGGGGGCCACGGGTGATCCGGCCCTCGGCAAAGGCGACGGAGCGGTCCTGAAGGGCACCGTCACGCAGGATGGTTGCGCCGGTCAGGCGCAGGCTGGGCAAGGTCTGGGGCATGGCTCTGCTCGACGTTTTGTTCGCTGTGGATAACCTCTGATTGTATCGGCGGCGTGACGTTGCGCCGCGAAATCCATCAAATCCGGCTGAAATCCTTGTGATGACAGCTTTGGGTGGCGTCGGGCGGACTCAGGTCTCGTCCTCCTCGCCCAGGGTAAGGGTGACGCGATCACCGGAGAACCAGGTGCGCCCGTATTCCAGCGGCTGGCCGTCGGGGTCGACGTTCAGGGACGTGGTGCGCAGGATCGGGTCGCCTTCGCGCAGTTGCAGCTGCACCGCCTGATGGGCATTGGCCAGCTTGGCGGTGATCCGCGTCCAGGCGCGGGTGTAGTCGGGGATGCCGTTGTCGCGCAGCGCCAGCGTGATCGACGACAGCCGCGCCAGGCTGTCCTGCAGGCCGGGCAGGCGGGTCACCGGAAAGATCGAGCGGAAGAGCGCGACGGGCTGGTCGTCGGCCAGCGAGATGCCCTCGCTCACCAGGACCTCGGTGCCCGGGGCGAGGCGCAGCAGCTCCGCCTCGCGCGGATCGGCGGCGCGGGTTTCCACCAGCAGCAGTTTCTTCGCCGGCAGCCGCCCGGCGGCACGGATGTTCTGGTGAAATCGGACGCGGCGGCCAATTGGGTAGTCCGTGGGGCTTTGCGCCACGAAGACGCCCGCGCCGCGCCGGGCGTGGGTCAGTCCCGCCTCCGCCAGCGCCGCCAGCCCGCGCCGCACCGTGTGGCGGTTGACGCCGAAGCGGGCCGACAGCTCCGCCTCCGTGGGCAGGCGGTCGCCGGGGCGGTAGCGGCCCGAGGCGATATCATTGGTCAGCGCATCCGCGATGGAACGCCACAGTGGGGTCTTGCGGGGCGGGGAGCCGTCGGCAGGCGTCATGAAAGTTTCATCCTGATCGGGGGCGCCCGGCCTTGTGCGACTCGGGGCGGCTGTCTATAGATTTGTCTAGTTGTATAGTTAGATAGACAAATCTGCAAGGTGTCTAATGTCGGAACGGCGGGAATTGACGGAAGAGGAGGCGGCCCGGAAGGCCTGGATGTCGCTTCTGGCGAAGGCGCCGGCGGCGCGGCTGGCGGCGCTTTGGGCCGAGGCGGGGCGCGAGGCGGGGTTCACCTGGCTGCGCGCGCCGGAAGTCGGCGGCGTGATGGTGCGCGGTCGGGCCGGGGGCACCGGCGCGGCCTTCAACCTGGGCGAGATGAGCGTGACGCGCTGTTCGCTGAAGACCGAAGCGGGAGCGGTCGGCCATGCCATGGTGCAGGGCCGGGATCGCAAGAAGGCCGAGATCGCTGCGCTGGTCGATGCGGGCATGCAGGGCGCCGACGCCCCGCGCCTGCGGGCCAAACTGCTGGATCCGCTGGAGGCCGAGATGACGGCGGCCCGGGCCGCGCGGGCGACCAGGGCCGATCAGACGAAGGTGGATTTCTTCACCATGGTACGGGGAGAAGACTGATGACCCGAAACGGAGCAATGGCAAGCGAGGCCCTGACGGGCGGCTTCGAGGATGCGCCGCGCCAGTCGGCCCGCGCCTTCCGCGCGGCGCTGGAGGTCATGGCACGCCCCGGCGAGGTACAGAAGCTGGGAGACCTGGGCGCGGCGCCCGCGCCGGTCAGCCCGGCGGCGGCGACCCTGCTGCTGGTCCTGTGCGATCCGGAAACGCCGGTGCATCTGGCGGGCGATCATGACCGGCCGGAGGTGCGCGACTGGATCACCTTCCACTGCGGGGCGCCGCTGGTGGCGCGGGGCGAGGCGGCCTTCGGGCTGGGCACCTGGGAGGCCCTGGGCGATCTGGGCCAATACGCCATCGGCACCGCCGAGTACCCCGACCGCAGCGCCACGCTGATCGTCGACGGCGCCTTTGCGGCCCAGCCGGTGACACTGGTCGGGCCGGGGATCAAGGAGAGCCGCCGGGCCGAGCTGCCCGCCGTGGGCCCGTTCCAGGCCAACCGGGCGCTCTTCCCGCTGGGGCTGGATTTCTATTTCTGCGACGGCGCGACCCTCTGGGCGCTGCCGCGCACCACGCGCGTTGCCGAAGGGGAGCTTGCCTGATGTATGTGGCAGTGAAAGGTGGCGAGAAGGCCATCGATAAGGCCCATGAGTGGCTGGAGGACGAACGCCGGGGCGATGTGTCGGTCACCGAGCTGTCGGTGGCGCAGATCCGCGAACAGCTGGCGCTGGCGGTGAACCGGGTGATGGCCGAGGGCTCCCTCTACGATCCCGACCTGGCGGCGCTGGCGATCAAGCAGGCACGCGGCGATCTGATCGAGGCGATTTTCCTGATCCGCGCCTATCGCACGACCCTGCCGCGCTTCGGCTATTCGCAGCCCGTCGATACCGGGGCGATGGCCTGTGACCGGCGCATCTCGGCCACCTTCAAGGATGTGCCGGGGGGGCAGGTGCTGGGCCCGACGTTTGACTATACCCACCGTCTGCTGGACTTCGCGCTAGAGGCGGAAGGGCTGGAGCGGCCCGAGCCCCCGGCGGAGGCCGCCGAGCATCCGGTGATGCCCCGGGTGACGGAGTTCCTGAACCGCGAAGGTCTGATCCAGGACGAGGTGCCCCCCGCGCCCGAGGCCGACCAGCCCGGCGACCTGACGCGCGAGCCTCTGGAGCTGCCCGCCGAGCGCCCGCTGCGCCTGCAGGCGCTGACCCGGGGCGACGAGGGCTTCGTCCTGTCGATGGCCTATTCCACCCAACGGGGCTACGCCAAGAACCACCCCTTCGTGGGCGAGCTTCGCATCGGTACCGTCCCGGTCGAGGCCGAGATCCCCGAGCTGGGCTTTGCCATCGAGGTCGGCGAGATCACCCTCACCGAATGTGAGACCGTGAACCAGTTCCTGGGCAGCAAGACCGAGCCGCCGCAGTTCACCCGGGGCTATGGCCTGGTCTTTGGCCAGACGGAGCGCAAGGCGATCTCCATGGCGCTGGTCGACCGGGCGCTGCGTTGGAAGGAGCTGGGCGAAGACGACAAGGGCGCGCCGGCGCAGGACGAGGAATTCGTGCTGTACCATTCGGACAATATCCAGGCGACGGGCTTCCTCGAACATATCAAGCTGCCCCACTACGTCGATTTCCAGTCGGAACTGGAACTGGTGCGCAAGATCCGTCGCGAGGCGGATGCGGCGCAGCAGGGCGCGCGCCGGGAGGCGGCGGAATGAGCAGCCATTGCATTTTCGGCCCGTGCCGGGCCGAAGCCTTCGGCGAGAGTATTTTCGGCTATCGGATAGGGGCAGGGGGCGTGGCGCCTTCCGCCCGGGAGCAGGACGCATGAGCGTGGAACAGATCGCGGGCGAGTACAATTTCGCCTACCTCGACGAACAGACCAAGCGGATGATCCGCCGCGCGCTGCTGAAGGCGCTGGCGATCCCGGGCTACCAGGTGCCTTTCGCGAGCCGCGAAATGCCCATGCCCTATGGCTGGGGCACCGGCGGCGTGCAGATCTCGGCCGCCATCATGGTGCCCGAGGACCGCTTCAAGGTCATCGACCAGGGGGCGGATGACACCACCAACGCCGTGTCCATCCGGCGCTTCTTCGAGAAGGTGGCGCAGGTTGAGACTACCGAAAAGACCGCCGAGGCCACGGTCATCCAGACCCGTCACCGGATCCCGGAACGGGACCTGACCGAGGGCCAGGTGCTGGTCTACCAGGTGCCGATCCCGGAACCTCTGCGCTTCCTCGAACCCTCGGAGGTGGAGACGCGCAAGATGCATGCGCTGGAGGAATACGGGCTGATGCACGTCAAGCTCTACGAGGACATCGCGCGCCACGGCGAGATCGCCACCGCCTATGCCTATCCGGTGAAGGTGGAGGGGCGCTACGTGATGGACCCCAGCCCGATCCCCAAGTTCGACAACCCCAAGCTGGAGATGGCGGGCATTCAGCTGTTTGGCGCGGGCCGGGAGCAGCGGATCTATGCCCTGCCGCCCTATTGCGAGGTCGTGAGCCTCGATTTCGAGGACTACCCCTTCACCCGGATGCGGGCCGAGCATTGCTGCGACCTGTGCGGGGCGGAGGACAGCTATCTCGACGAGGTGATCACCGATGATGCGGGCGGGCGGATGTTCGTCTGTTCGGACACGGATTTCTGCGGCGAGCGTCGCGCGGCGGGGCACCTTGGGCCCCTCGGCGTGGCCGAGAGCGCAGCCTGAGCGCGGAACGGAGAGTGAGACGATGAAGGACATGATCGAGGACCGCGCCGGCGCCACCGACCGGCCGTTGCTGACGGTCGAGGGGCTGGCGAAATACTACGGCGGGCGGATCGGCTGCGAGGAGGTTTCCTTCGACCTCTACCCGGGCGAGGTGATGGGCATCGTGGGTGAAAGCGGCTCGGGCAAGACGACCCTGCTGAACTGCCTGGCGGGCCACCTGGCGGCCGATACGGGCCGGGTGCTGTTCGACCGTGCGGGCCAGATGGTCGATACCGTGACCATGAGCGAGCCGGAGCGGCGCATGCTGGGGCGCACCGACTGGGCCTTCGTGCATCAGCACGCCCATGAGGGGCTGCGCATGAATGTCAGCGCCGGCGGCAACGTGGGCGAACGCCTGATGGGGCTGGGGGCACGCCACTACGGCGACATCCGGGCCAAGGCCGAGGACTGGCTGGGCCGGGTGGAAATCGCCGCCGATCGGATGGACGACCGGCCCACGGCCTTTTCGGGCGGCATGCGCCAGCGGTTGCAGATCGCGCGCAACCTGGTCACCGGCCCGCGGCTGGTCTTCATGGATGAACCCACGGGCGGCCTCGACGTCAGCGTGCAGGCGCGCCTGCTGGATCTCCTGCGCGGGCTGGTGCGAGAGATGGGCCTGTCGGCCATCATCGTCACCCATGACTTGGCCGTGGTCCGCCTGCTGGCGGACCGGCTGATGGTGATGAAATCCGGCCATGTGGTCGAAACCGGCCTGACCGACCAGGTGCTGGACGACCCGCAACATGCCTATACCCAGCTGCTGGTCAGCTCGGTCCTGCAGGTCTGAGGAGAGATGAGATGACGGACGCAATGATCTCGGTCGAGAACGTGACCAAGACCTTCACCCTGCACAACCAGGGCGGCACGGTCATTCCGGTGATGGAAGGGGCGAGCCTTGCGGTGGCCCCCGGCGAATGCGTGGCACTGGTCGGCGCCTCGGGGGCGGGCAAATCCACCCTGATGCGGATGATCTACGGCAACTACCTGGCCGCTTCGGGGCGGATCCTGGTGGACGGCACCGATGTCGCCACCGCCGAGCCGCGCGAGATCCTGGCGCTGCGCCGCGCCGTGCTGGGCTACGTCAGCCAGTTCCTGCGGGTGGTGCCCCGGGTGCCGACGCTGGAGGTGGTGGCCGAGCCGCTGCTGTCGGTGGGCCTGCCCCGGGAAGTGGCGCAGGAGCGCGCCCGTACCCTGCTGACCCGGCTGAACATCCCCGAACGCCTCTGGGGGCTGTCGCCCACCACGTTTTCGGGCGGCGAACAGCAGCGGGTGAATATCGCCCGCGGCTTTGCCCGCCAGTACCCGGCGCTGCTGCTCGACGAGCCGACCGCCAGCCTCGACGCGGTGAACCGCGAGGAGGTGTTGCAGCTGATCGAGGAGGCCAAGGCACGCGGCGCGGCCATCGTGGGCATTTTCCACGATCAGCCGGCCCGCGACCGAGTCTGTGACCGCGAGGTCGACGTGACCGGCTTCACCCCGGCGCGGGTGGCCTGATGGCGGGACGTCTTCTGGGCATCGTCGGGCCGTCGGGCGTCGGCAAGGACAGCGTGATGGAGGCGGTGGCCGCCGCCCGCCCGGGCATCGGGTTGGTGCGGCGTGTCATCACGCGACCGTCGGAGGCCGGGGGCGAAGAGTTCGAGGGTGTCAGCGAGGCGGAATTTGCCGCCCGTGCCGCCCGGGGCGCCTTCCTGCTGTCCTGGCCGGCCCATGGGCTGCACTATGGTATCCCGGCCACGGTCCTGGACGAGCTGGCCGCGGGGCGCGACCTGTTGGTGAACCTCTCGCGCGCGGTGCTGCCAGAGGCCCAGGCGAAGGTACCGGGGTTCGCCTGCGTCGCCCTGACCGCCCCCGTGGAGGTCCTGGCCGACCGGCTGGCCGCGCGGGGGCGCGAAAGCCGAGAGGAGATCGCGGGGCGCCTGGCACGGGCGGGCTTTGCCCTGCCGGAAAGCGTTGACGTGGTGGAACTGGACAATTCGGGCCCGCTGGAGCGCACCGTCGCGGCGGTGCTGGCCCTGCTGGACGACAGGCTGCAAGAGGCGGCAACAGAGATGGAAGTGAGACGATGAAAGACCAGATGGTGAAAAACGAGATGGCGAAAAGCACGACGGACGAGTTGATCCTGGCCAATGCCACCCTGGTGCTGCCCGGCGAGACGCGCAGGGGCCATGTGGTGATCCGCGGCGGCGAGATTGCCGAGATCGGCAGCGGCGCGGTACCCGCGGGCGCGGTCGATTGCGAGGGCGACTACCTTTCGCCCGGGCTGATCGAGCTGCACACCGACAACCTGGAACGCCACATCACCCCGCGTCCCAAGGCCCACTGGCCGCACAATGCCGCCATCGTCGCCCATGACGCGGAACTGGCCGGCTGCGGCATCACCACGGTCTTCGACGCGATCCGGGTGGGCTCGATCGTCGAGGGGCCGCGCGGGGACTACCGCCGCTATGCCCGCCCCATGGCCGACCAGATCGCCGCCATGCGCGACGCCGGTGCCCTGAAGATCAGCCACAAGCTGCACCTGCGGGCCGAGACCTGCTCCGAGACCCTGATCGAGGAGCTGTCAGAGTTCGGCCCCGAGGACAACGTGGGCATCGTCTCCCTGATGGATCACACCCCGGGCCAGCGCCAGTTCAGCGACATCTCGAAGTTCGAGGATTATGTCTGCGGCAAGCACGGGCTGTCGAAGGAAGGCTTCGGCGAGTACTGCCAGTTCCTCTACGATCTGCATGACCGGCTGGGCGCCCGGCACGAGGCGGCCTCAGTGCAGGCGGCGGCGAATTATGGCGCGGTGCTGGCCAGCCATGACGACACCACCCGCGACCAGGTCGAAACCTCCGCCCGCCACGGCATCCGCCTGGCGGAGTTCCCGACCACGGTGGAGGCGGCGCGGGCCTGCCATGACCACGGTATCCAGGTCATCATGGGGGCGCCCAACCTGATCCGGGGCGGGTCGCATTCCGGCAACGTCTCCGCGCTGGAACTGGCGGACCTCGGCCTGCTGGACATTATCAGCTCCGACTACGTGCCGGCGGCGCTTTTGCAGGCGGCGGTGATGCTGGGCGAACACTGGGGCGACATGGCGCGCGGGATGGCGACGGTGACCCGTTCGCCGGCGCGGGCCTCGGGGCTGAACGACCGGGGCGCGCTGGAGGTGGGCCAGCGGGCCGACCTGATCCGCTTTGCCAAGCGCGGCAACGTGCCGGTGGTGCGCGGCGTCTTCGTCGAGGGCGCGCGCGTCGGCTGACCGGGCCACGCGATCTGGCACGGAAGGGGCGGCCATGCGCCGCAGAAGGGGCAGCAGGGCTGCCCCTTGACCTTTCATAGGTGGCGGATCCATCTATTCGTCGAAAGGTGGTGCCCCATGGACCAGATATCTCCCCACACCCTGACCTTGGAAGTGACCGGGCTGAACTGCGGCGGCTGCGTGCGGCGGGCGGAAACCGCCCTGTCGGAGATGCCGGGCACCCGCGAGGCACGGGTGAACCTGGCGACCCGCAAGGCTGAGATCGAACATGACGGCAGCCTGACGCCGGCTGCCGTGGCGGCCAGGTTGCAGGAGGCGGGCTATCCGGCCTCCGAAACCACACTGGTCCTGGATGTCGAGGGCGCCACCTGCGGCTCCTGCGCGGCGCGGATCGAGGGGGCGATGACGGCGCTGCCGGGGGTCGAGGAGGCCTCCTTCAACTTGGCCAACGGCACGGCCCGGGCGAAGGTCCTGACCGGTGCGGTTGACATGAGGGACGTCGTTCAGGCGATTGAAAAAGCAGGCTATTCCGCGCGCGAGGCCAGCAGCGGCGCAAGTGCCTCGGAACAGGCCGAGGCGCGCGCCGAAGCCGAAGCCGCCGGGCTGCGCCGCGACACCGTTCTGGCCGGCGCGCTGTCGCTGCCGGTGGTGGTGCTGGCCATGGGGGCGCACCTGGTGCCGGGCTTCCACATGCTGATCGAGAACAGCATCGGCATGACCGCCTCGAACGTGATCCAGTTCCTTCTGACCACGCTGGTCCTGGCCTGGCCCGGCGCGCGGTTCTTCCGCCTGGGCCTGCCCACGATCCGCCACATGGCCCCCGACATGAACGCGCTGGTGGTGCTGGGCACCTCCGCCGCCTGGGCCTATTCCACCGTGGCCACCTTTGCCCCCGGCGTCCTGCCCGAGGGCGCGGCCCATGTCTATTTCGAGGCGGCCGCCGTCATCGTGACCCTGATCCTGGCGGGCCGCTGGATGGAGTCCCGCGCCCGGGGCCGGGCGTCCGCCGCGATCCGGCGCCTGGCCGGCCTGCAGGTGCGCGAGGCGATGCTGCGCGCACCTGATGGAACGCTCTCTCCGGTGCCCGTCAGCGCCCTGCAGCCCGGTGACATGATCGCGCTGAAGCCCGGCGACCGCCTGCCGGTGGACGGCGTGGTTGCCGAAGGCACGTCGGACATCGACGAAAGCATGGTGACCGGCGAGCCGATCCCGGCGACCCGCCGCCCCGGCGATCCGGTGATTGGCGGCACCGTCAACGGCGCAGGCGCGCTGGTGATGCGCGCCACGGCGACCGGAGAGGACACGGTGCTGGCCCGCATCATGCAGGCGGTGGACGAGGCGCAGGGCGCCAAGCTGCCGATCCAGAACCTTGTGGACCGCGTGGCGCAGGTCTTCGTCCCGGCGGTGATTGTCGTGGCGCTGCTGACCCTGGCGGTCTGGCTGCTGGCGGGCGGCGGGCTGGGCGCGGCTGTGGTTGCGGCCGTTTCGGTGCTGGTCGTGGCCTGCCCCTGCGCCATGGGGCTGGCGGTTCCGGTGTCGATCATGGTCAGCACGGGGCGGGCCTCGGAACTGGGTGTGCTGTTCCGCCGGGGCGACGCGCTGCAACGGATGCAGGAGGCGCAAGTGGTGGCCTTCGACAAGACCGGCACGCTGACCCGGGGCAAGCCGGTGCTGGGCGGGATCGCCGCCCTGGGCGCCGAGGACGAGGCGCTGGCCGCGCTCGCCGCGCTGGAGTCTCAGTCGGAACATCCCATCGGTCGCGCCATCGTCGCCGGTGCCGAGGCGCGCGGGCTGACCCTGCCGCAGGCGGAGGGCGTGACGGCCATCCCGGGCGAGGGGCTGACCGGCCTTGTCGGCGGTGAGGAGATCCGCATCGGCAACCGGGCCTTCCTGCGCTGCGATCTGCCACCCGAGTTGGAAAGTCAGGCGGCGGCCTGGGAAAATGAAGGCGCCACGGTGCTTTATGCCGAGAAGCTCAACCAGACTCTGGCCGTCCTGGCGATCTCCGACGAGATCCGCGAGGAAACCCGCGCCGTGATTGCGGCGCTGAAGGCGCGCGGTCTGCACCCTGCCATGGTGACCGGCGACAGCCAGGCCGCCGCGCAGCACGTGGCCCGCGAACTGGGGATCGAACATGTCCGGGCAGAGGTGAAACCCACCGACAAGGCCCGCGCGGTCGAAGAACTGCGCGCCGAGGCCGGTGCGGTGATCTTTGCCGGCGATGGCATCAACGACGCCCCGGCGCTGGCGGCGGCGGACGTGGGCATCGCCATGGGGTCGGGCACCGACGTGGCCATGGAGGCCGCCGAGGTCGTGCTGATCGGGGGCGACCTGCGCGGCGTCGTGACTGCGATGGACCTGTCGCGGCGCACCATGTCGAACATTCACCAGAACCTCTTCTGGGCCTTCGCCTACAACGTCGCGCTGATCCCCGTGGCGGCCGGGCTGCTGGCGCTCTGGGGTGGGCCGATGCTGTCGCCGATGCTGGCGTCGGCGGCCATGGCGGCTTCCTCGGTCATCGTGGTCAGCAACGCCCTGCGCCTGCGCCGCGTGGCCCCCGCACTGACGGCCGCGATCGCCTGAGAGATTGAAAAAGGGAAAGCCGTACGGGGGATCTACAACCGGAAGGTGGTGAAAATCCTGTGTCTGTATGATCTTGCGGAACGGGGCAAGGCGCGCCCCGTCCGGTCCGATGATGGGTAAATCCTCTTGCGCGGGGGCGGTCAGCCTTTAGGCTTCTCCCTGTGATCGGCCCCGGAGGAGAGGGCCGGCAAGGGAGGACACCATGAGGCCCTTTTTGATCGGCGCCGCGGCTGCGGCGCTGTCCCTTTGCGCTACCGGGACCGTCCGGGCGGAGGAGTGGAGCGTCTCTCTCTGGGGCAAGCCGCGGGCCTTCACCGCCCATGTGGAAAAGCTGGCGGAGCTGCTGGAGGAGAGTACACAGGGCATGTTCACCCTCGACATCCGCTATGGCGGGTTGTCGAAGAACACCGAGACCCTGGATGGGATCGCGATCGGGGCGTTCGAGATGGCCCAGTTCTGCGCCGGCTATCACCGCGACAAGACCCCCACGATCACGGTGCTGGAACTGCCGTTCCTGGGCGTGAACACGCTGGAGGAGGAAATCGCAGCTTCAATGGCGGTCTATAACCACCCGGCCACAAGGGAAGATCTGGGGCGCTGGAACGCGACGCTGCTGATGCCCTCGCCGTTGCCGCAATACAATATCGTCGGCACCGGGGCACCGCGACGCACCTTGAAGGACTTCGACGGGATGCGCGTGCGCGCCACGGGCGGCATGGGTCAGGCCTTCCGGACCGTGGGCGCCGTGCCGAGCTCCGTCACTTCGTCCGAGGCCTATGCGGCGCTGGACAGCGGCACGGTGGACACGGTGGCCTTTGCCCCTCATGCCCATCTGAGTTTCCGCACGATCGACGTGGCGGATTGGTGGACCACCAACCTCAACCCCGGCACCGTCAATTGCCCGGTCGTGGTCAATACCGACGCCTACGAGGCGCTGCCGGAGGGCCATCGGGCCGCTCTGGACGCGGCGGTGCCCGAGGCGATGGAGCACTACATGGCTGAATACGCGAAGATCTACGCGACGTGGGGCCAGGTGCTGGAAGAGCGCGGGGTGGAGAAGGTGACCTTCTCCGACGAGGATCTGGCCGTCTTCCGCGCCAGGGCCGCCGACCCGATCCGCGATCAGTGGATCGCGGAGATGACCGCCCGAGACCTGCCGGCGCAGCATCTTTACGATACGATGATGGCGGCGTTGAGAGACGCCCAGATGTGATCTTCTACTTTAGCATATTAATCTAATTGACTGAAATTAAAGTAATAAAATTGAAGACTCGGTTTGGTCTCGGATGAGCGCTCGGTGATGTCGCCGGCGACCCAGATTGGGCGTGAGACTTGTCATGTTGAATACATTCAACACGTGTTGCCGTTGAACAGCAGCTTGCGGAATCCCTCTATGCTGCTTGAGCGGGGTCACATCCCCATGGGTAGTCTCATCGGCCAATAGAGACGCCGCTCGGGACCGAGCGCCGAGGAGGTCTCGGCCTTCTTCAATTCGGTTTACTCTGTGCAGGGCAAGCGCGAGGCTCCAGCGGGAGGTGGCTTCGACGCTGCTTCTGGCCCCCTAGGAGGAGTGCGCCGCATCGCGCCCCTGGGCCGGGTCAGCGGGTCAGGCGTACCTGCGGGGCGTCCCGCCAGGCGCCTGGGGACAGGTCGCCAAGCTCCCAGGGGCCGATGGCGGCGCGGATCAGGCGCAGGCAGGGGTGGCCGACGTGGGCGCACATGCGGCGCACCTGCCGGTTGCGGCCTTCGGTGATCTCCAGCGCGATCCAGCAGTCGGGCACGCTCTGTCGGACGCGGATCGGCGGATTGCGTGGCCAGAGGCCGGCGGGTTCCTCGATCCGTTGCAGCTTGGCGGGACGCGTCGGCCCGTCCTTCAGGGTCACGCCTTCGCGCAGGGCTTTCAGGGCGGCCTCGTCGGGCGTCCCCTCGACCTGCGCCCAGTAGCGTTTCGGCAGCTTGAACTTGGGATGGCTGATCCGGGCCTGAAGCCGCCCGTCCGAGGTCAGAACCATCAGCCCCTCGCTGTCGCGGTCCAGCCGGCCTGCGGGGTAGACGCCAGGCAGATCGATGTGATCCGACAGCGTCGGTCGGGCGGAGCCTTCGGTGCCACGGTCGGTGAATTGCGGCAGGACGCCGAAGGGCTTGTTGAACAGGATGGTGCGCGACATGCCCCGCGCTTAGCCCGAGGCTGCGGGAAAATCCAGTGGGCGCGGGTCGGCGGGGCACCTGCGCGGTCATCAACGGGTCGCGGGGCCGTCACGGGGATGTTACCGGCGCGCGCTACCCGGTCTGCATCACCTTTGCCCATGGATCGGGGGATACCATGACCGAACTGTCGCCGCTGCGTTTCGTCCTGCATTGCCTTGTCGCCCCGCGCAAGGGCGGGGTCACCGAATGGCTTCTGTGCCAGGCGGGCTTTCTGCGGGCCTGATGTGCGGGCAGGGTGGGCACGGGGCCGCCAGGATCGGGGCGGCAGAGGGATCACCCCGCCTGGCTGACGGGCGTTGCACATGGTGCCAGGTCAATCTGGCAGGATCGCGGTGAGCAGCCGATCTGCCCGCCACCCTGGGAGCAGGCCAGCAACCGTTCGGCCCTGCGCCATGCAATCTCGGCCCCCGTCAAAAGGGCGCAGCCGCGGTCGGCGGCCCGTCGGGTCAGTGGTGTCGTGCCATCGGTCGCGGCGATATCGACCAGCCACAGCGGTGCCTCAAATCCCTCGTCCGGCAGGACCTGGCCCGGCCGGTGCGGGCCGCCAACGGGGGTTGCGTTGACGATCCCGTCGATCCAGCCGCGGGTCAGGCCGGGGCGCGAAAATTCGTGGAACAGGCCTTCCGGACTGGCCAGCAGCGCGGCACGGGACCGCGTTGCGCGGTTAACGAGATTGGCCAGCGCCGCCGCGCGTCCCATGTCGCAGTCGTAGAAAGTCAGCCGGGTCACCCCAAGCGCGGCCAGCGCCATGGCCACCGACTGTCCCTCGGTTCCGGCGCCGACGATCAGCACGTGGTGCGCGGGCCGCCCGGAGAGGAAGGGAGCCAGGCAATCTTGCAGCGCGTGGGTGCCGGCATCGTAGCCAAGCGCGGGCCCTGCGTCGCTGAACAGCAGGGTGTCGACGATCTGTCCCGGCGCCAGCGGCGAACGGCGATCGGCCAGCAGGTCGGTGATGTCCGCCCGCAGCGGGTCGGCGAAGTGTACCGCGTCGAAGCCGCCGGAGCGGCCCGCGTTCATCAGTCGGCGCGCGGCACCCAGGCCAGTGAGATCGGGCAGGGGAAAGCGGCGCAGGCGCAGGGGCGCGCGTCGCCCGTCTGAACGGTTTTCCAGGCTTCGAATGACGGGTTCCAGCGCCCGGTCCTGCCCGGCGATCCCGATCAGGACTGGCCGGTCTGGCGCGGAGGCCTCAACATTTTTTCGCATTTCGGTAACGTCTGACACTCATGACCACTTTGCACGAGCGTATAGGCTGCCGCTGCGAGGGAAATGGGACTATCGTCTTGGTTGTGGGGGAGTGTCTGGACTACGCGATCGGGCTGGTGGCCCGGGATGGCTGGCTGCCTGGCGGTGCGCGTCCTTGGGGAGAAGGGGCGCAGGGGCGCGGTTGCGAGCGTGAGGCGAGCCGGGTCGCCCGGTCTGCATCACAGGGGCGGCCTGGCGAGCTGTCCTCCGGTCGGAGGTTGGCGGGCTTGGTGGCGGCCGTGACGCGGATCTGTCTGGAGGAGAGCGGGCTGGAGGCCTGGCAGACCGTGCTGCCATCTGGGCAGAGGGTCGCTGGGTCGGTCGAGCTGGCGGGAAAGGGGATGGCTTGCTGGCGATTGGCTGGCTTGCTGTCTTGACGCTTTCCTACCCCGTGGCCTCGGCGGGCGCAAGATAAAAGTGAATAAAATCAAATAGTTGATAGAAAGCATCGGGCTTTGGAGGGTGACTCTTTTGCTCGGAATTTGCCAGGCCACGCGGTCTCTGTCTGGCAAGTGGCTGGCCGCACTGGCCTTTTCCGCCCCTGTCACGACGTCCGTGAGGCATGGGCGCCTTCAGCCTCCGTGGCTGGTCCGGGCCAGGTTGGCCAGTTCGGCGACCCCGGCGCTGCAGGGGCGGTGGTCGATCTCGGCCAGGGGCACCCAGGCGGCCTCCAGCGCATCGTCGGCGGCCTGTGGGGGCGGAGCATCCGCGGGCAGGGTGCACAGCACGGCCAGCAGCACGTAGTGATGGCGCAGGGCGCCCTCCGCGTCGCGGTCGAGCACATCGCTGGCCCCCAGCACCGGCCCGGCAGAAAGGGCGGTCAGCCCGGTTTCCTCGGCCAGCTCGCGCTGTGCCGCCAGGGCCATGGTCTCTCCCGCGTCGATCTTGCCGCCGGGAAAGCCCCAGAGCCCGGCATCGGGCGGATTGGCGCGGCGCACCAGCAGCACCTCGGGTCCGCGCAGGCAGACGCAGAGCACGGCGGGAATCGGATGCGCAAGATCGGTCATTGTCGGCTCCGTTATCGGGATCAGAAGGCCTTGCCACGGGCGGAGACGGGCCAGAGCACCTCCACCCGGTCGCCGCGCAGGCCCACGTACCAGTCGTGGATGTTGCAGGTGGGGTCGCAATGCCCCGGCACCAGGCGCAGCCGGTCACCCACGGTCAGCGCGCCTTCCGGGTCCTCGATCGTGCCATGTTCGTCGGAGCATTGGGTATAGGTGACATCGGACCGCCCGTGCACCACCGGCAGGCCCGAGTCGAGCGATTGCACCTTCAGTCCGGCGTCGCAGATGGCGCGGGTCGGGTGGGTGTGGGACATCACCTCGGTCAGCAGGAAGAGGGCGTTGTCCCAGGTGCCGGCGTCCAGGCGCTGGCCCGCCTCATCCCTCAGCCGGCCGTAGTCGGCATCCATGAAGGCGTAGGAGCCACATTGCAGCTCGGTGAAGATGCCCGAGGCCGCCTCGAAGAGGTAGCTGCCGGTGCCGCCGCCAGTGACCAGCGGGGGCGGGAGGCCCGCGTCGGTCAAGGTGGCGACGGCGGCGCGGGTCACGGCGATGGTTTCATCCAGCGCGGCGCGGCGGTCGGCATGGGTGGGCAGGTGCTGGGCCGGGCCGTGGTAGGCCTGGATGCCGCCAAAGGTCAGGTTCGGGGCGGCGTCGATGGCGCGGGCGATGGCCAGCATCTGCGCGTCAGAGGTTGTACCGCAGCGGGACCCGCCGCAGTCGATCTCGACCAGCGCGTCGATCCGGGTGCCGTGGCGAGCGCAGGCCGCCTGCAGCTCGGCGACGTTGGCCAGGTCGTCGAGGCAGACCGAGATCGCCGCTCCGGTCCGGGGCAGCCGCGCCAATCGGTCGATCCGTGCCGCGCCGCGCACCTGGTTCGAGATCAGGATGTCCGGCAGGCCGGCGCGGGCAAAGACCTCCGCCTCCGACACCTTCTGACAGCAGATCCCGCAGGCGCCGCCCAGCGACATCTGCAGCCGGGCCACGTCGACCGACTTGTGCATCTTGGCGTGCGCCCGGTGGCGCAGGCCCCGGGCGCGGATGAAGGCGCCCAGCTTGGCAATGTTTCTCTCCAGAGCGTCGAGGTCAAGGATCAGGCAGGGGGTCTGCACCTCCGCCAGGGTCATGCCGGGCAGGGCGGGGATGTCATATCCGGGCTCCAGCCCGTCGAGGGAGGTGGGGGCGGTCATGGTGCGTCCTGTGGCCTGTCTGCAGGCATCCTAGGTGCAGGCCGCTGGAGAGGCCAGAGGGGGCACGCGGCAGGCGCGGATCCCCGTGTGGCGCGCATCGGTCGCCCTGTGTTGCGCGTTTCGCGGGCAAGAGGGGGGAGGAGATGAATGTATTGCGAACGGTTCGCAACTTTCTTGACTTCGCCTCTTGTCATCTTTTTAGTTGAGAATAAGTTGCAAGAAAGCTGCGGCCCCGGTCGCGGCGGTATCGGACAAGGGCGAGGATTGACGCGCGATGACAACTTGGAAGGCCTTGCTGGGCGGAACGGGCCTGGCGCTGATGCTGGCGCAGGGGGCCATGGCGGCCGACAAGATGAAGGTGGTCACCACCTTTACCGTCCTGGCGGACATGGCCGCCCAGGTGGCGGGCGATGCCGCCGAGGTCGTGTCGCTCACCAAGCCGGGGGCGGAGATCCACGGCTACGAACCCACCCCGCGTGACATCGTGCGCGCCCATGACGCGGACCTGATCCTGTGGAACGGCCTGAACCTGGAGCTGTGGTTCGAACAGTTCCTCGCCAACCTGCGCGATGTGCCGGCCGTGACGCTGAGCGAGGGGATCGACCCGATCTCCATCTCCGGCGGCTCCTACGAGGGGCAGCCCAATCCGCATGCCTGGATGGGCCTGGATAACGCGATGATCTACATCGACAATATCGAGGCGGCCTTTGCCGAGCACGACCCCGACAACGCCGAGGTCTATGCCGCCAATGCCGAGGCCTACCGCCAGCAGCTGCGCGACACGCTGGAGCCGCTGCGCGAGGAGATCGCCCGGATCCCCGAGGCGCAGCGCTGGCTGGTGACCTGCGAGGGCGCCTTCAGCTACCTCGCCCGGGATTTCGGCATGAAGGAGCTGTACCTCTGGCCGATGAACGCCGACCAGATGGGCACGCCCCAGCAGGTGCGGGCCGTGATCGACGGGGTGAGCGAGAACGACATTCCGGTCGTCTTCTGCGAAAGCACGGTGAACACCGACCCGGCGAAACAGGTCGCGCGGGAAACCGGTGCCCAATATGGCGGCGTCCTTTACGTCGACAGCCTGTCGGAGGCGGGCGGCCCGGTGCCCAGCTACCTCGATCTGATGAGGGTCACCGCAGAGACCATTGCGCATGGCCTGGAAGAGGGCATGAACTAGGGCCGCGATATTTCGCCGGCCGCCGCAACGGGGCCGGTGTAAGGATACGAGGGCCCGCGTACGGGCCGATGGAAAGACGCATGATGAAAGACAGCCAGTCCCCAACCGCCGAGACCCGCGCCGACGAGGCGGGGGGCGGCATCCGGGCCAGCGACGTGACGGTGACCTATCGCAACGGCCACACCGCCCTGCGCCACGCCAGTTTCGAGATCCCGCGCGGCACTGTCACCGCCCTGGTGGGGGTGAACGGGGCCGGCAAGTCCACTCTGTTCAAGGCGATCATGGGATTTGTCCCCGTCGCGGGCGGAGAAATCCGCCTGCTGGGCATGACCGTGAAGGAGGCGCTGAAGAAGAACCTGGTCGCCTATGTCCCCCAGTCAGAGGAGGTCGACTGGTCCTTCCCGGTGCTGGTCGAAGACGTGGTGATGATGGGGCGCTATGGCCACATGGGCTTCCTGCGGCGCCCCAGGGCCGCCGATCATGCCGCCGTGGCCGAGGCGCTGGCGCGGGTCAACATGACCGAGTTCCGCCACCGCCAGATCGGCGAGCTGTCGGGCGGCCAGAAGAAACGCGTCTTCCTGGCGCGCGCCCTGGCCCAGGAGGGGCAGGTGATCCTGCTGGACGAACCCTTCACCGGTGTCGACGTGAAGACCGAGGAGCAGATCATCGCGCTGCTGCGCGAGTTGCGCGACGAGGGCCGGGTGATGCTGGTCTCGACCCACAACCTCGGCACCGTGCCGGAGTTCTGCGATCGCACCGTCCTGGTGAAGGGCACCGTGCTGGGCTACGGCCCGACCGAGACCACCTTCACCCGCGAGAACCTGACCCAGGCCTTCGGCGGCGTGCTGCGCCACTTCACCCTGGGCGGGGCGGATCTGCATGACGACGATGACGAACGCCATGTCACCATCTTGACCGATGACGAACGCCCCTTCGTGCAATACGGCGACCAGACCCGCGTGACGGAGGGCGAGAAGTGAGCGCCCTCTGGGAACCCTTCACCTACAGCTACATGCTGAACGCCATGCTGGTCTCGGCCTTGGTGGGCGGCGTCTGTGCCTTCCTGTCCTCCTACCTGATGCTGAAGGGCTGGTCGCTGATCGGCGACGCCCTTTCGCATTCCGTCGTGCCGGGGGTGGCGGGGGCCTACATGCTGGGCCTGCCCTTTGCCCTGGGCGCCTTTCTGTCGGGCGGGTTGGCGGCGGCGGCCATGCTGTTCCTGTCGAACCGCTCCGGGCTGAAGGTCGATGTCATCATCGGGCTGATCTTCACCAGCTTCTTCGGGCTCGGCCTCTTCATGGCCTCGGTCAATCCGATGGCGGTGTCGATCCAGACCATCACCATGGGCAACATCCTGGCGATCTCGCCTGAGGATACGCTTCAGCTGGTCATCATCGGGGTGGTCTCGCTGGCGGTGCTGGCGCTGAAGTGGAAGGACCTGGTCGTCGTCTTCTTCGACGAAAGCCACGCACGGTCCATCGGGCTGCGGCCCGGGCTGCTGAAGGCCGTATTCTTCGTTCTGCTGGCCGCCTGCGTGGTGGCGGCGATGCAGACCGTGGGGGCCTTCCTGGTGATCGCCATGGTGGTGACGCCCGGCGCCACGGCCTACCTGCTATGCGACCGCTTTCCGCGCCTCATCCTGACCTCGGTGGCGATCGGCACCGGCACCAGCTTCGTCGGTGCCTGGATCAGCTATTTCCTTGACGGGGCCACGGGGGGCGTGATCGTCATCCTGCAGACCCTGATCTTCCTCGGCGTCTTCGTCTGGGCGCCGAAGCACGGCATGCTGGCGGCGCGCGCCCGGGCCCGCGCGGCGCTGGATGAGGAGGCGGAGGCATGACCGAGACCCTACTGCTGCCTTTCCAGTTCCCCTTCATGCAATATGCCTTCCTGATCTGCGCCATCGTGGCGGTGCCGACGGCGCTGCTGTCGTGCTTCCTGGTGCTGAAAGGCTGGGCCCTGATGGGCGACGCGATCAGCCATGCGATCCTGCCCGGCGTGGTGCTGGCCTATATCCTGGGGCTGCCGTTGGTGCTGGGGGCCTTTGCCGCCGGCATGACAACGGCGCTGGCCACGGGGTATCTGGCCGAAAACAGCCGGGTGAAGCAGGACACGATCATGGGCGTGGTCTTCTCCGGCATGTTCGGGCTGGGCATCGTGCTTTACACCTCGATCAGCACCAATGTGCACCTCGACCACATCCTCTTCGGCAACATGCTGGGTGTGGGGCCGGAGGATCTGTGGACCGCGGGCGGCATCGCCCTGGTGGTGACCGCCGCGCTGCTGCTGAAGTGGAAGGACCTGCTGCTGCATGCCTTCGACCCGGCCCAGGCGAAGGCCTCGGGCCTGCCGGTCGGGCTGCTGCACTACGGCCTTCTGACCATCCTGTCGCTGACCATCGTCGCCACGCTGACGGCCACGGGGCTGATCCTGGCGGTGGCCCTGCTGATCGCTCCGGGGGCCATCGCCTTCCTCACGACGCGCAGCTTCGGCCGGATGCTGGGGGTCTCGGTCGTGGTCTGCCTGCTGTCGATGCTGGGCGGCACCTATGCCAGCTTCTGGCTGGACAGCTCGCCCGCCGCGACCATCGTGCTGGTGCTGACCGGGATCTTCCTGCTGGCCTTCGTCAACCGCATCCGCGTGACCCGCCGCGCCTCGCGCAGCGGCGCGGCCTCTCAGGTATAGGTGCGGTCTTCCAGGGGCACGTCCTCCAGCATGGCGTTCAGCATCTCGTGGAAGGCCGCCTCGGCCTCCGACAGCTTCCGGCGCGGGTTGCTCAGCAGGTAGATGTTGATCCGGGGCAGCCCTTCGTCGGGGGGCAGCTGACGCAACATCCCCAGGTCCACGTCGCGGCGCGCGACGTGCAGGGGCAGGGCGCCGATGCCGATGTTGGCGACGATCATGCGCCGCGTCTCCATCAGATTGGCGGACATCCCGCTCCAGTGCGTCGACATCTTGGCGCGCAGGCGCAGCCGCGTGACGGGCTCCAGCGGGCCGCCCTCGGTTTCGGTCTGGAAAGACACCGCCGGCTCCCCCTCCAGATCCGCGAGGCTCACGTCGTCGCGGCCGAACAGCCGGTGGCGCGGGCCGCAGAACAGGCCGAAATATTCGCGGAACAGGATCTGCGTGCGCAGATCTGCCGGTTCCCTGTGCAACAGGCACATCCCGAAGGAGACGCGGTTCTGGCTGACCCGGCTGACGACCTCGTCGCTGTTGGCCACGGTGATCGAGAAACTGACCCGGGGGTGGGCCTCGGAAAAGCGGCTGAGGACCTCGTCGAAATGGTCCGAGACGACATGCGAGGCGCTCATGATCGAGATATGGCCGCGCAGTTCCGAGGCGTCTTCCTGTAACAGCGACGGCAGTTGCGACACCGTTCCGAAGATCGACGAACATTCCGCGTAAAGACGCTGTCCGGCCCGTGTTACCTTGAATTCATTGGGCTTTCTGACGATCAGCTGATGGCCCATCGTCTCTTCCAGCCGCTTCAGCGCGGAGGAGATCGTGGGTTGCTTCAGGCTCAGGAAATCCCCCGCGCGGGAGATGCCGCGCTGTTCCACCACCACCATGAAGGTGCGCAGCAGGTTCCAGTCCAGGTGCCAGGGAAAGCGTTGTTCGTCGGGGCCCATCATCGTCCTGATCTATGGTGAACATTTGGTTTATTTATTTGCGGAATGAGGGGCTGCATGCAAGCCCTAAGAGGCGCGGGAGGAAAAAGCGCCCGCCAGATTTTTTCTCGCGCCCCGCGACGGGCGCGCCAACAGGAGAGAGACTGATGACCACCCGCCGCATTCTCATGACATCCGCCATCGCCGCCGGCACCCTGGCCCTGGCGGGCCTCGGCCTGAGCGCGCCCGTGATGGCCGACGAACTGGACACGCTGAAGGAAGAGGGCGTGATGCGCATCGCCATGTCCGGCGCCTATCCTCCGTTCAACTTCGTCAGCGACAGCAACGCGGTCGTGGGCTTCGACCCGGCCATCGGCACCGAGATCAACAGCCGCATGGGCCTGGAAACCGAGGTGGTGACCACCGCCTGGGACGGCATCATCGGCGGCCTTCTGGCGCAGAAATACGATGCCATCGTCGGCTCCATGACCATCACCGAGGAACGTGCCGAGGTCGTGGATTTCGTCGGCCCCTACTACACCACCCGCCGCGCCATCTTCACCAAGCCGGGCAGCGGCATCGCCTCTCTGGAGGACCTGGAGGACGCCAAGGTCGGCGTGACCCTGGGCGAGACGCACGAGGAATGGGCCAAAGACAAGGGCTACAGCGTGCGCACCTACAAGGGCCTGCCCGAGCTGCTGCTGGAGCTGGAGAACGGCCGCGTCGACGCCATCGTCAACGACTCCATCGCCGCCATCCTGGCGCTGAACGAGAACGGCTACGACTACGAGATGTTCGACGATCCCGAAAGCGAACCCTTCGGCGCCGGCATCGCCATCCGCAAGGGCAACCCCGAGCTGAAGGCCGCCATGCAGGAAGCCCTGGACGCGATGATGGAAGACGGCACCTACGTCGAGATCGCCGAGGAATGGATCGGCGAAGACATCCGCTGATGCCGTCGGCGCCCCGGCTCCGGACCGGACCCGCCGCGCGCGATCCCCTTCGGGCGCGGCGGGTTCCCCAAACGCTGCCCTTACGTTGAAAGATCCCCATGGACGTTGATCTGATCCTCCGGGTTTATCCCTATTTCCTGGAAGCGGCGGTGGTCACCATCGAGCTGTCGGTGCTGACCATCCTGCTGGGCCTTCTGTGCGGCGCCGCCGGGGCCTGGGCGCGGCTGTCGCGTTTTGCCCTGCTGCGCTTTGCCGGGGCGGCCTATGTCAGTGTCTTCCGCGGCACGCCCGCGCTGATCCAGCTTTTCCTGCTCTACTTCGGCGGGCCCCAGGTGGGCATCCAGCTCGATGCCTTCGAGGCCGGGGTCATCGGCCTGGGCGTCAACATCGGCGCCTACATGACCGAGACCATGCGTGGCGCCATCGTCGCCGTCGACCATGGTCAGGGCGAGGCCGCCCGCACCCTGGGCCTCAGCCGTGCGCAGAGCTTCCGCAAGGTGGTGCTGCCGCAGGCGCTGCGGCTGATGATCCGCCCGCTGGGCGTGAACATCAACGCCCAGATCAAGGGCACGGCCCTGGTCGCCGCCATCTCGGTGGTGGAGCTGACCTATACCGCGCAGCGCTACATCGGCTCGACCTACAAGCCCTTCGAGATGTTCCTGCTGGCCGGTGTCCTCTACCTCATCATCATCACGGTGGTGGGCAAGGGCATCAGTTTCCTCGACCGCAGGGTGCGCCTGCAATGACCCTGATCGCCCGCATTTCCCGACAGAAAGGCCGTTCCCATGGGTCTTGATTTCTCCGTGGTTCCCGGCTTCGCCGATGCGCTGCTGCTTGGCGTGCTGTGGACCATCGCCATCACCGTGGCCGCCGCCGTCCTCAGCTTCTTCGGGGGCATCCTGCTGGCCGTCATCGCGCTTTACGCGCCGCTGCTGGTGCGGCTGCCCTTCCGCTTCTTCGCCTGGCTCTTCATGGGCACGCCGCTGCTGTTGCAGCTGTTCCTGATCTATTTCGGCCTGGTGGAACTGGGCATCGACCTGCCGGCCTTCGTGGCGGGCGTGATCGGCCTGGGCCTGCATTTCGCGGTCTACAATTCCGAGCTGATCCAGACCGCCATCGTCGCCGTCGACCGCGGCCAGATGGAGGCCGCGCGCACCCTCGGCCTCAGCCGCGGCCAGGCGCTGGTGCGCGTGGTGATCCCCCAGGCGGTGCGCGACGTGATCCCGCCCATTGGCAACAACATGATCGCCCTGCTGAAGGATTCCGCCCTGGTGTCGGTGATCGGCGTGTCGGAACTGACCCTTTCGGCGCAGCTGGCCATCGGGCGCACCTACCGCCCGTTCGAGTTCTACGCCGTTGCCGCCGTCCTCTACTATTTCATCAACCTCGGGATGGAAGCGGTCCTGCGCCGGATCGAGCGCCGCACCCAGCTTTCCCGCTAAGCGAGGCCCAGACACATGACCGAGACACGACCCTTCGTGGAAATCCGCCATGCGAAGAAATCCTATGGCAGTCTTGAGGTGTTGAAGGACATCAGCCTGACTGTCGACCGCGGCGAGATCGTGGCCATCATCGGCCCCTCCGGGTCCGGCAAGTCGACGCTGCTGCGGGCGATCAACGACCTCGATCCGCTGACCGGGGGCGAGGTGATCCTGGACGGCACCCAGGTCAACAAGGCCCTGCCGCATCGCCAGTACGAAAAGCACATCAACCAGATGCGCCAGCAGATCGGCATGGTGTTCCAGCACTTCAACCTGTTCCCGCATCTGACCGTGCGCGACAACGTGGTCATGGCGCCGAAGCTGCTGAAGGGCATTTCCGAGGACGCGGCGCAGAAGCTGGCCGAGGAACAGCTGGCCCATGTCGGCATGCTGGAGCGCATCGACTACTACCCCTCGCAGCTGTCGGGCGGCCAGAAACAGCGGGTGGCCATCGCCCGCGCCCTGGCGATGAAGCCCAAGCTGATGCTCTTCGACGAGGCGACCTCGGCCCTCGACCCGGAGCTGGTCGAGGAGGTGAACCAGGTGATGAAGACCCTGGCCCAGGAACACATGACGATGATCATCGTCACCCATGAGATGGAGTTCGCCGCCGACGTCTGCGACCGGGTGATCTTCATGGACGGCGGTGTGGTGGTGGAAGAGGGGCCGCCCTCGATCGTCTTCCAGAACCCGACCCAGCCGCGCACCCGCGACTTCCTGCGCAAGCATCTGTCCCAATACGAGAAAGAGAAATGACCGACGCGCCGTCCCACCTCTTCTACCAGGCGCGCGCGCCGCGCCCCTTCCTGTCCCACGGTGAGGGGATCTACCTCTACGATGAAAGCGGCAAGCGCTACATCGACGGCTCCTCCGGGGCGATGGTGTCCAACATCGGCCATTCCAACCCGCGCGTTCTGGCCAAGATGAAGGTCCAGATGGATCGCGCGACCTTCGGCTACCGCCTGCATTTCCGCACCCACCCGTCCGAGGACCTGGCGGCGAAGCTGGCCGGGCTGATGCCCGGGGACCTCGACCGGGTCTTCTTCGTCTCCGGCGGCTCCGAGGCGGTGGAAACCGCCGAGAAGCTGGCCCGCCAGTACGCGGTCACGCAGGGGCAGGGCAGCCGCTGGAAGGTCATCTCGCGCACGCCCGCCTACCACGGCGGCACCCTGGGCGCGCTGGCGCTGACAGGGGGCAAGCTCTTTGCCGGCCCCTTCGCCGAGATGTTCCAGGAGATGCCGCATGTGCGCGCCCCGCAGACCTACCTCGACCGGGACAACCTGACCGAGGAGGAACGCGGGCTGAAGTATGCCGATGAACTGCGCGAGCGGATCGAGGCGGAAGGCCCAGCCAGCGTGCTGGCCTTCATCATGGAACCCGTGGGCGGGGCCTCGACCGGGGCGCTGGTGGCGCCCGACAGCTACTACACCCGCATCCGCGAGATCTGCGACGATTATGGCGTGCTGCTGATCTACGACGAGGTGATGAGCGGCGCCGGGCGCACCGGCACCTTCCTGGCCTGCGAACACTGGGGCGTGACCCCGGATATCGTCGCTATGTCGAAGGGCCTCGGCGCGGGCTATGCGCCGCTCGGCGCCGTGGCGGCCCGGTCTCACATGGTTGAGGCGCTCTTGGATGCTGGTGGCTTCCTGCACGGGTTCACCTATGCCGGCAACCCGCTGGCCTGCGCCGCCGGTCTGGCGGTGCTGGAGGAGATGGAGGAGCAGGATATCCTGGGCAACTGCACCCGCATGGGGGCCGTGCTGATGGACCGCCTGCAGGGGCTGATGGCGCGCTACCCCTTCATCGGCCACGTCCGGGGCAAGGGCCTGCTCACGGCCTTCGAGATGGTCTCGGACCGGGAGACGATGGCCCCCCTGCCGAAAGAATGGAATGCCCATAGCGAGCTGGTGGAACTGGCCTATGACGCGGGGCTTATCCTCTATTCCCGCCGCACCCGGGGCGGTGTGGAGGGGGATCACTTCCTGGTCTGTCCGCCGCTGATCGTCACCGAGGCGCAGATTGACGAGATCCTGCAGATCCTCACCGGCGCGCTGGATACCTTCGCCGCGCGCCACGGGCTGGATGTCTCAGGCGAGGTGTCGGCATGAGGCTTTCGGACAAGACCTGCGCCATGGCCGAGGCCGTGGCGGCGATCCCCGACGGGGCGACCGTCATGGTCGGCGGCTTCGGCGTGCCCGGCACGCCCTTTGCCCTGCTGGCGGAACTGGCCCGGCAGGACAAGCGGGAGCTGACGCTGATCAAGAACGATGCCAACGAGACCGGCACCGGGGTCGACCTGCTGATCGCCTCGGGGCGGGTGCGCAGGCTGATCACCACCCATATCGGGCTGAACGCCAATGCCATCGCGGCGATGAACGAAGGCCGGATCGAGGTCGAGTTCTGCGCCCAGGGCATCCTGGCGGAGCGGGTGCGCGCCGGTGGCGCGGGCCTGCCGGCGTTGCTGACCGACATCGGGATGCAGACGGAGCTGTCGGCGGGCAAGCAGATCGTCCAGGTCGACGGGCGTTGCCTGATGGTGGAAACCGCCCTGCGGGCCGATGTGGCGCTGATCCATGCCGACCGGGCCGATCCCTTCGGCAATCTGGCCTACCGGGCCACCGCGCGGAACTTCAACCCGCCGATGGCCATGGCCGCCACAACCGTCATCGCCGAGGCGGAGGTGCTGCTGCCCCTCGGCGGGCTGGCCCCGGACGAGGTCGAAACCCCGGGCGTCTTTGTCGATCACCTCTGCCCAATGGCCGAGATCACCGAGGAGTATGGCGTTGTCCGCAGATAAGATCGTGCCGCTGAAACCCGCCGATCCGCGTGGCCGCATGGTGGCCCGCGCCGCGCGCGAGATCGCGCCGGGCATGGTGGTGAACCTGGGGATCGGACTGCCGACCCAGGTCGTGGATCACCTCGGCCCCGACTTCCCCGTCTGCCTGCACACCGAAAACGGCATGGCGGGCGTCGGCCCGACCCTGCCGCATGAGCTGGCCGACCGGAACCTGATCGACGCGGGCGGGGCCTATGTCTCCCCCATCCCCGGCTGCAGCTATTTCGACAGCGCCACCAGTTTCGCCCTGGTCCGCTCGGGCCGACTGGACCTGACCATGCTGGGCGCCTTCGAGGTGGCCGAGAACGGGGATCTGGCGAACTGGAAAATCCCCGGTCGGTTTTCGCCCGGGGCCGGCGGCGCGATTGAACTGGCGCAGAAGGCGCTGCGGGTGGTGGTGATGACCACCCATTGCGACCGCAAGGGCAACCCCAAGCTGAAGCGGCGCTGCACCCTGCCGCTGACCGCAGCCGGGGCCGTCATGCGGATCTTCACCGACCTGGCGGTGATCGACGTCACGCCCGCGGGCTTCACCCTGCGCGAATGCGCCCAAGGGGTGAGCGTCGCGGAGGTGACCGAGGCCACCGGCGCGCCCCTGCATCTGCCCGAGGGCGACATTCCCACCTTCTGAGTTTTCCCTCCGACGTGCCGAGGTTCCCGATGGATCAAGACCTTTCCACCCGCATCCTGCATGCGGTCGATGACCTGTTCGACCGCGAAATCGACTTCCTGGCCGAGCTGACCTCGCACCCTTCGACCCGGGGGCAGGAACAGTCGGCGCAGGATTTCATCGCCGGCGAGCTGGGCGAGCGGGGCCTGTCGGTTGACCGCTGGCGGATCGACGTCCAGGCGATCCGCGACCAGCCTGGCTTTTCCCCCGTCATCGGGGACTACGAGGATGCGCAGAACGTCGTCGGCACGCACCGCAGCCGCACGGGGCAGGGGCGGTCGCTGATCCTCAACGGCCATGTGGACGTGGTGCCCGCAGGCCCCGCCGACATGTGGGACCGCCCGGCCTTCGCGCCCCATGTGGATGACGGCTGGCTGTACGGGCGGGGCGCCGGGGACATGAAGGCGGGGCTGGCCTCCAACCTCTTCGCGCTGGATGCGCTGCGCGCGCTGGACCTGCAACCGGCGGCGGATGTCTTCTATCAATCCGTGGTCGAGGAGGAATGCACCGGCAACGGCGCCCTGGCCTGCCTGGTGCGCGGCTACCGCGCCGAGGCCGCTCTGATCCCCGAACCCTTCGAGGAGGCGCTGGTCAGCGAACAGCTGGGCGTCATCTGGGCGCAGGTGCACCTGAAGGGCCTGCCGACCCACGTGGCCTATGCCGGCAGCGGCGCCAATGCGATCGAGGCGGCGGTGCCGCTGATCGCCGCGCTGCACGGGCTGGAAGAGCGCTGGAACCAGGCCGATTGCCCGCACCGTCACGGCGGCTATGTCCATGCTCACCATCCGATCAACCTGAACATCGGCAAGATCCAGGGCGGCGACTGGACCAGCTCCGTGCCCGCCTGGTGCGTTTTCGACATGCGCATCGCCATCTACCCGGGCCAGGACATCGCCGCCGCCCGCGCCGAGATCGAGGAGGTGATCCTGCAGGCCGCGCGGGAGAACGCCTTCCTGAAGAACGCCCTGCCCGAGATCGTCTGGCACGGCTTCATGGCCGAGGGCTACGCGCTCTCGGACGACCGCTCGGCCCGTGCCGGTGCGGCCATCGGCGCGCTGGAGGGGGCGCATCGCGCAACCACCGGCCAGGCTCTGGAACGCAAGGCGATCACCGCCACCACCGATGCGCGCTTCTTCGGCCTCTACTCCGACACGCCCGCGCTGGTCTACGGCCCCCGCGCCGAGGCGATACACGGCTTCAACGAGCGGGTGGAGCTGGAAAGCCTCCGCCGCATCACCGCCGCCACGGCGCTGTTCATCGCCGACTGGTGCGGCACCGAAACCATCTGAGGACCACGACATGCGCGATCCCGTCATCGTTTCCACTGCCCGCACGCCGATCGGCAAGGCCTATCGCGGGGCGTTCAACAACCTTGAAGGGCCGGCGCTGGCCGCCCACGCGGTGCGCGCCGCCGCCGCCCGCGCAGGTGTCGAGGGGCCGGAGGTCGAAGAGGCCGTCTTTGGCTCCGCGCTCACGCAGGGCTCCACTGGCATCAACGTGGCGCGCCACATCGCGCTGGCTTCGGGGCTGGGCGACAGCGTGGCGGGCGTCACCCTGGACCGGCAATGTGCCTCGGGCCTCAACGCCATCGCCGTGGCCGCCCACATGATCCGCAGCGAGGGTGTCGAGGTGGCGCTGGCGGGTGGCCTCGACAGCATCTCGCTGGTGCAGAACGAACATTGGAACGGCTACCGCTACCGTTCGCCTGGGGTGGCCGAAACCTACTACATGAGCATGATCGAAACCGCCGAGGTCGTGGCCGAGCGCCATGGCGTGAACCGCGCGGCCCAGGACGCGCTGGCCGTGCAGAGCCAGGCACGCACCGCCGCCGCCCAGGCGGCGGGACGGTTCGACGCGGAAATCGTGCCGGTTGAGGCGGTGAAGATCGTCACCGACCGCGCCACGGGCGAGACGCGTGAGGAAACGGTGCGGCTGACGGCGGACGAATGCAACCGCCCCGGCACGACGCTGGACAGCCTGGCGGGGCTGAAGCCGGTGCTGGGGCCGGATCATTGCGTCACCGCCGGCAACGCCAGCCAGCTCTCCGACGGGGCCGCCGTCATGGTGTTGATGTCGGCGGCGGAGGCCGCGCGGCGCAACCTGACCCCGCTGGGGGCCTTCCGGGGCTTTGCGGTGGCGGGCTGTGCGCCGGAGGAGATGGGCATCGGTCCGGTCCTGGCCATTCCCCGTCTGCTGGAACGCACCGGCCTTGGGATCGAGGACATCGACCTGTGGGAGGTCAACGAGGCCTTCGCCGCGCAGCTCCTTTACTGCCGCGACCGCCTGGGCATCCCGAACGAGCGGCTGAACGTCAACGGTGGGGCGATTTCCATCGGCCACCCCTACGGCATGTCGGGCGCGCGCATGGCCGGGCATGTCCTGCTGGAAGGCCGCCACCGAGGGGCACGCTACGGCGTCGTGTCGATGTGCGTGGGCGGCGGGCAGGGGGCCGCGGGGCTGTTCGAGATCTTCTGACCCCGCCGCCCGGGACGCGCGAAGAGTACGCCCGCCTGCTGTACTGCGGGCCCGAGCTGCGCCCCTGTCGTCGACTGAGGCGCTGTGCGCGCCCCGCCGGGCCGGCATTGCCGTGGCGCGCCCCCTTTCCAGAGCGTCCGATCTGCCCCATGCAGGCACCCGATCCCCATGCCGTGACCATAGACGACCGATAGAGGAGCGGGCCCGCGATGACCGGGAGCCGCGACAAGAACGATCTCGACCGCGCCGCGCGCCTCTCTGTCGCCCCGATGATGGACCTTGTCTGTACCAAGTACCAAAGCTTCGTTTGGGGCGTGTCTGATGGGCCTGGATCCGAAGAAGAGGGATCGCGCCTTCCTTCGGCGAGAGATTGCATAAGGCCTGCTGACCGTCGAAGACGCGGCAGATTTTCATGGCATGTCCTGAGACGACCATCTTCAGCTTCCCCATAGCAAACGCTGGATCACGCAGAGCAATCCTGGTCAATGCGTCCTGAGCCCAGCGAGGAAGGCCTGCCCAATACAAGGGTCCAATCAGTCAGGTGCAGGAAATGCCGTACAGTGTTTTCGACGCTTCCCGGTCATCGAACCGGACGGACAGGTCTTCGAGCCGGCCGGCGTAGGAGGCCACCTGTTCGAACCGCGTGTGCGGCCAGTCGCTGCCCCAGACGAAACGGTCGGCGGGCAAGAGGGCGGTCAATCGGTCCAGATGGCCGCGGGCGTCCGGGACGCCACGGTAGGGCGCGCTCAGCTTGACGAAAAACGGCGCGCGGGTCGGGCAGGCCGCAAGCGCGTTCAGCCAGGGCTCGCCCTGCGCGTTTTCCGAAGCCGGCAGGCCCATGTGGTCGACGACCACCGGCACCGGCGCGCGCGACAGGGCGGGCAGGTAGTCCGCCCAGCGGGCGCTCTCGAGCTGCACCTCGACGTGCATGTCGTGGGCCCGCAAGATGTCCAGAAAGCGCTGCACCGTCTTGTCGGTCGGATCCGGCAGGGCAGCCCCCGAGACGAGGTTCCAGCGCACGCCGCGGACGCCCGCCTCTCCGAGGTCGCGCATGACCGATTCCGGACTATCCAGCGCGACGCAGGCAATGCCGGCGAACCGGTCGCGATCGAGCGTCGACAGCGCATCCAGCAGCTGGGAATTGTCCGTGCCGAGAAAACTGACCTGAACGATGACTCCTCCATGCAGCCCGTGGTCGGACTGCATCCGAAGCCAGGTCTCCAGCGGTGCAGGAGCCCCCGGCACGTAACGTGCGCCGGGCACCGCGCAAACACGTTCATAGACATGGGCGTGACAGTCGAAGGAAATCAAGGCGGCACCTCAAGTTATGCACTTCTATATAGAACTAGTTGACTGAAGCGGTCAACACGACTACAACCGAAGCCGGAGGAGACGATATGGCACATGCATCGACGGTCAGTGACGACAGGCTTCCCGCCTATCTTCGGCTGCGTGACGACATCGCGCGCCGCATCGCCGCCGGCGAATGGCAGCCGGACGAGGCGCTGCCCTCGGACAATCGTCTCGCCGCGGAACACGCGCTTTCGGTCGGGACCGTGCGCAAGGCCCTGCAGCAGCTCTCGGACGAGGGGCTTCTCGAACGGCGGCAGGGCGCGGGGACCTTCCTGCGCAAGCCGGCCTTCGACGCGACCCTGTTCAGGTTCTTTCAGGTGCGCGAACACGGCGCGGAACAGAGCATCCCGACCAGCCGGCTGATCTCGCGCGCGGTGGTGACGCCCACCAAACACCTGGCCGATACGCTCGGCACCACAGAGGTCATCCGCATCGAGCGCCTGCGCTGCCTGTCCGAACAGCCGCTCCTTTTCGAAGAGATCTATATTCCGCAGGCGCGCTTTCCGGGGTTCGAGTTGATCCCGGCAGAAGATATCGGGCCGCTTCTGTACCCGGTCTATTTCGAACGCTTCGGCGTTTTCGTCGCGCGGGCCGAGGACGAGGTCAGCTTTGGCACCGCAGATCGGACCATAGCCCTGCGCCTCGGCATGACAGAGGGCGATCCCGTCGCCCGGATCGAACGCACCGCCTTTGCCATGACCGGCGAAGCCATCGAATGGCGGGTCGCCTCGGGACGGGCCGACCGTTTCCGCTACCGCAGCCGCATCGGCTGACATCCAGTATCCAAAGGGAGGAAAACCATGAAAACCCTGCTTATCGGCGCAAGCGCGCTGGCGCTTTCCACAGTGGCAGCGCTTGCCGAATACCCCGAACGCGCCATCGAGGTGACGATCCCGGCCCCCGCCGGCGGCGGCACCGACACCAGCGCGCGCAAGCTGGCCACCCTGCTCGAGGAAGAGCTTGGCACATCGCTCGCCATCCTTAACGTCGCGGGCGGTGGCGGCTCGGTCGGCGTCACCCAGTTCATGATGGACAAACCGAACGGCTATTCGCTGCTGGCAACCTGGAACAGCCCGATCACCACGGTGCCCCAGGTGCAGAACGTGGCCTACGACGTGGACAGCTTCACGCCCATCGCCTCGACCTCGGAAACCGCCTACACGATGTGCGTGTCCCCCGACTTCCCCGCCGAGACCGGCGAGGAATTCCTGGCCGAGCTCGCGGCCAACCCGGGCAAGTACACCTACGGCAACGACGGCATTGGCGGCACCATGCAGATGGCGGCCGAGCGCATCTTCCAGGCGAAGGACATCGAGGCCGTGGCCATTCCCTTCGGCGGCGCGGGCGAAACGCTTCAGAACTTCCTCGGCGGCCATGTCGACATCTACGGCGGCTCGATCTCGCCGGTGCTGCCCTACACCGACTCCGGTGAAGCCAAATGCCTGGTCGTGACCTCGGCCGCCCCGGTCGAGGCTCTGCCGCAGGCCGCGGGCCTCGAAGAGCTGGGCCTCGGGTCCGAGGAAACGCTCCTGTGGCGCATGGTGCTGGCCCCCGCAGGCACCGACCAGGCCATCGCGGACCGTCTGGCCGCGGCGCTCGAAAAGACCGTGAACGATCCATCCTATGTCGAATTCCTCGCCACCAAGGGTGAGGTGCCGAACGTGGTGACCGGAGAGGCGCTCGCCGAGCGGCTGCGCAACGAATACGACGCGCTCGCCAAGGTCGCCGAGAAGCTGGGTCTGGGCAGCTGATGGAACGGCGGCAGGATATCGTCCTCGGCGCCATCTTTGCCGCCCTCGGTCTTTTCGCGGCGGTGAAGGCCACCGCCTATTCCGGAGCGTCGGGCACCTATCCCATGGTGCTCGGCCTCGTCCTTGCGGCCTTCGGCGTCATCGTCGCGGCCAAGGCGGGCCTCCGGGGACGGGCAACCCCGCGCCCGCTGACCGAACACACCGGCCGCGTGGCTGTCACCGTGATCGTGGGCGCGGGCTATCTTGCCCTCGTTCCGATCCTCGGATTCTACACCGCATCGGCGCTTGTCGTGCTTGCTCTGCCGGTCGCGCTCGGCTTCTGGCAGCCGGTCTACCTGGCCGTAACGGCGGCCGTCTTCGTGGCCATCGTCTGGACGGTCTTCTCGATCGTTCTCGAAAAGCCGCTGCCGACCGAGTTCTGGCAAACCTTCTGATCGAGGCCATTCCATGGATATCGTGACCCAAGTTCTTTCGGGCGTCTTCGCGCTCGGGCCGATAGCGGCGATGATCGGCGCCTCGATCCTCGGCGTCTTCATCGGAGCCCTGCCCGGCCTCAACCCGGTCATGGCCATCGCGCTGCTGCTGCCGCTGACCTATTCGATGGAACCGCTGGTCGCGCTCGGCATGGTCGCGGGCATCTACAACGGCTCGATGTACGGCGGCGCCATCCCGGCGATCCTGCTGCGCATTCCGGGCACGCCCGCAGCCATCGCGACCACCTTCGACGGCTACCCGATGGCGCAGCGGGGCGAGGCCGCGCGCGCGCTCAAGATCGCCTGCTGGTCCTCGGCGCTCGGCGGCACGGCCTCGGCCATCGCCCTGATGACCATCGGCCCGATCCTGGCAAGGGCGACGCTGGCTTTCGGGCCGGCGGAGTATTTCTGGATCGCCATGTTCGGCATGGCCTCCATCGGCGTGCTCGTGGGCACGGACGCAGCCAAGGGGCTGATGGCGGCGACACTGGGTCTGTTGCTCGGCACGGTCGGGCTCGATCAGCTGTCGGGTACGGCGCGGTTCACCTTTGACCAGGTCTGGCTGCTGAGCGGGCTCGACCTCATCGTGATCCTTGTCGGGCTCTATGCCCTGCCGCCGGTCATCGCACTGGCCGAGGCGGCCGACCTCAAGGGGCTTTCGGCGGCGCAGCTGAAGCTGGAACCGGCCAAGGTACCGTGGTCCGAGGTGCGCAGCCTCGTGCCGACCTGGATCCGGTCCTCTCTGATCGGCATCGGCGTGGGCATCCTGCCCGGCGCGGGCGGCAATATCGCCGCCTTCCTCAGCTACAACGCCGCCAAGAGCGCCAGCGACGACCCCGACAGCTTTGGCAAGGGCAACCCGGTCGGCGTGGCGGCGGCGGAATGCGGCAACAACTCCGACAACGCGGCTTCGATGATCCCGGCGCTGACGCTGGGCATTCCGGGCAACGTCATCGCCGCGCTCGTGCTGGGCGCGCTGCTGATCCACGGGTTGCAACCCGGCCCGCAGCTTTTCCACCAGAACCCCGGCCTTGTCGGCGGCTTCATGGTGCAGATGCTGCTGACATCGCTGCTGATCCTCGCCGTCGGCGGCGCCGCGGCGACCAAGATCTTTGCCCAGGTCCAGAGGCTGCCCGGCGTGATGCTCGTGCCGACCATCCTCGTGCTGATGGCCGTCGGCGTCTACGTCATCAACGGCCGGGTCATCGACCTCTGGATCATGTTCGTGGCCGGTCTGGCGGGTTACGTCTTCGAGAAGACGAACATCCCGCTGGCGCCTATCGTCCTTGGCCTGATCCTCGGACCCATGGCGGAACAGAACGTGCGCCGGGCGCTCCTGATCAGCCGCGGCGATGTCACCGAACTGGTGACGCGGCCGATCTCGGCGGTCATCGCGCTTGCGACCCTTGGGCTCATACTCTTCCCGATCGTAGCAGCAATTTCGCGGCGTCGACGCAGCGCCTGACCTGATGTGACCAGAGAAATCCCGGCTCAGGATCGAGCCGGGATCGCCGCGCCCGGCCTCAGGCGGCGGGGAGACCTCAACGAAATCTCGGCGGTTCTGCCATCGGCCGATGCCATGCGCCTACAGTCTGAAGCCGACAGGGCCCAACAAGTCAGGCCGCAGGCCACTCATCCGCAGGTCCTCGATATCATGGCCCTCGACGCGCCTTGCGTGCGCTAGAGACCCGTCCCGATGCAGCCTTTGGGTATGCAAGCAAGAGGGAACCGGCGCCATGATCGACCGCTGAGACGACCGGGCCCGATGCTTCCACGGCTTGCCAAGGTCTGCTTCGGCGAAGCTGTACGCAGCATCCTGGTCGTGACGGAGGTCCGCTCGGGGCAGGAAGCGACAGACGGCGGGAGCCGAAAAGGGGGGGGCGATCAAGGATTGCCGAGCGGAGCATGAGACCGAAAGCTCTGGCTTCCGGCGTTAAACAGCGAGGCAAAAGACAGGCCGCCCCTGAACCCGGTGCCGATCGAAAGGACGACGGCCAGGGCTTTCAGCACAAGCACTCCACCCAGTACCCACCAGAACGCATCCTGGGCGTGCAAGGCCGAGCGCCCCGAGGATAGCGCCGCAGGGCTCGCCAGGGCGAGTATGGCGAGCCCGGCTCAGCCAACGACGGGCGCCAGCCAGGAAGGCATGACCGCGCGGAGCAGGGTCTCCACGCGTGTACAGCAGCGCATGACGGCGATGGCCATGGCCACGGTCGCGAAGGTGATCGCCAGGATCACGACGACCCCCGAGGGCCCGGGGGACAACGCCGGCACCTCGAAGTGCAGGCCGGAGGGGTATAGCACCATGCGCGTGCCTGCCGCGGCCAGTGACGCGATCACCACCGGCGCAAGGTTTCCGATCGAGTACGCGGCGATGACCAGTTCGAAGGCATAGAACGCCCCCGGGATGGGGGACTGGAGCAGCGCGGCAGTCCCAACGCAGGACGACGAGCCGGAGCCAGTATCCGAGCCGGGACCGGAGGATGAGGATCCGACAGCGTCGGGGCGCCGTCTTCACCCGGAGCTGGCGCAGCCTCAGCAGGTCGACAGGCAGTCCCCCATTGAGAACGAGTTTGAGTTTGACCCACCCGAGGATGAGGAGGATGCCGCCACGCGCAGTCGCCGCATCATGCAGCAGATGCGCGGTGTCGCGCGTCAGGTTTCTCTCAATTCTGACGATGGCATGGAGCTTTGATCATGGCCACCAGCCGCAAAAAGACGAAGATCTCGGTCTACCTCGATCCTGAGGTCATGCAGATGCTGGCAGACTTCGCAGCTCGTCGCGACAGATCCCAATCGATGGTGGCCGAGGCGGCGATCGCATCCTTACTCTATCCGGATGACGCGGAGCGCCGCGAGGCGGTTCTGGCCCGACGCCTGGATCAGATCGACAGGCGGATCACCCGGCTGGAACGCGATGTCGGGATCTCCGTGGAAAGCCTGGCCGTGTTCATCCGTTTCTGCCTTGCGACGACACCCGCTCTGCCGGAACCCGCGGCCAAGGCGGCACGGGCGAAAGCAGGGGGGCGTTACGAGGCATTCATCTCGGCTCTCGGTCGACGCCTGGCCCAGGGGCCGAAGCTGCGGCAGGAGGTTTCGGAGGATGTGGATGAGGTCGGCGCGTGAGTCCAAGGTGGCTTTCCATACGCACGCTTGGACGAACCGGTGCTCCGCAAGTGCAAAAGGCATATGGCTTCATGGACCCGAGGGGATCTATAGCCGTGAGGTAGCCAACTTGTAACTGGCGAAGCAGAAAAACACTCCCAGACCAGCCTCGATCCAACGGCGGGCGGCATTGAAGATTCTGACAACTGGCTGCGTCGAGAACGCGAGGGCATAGGTGAGATGCCCGGTTAGAGAGATGAGGAATGTGCCAGCGACTATCACCCCACCGATCCACCAAGGGGAGTTGGCATCAAGGCCGAGTGATATTGTCGCGGTCCATGTGAGCGCTGCTTTCGGGTTTGTCATCTGGATCAACAAGCCGCGGCGAACATAGTCAAAATTGTTGTTCGAGCCAGCAAGGGGCTTCGCAGTGATTTCGCCCACAGATAGAGCGGAACGGAAAGACTTAATTGCAAGCCAAAGAAGATAGCCTGCCCCGATGAATTTGATCAACGTCATAAGAGATGCATAGGCGATCAGAACCGTCGTCAGTCCTGCCCACGCCAGAACACCCCACAGAAATGAACCTGATGCGATACCAATGGCAAGTGACCGGCCTTGGTCACGCCCGACAGTCATGGACGTGCCGATGATAGAAAGAATATTTGGACCTGGGCTGAACATTCCAAGCACGAACACGCCGTAGGCAAGAAGTATGCCGTGCCATGAATGGGACAGTGCTTCAATCATCTGCGTTTCTCCAAATCTGCGTCATCATTGCAAGTCTCTAGCCTGATGATAGCGTTTCAGTCCTGTTCGACATAGAGGCTAGAACACAAGCTGCCCAATCAACGGTACAACCAACGAAACCTATCGTATGGCATCATTCAGGAGATCTAAAAGCGAGCTGGCGCGGTTGATAACGGAACCGCTGAAGATATTCCTGCCGCGGTTAATGCCTGTGTTCCCGTTTGCTGTCGCATTCCGAATCATCATGGTTGAACGGCTCGGCGCACGGCCACACCTTCCACGGCATTGAGTTTTCTTGAGGCGAGTTCAGTTCCGCCGATCACCTGTCTTTACACGCCACACTACGACGACCCTCGGAGCCCTGTTGAGACCTAGGCATTTTCGGCTTTCTTCATCGACCCCGATCCAGGGCAGCCTGTTGGAGGCGTCCGTAAGGGAACGGGGCCGGCATGGCAAAGACCGATCAGAGACCAGAGGTGATCCGGAGAGGCGCGCGGATTCTGCGTACCGCGCACGGGCCGGCGATCGCCGGGTTTCTGGACGACCCCATGACCGTCGAGGTGATGCTCAACCCCGATGGGCCGCTCTGGGTTGACCGACTTTCGGAGGGGCTGGCCGACAGCGGCAAGATGCTCAGCGCAGCGGACGGCGAGCGCATCGTTCGACGGGTCGCGCACCATGTTGGCGTCGAAGTTCATGGCCTCGCTGCGATCCTCAAGGGGGTGATGACCAACGCGCAATCCGCATTGGTCGATACCGATGCTGTGAACAAGGCCGCTGATGCGGATGTGGCCCTGCAGGAACTCGGCGCGGATCTGGCTGGCATGGCCTATGTCATGGCCACGATCACGCTCTGGGACGAGGATATGCGTATCAGAGGGCGTCCGCACCGATCATCGGCTTGTTCGATAATGGGTATCTTGTCTTCGCCCTGTTCTGGAGCAACTTGATCTTTGGTGATCGTCCGGGCTTCATTGATCTTCTGGGCATAGTGCTGATCGGAAGCGGGGCACTTCTTGCCACCACTGCCTCGGCCAATCGCGGACCGGACCAGAGCGAAAGGAATTGATCATGTCGCTGGACACCTGGATTGCCTATACCATTGCCTGCGTCGTCTTGACGGTGATCCCCGGGCCGAGCGTCCTGCTCGTGATCGCGCAGTCGCTGACGCGGGGCAGGATGGCTGCGGCGATGTGCATTCTTGGTGATGTCGTGGGGAGCATCGTGCTTGTCGGGCTGTCCTTCGCCGGGGTTGGGGCGATCCTGGCTACCTCTGCGCTGCTCTTCCAGGTCGTGAAATGGGCCGGTGTCCTTTACCTGGCGTGGTTGGGCATCGGCCAGATCATGGAGGCGCGTCGCGATGCACCCGAGAGGGTCACCCATGAAGGTGGGGCTTCTTCCTGGAGCAGCTTCTGGGCCGGAACCGTGACCGCCGTGCTGAACCCCAAGGCGATCGTCTTCTACATGGCATTCCTTGCTCAGTTCATCGACCCGCAAGGCGATCTGCCCGCGCAGCTTGCGGTGCTGACGGTGACCTCGAGCCTTGTTGTCGTGGTGCTGCTGGCCGGGTATGCGCTGATCGCGGAGCGGGCGGGTCGGCTCTTTGACAGTCGGCGCGCGCGTCGCCGCATGGGCTACGTTGGCGGCGGGTTCATGATCGGCGGAAGCGCGGTCATGGCGGTGACGCGTTAGAGCTTATCGGGAAGGTTGGACGTTGGATCATTTTTGTCTTGGTCTGCAGAGATGACAGGGCGGCTGCCCGTATGGTTTTCGAGGAACACATCAGTCTGAATTTTTCGGAGTTGGTTGTACCGGCAAAGACATTGAATGGGCGGGCGCCGCTTTTTTGGGAATATCGGACGGCAAGCTCTCCAAGCTTTGGGTGCTTGGCGATCTGGACGCTGTAAAGCAGCAATTGGGTGCGCCAACAGTTGGTCGGTTCTGACGTTCTATGTCTGCTTTGTCACGCTCTTTGCCAGGTCGCAATCGTCACAGCGAAGTCATCCAAGCAGGACTGCCCCGGTGGCAGCATCTCGAACGCGGTTGCCTGCTCGCCAATTGACGTTTCAGGTGTCCTCGTCCGTTTTTCGGCACCGTCCCGCCATCAGGTTTGCCATGGTGGGCTTCCCGGTAGCCCTGAGCCCGGCAACAGACCTACGGCTGCACGTTTGGCCGGTTCGTCGTGCTGGAACGAAGTGGTCCCGTAGATAGGTACCGCCTGATAGTTCCAGGTCGGAACGTGGCGGTGATGGTCAGCCTTGCTTGGAAAGAAGTTCGGTGAGATCTAGGCGTCTGGACCACGGAATATGGCCAGAACCTCTTGCTCCTCGGCGCTCAGCCGGTGCATGGCATTTGCTTGTGCGACATGGCCAACCAGTGATCCGTCCGGGGCCCGGAGCAACGGCATGTGGTTTGCCTACAATCCTTTTCCCGTCTGCGCCACGATACAGGCCGGTGGCGCTGTATCGAGTACCTCACGGATCGCCGCAGGATCGGTCTCTTCAAAATGCGATGGTGTGTACATTCCCGGCCCCTGTTGCGGTTGAGTATCGTGCCGCGCGGACGCAATGATGCCCCAACGCTTTTTATCAAGAAGCGCACCGCCCGGTGCGCGCTTCGATCGCCTGGACCACTGCGATCATGTCATCCTCATCGCGGCCCATGGCTTCGGTTTCCGCATAGAGCGCTTCACAGACGTTCATCAACGGGGAGGCAGTGTCGGCGGCTCTCGCCGCTTCTAAGACCAGACGGCTGTTTTTCAGCACGTCAGAGATGCCGGCCTGGCGACTGAAATCACGGTTGCGCAGCTTGTCGATCTTCACGCGGGAGACATCGCTGGCCATCGGCCCGGCGTTGAGGATGTCGGCGAAGCTGTCCATGTCGAGCCCGTGGCGCGCCGCGAAATGCGCGGCTTCGGCAAGGCCGGTGACCATGGTGATCAGGAAAGTGTTGACCGCCAGTTTCATCTGCAGGGCGGCGGGCACGGCGCCACAGTCGAAAAGCTGCTTGCAGATCGGCGCCAGCAGGGGGCGCAGGCGTTCGATCTCCTCGGGAGATCCGGCCAGCATGCCGACGAGCTGACCCGTCTCCGCCGGTTTTCGAGAGCCCGAGACCGGCGCCTCGACAAAGCACCCGCCTGCCACAGCAATGTCTTGCGACAGGCGAAAGGAGTAGTCAGCCGAGGTCGTGCCCATCGAGACGACGCATTGCCCGTCCACGCGGCGCATGAAGGCCTCGGTGCCGCGGCCCAGCACTGCATCGGTCGCCCCCTCGTTTTCCAGCATAAGAAGCACGGTGTTGCACTGCTCGAAGACCTCGTCCACATCGGCGGCGACCACGGCCCCGGCCTCTCTCAAGGGCGCGGTGCGCTCCGGCGTCCGGTTCCAGACCATCAGGGGGTGTCCGGCGTGGCGCAGGTTTAAGGCCATAGGTTGGCCCATGGTTCCGAGCCCGATGAAACCGATCTGTTCTCCTGTTTGCATGACTCTCTCCCGTGTCTGCGGGACGCAGGCTAGCTGACCTCAACAATTTAGAATAACGAATTGATCAAAAGTCTGCGTTCAATAAAACGGGTAATTTCTCCTGGCGTCGATATTGACATTGGTGCGTTTGCCACGCAGCGTGTCGCCACTCACCCGGGGGGTCTCGACAAGAGGCTGAGATACTGCTGGCCGGATTCCAACACCGCGCAGCGCAGTGACCCGATGAACCTGATCCAGTTCACACTGGCGTAGGGATGGTGTCATGGCTGCGCGGGGATCGCCCCGACCAATCGGCGTTTTGCGCGAGCCACCTCCATTCGAACGCGGAACTGGGTCTCCAACGCTTTGAGCTATGGAGGCTCCGACCGATGAATGACCTGACCCCAAACGTCACCAAGGGCCCGCTGCCCGCCTCGCGCCGCGTCTGGCAGGCGGGCGTGCTGCACCCCGATATCCGCGTGCCGATGCGCGAGATTGACCTGCACCCGACCTCGGGCGAACCGCCGGTTTCTGTCTATGACAGCTCTGGTCCATACACCGATCCCGATGCCCGGATCGCCATCGACCGCGGGCTGCCGCGTCTGCGCGAGGGCTGGGTTGACGCACGTGGCGACACCGAACGCTATGACGGCCGCCATGTCCGGCCCGAGGACAACGGTTTTGCCGATGGCGCGCGGCTGGTGCCGGAATTCCCGGTGCGCCACGCCCCGCGCCGGGCGTCCGGGGGGCGGGCGGTCACGCAGATGGCCTATGCCCGCGCGGGCATCGTCACGCCCGAGATGGAATTCGTCGCGATCCGCGAAAATATGGGCCGAAAGGCCGCTAAAGAGGCGCTGCTGCGCGACGGCGAGGATTTCGGCGCCGAGATCCCTGATTTCATAACGCCCGAATTCGTGCGTGACGAGGTGGCTAAAGGGCGGGCGATCATTCCATCCAACATCAACCACCCCGAGGCCGAGCCGATGGCGATCGGGCGCAACTTTCTGGTCAAGATCAACGCCAATATCGGCAATTCGGCGGTGACTTCCTCGATGGCCGAAGAGGTGGAAAAGATGGTCTGGGCCACCCGCTGGGGCGCCGATACCGTCATGGACCTGTCGACGGGGCGCAACATCCACAACATCCGTGACTGGATCATCCGCAACAGCCCTGTGCCCATCGGCACCGTGCCGCTGTATCAGGCGCTGGAAAAGGTCGGCGGCATTGCCGAGGATCTGAGCTGGGAGGTGTTCAGAGACACGCTGATCGAACAGGCCGAGCAGGGGGTGGATTACTTCACCATCCATGCGGGCGTGCGGCTGCACATGATCCCGATGACGGTCGACCGGGTCACGGGGATCGTATCGCGCGGCGGGTCTATCATGGCCAAGTGGTGCCTGCACCATCACCGCGAGAGCTTTCTCTACGAGCATTTCGACGAGATATGCGACATCGCGCGGGCCTATGATGTCAGCTTCTCGCTCGGGGACGGGCTGCGCCCCGGCTCGATCGCCGATGCCAACGACCAAGCGCAGTTTGCCGAACTTGAGACGCTGGGCGAACTCACGCAGATCGCCTGGGCCAAGGATTGTCAGGTCATGATCGAAGGGCCGGGCCATGTGCCCATGCACAAGATCAAGGCCAATATGGACAAGCAGCTCGCCACCTGCGGCGAGGCGCCGTTCTACACGCTTGGGCCCCTCACGACCGATATCGCGCCGGGCTACGACCATATCACCAGCGGTATCGGCGCGGCGATGATCGGCTGGTTCGGCACGGCGATGCTGTGCTACGTGACCCCCAAGGAACACCTCGGGCTGCCGGATCGCGACGACGTGAAAACTGGCGTCATCACCTACAAGATCGCCGCCCATGCTGCCGATCTGGCCAAGGGGCATCCGGCGGCCCGCCTCCGCGACGATGCGCTGTCGCGCGCAAGGTTCGAGTTCCGGTGGGAAGATCAGTTCAACCTGTCGCTCGACCCTGAAACGGCGCGGTCGATGCATGACGAGACCCTGCCCAAGGAAGCCCACAAGGTCGCGCATTTCTGTTCGATGTGCGGGCCGAAATTCTGCTCGATGCGGATCAGCCACGACATCCGCGCCGAAGCCCAGAAAGAGGGGATGGAGAAGATGGCCGAGAAGTTTCGCGACGGCGGAGACCTGTATATCCCGCTGGAGGACATGAAATGAGCCAGTCACCTCAGGAATTGCTGGCCGCCCTGCGCGCCGCGCCGCCACTGGTGCAATGCATCACCAACTATGTCGCGATGAACATTGCGGCCAATGTGTTGCTGGCCGCCGGAGCCTCGCCCGCGATGGTCTCGGATGCCGAGGAAGCCGGCGAATTCGCCCGCATCGCCGGCGCGCTGACGGTGAATATCGGCACGCTGTCCTCGCCCTTCGTGTCGGGAATGCGCGCGGCGATCGAAGGCGCGCAGGCCGCCGGGAAGCCGTGGGTTCTGGACCCCGTCGCCTGTCAGGCCACGGCGCTGCGGCGCCGGACGGCGGCGGATCTGGTGGCGCTGAAACCGACGATTATCCGGGGCAATGCCTCCGAGATCCTGTCGCTGGCGGGCGAAGCCAGCCAGGGGCAGGGCGTCGACGGGCGCGACAGCGTGACGGCGGCGGAAGAGGCGGCGCGCTGGCTGGCCGCGCAGACCGGGGGCGTGGTCGCGGTGACGGGCGAGAGCGATTTCGTCACCGACGGCACGCGCGCGGCACGGATCGCGGGCGGATCGCCCTATATGCCGATGAACACCGCGCTGGGCTGTTCGCTGACGGGCCTGTGCGGCGCTTACGCGGCGGTTGCGGATGACCCGTTTGACGCCACCCTTGCGGCACTCGCGCATTTCGCTGTGGCGGGGCGCCGCGCGCATGAGCAGGCGCAGGGGCCGGGCAGTTTCGCGCCGCGTTTCCTTGATGCGCTGCACGCCGTGACCCCAGAGGCTCTGGGGGCCGAGGCGTGCAGCGCGCTGGAAAGTGTCACGGCATGAAGCCCGCGTTCGATCTGTCGCTGTATCTCGTGCTCGATCCCGGCCTTTGCGCCGGGATCGGGATGGTCGACACCGCCCGCCGGGCGGTCGCGGGCGGCGCCACGATGGTGCAGCTGCGCGACAAGACGGGTGGCACGGCGGCGATGATCGAAACCGGCCGTGCCCTGAAACGCGCGCTTGCGGGAACCGGGGCGCGGCTGATCGTCAACGACGATGTCGAGGCTGCAGTCGCGATCAGCGCGGATGGCCTGCATATCGGGCAGGGCGATATGGCCGTGGCCGAGGCCCGCGCGCGGATTGGCGAAGGGATGCTTCTGGGCCTGTCGGTGGAAAGCCCCGCGCTGGCTGCGGCGGTCGATCCGCATCTGGTCGATTACATCGGCGCCGGGCCTGTCTTTGCCACGCCGTCTAAGCCGGATCACAAGGCCCCTGTGGGCTTCGACGGGCTGGCGGCGCAGATCGCGGCCAGCACGGTGCCCGCCGTGGCCATCGGCGGGCTGAAGGCCGACCACGTGGCGCACGCCCTGAGGGCCGGGGCGCGGGGCGTCGCCGTGGTGTCGGCGATCTGCGGCCAGCCGGATCCCGAAGCGGCGGCGCGGGTGCTGCGTGCAGAGATCGCCGCCGCGGTGCCCTGACGTCCCGGGAAGGCCGGGCGACGCGAACCGCCCGGCCCACTTATCAGGCGTGCCACTCGAGACGTGCGTTCTCGAAGGGCAGCCCCTCGTCGTCACTGTCCCGACGCCGGACCTCGCGAAACCCGAGCGCGGTGTAGAACCGCATCGCCTGAACGTTGCTGGTGTAGACGTCCAGCGACAGCCGCCGGTTGCGTGCCCTGGCCTGCGCGATCAGCTGGCGTCCTGTGCCCTGGCCCTGGTGGCGAGGCGCGACGAACAGCCCCCCGATGTGGGTGTCGAGCAAGCTGATGAAGCCGACGGGTCTGCCACCGCGGCAGGCCACCGACGTGTCGGCCATGGGAAGGTAGTGGTTCTCGATCAGCTTGCGTTGTCGGGTCAGGCGCGCGGAACCCAGAAAAGGATGCGCCAGAAGGGACGCATCGAACCAGATGTCCGATAGGGGGGCGATGTCCGTCGCCTTGTCGAAAGGCCGGATCAAGAGAGGTGAGGGATGCATTGGATGTCCTCGGAAAAGCATACACGAAGGCCGCCGGCACGAATGTGCCGGGTCAGGCCGGAAACGGCGGAACAGAACCGTCAGCTGCGCATGAATCTCCTTCCAAGGCTGGTCGCTGTGTAGGCACTGGCGTCGCATGTGACAAGGCGCGCGTTGGTCGCGGAGGCGTCAGCCGGATGGCCAATACGCATGAAAATGGTGCACCGGTCCGTGGCCTTGGCCCACGTCCAGCGCGTCGCTTTGGGCAAGCGCGGCATGCAGATAGGCCTTGGCGCGGGCGACGGCCTCGGGCATGTCGTGATTTGGCAAAAGCGCCGCGATGGCCGAGGAGAGGGTGCAGCCAGTGCCGTGATCGTTGGTCGTGGCGATGCGCGGAGCGGCATAGGTCTGAGTCGCTTCAGGACCGGCCAGCAGGTCGGTGCTATCCGCGCCTGCCAGGTGCCCGCCCTTGAGCAGCACGTAGTCCGAGCCGAGTGCCAGGAGGTCGGGCAGGGCGGCCTGCATCGTCTCGGCGGTCCACCCGTCTTCTCGGCCCAGCAGCACGGCGGCCTCTGGCAGGTTCGGGGTGATGATCGTCGCCATCGGCACAAGCGCCTCGCGCACGGCCGAAACCGCTTCGGGGTCCAGCAGCGCGTGGCCGCTCTTGGCCACCATCACAGGGTCGAGCACGATGTTGCGCGCGCCGTGATGACGCAGCCGGTCGGCCACGGTGCGGGCGATCCCCGCGTTGGCGATCATGCCGATCTTCACCGCGTCAATGCGCACGTCGTCCAGTACCGCGTCGATCTGAGCGGCGACGAAATCGGGGTCGAGCGCCTGGAAGGAGCGAACACCTTGGGTGTTCTGCACGACCACCGCAGTGATGGCGGAACAGGCATAGGCGCCAAGCGCGGACATGGCCTTGATGTCGGCCTGGATGCCTGCGCCGCCCGAAGGGTCGGTGCCCGCGATGGTCAGGACATTGGCGATCATGCCAGCACCTCCGACATCAAGGCGGCGGCCTCGTGCGCGACCTCTGCCACATCGAGGCTAAGGGCGAGGCTGGTTCCCTTGAGGGCTTTAAGATCGACCCAACGCGCCTCCAGCGCGTCGTCCCCTGCAACCGGCTCTCCCGCCGTCCATCGGAACAGCACGGCGATCAGGATGAAGTGTTGGCGCAGGTGACCGGCGTTGTCGTGGTCAAGCGCGTCAACTGCCGTGAATACGCGGAGCGGCTCGGCGGAAATGCCGGTTTCCTCCGCCAGTTCTCTTGTTGCGGCTTCGAACGGTGTTTCGCCGTGCTCGATCTTTCCGCCCGGAAATCCCCATCGTCCGGCGTCCGGTGGATTTGCGCGGCGAACGAGAAGGACCTGGTTGTCGCGTATGACGGCGGCGATGGTCGCCGGAATCGGGCGGGGGGCTGTCGATGGAGATGGCAAGGCGGCCTCGTGATTCTGAGGCCGGCAAGGGCAAGAGAGCGCTGCGATCCTGTCCCTTCGCCGGCATGATCCGGATCAGGTTCAAAGGGTCACCGCGCTGCCCAACGGCCCTGCGACCGAAGCGCCAGCGATATCTCAGCCCCTTGTCGGGACACCCCTAGGTGGCTCGGAGCCTATCAGGACGGTGGCCGGAATCAACGCCTCCCGCGCTGTGAAATGCCGGGTCCAGATGCCCGAGCGTCTCTTCTCGCAGCACTTCTGCAAGTCTTTCGGCAAAACGCGACAGGTTCGGCGCCCGTAGCAGGCGCACCTCGATATTCGGCAAGTCCGGCAGGCCAAGCTCTGCGCCGACACAGGCGATATCCTTGGGTCTGCCGTGATCGGTGCGCACGGCGATGCCCAGACCACGGCGCAGGCCGGCCCAGACGGCGGGCAGGCTGGGCGTGGTGAGCGCGGCGCGCCAGCGCGTCTGGCTGTGATCCAGCGCGGCAAGCATGGCCTGCCGAAACAGGCAAGGGTGGTTGAACATGATGAGGGGGAGGGGATCGGCGACGGTCTTGTCCAGCAGATCGCCATGCGCCAGCCAGTGCATGGGGCATTCGCACAGGGGTTCACCTTCGGCCGAGCTGCCGGGCCGGAAAAAGGCAACCGCGGCGTCGATGCGCCCGGCCCGGACCTCTTCGGCGAGCCTGTGGTTCTCCCCGGCCTGTACGTCGACATGCACGTTTTCCACGTCCTGTCCGAACCTGCCGAGTGTCGCAGGCATCACGTCATCGAAGAAATCCTGCGGCAAGCCAAGCCGCACGGTGGCCTTGCCTGCCGCAGCGCCAACCGAGAGCGCGGCTTCGTCGTTCAGCGCGACGATACGCCGGGCATAGGCGATGAAAGCCTCGCCCGCTTCGGTTGGCACGAGGCCGCGTCCCTTGCGAACGAACAGCGTTGTGCCCGCCTGCTGTTCCAGCTTCTTGAGGTGCATGCTGACGGCAGATTGCGAGCGGCCGAGTTGCACGGCAGCGCGCGCGAAGCTTCCCAGATCCGAGCCAACGACGACCGTACGGAGCGCGTCCATGTCAAAGCTTGGCATTGGTCCCGATTCTCGAATTACTAGGTTTCGACCTATTTGATTTTCTTAAGTCATAGTCTCGCGTACTCTTCCGTTCAAGAGGACGCTCTCCAGCCGGCTGCGATTTTGCGGCAGCCGGAAGAGAGATTAAGGACCAAAACCAGGATGATCGGAAATACCCTGATACTCATCGCGGCCGCCCTGCCGCTCATGGGCAGCCCGGGGCCGGCCACGATCAGCTTGGCGAGTCTGGGTGCTGCATTCGGGTTTCGGAACGCTCTGCCGTATCTCATGGGCATCATACTTGGAACCATCGTGGTACTGGCGATCATCGCGACCGGCGTGTCCGGGGTCATGTCTTCCGAGGCCTGGTTGCTGGTGGTCCTCCGCATTGCTGCGGTGGCCTATATTCTTTACCTGGCGTGGAAGATTGCGACGGCGCCTGTCGGGCGAACGCCAACTGGCGCAGATGGTCGTTCAGGCGTTGTTATAGGGTCGTTTCTACCGGGTCTGGGCCTTTCCGTCGCCAACCCCAAAGCCTACGCGGCGATCGGCGCCGTGTACGCCGGATATTCGATCACGCCCGAGCACCTCTTGCTTGACACGCTCCTGAAATTTGCCGCGCTGGCCTTCGTGGCTGCGGTGGTGAATACCGCTTGGCTTGCGTTCGGAAGCACATTCGCCCGCTTTCTGGAAGATCCGAGCTTGGGGCGCGCAATCAATATCGCATTCGCTATCATGCTCATACTATCGGTCGGCGTTGCGTTGGCCCTCGGTTAAATACGATGATGCAGAGAAGTGCGAAATTTCTTAGTGTGGCTCGCTCGATGGCAAGGACTGCCGAAGCGGCGCATGACCCGGTCTAATTGTTCTCAGTAGCCCTCCGATCCAGCGATCAAAATCTCGATCCGTCTCTTGGTGTTGGGCTCTCCCGGCGCGATCAAAGATAAAGAATTGGCTGCTGCCGATGCCAATGGTTTGCAGGGCGTGGCGGAGATAGGGCGTGGCAAAATCGGGCTGCGCCTGGGGGCCGTCAAAGCGCCCGCCGGCGGCCATGATGCAAATCGCCGGGCGATCCGCGAGCGCCCCGATTTTGCCCTTCGCGGTGACGCGGAACGTTCGGTTCGGCCGGAGAACCAGATCCAGCCAGGCCTTCAGGCTGGACGGCACCGCGAAGTTGTACATCGGAAAGTCGATAACAAGCAGGTCAGAGACCTCCAGCTCGGCGATCAGGCTCTCGGACAGGGCGAGGGCTGCGCGATCGTCCGCAGTCCGGTTCAAGGCAGGGCGCAGGCTGGCCTCGACAAAAGCTTCGTCGGGGTGCGGCAGGAACGGTTGTGTCAGGTCGCGGCGGCAAAGCTTCAGCGCGGGATGCGCCGCGCAGATCCGTTCGCTGGCGCGTTGCCCCAATCGCCGACTGCGGGAGTTCGCCGTCCGCGAGCTGGCGCTGATGTGGAGAAGCGTGCTCATTCCACGCCGGTCAAGGGGATATTGAACCGCAAGGCGCTGGCAAGCATCCCTTGGCGGAAATAGAAACGATGGCCCAAGGCGTTCGACAACGGGGTGTCGAGACTCAGCCGGCCACAGCCCGCCGCCCGGCCGATCTCCTGCACATGGTCCAGCAGGCGCTGACCAAGACCGCGGCTGCGACGGCTCTGATCCGTCACCAGATCGTCGAGGTAGATATGCCGCCCGTGTATCAGGTTCTCCTGAATCCGGTATCCGGCCAGCGCCACGGGCTTGCCGCCTTCGTGGATCGCAAGCAGCCGGTAGCCTTCGGCGCTCTGGCTTTGCCAACGGGCCACGAATTCGGCGGCGCTTCCAAGATGCGGACGGAGCTGCCGCATGAGTTCGAAACAGGTGGCGACGGTGGCGGCATCCTCGACTGGAACGATCTTGTTCATCAGGCCGCCGCCGGGGTCCGGGTGGGAAAATGCAGCGCCCCGGCAATGCGGTTCCAGGCGTTGATATTGGCAATCGCGACGGTCAGGTTGACCTGTTCGGACGCGTCGAAGACCGCATCGAGCGCGGTACGGGTCTCGGCGGGCAAGGCGGCTGTCGGCGTCAGGGTGACATGTTCGGCCCAGGCGAGCGCGGCGCGGTCCCGGGCGCTGTAAGCGGCGCTGTCGTGCCAGGCCGGCAGCAGGTCGAGCTTTGCCTCATCGACGCCCGCGCGCCGCGCCACGCTCAGGTGCAGTTCGATGCAGAAGGCGCAGGCGTTGATCTGGGAAACGCGCAGTTTCACCAGTTCGGTCAGGGCCTTCTCAAGCCCGGAGGCATCGACCGCCTTGCTCATGGCAAGGAGCGCAGCCAGCGCTGCGGGGTGGTCCCGCTCGAAATCCGAATAGGTCATGTTCCGGTCGGTTTCCATCTTGGACAAGATCCTCGTTCATTTTATTGTCAGAGTGCTGACATTAATATCAGAGTTCTGACAATGGGCAAGACGACAAGACTCCTTCCGGGCGAGGGTACGGACAAGCGCGGACCGGATGGCTACTTGGGCTATCTTCTGCGCCAGGCGGCGAACGGCTATCGGCACCGAGTGGAAACCTCTCTGCGCGAGACCGGGCTGACGCAGCCGCAATTCGCCGCACTGACCATGTTGGACGCCTATCCCGAGCATTCCAGCGCCGATCTGGCGCGGATCGCGCTGCTGACCCCGCAGACGATGAGCACAATCCTGCGGAACCTCGAAAATGCGGCGCTCATCCGACGCCATCCGCACCAGGAGCATGGGCGCAAGCGGCGAATCGAGCTGACAGATGCAGGGCGACAGGTGCTTGTCCGGGCAAAAAGGCTGGTATACGCGCTCGAAACCGACCTGGCGGAGGGGTTCTCCGAGGAGGAGCAACGCACGGTCCGCCGTTGGCTGGTCGCGGCGGGAGGGCGAAGCCTTGAGGGAGGTGCCACCAAACCATGACCTTTGCATGCCGGACTGGCGACGTGGAGTTTGGAATGTGAGGGAACCTTGTGGGAAAGAAGCCGCTATTGTGCGGCGAATGTGCACCTTGTCCGGGGATGGATCGAGCCAGACTGAACACCAGACCTGCGAAGTTCAGATACGGGTTTAGCGGAATTGAGGTTCTAGCATGGTTTCCGGCCCCAGTTTCGGGGTCCAACCCCATCGTGATCGGGCAGTGCTGTTATCGTATACCCTGTCGATTGTCTTCGGGAGTGACCAGCCAAGCATGTCGAAACGTCGTGCCAGAACGGGGCAGCGGTTGCGGATGACTCTCGCGGCCTGGTGACCGAGCCCGCCACAGTCAGATCGCTGGAGCGGCGTTGAATAGCTTACGATGAGCGGCTCCGGATCCCGTTGCGTAAAGCGGGCGGCACGCAGATGCGCCATGGCGGCGTCACGGGGATCAATGCCGCGCGACAAACGATGGATCGCCATGATATCGCGCGGTTCCTCGAAACAGCGCCCGACCCGCAGTATCGATGCCGAGAGCGACACACCACACGCCGATCTGATGAGGTGCTCTGCCGCTATCTTTGTCTCGTGATAGATGCTGCGCGGCCGCGGTTGGGTCACATCATCGATCCAGCGTGCAGGCTCCCCCGCGCGCGCGCCGCCACCAAGCAGGGCCGTGGTGCTGGTGAACACAAGCGAGCGGACCCCAACCTGCCGCATGGCGCGCAGAACGGTTGCGGTCCCCTCGACGTTGATGTCACGGAACTCGGCGTCCGGCCTGACGCCAACATGGGGCGCGTGCAGCCCGGCGCAGTGGATCACGCAATCCGCACCGTCGAACAGCGAGGCAAGGCGATGCAGATCGCGGATGTCCGCAGTCACCACGTTCGGCGCCGGAACGCGATCGCAGGAGACGACTTGCGCACCAGCCCGTCGGGCGACCGTGGCGATTGTCTTACCCAGACGCCCGCTGGCACCGGTCACAACGATCCGTTGGGGTTGCCGGGTCAATTCAGACATGCGTTCAACTCTTCGCGCAGCCAGTCGAGGAATCGCTGCGCGGGCTTCGATCTGCTGTGCTGCGCGTTTTCGACGAACCAGTAGGCAGAGCCAGTACGAAATCGTCCCGGCAGGGCGTGCAGCCGCCCCATGCGAAGCGCATCGTGCGACAGGGTTTCCCAGGACAGGAAGATGCCCTGGCCGGCAATCGCCGCATCCAGGCAGAGCGATGCATCCGAATAGCATGGTCCGTCCGGTAGTTGCGCGGCGTCCATGTCGTTTGGTCGCAGCCAGTGATTCCAGTCAAAGCCCGACCCTGCGTCACGGATTATCGGAATGTTCAGCAGGTCCGCAGGGGTACGAATTCGGTTCGCAAACTCGGGGGCGAAAACAGGAAAGACACGAATGTCGGCCAGGTGTATCGCCCTCGTTTCGGCCCAATCGCCCCTGCCGACGCGAATGCAGGCGTCGATCCGGTTGTCGTCGAGATCCGCGAAATCCGTCGTGGCCTCAATCGAGATTTTCAGCTTGCTTTGAGCCTCGGTGAAGCGATGCAGGCGCCACACGAGCCATTTCGCGGCAAAAACGGGCGGCGCTGAGACAGCAACACCTTTGGGGCGTGGCGGCTCTACGAGCGCAACGGCGCGGGCAATGTCCCGGAAGCCCGTATGAAGTCGCTCCGCCAGCCTTCGCGCCGTTTCCGTCGGTGCGAGCCCTTGGGGAGTCCGCCGGAAAAGCTTGATCCCCAGATACGCCTCGACCTTGATCACCTGTTGGCTGACGGCACCCGGCGTGACGCAAAGCTCGTCTGCCGCTGCGTTGAGGTTGCCCAACCTCAAAACCGCTTCGACAGCGCGCAGGCCAACAAGAGGCAGGCGGCCACCATGAGAGCTATAGTTTTTCTTCACGAGCTTCGTTCAAACCTCGATTGCTGCGAGGCCTGGGTCACTGGATGCTATCGGCATGTTCAAACCGTTCGCCAGAATGCTGCGCCGCTGGCGCCGCGCTCGTGCCCTGCGCCGTATCCGCAATGCGCGCCTTGCGGCGGATGCCCTTCGCCGCCAATGGGACGAAGACCCTTTGTCGCATCCGGTCATCAGGAAGATGAGCCGTCGCGAACTCGCGGACCTGCCAATGACGCGAAACCGAGTTCCGCCCGGTTAGATGCGATCTGGTCACCAAGCTGGGCACAGAGCTGTTGCGGCGGGGCATTGCGCTACTCGCCAAGGGGCGATCGGTGAGCATAGAGATGTCCTCTGCCTCAAGGTTCTCTGCAGAGGGTAAGCCTCGGGGCGGCGGCCGAAAAACGAATAATTCGAAAGTGCAGGTTTCAGAAAACGGTATCAGTCAGTTCTTTTGGGATCGACCTGAGGAAACGTGGTCTGCGCAATAGAACTCCGAGGCGAGCATGCCGGCCCAGCGTTCCTGCATCGCGGAGCATTTCCTGATGGAGGCGGCGCTCCGGGCCCGGCGCCGGAGGCTAGGGGCGAGCCCGGTATGGGCGCGCCCGTGCTCATCTCCTTTCACGAGGACATAGTCTTTCATGTTTCCTCGGGCGGGGAACTCTTCCCGGTCGGCGAACTGCGGAACGAGGCCGCTTCCGGCGCGCTTGCAAACAGGGTTTCGGCCATGAAGTCGACGAAGACCCGCAGTTTCGGCGAGATATGCCGGCTCGACGGCCAGTAGACGCGGAACTCCGCATTTCCTTTCACGGCATCCTCCAGCACCGCAACAAGCCGCCCGTCTGCGCAATGGGCGCGCACCGCGAAATCGGGCAGACAGGCGATGCCCAGTCCGTGCTCGGCCATGTCGAGCAGCGGCTCGATGGCGCTGGAGATTGCCGTGCGGGGCAGGGCTCCCTCCGCCAGCCCCTCGATATGCCAGGGTTCCAGCCTGCCGGTGCTGGGGTAACGGTGATGCAGGCAGCGGTGCTGCGCAAGCTCTGCCGCGCACCGGGGCGTCCCGTGCCGTTCGAAATAGGCGGGCGACCCGACGACGCGAAAGCCGGAACTGCCGAGGCGCCGTGTCATCAGGCGTGAGTCCGTGGGTTCGCCCGAACGGATCACCGCGTCAAAACCTTCTTCGATCACATCGACCAGCCGGTCGCTGAAATCGAGATCCAGCTCGATCTCGGGCCAGGTCTCCATAAAGGCGGTCAGCGTCGGCATCATCAGCATCCCGACCAGCGGCAGGCTGACGCGCAACTGGCCGGCAGGGCGCGCGCGGGTTTGTGCCAGCTCCAGCTCCGCCGCCTCCAACTCGCTCAGAACGCGGCGGCACCGTTCGAGGAACATCTGCCCTTCCGCTGTCAGCGTGATCGCGCGTGTCGACCGATGAAACAGCCGCACACCCATGCGGTCCTCGAGCCGGGCAATGGCCTTGCCCACCGCCGAGGACGACACGCCGAGCTGCCGCCCGGTTACGGTGAAGCTGCGCGTTTCCGCCGCTTGAATGAAGACGTTGAGCGCGCCGAGGCTGTCCGTGGAGATCGACATGCAGGACATTTTAGTCCGAAAACATCGGAATTGAAGCCTATTTCTCCTCAATGGCAAAGCCCGCACAATCCCTCAGACATCTCAACCGACTGAGGACACAAGATGATCTGCACGACACCATCGGCTCTGGCAGCAGGATGCCCCCGGCCTGAAGGCCGCCCCGCCACACAGGCGCGGGAGACCGGCCATGAGTGATATACATATGCCTTCTACGGTTCACAGCGCCGGGGCACGGTTTCCCTGGGCGGCGCTGCTGGCGCTCTCCATGGCGGCTTTCATCACCATCCTGACCGAAGCCCTTCCCGCCGGTTTGCTGCCCGCAATCGGGCAGGGGCTGGGCGTGTCGGAGGCCGGGGCCGGGCAGTTGGTGACGGTCTACGCCATCGGCTCGCTGGTGGCCGCGATCCCGCTGACGACCCTGACGCAGGGCCTGCGCCGAAAGCCGCTGCTGATGACCGCGATCGTGGGCTTCCTGATTGCGAACACGGTCACGGCGCTGTCGACCAGCTACGCCCTGACACTGTCGGCCCGCTTCGTGGCAGGGGTCGCGGCGGGGTTGCTCTGGGCGCTGGCGGCGGGCTACGCCGCGCGCATGGCGTCCGATCATCTGAAGGGGCGGGCGATTGCCGTCGCCATGGCAGGCACGCCGCTCGCCCTGTCGCTCGGTGTCCCCGCCGGCACCTTCCTCGGGGCGATCCTCGGCTGGCGCGCCTGTTTTGGCCTGATGAGCCTCCTGACCGTCGGTCTGATCGTCTGGGTTCTGGCCAAGGTACCGGATTTTGCTGGTGAACCCGCAGGTCAGCGTCGAACCCTGCGCGGCGTGCTGACGCTTCCGGGCATCCGCCCGGTGCTTGGGGTGGTGCTCAGCTTCGTGCTGGCCCACAACATCCTATACACCTACATCGCGCCTTTCCTGGCGGGCGCGGGGATGGTCGAGCGCACGGATGCCGTGCTGCTGGTCTTCGGCCTCGCCTCGCTGGTCAGCATCTGGATCGTCGGGATGTTGATCGACACCCGCCTGAGAGTAATCACTCTCACCAGTATCGCGCTCTTCGCCTTGGCGGCGGCCATGTTTTGGATCTGGCGCGACACGCCGACGGCCATCTATGCGGCCAGCGCGATCTGGGGGCTGGCCTTCGGTGGATGCGCGACCCTGTTCCAGACCGCCAGCGCCAAGGCGGCCGGACCCGCGGCGGATCTGGCGCAGTCCATGCTCGTGACCATGTGGAGCACCGCGATTGCCGGCGGCGGTTTGGCGGGCGGGCTGCTTCTGGAGAGGTTCGGGCCGGAGAGCCTTGCGCCGGGCCTGTTGCTGCTGATCGCGCTGGCCGCAGCGATGACCTTTGCCGCCCGAGATCATGGGTTTCCGGCCGGTCCAAGGGAGGTCTAGGGTCAGGACCCATTGATTTGGTTGGGTGAGCGTGATTCACCGTTCGAAAATGAGCGGTGAACATGTCAGATATCTTCTGGTTGAGCGATGCGCAGATGGCGCGTCTGGAGCCTTACGTCCCCAAGTCGCACGGCAAGCCCCGGGTTGATGACCGGCGCGCTCTGAGCGGTATTATCTTTATCAATCGCAATGGCTTGCGGTGGCGATCTGGCCCGGCCATGCGGCAGGCGTGATCGGAGAAGGGGCGGTGCTGCGGCAGGATATTGTCGCGCGACCGCGGCGGGTGGTGTTGTTCACGTTGGCCTCGGCGGCAGGGGCCGCGCTGATGCTGGCGTCAGAAGATGCGCTGTTTCGAAGGCTGATCCCATGGCTCCTGCTTTTCGTGACTTTGCTCTTCGCGTCGGGGCCCGCACTGAACCGCTGGCTAGCGCGGCGCGAGGTGGTGGCCGGAGCCGGGGCGGCAACTATGTCAGAGGGGGACGTGGCGCTCTATGGAGGCTACTTCGGGGCCGGGCTGGGCGTGTAGCTTCTGGCGCTGCTGACGGTGACGTCGGGCTATGAGCTGCAACGGACAAACATCATAAAGAACGCCCTGGCCACCCTGACGACCACCATCGCCGTTCTCATCTTCTCCTTTGGCGGCGCCGTGTCGTGGGGGCCGGCTGCACTGATTTTCATCGGAGCTGCCATTGGCTGTGCTCTGGGCGGCAGGTTGGCACGACGCATGAACCCGCAATGTCTGCGAATTGGCGTGATTTGCCTCGGTCTCGTACTGACCCAGCACTACCTGTGATTTGAGGAAGGCACCCGGGTTTCGTTTCCGCCGAATTGGAGCGCCAAGCCTATCGTTGCCGCGCCGGACCGTGGGTTCGCTGCTGTTCCGGCGGAGACAAAGGCAGATTGCCCCGGCAGCGGAGATCCTTGCCGGGGCTGAGCCTATTCCGCGGAGACCCGGGCGGGGGCCTTCGCCGGAGCGATCCGCATGCCGAGCCGAAGCAGCAGGTCCGCGTCCTTCCACGCCGCCGGGTTGCCGGTTGTCAGAAGCTGGTCGCCCACGAAGATCGAGTTCGCCCCGGCAAGGAAGCACAGCGCCTGCACCTCGTCGCTCATCCCCGTGCGCCCGGCCGACAGGCGCACGACCGAGGCCGGCATCAGGACGCGGGCCAGCGCCACAAGCCGCACCAGCGCAAAGGGATCGACGGTTTGCGCACGCGCCTGTACCGGCACGCCCTCGACCTCGTTCCACAGGTTCACCGGCACGCTGTCGGGATGCGCGGGGAGGGTCGCCAGCGTTACCAGCATGGCGATGCGGTCTTCCTCGGCCTCGCCCATGCCGAGGATGCCGCCGCAGCAGACCTTGATGCCGCCCTTACGGACCTGTTCGACCGTATCGAGGCGGTCCTCCATCGTGCGGGTGCTGGCGATCTGGGCATAATACGCTGGCGAGGTGTCGATGTTGTGGTTGTAGAAATCGAGCCCTGCCGCCTTCAGCCGCGCGACTTGCTCGGGCGAGAGCATGCCCAGCGTCATGCAGGTTTCCAGCCCCAGATCGGCCACCCCGCGCACCATGTCGCACAGCTTGTCCATGTCGCGGTCCTTGGGGCTGCGCCAGGCGGCGCCCATGCAGAACCTTTGCGCCCCGGCGGCCTTGGCGCGCGTGGCGGCTGCCAGAACCTCCTCCGTTGTCATCAACTTGGTGGCCTTTACGCCCGTCTCGTGATGGGCGGATTGCGAGCAATAGCCGCAATCCTCCGGGCAGCCGCCGGTCTTGATGCTGAGCAGGTTCGCGGTCTCGATCGTGGTCGGGTCGAAATGGGCGCGGTGCAGCGTCTGGGCGCGGTGCAGCAGGTCGGGAAAGGGCAGGGCGTGAATCTCCCGTGCTTCTTGCATGGTCCAGTCGGTCCGGATCATTGTGTGCGCCCCTTCAGGCAGTTGATCGCCGTGTTCAGGCCGCTGGCCAGGGCGACCTTGAGCAGATCGCCGAGGATGAATGGTGTGAAGCCTGCGGCGATCAGGCCGGGAAGCGGAACGAAGGCGGTCAGCCAGAGCAGGCCGACGGCATAGACGATGGCAAGACCGGCGAGCATCGCAAGTGCCTGGCCGATCCACCCCCGATTGCGGGACAGCCAGCCGACGATCAATGTCGAGAGCAGATAGCCCGCGAGGTAGCCGCCCGTCGGCCCGACGAGATAGGCAAGCCCGATGCCGCGTTCCGGCGCATTGGAAAAGACCGGCAGGCCCAATGCACCAACGGCCAGATAGGTTGCCATCGCCGCGAAACCAAGCCTCGGTCCGAGCGCGGCGGCGAGAAGGAACACGGCCAGCGTGTGAAGCGTCATCGGGACCGGCCAGAACGGGATCTGAACCTTGGCGCCGATTGTTATCAGCAGGGCGCCACCAAGTACGACCGCGATGCCGCGCCAGAGCGATGCGGGGCGGGTCTGGGATGGGTCGAGAAATGCCATGTGTCTGTCCTCCGAAGATCGGTGTAGAATCTATCTATAATTAGGAGGGCTAGTTAGGGCGCAGGCAATCAAGATTATAGATAATTATCTGAGAATCTCGTAAGCCTCCCTTGAATCAGAATTTTTTGCAGCAGGTTTGCGTTTTCCAATCCAGCCGACGTGGCGTGCAAGCGTGGCGCAGGCAAGATCGGTCTGCCCTCTGCGTAGCGCGTCGAGGATGGCGCGGTGATCGTGATCGGTGCGCGCCTCCCAGTCGCGTCGCCACGCGGCGAAGAGAAAGCGCGCACTTGCCGCCTGAAGGTCGTCGATGGTTCGCAAGAGCCGTGGCATCCGGCAGGGGGCAAGGATCAATCGGTGAAAGTGGCGGTTCGCCGCCTCCCAGTCGCGCACCGTGCTGGCGCTGTCGCCGCGCCGCGTAACTTCCTCCGCTTCCTGAAGAATCCTGCGCGTCATGTTGGGCGCGGCATGGCGCAGCGCCAGGCTTTCGAGGCTGGAACGCATCTCGGCCACCTCGCGCAATTCGGCAATGTCGAACTCGGTAACACGAAAGCCGCGCCTTGGTTCGCTCTCCGCCAGGCCCTGGGTCTGTAATGCGCGGAAGGCCTCGCGCACCGGGACATGGCTGGCGCCGAACTCGGCGGCGATGTGGTCCTGCCGCAACCGCGCGCCGGGCGGCATCTCGCCCGAAATGATGCGATCGGCGAGGATGCGGGCAATGCGGGTGGATTGGGTCTCTTCGGGGGTATGCTTCATGAATTATAGATAATTTATGCCCCGCGGTATGTCGATACTCTTGGCAGGCCTGCCGCCACGGAGTCTGTCCGGCAGCGCCAAACAAACCCCGCCCCGGGGACAAGGGCCGGGTGTGGCCGGAGCGGGAAAAGGGGCGCTGAACGAAATCCCTTCCTCAGCCCAGCCGCTGCAGGAAGATCACGTTGTCGTCGGCCGTTTGGCTCTGCACCTCGGGCCGGGTGCTCTTGCGGGCGATGGCACAGACGCACAGCCGCCGCCACTGGCGCGGATCGAGGGCAAGCGAGGCCAGCGTTTCCTCGGCGCTGGGAAACACCATATCCTCTGCCGCCTCGGAGCCCGGCGGACGCTTGCCGTGTTCGGTGATCAGCAGTCGCCCGCCGGTGGCCACCGCACTCGCAGCCCGGGCCAGCACCCGGGCGCGCGGCCAATCCTGCGGCGATTGCAGAAAACTGGCGACCACGAGGTCGTGGGTGCCGTCCGGGAAGGTTTCGGCCAGATCGTGTTCTTCGAAGCGGAGGGTCCCAGCCAGTCCGGCGCGGGCGGATTCTTCAGAGGCGTAGGCGAGCGCCACGGCGGACACGTCCACCGCTGTCACCTGCCAGCCCTGCCGGGCGAGCCAGAGCGCGTCGTCGCCCCGGCCGCAGCCCAGTTCCAGCGCCGTCCCCGGCTGCAGCGGACCGGCGAACAGGGACAGAACGAGGCCGGGTTTGCCGGAGGTCCCGCCGGTCTTTTCGCGGCAGCGGTCGTTCCAGAAGTCTCGGGTGGTTTGTTGCATGGCGATGTTCCGTCAAGCCGTTACGGTCAGATCGGGGTCGAAGATCAGCGAGCGGTGCGCGGCGCTGCCCGCCATCACGCCCGAGGCCGAGGCGATCGTGGCGTTGGGCATGGGGCTGGCAAGGTCGCCGGCGGCGAAGACGCCGGGCTGGTTGGTGGCCTGAATCGGGTCGACGGCCACATAGGGGCCGGTCGGGCCGTCCGTCAGTGCACAGCCAAGATCACGTGCCAGATCGCAGGAGGGCGCGGTGTCGGGAGCCAGGAACAGCCCCGCCAGCGCAACCTCTCGTCCATCGTCCAGGCGCACCCCGTCGAGCGCCGGCGCGGTGCCGAGCAGGTCCGCGACAGGCGTTTCCTCGACCGTGACCCTCCGGTCGGCCAGGCCTTGCCGCTGATCTGCGGAGAGGGCGAGCCGGCCTTGCGTAAAGAGCGTGGTCGGCCCCCAATCCGGCAGCAGCATCGCCTGATGCAGCGCCGCTTCGCCGCGCGCCAGAACGCCGACTGGCCCGCCGTTCAGCTCATAGCCATGGCAATAGGGACAATGAAGCAAGGTGTTTCCCCAGCGTTCGCTCGCCCCGGGCAGGTCGGGCAGGCTGTCGCGGACACCGAAGGCCAGCACCAGCCGCCGCGCGGTGATGTCTCCGCCCTTTGCCAATGTCACCCGAAATCCGTCTCCGTCGCGCACCGCCGAAACCGCCGTGCCGTCTCGAAAGGACAGAGTGGGGTAGGCCGAGAGTTCGTGTCTGAGGGTCGTGCGGATCGCCTGCGGGGAGCGCCCATCCTGCCCGGGGAACCCGTGCGAGGCGGCAGCAAAGCGGTTTCGGGGGGCGCCGGTGTCGAGCACGCAGACGCGTCTGCGGGCGCGGGCGAGCTGCATTGCGGCGGCGAGCCCGGCAAAACTCCCGCCAATGACGATGACATCATGATCCATTGTGTTTCCTTTTAATGTATCACTAAAAGTTACGTGAGTCGACGCGCGCCTTCAAGACACGAAACTTTCGTTGTTACTTGAGTGCTGCTAATGAGGCTGGACAGACAAGGAAAGGAAACCCCATGGCGCGCGATCTTCGCATGTCCCGCATGTTGCACGTGTTGATCCACATGGACCGGCACGTCGGGCGTGCCACCTCGGAGCAGATCGCTCAGATGATCTCGACCAATGCCGTGGTGGTGCGCCGGATGATGGCAGGGCTGCGCGAGCGGGAAATCGTGACGTCGGAAAAGGGCCATGGCGGCGGTTGGCAACTGGCTTGCCCACTGGCCAGGATCAGCCTGCGCGATGTCTACGAGGCGGTCGGTCACCCGCCGCTATTCAACATCGGGCCACAGGCGGATCCCTCGTCGTGCCTCGTCGAACAGGCGGTCGACGCGCGGCTGGACGCAACGCTGGCAGAGGCCGAGGCGCGGCTGCTGGCGCAATTTTCCGCGATCACGGTGGAGGAGGTCGCGCAGGATTTCGAGCGGCGGTTTGCAGAGAGCGGGCACTCGGTGCCGTTCCAGTGGCATGGTGTGCCGGACGAATGATTTGGGGAGCTGTTTTTCCGAGGTCGACCGAAAGCCAAGGTCGCTTGGACATATAGCGCCAAGCCACCTCACCAGAAGCGTTCGCAGGTGATCGTCTCTTCTGGTTCAGGGGGGATTTCAAAACGCGGGCTTTTCAGGGAATCCAGTCAACGGGAGTATGTGACTTTCTGCGCGCTCGGTGTCTCGCCTACCAAGATTTGATTTCCTCATAGATGCGGGGATTGCCTTCTCCGGTCCACATGCTCCATTATCTTCGTGGGTAAAGCGAAACCGGTCGCGCGAAGGTTAAGCTTGGGTCGCCGTATCACGTGTTGTCGATCGCAAGCTGCGTTCCAAGCCAGTTGGCGTATTTGTCGCCTGTTTCCCGAATGTGCGTGTAGCGTTTCAGGCTGACCCAAGACCTGGGCCCACTGACGGCAGCGACATGGGGAATGCTCCAGCCCATCTCGAACAATCGCGAAATGCCTTCGTGGCGTAGATCGTGGAAGTGCAGATCCTCAATCCCGAGCAGCTTGCAAGCGCGGGTGAAGTTGGCCGTGATCGCGTCCGGAGAGTAGGGGAAGATTTCAGCCTTGCTCTTGCGCATGCTGTCGATAATCCGAATGGCCTCCTCGGGCAGATCGACCCGGGTATCGTTTCCAAGCTTCTCGCCGGGATGCTTCATGTCACGGACCAGGATGCGCTTGTGCTCCTTATGGGAATCATCCCAGGTGAGGCGGATGATCTCTGCCTGTCGGCGCGTCGAGAAAAGAGCGAACACGATCACCTTGTGCATGAGCATGGCCTGAGGTGTTCTTTGGCGCCGATTAATGAGATGGGCCAGCAACCGGTCGAGTTCATCGAGAGTGGGTCTGCGGTTCCGCTGGGCTGAGCGGGAGATAATCCCTGTACGGCGCGCGACGGTGATCGCGTCTCTCGTCTCTCATCTCCTGGTCATCTAGTGGGAAGTCCCACATTGGTCGTGCTATGGCGAATATGGAGGCGAGATGGCTCGCGTAGGTCCCGACGGTTTGCGGTTGTCCGGGCAGTGACTGAAGGAACTCGATGATATCCTTCGACTTCATGGTGGAACAGCGCAGAGCGGCGATCGGGTAGGTGGAGATGGTCCTGAGGACCTGCGCCCTGGTGCGACCGATGTCCTTCACAGTTTCCTCTGTGTGGCGCTCAATCGCTTTGGGCAACGGGGGGCAAATACGTTCCACTCCTCCAAGGCAGCAGGTTTTGCTCGCTCTTTCTCTCGCTTCTTTATCCAGGCGGTTGCGGCGGGGCGTCTGTCAAAGGTCTTCGTGTCATGATAGGAGGTTCCGTCTCGCATCACTCGCACGCGGGCAAGGTAGCTGCTGCTGCCATTCTTTCGCTTGCGTATACTGATCGAGCCCATGTTGACCTCCTGACTTGGTACATGGGAATCCTGTTTGGGAGGTTGTGCCAAGTCCAGCGTCGAAATCGGCGTGTTTGGTACATAACAGGCCGGAACGAGACGAAGGCGAGGCGCATATAAGTGGCTGAGAAAATTAAAAAACAAGATTTGCCAACGGCCGCACGCCTGTCCGTCGCACCCATGATGGACTGGACGGACCGTCATTGCCGCTATCTGCATCGGCTGCTCTCGGCGCGGACCCTGCTCTATACCGAAATGGTGACCGCCCCCGCGCTGGTGCGGGGCGGGGCGCTGCACCTGCTGGAGTCCAACCCGGAGGAACACCCGGTGGCCCTTCAACTCGGCGGGTCGGACCCCGTCGAGCTGGCGCAGGCGGCGAAGCTGGGGGCCGAGGCGGGTTATGACGAGATCAACCTGAATTGCGGCTGCCCGTCGGATCGGGTGCAGTCCGGCACCTTCGGCGCGGTGCTGATGCAGCACCCGGAGCTGGTGGCCGATTGCGTTGCCGCCATGGCCGAGGCCCAGCCCGCCGAGGTGACGGTGAAGTGCCGCATCGGCGTGGATGATCAGGACCCGGAGGCGGTTCTGCCCGACTTCCTGGAAAAAATCCGCGCCGCCGGCGTGCGCCGGGTGACGATCCATGCGCGCAAGGCCTGGCTGCAGGGCCTCAGCCCTAAGGAAAACCGGGACATCCCGCCGCTGGACTATGACCTGGTGCTGCGCATGCGCGCAGCCTTCCCCGATCTGCATGTCTCGATCAATGGCGGCATCGGCACGCTAGCGCAGGCCGAGGATCTGCTGGCGCAGGGGCTGGACGGGGTGATGATCGGCCGGGCGGCCTATCATGAGCCGGCCAATATCCTGTGCGAGGCCGACCGTCGTATCTATGGCGAGGATCATGCAGCCCTGACCCCAGAGGAAGCCGTGCGCGCCATGCTCCCCTACATCGAACGCCACGTGGCGGCGGGGGGCAAGCTGGCGCAGGTGACACGGCACATGCTGGGTCTTTTCCAGGGGCGCCCCGGGGCCCGGGCCTGGCGGCGGCACCTGTCGGAACATGGACACCGCGCGGGCGCGGGCCCGGAGGTGGTCGAGGCGGCGCTGGCCATGGTCGCGCCGGAAGGCGCGCACGCATAGGGCTTTTCGCAGGGCGCGCAGGCCTGACAGAGCGCAACTGCGCAGGGGGAGCGGGCGGCTCTCAGGACGTCGCGCGTCCCCTCAGTTTTCCGCGAAGAAGGCGATGGTGCGGGCGATCAGCGCGTCCAGCGCCTCGGTCCCCGTGAAGATGTTGAAACTGTGGTCCATCTCGTCGGTGTACTTCGCCTCCGGCCCGTCATGGGCCTCCAGCAGCCGGTCGGCAGAGCCCGGGCCGACTAGCGTATCCTGGCTGCCTTGTGCGACCAGTAGCGGGCCTGGGTAGGCCGCGATCTCGGCCAGCGGGTCGTAGCTTCGGACCCCCTCGAAGAAGGCCGGTTTCAGGGCCACCTCGGCCCCCCAGGGCAGGCCGGTGCTGATCGGCGTGTCGGGGTCATCTGCCGCCGCGGCGGCGTCGAACATCGCCTGTCCCAGCAGGCCGGTGTAGGTCGGCACGGGATCGGCCACCGCGTTCCACAGCGCGACGGCGCCAACCCCTTCGCTGCGCCCGGCGACGCCGGTGGCGACCAGGCCGCCCTGGCTCCAGCCCAGAAGGTAGATGGGCGCGAACCCTTCCTGCCGTAGCCAGGCCAGCGCGGTCTGGGCGTCCTCGACCTGACCCTCGAAGGTGGTGTCGGCATAGCTCATGGCGCCCACGCTGTCGCCTGAGCCGCGAAAATCGATGCGCAGGCTGGCAAGGCCCGCCTCGGCCATCAGACGGGCGCTGCGCGAGAAGACGCCCTCGTCGGTGCCGGGAATGGCCAGCTCGTCCCGGGTGCCGGTGAACCCATGCAGCAGCAGCACGGCGGGCAATGGGCCGTCCGCGGCCCTGTCGGGTGTCTCCAGCGTGGCGGTGATGTCCTGCACGGGGGCAGGCAGTGTCAGGGTGCGTTCCATGGCGAGACCGGGCTGGGCGAGCCCCAGCAGGGCAGCGCAGGACAGGGCGAGGGGGCGGATCATGACAGATCTCCGGTCGGGGGCAAGGGCCGGCAGGGCCGGGCCCTTTCACCCTAGGGATAGGGCGTCCCCGGGCAAGTCTGCCGGGCGCCGGCGGGGCCGACAAAGGCCCGCGATGCCCGTCGCGCAGGCGCAGCGGCCGGTTTCCGCGCAGCCGTGAAAAACACATGCGACAGGGCGCATTTTTGCCATTTTTGCCTCTATAGGCCCTCCCAACATGCTGCGGCTGCGACCCTTGGGCGCCGCAAGAGATAGCGGATAGGCGCTGTTCGGCGCGCGATTGTCGTAGATTGTAGGCGGTGGTGGCGACAATAAATTTGAAAAGGCAAAATCGTTTCCTTTGGCCGGATTATTCCGGCCCGGCCCTAGGCTGGCCATATTCCCCTGCTTCTATGTCTGCAGCAAAGGGATCAAACCATGTTGGAGCTCATTTCGGTTGTCGCGCTGGCCGCCATCGGTGTGGCCTTCACCTCCTACCAGGGGGACCGCGAAAGCACCTCCGTCGCGCGACGTTCGTCGGTGCAGGATACAGAAGATCAGGCAGAACCCGTGGGCATCTTCGGTCACGACGTGGGCCGACGCCTGCGCGACAGCATGCGGTTCTGGAACCGCAGCGAGGAGGATCAGCAGGCGCTGGACGAGGCCGAGGCCCTGGCCGCGCGCCTGTCGGCCAGCTTGGAGCAGGATGAGACTCCCGAGGATGTGGCGGAGGCCGCGCAGGACGAGGCGCCGGCGGACCCCGACCGGACCGGTGCGCGGATCGAGGATGTCGTGCATCAGCAGGGCTGGGATCATGATGTCACCGACGGTGAGGTCGACGCGGTGCTGGCGGCCGAGCCGGACCTGACGGAGGACGGCTACGAGGCGCCGCTGGAAGAGGCCTGGGCCTCCTCCCTCGGTACGCTGGTGGCGGAGATGAATACGGTCGAGGAAGACGGCGCGCTGGTTGCCAGCGCCCAGGATGACCTGTTGCCGGACGACCCGGCGCCGGAGACGACTGCCGAACCCGCGGTGCGGGCTCCGCTGAACGCGCCGCTGATCCGGGATTTCGATCCCGAGCGCGACCAGATCGTGCTGGAATATCGCCCCGAGGATGCGGGCAATGGTCGTGTGGGGATCATCAGTGATGATCGTCACCCGGGGGCCGCGCTGATCACCCTGGGTGGTAAGGTCGTGGCCATCGTCGAGGGCGGCGAAGGGCAGGTGACCGCGGCCCATGTGGAACTGGTCCAGGAAGACACGCAGGACACCGCTGCGGCCTGACCGGCGCCCTCCGAAATTGAAGCAGTTTAATCAGCGACCGTGCGGATCCCGTGCGGTCGTTCTCCTGTCGGAGGTCAGGTCTCGCCCTGATCCGTCTTGCCGGGGCGCGTGCCCCGGGCCAGACGTCCCTTCCGTCCGCCGCGACGCGATGACACCAGGGGACCGCGCGCCGGAAGCTGGGCCATGATCGCCAGGCGCTCTTCCTCCGTCAGGCGCGACCAGGCGGCGATCTCCTCCCCCGTGCGCAGGCAGCCGGTGCAGAGCCGGGCCTCGGGGTGCATCACGCAGATGTTCACGCAGGGCGACGACACCGCCTCGCGCCGCCAGACGTTGCGGCCCCGGGGATCGTCGGCGCCGCCCGCCATCAGCCGTTCGTTTTCAGGTGGCGCAGCCGGTCCAGCGCCCCTTGCAGGATGTAGGAGGCGGCGACGTGGTCGATCACCTCGGCCCGGCGGCGACGCGAGGTATCGGCCTCCAGCAGGGCGCGTTCAGCGGCAACGGTGGACAGGCGTTCGTCCCAGAAGCTGATTGGCAGATCGGTCAGCCGGGTCAGGTTGCGCGCGAAGGCGCGGGTCGACTGGCAACGCGGCCCCTCGGTGCCGTCCATGTTGCGCGGCAGGCCCAGGACCAGACCGCCGATGTTGCGCTTGGCGATGATCGCCAACAGCGCCTCGGCATCGACGCCGAACTTCTTGCGCCGGATCGTCTCAAGCGGCGTGGCCACCGACAGGAAGCTGTCGGAGACGGCGACGCCGATGGTCTTGTCGCCCAGGTCCAGCCCGGCCAGGGCCTGCATCTGCGGCAGGGCCTCGGCAAACTCCGCGATATCCTCGTAGATCATTCAGCTGCTCCTGCGCTGCGGGCTGCCATCGCCAGGATCTGCAACGCCTCGGGGTCGGCGGCGAAGACCTGCTGCGCCTCCGCGTAGATCTCGGTGGCCTGGGCGGTTTCGCCCAGCACACCGAGGGAGGAAATCAGCCGTGCCCATTCCTGGGCCGAGCCGCCCTCGTTGGCCAGCCGCTCGCTGAGGCGCCCGACCATGCCGCGCACCATCTCCTGCCGGCCTTCGTCGGACAGGTCGGCGGCGTTGTCGATGTCTTCCTGCGAGGGACCGGCCAGCGGCGCCAGCGGCGCGGCTGCGGGGGGCAGGCGATAGTCGTCCTCGCCGGCCAGGCTGGCGACGCGGGGCATCTGGGCGCGGATCAGCGGCACCCAGGGGGCGTCGGCGGGCGAGCTGTTCAGCAGACGGTCCCAGAGGCGGAAGGCGATGTCGGGCCGCCCCGTCCGGGACATCATCAGGCCGGAATAATAGCTGGCTGTGCCGTTGCGCGGATCCAGCCGCAGCGCCTGCTGCAGGGCGGTGCCGGCCTCGGCGGAGATCTGGCCGCCGGCGGCGAGGATCAGCATGTCGGCGTAATCCGCATAGTCCTGGCCGCTGGCCGAGGGGCCCGACAGGCGCAACAGCTCCGCCTGGGCACGGGCGGCGGCGGCGAAGTTGCCCAGGGCCGCCTCGTTGCGCGCCAGAAGGCGCTGGCCGCGCGGGTCGTCGGGGCGCTCGGCCACGGCACTGCGCAGCTCTTCCATCAGTTGCACGAACTCCTCGGAGGGTTGCGCGGGCTCCATGTCTAGGGGGGGGGCATTCGCCTCCAACTCCGCCTGGGCGGGCAGGTCACGCAGCATCTCCTGGGCGTCGGCGATGCGGCCCGCGCGCGGCATGTCGCCATAGCCCGGGACGCCGAGGTCGTAATAGAGCCAGAGCGACCCAAGGATTACCGCCAGCGCCAGGCCGGCGGCGGCCAGGCGCGGCCCCTGGCTTCTGGTCCCGGCGCTGCCGGAGGCGCGCGCGGCCGCATCGGCGGCCAGCAGGCGGCGCGACACCTCGGTCCGGACCCGGTCGGCCTCTTCGGCGGGCAGGGCGCCGCGGGCCAGATCACGCTCCACCTCGGCCAGCTGGTCGCGGTAGATGCCCACGTCATAGGCCTCCGCCGGTTCTCCCTCGGGGCCGCCCGTGAACATCCGGCGCGCCAGAAGCGCGGCGACGGCGAGGGAGATCAGGGTGGCAATGGTCCAGAAAAGCATCGGTTTCACCTGTGATGCGGCGCGTGTCGCCCCGGTCTATCGTGGCCGGCTGCGGCACAAAAGGCCCTTTCCGACCCGTTGTGCGCCCATGTCGCAAGCGTGGCGTATTGTGGCGGATTATGGCGGGGTTCTCCTGCGGAAGCCTCTAGGGTCTGGCCAAGGTACCCCCAGGGGTGCTGACCTGCGATTCACCTTAGATGAAAGTTGCGAGAGGCCGATGAGACGCTATTCCGCCTTTGCCATTGCCCGCGAAGCCGCCCGTTATCACACCGGCTGGGAACGCGCCTGGACCTCTCCGGTGCCGAAGAAGAAATACGACGTCATCATCGTCGGCGCCGGTGGCCACGGGCTGGCCACGGCCTATTACCTCGGCAAGAACTTCGGCATCACCAATGTCGCGGTGATCGAGAAGGGCTGGCTGGGCGGCGGCAATACCGGCCGCAACACCACCATCATTCGTTCCAACTACCTCGAAGACGACAGCGCGGCGCTCTTCGAGAAGGCCCGCTCGCTTTACGAGACCCTGAGCCAGGACCTGAACTACAACGTCATGTTCAGCCCCCGTGGCGTGCTGATGCTGGCCCAGACCGAGCATGAGGTGCGCGGCTGGAAGCGGACGGCGCAGGCCAATGCCTATCAGGGCGTGGAAACCGAATATGTCGACGCCAAGCGCGTCAAGGAACTCTGCCCGATCATGAACATCGAGGGGCCGCGTTACCCGGTTCTGGGGGCCCTGTGGCAGGCCCGGGGCGGCACGGCGCGCCACGATGCCGTGGCCTGGGGCTATGCCCGGGCGTGCTCGGACATGGGCATGGACATCATCCAGAAATGCGAAGTGACCGGCGTCACCTCCGAAGGGGGCAAGGTCACCGGCGTGGAGACCACCAAGGGCGCGATCGGCTGTGACAAGCTGGGCATCGTCGTTGCAGGCCACTCGGGCGTGCTGGCCGAGATGGCCGGCTTCCGTCTGCCGGTGGAGAGCATGGCGCTGCAGGCGCTGGTCAGCGAACCGATCAAGCCCTGCATGGACGTGGTGGTGATGGCCAACACCGTGCACGGCTACATGAGCCAGTCCGACAAGGGCGAGATGGTGATCGGCGGCGGCACCGACGGCTTCCTGAACTACACGCAGCGCGGGTCCTTCCACCATATCGAGGAAACCATCCGCGCGCTGATCGAGACCTTCCCGATGGTGTCGCGCCTGAAGATGCTGCGCCAGTGGGGCGGCATCGTCGACATGACCGGCGACCGTTCGCCCATCATCTCGCCCACGCCGCTTGGCAACTGCTTCATCAACTGTGGCTGGGGCACCGGCGGTTTCAAGGCGATCCCCGGCTCCGGCTGGGCCATGGCCGACATGATGGCCAAGGGCACCCCCGGACCGCTGGCCAAGGGCTTCGGCCTGGAACGGTTCCGCGAAGGCCGGTTCATCGACGAAAGCGTCGCCGCAGGCGTGGCGCACTGAGGCCCCCGATGCAGCGTCGCCTTTCCCCCTTCACGGCTCTGTCCGGTCGCCTATTCGGCGGCGACCGGCGCGGGGTCGGCGGTCAGCCGGGCCGCCTCGATCGCGCGCAGCGCGGCGTGGCGGGTGTTGATCGGCGCGCCCATGGTCTCACCCAGGGTGCAGGCCAGTTCGGGGCCGTTTACGCCCGCGGGCAGGGGGGCGATGCCGACGCAGTGCAGACCGTCCTGAAGGGCCAGGGCGAAATCCACGCCCAAGGGCAGACGGTTCAGGCGCTCGGCATGGCCGAAGCCCAGAGGGCGCAGGCTGCCCAGCGGGTCACGTCCCATCAGGACGTAGAGGCCGGGGCTGTCGGGCAGGTCCTCGATCTGGTCGAGAAGGGTGAAGCCGACGTGCGTCGGGGCCGCGAAGGCTGCCCCGCCGGTCGGGTCGAGCGGGAAGTCGATCGTCTCGGTCATGCTGCTCTGTCTCCGTCGCAGGTTGAACGTTCGCGGCGCTGTCCGACCAGCCTAGCACAAGGTCTTGTGGCTGCGTTAACGCCATCACGCTCTGAATGGTGGGGGGGCGGGGATACGCCCGATTATGTGGCAGAACGCCCGGAATGCCGCCTAGGTTCGGGGGCTTTCGTGGAAGCCTCGCGCGGGGCGACGGCCGGCGAGACGGATCGCCAGCGGGCAGATTGCCGCGGTTCGGTCGTTTTTTCGGTCGGGTTTGCCTTCGGGGCGTCCTTCGCCGGCGTCGGGAACCCGAGTGCCGCATGGGGCGTTCCTTCTTCGATAAACAGAAGAAGAAAGGACATCCCATGGCAGAGAAATCCGGAAAATCCGGCCTCGCCTTCATCCTGGGCGCCGTCGTCGTCGTGTTGGCGGGCGTCGTCTGGTACATCTCTACCGGTGGCGAAGTCCCTGCGGCTGACGAACCCGAAATCCAGATCGACCTGCCTGACGGCGGCTGAAGCCTCCGTCGCAGGTGACATGAAGCGTGGCTGGACGCGCCCCGCGTCCGGCTGCCTGACCGCAGGCCGGCCGCATCATGCGCCCGGCCTTTTTGTCTGCGCGACCCCGGGGCGGCCCGCCCCGGATCTGAAAACTGGAGGCTGCGATGCTGCTGCTTGAATGTCCCTGTTGCGGCCAGCGGGGCGAAGAAACCGAGTTCCACTGCGGTGGCGAGGCCCATATCACCCGCGAAGGTCCCGGCGCCGATGACGCCGCCTTCGAGAACTACATGTTCGAGCGGGTGAACCCCAAGGGCGTGCATCTCGAACGCTGGCGCCATGTGCACGGCTGCGGCAAGTGGTTCCACGCCGCCCGCGACAGCGCCACGCTGGAGGTCTTCGGCACCTATGCGGCCGCCACGCACCGGCCGCCCGAAGAGCTGTTGGAAACCATCCGGGCCAAGCGCCCGGGTTTCAAGTGGCGCGAACTGGCATGAGCCGGACCGGAATTTCGACGAGCAAAGGAGCAGGGGCGCGATGAGCAGCAGGCTTGCACAGGGCGGTCGCCTGATCGACCGCGGCGCGATGCGCGAGTTTACCTTCAACGGCAAGCGCCTGAAGGGCTATGAAGGCGATACGCTCGCCTCGGCCCTCCTGGCCAACGACCAAGTGATGATGGGGCGCAGCTTCAAGTATCACCGTCCGCGCGGTGTCGTGGCCTCGGGCTCGGAAGAGCCCAATGCCCTGATGGGCATCGGCACCGGCGGACGGTTCGAACCGAACCAGCGCGCCACCATGCAGGAGCTGTTCGACGGGCTGCAGGCCGAAAGCCAGAACCACTGGCCGAGCCTGGAGTTTGACGTGGGGGCGATCAACGCGAAGATGTCGCGCTTCTTCCCGGCGGGGTTCTACTACAAGACCTTCCTCTGGCCGCGCAGCTTCTGGGAAAAGGTCTATGAGCCGATCGTGCGCCAGGCCGCGGGTCTGGGCAAGGCGCCGAAGGACAAGGACGCGGACAGCTACGAACACCTCTACGCCTTCGCGGACGTGCTGGTGGTCGGCGGCGGCGTCGCGGGCCTGACCGCCGCGCTGGAAGCGGGCCGGGCCGGGGCCAGGGTGCTGCTGCTGGAACAGACCGCCCATTGGGGCGGGCGGGCGCCCGTCGACGGTGGCAAGATCGCCGGCGAAGAGGCGGAAACGCATGTGGCCAACCTGGTCGCGGAGCTGGAGGCGATGCCCAACGTCACCCTGCGCCTGCGCTGCATGGGCGCCGGTGTCTACGATCATGGCTACGTCCTGGGCTATGAACGCCTGACGGACCACCTCAGCGACAAGTCCGGCCCCCGTCACCGGCTGTGGCGCATCCGGGCCTCGCAGATCGTGGTCGCCGGCGGCGCCATCGAACGGCCGCTGTCCTTCGCGGGCAACGACGTCCCCGGCGTCATGCTGGCCTCGGCCGTGCGCGACTACGCGGTGAACTACGGCGTGGCCCCGGGTGACCGGGTGGTCGTGGTGACCAACAACGACGACGCCTACCGCACCGCCCTGGCGATGAAGGCCGAGGGGCTGGAGGTGCCGGTGATCCTGGACGCCCGCGCCGCCGGCGGCGGTGCCCTGGCCGAACAGGCCCGGGCCGCGGGCATCCGTGTCGAGGCCGGCAAGGCCGTGGCCAAGGTGCTGGGCGCTAAGCGCGTCACCGGAGTCGAGGTCTGCGCCCAGAACGGCAGCGGGTCGACCATCGAGACGGTGGCCTGTGACGTGGTCGCCATGTCGGGCGGCTGGTCGCCCATCGTGCACCTGTGGTCCCACTGCGGTGGCAAGCTGATCTGGGACGAGACGCACGCCATGTTCCGCCCCGATCCCGACAAGGCCCCCACGGGCGCCGACGGCAAGGGCTTCGTCCTCTGCGCCGGAAGCTCCAATGGGGCGCTGCTGCTGTCGGAGGTGATCGTCGATGCCGGTCGAGCCGGTCTGGCGGCTGCCGAGGCCGCGGGCTTCGAGGCGCCGGTGGCGCAAAGCTGGCAGGTGGACGAGGTGTCCGAGATCCCGCTGGCCGCCGTCTGGCTGATGCCCGCGGGCGCCAGCTATGACAAACGCGCGAAGACCTGGCTGGACTACCAGAACGACGTGAAGGTCAGCGACATCCAACTGGCCGCCCAGGAGGGCTACGAGAGCGTCGAACACGCCAAGCGCTACACCACGCTCGGCATGGCGACCGACCAGGGGAAACTCAGCAACATCAACGGCCTGGCGATCCTCTCGGCCAGCCTGGGTGAGGCGATCCCGCAGGTCGGCACCACCACCTTCCGCCCGCCGTACACGCCCGTCTCGATGGGCGCGCTGGCCGGGCAGGGCCGGGGGGAAACCTTCCAGCCGCTGCGCCGCACGCCGATCCACGACTGGCACGAAAGCCATGGCGTTCAGTGGGAGCCGGTCGGCCACTGGCGCCGTCCCTTCTGCTTCCCCAAAGCGGGCGAAAGCACCCATGACGCGGTGAACCGCGAGGTGCTGACGGTGCGTGAAAAGGTCGGGCTGCTGGACGCCTCGACCCTGGGCAAGCTGATCGTGAAGGGGCCTGATGCGGGCAAGTTCCTGGATCTGCTCTACACCAACATGATGTCCAACCTGAAACCGGGCCGCTGCCGCTACGGGCTGATGTGCAACGAAAACGGGTTCCTGATCGACGACGGCGTGGTTGCCCGGATCGACGAGAACACCTTCCTGTGCCACACCACCACCGGCGGCGCCGACACCATCCATGCCCACATGGAGGAATGGCTGCAGACCGAATGGTGGGACCTGCAGGTGCATGTGGCCAACGTGACCGAACAATACGGCCAGATCGCCGTTGTCGGCCCGATGGCGCGGCAACTGCTGGAGGTGCTGGGCACTCCCAACATCTCCAAGGAAGAGCTGCCCTTCATGGCCTGGGCGGACCGAGTCGTGGGCGGCATCCCCTGCCGGATCTACCGGATCAGCTTCTCTGGCGAGCTCAGCTACGAGATCTCCGTGCCCGCCGGTCAGGCCCGCGCCCTGTGGGAGGCCCTCTATGAGGCCGGCCACGGCTTCGGCGTGGCGCCCTATGGCACCGAGGCGCTGCACATCCTGCGCGCCGAGAAGGGCTTCATCATGATCGGGGACGAAACCGACGGGACGGTGATACCGCAGGACCTGAACCTCGACTGGGCGATTTCGAAGAAGAAGGACGACTTCATCGGCAAGCGGGGCCAGCAGCGGCAGCATCTGGCGCTGAATCCCGACCGCTGGAAGCTCGTCGGCCTGGAGGTCGCGGATGGCGCGGTGCTGGAAGATGGCGCCTACATCCTGGATGCGGGCGACAACGACAAGGGTCAGCGCAACATGCAGGGGCGGATCACCTCCACCTACTATTCGCCGACGCTGAAGAAGGGCATCGCCATGGCGTTGCTGAAGGGCGGCCTGAGCCGCGCCGGAGAGACCGTCGAGGTCACGCGCCTGGGCACCACCCCGGTGGCGGCCAAGGTCGTCGAGCCGGTGTTCTACGACAAGGACGGGGAGAAGCAGAATGTCTGATCTTTCGGGACCCGCGCCGGTTCTGGCGCTTGGCGGCGCGGCCTTCGACGGCTACGTCCGCGTGGCGGAGGAACCCCTGCGCGCCATGTTCACCCTGCGTGGCGATCTGTCGGCCAAGGCGCTGAAGAACGCGGCCACGGGGCTGGCGGCGGTCGACATGCCGGGGCAGGGGCAGGTGGCGCTGAACGGCGAACACTGCATCGCCTGGATGTCGCCGGACGAACTGCTGGTGATGACTCCCTGGGACGAACACGCCAAGGCGCTTGGCCAGCTCGATGCGACGCTGACCGACCCGGCACTGAACTACACCGATGTCAGCCAGGCGCGCGCGCTCTTCTCGCTTTCGGGCCCCGACGGGCTGGTGCGTGAGGTGGCGGCGAAACTGGCGCCGGTGGATCTGTCGCCCGCGGCCTTTCCGGCGGGCAGCTTCCGCCGGTCGCGCATCGGGCAGGTCTCGGCGGCGATCTGGATGCCGGCGCCCGGCCGGATCGAGGTGGTCTGTTTCCGCTCGGTGGCCGATTACGTCTTCACCCTGCTGCGCGACGCGGCGCGGCCCGGCAGCGAGGTCGGCCTTTTCGGCTGAATTTCGCGGCCTTCGCTGGCGGATGGAGTTTCAAAAGGGGCGGCGCGACCGCCCCTTTTTTCGTACTATCAAATGGTTATCCGGCGTAGGTCATGTTTCCAAACAGGCCGATGTGCACGAAAGCACCGGTATAATCCCTTGACGTTCCGCCGCTTCGGATAACATCTAGGCGCAGAAGTTAAACCAATTCCAGGAAAGGGGGCCCTCCCATGGCTTTTGAACTTCCCGATCTTCCCTATGCCCACGACGCGCTTGAATCGCTCGGCATGTCCAAGGAGACGCTGGAGTACCACCACGACATCCACCACAAGGCCTATGTCGACAACGGCAACAAGGCCATTGCCGGCACCGAGTGGGAAGGCAAGTCCGTCGAAGAGATCATCAAGGGCACCTACGACGCCAATGCCGTCGCCCAGAATGGCATCTTCAACAACGCCTCGCAGTTCTGGAACCACAACCAGTTCTGGGAAATGATGGGCCCGGAACAGACCGGCATGCCCGGCGAGCTGGAGAAGGCCATCACCGAGAGCTTCGGTTCGGTCGACAAGTTCAAGGAAGATTTCTCCGCCGCAGGCGCGGGCCAGTTCGGCTCCGGCTGGTGCTGGCTGGTGAAGGATACCGACGGCGCGCTGAAGGTCACCAAGACCGAGAACGGTGTGAACCCGCTGTGCTTCGGCCAGACCGCCCTGCTGGGCTGCGACGTGTGGGAACATTCCTACTACATCGACTTCCGCAACAAGCGCCCCGCCTACCTGTCGAACTTCCTCGACAAGCTGGTGAACTGGGAAAACGTCGCCTCGCGCATGTAATCGCGTGACGCGGCGCGGGCCCTGCGTGGCCCGCCCTTTCAGACGCCCCCGGCCGGAAACGGTACGGGGGCGTTGTTTTTTAGGCCGCTTTTTGTGGCGCCAGGGTCACAAAAGGTGACGCTGGGTCACGTCAGAAAGTTGAAACGCTTGCGCAAGATGGCCTGCCTTCCTCCAAAATAGCTGCATTATTTTGGAGAGACAGATGATTGATCGACTTATTTTCATGGCTCCGGCCATATTTCTTGGCCTGAGCGCCTGCGACGTGGTGCGCGATGAGATCTATTCGCCTGGCGGCTATGTCGCCGTCCAGGCAGATCGCTACCAGAAGGCGGTGACGCCGGCACAGCATGTTGACAGGTATCGGACGTTCTTCTTCTTCGCCGCGCCGTTGGCCCTGACGGCCGCCTATGATGCGGAGTCCGCCCAGGATGCGGCGGAGGATGTGAGAGAGGCCTGGGAGGCGCTGGAGGCGCTGGCCGTGGCGGTACAGAATTGCGGCTATGACAGCGCGGGGCTGGAGTTCTGCACCTATCCGCCGATGGACGCGGACGGGGAGAACGATGCCGGTGGACTGCCCGCTAACATTGAGAGAACAAGCCTGAGCTTCGAGACACTGTCGCTGGAGGTGCAGCGCGAGCTGGGGGATCTGTCCTACCGCATGACCGAGAACATCGGCGTTCGGCTCGACATCGACAGTTTCGACCTGGAGTCGATCACGGGGCTACTGGGTTCGATCTTCGAGCTGAGAGATCAGGCCCCGGCGCTGCGCAAGGCTGCGGCGACCTTCCGGGACATGACCCATATCTTCGTACGCAGCGTGGCACATGCCTGCCCGGTGACTAAGAGCACGCCGACCCTCATGGCGCAACTTCAGTTCCTGGAGGGGACGACCGCGCCGCAGACGGTCACGACCCAGCGGGTCGCAAAGGGCGCCTGTGCGGACCTGCGTGAGCAGTTGAAGGACTTCTACGTCGATGGCACGACCTACTGGCAGCCCAGCTTGGATGACGGGGCCTCGGGGGAACGTCGGCTCAAGCGTCTGCTGTCCCTGACCCGCAAGGTGATCGAGGAGAACCGGGAGATCGGTCGGGTCGAGTTGGGTGCGAATGGGCGTACGACGACCTGGCGGTACTGGACCGAGGGCACGGCCTGGGCTCGATCCTATGTCCATCAGCAGTGTTTAGACGCCGGGGCGCGCCACGGTGCGCAAAAGCAGGTGAAGGAAGACTGCGGCGAGCTAGACTAGGCTCATCGGGAGGTTCACCACGGAACCTCCCGTTTCCCCATGCGTTTTTCTGGTGAACCCGCCCGGTCGACGGGCGGACTACCGAAGGAGGACATCATGGCAGAGCGTGCAAGATCCAAGGATATGAGCCGCGACACCGAAGAGGTTCTGGGCGTCGCCCCGGAAGAGATGGAAGAGGCCCCCGAGGCCCAGGGTCGCAAGGGCGGCGAGATCCAGCGCAAGGTCGGCACCCGGGATGAGGAAAAGCGCGTCAGCGGCACCGCCACAGGTGCAACCCGTCCCCTGGCCCAGGATCAGGATGGCAGCGGCGACAAGGAGAAGGTGTGATGACCAAAGCCGAGGTGAGCGAACTTCCCCATGACGCCTGGGTCCTGGTGGCCGATGGCGAGAAGGCCCTGTTCCTGCGCAACGTGACCGACGGCGAGGATCCCTTCCTCGAAGTGGTGCGCAAGAAGGAACAGGAAAACCCGAGCGATTACGACCAGTCCGCCAACCGCCCCGGCCGGATGCACGACACCGGCGTCGGCCAGCGATCCGCGGTGGATGACACCGATTGGCACGAGCTGGCCAAGGAGCGCTTCGCCGATGAGCTGGCCGAGATGCTCTACAAGCGGGCGCATCGCGGCGACTTTGGCAAGATCGTCCTGGTGGCACCGCCCAAGGTGCTGGGCGAGCTGCGCAAGAAGATCCACCAGGAGGTGGCGCAGAAGGTCATCGGCGAGGTGCCGAAGACCCTGACCAACCATCCCGTGGATGAGATCGAGGACCAGGTGAAGGCCGATCTGGCCGGGGCCTGATCCCCGCTCTCCCCCGTCCACGCCGCCGGAGCGCCGACGCGCCCGGCGGCGTTTTGCGTCGGGCAGGCGGTGTCAGCCCTGAACGATCAGCCTTGGTCGAAGTGACGCGCCAGGCTGTCGATGGCGCCATCGGCGTCCTCCACCACCCGGACCGAGTGCAGCATGGCCGGATCGGCGAACCCCTGGGCGGCCATCTGTTCCAGCATGGAGATCAGGGGCGACCAGTAGCCGCCGATGTTCATCAGGACGATGGGTTTCTGGTGCAACCCCAGCTGGCGCCAGGTCAGCACCTCGAAAAACTCGTCCAGCGTACCCGCGCCGCCCGGCATGACCACGGCGGCGTCGCAGTTCATGAACATGACCTTCTTGCGCTCGTGCATGGTCTGGGTGACCACCAGGCGCGACAGGTCGCTGCGCTCGCGTTCCACGCCCAGAAGGTGCTGGGGAATGACGCCGAACAGATCCGCCCCGTTTTCGCGCGCCGTGCGGGCCACTTCGCCCATCAGGCCGACGTCGCCCGCACCATAGACCAGGCGCCACTCCATCTCCGCCAGGCGGCGTCCGAGCTGCCCTGCCTGATGCAGATAGGCAGGCTCCAGCCCCGGACGTGAGCCACAATAGACACAGATGGATGCTATCGTCATGCCGGACCCTCCCGCGGGTGTTGTACTTTTGACCGGTGTAGTCCGTGTTGATATATGGTCTCAACCTCTTCCTGAGAGGTAAACAAAGGTCATTTTCGGGGGGATTTGACGTGAAGTTGGGGAAATATGGTGGCACGTCCGCCCTCACGGGGGGCGCGGTGGTCGTCGTGGCCGTCGCCGTTGCCATCTGGCAGGGCTGGTTCGACCCGGAGCGCGGGTCCGGTCCGCGCGCGGGGGACGCAACGGCGCCGGAGCAGGCCTCCCTGTCCGAAACCGCGGCGCCCGAGATGGCCGCCGCGCCCGAGGCCAGGACGCCATCCACGCCGCCGACCGACACCGCCGAAGCCCCCGCAGAGACCCCGGATTCCGCCACCCAGGATGATGCCGTGGCCGAGATCGCGCCGCCGCGGTTCGACGTGGTACGGGTCGATTCCGATGGCACGACGCTGGTGGCCGGCGTGGCCGCGCCCCTCTGGTCGGTGGCGGTGCTGGTCGATGGCGCGGCCTCGGAAACGCTGGAGGCCGGCAATGACGGCCAGTTCGTGACCTTCCTCGACCTGGGCCGGTCTGACGTGCCACGCGTGCTGAGCCTGCGCATGACCAGCCCCGAGGGCGATGCGGAAATCTTGTCCGACGCCGAGGTGATCCTGGCGCCTAGCCCGGCAGCGCCGGGACCACAGCTGGCCGCTGCGCCGCCCGTGGCCGAAGATGCGACGGGTGCCGGGGAGACCACGGTTTCCGCCACGCCCGAGGCGCTGGCCGCCGCGCCTGTGGCGGAGGGCGGCGCGATGGCCGCCGGCCCATCCGGCGCGCCTGACACCCCCGCAGCCCTGACCGCCACCGATGGGACCGCCAGCCCGGAGGCGCCGCAGACCGCGCCCGCCGGGGGCGCCGCGCCCTCTGCCGGGGATGTCGCCTCGGCCGTGGTCGCCGGCGCCGTGGATGGGGCAGGGGAGGCGGTGGCCTCCGTGGCCGATGCCGCCGGGACCCTGGCCGAGGGCGCCGCCGCAGCCCCCGCCGCCGCGCCAACCGTGTTGCTGTCGGATGCCGATGGCGTGCGCGTGCTGCAGAAACCGGGCGCGCCCGAGGTTCTGGACAATGTTGCGCTGGATTCCATTTCCTACAACGCCGGCGGCGACGTGGTCCTGTCGGGGCGCGGCACGCCCGGCGCCTTTGTACGGATCTACCTGGACGACACACCCATCACCTCTTCGCGCATCGCCGAGGATGGGAACTGGCGCAGTGAACTGCCCGACGTGGACACCGGGATCTACCGCCTGCGGGTGGATGAGGTCGACGCGGGCGGCACGGTCCTGAGCCGCGTGGAAACCCCGTTCAAACGCGAGGCGTCGGAGACGGTGGCCGAGGCGCTGGAGGCCAGCCCGGTGACCCAGGTGACGGTGCAGCCGGGCAATACGCTCTGGGCGATCGCGCGGGAGAATTATGGCGACGGGATCCTCTACGTGCGGGTCTTCGAGGCGAACCGCGCCCTGATCCGGGATCCCGACCTGATCTACCCGGGCCAGGTCTTCACCGTGCCGCAATCCGACTGAGGGGCCTCAGGGCAGCTGCAGCCCGCTGTCGCGGCTTTCGGTCGCGCCCTCGGCCCGGCGCTGGCAGCAGGCGCTGACCTGCGGGTCGCCCCGGCAGCAATCGTTCAGCAGGTAGTGGATCAGCCCGCCCATGGCGGTGCGATCCACGGTATAAAGCACCTGGCGCCCCCGGCGTTCGGCCCGGATCAGGCCGGCCTGTTCCAGGGCGCTGAGGTGAAAGGACAATCTCGACGCGGTGACCGACACGGCGCGGGCGATTTCCCCCGCCGGCACGCCGTCCGGCTCCGTGTTCGGCGCGGTTTCGGCCTGACGCTTGCACGCGGGCGTGGGCCCATGTTCGACCAGCAGCCGCACGATCTGCAGCCGGGTTTCATTGGCAAGCGCCGAAAGCGCGTCGAGGGCCTGGGCCTGGAGCATCAATTCAATTACTCATGAAGTGTTGAACTATCCCGGAGGTAAGGTATATGACCGCGCGGGGCAAGCCCCCGTCGCGCCCGCCCGGATCGTCGGCGGCGCCTGTCCGACCGCCGAAACGTCAGTGAGATCCCCATGAGCCTGCGCAACAAGCCCACCACCTCCACGGAACTGCCCGACAACGCGGGACGGATCCTGATGCGGGTGGCGCCCTACCTCTGGCCGCGCGAACACGCCTGGGTGAAACGCCGCGTCGTGGTGGCACTGGTGGTGCTGGTCATCGCCAAAATGGTGACCGTGGGCACGCCGTTTCTCTACAAGGCCGCCGTGGACAGCCTGGCGGGGGAGGGCGAGAGCGCGGGCTGGCTGATGGCCTATGGCGCCATCGGCCTGACCGTGGCCTATGGCGTGGCGCGGGCCGGGGCCGTGGGGTTCCAGCAGCTGCGCGATGTGGTCTTCGCCCGGGTGGGCCAGCGGGCCCTGCGCCAGCTGGCGCTGGAAACCTTCACCCATATCCACCGCCTGTCGATGCGCTATCACCTGACGCGCAAGACCGGTGGCCTCAGCCGGATCATGGAACGCGGGGTGAAGGGCGTCGAGTTCCTGCTGCGCTTCATGCTGTTTTCCATCGGGCCGCTGATCCTGGAACTGATCATGGTCTCGGTCGTCCTCGCCGTGGTCTTCGACCTCAGCTACGTGGCCGTCGTGGCGGTGGTGATCGGCCTTTACATCCTCTTCACCTTCAAGGTGACGGAATGGCGGGTGACCCTGCGCCGGCAGATGAACGAACAGGACACGGATGCCAACCAGAAGGCCATCGACAGCTTGCTGAACTTCGAGACGGTGAAGTACTTCGGTGCCGAGGCGCGCGAGGCGCGGCGGTATGACGCCGCCATGGCGGGCTATGAGACGGCCGCGGTGAAGACCCAGAACTCGCTCGCCTTCCTGAACTTCGGCCAGTCGGTGCTGATCACCGCCGGGCTGATCGGGGTGATGGTCATGGCGGCCATCGGCGTCGAACAGGGCCGGCTGAGCGTCGGCGATTTCGTCATGGTCAACAGCTACATCATCCAGATTTCCATGCCGCTGAACATGCTGGGCACGGTCTATCGCGAGATCCGGCAGAGCCTGGTGGACATGGGCGAGATGTTCCAGCTGCTGGATCAGCCGGCGGAGGTACAGGACGCCCGCGATGCGCGGCGGCTGGACGTGCAGGGGGGCGAGGTCGTCTTCGACGACGTGCGTTTCGCCTATGATCCCGAACGGGAAATCCTGAAGGGCGTGTCGATCCGCGTGGCCCCGGGGCAGAAGGTGGCCCTTGTGGGTTCCTCCGGCTCGGGCAAGTCGACCATCGGGCGGCTGCTGTTCCGCTTCTACGACGTCACCGGCGGGGCGATCCGCATCGACGGCCAGGACCTGCGCCATGTCACCCAGGACAGCCTGCATGACGCCATCGGCGTGGTGCCCCAGGACACTGTGCTGTTCAACGACACGGTGGGCTACAACATCGCCTATGGCCGTGACGGCGCCAGCTTCGAGGAAATCGTGCAGGCGGCGCGCGCCGCGCAGATCCACGATTTCATCATGTCCCTGCCGGAAGGCTACGAGACCCGGGTGGGTGAACGCGGGCTGAAGCTGTCGGGGGGCGAGAAGCAGCGCGTGGGCATCGCCCGCACCCTGTTGAAGAACCCCCCGGTGCTGCTGCTGGACGAGGCGACCTCAGCGCTGGACACCGATACCGAACGCGAGATCCAGGCGGCGCTGAACCGCGCGGGCGAGGGGCGCACGGTGCTGACCATCGCGCACCGGCTGTCGACCATCGCCGACGCCGACCGCATCGTCGTGCTGGAAAAGGGCGAGGTCGTGGAGGAAGGCACCCATGCCGACCTGCTGGCCCGCCAGGGCCGCTATGCGGCCCTCTGGGCGCGCCAATCCGCCGAGGCCGACGAGGCCGCCTGATCCCGGGCGGGCGGCTATGGGCCTGGCGGTCGATGCCCCCGGTGTCCCTCGCCGACACCCGGGCCACAAGGGCGCGCGCGAAGGGCCGGGCGCTCTTCTTCATTCCATACGTTGGCTGAAAATACTCCGGGGGAGTCTCCGGGACGGAGACGGGGGCAGCGCCCCCGCCGCCCTTGCCCTCATTCCGCGGCGTTCAGCGGCGAGATCCGCGGCGCGGCGGGGGCCTTGGGGTCCTCTTCCAGCGGCCAGAGGATCTCGGGGGCCTTCAACCGGCGCGCGGCCCGGTTCAGCGCCCAGTCGCGGGCGGCGCGGCTGGAACTGCCCAGTGACAGCTTCGCCAGCAGACGCGCGATCCAGGTGACATAGGTCGTGGCCCAGACCCGCAGCGCCAGCATCGAGGGGGTGAAGACCAGCGTCAGCATGGTGGCGATGCCGAGGCCGAAGACCACCGCCGTCGCCAGCTGTTTCCACCACAGCGCCGTCGGGCTGTCGATGGCATAGCCACCCGCCCAGAAGTCCAGCGACAGGCCCAGCATCATCGGCGCAAGGCCCGCCATGGTGGTGACGGTGGTCAGCAGTACGGGGCGGATGCGGTCCTCGGCGGTGCGGATCACCGCCTCGATCCGGGGCATGTAGGCGGCGTATTCCTGGTAGGTGTCGATCAGCACGATGTTGTTGTTCACCACGATGCCCGCCAGCGCCACGATGCCGGTCCCGGTCATGATGATGGAAAACGCCTGGTCCATGACCAGCATCCCGATCAGCACGCCCGCCGTCGACAGTACCACCGCCAGCAGCACCAGCACGGCGTTGTAGAAGGAGTTGAACTGCGCCAGCAGGATGATGAACATCAGCGCCAGCGCCGCCGAGAAGGCGGTCATCAGGAAGGTGGCGCTTTCGTCCTGGTCCTCCTGGTCGCCGGTCCATTCAGTGCTGACCGAGGCGGGCAGGGAGGCCTCCTCATCGAGCCAGCTTTGCAGCGTCGCGATCCGCTCGGCCGGGGTCACGGGCACCTGGGTCGGCTCCCCCGTGCGGGGATCGGTGCCTTCCGTCATCAGCCCCGGCGTCACGGCGGCCTTCACGTCGAAGTAGCGCGTACCGTCCACCCGTTTGATCTGCGCCAGCTTGGCCACCGGGGTACGGGTGATGAAGTTCGTCAGCGGCACCAGCCCCTGGGCGGTGCGCACCTTCAGCGTGTCCAGCGTCGCCAGCACCCGGTCGGCCTCGGGCAGCCGCAGCCGGATCGAGATCTCCTCGTCCGAGCTGTCGACCGGCATGGTGTCCAGCTCCAGCCCTTGCGTGATTAGCTGGACCATGGCACCGACGGTGGCGACATTGGCGCCGTAGCGCCCGGCCTTTTCGACATCCACGTCGATCTGCCAGTCGATGCCGGGCAGGGGCAGGGTGTCCTCGACCAGGGTCAGACCGCGCGTGTCCTCGAATTGCTCGCGCACGCGGGCGGTGGCCGCGCGCAGTTCGTCCCAGTTGTCGCCCATCAGGCGCAGGTGCACGGGCTTGGCCGAGGCAGGGCCCATGTTGGCCGAGAGGATCTCGATCTTGATACCGGGGATGCGGCTAGTCGCCTCGGTCAGATCCGCGATCACCAGGTCGCCGTCCAACTCGGGCCGGTCGCGGCGGTCTTCCCAGGGCACGATCTCCAGCTGGATCTGACCGATTGTGTCGAGCGGCGGTTCCGCGCCGCCGGTGTTGGTCGACAGCCCGCCGTCCCCGGCGAAGGCGAAGGCGTTCAGCACGCCGGGATGGGCCAGCACGATCTCCTCCGCCTCCCGCACCAGGGCGTCCTTCTGCGCCAGCGACAGGTTGCCCCGGGCGCTGACATAGACAATGGCCTGCTCCGGCTCGCTTTCGGTGAAGAACTCCGTCCCGTTGTTGTTGGCGCCGTAGTAGCCGAAGACCGACACGACGAAGGCGATGACGGCGGCGATGGTGACCAGCGGCATGATCGGATTGGCGGTGATCGCCCAGATCACGTAGCCGAAGAGGCTGCGCCGGTTGCCGGCCCGCAGGCGGCGCCGGCGGGAGATCTTGGCCGCGCCCAGGGTGATCGAGGCGGCAAAACTGGCGGCGAGGAACAGCGCCGCGCCGGGCAGGACCGCCGCCGCGCCGGGCAGGGGCGCAGGCCCGAAATAGCCCGGGTTCAGCACCAGCATGGCGCCCAGATACATCCCCAGCAGGGCGGGCGGCACCAGGGCCGCGCGCAGCACCCAGGGCAACCTCGCCCGTAGCGCGTCCGAGCTGTTGACGAAAACGCGCGAGATGCGCCCCGTGACGCCCCCCATCACCGGCAGGTAGATCAACGCCACCACCAGCGAGGCGGCCAGCACGAAGATCAGGGTCACGGGCAGCATCCCCATGAACTCCCCCGGCACGCCGGGCCAGAAGAGCATGGGCAGGAAGGCGCAAAGCGTCGTGGCGGTCGAGCTGACCACGGGCCAGAACATCCGCTTGGCGGCCTCCACATAAGCGCGCATCGGCCCGACCCCGTCCGAAATCCGCTTGTCGGCGTACTCCACCACCACGATGGCCCCATCGACCAGGATCCCCACGGCCAGGATCAGGCCGAACATGACGATGTTGGAAATGGTGATGTCCATCAGGCCCAGCAGGACGAAGCACAGCAGGAAGGACGTGGGGATGGCGAAGCCGACCAGCAGGGCGGGGCGGGGGCCCAGGGCCGCCAGCACCACGATCATCACCAGGGCGATGGCGGTCAGCACCGAGCCTTCGAGTTGATCCACCATCGAGCCCACCACGCGGCTTTGATCGTTCGACGTGCCCACGTTGACGGCGGCGCGCAGCTCGGGCGGCCAGTTGGCGGCAGCCTCGGCCACCACGGCCTTCACCTCCTCGGCGGTGTCGATGATGTTGAAGCCCTTCCGCTTCACCACTTGCAGGGCCACCGTCGTCTCGCCATTGAACCGCGCCGTGCCCTCGCGATCCTCGAAGGTCAGGCGGATCGTCGCCAGCTCGCCCAGCGTCACCACCCGGTCGCCATTCATCTTCACCGGCAGGGCGTAGATGTCGCGCACGTCGTCGAAACTGCCGGGGATCTTCACCGAGAAGGTGCCCGCCTCGCTGTCGACCTCGCCGGCGGCGATCAGCTGGTTGTTGTTCTGCACGACCGAGATCAGCTCATCGGCCGTGACGTTGTAGCTTTCCAGGCGCAGCGGGTCGATCAGCACCTCGACCATCTCGTCGCGCTTGCCGGCGATGCCCGCCTCCAGCACCGCCTCGATGCCTTCCACCCGGTCCTGCAGGTCCTCGGCCACCCGGGCCATCGTGCGTTCGGGCACGTCGCCCGTCAGGTTGACGATGATGATCGGAAATTCTGAAAAGTTGATCTCGTTGACCGAGTAGCTGTCATAGCCCTCTGGAAACTTCGCCTCGGCCCGGCCCATGGCATCGCGGACCTCGGCCATGGTCTCGGTCTTGTTCCAGCCGAACTCGAACTCCAGCGCCAGGCCGGCATAGCCTTCGGCCGCCGTCGCCGTCATCTGCTTCAGCCCATCAAGGTCCGACAGCTCCGTCTCCATCGGCTTGACCAGCAGGGTCTCGCTGTCCTCGGCGGAGATGCCGCGGAAGGGGACCGAGACGAAGAGCGCGGGGATCTCGATGTCCGGCTCGCCTTCCTTGGGCAGGGAGACATAGGCGAACCCGCCCGACAGCAGCGACAGCGCGATGAAGGCCAGGATCATGCGGGCCCGCGCGGCGGCCCAGTCGACGAGGCCGGTCATTGCGTGGCCTCCGCCGGGCTGTCGAAGCTGGCGATCACCGGCACCCCGGCGATGACGTATTCCTGGCCGATGACGATCACGTCGGCCTCCTCGGGCAGGCCGGTCAGCCAGATGCCGTCCACCTGGTCGCGCAGGACGGCCACGGGGGCGAACTCGGTCAGGCCCTCGGCGCCCACCAGGCGCACGCCCAGGGTGCCCTCGTCGTTCAGGGTCAGCGCGGATTGGGGCAGGAAATGCGCCAGCACGCCTTCGGCCTCGATGGCAATGGCGGCGGTCTGGCCTTCGCGGATGGCCAGATCGGGGTTCGGCACCGAGATCTCGACCTTGAATGTGCGGGTGGTGGCATCGGCCGACCGCGACAGGAAGGTGACCTGTCCCATGACCTCGCGCCCCGAGGCGGTCAGCCGGGCGCCGGCGGGTGCGCCGATCTCCACCCGCTCGACCTCCGTTTCGGGCAGGTAGCCGGTCAGCCGGATCGGATCCAGCGCGATCACCGTGGCGCAGTGACCGCCCACGGACAGGAAGGCGCCCAGCTCGGCGGTGTCGTCCTCCAGGATCCCGGCGAAGGGGGCGTGGATCTGCAGCCGCTCGATCTCCTTCTCGGCGGCGGCGACGGCAGCCTGAGCCGATTGCAGGCCCGCATCGGTCGAGGTCAGTCCGGCCTCGGCGGCAGCCACGCCCGCCTCGGCGGCGCGCACGGCGGCGCGGCGCGCGGCCAGGGTGGTGGTGGAAGCAAAGCCCCCTTCCGACAGCTTCTCGGAGGCGGTCAGGTTGATCTGCGCCTCCTCCAGCCGCGCCTCGGCCTCGGCCAGGGTGGCGGCGGCTGTGGGTTTCGCGGCCTCGGCCTCCGCCAGGCGGGCGCGGGCCTCGGCCAGGGCGGTCTCACGCGTGCCGGGGTCCAGTTCGCACAGCAGCTGGCCCGCCTCGATCAGGCTGCCCCGGGGGAGGGGTGCGGACATCACGGTGGAGGCGGTTTCCGACAGCAGCGTCACCCGGCGCGCCGCCTCGGTCTGGCCGCGCAGGCGCACGGCGCTGTCGACCATCTGCGCGGTGGAATGGCGGGCCACCACGCGCACGGCGCGGGTCTCCGCGTCTGTCGCCTGTGCCTCTGGGGCGGCGGCGGGCGTGGTCTCTGCCTGATCGCTTGCGCCACCTTCCCCGGGTGCCTCCTCGACAGTGCCGAGGGCGATCTGTACCGCTTCCGAGGGCTCGGCCTCGCCGCGCGCCACGGCCAAAGCCTGGTCGATCCCTTCGCCGTAGGCAAAGGTCAGCAGGGCGGGGCGTTGCAGCAGCACGAGGTAGAGGACGCAAACCACCAGGATCGCGGAGAGGATGGACAGGAGGCGCATGATGATACCCGAGGCGTTGCGTTACACTGTGATACTCTATGATCGCCTTAGAGACGGCAGCGTTTGATGCAAGAAAAACGCCCCTGCGGCGCCGACCTCTGCTGCAAGCCTGCTGCCAACGGGGATTCAAGGCAACATCTTTCCCAAAGGCCCTCACCTGAAGAGGGGTGCGGCATGGGCGCGCGCGCCTGAAAGGCACCGCGCCGGGATCGCATTGCGCAGCCCCGCGCCGTCCCCCATGCGCGCCCTTGGCACGCCCGGGGGGACGGGGTAAGGAGGGGCCAAATGCGCAAGGGGGGCCGAACGTGAGCGACGCCAACAGTTTCATCGATGAAGTCAATGACGAGGTCCGCCGCGACCGTCTCTATGGTCTGCTGCGCCGCTATGGCTGGATCGCCATCCTGGCGGTGGTGCTGATCGTCGGGGGCGCGGCCTGGAACGAATGGCGCAAGGCGCAGGAACGCGCCGAGGCGGAGGCCTTCGGGGATGCGATCCTGGCGGCGCTGGACGCCGATGACAGCGAGGCGCGTATCACGGGGCTGGAAGGGGTCGAGGCCGCCACGCCCGAGCAGCAGGCGCTGCTGGCCTTCCTGACCGCCTCCGAGGCGGCCGCCGGGGCCGAGGATCCGGCCCGGGCCGCCGCGGCCCTGGCCGACACGCCAGCCACCGGTATCTATGCTGACATTGCCCGGTTCAAGCGGCTGCTGCTGGAAAGCGGCCAGATGGAGCCTGGGGCACGCCGCGATGCGCTGCTGGAACTGGCGGTGCCGGGCAACCCGCTGCGCCTGCTGGCCGAGGAACAGATCGCGCTGACCCATGTGGCTGAAGGCGACAACGAGGCCGCCCTGGGCGTGCTGCGCGAGATCCTCGACGACGCCGAGGTGACGGAGGGCTTGCGTCAGCGGGCAAGTCAGTTGATGGTGGCCCTGGGCGGCGACCCGGCCGAGGCGGGCTGAGCCTGCACGGCCTGACGGCAGTGACGAGAAAAGACGGGCGGGACGGACAAGTCCCTGACCCGGCAGGAAAAGGCCCGGATGCAGGACGCGTCGGGGCCGGGACAGGCGGAAGGTGATGCGCGGCATGACGAAGCAGGGCAGCTCGGTCGGAAATCGGATCATGGCAGCGGAGGGGCCGCGCCGGCGCGCGGGACGCCTGCTGCCCCTGGGGCTGGCGACGCTGCTGGCGCTCTCGGCCTGTGCCGAACGTGAAGTGACACTGCTCGGAGAGCGCGAGGACCTGCGGTCGGTCCTCACTGACCAGGTGCCGGGCGACGTCGCCGAGGTACCGGTGAATGAGGCCCGGCCGATCTCGCTGCCGGCGCAGACCACCAACGCGAATTGGACCCAAGGCTCCGGCACGCCCTCGACGCGGGTCGCCCATGCGGCGCTTTCGGGCGCGCCGCAGCTGATCTGGCAGACCAAGATCGGTGATGGCGACGGGCGCAAGGCCTTCATCACGTCCGATCCGGTGGTGGCGTCGGGCCGCATTTTCACCCTGGATTCCACCGGCCATGTGGCGGCGACCTCGCCCGCCGGGGCGCTGCTGTGGCAGACGGAAATGGTGCCAGCGCAGGACCGTACGGGGCAGGCCTCGGGCGGCGGTGTTGCCTATGGTGACGGTCGCGTCTTCGTCACCACCGGCTTCGGCGAGCTTTCGGCGCTGGATCCTGAAACCGGCACGGTGCTGTGGCGTCAGAAGCTGCTGGCCCCGGCCACCGGCGCGCCGACGGTCTACGACGGTCTGGTCTATGTGACCTCGGGCGAATCCCAGGCCTGGGCGGTGGACACCGAAACCGGTCGCGTCCGCTGGCAGCTGTCGGCCACGCCTGACGTGAACAACTTCGCCGGCGCGCCCAGCCCGGCTCTGACCGATCAATATGCGCTCTTCGGCTTCGGCTCGGGCGAGGTGCAGGCCGCTTTCCGCCAGGGCGGCATGTCCGTCTGGTCGACGATCATCACCGGTCGCCGCTCGGGCTTTGCCCGGGCCAACCTCAGCGACATCACCGGCGACCCGGTGGTGGTCGGCGATACGGTCTATGCCGGCAACCAGTCGGGCCGCATGGTCGCGCTGGACCTGGCCAGCGGCACCCGCAAGTGGACCGCCGACGAGGGCCCCATGGGCCCCGCCTGGGTCACCGGCGGGTCTGTCTTCATCCTCAGCGACGGCAACGAACTGGTGCGCCTCGACGCCGAAACCGGCGCGCGGATCTGGGGCGTCGACCTGCCGTTCTTCCAGAAGTCCCGGCCGCGCCGCCAAGGCGCCGTCTTTGCCCACTACGGCCCGGTCCTGGCCGGTGGCCGCCTGGTCGTGGCCTCCTCCGACGGTTTCCTGCGCTTCTTCGACCCGGTCTCGGGCGCGCTGGCCGGCACGGCGGAACTGCCCGCGGGCGCGGCCTCGGCGCCCGTCGTTGCGGGTGGTGTGCTCTACGTGCTGAACAAGAAGGGCCAGCTGCTGGCCTATCGCTGAGCCGGACCGGCCCCTGGCCGGTTGCCTCCGGCGGGAGTATTTGGGGCTGTCGGATGAACAGGGCGCCGCGCCTTTGTCATCCGACAGCTGAAAATACTCCGGGGGAGTCTCCGGCACGGAGACGGGGGCAGCGCCCCCTCGCGTCCCGGTGGAAGACGCGCCGTGGTCGATCAGCCTTTACGGCGGCCCCCATTCCGCGCTATGCGGCGCTTTCGCAACCCTGAGAGGCGTTCATGTCCTTCACCCTGGCCATCGTGGGCCGTCCCAATGTCGGCAAGTCGACGCTGTTCAACCGCCTGGTGGGCAAGAAGCTCGCCCTGGTGGATGACCAGCCCGGTGTCACGCGCGACCTGCGCGAAGGCGCGGCGCGCCTCGGCGACATCGACTTCACCGTCATCGACACCGCCGGGCTGGAGGATGCCAACGACGACAGCCTGCAGGGGCGCATGCGCCGCCTGACCGAACGCGCCGTGGAAATGGCCGATGTGTGCCTCTTCATGATCGACGCCCGCACCGGGGTGACGCCGACGGATGAGGTCTTCGCCGAGATCCTGCGCAAGAAGGCCGATCACGTCATCCTGGCCGCCAACAAGGGCGAGGGCTCGGCCGCCGATGCCGGTGTGCTGGAGGCCTGGAACCTCGGCCTGGGCGAACCGGTCCGCATCTCCGCCGAGCATGGCGAGGGGATGGCCGATCTCTTCGGTGCGCTGCTGCCCCTGTCGGAGACCTTCGCCGAACGCACCGCCGTGGCCGTGGCCGCCGCGCCCGAGATGGACGTGAGCGTGCCGGAGGAAGACGGCGGCGAGGAAGAGGCCGAGGCCGCCTGGGCCCCCAGCGAGGACCGCCCGCTGCAGATCGCCGTGGTGGGCCGGCCGAACGCCGGGAAATCCACCCTGATCAACAAGATCCTGGGCGAGGATCGCCTGCTGACGGGCCCCGAGGCCGGGATCACCCGCGACTCGATCTCGTTGCGCATCGACTGGGCGGGCACGCCCACGCGGATCTTCGACACCGCCGGCATGCGCAAGAAGGCCAAGGTGCAGGACAAGGTCGAGAAGCTGTCGGTGGCCGACGGCTTGCGCGCGGTGAAGTTCGCGGAAGTGGTGGTGGTCCTGCTCGACGCCGCCATTCCCTTTGAACAGCAGGACCTGCGCATCGCCGACCTGGCCGAACGCGAGGGCCGTGCCGTTGTCGTCGCCGTCAACAAGTGGGACATCGAGGACGAGAAGCAGGAGAAGCTGAAGGCGCTGAAGGAGAGCTTCGAGCGCCTGCTGCCGCAGCTGCGCGGCGCGCCGCTGATCACCGTCTCTGCCAAGACGGGCCGCGGCCTCGACCGCCTGCATGATGCGATCCTGAAGGCCCATGCGGTCTGGAACCGTCGCATTTCCACTGGCCGCTTGAACCGCTGGCTGACTGCCATGCTGGAGCAGCACCCGCCGCCTGCCCCGGGCGGCCGTCGCATCCGCCTGCGCTACATGACTCAGGCCAAGACGCGGCCGCCGGGGTTTGTTGTGATGTGCAGCCATCCCGACAAGATCCCCGACAGTTACTCGCGTTACCTGGTGAACGGGCTGCGGGCCGATTTCGACATGCCGGGCACTCCCATTCGCCTGACCATGCGGGGGCAGGGGGACAAGAACCCCTACAAGAACAAGACGAAGACGACGCCTTCGCGCCTGCGCAAGCACCTGGGCAAGGGCCGCGCCGACGAGAAGCCCAAGCGCGGCAGCCGCCCCTCGGGCGGCAAGCCCCTGGGCCGCAAGCCGGTGAAGTGATCAGGCCATGCGAAAGGGCGCCCGACGGGCGCCCTTTTCCTTTTATCCCGGTTGCCGCGGTCAGGTCGCCGCGAAGCGCCGCAGATGTCTCGCGAAGATCGGCAGAAGCACCACCAGCACCGCCGCGGCGATCCCGCCGAAGATCCACCGGCCCGCGACGGCATTGTCGATCACGATCCCCAGCACCGCCCAGAGCATGGCACCCAGGTAGAAGGGCCGCGCGCCGGGCGACAGCCGTGCCACGGCCACGGCGATCCAGCTGGCCAGTAGCAGGAAGGCGCCATGCACCCACAGCACCGGCGCCGCGCCGTAACCGGTAGCGAGCACACCCGTGCCCACGCAGGAGGCCGCCGTCAGCCAGCCCGCGTAGAGGCCAAGCGGCGCTTGCAGCCACAGCCGGTCGCGCCCCGGCACCCGCCACAGCGCCCAGAGGGCGGTGGCCCACATGATCCAGATCAGCACCGTCGCCCAGATCGGCGTCAGGTTGGCGACCGGGATCCAGGCGGCCCCCACCACCAGCGAGGCGAAGAGCGGCCAGCGCCCTGCGTCCCAGCCCGCATCGTCGGCGCGTTTGAAGAGGCCATAGATCGCCATGACGATCAGCCAGCCATAGATCACCGTCCAGATCACCGCGAAGGTCAGCCCCATGGGCTGGATCGGCGGATCGACCTGCGGCACCGGGAACTGATCGGCGGTGAACCCCGAAAAGCCGGGGGAGACCACCGGCGACAGGGCAAAGGCGATCGTGGCGCAGAGCACGAGAATGGCTTTCATGCGGAACATGGGAGACCTCCGTTTGTCGTATGACAAACGCATGAGGCCCCGGTGTGGTTCACCGGGGCCTCGCCTTTTGTCATTTTGTCGCAGGCGTATGGGCGCCGTAGCTTAAGCCAGAACGCCCTCGGCGGTCAGGGTCAGCTTGCCGCCCAGGTAGGGGGCCAGCACCTCGGGCAGCTTGACCGAGCCGTCTTCCTGCTGGCCGTTTTCCAGCACGGCGATCAGGCAGCGGCCCACGGCAAGCCCCGAGCCGTTCAGCGTATGTACGAACTGCGGCTTGCCGCCATCGGCGGGCTTGAACCGCGCGTTCATCCGCCGGGCCTGGAAATCCCCGCAGACCGAGACCGAGCTGATCTCGCGGTAGGTGTTCTGCCCGGGCAGCCAGACCTCGATGTCGTGCGTGCGCCGCGCGCCGAACCCCATGTCGCCGGTGCAAAGGGCCATGGTGCGATAGGCCAGGCCCAGCTTCTCCAGGATGCCCTCGGCGCATTTGGTCATCCGGTCCAGCTCCTCGCGCGAGGCGTCGGGATGGGTGATCGAGACCATCTCGACCTTCTCGAACTGGTGCTGGCGCAGCATGCCGGCGGTGTCGCGCCCCGCAGAGCCCGCCTCGGAACGGAAGCACTGGGTGTGGGCCACGTAGCGGCGGGGCAGGTAGCCTTCCTCGACCACGACGCCATTGACGATATTGGTCAGCGTCACCTCGGCCGTGGGCACCAGCCACCAGCCTTCGCGGGTCTGATAGCTGTCTTCGCCGAACTTCGGCAGCTGGCCGGTGCCCAGCATCATCTCTTCGCGCACCAGAACCGGGGTCCAGGTCTCGGTCAGGCCGTTCTCGTCGACGTGGGTGTTGACCATGAATTGCGCCAGCGCCCGATGGATCCGCGCCACGGCGCCCGAGAGCACCACGAAGCGCGAGCCCGACAGCTTCGCCGCCGTCTCGAAATCCATGCCCGGGACGACGCCCGCCAGCTCGTAATGCTCCTTCGGGGGGAAGGACAGCTCGGGCGGGGTGCCCCAGCGGTGGATCTCGACGTTGTCGTCCTCGTCCTTGCCGTCGGGCGTGTCGTCGAAGGGCAGGTTGGGGATGCCCATCAGGGCCTCGGTCAGCTGCGCGTCCAGCTCCTTGGCCTCGGCCTGCATGGCGGCAACCGCCTGTTTCTTCTCGGCCACCAGGGCGCGCAGACGCTCGAACTCGGCCTCGTCGCCCTTGGCCTTGGCGGCGCCGACCTGCTTGGAGGCGGCGTTCTGCTCCGCCTGGGCGGTCTCGGCGGCCTGGATCTTGGCGCGGCGTTCCTCGTCGAGGGCCAGCAAGGAGGACGACACGGGCGAGGCGCCACGGCGGGACAGGGCGGCGTCGAAGGCGGCCGGATTGTCGCGGATGGTGCGGATGTCATGCATGTCGTGCACTCCTGAAATGGGGCGGCGCGGGGCCGCGTTGAGTCGGGGGCCTTATGCCGCAAAAGCCCGCGAAAGGGTACAGGGGAGTGCGGGGGCGGGCGCGGCAGGCGGGGAGTGTGGCGCGGGGGCTAGCGGAGGTGGTCGGGGAGGGTGTCCGGGTGATGCTCGCGCTGCCAGGCGCGCCAGGCTTGGTGGAACTCAGAATCCCTCTCCTCGGTGTAGAGGCCACCGAACAGGCGCTCCTTGGGGCGATCCTTGGGCCAGTCGGGGTGCTGAGGTGTGATCCCGCCGGGCAGCGTAACGGAGCCATCGAAGAAGATGTTCTTCAAATAGGGTTTGATCCGCTTGACGTCGCTCAGGTCAGTTTCCTTCAAAGCAGCGCCCGCGAAGGAGCAACCCTGGAACTCGGTCTCGTCATCGAATTTCGTCCACCCAAGGTCTGCGCCGTTGAAATTGCAGCCTCTGATGAAGCCGCCGCGAAGATCTACGTCGCGCAGCTTTGCGTAGGATAAGTCAGACCGATTAAGGTGCGCCCCAAACCGCTTTGGCCTCGAAAGGTTAGCGCCACGCAAATTCGTCTCCCTAAGGTCTGCGCACCAAAGGTCTGCCATCGTGAAAACGGCCCCCTCTAGGTTTGCACGGCGAAGAACGGCTTTTACCAAAGAGGAGGCAGTCAGGTCGGCGGATGTGAAATTAGTGAAGAGGCAATGAGCGCCGTCTAGTATTGCTCTGATGAGTGTGGCGCCGGACATGTTCGATTGGTTCAACTGGGCTTCGCGGAATGTTGTGTTCCTAAACTGCGTTTCGCTGAGATCCAGACCTTGGAGATCTGCATGGGAAAAATCTGTGTCCGACATGTCCAACCTGCGAGGGATTTCAATTGCTCGTGAAGCCAAGGCTCGAACTCTCAGCACTGCTTCTAAAGCGGCTCTGATGTCTCGTCTGGCCGCGGTTGCCTCCCGCGAGGATTGGCTGGCTCCTCCACTCAACGCGCATTCTCCCTGATGTATTCCGTCAGTAGCACTACAATACGCTCCCTATCCCGTTCGCTGTCTTCAGCGATGCGCTCAAGGGCCTGAATTGACCCAATTCGTACGACCAAGTCTGGCTTCGTTTCTTCGACTGTCTGGAAAGAACCGCCAGCTAATTTCTGCGTGGTCTTGAACTCTGTGAACTTTCCCAGCCCCTCAACCGCCTTGTTGATCCGGTCGGTCACCAAACCGTCTTCGGTGGCGCGGATATTGCGGTCGTTGATCCAGACTCGGATGACCGAGAAGAAGATCGTGGCGGCGGCGGCAAGGACGCCGAGCAGCAGGGCAGAGCCATGAGCGAGGTCGCGCAGGGTGTCGGAGCTGTCGGAGAGATCGGCTTCCCCGGCGCGGATGTCGCGGGTCTGGTCCAGCAGCAGGCCGACCATGTTGTGCACCGCGCGGGCGATGTCGAACAGGTAGAAGCCTAGCGCGAGAATGGCGAGGAGGGCGGTGGTAAGCAGGATCGTCGGGACGTAGTTTCCCTTGAGCCAGCGGATGAGCATCTCGCTCGGCGAGGTGCGCAGGTGGCGGGACTGATCGTCCTTGCTGCTGTCCCAGGAGACAAGCATCTGCACCAGATAGAAGAGAACAACGAACCCCGCCGCTATCCATAGAAATGGATGCGTCACCACTTGCAGATAGCTATCCATCTTTCGCCTGTCCCCCGCGTCCCAAGATCCCGCCCGAATGGTTAACGCCCTGACGCCAGAGCGCAACAGCGGCGACAGGCTCCCGGGGCGTTTCCCGGGGGCAGGGTGGGACGATGGCCGAAAGACGGTGGGCTGACCTCCAGCCGACGGGGCACAGCCTCACGCCACACCCAGACACCCCGCCGCCCAAAATCTCCGACCCGCCCGAAACCCCGCCGCAGCACCCTCGAGCCCCCGCGAATGTGTGCGCCGCGCACCCGCCCGCGCCCCTTCTCACCTTGCAATCCCCCAGCACCGCACATAGGTTCCGGCCAAATTCCGCGGGGCAGTCTCGCGGGTGGCCAAAAGAGGGGAGCCCCATGGAAGGCAACGCTATCGCGCAGTTCCTGCCGCTGATCCTGATCTTCGCGATCATGTATTTCCTGCTGATCCGTCCGCAGCAGAAGAAGATGAAGGAACATCGTGCCATGGTCGATGGCGTGCGCCGGGGCGACCAGGTGATCACCCAGGGGGGCATCATGGGCAAGGTCTCCAAGGTCAAGGACGACGGCGAGGTCGAGGTCGAGATCGCCGAGGGCGTGAAGGTCCGCGTGGTGAAGTCCACCCTCGCGAACGTGGTCTCCAAGACCGAGCCCGCCGCAGAGGCGAAGTAAGGCCCCGGGGTCCGGGCGGTCGGGGTGCGCCAGGCGCGCCCCGTCGCGTGATCCGGGCCCGGTGCCGGCAGACGCCTTCAGGAAAGGGCCGACATGCTGCAAATCGAAACGTGGAAACGGGTCCTGATCTGGGGGCTTGTCGCCCTCGGTCTGCTGCTGGCCCTTCCCAATGCCTTCTATTCCCGGGTCGAGACCTACAACGACGAGGTGGCCGCCCAGGCGGGCGATGACACCGGCGTCGGCGGCTGGCCCTCCTTCCTGCCTTCTGGTCTGGTGAACCTCGGCCTCGACCTGCGGGGCGGGGCGCATCTGCTGGCCGAAGTGCGGGTGGAAGAGGTCTACCAGACGCGCATGGAAGGGCTGTGGCCCGAGGTGCGCAACCTGCTGCGCGATCACCGCGACGAGGTCGGCACGATCCGCCTGCAACCCTCCGACGACGGCACCCTGGTGGTGCGCATCGGCGATCCGGCCGGTCTCGACCGCGCGGTAGAACTGGTGCGCGGGCTGTCGCAGCCGGTCGCCTCGCTGACCGGGGCGGGGGCAAGCGACATCGTGGTCTCTGGCGCGGGCGACACGATCACCGTGCAGCTGTCGGAGGCCGAGCGCCTGGCGACGGACGACCGCACGGTGCGCCAGAGCCTTGAAATCATCCGCCGCCGGATCGACGAGGTCGGCACCCGCGAACCCACCATTCAGCGCCAGGGCAGCGACCGGATCCTGATCCAGGTGCCCGGGATCGGCTCGGCGGCCGAGCTGAAGGAGATCATCGGCACCACGGCGCAGCTGACCTTCCAGCCCGTCGTCTCCTCCACCACCAATGGCGACACCCGCCCCTCCGCGGGGCAGGAAGTGCTGCCGTCGCTGGATGATGACGGTCTCTTCTACGTGCTGGAAACCGCGTCCGTCGTTTCGGGCGAGGAACTGGTGGATGCGCAGCCCAGCTTCGACCAGAACGGGCGGCCCGCCGTGTCCTTCCGGTTCAACCCCTCGGGCGCGCGGAAGTTCGGTGATTACACCGCCGAGAATATCGGCAACCCCTTCGCCATCGTGCTGGACAACGAGGTCATCTCGGCCCCGGTCATCCAGGCGCATATCGCCGGCGGTTCGGGCATCATCACCGGCAACTTCAGCGTCGAGGAAAGCACCCAGCTGGCCGTCCTGCTGCGCGCCGGTGCGCTGCCGGCTGGGCTCGACTTCCTTGAAGAGCGGACCATCGGCCCGGAACTGGGCGCCGACAGCATCCAGGCGGGCAAGATCGCCTGTATCGTGGCAGGCGTCGCCGTGCTGGTCTTCATGTTCGCCAGCTACGGTTTGTTCGGCCTCTTCGCCAATATCGCGCTGATCCTGAACGTCGGGCTGATCTTCGGCCTGCTGTCGATGATCGGGGCGACGCTGACCCTGCCGGGCATTGCCGGCATCGTGCTGACCATCGGCATGGCGGTGGACGCCAACGTGCTGGTCTTCGAGCGGATCCGCGAGGAACTGAAGACGGCCAAGGGACCGGCGCGGGCGATCGAGCTGGGCTATGACCGGGCGCTGTCGGCGATCATCGACGCCAACATCACCACCTTCATCGTGGCCGTGATCCTCTTCGTGCTGGGCTCCGGCCCCGTGCGCGGCTTCTCGGTGACGCTGGGGATCGGCATCCTCACCTCGGTCTTCACGGCCATCTACATCACGCGGCTGATCGTGGTCATGTGGTTCGAACGGGCGCGGCCCAAGACGCTGGAGATCTGATCATGCGGCTGAGACTTGTTCCCGAAGAAACCCACATCGACTTCTTCAAGTACCGCTACCTGACCTTCGGGATCTCGGCGGTGGCCATGGTCGCCTCGGTGATCCTTTGGCTGGTGGTCGGGCTGAACTTCGGCATCGACTTCCGCGGCGGCACCACGCTGCGCACCGAAAGCACCAGCTCGGTCGACGTGGGCGCCTATCGCGATGCCCTGGACCCGCTGGGGCTGGGCGACGTGGTGATCTCCGAGGTGTTCGACCCGTCCTTCGGCGAGGGCAAGCATGTGGCGATGATCCGCATCCAGGCCCAGGACGAGCAGGAAGCCGTCGCCGCCGAGACGGTGGCCACGGTGGAGGCCGCGCTGCAGGAGGTGGATCCCTCGATCCGCTTCACCAGCGTCGAAAGCGTCGGGCCGAAGGTGTCGGGCGAGCTGATCCAGACGGCCGTCCTGGCCGTTTCGGCGGCGCTGGCGGCGATCCTCTTCTACATCTGGCTGCGCTTTGAATGGCAGTTCTCGCTGGGGGCGGTCTTTGCGCTGTTCCACGACGTGATCCTGACCATCGGCGTGTTCAGCCTGCTGCAGATCCGCTTCGACCTGGCGACCATCGCGGCGCTGCTGACGATCATCGGCTATTCGATCAACGACACGGTGGTGATCTTCGACCGGCTGCGGGAGAACCTGCGCAAGTTCAAGCAGAAGCCGCTGATCGACGTGATGAACATCTCGGTCAACGAGACGCTGAGCCGGACGATCATGACCTCGGGCACCACGCTGCTGGCGCTGATCGCGCTGCTGGTGCTGGGCGGCGACGTGATCCGCAGCTTCGTCTTCGCCATCACCTGGGGCGTGGTCATCGGCACCTATTCTTCGGTCTACGTGGCCAAGAACGTGGTGCTGTGGCTGGGCGTGAAACGCGACTGGACGAAAAACTCGGGCGGCGGCGCCGGCACCAAGTTCGCCAATATCGACGCATGAGCGGCGTTGTCGCAGAGGCGGTGACGCAGGGATTGGCCGGGGCTTTCGCAAGCCCCGGCCTTTTCGTTCTGCTGTTCACCTGCCTGGCGGCGGGGGTGGTGCGCGGGTTCGCGGGCTTCGGCTCGGCCCTGATCATCATGCCGGTGGCGGGGATCTTCCTGCCGGTCCCCGAGGCCATCGTGGTGGTCATGGGGATGGGGGTGCTGACCTGGCCTGTGATCGTGCCGCGCGCGGCGCGCGAGGCGGACCGGCGCCAGGTGGCCGTGCTCGCGGGGGCGGCCATCCTGGCCGCGCCGCTTGGCCTGTGGTTGCTGGGCTGGTTGCCGCAGGCGGCGTTGCGTTGGTGCGTCAGCGGGGCGGCGGCGCTGACCCTGGCGGCGCTGATCTCGGGGTGGCGCTATGGCGGGCGGGTGCGCTGGCCTGGCCTGGCCGGGGTTGGCGCGGCGGCAGGGGTGCTGGGGGGCACCACCGGGCTGACCGGGCCGCCGGTGATCCTCTTCTACCTGGCGGGCCCCTCGGGCGCCGCCGTGGTGCGGGCCAATACGATCCTCTTTCTGGCGCTTCTGGACATCGCCATCATCGCCGGGCTGTTCTGGCAGGGGCGGGTGACTGCCTCGGCGCTGTGGCTGGCCCTTTTGCTGGCGATCCCCTATGCTGTCGGCATCCTGGTGGGCCAGCGCCTTTTCGCGCCCGAACATGAACGCGCCTACCGCTGGCTGGCCTATGGGGTGATCGCCCTGGCGATCGTCTCCGGCCTGCCGATCTTCCACCGCTGAGCTGACCCCAGACACCGATCATTGACGGAGAGAACCCCATGGATCTTGTCGAAATTTCCTATGACGATGCCCGGCCCATCGACGGCTACGGACCCGGCTTCTTCCGCGTCGGCGGCGAGGTGGTCGATGCGCCTGTGCTGGTCCTTGCCAATTCCACCCGACCGTGGGGCGGGCTGGAGGATGCCGCCACGCTGGAGGCGCTGGCGGGCCAGGTGGACGTGATCCTGCTGGGCACGGGCGAGACCATGGCCCCGGTGCCCGCGACCCTGCGCGAGGCGCTGGACGAGGCGGGCGTGGGGATCGAACCCATGGCCTCACCCTCGGCCTGCCGCAGCTTCAACATCCTGCTGTCCGAAGGGCGCCGGGTCGCCGCCGCGCTTTTGTCGGTCTGAGCGGGGAAGGGGGGGGGGCTGTGCCCCCTCCGTCGCCGGAGGGCGACAAATGGAAGGAAAAAGGGGGCTCTGCCCCCCTTGAGCCTTTGGCTCAATTCTCCCCGGGGATATTTCTGGCCAAAAAATAGAGAGATTGGGGGCCACCCGGGGAGGCGCGGGCGTGCCTGTTGACCGCGGCTGGCGCGCGCCTGTTGCCAAAGTGGGGGGAGCCGGCGCTGCCGCCTTCTCCCATTCGATGGTTTGAAATTCGCTCGCCCAGGGTGTCGCCGCACCATTCACCTGACCCATGTCAAGGACGGGGTGAGACGGATCGGTTCTTTTGCCCTTCGCGTGAACGGGTTATGGATTTCCCATGGAGATGAAAGTGACCGATCTGGCTGTCGCCCGCGGGGGCGTGCCGTTGCTGGCGGGGGTGAGTTTCACCCTGGCGCCGGGGCGCGCGCTGATCCTGCGCGGACCGAACGGATCGGGCAAGACGACGCTTCTGCGGGCGCTTGCTGGGTTGCAGCCGCCGTTGGCCGGCGAGATGTCCTTTGATCGCGAAGCCGTGGCCTATGGCGGCCATGCGGACGGGCTGAAGGCGCAGATGACGGTGACCGAGAACCTGACCTTCTGGGCCGCCGTCCACGGGCTGCGCGAGATCGACCCGGCGCTGACGGCCTTCGACCTGGAAGGGCTGCGCGACCGGTTGGCGGGGACCCTCTCGGCCGGGCAGAAGCGCCGGCTGGGTCTGGCGCGTCTGATGGTGACAGGCCGGCCGCTGTGGCTGCTGGATGAGCCTACGGTGTCGCTGGATACGGCCTCGGTCGGCCTTTTCGCGGAGGCCGTGCGCGGCCACCTGGCGCGCGGTGGCATGGCGGTCATCGCCACCCATATCGAACTGGGCCTGCCCGAGGCGGAGGTGCTGGACGTCGGCCCGCTGAAGGCCGTGCTGCCCGCCGCGCAGCTTGATGATTTCGACGAGGCCTTCCTGTGATCGCGCTGCTGACCCGGGACCTGAAACTGGCGGTGCGCGCCGGGGGCGGCTTTGGCCTGGGCCTTGCCTTCTTCCTGATCCTGGTGGCGCTGGTGGCCTTCGGCGTCGGCCCCGAGAGCGCGCTGTTGGCGCGGATCGCGCCCGGTATCCTATGGGTGGGCGCGCTGCTGGCCTGTCTGCTGTCGCTGGACCGGATCTTCGCGCTGGATCGCGAGGACGGCAGTCTGGACCTCTTGGCCACGGCGCCCCTGCCGATGGAGGGGATCGTCACGGTCAAGGCCCTGGCGCATTGGATCACCACCGGGCTGCCGCTGGTGGTGGCCGCGCCCCTGCTGGCGCTGATGCTGAGCCTGCCGGGCGAGGGCTATCTGTGGCTGTTCCTGTCGCTTTTGCTGGGCACGCCCGCGCTGTCGGTGCTGGGCACCTTCGGCGCGGCGCTGACCGTGGGACTGAAACGGGGCGGGCTGCTGATGTCGCTGATCGTGCTGCCGCTTTACGTGCCGACGCTGATCTTCGGCGCCGAGGTGGCGCGGCGCGGGGCCGGGGGGCTGTCGGTGGAGGTGCCGCTGCTGCTGCTGGCCGGCATCACCTGCGCCACGCTGGCCCTGCTGCCCTTTGCCAGCGCGGCGGTCCTGCGGGTGAACCTGCGTTGATGGCGGGCTGTCTTTAAGTTTACTGTCCCGAACGGGCGAAAGGGGATAGGCGAAAGCCATGAAATCGATCTGGGAATATGCCAATCCGAAGAAGTTCATCGAGACGTCCCAGGCGCTTCTGCCCTGGGTGACCGGGCTGACCGTGGTTTGCATGGTGGTAGGCTTGGTCTGGGGGTTCTTTTTCACCCCCGATGACTATCGTCAGGGATCGACGGTGAAGATCATCTACCTGCATGTGCCCGCCGCGCTGATGGCGATCAATGGCTGGTTCATGATGCTGCTGGCCTCGCTGATCTGGCTGATCCGGCGCCACCACGTCAGCGCCCTGGCGGCCCGCGCCGCGGCGCCCATCGGGGCGGTGATGACGATCATCGCCTTGGCCACCGGCGCCATCTGGGGCCAGCCGATGTGGGGTACCTGGTGGGTCTGGGACCCGCGTCTGACCTCCTTCCTGATCCTCTTCCTCTTCTACCTGGGCTACATCGCGCTCTGGGCCGCGGTGGAGGATGACGACACGGCGGCCGACCTGACCTCGATCCTGTGCATCGTCGGTTCCGTCTTTGCCGTGCTCAGCCGCTATGCGGTGCATTTCTGGAACCAGGGCCTGCACCAGGGCGCCAGCGTGATGCGCGCGGGGGCCCTGGCGGGGGACACCGAGGAACGGGTCAGCAATGTCTTTGCCGCGCCGCTCTTCCTCTCGATGGCGGGCTTCGTGCTGTTCTTCGTGGCGCTGGTGCTGCTGCGCACCCAGACGGAGATCCGCGCGCGGCGGATGCGGGCGCTGATGGCGCGTGAAAGGAGGGGCTGAGGATGATGCCGGAACTTGGGAAATACGCCGATACGGTGCTGTCGGCCTATGCGGTGTCGCTGCTGCTTCTGGTGGTGCTGGCGGTCTGGTCGATCTGGCGCGCGCGAAAAATGCGGGCCGAGCTGGAAACGGTCGAGGCGCGGCGCAAGCGCGCGCAATAACGGCGCGGGCGCAGGACGCGCCGGAAAGGACTTGGGATGAAGATCAAACCCCTGATGGTATTGCCGCCGCTGGTCTTTGCGGCCTTGGCTGCGCTCTTCTACATCGGCATGCAGCGCGAGGACCCGGATCAGCTGCCGACTGCGCTGGCAGGCGCGCCGGCCCCGGCGGTGCAGGTGACCGCGCTGGAGGGGCTGACGCCCTTCGATGACGCCACGTTGCGTGACGGCGAGGTGAAGCTGGTGAACTTCTGGGCCAGCTGGTGCGCGCCCTGCCGGGTGGAACATCCCAACCTGTTGGCCCTTGGGCTGGAGGGGATCCCGATCTACGGCGTGAACTACAAGGACAAACCCGACGCGGCGCGCGGCTTCCTGGCCGAACTGGGCGATCCCTATACCGCCGTCGGTGCCGACGCCCAGGGGCGCATGGGCCTGAACTGGGGCCTCTATGGTGTGCCGGAAACCTACGTGATCGACGGCGACGGGGTGATCATCACCCGCTTTGCCGGGCCGATCACCGAGCGGGTTCTGGAAAGCACCATCCGCCCGGCCATTGCCGAGGCGCGGGGGGAGTAGTCTCTCTGGCCACCGCCCGGGCCGCCCGGCGAGTTTGAGACTGCGAAACGCGCCGGTGCTGTCCAAGCCTCGGCGCGCTTTCCGTTCAGCGTCAGTGATCGCCCAGGCCGGGCGGGCGCGACGACGTGTCAGCCCTGCGCGGCCTGTCCGTGTTGCTCATGCGCGTCGTGACCATGCCCGTGATGGTCGGTCATGCGCGGGTCCATCATGCCTTCTTTCACGCCACGGCGGATCAGCCAGTAGTTCACCGGCCAGGCCGCCAGCAAGCCACAGGTCAGCGAGACCACCAGCGACAGCCAGAAGAGCGCATCGCCCATGCCTGCGTCCCCGGCCAGCAACAGGTCGACACTGATCGCCACCAGCTCCATCATCACGATCGAAGGCGTCTCGGCCTTCAGCGCGTCCATGACGGCGGTGCGCGGGGCTGTACCGCCCTGGATTTCCGGCCCGACGGTCAGGGCGAAGCCGAAGAGATAGGCAAAGGCGAAGGTGATCGCCGCCGTCCAGGCATTGCCGAGCGCCAGTAGCCCCACGGCTAGGGTCACGCCGACGATCTCGCCCATGCCGCAGCCAGAGTAGCAATGCGCGACGGAGCGGAAGGCGCGGCGCCAGTCGCCGTCATCGGGGATGCTCTTGCGCCCGGTGCGCCAGTAGATCAGCAGGCCTAGGGGGCCGGAGTAGAAGACCGTCAGTGCCCAGACCACCTGCATCAGCGGCATCAGGTGGCTGTTGTGGCGGCGCAGGTCATGGAGGACAAGGGCCAGCGAGGGCAGCATCACCACCGCCCAGGCGCCCAGGAGCCAGGGAGAGAGTTCTGTCAGGGTCATATGGGGCCAACGGATGCGGCCGGTATCGGTTCCTCAGAGTCTGAACCCGCGCGACACCGGCAGGATGACCCCGGTCACACCCGGCGCCGCGATCAGGTAGCGCACGGCCTGGGCGATGTCCTCGGGCGTGGCCAAGGTGCCCAGGGCGGTCTCGTTCAGGAAGGCCTGTTGCAGGGCCTCGGGACGCGGCGCATGGGCGCGTTCCACCGCCCCCGGGGCCACGGCGTTGACGCGGATGCCCCTGGGCCCGAACGCCTTGGCAAAGCCGCGGGTGTAGTTTTCCAGCGCGGCCTTGGAGGCGGCATAGGTCACCGCGCCGGCGGGCGGGAAGGTGGCGTTGATGCTGGTGACGTTGACCACCGCGCCGCCCTCACGCATCAGCCCGCCCGCGGCGGAGATCAGCGCGGCGGGCGCCAGCGCGTTGATCCGCATCTGACGCTCGGCCGAGGCCATGTCGACGCTAAGCGCGTCCTCTTCCTCCACCGTGCCGGCGGCATTCACCAGAACGTCCAGACGTCCCGTGGCCGCCATCACTGCGTCGATCAACGCCTCGGGCGCTGCGGGGTCGGCGAAATCTGCGGCCAGAGCCAGGCTCCCGGGCAGCTCGGCGGCCAGGGCCTGCGCGGCCGCCTCGGCGCCACGATAGGTAAAGACGACGCGGTGGTCGCGCGCCAGATCGCGGGTGATCGCCGCGCCGATGCCGCGCGCGCCCCCGGTGACAAGGGCAACGGGGAGGTGGGTGGAGGAAACGGGCTGTGTCATCGGACCAGAGAACGCCGGCTGCCGCCGAGAGGCAAGCCCCATCCGACAGCGGGTGACGCTTCGGGGGGAGGCGCGCGGCATTGGCGCCCGGCACGAAAGAAAAGGGCGCCCGAAGGCGCCCTTTCCGTCAATCCATCGCAGCGGGGATCAGGACTTGGCCAGATCGCGCAGCACGTAGTGCAGAACGCCGCCGTGCTCGATGTATTCTTTCTCGATCGCGGTATCGATGCGGCACTTCAGGGTGATCTCCTTCTTGGAGCCATCGCCCATCGTGATGGTCGCCGGGACCTCCTGCAGCGGCTTCACGTCGCCCAGGCCCTCGATGTCCACGGTTTCGTCGCCCTTCAGACCCAGGGTCTTGCGGGTGTCGCCGCCGGTGAACTCGAAGGGGATCACGCCCATGCCGACCAGGTTCGAGCGGTGGATCCGCTCGAAGCTCTCGGCGATCACGGCCTTGACGCCCAGCAGGTTGGTGCCCTTGGCCGCCCAGTCGCGCGAGGAGCCCGCACCGTACTGTTCGCCACCGACGACGACCAGCGGGATGCCTGCCTCCTGGTATTCCATCGAGGCGTCATAGATCGAGGTCTGCTCGCCCGTGGGGCTCAGGGTGTAGCCGCCTTCGACGCCGTCCAGCATCTCGTTCTTGATGCGGATGTTGGCGAAAGTGCCGCGCATCATGACCTCGTGGTTACCACGACGCGACCCGTAGGAGTTGAACTCCCGCACGGGCACCTGACGTTCGATCAGGTACTTGCCGGCCGGGGTGGTGTCCTTGAAGGAGCCGGCGGGCGAGATGTGGTCGGTGGTGATCATGTCGCCCAGGATCGCCAGGACCTTGGCGCCGGTGATGTCGTTGACCGATCCCGGCTCCGCGCCCATGCCCTGGAAGTAGGGCGGGTTCTGGATGTAGGTCGAGGAGGCCGGCCAGTCGTAGGTTTCGGCCCCCGAAACTTCCACGGCCTGCCACTTCTCGTCGCCCTTGAAGACGTCGGCGTACTTGGACTGGAACGCCTCGCGGGTGACCACCTTCTCGACCAGTTCGGCGATCTCGGCGTCGGTCGGCCAGATGTCCTTCAGGTAGACATCCTTGCCCTCCGGGGTCTGGGCGATCGGGTCGTTGGCGATGTCGATGTTCATGTCACCGGCCAGGGCGTAGGCCACGACCAGCGGCGGCGAGGCCAGGTAGTTGGCACGCACGTCCGGCGAAATCCGACCCTCGAAGTTGCGGTTGCCCGACAGAACCGAGGTTGCGATCAGGTCGTTGTCGTTGATCGCCTTGGAGATCTCGGGCTGCAGCGGGCCGGAGTTGCCGATGCAGGTGGTGCAGCCGTAGCCGACCAGGTTGAAGCCCACGGCGTCCAGGTGCTCGGTCAGGCCGGCGGCATCCAGGTACTCGGTCACGACCTGCGAGCCGGGGGCCAGCGAGGTCTTCACCCAGGGCTTGCGGTTCAGGCCCATCTCATGCGCCTTCTTGGCGACCAGGCCCGCGCCGATCAGCACGTAGGGGTTCGAGGTGTTGGTGCACGAGGTGATCGAGGCGATCACGACCGAGCCGTCCTTCAGCTCGTAGTCTTCGCCGTCGACCGAGGCGGATTTCAGCGGCGACTTGGCCAGCACGGGGGCGGGGCCTTCGTCGGCCATTTCCTGGGCTTCGGCGGAGATGTCGATGCCGCGCATTTCGGCCACGGTCTTGGCGAAGGCCGGGGCGGCGGTGCTCAGCGCCAGGTAGTCCTGCGGACGTTTCGGGCCCGAGATGGCGGGGACGATGTCGCCCATGTCCAGCTCCAGGGTGGAGGTGTAGACGGGGTCGTAGTCCTCACCGCGCCAGAACCCGTTCTCCTTGGCGTAGGCTTCGACCAGGGCGATGCGGTCCTTGTCGCGGCCGGTTTGTTCCAGGTAGCGCAGGGTTTCCGCGTCGATCGGGAAGAAACCGCAGGTGGCGCCGTATTCGGGGGCCATGTTGGCGATGGTGGCGCGCTGTGCCAGGGGCAGGTTGTCCAGGCCCGGGCCGTAGAATTCGACGAATTTGCCGACAACGCCATGGGCGCGCAGCATCTCGACGACCTTCAGCACCAGGTCGGTGCCGGTGGTGCCTTCGACCATCGCGCCGGTCAGCTTGAAGCCGACGACCTCGGGGATCAGCATGGAGATCGGCTGACCCAGCATCGCGGCCTCGGCCTCGATGCCGCCAACGCCCCAGCCCAGGACGGCGGCGCCGTTGACCATGGTGGTGTGGCTGTCGGTGCCGACCAGCGTGTCGGGATAGGCGACCTCGGTGCCGTCCTGGTCCTTGTCGGTCCAGACGGTCTGGGCGAGGTACTCCAGGTTCACCTGGTGGCAGATGCCGGTGCCCGGGGGAACGACGCGGAAGTTCTCAAACGCGGTCTGGCCCCACTTCAGGAACTGGTAGCGTTCCATGTTCCGCTCGTACTCGCGGTCCACGTTCATCTGGAAGGCGCGCGGGTTGCCGAACTCGTCGATCATCACCGAGTGGTCGATGACCAGGTCGACGGGGACCAGCGGGTTGATCTTCTTGGCGTCGCCGCCCAGGGCCTTGATGCCGTCACGCATGGCGGCCAGGTCGACCACCGCCGGAACGCCGGTGAAGTCCTGCATCAGGACGCGGGCCGGGCGATAGGCGATCTCGCGGGGGTTCTTGCCGCCCTTGGCGCCCCATTCCGCGAAGGCCTTGATGTCGTCGACGGAGACGGTCTTGCCGTCTTCGAAACGCAGCATGTTCTCCAGCACCACCTTGAGGGCGGCGGGCAGTTTCGAAAACTCGCCGAGCCCGGCAGCTTCCGCCGCGGGGATCGAGTAATAGGCAATGCTCTTGTCACCGACCGTCAGCGTCTTGCGCGTCTTGGCGGTGTCCTGTCCGACTACGATGGGCATGGAGATGGCTCCCTTCCAATGAGAATGAGGGGTTCGTGCTGTGTTCAGCTTCTGCCCCATCGGGGGGGAGCGATCAAGGGGGCATCGGCAATTTTAGTATACCTTTGCACACAAATCGTCGGATCGGGCGGCTCACCGCTGGCCCTGAGGGGCCTCAAGCAGGGTGCGGCGGGGGGCGCGGCGGCATCGGCCCTGACCAAAGGGTCACAGATTGCGCCCGTCTTCCGGCCTCTCGCAAAACCTTGATTGGCAGTTGAGGGGCGTCTTGGCTAGGTATCTTGCAACGGGAATTTTGCAGACGAGAGTGTGAAGGATGGTCGCAAGCCGCAGGGACGCGATGGTGGCAGGGCTTCTGTCCGTCGGTGGCATGCTGGCCGCAGGGCCGGCCTGGGCACAGACGGTCAGCGTATCGCCCGGGCAGGATGCGCCCGCCGAAACCTCTCCGGTCGTGGTCGAGCTGTTCACCTCGCAGGGCTGCTCCTCCTGCCCGCCGGCGGACCGGATGCTGCAGGAGATGGTGCATCATCCCCAGGTCCTACCGCTGTCGCTGCATGTCGATTACTGGGATTACCTGGGCTGGAAGGACGGCCTGGCCGACCCGATGTTCACCCGCCGTCAGAAGGCCTATGCCCGCGCCCAGGGCTCGCGCATGGTCTATACGCCGCAGATGATCATCGACGGCCAGGGGTTCGTGAAGGGCGCCCATGAGGTCGAGGTGGCCGATGAGATCGCCCGGGCGCGCCTGCGCCCGAAATCGGTGCGGGTCGAGGTGGGCAAGGCCGCCGGGGGCGGTTACCACCTGGAGGTCCTGCCGACCGAGGGTCTGGCAGCAGGCCCGATGCAGGTCACCCTGGTCCATTACCTGCCGCACAAGCAGGTGGAGATTCTGCGCGGCGAGAATGCCGGCGCGCGGATCGACTACGTGAACGTGGTGACCTTCTGGCGCCCGGTGGCCGACTGGGACGGGCGCGCGCCCCTGAAGCTGGCCTTCGATCCCGTCCAGGACCGCCCCGGTGCCGTGCTGGTGCAGCGCGCCGGCATGGGCCCGATCGAGGCCGCGGCCCGGCTGCCCTGATCCAATCCCGTTTCCTCCTGATGAAATAAGGCGCGTGCCGAGCGGCAGGCGCCTTTTGCCTATCGCGGGACCTGGCAGGGGCGCCGGCCCTCAGCTGCGGTTGCGGGCCTTGGGCTGTTTCGGCGTCTTCTGTTTCCAGCGCCGATGCACCCAGAACCATTGCTCGGGATGCGCCCGCGTCATCTCTTCCAGCGAGTCGTTCAGCGCCTGGGACATGGTTTCCGGATCGCTGTGGGGCAGGGGCGCCTCTACCCGGATGTGGAAGGACAGCCCGTCGGGTTGGCGGATGCCGTAGATCGGCAGGATTTCGGCGTCGTATTTCAGCGCCATCTCGGTGGCCGAGGTGGCGGTCTTCGCCGGGCGGCCGAAGAAGGTCAGGTCGGCGCCCTGGCCGAAATACTGGTCCGACAGCAGCGCAACGATATGGCCGCCGCGCAGGTATTTCACCATCTCCGCCAGCCCGCGCCGTCCGCGCGGGAAAAGCGGCGTTGCGATGGATTCCATCGCGCGTACGTAGTGGCGGTTGAAGAAGAGGTTGTTCAGCGGCCGGTAAAGCGCGCCGACATCGCCGTAGCGCGCGGCGATCTTGGCGCGGAAGGCGTCGTAATTGCCGAAGTGACCGGAGACCAGGATGACGGGGCGCCCGGCGGCGCGCGCGGCATCCAGCGCGGCCAGGCCCGGCCCGTCGAGGGGGGCATTGGCCAGGCGCGCCTTGAACTCGGGGCCCGAGTAGATCTCGATCAGGGTGCGGCCGGCATTGTCGGTGACCGCCCGTTCCATGCGCCGCACCTCCTCCGGCGACAGGTCCGGGCGCACCAGGGCCAGGTTGTCGCGAATACGGCGGTTGTAGCCCGCCAGCGGCGCCACCAGGCGCGACACCAGCCAGCCGACCAGGGGCACACGGACCCGATAGGGCAGCGCCAGGCCAAGGCGCACCATGCCGCCGAGGCCGAGGTTGACCAGGTACTGGCCGAGGCGCTGTGCGGGGGGCAACTGGGCGGGGTCGGTGACGACGGGCTTGGCCATGGGGCGGGCGGTCTCTCGGGCTCTGTCTCGGGTCGGGACGGTTGCCGCGCCTAGTCCCGGGGATCCGCGCTGTCGGGCAGGACCGGGGTTTCCGGCGCCGGGGCCACCTTCACCTCTGCCAGCGCCGGCGCGCGGGCGGCGCGGGTTTCGCGGTGCCAGACATAGACCCCGGCGCTGACGATCACAAGCGCACCGATCACCGTCGCCCGGTCGGGGTATTCGCCGAAGACGACGATCCCCCAGAAGGTGGCCGAGATCAGCCCGGCGTAGGAGAAGGGCGCCAGCATCGCCGCCTCGCCCAGCGACAGCGAGCGGATCAGCAGCAGCTGCGCCGAGGTGCCCAGCCCGGCCAGCGCCAGCATCAGCAGCGCGACTTTCAGCGAGGGCAGGTCCCAGTAGGCTGGCAGCAGCATCGACAGCACCAGCGAGCCCAGCAGGGCGGAGTAGAGCAGCGAGGTCCAGGGATCCTCGCGATGCCCGATGTGGCGGGTGGCCAGGGCGAAGCCGGCATAGGCCAGGGCGGCGGTCAGCGGGAAGAGGGCCGCGGGCGAGAAGACGGCGCTGCCGGGGCGGATGATGATCATCGCCCCCACCAGGGCCGCGACGATGGCCATCAGGCGGCGCGGGCCCAGCCGTTCGCCGAGGAACAGCGCCGCGCCCAGGGTAATGAGCACGGGGTTCATGTCCATGATCGCCGTGCTTTCCGCCAGCCCGAGGTGGTTCAGCCCCAGAAAGAAGGCCGAGGTTGCCGTCAGCTGGCAGACCGAGCGGAAGAACTGCAGTTTCGGGAACTGGGTGCGCGCCACCTGCCGCAGCCGAGGCGCGACGATGGCCAGCACCAGCACGACCTGGCCGGCGTAGCGCGCCCAGAGCGCCATGACCGTGTTGCTTTCCGCCGCGATGGCCTTGGCGCAGGCATCCATCGAACTGAAGCAGAAAATCGCCATGATCATCAGCAGGATGGCACGGCCGGTGTGGGTGGGATCGTTGGACATTGGGGCCTCGGGTCGCGTGTCCGGCGGACGGTAGGGGCCGCGTGCAGGCGTGTCCAGAGCGCGGGGGCTGCACAAGCGCGGACCAGGACGGGCGAGTTCCTGCGGGGAGGACGGAGGTGAGCGGGAAAAACTGGGGGAGACATCGCGCGGCGTGCGTTCCGGGCGCCACGGCAGCGGGCTCTGCCCCTCTTGCGTCCTGCTGGCTCGGGTCCAGGCCCGCGCGCCTCCATCGCTGAAATCGTTCCCTAGACGCGTCCCGGGAGCGGCCCAGTCTCCGGGAGACTTACAGCAAAGAGAAGACCGAGCCCGGGTGAGCGGAGGCGATGATTCCGGAACCTTGGCCGGGAGGCGCCGCCGCCCCTCGGCAAGGAGGGGTAATCCTGCGACGGCGTCCTGTCCGGCCCGGGGGATCGGGGTCGCTGGACCCGATGACGGTGGGCGAGCATGGGCGGAGCGGGCCGCACGTCGTCCAGGACAGCCCCCTGCAATCAGCCCTCTTCGTCCTCGTCTCCCGCCAGCAGCAGCAACTCGCCGGCGGCTTCCAGCTCGCGGATGGCGGACACCACGGAGTTCATCGCCTCTTCCGCATCTTTCGGTTTCACCTTGCCGCGATCGTTCACCTCTTCGCGCAGGCTGTCGGCCAGGCGAGCCGACATATTGCCCAGCACGTAGTCCGCCGTGGCCGTTTCCTCCGCCCCGTTGCAGGCGGCGAGCGCCGTGACCAGCATGCCGGGATCCACCTGGCGCACCACCTTGGGGATGTCGCGCGGGGCCACGCGGGCGGGAATGTTGGTGAAGGTGAAGATCGCCTTGCGCACCCGCTCGGCAAAGTCGCTGTCGGTCTCATCGAGACCTTCCAGCACGTCGTCGCGGGTGGCGGCGGTCGAAAAGTTGAGGATCGCGCCCACCCGTTCGACGGGATCCTTGTCGAAAACGCTGTCGGGCTGGGCGTCCAGCTGGCTGGCCAGAGACAGGCCAATCCGGTCCAGCGCCTCGGGGGAAATGCCGGAGGTCAGCGAGATCGCATAGGCGATGCGCCGGGCGCGAGGGCCGGGCAGTTTCGACAGCAGTTCCGCCGCCTTGCCGGTGTCGAGCTTCGACAGCATCACGGCGGCGATCTCGATCGACTCGCTCTCGGCGATCGGTTGCAGCTTCTTCAGATCGAGGGCGCGCACCCGGTCCCAGGGATCGCCGGTCTGGCGCACCCCGGCCTCCTTGCGCAACCGCGCCGCCGTGTGGGGGGAAATCTTGCCGTCCAGCACCGAGAGCGCCCCGGCGACACCGCGGGGGAAGGTCAGGCCCAGGGCCTCCAACTCCTCGACGAACTCGTCGACCACGCCGGACAGCGTGCTGCGGTCGATGTGGCGCATGCTGCCCAGAAGCAGGGTCAGCTCTGCCTGAACCTCGTCCGGCAGTTCCTTCAGCGGGACATCCAGCCCATGGCTGAGCAGCAGCCGGATGATTACCGCGGCCTTCTGTTTGCGAGTCATCTGCCCCGGCGAGGCCGGAGAGGGCGCAAACTGCGCCAGCGGTGCCAGATCGCCCATGATCCCCTCATTCAGCGTGCGGGGGGCAGCTAATCAGGGAAGCGTGAAGAAAGGCTGAAATCGCGGCGAAGCCTCGCCTCAGCCGGTGACGATCTTCTCGCAGCTCTGGCTGTCGGCGTTCCACGTCAGGCCCTCGCCGCAGGTGCTGGCCTGCTGTTCATGCCAGGCGCAACTGGCCTGCAGGGGCGCGGCGATGGTGAAGGTAAGAAGGGTGGTGACGAGCAGGGTCTTCATGGCAAATCCTCCGTCTGATGGCGCCAGCATAGCACGAAGGGACCGAAACCCGAAATTCCGGGCGCTCCGACGCCGCCTGCGCCGCCCCTGCTCCCATACGATGGCTGAAAATACTCCGGGGGGCGCCGCGCCGCAGGCGGGGCGGGGGGCAGCGCCCCCATCTGTCGGTCCCGCAAAGGCAAACGGCGCCCCCGAGGGGCGCCGCTGTATGTCGCTTCCTGTCGCGGGGATCAGCTCTCGCCGAAGACCCGTTTGAAAATCGTGTCGACGTGCTTGGTGTGATACTCCATGTCGAACTTCTCGTTGATGCCGTCGACGCCCAGGGCCGCCACGACCTCCTCGTCGGCCAGCAGCAGCTCGCGGAAGTCGAGGCGTTCTTCCCAGACCTTCAGCGCGTTGCGCTGCACCATGGAATAGGCGTCTTCGCGCGACACGCCCGCCTGCGTCAGGGCCAGAAGCACGCGCTGCGACATCACCAGACCGGGGAACTTGTTCATGTTCGCCAGCATGTTCTCGGGATAGATGATCATCTTGTCGACGACGCCTGCCAGACGGTTCAGGGCGAAGTCCAGGGTCACGGTGGCGTCGGGGCCGATGCCGCGCTCGACGGAAGAATGCGAGATGTCCCGCTCGTGCCACAGCGCCACATTCTCCATCGCCGGCACGACGGTCATGCGGACGAGGCGGGCAAGGCCCGTCAGATTCTCGGTCAGCACCGGGTTCTTCTTGTGCGGCATCGCCGAGGAGCCCTTCTGGCCCATGGAGAAGAACTCGGCCCCTTCCAGAACCTCGGTGCGCTGCATGTGGCGGATCTCGATCGCGACGTTTTCGATCGAGGAGGCGATGACGCCCAGAGTGGCGAAGAACATGGCGTGACGGTCGCGCGGGATCACCTGGGTCGAGATCGGCTCCGGCTTCAGGCCCAGCTTGGCGCAGACGTGCTCCTCGACCGCCGGGTCGATGTTGGCGAAGGTGCCGACGGCGCCGGAGATCGCGCCGGTGGCAACTTCTTCGCGGGCGGCCTGCAGTCGGGCCTTGTTGCGGTCCATCTCGGCGTAGAAGCGGGCGAAGGTCAGGCCCATGGTGGTGGGTTCGGCGTGGATCCCGTGGGAGCGGCCGACGCGCACGGTCATCTTGTGTTCCATCGCGCGTTTCTTCAGCGCGGCCAGCACCTTGTCCATGTCGGCCAGCAGCAGGTCGGCGGCGCGGACCAGCTGGACGTTCAGGCAGGTGTCCAGCACGTCGGAGGAGGTCATGCCCTGGTGGACGAAACGCGCCTCTTCGGAGCCGACGTGTTCGGCCAGGTGGGTCAGGAAGGCGATGACGTCATGCTTGGTGACGGCCTCGATCTCGTCGATGCGGGCCACGTCGAATTCGACATCCTTGGCCTTCCACACGGCGTCGGCATTCTCGCGCGGGATGACGCCCAGATCGGCCTGGGCGTCGCAGGCATGGGCCTCGATCTCGTACCAGATCTTGAACTTGGTGGCGGGCTCCCAGATGTCGGTCATCTCTTTGCGGGCATAACGGGGGATCATCGGCAGCATCCTTCTGGCCAGGCAAGGTTTGGGGGCCTCATAAGCGAGGCCGGGCGTCGGGACAAGCGCCGTGGGGTCATGCGGACTATCCATGCTTCTTTTCTCGGGTTGGGGGGCGGGATAGAGAGGGGGAATGGCAGAAGGAGCGGGCCATGACGGCACGGAACATCAATGCCTTCGCTGGGGGCTGGCGGATCTCGCGGGTCATCACCGACCGGCGGGCGGGCACCATGGGTCGGTTCGACGGCCGGGCGGATCTGCGCGCCGATCCCGCAGGGGGCCTGATCTGGGAGGAAACCGGCCAGCTGCGCCTGGGCGACGGGCCGGTGCTGAGCGCCACGCGCCGCTATCTCTGGCAGGGGCAGGGCGCACGGATCACGGTCCTCTTCGAGGATGGCCGATATTTCCACGACTTCGATCCTTCGGGCGCCGGGGCACAGGCGCATCACGACTGTCCGCCGGATGTCTACGACGTGGTCTATGATTTCGCCGACTGGCCCCGCTGGCGCTGCACCTGGGAGGTGCGCGGGCCGCGCAAGGACTATCGGATGGAGAGCCTGCATCAGCCCGGCTGAGTAGCCCCGGAGGGACAGGGCGGGCGCTGTTCCGGCCTTGCAAAGTTTGCAGACTTTGCAATTCCGCAGGGGTTTGTCCGGACGGATTTGCAATTTGCAGCCGCTCCGACGCTGCTCAAAACTTGCGCTGCGCTGCGGCTTCGGGCATCAGTGAAGTGATGACACTGGAGGCAATGGAGAGGACGTACCCATGTCCCACGCTATGAATGAACAGGTGCTGAGCGAGACCTTCGGCCCGACCGAAGGCAGCGCGCTGCGTCTGAAACAGGCCGTTCTGGTCGTCATGGGCATCGCCCTGCTGACGATCATGGCCAAGATCCAGGTGCCGGTGCCTGGCTCTCCCGTCGCCATCGGCATGGGCACCTTCGCCGTGCTGGGCCTCGGCGCGGCCTATGGCGCACGCCTCGGCCTGGTGACGATCATGGGCTACATGCTGATCGGCATGCTGGGCTTCGACGTCTTCCAAAGCTCGACCGCCGACCTGAACGGCGTCAGCTACATGATGGGCTCCACCGGCGGCTACCTGCTGGGCTACGTGATGGCCACCGTGGTGCTGGGCGTGCTGGCGCGTCGCGGCTGGGACCGGTCGGTCCTGTGGATGGCGCTGGCGATGCTGATCGGCAATGTCGTGCTCTACGTCCCCGGCCTGGCCTGGCTGGGCGCGCTTTATGGCTGGGACCAGCCGATCGTCGCCTGGGGCCTGACGCCCTTCATCTTCGGCGACGCGCTGAAGCTGGCGCTGGCCGCCCTGGTGCTGCCGCTGGCCTGGAAACTGGTGGGCCGCGCCCGCGGCTGATCCGGACAGGATTGCAAGATCATGAGGGGCGTCCTGCGGGGCGCCCCTTTTGCTTGGGCGCCGCCGGAAGACGGCGGGGCCTGTCAGGTGGTCTCGAGGCGGTATTTCAGGAAGGTCTCGCCATCATAGCGGACCGGTCCCAGCTCGCGCGCGCCCAGACGCGCCAGCGCGCCGAAGCTCCGCCGGCTGGGCGGCAGCAGGAAGGTGACGAAGGGAATGCGGGGATCGGCCCGGGCGAAGGCCAGCGCCTGGCGAGCAATCTGCAGCCCGGCCCCGAAATGCTCCGGTGTCAGGACCAACCCGAAATCCCATTCCGTGCCCTCCTTCTGGAAGCCGCCCCATCCAAGGTACTGGCCGTCCCCCAGAAACGCCCAGTGCCCCAACCCGTCGCGGGCCCAGCAGGCTTCCTTCGCCGCGACGAAGCGGCGCGTGGTCGCCTCGTCCCATGTCCCTTGCAGAAGCGGCATGTGGGCGCCGACGCGCGGATCGTTCATCTGCGCCGTGATCTCCGCCAGGGGAACGTCTGGCAGGCGGGCAAAGGTGATCTGTGGGGCCATGGGGCGGGGTCCAGGTTGCGGCGGGGTGCCGGCACTCTTCGGGCCGGGCGCGGTCCGGTCAAGCCACGGATCCGAGAGGGCGATCAGGCCTGCGTGATGTCATTGCCCCGCATCTGCCGAGCGCAGTGGCAATGCCGCTGCGGGACCCGCAGCTTTCGCCCCGTACGTCTGGCCTGCCGATGGCGGAGCGCATAGCCTTGGCGTCGGAAGACCGGCCAGCGGAGTGTCAGGGATGAGCGGTGAGACCAGGGAACGTCAGGGCAACCTGACGATACGGGAGATCCTGCAGGCCGGACTGCCTTTCGAGGTGCCCGCGCGCCTGCCGGGCGTGGCGCCGATGGATCCCGCTGACTGGATTCTGGTGGATGAGGCTTTCGGTGCCCAGATGGCCGAGCGCGAGGCCCTGCTGATGAGCCATACCGACAAGGTGCTGGCCTGCGACCCAGCCGCCCGACCTGCCGCCGAGGAGCTGCTGGCCGAGGTGCTGGAGGCGCTGCGGGCGCGGCCTGACTACGAGGTTGGGGACAGCCATGTGACCCGCCCGGATGGGGGGCGCGTCCCTCTGGCGGCGGGCACGGATCCCGCGCCCGAGGCGCCGCTGGCGCTGATCGGGCGGCTGGTGCAGCAGGACTTCTGCCTGATGGAGAAACGCGGCGACGAACACGTGCTGACCGGCGCCGTGCTCTGCTTCCCCGCCAGCTGGACTCTGGCGGAGAAATTTCGCCAGCCCCTGCTACGCATCCATGTGCCGGTGCCGGTCTACGACGAGATGCTGGCGCGGCGCGTGCAGCGTCTCTTTGACGGGATCCAGCCCGGGCGGCCGCTGTGGCGGGCCAACCACCTGCGCTACGCGGCGCCGACGCTCTTTGCGCCGGTGTCGGAAAACGCACCGCCCGCGCAGCGCCACCCCGAGGACGGCGCCTATATCCGCAGTGAGCGCCAGAGCCTGTGGCGCCTGCCCGAGAGCCGCGCGGTGGCTTTTGGCATCCACACCTTCATGATCCGCGCCTGACCCCCGAACCCGCGGACCGCCGGGCAAGAAAAAAACCGCCTGCCGAGGGCAGGCGGTGTCCGAAGGGTCGGAGAAGGACATCGAGAGCGGCCCCGCGGGGGCCACTGGCTGCCTCAGAGCAGGGGCAGCCAGGCCAGGGTGTCGGCCATGGCCTGTGTCGCGCCGGTGCCCACGACAGCGAAGACGGCCGAGAGGGTCATGGCATGGGTCGAGATGCGGAAGTCTTCGCCCTTGATCACGTTGTAGGCCAGCAGGGCCCCGGCAACAGGCGGGTTCACCAGGGCCACGGCGGCGTTGATCGTATAGATGGCCACCTTGTGTTCCAGGCGCTTGGGGTCGTCTTCCTCGTCCAGTTCCAGGTCGGCGCGGAAGACCTCGCGCAGTTCGTCCTCGGAGGCCATGGAACGGCTGGTGACACCGGCGGGATCAGTGCCGACCCAGGTGTTCTGGCGCCGTGCCTTCAGTTCTTCGCGCAGGGCGTCGAACCGTTCGTCCAGGTGACCGGTTTCCGACTGGATCTCGGGGAAGACGGCCGCCGCCAGGGTGGGCCGTACGGGGGTCGAGGCCATGCTGCTGGCCATGCCACCGCCGGCGCGGCTGGGATGCATAGGGTGCTGCAGCGGGCTGACATCGGTGTCGCGCATCGAGATCGGCGTGAAGGCCGACTGGAAGCGGGCGGAGGTCAGCACGGTCTCGCGGTCCAGCCACTGCACGAAGGGCGCGCCGGTCTCGGCGATCAGTCGATGCACGAGTTCGGCCAGCAGGGCCTTGGAGGCCTCGGGGTGGCGGTTGTCGTCGTAGGAGGTGTCGCAGACCGAGACGTGGATCCAGAACGTCGGGTTCTCCAGCGCTTGGCGCGAGGCGTCGCTGAGGTGGGTGCGCGGGCCGGAGGACAGGACCCGCAGGGTATCGGGGTCCGCTTCGGGCGCATCGAAGATCTGAAGCTCGACCAGAACCGATTGCGAGGCGATGGCGGCCTGGTCGAAATCGACCTGTACGACATCACCCTGCTGCCCGAAGGCGCTGAGGACGAATTTCACCGGATCCAGCAGATGTTCGACCGTCACGTCACTGTCGTCGGTGAAGATCAGGCCGGCTTGGTGGCATTGGGCGGTATGAGACATGGAACTGTCTTTCCGTGGTTTGCTCTCGATTAAGGACATCCTGGCGGGCGAATCGGGAGGAAGTTGGACGCAAAGCCGGGAAATTCACAGTTGGTTAGGAATTTTCATGGCGATCGGCCCGGTTCGCGCCACAGTGCGGCGTGGGTGTGGCGACCTTGCCGTCTTTGCGCCGCAATTGGGCCGGTTGGCGCTGTATACAGCGACTTGGGCCATTGATGCGTTTGAGGGTCAGGATAGCGGGCAGAATCGGATACACGCGCTGCGTGTAAAATGCGGTCGAAACTGCGGCAAGGGCGCCCTTTCGATCCCGCTTCGCGCCGCAATGTGGCGGGATTGTGGCGGAGGAATTAACCTATTTGCCCGGATTGGGGCCTGCTGCGACGAGTTTACCGTCAATGGCGCGCAGGTCCATCCCAAGGGTCCTTTGGTAGGATCGGCCTATCCCAATGGATAGGGTCGAGCCGGGCGCGTGTTGCGCGTTACGAGGCGCCGTGCGCCCGTCCCGGCGCCGCGGCGCGTCCCTCGGATGCCGCAGATCGGTCGGACGATGGGGCAGGGCGCGCCGCAGCAGCGCATCGCAGGGTAGGGGCGCAACGCAAAAGGGGCGCCCTGATGGGCGCCCCTTCCGTCACTGTCCCGGTGATGGGGATCAGCAGGAGTAGTACAGAGCGTATTCCACGGGGTGCGGGGTGTGCTCGTACATTTCCAGCTCTTCCATCTTCAGGCCGATGTAGCCTTCGATCTGGTCCTTGGTGAAGACGTCGCCGGCCAGCAGGAAGTCCATGTCGGCTTCCAGCTCAGTCAGGGCTTCGCGCAGCGAGCCACAGACGGTCGGGATGTCGGCCAGCTCTTCGGGCGGCAGGTCGTACAGGTTCTTGTCCATCGCGTCGCCGGGATGGATCTTGTTCTTGATGCCGTCCAGGCCGGCCATAAGCAGGGCCGCGAAGCACAGGTAGGGGTTGGCCGAAGGATCGGGGAAGCGAGCTTCGACGCGCTTGGCCTTGGGGGATTCCGCCCACGGAATACGGACGCAGCCGGAACGGTTGCGGGCCGAGTAAGCGCGCAGAACCGGGGCTTCGAAGCCGGGGATCAGGCGCTTGTAGGAGTTGGTGGACGGGTTGGTGAAGGCGTTCAGGGCCTTGGCGTGCTTCAGGATGCCGCCGATGAAGAACAGGGCTTCGTCGGACAGGTCGGCATACTTGTCACCTGCGAAGAGCGGCTTGCCGTCCTTCCAGATCGACATGTTCACGTGCATGCCGGTGCCGTTGTCGCCGGCGATCGGCTTCGGCATGAAGGTGGCCGACTTGCCGTAGGCCTGGGCCACGTTGTGGATGACGTACTTGTACTTCTGCAGTTCGTCGGCCTGCTTGGTCAGGCTGTCGAAGATCAGGCCCAGCTCGTGCTGGCAGGACGCCACTTCGTGGTGGTGCTTGTCGACCTTCATGCCCAGACGCTTCATGGTCGAGAGCATCTCGGCACGGATGTCCTGGCCGTCGTCGATCGGGTTGACCGGGAAGTAGCCGCCCTTGACGCCGGGACGGTGGCCGGTGTTGCCCATTTCGTAGTCGGTGTCGGTGTTCCAGGCGGCGTCCAGCGCGTCGACCTCGTAGGACACCTTGTTCATGGCGACCGAGAACTTGACGTTGTCGAACAGGAAGAATTCAGCTTCCGGGCCCATGAAGGCGGTGTCGCCGATGCCGGAAGACTTCAGGTAGGCTTCGGCCTTCTGAGCGGTGCCGCGCGGGTCACGCTCGTAGGGCTCCATGGTGTCGGGCTCGACGACCGTGCAGTGAACGCACAGGGTCTTCTCGGCATAGAAAGGGTCGATGTAGACCGACTCGGTGTCGGGCATCAGCTTCATGTCGGATGCTTCGATCGACTTCCAGCCGGCGATGGACGACCCGTCGAACATGAAGCCTTCGTCGAGGAAGTCTTCGTCGACCTGATCTGCCATCACGGTGACGTGCTGCAGCTTGCCGCGCGTGTCGGTGAAGCGGATGTCGACGTAGGCGATATCCTCGTCAGCGATCAGCTTCAGAACCTTGTCCTTGCTCATTCCCTTTTCCCTTCGGTTTTGAGTCTCTTAAAGTGCGTCCGTACCGGTCTCGCCGGTGCGGATGCGAATGGCTTGTTCGATCGGCGACACGAAGATCTTGCCGTCGCCGATTTTCTCGGTCTTGGCGGCGTCGATGATCGCCTGGATCGCACCATCCACCTGGTCGTCGTCGAGGACGGCTTCGATTTTCACCTTCGGAAGGAAATCGACGACATATTCTGCTCCGCGATAAAGTTCGGTGTGGCCCTTCTGGCGACCGAAGCCCTTGACCTCGATCACGGAGAGCCCCTGCACGCCCACGTCCTGAAGCGCCTCCTTCACCTCATCAAGCTTGAACGGCTTGATGATCGCTTCGATCTTCTTCATGGGATACTCCTCACAGTAACGTCGCATCGGTCAGACCACTTTCGCAGCGCCCTCACAATTGGCTAGAGGGAAACCGGAGGAGAGGCCAGAGATGGCGCGAAAATGCCGCGCGAAAAAGTGGCGGTGAGCGTAAAATTTGTGCAGTTTGGGAAAGTTATGTCAAATCTCCTGACCGGAACACAGATGCGGGCCGTGGAAGGGGCGGCCATGGCCGCCGGGGAATGCCGCGGTCTGGACCTCATGGAGACCGCCGGAAGTTCGGTGGTTTCGGAGATTTATCGTTACTGGCCAGAGCTTTGCGAGGCCGATCACCCGCGTGCGGCGATTCTCTGCGGGCCGGGAAACAACGGCGGCGATGGTTTCGTCGTGGCAAGACATCTTGTCGACCGCGGCTGGCAGGTGGAGCTCGGCCTGCTGGGCGATCCTGCCTGCCTTTCGGGCGATGCGGCCGAGATGCACGCGCAATGGGCAGTACGGGGCGCCGTGCTCGACCTGGACAGCCTGCTGGATCGGCTGGACGCAGCGCCGGTCGATCTGGCGGTGGATGCCCTTTTCGGGACCGGTCTGGCGCGCCCCCTGGCGGCGGATCTGGCGACTGCTCTGCGGCAGGTCCTGGCGGCGGGGCGGCGGCGCGTGGCAGTCGACATTCTCTCGGGTCTCGATGCCGACAGCGGCCGGATGCTGGGCGGCGTCGATGTGGGCGCCGTGGACCTGACGGTGACCTTCCATACCGCCAAGCCGGGGCACATGCTGGGGCAGGGCGCGGCGCTGAGCCCGGCGCTGGCCGTGGCAGATATCGGCTTGGACGGGGGCCGGGACGCGGAGCGGGCCGGCGGGCCCGTTGCGCAGCTGGTCGAGCGGGAAGCGTGCCGCCCGGCCGCGCAGAAGGATCCTGCGGGGCACAAGTTCACATCCGGCCATGCGCTGGTGCTGACCGGCGGGGCAGGGCGCACCGGTGCCGCCCGCCTGTCGGCCCGCGCGGCGCTGCGCATGGGGGCCGGACTGGTGACCCTGGGCGTGCCCCCCGCCGCGCAGATGGAGGTTGCATCGCAGATCACCGCGCTGATGCTGGCGCGGATCCCCGACGCCGATGCGCTCGGCACCCTGTTGGCCGACGACCCGCGCTTCACGTCCATCTGCCTCGGCCCCGGGCTGGGCACGGGTGATCGCGCGCGTGCGCTGGTCCTGACGGCCCTGGCTGCCGGGCGGCGCACGGTGCTGGACGCCGACGCCCTCAGTCTGTTTGCCGAGGATCCGGAGGCGCTTCTTGCCGCGACGCGCGGGCAGGCGGTGGTGATGACGCCCCATTGGGGCGAATTTGCCCGGCTCTTCCCGGACCTGGCGGAGGCCGCCAAGGCGCCCGCGGATCGCGGTCCGGCCCTGTCGAAGCTGGATGTGGTGCGGCAGGCGGCGGACCGGGCCGGCTGCGTGGTCCTGCTGAAAGGGGCCGACACGGTGATTGTCGGCGCCGACGGCGCGGCGCGGGTCAATGCCGCCCTGCGTGACCGGGCCTGCCCCTGGCTGGCCACGGCCGGGGCCGGGGATGTTCTGTCGGGGATCATCTGCGGCCTTCTGGCCCGCGGGTTCGCCCCGCTGGACGCCGCCGCGACCGCCGCCTGGGTGCATGCCGAATGCGCCCGCCGCTTCGGCCCCGGCCTGATCGCCGAAGACCTGCCGGAGATGCTGCCGCATGTCCTGGGGGCATTGCAGGGCGGTTGACGCGCAAAGCAGGCGGCACTCGGCCGCGTCATCCCTTTTTGACTTGTTCCTATTCGTGGTATCGAGACCAGGTCAGGCCATTGCAAGATGCCTTTTCGGTTGCTTTGCGAGCCGATCCCGACAATTCATAGGAGAGCTATCCTGCATTGTCGGCACTTGATGTTGGGACCTTACGGTTAACGCGAGAGACTTTTGGCTGTCATCGATCTCAGTAAACGCAACGCGCCTGCGAACGATCTCAGGCAGTTTCTGGATACCGTGTGTGACACGCACCAGCTCGATTACGCGGCCTATGCCGGGGTCAACCCGATTGCGCAGACGGTGCATGGTTTCGTCAACTATCCCGACGAATGGCAACAACTCTACGTCGATCAGAATTTCCAGCACAGGGATCCGACCTTGCTGGCCGCCAGCCGCAGCATTTCCCCGGTGGATTGGAAACGCCTGCATCGGGAAGAGGCCTTCGACACGATCTTCCATGCCGCGCATGATTTCGGGATTTCCAAGCAGGGGCTGACCATCCCGGTGCGCGGGCCCTACGGCGACATCGGGCTGTTCAGCGTCACTCGGGATTGTTCCGAACGGGAATGGCAGCTGCTGAAATCCAGCATCCTCTCGGATCTTCAGGCCGCGGCCGTGCACCTGCATGATCATGTGGTGCAATCTCATGACATGGTGCGCCGGTTGACCCATCCGGCCCTGTCGCAGCGCGAAACCGACGTGCTGCAATGGATTGCCGCCGGAAAGACCCAGCAGGATGTCGGCGACATCCTTACGATTTCCAGCCGGACGGTCGAGGTGCACCTGCGGTCCAGCCGGACCAAGCTGGGGGCGCTGACCACCGCCCAGGCCGTGGGCCGCGCGATCAGCCTCGGACTGATCCACCCCGGCTGAACCCCTTTGTTTCCTGGCTCTGGGGCAGGGTAAGGGATTTCCCTAATAGAATGGCTGCGGCGATCGGCATACTCCTTCATTCGTGGGAATGAATTGGAGGGGTCAGAATGATCCTAATTGTCGACGGACTCAATCGGCATCGCTACAGCAACCTGATTGACGAGATGTTCGCGCTGCGTGCGCGTGTTTTCAAGGACCGCCTGGGATGGGACGTGGTGGTCGAGGATGGCAAGGAAATCGATGAATTCGATTCTCTTGATCCGGCCTATGTGCTGGGCCTGGACGATGATGGGCATGTGGTGGCCTGTGTCCGGGCCTTGCAGACAACCGGCCCGCACATGCTGTCGGATGTCTTCTCGGACATCCTGGACGGTGAGCCGCCGCTGCGCAGCCCGACGCTCTGGGAATCGACACGGTTCTGCGTGGATACCGACCGGCTGAGCGGCGGGAAATCTCGCAACTCTGTCAGCTACGCCACCTGTGAACTGATGGCCGGCTCGCTGGAATTCGCGCGGGATTCGGGCATCACCGACATCGTCACCGTGATCGACCCGATCATGAACCGGGTGCTGAAACGCTCCGACTGCGTGCCCTACGGCTATGTCGGTTCGACCAAGCCCATGGGCAAGACATCCGCCATGGCGGCGCTGCTGGACTGCACCGACGAGCGCATCAACCGCATCCGCGCCTTCGCCGGGATCGAGGGCGATATCTTCGTCGATGATGCGACCGCACGGGCGCTGGAAGACGGGGCTGAAACCCGTTCGGAGGCCACCGTGGTGCCGGCGCCGGCGCAATTCGCCTCGGAGGACGCGGCAGCCACCCCCTCCGCGCTTCAGGCCTGGTGCCAGGAGCAACTGGGGGCCGCCTCTTCCACGAGCGAGCGCACGGCGGCGCTGGATCTGGTTGCAACCCTTCAGGCCGCCGGGATGCTCCCTGAAGACACGTTGAGCCTGAACAAGGTCTGATACCGGGCCCGACAGTTGGCGTGACAGTTGGCCTGACAGTTGGCCTGACTTTGGGCCTCTCTCCGGGACCGATCAGCTTCGGCCCCTGATCCAATCGGGTTTGACGAAGGCACGTGGGGGTGCCTGCGCTGGACCCGGATCCGCCATCCCCGACTGCCGGGCCGGGGAGGGCAGTTGTTACACGTTCCCAATCTGCCGGTTCCCGGGTGTTTCCCTTGCGCCCTGGGGGCCGGTGGATGTGTTTGCCGCGCGCACGCGCGCACGCGCGCACGCGCGGCGGATCGGGGGCGGCACGGAAAATATCTCGCGCTGCATCCAAGTCGGCCGACGGACCCGGGGAAGAGCCCCGGCGCCAGGCAGACGTCCGTCTCTGCCACGGAAGGACTGCATGCGCAGCCCGAGGAAGATCGCGCCTGCTACGGCGCGAGGGCCGTCAGGAGCAGGGCCGCAACGTCGGTCCAGAGAGTGACGTGGCGCAGCATGCGCATGCCGTGAGGGGCTAGGCGGCGGTCTTCCCTGACAGCGACGCCCGGGGCAAGCCGCGCGCCCATGGGGAAGGCAATTGTCACCGCGAGGGGAAGCGCATGATAACGTGCGGTGCCGGCCAGCCCTGTCGTCCACCCCGGCCCTGGCCTGAGGGTGATGCGCCATGCCCCTGCTGCCTCTGGGTGGGGCGCGCAGGCATCCCTGCCTGGACGGGGCTGGCGGCGGCCGAGGTCGGGCCGGAGAACGCCCGGCCGAGCCTGCGCTGATCCGGGGGCGTGAATATCAGAGGTGCTAAACAACCGTTTGACATTCCTTCTGAGACCGGGGCATTAAGCGCGCAGGCGAATGACTTCGCTTTCGCATCTCGGGTGGAAGGGAAACCCACCCCGACTGCGGGGCGCGACGGATTTTGAATGTCCCCACACTTTGAGCCCCGTCGCGCCTTTTGCTTTTGGCTGGGGCGGCCCTGCCATCCGCTGGGTCCGCTGCCGCGCCCGCTCGTGACTTCCGTCGCATGCTGCACCCCGCCGGTGCCGAAGTGGCCGAAGAACACCCGGTCCCGCGCCGCATGCCGCTAGAGAACGACGTCGACCATGGGTGGCACTACATTGCGGTCAAGGAGCGAGCCGTCGCGGGCACTGACATTTCCGAAAATAAAGCGGTCACCGGGCGCCAGGTAATTGAAATGGCGAAAAAATATGCCTCTGACGCAGCCCAGAAGAAGGCGTCCAAACGGGCCCAGCAGAAGCGGCAACGAAGCAAGGATAAATCGGGACAGTGCGAGACGAATTGCGAAACCATTCCAGCTTCGCGGCGCCCAGGAAACGAGCGTCCCGACAATGCTCGATGATTTCAAGGTGGTGCGGGTGAAGGGACTCGAACCCCCACGCCAAAGGCGCCAGAACCTAAATTTCAGAATTTTTAATTTAAATCAGTGGCTTGAGGGTGAAGAGTTCGCAGGACATTTGCGGGGCAAAGTGCCAACCTGCGAAACGCTTTCATGGATCTTCCTGCCATTCTTCTCGACGCTTCTGTGCTGCCTTGGAGGCCCGCTTCTGGCTTGCCTTGGCGCGGTACTTCTGGACCATGGCAAGAGTTTTGTGGCCGGTCACTGCCTGGATCTCCGCGTCGCTGCAGCCCGCTTCCGAGAGCTGCACCGCCGCCGTGTACCGCCAGCCATGTGGAACAAGTCGCCCAGAGCCGTGCATGGCGCCGATCTCTTCTCTCACAGTTTGAATTGCTTTCTGTATCTGCCGCTTGCCGACTGGTCCTGATGATCCGTTCGCAAGGATGTAGTCCCCCATGCGAGGAAGCTCGTCGAGGTATTGGCGCAGGCGAGTGGGACAGTAGATCCAAAGATCAGCTCCGGTCTTTTCTTGTGTGACGCGGATGTACTCACCGTCGAGGTCAGACCACTTCATCTTGATGCAATCCCCGAGGCGCTGGCCCGTGCCGATGGCCAATTCGAACGCAGTCCGAGCAAGGTTCAGATTCTTTTCTTCACAGAGCTTCGTGAAGGCACTTAGAGCTTCATCTGGCCAGGGCGCGTACTCGCCGCCCTTCAACTTTTCGATGCCTTCCACCGGGTTTCGTTCAATCCATTCCAGGTCGACGGCGTGCTTGCACAGGATCGACAGTACGGCGACCCTCTCATTGGCTTTGGACCATGTGTCTTGGAGAGCGTCACGTGCCGCCAGAGCGTGCTTTCGCCGAAAGGCGCGCATGTCCTTGTCACCGTTCTTTTCACGGATCTCTTCACAATGGCGTCTGTAGTTGGCTTTCGAACCCTTCGAGAGGCTCCTGTAGTTTGCGCTCTGAAAGTAGCTGGTTATCAGCGCATGCCAGGTGGTCTTTACCTGACGCTTCCGCTGGCCATTGCGGGTTGCCCAATACTCGATGCTGAACTCTTCGCTGTCGGGGTTGGAGGGCAGCCGTCTGCGATACTTGCCTTTACGGAAGTAGATGTATTCTCGACCTTTGACGGTCTTGAATTCCAGGTAGGGCAGGTCAGGGCGTTTCATGTCTCGAATTCGTTATCGTCATCAAGTGCTGCGCTCGACAGCACAGCGTCGAGCGTCTTCACTGGCCATCTTGGGTGTTTGCTGGCAAGGAGAATTGGCCTAGGCAAAGCCCCTGCCTTTACGAGCTTGTTGAATTCTCCCAAGGGCAGCGAGAGCATATGCGCAGCCTCCTTGTCGGTCACCGCGAGTTTGGGGCGGGGGCGGCTCATCGCTTTGTCCGTTCTGATGACGGGTGTTTGGGGGATACGGCGTGTAAGCTTGAGCAAGGAAGGTTCCAAGCTCGGACGGCGGGTCGACCTAGAAGAGTTGAATGCACTAGCATTAGCGGCCCTCCCTGATTTCTTTGATCATCAGTTTCGTCTCGCCCAGGATGGCGACGCAGACGTTTCGCAGCGCAGGGGAAGCCTCCTGCGCAAGCGACCGGGCGCGAGCGCCGATGCTATGCAGTCGTCCGACTTCTTCGGCTTGGTAGCCCGTCAATTCATCAAGCATTGCAGGTCCTCCTTCTCAGCCAGCTGCCCACAGTTCGCCTTAACCACCGCCGCGGCGACGGGCGGGCAGACGGAGTTGCCGACGCAGCTGACCTGGGTGTTCTTGGTGAAGCTGCGCCAGTCCCACGCGCCGCTATCGTCCTGCTCCCAGACGCCCTCGATCACGTAGTCGGTGGGGAAGCCCTGGGCGGTGAAGAGCTCGCGCGGGGTGAGCATCCGCATGCCGATGTCGGCGATGACGTAGCGGGTGCCGGCGATGTCGAGGGTGACCAGGTCGCCGCCGTCCCAGGCGCCGTGGGACCGCAGGAACTCGGCCACTTCGCGGGCGCGAGTTTCGTGCGCTGCCGTGAAGGGCGGGGCCTGCAGGGCGGCCTGCATATGCGCCATCCGGTCCTTCACGGTGATCGTGTGGCAGGGCGCATCGGTGCGGGCGCCGTCGCCGGTGCCGTAGTACTTGGCGAAGAAGGTGGCGACGGGCGTCTGATGGCTGCCGCTGGCGGCCACGGTGGAGAGCGGATCGCGCGCGTCGTGTCCTGCGTGGGCACCCATGCGCGGCCCGCCGTTCTGCTGGGCCAGGAAGGCAGCGCAGGCGGCATGTTTGGCGCCCCCGGCGACAATGGTCCCGAGCGGCCTGCCGATGTCCAGCGCGCGGGGCGCCTGGCCTTGGCGTTCTCCGTAACCGGTCTGGATCAGCGTCGGCAGCAGGACGGCGTTCTGGTCCTTCGTGCTGGCGCAGATGGTGTGCAGGGGCAGCGTGGCGTCGCGGGTGTTCCCGCCCTGCTGAGCGTAGGTCGGAACCGGGCTCAAAATCGCATCCTTGGAGGGGGATGGTGCGAATGGCACAGCAAAGCCTTGGCTTTGAATGCGTCGGTCCTTCTGAAACACGCAGGTGTGTGTGTCCGAGCCAGCACCAATTTGGCACCGGCAAGTGAGGCGGTCCAGATGACAGCAGCAATCTGCCGTACCATTCGCGCAAACGTACGTATGTCCGCTAATGGAGGGGGCAATGTTCCTTGAGCTCACGATGGAGTGAGTAACCACCAGGAAGGGCGCTTCGGCCTCCAGCACGTAGCGGGCCACGCCCCGGGCGATGCGCGCGAGGGTGTTGTCGGCCAGGGGGCGCACGGCGCGCAGACCGAGGCGCGCGCGGATCTCCTCGGCGCTGTCGAAGATCGAGGGGCAGGGGATCGACCAGTCGATGCACTCCGCGGCGGTGCGCCAGGGCTGCAGCTTGCCCGAGATCACGCGGGGATCGTCCGGCGCCCCGTGGGTCGGTTCGGGCCAGACAATGGTCTGGCCGTCAAAGCGGATGATGACGAAGAGCCGCTTGCGGATCGTGGGCGCGCCGTAGTCGCAGGCCCGCAACTCGCGCGTCTCCATCTTGCCGCCCAACTTGCGGATGGCCTTGCGCCACCGCTCGAACGTCTCGCCCCGCCGCTGCGGGCAGGGCATCGGCCCGCGCGGGGTCTCGATCACCGGGCCCCAGGTCTTCCACTC
>NZ_PGTC01000029.1:1373-2013 GCF_002786295.1 Pseudooceanicola marinus | reverse complement strand
GTGGCGGCAATCGGGGCTGAACCACATCAGGCCGATATGGCGGCCGGCGAGATGGTCGAGGGGATCGACGCGATAGACGTTCTCGCTCAGGTGCAGGGTCTCGGGGTGGTTGGCCGCATGCAGGGCCAGGGCGGCCGAGTTGTGGTTGATGGCGATGTCGGGGCCGCGGCCCAGGGCCATATCGATCCCGGTCGAGGCGCCACCGCCGCCGGCGAAGCTGTCGACGATCAGCGGCGGGCCGAGGGGCGCCCCGCGGGTGTCACCGGCCAGTTCAAGGTCGAGAAGATGCGCTCCGTCCATCAGGAGGCCTCCGGGGTGCAGACAAGGGCGTGGTAGGCGGGCAGCAGGGCGAGGGTGGCCAGCCCGGTGCAGAGCGCCAGTGTCGCCAGAGAGGGGCCGTCCTGGGCCTGGCCGAACAGCCAGCCCGCGCCCGGCGCGGCGCCGAGCAGGTAGGGGCCGCAGGGGGCGAGCCGGCGCAGCAGGCGGGGCATCGGGTACCGAGCGGGGGTGTCGCAGACTGTCCGTGCCGCGTCATAGGGCGCGAGGGTCATGGCAAGCACGAGCGCCAGCTGTACCAGGTTGCCACCCTGCGCCAGGGCGGCGGCCGAGAGCGCGGCGACGGTCGGGCAGGCGAGGACGG
>NZ_PGTC01000029.1:1050-1323 GCF_002786295.1 Pseudooceanicola marinus | reverse complement strand
TGGCCGAACAGCCAGCCCGCGCCCGGCGCGGCGCCGAGTAGGTACGGGCCGCAGGGGGCGAGCCGGCGCAGCAGGCGGGGCATGGGGTGCCGAGCGGGGGTGTCGCAGACCGTCCGTGCCGCGTCATAGGGGGCCAGGGTCATGGCGAGGACGAGCGCCAGCTGTACCAGGTTGCCACCCTGCGCCAGGGCGGCGGCCGCGAGGGCGGCAATGGTCGGGCAGGCGAGGACGGGGGCACAGAGAAGCCAGCGCATCAGCTCATCCCCAGGGCGT
>NZ_PGTC01000029.1:750-1000 GCF_002786295.1 Pseudooceanicola marinus | reverse complement strand
ACGTCGTAGCCGCGCCCCTTGGCCTCGGCCATGACCTCCTTCTGCTGGTCGGCGATGTCCTTCTTCTCCGCCGCCAGCCGCTCGGCGCGCTCGATGAAGCTCCGCAATTCCGCCGCATGCACGCGATAGGCGCCGTCGCGCACCTCGCGATCCGCGTCTGTTTCCTGGAGCCCGGCATCTTCCCTGGATGCCTTCGGGAAGCCCATGTCCTTCATGACCCGGCCCCCTCAGTCGCGCATGGGCATGAGAA
>NZ_PGTC01000029.1:0-700 GCF_002786295.1 Pseudooceanicola marinus | reverse complement strand
GGTCCTCGGTGACGATGCGGGCGGGCTCTCCGCGCCCGGCACTGGAGAGGGTGAAGGCGGGGGCGATGCGGGCGAACTCGGAGAGCAGCGCCAGGCTGTAGGTGGCGGTCTGACCGTCCTTGGTGGCGTGCCCCTGCAGGGCGATGCTCAGATCGACGCCATCGGGCATGCTGAGCGACATGCGCCCCGCGCCGGGATCCAGCCGCAGGGGCAGGCTGCGGCCGTAGCAGGTCGCACTGGCGATGGTGCGGAGCCGGCTCAGGGCGCTGGTCGACAGATGCGCGGTGAAGGCGTCGGAGGCCGGCGGCGTGACCCGGGTGTAATCGGGATAGGTGCCGTCGATGCCCTGGATCACCAGGCGAAGCCCGGGGGCCGTTACCAGCAGGTGGCGCGCATCAGCAGCGAAGGTCAGCGGGGCATTCCCTGCTTTCCGCGCGATCGCGATCAGCAGATCGACGGCCCGAACCGGGACGATGAGGCCGTCGGGCCGGTCGGTCGCCTTGCTGCCGTTGATCCGCGGCCCCTCGATGAAGCGGGCCGGGGCGTCGCAATCAATGATCGCCATGCGGTGGCCATCGGTGGTGACCGCGCGCAGCGTCCCGACTTCCGGTTTTGTCGTCAGGAAGGTGCCATTGAGATAATAACGGGTCTCCTCGCGGCTGACGCAGGACCGACCCAGATCAAACAGCCGCAGCGCCTG
>NZ_PGTC01000028.1:23308-31992 GCF_002786295.1 Pseudooceanicola marinus | reverse complement strand
GTGACCTGCCACCGGTCTTTCATCCAGCCGCGACCGGAGTCCGGTTGGTATTTACGCCGAGCGGCGCAGGTTGAGCAATCGCCCGACGCGCGGAGCTTTCATCTTGCGCAGCGGGGCGGGCGATTGCGGTGGTCAGGGTTCGAGCGTAGTCGGCGGGGGTCTGGTAGTCCAAGGCCGAGTGTGGGCGTTCGGTGTTGTAGTCGGCGGCCCAGGCAGCAATCACGATCCGCGCATGGGCCTGGTTACGGAACATGGTCTCGTTGAGCAGCTCGTCTCGCATCCGTCCGTTGAAACTCTCCACGAAGCCGTTCTGCATCGGCTTTCCCGGCGCGATGTAGTGCCATTCGATCCGGTGCGCGGCAGCGAAGGCTAAGATTGCGTTACTGGTCAGTTCGGTGCCGTTGTCGGAGACGATCATCCCCGGCTTTCCGCGGCGCTCGATCAGGGCCGTCAGTTCACGTGCCACACGGCGCCCCGAAATCGAAGTGTCCGGGATTGCCGCAAGGCACTCACGGGTGACGTCGTCGACCACATTGAGCACACGAAAGCGCTGGCCATTGGCGAACTGGTCATGGACGAAATCCAGTGATCCCGTTGACCGGCAGTTGTTTGCACAGCAAACAACGAGAGGGGGCGCGCATTGGGTCGCGCCTCGACCAGGATCGGGGCCCGCGTTCCGACAGCCTTGGGTCGGGCCTTTCGCTTGCGCACCGTCAGCCCTTCCTCGCGGTAGAGCCGATAGATCCGGTTGATACCCGAAGGCTCTCCCTCACGTCGCAGCAGCACGAAGAGCCGCCGACAACCAAACCGCCGACGCTCGCTGGCCAGTTCTCGCAGCCGCCCGCGCAGCACCGTGTCCGGCGCACGCTGCGCCTGATAGCGGACCATCTTGCGATCCGCATCGGCAACCCGGCACGCCCGCCGTTCCGAGAGCCCGAACCGGGCCTTCAGATGCGCGACCGCCTCGCGCTTCACGGCAGGCGTCACCACTTTTTTGAAACCAGTTCCTTCATCGCGGCAAGGTCGAGCATCTGCTCGGCCAGCAGCTTCTTCAGCTTGGCGTTCTCATCCTCGAGCGCCTTCAACCGCTTCGCCTCTGACACCGACATGCCACCGAACTTGGCCTTCCAGTTGCAGAAGGTACCTTCCGACATGCCGTGTTTGCGGCACAGGTCCGCGCACTTTGCGCCTGCCTCGTGCTCGGCCAGGATGCCGATGATCTGCTCGTCCGTAAATCTCGTTCGCTTCATTGTCCGTCCTCAAGTTGGATCGGCCTCTAATCAACGGTGGAGGAAAAATCCCGTGGCATGAACACCAATCACCTCCGGCCTCTCGAGCGAGAGTAGCACAAATGGAGCTGCCCCACCGGTTCCGCACTTGCTCTAGATGGGCTTTTTTCTCCAATTAGCCGAGCACGAAAACTGCGGTCCCCTCACCGGTCAGGAGCATTTGGCCCAGATTTTCAGATACCCCCCGGGAGGATGATAGTCGGTGCCTTCGCGGGTGGAAGGAGCGGACACGATGAACCGCCTGAACCTAGCGGTCACCCATTCCCTTGCTTTCCAAGGCACGAGAGCCCTTTATCGGAAATAGGATTCGCACGTTCCAGGGACTGCCCGTGCTCGACAAACTGAAAAGCCTACTCAGGTCTGATGAACTATTGCCATCGCTTTCGGTCTTTCCCGAAATCGATCAGGACAAGATACAACGGGATCTCAATCTAGTCGCCGAAGGCGAAACCCGCGGCAAGCGGAACCTGCCTGCATCTGGAACCACCGCGCCCGATCATGTCGAAACATCCGTCATTACCAGCATTGACGCACTGCGCCGCAAAGGGCTGGAGAACTACGAGACCAATCGGCAGGTCTACAACGAAAGGCTGTCTCGCGCGGACACCATGCGAAAAGAGGTCGAGATCGTCGCGGGCAACGCCAGCGGCGACTACCTGACAGCGGTGCGCGGCTGGAAGGCGCTGATGACGGCCTCGACAGAGCGCCTGCACGAGACATTTCAGCACCGCAAGTACTTTCGCGAACGGCATCATCTGCGGCGCCCGGCGCGACATTTCGAAGGTTGGGTTCGCTTCGTCGCGATCACGATCATCTTCATCGCTTTTGAATCCGGGCTCAATATGTTCATGTTCGCGCGCGGGAACGAACAAGGTCTGCTTGGCGGGCTGCTGACCGCAGTGATCTTCTCGGGCGTAAACGTAGTGGCCAGTGTGCTTCTGGGCATCTGGGCCTGCGGAGTGAACCACACCAATTACCTGCGCAAGTTTTTAGGGCTGATCAGCCTGGCCGCTTGGATCGCCCTGGCCCTGGCACTGAACCTCACCGTCGCACATTTCCGGGACCTGATCGATTCACAGGCCGACTGGAGCGACGCCATCTTGCAAGCCGTTCCTGCATTGAACCAGGACCCGATGGGCCTTACCAGCATGGACAGCTGGATCCTGTTGGCCATCGGATCGATGATTTCGATCTTCGCCTTTCTCAAGGGCTGGCATGCCTTCGATCCATTTCCCGGCTACAGCCGCATCGAAAGGGATCTGGAACACGCCCGCGAGGATCATTCCCGACATTTCGAGGAAGCTATCGAGGAACTCACAGAAAAACGCGACGTTGCCACAGACGAACTGCGCGATGCCGATCAGCAGGTGCGCGATGGTATTTCTCAGGCTATCGATGCCCTCTACGGTCATTCCACGCTGAATTTCCATCTCGAGAGCTTTCTCGATCAATGCGACAAATCCCTGGCTCACCTTCTGGCAATTTATCGCGACGCCAATGTGGCGGCCCGCACGGACGAGGCTCCGCCCAGCTTCGCGACCAGCCATGCCTTCGCTGCCTTCCGCACCGCGGTGCCCGCTGACGACACACGCCGCAGGAATGCCGAGACCGAGGCCGACCGTGTGACCGCCGCCGTCGAGGCAGCAATCCGCGAGATCTTCGCCAACTTCCAAACCGCAGTGACCGAGTTCCGCCTTCCCGAAGACGTCCAGCAGGGCACCGTCGCCACCGCCCCGGCAGAGGCCGCCTGATGGCCCGCCGCAGCTCGGGCCGCCGGAGTCGCCGTCGCGGGCGCAGCGCGCAGAGGGGCGTCACGGGAACCGTCTTGGCCGTGGGCGTTGCCATCTTGGTTCTTTCGGGAATAGGCGCCGCCTTCTGGTGGTCGGACCAGGAAAGCCGAGCCCGCGCCCTGGACACCGAAACCCTCTGCCCAGAGGCCACCGGCCCGGTGGCGATGACGGCGATCCTGCTGGACCTGACCGACCCCATGTCCCCCGCCCAGCACGCGCAATTGCTGGCACGGATCGAACAGGAGATTTCAGATGCAGCGCGCGGCACCCAGTTCACCCTTGGCGTGGTCAGCGAGGACTCCACCCGCTGGGGGGCCACGCCGCCGCTATGCAAACCGCAGGACGCCGCCTCTGCCAACCGGCTGACCCAAAATGAAAAGCTGATCGCCAAGCGTTACGAAAGCCGTTTCCATGAGCCCCTGCAAAGCCGCCTTCTGGACATGGTCAGCGCGACGGGTGCCAATCGTTCACCGATCATGGAAAGCCTTCAGGCGCTCGTCGCTGATACGCCCGGTTTCGTCACATTCGAGGGCCCGCGGCGCATCATCTTGGTAACCGACCTTTTGCAGCACAGCGACGCGCTCAGCTTCTACAGGGGCGGCACCTGGGACAGCTTCCGCGCCTCGCCCGCATTCCAACGCCTGGGCCGAACGCTCGACGGCGCCGAGATTCGCATTTACCAAGTGCCCCGCCCCGCCGAAGGCGTCAAGGACCCCGCCGTCCTGGAAGACTTCTGGATCCGCTACTTCGAGCGCCAGGGTGCCCATGTGCCTGTGGTGAACCGGTTGGGAGACCTGTGATGGCGCGCAAGCCTGCAAAACGGATCTACGGCACCAGTGGCCGTCCGATGGCCGAGGCGCTGCCGCTCGCCCTCGCCTTCATCATCGGGGTCGGGGGGGAAATCATCCTCAAGATCCTCCCCGGGGTCTCGGTCTTCGCCCCGGCCGCGCTAGCGATCACGGTGCTGCTGGCCTATGCGCTGGTGGCCTACAACGCCACCGAACTGCGCCTCGACGCCGAGACGATCGGCGACAACTGCTACTATCTCGGCTTCCTGTTCACCCTGACGGCGCTGTCGATCTCGCTCTACTTCGTGGTGCGTGAGGACGCCGGCAGTCGGGCCGAACTGATACCCGAGATCATCTCGGGCTTCGGCGTTGCCCTAGCCTCGACCATCGCCGGTGTATTCCTGCGGGTTTTCATGATGCAGTTCAAGATCGACATGGACAGCCAAGAACGCCGGGAACGCCAACAGCTGAACGAGGCCTCCCGCCGCTTCCGCACAGAACTCGCGATGAGCGTTGACCAGATTAAGGCCTTCTCCGTCGAGAGCCTGCAACACAACGTCGAACGTGAAACCAAGCTACGCGAAGCATTCGACGGCCTGTTGTCGGAAATGCAAACCGAATTGCTCAAGTCCGCCCAGGACTTTGGTCCTGCCCTGCGCGAGAGCGTTAAGCTCCAGACCGACGCATCCCTAGCCATGGTAACCGCAGCCGTGAACGACTCCAGCGCCCTTGCCGCGGACCGTATCCGCGAAGCGATGACCGAGATGACCGAAGTCGCTGGATCCCTCTCCACCCGGAATGTCGAGGCAGCGGAACGGGTCTCACAAAGCCTCACGCTGCTGCTGGCATCCGCCGAACTGTTGTCGAAAGGCTCCGAAGAAACGATGTCTCGTCTCGCACGCACACAGGGCGCAGCCACCACGCTGACGGAGGCATTCACCACTGTTTCCCGCGAAGGTGCCGAGGAGATGTCCCGGGTGATGAAGGACGCGACTGCGAAGCTCGAAACCGGCGCGCACGATCTGGGCGAGGCAGCCTCGCGTGCTGGCGGGATTATTGACAAGGGAGCCACGCAGCTAGGCGAAGGCTTCGAGACCGCCGCGGCCTCGGTCCGTGCCGGAGGCGAAAGGCTGGGGGAGAATCTTCAGACCCTTACGCTTGACACGGCGCGAACGCGACGCTTCGATCGACTTCGCCGGAACCAAGACTGATGGTGGTGCATACGGAACCCCGGCAAGGGCAAGGCTGCGGCGGAGCATGCCATGCGGCAGACTGATCGCAGCGACGGATCGCACCGGGCCTACAAGCGCGGCGCTGTAATGGGCCTCACCGTGGCCGAGGCATTCATCCTGCTGTCCTTCGTCTTGCTGCTGCTGTTCACCTGGTGGCAGGTCGACACCGAACGCCGCAGCCTGAACTTGACCGAGAATCTACAACACCTCACCGAGACCCAGAAAGCCGCGATCATCACTGGCCTGACAGACGGCACCTTCGACATGGCGCAGAAGCTGCGCGATGTTGGTGTGACACTTCAGGACTTGACGCCGATCGCGGACACCGAGCGTTTCAGCCGCTTCATGCGCGAGGAAGACCTGCAACGCTTGATGAACGGGGCCGTCGAACTGGATCCCGGAACCTTGCTAAAGCTCTCCGAAGTGGCCGAGATCCGGCCCGAGACACAGCTGAAGGCCTCGCTCGAGACGCTGCTAACCCCCCCGGATACCGCTGCAACTCTGGCCAGCGCGCGCCTGGCCGAGGCAGCGGAACGCGAAGACCGTATGCGCCGGGATCTGGAACGTGAACTCGGCGCGCGGATTCGGGCGGCTGGCGGTCAACTGACGCAGGACGGCACGGTGGTCCTGCCGGAAAAGATCCTGTTTTCGGCCAACAGCGCCGTCGTCCGGAATCCGGAAGTTCTGGAACAGCTTTGCGCGGCGTGGGTTGGGACGCTGCAATCGTCGGACGTGGACATTTCGGAGTTGAAGATTTAAGGCCACGCTTCCTCGGAAGGCAGGGCTGGGCAAGGTCCCGAGGCGGCTTATCTCTACAATTTGGATCTGTCACAGCGTCGCGCCCAGAATGCACTGAAGATCTGCATCAATGGCCTCACCGATCCCGACGTGATCAACTGGGCCCGCGGGCGCCTGTCCTCTGCTGGCTATTCTTCGGCTCGGCTTGTCCGTAACGCCCAAGGCAATGAAGACCGCGAGGCTTCGCGGCGGGTGATGTTCTCCATGGAACTGAACCGTGAGAAGCTGCTCGAGGACATTCGCGAAGACCTCATGCGCGAGCCTGCCAAGCCGGTCATATCACTCGGCGATCCCACGAAGATCTTGTCCCCGTTGAGTGTCAGCGATCCCGAAGACACTGAAAATCCGTCCCGATGAATGCCTAGGCATCTGCTCTTGGCAACTAGAAGAACAACGGTCGAAACAACATCGCCTCTACATCGCCGGAATGCTCGCGAGCATCGGAGGGGGAATTACCCCCGGGAAAAGGAACCTCCTGAAGGGACCTGACCGCATTCACCCTTCATCGGCTGCCGCATCCTCCTTGAGGTGGAAGAGCCTGACGGTGCCCGGACCTACCGGCTCACCATCCTCGGCCAGGTCCTCGCACGTCAGAACCATGGCGTCGCACAAGACGACCCCTCTTTCACCCCGGCCTCCGTGGGCTTTGCCATCCAGGAAGCAATCGAGGGCGGCCGGCCGGCGCCCCGCCTCGTTCCAAAGCGCCTGCGTCCGACCTCGAACTTCATTGCCATCAGTGCGCTCAAAAGCCAGCGCAAGGCCGCGGCGCGCGCGGCCCTGGCGGCCAGGGCGCGAGAGCTGGGCTACTCGCTGGATGACATCGCTGCAGACAGTGCCAGACGCCGCAGCAAGCTGCCCGCCAAGTACCGACACCCTCGCCACAGCGGCAGGGGATCCAGCCGTGCAACGGGCCGAACTCCAGCTGGCAGAGAGCCTCGAAGTGGGTCAGGTCGACGGCGGGCTGCACCATCCGCGCCAGACGCTTCACGTCATGGGGCAGCGTGCCCACCGGGGTCTCGCCATGGGCGAGGTTGACCAGTTCGAACCACATGGACTTGCACTCGTGGGTGCCGTTCCAGCGCATGTCCGAAGACATCCAGCGCCGGTGCTCCCACTGGATGAAGGAATGGGAGTCGAGGCGCAGATCCGGGTCGAGTGGATACTCGGGGATCGCCTCCAGATCCATGGGCGCATGGACGGTGAGCCGCGGGGCGGCCAAGCGCCACCGTGGCCCTCGCCGAACTTCGGCTCGCCAGCAACCGCCTCGGGCGCGTGATCGAGCGCTGGAACACGATCCCGGCCCTGGGCTGTGTCCGCATCCGCTTCAACGGCGACCAGCTCACGCTGGATGCCACCGACCTCAAGATGACCCTGATGCTGGATCTGGAGGCCCAGACCAGCGGGCGCGCGGATCTGGTGGTGTCGCATCGGGCGCTGGCCGGTTTCCTGCGGGCCGCCCGCGGCCCGGTGACCATCACTCACCTTCGCGGCGAGGAGCATGACCGGGTGCGCCTCTCCGACGGCGAGATCCAGGTGACCCTGCAGCTGAGCATTCCTCCGGAGGACTTCCCTCAGCCCTTCACGGATCTGGACCCCGACGGGATGCCCGGCGCAGGCGCGTTCACGCTCTCCGGCGCGCAGGCGCTGCGGCTCTTCGACCTGGGGCGGTCCTGCGTCAGCCGCGAAGAGACCCGGTATTATCTCAATGGCACCTTCCTGACCACGAAGCCGGACGCGGGCACCCTGCGCGCCGTCACCACCGACGGCCACCGCATGGCCATCATCGACTGCGACGAGCTGGCCCGCTTCATCGAGGGGCCGCGGATCGACGGCAGCAAGGCGACCGACCGCCCCGACGGGATCATCGTTCCCGTGCGCGCCGTCGATCTGCTCATCGCGATCGCGCGCAAGGCAGGGAATACCCCGCTGAGCTTCGCGGCTGATGCGCGCCACCTGCTGGTGACGGCCCCCGGGCTGCGCCTGGTGATCCAGGGGATCGACGGCACCTATCCGGATTACACGCGGGTCACACCGCCGACCTCCGATGCCTTCACCGCGCACCTGTCGGCCAGCGCCCTGAGCCGCCTGCGCACCATCGCCAGCGCCACCTGCTATGGACGTAGCCTGCCCCTGCGGCTGGATCCCGGCGCCGGACGCATGTCGCTCAGCATGCCGGATGGCGTCGATCTGAGCATCGCCCTGCAGGGCCACACCACCAAGGACGGTCAGACGGCGACCTACAGCCTGGCGCTGCTCTCCGAGTTCGCCCGGATCGCCCCCGCCTTCACCCTCTCCAGTGCCGGGCGCGGAGAGCCCGCCCGTATCGTCACCGAGGACCCGGATGCGCTCTGGGTGCTCATGCCGATGCGCGACTGAGGGGGACGGATCATGAAGGACATGGGCTTTCCAAAGGCATCCAAGGAAGAGGCCGGGCTCAAGGAAACAGACGCGGACCGCGAGGTCCGCGACGGCGCCTATCGGGTTCATGCGGCGGAGTTGCGGAGCTTCATCGAGCGCGCCGAGCGGCTGGCGGCAGAGAAGAAGGACATCGCGGACCAGCAGAAGGAAGTGATGGCCGAGGCCAAGGGGCGCGGCTACGACGTGAAGGTCCTGCGGCTCCTCATCGCTCTGCGCAAGCGCGAGCCCGACGACATCGCCGAGCAAGAGGCGGTGCTGCAGATGTACAAAGACGCCATGGGGATGAGCTGATGCGCTGGCTTCTCTGCGCCCCCGTCCTCGCCTGCCCGACCGTCGCCGCGCTCTCGGCCGCCGCCCTGGCGCAGGGTG
>NZ_PGTC01000028.1:23026-23258 GCF_002786295.1 Pseudooceanicola marinus | reverse complement strand
CCGTCCTCGCCTGCCCGACCGTCGCCGCGCTCTCGGCCGCCGCCCTGGCGCAGGGTGGCAATCTGGTACAGCTGGCGCTCGTGCTGGCCATGACCCTGGCCCCCTATGACGCGGCACGGACGGTCTGCGACACCCCCGCTCTGCACCCCATGCCTCGCCTGCTGCGCCGGATCGCCCCCTGCGGCCCGTACCTACTCGGCGCCGCGCCGGGCGCGGGCTGGCTGTTCGGCCA
>NZ_PGTC01000028.1:22753-22976 GCF_002786295.1 Pseudooceanicola marinus | reverse complement strand
CCCCTGCGGCCCGTACCTACTCGGCGCCGCGCCGGGCGCGGGCTGGCTGTTCGGCCAGGCCAAGGACGGCCCCTCGCTGGCGACCCTGGCGCTCTGCACCGGGCTCGCCACCCTCGCCCTGCTGCCCGCCTACCACGCACTTGTCTGTACCCCGGAGGCCCGCTGATGGACGGAGCGCATCTTCTCGACCTCGCCGTCAGTCCCCGCCCGACACCCCTCGGCC
>NZ_PGTC01000028.1:0-22703 GCF_002786295.1 Pseudooceanicola marinus | reverse complement strand
GCCCCGACATCGCCATCAACCACAACCCGGCCGCCCTGGCCCTGCATGCGGCCAACCACCCGGACACGCTGCACCTCAGCGAGAACGTCTACCGCGTCGATCCTCTGGACCATCTCGCCGGCCGTCATATCGGCCTGATGTGGTTCAGCCCCGACTGCCGCCACTTCTCCAAGGCCAAGGGTGGCGCCCCGGTGGCCCGCAATATCCGCGATCTCGCCTGGGTGATCCCCGGCTGGATCGAGCGCATCCAGAAGAGCGGCGGCCAGGTGGACGTGGTGATCATGGAGAACGTGGAGGAGTGGAAGACCTGGGGCCCGGTCATCGAGCCCCCGCGCGGGCCGATGCCCTGCCCGAAGCGCCGGGGTGAGACCTTCGAGCGGTGGCGCAAGGCGATCCGCAGGCTGGGCGGCAAGATGGAGACCCGAGAGCTTCGCGCCTGCGACTACGGCGCCCCGACGATCCGCAAGCGGCTCTTCGTCATCATCCGCTTTGACGGCCAGCCGATTGTCTGGCCGGATCCGACCCACGGGGCGCCGGACGATCCGCGCGTGATCGCGGGCGATCTGCAGCCGTGGCGGACGGCCGCGGAGTGCATCGACTGGTCCATCCCTTGCCCCTCGATCTTCGACAGCGCCGAGGCGATCCGCGCAACGCTCGAACTGCGCGCCGTACGGCCCCTCGCCGACAACACCCTCGCGCGCATCGCCCGCGGCGTCGCCCGCTACGTGCTGGAGGCCGAGGCGCCCTTCCTGGTCAACCTCACCCACGGCGAGCGGCCCGGCCAGGCACCCCGCGCCCTCGACCTCGGCAGGCCGCTCGGGACCATCGTGGCCGGTGGCTCCAAGCATGCCGCCTGCGCCGCCTTCCTCGCCCAGCAGAACGGCGGGCCGCGCATGGGCGCCCACGCAGGCCACGGCGCGCGAGATCCGCTCTCCACCGTCGCGGCCAGCGGCAGCCACCAGACGCCCGTCGCAACCTTCTTCGCCAAGTATTACGGCACCGGCGACGGCGCCCGCACCGATGGGCCCTGCCATACCATCACCGTGAAGGACCGCATGGCGCACATGCAGGCCGCCCTGCAGGCCCCGCCGTTCACAGCAGCACATGAGGCCAGGCCCCGCGAGGTGGCCGAGTTCCTCCGCGCCCATGGCGCCTGGGACGGCGGCGACCTGGTCACCCTCGACATCGCCGGCACCCGCTACGTCATCGCCGATATCGGCATGCGCATGCTCACCCCGCGCGAGCTCTTCACCGCCCAGGGCTTCCCCCGCGACTACGTGATCGAGGGCGTCTGGGAGCAGGACAGTGATGGCGGCAGGGACTGGCGCAGCTTCACCAAGAACACACAGGTCAGCTGCGTCGGCAACTCCGTCTGCCCGCCCGTCGCCGCGGCGGTGGTGAAGGCGAACTGTGGGCAGTTGGTGGAGAAGGACAAAATGGCATGATCGGTACCATCCCGACGGGGACCACCCTCGCTCAGGGCACCGTTGTCTCGATCGACCGCACGCTGTGTCGCCGATCCGAAAACGGTTGGAAGCCGGAGCACATCGAGGTCGCCACCGTCAGCGCCGGCGGCCGCATCCTGCGCATTCTCATCGAACACCAGATCTACTGATCCAAGAGCTGCCTGCCATGCCCGTCAATCCCGACTTCACCCCGCGCCTCATGAAGGCCACGGCCGCGGCGCACTACCTCGGCATCTCGCCGTCTAAGCTGCGTGCGCTGGCCCTGCCGGTGCGGCGGGCTGGCGGGAACCTCCTCTACGAGCGGGCCGACCTTGACGCATGGGCCGATGCGCTGCCCTATGATGGCCCACAAGAAGGGACAGACGATTGCAACGCCGCGGATACCGCATGGAACGTAAGCTGACCGGGCTGCGCCGCCAGCGCAGCGGCAGCCGCATTTACATCTATCACCGTGCCACGGGCATCCGCATGCCTGACCTGCCAGAGGATCACCCGGACTTCCTGCGAGCCTACCTGGCGGCCGAGGAAGGCGCGACACCGACCAGGCGCGGCCGGCCGCGCGATGGATCACTCGAGGCGCTCGTCCTGTCGGCGATGCGATCCGACCGGTATGCCGGCCTCAGCGAGGGATACCGGGCCATCATTCGGCGCAACGCCGACCGAATCCTCGAGCGAGGCGCAACGGTCCCCGTCAAGCAGCTGCGCGAACGTCACGTCACGGCCGACCTGCAAGGCCTCGCGCCCCACCCGGCCAACGAGCGACTAAAGACGTGGCGCTTCCTGATATCGCACGCGATCGAGACAGGCCAAATCCCGGACAGCGCCGACCCGACACGTGGCATCCGGAAACGCGCGACACCGAAGGCGCGCCAGCATCCGCCATGGTCGGCCGCCGATGTCGCGGCCTTCCGCGGTAGGTGGCCACTGGATTCGTCGCAGCGGCTGGCCTTCGAAATCCTGCACTGGACCGGCGCACGCATCAGCAGCGCGCTGACGCTCGGGCCGGGCATGATCGACCAGGACGGCTGGCTGCACTTCGTCCAGAGCAAAACGGACGGCCCCGTCTGGATCCCGTTCTCGCGCCGGCCACCCGACTTCGCGGACCCGGCCGACCTGGCGCAGATGCACGCCGCGATCGAAGCTCGGCCGCAATCTCACATGGTCTGGATCACCACCAGCGCCGGCCGGCCCCGCTCGCACAAGGCCGTCAGCTCATGGTTCGCCCGCGCCGCGCGCGAAGCCGGAATTGACGGCGGAAAGTCCGCGCATGGCCTGCGCGTCACCCGCGCGATCAAGCTGGCGGAGGCCGGCGCCACTGCCCACCAGATCGGCGCATGGACCGGCCATGAGCCCTGTCGGAGGTCGAGCATTACAGCCGCCAGGCGGCCCGCAAGCTGCTGCTAAGCGCTCCAGCCGATGGGCGGAAATTGTACAAGGGTTGAAAACTTGTACAGAATAGCCGGCCAAGACTATGTTTTTGCTATCGCATTTTGGTAAGTGGCGCACCGGGGAGGATCAGCCTAACCCTGCAATGCCAGGGGCTTAGCGTGAGAAAGCACTCATGAGGCGGCATAGCAAGTCAACGGCTTACAGAGCGAATGGGAACACGCTGACGGTCCGGACAACGCTTGCCGGGACGCCTACGCTGCGATTGAATAGGGTCGCCGCATAAAAGACGAATTGATCATGCCAATATACGAGTTCGCAAGCGAAGAGATCCGCCCTCTGAGCAAGACCACATTTAGCAAGATGCGACTACAAGAGCGGCGAGACATTCAGCGTCTCCTTCGAGCGAATATTTCGGTCGTTGCTCCTGATACGCTCGTCATCGCAGAGGAGTTCGGCGACTGGGACGAATCCCGAAGACGCATAGACCTACTGGGCATCGACCGTGACGCAAACCTTGTGGTCATTGAGCTGAAACGAACCGAAGACGGTGGCCACATGGAGCTTCAAGCCATCCGCTATGCCGCGATGGTTTCGACCATGACATTCGACCAGGCGGCCGACGTCTTCGCTCGCTATCTGTCTCAGATCGGCGAACCAGACGTAGAAGCAAGAGCAGAACTCCTCGACTTCCTTGGCTGGGAAGAGCCTGATGAAGACGCCTTCGCGCAGGACGTCCGGATCGTCCTGGCATCAGCCGAATTTGCGCGTGAGTTGACCACCTCTGCGCTTTGGCTGATTGAACGCGGTGTCGATATACGCTGTGTGCGTCTTCAACCCTATGAAATCGAAGGGCGGGCCTTCGTAGACGTTCAACAAATTATCCCACTGCCGGAAATGGCAGAGTATCAAGTCAAGGTGACGGAGAAGAAGCGCAAGGAGCGTGAGGCTCGATCGGACAATCGCGATTGGACCAGCTACGACGTGTCCCTCAACGGTCGAAAGCTGTTCTCGCTCCGAAAGCGCCATGCCATCTACCAGGTCTTTCGCTATCTTGTGGAGGAGGGAATTGCTCCAGAGGAGGCCGCTCAGCACTGCGGCAGGCGTTCCAACAGGGCCCTTGTGTCAGTCGATGGTGAAGTGAACGCCGACGACTTCCAGCGTCTCGCAAAGGAGGCTCGCGCCAGAGAAGGGCGGAGCTTCAACCCCAAGCGCTTCTTCAGAGAGGACGAGCAACTGTTGCGTTTTGGTGGGCGCACCTATGCGTTCTCAAGCCAATGGGGTGGACCAGATTGGCATGAGGCCATGATCGGTCTTCGAGATGCGTTCCCTGAGAAGAATATCGATTTCGAGCCGTCAGAGTAGGGGTATTGAACCGCGCCGGGTTTTCCGGAAGCTGATTTGGGTTAGTTACGCGGCCATGTCGTCAGTTTCCAGAGCGGCGCAGAGGTTTGCCTCTGCTTCCGCATGAGATCACGGCCATATTTGCGGCGAAAGCTGATTGACGGAGCGCTAAGCGACATGTGAAGGTATTGAAAAACATCTTTAGTCTGCGTGAGGTTACGTCTTGGATCAATCGACTAGTGCATTACATCTAACGGCAGAGCTGCCAGAGGTGAATAGTGGCCCCAAGGCAAAGTCGATTGATGATAGGTTGTCCCAAGAACTGGTGTTCGCCATGGTTGGCCCAGTCGGATCAGGCTGCACAACAGTTGCAGAGCATATAAAATCAGAGCTGCAAAGCAGATACGACTATTCCGTCCCAGAGATTATCACTGTTTCAGGAATAATTCGTGAAAGCTCAAGATTGGTCGGGGTAGAGATACCTGAAAGATCAGACTTCCAAGCATACCTGAAAAAATCTCAAGAGGCGGGAAACGCCATTCGAGAGAGATTTGGAGAAGAATACTTAATCAAGCGTGTGATCGAGAAGATACACAAACTCCGAGATGAAAATGGAGGCTTCCATGAAGGCAATGTCGTACCCAAGAGAATTGCCTACGTAATTGACTCCATCAAGAATATCGAGGAGTTGAAACTTCTCCGGAGCATCTATCGAGACACGTTGGTAGTTGTTGGCGTCTTCGCCCCTGAGTCCCAAAGATCCGAAAGGCTGGATGTTCCACTTTTAGATTCCGAGGCCATCGGAGTTCTTTTCGAGAAAGACATGGGTGAGAAGCAGCAGTTCGGCCAAGCTACGCGAAAAGTTTTCACGAAATCGGATCTATTCATATCGAATGACAGCGATCTATCCTCCTTAAAGAGAAAGGTGAGGCGTTTAACCGAACTGTGCTTCGACATTGGGATCAACACTCCCTTGAAGTCTGAAGCCGCAATGTACAAGGCAAATGCTATTGCGGGAAACTCAGCATGCCTATCGCGACAAGTAGGGGCAGCAATCGTATCTGCTAGCGGCGAATTCATAGGCGTAGGTTGGAACGATGTACCGCGCTTTGGTGGGGGGCTTTATGACGAGGATCAGAGACAAGAACACGGTGTTGACAATCGTTGTTACGCTTGGGGTGGCTGCAAGTGCCACAACGAGAGTACAAGGAACGATATCGTTGATAAGATAGCGGGAATCATCGCGTCCTCTAATTACGTCAAAAGCAGAACGAAACTGGAAGACATACGCGCTTCCTTGTTAGGATCTCCCGTCGATGCCCTGATTGAGTTCTCTAGATCCATTCACGCTGAAATGGAAGCCATTCTCTCGGTGGCTCGTGAGGGAAAACATTCTCTTGTCGGCGCCACTCTGTACACAAACACGTATCCATGCCATAATTGCGCTAGGCACATTGTAGCCGCCGGCATTAAAGAAGTTGTCTTTATCGAGCCATACCTTAAGAGTATGGCAATAAGCCTTCACAGCGACGCCATTTCTGAGGACCCAGCCAATATAGACGGAAAAGTCCTTTTCCGTCAGTTCGATGGCGTTTCGCCAAGAAATTATTTGAAATTTTTCAGATCGGAGCGTGAAAGGAAGGGCGAGCGAGGTCGGTACCTCGCAGGTGACACAAAAAATGCTTTGCCTCGGCTGGTGATCCCGTTAGACGCTGCAACGAGGTACGAAGAGTTCGTAATCGCATCCCTCGTGGAGGCGACACAAAAGGGAGATTGATTTGACCACAAGCGACGAGCAATTATCCTTTGATTTCGTATATCTAGCCCGACCTGAGTGCTCGCTCGAACCGGAGCGCCTCATGCCGAGTCCTGTGGTATCCTTGGAGCAGGTTCGTCAGCAGCGATACCGCTTGCATGTACTGGAGAGGGTGCGTCAAGCACGAATTTTTGACACAAGCCAGATCGATAGCGACCTCTTAGAAGGCTGATGAATCGTACGAAGCAAGCATACTTGGCTAGCGCCAGCTTGCTCCGCATAGCCGCCACTGGTTTGGCATCCGTATGAATGTACAGACACCGACATTCCCAACGGGAACCGCAGCAAGATCACGTTACGCGCCCCCTCATGGGGGCGCACGCTTTTTACGCTAGAGCAACCCAACCCGAGCCTCCCTGTTCGAGATGATAAGCTCTCGCGCCTCCGAGGCCTCCCCCTTCGAAACTGTGTACTTAAGCTGCACCGGCTCCAGGACGAAGGCCGCGAAGATCTCCCTGATCTCCGGCCGGTCGTTGATCGACAGGAGGAAGGCGCCGCGGATCTCGGACAGCAACCGCGCCATTTCCGCGAACTGATCGCGATCGAACAGCCCCTTGCCATAGTCGGCCTCCCCTCCCCAGTAAGGCGGGTCGAGGTAGAAGAGCGTCTGCGCACTGTCATAGCGCGTCAGGACCTCCTTCCAGTCCAGGTTCTCGAAGACCACCCCGTCCAGCCGCTCATGCGCGGCCTCCAGAAGCGGCTCCAGTCGTGTCAGGCTGAACCGGCTGCCGCGATCGCTCGCCACCCCGAAGACGCCTCCCAGCTTGCCGCCGAAGGCCAGGCGCTGGAGATAGAGGAAGCGCGCGGCCCGCTCCAGATCGGTCAGTCCGGCCGGATCCTGGGCCCGCAGCCGTTCGAACTCGCGGCGCGAGGTGATCTGGAAGCGCATCACGTCCATCAGCTGCGGATAGTGCCGCTGCAGGTTGCGGAAGAGATTGGTGATCTCGCCGTTGAGATCGTTCGCCACCTCGCATTTCGGCCGCCAGGACCGGCGCAGGAAGACCCCGCCCATGCCCACGAAGGGCTCGGCATAGGTGGCATGGGGGATGGCCTCGATCCGCTCGATGATCTTGCGGTGGAGCGCCTTCTTGCCGCCCAGCCACGGGGCAACCGGAGCGGCGGCGGCAACTTTCGTCATTGTGTTCATGAAAAGTTCCAGTCAGAACCTCCCGGCTCTCGCGAGAGTACGGGCGGCGATTCTGGAAATGCTCGTCGGCGCAGCCGGTCTGCAAACTGGGCTGCGTGGTGGCGGTGTTGGCTCACCGCTGCCCCCGTCTTGGGGGCTACCCGTCGAACTCGCCAGGCGCGGCCAGTCGGACGGAATGGATCTCGGCCATGTCGTCGGCTTCCTGCGCCTGCAGGCGCGCGGCGGCCACATCCGGGGCCTCGAACAGGAAGGCGCGCGGCGGGTAGTACCAGCCGTGCGCCACATTGCTCATGGTCACGACATAGAGGGGCATTCCGCCTCCCAGGTCGCATTGGTCTTCAGGTCCCGGCGCAGGTTCCAGGGCGCGTTGGCGGCGCGCCAGTCGACTTCGGCCTGGCTGAACACCCGCATCTCCTCCACGTCGCAGAAGGCCGGCCCATCTGCGTTGGCGCGGGTTAGTTTTGCATAGCAGGCGAATCCTGCTCGAGAGCGCACGCATGTCAGATGGCTGAAGGTCGCGGAAGGGCTGGGACCGGCTGTTCGCTACACTTGGTACCCATGCCCCTTCGGGCTTAGACCGGCCATCGGCCTCACCCGGAACAAAGGACAGCGTAGGCCTGAAGCACCAGAGAGCGCCGTCGGAGCCCCCCCCGGCGTCGCATGACAGCAAATTACGCGCTGAGGAATGATCCATGGCTCCAGCGAGAAGCACCGGCCGGCAAAGTCAGAAGTTTCCACTGTGACGGCCGTGCTACCGTCCACACAAATAAACGATCGGCATTGCGCGCCAATATGTCCGCAGCCAACTTTAACCGGTCTGCATCAACGCTTTGAAACTGCGGTGTCAGACTAATGAGATAGCTATGCACTTCAGTTAGAAGTATGCCCCACCCGCCGCACGTCCTTAAAATCGCTCAGGTGAAAGGTTCGATCTAGTCAGAGGGCGATGGCTGCCAGCTCCTCGGGGGTGACCGATCGACGTGGCAAGTATTCCGGCAAGTAGCGCCGCAGGTAGGTGATCGCGCACTCGGTGCCCTGGCGCCGGTAGTCCTCGGTAATATGCCCCTCGCGGCCGTAGGACAGTGCCCAGATACCGTCCATTGCCGCGCCGGCGATCTCGATCCAATGCGCTAGGTCCGGCATCTCGGGCAGATCGAAATAGGTCCGCAGCATGCGCGCGCGGCTCTGGGCGATCCTGGCATTGCCCTGAAAATCGGCATTGCGCACGGCAACCGAGACCCCCGCCCCAAGAAACAGCCGAAGCGCCGCCGGCCGGCTGTTCTGGAACTCCGCCCCGCTGGCATGCTTACGCGTCAGCAATTCCTGCCAAGTCTGCGGTTCGGGATCGGTCAGCGGCTCGATCGAGCGCTCGTAGATCTCCTGGCTGAACCTTTCGGCCAGGGCGACGTAGACGGCATTGCGGTTCGGAAAGAAGTAGTAGACCGAGGCAAGCGGCACCTGCGCTTGCTCCGCGATCTGCGCAAGCGAGATGTCCTCGTCGCCAAGATCGCTCAGCAGCGACTCTGTCGCATCAAGTAACAGGTTGAACCGTTCGACCCCGCGCTTGCGTGTCGGTCTGTTGACGGAGTCTGTCTTGTCGGCGGCTCCTGTCACGGATGCGTCTCCACTTTCGTAAAAGCCTTACAAAGCGCAGCCCTGCTCGGCAAGCGCACCAGCGCGCCAAGGGGTGCGGCGCAACGCAGGATCGGGCCCCCGAAGGGGCCCGACCAACACCTTTGCCCTCACGCCCATGGCGCCCGGGCGGCAGGCTTACTGCAGCAACCAGTTGGTCCAGCGGTCGCGCAACTCGTCACGGTTTTCACCAATCCAAGCGAAATCGGGGTCGACCAGCAGCTCGTAGTTGTCCGGGTAGGTCGCGTAGAGCTTCTGCTCTTCCTCCGGCAGCTGCCTCAGGCCAATCGTCGAGGAGGTGGCGTAGCCGACATCGGAGATGAAGCCGGGATGACCGTCAGCGTCCCCGTAGAAGAAATCGATGAATTCCATAGCCGCTTCGGGGTTCGGGCTGTCCTTCAGCACAGCGAAGTAGCCCGTGTCCCGGATGGCGCCATCCCAGGCCATTGCGAACGGGTTTCCGTCCTGCACGACCTTCAGGGCACGACCGGAATAGGCCATCGTCATGACGACCTCGTCGTCTCGCATGATCTGCTGCACTTGGTTGCCGGTCTTCCACCAGACCGCGATCTCGGGGCGGATCTCGTCCAGCTTGGCATAAGCGCGGTCAAGATCGAGCGGGAAGAGGTCTTCCTTGGCGACCCCATCCGCCAGCAATGCAACCACGGGCAGCCACCAGTCGCGGTCCCCGGTGTCGGGCAGCCCTCGCGGCCCGGGATAGGTCTCGGTATCCCAGAAGTCGGCCCAGGTGCTGGGCTGATCCCCCTCATAGGCATCGGTGTTGTAGGTCAGGACCATGCCGCCGGTCGTGCGGGCCACGCCCTTGGTAGTGCAGGCGCCAGGCAATGCATACTCGGCCACATTGGGCAGGTCGGCGCAGGGGATATCGACCAGGATGTCGGCCTTGTCGACCAGATCCGGGCCCGTGGCGGTGACGATGTCGAACTCGACGTTGCCCGTTCGCATCATGCCCTCGGCGCGCGCCCACTGATCGGGAACCTCGATGTCGAAGGGGATCACCTCGGTGCCACTGGCCTCTTGGAAGGGCAGGTAGAAATACTCTTCCAGCGTGTTGCGCATCAGGCCGCCGGTCGTGGCGATGACCAGCTCATCCGCCTGCGCCGCGCCACCGGCGAACACCAGCGCCATGGCTCCGGCGAGGGTCTTCACATAGGTTTTCTTAGTCATGGAACTCTCCGTGTTGGGGTTGGGTCTTTAAGGTCAGCCGGCCTCTTCAGGGGCCGTTCTGTTGGCAGCCGCGCGCCGCAGAAGGGCGGCGGCGATCAGAGCGAAAATCGATACCGCCGTCAGCAGCACGGCAATCGCGGGGATGATCGGGGTCAGGTTCTGCTCAATATCGTCGAACATCATGCGCGGCAGCGTCTTGTCGCGAATGCCGGCTAGGAAAAAGGCAATGACCGGCTCATCAAAAGACAGGATGAAGGCGAAAAGCCCGCCGGACAGGACGTTGGGCAGAATCATCGGTAGGGTCACCAGCCGGAACGCGGTGAAGCGCGAGGCGCCGCAGGACATCGCCGCATCCTCCAGCGTAGCATCGACCGCCGACAGCGCCGCCGAGACGGTGAAGACGGCGAAGGGCATGGCGATGACCGAATGGGCCAGCACGTAGCCGAAGACAGTGCTGGAGAGCCCGATCCGCTGGAAGAAGAGGTAGAGCGCCACCGCCAGCGCGATATGCGGCACCACGATCGGCGCGATCAGCAGGCCCTGGAACAGGGCCCCGATCCGGCCCGCGCCGCGCATCAGCGCATAGGTCGCCATGGTGGCCACCACCGAGGTGGTGATCGCCGTCAGCACCGCGATCTTTAGCGAGAAGACCGTGGCCCCCATCCACCGGGAATTGCTGAAGAAGTCGGTGAACCAGCTCAGGGTGAAGCCGACCGGCGGGAAGGTCAGGTAATCGGTTTCGGAGAAGGCCATCGGCAGGATGATGACGATGGGCGCCAGCACGAAGAACAGCACCGCGTAGACATAGCCCATCAGCAGCAGGCGGCGGGGAGAGAGGTTCTGCATCAGACCTGCCCCCCCATCATCCGGTCAAAGCGGAAGATCTTGCTGAAGGCTAGGGTGATAGCGGTCACGAAGAGGGTCAGCACGCCGACCAGCGCCGCAGCGAAGGGCCAGTCCAGGAACTCGCGCAGCTGCTGGGAGATCAGCGTGGCGATCATCATGTCCTGGGGCGAGCCCAGCAGGGCGGGCGTGATGAAGTAGCCAAGGGCGGTCAGGAAGACCAGGATAAAGCCGCCCAGCACCCCGGGCAGTGCCAGCGGGAAGGTCACCTCGGTGAAGACCCGCAGCGGGCCGGCACCGCAGATCAGCGCAGCGCGGCCGTAATCCTCGGGGATGTTGCGCAGCGCACCGTAGATCGGCAGCACCATGAAGGGCATCAGCACATGGGTCATCGCCACGACGACCGCGCCCTGGGTATATAGCAGCCGGATCGGTTCGGACGTGATGCCAAACCACTGCATCGCCTCGTTGATCAGGCCGTTGCGCTGCAGCAGCACAGCCCAGGCGGCGGTCCGCACCAGCACCGAGGACCAGAAGGGCAGCAGGATGCAGGCCCCGATCAGCATGGCGACGGGACCGGACGAGGACACCATCGCCATCGCCACCGGGAAGGCCAGCAACAGCGAGGTGATCGCAACCAGCAGCGCCGTCCACAGGGTACGCAGAAGCACCTTGCCGTAGACCGGGTTGTCAAGGATGCGGGCGTAATTGTCGAAGCCGGCCGTCGGCTCCGTCACCGACAGGGACAGCAGGCTGATCAGAGGATAGAGGAAGGCAAAGGCGATCAGCATGAAGAACGGCGCCATCAGCAGCAGGATCCCCCCCCGCGACAGATGGCGCCCATCCGGGCGGAAGAAGTCCTGCAGGCTCATGCGGCGGCCTCCTCGCCATAGACAAGCATGGCCTCGGGCGGGCAGCTCAGGCCGATCGTCTCTCCCTCCGTCAGGGCCGGGGGCAGCGAGGCGGAAGCGACACGGGCGCGGATCTCGGTGCCGTCGGGCAGTGCGGCGATCAGCAGCGTGCCCGCCCCAGCATAGACGACCTCGCGCAGAGTGGCCTGCAGCGCGTCCGGCGTGACCGGATCGCAGACCGTGAGACGTTCGGGACGGATCGCCAGGGTCACCGCCCCCTGCCCCACGGTGCCCACCACGGCCCCCGTCGGCGGCACCATACGTTCGCCGGTGCCCAAGGTCAGCGCGGCACCGTCCCATTGCGCCGGGATCATGTTCATCTCGCCGATGAAACCGGCGGCAAAGAGATTGGCTGGGCGCTCATACAGCTCCCGCGCAGGCGACAGCTGTTGCAGCTTGCCGCCACGCAGGATCGCCACCCGGTCGGCCATGGTCAGCGCTTCGCCCTGGTCATGGGTCACGAAGACGACGGTGATCCCCAGTTCATGATGCAGCCGCTTGATCTCCAGCTGCATTTCCTCGCGCAGGTTCTTGTCCAGCGCCGACAGCGGCTCATCCATCAGCAGCAGCCGCGGCTCATAGACGATTGCGCGGGCCAGGGCCACGCGTTGGCGCTGGCCGCCGGAAAGCTGCGACGGCATCCGCGCGCCGTAGCCGTCCAGACGCACCACCTTCAGCGCCTCCGCCGCGCGGCGCCGGCGCTCTGTCCGCCCGACGCCCCGCATCTTGAGCGGAAAGGCCACGTTGTCGGCCACGGTCATGTGCGGAAACAGGGAATAATGCTGAAACACCATGCCGATGTTGCGCTTCTGAGGCGGCAGGCGGGTACAGTCCACACCGTCGATCAGGATACGCCCGGCCGTGGGCACCTCGAATCCCGCCAGCATCATCAGGATGGTGGACTTGCCCGAGCCGGAGGGACCGAGCAGTGCCAGGAATTCGCCACTGCGGATATTGATGGCGAACTCGTCCACTGCCTTCAGGGAGCCATAGTGCTTCGCCAGCCCGTCGACCGCGATTTCCGCCCCCCGCACCGGAGGGGTCCCTGTCTGCGCCTGTACAACGTCGTCCATCTGCATCCTCTGAAGTCTGGCGCCGGAGCCTGCCCGGCACTGTTGCCCCTGAACGCTACGCGCCCCGATAAAAAAATCAATTATTTTCAGCTACAGCTCAAACATTTTTCTGAAAATTGATGGGAAAACTGCCACGATCAGAAAGCAGGCGCCACCACCAAACCCCTTCAAACACCAATTAATTCATTGCAATAAATAGATAAAAACAGGCGTTGACGAAACTGATGATCAAAAAACCAGGACACACTCTCCGATGGATACTCAGAATCATCTTGACGAAACCCAATCTATTCCTGAATTTTCCTTAACTAACTACCGAGAGTCTCCAGGCCTCTCGGGCGAACCCCCTCGCCTCCCCCCGCACGGGGCGGCAGGCCTTCCTTCCCGCGCGGGCGCCGAAGCCCGCTCCCGCAGATACAGAACGGATCCGACGATGAACGACGCAGCCGCCGCCCCCAACACCTCACAGGACAGCCGGTTGAGGGAACGCGCCGCCCGCGTCATCCCCGGTGGCATGTGGGGGCACCAGCGCGCGTCGGCGGTTCCGGCGGGCTACCCGCAATTCTTCGCCGGCGGCGACGGTGCCACGGTGCGCGACGTGGACGGGCGCGACTATATCGACTTCATGTGCAGCTGGGGGCCAATCATCCTCGGCCATCGCCATCCTGAGGTCGACGCGGTCGTCCGCGCGCAGATGGAGGCCGGCGACTGCCTGAACGGGCCCACCGAACACGCCGTTCGCCTGGCCGAGACTCTGGTGCGGATGATCCCGCATGCCGACTGGGCCTTGATGCAGAAGAACGGATCGGACGCGATGACTACCTGCGTGACCCTAGCCCGCGCGGGCACCGGGCGGCGCAAGATCCTGGTCGCCAGCGGCGCCTACCACGGTGCGGTGCCCTGGTCCTCGCCCTCACTGCTGGGGGTCACCGCCGAGGACCGCGCGCACCTACTGCATTACACCTACAACGACGCCGAGAGTCTGGCCGCCGCCGCCGAGGCCGCCGGCGGCGACTTGGCCGGGATCATCGTCTCGGCCTTCCGCCATGATGTCGGCACGCCGCAGGAGATGCCCACGGCGGCGTTCGCGACCACGGCCCGCGCCCTGTGCGATGCCGCCGGCGCAGCACTGATCGTCGACGACGTGCGCGCGGGCTTCCGCCTGAACCTTGGCGGCAGCTGGGAAGAGGTGGGTGTGCGTCCCGATCTCGCGGGCTATTCCAAGGCAATCGCCAATGGTCAGCCGCTGGCCGCCGTCACCGGCAATGACCGCTTCCGCCCCGCCGCCGCCGATGCCTTCTTCACCGGCTCCTTCTGGTACAGCGGCGCTCCGATGGCGGCGGCCGTCAAGGTGCTGGACATCCTTGAGCGCGAGAACGCCCCGGCCCGGCTGCAGGCCGCTGGCGCGCGCTTCGCCGAAGGCTTCGTCGCCGCCGGCGCGCGGCATGGGTTGGAGGTCTCTCTCTCCGGTCCGCCTGCCATGCCTGAGATGCACTTCGCGGACGATCGGGACCACGCGCTGGCCGAGACCTTCTGCCTGGAGGCCCTGCGCCGCGGCGTCTACCTGCACCACCGTCACAACATGTTCCTGTCCCTGGCCCATAGCGACGCCGTGGTCGACCGCGCCGTCGACGCCATGGATGATGCCTTTGCCGCACTGGCCCGTAGCCGGCCCACCAGCACCTGACCCGAACCGGAGTTATCCCGATGAAGACCTCCCCCTTCCGCTACCCCGAAACCGGCCCCCATGCCATCCGGCCCTGGGCCGTTCGCAAGGGATATGCCGACGAACATTTCCTCTCCGACTACCGCTTCCAGTTCCCGCGCGAGGATCCGGAGCTGGCCGAGGTCTTCGTCTACACACCGCGCATGTCCTATTTCCCCGGCGAAACGGTCGAGTTCCACGGCTCGAGCACGGCCGAGACCTGGAACATGCAGATCTATCGCGACGGCGCACGCCCGGAAATGGTGCACGAAGCCTTCGACATGCCGGGCGTGTTCGCCCCGACCTCGGAAACGGCCTATGTCGACGGATGCGACTGGCCCGTGGTCCACAGCTGGACCATCCCCGAGGGCCTGCGCCCGGGCTTCTACCTGGTGGTCTCGACCTGCCTGCGGAAATCCGGCGAGCGTTTCGTGCAGCACCATTTCATCGTCGTGCGCGCCACGCCGGAGACCAGCCGGGGCAAGATCCTGCTGATGCTCGCCACCGGCACCTGGACGGCCTACAACGACTGGGGCGGGGCCAACCACTACTTCGGCACCTACGGGCCGGAGAGAAACGAGGGCTCGCCGCATCTGTCGATGCACCGCCCCTGGACGCGGGGCAAGCTGTGGCTGCCCAAGGGCGCGGCGCGCGTCGCGCAGACCCGGCTGCCCGAGATGAACGACCTGCCCGGCTACCCGTCGAAGGAATGGGGCTATTCCCACGGCTTCGGGCAGTATTACGCCGCCGCCGGCTGGGCCCAGTTCGACCGCCATTTCGCCCATTGGGCCGAACGCGAAGGCTACGGCTTCGACATAATCACCCAGACCGACCTGCATCTCGATCCCTCGATTCTGGACGATTACAGCTGCCTGGTGACGGTGGGTCACGACGAATACTGGTCCTGGGAGATGCGCAAGACGGTCGAAGACTTCGTCGAGCGTGGCGGCGGCTTCTCCCGCTTCGGCGGCAACTTCCTGTGGCAGATCCGGCTGGAGGACGACGGCGCCCGGCAGGTCTGCTGGAAGACCAAGGCGCCCACCCATGACCCTGTGCGCGACGACCCCGAGCGCAAACATCTGCTGACAGCATCGTGGGAAAGCGGCGGCGTTTCCTGGCCCGGCGCTTCCACCGTGGGGGTCAACGGCTGTCACGGCATGTACGGAAGCTGGGGCGGCTTCGCCCCGCGTGGTTCACGCGGTTTCACCGTCTACCGGCCCGATCACTGGGTCTTCGGCGGCACCGACCTGCGCTATGCCGATGTCTTCGGCGCCGAGGCGAACATCTTCGGCTATGAGGTCGACGGGCTGAACTACACCTTCGAACGCGGACTGCCCTACCCGGTGATGGATCCCGGCGTGCCCGAGGGGATCGAGATCCTGGCGATGAGCCCGGCCACGCTTTTCGAGTACGAGCACGAGGGCCCCGGCTATCGCTACTACGTCCGCGACAGCGATCTGGTCGGCCTGTCGGAACTGGCCGCGGAAGAGACCCCGGTCGCGCGGCGCAACTTCCAGTATGGTTCCGGCATGGTCGTCGGCATGAAGCGAGGAGCGGGCGAGGTGATCTGCGCAGGCACCTGCGAATGGGTCATGGGGCTGACCCGGCGCGACCCGTTCACCGAACAGATCACCCGCAACGCACTTGACCGTTTCGGCGGCTCGGCCTGAATGCCGGAGGCAGATCCATCATGGCCCCCTCCCCCTCTCTCGGGATCATCTCCGACGACGTGACCGGCGGCTTGCTGGTGGCGAGCTATTTCGAGGAGGCGGGGCTGGAAAGTCCCGTCGCCCTGCGACCCGATGCCGTCGAGAATACCGGCGCGATCCAGATCCTCGCCACCCGCAGCAGACTGGCGCCCCCGGACGAGGCGCGGGCCGTGATCTCCGCAGCCCTCGATGCGCTGCTGGCCGCAGGCTGCCCCGCCATCGGCTACAAGGCCTGCGCCAGCTTCGATTCCACCGAAGAGGGCAATATCGGCCCCGCCGTCCACCTGCTGGCAGAGCGGATGGCACAAGACCCGATGCTGGTCAGCGCCGGCTTCCCCGAGTTCCGGGCCACGGTGCACCAGGGCTATCTCTTCTACCAGGGACGTCTCGTAACCGAGTCGATCAAGCGGCTGGATCCGGTGACCCCGATGCCCGATCCGGACCTGCGGCGGTTCCTCGGCCGCCAGGCGCGTGAGGCCTTCGGGCTGGTGTCCCACCTCGATCTGCATGGCGGGGCCGCGGCGGCCCGCACGGCGCTGGCGCGCGAAAGGGCTGCCGGGCATCGTTTCATCCTGCTCGACAGCTCCGACGACGCGGACATCGCGGCCAGCGCGGAACTCGCCCGGGAGGCCCGCGCCATCGTCGCCAGCGACCCGCTGCTCGTGGCCTGGGGACTGGCGCGCGCCGCCGACAGGGCGGGCAGCGCGCCGCCGCCGCCGCGCATCGACGGGCCGGCGGCGGTCCTCGTGGGCAGTGTCGGCCCCGTGGCGGAGGCGCAGCTGGCCGCCTTCGCCGCGCATCACCCCGTGCTGACCTTGGACCTGCTGGCCGACGGCTCGGAGGCGGAGCAGATCGCACGGGCGCTGGAGTGGGCTACGCCCCGGATCGGTGACACACCCTTCGCAATAACGACGCTTGCGGACGAGGCCGGCATCTGCGCCGCACAGGCCGCCCTGGGCCGCATCGGCGCCGCCCGCCAAGCGGAGCGTCTGCTGTCGGGCATCGCGCGCGGTCTGCGGGATCGCGGCCTCAGGCGCCTCGTGGTGGCGGGGGGCGAGACCTCCGGCGCGACGGTGGAAGCCCTCGGCCTGTCCCGCCTGCGCGCCCTGCCCCGTGGCCCCCTGGGTGGCGGCTTCTGCATCGGCACGGCCTCCGGCCCCACCCCCGTGGAGCCGATCTCGCTGTTCCTGAAATCCGGCAAGCTGGGCACGGCCGACGTGCTGCTGCGCGCCCTCGACCGGATGCCAAGCTGAAAGGCCCCAGATGACCGAAGACGACATCCGCACCGCCCTGATCGAGGCCAGCCGCGCCTGCATCGCGCAGGGCCTGTCCAATGCCACCGCCGGCAATATCTCGATCCGTTTCGGGGCGGGCATGATGATCACGCCCTCGGGCATCCCGCCGGAGGAGATGCGCCCGGAGATGATGGTGCCCTGCACCTTCGATGGCACCTGGCAGGGGCACTGGAAACCCTCTTCCGAATGGGCGCTGCACGCCGCGCTCTACGCCGCGCGGCCCAGGGCGCAGGCGGTGGTCCACGCCCATCCGACCCATTGCGTCGCCCTGTCGTGCCTGCGCAAGCCGATCCCGGCCTTCCACTACATGATCGCGGGCTTCGGCGGCGAGGAGATCCCCTGTGCCCGCTACGAGACCTTCGGCTCCGCCGCCCTCGCCCGCTCCGTCGCGGCCACTCTCGGGCACCGCTATCACGCCTGCCTGATGGCCAACCACGGCATGATCGCCCTCGGCCCCGACCTCGCCACCGCCCTGACGCGCACCGGCAAGCTGGAGGCGCTGGCACAGCAGTACCTGCTGGCCAGCTCGGTCGGCACCCCGGTCCTGCTGCCATCAGAAGAAATGGCCAGGGTGGCGGAGGCCTATGAAAACTACGGCTACGAAGCCGCGCCCTCTGCCACCTCATGAAACCGCAAGGGAGGACCAAATGATCCCCGACAGAGCCAACACCAGCCTCGCCGTCCTCGCCGACCGGGCGAAGTTCATCCGAAAGGAAACCGTCCGCCTCAGCCGTATCGCCGGCGCCGGGCATTATTCCTCCACCTTCTCCTGCGCCGAGATCCTGGCCACCCTCTACTATTCCCAACTGCGCATCGAACCGGGCCAGCCCGACTGGCCCGACCGCGACCGCTTCGTCATGTCCAAGGGGCATGCTGCCATCGGCCTCTATCCGGTGCTGGCGGACCTGGGCTATTTCGAGCCTTCGGCGCTCGATACCTACACCCGTCTCGGCTCCCCCTTCGGCGATCATCCGGACATGAAGAAGGTGCGCGGTATCGACTTCTCCTCCGGCTCTCTCGGGCACGGGCTGTCCATCGGGCTGGGCATGGCGCTGGCCGGGCGCACCACCGGACGCGACTACCGCACCTACGTCATGCTGGGCGATGGCGAACTGGCCGAGGGCCAGATCTGGGAGGCCGCCATGGCCGCCGCGCACTTCAAGCTCGGCCATCTATGCGTCCTGCTGGACCGCAACGGCCTGAGCATCGACGGCCATACCGAGGATGTCATGGCGATCGAGCCGATCCACGATCGTTTCGCCGCCTTCGGTTGGGAGGTTCAGCGGATCGACGGCCACGACCTGCAGGCCCTTCGCACCGCCTTTGCCGCCCTGCCCGACGGGACGCGCGGCAAGCCCCAGGTGATCATCTGCGACACCGTGAAGGGCCGGGGCGTGAAGCTGATGGAGATGTCGCTCGACTGGCACGTGGGCAACCTCAAGGGCGAGGATTACGACGCCGTCATGGCCGAACTGGACGCGGGGCTTAGCCCGCTGGAGGACCTGGACCAATGAGCACCGAGATGCAGAACGAAGCCGAGATCTTTCGCGGCACCACCAGCGGCGCGACCAGCCTGCGGGACCGGCGGTCGGTCCAGGGTACACCGAAGGCAGGCATGCCCGCCTTCGTGCTGGGCGAGGAACTGGCCCGGCTGGCCGAGCGCGATCCGCGCATCGTCGTCGGCACCGCCGACCTGGCCTCGGCCAACCGCACCAACGACTTCCGCGCGGCGCACCCGGAGCGGTTCTTCAACTTCGGCATCGCCGAGAAGAACATGATCACCGCCGCCGCCGGCATGGCTGCCTGCGGGATGATCCCCTATGTCGCTACCTTTGCCAGCTTCGCCTCGATCTTGGGGGCCGAGCAGATCCGCACCGACTGTGCCTATCCGCGAATGCCCGTGAGGATCATCGGCACCCATTCGGGCATGTCGATGGGTTTCTACGGCTCATCGCACCATGCGTTGGAGGATCTGGGTATGCTGCGCACTGTGGCGGACCTGACCGTCTGCTGCGCCACCGACGCCAACCACCTGCGCGCCCTGCTGCGCGCCTCTGTCGATCACCCCGGCGCGATGTACCTCCGGCTAGGCCGGGGCCGGGACCCGGAGGTCTACCCGGAAGTGCCGGAGTTGGAGATCGGCCGCGCGATCCGCCTGCGCGAGGGCCATGATCTGACCCTGATCGCGACCGGCAGCCAAGTGCGCGCCGGGCTCGACGCCGCTGCCGCCTTAGCGACCGAGGGGGTCTCCGTACGAGTCGTTGACATGCACACCATCAGCCCGCTGGACCGCCAGGAAGTCGCCGCCGCCGCCCGTGAGACCGGCGCCATCCTGACCCTGGAGGAACACAACATCACCGGCGGCCTGGGCAGCGCTGTGGCCGAGGTGCTGGTCGACCTGCCCCGCTGCCCCTTCCTGCGCCATGGCGTGCCGGACCGCTTCGTCGAGGTCGGCCCGCCCGCGGCCCTCTACGCCGCCTACAGGCTCGATGCCGCCGGCATCACCGAGATCGCGCGCGACTTCCTCGCCGGTCTGCGCTGACATGCCCGTCCCGGCCAGCACCCTGACCATCACCGGCGCCAGCCGCGTCATGTTCATCATGGGCGACCCGATTGATCAGGTCATCGGCACGGCGACCCTGAACGCACACTGGGCCGACCTAGGCCGTGATCTGGTGACCGTGCCCCTCCACACCCGGCCCGAACATCTGGCCGGGATGCTCGACGCGATCCGCCAGTCCCCAAGCCTAGCGGGGACCGGCATCACCATTCCGCACAAGATCGCCGCCCTCTCCCTGGTCGACCACATGACAGAAGCGGCGCGGCGAGTCGGCTCCGTGAACTTCATACGCCGTAATCCCGATGGCAGCCTGACCGGCCACAACGTAGACGGCGCGGGGTTCCTCGAGGGTCTCTCGGCCCAGGGCATTGACCCCGCCGGCCTTTCCGTGGCCCTTGCCGGTGCCGGCGGCGTAGCTCGCGCCATCGCCTTTGCCTTGGTCGGCGCCGGGATCGCCCGGCTGACCCTGTCCAACCGCAATTCCGACAAGGCGACTGCCCTCGCAGAAGACCTCGCCACCAGCGCCGGCGCCGCGGGATGCGCAATCACGGTCCACCCACGCGGAGACCGCATTCCCGAGGGCGCCGAACTGCTGATCAACGCAACCTCCCTCGGAATGCGGGCGTCCGACCCGCTGCCCTTCGCTGAGGCGCAGATAGTCGAGGCCCGAATCCTAGCAGAAGTGGTCATGCGCCCGGCGGACACCGCGTTTCTTGCCCGCGGCCATGCGCTTGGCCTGACCTGCGTGCCGGGCCATGCAATGCTGGCGCCTCAGGCCGACTTGGTCGCACGCTTCCTCGACGGAGATCCCGCATGATCCTGATCACCGGGGGTACGGCAGGCATTGGCCTAGCCACGGCCAGTAATCTCTTGGCGCGCGGTCATAAAGTGGTGATCGCGGGCCGCGACCTCACCAGCGCCGACGCCGCGCTGCACCAGCTGCCGGGCGCCTGCTTCCTCCGGGCCGACGTCAGCCGCGAAGCGGATTGCCGCGCCTTGGTCGAGGCGACACTTGAGATCTCGCGCGGACGCCTGAGAGGACTAGTGAATAACGCTGGCATTGGCGAACGACACAGATTCGCCGAGACCACCACAGCCGACTGGGACCGCATCATGAATACGAACGCGCGCAGCGCCTTCCTGATGACGCGACTGGCGCTGCCCGCTCTGATGGAGGGACGTGGCTCCGTGGTCAACGTCGCATCCGTCGCCGGCCTGCGCGGAGAGGAGAACCTGGCCCTCTACACCGCCAGCAAGGCAGCCATGATCGGGCTGACCCAGTCACTTGCTCTGGAGCTAGGCCACGCCGTGCGGTTCAACGCTGTCTGCCCTGGCCAGGTCGCCACGCGTATGATGCAGAAGGTGCTGGCCGACCCCGACCGCTGCACCGCGCTGGAAGCACGCATTCCCGTGGGGCGCTTCGCCCAACCAGAGGATGTCGGCCGGACGATCGCCTGGCTTCTTTCAGACGAGGCCGCCTACATCAACGGCACCGTGATACCCGTCGACGGTGGGGAAACCGCAGGCCTGCGCGCGCTCCACAACTCGACACGACCCTCCTACCCGTAAGAGTGGGCTTTTTTCTCCAATTAGCCGCGCACGAAAACCACGGTCCCCTCACCGGTCAGGAGCATTGTGCCCAAATTTTCAGGGTACCCCCGGGGGCATCGGTAGGCGACTAGTCCGAACCCCAACCAGAGATCTTCTTTGAACCCCTGCGAAACAGCGTCGCGGTGGCCGCGAACACATAAGCGGACCTTCGTGCCTGCCGCAGCGAACGACCGGAGCCAGCCCAAAGCGGACCTTTGCGCCAGGCGCAGCGAATGACCGGTCTCAGCCCGAAGCGAATATTCATGCCACCCACGCAGCTTGGCTAGTGCAAACCCAGAAGATCTGGCCATCCATATGCTCAGCTTGCAATGATCGAATGTCGGTCCAGCGTCTGGCTGCTATCCACTTTCCATGCTCACCAGCCGAACAAGCTCTGAAGCGTAAGATCATTCGGGCGCCGGTCATTCTACCGCTGCTCGGTTAGAGGCAGCGCCAACCAAAGCTCCCCGGAGCGATAACCTCCGCGCACGAGACGGTTGCCGCGGGCGAGCTCCGGGTACTGTTCAACCCAGTCTCGAAAGCGATCATTGGTGACCACGCGCGCATCATAATCGCGGGCCGCAGCGAGAATGACCTCGTCTGCAGGTGTACCTTTGGCGACAACCATTACCCTGCCAACTCGAAGCCCCAAGAGCTTCGCAAGCTCGACATCGCCCTGATACCGATTGACCAGCTTGTATCCAACATTTGCATCGAAAACCACGCAAGGCGCGTAGCCCTTGGTGCTCAGGCATTGCGTGACATCTCTAACCGCAGCGATGTCCGGACCGCGTCCCTTCCAGTGCATGATGTTGGAGCCATCCAGCAGGATCCACGGCGTCTTCACACGCCGCGAAAGGCCAGTTCCCCAGACACGCCAGAGCAGAAGAAGCAGGCTGCCAATCACGCCAGGTCCCGCCAGAAGCACAAGGTCCGAAAGCCCAGGCACGAACAAGCTAGCCAGGAGAGCTGAGAGGGATAAGGCGAAAATGAAGATCAATCCGAACACAGGAGCTCTCCTTCGGCGACAGATAACTA
>NZ_PGTC01000027.1:3051-4612 GCF_002786295.1 Pseudooceanicola marinus | reverse complement strand
ACCGCCGAGGCCGAGGAATGCGCCTCGGCATGGCGCTGCAGCACGTCCGCGAACTCCCGGGTGATCCGGTGGATGTCCGAGGCGGTCGAGCCTTCGATGTTCAACGGGTGGAAGGTCCCGCCGCCCAGAGCCGCGAAATGCGCCGCGATCGGCACGGCGGCCTCGGGCACAATCCGGCTCAACCGGTCGAGGTAGTTGACGCCAAGCCCGCCCGGGCGCTGCTCCGAGACTTCCGTCCCGTGCGACAGAGTCGAGACCCCGACGCCGATGTCATTGGCCACGGCCTCAAGACCGCCGGCCGCGCGAATGGCGGTCTGCACCGCCGACTGGATCGAAGCGGGCCGCGCCTTACGCATGGGGAAACTCTCCGGGGGTTTTCGCGAGCACAAGAGCGCTGGCCATGGCAAAACCGAGTTCAAGCGAACAAGAAGACATCAGGCTGCTCCTTGCACGACGAACGAGAACGCAATGTCGGGGCAGTCGATTCCCGCCTCTCGGCAGAGATCTCTGACAACCGGATACCACCGCGCGGGAAATTCCCCATGTTCGCGCGCCGCCCTCACAGACCGAGGCTTCACGCCAACGGCGCTCGCAATGACATCGTCTCCAAGGAGTTCCGTGATTTGTTTGACTGCAGCACATCTCATGCCAGTGAGTTGCCAAACTTTATGGCATTTGGCAAGCCATACGTTTGCCGGATGCGCCAAAATTCATGGCAGAGTAAAGTGCCAAGAATGGAGAACAGTGCCCCTTTTTCGGATATTGCTGAGCGCATTCGCTGGCACCGTGCCACAACCGGCATGAACCAAACCGACTACGCGAAGCGAGCAGGCATCAAGCGCTCTCAGCTATCGAACTGGGAGACTGGCCATCAGCGTATCTCGATAGACGGCGCGCGCGCCCTACGAAAAACGTACGGACTGTCGCTCGACTTCATATACGAAGGCATAGCGGACACGTTACCTATGACACTGCGCAATGCCTGGCTGGATAGGCCGAGCGTCAGCTGATCCAGAAAGTCGATGGTCAGCCCTGTTCTTCGGGCACCTTCGATCAAGATATCAAGCCTCTCCATGCGCCCTCCCTCCGGCCCTTCAAAGCTGATTAGATCAGCTATTGCAGGCAGTTAAGATCTGCCTCTAACAGGCGTCAAGAGGCGCCAGACTGTCGGAATCCGACAGCTTTTGTAGCGCCCGCCTGACCGCAGCCCTTGAGAGCCCAACATCTTGTGCTATCGCGCTGATGGATGCGTCGCCGTATGCCTGCAAATATTCTGCGACCAGCGCGGTATTGAGATCTCCATACCGCGCCTTGAGGTCGACCAGCAGCAGGAAGTTGCGATCACTTCGAGTCTCCATCTTCGCGAAATACCCCATATTCAGCCGACAGCCACTAGCCGCAAGCCCGAGGTGCGCACATCTCGGCCAGATCATCTTGACATATTTTATGGCAACGTTAGCTTGTGTTGCCATATTTTATGTCATATCGTCACGATCATACCCACAGATGGAGGCATCGATGCTGACCCCTGACGAAAGCGCGCGCCTGCGGTCCGACTGGG
>NZ_PGTC01000027.1:2735-3001 GCF_002786295.1 Pseudooceanicola marinus | reverse complement strand
GCGCCGACCGTGTCGTCCCAGATGGCCGAGGTCCTGGACATCACCGAGCGCTGCCGCGGCAAGGTCCGCGCATTGATCGCCAGCCGCGCGCATCCGGAGGGCGCGGCATGAGCCTGCTCCCCTTTGCCCTGATCGGCTGGCTGCTGACCACGGTCGCCCTGGTGATGATCGCGGGAGCTCCCGCATGACGCGTCCCCTGATCGCCCCCGAGACAATGGGCTTCTACCGCGCGGTCACTGCGACCGGCTGGGCCACCTTCGACCGCG
>NZ_PGTC01000027.1:711-2685 GCF_002786295.1 Pseudooceanicola marinus | reverse complement strand
GGGCCTCCACCCCGGAGGAAGCCCAGAAGGCCGAAGACCAATCGCGCCCGGCGCCCGAGCCGGTGGAGCCGGAAGCATGAGCGCCCGGACGCACATGACCTCGCGCCGAACCGACCGGTGCCCTCTGGTCCACCTCACGCTGGAAGGCCTCTGCTGGCTGGCGGTCGCGTTGCTGATCGCCGCCGCGCTGCTGGACCTGCCGACCACGATCGCTCGGCGGGCGCTCCAGCCCGAGGCCACCGTCGGAGGTCAGCCATGACAGGCCGCCTCCTCGACACCCATGCGATCACCACCTTCCTGGCGCGCCTCGCGCCGCTGAGCGGCGACGCCCTGCACGAGGCGTTTGTCTGCGCGGCGCTGGAAGGGGGTGGCAGCTTCCACGTCCCCGCCGAAGGCCGCGCCGTGCTGACCCTCTACCGGATCACCGCGAACGGCCCGACGGAGGCCGAGGCCATCGCTGCCTGGGACACCCGTGCCCGCGAGGCCGTGGCAGAGGCGGACGCCCTGCCCGCCTACCCCTGACCTCAGACACCGCCACCGGAAAGGACCTGCCATGTTGCACCAGATGCCCCGCGCCGCCGCGCCTGCCCCGGAGATCTCCGAGGGCCCGAGCGCCACCGTCGCCCTCGCCGAGCTTCGGCTGGCCGCCAACCGGTTGTCTCGCGTGATCGAGCGCCGGAACACGATCCCGGCGATTGGCTGCGTGCGGGTCCGCTTCAAGAGCGACCGGCTCACGCTGGAGGCCACCGACCTCAAGATGACCCTGATGCTGGACCTGGAGGCCCAGATTAGCGGGCATGCGGATCTGGTCGTGTCGCATCGGGCGCTGGCGGGCTTCCTGCGCGCCGCTCGGGGGCCGGTGACCATCACCCATATGCGCGGCGAGGACCATGACCGCGTCCGCCTCTCCGACGGCGAGATCCAGGTAACGCTGCAGCTGACTATCCCTCCCGAGGACTTCCCTCGGCCCTTCAAGGACCCCGACGGGATGCCCGGCGCAAGCGCGTTCACGCTCTCCGGCGCGCAGGCGCTGCGGCTCTTCGACCTGGGCCGGTCCTGCATCAGCCGCGAGGAAACGCGCTACTATCTCAACGGCACCTTCCTCACGACAAAGCCGGAAGTCGGGACGCTGCGCGCGGTCTCCACCGATGGCCACCGCATGGCGATCATTGATTGCGACGAGCCCGCCCGCTTCATCGAGGGGCCGCGCGCCGACGGCAGCAAGGCGACCGACCGACCCGACGGCCTCATCGTACCGGTCCGCGCCGTCGATCTGCTGATTGCGATCGCGCGCAAGGCGGGGAACGGGGCCCTGACTTTCCGTGCCGGTCCGCGGCACCTGCTGGTGACGGCGCCGGGGCTGCGCCTGGTGATCCAGGGCATCGACGGCACCTATCCCGACTACACGCGGGTCACGCCGCCGGCCTCCGACGCCTTCACAGCCCACCTGTCGGCCAGCGCCCTGAGCCGCCTGCGCACCATCGCCAGTGCGACCTGCTACGGGCGCAGCCTGCCCCTGCGGCTCGATCCAGGCGCGGGACGCATGTCCCTCAGCATGCCGGATGGCGTCGATCTGAGCATCGCCCTGCAGGGGCATACGGAGCGGGAAGGCCAGACCGCCACCTACAGCCTGGCCCTGCTCTCCGAGTTCGCCCGGATCGCGCCCGCCTTCACCCTCTCCAGTGCCGGGCGCGGAGAGCCCGCCCGCATCGTCACCGAGGACCCCGATGCGCTCTGGGTTCTCATGCCCATGCGCGACTGAGGGGGTGGGACGATGAAGGACATGGGCTTCCCGAAGGCATCCAAGGAGGATGCAGGCCTGAAAGAGACCGAGGCCGATCGCGAGGTCCGCGACGGCGCCTTCCGCGTCGCGGCAGGCGAGCTTCGCAGCTTCATCGAACGCTTCGAGCACTTGGCGGCAGAGAAGAAGGACATCGCGGACCAGCAGAAGGAAGTGATGGCCGAGGCCAAGGG
>NZ_PGTC01000027.1:457-661 GCF_002786295.1 Pseudooceanicola marinus | reverse complement strand
TCGCCTGCCCGACCGTCGCCGCGCTCTCGGCCGCCGCCCTGGCGCAGGGTGGCACCCTGGTACAGCTGGCGCTCGTGCTGGCCATGACCCTCGCGCCCCATGACGCGGCACGGAGGGTCTGCGACACCCCCGCTCTGCACCCCATGCCCCGCCTGCTGCGCCGGCTCGCCCCCTGCGGCCCCTACCTACTCGGCGCCGCGCCGG
>NZ_PGTC01000027.1:0-407 GCF_002786295.1 Pseudooceanicola marinus | reverse complement strand
GCGCCGCGCCGGGCGCGGGCTGGCTGTTCGGCCAGGCCCAGGACGGCCCCGCGCTGGCGACCATGGTGCTCTGCACCGGGCTGGCCACCCTCGCCCTGCTACCCGCCTACCACGCCCTTGTCTGTACCCCGGAGGCCTCCTGATGGACGGAGCGCATCTTCTCGACCTCGCCGTCAGTCCCCGCCCGACACCCCTCGGCCCGCCGCTGATCGTGGACAGCTTTGCCGGCGGTGGCGGCGCCTCGACCGGGATCGAGATGGCCCTGGGCCGCGGCCCCGACATCGCCATCAACCACAACCCGGCGGCGCTGGCCCTGCATGCGGCCAACCACCCGGACACGCTGCATCTCAGCGAGAACGTCTACCGCGTCGATCCGCTGGATCATCTGGCAGGCCGCCATATCGGCC
>NZ_PGTC01000026.1:16604-18669 GCF_002786295.1 Pseudooceanicola marinus | reverse complement strand
GGTGATGCGGGGTGAGCCGGGCCAGGCGCTCGGGCGAGATCGGGGTGCCGCGGGCGGCCTTGCGCGCGGCCCAGTCGGACCGCAGGCGCGCGCTTTCGTCAGGGGTCAGCATCGTTGCCTCCATCTGTGGTGATGGAGGTGAAGATAAGCTAATAGCGAAATTTCTTGCAAGTGAAAAAATTAGCAAATAGCAAATGTACGTGACGCGACGAGTTGACGCCGAGGAGCGTCGGAGGATTCTGCGCAGGCTAAGTTTGGAGGATTGGCGTCATGGAATATCAACGGTTTGCGCTGCTGTCTGTCGAAGAGCGCAAGGCTGTCCTAACCTTAGTTAGGAGTCTTTTCGGCTTGCGAGCAGAGCGTTCACGAAGTCCAGGACGCGAGCGCGATCCGCTTCTGAAAGGGCTTCAAGTTTCTCAGAAAATTCCGCAAAATCGGAAGAAGCCGGTCCCGAAATGAGCTTCTGAGGCTCAACGTCGAGCGCTTCGGCGACGCGCATGATTAAGTGATTGTTAAGGTTTTTCTTCCCGCGCTCGATGTCGGACAGATGGGGAGTCGAGATCCCAACCATGCCTGCGAGCGCAGCCAAGGTCAGACCTCTCTCTTTCCGAAGCTCTCTGATGCGGATTTTTAGCGTCATGCTAAACAGATACCCGCAGCTCAACCATGTGGCTATTTGCTAATGGCGAAATTTCTGTTGTCAAATAATTCGCCATTAGCTAAATCTCGATCCATGAACAAGCTTCAAGCCTATCTCCAAGGGCAGCCCAAGAAGCTCTTTGCTGAGCAAATTGGTGTTAGCCCGGCTTACTTGAGCCAGCTTCTCTCAGGCGCTCGCCGCCCGAGCTATGATGTGATGCTTCGCATAGAGGCGGCCACAGATGAGGCGGTCGATATACGATCTTGGGCGGATGCTTCCAAGCAGCTTCGGACACCCTCGCGGGCAGCAGGTTGATGATGGATCTCAAGCCCTCCCATGCCCCTTTCCATGCTCCGGTTATGCCGGGGGCTTTGTCGACCTTCCAGAAAACGGGGTTTCGCGATGAGCGGTGAGATCGCGGTCTACCAGGGGCCTGCGGTGCGGGCGCTGTTCAAGCAGCTGGTGCGGGACTTCGGCGGCGTGGATGCCGCGGCGGCCCTGCTGGGCTGTGCCAAGGGCACGATCTCGCGCGAGGTGAACGGCGGGCTGCCGGTGTCGATCGCGCATTTCTGCGGGCTTGAGGATGCGCTGGAGCGCTTCCCGATCACTTCGATGCTGGCCGACCGCCGGGCGGCCCGCCATGTCCGGCAGGAGGTCAATGATCTGGTCCTGCGGGTCGTGGCGGAGAATGGCGACGTGTCCAATGCCGCCGTTGGCCTGCTCTGCGCCGGCGATGCCGAGGGCGTCATGAAGGAGCTGCGCGAGTCCATCGCGGCTTCGCAGCAGCTGCTGGCCCGCCTCGAAGATGAGGCTGCCGCATGAGCCGCGCCCTCACATCCCCCTCCCGCCGACGGGCGGGCGGTCGTCGCGGGGAGGGCGCCTTCGTTGGCGGCGCGCTCCTCGCGCCGGTCATCCATCAGATCCCCTCACGGACCCCGGCACAGGCGCCGGGCCGTGCGGAGCGCCGGCTGTCGGGCAGGGCAGGGCGCTCCCAGGCGCGGAGGGGTCATGTCCTCCAGGCCCTCCGCGCCGCCCGTTTTCCCGGACCTTGTCTGGCCGCCCCGCGGGACCGCGCGGCCGTCCGGGGCGTCGCGGTCCCGATCTGTCCGTCCCCGACTTGGGGCGCGTCCCACCCGACGCGCCCCGCCTTTTCCGTCGGGAGACAGGCATGAGTTTTGCGACCTCCACCGCTGTCATGCAGCGCCGCGTCGAGGCGCCGGACAGTCTGGATGACTTCCCCACACCGCCCTGGGCCACGCGGGCCCTCTGCGAGGTGCTGGCGGGCGAGGGCTATGACCTGGCGCAGATGTCGGCCTGGGAGCCCTGCTGCAACCGGGGCCACATGGCGCGGCCCCTGGCCGAGGCCTTCGGCTCGGTCTTCGCCTCCGATGTCATGGACTACGGCTGGCCGGGGCAGCAGGCCGT
>NZ_PGTC01000026.1:16332-16554 GCF_002786295.1 Pseudooceanicola marinus | reverse complement strand
CGCCCGAGGTCGACTTCGTCATCACCAATCCGCCGTTCCGCCTGGCCGCCGAGGTCATCGCCCGGGGGCTGAAACGTGCGCGGCGCGGGGTGGCGGTCTTCGTCCGGACCGCCTTTGTCGAGGGCGTGAGCCGCTATGAGACCCTGTTCCGGGATCAGCCAGAGGCGCTGGTGCTGCCCTTCGTGGAGCGCGTGGTGCTGTGGCGCGGGATCCTGCTGGATC
>NZ_PGTC01000026.1:0-16282 GCF_002786295.1 Pseudooceanicola marinus | reverse complement strand
GGACCGGGACGGCCCGACGGTGCTGCGGCGCATTCCGCCCTGCCGCCCGCGGCTGACCCGCTCCGGCGACTATCCGGCGCTGCCCGCACATCTGGCGCCGCCGCAGAGCGCGGCGCCCTCACTGCCGCTGACCCTTGAACACCAGAGCCCCGGGAGGCCCGCATGGACATCGTGACTGCAGAAGAGCGCCGTCTGATCGACGAGGCGCTGGAGCGTATCCCCGAGGAGAAGCGCCGCATCCCCGCGGGCGTCAGCGGCATGGATCGGGACTACGTCTGGGACCCGAAGACCCAGTCGATCGTCACCCGGAACGAGGCCTTCAAGGGCGGCTTCCGGACGATGCAGCGCGCGCAGGTGCCCACACTGGCAGACCGCCTGAAGGATCGCGAGATCGCCCAGGACATCAAGGATGGGCTGAGCATCAGCGAGATCATCCTGCTGCGCCACACGGCACGTCAGCGCATCCAGCGGGTGGCGCGCGAGGACGGGCTGGAGATCGCCCGGCCGAAGCCGGTGCCGCTCAAGGGCGGGCGCGGGAAGTCCGTCTCGGGCGATGACGAAGAGATCACCCGGAAGATCCTGGCGCTGGTCGATGGCCAGCGGGGGCTGACGGAGATCGCCCGGCTCGCCGGCTGCCACAAGGATGCGGTGCGCCTGCGCCGGGATCGGCTCAAGCTCGATATCCCCGCCGCCAAGCGGAGGAAGGTGGCGTGAGAGACAGGCGTCTGACCCAAGAGACAATTGGTCGCGCAGCCGCGCATGGTAGCAGTTCGGTCGGTCCGGTTTCCCCGATTGGCCGGACGATTGCCGCTGGACCCCCATCACATGCGGCATCGGGTCGCGACGGCTTTTTGAACCCCGTAGACGTCGCGCCCCATACCAGGGCCGCAGAGGGGCCCTGGGCAGGGAAGCTATTGCGCTGTCGGGGGCAGGGCTGATGCGCCCGCTTCTCACCAGTTCCGCCGCTCTGCGCGCCGTCGATGCCGATGAGCTCGAAGAATACCCGTTCCCGCGCGGCACACGGCTGGAGAGCCATTCCTATTTCCAGTTCCACTATGACCGCTGGCTGGAGAGCGACTTCTACACCCGCACCGCCCGGAAGGGTGACTGGGATGTCCAGGGCCTGGCCGTGGCCATCTGGTGCAAGGCGCGCAAGCAGGACCCGGTGGGCACCATGCCTTCGGATCAGTCGCTGATAGCGGACCTGCTGGGCCTCTCCCTGCAGACCTGGGAAGGCTTCCTGCGCCGCGATCCCTCACCGCTTTACGGCTGGCGGCCCTGCCGCGTTGGCAGCGAGGTGCGGCTGATGCACGGCGTGGTGACAGAGGTGGTCGCCGCGGCCATCGGCTCGCGCAACAAGAATGCCGATCGCGCGGCAGCCGACCGGGAGCGCAAGGCGCTGACCCGGCTGCGCCGCGCGCTCAAGGATCTGGGCTTCGAAGCCGTGGCGGAGCAGACGCAATATGTCGTCCGGCTCAATGCCTGGCTCGATGCCCATTACCCCGAAGGAAATCGCACCCCCTCGCGGATTGTCGAGGGCGTGGAGGCGCTGGTCAGGCGCTGAGCATTATGTCCCGGTTCTGTCCGCTTTTGTCTTTCGGACAGAACCGGACGGAATGCGGACAGAACGGCGGACATTCTGTCGGCTGTAAGAGAGGAAAGGAGAAGAAAAGAAATGAATATGAAAAGAGACCTCCGTCCCGCTCCGCTTCAGCCGGCGTCACCTGTGGATAAGTCGAGCCAAGGCTGAGAAAGGGCAAGAGGATGCGGATCGAGCAGGATCAGGATCACGAGACGAAGCGGGACCGGGTGCGCCGGCTGTTGCTGGGGCCGCTGGAGGGGATCGGGTTCCGGTTCCCGAAGGCGGTCGATGCAGACGATGGCCGCAAGCGCCTCGACCGGCTGGCGGACGAGCTGGGCTATATGAGCGACGCCAACCTGCGGCGGCTCTTCGAGGCAATGCGCTCGAAGGGCGAGGGGCGGGCGCGGGACTTCTGGCCCAGCCATGCGGCCTTTGTCGCCCTGGCGCAGGTCGCGCAGCCGCGGCCTCTCGAAGAAATGCCCGGGCTGGCCAGCTGGTTCGGCAGCGCCGCCGGGAGAGCAGCCCTGGCCGAGGGGCGCCTGGTCGAGGAATACCGCTGGTGGCTCAGCAAGCACCGCCCGCCGCTGAACCCGCAGGAACGCCGGATCATCGCTGACAGGGCAGGAGCGGCACAGTCGAAGGTGGCACGCCTGCGCGAGCGTATCAGCCTGCGCCTGCCTGTGGATGCGGCCGACCGCGAATGGCTCCACGCCTATGAAGCGCACCAAGACGCGGCGCGCGAGCTGGTGCGCAGAGGACAGGCGCAGCAAGCAGAGGGGCAGGCGGCATGACCATGGCGCTCCGACACCGACCCCGGGGCCTGAGCAGCGCCTCTCCGCGCGAGGTGACCATCCTGCAGCTCCTCGACTGGGCGTTCCAGAAGGAGAAGATCCGGATCGACTTCGACCAGGGCGCCAATGAGCGGCCGCAGGGCGCGCTGAAGGGCTACGGCATGGAGCATATCCTGATGCGCCAGGCCGAGCTCGGCTGCCGGGTGCAGGGCGGCGGCACCTCGGAGCCCCACCCCGACGCGGATGCGGTGGCCGACGCCCTGGCGCAGCTGCCGGAGGGCGTTGGTGGCCGGCGCATGGCCCTGGTCATCGCGGATCTCTGCCGCGCGGGGGAAACCCTGGGCTGGGGCTCGGACCTCGCGCCGCAGGTTCAGCCAGTGGATTGGAGGCAGACGAAGCACGGGCGCTTCGCCGTGACCGAGACCTGCGGCAAGGCGCGCTACACCAGCCGCGGCAAGGTCCGCGAGGTGGATCTGCGCTGCTGCCCGATCACGATCGAGAACCACCCACGAGATCAGGCGCGGGCCCGGCGGGACTATCTGCTGTGGTGGGATGCGCTCATGACCCTGCGCGATCACTTCCGGATCTACGGCGGGCTGACCGCGCACCAGGTCACCGAGGCCCTGCCGCCGATGAAGCCTTGGGAAGGGGAGGCGGTTAAGCGGGCGGCTTGAGCGGGCTTGGAAAAAGGTGGAGGAGCAGCAGGCCGGGACCTGAGCTTCTATCTATCCTGGCACGTGAAGCCCGGTCGATTGAGAAGACAGTAATCTAAGAAAGTCTCGGCGGACCATGCGTAACTGCGTTGGTGATCTCAAGTGCGCCTGAAAGCTATCCTTTAGGATAATACTATCTCAGTCGAGGAAAGGTTAACACAAAGCTTAAAACAACATTTGGCGTCTGCTTCTAGGAGGAACCAGAAGCGGCTGCCCTGCGCGTAGAAGGCGGCTCGAATGGTTGCGGCATCTGAATTGAGTATCAATGGAAATGCCTCCGCTATGGACATGGCAGAGGCGATCTTCGGGGCTGGAGTTGAACTGAAGTCTGCGACTTATACGGGTGCTTCCCAGTCTTCGGGCATTTACTCGGACGGTCTGTCTACCTCGCCAGGGGTCGTGCCCTCGGATGAAGGGGTGATACTGTCAACCGGGCGCGCCAGCGACTTCACCAACAGCTATGGCACGGCCAACCAGGCTGGAAACACGACCACCAGCATGGGCACCGCTGGTGACAGCGACCTGACCGCCGTTTCGGGTTACCGGACCTATGACGCTGCGGTGCTGGAGGCAACCTTCATTCCCGAAGGTAGCGAGCTGACGATGCAGATCGTTTTCTCGTCGGAAGAGTACCTGGAATATGTCGGCACTGGCTTCAACGATGTCTGCGCCATTTGGGTCAACGGTGTTCAGGCCGAGCTGACGGTCGGCACCGGTGACATCACGATCAACAACATTAACCCCGGCTCTAACAGCAACCTCTACCAGAACAATCCAGCTTCGACCGATCCCCACAATACCGAGATGGATGGCTTTACCGTCACTCTGACTCTGAAGGCGCCAGTCAGTCCGGGGCAGGAGAACACCATCAAGATCGGGATCGCCGATGCTGGAGACCGACTCTACGACTCGAACCTGTTGATTGCTGGTGACTCGATCCAGTGCGCGCTGATTGCGGGGGACGATGAGGTGTCAACGGCGATCGGGCAGGACGTGGTCCTGGACGCACTGGCCAACGACAGTTCACTGTCGGGCGGCACGTTGACTATCACCCATGTCAACGGTCAGGCTGTCGTGGCGGGCAGCACTGTCGTCCTGCCGACGGGAGAGGCGATCCTCGTCAATGCCGACGGCACCCTCACCATCACCGGCGACGACGAGGCGGGCAGCAATGTCTTCACCTACACGGTTCAGGATGGCGACGGGAACACCGACGTTGCCTTCGTCGAGGTCGAGACGGTGCCCTGTTTCACGCGCGGTACCCTGATCATCACGGCGGAAGGGCAGCGCCCGGTCGAAGACCTTCAGCCGGATGACCTGGTCATGACGCGCGATCATGGCCTACAACCCCTTCGCTGGGTCGGCTGCCGCAGGGTGCGCGCCAGCGGGACCTTCGCGCCTGTCGTCATTGCAGAAAGTGCTTTCGGCAACCACGCTGAGCTTCGTGTGTCGCAACAACACCGTGTGCTTGTCCGAAGCCCGCGATGGGATGTCGACTTGGGTCTGGGCACGAGCGAGGCGCTAGTTTCTGCTAAAAGCCTGGTTGGTCACGACGGTGTCTATCTTGACCGCTCTGGTGGGACCGTTGAGTATTTTCATCTGCTCTTCGATCAGCACGAGATAATCTGGTCAAATGGCCTGCCCACTGAAAGCTATCATCCCGGCCCATTGACCATGGCGGGGCTAGACGATGGGGCTAGACGGGAGGTCCTCTCGCTGTTTCCAGAAATAGATCCAGATACTTTGAGCGGCTACGGGCCCGCAGCGCGCCCTGTGATCAAGCGCTTCGAAGCTCGCGCGGTGCTGGGATACTGACTGCGTCAAACATCACGACAATCAGGCGGCTTGGGCGCGCTGCGGCAAGTATCTCGTCGGCCGACAGGGGAAAGGGTGGCAATCCCAAGAGAGGTCAATAGGTCGCCTTCGTGTCTTTCTCCCCCCGGGGGTACCCTGAAATCTGGGCAGAATGCTCCTGACCGGTGAGGGGACCGCTGTTCTCGTGCTCGGCTAATTGGAGAAAAAAGCCCACTTTCTGAGTGGTGAAGAGGCGGGGAATAGGCCGCAGCCTGCTGTGCGGCGCGGACTGCCCCGGTGGACGATCCGGCGGGCGATCTCGCTGGCCCGCCGCTGGTTTTCGTCACGTCCAGCTGTATCGCGATGCGGCCCTTCATTGCTTGTACATAGTTGGCTGTCGGGATCGCTCAGCGGGGCAAGGTCATGCCCCGCGAGGGCGACCAGCTGTGAGTAGTCAGACATCCGCCGCAGGTGAGCTATCGGGCACGGTGCAGATCATGATCAGTTCGACCTTGAGGGCAGGGTTGGCCATGTTCGCCTCGAAGCAGGCGCGGGCGGGCGGTGCCACATCGGCCACCCACTCGTCCCAGACGGCGTTGAAGGCTGCTACCTCGCTGACATCCTTCAGGATGATGGCGCAGAACAGCAGCTGCCCCTTGGAAGAGCCGATCTCGGCCAGCCGCGCCTCGGCCTTGGCAAAGAGCTGACGCGCCTGTTCGGGCATCGACAGGCTGGCGTCATAGGGCGCCTCGGGCGTGACGGCGAAATAGCCGGTGCCATTGGCGACGGTGGCGATGGAGGCACGCGCAGAGGTGCCGAAACGGGTGATCATCTGGTCCAGCATGGGGGCCTCACTTGTCCAGGACGAAGACCGCATCGGCGGTCCAGCTGAAGTGACAGCTGTCACCTTCCTTCAGAATGACGACATCGGCCCCCGGCACTCTGACACGGATCTGCTGATCGCCCACATGGCCGATCACGACGGCGTTGTCGCCATAGTTGACTATGGTCTCGATCACCATCTGCGCGTTCTGGCGGCCCTCCTTGGGCTCTCGCGAGAGCTTGAGGTGTTCGGGCCGGATGAGAAGCGTCACCGCTTGGTCATCCGTCAGCGGCGGCAGGCCCTCGGCACCGCAGGTGACCTCGCCCAGCACCGGGCTTTGCGCCTTGCCGCTTGCGGCATCGGTGACGGTGGCCTCCAGCAGGTTGCTCTCGCCGATGAAGTCGGCAACGAAGCGGGTGGCGGGGCGGTGGTAGATATCCAGCGGGGCGGCAGCCTGTTCGATGGCACCGTTCGAGAAGACGACGATGCGGTCGGACATCGACATCGCCTCAGTCTGGTCATGGGTGACGAAGATCGTGGTCACTCCAAGGCGCTTCTGGATGCGCTTGATCTCGATCTGCATCTGCTCGCGCAGGTTCTTGTCCAGCGCGCCGAGCGGCTCGTCCAGCAGCAACAGGTCAGGCTCGAAGACCAGCGCGCGGGCCAGGGCCACACGTTGCTGCTGGCCGCCCGACAGCTCTTTCGGCAGGCGGTGCGCGAAACCGGCCAGGCCGACAAGCTCCAGCATCTCCTCGGCCTTCCTAATGCCCTGCTTCTTGCCCACCTTGCGCATCTGCAGGGGGAAGTAGACGTTCTCGGCCGCGGTCTTGTGCGGGAACAGGGCGTAGTTCTGGAACACGATGCCGATGTTGCGTTCCTGCGGCGCGAGATGGGCAAGCGACTGGTCTGCCACGGTGATCTCGCCCTTGGTGGCCTGCTCGAAGCCGGCGATCACCATCAGCGTGGTGGTCTTGCCCGAGCCCGAGGGCCCGAGGAAGGTGACGAATTCGCCCTTCTCGACCTCAAGGTCGATATGGCCGAGGGCGGTGAAACTGCCGAAGGTCTTGTTGACGCCGGCGAGGCGAAGATAGGCGCTCATGTCGGCTCCTGTGGGGGTCTGGGTCATTTGGATGGGGTGCCTCCGGCCATGCGGCGCAGGCCCTTGATCAGAGAGGGGACGATCAGCCCGGCGAAGACCACGGCGAAGAGCAGGGTCGAGATCACGGCGATCACCGGGTCGGCCTCTTCGCGGATCGAGTCGAACATCTTGCGCGGCAGGGTCTCGGCGTCGCGACCCGAGATGAAGATCGCCACCACGGTTTCGTCGAAGGACTGGATGAAGGCGAAGAGCGCCGAGATGGCGAGGCCGGGCTTGAGGATCGGCAGGGTGATGTGGCGGAAGACCTGCCCCGGCGTGGCGCCAAGCGAGCGGGCCGCGCGCTCCAGCGTCAGGTCGAAGCCCTTCAGGTTGGCCGAGAGGACAAGGAAGGTGATCGGCACCGACAGGCAGGTGTGGGCCAGGACCACGCCCAGTTTCGAGTGCACCAGCTTCAGCTCTCCGAAGTAGGAGTAGTAGCCGACCGCCATTACGATATGGGGCACCGCCATGGGCATCATCATCATAAGGTTGGCAAAGCTCTTGCCCCAGAACTTGTGGCGCACCAGGGCGAAGGTGGCAGGCACCACCAGCGCCATGGTCAGCAGGGTGTTCATCGTGGCGATGTAGATCGAGTTCCAGGCAGGCCGCAGCCAGGAGGGATCCGAGAAGAACTGCTGGTAGTAGCCCCAGGAATAGCCCGGCGGCGGGAACTGCAGCGAGGCGGCGGTCGAGAAGGACATCGGGACCACGATCACCAGCGGGGCGGCGATGAAGATCACCACGGCGATCCCGATCCAGCGCATCAGCGTATTCATGATCTGCGCTCCTATCCGTAAAGTTTGTCGAGGCCGAAGCGGCGGTGGTAGATCCCGAGGATCACCAGCGTCACCACCAGCAGGACGATGGACATCGCGCTGCCGAGGCCGAAGGCCAGGAACTGCTCGATCTGGTTGCCGATCAGGCCGGCGGCCATCTGTTCGCGCGGGGATCCCAGCAGGACGGGCGTGACGTAGAAGCCGAGGCAGATCACGAAGACCAGGACAGAACCATTGGCGATGCCCGGCGCCGTCAGCGGCAGGTAGACATGGCGGAACAGCGACTTGCCGTAGGCCCCCATGCTTTCCGCCGAGCGGATCAGCGAGGGGTCGATCTTCTGCATCACCGTGTAGATGTTCATGATCATGTAGGGCGCCAGGATATGCACCATCGCCAGGGTCGAGCTTAAGCGGGTGAACAGCAACGGCGGCGGCTCGGCGATGCCGAGGGTCTGCATCAGCCAGACCACGGGGCCGTTGTTTCCCAGAAGGACCATCCAGGCGTAGGTGCGCACCAGGAACGAGGTCCAGAAGCTCATGGTGATCAGCAACAGGATGCCCATTGCGGCGCGCTTGCTGACCGTCGACATCAGGTAGGCCAGCGGATAGCCGACCAGCAGGCAGCAAAGCGTCACCAGCAGCGCGGTGCCGAAGGTGTTGAGGAAGACCTTGCGATACAGGCTGCCGGTCAGCACCTTCTCGTAGTTGGCAAGGCCGGGGCGCGGTTCGGTCACCGACATGATGACGACCTCGACTAGCGGGACGAGGAAGAACAGCGCGAGATAGATGGTCAGCGGCGCCAGCAGAAGCCAGGGCCAGAGCGTCTTGCGCTCTGCGAGGGCTGAGAGGGACAGGCCCATGGGAGACCTCCTCCGGGAAACGGGAACGGGTGGCGCGCGGGCGCCGGGCGAGGACCGGGGCCGCAAGGGATGCGCGCCGCCCCGGCAGTTTCAGGGCCTGGGGAGGGCCCCGGAGGGCGGGCTTACGAGGCCAGCCACTCGTCGAAGCGCATCGCCACTTCCTGCGGGTCGGCGCCGAAGTTCAGCATGTCCTGTTCGAAGGTCATCTCGACGTTGCCCGGCGCCGTGGGCATCCGCGGCTTGGCGCTGTCGGGGATGAACTCATCCGCGGCGGGGTTCATCGCGCCGTAGTTGGCCTGGGCGACGAAACCGGCGAGCGGCTCGGCGGAGGTGGCGAAGTCGACGAACATCTTCGCGGCTTCCATGTTGGGGGTCTCCTTGGCCACGACCCAGTAGGCGCTGTCCAGCTCGGCCTGGTTCCAGGTGAAGGCGACCGGGGCACCGGCGTCCTCGGCCTCGAAGTAGCGGCCATGCCAGATGCCGATCATGTCGACCTCGCCGTCGCGCAGGATCTGCGTCGACTGCGCGCCGCCGGTCCACCAGACGCGGACGTGCTCCTTGATTTCGTCCAGCTTGGCGAAGGCGCGGTCGATGTCCAGCGGGTAGAGATCCTCGGGCGCCACGCCATCGGCCAGCAGCGCCAGCGGCAGGACGCGGGCCGGGTAGCGTTGCAATGAGCGGCCACCGGGGAAGCGTTCGACATCCCAGAAGTCGGCCCAGCTTTGCGGGGTCTCTTCCCAGCCCTTGTCGGTGCGCCAGGCCATCATGGTGGCGAAGGCATGGCTGCCGACGCCGTTCTGGAACAACCCGCCGGGGTAGGGCTCTTCCAGCGGTTCCAGCAGGCCGGCGTTGTTGGCGGCCACGATGTCGCCGCCGCCCAGGGTGGTGACGTCGAATTCATAGACCCCGCTGCGGACCTGCGCGGCCAGCTTGGCGAATGAGACCGGCGAGACCGTGTTGACCTTGATGCCGGTGGCCTCGGTGAAGGGGTCGAACAGGTTCTCGGTCGCGGCTTCCAGCCAGGGACCACCCCAGGAGTTGATGTACAGCTCCTTGGACTGGGCGCGGCCGATGGAGGGGGCCGCAAGGGCCGAGGCGCCTGCAAGCGCTGCCGTGCCCTGAAGGAACAGGCGGCGGTTGGGGCGGATCAGCGCGTTGTGCGTCTTTTTGATCGTCATGGGATCTCTCAACTGTTGGATTTGCGGAAGGTCTCGCCGTAGAGGCGCAACCAGTTGCCGTGGGTAATCTTGGCGACCTCTTCTTCTGAAAAGCCCACGGAGCGGAGGCCGTTAGGGATGATCTGCATGTCCGTCAGCGACTGGAACCAGTCCGGCGGCGGGGCCTTGCCGGGACGGGCCGCAGAAGCTGCGCCATAGTCGACGCCACGGGTCCAGCGACCCATGCGCATCCAGGCGTAGTCGGGCGCGGTGAAGTTGTGGCTGCGGTCGGTGCCGATGGCGACGCTGTCGATACCGGCGATATCGACGGTCTTGGCGACCATCTCGCACCAGTTCTCGATGGGTCCCGAGAAGTAGTCGCCGGTGATGTTGCGATAGGCCGCGACGCCGATCACGCCGCCGGTGTCGCGCAGCGCATGCAGCACGTCATCGGTCTTGTTGCGCTTGTGCGCGAAGAGACTGTCGGCGTTGGCATGGGTGACGGCGATCGGCTTTTCGCTGGCCGCGATGGCCTGCAGGGTCGAGAGGTTCCCGACATGGGAGCAATCGACGAGGATGCCGGCGCGGTTCATCTCGCGGATCACCTCGCGGCCATAGCGTGCAAGGCCCGAGTCCTCGGCCTCGTAGCAGCTGCCGGCCAGCTCGTTCTGGTTGTTGTAGGTCAGCTGCACCACCCGCACGCCCAGCTCGGCCCACATCTCGACCAGCCGGATGCGGCCCTCGAAGAGGTTCGAGTTCTGGTAGCCGAGGATCGCGGCGACCTTGCCCTCGGCGGCGGCGGTCTCGATAGCCTCGGGCGTGTAGCCAAAGGCGGCGACATCGCTGTTCTCGCGGATCAGGTCACGCCAGCGGCCAAGGCTGTCGAGGCTTTCCAGCGTGCCTTCCCAGAAGCCGCAGGTGACGACCACGCCATGCACGCCGGCGGCCTTCAGGTTGACGAAGCTGTCGCGGTCGAAGTGGCCGCATTGCAGCCCGTCGATGATCTGGTCGGGTGTCATTGTGTGGCTTCCTTGGTCTTCAGGCCGACCGAATTGATGAAATTCGGATCGGTATCGTCGTCATTGTCGGTGCGGCCTATGATCTGGCCGTCCTCTGTCACGATGTTCACCCCCGCATGGCGGCGCGACACCACCGAGTCCGGGGTCAGCGCGGTCTGGGCCAGGGCCCAGATGCGCCACCACAGCTCTGCCGGGATGCGGCAGCCGTCCTGCAGGGCGCGGTCTAGCACCGGGTCTTCGGGCGGGCAGGCGCTGGCCGAGACGACCCCTCCGCTGGCCTTGACCGCCAGGCCGAGCCGCAGGCCGAAGCCCTCGGCCAGCGCCAGCTCTTCGGGGTGGGTGAGGTTCTCCAACAGGATGCGGGCGCCGTCGCGGCGCGCCGCCTCAAGCCCCAGCAGGTCCAGCACCGACGGCAGCACGATCCAGGCATGTTGCCCGCCGCAGTCCATGTGCAGCGTGCCGTCGCGATCCTCGATCAGCTTCACCCGCTGCGGATCCGCGGCCTTCAGCGCCTCGATCCCGGTTTCGAGATGAGCGAAGCCGCCCAACCCCATGGCCTGCGAATACATCACCGTATCTGTCAGCATCAGCGCGAAGCCCTTGGGCAGCGCGGTGAGAGAGAAGATGCGTTCGCTCATCATGCGCATCTCGCGCGGCATGACTCTCAGGCTGTGCGGATCGCTCATGCGCGGGGCTCCTCGGGGTAGAACCAGCCGGCGCCTTCGCCCGCGCGGATCGCCTCGCGGGTCGGGGCGCCGTGGTAGAGAACGCCGCGCAGGTTGCGTTGCAGGTAGTCGCGGGTCTTGTCGATGCCGTGCAGGGCGACATTCATCAGCCGCACCAGGTCGATGGGCACAAAGTCACCGGCGTTGATGTTGGCGTACGGGGTGTGGAAGGGCAGGCCTTTCAGGCTTTGCGCGCGGGCCACCATCAGGCGGTGATGGGGATGGGACAGCAGGAAATGTGCCATCGGCACGTCACCGGCCACGCCGGACAGATCCTGGTGCAGCAGCTGCACCTGTCCGGGAATATCCAGCCCAAGGTCACGCGCCTCGGGCACCTCGGCGCGCAGGCCGCGTCGGGGCTCTTCGGCGGTCTCGGACTTGTACCAGACGTAGTCCTGGGCATTGGCGGCACTCATGTCCATCTGCAGCGCCCAAGCGTATTCATCTTCCAGCAGGTCTATCAGCGCCCCGGCGGTCATCCTCGGGTTGACCGCCATCTCGTCGGCGCCCGAGACCTGTGCGGCGAGGGCGTCGGCCTCGTCCGGGACCAGCTCCATGCAGAGCGACAGGAAGCTTTCGTAGCTCTCGGGGGCCAGGGCGGCCTCGGCACGGCGGGCCAGCATGTCCAGCGGGAAGCGAAGGCTCTGCCCATCGATGGTGCCGGCGTCGCGTAGCTCTTCCAGCGCGGGCAGCAGCGAGGCCAGGTCCTGCGCCACCTGCGACGAGGCGGTGAAGGTCTCGTACATCATCGTGTCTTCGTTGCGGAAGCGGATGGCGCGCCGGGTCAGGCCGATCAGGGTGTCAATGCGTGCATCGCCCTTGCCCAGCTCAAGCCCGAGGGCGGTGGCAAGGGCGGTTTCGCGCGCGCTCAGCCAGCTGTTCAGCAGCCGGGGATGTTTCTGCACGAAGAAGATTAGGCCCAGGGCCGAGCCGTTGCCGACACCGAGATAGCTGCGCAGCGCCGGGTTCAGTGTAACGGCCCTGTCCGAGCGCAGCCGGGCCAGGTGCTCGACCAGGTCGCAGGACAGCTCGCGCATCAGGTAGGCCAGCAACAGCTGCGCCTCCAGCATGCCGCCAAGGTCATGCGCGCCGGTGTTGATCGACGGGAAGGAACGGGTGCCGAAGGTGCCGTTGCCGTCCAGCCCGGTGTTGCGCATGAGGTAGCAGACGGTGTTCAGGTCCTCGACCGAGGGCTGGCGCCCGTCGGACAGCGCCTCGAGCACCGTCTCGAAGACCCGCATCGAGCGGTTGGAGCGGCACCAGACAAGGGCGTTCTCGCTGGCGCGGCCGCGGTAGAGCTTGGGCAGGTCCTCGCGGGCGCGCTCGATGTCGGCCTCGGTGGCCGGGCCCTCGTTGAGGGTGCCCATCATGTCCCAGGCGCGGCCGATGATGCGCCCCGTGCGCCCCTCGCGCTTCGGGGTCAGCGAGAAGGCGATGAAGCTGAACTCCTGCCGGGGGGTGTGGATCGAATAGACGATGGTGCCGCGCGCCTCTGCATCGACGTCGAAGCGCTGAAGCTGGATGTCCCACTTCTCCCGGATCATGCGGTTCATCATGGCGCGGGTGCCGGACAGCCGGCTGGGCTGCATTGCGGCAAGGCGTTGCGGTTTCATCAGCTCGCGCCAGTTGCGCAGGCCGGGGCGCCCGTCGGGGGCCGTGGTGTGAAGTGACGACGCGGTCACGATGCGTCTCCTTGCAGATGTCGGGAAAGCTCGGCTGCGGCTTCGACCAGAGGGCCGGCGAAGCGGGCCTCGTCGAAGCGGATCTGGGGCACCACCAGCGACAGGGTCGCGCTGCAGCGGCCCGGCTGGTCGAAGACCGGCGCCGCAATGGCGATCACGCCGGTCTGGGTATACCCGCTGGAGAGGGCGTAGCCTTTCTCGCGGATCGCGGGCAGCATGTCTTCGGCGGGCAGGGGATGCGGGCCGCGACGCAGGCGTTCAAGCTGCGCGGCATCGGCATAGGCGACCAAGATCCGCCCCGAGGCCGAGCCTTCCAGCGACATCATCGTGCCCATCTTCTGTTCGGCGCGCAGCAGCGTGTCAGTCTCGACGCGGGCGACGATGCAGGGCTGGCCCCGGTCGATGATCGACAGCGAGGAGGTCTCGCCCGTGGCCTCGGCTAGCCGGTGCAGAACCGGGTCGGCGCGGGTGCCGAGGTCGGCCTGATCGAGCGCCGCCACAGCCATGCGGGTGGCCAGCATCGATAGCCGGTAGGCGCCGCCCTCGTCCTGTTCCAGCCAGCCCGCAGCGACCAGGGTCAGCAGCCGCTGGTAGGCCGTGGCCCGCGACAGGCCCAGCCCCGTGGTGACATCCGACAGCCGCAGCGGGCGCCGTTTGTCGGAAAAGAAAGCGAGCACCTCAAGCACCTTCAGCGCCGTCGAGAGGGGCCGGACACCGCCGTCCTTGCCGCTTTCATCTTGTATTCTATTTGAATATATGCGATCCATATTGAATATCCTGCGGGCAGAGCCTGCGCCTGTCAAAGGAAATTCGACCCCGTTCCGGGCACGGATTTCGCCGTGCTTTCCCCAAGTTATTGAAATAGGTAAGAGAAATTCATCATTTTCGGCGTGTGATTTTTTGAGCGATCAAGGCTGGCCGCTTTGCCTTCATCACGCGCCGAGATGTACGGGCTGATCGGGATTACGAATCGCATTCGCGCCCATGTCATGGATTCTGAGTGCGTATTCCCATGAAATACCCGGGTTTCCGCGCTTTTCTGCATGGCGTCTGCGTGCTCTCGGCCTGCGTGTCCTCGTGGCCTGTCGAAAATCCTTGCCGCAGATTTGCTCATTATTATTGACACTTTGGCGGGGCTCGGGAAGGAGTCACGGAAAGTCACGCCCCAGCAGAGGAATGAAACCCATGGAACAGAACGGCGCCGACCTTGTGGTCCGTACCCTGGTGGAAAACGGGGTGCGCATGTGCTTTGCGAACCCCGGAACGACCGAGATGCACATGCTGGCGGCGCTCGGGCGGACCGAAGGGATGGCGCTGTCGCTCTGCCTGTTCGAGGGGGTGGCGACCGGCGCGGCGGATGGCTACGCGCGGATGACCGGCGCGCCGGCGGCTGTGCTGCTGCACCTCGGGCCGGGCTTCGCCAACGGCATGGCCAACCTGCACAATGCCCGCAAGGCCGAGACGCCGCTGTTCAACATCGTGGGTGAGCACGCCACCTATCACCTTGCCTATGACGCGCCGCTCACTGCCGATATCGAAGGCATGGCGGCGTCGGTCAGCGCCGCAGTTGCCACGCCGCAGACCCCGGGCGAGGTGGCCGGAGCCACCGCGCATCTGCTGTCGGAGGTCTCGACCGGTGGGGTGGCGACGCTGATCGTGCCCAATGATGTCGCATGGCTGCCGGCCGAGGGTGCCCCCGTCGCGGCGCTGCCGAAGGCGCGTCCGTCTCATGACGAAGCGAAGCTGGCCGATGCCCTCGCGACACTGAGCGCCCCCGGGGCCGCGCTGGTGATCGGCGCGCCCTGCATCACGCGACGCATGGCCGAACTGGCTGAGGCCATCGCTCGAAAGACCGGCGCGAAGGTGCTGGCCGAGGCCGCGGTGGCGCGGATGCAGCGGGGCGGGGGCACGCCGCCGCTGGCCCGCATCCCCTTCCATGTCGACCCCGCAACGGAGGCGCTGAAGGAGGCCCGCGCCGCTGTCCTCTGTGGCGCGCGGGAACCCGTTGCCTTCTTTGCCTATCCGGGGCGCCCCTCGAAGCTGCTGCCCGAGGGCGCGGCGGTTCTGCCGCTCTGCGCGCCGGGCGGGGAGGTCGAGGCGACGCTGGAGGTGCTGGCCGCGGCGCTTGGGGCGGAGGTTACCCCCTACACGCAATCCGAGGTCGAAGCGGCGGATCCCGAGGCGGCGATCGACGCTGAGGTGCTGGGGCGCAGCGTTGCCAGGACCCTGCCGACGGGCGCCATCGTGGTCGACGAGTCGATCACCAACGGCGGCCATATGTTCCCGATGTGCGCCGAGGCCCCCTCGCATGACTGGATCAACAACCGGGGCGGTTCCATCGGGTACTCAATGCCCGTGGCGCTTGGCGCCTCGACCGCCTGCCCGGATCGCAAGGTGCTCTGCGTCACCGGCGACGGCTCGGCCTTCTACACGCTGCAGGCGCTGTGGAGCATGGCGCGCGACAAGCGCGACGTGACGGTGCTGGTGCTGGCCAACCGGTCGTACCGTATCCTGGCGAACGAGACCTCGAAGATCGGCGCCGGCGCGCCCATCGATGAGACCCAGCCGCTGATGTCGCTGGAGGATCCGGCGCCCGATTGGGTGAAGCTGGCCGAAGGGCAGGGGGTTGTCGCCGAGCGTGTCGCCACGGCGGGGGCATTGCAGGCGGCGCTGGAGGCCGCCATGTCCAGTACTGGCCCGCGCCTGATCGAGGTCGCGATGTAAGCTGACGGCGAGGCCGGAAACGGTCTGAGGCATTCGACAGAGAATATGCTGTCCAAGCAATCACACGCTGCTGCTCAGAAGCTAGATCTTCAAGCTGATATGTTCAGCGATGGAGATCAGGTCCTGAACGGCCTGGCTCTTGGGCATATGTGTCATCGTGAGCGCGCCCATGGGTATGGGCTCGGGTAGTTCCGGCAGGCCGACACGGTAGATTCCCGCCGGGGCCAGCCGAGCATAGTATAGCGGTTCCGGACAGACAGCGATCACGTCCAGCTCCTCGACAAGAGAAGAAAGCATCTGCGCCGAGCGGCAGAGGATGGTCTTGTTTCGCAATTTGACACCCTTGCGAGACATCCAGCTGTGGAAGTAGGCATCCGTGGTCGCAGGTGAGGGGTTTAGCACCCACTGCTCGTGGGTGAGCGCCTCCCAGGATTGCGGCTTGGCGAGGTCCTTCTTGCGGGTCACGGCAACCATGTTCACCGTGCGGAACTGCTGAAA
>NZ_PGTC01000025.1 GCF_002786295.1 Pseudooceanicola marinus | reverse complement strand
CCGGGCCCCGGGCGGCCCGCAGGAAGCCCGCCAGCGCCCGATGCGACACGACCAGATCCGCATGCCCACTGGTCTGGGCCTCCAGGTCCAGCGTCAGGGTCATCTTGAGGTCGGTGGCCTCCAGCGTGAGCTGGTCGCCGTTGAACCGGACCCGCACGCAGCCAATGGCCGGGATGGTGTTCCAGCGCTCGACAACGCGCCCGAGGCGGTTGGCGGCCAGCCGAAGCTCGGCGAGGGCGACGGTGGCGCTTGGTCCTTCGGAGATCTCCGGGGCGGGCGCGGCGGCGCGGGGCATCTGGTGCAACATGGCAGGTCCTTTCCGGTGGCGGTGTCTGAGGTCAGGGGGAGGCGGGCAGGGCGTCCGCCTCGGCAGCCGTGTCGGCCACGGCCTTGCGGGCGCGGGTGATCCAGGCGGCGATGGCCTCGGCTTCCGTCGGGCCGCTGGCGGAGATCCGGTAAAGCGTGAGAACGGAACGGTCCTCGGCGGGGACGTGGAAGCGGCCACCCCCTTCCAGGCTCGCGCAGACGAACGCCTCGTGCAGAGCGTCGCCGCTCAGCGGCGCGACACGCGCCAGGAAGGCGGTGATCGCGTGGATGTCGAGGAGGCGGCCGGTCATGGCTGCCCTCCGACGGTGGCGTCGGGCTGGAGCGCCCGGCGCGCGAGCGTTGTCGGCAGATCCAGCAAGGCGGCGGCGATCAGCAGCGCGACCGCCAGCCAGCAGAGGCCTTCCAGCGTGAGGTGGAGCAACGGGCGTCGATCAGAACAGGTCATGCCGGCGTCCCCGCGATCATCACCAGGGCTGCGGTCGTCAGCAGCCAGCCGATCAGGGCGACGGGGAGCAGGCTCATGCCGCGCCCTCCGGATGGGCGCGGCTGGCGATCAGGGCGCGGACCTTGCCGCGGCAACGCTCGGTGATGTCCAGGACCTCGGCCATCTGGGACGATACGGTCGGCGCGCCGGCGAGGTGATGCGGGGTGAGCCGGGCCAGCCGGTCAGGCGAGATCGGCGTGCCGCGGGCGGCCTTCCGCGCGGCCCAGTCGGACCGCAGCCGCGCGCTTTCGTCAGGGGTCAGCATCGATGCCTCCATCTGTGGTGGTGGAGGAGATTAATGCCTGTCAGTAATATTCATGTCAATGCCTGACAGGCATATAATGTGATGCAAACTGGCGTCTACGTCGCTAGGCTGCCTTGGGATGGGGGAAGTGAAGAAGTAGGGATGAGGAAGAAATCCGATGGGACATGCATTGACCAAAGACGAAATGATCGTTGCTTTGCTTTTGTTGGAGGGCTGTATTTCGCTCAGTTGTGGGGAGCGTTTACTCCGAGAAGCAAAAGGACCGCATCGCGTCGCGCGGGATCCGCTTTTCTTAGCGCTTCAAGGTACTTGGCTTCGACTTCTGAGATGCTGAAAAGGTCGGTGAGCGGTACTTGAAGGGCTTTGGCGATTTTGATCGCCAGGTCGTGCGTGTAGTTCCCGCCCTTCTCGATTTTTGAGATGGTGGCTTGGTTGCAGTCCACCATCTCCGCCAGTTCGGCTTGGGTGAGCTTTCGTTCTTGGCGTATGAGCTTCAGATTCTCCATGCCTTCATTATCGGATGTCAGCTTTCCTGACGCCATTCGCTCATGGGCATATCGATGCTCGAAATGCTTGACGGGAATATGAATGTCAGGCATATCGTGCTGACTATGACGAAGTTGCATCACTTCCTCCGGGCAAATGAAATCACCCAAGCTGCGTTTGCTGCTTCGGTTGGTCTCAATCAGGCTACGGTCTCCAAAATCTGCCGAGGGCAGATCGGCGTAAGTTTGGCTACGGCAGTGCTCATAGAGCGTCAGACCGAAGGGGCTGTTCCGGCTGCATCGTTGCTCCGCAGTGATAGCGCGCGTGTGCTGCCGCCTGTCGACAGCGAGGCCGCGCATGAGGTTGGGCGGGGTGAGGCGGCATGATGCTTTATTTCCGAGACTTCGGCCTTTGTCCCGCGAAAACCCCCGGAGAGTTTCCCCATGCGTAAGGCGCGGCCCGCTTCGATCCAGTCGGCGGTGCAGACCGCCATTCGCGCGGCCGGCGGTCTTGAGGCCGTGGCCAATGACATCGGCGTCGGGGTCTCGACTCTGTCGCACGGGACGGAAGTCTCGGAGCAGCGCCCGGGCGGGCTTGGCGTCAACTACCTCGACCGGTTGAGCCGGATTGTGCCCGAGGCCGCCGTGCCGATCGCGGCGCATTTCGCGGCTCTGGGCGGCGGGACCTTCCACCCGTTGAACATCGAAGGCTCGACCGCCTCGGACATCCACCGGATCACCCGGGAGTTCGCGGACGTGCTGCAGCGCCATGCCGAGGCGCATTCCTCGGCCTCGGCGGT
>NZ_PGTC01000024.1 GCF_002786295.1 Pseudooceanicola marinus | reverse complement strand
TCAGAAGACCACCACGGAGCGGATGCTCTCGCCGGCGTGCATCAGGTCGAAGCCCTTGTTGATCTCTTCCAGTGTCAGGACATGGGTGATCATCGGGTCGATCTCGATCTTGCCGTTCATGTACCAGTCGACGATCTTCGGCACCTCGGTGCGGCCCTTCATGCCGCCGAAGGCGGAGCCCTTCCAGACGCGGCCCGTCACCAGCTGGAACGGACGGGTGGAGATCTCTTTGCCCGCCTCGGCCACGCCGATCACGGTCGACACACCCCAGCCCCGGTGGCAGGCTTCCAGCGCCTGGCGCATCACCATGGTGTTGCCGGTGCAGTCGAAGGTGTAGTCGCCGCCGCCGTCGGTCATGGCGATCAGGTGCTGCACGATGTCGCCGTCGATCTTCGAGGGGTTCACGAAATCGGTCATGCCGAACTTGCGGCCCCAGTCGGCCTTGGCGTCGTTCAGGTCCACGCCGATGATCTTGTCCGCGCCGACCATGCGGGCGCCCTGGATCACGTTCAGACCGATGCCGCCCAGGCCGAAGACGATGACGTTCGAACCGGGCGTCACCTTGGCGGTGTTGGTCACGGCGCCGACGCCCGTGGTCACGCCGCAGCCGCAGTAGCAGGCCTTGTCGAAGGGTGCGTCCTCGCGGATCTTCGCCACGGCGATCTCCGGCACCACGATGAAGTTCGAGAAGGTCGAGCAGCCCATGTAGTGGTAGATCGCCTCGCCCTTGTAGGACATGCGCGAGGTGCCGTCGGGCATCAGGCCCTGGCCCTGGGTGGCGCGGATCGCGGTGCACAGGTTGGTCTTGCCCGAGAGGCAGGATTTACACTGGCGGCACTCGGGGGTGTAGAGCGGGATGACGTGATCGTCCTGCTTCACCGATTTCACGCCCGGACCCACGGCCCGGATGACGCCGGCGCCTTCGTGGCCCAGAACGGAGGGGAAGATGCCTTCGCTGTCGAGACCATCCAGAGTGTAGGCGTCGGTGTGGCAGATGCCGGTGGCCATGATCTCGACCAGGACCTCGCCCTCCTTCGGGCCTTCCAGGTCGAGCTCGACGATTTCCAGAGGTTTCTTCGCCTCGAAGGCGACGGCTGCACGGGTTTTCATGGTAGCTCGCTCCGTAATGGGGATGTCTTCACAAACCACAGGTCGGCATGTCGGGAAAGACCAGAAACGAAGAGAAGGGCAGACGATTGCGACGCTTCGCGCGCTGCCCGCGACATGGCGCAGCGATGCGGCACAGGCGGGACGAAAAACGGCGTCCCCGGGGCGGAGACGCCGCAAGTCATTGATAGTTATGGTCTATCGCGTGATAGCTCAGACGGCCTCAAGCGCCACGGCGATGCCCTGGCCGACGCCGATGCACATGGTCGACAGGGACTTCTCGCCCGACTTCAGCTGCAGCGCGGCGGTGCCGGTGATGCGCGCGCCGGACATGCCCAGCGGGTGGCCCAGGGCGATGGCGCCGCCGTTGGGGTTCACCCGCGGGTCATCGTCGGCAATCCCGAGGTCACGCAGCGTGGCCAGGCCCTGGGAGGCGAAGGCCTCGTTCAGCTCGATCACGGCGAAGTCTTCCTGGGTCAGACCCAGCCGCGCCATCAGCTTCTTCGAGGCGGGCGCGGGGCCGAAGCCCATGATCCGCGGCGGCACGCCGGCGGTGGCGCCGCCCAGCACGCGGGCGATCGGGGTCAGCCCGTGTTTCTTCGCCGCCTCGGCGGAGGCCAGGATCAGACCCGCCGCGCCGTCATTGACGCCCGAGGCATTGCCCGCCGTCACCGTGCCACCCTCACGGAAGGGCGTCGGCAGCTTGGCCAGCTTTTCCAGCGTGGAGGCGCGGGGGTGTTCGTCGGTGTCGAAGATCAGGTCGTCCTGCTTGCGGCGCTTGATCGTGACGGGCACGATTTCCTGTGCCAGGCGACCATTGGCGATGGCGGCGGCGGCCTTTTCCTGACTGTTCAGGGCGAATTTGTCCTGGTCTTCGCGCGAGATGTTGAAGTCCTCGGCGACGTTCTCGCCGGTTTCGGGCATCGATTCCACGCCGTACTGCTTCTTCATCAGCGGGTTGACGAAGCGCCAGCCGATGGTGGTGTCGTAGACGGCGTTGTTCCGCGAAAAGGCGGTTTCGGCCTTGGGCATGACGAAGGGCGCGCGGGACATGCTTTCCACGCCGCCGGCGATCATCAGGTCGGCCTCGCCCGCCTTGATGGCACGGGCGGCGGTGATGATGGCGTCCATGCCGGACCCGCAGAGGCGGTTCATCGTGGTGCCGGTGACATTGACCGGCAGACCGGCCAGCAGCGCCGCCATGCGGGCCACGTTGCGGTTGTCCTCGCCCGCCTGGTTGGCGCAGCCGAAGATCACGTCGTCGACGGCTTCCCAATCGACGGCGGTGTTCCGCTCCATCAGGGCCTTCAGCGGCAGGGCGCCCAGGTCATCGGCCCGGACGGTGGCCAGCGTGCCACCGAAACGGCCGATGGGGGTGCGGATGTAGTCGCAGATATAAACGTCGGTCATGTGATCCTCCTGGGGCTCAAGGGCGTGTCCCTAGCCATGTGTTCCGCCCGTCGGGCACCGCCGGGCAGAGCCCGACCCGCCCCACAGGGCGGGCGCTATGCACCCACCCTCGGGCCGGGCGCCGCCCTCTGTACGAAGGCGCCGCCCATGGATTGTCCGAAGGGCGGGATCTACCCCGCCCCGGTTGTCAAAGCTCTGGCACCACCAGATCGGCCACGTCGCCTTCGGTGTGCAGCGGCGCGCCGGTGACGGCTTGCAGATCGTCCATGGACATCCCTGCCAGCTTCTCGCGCAGCACGAAATGGCCGTCCACGATGTCCACAACCGCCAGCGAGGTGTAGACGCGGGTCACGCAGCCCACCCCGGTCAGCGGGAAGGTGCAGGCATCGACCAGTTTCGGGTCGCCCTTCTTGGTGACGTGGTCGGTCAGCACGGCCACGCGTTTCGCGCCATGCACCAGGTCCATCGCGCCGCCCACGGCCGGAACACCCTTGTTGCCGACGCGCCAATTGGCCAGGTCGCCGTTCTGCGCCACCTGCAACGCGCCCAGAATGGCCACGTCCAGATGCCCGCCGCGCACCATGCCGAAGCTGTCGGCGTGGTGGAAGAAGGACGCACCGGGTTTCAGTGTAACGGCCTTCTTGCCGGCGTTGATCAGATCCCAGTCCTCGCTGCCCGGCTCCGGCGCGGGGCCGAAACCCAGCAGGCCGTTTTCCGTGTGGAAGACCGGCGTGCGGCCGTCGACGGTGTATTGCGCCACCATCTCGGGGAAACCGATGCCGAGGTTGACGTAGGCGCCATCCTCGATGTCCTGCGCCGCGCGCCAGGCGATCTGGGCGTTGGAAAGCTTAAGCTCGCTCATATTCAACTCCTGCGCGGATAAGGGCCTCTTCCTGCTGCGGATCGGCGACCTCGACGACGTGATCGACGAAGATGCCGGGGGTGTGCACCTGCTCGGGGTCGATGCCGCCGGGCTCCACAACCTTGGTCGCCTGCACGATGGTCGTCGCCGCCGCCGCGGCCATCAGCGGGGAGAAGTTCCGCGCCGCCATGCGGTAGGTCAGGTTGCCGAAATGATCGGCCAGCTCCGCCTTGATCAGGGCGAAATCGGCCTTCAGCCAGCGTTCCTGCACGTAGTGCTTGCCGTCGAACTCGGCGGTCGGCTTGCCCTCGGCCAGCTCGGTGCCATAGCTCGCGGGAGTATAGAAGGCGGGGATCCCCGTGCCTCCGGCGCGGATCCGCTCGGCGAGCGTGCCCTGGGGCACCAGCTCCAGCTCGATCTCACCGGCCATGTAGCGGTCGGTGAAGGCGCGCGGATCGGACGACTTGGGGAAGGAGCAGATCATCTTCTTCACCATGCCGGCGTCGATCATCGCCGCGATGCCGATCTTGCCGTTGCCGGCGTTGTTGTTGATGACGGTCAGGTCCTTGGGGCCGGCGTCGATCAGGGCGTGGATCAGCTCGATCGGGTTTCCCGATCCTCCGAAGCCGCCGATCATCACCGTGGCGCCATCCTTGATCCCGGAAACGGCCTCGTTCAGGCCGGGGAGTCTCTTGTCCATGCGGATCCTCCTTTGCTGGCGCAAGTCATACGCCCCGACAGGGATCGACGTCCACGGGGTTTGTGCGCTATGCTCTCTTTGTACGGATAGCGCACAAACCCCGGCGGGAGGCTCCATGGCCCTGAACCAACGCGACATGATCTCCGGCCTCGCCAAGGGGCTGCGGGTGATCGAGGGGTTCACCGCCGACCACCCTCGCCAGTCGATCAGCGACGTGGCCGAGGCGACGGGGCTGGACCGCGCCACCGCGCGGCGCTGCCTGCTGACCCTGACCGAGCTGGGCTACGCCGCCCATGACGGCAAGTATTTCACCCTGACGCCCCGGGTCCTGCGCCTGGGCACCGCCTGCCTGGCCACCCTGCCCCTGGCGCAGATGGTGCAACCCTGGCTGGATCAGCTGTCGGAGGAACTGGGCGAAAGCTCCTCGGTCTCGGTGCTGGACGAGGGCGAGGTGGTTTACGTGGCCCGCGCCGCACAGCGCAAGGTGATGTCCATCGCCCTGATGCCCGGATCCCGCCTGCCAGCCTATTGCACCTCGATGGGGCGTGTCCTGCTGGCCGCCCTGCCCGAGGCCGAGGCGTGGGCGCGGCTGGCCGCGATGGACCTCGCGCCGCGCACACCGCTGACCCAGACCGACCCGGAGGCCCTCATGGCGCGGCTGGCGGTGGTCCGGGCGCAGGGCTACGAGGTGATCGACCAGGAGGTGGAGATCGGCCTGCGCTCCATCGCCGTGCCCATCGAGGATGCCCACGGCCGCACCGTCGCCGCCCTGAACCTGGGCCTGCCGGTGCGGGACACGCCCGTTGACGACATCCCCACCCGCTACCTGCCTGCCCTGCATCGCCTTCAGGCCGAGTTAAAGCGCGTGCTGCGCTAGGGGATCGCCCGTGGGCCTTCCTAGCTGGGGTCTCATCGGCGAAGAGCAGAGGGTGCGTGAAGAGGTTGGGATTAACCCCTCACAACGCCGGGCTGCTGCCTTCGACCACCGCTTCCATCGACACGAAGGTGGTGGTGGAGGTGACATGCGGCAGGGTGCTGACTTCTTCCCCCATGACGCGGCGGTAATCGGCCATGTCCTGGGACCGCACCTTCAGCAGGTAGTCGAATCCCCCTGCAATCATGTAGCATTCCTCTATCTCGGGCACGCGGCGCACGGCCGCGTTGAAGGCTTGCAGGGCCGCTGGGCGGGTATCGTCCAGGCGCACCTCGACGAAGCTGACATGGGTCAGGCCCAGTTTCCGGGGCGACAAGGTGGCGCGGTAGCCGGTGATGACACCGCTGTCTTCCAGCGCCTTCAGACGGGCCGCAACAGGTGTTTTCGACAAGCCGACCTTGCGCGCCAGCTCCGCCACCGGGATGCGGGCATTTCCGGTGAGTTCACGCAGGATCTTGCGATCCGTCGAATCCAGGTTTGATGTGCGCATCGCCTGCCAATACCTCGAAGAAAAGTTCTATCGCCGCCATCATGGCATATCTTTGGGCGAAAGGACTATCGCGAAGTCGATACAACAGCCCTGACCCGGGACGTGCCCGGCGACCGCCCGCCAAGGGGATCACAGAAGGGAGACGACCATGCAGGACCAGACCGCAACGCCGCGTTTCGACGCCCTCGAAGGGGTGGCCAAACATGCCGCCGAAGCGCCGCTGATCGCCGCCCTCGCCGCCGAGGCCGATCTGAGCGAGCAGGCCCGGGCGATGATCTCTCACCGCGCCGCCGATCTGGTGCGCAAGATCCGCACGACGCAGAAACCCACCCTGATGGAGCATTTCCTGGGGGAATACGGGCTGTCGACCCGCGAGGGCGTGGCGCTGATGTGCCTGGCCGAAGCGATGCTGCGGGTGCCGGACCGGCTGACCATCGACGCGCTGATCGAGGACAAGATCGCCCCCAGCGACTGGTCCGCCCACATGGGGCGGGCGTCGTCGCCGCTGGTCAATGCCTCCACCTGGGCGCTGATGCTGACCGGGCGCGTGCTGGATGACGAGGGGCCGCGCATGGCGGCCACCCTGCGCGGCGCCGTGAAACGCCTGGGCGAGCCAGTGATCCGCACCGCCGTGGGCCGCGCCATGCGCGAGATGGGCCGCCAGTTCGTGCTGGGCCAGACCATCGAGAAGGCCATGGACCGCGCCCGGACCCGAGAGGAGCAGGGGTTCACCTACAGCTACGACATGCTGGGCGAGGCCGCGATGACTTCTGCCGATGCGGCGCGCTATGCCCGGGAATATTCCGACGCCATCGACGCCATCGCCAAGTCCTGCACCCATGGGTCGGTCGAGGACAATCCCGGCATTTCGATCAAGCTGTCGGCCCTGCACCCCCGTTACGAGGTCGCCAACGAGGAACGCGTCATGGCCGAACTGGTGCCCGTGGTGCGCGAACTGGCCCGCAAGGCGCGCGCCGCCGGCATGGGTCTGAACATCGACGCCGAGGAACAGGACCGGCTGGTGATTTCGCTGAAGGTGATCGAGGCGGTGATCTGTGACGAGGCCCTGGCGGGTTGGGACGGCTTCGGCGTGGTGGTGCAGGCCTATGGCAAGCGCGCCAGCCAGACCATCGACTGGCTCTACAAGACCGCGACGAAATACGACCGCCGCATCATGGTGCGCCTGGTGAAGGGCGCCTACTGGGACACCGAGATGAAGCTGGCCCAGGTCGAAGGCTTGCCCGACTTCCCGCTCTTCACCTCCAAGGTGGCGACGGACGTCAGCTATATCGCCAACGCCAAGAAGCTGCTGCAGCGCGCCGACCGGATCTATCCGCAGTTCGCCACTCATAACGCGCACACGGTTGCCGCGATCCTGGAGATGGCGGGGGACGAGAAGTACGAGTTCCAGCGCCTGCATGGCATGGGCGAACGCCTGCATGACATCGTGATGAAGGGCACCAAGGATCACGGCGGCCCGGGCCGTTGCCGGATCTACGCCCCCGTGGGCGCACACAAGGATCTGCTGGCCTACCTGGTGCGGCGCCTGCTGGAAAACGGCGCCAACAGCTCCTTCGTGAACCAGATCGTCGACGAGGAGGTCTCCCCCGAGGAGATCGCCCGGGATCCCTTTGCCGACCTGCCCGAGGCCCATGCCCCGGCGGGGCTGGTCGCTCCGTCCGAGATCTTCGGCGAAGGCCGGGTGAACAGCCGTGGGTTCGACCTGACCGATGCCCGCACCCTCAGCATGATCGAAGCGGCGCGCGACATCACCGTGCCGGACGCCGGGCCGATCACCGTGGGTCCCGCCAGCGGCACCGCGCGCGACGTACTGAACCCCGCCGACGGCACGGTCGTCGCCCAGGTGACCGAGGCCGACGAGGCCTGCGTGACGGCCGCCATCGACGCGGCCGCGCCCTGGGATGCCACCCCCGAGGAGCGCGCCGAGGTGCTGCGCCGCGCCGCTGATCTCTACGAGGCGAATTTCGGCCCCTTCTTCGCCGTGCTGGCGCGTGAGGCGGGCAAGTCGCTGCTGGATGCGGTGGGCGAGTTGCGCGAGGCGGTGGATTTCCTGCGCTACTACGCCAATGAGGGCGCTCGGCGCGAGGATGCCGCGCGCGGCATCTTCACCGCGATCAGCCCCTGGAACTTCCCCCTGGCGATCTTCACCGGCCAGATTTCCGCCGCGCTGGCCGCGGGCAACGGGGTTCTGGCGAAACCGGCCGAGCAGACCGGGCTGACCGCCGCCATGGCCGTGCGTCTGCTGCATGAGGCCGGGGTGCCGGCCTCCGCCCTGCAACTGCTGCCCGGCGATGGCCGGGTGGGCGCCATGCTGACCGGATCCGGGAAGGTGCAGGGCGTGGCCTTCACCGGCTCGACCGAAACGGCGCAGACCATCTGTCGCGCCATGGCCGAGGTGATGGACCCCGGCGCGCCGCTGATCGCGGAAACCGGCGGGCTGAACGCCATGATCGTCGACAGCACCGCCCTGCCCGAACAGGCCGTGCGCGACATCGTCGCCTCCGCCTTCCAGTCGGCCGGCCAGCGGTGTTCCGCCCTGCGCTGCCTTTACGTGCAGGAAGACGTGGCACCCGGGATGATCGAGATGATCCGCGGCGCCATGGACGAGCTGACGGTGGGCAACCCCTGGTATCTGTCGACCGACGTCGGACCGGTGATCGACGAGGAGGCCCGGGCCGGCATCGCCGAGTACATCGAGGCCGCCCGCGCCGAGGGCCGGCTGCTGCATGCGCTGGACACGCCCCACGGCGGCACCTTCATCGCCCCGACCCTGCTGCAGGTCGGCGGCATCGAGGAGATGGAGCGGGAAATCTTCGGCCCCGTCCTGCATGTCGCGACCTTCAAGGGCAAGGACCTGGGCAAGGTGATCGCGCGGATCAACGCCACGGGCTATGGCCTGACCTTCGGCTTGCACACCCGCATCGACACCCGGGTGCAGGAGGTGACGGATGCGATCCATGCCGGCAACCTCTACGTCAACCGCAACCAGATCGGCGCCATCGTCGGCTCCCAGCCCTTCGGCGGCGAAGGGCTGTCGGGCACCGGGCCGAAGGCCGGCGGGCCGAACTACCTCGACCGTTTCCGCGCCGCGCCCGCGCCGCATGCTGGCACCGAGGATGGCCCGGTCAGCGCCGATGCCATCGCGGCGAAGCTGAAGGGCGGTCGCGAGGGTGAGCTGGTCAACGAGGAGCTGCTGCCCGGTCCGACCGGCGAGCTGAACCGCCTGGCCGCCTTCCGCCGTGCGCCGTTGCTGTGCATGGGGCCGGGGGCCGAGGCCGAGGCGGCGCAGGTCGCCGCGGTCGAGGCGTTGGGTGGTCAGGCGCTGGCGGCGGGCGGTGTGCCCGATGCCACGGCGCTGACCGATCTCGACGGGTTCAGCGGTGCGCTCTGGTGGGGCGACGCGGAGGCGGCGCGTGATTTCACCCGGGCGCTGGCCGCCCGCAAGGGGCCGATCCTGCCGCTGGTCACCGGCCTGCCGGACCGCGGTCATGCCCTGCACGAGCGGCATCTGTGCGTCGACACGACGGCCGCCGGCGGCAATGCCGCCCTGCTCGCCGGCGCGGGGGAATAGGCTCCTGTTCCCTTCCCTGGCGTCCGGGGCGGCACATCCCTTCCTGCCCCGGACGTCCCCTTTGTCCCTGCAACCTGACGGGGGCGACGGCCCCTAGTCCAGGTCGTAGCGTTTCAGCACCTTGTCGACGACACGACCGTCGCCCAGGCGCTTGCCGGTGATCCGCCCGTACTCCTCGAAGCCGCGCGACTGGTAATAGGCCAGGCCGCCCCCGTTGTCGGCGCGGATCTCGGCGTTGATCCAGGCATAGCCCGTGGCGCGGGCGGCGGCTGCCGTGGCCTCGAACAGGGCCGATCCGATGCCCAGTCCGGTGCGGCCCCTGCGGGCGAAGGTGGCGATACTGCCCACCTCCCCGCCCAGTTCGGCGTGCGGTTCGACGTATTGAAACCCCAGGATCTCGCCCGCGTCATCCTCCGCCACATGCCAGATCGCCCGGTCGGAACGGGTCATCCAGGCCGAAATCTCCGCCCGGGTGACGGGATCGGTCATCGCCGTTGTGCCGCCCGCGCGGATAATCTCGTTCAACAGTGCGGCCATGGGGCCGCAATCCAGCGCCCCGGCACGGCGGATATGCGGGATTTGCCCCATCCGGTCAGATCGCCGCCAGCAGCGCGGCGTGGCGGGCGGTGAATTCGTTGCGCGCCTCGACCGGCGGGCGCAGCACGATGTCCAGCCCCTCGATCACCTCCGGCTTGGGGCGGCCGAAGAACCGGCTGGCCTCGGCCTCGGTGAAGCCGGCGATCTGCGTGGCCTCCATCCAGGCGGACACCTTGTCGGCCTTCTTGATCCGCTGCTTCAGGCGTACCGGCGTCGCCGCCGGCAGGCCGAAGCGGATGTGAATAGCCGCCGTCAGCCGCTCGTCCAGCTTGCCGTAGTCGGGGCCTACGGCGGCCTTCACCGGGCTGATCATGTCGCCGATGACGTATTCCGGCGCATCATGCAGCAGGGCCGTCAGCAGCTCCGCCGGCCTGGCCGAAGGCCACATGCGACGGAACAAGGCCTCTACCAGCAGGGAATGCTCGGCAACGGAATAGGCGAAATCGCCCTTGGTCTGGCCATTCCAGCGGGCGACGAAGGCCAGGCCATGGGCGATGTCCTCGACCTCGATGTCCATCGGGGTCGGGTCCAGCAGATCGAGGCGGCGACCGGAGAGCATCCGTTGCCAGGCGCGGGGAGGTTTCATCGGAATGGTCCTTTCACGCCCTGATTAGGCCGCCCGGCGGCGGCTGTAAATTCGCCCCTTTGCAAACTGCCGCATTTGCAGGCACCGACCCGCCGAGGGCGCTGCCAGGGGCCGTTTTGGCAGGCAGCCGTCGTCTCCGTCAGCGCCCTGCTATGCTTTGCTCTGCTCGATATTCTGGCCAGTTCCGCGCGGCCGACTGCGCACCTTTGCCTATGCTGGGCAGAGCAGTGAAAATTAACATCCGATCAAGGCTGCCGATCGTATGAAAGGGGCCTGCGTCGGTCTACCAAGTTGTACCCATCAGCCGCCGGTGCTACCCCTTTGCGCGACCGATCGAACCCTTTTGGAGTGACGGATGACCCAAGACTATATTGTCAAAGACATCGCCCTGGCGGACTATGGCCGCAAGGAACTGGATATTGCCGAAACCGAAATGCCGGGCCTGATGGCGCTGCGCGAAGAGTTCGGCGAGACCAAGCCGCTGAAGGGCGCGCGCATCGCCGGGTCTTTGCACATGACCATCCAGACGGCCTGCCTGATCGAGACGCTGGTCGCCCTGGGTGCAGAGGTCCGCTGGGCCTCGTGCAACATTTTCTCCACCCAGGACCATGCCGCGGCCGTCATCGCCGCCTCGGGTACCCCGGTCTTCGCCGTGAAGGGCGAGACGCTGGAGGAATACTGGGACTATTGTGACAAGATCTTCGCCTTCGAAGACGGCGCCAACATGATCCTCGATGACGGTGGCGACGCCACCATGTACATCCTGATCGGCGCCCGCGTCGAAGCCGGCGAAACCGACCTGATCGAGATGCCGACCTCGGAAGAAGAGGAATACCTCTTCGCGCAGATCAAGAAGCGCATGAAGGAAACCCCCGGCTTCTTCACCAAGCAGAAAGAGCTGATCAAGGGCGTGTCCGAAGAGACCACCACAGGCGTTCACCGCCTCTACGAGCTGTCCAAGGCCGGCCAGCTGCCCTTCCCGGCGATCAACGTCAACGACAGCGTGACCAAGTCGAAGTTCGACAACAAGTACGGCTGCAAGGAATCGCTGGTCGACGGCATCCGTCGCGCCACGGATGTGATGATGGCCGGCAAGGTCGCCGTGGTCTGCGGCTACGGTGACGTGGGCAAGGGGTCCGCTGCGTCGCTGCAAGGCGCCGGCGCCCGCGTTCTGGTGACCGAAGCCGACCCGATCTGCGCCCTGCAGGCCGCCATGGACGGCTTCCAGGTTGTCCTGCTGGACGAGGTGATCTCGGACGTCGACATCATCATCACCACCACCGGCAACAAGGACATTGTCCGCATCGAGCATATGCGCGCGATGAAGGACATGGCGATCCTCGGCAACATCGGCCACTTCGACAACGAGATCCAGGTTGCCGCGCTGAAGAACCACAAGTGGACCAACATCAAGGAACAGGTGGACATGATCGAGATGCCCTCGGGCAACCGCATCATCCTGCTGTCCGAAGGTCGTCTGCTGAACCTCGGCAATGCCACCGGCCACCCGTCCTTCGTGATGTCCGCCTCCTTCACCAACCAGGTGCTCGCCCAGATCGAGCTGTGGACCAAGGGGGGAGAGTACGGCAAAGACGTCTACGTCCTGCCCAAGCACCTGGACGAGAAGGTCGCGGCCCTGCACCTGGACAAGGTCGGCGCCAAGCTGACCAAGCTGAGCCCGGAACAGGCCGCCTACATCGGCGTCGGCGTCGATGGCCCGTTCAAGCCGGAACACTACCGCTATTGATCCCGCGGGGCCGTCCGGCCCCCGGATCCGCATTGGAAACCCCCGTCGAGCGATCGGCGGGGGTTTTCTCATGGCGCCGCCGCGCCCTTGATCGCCGCGCCTCCGGGGCCATCTGAAGGGGATGAAACCCCTGCCCCGCTTCGTTTCGCTGATCTGCCTTGCCGCGCTGAGTGCCGGTGCCGCCCTGCCCGCCCGGGCGCAGGGCCTGGGCACGACCGCGGCTGATCGCCTGCGGACGGAGCAGCAGAACCGCGTGCTGACCCACAGCAACCCGACCCTGGGCCGCATCGACCAGCGCCTGAACCTGCATTTCGTCCAGAGCGACGCGATACGGCGCGGTGACCTGGCCGATCTGGCGGAGATCGAGCGACGCCGGCGGCTGTTGATGCTGGAACGACAGAAGGACCTGTCGGAGATCGAGACCCCGTCCGCCGCGCCGACGGATGGTCGCGAGGATCGCACCTCGGTCTCCGGGGCGCCCGGCGCGCCCTGACCCGACACCCCCGCCCCGCCTGCGAAAAAGGCCCCGGTCCTTCGACCGGGGCCTTCGTGTTTCGCCAGGGGCCGTCGGGCCCCGGATCGGATCAGGTGAACTTCTTGATCTCGCCCGACTTCAGCCGCGCGACGTAATGGGCCAGTTCGGCCTTCACGATCGGCATCAGCAGGTAGAGCGCGATGATGTTCACGATCGCCATCGAGAAGAGCATCGCATCGGAGAAGTCGATGACCGGACCCAGGCTGGCCGCCGCGCCGATGACGATGAACAGGCAGAAGATGACCTTGAAGGTCACCTCGCTCGCCTTGCTTTCCCCGAAGAGATAGGTCCAGGCCTTCAGCCCGTAGTAGCTCCAGGAAATCATCGTCGAGAAGGCAAACAGCACCACGGCGATGGCCAGCATCACCGGGAACCAGGAGAAGGACTGCGCATAGGCGCGCGAGGTCAGCTCCACCCCGGAGACGCCGCCCTCGGTCGAGATCATGCCCGCCGCTTCGTCCCAGACATAAAGGCCGGTGTCGGCATCCACGTTCAGCACGCCGGTGATGACGATGACCAGGGCGGTCATGGTGCAGATCACCACGGTGTCGATGAAGGGTTCCAGCAGGGCGACGTAGCCCTCGGTGATGGGCTCCTTCGTCTTCACCGCCGAGTGCGCGATGGCAGCCGAACCGATCCCCGCCTCGTTGGAGAAGGCAGCACGGCGGAAGCCCTGGATCAGCGCGCCGGTGAAGCCACCCGCGACGCCCAGGCCGGTGAAGGCGCCCTGGAAGATCTGGCCGAAGGCCCAGAGGATCATGTCGTAGTTCATGAACAGGATGGTCAGCGACACGACGACGTAGAAGATCCCCATGAAGGGCACGACCTTCTCGGTGACGCGGGCGATGGATTTGATCCCGCCGACGATGACCACGAAGGTGATGCCGGCCAGGATGACGCCGGTGATCCAGCCCGGGTAGTCGCCGATGACGTTCGACAGCTGCGCATGGGCCTGGTTGGCCTGGAACATGTTGCCGCCGCCCAGGGCACCGAGGATGGTGAAGATGCAGAACAGCACCGCCAGGATCTTGCCGCCCGGCAGGCCGCGTTCCTTGAACCCCTTGGTGATGTAGTACATCGGCCCGCCCGAGACGTGGCCGTCCTCGTATTCGTTGCGGTACTTCACCCCGAGCGTACATTCGGTGAATTTCGTCGCCATGCCGAAGAGGCCTGCGATCACCATCCAGAAGGTCGCGCCGGGGCCCCCGATGCCCACGGCCACGGCGACGCCGGCGATGTTGCCCAGCCCCACGGTGCCCGACAGCGCGGTGGCCAGGGCCTGGAAGTGACTGACCTCGCCTGCGTCATCGGGATCGGAATAGTCCCCCTTCACCAGCCGGATCGAATGGCCGAAGCCCTTCAGCTGGATGAAGCCGAAATAGAAGGTAAAGATCAGGGCGCCGACCACCAGCCACAGCGCGATCCAGCTGAAGTTGGTGCCGGGCAGGTCGGCGAAGATCAGGCCGACATACCAGCCGGTGTAATCGGCGAAGATGGAGTTGATGGTCTCGTCGATGCCCTGCGCGGCGGCGGGCAATGCGCCGAAAAGGAAGGCCGCCAGCGCGGCGGCAAATGTCGTTACGCGGTTCATGGGGGACTCCTCAGGGCACGATGACGGTGGGAACGGGGGCGATCTGGGCCAGGCCCAGGGGCACCGAGCCGAAGACCCGGGCGGAGATCGAGTTCGATCCCGAGCGCCCGACGAAGATCATCGCGGCGCTCTTCTGCCGGGCGATCTCGGCGATCAGTTCGACCACCTGGCCATAGCGGATTTCGCCGGTGGCGCTCAGTCCCGCGTCGGAGGCCTTGACCACCGCGGGGTCGATTATGACCGCCTTGGCGCGGGCCAGCTCTTCCTTGCGGCGGGAATGGCGTTCCTCGACCTCCTGGGGCGTGAGGAAGGAATAGGGCGACCATTCGAGAACGTGCACGATATGCAGCGCCGCGTCCTCTTTCTTCGCCCGTTCGATGGCGTACTCCAGCAATGTGCCGGAGTCGTCGTCGCCCTCATAGGCCACGACGAAAACTTCCTGTGTCATGTCTTGTCTCCCTGTTCCCGGCCCTGTCGTTGTCCTGCAGAGCTGTGTTTGCGGCATGGCGCCACATGGCATCAGGGTGCCCCTGCGGAGTGCGCTTGTCATGAAATATTTGCAAGAAAACGCGGTTTCAGGGGGCGTACGCCCGAAGATTCCTACGGGCCCATGGTAAATTTGGATTTCTTCCGTGCGGATTTGCCGATTAACTTCTTGTTAGGGAACGCATTGGGCGGGCCTGTAGTCGAAGAGGGGAAAGAGATGGGCAAACGGGATGAGCTGATCGAGAAATACGCCGAGGATCTGAAGACGAAATGCGGCATGGAGCCGGACATGGACCTGCTGACGAAGGTGACCATCGGCTGCGGTCCGACGATCTACGACGCGGATGCCTCGACCGTCGCTTCCAGCCAGCCGGGAGAGCTGGAAACGGTGAAAAACAACTTTCTGATCAAGAAGTTGGGCCTGTCCGACGGGCCGGAGCTGATGACTGCGATCGACAGCGTGGTGGAGACCTACGGCAAGTCCGAGCGCAACAAGTTCCGCGCCGTGATCTACTACATGCTGGTGAAGCATTTCGGCAAGGAATCGGTCTACGGCTGAGCCGTTACATCGCATTCTAATCATTGATCTTTTGCCGTGGCGCGGGATCTCGTGCTAGACCCGTGGCACGGCCAGTACGGCCCGACCTATTCAGAGATCACGTGTGGTGCGTAGGGAGCACGTGGGGTGACGAAGGGGTTGGGCGCTGTCCGACCCCTTCGTTCGTTCCGCACGTCCGGTCCGCCGCTTGGCTGTCGCCTCACATGAGACCGTTCCACCAGTCGCCCTCCGGCGACGGGGCCGCCGCCCCGACACCCTCAGTCCGGGTCGGTCTCGCCCAGGGCGCAGACGATGCGCCATTCCTCCGCCGTCACCGGCTGCACCGACAGGCGGGAGTTCTTCACCAGCACCATGTCGTCCAGCCGCCCGTCGGCCTTGATCTGGTCCAGGGTGACAGGCCGTTGAAAGGGCCGCACCGCCTGGATGTCCACGCAGTCCCAGCGGGGATCGTCCGTCTTGCTGTCGGGATGGGCCTCGGCGATCACCTCGACGATGCCCACCACCTGCTTTTCGTTCACAGAATGGTAGAAGAAGCCGCGATCACCCACCTTCATCTCGCGCATGAAATTGCGCGCCTGGTAGTTGCGCACGCCATCCCATTCCTCGCCGTCCGCGCCCTTCGCCACCTGGTCGTCCCACCCCCAGGTGTTCGGCTCGGTCTTGAAGAGCCAGTAGCGCATCAGAGACCCACCACCTGCTTGAACCCTTTGATCTCGACGCTCTCGAACAGGCCCGCCTTGGCATAGGGGTCGCCTGCCGCCCAGGCCTCGGCCGCCGCCATGTCCGCCACGTCGAGGATCAGCATCGAGCCGCACATGTTGCCGTCAGCATCCAGCATCGGGCCGCCGAAGGTGCCGACGCCGGTCTCGGACAGGTAGGCCAGGTGCGCGTCGCGGTTGGCCTTGCGGATTTCCAGCGCGCCGGGCTTGTCATGGGCGATCAGGATAAAGGTCATGGGGTTTCCTCCTTCAGGGGGCGCGCCAGAAGTTGCGCCATGGCAGTTTTCACATCCAGCCGTTGGTCCACAAGGCCGGTGACGACCTCGGTGATCGGCATGTCCCATCCCTCGCGCTGTGCCAGGGCATGGGTGGCCTGGGCGGTGGCGGCGCCTTCGACGGTGACAGCGGGGTCGAAGTCCTCGCCGCGTCCGATCGCCAGGCCGAGGCGATAGTTGCGCGACCCCTCCGAAGTGCAGGTCAGTGCCAGATCGCCGAAGCCCGACAGCCCCGCCAGCGTCGCGGGGGAGGCGCCTAACGCCTTGGCCATGCGCGACATTTCCGCATACCCCCGGGTCATCAACGCGGCGCGGGCGCTGTCGCCCAGCCCGGCACCTATGGCCGCGCCACAGGCGATGGCGATGACGTTCTTCATCGCCCCGCCCAGTTCGGCCCCGGTCACGTCGGTGGTGCGGTACAGGCGCAGGTGTGGCGCCTGCAGCTGTTCCTGAAGCTCCTCGGCGCAATCGGCGGTTTCGCAGGCCAGCGTCAGCGCCGTGGGCAAGCCGCGGGCGATGTCGGCGGCGAAGCTGGGACCGGTCAGCACGGCCAGCGTCGCCTCGGGCAGGGTTTGGGCCAGCACCTCGCTGGCACGCAGCCCGGTCGACAGCTCGATCCCCTTGCAGCACAGGACCAGCGTCCGGTGCGCCAGCTGATCGGCAAAGCGCGTGGTGACGGCGCGCAGCTGCTGCATCGGCACGGCCAGCAGGACGGGGCCGGAGGCGGGCAGGGCGGTGATGTCACTGGCGCAGGTCAGCCCGGGGTCCAGCGTCACGCCGGGCAGGCGCGGGCAGGTCCGGTCGGCCTGCATCCGCGCCATGACCTCGGCGTTGCGCCCCCACAGCCAGACCGGCGCATGAGCGGCAAAGGAGGTGGCCAGCGCGGTGCCGAAGGCCCCGGCGCCGAGGACGGAAATGGGGACGGAAACGGGGGCGGAACTCATGCCTTGGCTCCCTTCTTGCCTGACCCCAGAAGGGCGGGCGCGCGTTTGTCCAGTGGCCAGCGCGGGCGGGCCGCCAGGGTCATGTCGTCGGTCTCTCCGGCGGCGAACCGCTCCAGCCCGGCGTAGGCGATCATCGCCGCGTTGTCGGTACATAGCGCCAGCGGCGGCGCGGTGAAGGCCACGCCCCGTTCGGCGCAAAGCCCGGTCAGGGCCGCGCGGATGGCACCATTGGCCGCCACGCCGCCCGCGACGGCGATCATCGGCTGCGCGGGCGCCTCGGCCAGGTAGAGATCCAGCGCGCGCGCTGTCTTCTCGCGCAGGACGTCCACCACGGCCTGCTGGAACCCGGCGCAAAGGTCGGCACGGTCGCCTGCGCGCAGCGTGTTGTCCTGCATCAGCGCGTCGCGCTCGCGCAGCAACGCGGTCTTCAGCCCCGAAAAGGACATGTCGCAGCCGGGCCGGTCCAGCAGCGGCCGCGGGAAGCGGAAGCGTTTCGCGTCCCCGTCCCGCGCCGTGCGTTCGACCGAGGGGCCGCCGGGCTGGGGCAGGGCCAGCAGGCGGGCGGTCTTGTCGAAGGCCTCGCCGGGGGCATCGTCGATGGTGCCGCCCAGCCGGGTGAAGCGGTCGGGGGCATGGACCAGCAGGAACTGGCAGTGCCCGCCGGAGACCAGCAGCATCAGATAGGGGAAGGGCGCGCCATCGGTCAGCCGCGGCGTCAGGGCGTGGCCCGCCAGGTGGTTCACCCCGATCAGCGGCTTGCCCGTCGCCGCCGCCAGCCCCTTGGCACACATGACGCCCGACAGGACGCCCCCGATCAGGCCCGGCCCGGCGGTGACGGCGATGGCATCCACCTCGGCCAGTGTGATGCCGGCCTCCTCCAGCGCGCGGGCCACGCAGCTGTCGATCCGTTCGGCATGGGCGCGGGCGGCGATTTCCGGGACGACGCCACCGAAGGCCGCGTGCAGCTCTGCCTGGCCCTCGACGACCGAGGACAGGACCCGCGCCGCGCCGGGCTGGCCGGTGACCAGCGCCGCGCCGGTGTCGTCGCAGCTGCTTTCGATGCCGAGAAGGGTCAGGGAAGGGGGCATGGCACGTCCGTTGCGAAACCTCTGTGCGGGAGGTAGCACTGGCAGGAGCCGGGAACAATGACGACCACCGTCCCGGGCAGGAGAGCGGATGGCCCCCATCGTGATGATCACACGGCCCGAGCCGGAGGCGACGGCGCTGGCCGCGCAGCTGGCGGGGCAGGGCGCGCGGCTTGTGGTCTCGCCCCTGCAACAGATCAGATTTCACGCCATCACCCTGCCCGAAGGCCCGTTCGAGGCGATTTTCACCTCGCGCAACGGGGTGCGGGCCCTGGTCCGCGCCGGGGCCGTGGCCCGCCGCGCCTGGTGCGTGGGCGAGGCCACCGCCCGGGCCGCGCGCGAGGCTGGGATGTGGGCCATGTCCGCCGATGGCGACGCAGAGGCCCTGCTGGCCCTTCTGTTGAAAGAACGTCCCGCCGGGCCGCTGGTGCATCTGCGCGGCGCGCAGCATCGCGGCGACCTGGTGGGGCGGCTGGTCGCGGCCGGGCTGCGTGCCGAGGCGGTGGAGGCCTATGCCCAGGCGCCCCGTGCCGCCACGCCGGAGGCGCGGCAGGCGATGCAGGGGCCGGCACCCGTCGTCGTGCCGGTTTATTCGCCGGGCGCCGCGCATCGGCTGGCGGCGGAATGGCAGGGCGGTGCGCCGCTGCTGGTCACGGCCATCAGTGCCGCCGCCGCCGCGCCGCTGCGAGCCCTGTCGCCGGCCCGGCTGTCGGTCGCCGCCCGGCCAAGCGGCGAAACCATGCTGAACGAGATCACTGGACTTATCGCCGCAGCGCATCAGCTTGAGAACAAAGGGGGTGGCGTCTAAGCTGCCCGTGATGCGCCATGGTGGGCGCCCAGAATCGAACGCCCAGAAGCGAAGGGGTTGATCATTGGCTCAGACCAGGGACGACGAGACCGAAAAACGCAGCCAGACGGATGCGGAGGCCAGCCAGGAGACGGGCCGGCCAGAGGAAGACGTCGACACCGGCCCCGCGCCGGAGGGCACCGAGGCGGAACTGACCGTACCGGAGCATGACCCGACGGACAACGCGCCGGAACTGGTCGCACCCGAGCATGATCCGCGCGAGGAAGTTGCCGATCCGGCCGCGGCGGTCGCCATTCCCGAGGAAGAGCTGACCGATCTGGACGAGGAAAGCCCGCTTGCCGCTGGCGACGACCGGCTGCAGGCGGATGAGACCCCGAACGGCCCGCCCGCCGATACGCCGCCGCCCGCGGCCGAGGCGGAACCGCCCGCCCGTCGGGGGGGCTTCGGCCCGGCCCTGCTGGGGGGCGTGGTCGCCGCCGGCATCGGGTTCGGCGCCGCGATGATCGCCTTCCCGCCCGTCGACACCACCGCGCTGGAGCAGACGCAGCAAGATCAGGCCGCCACGCTGGAGGACCTGCGCGCGGATCTGGACGCGGGCCCTGACCTGTCGGCTCTGGATGCCGTGACCGCCAGTGTCAGCGACATGGAGGCGAGCTTTGCTGATCTGCAGCAGAGTGTGGAAAGCACCCGGTCGGACCTCGATGCGCTGACCGCCCGTGTCGATGAGCTTGAAAAGCAGCCCCTGGCCGAAAGTGTCTCGGATTCCGCCATCGCCGCCTATGAGGACGAGCTCGCGCGCCTGCAAAAGGCCATGGAGGACCAGCGCGCCGAGATCCAGGAGATGGTCACCGACAGCCAGCAGATGCGCGAGGACGCCGCCGCCACCGCACGCGATACCCAGATCCGCGCTGCGTTTGTGCGTCTGAACGGGGCATTGGCCGATGGTGAGCCCTTCGAGGCACCGCTGAAGACCCTGGCCGAGCTGGGGCTGGACATTCCCGACGCCCTGGAGACCAATGCCGCGGCCGGCGTGGCGACCATGGCCCGCTTGCGGGACGATCTGCCCGATGCGGCCCGCGATGCCCTTGCCGCCACCCGCGACGGCAGTCTGGGGGGATCCCTCAACGACTTCCTGAAGAACCAGCTGGGCGCGCGGTCTCTGACCCCGAAGGAGGGGGACGACCCCGACGCGATCCTGTCGCGCGCCGAGGCCGCTCTGCGCGACGGTGACCTGAAGAAGGCCCTGGTCGAACTGGATGGGCTGCCGGAGCCGGCTCTGGCCGCCATGAACGACTGGATGAACCTCGCCCGCACCCGCTCCGACACCGTCACCGCAGCCGAAACGCTGTCCGAACAGACGAAGTGAGGAAGAACTGATGCTCTGGTCCCTGGTGAAAATCCTCGTCTTCGTCCTGCTCGTGGGGGCGGCCACCTTCGGCGCCGCCTACCTGCTGGAACTGGACGGCGGGGTGCGCATCGCCTTTGGCGCGATGGAATTCAACCTGACCCCGATCCGCGCGGTTATCGCTCTGCTGCTGCTGGTGCTGTCCATCTGGCTGCTGCTGAAACTGGCCGGGCTGCTGATCGCCCTGCTGAAGTTCATCAACGGCGATGAAACCGCCCTTAGCCGCTATTTCGACCGCAACCGCGAGCGCAAGGGCTTCAACGCGCTCAGCGACAGCCTGATGGCGCTGGCCTCGGGCGAGGGGCGGTTGGCCATGTCCAAGGCCACCAAGGCCGAGAAATATCTCGACCGGCCCGATCTGACGACGCTGGTCATCGCCCAGGCGGCCGAGGTCGCGGGCGACAAGCGCCGCGCCGAAGAGGCCTACAAGCGGCTGGTGACCGATGAACGCACCCGCTTCGTCGGCGTGCGCGGGCTGATGAAACAGAAGCTGGAGGCGGGCGATACCGACAAGGCGATGAAGCTGGCCGAGAAGGCCTTCGCCCTGAAGCCGCAGCACGTCGAGGTGCAGGACACCCTGCTGAAGCTGCAGGCGGCCAACCAGGACTGGTCCGGCGCTCGCGGTACTCTAAAGGCGAAGCTGCGCCATGGGGCCCTGCCGCGCGACGTGCACAAGCGCCGCGATGCGGTGCTGGCCCTCAGCGAGGCGAAGACCGTCCTGGCCGATGACAGCACCATCGAGATGCGCGAGGCCGCGATCGAGGCCAACCGCCTGTCGCCCGACCTGATCCCTGCCGCCGTCTTTGCCGCCCGCGCCTATGCCGAGCAGGGCAAGCCGAAATATGCCACCCGCGTCCTGAAGAAGGCCTGGGAGGCCCATCCCCATCCCGACCTCGCCGCCGCCTTTGCCGCGCTGCATCCCGAGGAGGACGCCGAGGCCCGGCTGAAGCGGTTCAAGACCCTGACCCGCATCCACCCCGAGCACCGCGAGACCCGGCTGCTGCAGGCCGAGCTGCTGATCGCGGCGGAGGATTTCCCCGCCGCCCGCAAGGCCCTCGGCGATCTGGCGACCGAGAAACCCGATGCCCGCGCGCTGACCATCATGGCGGCGATCGAACGCGGCGAGGGGGCCTCGGACGCCGTGGTGAAGGGCTGGCTGGCGCGCGCCGTCTCCGCCCCGCGCGGCCCGCAGTGGACCTGCGAGAACTGCCACCACATCCACGCCGAATGGGTGCCGGTCTGCGAGAACTGCCAGGCCTTCGACACGCTCGCCTGGAAGGACGCGCCGGCGGCGGATTACCAGACGACCATGTCCAGCGCGATGCTGCCGCTGATCGTCGGCCGGGTGGATGAGGGGGCCGGAGTGCCCGCCGCCGCCCAGGCCGCCACCCCACCCGAGATGCCGGGCGAGACGGGGACGGCAGAGGCGCCCGACGGCCAGGCGCAGGAGGCGTCCGACGGGATCCCCGAAGCCGAGGTCATCCCGCCCGAGCACAGCCCGGGCGATCCCTCCGGCGATCGCCGCTGAAAGCTCCCGGAAAAGCGCGCACTTTGCGCTTTTCCAACCGCCGCCGGGGTGCTATAGCCCCGGCCCACGAGGCCCCGTTCGCGGGCCCTCCGAGGGAAGTGCCGGTGTAGCTCAGCTGGTAGAGCACGTCATTCGTAATGATGGGGTCGTAGGTTCGAGTCCTATCACCGGCACCACTTCTTTCTCCTGAAATATTGATCTTGTTTTGCATCGCGCCTTTCGCGTCGAGCGGGTTCCTCAAGTCCGTCACGCAGGCAAGCCCCTCGTCCACCGTCACGAAGGTCCTTCCCGCACGCTGTTAAAGCGGGATATGGACCCTGTCGGTCCAGCGGCCGATGGTTGCGCGACTCACGCTGAACATTTGCGGTGCTTGGGGCTGTAGGGGCAGAGCCGCAGGGCGTGCGACTTCGATCGCCAGGTCGCAGGCCTCCACGTTCGTGCCGCCGTGTTGAACGGCTACACCGTGCTCGGACGACCTTTCACCGCGCCCAGGGGATAAGTGCCTCCGGGGCACGGGGAAGTGCCAGCGTTCGCAGCCCTGCGCGAAGGAACCGTTCAGGCGTGACCCCCTTTGAACCGGGCGCCTCGACGCCCGGTCGTGCAAGAGGCTCAGGCGCCGCTACATCGGATCACCCTGCCCGACCTCGATCTGATCGCGAGGCGGGCAAGGGCCCGGAGATCGACGCGGGCGGCGCCTGCTCACGACGTGCTGTCGCCGCGCCGCGTGACGCGGATCTCGCCGGCCTCGGCGTCGACCGACACCCAGTCCCCGGTGCGGATGCTGTCGAAGACGTCATGGTCGAAATCTGTCATCGAGGGGACGCGCGTCACCACGGCCCCGAGCGCCATTTTCGTCGTCATCCGGGTGAACAGCATGGCCGCCGGGGCGACGCCATTGATCCGGGTCATGTGGAAGAAGGCGGACCAGCCGGAGGATCCCTTGGCGCCGGGGAAGACCAGGATCTTGCCCGCGAAGCTCTGCCCGACCAACTCGTGCCGACGCTCGATGATCGAGCCGTCACGCTCGTTGATCCCGCCCCAGCCGGAGATGGTCTGGGTGGTGACCAAGGCCTCGCCCTCGGCCCGGCCGGCAACGACGCAGCGGCCACGGATCAGCAGGGGTGTTGTCAGCGTTTCCATCAGAAGTCTCCCGTCCAGGTGCCGGTCAGGCCGGCCTCGATGCAGGCCTCCAGGCTGCCGAACCAGCCCTGCACCTTGGCAATGGCGGGCAGGTAGTGGGCCTGCTTGGCGCTGTCGGTGGCGATCACGCGCACCCCCGGCGGCAGGCGGCGCGAGATGGCGGGGCAGGTGTCCGACATCACCTTGCCGCCCGCCGCCTCGATCCGCGCCACGTAGCCCGAGCGTTCGGCGACGGTACGGATCGCGCGCGGGGTATGGACCCAGAGCGCGACATCCGGGTGCAGCCGCTTGCCGTCCAGAAGATGCGCGATGCGGGCCAGCTGCTCGATCGAGTTGTGCGGGCAGCCCAGCATGATGAAGTCGACCTTGCGGTCCTCGGCGCTTTGCAGCGTGTCGTACATCTTCTTGCGCGCGGTGGCGTCGTAGACGTGGACATCATCGGCCCGATTGGGGCCGAAGGCCTCGTCCACGGTGCGCGCCTCGGGGGTGTGACCGGGGATGTGGTACATCTCCACCCCGCCGGAGGAGGCCGCGGCGGCGCCGAAATGCTTCAGCTTGACCAGGTCGACGCCGGACATATCGCCCTCCAGCACGGGGATGTTCTCTTCCACCATCTCGCCGGTGAAATAGCCCAGCAAACCCCAGTCCAGCATCGAGCGCACGGGCACGTCGACGCGGATATGGCGGTTGCCGTAGCGGTTTTCGGAAAGGTGATAGCCCCAGTAGGGGATACGCCCGGTCAGCGCGGCGGCGCCGGTGCTTTCCTTGCCCTCGACATTGGTGCGCCCGCCAAGCGCGCCGTTGCAGTAGATCACGGCGGAGCTTTCCATCCAGGCGCAATGTTCGCCGAAGGTGGGCACGTTGCCGACCTGGTAGGGGGTGCAGGTGGCCATCAGGTTCACCCCGCGCTGGCCGACGAAGGCCTCGCTGTCGCGCTGCATCTCGACCATCTGCGGATCGGCGCCCTGCAGGGCCCAGTTCTGGTCGTCGATGCCGGTAATCAGCTGGCAGGTGCGGGCGCGCATCTGCGGGATCTCGACCGTCTTGTCGCTGTCGAGGTTGAGGCGCGAGAAGACCTCGGCCATGCCGTTCTCGGCGATCTTGCGCACCGAGGGGGTGGAGGCGTTGAAGGCGCCCGCCACGTTGTCGGTTTCCACTAGGCGCTCGGCGCCAAGCGCCGTGCCGTAGCGGATCAGAAGGTCCATCGCGGCGGCCACGGCCTCCCCGCCGTCGCCGTCCCGCATGGCCTTTTCAGTATCGGTCAGTTGCATTCTTCCTCCTCCGGTCCGGGTCACGAATTGGTCGCGACCGAGGCCAGCTCCTTCTCGTCCCAGCGGTAGTGCTGGCGCTCGACGTTATCGGATACCCGCGCGCGCATCTCGTCCATGTCGATCTGATGGGTGCTGCCGGTTCCGGCGAGGTCCAGCGCATGGGCCGCGGCCATGCCCATGGCGATGCAGGGGCCCATGACGCGCACCGAGGACAGCGCGGCGCTGTCGGCGTCGATGCAGCGCCCGGCGGCGATGACGTTGTGACAGGCCTCGGGCACCAGGCTGCCAAGCGGCACGTAATGCACGTGATCCTTGTCGAAGACGATCCAGTGGTGGCCGTCGTCATGGTCGTGCAACTCGATCGGCCAGGCGGTGCGGCCGATGGCATCGTCGAACTTGCGGCTTTCGCGGATCTCCTCGACCGTCAGGTGATGGCGGCCCTTGATCCAACGGGTCTGGCGGATGCCCGGCAGCCCGAAGGAGCGGATGCGTGCCTCGCCGAAGCAGTCGGGGAATTCCTTGCGCAGGAAGTCCACCGCGCGCATGGCCTGGTCCTTGCCGTCCAGGGCGGCGGCAGAGGCCGCGACCGGTTCCAGCGGGGTTTCCACGTGGGTCATGTTCATCGCCGCGATGCCACGCCCGGGGATGGTGAAGCCCAGCCCCTCGCGCCGCCGCAACCCGTACTGATCGCCCACCTCCTTCATCCGGGCGCCGATCAGGTCGCGGGTCGGCTGGGCGGCCTCGTTGATGTTCTCCATCACCACCATCTGGGTGCCGTAGACGCCGTTCTGGTCCGGCTCGCGACAGTCGAAGCCCGATTGCCAGACCAGTGCGGCATCGCCGGAGGCATCGACCCAGCCGGTAGCGTCCACGTCCAGCGCGCCATAGCGGGTCAGGAAATGGCCGCGCGTGACGCGCCCGCCCTCGACCTCGGTGCCGTTCAGCATGGCGCCCAGGACCACGGTGATCCCCGCGGCCAGGATGCTTTCCTCGACCCAGCGACCCAGGGCCACCTCGTCGTAGTAGACCACCGTGGTGTTGGGGCCGTGGCGATAGAAGATGCCCTGGTCCTGGCGTTCCAGATAGCCCAGCAGATCGTCGGCAATACCGTGGGTGAACTGGTAGCCATGGGTGCCGTTGGAAAAGAGGCCGCAGAAGGTGGCGATGATCGAGTTCACGGCCTGGCCGCCAAGCGCGGGCTGGCTGTCGACCAGCACCACCTTGCGGCCCAGCTTGGCGGCCTCCAGCGCGGCTGTGACACCGGAAATCCCGGCGCCGACGACGCAAATGTCCGCGCTCAGCCGGTCCACGGGACGCCCGGCATCCCGACGAACGATCCGGGTGGCCGTGTTGAATTGGTCGCTCATGGCGATGCTCCTCCCTCTGAATTCCCGGGGACCGTCGCACCCCGTTACCCTCAGAAACAGAACAGATTTACGCCTTTACCTTTTGCGCATCGCGAAAGACATTTGACGCAGGGAGAGGAGACCCCATGGATACCATCGACAATATGCGCACCTTCCTGGCGGTCGTGCGCGCGGGCAGTTTCTCGGCTGCGGCCCGCAACCTGGATACAGTGCCTTCGGTGATCTCGAAGAAGATCAACCGGCTGGAGGACCAGATCGGCGCGCCGCTGTTCATCCGCTCGACCCGCAAGCTGGAACTGACGGAGACGGGCGCGCAGGTGCATCCGCGTTTCATGGCGATCGTGGCGGATGTGACCGACGCCTTCGCCGACCTGCGGGCCCATGGCTCACCCATGGCCGGCACGCTGCGCATCAAGTGCCCGACGACGCTGTGCGTGCTGCATTTCGGGCGCATCATCACCGAGTTCCAGGCCGCCCATCCCGAGGCGCGCATCGACCTGGTGCTGATGGACCGCTCGGTCAATCCGCTGGAGGAGGGGTTCGACATCGCCATCGGGGCGATCCCGACCTCCTACCCCAATGTGGAGGCGACGCCGCTCTGTCCCTATCCGCGGTCGACCGTGGCCTCCCCGGGCTATCTCGCCCAGGCGGGGGAGCTGAGCCATCCGCGTCACCTGCTGAACCATGATTGCCTGTCCTTCCACCCCATCGGGTCGAACTGGGTGTTCGAGGGACGGCAGGGGCCGGTCAGCGTCGAGATCAATCCCCACTTCTCGGTCAACGACAGCCAGGTCCTGGTCGAGGCGGCCCTGGCCGACCTCGGCGTGGCCGTGGTCGCCGACTACCTGGCGCGGCCCTACGTGGCGCGCGGGGAGCTGTGCCGTGTGCTGGAGGAGTACACCATTCCGGATCTCTGGGTGTCGGCCTGGGTCCCGGTGTCGCGGGCGCAGGACCGGCTGGTCGTGGCCATGTGCGACTGGCTGCGCGAGGCCGTGCAACCCGTGGCGCCCTGGGATCACGGGGCGTCGGAGGGAGGGGCGGCCGGACATGCGGCCGCCCAGCTTCTTACATCCCGTTCGGCAGGACCAGCGAGATCTGCGGGAAGACCACCAGAAGGAACATGATGATCGCCTCGCAGGCCAGGAACCAACCCACGCCACGGAAGATGCGGCCGAGGGGGATCTCGTCACCGACTACCGATTTCACCACGTAGACGTTGAAGCCCACGGGCGGGGTCAGCAGGCCGATCTCGATGAACTTCACCACGATCACGCCGACCCAGATCGGATCCGCGCCGACGGCGTCGAACATTGGCTGCATCACCGGCAGCGACAGCAGCAGTACGCCCATCGGATCCAGGAACATGCCCAGGATCAGGTAGATCACCGAGGCCGCCAGGATCAGCATGTAGGGCGACAGCTGCCAGCTCTCGATCGTGTTGCCGAGGAAGACCGGCAGGCCCGACAGCGCCAGGAACTTGGTGAACATCACCGCGCCATAGGCCACGAACAGCAGCGAGGCGGTTGTCGTCACGGCCTCCATCACCGAGGTCCACATGACCCGGCCTGTCAGGCGGCCCTGGAAGAGCGCGATGGCGCAGGCCAGCAGGGCGCCACCCGCCCCGGCCTCGGTGGGGGTGAAGATCCCTCCATATAGGCCGCCGATGATCCCGAAGATCAGCACCAGCACCGGCCAGACCGGCAGCAGGGATTTCCAGCGCGCCTGCCACAGGGTGCCTTCCTCGGGGTCCACCGTGACCGGCGGGGCGATCTTGGGGTTCAGCTTGGCCCGGATGATGATCATCGCCGTGTAGACCGCCGCCGTCAGGATGCCGGGCAGGACGCCCGCGACCAGAAGCTTGGTGATCGAGACCTCGGCGAAGACCCCGTAGATCACGAACATGATCGAGGGCGGGATCAGCGCGCCCAGTGTACCGGCCGAGGCGACGACGCCCGCGGCCAGCCCCTTGTCATAGCCCGCGCGCAGCATCTCGGGGATGCCGAGGCGGCCCATGGTGGCCGCCGTGGCGACGGAGGAGCCGGAGGCGGCGGCGAACCCGGCCGAGGCGAGGTTGGTGGCCACCGCCAGCCCGCCCGGCAGGCGCGAGGCCCAGAGGCGCGCCGCCCGGAACAGGGCGACGGAAATGCCGGAGTTGTGGGCGATGGCCCCCATCAGGATGAACATCGGGATGGCCGACAGGCTCCAGCTGGCGGCAACCTCGAAGGGCGTCTGTTCCATGACGTTCATCGCCACGCGTTCGTTGCGCAGCACGGTCAGCCCGACCACGGCGGCCACGCCGAGGGAGACGCCGATGGGAATGCGGATGGCGATCAGGACGAGAACGCCCAGAAGGCCCAGGGCACCGATCAGGGGGGCGCTCATTCCATCACCTCCATGCGCTCGTCCTCGTCGGGGATCTGGCCGGTGATCGCGGCGCGGGCATCGCGGACCGTGTGGATCAGCACGTAGATCGCCATGAACAGGAACCCGGCGGGCACGATCCAGCGCGAGGGCCAGATCTCGACGAAGCCGGTGGCGGATTCCCAGGCCTCGCGGATGTGGGTCTTCTCGATGGCGATCTCGAAGAGCTTCCAGACGAAGAGGCAGACGTAGGCAAGGGTCACCAGGCCGGCAAAGGCATCAAGCGCCTTCAGCTTCCGCTTCGGCAGGTGCGAGGTGAAGAGTTCCACGATGATGTGGCCGCGCTGGCGCGAGATCCAGGCAATCGGCAGGAAGGCGAGGGCCACCATGTAATAGGCCGCCACGATCTCCGTCGTGCCGATGAGGGGAGAGTGAAAGAAGGTGCGCGCGACGACATCGGCGCTGACATGCAGCATCATGATGATCACGAAGATGCAGGCCACTGCGGTCGTCGCTTTCGCAACCCGGTCGAGCTGTTTCATGGGGATGCGCTTTCGGGCAGAGAGCTGAAAAGGGTCACCGGAGGCCGCGCGGGCCCCCGGTGACGGATGGGCCGGGGATGATCAGAGGTCCTCGGGGTCCAGCTTGGAATAGACCTCGCGGTTGAGGGCCTCGGTGAATTTCTCCACGTCGGTCCCCACCTCTCCGGAGATGTCGGCCCATTTCTCCAGAAGCTCGCTGTACTTGGCCAGCAGTCCCTCGACATCGTCGACGCCGACGGAGGTTGCCATCTCGATGATCGCCGCTTCCTGCTGATCGACACGCTGCTGCATGATGTCGGCGAAATCGGCGCCGCCCTCGTGGAAGATCACGCCTTCCTCCAGGGCCGCGGCCTTCACCTCGGCGTCGATGTCCATCTGCGCGGTGATGGTGCCCACGGCGACCAGCTCGGCCGCGTTGTCGATATGGGCCTTGCGCTGTTCGGGGGTCAGGTCGTTCCAGACATCGCGGTTCATATACATCAGCAGCGGCGGACCGGCCATGCCGAGGGGGTATTCCATCACATGTTCGGTGATGTCCATGTAGCCGTAGTTGCGCAGCCAGGCGAGCGAGCCCATGACGCAATCCACCACGCCACGCTCCAGCGCCGAGGTCGCCTCGGCTGGGCTCATCGCCACCGGAGTGGCACCGGCCATCTTCATGATCTCGACCCCGCCGCCGGAGGCGCGCACCTTGGTGCCGCTCAGGTCGGCCACGGTTGAGACCTCGGGCTTGCACATCAGCAGGTAGGGGGTGGTGTTGTAGGCGCCGAAGGCCACGGCGTCGTTGCGTTCGTACTCCGCCTTGCACTCGGGGCAGTTGAGCAGGATCAGCTCGTTCATCGCGCCTGCGGTGCCGACCACGTCGTCGCCTGCCACGGTGCGGGTGAAGATCGCGTTGGTGGCCGGCAGTTCGCGCGGCGTATAGGGCGCCATGGTGGTGCCCGCGTCGATCAGGTTGCCTGCGACCGCATCGACGGTGCCGGCGCCGGTGGCCAGCTGTCCGCCGGGCACGAGGGTCCACTCGATCTCCCCTCCGGTGGCCTCCTTCACCTTCTCGAAATAGTGGGGCAGCGAGATCGCGTTGGTCGAGGCATTGGCCCCCATCCAGCTGCCATAGATCAGTTCCTTGGCCTGGGACGGCACGGCCCCCACGGCCAGGGCTGCGGCGATGGCAGCCCCGATGATGGTCTGTTTCATGAATTCCTCCCTAGGTGCAGCAGGTCCGAAGACCCCTGACAAGTCATAGTCTAGAAGCGCCATTCCTCGCGAAACCACAGCAATTGATGCACAGATGCATTCGCGATCTGGAAAAGGTGGTGGTCTGTGCCTGTCGCGCGGCGGCGGTGCCGCCGCGCGTTGGGGCTCAGCCGCGCGGCGGGATCAGAACGGCGCCGCGCGACAGCGGTTCGACCTCGCCTTCGTAGATCGACAGCCAGCCGCGCTGGCCGGAATGTCCCACCGGGGGCAGGGCAGAGCGGCGCGTCTCCATCTCGGCGTCGTCCATGTCGACATCCACGCGGCGGGCCAGCACATCGATGGTGATCTGGTCGCCGTCGCGCACCAGCCCCAGGGGGCCGCCACCGTGGGCTTCGGGTGTCACCTCGCCCACGACCAGCCCCTTGTTCACCAGTCCCGACAGCTGCCCGTCGGTGACCACCGCCACGTCCTCGCCCAGGCCCGCGCCCTCGATGGCGAAGACCACGCGCGAGGCCATGCCCATGCCGGGCCCGCCACGCACGCCGAGGCCGCGCAGCACCAGCACGTCGCCTGCCGTCACCTTGCCCGCCTTCAGCCCCTCGATGGCGTCGATGGGGTTGTCGAAACAGACGGCGGGGCCGGTGACCTTCAGCTTGCGGTCATAGCGCAGGCCCAGCTTGATGATCCCCGTATCGGGCGCCAGGTTGCCGCGCACGAGGACGATGGCTGGCTTGTCGGACAGCGGCGCCTCGGCGGTCTTCACCGTGTCGGTGGGCGGCTGCCACCCGTCCAGCGTCTCGCCCAGGGTCTTGCCCGCGACGGTCATCGCCTCGGTCCGGGTGAGCGCCCCGAGGTTCTTCAGGATCGCCCGCGCGCCGCCGCCGTCGTCGAACTCTTCGATCGAGCTGTCGCCGTTCGGACGCACCGCAACCAGCACCGGTGAGCTGTCCATCAGCCGTTCATACATGCCGTAGACGTCGATATCGGTGTCGGCCTCGGTCGCCACGGCCTGCAGGTGCTTGATCGTGTTGATCGAGCCGCTGACCGCGAAAACCGACCGCACGGCGTTTTCAAAGGCGGCTTCGGTCAGGATCTGTCGCGGGCGCAGGTCTTCCCAGACCATGTCGACGATGCGCTTGCCCGCTTCGGCGGCGTTGTCGAGCATGCCCCCGCCCGCGGCGCGCACCGGCGCATGGCCGGGCAAGGTCATACCCAGGGCCTCGCAGACCGTGTGCATGGAATTGGCCGTGCCCATCCCCGAGCAGACCCCGGAGGAGGTGATGGCCTTCTCACTCATCTCCTTCAGCCGGTCGAGGGTGATGGCGCCCATGGCGTGATGCCCGGCGCCGAGGAAGACCTCCTCGATATCGACATGCTCCTCGCCCATATGGCCGCTGCCCTGGTAGCCGCAGATGGCGAAGATCGTCGGGATGTTCAGCCGCGCGGCCGCCATCAGCTGGCCCGGCGCGGTCTTGTCACAGGAGGCCAGGCAGACCATCCCGTCCAGCTGCGCGCCCTCCACCTGAACCTCGATGTCATTGGTGATCAGGTCGCGCGAGGGCAGGATGTACTTGCCCGCGTTGCCCGCCGAATGGATGAAATCCGAGGGCGCGGCGGTGCGCACCTCGAAGGGCAGGCCGCCGGCGTCGCGGATCGCCTGTTTCACCACTGCCGCCACATGGTCCAGGTGGTTGAAGCAGATCGCCAGTTCCGACGAGGTGTTGATGACGGCGATCTTGGGCTTCTCCATGTCCTCGTCGGTCAGCCCCATGGCGCGCCACTGCGCCCGGCGGACCGCCCAGAATGAACTCCCGATCTCGTAATTGCTGCGCAAGGGGCGCGTGTTGCGCCCGTCCTTCGTGGCCATGCCTGTTCTCCTCCGAAACGTGAATGTCTGTGCATCTCCTCCGATGCCCTTTTAGTTGACGTATCCTTTAATGACGTGTCAACATAAAGATACGTAGCAAAAATTCCGATCACATGGCTGACGCGGATCGCATTGCGCCGCGGCGCTGGGTAGGCTGTGGCCGGTCAGCAGGACGACAGGACAGGATGATGGCAGACACGGAAGGAACGGATCAGATACCGCTGCTGTTCGATCATGGGGTGTCCTTCCGGATCACCGGGGTCGCCAACCGGCTGAACCGCTCTGCGGCCGTCTTCTACCGTGAGATCTTCGGCATCGGTCTGCCGGAATGGCGGATGATGCTGGCGCTTGGCAAGACGCCGGAGCTGAAGGTGGGGGATGCCGCCCGCTCTGCCGATCTGGATGCGGCCCAGGCCAGCCGGGCGCTCAAGCTGCTGAAGGCGCGTGAACTGGTGACGATGGAGATGACGGCCAGCCGCGGGCGCGCGACCATCGTGCGGCTGACCGAGGGGGGGCGGGCCTTTCACGACCGTCTGCTGGAGGCCGGCGACCGCCGGGCGGAGCGGATCCGCGCGGGGTTCACCCCCGAGGAACTGGCGCAGCTTTTCGACCTTCTGGGTCGGATCGGTGCGAATGCCGAGGCGCTGATCGAGTTGCAGCGCGAAACCGGGCAGGATCCCTGATCGCCCGCGCTGCTGTGCCGGTCAGCCGGGAACGGGGCCGAGCATGGACAGAAGTTCCGACGGGCTACGGGCGCGCCGGGGCAGCTCCAGCCTGAGGAATTCCGTTTCCGAGCCCAAGTCGATGCCTTCGGGGTCGATCGTCGTGACCTGCCAGTGGCCGCGTGACCCGGACGGGACGCCCGACTGCAGGGGGCGAAGCTTCTCCGGGAAGCGATCCAGATGGGCGATCAGCGCGCCTTCATCCGCCACCAGCGCGTCGGCCCCGTCAAGCGGGACAGTCAGATCATCGGGGCGCAGGTCATCGACATAGCGGGCGGGGCCGCCGTTCAGGAAGACGTCCTCGATCCGCAGAAGGAACAGAAGCGTGTCGGGCAATCCGATATAGCGGCCGGCGCGCGGGAACTTCCGGCAATAGCGGGCGCCGGCGGTCTTGAAGGCGCTGCCGGTCAGCGGATGGGCCCGGCCGATCAGGGTCAGGCGGCGGTCGCGCAGCACGTCGCGCCCGGCATCCTGCACGAGGGTCATCGAGATCCGGGGATCGGCCAGGATGTTCTGCCCGTGGTGGCTGAGGCGCGAGGCGTAGATCACCGGCCCGCCGCAGGGTTCGACCGAGAGATTGGTGATCGAGCTGTAGGGGAACCCCTCGTGACGGTCGAGGCTGGCCAGGGCCACGTTGCGGGTGGTGCGCAGGATCTGCCGGGCGAGGCGACGCGCGGCGAAAGGCTCCACGTCAGCCGCGCTCAGGGGCTTTTCGCGCATGAGATGCAGCGGCTGCGTCATTCTTCGTCTCCTTCGATGCCGTTTGTGGTCGGGGCCTGCCGGGGTGGCAGGGGCGCGCCCGGGGAGGGGCCGTCGGGGGTGTGCCTCGTGCTCCGCTCCTGGCCACCGGGCGCGCCTGGGATCCGCCCTAGAACCGGGTCGTCAGCCCGGCGATCACGGTGCGACCGCGGCCGGTCATCTCCTCGTAGGCGGCCGCGCTGCCGCCCGGGTAGCCGTAGCTTTCATCGAAGAGGTTCTCGACCGAGAAGAAGAGCTGCGCCGCCTCGGTGATCGCGTAGCTGCCGTAGAGATCGACCAGCGTGTAGCTGTCGGTCTCGGCCATGTAGGCGCCGTCGGGGTAGCTGCCCCAGTCGAAGGCGGCCTGCTGGCTTTCCCCGACATACCGCACCTGGGTCCCGAGGGTCAGGCGCTCCTCCAGGGTGCGCAGGCCGATGTCCAGCGTCGCCATGCGCTCCGGCTGGGCCGAGGTCATGCCGTTGCCCATGCCGGTCCCCTGGCCATAGGGTTGATCGTCGGTGTCGCTGATGGACAGGGACAGGTTGGCGTAGACCTTGCCGGAATCGTAGCCGCCCTCGACCTCCAGGCCGCGCATGCGCGTCGAGCCATCGGTGTTGACCCACATGGCGCGGCTGTAGGGATCGCCGGGAATGTCGACGAATTCGTTGACGATGTAGTTCTCGATCCGGCTCTGGAAGGCCGTGACGCGAAGCCAGGCGCTGTCGCCGGCGGTCAGCAGGCCCTGCTGACGGTAGTGGGCGCTGAGTTCCAGGGTGCGGCTGGTCTCCGGATCCAGGTCGAGGTTGTTGGTCATGCCGGAGCCGACGCCGTCCCCGAAGGGCACGAGGGCATAGAACATCTCGTGCGTGGTGGGCGGGCGGAAGGTATGCGCATAGCTGGCTTCCAGCGTCAGCGCCTCGTTGACCGCGTGCCGGATGCCGATCTTCGGCAGCCAGGTCCCGCCGTCGCGGTCCACCCATTCGTCGCCGCAATCCGGCCCGTCGGCCGGGCAGTCGGCCACGCCGGCGCTGTAAGGCGGGCGATAGCCGTCGGCGCGCCAATAGTCATAGCGCAGCCCGCCGAACAGCGTGGTGGCCCCCATGTCCAGGGTGGCGTCGGCAAAGAGGCTGGCCTTGTCCAGCGTCCCCGGGTGGTTGCCGCCCCGCATCGAATGGGTCTGGAAGTCGTCGCGGGTCCAGCTCAGCCCGTAGTCGAGGACCAGCCTGCGCCCGCCGGACAGCACCAGGTGGCTGCGGTTGCTGAGGGACAGCCCGTAGGTCTCCTCCTCGGTTTCGCGTCCCGCGTAGGAGCCGCCGGTGCCGGGGTAGGTCAGGGTGGTGTCGTTGTAGTAGGCCGACAGGTCCAGGTTAATGAGGTCGCTGCCGGGCCGGTAGGCGTAATCCGCCGTGTAGGTCCGGTTGTCGACATCCCAGGTATAGCTGGAGTTCTGGAAGGTGTTCTCATAGCCGAGCAGGCCGAAGCTCAGCTCATGCGCCTCGCTGGGGGCGAGGACGATCTTCACCAGCCGGCCCTCGGGGGTGTTCGCGGATCCGCGGCCCGCGCTGCCATCATCCAACTCTCCGTCCCCCGTGGCGTAGTTGCCTTCATCCGACTTGGCGTAACCCAGCAGGATATCGGCATGGCCCGCGCCGCTCCACAGGCCCTCGAGGCGTTTGCCGTAGGTCACGAGGCCCGAGTATTCATAGCCGTTGTCGCCGAATTTCAGCCGGGTCATGCCGCCTTCGCTCCGCCCCTCCAGCAGGATGTCATCCAGCGACAGGGTGCGGAAGTTCGCGGCCCCGGCCAGGGTGCCGTTGCCGGCGGCCCCCGAAACGGCCCCGCGCTCGACCTCGATCGCGGAGAGGAATTCGGGCTGAACATAGAGCAGGCTGCCCCCCGAGCTTTCATGGCTGGCGGTGTTCTTGAAGCTTTGCGGCACCCCGTCGATCATCGCGTTGACCCGGCCGAAGCCGGAGAGGCCGCGAATGTTGACCTCGATGCCGGGCTGGTTGGACGACTGCCGGGTCGAGACCCCGGGCAGCGCATTCAGGGCCGTCTGCGGGTTGCCGGAATAGCGCGTCTGCAGATCTGCGGCATCGACGGCGGAGGTGGCCGCGGTGTCCGTTCCCTCCTGGTCGCTCTGCACCCGGATCGGGTCGAGAACCAGGGCCGGGTCCGGGGAGGATTGGGACAGGGCGTGGGTCGGGCTGAGGATGAGGCCGCTTGCTCCGGTGGCAAGCAGCACACTGCGCCCGAGGGCGCGCATGGGATGCGACATGGTCGTCTCCTGCGAGGGTAAGAGAATGTTCAATCCCTTGATCGCTCGCAGAAGGCGTCAGCCCTCCCGCCACTGTCTCGGAGTGCACGTGTGCGCCTGACTCTTAATCAGTATACAGACGACTTATCAAGATCTGTCGCCCCAGGGCCTCCGCCTCGGGGGCTGCAAGAGCCTTGAGCATAGGGGCGATATGAACGCCGCCAGGGCCGAGACTGGCCCCTCGCGTGCCTTCTGGCGCCTTGCCCGACGCGAAGGTGCCCAGCTTCTCTATCCGGTAGCCGCGGGGGTAGGTCTGCGGGTCTGCGCACGTGCCGGTCATTTCTCTCTCCAGCACTGCGAGGTGCGCGCGGAGGCGGTGTCGCGCAGTCTGGAGAGGTGCCGGGGCAGGCCAGGCGGACAGGGCCGGATCAGCCGGCTTGGGCGGGGTGCTGCGTCGTCTCGATCTGCAACAGGCGCTGTTTGCGCCACAGGCCACCGCCGTAACCGGTCAGCGATCCGTCGCTGCCGATCACCCGATGGCAGGGGATGACTAGGGCGATCTGGTTGGCGCCGTTGGCACGGGCCACGGCGCGATGCGCCTCGGGGCGGCCAATGGTGCGGGCCAGGTCCGCGTAAGAGCGGGTTTCCCCCGCCGGGATGCGGCGCAGCTCCTCCCAGACCTGCCGGGTGAAGGCCGAACCGTGCAGCGCCAGCGGTGTGTCGAACCGCGCGCCCCCGCCGGCAAAGTAGCGGGCCAGTTCCTCGCGGATCTGCGCGCCGGGGTCATGGGTGCCCAGCCCCAGAGACCCCCGGGCGTAGTTGGCCAGCCTGCGCACCTCGGCACCCAGGGCGCGGCGGTCGGCGAACTCCAGCAGGTGCAGATGGCGCGCGCAGGTCACGGCGACCATGTCGCCCAGAGGCGTCGGGATCCATTCGGCGCGCAGCAGGGCGTCGCGTTTCAGGTGGCCTGGGGCGACGCCCAGGTGCCGGGCAAAGGCCGCGCGGAAGGCCGATGGGCTGTCGAACCCCGCCTCCAGCTGTGCCTCGATCACCTTGCCGCCCCGCGCCAGCGTCAGGAAACCGTCGCGCAGCCGCCGCTGGCGCGCCATGTCGAGGAAGGTCATCCCGAAGGCGCGTTTGAACGCCCGGCGCACGGTGGAGGGATCGTGACCCAGGGCGATCACGCAGGCCTCGCTCCAGCGGTGATCGGGTCGGGCGTCCAGGGCCGCGAGCAGGGCCAGCACCGCGGGGTCGCCCTCGCCCGCCGCCCGCAGGGGATGGCAGCGCTTGCAGGGTCGGAACCCCTCAGCGATGCAGTCGGCCAACTGGGCACGGAACAGGCAGTTCTCCCGCCGTGGCTTGCGGGCCGGGCAGGTCAGCCGGCAGAAGATGCCGGTCGACGTGACACAGACCCAGGCCCGGCCTTCGTAGCTGGCGTCCCGCGCCAGCAGCGCGTCGTAGAGGGTGTCATCGGAGGGCAGCTCGAACATCATGAAGCGATCCTAGCGCAGGTCGCCCCGGCACTGCGCCGGAAATCGGGCGCCTATTCCGCCTTTTCGGCCTGGACTTGCTGGATCGCTGCTGGATCGAAATACCCCTTTTGTCGGATCGCGGCGTCCAGATCCGCGTCGTTGTGATGGGCCAGCTTGTTTCACGCCTTGGCCGCCTCGCCCGATTCCTCAAGCGTCTTGAGGCGGTAGCAATCCCCGCCGCGGTCGATCCCGCAGTGGTGGGCGTAGCTGTCCGAGGCGCGCAGGACGCGCGTGGCATGGGGTCTCCTGCCGGTCTGGGCCCCGGGGGATAGCCCCGGCGCAGGCCATGCCGCAAGCGACCCCATGCGTCAGCCGGGCTGCCCGCCCGGTTTGCGCGCCCCGGCCCGCATGGGCAGCAGGCGGCCGGGGCCGTCTTCGGGGGTGGGGATGAATTCCTCCCGGTCGTCAACGGGCAGGTCGAACAGGCCCTGGCCCCAGGTGCCACGCCGCCAGTCCAGCTTGGCCGCTTCGATCCGGTCGGGATCGGAGGCGACGAAATTCCACCAGATGTAGCGTGGCCCGGGTAGCGTCGCACCGCCGAGGGCGAGGAACCGCGCGCCTTCGGGTCCGGCGCGCAGGGTGATCGCGTCGCCGGGCCGGAAGACCATCATCCGGCCCGGTTCGAACCGCTCGCCCGCCACCTCGACCGCGCCATGGGTGACATGCACGCCACGGTCCTCGTGGTCGTCGGGCAGGGGGAAGCGGGCGCCGGGGGCCAGGGTCACGTCCAGGTAGAAGCTTTCGGAGAAGAGCTGCGCCGGGGCGCTCTCGCCGAAGGCGTCGCCCAGGATCAGCCGGGCCTGGATTCCCTCGGCCTCCAGCTCGGGCAGGGCGGCCTTGGCGAAATGCTCGAACAGCGGCGCACGGGTCTCCTCCGCTTCGGGCAGGGCGATCCAGGTCTGCACGCCGTGGATGGTGCCGCCCGCCTCGACCGAGGGGGAGCGTTCGGAATGGCTGACCCCGCGCCCGGCCACCATCCAGTTCACGTCACCGGGGACGATCACCTGATCGGACCCGATGGAATCGCGGTGCCGGAAGCTGCCCTCGAACAGGTAGGTGACGGTGCCCAGCCCGATATGGGGATGCGGGCGCACGTCGATCCGGTCGCCGGCCAGCAGTTCCGCCGGGCCCATCTGGTCGAAGAAGATGAAGGGGCCGACCATCTGCCGTCGGGGCGCGGGCAGGGCGCGGCGCACCTCGAAGCCGCCGATGTCGCGGCTGCGGGGGATGATGAGAGTTTCCAGCGCCGAGGCGGCGATCAGGTCCGGGTCGGTCAGAAGGGCGTCGGGATTCCAGCTCATGGGGGCCTCCTTTGATCCAAAGATAGGCCGAAATCCCCAGAGCGCAGCCCCGCAAACATGCACAGGGGCTGCTCACGCCTGGAGGGGGTGTCAGGCGGCCTCCTGCTGGACGGCGCGGCAGCGGCGCAGCCAGAAGAAATGCTCCTTCGGGTCGCCAGGGCCGAAGCGTTCCAGCGCCTCGTCCACCAGGGCCAGGGCGCCGCCCGCATCGCCGCCGCGGATCAACAGCCGGGCGCGGACCAGTTCGATGTAGCGGGTGTCATGCCCGCCCTCGCGGAAAAGCGACAGCAGCCGGTCGACCCGGGCCAGGGCATCGCTGGGGTCCAGGTCTTCCCAGCGGCCGGCCTCCGCCAGGGCTTGGGCCGGGATCGGCTCGCGCAGGCGCAGCAGGATGGAATCGTCGGCGCGCGGCTCCATCAGCTCGAAATAGTCGATCAGGTGACCGAGGGAGCAATGGATCCACGGGTTGTCGGCATTGTGGAAATCCTGGTTCACCAGCAGACCCGGTCCGGGGCGCAGCTCGGGCAGGAACCGTTCCAGCACGACGCGGTTCAGCTCGGCCGTCTTGGCGATGTCGACGAAGACCAGATCCACCGCGCCGCCGTCCCAGCGGGCCTCGGCGAAGTCGCCCTTGTGGATCTCGATCGCCGGGGCGACCTCTGCCGTCTGGGCCTCGAAGAGGTGCTGGAAATCCTCACCCTCGCGGAAGTCGGGATCAATGCGGGTGCGGATGAATTCGGCCATATCGCCGAACTTCGCCTCGAAGATGTCGAAACAGTGCAGCCGCGTGGTGCCGTCCCAGTCGGGGTTGGCCATCAGCCCGGCGCCGGTCAGCGACGCGCTGCCGCCCAGGAAGGAGCCAAGCTCCAGCAGGGGGTATCGCCCCGACACCCAGTCGCGGGCGATGTAGTAGAGCATGGCCCCTTCGGCGGCGCCAAGCTGGGCATGGCCCAGCTTCTTCATCGGCCAGGCAATCTTCTGGTCGTCGCGCCAGGTCATCGGCGGGTGGTCGATCGTCTGCATGGGAACCTCCTGTCACAGGGCAGCGGGGCCATTTCGCCGAAGCTTCCCTAATCAATGATTAAAACTGCAGGGGGACCCGCCCTGAGCCGCCGGTTTTTCGGGCCAGGCGCCAGCATGGTGGGCCGGGGAGACCGGAGTGGAGTTTACAAGACCCGCTGGCTGGCCCCATGTCGGGAGCAGACCTGCGTGCCGATCACCAGCGACGCGGGCGAGGCGATCCGTCTGGCCAGCCGCGTGGTGGTCGTCGATCCGCGCCGCACGGCGACCTGCGACATTGCCGATCTGCATCTGGCGGTGACACCCGGCTGCGACCTGGCGCTGTTCAACGGGTTCCGGGCGCGGGCGAAGAACGGGCAGGGTCGGCGGGCCGAGATCGCGGATCTTCATTGCCCCGAAGATCGGGGGCGTTACCTTTGCGCCATGTTCGATTGCGATGAGGAAGAGATGCAGGTGCTCACCGATCCCGCGCGCGGCAGCGACCGCGCCGCCCGCCCGCGTCGAAGCGGCGGAGTGAGCGCGTGATGAGCCTGGCGCCCTATACCCGCATCCTGGCCCGTGGCCCGGGCCGGTCACGCTCCTACACGCAGGAGGAAGCGGCGGAGGTCTTGCGCCTGATGCTGGCCGAGGGGGCCGACCCGGAGGCCGTGGGCGCCATCCTCATGCTGCTGCGGATGAAGGGGGAAACCGCCGACGAGATCGCGGGTTTCGCCGAGGCTGCCCGCGAGGCTCTGCCACAGATCCCCCGCCCCGCGCTCGACTGGCCCAGCTATGCCGCCGGGCGCACCCGAGGGCTGCCGTTTTTCCTGCTGGCCGCCCGGCTGGTGGCGCAGGCGGGCCATCCGGTGCTGCTGCACGGCTGGAATTCCGAACACCACATGGCCGAGGCGGCCTCGGTTCGCAGCGCGCTGCCCCATGCGGGGATCCCGGTGGCGGGATCCGTGCCCGAGGCGGGCGCCCTGCTGGCCGACCACGGCATCGCTTACCTGCCGCTGGAGCAGTTTCAGCCTGGCCTGCTGGCGCTGATGCAATTGCGGGACAAGCTGGGCGTGCGCAGCTGCGTGAACACGGTCCTGCGGGTGCTGAACCCGGCGCGCGCGCCGGCCTCCGTCCAGGGGGTCTTCCACCCGCCCTACCGGGAGTTGCAGGCGGATGCGGGCCGCCTTTTGGGGCAGGACAACCTGACTGTCATCAAGGGCGGCGGGGGCGAGTTCGAACGCAACCCGGGCAAGGAGATCGCGCTATTCGGCCTGCGCGACGGCGCGCCGCTGGACCGGCTGGCGCCCGCGCGGCTGGCGGAGACGGGGAAGCTGAACCGGGGCTGGACCGACCCGGCGCTGCTGGCGCGGCTCTGGTCGGGGGACTGGGTGGATGATTTCGCCACCGAGATCGTGCTGGGCACCGCCGAGCTGGCGCTGGACACGCTGGGGGTGTCCGATCCGGGCGCCGAGGCGCAGCGCCTCTGGGCCGCCCGGGCGCAGGTCCCGGCCTGAGCGGTCAGCTGGCCGCGCGTACCTCGTCCACGATGCTGTTCAGAACGCGGTCCAGAAGTTGCATGTCCTCGGCTTCCCCCATGACGCGGATCAGGGGTTCGGTGCCCGACTTGCGGATCAGCAGGCGCCCGCCCTTGCCGAGGGCCTTCTCGCCCTGCGCGATGGCCTCCTGCACCGGGTCGGTGTCCAAGGGCGCCTTGCCATCGGCATAGCGCACGTTGATGAGCTTTTGCGGCACCGGCTGGAACACGTTGGACAGGTCACTGGCGGACCGGCCCGTTTCCACCATGGCCGACAGGAACTGCAGCGCGGCCAGCAGCCCGTCGCCGGTGGTCGAATGGTCGGTCATCACGATATGGCCGGACTGTTCGCCGCCCAGGTTGAAGCCGCCCTGCTGCATCCGCTCGACCACGTAGCGGTCACCGACGGCGGTGCGTTCCAGGCCGATGCCGTGGCCTTCCAGGTAGCGTTCCAGCCCGAGGTTCGACATCACCGTGGCCACCAGGCTGTCACCCGCCAGGATGCCGGCCTCTTTCCAGCGGGCGGCGATCAGGCCCATGATCTGGTCGCCATCGGCCACCCGGCCGGTCTCGTCGATCAGGATCACCCGGTCGGCGTCGCCATCCAGGCAGATGCCCAGATCGGCACGGGTTTCGCGCACGCGGCGCGCGGCCTGTTCGGGATGGGTGGAGCCGCAATCCTCGTTGATGTTGAACCCGTTGGGTTCGACGCCCATGGGGATGACCTCGGCGCCCAGCTCCCACAGGACGGCGGGCGCGGTGCGATAGGCGGCGCCATTGGCACAATCCAGCACGACGCGCAGCCCGTCCAGGCGGGTGCGGCGCGGCAGGGTGGCCTTGGCATATTCCACGTAGCGCCCGCGCGCGTCCTCGTACCGCTTGGCGCGACCGATGTTCTGCGGTTGCGCGGGGGGCACGCCCTCGGCCATCAGCCGCTCGATCGCATCCTCCGCCTCATCCGACAGCTTGAACCCGTCGGGGCCGAAGAACTTGATCCCGTTGTCCTCAGCCGGGTTGTGGCTGGCGGAGATCATCACCCCCACGTCGGCGCGCAGGCTTCGGGTCAGGTAGCCGATGGCAGGCGTCGGCACCGGGCCCAGCAGGAAGACGTTCATGCCGGTCGAGGTGAAGCCCGCGGTCAGCGCGTTTTCCAGCATGTAGCCCGACAGCCGCGTGTCCTTGCCGATCACCACCCGGTGGTCCTGCTTGTCGGTGCGGAAATACCGCCCCGCCGCCGCCGCCAGTTGCAGCGCCACGTCGGCCGTCATCGGCCACTTGTTCGCCTGTCCGCGCACCCCGTCGGTGCCGAAGAGCCTGCCTGCCATCTGCTGCCCCACTTCCGTTCTGTCCCGCGCCTGTCCCCGGCGCGCCTCGCGCACGGGCCGGGCCCGCCGCGTCTTGCATGTGTTGCAGCTATAGGCGCCGGGGCGGGGGCTGTCCAACCGCGCCGGGCCTGAAATTCCGCCGCTGCGCCCCCTTTCCCGGCGGTCATCCGCCGCTAGTTTTTCGTTTCGGTAACAAACCACCGGTCGCCCGGGATCTGCGTTGATCCCCCGTCCGGCCCTCGCTACCACTTTGAGGCGACCTCTCTCGTCTCATTTCAAACGGATGACTTGGCATGACCAAACCCCTTTCCACCGTCACCCCCAATACCTGGGAATTCCTGCGCGATCCGATGATCAAGCCGACCGGCTTCCGGGAATACGATGCCCGCTGGAAGTACCCCGAAGAGATCAACCTGCCCGGCATGACGGCCCTCGGCCTGGGCCTGGGCACGCAGATGATGAAGCGTGGCCTGCCGCCGGTGATCGCTGTCGGCAACGACTACCGTGACTACTCGCTGACCATCAAGAACGCCCTGATCCTGGGCCTCGTGCAGGCCGGGATCACGGTGAAGGACATCGGCCCCTGCATCACGCCCATGGCCTATTTCAGCAGCTTCCACCTGGGCGGCTGCGCCGTGGCGATGGTGACCGCCTCGCACAACCCGAACGGCTGGACCGGGGTGAAGATGGGCTTCGACATGCCCCTGACCCACGGTCCGGACGAGATGGGCGAGCTGAAGGACATCGTGCTGAACGGCAAGGGCGAGGCCCGCGAGGGCGGCAAGGTGGAGTTCGTCGACGGCGTCTGGGACGCCTACATGGACGACCTGCTGGGCGATTTCAAAATGTCCCGCAAACTGAAGGTGGTCTGCGCCACCGGCAACGGCACCGCCTGCGCCTATGCGCCCGAGCTGTTCCGCCGCATGGGTGTCGAGGTTGTTGAGAGCCACAACACGCTCGACTACACCTTCCCCAACTACAACCCGAACCCCGAAGCCATGGAAATGCTGCATGACATGGCCGACAGCGTGAAGGCCTCCGGCGCCGATTTCGCCCTGGGCTTCGACGGGGACGGCGACCGCTGCGGCGTGGTGGACGACGAGGGCGAGGAGATCTTTGCCGACAAGGTGGGCGTCATCATGGCCCGCGACCTGGTGAAGCTCTACCCCGGGTCGACCTTCGTGGCGGACGTGAAGTCCACTGGCCTCTTTGCCAGCGATCCCGAGCTGGTCGCGGGCGACGCCAAGGCGGATTACTGGAAGACCGGCCACAGCCACATGAAGCGCCGGGTGCACGAGCTGGGCGCGCTGGCGGGCTTCGAGAAGTCGGGCCACTACTTCCTGGCTGAACCCATCGGGCGCGGCTACGACGACGGCATGCGTGTGGCGGTCGAGATCTGCAAGCTGATGGATCGCAACCCGGACATGAAGATGTCGGATCTGCGCAAGGCCCTGCCGGTGACCTATTCCACGCCCACCATGTCGCCCTATGCGGCGGACGAGGAGAAATACGACATCCTCGACCGGATCGTGCAGAAGCTGGTGGCCAAGGCCGAGGCGGGCGACAGCTTCGCCGGCAAGGCGATCAGGGAAGTGGTGACGGTGAACGGCGCCCGGGTGATCCTCGAAAACGGCTCCTGGGGGCTGGTGCGCGCCTCGTCGAACACGCCGAACCTGGTGGTGGTCTGCGAAAGCTCCGACAGCGCGGAGGAGCTGCGCGCGATCTTCGAGGAGGTCGATGCGGTGATCCGCACCGAGCCGGGCGTGGGCGACTACGACCAGACCTTCTGAGGTTCGGGTGACCGGGGCATCTGCGGATCCCCGTCACGTTCATTGGCCCTGGACGGTGGGCCCTGGGGTTGGACTGATGGTCCGGCCCCTTTTCATTGCCGCCCTGGCGGGAGGCGGTGCAAGGTCTTGGCGATGTTCCCCCGATGCCACCCTTCAGCCGCCCGGATGATCGAGGGCCGCCGTGAATTGGCCCGCTGCCGGGGTTGATATCGATGCCACCAGGGCCAAGATTTCTGCGCCCTGCGCCCTGCGCCCTGCGCCCTGCGCCCTGCGCCCTGCGCCCTGCGCCCTGCGCCCTGCGCCCTGCGCCCTGCGCCCTGCGCCCTGCGCCCTGCGCCCTGCGCCCTGCGCCCTGCGCCCTGCGCCCTGCGCCCTGCGCCCTGCGCCCTGCGCCCTGCGCCCTGCGCCCTGCGCGCCTTGCGTTTCGCTTCGTGGGGCATGGCCATGACCCAAGATGAGGGGGGAGGGCGCATGGGCCAACCAGGATCGTCTTGTCGTCGCGGTGTGCTCTGCTGGGCGGTTGCACGACGCAGCCTTCCGGTCGACGGCAGTCGCAAGCGTCTCGGGCCAGCTTCGCCACTCTACGTCAGTGTGGTCTGACTATCGCACGATGAATTCCGCATGCAGGGCCCCGGCGGCCTTGATGCTTTTCAGGATGTCGATCATGTCCCGTGGCGCAACGCCGAGCGCGTTCAGTCCGGCAACCACTTCCGACAGCGAGGTGCCCTCGTCGATCTCCGCCAGGCCGATGCCCGGCTCCTCGATGATGTCGGCATTGGTGCGCGGCACGACCACGGTTTCCCCTTCGGCGAAGGGGTTTGGTTGAACCACCACCGGGTCCTCCTCGATCCGCAGGGTCAGATTGCCCTGGCTGACGGCGACACGGCTGATGCGGACGTCATCGCCCATGACGATCGTGCCCGATCGCTGGTCGACGACCACACGGGCCTTGCGCTCTGGTTCCACCAGGATGTTTTCCACCTGGCCCAGGGCATGGGCCGGAGAGGGCAGGCCGGTGGCGAGGATGTCGAGGCGGACCGTGCCCGAGTCCAGCATTCGCGCCGCGCCGGTGCCGAAGGCGCTGTTGATTGCCGTCTCGATCCTGGCGGCGGTGGTGAAATCGGGTTCGCGCAGGGCCAGGCGCAGGGACGACAGGGCGGAAAGCTCGAAATCGACCTCCCGCTCCACCCGGGCACCAGCGGGGATGACCCCGGCGGTGGGCACCCCTTGGACCACCTGCGCCGCCTCGCCCTCGGCGGCGGCACCGCCGGCGATGATCGTGCCCTGGGCGACCGCGTAGATCTGTCCGTCGGCTGCGTTCAGCGGCGTCATGATCAGCGTGCCGCCCAATAGAGAGGAGGCGTCGCCGATGGCCGAGACGGTCACGTCGATCTGTGACCCGGCGCGGGAGAAAGGGGGCAGTTCCGCGGTGGCGAAGACGGCGGCGACATTCTTCGGCCTGAACTGTTCTCCCGTGATGTTCACCCCCAACCGTTCCAGGATGTTCGACATGATCTCTTCGGTGAAGGGGGCGTTGCGGATCCCATCACCGGTGCCGTTCAGCCCGACGACCAGCCCGTAGCCGACAAGGTCGTTGCCACGCACCCCATCGAATTCGACCAGATCCTTGATGCGGATCGGGCCGGCGGCGAGGGGGGCGGCCAGCAGGGCGAGGCAAAGGGTCAGGGCGGCGCAGAGGCGGATCATCGCAGGTAATCCGTCAGCGACAGGCGCGAGAGCTTCACCGTCAGAGCATAGAGCGCCTCCAGCTGAAACTGAACGTCCTCCAGCTGTGTCGCCGTTTCATAGGGATCGACCGCCAGCAGTTCGGACTGGGCAATCAGGTAGCCGGCGCGTTCCGACACGACCCGGGCCGAGGCCTCCTCGGCCCGGGTCTGGGCATAGCCGAGATCGGCGCGCAGTTGCACGATGCCCTCCTGCTGGAACGAGAGACCCTCGCCCGCGGCCTTCATCATCTCGACCTGCAGGGCGCTGTCGAACCCCAGGCCTGGATCCGAGGCCAGCGCGGCCATGGCGGTGTGTTTCATCAGCTCTCGCAGGCCTGGGTCGTCGGCGCGCAGGTCCAGGTCGACGGTTTCGCCCTCTCCCAGCAGGAAGGGGCGCAGTGAGGTGGTGCTGCCCTGGTAGGCCACCGTTTCGAAATCGCCGCCGGGGCCGAACCAGGTGTCCAGCACGCCCTGGACGCCTGCCAGGTCGGTCTGACCGGCCAGCGCCGTGCGCAGCTCGTCCAGGATCTGCTCGGAGGAGATCAGCGGTGAGGTGTCGCTGTCGATGCCGGAGAAGATGGCGCGCCCCGCCACGGTGGTGTTCAGCGCGTTGACCATGCTTTCCATGTCTTCCGAGGCGCGGGTCGAGGCGCCGATCACGGCCTCGTCCAGGAAGGAGCCGGCCGCGGTCAGGGCGGCGGAACCGAGGTCCGTGGCCAGGGTCTGGTAGCGGTCCAGCACCTCTTGCATTGTGCCGGTGAAGAGGATCGCCTCGCTGGCGGCAGAGTCGTATCCCTCGATCAGGGTGAGGTTGCGTTCGACGTCCGCCAGGTAGGAATAGCTGCCGGAGAGATGGCGGGCGACATCGGCGGTGCGCCCCGAGGCCAGTTCCTGGCTGAGCTGGTTCATCCGGCTTTTCAGGTCGGTGTTCTGCTGGCGCAGCATGAAGCTCTGCGCGAGGTCGCCTATGGTGATGGGGCTTGGCATGGCTCAGATACTCATCAGTCGGTCGAGGAGGTCCTCGATGGTTTGCACCAGGCGGGCATTGGCGCCGTAGGTCTGTTCAATCAGAAGCAGGCGCTGCATTTCCTCATCGGTGTCGACGCCGTCGGAGAGCAGTCGCGCCTTCAGCTCCGCCTCGCGGGTGGTGGCGAAGCTGAGGCTCTGTTCGGCGAGATGGCGTTCCGTGCCGGCCATGGAGATCAGCGAGGAGGCCAGATCCGGGGCCGACAGGCCGGAGGTGGCGAAGGGGCCGGAGGCGGGGGGGCGTTTCACCGCCAGGGCGGAGAGCATGTCCTGCAGCAGGGCGGCATCAGAGACCGGTCCCTGGGCGCCCGCATTGATCCCGTCGCGCAGCCGCCAGGTTTCGCCACCCTGTGCCGGGTCCACGGCAGCGTTGATCTGCAGCCGGCCGGCAAGGCCCACCTCGTCGGCGGGCAGGAAGGCCCCGCCGCCATCGGTGAACAGACCTGCGTCGCCGGGCAGCAGCGTCGGGTCCAGCGCCGGGTCCTGGAAGCGTTCGACCAGGTCGCGGGCGGCGGAATCGATTCGGGCCTGGGCCCCTTCCGCCAGACTGTCACGGGCGCGGAACAGGGCGGCCAGCCGCCCGCCCAGGATCGGGCTACGGTCGTCCTCGGTGTCGATGGCGACACCGTTGATCGTCAGCCCCGACAGCAGGCCGGCGCCTTGGGTCATGTTGGCGGTGATCATGTTGGTGCGGGTGAAGCCGAACTCCACCGCGGAGGAGCCGTCGAGCAGGATCGCCCCGCCGGCGGAATAGAGCGCGACGGTGTCATTGGCGCGCGCGACCTCGATGACGGGGATGTACTCCGACAGTTCGTCGATGACCGCCTGGCGATGATCGATCAGGGAATTCGGGTCGCCGCCGGTCATCCGGGCCTTGTTGATGCCGGTGTTCAGATCGGCGACCTGGTCGAGCAGGGTATTCATCCGGGTGACGGAGCTGTCGATTTCCGCGTCTGCCTCCATCCGAATGTCCTGGATGCCGTCGCTGATGCGGCGGAAGGCGTCCACCACGTCCTGGGCGGCGTAGAGCGTGGTCGTCAGCCGTTCCGACAGGTCCGGGCGCGAGGCCGAGGCGATCAGCGCGCTTTCGAAGTTGGTCAGCCGACCGGAAAGGGAGGCCCCATCCTCCGGCGTGCCCAGAAGATCCTCGACACGGGAGTAGAACTGGCTGATCGTGTCGCTTTGCTGCAGGGCGGAATTGGCCTCCCGCCGGTCGGCCACCAGCCCGTGATCGACGTGGCGCACCACGCCGTCCACTTGGACCCCGCCGTAGGACCCGGTGGAGCGGGCAGAGGTTTCCAGCGTGCGGCGGGCGTAGCCCTCGGTCATCGCATTCGAGATGTTCGAGGCGGTGACGGAGGAGTTGCGCGCGGTCGCGGTCAGGCCGGACAGGGCGTTGGACAGGGCGCCGGAGAGGGACATGAATCAGACCTTCCTGTTTGTGGGCCTTCCTGTTCGCGAGCCGCCGCCAGGGTGGCGACTCGGGGTCAAGCCGCTGTTATCGCTTGATGTTTGTGGTTTCCTGCAGCATCTCGTCGACGGTCTGGAAGACCTTGGCGTTGGAGGAATAGGCGCGTTGGGTGCGGATCATGTCGGTCAGCTCTCCCGCGACATCGGTGCCCGATTCCTCGCGGGCGTAGGCGACGATGTCACCGGTCGGACCGTCACCGGCATCCCAGAGGTAGAAGCCGCCGCTGTCCGGGGTGGGCTTGTAGGTCTGGTAGTCCAGCGACTTCATCCCGTTGACGTTGGTCACATCAGCCAGCGGCACCTGGTAGAGCACCAGCGCCTCACCGCTTTCGAAGAAAGCACGCACGTAGCCGTTCGCGTCCACCTCCACTCCGGTCATGTTGGACACGGCGGAGCCGTCCTTGTTGATGCCCGTGGGCGCGAAATCATCACCCAGCTGGCTGAGGCCGCCGCCCTCGCCGTAGAGACCAAGATCGATCTCGATCGGACCGCTGGCGACGTTGATGACAACGGTACCGGTGCCGGGGTCATAGGCGGTACCGACGCCGGTCAGCGTGGCATCGGCCAGGGTGCCGCCGGCGGTGCGGCTGTCGTTGAAGGTCAGGTCATATTCGCCGACCACCGCCGCAGTGGCGCTGTCGGTGATCTCCATCGACCAGATGTTGCCGGCGCCGGGCCCGCTGACATCGGGGGTGAAGACCACCGTCAGCGTCTCGGGCTTGCCCAGGTTGTCGTAGTATTCAATCGTCACCTCAAGCGGGTCACCGCTGGCGGTATCCTCGGTCTCGGTCGCGGGCAGGTTCACCCCCATGTCGATGGAGGTGGTCGGGTTGCCGGCATAGGTCGACGGGTCGATCTGCACCGGCACCAGGGCGCTGGAGGTCTCCCGCGGGACATTGGGGAAGCTGCCGTCGCCATTGGCGGGCCAGCCCAGCAGGATCAGCCCGGTCTCCGTCTTCAGGAAGCCGTCGGCATCCATGCGGAAGGACCCGGTCGAGGTCAGCAGCATCTCGTCGAAGGTCCCGGTGGCGGCAATCTCGGTCGACAGGGCCACGGGCAGCATGCCGCGTTCGCGCACGGCCAGATCGGTGGGGTTGTCGGTGGGCACGATGGACCGCCGCTGGTCCACCAGCCGCATGGTCGAGGCGCGCACGCCACCCGCGGTATAGCCGCCGCCGGAATCGCCCAGCACCAGCGAGCTGAAGTCCGTCTGGACCCGCTTGTACCCGAAGGTGGAAGAGTTGGCGATATTGTCGGCAATGGCCGCGAGACGGGTGGCATTCGTCTGCAGACCCGCGACGCCCGCGTTGAGGGACGAGGAAATTGTCATGAATACGCCTTTCTGCTGCATCGACCTTTTGTCGTGCCTCAGGGCTAAGGGCGCGGCCTTAACAGCGGGCTAACAACTGGGCAGACCCCTAAAATACGCCACACTTCCGTCGGGACATCAGGACGCCTGTTGCGCGGCCCGGCGGGTGTCGCGCGGCGCCTCGCCATAGTGGGCGCGGTAGCTGTCGGAGAAGACGGGAGGCGTGGAAAACCCCGTGATCGCAGCCACTTCACCCATCGGCAGGCGCGAGTTTCGCAACAGCTCCCGGGCCGTGGTCAGGCGCATTTCGCGGTAGGCGCGGATCACCGAACGGCCGAGGGCGGCGTCGAACTGGCGTTGCAGCTGCCGGGGCGACAGGCCGACCAGGGCGGCGATCTGGCCCAGGTCCAGCGGATCCGCCTGGTGGGTCTCCATCAGCTCCAGCGCCTCCATTACAGGCCGGGGCAGGGCGCCGTAGCGGGCGCTGATCCCGGCCTGCTGCGGCGCGTCCGCCGGGCGGATCTGGGTCTGGATGAACCAGTCGGCGATGCGCCGCGCAAAGGCGGTACCGTGATCACGCGCCAGGATCGCCTGCATCATGTCCAGCGGCGCGGTGCCCCCCGCGCAGCTGTAGCGATCCCGGTCGATGACGAAGAGGCGCCGTTCCAGCAGGAAATCGGGTGACAGGGCGTGGAGTTCCTCCAGGTGGTGCCAGTGTACGGTGAAGCGGCGCGCGGCCATCAGCCCGGCCTGCGCCAGGATCGCCGCCCCGCCGGAGATGCCCCCCAGGGGCACCCCCGCGGCATCCAGCCGGCGCAACCAGGCCAGGAGGGTCGGATCGTTCAGAGCCAGTGGATCGCCCCCCGCCACCACGAAGACCAGGTCGAAGGGACCGCGCGCCCGCGCAAGCGCCGTGGTTTCGATGGTGAAGGGCAGCGACGAGGCCACCGGCCCGCCCTGCCGCGACAGGGGCACGATGTCGTACAGGGGCCCGTCCGAGAACAGGTTCGCCGCCCTGAGCGGTTCCATCGCGGCGGCGGTACTCATCATAGCGTAGCCGTCGACCAGGACGAAGCCGATGCGCTTGGGCGGCATGTATGACCCTTTTCCGAAATATAATGACTGTTTTCCGCAATACACTGCGCGGCCCGCGCGGCTAGATCAAGGGCGCAGCAGCAAGGAGCAGCAGATGGGATTCTCCGGGTTCCGCGTCATCAAGGAAGCGCTGACCGGCCACAGGGGCTGGGGGCCGCTGTGGCGCGATCCGGCGCCGCGGGCGCAATACGACATCGTCATCGTGGGCGGCGGCGGTCATGGCCTGGCGACGGCCTATTTCCTGGCGAAACTCTATGGCCGGCATCGCGTGGCGGTGCTGGAAAAGGGCTGGCTGGGCGGTGGCAACATCGGGCGCAACACCACGATCATCCGGTCGAACTACCTGCTGCCCGGCAACCAGCCCTTCTACGAGCTGTCGATGCAGCACTGGGAACGGCAGGAGCAGGACCTGAACTTCAACTCGATGGTCAGCCAGCGCGGCATCATCAACCTGATCCACAGCGATGCGCAGCGCGACAGCTTCCGGCGGCGGGGCAATTCCATGATGCTGACCGGCGCGGGCGCGCGGCTGCTGGACCGCGACGCGCTGCGCCAGATGGTGCCCTTCCTGAACTACGATAACGCGCGTTTTCCCATCAAGGGCGGGCTGATGCAGACCCGCGCGGGCACGGCGCGGCACGATGGCGTCGCCTGGGGCTATGCCCGGGCGGCTGACCGGATGGGCGTCGACATCATCCAGAACTGCGAGGTCACGGGCTTTCGCATCGAAGGTGGTCAGGTGCGGGGTGTCGAGACCTCGCGCGGCTACATCGGTGCGGGCAAGGTCGGCGTCGCGGTGGCGGGCAGCTCGGGGCGGGTGATGGCCATGGCCGGGCTGCGTCTGCCGATCGAAAGCCACGTGTTGCAGGCCTTCGTCACCGAGGGGCTGAAGCCGGTGATCCCCGGGGTCATCACCTTCGGCGCCGGGCATTTCTACATCAGCCAGTCCGACAAGGGCGGGCTGGTCTTCGGCGGTGATATCGACGGCTACAATTCCTACGCGCAGCGCGGCAACCTGCCGGTGGTCGAGGATGTGGCCGAGGGCGGCATGGCCCTGATGCCGATGATCGGCCGCGCCCGGCTGCTGCGAAGCTGGGGCGGGCTGATGGACATGTCCATGGACGGCTCGCCGATCATCGACCGGACGCCGGTCGAGGGCCTCTATTTCAACGGCGGCTGGTGCTACGGCGGCTTCAAGGCCACGCCCGCTTCGGGCCATGTCTTCGCGCATCTGCTGGCCACCGACACGCCCCACGACACCGCCACCGCCTTCCGCCTGGACCGTTTCGCGCGCGGTCACCTGATCGACGAACGCGGCGCTGGCGCGCAACCCAACCTGCACTGAGGTCCCGATGCTGATCCCCCATCCCCTTCTGGGCCTGCGAGACGCGCAGGAGTTCACCTATCTCGGCGATGCCGCCCTTCTGAACCGCCCCGACCCGGCGGCGGGCGAAGCGGCCTTCGCCGATTACGTCTACCTGCGCGACAACCCGGCGAGTGTGCACCGCGAGCTGTGGTTCCACGAACAGGGCGACCGCTCCTGGCTGGTGGTCACCCGCAACACCCTGACCCATGAGATCCTGGGCGCCGAGCTGGCCCGCGACGTGAAGCTGGGAGGGACCGCATGAGCCGCCTGGACCTCTCGCAAAGCCGCGACGCGCTGATCGACCGTAACCGCCCGCTGTCCTTCACCTTCGACGGGCGGCCCTACCAGGGTTTCGCCGGTGACACGCTCGCCTCCGCCCTGATGGCCAATGGCGTGCAGCTGGTCGGGCGCAGCTTCAAGTACCACCGCCCGCGCGGCATCTTCTCTGCCGGGTCCGAAGAGCCGAACGCGCTGGTCACCCTGCGCAGCGGGGCGCGTGCCGAACCCAACACCCGCGCCACCATGGTGGAGCTGTTCGACGGGCTGGAGGCCGGCAGTCAGAACCACGTCGGGGGCTTGAAACACGACCTGATGGCGGTGAACGACCTGGCGGCGCCCTTCCTCTCGGCGGGGTTCTACTACAAGACCTTCATGTGGCCGCGCGCCTTCTGGGAAAAGCTGTACGAACCTGCGATCCGCCGCGCCGCCGGTCTGGGCAAGCTGTCGATGCAGGCTGATCCCGACAGCTATGACCGGGGCTACCTGCACCCCGACCTGCTGGTGATCGGCGCGGGCGCGGCCGGGCTGATGGCCGCGCTGACCGCAGCGCGGGCCGGGGCCGAGGTGGTTCTGGCCGACGAGGACGCGCGCATGGGCGGGCGCCTGCTGGCCGAAGGCGGGCTTCTGGATGGCGCGCCCGCGACCCAATGGGTGGCCCAGGTGCTGGACGAGCTGGCCGCGCTGCCCAACGTCCGGCTGATGCCGCGCACCACGGTCTTCGGCGTCTACGATCACGGCATCTACGGCGCGGTCGAACGGGTGTCGGACCACCTGCCCACACCCGGGACCCGCGTGCGTCAGACCCTGTGGCGGATCACCGCGAAGCGCGCGATCATGGCGACCGGCGCGACGGAACGGCATATCCCCTTTGCCGACAACGACCGCCCCGGGGTGCTGTTGTCTGGTTCCTTACGCGCCTATGCCAACCGCTGGGGGGTGACCCCGCAGGCGCGGGCCACGGATCCGGTGCTGATCTTCACCAACAACGATGACGGCCATCGCACCGCCCAGTCCCTGCTGGCCCGCGGCGTGCCCCTGGCGGGCGTGGTCGACAGCCGCAGCGGCGCGCGCAGCCTGGGCGAGTACACCACCCACGCCGGCGCCATGGTGACCGGCACCAAGGGGCGCCACGGGCTGCGACGGGTGCAGATCCGCACCGCCGATGGTCGCGACAGCTGGATCCCCTGCGGGGTGCTGGGCGTCGCGGGCGGCTGGAACCCTAATGTGCAACTGGCCTCGCACCACCGCGGGCGTCCGGTCTGGGATCGCGAACGGCTGACCTTCCTGCCCGGCCCCGACGGCCCCGCCGGTCTGATCCCGGCCGGGGCCGCCTGTGGCCACGGCAGCACCATCGCCGCCCTGGCGGACGGGCGCCGCGCCGCGCAGACCGCGCTGGCGCAGCTGGATCGCACGGCCACCGCCCCCGCCTTGCCGCAGGCGGAGGAGGAACCTTCGGCCATTGCCGCGCTCTGGCATGTGCCGGGCAAGCGCCGCGCCTGGGTCGATCTGCAGAACGACGTGACGGTCAAGGACATCAAGCTGTCGCACCAGGAGAACATGCGCTCGGTCGAGCACATGAAGCGCTGGACCACGCTGGGCATGGCGACCGACCAGGGCAAGACCTCCAACGTGACGGCCCTGGCGGTGATGGCGGAGCTGACGGGCAATGGCATCGCCCGTACGGGCACCACCGTCTTCCGCCCGCCCTATACCCCTGTGGCCCTGTCGGTGCTGGGCGGCGGCGACACCGGCGCCAACTTCCGCCCCCGCCGCCTGACGCCGACGCACCACTGGGCCGAGGCCAACGGCGCCACCTTCGTCGAGGTCGGTCAATGGATGCGCGCCCAATGGTACGCGCAGTCCGGCGAAACCCACTGGCGGCAAAGCGTGGACCGGGAGGCGCGGGCCGTGCGCTCCGCCGTGGGCCTGTGCGACGTGACCACCCTGGGCAAGATCGACGTGCAGGGGCCGGATGCGGCCACCTTCCTCGACCGGATCTATGCCAACACGATCAGCACTCTGAAACCGGGGCGCGTCCGCTATGGGCTGATGCTGCGCGAGGATGGCTTCGTTTACGACGACGGCACCTGCGCCTGCCTGGGCGACGGGCATTACGTTGTGACGACGACCACCGGCAACGCCGGCCTGGTCTTCCAGAGGATGGAGTTCGCGCGCCAGTGCCTCTGGCCCGAGCTGGATGTGACCCTGATTTCCACCACCGACGCCTGGGCGCAGATCGCCGTGGCGGGGCCGAAATCGCGCGCCCTGCTGGAGCGGGTGGTAGACGGGGTCGACCTGTCGAACGACGCCTTCCCCTTCATGGCCTGTGCCGCGCTGACGGTCTGCGGCGGGTTGCCCGCGCGGCTCTTCCGGATCTCCTTCTCGGGGGAGCTGGCCTATGAGCTGGCGGTGCCGGCCCGCTATGGTCATGCCCTGATGGAGCGGCTGATGGAACGCGGCGCCGATCTGGGCGTGACCCCCTACGGGACCGAGGCGCTGGCGGTGCTGCGGATCGAGAAGGGCCATGCGGCGGGGGCCGAGCTGAACGGCCAGACCACGGCGGCGATGCTGGGGCTGGGGCGGATGGTCTCGGCCAAGAAGGACGCGATCGGCGCGGTGATGTCGCGGCGCGAGGGGCTGGCGGGCGACAGCCGCCGCCTGGTCGGCCTGCAGCCCGTGGACCCGGCCGGGAAACTGCCCGCGGGCGCCCATCTCTTTGCCGAGGGCGTGGCGCAGGGGCTGGCGACGGACGAGGGCTGGATCACCTCCGCCTGCTACTCGCCCCACGTGGAGAGCTACATCGCGCTCGGCTTCCTCGATCGGGGCGATCAGCGCCTGGGCGAGGTGATCCGCTGTGCCAACCCGCTGGAAGGACAGGACATTCCCGCCCGTGTCGTCCCGGCTCATTTCGTCGATCCCGAAGGAGGGCGACTGCGTGACTGACCTGATCCCCATGGGGCCCCTGGGCACCCCCGACCCCGCCCGCGCCACCCATGGCGCCCTGACCCTGACCGAGAACACGGCCCTGATGCTGATCGCCGTGGCTACGCGCCCGGGCACGCCGGCGCCGCATCCTCTGGGCTTGCACCTGCCGGGGCCGGGGCTGTGGTCGCAGGGGCAGGGGGCGGCGGCCTTCTGGACCGGGCCGGGCCAGTGGATGATCGAGACCGATGTGCCCGACCATGCCGAACGGCTGCGCGATGCAATCCGCAGTGCGCCGGGTGCCCGGCTGACCGAGCAGTCCGATGGCTGGATCTGTGTCGAGGTCACCTCGGACGCGGGCGCCGCCCCGATTCGCGCCCTGCTGGAGCGGTTGGTGAATCTGTCGCCCGATCAGGTCGCCCCGGGCCATGCCACCCGGACGCTGCTGCATCACCTGGGCTGCATCGTCATCCGCCGCGGCGAGGATCATCTGGCGGTGCTGGCCCCGCGCTCGGCCGCGGGCAGCCTCTGGCACCTGCTGAGCGAAACGGCGTCGCGCCAGGTTCCCGTCGCGACAGTCTGATCCGCTCTGGACAGACGCGGCCCTAGGCGGTTCTGTCTAGGCTGTGTCTTCAGGGAAGTCAGATCATGCATGACAGTGACCGCCAGCCGGGCATCTTCGACGGCCATAACGACCTGATCCTGCGGCTGATCACCGGCAAGGTGACGGCTGCGCAGGTGCGCGACGGGCTGGACAGCGGCCATATCGACCTGCCGCGCGCCCGGGCCGGTGGCCTGGCGGGCGGGTTCTTTGCCATCTTCGTGCCCAGCCCGCCGGAGTATGGCATGTCGATGGAGGACCTGGCGAAACCCAGCTACGACATACCGCTGCCGCCGCCGCTGAAGCACCCTTATGCCGCCGAGATGACCGATCAGGGCTTCGCCGCCGCCCGCGCGCTGGAGGCTGCCGGGGTCATTCGCATCTGCACGGATGTCGACACGCTGGAAACTGCACTGGACGGGCCCGAGATGGCCGCCGTGCTGCATATCGAGGGGGCCGAGGCGATCGGGCCGGAGATTGCCGAGCTGGAGGGCTTTCACGCCCTGGGCCTGCGGTCCCTCGGGCCGGTCTGGTCGCGGCCGACGATTTTCGCCGAAGGCGTCCCCTTCCGCTATCCGTCCGATCCCGACATCGGCGGCGGGCTGACCGAGGCCGGGCGGCGCCTGGTGGCCGAATGCAACCGCCTGGGGATCCTGATCGACCTGTCGCATCTGAACGCGGCTGGCGTGAGGGACGTGGCCGCAATCAGCGACGCGCCCCTGGTGGCCACCCATTCCAACGCCGCCGCCGTCTGTCCGCATGCGCGCAACCTGACGGACGAGCAGCTGCGGATGATCGCCGACAGCGACGGCATGGTGGGGATCAACCTGGCCACCGGGTTCTTGCGGCCCGACGGGCAGATGACGGCGGACACTGCGCTGGACATGCTGCTGCGCCACCTCGACCACCTGATCGGCATCCTGGGCGAGGATCGTGTCGGCTTCGGCTCTGATTTCGACGGGGCGATCGTGCCGCAGGCCATCGGCGACTGCGCCGGCCTGCCGGCCCTGCGCGCGGCGATGCGGGACCATGGGATCGACTCGGCGCTGATGGAGAAGCTCTGTCACCGCAACTGGATGGCGGTCCTGCGGCGCACCTGGAAGGACTGAGGGGGATATTCCCGGCAAGGAGACGATGGCCGCCCCCGCTCTTGGCGGCGCCGGACACTGGCTCCGAAAGGGGGCCGATGGCGGGTGCCGCTCAGAGCCGACACCGCGCCGCGCCCTGCTTGCCTGCACGTGAAGGGCATGGCGTGAAGACCATTCGGGGCCGTCGCCGTTCTGCCGACTGATGAAGGGATCGCGCTGGATGGGTCAGCCGGGTGGCCCAGGGCGTCCCCGGTCGGGGCAGAGCGGGACGGGGGTGCCCCGGGCAGGTGTCCGCAGGTTAGCCGCGCTCCTCTCCGCTTGCGGCGCGACGGGGCTGCTGGCCGCGCGCGACCCATCGGTGCAGGGCGGCGACGGCGGCGGTGTCGTCGCGTGCCTCCAGGCAGCGCCGCAGCTCTGCCAGGGCCGCAGCCACCTCGATCTGCGACAGGTGACCCTCGCGGGCGCGCAGGATGCGCGGATGTGGCGTGGGGTGGAGCTGATGCCCGATCAGCAGATCCTCGGTCAGCTTCTCTCCGGGGCGCAGGCCGGTGAAGCGCACCTCGATCTCCTCCGCGCCCGCGCCCGGCGATTCTGTCCCGGGGACCGCGAGCGGATCTGGCGCAGCTACCTCCGGGGGCAGGCGCGGCACATGACCGGCGCCGCGGATCATGCGGCAGGCGAGGTCCAGGATCCGTTGCGGCGCGCCCATGTCCAGTACGAAGAGATCGCCGCCGCGCGCCCAGGCCCCGGCCAGCAGGGTCAGCCGCACCGCCTCGGTGCAGGTCATGAAGTAGCGGGTCATGCGGGGATCGGTCACCGTCACCGGCCCGCCAGCCGCGATCTGCGCGGCGAAGCGGGGCACGACGGACCCCGAGGAGCCCAGCACGTTGCCGAAGCGCACCATGGCGAAGCAGGTGGCGCCGCTGCGCTCTGCCAGGTCCTGCACCACCTCTTCGGCCAACCGTTTGCTGGCGCCCATCACCGAGGCCGGGCGCACGGCCTTGTCGGTCGAGATCAGCAGCACCCGGCCCACGCCCGCCCGCTGCGCCGCCTCGGCCAGCGCCTGGGTGCCCAGGACGTTGGTGCGGATTCCCGCCAGCGGATGCGCCTCGACCAGGGGGACGTGTTTCAGGGCGGCGGCGTGAAAGAGGGTGTCGATACGCTCTGACGTCAGCAGCGCCTCGACCGCGGCGCCATCGCAGACCGATCCCAGGACGGGGCGGATCAGGCCCTGACCCGCTGCCTCCAGCTCCGTTGCGATGTTGTAGAGGGCCAGTTCCCCGTGATCGAGCAGCACCAGCCGCGCGGGACCGCAGCGCAGCAGCTGTCGGGCCAGTTCCGATCCGATCGAGCCGCCGGCGCCGGTCACCAGGATGCGCCGCCCGGCATAGCTGTCGCGCACCTCCGGCAGGTGCCGGTCCAGGCGGGCGCGTCCGAGCAGGTCCGGCGGGTCCGGCGGCCCGGCTGCGCCGCCCCAGAGGTGGGCCGCGAAGCCGGGCAGGGTCTGCACCTCGCAGGGCAGGCCGGCCAGTCGACCCCTCGCCTGGGCCCAGGTGGTGCGGGGCAGAGCCAGGATGATCCGGGCAGGGCCGTGCCGGGCCAACAGATCCGCCGCGCGGGCCGGGGCATGGACCGGCAGCCCGGCCAGCCGCTGTCCCTGCTTGCGCGGGTCATCGTCGAGAAAGCCGAGGCAGCGGTGGTGGTGATCGCCCGCCAAGGCGGCCGCCAGTTGCTGTCCGGCCCGCCCGGCGCCCCAGATCAGCAGGCTGTCCGGCGCGCGCGCGGTCCCGTGGGCCATCAGGGCAAGGCGCAGCAGGATCAGCCGACCGATGATCGTCAGGGTAACGAAGAGGGAGGCCAGTCCCAAGGTCGGGCCGAAGGGCGCGACCACCGCTGTGGTGCTACGGGTCGCGGGTGTCAGTCCCTGCCACAGGGCGACCAATCCGGCCAGTGCGGCCGCCAGCGCCAGGCTGCGGGGCAGGCCTTGCAGCGGGTAGGCCTGCAGTTTCCCGCGGTGGAGGCCGAGCACGACGCTGCCCGTGCCCGCCAGTACCGGAAGCGCCAGCAGCAGCGCCGGGTCGCCCGCCCCGGGCCAGGCAAGAAGGCAGGCAGCCCAGGCGAGAGCCGCGGCGGCACCGTCCAGCGCCAGCAGGATCACTGCCTTGGCGCGCGGGCCCAGACCGGTCAGGTGGCGGGCCAGCCGGCACCAGGGGCCGGGGCGCGCCGTCATCGCCGCCTCTGCCGTCTGCGGCGGGGCCAGAGGGTGCGGGTCAGGATCCAGAGGTCGAGGCTGAGGTTACGGTGGCGCGCATACCACAGGTCCAGCCGCGCCTTGGCGGGCAGGCAGCTTGCCAGGTAGACCCGTTCGGTTTCGGCGGCGTTGCGACAGGGGCGCAGCAGCGCCGCCTCTCGGGCGTGCCAGCGCAGCGTCGCAAGCCCGGTCAGCCCGGGGCGGCTTCGCAGGACGCGGGCAAAGAGCGCGGGCCGGGCGGCGACATGGCTGCGCAGGGGCGGGCGGGGGCCGATCAGGGTGATGTCGCCGCGCAGCAGGTTCCACAGCTGGGGCAGCTCATCCAGCCGCCATCGGCGCAGGTGGCGGCCAAGCGGCGTGATCCGTCCGGCCTTGTCGCCGCCGGTGACACCATGGTCAGCGGGGTCGGGGGACATGGTGCGGAATTTCCACAGGATGAAGGGCCGACCGGGCGCGTACATCCGTTCCGCCGGGTAGAGGACAGGTGCGCCGTCGCGCAACCGGATCAGCAGGGCCAGGGCCAGCAGAAGGGGCCAGAGGCAGAACGCCGCCAGCAGGGTCACCGATATGTCCAGCGCCCGTCGTCCCGGCGGCAGCGGCGCGGGCCGGGCCGGAGAGGCCTGCGTTTCGCCACGGGGGCGGGCGCGGGAGAGTAGGGAGGCCTTCGTCCGAGGCGGGCTATGCACGCCGGGGATCATGCGCCGGCCTCCGCTCTGTGCCATTGGGCCAGCAGGGCGCCAGGGTCGGCGCTGCCGTGCAACGGGCCGCCCGCAAGTGCGGAGAGGCGCGTCGTGTTTAGCGCCAGCACCGGCAGCGCGGCCGCCGGGGCGGGGCGCCAGAGCACCTCGCGCCCGGCGGCGCGGGCCAACGCCTCCATAGCGACGGGGGCCGGACCGGCGAGGTTCAGATGCGTTGGCATCGCGCCGCCGGGCAGGCGCAACAGGGCGCCCAGGGCGCGGGCCAGATCCTCGATACCGAGGTAGGCGCGACGGGGGCCGCCGGCGGTGCCGCCGGACCCGCCGAAACGGTCCAGCGTGATCGGTCCGGGACGCACCAGGGCGCGCGACAGGCTGTCGGCTCCGGCGATGTTGCCCAGACGCAGGATCAGGCTGCGCGGGCCTGTGTCGCCTGGGGTGTGGCCCGTCGTGGCGCGGCGGGCGTGCCAGGCCGCCACGACGCGTTCCATCTCCGCCTTGGCGGTGCCGTAGGGGCCAAGCGGTGCCAGCGGTGCCTCTTCCTGCGCGGGGGCGCCCGTCAGCCCGGCATGTACGGCTCCGCTGGAGGCATGCAGGACTCGGTCGGCGCCGATCCGTTGCGCCAGATGCAGCGCCGCGCGCGCCAGGGTGGCGTTCTGCGCCAGCGCCGTCGCAGGCCCCTCGGTCACGCCCCAGAGCGCCAGGATCGCGCGCGCGCGCAACCCCTCCGGCAGGGCCGCGCCCGGCTGCCATTTCATGATATCCGCCCCTGTTGGCCCGCGGCGGCACTGCCACATGAGGCGCGGCGTCCGGCCCGGGGGCGCCAGCTCTGCGCGCAGCGCATCGGAGCGGGCCAGCGCGCCGCGCAGCAGTCGGCCCACGCGCCCCGAGCCTCCCAGAACCAGCAGATCGACTGTCACCCTCGTCCTCCGTCCGATGCGCGCCCATCCTTGGCGAAGCAGGGTTAAGGATCGGTTCCCGCAGCCCCGACGCCCGCGGTCATCCGGAGCAAATGGGGACAATTGAAGGTGTTAAGGCCGCAGCAAGGGCTGGGGGGTAGCCTGATCCCGGGTGAGAACAGAGGTGGTAAGGATGAGTGGGCCGAGCAACGCCCAGCCGATCATCATCAAGAAGGTGAAGAAGGGCGGCGGTGACGGACATCACGGCGGCGCCTGGAAAGTGGCCTATGCCGATTTCGTCACGGCCATGATGGCCTTCTTCCTGCTGATGTGGCTGTTGAACGCGACGACGGAAAAGCAACGCAAGGGGATCGCGGATTACTTCAGCCCGACGATTCCGTTGAACCGGGTCTCCGGCGGGGGCGACGGCGCCTTCGGCGGCGAAAGCACCTTTTCCGAGATGGCCCTGCCGCAGGTCGGCACTGGCGCCACGTCGCTGAACCCCACGCCGGAGGACAAGGCCTCGGGCCGGGAAGCCGAAGAAGAGGCGGAGAGCGAACAGCAGCGCCAGCTGGAGGAGATTGAGAAGATCCTGCGCGGCCAGAGCGGCGAAAGCGACGTGCACCCCGAAATGCTGCGCCATATCGTGACGCGCGTCACCGACGAGGGGCTGGTGATCGAGCTCTTCGAGACCGAGGACGTGCCGCTCTTCGAGGGAGAAACCGCGGAACCGACGGCCCTGCTGGAGGAGATGGCGGCGATGCTGGTGCGGGTGACCTCGCTGGTGACCAATGAAATGGCGATGGAGGGGCATGTGCACGCCCGTCCCGTGGTCCTGAACGAGAACCCGGTGTGGGAGCTCTCGACCCTGCGTGCGCAGGAGATGCGCAAGCTGATGCTGCAGCAGGGCCTGTCGGGCAACCGCGTGTCGCGGGTCACCGGCCATGCGGATCGCGAGTTGGCCGACCGCAACCCGATGGCCGCCCGCAATGACCGGCTGGAGATCATCCTGTTGCGCGACGACGGCTGACGGGGCCGGGGCGGCCCCGGGCTGGATCGTGCACAGGTCCTGCCCTGTCTGGGGGCAACCACGGAAGACGTAGTGAAACCGTAACAAAAAAGGCCCGGGGACACCCCGGGCCAGTCGCCGGCCGGATCTTGCGGCCAACGGGGAGAGGTCCCTCAGATATCCAGCGTGTTGTCCTTCTCCCAGCGGGAGAAGTGGGACACGAAACTGTTCCATTCCTGATGCTTCATCTTGGCATAGGAGGCAGAGAAGTCGGTGCCCAGCATCGCCTGCAACTCGTCATCCGCCTCGAAGGCGCGGATGGCATCCAGCAGGTTCAGCGGCAGCTTCGGCGCATCGGTGATCTTGTGGCCTTCGGCGTACATGTCGATGTCGTGGCGTTGCCCCGGATCGGCCTTGGACCGGATGCCCGAGAGGCCCGCGGCGATGATCACCGCCTGCAACAGGTAGGGGTTGGCGGCGCCATCGGGCAGACGCAGCTCGAACCGGCCGGGGCCGGGGACGCGCACCATGTGGGTGCGGTTGTTGCCGGTCCAGGTGACGGTGTTGGGCGCCCAGGTGGCCCCGGACATGGTGCGCGGCGCGTTGATCCGTTTGTAGCTGTTCACCGTGGGGTTGGTCAGCGCCGCCAGAGCCTCGGCATGTTTCATGATGCCGCCCAGGAAGTACCCGCCGCGCTCGCTGAGGCCGACCTCGCCGATCTGACCCCCGGCATCGCCTGCAAAGGCGTTCTCCTTGCCCTCCAGATCCCAGACCGAGATATGGGCGTGGCAGCCGTTGCCGGTCAGCCCCTCGATGGGTTTCGGCATGAAGGTGGCGCGGAAGCCGTGCTTTTCGGCCACCGATTTGACCATGAACTTGAAGAAGGAATGCCGGTCGGCGGTGACAAGGGCGTCGTCGAACGCCCAGTTCATCTCGAACTGGCCGTTCGCGTCCTCGTGGTCGTTCTGGTAGGGGCCCCAGCCCAGATCCAGCATGTAATCGCAGATCTCGCTGATCACGTCATAGCGGCGCATCACCGCCTGCTGGTCGTAGCAGGGCTTCTCGGCGGTATCGAAGGGGTCGGAGATCACGTCGCCTTCGGGGGTCAGCAGGAAGAACTCGGCCTCGATCCCGGTCTTGACGCGCAGGCCTTCCTTGGCGGCCTCGGCCACCAGGCCCCGCAGCACGTTGCGCGGCGCCTGGGCGACGTCCTCGCCTTCCATGACGCAGTTGGCGGCGACCCACGCGACCTCGGGCTTCCAGGGCAGCTGGATCACCGTGGTCGGGTCCGGCACGGCCAGCATGTCGGGATGGGCTGGCGTCAGGTCCAGCCAGGTGGCGAAACCCGCGAAACCGGCGCCGTCCTCGGTCATGTCGGCGATGGCGGCGGCGGGCACCAGTTTCGCCCGCTGCCCGCCGAAGAGGTCGGTGTAGGAGATCATGAAATACTTGACGCCATTGGCCTTCGCGAAGGCGGTGAGGTCGGTCATAGCGTGTCCTTTCCCTGTCGTGTCGCGGGGGTCTGGCGCCCCGTCTGTCGATCCATTCGTCTCATGTTGTCGGCCCGCTCAGCGCCTGCCGTGCCGCCAAGGGCGAACGGCGGGGATCGCTCCCCGCCGCTGTCTCAGAACCCGGGTTTGCCCGGCCACCAGTTTGTCCCGGCCAGGGGCACCTGCGCCATGGCGGCGGCCTCCATCGTCAGGGCACAGAGGTCTTCCGGTTCAAGATTGTGCACATGGCTCTTGCCGCAGGCGCGGGCGAGGGTCTGGGCCTCCAGCGTCATGACGTTCAGGTAGTTCCGCAGGCGCCGCCCGGCGGCCTCCGGATCCAGCCGCGCCATCAGCTCGGGGTCCTGGGTGGTGATGCCGGCGGGGTCGCGGCCCTCGTGCCAGTCGTCATAGGCGCCAGCGGTGGTGCCCAGCTTGTTGTACTCGGCCTCCCACTTGGGATCGTTGTCGCCCAGGGCCACCAGCGCGGCGGTGCCGATGGAAACCGCATCGGCGCCAAGCGCCAGCGCCTTGGCCACGTCGGCGCCGGTGCGGATGCCGCCCGAGACGACCAGCTGCACCTCGCGGTGCAGGCCCAGATCCTGCAGCGCCTGCACGGCGGGGCGGATGCAGGCGAGCGTCGGCTGGCCCACGTGTTCGATGAAGACGTCCTGCGTCGCCGCCGTGCCGCCCTGCATGCCGTCCAGCACGATCACGTCCGCGCCCGCCTTCACCGCAAGCGCCGTGTCGTAATAGGGGCGCGCGCCGCCGACCTTGATGTAGATCGGCTTTTCCCAGTTGGTGATCTCGCGCAGCTCCAGGATTTTGATCTCAAGGTCATCCGGCCCGGTCCAGTCGGGGTGGCGACAGGCGGAACGCTGGTCGATGCCCACGGGCAGGTCGCGCATCCCGGCGACCCGCTCGGTGATCTTCTGACCCAGCAACATGCCGCCGCCGCCGGGCTTGGCGCCCTGGCCCACGACCACCTCTATGGCGTCCGCGCGGCGCAGGTCGTCGGGGTTCATTCCGTAGCGCGAGGGCAGGTACTGATAGACCAGCTTCTCGCTATGCCCGCGCTCTTCCTCGGTCATGCCGCCATCGCCGGTGGTGGTGGAGGTACCCGCCATGGTCGCGCCCCGACCCAGGGCCTCTTTCGCATTGGCGGAGAGGGAGCCGAAGGACATGCCGGCGATGGTGATCGGAATCTTCAGCTCGATCGGTTTCTTGGCGAACCGGGTGCCCAGCACGACGTCGGTGCCGCATTTCTCGCGGTAGCCTTCCAGCGGGTAGCGGCTGATCGAGGCGCCGAGGAACAGCAGGTCGTCGAAATGCGGCACGCGGCGTTTCGCGCCGCCGCCGCGGATGTCGTAGATGCCGGTCGCGGCTGCGCGGCGGATCTCGGAATTGGTCTCCTTGGAGAAGGTCCAGGATTGGCGCGGGTCGGTCTGTGGGGTCTTGTCCATGTCGCGCTCCTCAATACTCGTCGGCGTGGTCGATGTTGAAATTGTAGAGCTTGCGGGCCGAGCCATAGCGTTTGAACTCTTCCGGCTTTGCGTCGGCGCCGGCCTTCTCCAGCAGGTTGGCCAGCACCTTCAGATGCTCGGGGCGCATCTCCTTCTCGATGCAGTCGGCGCCGAGGGATTTGACGGAGCCGCGCACGAAAAGGCGCGCCTCGTAAAGGCTGTCGCCCAGGGCCTCGCCCGCGTCGCCCAGCACCACCAGGTTGCCCTTCTGCGCCATGAAGGCGGACATATGGCCGATGTTGCCATGTACCACGATGTCGATCCCCTTCATCGAGATACCGCAGCGGCTCGACGCATTGCCCTTGATGACCAGCAGCCCGCCATGGCCGGTGGCGCCCGCGTACTGGCTGGCGTCGCCGTCGATGACCACGGTGCCCGACATCATGTTTTCCGCCACGCCCGGCCCGGCGGAGCCTTCGACGTGCACGGTGGCGTCCTTGTTCATGCCCGCGCAGTAGTAGCCGGTGGAGCCTTTCACGGTGACGGTCAGCGGGCCGTTCAGCCCGCAGGCGACCGCATGGCTGCCGCGCGGGTTGATGATTTCATAGGGTTCGGCGATCTGGGTACCGGCGGCGCCTTGCAGGGTCTGGTTGACCTCGCGCAGCTCGACTTGCGACATATCGAGGGTGGGCATGGCTCAACGCTCCCAGAAATAGACGGTGGCGGGTTCGGGTTCCCAGACGCGGGCGGTGTCGATACCCGGCAGGTCGGCGAAGGCGCGGTATTCGCTGGCGAAGGCGACGTAGTCGTCGGTCTCGGCCATGACGGCGGGCTTGCAGGCGATGGGATCTCGCACCACGCCGAAACCGGTCTTGGTGCCGGTGACGAAGGTGAAGAACCCGTCGAGATCCTTCAGCGTGCCTTCCAGGGCCTCGCCCAGGGTCGCGCCCTCGGCGATGCGCGAGCTGATATAGGCCGCGCCCACCTCGGTGTCGTTCTCGGTCTTGGTGAAGACGCCCTTCTTGGCCAGCCGGCGGCGCATGTCGTTGTGGTTCGACAGGCTGCCGTTGTGCACCAGGCACTGATCCTCGGCGGTGGAGAAGGGGTGCGCGCCCAGCGTGGTCACGGCCGACTCGGTTGCCATGCGGGTGTGGCCGATGCCGTGGCTGCCGCCCATCTCGCGCAGGCCGAAGCGCTCGGCCACGTCTTTCGGCAGGCCGACCTCCTTGAAGATCTCCATCGCCTCGCCAATGCCCATGATGCGCAGGTCCCGGGCCTCCAGCGCCTCGATGGCGGCGGCCTCCTTCTCGGTGGGCACCAGCAGCACGGCGTGGGTGTCCTTCAGCGTCACCGGAATGCTCACGCCCAGGGTGGTTTCCAGCGCCTCGGCCAGCCCGTCGAAGGCGGCGGGGTCATCCGATTGCACGGTGAATTTCAGACCATCCGCTGCATCCCCATAGATCGCGATCCCGGCACTGTCCGGGCCGCGGTCGGTCATGGTGATCAGCATATCGGTCAGCATGTCGCCCAGGCGCGGGCGCAGCTCATCCTTCTTCAGGAAGAGGCCAACGATGCCACACATCTTCTCACTCCATCAGCAGTGGGGCCGTGCCCCGTCATGCCTTTCCTAGGAGGAGAGGTTATTTCCTGTAAAGAAAATTAATCCCTTTAGGGGAAAATGTTGCGGGCGGGCGTGCAGGGGCTCGCCGTGGTGCCTAGAATCCGGGCAGGATCACTTCTGCTGCTGTGGGTAGGTGATGATCGACAGGTAGCGGATGGGGAATTCCAGCATCCCTTCCGGCCCATGCGGCGCATCCGAGTCGAACAGGAGCGTATCGCCCGGTTCCAGCCGGTACATGGTGTCGCCGTGGCGGTAATCCAGCAGCCCGTCCAGCATGTAGAGCATCTCGATCCCCTCGTGCTGGAAGACGGGGAAGCGGTCGCTCTCGTTGTTCAGCGTGATGAGGTAAGGTTCGACCACCACGCCCGAGTTGTTCGACCCGATATGGCCCAGCAGGTTGTACTGATGCCCGGCGCGTGTGCCTTCGCGGTCGACCTCGGCGCCCTCGCCCGCCTTGGTGTGGACGCAGCCGCGCGCCTCCTCGTAGCCGGAAAACAGCTGCACCAGCGGCACGCGCAGGGCGTGGGCCAAGGTCTGGATCGTCGAGAGGGAGGGGGAGATCACCCCGTTCTCGATCTTCGACAGCATGCCCACCGAGACGCCCGCCGCCTGGGCCAGGTCGCTGCCGGTCATCCGCTGCCGCTTGCGCAGCTCGCGGACCTGGCGGCCGATGGCAACCTCCAGGTTCTTCTCGCGGGTTTCGCGCAGGGCGTGGGGGTTCTGGCGCAGCTTGGCCGGTTCGTCGGGGGTGTCGGTCACGTCGGGCTCTCCGTTGGTGAGGGACAAGAGAGCATGACGGGGCGCCGGTGAAAAGGTGGGCACGCGATGCGGGGCCCTGGCACGGGCTGCAAGCCCGGGCCGCGCCCGACCCTCCCCCCGGGAGGGCGCATCGGCGATGTCATGGAAAGCCGCAACGACGAAGGGGCTTTGAAGCGCGCCCTTAGCGGCAAGGAACCGAGGCGCCCACCCAGGGTCGGGCGCGTTCCTCTGTTCTAGTGCGTCCCTCTCGGGTGCCGACGCGACATGCCCGGAGATGAAAAGGGCGGGGAAATTCCCCGCCCTCTTCTTTCGGAGCCCAAGGCGCCGTCTTGATCGCCGCAGGCGATCAGCCCATGCGCTCGGAGGCGTAGGACCCCGGAGAGGCCGGGAAGACCACGGTCTTGTTGCCGTTCAGGAAGACACGGTGGTGGATATGCGCGTGGATCGCGCGGGCCAGAACCTGGCTTTCAACGTCACGGCCCAGGGACACGTAGTCCGACGGCGACTGCGCATGGGTGATGCGCACCGTGTCCTGCTCGATGATCGGGCCCTCGTCCAGGTCGGCGGTTACGTAGTGAGAGGTCGCGCCGATCAGCTTCACCCCGCGCTCATAGGCCTGCTTGTAGGGGTTGGCGCCCTTGAACGACGGCAGGAAGGAGTGGTGGATGTTGATGATCCGACCCGACATCTTCTGGCACATCTCGTCGCTGAGGATCTGCATGTAGCGCGCCAGCACGATCAGCTCGGCCCCGGTTTCGCGCACCACGTCCATGATGGCGGCCTCGGCCTGCGGCTTGTTCTCCTTGGTCACCTTGATGCAGTGGAAGGGGATGTCCTGGTTCACCACGACCTTCTGGTAATCCATGTGGTTGGAGATCACCGCCACGATGTCGATCGGCAGGGCGCCGATGCGCACGCGGTAGAGCAGGTCGTTCAGGCAGTGCCCGAAACGCGAGACCATGATGATGACCTTCATCCGCTCGGACGGATCGTGGAATTTCCACACCATGTCGAAGTCTGCCGCGATCGGACCGAAGCCCTCGCGCAGCTCGTCGATGCCCGTGCCTTCCTCGCTGACGAAGGTGACGCGGCTGAAGAACATGCCGGTCTCGGTGTCGTCGAACTGTGCCAGGTCGGTGATGTTGCAGCCCTTCTCGGCCAGGTAGCCCGAGATCTTGGCGACGATGCCGCGCTGCGTTTCGCAGGTCACGGTGAGGGTATATTCGCTCATGGTATGGTCCTTGGGGTCAGAAGATCAGGCGGTCAGGCCCTCGGGTTCAGGCAGGCCGGCTGCGCGGCAGCAGGCCGTCAGGGTATTGGCCAGCAGGCAGGCGATGGTCATCGGGCCGACGCCGCCGGGCACGGGGGTGATGGCCCCGGCCACCTCGGACGCGCTGTCGAAATCCACGTCGCCCACCAGGCGCGTCTTGCCCTCGCCCTTTTCCGGGGCGGGAATGCGGTTGATGCCCACGTCGATGACGGTGGCGCCCGGCTTCACGTGATCGGCGCTCAGCATCTGCGGGCGGCCCACGGCGGCGACCAGGATGTCGGCGCGGCGGCAGACCTCGGCCAGGTCCTTGGTGCGCGAGTGGGCGATGGTCACGGTGCAGCTGTCGCGCAGCAGCAGTTGCGCCATCGGCTTGCCCACGATGTTCGAGCGGCCCACGACCACGGCGTTCAGCCCGGACAGGCTGCCGTGGTGGTCGCGCAGCATCATCAGGCAGCCAAGCGGCGTGCAGGGCACCAGGGCCTTCTGGCCCGTCGCCAGCAGGCCGACGTTGGAGATGTGGAAGCCGTCGACGTCCTTGGCGGGGTCGATGGTGGCGAGCACCTTGGCCTCGTCGATGTGGTCCGGCAGCGGCAGCTGCACCAGGATGCCGTGCACCGCTGGATCGGCGTTCAGTTTCTCGACCAGGGCCAGCAGATCGGCCTCGGGCGTGGTATCCTCCAGCTTGTGCTCGTAGGAGTTCATGCCGGCCTCGATGGTCTGCTTGCCCTTGTTGCGGACATAGACCTGAGAGGCGGGGTCTTCGCCGACCAGCACGACGGCCAGACCGGGGGTGATACCGTGATCGGCTTTCAGCGTGGCGACTTGCTCGGCCACGCGGGCACGCACATCGGCGGCGAAGGCCTTGCCATCAATGATTTTCGCAGACATCCGTTCGGGCTCCTTGGGTTCCGCGGCGCGTCGGGCGGGCGGTTTGGGTCGGTCCTCGCCGTACCGGAACTTCTGCCGGGAAAACAGCCGCGCGCAGGGCCGGGCGCGACACTTCCGTGCAAAAAGGCGGCGAAATGGGGCGGTTGGTTTCCTTTCGGGAACGCGGCGTTCCGAAAGCGGACGGGCCGCCTGCGCCGGGGCGCGGGACCGTCAGGGCGTGTGTTGTCGGGCCGCAGGTGCCCTGCACCGCGGTCTGTCGCCTCTGGATCGACATGCTTCCTCCATTCCACCGCGCCCGGGGGCGTCGGTGATCTCCTCTGATGCGGTGTATACATTGCATCGAGGGGGGAGGTCACGTGTTTTGTTGGGAAAACCGCCGGAGTTGGTGGAAATCGCGTTCCTATAGTGAATTTCCTCCACCATAGGCCAGCTCGGGGCGCCCGGTCGCCGTTCGGGACGCGCCAGCGCGACCCGTCCTCAGGGTATCAATGTATACAAATCAGGAGGAGAATCGCCATTCCCCGTCGCCAAGCGCCGGCGCGGCCTTGTCCACCGCCAGGTCGGAGCGGGAGAATTGCACCGGGGTGCGCAGCCCGGCCAGCCCCTCGGGGGCGATCTGCATGCCCCGGGCAACGATCTGGCGGTCTGCCAGGGCCTCCTCCACCGTGTTGATCGGCCCGCCGGGCACGCCGCCGGCCTCCATCGCCGCGATCAGCTCGGCCTTGGGGCGCAGGCGGGTCTTTTCGGAAATCAGCTCGGCCAGCCGGTCGCGGTTGCCGACGCGGGCGGCGTTGGTGGCGAAGGCGGGATCGTCCGCCAGCTCCAGCCCGAGGATCCCGCAAAGCGCACGGAACTGCCGGTCATTGCCACAGGCGACGATGAAATGGCCGTCGGCGGCTGGAAACACCTGGTAGGGTACGATCGACGGATGCGCATTGCCCAGCCGGTGCGGCACCTGGCCGCCCAGCAGGAAGTTCATCGCCTGGTTGGCCAGAACGCCCACGCCCGCGTCCAGCAGGCTGAGGTCGACGTGCTGCCCCTTGCCCGAGCGCGCCCGTTCGGCCAAGGCCGCCTGCACGCCGATGACACCGTAAAGCCCGGTGAAGATGTCGATCCAGGCCACGCCGATCTTCTGCGGCTCGCCGTCGGGGTCGCCGGTCAGGTCCATGATCCCGCACATGCCCTGGATCAGGAAGTCATAGCCCGGCTGCTTGGCGCGCGGCCCATCCTGCCCGAAGCCGGTGACGGAGGCATAGACCAGCCCCGGGTTGGCATCCTTCAGGCTGTCGTAATCCAGCCCGAACTTGGCCAGCCCACCGACCTTGAAGTTCTCCAGCACCACGTCCGCCTCGGCGATCAGCGCCTTCAGCTTCTCCAGCTGCGTCGGGTCGCCGAAATCGCAGGTGATCGAGGTCTTGCCCCGGTTGGCGGCGTGGAAATAGGCGGCCACGGTTTCCTCGCCGCCACGACCGTCGGGGCGGGTGATGAAGGGCGGGCCCCAGCGACGGGTATCGTCGCCCTCGGGCGCTTCCACCTTGATGACTTCGGCGCCCAGGTCGGCCAGGGTCTGGCCGATCCAGGGCCCGGCCAGGATCCGCGCCAGTTCCACGACCTTCAGCCCCTTCAGGGGCGCGTCACCTGTTCCCGATGTCATGTCATTCCCTCTCGTCATGCCTGCCCCCTACCTAGCGGCCGAAGCCCCCGAGATGAAACGAGTTCTGGTCATGGCATGATGCGTCCGGCGCATAAGGCGGGTGCTCTGGCGCTTCGGCGGGCCAGATGCCATCATCGGGGCGAACCGCCCCCTGGGGGCGTGCACCGTGGAGGGGCAGCACATGATCTTCGACTATTGCATCATCGGCGGCGGCATCGTCGGGCTGGCGACGGCGCGGGCGCTGCTGGCCCGGACCCCCGGCGCCTCGCTGGTGGTGCTGGAGAAGGAGCCGGAGCTGGGCCGCCACCAGACCGGGCGCAATTCCGGCGTGATCCATTCGGGCATCTATTACGCGCCGGGTTCCTTCAAGGCGCGGCTCTGCCGCGAGGGCGCGGCGCGCACCAAGGAACTGTGCCAGCAGCACGGGGTGCCGTACGAGGATCGGGGCAAGCTGATCGTCGCCACCCGGGAAGAGGAGATCCCCCGCCTCGACGCGCTGTACGACCGGGCTGGCGAAAACGGCATCCGGGCGGAGCTGATCGACGGGGCCGAGATCGCGGCGCGTGAACCCAATGTGACGGGGCTGAAGGCCATCCATGTGCCCGAGGCGGCCATCGTGGACTACACCAGAGTGATGCAGGTGATCCTGGCGGAGATCGAGGCCCAGGGCGCCGAGATCCGGTTCGAGACCGCGCCGCGTGCGATCACCGAGGCGGGCGATCAGGTGACAGTCGACACCGGCGGCGAGGTGATCACCGCCCGCCGCCTGGTGGCCTGCGCCGGGTTGCAGTCGGACCGGGTGGCGCGCATGGCGGGGATCGACCCGGGGCTGCAGATCGTGCCCTTCCGCGGCGAATACTATCGCCTGGCGCCGCGCCGCAACGACGTGGTGCACGCGATGATCTACCCGGTGCCGGAACCGGGGCTGCCCTTCCTGGGCACCCACCTGACGCCGATGATCGACGGCTATGTCACCGTGGGGCCGAACGCCATGCTGGGCTTCGCGCGCGAGGGCTATCCCAAGTGGTCGGTGAACCCCCGTGATGCGCTGCAGATGCTGAGTTTCCCGGGCTTCTGGAAATCCATCCTGCAATATGTCGGCCCGGGCCTGACCGAGCTCGGCAACTCGGTCTTCCGCCGCCGCTACCTGGACACCTGCCGCCGCTACTGCCCGGCGCTGGAGCTGTCGGACCTGACCCCCGAACCCTGCGGCATCCGCGCCCAGGCGATCCTGAAGGACGGCAGCATGAGCCAGGATTTCGTGTTCCTCGACACCGACCGGATGCTTCATGTCTGCAACGCCCCCAGCCCGGCGGCGACCTCCGCCCTGCCGATCGGGGATCTGATCGCGGAAAAGCTGCTCGGACCCAAGTGAGGCCCGTCGTGCGAGGCGCGACAGGTAGAGGGTGAGGGGGGCGCTGCCCCTTGAGCTTTCGAGGGCCACCCTCCTTGCACTTCTCCATGCTGAAAATGTCCCCGCCGGAGGCATCGCCCGGCAGGGCGATAGGCTGGCGTGGGGCATCGGCTTGACTGTCCCGCGCCGAGGCGATCCATTGGCGCCACGTTTCCAGATCGGACCTCTCCCATGACCAGCCGCACCCTGACCCCCGCCGAGGCCCATGCCCTCGTCGTCGACACTCTGACCCGCTGCGGTACCGATCCTGCCAATGCGGTGCCGGTGGCCGAGGCCCTGGTGGGGGCGGAGCTGACGGGGCAATACGGCCACGGGCTGCGCCGCCTGCCGACCTACGCGCGCCATGTCCTGACGGGGAAGGTGAAGGGCCGGGTGCAGCCGACCAGCCAGCGCACGCGCCCCGGTGCCCTGCTGGTCGATGCCCATGACGGGTTCGCCTATCCCGCCCTCGACATGGCGCTGGAGCAGCTGCCCGAGATGGCGCGCGACAACGGCATAGCCATCGCCGGGCTGCACAATTCGCATCATTGCGGCGTCGCCGGCCTGCCGGTGGAGCGGCTGGCCCAGCAAGGCTTCCTGGCGATCTTCATGGCCAATGCCCCCGCCGCCATGGCGCCCTGGGGCGGGCGCAAGCCGCTCTTCGGCACCGATCCCATTGCCTTTGCCGCCCCCGTCGCAGGCGGCGATCCGGTGGTCGTCGATATCTCCCTGTCGAAGGTCGCCAAGGGCAAGATCATGGCCGCGACCCAGACCGGGGAGGACATCCCCGAGGGCTGGGCGCTGGATGCCGCTGGCAACCCCACCACCGACGCCCATGCGGCGATGAAGGGCACCATGCTGCCCATGGGCGAGGCCAAGGGCACGGCGCTGGCGATCATGGTGGAGATGCTGGCCGCAGGCCTGACCGGCGCCCTTTACGCCCATGAGGCCAATTCCTTCTTCGATGCGGAAGGGGACCCGATGGGGGTGGGCCAGGTCATCCTGGCCATCGACGCCACCGTCTTTGGCCCCCATGCCACTACGCGCTTTGCCGACATGGCCCGCGAGATCGAGGAGATGGAGGGCGCGCGCCTGCCCGGTCGCCGCCGTCAGCAGATCCGGGCGGAGCTGTCGAGGACGGGCATCGCGGCCGATGTCTCCCTGCTGGAGGAGATCGACGGGCTGGCCCGTTAACCCGCCAGCAGGGTGCTGGCGCCCCGCCAGATCAGCCGGGCCGAGATCAGCACCAAGGCCAGGTTCAGCGCCCGGCGGAACTGTCGGTCGTCCAGGCGCATCAGCACCCGCTTGCCCAGCACCGTGCCAAGAAACCCCATGGCGATCATCAGCAGGATGAACCCGGCCCAGGGGCCGAAGGCGAAGCCGAGAAAGCCGAAGGTCAGGCTTTTCAGGCTGTGCTGGATCGTCATCAGCACCGCATGGGTGCCGACGTGGGCCTGTCGCGGCAGGGTCAGCGATTTCACGTAATTGGCCACGAAGGGTCCGGTGGCGCCGAAGAACATCGTCAGGAAGGACGACGCCAGCCCGGTCAGCCCGCCGGCCTTCGCCAGCCAGGCGGGCGGGGTGCGGAAGACGGACCACAGGACGAAGGCGCCGATGCCGATCTGCACCACCGCAGGTTCCAGCCGCACCGCCACCGACCCGCCGATGACTACCCCCAGGACGGAGCCCGCGGCGAAGGTCGCCACCACCCGCCATTGCGCATGGGCCAGCATCAGCACGGCGCGGAAGGCGTTGGACCCCAGCTGGATCACCCCGTGCACCGGGATCAGCGCCAGTGGGGGAAACAGGCTGGCCATCACTGCCAGCAACAGAACCCCGCCGCCGATCCCCATGGAGGCGGTGATGAAGCTAGACGCGAGGCTCATACCCGCCATGAGAAGCCCGGATTCCACCGGCAATCCATTGAAAATCACTTCTATGAGGCGTTCCATGCGGCCCAGCTCTCCCTATGGAATTGGTGCAGATGAAAACGACGTGCGACCTGCATGAAGATTACGGCAATGCGATTGAGATCCTGCCCTACGGCCTGACCTCCTACGGGGCAAGGACCGGTTTCCAAGGGCCGATCGAAACGCTGAAGTGTTTCGAGGACAATACGAAGCTGCGGGAATTGTCGCGCAGCGAGGGCGACGGGCGGGTGCTGGTCGTAGATGGTGCGGGGTCGCTGCACGCGGCCCTTCTGGGCGGGCGGCTGACCCGGCGCTTCGCGGAAAACGGCTGGGCCGGGCTGGTGATCTGGGGCGCGGTGAAGGACGTGACCGAGATCCGCGAGTTGGACATCGGGGTGCTGGCCCTGGGCCATATCCCCCGCCACTGCATGTCGCGCGGCGACGGGCAGGTGGACGTGCGGCTGCACCTCGGCGGCGCCCGGATCGACCCCTATGGCTACCTCTACCATGACGAGGATGGCACGGTGATCTTCCCGCCCGAGATCGAACACCCCTTCGGATAAGGGTCGGCCTTCGGCCAGGCTCAGGGAAAGACCCGCCCGTCGAACAGCTTGCGCGCCGTGCGCAGGGTGCCGGCGCCGTTGATCTGCCCGCTCGCGTCGGTCTCGATCAGCACCTCGGCCGCACCCGAGGGATGCTCGATCCGGAACCGGCCATCCTCGGGCAGTTGCGCCAGAGCGGCGGCGGGGCTGCCCTCGATCAGGCAGGCGGAGGCCACGGTGACGGCGGCGAAGACCCCGATCGAGGCATGGCAGCGATGCGGGATGAAGCTGCGGGTGGCGAGCGCCCCGCCCGCCTGGGGGGGCGAGACCAGTGTCATCTTCGGCACCGATTTCTCTGCCACGTCGCCGAGATTCATCATCGGCCCGGCCTTGAGGCGGATCGCCTCCAGCCGCTCTTTCAGGGCGCCGTTCGCCTCCAGTTCCTCGCGCGTTTCGGTGCCGGTGATGCCCAGTTCGCTGGCGGCCATGACGACACAGGGCATGCCATTGTCGATCAGCGTGCAGGCCACGCCCTCGATCTCGTCGGCGCCGTTTCCAGTGGGCAGCATGACGCCGCCGCCGGTCATCGACCCGGCGGTGCCGGTGAACATCAGCGGCACCGGCGCATGGGTGCCGGGCACGCCGTCGATGGCGGCGTCGCCCGCGTAGGTCACCCGCCCGTTCGGTGTCTGAACTTTGGCCACGGCCACTTCGCCGGTGTTGCGCATGTGGATGCGCACCGGGGTCACGTCGCCCGCCACGGGCACCAGCCCGCGTTCAATCGCGGCGGGACCGACACCGGCCAGGATATTGCCGCAGCCCTGGGCGTCGGTGACGATGGCCTCGTCGACGAAAACCTGCAGGAAGAGGTAATCCACGTCCGCGTCCTCGCGCGTGGGCGGACCCAGAACCGCGACCTTCGAGGTCAGCGGATCCGCCCCGCCGATCCCGTCGATCTGCCGCGGATCGGGCGAGCCCATGATGCCAAGCAGAAGCGCATCGCGTTCCTCCACGCTTTCGGGCAGATCCGAGGCCAGGAAATAGGCCCCCTTGGAGGTCCCGCCCCGCATCCAGAGGCAGGGAATTCCGTCCTGATACTCGGGCATGACGCCCCTCCCATTTGTTGGCCAGAAATATCCTCGGGGGTGGCTGGGGGCGGAAAGCCTCCCAGCCTCTCAGCTTGTCCTATCGCGTGGGCAGGATGGCAGCTGCCCGTCAGATGTACTTCAACCCCTTGGCTTCCAGCCGCGGCCGCATGTCGTAGATGTCGAGGCCCAGCTCTCCGGCGGCCAAACGCACGCGCTTGGCTTCTTCGGCGTCCAGACGCTTGCGGGTCGCGGCCAGCACGGTTTCGGCGTCTTCGCGGCGCACCACGCAGACACCGTCGTCATCGGCCACCATGATGTCACCCGCGCGGATCGCCTGACCGGCGCAGACGATGTCGACGTTCACCGAGCCGAGCGTTTCCTTCACCGTGCCCTGGCAGGACACGGCCTTGGACCAGACGGGGAAATTCATCTCGCGCAGGTCGGCGGTATCGCGCACGCCCGCGTCGATGATCAGCCCGCGGCAGCCCCGCGCCTGGGCCGAGGTCGCCAGCAGGTCGCCGAAATAACCGTTGTCGCAGGGAGAGGTGGGCGCCAGCACCATCACGTCCCCCGCCTGCAGCTGTTCGATCGCCACGTGGATCATCCAGTTGTCGCCCGGCGCGGCCGAGATCGTGACGGCGGAGCCGGCGATCTTCACCCCCTGCTGGATCGGGCGCATGTAGGCGGCCAGGCAGCCGGTGCGCCCGGCGGCCTCGTGCACGGTGGCGACACCGGCGGCGGCCAGTTCGTCAATGATGGCCTGATCGGCCCGTTCGATGTTCTGGACGACGACATTTGCCATGCCTCAGCCCTCCTTCTTGTCCACGGGCGGGGTGCCGTGGGTGTGAAATGTCTCGATGGTCTTCAGGCCCCAGGCCTGGCCCTTCTTGCGGTCGGCCTCGGTCCAGACGACGGGCTCCCAGCCGGGATCGAGGATCAGCCGCGCGCCGGCATTGGCCAGCTCGATGCGGTTGCCCGCAGGTTCCCAGGCATAGAGGAAGAAGGACCCCTGGATCGCATGCTTGTGCGGCCCCGTCTCGATATGCACGCCGTTCTCCAGGTAGATGTCGGCGGCGCGCAGGATGTCCTCGCGGGTATCGGTGGCGAAGGTGACGTGGTGCAGACGCCCCTGGCCGCCGCCGCGTTCCTCGGAGCAGACCAGGTCATAGGTCTTGTTGTTGCACGAGAACCAGCAGCCCCCCATGCGCCCGTTGTCCAGCTGGATATACTCGGTCACGCGGGAGCCGAGGCAGGTATCCACCCAGTCCTTGAAGGCCCGCACGTCCTCACCCAGCAGGTTGACGTGGTCGATCCGGCGCGGGCTGATGCCCTGGGCGTGGTAGCGCGAGGCGAGGTTCTTCAGCGCCGAGGCATCCTCGGGCGGGGCCTGGTATTTCACCGTGTCCCAGTAGAGCTCGAAGACATGGCCGAAGGGATCCTCGAACCGATAGGCGCGACCGTGGGACAGGTCGCCGTCGACCCAGCCGTGGGTCACGTAATCGCTGGCCTCGATGACCGCCACGCGCCGCTCCAGCGCCTCCGGCGAGGCGACGCGATAGCCGATGTGGCCGATCCCCGTGGTGTCGGATTTCGTCAGCTTCAGCGAGCAGAACTCGTAATCCTCCCAGGCGCGCAGATAGGCGCTGTTGCCCTCCTCGGCGGAGAGCTTCAGCCCGAAAATGCGGGTGAAGAAGTCGAGGCTTTCGTCATACTTGTCGGTCAGCACCTCGACGTGGCCCAGGTGGGCCAGGTCGGGATGCGGCATCGTTGGAACGTCGGACATGGTTTCCTCCCTCGGACCGCGTCAAAGTTCGTCGACGGTGCGCGGGAAGATCGACTGGAACCCTTCCGCGTACTTGCAGTCGCGCCCGCCGGACATGCCACCCGAGTTGCGCTTGAAGTGGTTGGCGCGTTGCTGGGCGACGCGGGTGTAGTAGTCCCACAGGTGCACCTGGCCGTTCATGCATTCCATCGCCGCGCGTTTCTTGTCCCAGACCGGCGTGATGTCGAGGAAGGTGTCGGGCTTCCATCCCATCTGTTCGGTCTGGTGCGGCTCGAACAGGTAGAGCTGCGGCGCGCCCAGCACGGTCTCGCCAGGGTTGTGGCCCCAGGCCTGTGCGATCATGCGGCACTCCAGGGCGATCTGGGTCATGTACATGTGGTCAGTGTTGTAGGGGTCGTATTGGCTATGGCTCATCATGAAGCGCGGCTGCACCTTGCGGATCAGGTCGACCAGCTTGAACTTGTCGTCCTTCTCCAGCTGCAGCGGGTAGTCGCCCAGGTCGAAGCATTCCAGATGCGCGGCGCCCAGGGCGTCGGCGGCGGCCTCGGCCTCGCCGCGGCGGATCGCCTTCACCTCGTCCAGGCTCTTGCCCTCTTTCCACAGGCGCGCGCTCTCGCCGCGCTCCCCGAAGCTGAGGCAGGCGACAGTGACGTCATAGCCCTTTTCCGCATGCAGGGCGATCGCGCCGCCGCAGCGCCAGACGAAGTCGGCGGCATGGGCGGAGATGATGAGGGCGGTGGGTTTGTCGGACATGGGGGTCTCCTTCGTGCAGGCCGCTGTGCCGGGACGGCGCCGGATGCGGGTCGCGTGAACCTTCACCGATCAGCGCGGAAAACCCAAATTTGAAGAGCGTGGCGCCCGATAAGTTCATGCTATAGCATTCTAGTGTGGAGCGCGGATTGGAATGAATGCCTACAAGTGAAATGGTGGACCCATTAATTATGCAATCTCGAATGTACATTTTTGCAAAAGGGGATGCCGGAGGCTTGGCATGAAATGGAACCTGCGCCACCTGAGGGTGTTTTTGGCGATCACGCGGCATTGTTCCGTTTCGCGCGCGGCGCAGGAATGCAACCTGTCGCAGCCGGCCGCGACCCAGGCGATTGCCAAGCTGGAACGCGACCTGGCGCAGTCCCTTTTCCGGCATATGTCGCAGGGCCTTTTTCCCACTCCGGCGGGGGAGATGCTGGCGGCACGCGTCGCCCGCGCCCTGCGCCGTATCGACCGGGCGGCGGCGCCGATCTCGCCGCGGCTGGCCGGCGCCGCCAGCTTTGCCCAGCTGGAGGCGCTGATCGCCCTGCGCGAGACCGAGAACTTTACCCTGGCCGCCCGGCGCCTGGGGCTGTCGCAGCCCACGGTGCACCGAGCCGTGGCCTACCTGGAATCCGAGGCGCGGCGGCCGCTGTTCGACCGCACCGCCCAGGGCATCCGGGCAAGCCGTCCGGCGCGACAGCTGGCGGACGCCGCACGTCTGGCCTTCGCCGAGCTGGAGCAGGGGGAAATGGAGCTGGCCGAACTTGCCGGTCGCGCGGCCGGCCGGATTGTGGTCGGGGCCATGCCGCTGGCGCGCAGCTCCTTGTTGCCAAGGGCCATCGCCGCGTTTCGCGCGGCCCGGCCCGACACCCTGATCCGGGTCGACGAAGGTCCCTATGCCGATCTTCTGGCCGGGTTGCGGCGGGGGGAAATCGACTTTCTCATCGGCGCCCTGCGTGATCCCCTGCCCATCGGGGACGTGGTTCAGCAGGAGCTGTTCGAGGATGACCTGATCCCGGTGGTCGGCCCCGATCACCCCCTGCGCGATCGCCCGGATCTGACGCTGGAGGATCTGGCCGCGCAGCCCTGGGTCCTGGCGCGGCAGGGCACGCCCTCGCGCCGGATCTTCGACGGGCTGTTCCAGGGCCATCGTCCGCCCGAAAGCATCGTGGAGACCGGCTCGATGATCCTGATGCGGGAGATGCTGCGCGCCTCCGACCATGTCGGCTTCATTTCGCGGCTTCAGGCGGCTGCCGAGATCGACCTCGGGCTGATGGTGCCCCTGCCGCTGGACCTGCCCGGAACGCGCCGTCCCATCGGGCTGACAACCCGCCAGGACTGGCTTCCGACAGCGGCTCAGGACGCTTTCCTTCGGGAACTATCCGTGTCGGTACGACAAAAGTCGTATTAGTTTTAGTTAATATCTCAATTGCAAATTGATTCACGTCATTGTGTAATTGGTCATGTGAACAATTCTGTTGTGTGCATCGCGGTCGGAACAGGTGACGGCGAAAATTTTTGGGGACAAAATGTATGAGTATGTTTGAGAAAGTGAATACCGGGCCGAACACTGAGGTGGAGGTGTCCAGCGTCGCGCGGAAGCATGTGCTTCTGGACGTGATGGTGCATCTCTTGCGGCGCGCGCATTTCCGGTGCGAGTCGTTGTTTCCGGGGGTCTTCGCGGAATACGATCTCACCTCGCGCCAGCTGGCGCTGCTGGTGGCGATCGGGCAGCGGCCGAATTCGTCGCAGAAGACGATCGGCGAGTCCGTGGCGCTGGACGTCAATACCGTCAGCGACACCCTGCGCCGGATGGAGCGCAAGGGTCTGGTACGGCGGGAGGCCTCGCTGACCGACGCGCGGTCGATCTGCGTGACGCTGACCCGCAAGGGGTTCCTGCTTCTGGAAAGCGCGGACGAGGACATCATGCGGCTGGAGAAGCGCGTCACGATGAACCTCAGCGCGGATGAGGAGGAGCAGCTGAAATACCTGCTGCGCAAGATGCTGAACGTGGATCTGCCGCTCAGGCACTGAGGGCATCACCAACAGAATTGGGACGGCGCGCAGGTCTTGGGGATCTGCGCGCCGTTTTCTGTTCCGGCCCGGCTCGTCTTAGCTCAGGCGGGTGACGAAGCGGGTTTCCAGGTAGCTTTCGATCGCTTCCGAACCGCCCTCGGTGCCCATGCCGCTGTCACCGATGCCGCCGAAGGGGACCTCGGGCATCGACAGGCCGAGGTGGTTGATCGTCAGCATCCCGGCGCGGACCTCGTCCTGCAGGCGCTGCGCGCGGCGCGACGAGCTGGTCCAGGCGTAGGAGGCCAGGCCGAAGGGCAGGCGGTTCGCCTCGGCGAAGATCTCATCCTCGGTCTTGTAGCGGTTGACGATGGCCAGGGGGCCGAAGGGTTCGTCGTTCATCATCAGTGTATCGGTGGGCACGTCGGTAATGACCGTCGGCTCGAAGAAATTGCCGGCGTTGCCGATGCGGTGGCCGCCGGTTTTCACCTTCGCGCCCTTGGCCACGGCATCGTCGATCATCGCGGTGATCGCGGGAATGCGGCGGTCGTTGGCCAGAGGACCCATCTGGGTGCCCTCGGCCATGCCGTCACCGACCTTCAGCGCGGCATAGGCCTCGGCGAAGCCGTCGGTGAAGGCATCGGCCACCCCGTCCTGCACCAGGAAGCGGGTGGGAGAGACGCAGACCTGGCCTGCGTTACGCTGTTTCGCGCCCAGCATGCCCTGGATCGCCGCCTCGACATCGGCATCGTCGAAGATCAGCACCGGCGCATGGCCGCCCAGCTCCATCGTGGCGCGTTTCATGTGCTGGCCGGCCAGACCCATCAGCATCTTGCCCACCGGGGTGGAGCCGGTGAAGGAGACCTTCTTGATGACCGGATGGGGGATCAGGTAGCCGGAGATTTCCGCCGGATCGCCGTAGACAAGGTTCAGCACACCGGCGGGCACGCCCGCGTCGACGAAGGCGCGGATCAGCTCGGCGGGGGAGGCCGGGGTTTCCTCGGGCGCCTTGACGATGATGGTGCAGCCGGTGGCCAGCGCGGCCGAGACCTTGCGCACCACCTGGTTGATCGGGAAGTTCCAGGGCGTGAAGGCGGCAACGGGCCCGACGGCCTCCTTGATGGTCAACTGCGTGACGCCGGGCTTGCGGGCCGGGATCACCTGGCCATAGGCGCGCCGCGCCTCTTCGGCGAACCAGTCGATGGTGTCGCAGGCGCCCAGGATCTCCACCTTGGCCTCGGCCAGGGGTTTGCCCTGTTCGGCGGTCATGATCTGCGCCACCGTGTCGACGCGATCCCGCAGCAGGTTGGCGGCGCGGCGCATGATCTTCGAGCGCTCGAAGGCCGCGGTGCGCTTCCACTCGGGGAAGGTGCGGTCGACGGCGGCCAGCGCGCGGTCCAGGTCCTCGGTGCTGGCGTGGGCGCAGCGCCCGATTTCCTCGCCGGTGGCGGGGTTCACTACGCCGAGCGTCTTGCCAGAAGCCGCCGGCACCCATTCGCCGTCGATCAGAAGAAGCGTGTCCGGATAGCTCATGGCCCTGTCCTTTCCATATGCGCCTGCACTATTGCGCCTGTGGGCCGCCGCGGCGGCCGCATTCGGGTTCGGGCGTATGTGTCAAATATTTTGAGCGGCCATGCAAGGCTTCAGGACACAGGGAAACGGTGAAAACCCTGTGACATGGCTGGTATAGGCATTCAGGCGCGGTGCGAAAGATGCGCCTGAATTGGAATTGAGTCTCTGAATACTGAGCGAGTGCGGTGGCTAACCCACTGGAAAGCGGCAAAAGCGGTGGATCAGGCTGGCGCGCGGGTCAGCGTGACCTCGGTTCCTGCCATTCCGTTGCTCAGCGCCTGGGGTTTGCGCAGATGCACGCGGGCCGATTGCACCGGGGCGCAGTCCAGCAGGCGACGGGCCAGGCGTTCGGCGAAGACCTCGACCAGGCCGATCTGGGTGACCGCGATCTCCTCGGCCAGGTCGCCCACCAGACGATAATCCAGCGCCTGGTCCAGGTCGTCGGCATCGGGGGTCAGCACGTCCATCTCGACGTCGAGGAACAGGGGCTGGCGTTGCCCCTGTTCGTGACCCAGCACGCCGATCAGGGCCTCGACGCGCAGGTCGCGCACAAAGACCTTCGTGCGCACTGCAAGGTCGGACCGGACCGGCATCGTCCCGTCAGCCATCGGCGAGGCGGGGTGACATCGGATCGGTGATCCGATGGGCCTGGAAGGTGTCGGGCAGGGGCGTCAGGTCGATCTCGGCCACGATGCCCGCGGCGTTGAACGGATCCCCCTCGGCGAAGGCGCGGGCGTCGGCCAGCGATGCCGCCTCGATGATGCCGAAGTTGCCGATGCCGGCCCCGGTTTCATCCTGCAGGGCGGAGCCGATCAGCACGGCGGCCAGGCCGTTTCCGCCCGAGCCGACCCAGGTGCGGTGTGCGGGGCGGTGTTCATCCCGGGCCGCGTCCTGGCCCGGGTGGTGCAGACAGCGCATCAGGAAGAAGGCCATCAGAGGTTCTCCAGCACGACCATGCCGGCGCCGGTCATCGAGGCGGGGGCGTGGTAGTGCTTCATCTTCAGGTCGACCTTGTCGTCCATGGCCGCGCGCATCACCAACCACATGATCAGCTCCGCCCCTTCCGAGCCGAACTGCTCGACATAGTCCTCGCGGCTCATGTCGCGGAACTTCTCGTAGTTGTTGGCGATGTTGTTCAGCCAGTCCTCGTCGGCCTCGCGGTTGATGAAGCCGGCGCGGCTGCCCTGCAGCTGGTGGCTCAGGCCACCGGTGCCCATGATGACCACGCGCTCGTCGCCGGGGAAGCTCTCGATCGCCTCGCGCAGGACCTTGCCCATTTCCCAGCAGCGCTGCGGGGTGGGGATCGGGTACTGGATGGTGTTGACCCAGATCGGCAGCACCTTCACCGGCCAGTTCTCGGGGCGGCCGAAGAACAGCTCCATCGGGACCTGCAGGCCGTGGTCCACCTCGATCTCGCGGCAGACCAGCGGGTCGAAGTGGTTCTCGACCAGCTTGTCGACGAAATGCCACGACAGATCCGTGGCGCCCTCGAAGGACGGGATGGAGCGACGGCCATAGCCTTCGTCCACCGGGTCGTAATGGTCGGCCACGCCGACGGCGAAGGTCGGCACGCGGTCGAGGAAGAAGGTGTTGCCGTGGTCGTTGAAGATGACGACCGCGATGTCGGGCTTCTTCTCGGCCATCCATTCCTTGCCGGGAATGTAGCCGTCGAAGAAGGGTTTCCAGTCGGGGCTGTCGGCAATGCCCTTGTCGAGCGCCGCGCCGATGGAAGGTACGTGGCTGGTGCCCACGCCGCCGATGATCTTGGCCATTATTCTTTCCCCAGTCGCTGTTTCAGGAAGTCCGCGTGGTCGAGGCCCGCCTGGGCCGCGCCGATGGCGGTGATCGGGGTCGGGTCGACCGCAGCGATCTTCAGGATGAAGAACAGGTTGCCGCCCATGGCCACCATCCGGTTCCAGTCGCGGGACATGACCGCGTCCTTCTGCTCGGGGGTCAGCTTGTACCGGTCGAGGAAGGCTTCCTCGTCCGCCTTGAAGGCTTCGCGGTTGGCCGGGTCGCCAAGCGCCATGGCCATCTTGTTGATCCGATAGCCGTCGATCGACCCCTTGCGGTCGAACAGCGGTGTCTCGGGGATCTGTGCGTCGGACATCAGAACTCCTCCTCGTGGGTTTTCAGCCAGGCGGTGATTGCGGTCACCGTCTGCTCTGGCCGTTCGACGGGCAGGAAATGGCCCGCGTCGTCTATCACCTGTACCTCTGCGCGCGGCAGAAGGGCAGCGATCTCGTGATGTTGCTTTGCCGGGGACCATCCGTCCTGGGCGCCCGTGATCAGAAGCACGGGGCAGGGAATGTCGGAAAGGTAGGTCTTCGCGTCGGGGCGCGCCAGCAGGGCGCGGATCTGGCGCTCGTGCACCTCTGCGCCCATTTTCAGCACCATCTCGGTCAGATCGGCCACCAGCGCCTGGTCATCGACGCGGGCCGGATCCAGCATCGGCGGGATCCATTCGGCGGCCAGCCGGTCCATGTCCTCATGGGCCAGGGCGACCTTCGCCATGCGCTTGGGTTCTTCGCCCGCCTTCAGGCTGCCGTGGCCAGTGTTGGCCAGGATCATGCCGCGGATGCGGTCGGGGGCCTGGTGGGCCATCTCCATCGCGACGCGGCCGCCCATGGAGTGACCGGCGAGGACCAGCGGGCCTGGGTGGACGCGCAGCAGGCGCGCAGCCATGGCGGGGATGCTGGTCTCCTGCGAGACATCAGCATCGGCCACGGGCATCGACGCGGCCTCGGCCACGGCGCGCCAGACGCGTGCATCGGATAGCAGTCCGGGGATCAGCAGCAATGTCGCCATGGCGGTCCTCCTCCTCCACGTCGCATACATGAGACCGCTGAATAGCCCCATTTCGACGATTCAACAAGGGTAAATCCCCCAGAATGTATACATGACCGCAGGGGAGGCCCTTGTGTGTTCGGGGTTGGCTGTCAATTGGTTTGCGATGTGGCGCAGTCATGTATACAAATTTTCCGGATGGATCAGGAGGCATGAATGGCACGGGAAGCGACCTCGAAAACTCACGCGATGCGCGCGCTGGTGGAATTGCGCAAGCGGATCACGAAGGGCGAGCTGCCGGGTGGCACCCGCCTGTTTGAGGTGGCCCTGGCCGAGGATCTTCAGGTTTCCCGGACCCCCGTGCGGGAGGCGATGTCGCGCCTGGCCGAGGAGGGCCTGCTGGAGCGCGCGCCCTCGGGGGGCTTCATGGTGCGCAGCTTCGCCTATGCCGACGTGCTGGATACGCTGGAGCTGCGGGGCGTGCTGGAGGGCACCGCGGCGCGGCTGGCGGCCGAGCGGGGCGTGCCGGAGGCCAAGCTGCGCGAGATCACCGAGGTCGTGCGCAAGCTGGACGAGGTTTTCGGAGACGAGCCTGGCGATGTGGATTTCGAGGCCTATTCCGAACTGAACGGCCAGTTTCACGACGCCTTGGCGGCGCTGCCCGGCTCCGCCACCATCGAGCGGGAGCTGGCGCGGGTGAAATCCCTGCCCTTCGCTTCGCCCTCGGCCTTCTTGCCCAACGAGGGGCGCCTGTCGGCCTTCCGTCGGTCGCTGGCCGTCGGGCAGGAACAGCACCGCGAACTGGTGGCCGCCATCGCGGCGCGCGAAGGGGCCCGGGCGGAGGCCCTGGCGCGGGAACATGCCCTGGCCGCGCGGCGCAATCTTGAATACATTTTCTCCAGCGAACACAGCATGGTCACCACCGTGCCGGGGCTGGAGCTTGTCGCGCCCGCAGAAAAGTAACCCCTGCAAGGTCAATAAAAACAGGCAATTTCTCGCCTCCCGGTCAAAATTCTCCCGGTCGGCGCGGAAATTTCCTCTTGCTTTTTGCGGCGCGACTCGCGATCTCATGTATACATCAACATGTGAATGGGAGGAGCCTCCACATGGCAATCCAAAGTCTTTCCTCGGTCATCGCTGCCGCGGGTAACCCCGTCGATCTGCTGCGCAACTCGCAAAGCGGCATCTATGTGTACCCGGTGGTCGCGCCCGAATACTCCAACTGGCGCAGCGAACAGCAGGCCTGGCGCGACACCGCCGTCCTGTTCGACCAGACGCACCACATGGACGAGCTGATCGTCGAGGGTCCCGACGCCGAGGCCTTCCTGGCCTATGTCGGCATCAACGGTTTCAAGAACTTCGACCTGAACAAGGCGAAGCACTTCGTCCCCGTCACCCCCGCCGGCCACGTCATCGGCGACATGATCATCTTCCGCGAGCGTGACGACAAATTCGTCCTGGTGGGCCGTCAGCCGACCGCCAACTGGACCAAGTTCCAGGCCGCCATCGGCAAGTGGAACGTGCGTCTGTTCCACGATCCCCGCTCCGATTCGCGCCCCGACGGCGAGCGCGTGCTGCGCACCCACTACCGCTTCCAGATCCAGGGCCCCGACGCCAACAAGATCTTCGACGAGATCAACGGCGGCCCGGTTCCGGACATCAAGTTCTTCAACGTCGACTGGATCAACATCGGGTCGAAGAAGGTGCAGGCGCTGCGTCACGGCATGGCCGGTGCACCGGGCCTGGAAATCTGGGGCCCCTACAAGGATCGCGACTACATCCTGTCGACCATCCTGGAAGCCGCGAAGAAGGTCGGTGTCGACCTGCGCCGCGTGGGCTCGCGCGCCTATTCCACCAACACCGTGGAATCCGGCTGGATCCCCTCGCCGCTGCCCGGCATCTACACCGGCGACGGCATGATGGCCGAGTACCGCGACTGGCTGGGCGCCGACGCCTATGAAGCCGTGGGTTCGGTGGGTGGCTCCTACGTCACCGACAACATCGAAGACTACTACACCAACCCGTTCGAACTGGGCTACGGCTTCTACATCGGCTGGAAGAAGGACGACTTCATCGGCAAGGAGGCCCTGACCAAGCTCAAGGACTCCCCCTCGAACCGCAAGAAGGTCACCTTCGAGTGGAACCCCGAGGACGTGATGAAGGTCATCGCTTCCAACTTCGAGGAAGGCGTGCCCTGCAAGTGGATCGACTTCCCGCAGCCCAACTACGCCTCCTCCTCGACCGACATGGTCATGCAGGGCGACAAGATGGTCGGCATGTCGATGTTCAACGGCTACTCCTTCAACGAGCGTCGTTGCCTGTCGCTGGGCGTCGTGTCCCAGGACGTGCAGGTCGGTGACGTGCTGACCCTGAAATGGGGCGAGCCGGACGACACCCAGAAGACCTCCACCGAGAAGCACCGCCAGGCGGACATCCGTGTGCGCGTCTCGGACACCCCCTACGCCAAGGAAGCGCGCGAAAACTACGCGGACAGCTGGCGCACCAAGGGCTAAGACGTTTTCGTGTATCCCCGGGGGGTTGTAATCCCCCCCGGGGGTCGCGAGAAAATGATGCCGGCCTCGCGATTTCCGGTCGAAGTCTCGGATTTGTCGCGTATCGTCTGTATGCATCACGGAATACCGGCATGGGGAGGAGCCCGTGCCGGCGTTCGCAAAACCCGGGAGGATTTTCATGAACCGTCTTGCAACTGGCCTGGCCTTCGTCAGCGCCCTGACTTTCGGCGCCGCTGCCGCCCAGGCAGAGGAACTGTCCTTCGCCCACTTCGCAGCCCCCACCCATACCCTGACCGGCTCTGTCATCGAACCGCTGAACGAAGGTGTCTCCGCTGACACCGACGGCGAGCTGACCGTGCGCGCCTATCCGGGCGGTGAGCTGGGCAAGGGCCCCCTGGAACAATACGTCCGCGTCGTGCAGGGCGTGGCTGACATCGTGTGGGGCCTGCCGGGCTACACCTCGTCGCAGTTCCAGAAGACCATGATCGCGGAAATGCCGGGCGTGATCCCGGACGGTGAACCGGGCTACCCGGGCATCTGGGCCGCCATGGATGAGATCAAGTCCGAGTTCCCGGCCACCAAGCCGCTGGCCGTCTGGACCTCCGAACCCAACATCTTCATCATGAAGGACGTCGAAGTCCGCACGCCGGCCGACCTGGAAGGCCTGAAGATGCGCGTTGCCGGGTCCACCTCCGCCTCGATGATCGAAGCCCTGGGCGCCACCCCGGTGCAGATGCCCGCCGGCGAGATCTACAACGCCCTGCAGACCGGCCTGATCGACGGTGTGGTCACCGGCGCCTCCGCGGTCACCGACTTCAAGCTGTCGGAAGTGGCCAACAGCTACACCGTGGGCGCACCGCTCGGCCGTCTGACCTTCTATGTCGTCATGAACCAGAGCCGCTACGATGGCCTGTCGGACGAGATGAAGGCCGCCATCGACGCGCATTCCGGTGAGAGCCTGTCGCAAAGCGCCGAGGAAGCCTGGAACCGTGTCGCGGAAGAAACCATCGCGGGCCTTGAGGCCGACAGCTCCAAGACCGTCATCACCCTGTCCGACGAAGAAGCCGCCGCCTTTGGCGAGCTGACCTCGCCGGTGACCCAGGCGACGGTTGACGAGATCGGCGGCCAGGCCGCGCTTGAGGCCATGCAGGCCGCATACGAGTAAGGACCGGCAATGCTCGGAACGCTCAGAAAGATCGCGGACGGGCTTATCGGCCTGTCCGCATTTGTCGGCACCCTGGGCCTGGTCTTCGTGACCGGCGTGGTGCTGGTCGACGTGATTGGACGCACCTTCGTTTCGCCGCTGGCCGGGGCGCAGGATTACACCCAGATGGGCATGGTCATCATCGTCTTCGGTGGTATGGCCCTGTGCGACAAGCTGGGCGGGCACGTCTCCGTCGACATCTTCGAACGCAGCTTCCCGCCGCGTTTCAACCATGTGCTGGACGTTCTCGCCGCCATCCTGGGCGCCGCGATCTTCGTCGGCATCGCCTATACCGTCTATGACAGCTCGAAACTGTCCCAGATGCTGGGGCTGGCCACCAACATCGTGGCGCTGCCGAAATGGTATTTCCAGTGGGCTCTTTCGGTGATGGCCCTGATTACCGCCCTGGGCATGATCCTGCGCGCGGTGGAGCTCACGCTGACGGGCTGGGATGCCCGGGCCGAGAAGGAGATCCGTGAATGAGCGGAGAAATGATCGGCCTCGTCGGCATGCTGGTGCTGCTGGTGCTTCTTGTCCTGCGTTTCCCCGTCGCCCTGTCGATGTTCGCCGTGGGCTTCGTCGGTATCTGGGTGCTACGCGACCTCAACTCGGCCATGTCGCTGATGGCCTCCGAGAGCTTTACCCTCGCCTCCTCCGCCGAACTGGTGGTCGTGCCGCTGTTCATCCTGATGGGCAATGTCGCCTCCGTCACCGGGATGAGCGCGAGCCTTTATGACGCCGCCTATGCGATCATCGGACGGCTGCGCGGCGGCCTGGCCTCGGCCACGGTGCTGGGCTGCGCGGGCTTCGCGGCGCTGTCGGGGTCCTCGGTCGCCTCGGCGCTGACCATGGGCAAGGTGTCCATGTCGCAGATGGACCGCTTCAACTACGACAACCGCCTGTCCACCGGCGTGGTGGCCGCGGGCGGTACCCTGGGCATCCTGATCCCGCCTTCGACCGGCTTCGTCATCTATGCCATCCTGACCCAGCAGAGTATCGGCCGCCTGTTCCTGGCCGGCGTCCTGCCGGGGCTGCTGATGCTGGCGATGTTCATCGCAACGATCTCGATCATGTGCTGGATCTGGCCGCACTTCGGCCCCAAGGGTCCCAAGACCACCATGGGCGAGAAGGCGCAGAAACTGATCAGCGCGTTGCCCGTGCTGCTGGTCGTCATCCTGACCATCGGCGGCATCTACACCGGCATCTTCTCCCCGACCGAGGCTTCGGCCGTGGGCGCGGGGCTGGTGATCCTGATCGCCTCGCTTCAGGGCAAGCTGACCTTCCGCCGCTTCTGGGAAGCGGCGAAGGACAGCGTGGTGACCACCGCCACGGTGATGCTGATCCTGATCGCCGCCCACATGATCAACCCCTTCCTGGCGCTGACCCATATCCCGGCGCTGGTCGGTGATTTCCTGGCCGGGCTGGACGTGGGGCCGATCGCCATCCTGGCGCTGATCCTGCTGACCTACCTAGTGCTGGGCTGCTTCCTGGAAGGGTTCGCCATGCTGGTGCTGACCATGCCGATCTACTTCCCGGTGATCATGCAGCTGGGTCTGGACCCGATCTGGTTCGGCGTGCTGGTGGTACTGACGCTGGAAATGGGGCTGATCTCGCCGCCTGTGGGGGTCAACGTCTTCATCGTCAAATCGGTGGCGCGCGACGTGCCGCTGGCGCGGATCTTCGCGGGCGTCACGCCCTTCTGGTTCGCGATGCTGGCGACGCTGATCCTGCTTGTGGCCTTCCCTCAGATCGTTCTGATCCTACCTGATACCATGATGCAATGACGATGCGGGGCCTGCGGGCCCCGCGTCTGACCTGCGTCATGAATACATCACAGCGCGGCGGATGCTCAGTCATCCGCCGAAAACTTGCGTTTATGCGCGTAGCTCTTGTGGGAATCGTCATATCATGTATACATTGGCTCAGGGATTACGGAGGAGACTGCAGGATATGATCTCGTTCATCGGACGACGCGACAAAGGGGGCTCCGCCACCGGAGCCGGGCTGCACGAGCTTGTGCAGGGCTATTCCATCGAGGTGATGCCGCGCACGGCAGCCAAGGTCGAGGATTTCCGCACCCTGCTGCCCGAAGGCACCCGCGTATACATCGCCCATATCGAGGGCACGCCCATCGAGGAGATGGTGGCCACCGCCAAGCGCCTCTCGGACGAAGGCTTCCCGGTGATGCCGCACTTCCCCGCGCGCATCATCAAGGACAAGGCGACTCTGGAAGACTGGATCAAGCGCTATCAGGGCGAAGCCGGCGTCGACCAGGCGCTGATGCTGGCCGGGGGCGTGGCCGAGCCGCACGGCGACTACCATTCCTCCATGCAGCTGCTGGAAACCGGCCTGTTCGACCAGCACGGGTTCAAGCGCCTGCACGTCGCGGGCCACCCCGAGGGCAACAAGGACATCGACCCCGACGGCTCCACCAAGCTGGTCGATGACGCGATGCAGTGGAAGCAGAGCTTCTCCGAGCGTACCGACGCCGAGATGGCGGTCGTCACCCAGTTCGCCTTCGAGGCGCAGCCGGTGCTGGACTGGATCGCCAGCCTGCGCGACGCCAATGTGGACCTGCCGGTGCACGTGGGCATCGCCGGCCCGGCGAAGCTGCAGACGCTGATCAAGTTCGCCATCGCCTGCGGCGTCGGCCCGTCCCTGAAGGTGCTGCAGAAGCGCGCGATGGACGTGACCAAGCTGATGCTGCCCTATGAGCCGACCGAGGTCATGGCCGACTTCGCCGAGGCCCGGGTGACCGGCACCCATGCCCCGGCGCAGATCCACTTCTTCCCGCTGGGCGGGATCAAGGCGACGGCCAACTGGGCGATGAAACACGGCGCCGAGCCGGTGAAGGCCGCCAGCTGAACGATCCGCGCGGGCCGTCATCCTACATGACGGCCTGCGCCACCAACCCCAGGACCACCGGGACCGGCAGCGAATAGAGCAGCCTGACCCTCGTGAACCTGCCCCCCATCATTGGCACCTCGTAGCTCATGATCCTGAGGATCGAGTAGATGCACCAGGCCGTCACATAGGCGGTCAGGGCGCCGAAGGTCGCGCCGGCCTTCAGCGCCGAGGCGCCGATGGCGAAAGCCACGAAGGGCCCACCCGGGGTCAGCGCCCCGAAGACGGAGGCGATCAGCAGCCCGGCGAAGCCCGCGCTGTCGCCCAGAAACCGCTGCACGAAGGCTTCCGGCAGCAGCAGCGCCAGGAACCCGGCGGAGATCAGGCCCAGCATCAGTCGTGGCAGCATGAAGACGAAGGTGTCGAGGCTGATCGTCCAGACCGTGCGCAGCTCGGACGCGTGATCGCGCCGGACCCGGGCGAGGGCCCAGAGGGCACCGGCCCAGATGATCACGCTGCCGATCAGGATGTTCATTCCGCCGCTTCCCCCGTCATCGCCCGGCGCCGCGCCACGTGGCGGATGGCCAGCCCCAGCAGGATCGGCACCGGCAGGGTCATCAGGACCCGCAGCCCGACGAAATGGGCCGGCAGGAAAGACAGCTCCCAGATTAGGGTGCGGTTGGCCGACAGCAGGACCCAGCCCGAGACCATCGCCACCCCCGCCGCGATGTCGGCGCCCGAGGTGATCAGCCCCGCCGTCAGGGCAAAGGTGACCGCCGGCCCGCCGGGGAACAGCGCTCCGGCTGCGGTTGCCACCGCCAGGCCGCGCACCCCGCTGTCGGGACCCGCCAGCGCCAGGATACGCTCGCGCGGCAGGACGTAGCCAAGCGCGACGGCCAGAAGGATGCCGCCCACGACCTTGGGCAGCAGCATGGCGGCAAAGCCCAACTCGACCAGCAGCGTATCGGTGAAGACCTCCGGCCCGTGCAGGACACAGACCGCCGCGCCGCTGGCCGCGCAGATCAGGGCCAGGACGATCAGCCCGGCGTCGATCTTCTTGCGCGTCTTTGGTGGCGTCTGGGGAGAGGGCTCGGGGGCGGACATGCCCCCTGCTTACTGTCCCAGCCCCCGGGTTTCCAGCCAGGCCATGGAACGGGGGATGTCTGCACGGTTGCGCAGCTCCAGGATCAGGCGTGGGTTGGCGCCGGTGGCGGCGATGGCGCGGAACACCTCGTGCCAGCGGATCATGCCCTCGCCGATGGACCAGTGGCGGTCGGCATAGCCGTCGGCGTCCTGCAGGTGCACATGGCCCAGCAGATCGCCCGCCGAACGGACGAAATAATCCACCGGCTGCGCCCCGGTCGAGCCATGCGCATAATGGGCGTGCCCCGTGTCGACGGACAGCTTCAGTGCCTCGGAGCCGAAGCTGTGCACCAGCGCCTTGCGGGCCTCGGGGTCGATGTCCTCGATATTCTCCAGGACCAGGGTGATCCCGGCGTTCTCAGCCCGGGTCACGGCGGCGCCGAGGCTTTCGTGGACCCATTCCGTCACCCGTGCCAGCCCGCCGGGATAGGTGGACAGATTGTGGTGGTCCCAGGTGGAGAAGGGCGAATGGATGACCATGTGGCTGCCACCAAGCGCCTCGCAGATGTCCAGGCCCTGGGCCATGCGGCGGGCGACGATGGCGCGGATCTCCGGGTCCGGATTGGCAAAGCTGAGGCCCCAGAAGGGGCCATGGATGCCATAGCGCCCAGCGAAACCGTCCAACTGGCGCTTCGCCTCGTCGACCAGCGGCTGCCAGTCGCCGGAGGCCAGCAGGGTCGGGTCGGCGAAGCTCTGGATTTCCAGGTCGCGGTTCTTCTCGAACAGCCAGTCGCGCCAGGTGGCCAGTTCGGGCACCATCAGGGCAGCGCCGATCACGGGAAGGGTCATGGGGTGTCTCCTTGTGCCTGCGACCTGCGCGCGCCAGGTTTCACCCATGTGACGCGCAGGTGACATGATTGCGACAGCGCCGCCGCGCGGTCCGCCCTGAGTGGCCCGCGACCGCTGTGTGGGCCCGGATGCGAGCCGTGAAGACTCGGCCACCGGGAACGCGACCGCCACCGATAGTAGGTCACAGGTATCGCGCGTCTCGACTCCACAAACAAACCGAGCTGTTTGCAAATGGAGGCGAGATGATGATCCCGGGGCGCAGAACCCAGGACCAGCGCAGTGCCGCTCGCGCCGCCTTCTTTTGCAGGCGACGATCGAGACGCTGATGGATGTGCGCTATGCCAATACCAGCACCGCCGGCATCGCCAGGCGGGCGGGGGTGTCGCGGGGTGCGCTAAGGCGACTTGTTCCATTCCTCGCTGGAAATCATCCTCGCGGCCCGGGGCACCGTTACGCCGCGCCGCCGGGGCGCAGGCCTTTTGCCGTGAACCGCTCCAGGCTGAAGGGTTTTGGGTCGAAGGTGGGCGCGACGCCACGCACCAGGTCCGACACCAGCTGACCGCCGCCCGGGCCAGAGCCGAAGCCGTGACCGGAATAGCCGGAGCTGAGGAAGAGGCCGGGGATTTCCTTCACCGGGCCGATGGCGGGGATCGCATCGGGAGTCGCGTCGATCAGGCCGGCCCAGCTGTGGGTCATCCGGGCGCCGGCGAAGACGGGGAAGGCGCGCGCCAGGTTCTTCAGCGCGTGGCGGTTGTAGCGCTCCATCGGCTGCGGATCGAGGGTGCGGATCTTCTCGAAGGTGGTCTGCTGGTCATGACCCCATTTGCGCGGCATGCCCGCTTCCTTCAGGAACTCGCCATTCAGCCGCACCTGGATCTCGCGCCAGCTGGACATCAGCGTGGGCAGGTAGGTGCCCAGCAGGCGGAAGCTGTCGGGGGTGATCTGGGCCACGTTCCAGTTGCGCCGCGCCACGGTGTAGCCGCCGTCCAGCCGCTTGCGGAAGGCGAAGTCGCCGCCGCCCACGGGCATGTCGCCCGCGTCGCCGTCGATCTCCACCCGGGCGACTGTGCCGTGCAGCTTCAGCTGGGGGAAGTTGACGCCCTTGTTGCCCAGGAACATCCGCGACCAGGCGCCGCCGGCGAGGATCGCGCGTTCGGTCCGGATCCTGCCCTTCTCGGTCACCACCTCGGACAGGTGGCCGGCGCTGGTCTCAACCCCGCGCACAGCGCAGTTCTCGATGATGGTGGCGCCCAGGCGGCGGGCGGCCATGGCCATCTGTGGCACGGCGCGCCAGGGCTCGGCGCGACCGTCATCCTTGGTGTGCAGGCCGAACTTGAACCGGTCGCGGGCAATCGCCGGCAGCTTGCGCGCCAGGGCCGCCGGGTCCAGCCGTTCCGACGCCATGCCGATGCGATCCGCCAGGTCGGCCCAGTCGGCAAATTCCTTCACTTCGCGCGGGGTGCGGCAGACATAGGTGATGCCCGTCTCGCGGAAGCCGGTGTCGATCCCGAACCGCTTGTCCATGCCGCGCCAGATGTCGAGGCTGCCCATGGTCAGCGGCAGCTCCACCGGGTCGCGACCCATCTGGCGCACCCAGCCCCAGTTGCGGCTGCTCTGTTCGCCCGCGATGACGCCCTTTTCGCACAGGACGACCTTCAGTCCCGCCTCGGCGAGGAAAAGGGTTGCGGTCACACCGGCGATGCCGCCGCCGATGATGACCACGTCAGCCGCGTCGGGCAGTTGCGTGTCCGTTTCAATGCGTTGGAGCACGTCGAGTATCATGGAAAGGGTCCGTTTCTGTCGTCCTGGTCGCCCGACTCGGGCGTCCCCTCGTCGATGAGGGAGCGTTTGCGCGTTTGTGGTAGAGTATGGTAGAAATTGGCGCAAGATATTTGTAAGCGGCCAGGTATGAGCGATTTGCTGCGCGACTATACCTGTGGCGCATGGCAACTGTTGCCAAGGTTCGGCGGAGGGGGCGCAACATGACAGAGAGCTCTGGCGCGGTGACGCAGGAACGACCTGCAATTGCGCGTGCCGGGCGATCGGCGCGACAGGTGATGTGCACGAACGTGCAAAAGGCTGCAAGGTTTGCCGCCGGTCCCGGTCCTGCCGATGCGCGCCCGGGTCGGTGGATGGCACCGCAAGGGGCGGGGCAAGTACCCCGCACCGCAGCCGCACCCGTCCGCCTTCCGGTTGCCCAATGCCCTGTCTTTCCGTACCTATCCCAAGGTCCGGGGCGCGGAGGCGCAGTGGCACGCGATGAGAGGGGAACTGCATGTCCGAATTGCCGCTGAACGAGGAAATGCTGCCGGCCGCGCGGCGACAGCATCTGATCGAGTGGTTCGAGGCCAATCACTCCGGCGCCAGCCAGGAGCTGGCGCGGATGTTCGGCATCTCCGTCTCCACCATCCGGCGGGACCTCGACGTGCTGGCCTCCGAAGGGCTGGTGAAGCGTACCCATGGCGGCGCCGTGGCCGTGCGCAACCGTGCCACATGGGAGCCGTCGACGGATGTTTCGCGCCGCACGGCGGTGGAGGAAAAGCAGGCCATCGTGCGCGAGGCGCTGCGCTTCGTCAGTCCGAACCAGTCGCTGCTGATCGATACCGGCGGGGTGGTCTGCCACCTGCTGGCCGATGAGCTGGCCAAGCTGTCGATGCCGCTGACGGTGATCACCAATGACCTCTACGTTGCCGGTGCGCTGACCTATCATGAGAACATCAAGCTGCACGTCCCGGGCGGCACCTGTCGCCCGGGCAGCTACAGCCTGCTGGGTGCGCCGGGCGAGGCGTTCCTGGAAAACATCCGCTGCGATATCTTCTTCATGTCGGCGGCGGCGGTGGACGAGGAATGCGTGTCGGAAACCGCCATCGAGATGAGCCAGATGAAGCGCGCCATGGTCGCCGCCGCGCGCGAAGTGATCCTGCTGGCCGACAGCGCCCGTTTCATGGAACGCGCCCTGCATCGCACCGTGCCGATCGAGCAGATCACCCGGATCATCACCGACGAGGGCCTGACCGACAAGAGCCGCCAGCGGTTCCCGACCCCGGTGCCCGAGTTCGTCATCGCCGAAATGTAGGCCCGGGGCAGACCGGAATGAAAAAGACCCGCTCCAGATCGGAGCGGGTCTTTCTATGTTTTGCTTGCGATGCGGGCAGGCGCGGGGCGCCTGCGGCCCGATCAGAAGTCGAGGTTCTCGACCGACAGGGCGTTCTGCTGGATGAACTCGCGGCGGGGTTCCACCACGTCGCCCATGAGCTTGGTGAACAGGTCGTCCGCCTCGGCCATGTCGTCCACCGTCACGCGCAGCAGGGTGCGGGCGTCGGGGTCCAGGGTGGTTTCCCACAGCTGGTCCGGGTTCATCTCGCCCAGGCCCTTGTAGCGCTGGATGGTCAGGCCCTTCTCGCCCTCGGTCAGGATGGCGCGCAGCAGTTCCAGCGGGCCATAGATGACCTGGCTGCGATCCTTGCGGACCAGGGTGCAGGGCACGTTGTAGATTTCCTGCAGGGACTGGGTGAAGGAGCCGGTCTTGCGCGCCTCGCCCGAGCGCAGCATCGGCCCGTCCAGGGTGCGCACCTCTTCCACGCCGCGCAGGATGCGCGCCAGACGGATGCCGTGATCCTGGGTGATGCGGCCCTGCCAGCCCTTTTCATATTCCAGCGCGATCAGGTCCAGACGGGCGGCGACCTTGTCGGCCACGCCCTGCAGGTTGCTGTCCACCGCGCCGGGCACGAAGGCGCCGGCGACGGCGGCCTGTTCCAGGATGTGACGGGGATAATGCGTCGGGAAGGCGTCCAGAACGCGCTTCAGCTGGCGCGCCTCGGTCACCACGCGCTTCAGGTCCTCGCCGGCCAGCTCGGTGCCGTCGCCGAGGCGCAGCAGCGTGCTGTCGGTGCCCTGTTCGATCAGGTAGTCATCCATCGCCGCCTGGTCCTTCAGGTAGACCTCGGACTTGCCGCGCGACGCTTTGTACAGCGGCGGCTGCGCGATGTAGAGATAGCCGCCCTCGATCAGCTCGGGCATCTGGCGATAGAAGAAGGTCAGCAGCAGAGTGCGGATGTGCGCACCGTCGACGTCGGCGTCCGTCATGATGACGATCTTGTGGTAACGCAGCTTGTCGATGTTGAACTCGTCCCGGCCGATGCCGGTGCCGAGGGCCATCACCAGGTTGCCGATCTCCTGGCTGCCCAGCATCCGGTCGAACCGCGCGCGTTCCACGTTCAGGATCTTGCCGCGCAGGGGCAGCACGGCCTGGGTGCGGCGGTCGCGCCCCGTCTGGGCGGAGCCACCGGCCGAGTCACCCTCGACGAGGAAAACTTCGGTTTCCGACGGATCCTTGGAGGAGCAATCCTTCAGCTTCCCGGCGAGGAAGTTCACGTCCATCGCCGTCTTGCGCCGGGTCAGCTCGCGCGCCTTGCGCGCGGCCTCGCGGGCCAGCGCCGCCTCGACGATCTTGCCGACGATCATCTTGGCCTGGCCGGGGTTTTCCTCGAACCATTCCGACAGCTTCTCGCCCACCAGGTTCTCGACCACGGGGCGCACCTCCGACGAGACCAGCTTATCCTTGGTCTGGCTGGAGAATTTCGGATCCGGCACCTTCACCGACAGAACGCAGGTCAGGCCTTCGCGGGCGTCGTCGCCGGTGAAGTTGACCTTCTCCTTCTTGGCGATCCCGCTTTCCTGGGCGTATTTGCCCAAGGTTCGGGTCAGGGCGCCGCGGAAGCCCGCCATGTGGGTGCCGCCATCGCGCTGCGGGATGTTGTTGGTGAAGGGCAGCACCATCTCGTTGAAGCTGTCGTTCCACCACATCGCGACCTCGACCCCGATGCCGTCCTTCTCGCCGGTGATGAAGATCGGTTCCTCCATCATCGAGGACTTCGAGCGGTCGAGGTACTTCACGAATTCCTTCACGCCGCCTTCGTAGAACAGCTCGGTCTTCAGCGGCTCGGCGGGGCGGTGATCCTCCAGCACGATGCGCACGCCGGAGTTCAGGAAGGCCAGTTCGCGCAGGCGCTTTTCCAGGGTGGCGTAGTTGTATTCGAGGTTCGAGAAGGTCTCCAGCGACGACAGGAAGCGCACCTCGGTGCCCTTTTCGCCGTTGGCATCGCCCACCACTTCCAGCGGTTTCGCCGTCTCGGAATGCTCGAACCGGACGTAGTGTTCCTTGCCGTCGCGCCAGATGCGCAGTTCCAGCCAGTCCGACAGCGCGTTCACCACGGAAATGCCCACGCCGTGCAGGCCGCCGGACACCTTGTAGGAGTTCTGGTCGAACTTCCCGCCCGCGTGCAGCTGAGTCATGATGACCTCGGCCGCCGAAACTCCTTCCTCGGGGTGGATCGACACCGGAATGCCGCGCCCGTTGTCGCGCACGGAGACCGAGTTGTCGGCATGGATCACCACCTTCACGAAGTCGGCGTAGCCCCCCAGGGCCTCGTCGATGCCGTTGTCCACGGCTTCGTAGATCATGTGGTGCAGGCCGGACCCGTCGTCGGTGTCACCGATATACATCCCCGGACGCTTACGGACCGCGTCCAAGCCCTTGAGAACCTTGATGGATCCTGCGTCGTACTCTTGCCGCGCCGGTTGTGCGTCTGCCATGCAGCGTGCCCTTTGTTTTTCTACGCAGTCTATACGAAATCTGTGGGGCAATGTCACGTCGGCGCGGTAGGTTTTGTGTTTCTTCGCTGAGGAATTAAGGTTCCCCGGCGCTGACGTTATGCGGCCTTCCGTCCAAGCTCGGAAATCCGCGCCAGCCATGCCGTCACGGTCGCGCCCGACGCATGGGATGCGGGGGCAAACCAACTGAAGCGCGCGGGCCGGATTCCGACATAGCCGAGGATCTGACCACGCAATTGCCGCTGCAGGGCGCGCCCGTAGACGATCCGCTGAAACCACCCCGGCGTATCCGACGTCACCAGCAGCCGCGCGCTGCGGCCCGTCAGCATCGGCTTGGGCTGGCCCAGCAACGTGGTGCTGCGGGTGTCGAAGGCCCGCCCCGGCAGCAGGGTCCGGTCGAAGAGCCCCTTGAGCTTCGCCGGAAGACCGCCCCACCAGAGCGGCGTCGCGATCACCACATGCCCCGCCCATTCGAGATCCTCTGCAAAGGCGGCGAGGTCGGGCTCCAGCGGCTTCCAGTCCTTGTAGGTCGATTGCCCGAAATCCGGATCGAAAGACATCTCGGACAGGCGGTGCAGGCGCACCTCGTGCCCGGCGTCGCGGGCGGCCTCCGCATAGGCCCGGGCAAAGCCGGAAGATAGGGATCTGTGCGCCGGGTGCCCGTCGAGGACGAGGATGTTGCGAGGTGTCATGCGCCGTTTCTCCGAAAGTTGACCGTGGTCACTTTCGCTAGATTCAAATATGACCGCGGTCAATTCCATAATTTGACCGCGGTCACATTTTCTGGTCAAAAGGCGCATGGACAAGCCGATTCAGACCCGTGCCCTACAGACCCGCGCCCGACTGCTCGAAATCGGGCGCGCCCATTTCATGCGGGACGGGGTCTCGGGCCTGCGGGTCGAACAGATCGTCGCCGAGGCCGGGGTCGCCAAGGGCACCTTCTTTTCGCATTTCGGGGACAAGGAGGGCCTGCTGACCCTTCTGATCGGCGAACGAATGACGGCGGCGCTGGACCGCATCGCGGCCGCGGCGCCCCCCGACGCCCCGGACGAGTTTGCCACCGCCCTTGCCCCGCTGATGGCCGAGATGGCCCCGGATGCGCAGACCTTCGACATCGTCCTGCGCCATTCCGGCGCCACCGGCACGGATGAGGAAGGGCCGATTGCGCGGAATTTCCTGGCCCAGGTCGAGGTGCTGACCGGCTGGATCGCACGGCTTCAGCCCGACGCGGTGCGGGCGGACGCAGATCCCGCGCTGCTGGCCGAGGGGGTACAGGCCTTCATGGCCCATGCCATGGCCCTGACCTTCTGCGCGCTGCACAGCGCGACCGGGATCGACGCGCGGCTCAGACCCTTCCTGCGGACCTGGCTGGCGCCCCTGCCCGTCAGGTGAAGGGGATCACGAAGCCGACGCAGATCATCAGGCAGCCGGCGACGATATTGGTCCGCTTCATCCCCCGGTCGGAGGCGATGAGGCGCCGCACGCGGTCGACGAAACCGGCGAAGATCAGGTTGCCGGTGAAGGGCACGGCCATGGAGACCAGCAGGATCGCGGCAATGTCGGGCACCGTCACCGTACCGATGTCGACGAAGCTGGGCAAGATGCCGAGGTAGAACAGGATCGCCTTGGGGTTTCCCGCGATGGCCGCCAGCCCGGCGAGGAAGCCTGCCAGATGGCCCGGGCGGGTCAGCCGGCTGTCCGCCGTGATCCGCGCGTCTGCCCGACGCAGGATGCCGATGCCGATCCAGACGAACATCGCCGCCCCCAGAAGGCGCACGACCCACAGCAGGTTGCCGGCCTGCCCCTCGATCCAGCCGAGACCCAGAATCGCCACCAGCGGCCAGATCATGTCGCCCAGAGCCACGCCCACGGCCAGCGGCCAGACCGAGGCCGCGCCGCCCGACAGGGTACGCGCCACGATGGCCAGCCAGACCGGCCCCGGCGTCATGAACAGCACGAAGAGCGCCCCGGCATAAAGCGCCAGGTCATAGGCCGACATCGTCATGACGCCACCGGCAGGGTGAAGCGCCCGGAGTCCGGGTCCAGGGTGATGAAGGGGTTATGCGCCACTTCCCAGACATGGCCGTCCGGGTCGGCGTAATAGCCCGAATAGCCGCCCCAGAAGACCTCTTCGGGCGGCTTCAGCGCCGTGGCCCCCGCCGCCAGTGCCTGGGCGAAGGCCGCATCGACCGCCGCCCGGTCGGAGAAATTCTGCGCCAGGGTCATCGCCCCGGTGCCAAGCGGCACCTCGGGCCGCCCCTGGTCCTCGGCCAGGGCGGCGCGGCCAAAGAGGCCCAGAGCCTGCCCGTCCAGCTGGAAGAAGACGATGCCCGGCGTCACCTGCGCCGGCGCCCATCCCAGGGCCTCGTAGAACGTGCGGGCACGATCAAGGTCATCGACCCCCAGCGTGATCAGCGAAACCCGTTGCGGCGTCATGGCGCGCTCCTCTCCTCGGCGTGGCTGCTGCCCGCCTCCTCCGTCACTTCCAGATACTGCGCCCGATCCCCCAGACCTTCAAACAGCTCCGGGCCGGTGCCGGTCATCCAGGCCTGGGCGCCCAGGGCGCAGATCTCGTCATAAAGCGCCGCGCGGCGGTCGGCGTCCAGATGTGCCGCCACCTCGTCCAGCAAAAGGATCGGCGGGGCGCCGAAATCACGGGCGAGCCCACGGGCATTGGCCAGGATCAGGCTGACCAGCAGCGCCTTCTGTTCGCCGGTGGAGGCATCGCGCGCCGGGATCCCCTTCACCGCCCAGAAGGCCTCCATGTCCACCCGGTGCGGCCCCAGCAGGGTGCGCCCGGCGGCCATGTCGCGGCGCCGGCTCTCCTGATAGCCGGTCAGCAGGTCCGCCGCGCTCTGTGCCATCTCGCCCTCGGGATGGCTCAGCGCCAGCTCGGGGGCGGGAAAGGCGGTCTCGGCCTCCTCGGTGGCCTCGGCCACCAGGTGCAGCGCGCGCAGCCGGTTCGAGGTGATCTCCTCCCCCGCCTCGGCCATCTGCCGTTCCAGCGCGGCGTACCAATGGGCGTCGCGCACCATGTCCTTCAAGAGGCGGTTCCGTTCGCGCATGGCCTTGTCATAGGCCAGGCTGGCATCGGCATGGGTGGGAAAGAAGCTGAGGACCATCCGGTCGAGGAAGCGCCTGCGCCCCTCGGCCGCCTCGATCCACAGCCGGTCCATCGAAGGCACCAGCCACAGCACCCGGGCGATCCGCCCCAGGGCCAGCTGGGCGGCGGCCTTGTCGTCGATGCGCAGGCTGCGGCCCTGGCCGGGCTCCACCTGCATCTCGATCTCATGCACCTGGTGCAGGCTGCGCAGCACGCCCGACAGCTTCCAGCCGATCGCCTCGGGGCGGCGCACCATCTCCTCGGCGGCAGCCCGGCGCAGCCCCCGCCCGGGGGAGAACATCGAGACCGCTTCCAGCACATTGGTCTTGCCGGCCCCGTTCGGCCCCCAAAGGGCCACGGGCCGCCCGTCGGCCGCGATCGCCCCCCGCCGCCAGGAGCGGAAGTGCGACAGGTCCAGCCGGGTCAGACAGAGCCGTCCCATGGGCCAAACCCCTTTCATCCGAAAGCTGAAAATACTCTCGCCGAAGGCAATCGCGCCGTGGCGCGATCCCCTGTCGCGTTACACACGCATCGGCATGACGACATAGACGGCGGAGGTGTCGTTGCCCTCACGCATCAGCGTCGGATCGCCGGAGGAGTTGAACATGAAAACGGCATTCTCGCGGTCCACCTGGCTGGCGATCTCCAGCAGGTACTTGGCGTTGAACCCGATCTCCAGCCGCTCATCGGCATAGGCCACGGCCAGCTCTTCCTCGGCGGCGCCGCTGTCGGGCGCATTGACCGACAGGATCAGCCGGTCCTCATCCAGCGACAGCTTTACCGCGCGCGAGCGTTCGGAGCTGACGGTGGCCACCCGGTCGACGGCCTTGGCGAATTCTGAGGCGTCCACCTCCAGGCGGCGGGTGTTGCCCATGGGAATCACCCGCGAATAGTCGGGGAAGGTGCCGTCGATGACCTTCGACGTCAGGGTGATCTGCGGCGTGGCGAAACGCACCTTGGTCTCGGACACCGAAACGGCGATTTCCATGTCGTCATCGTCCAGAAGCTTGCGCAGCTCGCCCACGGTCTTGCGGGGCACGATCACGCCGGGCATCTCCTCGGCGCCCTCGGGCAGGGCGGCATCGATGCGGGCCAGGCGGTGGCCGTCGGTGGCGACGCAGCGCAGCACCCGGCCTTCCTCGCTGTCGGTCACATGCATGTAGACGCCGTTCAGATAATAGCGGGTCTCCTCGGTGGAGATGGCGAATTTCGACTTGTCGAACAGCCGCCGCAGCGTCGGCGCGGGGGCCGAGAAATTCGAGGTGTATTCCGACGAGGCCATCACCGGGAAGTCCTCTTTCGGCAGCGTCGCCAGGTTGAAGCTGGACCGGCCCGCCTCGACCGACAGCCGTCCGGCGGTGCCGTCATCGGCCAGGGTCACCATGGCGCCGTCGGGCAGCTTGCGCACGATCTCGTGCAGGGTCACGGCCGACACGGTGGTCGACCCGCCGCGTTCGACCATGGCCGGGGCCTTGTCGACCACCTCGATGTCCAGATCGGTGGCGCGGAACATGACGTCGTTGCCGTCGGCCTCGATCAGCACGTTGGCCAGGATCGGAATGGTGTTGCGCCGTTCGACGACGGATTGCGCCTGGGCGACGGCCTTCAGAAGCGCGGCACGTTCGATGCTGAATTTCATGGCCTCTTTCCCTGTCCTGGCCCGGGCAGGCCCCGGGACCGATAAGCTACCCGTTTCTGCAAGCAGCACAACGGTTTTTCCCGTTTTCGGGCCTCGGAAGGAAGAGGTCAAGCAGCGAGCGCGCGGAAACTCCGCCCTGCGCCATCACGGCAACCCGCAGGGCCTGTCATGCGCCCGGCCCGGCTGGGGATAACCCTGGCCTGCGGCCCGGCTCCGGCGGCGGACCGGCCAGGCGAATCATCCTCCGCATGCCCGGTCACGGCGGGAACGGGGGCGAGTCGCCTCGCCCCCCTGGTCGCGCCTGTCAGGAGAAACGCAGGACCGGCTTGATCGCCTCGCCGCGCGCGGAGGCGGCGAAGGCCTCGTTGATCTCCTCGAAGGGGAAGAAGGTGATCAGCTTGTCGAAGGGGAATCGCCCCTGCTGCCACAGCGCGATCATCGTGGGGATGAAGACGTCGGGGTTGGCCTCGCCTTCGACCACGCCCATCATGCGGCGGCCGCCGGACATGAAGTGGGTCTCGTTCAGCACCAGCTCCGCCTCGGGGGACGACGCGCCGACGATGGCGCAGGTGCCCCTGGGCGCCAGCAGTTCGACGGCCTGGCGGATCACCTTGGCATTGCCGGTGGTGTCGAAGGCGTAGTTCACGCCGTAGCCCGTCAGCTTCATGATCTCTTCGCTGACATCATCGGTCTTGGCGTTGAAGGTGTGGGTCGCGCCCAGTTCCTTCGCCAGCTCCAGCCGGCTGTCGACCATGTCCACGACGATGATGGTCGTCGCACCCTGCACCACGGCGCCCATGACGCCCGCAAGGCCCACGCCACCTGCGCCGAAGATCACGATGGACTTGCCCGGCTTGACCGCCAGGGCGTTCATCACCGTGCCCGCGCCGGTCTGGATGCCGCAGCCCAGCGGGCCCAGCTTCTCCAGTTCGACATCCTTCGTGACCTTCACGCAGTTCGCCTCGTGGCAGACCGAATGGGTCGCGTAGGAGCTTTGGCCGAAGAACATCGAGCCGATGCGTTCACCATCCTTCGAGATGCCGCGCGTACCGTCGGGGCGCTGCGCCACGAAGTTCATCGGGAAGAAGTTATGGCAATAGGTGATGTCGTGTTCCATGCAGGCCGGGCAGTGGCCGCAGCTGTCGACGGTCATCACCACATGATCGCCGGGGGCGACCTTGGTCACGGCGCTGCCCACCTTCTCGACCACGCCGGCGCCTTCATGGCCCAGCACGACAGGCAGTTCGGTGCCCATCAGTCCCTCGATCACGGCGGCATCGGTGTGGCAGACGCCGGTGGCCACCAGGCGCACCAGGATCTCGTCATCGCGGATCTCGTCCAGCTCCACCTCTTCGATGCTGAGGGGGGCGTTGAAGTCGCGGGCGACGGCGGCTGAAATCTTCATTGGAAATTCTCCTTCTGGCAGAGGCCATGGCTATTGGGACCACAGGGAGATTTCCAAGTCTATACAAGAGATTGCGAAGACCGCTGTGCGGCAATGCCTGGCCGGCATCGCTGAAACGCGAAAGGGCCGCGCGATGCGCGACCCTCTCATGGGACAATCTGGCGGCCCGTGGCTGGCCCGGGCGGCGGCGCTTACGCCTCCAGCGCGCGGCGCAGCAGCTCCAGGTCGTCGGCGATCTGCGCGTCCTGGTTCATCAGTTCCTCGATGCGCTTCACCCCGTGCATGACGGTGGTGTGGTCGCGCCCGCCGAAGCGGCGGCCGATCTCGGGCAGCGAGCGCGAGGTCAGTTTCTTGCACAGGTACATGGCGATCTGGCGCGGACGGGCGAAGCTGCGCACGCGCTTGGGGCCGATCATGTCCGACAGACGGATGTTGTAATGCTCGGCCACGCGGCGCTGGATCTCCTCGATGGTGATCTTGCGTTCCGATGCGCGCAGCACGTCGCTGAGGCAGTCCTGGGTCAGTTCCAGCGTGATCTCGCGACCGACGAGGGAGGCGAAGGCGAAGAGGCGCGTCAGCGCGCCTTCCAGCACCCGCACGTTGGTCGAGATGCGGTGCGCCAGGAATTCCAGCACGCCGTCGGCCACCTCCAGCTCGGGGTGTTTCAGGCGGAAGGCGGCGACCTTCGACTGCAGGATGCCCAGGCGCAGTTCATAGTCGGTCGGGTGCAGATCGACGACCAGGCCCGACGACAGGCGCGAGGAAATGCGGACCGGCAGGTTCTTGATCTCGTTGGGCGCGCAATCGCCCGAGATGATGATCTGCTTGTTGTGGTCCACCAGCGCGTTGAACGTGTGGAAGAACTCTTCCTGGGTCGAATCCTTGCCGGCGATGAACTGAACGTCATCGACCATCAGCACATCGACGGTCCGGAACAGCGACTTGAAGTCCATCATGCGCTTGTCGCGCAGGGCCTGGACGAAGCGGTACATGAACTGTTCGGCGGACAGGTAGACCACGTTCAGGTGCGGCTGGGAGGCCTTCAGCTCATGGGCGATGGCGTGCATCAGGTGGGTCTTGCCCAGACCCACGCCGCCATAGAGGAACAGCGGATTGAACTCGACCTCGCCACCGGAGGCGACCCGGCGGGCAGCGGCATGGGCCAGCTCGTTCGGCTTGCCGACGACAAAGCTGTCGAAGGTGTAGTGCGGGTCGAGCGGCGCGGGCTGCAGCATCCGGTCCTGCATCGACAGGGCGTCGGGGCTGGTGCTGCGGGGGGGGGCGCTGCTGACGCCGGGGGTCAGCGTGTCGGCCCCGGCCTGGGCCTGCGACTCGGTCCCGGACGCGGCGGTCGCCTTCTCCGCCACGGCGGAGGCGGGGGCCTCTTCGCGGGGCGCGCGCGGCGTGACGGTGAAATCGATGCGGCGCACGGCGGGGTCGATGGCGGTCAGTGCGCGCAGGATCTCGTCCTCGAAGTGACGCTGCACATAGGTGCCGACATAGCCCGAGGGCGCAGCCATGGTCGCAACACCCTCGCGCAGCGACAGCAGCTCGAGCGGTGCGATCCAGTTGGTGTAGTTATGTTCGTTAACGGATGCCCGCAGAGATTTCTTTAGCTCGCCCCAGCTCGTCGTCGCCATCTTGTCCTATTACCCCACTTTACCTCGATCCTCGCATCTCCGGTCGGTCCGAAGCGCGGCGGCCACCTGGTGCCTTGGGGGAAAGGCTGCCTGCCCGTTTCGTTGCCTAGACGAAACGGTTGCCGATCGTGCCGGCTGGCAATGCTGGACGCATCCCGGGCCGCAAGAGAGGCTCTTGCAGCGTCAGGCGTGCCTGGCGTTATGACCTGGACATGACCGACAATCGGGACGTCACGGGGCAGCGTTTGTCCCGGACCATTGTCAGCCAGCAGACCCTAGTTCGGGACCGCAATGTCCCCCCCAAGGCGATGTGACTCGCAAGGCTGAAGCTAGCAACTTCCGCGCGACAGCCGCAACAGCACAACGCGCTTGACTCTGGCCCTTGTGGAAAGGAATCGCGACCCTGTTGCCGCAATGCCGCCGCAAGCACAGATTGAACGTGCGCCCCCAATGTCACTTGCTCCGCCCAACAAAAAGGCGCGGCCGAAGCCGCGCCCTTTGTCGTCAATTGCTTACCCGAAACAGGGGGCGTCCGGGGCTCAGCCCAGGGCCTTCACGCGGGCGGCGAGGCGCGAAACCTTGCGCGACGCGGTGTTCTTGTGGAACACGCCCTTGGTGACGCCGCGCATCAGTTCAGGCTGGGCGGCGCGCAGGGCGGCAGCTGCCTTTTCCTTGTCGCCGGAGGCGATCGCCTCTTCGACCTTGCGCAGGTAGGTGCGGATGCGCGAACGGCGCGCCTTGTTCACCTCGGTGCGGGTTTCGATCTGGCGGGCGCGTTTCTTCGACTGGGGCGTATTGGCCATGGGGCTGGTCTCTTTCTCTGTGTCCGGGGCCGCTGCGCCGTCGCCGGGGTCCGGAGGGATCCGCGACGGCACCCGGGGCGCCGACACAAAAAACCTGCCAGACGACTACAATCCCGTGGCAGGCTGCGAGGGCGTTTTCCCTCACGTTCTCCGGCACAATGCGGCCTCACGACACTGCAGACGCGACCGCGAAGAGGCGCGATCTTTTCTGAAGCCCGGGCAATAAGGCGAAGCGCGGGCGGAGTCAACAGCCCTGGGGCCTGTCGCGTGCACAGCGGGCCGGGCCGAGGCGGATCCCGCCCAGGCAGGCCGCCCGGGGGCGAATTAACCATTCATTAACACTTGTGCGGGTTGCTGTCGGGGTCGGATCCCCAGGTGGGCTCGGGGTCCGCGGAAAACGGGACATGAGCGAAACGTTCGATGTGATCGTCATCGGCGCGGGCATCGTCGGGATGTCCGTGGCCAGCGCCCTTGCCGGGCGCGCGCAGGTCGCCGTGCTGGAGCGGGAGCTTCGGCCGGGCCGTCAGGGGACGGCGCGTGCCGTCTCCCTGTTGCGCCAGTTGCACCGCGCGCCCGAGCTGCGTCAGCTGGCGGCCGACTCGGACCCCTTCTTCCTGGCTGAACATGAGGAGCTTGCGGGCCGGACGCTGACACGCCCCCGCGGCCTGCTGATCCTCGCGCGCGCCGATCAGGAACGCTTGCTGGACCGGATCGAGGTACGCCTGGCCGGATCCCATCCGTTGCACCGTCTGGAGGGGCGCGCCCTGGCGGAGCGGCTGCCGGTGCTGCGTCCGGGCTACGCCTGTGCCGCGCTCAGCGATGATCACACGCAGGACCTGGACGTGCCTTTGATGATGGCCCTGCACCAGACGCGGCTGGAAGCGCGGGGCGGGCGCCTGTTCTGCGCCGCGCCGGTCTCCGCCCTGGGGTGGCGGGACGGCACCTGGCGCGTGGACAGCGGTGTCGGCGCGATGCGCGCCCCGGTGCTGGTCAACGCCGCGGGGGCCTGGGCCGAACGGGTCGCGCGGATGGCCGGGGCCCGGCCCATCGGCCTGCGCCGCTGCCGCCGCACCGTGCTGGAGCTGGAGGCGGCGGGCGGACGCGACCTGTCGGAGCTGCCGATGGTGGTGGATGCGGATCTGCACTTCTACCTGAAGCCCGAGGGGGATCTCCTGCTGGCCTCTCCGGTCGATGAAACCGTCGTGCCCGGCTGCGCGGCGGAGCCCGATGAGCTGGACGTGACCCTGTGCCTCGACCGGATCGCGGCCTGTTTCGACATCGAACTGGCCCGGGTGCGCCGGGTCTGGGCCGGCCTGCGCTGTTACGTGGCTGACGGGCTGCCCGTCTGTGGCTGGGCGGAGGACCGGCCGGGTTTTTTCTGGATGGCCGGGCAGGGCGCGACGGGGATCCAGACCTCACCTGCGCTGGCAGAGCTGGGCGCATCGCAGATCCTGGGGGAGACGGACGACAGCGGCCTGGCAGACCGCCTGTCGCCGCGCCGCCTAGGGCCCGGGTGATCGGACGCCCGGGGCAAAGCAAAACCCCCGGCCACGGACCGGGGGATGCTTTTTTGTCACGGGCCGGGCCGCGCAGGCCCTCAGCGGTCGCGGAATTGCGGCTCGCGCTTTTCCAGGAAGGCGGTCATGCCTTCCTTCTGGTCCTCGGTGGCGAACATCGAGTGGAACAGACGCTTCTCGAACAGCAGGCCTTCGGTCAGGGTGGTCTCTTCGGCGCGGTTCACCGCTTCCTTGACCGCCATGACCGAGATCATGCTTTTCTCGGCGATCTTGGCCGCCGCCGCCATGGCGGTTTCCAGGACCTTCTTGCAGGGCACCACGCGGCTGACCAGCCCGGCGCGCTCCGCCTCTTCGGCATCCATGAAGCGGCCCGTCAGGTTCATGTCCATGGCCTTGGCCTTGCCCACGGCGCGGGTCAGGCGCTGGCTGCCGCCGATGCCGGCCATGACGCCGAGGTTGATCTCCGGCTGGCCGAACTTGGCGTTGTCGCCGGCGATGATAAAATCGCACATCATGGCCAGTTCACAGCCGCCGCCCAGGGCATAGCCCGACACGGCCGCGATGATCGGCTTGCGCACGCGGGTGATGGTGCCGGTCGCCTCGGAGAACAGGTCCTCGGAGTAGACATCGACGAAGCTCTTGTCGGCCATCATCTTGATGTCGGCGCCGGCGGCAAAGAACTTCTCGGTGCCGGTCACGACGATGCAGCGGACCTTCGGGTCCTTCTGCGCCGCCTTCAGCGCGGTGGCCAGCTCGCCCAGGAGCACGTCGTTGAGCGCGTTCATCGCGTCCGGGCGGTTCAGCTTCACCAGCGCGATGTGGTCTTCGATCTCGACGATGATCGTCTCGTAAGCCATGGGGTGAGTGTCCCTGTTGCTGAGATGTAGGGTCGATTCCCTATCAGGTTGGCCCCGTGGATCAAGCTATCTTTGGCATTGCGGGCAGTAGAAGCTGGAGCGCCCCGATTGCACCAGCCGTCGAATCGTGGCGGTGCAGCCCGGGGTACGACAAGGCAACCCCTCGCGCCCGTAGACATCGAAGCTGTGCTGGAAATAGCCCAGCTCGCCATCCGCTTGCCGAAAATCGCGCAGGGAGGAGCCGCCGGCGGCGATGGCCTCGGTCAGCACCTCGCGGATGATCGGCACCAGGTCCGCCAGTTTCGCCGTGGCGATCCTGTTACAGCGTCGCGCCGGGCTGATGCCCGCCCGGTAAAGGGTTTCACAGACATAGATATTGCCCAGCCCCGCCACGACCTTCTGATCCAGCAGCGCGGTTTTCACCGGGCTGCGCCGCGGTTTCAGCCGAGCCGCCAGATAGGCCCCGTCGAAGTGGTTGCCCAGTGGTTCCGGCCCCAGCCCGGCCAGCAGCGGATGCGCCTCGGCGCCCATCGTTGGCATCAGGTCCATAGCCCCGAAACGGCGCGGGTCGTTGAAGGTGATGCGCGCCCCGTTCGACATGTCCAGCACGACATGATCGTGTTTCTGCGCTGCCGGATGATCGTGCACGAAACGGCCCAGCGGATCGCCCGATACGGTCATCCGCCCCGACATGCCGAGATGGATCAGCAGGCTTTCGCCGCTGGCCAGGTCCGCCAGGATGTATTTCGACCGCCGCCGCAGCTGCAGCACCTTCTGCCCGGTCAGCCGTTCGGCCATCCTCTCGGGGAAGGGCCAGCGCAGGTCGGGGCGATTGACGGCGGCCGCCACGATCACCGCGCCTTCCATGGCGGGGGCCAGTCCGGACCGCACCGTCTCTACCTCTGGCAACTCGGGCATGGCGCCCTCCCATTTTTTGGCCGTCCAAATATCTGCGGGGGTGAATTGAGCCCCGGGGCTCAAGAGGGGGCAAGGCCCCCTGACCCCGTCCTCACATGCGCGCGGGTCGCATTGCAGCGGCCCCCCTTCGCCCTATAAGGAGAGACAGACAGATAAGGCAGGATGCGACGATGGAAAAGACCACCCATTTCGGCTTCACCGAGATCCCGGAATCCGAGAAGGCGGGCCGCGTGCAGGGCATCTTCGGCTCGGTCGCCTCGAAATACGACGTGATGAATGACGCGATGTCCCTGGGCATCCACCGCATCTGGAAAGATGCGATGATGGACTGGCTGGCGCCGCGTCCGGGTCAGCGCCTGCTGGATGTCGCGGGGGGCACTGGCGACATCTCGTTCAAATTCCTGTCTCGCGCGGGGTCAGGTCACGCCACGGTGCTGGACCTGACCGAACCGATGCTGGTCGAGGGCCGCAAGCGGGCCGAGGCCGCGTCGATGGCCGAGAGCCTGGACTGGGTGGTGGGCGACGCCATGGCGCTGCCCTTCGACGACAACACCTTCGACGTCTACACGATCAGCTTCGGCATCCGAAACGTCACCCGCCCACAGGACGCCCTGAACGAGGCCTACCGGGTGCTGAAACCCGGCGGCCGCCTGATGGTGCTGGAGTTTTCCCAGATCCCGACGCCCGCGCTGCAATGGGCCTATGACCGCTATTCCTTCAACCTGATCCCGCCCATGGGCCAGGTGATCGCGGGCGACCGCGACAGCTATCAGTACCTCGTGGAATCGATCCGCCGCTTCCCCGACCAGGAAACCTTCCTCGGGATGGTGCGTACGGCGGGCTTCGACAATGCGAAGTATCGCAACCTGTCGATGGGCATCGCCTGCCTGCATTCCGGCTGGAAACTGTAAACGATGCGCGGCCCCCACAACATCTGGCGCCTGGTTCGCACCGGCGCCACCTTCGAACGCTCGGGCGCGATGAAGCTGCTGCTGGATGCCTATGATGCGCCGCCGCTGCTGCGCCTGGCCGCCCGGGTCATCGGCTGGCCGTTCCAGTTCCTCGGTCTGAAGGGTGATCCCAGCCAGCCGCCGCTGCCCGGCGCCCTGACGGCGCTCGGCCCGGCCTACATCAAGTTCGGCCAGATCCTGTCGACCCGCCCCGACGTGGTGGGCCCCGACCTGGCGCAGCAGCTGCGCGTCCTGCAGGACAAGCTGCCGCCCTTCAGCCGCGACGAGGCGATACAGGCGGTCGAGACCGAGCTGGGCCATCCCGCCTCAGCGCTCTTCTCGGAGTTCAGCGAACCGATTGCTGCCGCCTCCATCGCCCAGGTCCACAAGGCGCGTCTGGCTGAGACCGGCCAGGAAGTCGCCGTGAAGATCCTGCGCCCGGGGATCGAGAAGGCTTTCCGCAAGGACGTGGACGCCTTCTATTTCGCCGCCTGGATGATCGAGACCCTGGCGCCGTTTTCGCGCCGCCTGCGGCCCTCGGATGTGATCGAGCATTTCGACGGCGTCGTCCGGGCAGAGCTGGACCTGCGCCTGGAGGCCGCCGCCGCCAGCGAATACGCGGCCAATACCGAGGGCGACGCGGGTTTCAAGCTGCCGGCGGTGGACTGGTTCCACTCGGGGCGCCGGGTGATGACCATGTCCTGGGTCGAAGGGATCCCCCTGGGTGACACCGACGCCATGGATGCCATCGGCATCAATCGCGCCGAGCTGGGCGAACGGGTGCTGTCCCTCTTCCTGAACCACGCGCTGCGCGACGGCTACTTCCACGGCGACATGCACCACGGCAACCTGAAGGTGGCCGCCGACGGCACGCTGCTGGCCTATGATTTCGGCATCATGGGGCATATCGACGAATACACCCGCCGGGTCTATGCCGAGATCCTTTATGGTTTCATCAAGCGCGATTACCACCGCGTCGCCCGCGTCCATTTCGAGGCCGGCTATGTGCCTGCCGACCGCGACGTGGATGAGTTTGCCCGCGCTCTGCGCGCCGTAGGCGAACCGATCTTCGGCATGGATGCCACGCGCATCTCGATGGGGCGTCTGCTGAGCTATCTCTTTGAAGTCACGGAACGTTTCGGGATGGAAACGCGGACCGAGCTGATCTTGCTGCAACGCACCATGGTGGTGGTCGAAGGGGTGGCGCGCTCGCTCAACCCGTCGATCAACATCTGGGATACGGCCAAGCCCATCGTGCAGGAATACATCGAGAAAAGCATCGGCCCGCGCGCCATGCTGACCGATCTGGGCCGCACGGTGAAGGTGCTGGGCCGCTACGGGCCCCGCCTGCCGGACCTGGTGGACGAGGTTCTGACGCGTCAGTTGCAGGGGCCGCCGAAGCCGCAGCGCCCCTCGCTCTGGTCGCGCCTGGGCTGGGGCGCCGGGGGCCTGGCTCTGGGGGCCGTGCTGGTGCTCGTGGGGTCTGGGTTAAGCTGAGCCCGCGCAACGAGATATGCGGGGTCCGTTCCAGGTCGGGGCGGACCCCGTTTCTTTTCCGGGGCGGTGGCTACAGCGATAGCGCGTCGAAGGCGGCCAGCTCCGCCTCGGCGGCCCGGGCATCGGGCGCCGATCCTTCTGCGGCCCGGGCCAGGCAATGGGCCGCGATCCGCAGGTGCATCAGCGGAGCCAGCTCCGCCAGCCGGTCGGTGACGGCCCGGTCGGCGTAGGCGGCCAGGAAGGCCGCATGCTCGGCCTTCGACAGGGTACGGCCCAGGTAGAGCACCCCCATGGCCGGCGACAGGAACAGCGCCAGGTCGTGGCAGGGATCGCCCCGGGCCGGGCATTGCCAGTCGATCAGACGCGCGCCCGCCGGGGTCATGATGATATTGCCGGGCACCGGATCGCCGTGCAGCCAGGCCTGTCGTGCGGCGGGCAGCGGGCTGGGGTCCGCCACCCCGGCCAATGCCGCCCGCAGCCGGGACTGCTCGGGGCTGTCACTGGCGGGGGTGGCGGGCAGGTCACGGATAATCGCGGCTCGCAGAGCCGGGGGTGTCGTCTCCAGACTGCGCAGCCCTGCCGGTTGCCTGTCCTCCGGCAGGGCGTGCAGCTGCCGCAACAACCGGGCCACCGCCTCGGGTCCGTCGCGCCAGGTTGGGCCGGGCAGGTGCCGGTAGAGCAGGCAGGGCCCCAGTGGGCCGTGCCAGTGATCCAGCAGCCTGGGGGCCAGGGCCGGTCCGGAGCCCGCAAGCGCGGCAAGACAGGCGGCTTCGGCCGCAGCATCATTTGGAAACAGCGGGCTGGTCCGATCAGGCCGATAGAGCTTCAGCACCCTGTCGCCTGCATTTGCGCTGTCCGATGTGGCGTCGGTTGGCTGTTTGGCCGCCGTTCCGGTCGGGCGACGACGCGGCGGGCCCTTCGGTTGCTCGGTGCGGAGGTCCTCTTCCCGGTCCTGGCCCTTGCCGGGCAGACGCCAGCACAGGTTGCTGCGCCCCCCGGCCAGGGGCTGCCAGCGGTCGGGGGGCGGAGCCGGGTGGCGGGCGGTGAGATCGGCGTGAAGCTCTTCGAGCAGGTCGGGCGGGCGGGCCATGAAGATCCCTTGCAGAGGTCCGGACAGTCCTAGGCCGCCCGGCCCGGGCGGGGCAAGGGGGCGGCCGGGCTGTGCCCACAAAGGGCAGGACCTGCCACGCTAGGCCGATCAAGGCGGTGCGTCGTAGCGTACCCGCGCGGTGTCGTCTCCGTTGCGGGTCACCTGCGGGGCTGCAAGGGCGGCAGAGGGGGCGGCCTAGTCTTCGGGCTGGCGCAGTCCGGTGACCAGATCGCTCGGCACCAGCTCGCCCGACGCGGTGACCAGCACGGTCTGTCCGTCCATGATACGCGCCTCGGTGACCAGCGCGTAGCTTTCCAACAGATCCGTCGCCAGCAGATCGTCTCCGGCGTAATTCTCCAGCTCGAATGTGTAGTTGCCATGGGGCAGGACCTGGCCCGCGGCATTGCGTCCGTCCCAGCTGACCGTGTCGGCGGTAACGGGAACCGTGGCGCGGTATACCTCACTGCCGCTGGCATTGCGCACCACGAGAACGGTGCGGTCGGCTGCGGCCAGAGGGTTGATCGACACGTCCACCGGCGTGCCGGACCAGGCCGCCGGCGCGGCAGAGCGCGCCTCCAGCCCGACCCAGGAGGCGAGGTCGGACATCGAAGAGGCGATCATCCGTGAGGAGAGATCCTGCAGCAGGTTGTTGGTCAGCACTTGCTGTTCGACACCGGAGAAGGTGGCTAGCTGCACCGCGAAATCCTCCGATTTCACGGGATCCATCGGGTCCTGGTTCTGCAGCTGGGTCGAAAGCATCTGCAGGAAGGTCTCGAAATCGGAGGAAATGGCGGTGGCGGTTTCCGGTGTGGTGGCGGCGCGGGCGCTGTTGGCTGCGGCGGCGGTGGCGCTGGTGATACTGTCCATGTTGGGTCCTTCGGATGGTCCGGGGAGGGGCGGCGGGCTCAGAGGCGGATGTCGATCCGGTCGCTTGATCCCGGTGAGGCGGCGGGCGCGGCGGTGCTGGTCTCCGGCGCGGGCTGGGTCAGGGGGGCTCCGCCGGTGCCGGCAGGCGTCTCCTGACCATTGCCATGGCCGCCCTGGCCGGGATGACCGCCGGCCTGACGACCGTTGATGGCAATTTCGATGCGATCGTAGCCGAGGCTGCGATAGCTCTCCTCCAGGAGCGAGATGTGGCGGCGCATGAGGTCCGAGGTTTCCGCCCGTTCGGCGGTGACATGCAGGGTGACGCCTCCATCCTCGGTCGAGAGGCGCAGGGTGACGCGACCCAGCTCCTCGGGATCCAGCCGCACCTCTGTCGGGGCCTGGGCGGCCCGACCGGCAGCCTGGGCAATCTGCTGGGCGATCTGTTGCGCCAGGGGGCGGGCCATGTCCGGGCGGGTGGCGCTGGTGGAAAGGCGCAGTGCTTCTCCGGCGGTTTGAGGCAGTTCCCCCGAGGGCAGCGGACCGTCGCTCTCCCCGGGCAGGCTGTCGACGTCGAGCGTCTGTTCACTTGGCGGAACTTGCCCGGTTGCCGGGGGCATGGCCGCCAGAGGCATGGGGCGCACGGTGGAGACCACCTGCTGCGCGGCGGGTGCCACGGGCGCATGCGCCGCCGCGGGTAAGCGGCGCCCGTCACGGAGCAGCTCTGTCTCCGGGGGGCGTCGGTCGCGAGGCAGCGGATCGGCCGCGGGGGCGCCGGGGCGCGTCCCGGGGCTGACACGCTGGAAGATCGGCTGTGCCTCTTGCGTGGCGCCGGGCGCTGCCGCTGGACGGTCTGCATTGGGGACCGACCGGTGCCCGGTGTCGGCTTGCACCCGACGCTGACTACGGAACAGCGCGCTGGAGAATGGCCCGCCGGCTGCCATGGGGCCCGACTGCGCAGGGGGCAATGTGGCCTCGGCAGGAGGGGCTGGCCGCGTGACTTGCGGCTGTGTCTCGGCGGCGGGCGGTGTTGGTGGTGCGTCTGCGCGGGCGCGCGGCGGTTGAGCCGGCGGCACGGGCGTCGTCCTTTCGGGCGAGGAGGGCATGGTGTCGGTGCCTGTCATCGGGACGGACCCGACAGGCGGCGTTGGAGCGGGCAACGGCGTCCGGGCCTGCGCGATCAGGGGGCGCTCCCCCCTGGGCATAGGCGCGCTCGTCTCGGGCTTTGGTGTGGGCTGGGCGGTGGCCAACAGGGTCATATCCGGTGCGGGTTGGCCCGGTTGCGCCGGCGTTGCCGGGGCGGAGGGCGTTGTGGGCGCCGGCGCGGCAGACAGCCTGGCTGATGCCCTGCACGAGAGACCCTGCATCAGGCGATCCGGCGCCCCCTCGGACGCGCCGAAGAAACGGGGCGCCGCCGGGGGGGCGGCTGGCCTCCGCGCGTCCAGGTTGGGTTCGGAGCGTTGCGCAAAGGCTTCCGGGGCGCGTTGGCTGCTGTCCGATCGCGCCCCGCGGAAGGACATATGGCTATCCGGCGGGACGTCGTCCGCGGCGGCCCGCACAGCGGGCGCTGGCTGCGGGTGAGCCATCTCTGTCGCGGATCGGGGCGACGGGCGACGCAACCTATCTGGCGGTTCGGGCCTTGCGGGGTTCGGCGGGGTGAATGTGCGCCCCAGAGGCGGGGACAGGGTCGGGGAACCCGCGTCCCCTCCCGTCCCGCTCGGTTTGCCTATGGTCGGCCCGGTCGACACGGTCGCCCGCGCGGCCACCGCGGGACGCGGACTCGCGGAGGGGGGGGCGTCGCTCATCTGGGACTCCCCTCGTGGCGGTTTCGCGGGCCGGGACGTCGCGGAGGCGTCCTGGGTCTGGTCTGTCGCTGCGGAAGGTGCGGGGAGGCGTCCCGCCGGTGATGCCTGGCCTGGTTCAGACGAGCCGGTGCGGGTGATGGCTGCCGGTGGCCATCGGGAGGGGCCCTGTGCCGGGCCGGTCGTGCCGGGGCTGGAGGGCCGCCCGACCGCGGTTGCGGGATCGGGGCGGCTGTGGGGGGCCGTAGGAGCGCCGTCCACCCCCGTGGCGGTGACCTTGCTGCTACGCGGCACCAGCCCGCCGGGACCGGTGGCGCCATCGCGCTGCGATGCGGACGCGGATGTGGGGGAAGCGCCTGCGCCGTCTTCTTTGGCTGTGGTCCGCTCGGCGCGTGTGGACGAGGGCGTGACGGACCGGCCCGGCGCGGGCGCGGTCCTGGCGGTCCGGACCTCGGGCAACGGGGCGCGTGGCGTGTCCGCCATGCCCATGCCATTTGCCGGACTGAGGGTGAACGAGTTGCGGCGATCTTCCGGGGCCGTGGGGGCATCGGCTTCGGCGGGGCCGTCGGTGGGTGGCGACGACTCCGGCGCGGCATCCGGTTTCGCCGCGCTGTCAGGGTGGATCCCGTCCTCGGCCTTGGTCCTGTCCCTCTCCGCAGGGGAATTCGGGTCTGCCCCTCCATCCGACCCGGTACCGCTTCGCGCATCAGGCTGCTGCTCCTTGTCGCGAGGGGCGCCGGCCTCGGCAAAGACCGCGTCGAACCCCCCTTCGTCATCGGGGCGCGCATCACGCGCGGTGCTGGCACCGTCAACGGCCGCGCCGCGAGTGGAGGGCGCTGGCAGGAGCGCGGGGGGCAGAGAGGAAATGGTCATGGCAACCTCCGGATTTCTTCCGTGTCCCCATCCTGTCTCAACTCCGGTTACCGCATCTTTACCGGTGCAGGACCATTTTCGGGGAAACTCGATCAAATTGGAGGATGTCGTGATGCCCGACCCCCTGTCCGTTCTGCCCTTTGTGGGCAGACCGTCCCCCCTGCCGTCTCCCGCCTCGCGTTTCACGCCGTCCTCCGAATCGTTGCCCGGACCCCCGGGTGCGGCGCCGCGCGACGGCCCGCTGTGGCGGGCCGCCCGCGATCTGGAAACGGGCTTCCTGACCGAGATGCTGAAATCTGCCGGTCTGGGCCGCACGCCCGAACAGTTCGGCGGCGGCGCGGGGGAGGATCAGTTCGCCTCGTTCCTACGCGAGGAACAGGCCCGCGCGATGGTCGAGGCCGGTGGTATCGGCCTGGCAAAAACCCTCTACGATTCCCTGACGAAGGAGACGACCCGATGACCCATGATCCGCATCAAGCGCTGATCGACGAACTGGACGCGCTGCTGGACCAGGAGCGCGCGGTGCTGACCGCGGGCCGGTTGGAGGCGCTGCCCGGCCTGCTAGAGGCGAAGGAGACGCTGATCGACCAGTTGAACGCGCTCAATGACATGACGCCGGAGCGGTTGCAGCCGTTGCGCGGCAAGGCGCAGCGCAATCAGGCCCTTCTGGACGGGGCACTGCGGGGGATCCGAACCGTGGCGAACCGGTTTTCTACCCTGCGAAAAATCCGCAACACGCTGGAGACCTACGACCGGACCGGGCGCAAGTCCGCTCTGCTGCAACAGCATGACAACAAACTGGAAAAGCGCGCTTGAGCCTGTTTCGGCCAAGGGATGGCGCGCCCCGGCGGGCCGTCCGCCACGGGAGGTCCGGGAAAGTCCCCTCGTTTTGTCTCAAATGCCCGAAACGGTCCGAGCCGCAGTTAGGGAAGCGTTAGGGAATGACGCGCATTCTGCCCCTCGCATCCTTCGGGATGGCGCAGGCAGGGAAACCGCGAGCGGGATCCCTTGATCGGCAGGCGGCTGATTGTGGCACCTCCGTGATCGGGATCAACCTCGCGAAGTTCCGCGTGCCTGCACCCGTCAGAATGACATTCGATCCGTCCCGTGGGGGGCGGGATGTGTAACGGGCGTAAAGCGCCCAACGACCAAAGGAACACCGCATGTCCAGCATTCTGACGAACACCAGCGCCATGGTCGCGCTGCAGACCCTGAGCAATGTGAACAAGAACCTGACCCAGGTGCAGGGGAACATCTCCACCGGCAAGAAGGTGGCCAACGCCAAGGACAACTCGGCCGTCTGGGCCATCTCCAAGGTGATGGAATCCGATGTGGCGGGCTTCAAGGGGATCTCCGAATCTCTGGGCCTGGGGGAATCCACCGTCGCCGTTGCCCGCTCCGCTTCGGAAACCGTGAACGACCTTCTGACCCAGATGAAGGAAAAGATCGTCGCGGCCCAGGAGGAGAACGTTGACCGCGACAAGATCCAGGCCGACATCGACGCCCTGGCCGACTCGATCGGCGCCACCGTTTCGGCGGCGCAGTTCAACGGCCTGAACCTGCTGTCGAACAAGGAGGCCGAGGCCGGCTCCGGCACCGTCAACGTGCTGGGGTCGCTTGATCGCTCCTCCTCGGGCGTGACCGTCGGCCAGATCGCAGTGACCAAGGAGGACCTCGGCACCGAGGCCTCCTCCGTCAGTGGCACCGCCATTGCCGCGGCCAGCAACAACCTAACCGGTGCGGCCGATTCGACTGCCACGGCGCTGACGGCCGCCGGTACGCCTCCGACCACCACCGTGACCATCGACGATGTCTCGGCCGGGGCCGGCTTCTCGATCGCGCTCAGCGCCGGTGCGGGCAACTTCGCCACCGGTGTGAACACCTCGGACGCCAACGACATCAAGTATGTCGCGCGGGATGGGGACACGATCACCGACGTGGGCGAAGGCTTGGTGAAGGCGTTCAACAAGTACGCTGCCGAAGCCATGGGCGATGACCGTTCGACGGTCGCCGCGACCTTCAACGCCACCACCGGCGTGATCACCTTCACCGGTTCCAGCGTCACCGGCGATAACATCTCTGTCGCGGTCACCGAATACGCCGCGGCGGACACGACTATCGGTGGCGGCCTGGAAGAAGTGGCCAATATCGACGTGACCACCGACACGGGTGTCGAGAATGCCCTGGCCGACATCGAGGGCATGATCCAAACCTCGATCGACGCCGCGGCCTCCTTCGGTTCCGTGCAGGGCCGGATCGAGACCCAGTCGGACTTCATCTCGACCCTGGTCGACAACCTGAAGTCGGGCATCGGCACCCTGGTGGACGCCAACATGGAAGAAGCGTCGGCGCGCCTGCAGGCCCTTCAGGTGCAGCAACAGCTGGCGGTGCAGGCGATGTCGATCGCCAACCAGGCGCCGCAGACTCTGCTGTCGCTCTTCCAGTAAGCGGAGGCCTGAGATGACCGGGGGCGCACAGGCGCCCCCGGTTCCCTCCGTGACATCCGTATCCTGACTGGAAGGTTCCGCCGTGACCGCACATTCCCAAGCCTTGCGCGCCTACGGGCAGGCCTCGACGCCAACGCGAACCCCGCGCGGCGTCGAGTACGAGGTCTTCGCGCGCATCACCCGCCGGCTCGTCGCCGCCGCCCGTCGCGACCGCCGCAGCGGTTTTCCCGAAATTGCCCGTGCCGTGCAGGACAATCGTCAGCTCTGGACGATTCTGGCCGCCGATGTGGCCGGGGAGGGCAACACCCTCCCGAAGGAGCTGCGCGCCCGCATATTCTACCTGGCAGAATTCACCTTTGCTCACAGCCGCAAGGTGCTGAACGACAAGGGCGATCTGAAACCACTGATCGAGGTCAACACCGCCATCATGCGCGGGCTGCGCGCCGGGGGACCGGGCGCATGAGCGGGCTGGTCCTGAAACTCTCCCCGAAGGAGCGGGTGCTGATCAACGGTGCGGTGATCGAGAATGGCGACCGTCGGTCGCGCCTGAATATCGTTACTCCCAACGTGAATATTCTGCGCCTCCGCGATGCGATCCACCCGGAGGAGGCCACGACACCCGTACGCCGCGTCTGCTATGCCGCGCAGCTGGTGCTGACCGGCGACGCCAGCGCCGAAGACACCCGCCTGCCGCTGCTGCGCCGGATTGAGGAGCTGAGTCAGATCCTGACCGACCCCGACAGTCGCAGCTTGTTGGGCAATGCCACTGATGCGGTGCTGGAGGGTCAGTATTACCAATGCCTGAAGGCCCTGCGCAGTCTTCTGCCCCGGGAGGAACGGTTGCTGAACGCGAGGCCAAACTGATGTTCACCCCTGTTGTCCCCTTCGCCGGCTATGCCGGTTTCGCCTTCCTGGAACGGACCTACGAAAGTCAGCGTCAGACCTTCGACAAGTCGCCGCTGATGACCCGGGATACGGAGTATTTCGAGGCGAATATCGGCAAGATTTCCACCGCGGAGGAGCTGGTCAAGGATCGCCGACTGTTGCGCGTGGCGCTGGGGGCCTTCGGGCTGCAGGACGACATCGACAATCGTTTCTTCATCCGCAAGCTGCTGGAGGAGGGGACGCTGGACGAGAAATCACTGGCAAACAAGCTCTCCGACGACCGCTACAAGGAGCTCTCCGATGCCTTCCTGTTTGATCGTGGCACGCCACAGACAAAAATCTCGACCTTCGGGGCCGAAATCGCAGAGAAGTTCCGCCGCCAGGAGTTCGAGGTCGCCGTGGGCGAACAGGATGAAAGCATGCGCCTGGCGCTGAATGCGGATCGTGTCCTGGAGGAGCTGTCGGACAGCACCGCCTCGGTGGATACACAGTGGTTCCGCATCATGGGCAACCAGCCCCTTCGCAAGGTTTTCGAAACCGCCTTCGGCCTGCCCGGCAGTTTCGGCCAGATCGACCTGGACCAGCAGGCGGAGGTGTTCCGCGACCGGGCCGAGAAGTTGATCGGGACCGATGACCCCCGGGCTTTCGCCGAACAGGAGAACCGCGACAAACTGGTGCGCACTTACCTGCTCCGGGCTCAGGTGGCCGACATTCAGACGACGACCCCCGGTATGATCGCCCAGACCCTTCTCGCAGGCAGCCTTTCCTTCATGAAGAGCCTGCGCCAGGGCTGATGGACCTGGCCCGCGGGAGGGTGTGGTGACAGGCGACCCATTCCCGACGGTTCAGAACCCCTTCAGTCGGTGCGCGGCACCCGGTTCGGCGTCTCCGCATCGGTCCGCCCCTGAGGTCGCATTTTCTGCGCCGGCCCTCGTGACGGCCCGGCGGCTGACCGGCGCAGGATCAATTGCAACCGATTGAAGGACCCGGGGATCCCGTTCTCCTCTTCCTCCGCCAGGAAAGCATCGAGGTCTGGCCAAGCGCGGATTGCCTGGTCGAGAACCGCATCGCTTCCAGGCACATAGAGGCCGGCCTGGACCATCATCTCGGACCGGGCATAGGCCGATAGAAGGTGGCGCGCCTCGGCGATCAGGGCGTTTTCCTCCGCTGTCGCGGCCTCGGGCAGAGACCGGGAGACCGAGCGTAGCAGATCGATGGCCGGGTAGCGGCCACGTTCGGCGATCTGGCGATCCATGACGATATGACCGTCCAGAACACCCCGAAGAATATCGGCCACCGGCTCCTCCATGTCGGAGCCCGCGACCAGCACCGACAAGACAGCGGTGATCGTGCCGCTGTCGACCACGCCGGGGCCGGCCCGCTCGCACAGCTGCATGATCTGGTAGGCGGTCGAGGGGGGATAGCCGCGCAGGGCCGGCAGCTCCCCCCCCGCGACGGCAACCTCCCGGTGCGCCTCGGCGAAACGGGTGATGGAATCGGCCAGAAGCAGCACATGCTTGCCCTGATCGCGGAAGTGTTCCGCCACGGCCATGGCCGTCCAGGCGCAGCGCCGCCGCACCAGCGCCGAACGGTCGGAGGTGGCGGCGACGACCACGGCGCGCTTCATCCCCTCGGGCCCCAGGACCTTGTCGGTGAACTCACGTAGCTCGCGCCCGCGTTCCCCGACCAGCGCGATCACCGCCACGTCAGCCTGCATGCGCTTGGCCAGGTGGCCCATCAGGCGCGACTTGCCCACGCCGGAGCCGGCAAACAGGCCGACGCGCTGCCCTTCAACCACGGGCAGGAGAGTATTGAGGATTGTCGTTCCGGTCTCCAGCCGATCCCCCAGGGCGCGCCGATCGGCGGGCGGCGGCGGATCCCCCTGCAAGCCGCGCGCCTGGCGCCCGGGGAGGATGGGGCGACCGTCCAGCGGCTGCCCATGGGGGTCGATCACCCGACCGATCCAGCTGTCGTCGGGGGCGATTCGCAGCGGTCCGCGCAGCACCACACGGTCGCCCAGCGAAACCCCCTCGGTGCGGTCGTCGGGCATGACCGTCAGCGCTTCGCGGTCCAGGCGCACGACCTCCCCGTGCAGCACGCCTCCGTCGCTGCGCAACACCTTCAGGATATCGCCCAGGCGCGCGTAGCGGCCCAGGCCGGTGACGCGCAGGACCTCGGGTTCCACCGCCTCGATCCGACCGACATGGCGAACGGCGGAGAGGTTGCCGATCTCTGCCCGGACCCCGTGCAGCACCTTCTGTGACATCGTGCGATCCCTTCATCTGCTGCGAACCATTTCTAAAGGAATCGGGGTTAAGCCTTGATTGAAGCCAATCGAGGGAGAAGCCCCGATGTTCGAAACTCTGGAAGTGTTCCGCATGGCGGATGCCATGACGCGCCATGCCGGCGTGCGACAGAACGTGGTGGCCGGAAATACGGCCAATGCCGATACCCCCGACTACAAGGCGCGGGATGTTGTGCCCTTTGTCGATCTTGTCGAGGGCGGCGTCCCGGCCACGCCGATGCGGGCCTCCCGTGCCCGCCACCTGCACGGCGCGGAGGGGCTGGCCACCGCCATCACCCGCCCCCAGCGGAATGGCTATGCCGAACCCAACGGCAACAACGTCTCCCTTGAAAACGAAATGCTGAAGTCGGTCGAAGTGAAGTCGCAGCACGACCGCGCCCTGGCGATCTATCGCTCCGGTCTCAGCCTGATGCGCATGTCCATCGGGCGGAGGTAAGGATGAGCGAGCTGCTGAATTCCATGTCGGTCTCGGCCAGCGGCCTGCGTGCCCAGGCGCAGCGTCTGCGCCACACGTCCGAGAATATCGCCAACGCAGATACGCCGGGCTACCGGCGCAAGACCGTCCCCTTCGAGGCCGCGGCCCGCGGTGAGGGGATCTCCGAGGTGCGCACCGGACGGGTGCAACTGGATCGGACAGAGGTGATGCGGATCTACGATCCTGCGCATCCCCTGGCCGATGAAACCGGCCACTATGATGGATCGAACGTCGATCTGGTGGTCGAAATCGCCGACGCGCGTGAAGCACAGCGCAGCTACGAGGCGAACCTGAAGGTGTTCGACCAGGCGCGGCAAATGTCCGCGGGGCTGCTCGAACTGTTACGTCGATAGAAGATCGATAAAGGAGGTTCAGAATGGACATTCGTGCCCTGAACGCCGCGCAAAGATATGCGGCCGCACGCCCCGCGACGCTGCCCGCGCCGGGGGAGGAGCAGGGGCCCGGAAAGGGTCTCGGCGCCACGCTCGGCGAAGTCACAAGCGACTTCGCCGAGACCTTTCGCGAAGGTGAGGAGGTGGCCCGCGCCGCGATGGCCGGCAAGGCTGACGCCACCTCTCTGGTCCAGGCCCTGGCGCAGACGGAACTGGCGGTGGAAGCTGCGGTGACCGTGCGCGACAAGGTGGTCGAGGCCTACCAGGAAATCCTGCGGATGCCCGTGTGACGCGGGGCTGAGGATGGCATGGACCAGACGGTCTTCTTCGACGCCCTGCGCCAGGGGCTCTGGGTTGCGGTGATCACCTCGACTCCGATCCTGGCGGTGGCCCTGGTCACCGGCCTGGTGATCGGCCTCTTCCAGGCGCTGACCTCGGTGCAGGAAATGACGCTGACCTTCGTGCCGAAACTGGGGGCCATCGTCGTCGTCTTCTGGCTGTCGATGGGGTTCATGTCGCAGACCCTCGTCGCCTTCTTCCAGATCCACCTGATCCCGCTGATCGCCGGAGGCTGACCATGGAAAACGCCACCTACACCACGCTGACCCGCCTTTCGGGCCTGTCGCGCGAGATGGACATCATCGCCAACAACATCGCCAATGCCGCCACCACCGGGTTCCGCAGCGAGGAGATGATCTTCTCCGAATATGTGCAGGGGATTGAGGCCGGGCCGTCGATCTCCATGGCGCAGGGCAATATCCGCTGGGTCGAATACACCCAGGGCACGCTGACGCCCACGGGAGGTCGGCTGGATTTCGCGATCGAGGGGGACGGGTTCTTCCTGGTGCAGACGCCGCAGGGCGAACGGCTGACCCGGGCGGGCAGTTTCGCCACCTCCAACGCGGGCGACCTGGTCACCCATGATGGCTACCCGGTGCTGGATGCCGGCGGCGCGCCGCTGTTCATTCCCCCCGCTGCCGAGATCGGCCTGGGCCGGGACGGGACGATCACCGCCGACGGTCAGCCGGTGGGCCAGCTGGGGGTCGTCAGCCCTGTGGCCGCCGACCGGATGCAGCGTGAAAGCGGCACGATGTTCCGCGCCGACGAGGGTTTCGACGCGGTCGAGGCGCCGCGCGTGCTTCAGGGCTTCCTGGAGGCGTCGAACGTCAACCCGGTCTCGGAGGTGGCGCGTATGATCACCGTCCAGCGCGCCTATGAACTGGGGCAGAGCTTTCTCGAACGAGAAGATGACCGAATTCGCAACCTGTTGAAAACCCTCGCCCGCTAGGCTGTCGCCATGACACGGAAAGGATGACGCAATGAGAGCGTTGAAAATCGCCGCCACCGGTATGGCCGCGCAGCAGATGCGGGTGGAAACCATCTCGCAGAACCTCGCGAACATGTCGACCACGGGCTACAACGCCCGCCGGGCCGAGTTCGCCGACCTGCATTACCAGCAGTTCGCCCGCGCCGGCACGGTCAATGCCTCGGACGGGACGGTCCTGCCCACCGGGATCCAGCTGGGCCTCGGGGTGCGCCCGACCTCGGTCAGCATGCTGCTGGCGCAGGGGCCTTCGGGCGCCACGGGTGGGGATCTGGATATCGCGATCGAGGGGCGCGGCTATTTCGAGGTGACCCTGCCCTCGGGCCAGGCCGCCTATACCCGCGATGGCGGGCTGAAGCAGACGGGCGAAGGGCTGATCGTCACCTCGGACGGCTACCCCGTCGCGCCGGAGATCACGATCCCCGAAGATGCGCGCTCCATCTCGATCAATGCCGATGGGGAGGTCTATGCCTTCTTCAACGACGCGACCCAGCCGCAGCTTCTGGGCCAGTTCTCGCTGGCCGGTTTCACCAATCCCAAGGGCCTGGAGGCGATCGGCTCGAACCTCTTCGTCGAAACCGAGGCCTCGGGGGCTGCGGTTATCACCACGCCTGGCCTCGACGGGCTGGGCGCCCTGCGCCAGCGCTATCTGGAGGAAAGCACCGTCGATCCGGTGCGCGAGATCACCGAGCTGATCGAGGCGCAGCGCGGTTATGAGCTGAACTCCAAGGTGATTTCGGCCGCGGATCAGATGCTGGGTGCGACGGCGGCCGTGCGCTGATGACCGGGTCGCCGCGGATATTGGCCGGGCTGTGTCTGGCGCTTTGCCTGACCGGAACGGCGGTTCGGGCCGAGACGCTCGTGGCGGCGCGCAACCTGCGACCACAGACGGTACTGACGCCCCTCGATATCGCCCTGCGCGACATCCAGGTGCCTGGCGCGCTGACCTCCGCCGATGGCGTGGTGGGCATGGAAACCCGCGTCACCATCTACGCGGGACGCCCCATCCTGCCGGGCAACCTCGGTCCGCCGGCCCTGGTGGAACGCAATGGCATCGTCAGCCTGACCTATGACCGGGACGGGCTGCTCATCACTGCCGAAGGCCGCGCCCTTGGCCGCGGGGGCGCCGGAGAGACGATCCGCGTGATGAACCTCTCGTCCCGGCAGACGATCAGCGGCCGGATCCAGCCTGATGGAAGTGTGAAAGTGCAATGACCCGTTCCCTGCTGCCCCTCGCCCTTGCCGCACTGGCCCTGTCGGGCTGCATCGACCGGTCTCATCTGGGCAAACCGCCGAATTTCTCTCCGGATATACATACGCCTGAGTATCGCGCGATGATGGATCCGGCCCGGAAGGGGGCCGATCTGGTGTATTCTCCATACGGCAATGAACTGCCGGAGGCCTCTCTCTGGCGGCGCGACCGTGGGTCCCTGCTGGGTGACCGGCGCGCGATGAGCGAGGGCGACATCCTGACTGTCGTGATCGAGATCGACGAAAGTGCTGCGATCTCGAACTCCACCGACCGTTCGCGCTCCGGGGCCAACAACCTTGGCGTGCCGCAACTTCTGGGCATTCCCCAAAGGCTGAGCGGGCTGCTGCCCGACGGGGCCTCCTACGACAACGCGGTCTCGGTCGACAGCACGTCGTCGCATTCCGGCGATGGCTCCGTCAGCCGCAACGAGCAGCTGACCCTGCGGGTCGCCGCGACGGTGGTCGACGTGCTGCCCAACGGGGTGCTGGCAATCTCCGGCAACCAGGAGGTGAGGGTCAACTTCGAACTGCGCGAACTGCTCGTGTCGGGCTATGTCCGGCCCGAGGATATCTCGCGCCAGAACGAGATCACCTATGACAAGATCGCCTCCGCCCGTGTCAGCTACGGCGGGCGCGGCCAGATCACCGACATGCAGCAACCGCGCATCGGCCAGCAAGTGCTGGATCGCGTGCTGCCGTTCTGAGGCGGACCGATGAAAAAACTCCTCCCAATCCTGCTGATTGTCCTGGGGATCGGTGGCGGCGCCGGCGCCGGTCTGATGCTGCGTCCCGCGCCCGAGGCGCCGGCCGAAGATGGCGCGGAGGGCATGGAGGCGCCTGCCGAAGAGATGGCGGAGCCCACGGCCGCGCCGCCGGAGGAGGAGTTGACCGATCGGGAGTACGTCAAGATGAACAACCAGTTCATCATCCCGGTCATCACGGATGAGAAGATCGGTGCCCTGGTCGTGATGTCGATCAGCCTGGAGGTGGAGCTGGGGGGCCAGGAACTCGTCTACGCGCGGGAGCCGAAGCTGCGCGACGCCTTCCTGCAGGTCATGTTCGACCATGCCAACGTGGGGGGATTCGACGGGGCCTTTACCAATTCCAACAACCTGGACGTGCTGCGCGCGGCGTTGTTCGGCGTGGCGCGAAAGGTTCTGGGGCCGACCGTGTCGGATGTATTGATCACCGACATCGCCCGTCAGGATGCCTAGCCAAGACGCTCTGGCCCACGAACGCCGGCCTGTCCGGTCCGCGCTCTCCTCATAGCCAGACCTTGCTGCGGCCCTCATCGAAACAGGCCTGTCCAAGTCCTTTGGCATTGAATACTCGGCGTCGTCGGCCGGTCAGGGGTGCCGCGAGGGTCCCGGCTTGATCGAACACCTGACATAGGCTTGGCGTCGGTTCGGGAGCAGCAAACCCGCGATTTTCAGAGCTTGAGATCAGGCGCCCGAAGTTGGCATCATCACCCCGCCCCGGAATGACCGAGGCGCGGCAGGGGCCCGATCGGGCCTCCTCCGAAATGGGGCGTCCCCTGTCGCGATCCTCTTCTGGTTAGTTGAGGCGATCCTGCCGGGCGCGGCCCTTCAATAGAACAGCCAGATCCTGAAGCCCCGCCAGCTCGCGGGCCAAGGCCGCGCGGCGATCCACGCTGAGGCTGGCACCATGGAGCCGGGCGGCGATATCGCGGCGCCCCAATGCGCGGGTCAGCTGGCCCATGCGCTCGCTCTTGTCGGCCAGGACGAGGGCAAGTTCGGCCTGCAGGTTGCTGCGACGGGTGGAGATCCAGTCGCGCCAGGCGCGGTCCTGACCGTCGGCAAAGGTCAGATCGCTTCCCGACAGCTCGTCGACCTGGTCGAGGAACCGGTCCGCCGCGCGTTTCTCCAGCGCCTCAAGCGACAGGCGCAACTGGCGTTCGCGTGCAGCGATCCGGCGCAGCTGCATAAGCTCGGTCTCGAAGGCCATGGAGGTTGCTTCGGCGATGGGTTCCAGCGCCTTTGTCTTTCGGGAGAGGGGCATTAAATCGTTCCTTTCGCTTTGCGCCGCATCTGGTCCGCGAAACGGATCGCGGCCGCGACGGCGCGGTAGTCGGCCGGGGCGATCTGCGCTCCGACCTCGGTTTCTGCATGAAGGCGGCGGGCCGTGGGCGGATCGCTGTGAATCGGCACGCCCGCCTCGGTGGCGATGCGGCGGATGGCCAGGGCGACCTCGTCCACACCCTTGGCGACACAGACGGGCGCGCTGCCCGGGCTGCGGTCCCAGGCCAGAGCGACCGCGTAGTGGCTGGGGTTCACGATGACGACATCGGCGCGCGGCACATCGGCCATCATCTGCGCCCTTGCGATCTGTTCACCGCGGGCGCGGCGCTGTTGCTTCATGTAGGGGTCGCCCTCGGAGTCCTTCACCTCGTCACGGATTTCCTTGTCGGTCATGCGGTTGCGGCGCATGTGCTCGGCCCGTTGCCAGAGCACGTCGATGCCGCCGATGATCAGCGCGATGACAAAGACGAGGGAGAGGAACTCGACACAGAGCCGGGCCAGGGTTGCCACGGCGATTCCCGGTTCCAGCAGAAGGGTTTGCGCCATCTCGGGCAGCTTGGCCGAGACGAAGAGGAACAGCACGAGCGAGTAGATGAGCAGTTTCGCGAAGCTCTTGAAGAACTCGAACAGGCCAGTGCGGCCGAACTTGTTGCCGGCGTTCTTGATGATCGAGATGCGTGAGAGTTTCGGGCGCAGTTTTTCGCCCGAGACGACGAAGGCGCGCTGCGCGATGATCGTGGCCAGGGCAGCCACGGCGGGGGCGACGAAAAAGGGCAGGATGGCCAGGGTGACCGCGCCCATCAGGCCGCCGGTGATCGTGGCGCCGGGGCCGTCGAAGAAGAGCGGGGCCAGGGCCTCTGGGCGGTCGACGAGGGTCTGCATCGTGGCCCCCAGCCCCGGCAGGGCCGCGGGGCCCACGGCCATCGCGGCGAGGCAAAGCCCGCCGTAGGCCGCGGCCGTCGACAGGTCGTTCGAGCGGGGCACCTCACCCTTCTCGCGGGCCTTGTCCAGCTTGCGCTGTGTCGGCTCATGCGGTTTCTCGCCGCTTTGCTGTTCGCTTTCCGCCATCTCCGCCCCCCGCTCAGAACGGGGCCAGGAGGAAGCCGAACAGCCCCTCGGCCCAGGTTGTCAGCAGCGTCTGCGCCAGCAATAGCAGAAGGGCGATGCCGCCGAAGGTGATGACCGGGGCGCCGACGAAGGCCACCATCAGCTGTGGCATCGCGCGGTTGATGACGCCGAGGGTCAGGTTGTAGATGACCGAGATGATGATGAAGGGGGCGGCCAGGGAAAACGCCAGGCGGAAGACCCGGGCGACCAGCGCCGTGCCCCATTGCGCGAGGTCCGCCGCTGCCGGCCAGCTGCCGGCCGGCATCGCCTCGTAGGAGATCAGCAGGTAGAGCACCGCGTGCACGTGCAGCCCGAGGATCATCGCCAGGGCCAGGCCGCCGACCACCAGGATGTTGCCGATGGCGGGCATTGGTTCGATCACCATCGGGCCCAGGATCTGGCTGAGCGAGGTAGCCTGGGCGATCATCGATCCCGTGGTTTGCAGCGCCAGCAGGAACAGTCGCAGGCCCACGCCGAGGGCGAGACCGGCGACGGTTTCGGTGCCGAGGAAATGGGCCAGCGCGCCGAGGCTAGGCGGTGTCGGCGGCAGGGCGGGCCGGGCCGAGAGGACGATCGCGGTGAGGGCGAGGGCGATCGCCAGCTTGATCCGCATGGGCACCGACTGTTCCCCGAAGCCCGGCAGGAAGGAGGTGACCGCAGCGACCCGCAGGAAGACGATCAGCGCCGCCCAGCCCTGGGTACGGATCATGGCCAGGGCCTCTGCTGCGGCCTCATTCATCGGCGGGCACCACAGAAATGAGGGCTGGGCGGGCGTCTATGCCGATCTCCTCGAAGGACAACACCGGGTTGGTGATGCCACGCGCCGTCAGGGCCATGCGCAAGAACCGGCGCCGCTGCGTGGAGGTGATCAGCGCCGGGTGGATGCCCTGCTCGGAGGCCTCCGACAGGGCTGTGGAGATCGCCGTGACCAGGCGGTTGAAGATGTCGGGCGGCAGCGCCACGTCGACGACACCGCGGTCCCGTTCCATCTGGTAAGTGGCAAAGATGTCTTCCCATTCCGGCGCCAGTTGAATCAACGGCACGGTGCCGTCCTCGCGCCTGAGGTCGGCAATCAGCTGGAACCCCAGGCGGTGGCGGACGTGTTCGCAGATGGCTTCGGGCTGCTGGGTGACCTGGCGCAGTTCCCCGACCGCCTCCAGGATCAGGGGGAGGTTGCGGATCGACACCTGTTCGCCGACCAGGAGACGCAGCACCTGATGCAGCAGATCCAGCGGCACCTTGTCGGGGATCAGCTCATCCAGCAGCTTGCGGTTGGCCTCGGCTCGCCGCGCATCGGTGAGGTTCGTCATCTCCTCCAGCAGGCGGCGCAGGGACCTCATCGTCAGCAGGCGGGCGAAGTTGCGCTTGATGGTTTCCAGCAGGTGGGTCGCGAGGACCTCGGTCGGGGTGACCAGCGTCAGACCGGAAAGGGCGGCGTCATCCTGGGCTGACTGGTCGATCCAGCGGGCGGGGGCGCCGTAGACCGGCTCCTTCACCTCCTCACCGGCCGGGCCGCCGCGTCCGTCGGTCAGGGCCAGCACGCGAGAGGGGCGCAGGATGGCGCGGGCCTGTTCGACCCCCTGGATGCGAATGACGTAGCTGCCCGAAGGCAAGGCGGGATCGTCCGTGAGCCGGATCTCGGGCAGGATCAGCCCGTAGCTCTCCGCCACGTGAAGGCGCATGTTCTCGATCCGCGCATCCAGGCCGGTGCCGGGATCCAGCACCATGTTCACCAGATCGGGGGCAAACTCGACGTGGATGTCGTCGAGGTCCAGCGTGTCGCCGAGCGATTTCTGGCGCGCCTTGGGGGCCGCGTCCTCCGGATCCTTCGCGGCTTCTTCCGCGCGGGTCCGTGCCTGGCGCACGGCCGCCGCCGCGCCGGCCAGCACCAGCCCGCCCAGGACGAAGGGCACGAAGGGCAGCCCAGGCACAAAGCCGAAGAGCAGCATCAGGACCGCGACGGTTGCCAGCGCCGCGGGGTGACGACCCAGTTGGCCCATCAGGGCCATGTCGGTGGCGCCGATGGCCCCGCCGCGGGCCAGCAGAAGCGCGGAGGCGATGGAGATGATGACCGCCGGGATCTGCGTCACCAGCCCGTCGCCCACCGTGAGAATTGCATAGGTTTCAAAAGCATCGCCCAGGGGCATGCCGTGGACAATCACCCCCATCAGCAGCCCGACCACAAGGTTCAGCAGCGTGATCAGGAGACCGGCAACCGCATCGCCCTTGACGAACTTGGACGCCCCATCAAGCGAGCCGAAGAAGGTCGTTTCCAACTGTTCCCGTTCACGCCGTTCCTTGGCCTGGATGTGGTCGATGGCGCCCGCCGACATGTCGCTGTCGATCGCCAGCTGTTTGCCCGGCATGCCGTCCAGTGCGAAGCGCGCGCCGACCTCGGCCATGCGGGCGGCGCCCTTCGTGATCACCATGAAATTAACGATCAGCAGGACGCCGAAAACCACCAGGCCAAGAAAGACCGACCCCGACATGACGAAATCGGCGAAACCCTGGATCACATCGCCGGCGGCATTCGTTCCCGTATGTCCTTCGCCGATGATCAGTTTGGTAGAGGAGACGTTCAGCGACAGCCGCAGCATGAGGGAGGCCAGCAACACCGTCGGGAAGGCGGAGAAATCCAGAGGTTTCTCGACAAAGAGCGTGACGGTGAAGATCAGGATGGCCAGGGCGAAACTGGCCGCCAGCCCGACATCCAGGATGAAAGCGGGAACCGGCAGGATCATCATCACGATGATCGCCATCAGCGCGAGAGCCAGCAGGATCGTTGGCTGGAACAGCGGGCGGGACTGGGATGCGGCAGCGGTCATTCGGACCTGTTTCCTGCGGGGGCGGCCCCCGGCCATTCTGGCAAAGTGTGTTCCGACGTTTATTCCGCGAAATGGTTGAGGCTTCGCAAAGATCTGCATGGCGCTGCGGGAAGCGGCATCATGTCAGGCAAAGGACGCATGAACCTGCCGTGCGGTGTCGTCATCAAAGCCGAGGGGACGCCGGGACGAAGACAACCGGGTTTGGCCGTGCCGCACCGGAGGCCAGACTGGTCTCCGCCTGCCGGTGATTTTCATTCCGGTCGCCGCCTCGCGGGGAAACGCTGCGGCTTGCGGGTGAAGTGGTTCAGGGGTCGACCTGATCAGGCACGTTCAGCGTCGACAGCAGGTCGCGCAGGGCCGAACGTGTCTCGTCGCTCTGATCCAGAACCTCCCGGCTGGCGGCCAGGGTCGGCGGACCAAGTTCGGGCAGATCCACCGGTGTTTGCTGAACCACCTCGGCAAGGCGCGCCTTCTCTGCCTGGGCGTCTGCCAGCGCCTGCCAGTCGCGCGCCAGCCAGGCCGCCTCGATCGCTGCCTCCGCCTCGCCCGCAGCGGAATAGAGGGCTCGGGCGGTCGCAAAATCCTCGCGCGCGAGGCGGGCGGCCGCGCGGAGCTTGTCCGCCGCAGCGCTCGACAGGCCTTCCAACTCGGCCTCGGCCTTGCGCGGCAGGTTCATGTCCAGCGCGACCTGCGCAAGCAGCAGGCGGCGCGCATCTTCCGCGTCTGATCTCGCCGGCGGGGCGTCGACCAGAAGCTCGTCTGCGGTCTCCGGCAGGCCCAGGTCCAGCAGCCGTGCCGCCAGGGCGTTGGTGGCGTCAGGACTTGCTGTTTCGGCCATTTCAGGCCCTTGGGCGAAATAGAGGCGCGTGAAGATGGCGTCGCTGGCGGTCGAGGCCAGGCCTTCGGCCAGGGCATCGGTCAATTCAGCCCGGGTGTCCTCATCGAAACGGTCACGCTCGCTTTCGTACAGGGTGAAGGCGGCTGGAAAGTTCTCCAGCGCGGCCTGGGCCAGCACCTCGGCGCGGGCCAGGTCGGTCGCCAGCGGGCCATCGCGGTACTGGCTGCGGTAGCTTTCCAGAAGGCCGATGATCTCGGTGTCGACGCGGCCGTCATGGGCCAGGGTTTCATTGGTGTAGTGCAACAGCGCTTCGGGAGAGATGTCGCTGTTGCTGGCGATCAGTGGCGCGAAGTCGGCGCGATTGGGCGGGCCGTCGCCACTGGCCAGCTTGGCAGCGGCCAGGGCCTGCCGCGCCGAGGTGTCCAGCAGGTCGCGTTCCACGATCCGCAGGACGTCCCGGGCGAAATCCTCTTCTTTCGCCGCCATGAAACGATTGGCCAGCAAAGGCGCGGTGACCGCCTTGAGCGCCCCGGGCATTGCCATCAGGCTGCGTTTGATCGCGGCGGCATCAAAGTCGCTGCCAGGGGGGATCGTGTCCGGCGCCAGCGCGGCCCAGAGCGCGGCATCGGTGTTGCAGGTCAGGCGCCCGTCGAAGGGGCTGGGCTCAGGGTCGTGGCCATATTCGAGAATTCGCGCGACCGAGGCCATTTCCGCCGCTTCCAGTGGCGGTTGCTGCACCGTATCCAGCACCTGCCGCGCCTCGGCTCCGAATCCGTGGGAGAGATAGAGCTGCGCCAGCGCGTGATATGCGGCGACATCGTCACGGTCGAACTCTCCTGTCAGGGCGGCGCGCAGCCGGGCAAGTTCGCGCAGGAAATCCAGGTCCTCGATGGCGACCAGCGGTGGCATGTGCAGGGCACAGGGATTCCCGGACAGGATGATGCGGTCATCGCCGCCGGCATTCTCCGGCGCGAAGGTGCTGGGGGTGGCTGCCAGCCCCGGGTCGGGGCTGATGCCATCGGCCAGGATGCCGGTGACCTGGCGCTGTGCCTCGCTCAGCGCGGCAGCCTGGCGCGCGTCGGGGGCCAGCAGCCCCTCGGTTGCGGCACTGCCGATGGCGGCCAGCAGGCTCTCTTCCAGCTCCCGTGTCAGGCGTGCGGTCTCCGGGTTTGGGACGGGAAGCGCGGTCAGGGTCTCGACTGTCTCCGCGACATCCTCGCGCCCGGGCGGGCCTTGCGGCAGATCGACCGGCGACAGGCGGAGGGGAGCTCCGTCTGCGGCTGGTTCGGTCTGTGGTGGAGGTGCGCCGGGCACCCGGGCCGAGGCGTTCCGTGGTGGCGCGGCGGCCGCTATGGAGACCGGCCCGGGGCGCAATGGATCGACGGGGGGCAGGCCGAAAGTGAAGGGCGCCGGGGTGGCGTCCGGTGGTGGGCTTCGCTCGGGCAGGCCGGCGATCAGGGGCTTGGGCTCTGGCGCCTCCGGTCGGTCGGGAGCCGGGCCGGGCAGCGGAGGGTCCTCTGTGAGGGGGGGGCGTCGAGAATGTCGAGGATCATCAGGTTTCCGGAGGTGACGGAGGTTTCGACCGGGCAATCGCAGGCCAGGTCGAGGCGCAGCGCCGGCCCCTGTTGCAGGGTCACGGCCGTCAGGCGATCACGCCCGATCCTGTCAAAGACCCGCGAGGTGTCCACCGGACCCATCGGGCCGGAGAAACGCAGAATCGCGCGTCCGGGCTGTGCCTCCACCGACGGAGCTGTGCCTTCAGGCAGTGGCAGGGTCAGCCGAGTGAAATTGGCATGATCGCCGGATCTTAGAATGGCCTGGGCGTGGGCGCCGCCTGACAGGGCCAGGAGAACGAGAGCGGCCAGCCCCAGAAGGACCGGCGCGCGCCGTTTCCGGCGAGATGGAGGAGGGGAGACTTGTCGCCTCATGCGGCCCCGCTGCTTTTCACGTCCTTCAGTGCCTCTTCCAACTCGGAGAAGCTGGGTCGGCAATGGGATGGCGTGTTCTGGCGCCCAACCTCGATGCAGATGTTGGTGGCGTGATTGTGCAGGTTGGCCACCAGGACCTCACGGATCAGCTGGTAGAAATGCGCATCGTCGTCGATCACGGTTTTCAGCCGTCCGGCGAAGGGGCCGACAAAGCCGTAGGCTAGGAACACCCCCAGGAAGGTGCCGACCAGGGCGCCGCCGATCATCCCACCCAGCACCTCGGGCGGCTGATCAATGGCGGCCATCGTCTTGATCACCCCCAGCACCGCGGCAACGATGCCAAGCGCCGGAAGCGCGTCGGCCATCGCCTGCAGGGCGTGGCTGGAATGCTGGGCGTGGTGGGCGTTCGCCTCCATCCGCTTTTCCAGCACTTCTTCCACCTGGTGAGGGTCATCGTAGTTCATCGAAGCGGAGCGCATCGTGTCGCAGATCAGCGCGATCGCTTCCTTGTCGCTGAGGATGCGTGGGTATTTGGAGAAGATCGACGAATTCTCGGGATCCTCGATATGCTCCTCGATTGCCACCGGGTTCTGCCTGGCCAGGCGGATCAGTTCGAAGAGCAGGCACAGCAGGTCGCGGTAATCGTCATGCTTCCACTTTGGGCCCTTGAAGACCTTGCCGACATCTTTCAGCGTGTGTTTCACCGCCGCCATGTCGTTGGAGATCAGGAAGGCGCCGACCGCCGCACCGCCGATCATCATCATCTCGAAGGGAAGCGACTTGATGATGATGCCCATCTTGCCGCCGGCCAGGATATAGCCGCCGAAAACCATGGCGAAGATGACACCGATGCCGACAAAACCGATCATTTCTGCTGCCCCGATTCCACTAGTCGGCCCTCACGCTAGGGGTCATTCCTTTGGAACCGATGAATTTCGGCCCGCCAGGATCACGCTGATCGCATAGGCCCTTTCAGACGACAGCCCCGCCATGACCGCGGCTGCGGCTGCGGGCTGCATCCGGGCCAGGAAGCCAGCGGAAAACTCCGGGTCCATGGTTTCGAACAGGGCGGCGGCCTGTTTCGGCTTCATGCTTTCGTAGACGGCGGTCAGTTGACCAAGGTCGTTCTCCGCGGCGCTGTCTGCCAGCGCCAGGGTCGCGCGCAGGGCGGATTCGGCTTCTTCGAGCTGGGCCAGCTTCTTCTCGATTTCCTCATCCGCGATGGCCAGCGCAGTCATTCGGTCGCGCAATTGCGTCTCGCGTTGCGTCAACCGCGCTTCGCGCGCCTCGAAGGCCTCCAGCATGGCCTCAATCTCGGGCGGCTGATCGCAGCCTGCGGCGGCGACGGTGTCGCCGATCGTGGGCAAGTCCGGACCGTCCAGCGCCATGACTTGGTCCGAGTGGAGGGCCACACGTATCACCGCCGAGGTCAGCAGGAGCCCGGCGATCAGCGCGAGTGTTCCGCGCCGGGGGCGCGCCCGGCGGCGCTTGCGTCCGCCCGCTGGTGCTGTGGCGCCTAGGGCGCCTTTGGCGCGCTTGCGCCCGTCCGGGACGCCCGGTTTCGCTGCTTTGGCCATGGCGACCTCAATGCGTCTCGTTGTGGCGGGCGAAGACCGCAGGGGCCTCGTCCTGCGCCTGTTTCTGCGCGGCAACCTCCAGGTCATGCATCGAGGCCACCAGCAGCTCGAGCCGTTTGGCGACCCCCTCGGCACGATCCGTCAGTTGTTGCAGTGAGGCGCTCGACTCGCCGGCGGCGCCCTGGGCCGATTGCAGGGTCTTCGACAGGTCGTCGACCTGCGCCGACAGCACGGCCACAGCTCCGCCGACGCCGTTTTCCAGGTCGTTGAAACGGGACAGGCGACGGGCCAGGATATAGCAGTAGAACCCGGCCCCCAGAGCGCCGGCGACCAGCAGGATATCGGCGATCAGTTCCATGGCTTCAGCTCCATTCCGGTCTCCTCAGTTCAGTACAAATTCCACGATCAGCAGGTCGCTGACTGCGTCCGGTCCGGTGATCACCTGGATTCGGCGCAGCATCTGAGCGCGGATCCGCACCAGGGTCGCCGGGTCCTCCAGATCTTCCATCCGCAGGGCGCGCAGGTAGCCGTTCAGCACGTCGACGATGCGCGGCAGGACCTTGCGCACATTGTCTTCCTGGTTGCTGGGCACCTCGATATTGGCGGTGAACCGCAGGTGCCGGCCTTCCGAGGCGCGGCCCAGCGAAATCGTCATCGGATCGAGCGCGATGAAGGCAACGTCAGGTGCGACGAAGGGCTTCGTCGCCTCGGCCCCGGCGCCCGCCATCTCGGCCTCGTCGCTGCCCAGGATCATGCCGCTGTAGATCGCGAAAAAGGCCCCGCCACCGCCGCCGAGCGCCAGCACCAGCGCCAGGATCAGCGGCAGCTTCGACGCCTTCTTCGGCGCCTCTTCCTCGATCTCTGTTGTGGCCTCGGCCATGGGCTCCGGACCCCTCCGTCGGAAAACTCGTCAGGGAGGTTTTAGCGCTCAGGCACTAACCGATTATTAAGCCCGTTCGGCCCATTAAGGGGCAGACACCGGCAGAAGGCCGGATGGACGGGAGAGATGGTTTGCAACAGCTTCTGACGCTTTGGAGCAACCTGGATATGCGGCGCCGGGTGACGGCGATCCTGGCGGCGATGGCCATGTTCGCCGCCGTGCTGGGGCTGGCGAATCTGGCCTCGAAACCCTCGTTGTCGCTGCTGTATTCGGGCCTGGAAAGCGGCCAGGCGGGGGAAATCGTGCGCGCGCTGGACCAGCGTGGCGTGGTCTATGACGTGCAGGGCGGGTCGATCTATGTCGAGGGCGCGCGCCGGGATGAGCTGCGCATGACGTTGGCCTCCGAAGGGCTGCCGCGCAATTCCTCGCAGGGGTATGAGCTGCTCGACAACCTGTCGGGATTCGGCACCACCAGCCAGATGTTCGATGCCGCCTACTGGCGGGCGAAGGAGGGGGAGCTGGCGCGCACCATCGCCGCCTCGCCGCAGATCGCGGCGGCGCGCGTCCATATCGCCCACCAGGGCGCCACCCCCTTCCAGCGGGACCTGAAGCCGACCGCGTCGGTGGCGCTGACCGCCTCGGGCGAGGTCTCCGCCGCCCAGGCGCGCGCGCTGCGCTATCTGGTGGCTTCTGCCGTGGCCGGGCTGGATCCCGATGACGTGGCGGTGATCGACGATTCGGCTGAGCTTATTGGCCTGGCGGATGAAGCCACCGGCTCGACCACCGCGCAGGACCGCGCGGAGGAGCTGAAGCAGAAGGTGCAACGCCTGCTGGAGGCGCGCGTGGGCCTGGGCAATGCCGTGGTCGAGGTCGCGGTGGAAACGGACAACGAAAGCGAGTCGATCCGCGAGCGACGCTTCGATCCGCAGGAGCGTGTGGCGATCTCCACCGAAACGGAGGAGGCGAGCAATACCTCGCAGAACTCCGGCAGCGGCGATGTAACCGTGGCCTCCAACCTGCCGGATGGCGACGGCGAGGGCGGCGGCACCTCTTCCTCGCAGCAGAGTGAGACGCGGGAGCGGGTGAACTACGAGGTGTCGGAGTTGAATCGCGAGGTGCTGCGCGCCGCCGGGGCGATCCGGCGGCTGACGGTGGCGGTGCTGGTCAATGGCACCGAAATTGAGGGCGCCGACGGCACCGCTGTTTTCGAGGACCGGCCCGAGGCCGAGCTGGAGGCGCTGCGCGATCTGGTGGCGTCGGCCGTGGGGTTTGACGAGGCGCGGGGCGACGTCATCACCATAAAGTCGATGCAGTTCGAACCTGTGGCCGAGCTGGGCACCCTGGCCGCGCCCGGGTTGTTCGACCAGATCCATATCGACGTGATGTCGCTGATCCAGATGGCCGTCCTGGCGGTCGTGGCGCTGATCCTCGGTCTCTTTGTTGTCCGCCCGCTTCTGGCGCGGGGCGCCGAAGTACCGCTGCTGACGGCCGGCGACGGGGAGGCCCCGCTGGACGGGGAAATCGACGACGACTACGAGCTGCCGGAGCTTCCGGGCCTTGGCGGCTTCGGGGGCGATGACGATGGCGGCGGCTTCCCGATGATGGCCGATTTCGATGGCGGCGGTGGTGCTGAGGATGATCCGGTGGCCAAGCTGCAGGCGTTGATCGAGGACCGCCGCGACGAGACGATGGAGATCCTGCGCTCCTGGCTGGAAGAGGATGAGGAGCGGGCATGAAACCCATCGCCCGCATCCTGGAGGATTTCGGCCGGCCCGACGCCACTGCGCCGCCGGGCCTGTCAGAGGAGGAGTTGGAGACGATCCGCCTCGAAGCCTTCGAGAACGGCTACAAGGCCGGCTGGGATGATGCGGCCAAGGCTGGGCGGGAGGAACAGGCGCATATCGGCGCCGATCTGGCGCGCAATCTGCAGGACCTCTCCTTCACCTATCACGAGGCGCATTCGCACATGCTCGCCTCGGTGAAGCCGTTGCTGCAGGAGATCGTCGGGAAGATCCTGCCGGAGGCGGCACGGGACACCCTGGGCCTGCGGGTTGCCGAGCAACTTGAGGCGCTGGCCCGCGAGCGGTCCGCCACGGCGGTGGAGATTTCGGTGGCCCCCGAAAACCGGGCGGTGGTCGACGGGCTGGCAGAGCAGGACTTCGGCTTCCCGGTGCGGGTGCAAAGTGATGACACCCTCTCCGAGGGGCAGGTCTTTCTGCGGTTCGGAGAGGAGGAGACGGAGATCGACCTGGGCGCGGTGACGGATGGCATCCGCGACGCCCTGGCCGGGTTCTTCGCGGAGCAGGAAAGGATGGAACACCATGGATGACAGCGCCGAGACCCCGAGCCGGGGGAACCCCTTCACCGTGGTCCCGATCGAGATCACGATCTCGGTTGGCAAGGCCCGTCCGCTGATCCGCGATCTGCTGAAGCTGACGCGCGATTCCGTGCTGCCGCTTGACCGTCGGGTCGAGGATCCGGTGGAGCTCTACGTTGGCGACCGGCTGATCGCCCGGGGAGAGCTGGAGGAGATGGAGGGTGACAATGCCGGTCAGCTGGCCGTGCGCCTGACCGAGGTTTCGGACCTGTCGGGGGAGCTCTAGGTCATGGCAGAGGGGCGCAGACGGCGCCACTTTCCACGCCGCGCCACGACCGGGGAGCTGATCGGCGGCGCTGCCAGGTGCGGGTCGATCACGGTGGGGCCTTGGTACGGCCTGCATGCCGCCCTCGGACGGAGGCCGTCATGCCGCCCGCCTGTAACGCAGCGGAGGAGGGCAGCGCACGCGGGGCGGCCCATGTCGCCCTGGCGTCAGGTATTGTCCGTCGTGACGAGACGCGACATGCGCTCACCGCCGGTCGACACGGGAGGCAGCGACGTCGCCTCGGCCAAACCGGCTTTTGCGCGGGTGGAGAGGCCATTGGCCTGCTGCACAGAGCTCCGGACGCCGCCGCCAGGCGCGGCGTCGCCGGCATGGGATCTGAGGCCGGCGCGGGGAACCGTTTGCGCTTCGCAGACAGATCCGAAGGCCTGCGCTCCGGTCGAAGCTCTCTACGCGGCCCCTCGCCGGGGCAGGCTGGGCGGTTTCGCCGACTCGAAAGCCTCGCCCTGCCACCGGCCCGCACTCGTGATGCCGCGCCGGCCCGCAGTCGGTGCTGACCCCGCGACCGGTGCAAAACAGACCCTTGCCCGAGTGTCCTGCCCGGCGCGTCGCCCGATCTTGTCCCCAGGCTTCGCCTGCCTGCCTCTGCTGCTGGCCCTGCTGGTCATGGGTGGCCCGGCCGGAGCCCAGGATCTGACGCTGGACCTGGGTGAGGGCAGCTCGCTTTCGGCGCGCGGGATCCAGATGATCCTGCTGATCACGGTGCTCAGCCTGGCGCCAGGCATCCTGATCACCATCACCTGCTTCCCCTTCCTCGTCACCGTCCTGTCGATCCTGCGCCAGGCGCTCGGGCTGCAACAGGCGCCGCCCAACATGCTGATCGTCTCGCTGGCGCTGTTCCTGACCTGGTTCATCATGGAGCCGGTGATGACCGAAAGCTGGTCGGCGGGCATCTCCCCTCTGATCGAGGAACGGCTGACAGTCGAAGAGGCCCTGCCGCGCGCCGTCGATCCCTTCCGCGGCTTCATGGCCAACCGCATGGATGTGGACACCTTCGAGGCCATGGCCGCCCTGCGCCCCGATGCCGACCAGATCGAGACCGGGCCGGAGGCGCCGCTGTCGGTCCTGATCCCGTCGTTCATGCTGTCCGAGATCGCCCGCGCCTTCCAGATCGGTTTCCTGCTGTTCCTGCCCTTCCTGATCATCGACCTGGTGGTGGCGGCGGTGCTGATGTCGATGGGGATGATGATGGTGCCCCCGGCGATCGTGTCGCTGCCCTTCAAACTGTCCTTCTTCGTCATCGCCGATGGCTGGACACTGCTGGCCTCCAGCCTGGTGCGCAGCTATGGCTGAGCGTCGGCATGGTGGAGCGTAACCCCGCGTCCGGTCCCCTATGCGCCGGACCGCGCGGGGGCTGATCCGGGACGGGTGGGAAAGGCGGCGCACATTCACTGCCGCTGGGTGGCAAACGGAAGACGGATCTCACACCGGCGACCCCCAGTGCCCTGCTTGGGCGAAGCGGCCGTCAGGGCCGGGGAGCGCCCCCGCGCGCGAAGACCGAACGGCGCGGTGCCTCGGCCAGGGCGGCGATCACCCGGGTCACGTTGACGTCGACACCGTCTAGGCTCTGCAACTCCAGGTCATAGGTCAGCCCGGTGTGGATAGTGCGGAAATCCTGCGCCGCGCTGCCGACCGGGCGGTCGCCCCGGGCGGCTTCGCGGGCTTCCAGCACCTCCAGCGGGCAATGCAGCGCGACGAAAAGCACGTCGTGCCCGGCCAGGATCCGTGTCAGATCGGCCAGCCAACCGGGTGTGTCCAGGATGTGCTCCAGGATCAGATCGTTGCCCGCCGCCGCATAGGCGCCCAAGCTGGCGTGGAACCCATCGAAGAAGGGCGCCCGCGCCGCCGTCCAGTCAAACTCGCCGGTGGCGAAACGGGCCAGCGGCAGCACCCCCGCATCACGCAGCTTGTCGATCGAGACATGCCACCAGGGGTCGGGAAGGGCCTGTTGCAGGGCCCGGGCCAGGGTGGATTTCCCCGCGCTGGACGCGCCATGCAGGAAGATCACCCGGGCCATGGTCCTAGTCGTCCAACTCGGTCAGGTGCTTCTCGCCACGCGCCTTGGCCAGGGCGATCTGCTTTTGCCGTTCGCGGAACCGGGCCTTGTCGGCCTCGGTCGTCTCGTCGATGCACAGGTGGCAGGACACGCCTTCCTCGTACTCGGGCCGGGCGCGGTCCTCGGGCAGGATCGGGCGGCGGCAGGCATGGCACAGGATATGCGGCCCTTCGGTCAGCCCGTGCCCCACGGAGACGCGCCGGTCGAAGACGAAACACTCGCCCTGCCAGGCACTGTCCTCCGCCGGCACCTCTTCGAGGTATTTCAGGATGCCGCCCTTCAGGTGGTACACATCCTCTATTCCCTGACCCATCAGGAAGTTTGTCGACTTCTCGCAGCGGATGCCGCCGGTGCAGAACATGGCGATGCGCTTGTTGTGGAACCGGTCCTTGTTTTCTTCCCACCAGGCGGGGAACTCGCGGAAGCTGACGGTCTGCGGATCCACCGCTCCTTCAAAGGTGCCGATGGCCACCTCGTAGTCGTTGCGGGTGTCGATGACGGCGACGTCGGGGCTGCGGATCAGCTGGTTCCACTCCGCCGGTTCGACATAGTGTCCGACGGCGGCCAGCGGATCGACATCCGGCTGGCCCATGGTGACGATCTCTTTCTTCAGCCGCACCTTCATGCGGGCAAAGGGGCGCTCGCTGGCGGTGGAGAGTTTCCATTCCAGGTCGGCACAGCCGGGCAGGGCGCGGATATGGGCCAGAACGGCGTCGATGCCGGCCGCGGAGCCGGCGATGGTGCCATTGACCCCTTCCCGCGCCAGCAGCAGCGAGCCGCAGATCTTCTCGCGCTCGCAAAGCGCCAGCAGGGGGCCGCGGATCGCAGCCGGATCATCGAAACGGGTGAAGTGATAGAGGGCGCAGACGGTGAACATGAGGCGCGGATTAGCGCCCCGCCGCCTGTCGGGCAAGGCCCCTGGCGCCCCTGCGGCAATAGCGCCCGTTTCACGGGCAGGGGCGGCAGCGCCCTGCCGGGTGCTGACCTATGGGCTGCGTGACCTGATTGACCCCCGCCGGGTCAGGGGCGAAGCTGCGCGCGAGATCGCGGGGCTGCCCGCGCCGCAGAAGGAGATATCCCATGACCGAGGCCCTCATCGTGATCGACGTGCAGAAGGACTTCTGCCCGGGCGGTGCCCTGGCCGTGGCTGAGGGCGATCAGATCGTCCCCGGCATCAACGCGCTGATGGTCGAAAGCCCGGTGGTGGTGCTGACCCAGGACTGGCACCCGGCGGGCCATTCCTCCTTTGCCTCCACCCACCCAGGGGCCGAGGTGATGTCGATGACCGAGATGCCCTATGGCCCGCAGGTCCTCTGGCCCGATCACTGCATCCAGGGCTCCGACGGGGCGAAATTTCATCCGGATCTGACCGTGGATCGGGCCGACCTGATCATCCGCAAGGGGTTCAACCCGGCGATCGACAGCTATTCCGCCTTCTTCGAAAATGACCACGTCACGCCCACGGGGCTGGAAGGCTACCTGCGCAGCCGCGGCATCACCGATCTGGTGATGGTCGGCCTCGCCACCGATTTCTGCGTCAACTACAGCGCGGTGGATGCGGCGAAACTGGGGTTCAAGGTGACGGTGCGGCGGGAGCTGTGCCGCGGGATCGACATGGACGGCTCGCTTGCCGCGGCCGAAACGGCCATGGCAGAGGCGGGCGTCATCCTCGCCTGATCCCGCGGCTCCGCGCCGCCCTTCCCCGTGAAACGGGGGTCCCATAAGGGCGGCAAGCGGGTCTCGGTGGCGGTCAGGGGCCCAGCCGGGCCGTGATCCGCGCCATGGCATGGGCGATTTCCACGCCCAGGCCGTTGTCCAGAATGTGCCAGATCGTCAGCGCCAGCATCCAGGCGACCAGGCCGGCCCCCAGGGCGCAGACCTTCTGCAGCGGGCTCAGCCGGGCCAGTTGCGCGCCGGTCCGGAGGGACAGCTGGCGAAGGCCGTTGCGTCGACGGCGGCGCAGGCGCGCCCGGGTCCGCATGGCCAGCTCACTCGGCGGGACCAGGTCCGGCGACATGTCCGGCGTGGGCGGCACGGGGTCGGAGGTCCTGCCGGCGAGGATCCCGACCGGCTGCGGCAACGGGCTGGCATTCAGGTAGCCATCGGTGAAATCGCTGATCGAGAAGCCGCCCCAGTTGCTGGTCCGCAGCCGCCCGCGCGAGGCGCGCAGGTTGGCGGCGAACCGGGCGATGGCGGCGTTGCGGGCCTCTTCGTCGATGGCGCGGAAGCGTCCCGGTGGCAGGTCGCTGACCCAGCTGGTCAGGCCGAAACCGGATTCCAGGAACAGCTCCTGCACTTCGCGATCCGCCGCTCGAAGGGCGTCGGCGACGCGCCGGTCGCGGAAAAGGGCGATCTGTTGTCCCGACAGATCGCCCTTGCGGCCCTCGGTACGGGCCTTCCTCTGCGCGGCCAGCGGCAGAACCGAATGCATGTCGAAATCATAGTTCATCGGGGGCATCCCCTCGGCGCCAGGTCGGAACAGGTCTGAAGCTGTGTCTTGGACCACCACTGGAAATAACGTGCTATTAACTGTGATCCCCTTGTCCGGTAGAATTGCGGCAACCCCGGGACACGACCGGGGCCGGTGCGGGGCCGTTTGGCGGCGGGTTGCGGGCCGGGTTTGGGCGGAAATCGGGCGGGAGTGCGGCGGGGGACGGACCCGCTGTCGGAGGTCAAGCCCCGGAACGGCCCGGACGCGCCGGGCGATCCGCCGTCCCGCCACCCTTGCATTCCAACCCCCTCCCCTGCTTTATCGTCCCGATATCCAGGGAGGGCCCCATGGTCGACATCGCAACCCGCGTCCACAATCACAAATGGAAGATCGACCCGATCGTCCGGTCCCTGATCGACACGGATTTCTACAAGCTGTTGATGTGCCAGTCGGTCTTCCGCAACAAGCCCGACACGACCGTCACCTTCTCTCTTATCAACCGCTCGGCCGACGTGCCCCTGGCCAAGATGATCGACGAGGGCGAACTGCGCGAACAGCTCGACCACGTGCGCTCCCTCTCGCTGACCCGCGGGGAGAGCACCTGGCTGCGCGGCAACACCTTCTACGGCAAGCGCCAGATGTTCCGCTCCGATTTCATGGAGTGGTTCGAGGGCATGCGCCTGCCGCCCTACACGCTGGAACGGCGCGGCGACCAGTACGAGCTGACCTTCGAGGGCAAGTGGCACGAGGTCATGCTGTGGGAGATCCCGGCGCTCGCCATCCTCATGGAGCTGCGCGGCCGCGCCGTGCTGCACCAGATGGGCAAGTTCGAGCTGGAGGTCCTCTATGCCCGCGCCATGGCGAAGCTCTGGGAGAAGATCGAGCGGCTGCGCGACCTGCCGGATCTGAAGATCGCCGATTTCGGCACCCGCCGGCGGCACAGCTATCTCTGGCAGGACTGGTGCGTGCAGGCGATGACCGAGGGGCTGGGCGAGGCCTTCATCGGCACCTCCAACTGCCTGATCGCCATGAAGCGCGACCTGGAGGCCGTGGGCACCAACGCCCATGAGCTGCCCATGGTCTATTCGGCCCTCGCCCCCGACGATGCGGCGCTGGCGCGTGCCCCCTATGACGTGCTGGCTGACTGGCACGAGGAGCATTCCGGTAACCTGCGCATCATCCTGCCCGACACCTACGGCACGGCGGGTTTCCTGAAGAACGCCCCCGACTGGCTGGCCGGCTGGACCGGCATCCGCATCGACAGCGGCGACCCGGCGACGGGGGCCGAGACGGCCATCGACTGGTGGAAAAGCCGCGGCGAGGACCCGACCGAGAAGCTGGTCATCTTCTCCGACGGGCTGGACGTGGAGAAGATCGAGGAACTCTCGCACCAGTTCCACGGCCGCGTGAAGGCCAGCTTCGGCTGGGGCACCCTGCTGACCAATGATTTCCGCGGCCTGGCGCCGAACGATGCCCTGGCGCCGTTTTCGCTGGTCTGCAAGGCGATTGCGGCGGACGGCCACCCGACGGTGAAGCTGTCGGACAACCCCGAGAAGGCCATGGGGCCGGAGAGCGAGATCGCCCGGTACAAGCGGGTGTTCGGGGTTGGGGAGCAGCAGCGGTTCGAGGTTGTGGTTTAGGATATACGGAGCAGCTTATTAGCTTATCGTGGCAGTCTCAGACTGTGCTCGTGTCTGGCTGTCTAGCGTATTCTATTGCTCATGGCGGTAGAAGAACTTCTCATCGCATTCCTTAGAGTAGGTGTCAATTCTTCGTTCCGGGGTGTCCACCGAATGGTGGATTTCACTCACCCTAGGCGCAAGCTTTCCCTCGTGAGGGGAAACTCACCTCTCCCACCCCCTCCCTTCCTTCACCTCGCTCCGCGCCTTCTTCGCCTCCACGCGCTTGCGCTTTTGGTTCTTCGACACCTTCGTCGGGATCCGGCGTTTCGGCACCACCGTCGCTTTGCGCACCAGCTCCGCCAGCCGTTCCCGCGCCAAGTCGCGGTTGCGGGCCTGGCTGCGCTCCTCCGAGACCTGGATCACCACCGCGCCGTCCTTGGTCCAACGCCGCCCGGCCAGCCGCCGCAGCCGACGTTTGACCGGCTCGGGCAGATTGGGCGACCGCTCCGCCTCGAAACGCAGCTCGACTGCGGTGGAGACCTTGTTCACGTTCTGGCCGCCGGGACCCGAGGCGCGGATGAATTGCTCCACCAGCTCCCAGTCCTCAATCGCGATCTGATCCGTGATCCGCAGCATTGCCAAACCTCTTCGCGCCCCGATGGCGCCCCGCTTTCATATGGCACGATCCGGCCGAAGCTCAAACCGGCGCCCCTCTCATCCGACAGCCCGAAATACTCTGGGGGGAATTGGGCCGGTACGGTCCAAGGGGGGCAAGGCCCCCAACCCCCGCGCCTGACCGCAACGGAAAAGGGCCGCTCCTTCGGCAGGAACGGCCCTCTCGAGATCAGGAGGTGGTTCGGTTAGGCGAACCAACCCGGAGTTTCAACGCCCGAGGGCTGCCTCAGACGTTCACCCTCCAGACTGTTCCGAACCCTTTCTCCAATACCTCAATAGACACTAGAGCACCTCCTTTCTGCTTGTTTCCGATACAGAAAGGGTGGCACGGAACTCGTTAACAACAAAACACTTTATGCAGGGCTTGCGGATTTTTTGCCCGTCAGCGCCCGGAAAGGCAGCAGGGCGACCAGCACCAGCGCCAGTTTCACCCCCCAGTCGGCCACGGCCAGAGAGACCCACAGCGGCACGGCGGGGCCGATGGTCATGAAGGGCACGCTTTCCCAGGCCCAGGAGATCTCCGCATCGGCGTTCGCACCGAAGATCGTGATGACCTGCGCGAAGCCGACGGTGAAGAAGATGGTGGTGTCCAGGGCAGATCCGATGATCGAGCTGACCAGAGGCGCGCGCCACCAGTTGCCCTGGCGCAGGCGGTCGAAGACGGCCACGTCGACCAGTTGCGCCACCAGGAAGGCCAGGGCCGAGCCCACGGCCACGCGCAGCGCCACGGCGGCGTAGGTGTAGCCGTCGCCCTGCAGCATGATCTGCGTGCCGATCAGGGAACAGAGGATTCCGGCGATGAAACCGGCCAGGATCACCCGCCGCGCGGCGGCCGGGCCGTAGAGGCGGTTCATCACGTCGGTGACGAGAAAGGCGAAGGGATAGGTGAAGGCACCCCAGGTCAGGAGGCCGTCGAGGATCAGGAACTGAACCAGGATATTGGAGGCCACGACGATCGCGGCCATGGCAAGAATGCCAGGGATATGGGTACGTTGCATGTCGTTTCCGTTTTTTAGACAAGGTCGCGGCGACTTGTTGCCCCGGGCGCGGGGCCACGGGATTGGCGGGCTTTATCCGCTGTCCGGCGATCCGGCAAGCGAAATTTCCAGTATTTGCTGGTTCAGCAGGCCTGTGAAGTTGTTGTCGGAGATCATCGTCAACCGCAGCGTCCCGTTATCGTCCGCCCAGGCCGACAGGCCTTCGTAGTTGCTGCGCCGGTCCCGGGGCAGGAGGGCGACCAGTTGCGGTGCGCGGTCCGGCTGCGCCAAGTCGATCCGCCGGATGCGCCCCGAAAAGCCCAGTCCGAAGGCGCGTTCCAGGACGTAGAGCTGTCCATCCGGTCCGAGGTCCGCACCGACCGGCAGGAAACCTGAGTCGCGCGGCCAGTCCGCGACACGGGCCCAGCCGTCTTCATCCAGCCGCCAGATGGGGTGGAGGGGGCCGCCGCCGGCAGGTCGTTCGGGGATCAGGATCAGCCGCCCCTGCGCATCCACCGCCGCCGTCTCATAGGCCGTGTTGGCGCCTAGGATGGGAGAATCCGGTGGGTTTTCCAGCGCCTCGGGGGCGGGAAGGCGGGTGCCGTCGGGATGCCCGATCGCGCCCTCGTAGATCCATGGCGGTGTGTAGTGTTCGAAGGACACGATCAGGCGGCCATCTGGCAGCAGGGTCAGCCCTTCCGGGTCCTGTCCCTTCTGGCGCACCCGGTGGCCTTCGGGATGAACCAGCCAGTGGCGGGAGGTTACTCGGACCCCGGTCAGCTGCCCCCGGGCATTGCGTTGCAGGTCTCCCTGCACCAGAAGCCCGCCGTCGGAGAGGGCAACGAAGCGCCGCCCGTCCTCCAGCACCTCCAGCGCCGAGAAGCCCCCGAAGCCGGGCGCATCATCCTCGATCGGAATGCGGGCGGTGGCCTGGCTGGCCGGGGGCACTGACAGGTCGGGGGCCTCCTGGTTGCACGCCGGAAGGGCCAGCACCGGAAGGAGGGCCAGGAGAGCGGCGCCTAGCCGTCCTGAAGAACGGAGACGCATTGGCGCGGCAGGTCAGCCAGGGTCAGCTCGGGGCGCGGTTTAGGCGGCGGGGCGTCGGGATCGGGCGCCGGCGGATTGAGGATGTTCGACACCCATTCGCGCGCCTCGGCGCAGCCGTCACCGGGCGGCGGCGGCGCCTGGTCGACACAGCCGGCCATGCCGTCCGGGCAGCTCAGCCGGACGTGGAAGTGGTAGTAATGGCCCCACCAGGGCCGCACCTTGCGCAGCCAGTCGCGGTTGCCGGTAGCGTTCTCGCACATCCAGACCTTGGCGCCGGGGAAGAGGAAGATACGGGCCACGCGGTCATCGCTGGCCGCCGCCTTCAGCAGGGCCATGTGCTCGGGCGTCCAGTTGTCGTTCACATAGGCGCCGCCCGCGCGGCGGGTGCCGATGGACGACAGGCTTTCGCGTTCCGCCCGGCTCAGGCCGAGGTTATCTGCGGGGCGCAGCCAGACATCGGCATCCAGGCCGATCTGGTGGCTGGCGTGGCCCGAGGACATCGGGCCGCCACGCGGCTGGGACATGTCGCCCACGTAGATGCCGTTCCAGCCGGGGATCCGCGCGGCCTTGCGGCTGAGGTCCTGCAGGTAGTCCACCAACTCCGGCTGGCCCCAGTTGCGGTTCCGGCTCAGCCGCATCGCCTGCCAGGTCGGGCCGGTTTCCGGCATGGCGACGGCCCCTGCCTGACAGCCCTTGGCGTAGCTGCCGTAGGAGGCCGGGGCCTGCTGTGACGGTGTGGTGCGGGCCGCGAAGTAGAGCTTCGCGGGATTGCCCGCCATCCCGGCGGGGATCGGCAACGCGGCAGAGGCCGCCGGGGCGCCGGATCGGGTCGCGGTATCCTCGCGGATACAACCCGCCGTGGCGGAAATCAGAAGCAGACTCAGCAGGATATGGGGAAGGCGCATCAGGGGGTGGGGTCTCCGTCCGGTTTGACCCAGCGTAGCAGCGCGGCACCGATCAGGAAAAGGAAAACCAGGGGCAGGATGCCGATCTGCTGTGATCCGCTGACGGTGGTGGCCAGGCCGATGGCCGTCGGCGCGATGAAGGCGGTGGCCTTGCCCGCCAGAGCGTAGAGGCCGAAGCCCTCGGCCATGCGGTCGGGGCGGGCCTGGCGCACCATCATCGTGCGGCTGGCGGCCTGGATCACGCCGCCGGCCGCGCCGATCACCGCACCCAGGACGAAGAAGGCAATGTCGGGCAGGGCGCTGTCCGCTCCGACCGGCAGGCCCAGGACGGAGCTGCGCGAGATCGACACGGCCACCAGCGTCACGGCAATCAGCGCCAGGATGCAGGTGGTGATGACCGGCTTCGGCCCGAAGCGTTCATCGGCGCGGCCCCCGATCACGGCGAAGATCGCGCCGGAGATGATGGCGATGATGCCGAAGATCCCGATCTGCGTCACCGACCAGCCCAGCACGCCGGAGGCATAGATCCCGCCGAAGAAGTAGATCCCGTTCAGCGCGTCCCGGTAGCACAGCGAGGAGGCGAGGTAGGCAAAGAGCGAGGGTGTCGCCGGCAGGTCCCTCAGGGTCTGGCGCAGGTTGCGCAGGGCGGCGCAGATCGCGCCGCGGGGCGCCTTGGGCGGTTTCGGATCCCGCACGTAGAGGAAGAAGGGCACCATGAAGACCGCGTACCAGATCGCCGTCAGCGGCCCGACGGCGCGCGTGCCCTCGCGCGTTTGCGCATCCAGACCCAGGATCGGGTCCAGGCCGATCAGGGTCTTGCCGCTGTCGGCATCCTCGGCCAGCAGGGTCAGCATGAGGACCAGCGCCACCAGCCCGCCGAGATAGCCGAAGGCCCAGCCGTTGCCGGAAATGCGCCCGATCTCCTCCTTGCTGCCCAGGTCCGGCAGCATCGAGTTGGTGAAGATCGTGGCGAATTCCATCCCGATCATGCCGATGGCGAAGAAGAACAGCGTCGTCAGCAGGTTGAAATCACCCGGCGCGGCGTACCACAGCATCCAGGCGCCCAGCACGTAGAGGACCGAGAAGCCCCAGATCCAGCGCAGCCGGTGCCCCGACACGTCGGAAATCGCGCCCAGCACTGGCGCCAGCAGGGCGATGATGATCCCCGCCGCCCCGATGCCGAACCCCCAGGCCGACTGCGCGGCGGTGCCGTCGCCCATCAGTTCCTTCACGTAGGGGCCGAAGATGAAGGTGATCAGCAGGGTGTTGTAGGGCTGGCTGGCCCAGTCGAAGAAGAACCACCCCCAGATGCGCTTGCGCAATATCGCCGTCATGGCCCGCCCCGTTCTTGTGAATGCGGCGATATGATCCCTCCCGCAGGGGCAGGGCAAGGCAATCCTTCATGACAAATTGCCCACGGGTGCAGAAAGGTGGCCGCCCGTGTTCCCCTTGCGTCAGATGGCCCCTGAGTCGCCTGCCGGTCCGGCGCGCGCCGCCTACATCTGCGGCGGCCAGGGGCGGTCGTTCTCGGCGGCGAAAAGGGTTTCGGCCCAGGCGGGCAGCTCCGGCAGGGCGATCTCGGGGCCAAGGGCGCGAGCGACCTCCTCGGTCGGAACCAGCTTGCGGTTGCGGATCACGCCCGTGCGCAGGGTGGCGTGGTTGGCACATTCGCCGCCGGACCACATGCTCTGCTCGATGTAGATGAACCGTTTGTCGATGCCCATCAAGCGGGTGCGCATCTCCACCCGGGTGAAGGCGGTCAGGCGCTTGCGGTAGCGGATGGCGGTCCCGGCCACCGTCAGCCCCCATTTCTCGCGCTTCATCACCTCGAACAACCCGCTGCGCGCGGCATAGGGAATGCGGCCCAGGTCGAAGATGGTCAGGGTGCGACCGTTGTTCAGCTCCATCCAGGGGTCGATGTCCCAGGGCCAGACGATGTGATGCGACACGTGGGTCTCCCCCGGGCGCAGCTTCGGGGCGTTGCGGAACTTCAGGTATTCCTTCGCAAGACGGATGTAGGGGTACATGGGAACTCCTTCTTCGCGCCCCTGCTGCGGTGCCGAAACGGCGGCGTCAACCGGAACCCTGCGTCTATGCTTGTTCTTTGGGTCCGGTCTGCTTACCTGTGTGCGGTCCTTAATCCCGGAGAATGCCCATGCAGTCCCTGCTGATGATCCTCGACCTCGTGCTCAGCGTCGTCTGGTTCTTCATCATCGCCCATGTCATCATGTCCTGGCTGATTTCCTTCCAGGTGCTGAACGTGCGCCAGCAATTCGTGGGCCAGATCTGGTATGGTCTGAACCGCATCCTGGAACCGCTTTACGCGCCGATCCGCCGCATCCTGCCGCCCATGGGCGGCCTGGACCTGGCGCCGCTGGTCGCGCTGCTGGCGATCATGGCGATCCGCATCGTGGTCTCCAACAACATCGGGTACATGTACTGACCCTGACCGCTGCATCTGCCCCTCACCGCAGGGGCTGATGCGCCTGGGGTCCCGGGGCGTCGCCTTGTCCCCCCATGGCGAATATGGGATGGTATCCCTCGCTTTCACCAACGGGGACAGGACATGCCAGAGGCAGAGGCGCTGCTGCGCGAGGTATTCGGGTTCGACGCCTTCCGCCCCGGCCAGGGAGAGATCGTCGAGGCCGTGGCCTCGGGCCAGAATACCCTCGCCATCATGCCCACGGGCGGCGGCAAATCCCTCTGCTACCAGCTGCCGGCGCTGCTTCGCCACGGGGTGACCGTGGTCATTTCGCCGTTGATCGCGCTGATGCGCGACCAGGTCCGCGCCCTGCGCGAGGCAGGGGTGGAGGCCGGCGCGCTGACCTCCGGCAATACCGAGGAAGAGACGGATGCCGTCTGGGCCGCGCTGGACGCCGGCAGGCTGAAACTCCTCTACCTCGCGCCCGAACGGCTGGCCTCCTCCGGCGCGCGCGACATGCTGCACCGCATCAACGTCTCGCTGATCGCCGTGGACGAGGCCCATTGCGTCAGCCAGTGGGGCCATGATTTCCGTCCCGATTACCTGCGCATCGGCGAGCTGCGCGAGGCGCTGGACGTGCCCCTGGCCGCCTTCACCGCCACCGCGGACGAGGAAACCCGGGCCGAGATCGTCCGCCGCCTGTTCGATGGCCAGCAACCCCAGACCTTCCTGCGCGGCTTCGACCGGCCCAACATCCACCTGGCCTTCGCCGCCAAGAACTCCCCCCGCCGCCAGATCCTGGATTTCGCCACAGCCCGCCGGGGCCAGTCCGGCATCGTCTACTGCGGCACCCGCGCCCGTACCGAAAGCATCGCCGGCGCCCTGCGCGAGGCGGGGCTGGCGGCCATCCATTACCACGGCGGGATGGAGCCTGACGCCCGCCGCGCCGCCGAGCTGCAGTTCCAGCAGGACGACGGGTTGATCGTCGTGGCCACCGTCGCCTTCGGCATGGGCGTGGACAAGCCCGACATTCGCTGGGTGGCCCATTCCGACCTGCCGAAGTCGATCGAGGCCTATTACCAGGAGATCGGCCGCGCCGGTCGCGACGGGGCGCCGGCCGAAACACTGACCCTCTTTGGTCCCGACGACATCCGTCTGCGCCGCAGTCAGATCGACGAGGGCCTGGCCCCCCCGGAACGCCGCGCCGCGGACCACGCCCGCCTGAACGCCCTTCTGGGCCTGGCGGAGGCGCTGGAATGCCGCCGTACCACCCTGCTGAAATACTTCGGCGAGACCTGTGAAAGCTGCGGCAACTGCGATCTCTGTGACCGTCCGCCGGAAACCTTCGACGGCACCGAGGCGGTGCGCAAGGCGCTGTCGGCGATCCTGCGGACCGAGGAATGGTTCGGCGCGGGGCACCTGATCGACATCCTGACGGGCACTGTCACCGACAAGGTGCGCGAACGCGGCCACGACAGCCTGCCCACCTTCGGCGTGGGGCAGGAGTTCAAGAAGGGCGAATGGCAGGCGATCTTCCGGCAGATGCAGGGCCATGACCTGATCCGCCCCAATGGCGACCGCCACGGCGCGCTCTTCATGACCGAGGCCGCGCGACCCATCCTGCGGGGCGAGGACACGATCCGCCTGCGCCGCGACAGCATCACAGCGGCCAAGGCCAACCGCCGCCCGGCGGCGAAGACGCTGGTCTCGGAAGAGGACGAACCGCTGCTGTCGGCGCTGAAGGCCAAGCGCCGCGCCCTGGCGGAGGAGGCCCGGGTGCCGGCCTACGTCATCTTCAACGACCGCACCCTGATCGAGATGGCCGAGGCGAAGCCCGCCACCATGGACGACATGGCCGGCATCAGCGGCGTCGGCGCCAAGAAGCTCTCGGCCTATGGCGTCACCTTCCTGGAAGTCATCACAGGCACCGTCGAACAGCTGCATCCCAAGCGTGCGCGGTTGGCGGGGCGTGAGGCGGGAAGCCTCTACGACCGGTTGATGCAGCTGCAGACGGACCTGTCGCGCGGGGTGGACGGCACGGAAAAACCGCTCTCCTGCTCGGCCTCGCTCATCGCCCGCGTGGCCGAGACGCGCCCGCGCGACGAGGCGCAGCTGGCGCGCATCCTGGGCGAGCGCCGGGCCGAACGTTTCGGCGCCGCCTTCCTCGATGCCTTGCGCGAAGAGGCCTGAGGCGCAAAGGGTCGCAGGGGCTGGACCTCGCCGCGTGATCGCTTATCTGGGACGGAACGGACAAAGGGGAAGACCATGCTGATCGTCGTGTCACCGGCCAAGAAACTCGACTGGACCGCCCGCGAGGCGGAGCTGACCACGCCGCCCTTTCCCGGGGACAGTGCCGAGCTGATCGAGGTGATGCGCGGCAAGCCGGTCGAGGAGATCGCCAAGCTGATGTCGCTGTCGGACAAGCTGGCGAAGCTGAACTACGACCGCTACCTCGACTATGCGACCGATCCCGCGCCTGAGGCCCTGCGCCCGGCGCTTTTCGCCTTCGCGGGGGATACCTATCAGGGGCTCGACGCCGCCTCTCTCGATGCCGAGGAGCTGGCCTTCGCCCAGGACCGCCTGCGGATTCTGTCTGGCCTCTATGGCGTGCTGCGCCCCTTCGACGGGATGCAGCCCTACCGGCTGGAAATGGGCACCCGGCTGAAGACCGACCGGGGCACCAACCTTTACCAGTTCTGGGGCGACAAGATCGCCAAGGCGCTGAAAGCGCAGGCCGACAGCCTGGGCACCGACGTTCTGGTGAACTGTGCCAGCCAAGAATATTTCGGCGCGGTGGATCTCGATGCCCTGGGCCTGACAGTCATCACTCCGACCTTCCTCGACGTGAAGAACGGGGTGGAGAAGGTGATCTCCTTCAATGCCAAGCGCGCCCGCGGTGCCATGGCGCGTTTTGTCATCACCCGCCGCCTGACCGACCCCGCCGGCCTCGCGGATTTCGATCTGGGCGGCTACGCCTACCAGGCCGACCGTTCGACCCCGACCGAACCCGTCTTCCTGCGCAACGCCGAAGCCATGGCAGCCTGACCCGCCCGCACGAGTGCCGAGCGGCCAAATATGGGTCGCCCCGGCCCCGGCCTGCGCCCTTCAATCGCCCTTGCTCCGCCCCGGTCCTACCCCGCTTCCGAGCGATCCTCCGTCTCGGGCTGGGGCCATGCCTCTTCGGTCTCGGGCAGCGGTGCGGCGCAGGGCTCGGTGGTATGGGGCTCGGTGGTATGGGGCTCAGCGGCTTCCCCTTCTGCCGTCATCGGGGCGGTGGCCTGTCTCGCCTCCGGTGGCGGCAGGTAGGGCGGGCGCAGCTCTGCGGGGGTCAGCTCCGCCAGCTTGTCCAGCACGGCGGCCTTGCGCAGGGGTTTCGACAGGTAGTGGTCCATGCCATCCGCGAGGAACCGATCCTCGTCGCCATCCAGCGCATGCGCCGTCATCGCCACGATCGGCACGTGGCGCCTGGCGCCCGCCTCGGCCTCGGCCTCGGCGGCACGAATGCGGCGCGTGGCCTCCAGCCCGTCCATGGTCGGCATCGACACGTCCATGAAGATCAGGTCGGGGGCGAAGGTGTGGAACATCTCCACCGCTTCGGCGCCGTTCTCGGCAAAGCGCAGCTCGATGTCGGTCTGGGCCAGCAATTTGCCGAAGACCAGCCGGTTGGTCTTGTTGTCTTCCGCCGCCAGGACGCGCGCCGCCCGGCGCGAGGCGGCGCCCGAGACGGCGGGGTCGGGCGGCGCGCCCTCGGTCCCGGAGGTTGGCTGCGGCGCGGGAGAGGCCTCTGCCGGGCCTCCCAGCCTGCGCAGTTCGGCAAAGAAGGCGTCGCGCAGGCAGGGGCTTTGCAGGACCGCGTGCAGATGCCGCCGGGCCGGGTCCAGTTCGGCGAAATGCACCGCCGGGGTGAAGAGGATGATCGGCACCTCGGATCCGGTGGCGCGGATCGCCTCGGCCAGTTCCATCCCGTCCATGCCCGCCATGTTGTGATCGGTGACCACCAGGTCGGCGCCCTCCAGACGCTCCAGCGCCTCGGCGCCGCTGGTGCAGCCCACGACCTCCGCGCCCAGCACCGACAGCTGTTTCTCCAGGATCTCGCGTTGCAGCTCGTTGTCGTCCACCAGCACGACGCGGCCCAGGTCGGGCACCGGGGCGGGGCTCGTCTGTGCCGCCGCGCCGTCGGTCAGCGGCAGGGCGATGCGGAACCCGAAGGCAGATCCCTCGCCCAGGGCGCTGTCCACCCAGATCCGCCCCTGCATCAGCTTCACCAGCTTTTCCGAGATCGCCAAGCCCAGCCCGGTGCCCTCAAACTGGCGGGCGGTGTCGCTGTCGATCTGGTTGAACTCCCCGAAGATCAGCCCGGCCTTCTCCGGCGCGATGCCGATGCCCGTGTCCTCGACCGTCACGGTCACGTCGACGCGCCCGTCGGAGGCGGGCAGGCCGACGACCCGGATCAGCACGTGACCATGGGCGGTGAATTTCACCGCGTTGCCGATCAGGTTGGTCAGCACCTGGCGGATGCGGCCGGGATCGCCCACGAAGGCGGTCGGGGTGAACAGGTCGTAGTCGATGACCAGCGACAGCCCTTTCTCGCGCGCCGTGGGCCGGGCCAGCAGCACGACCTCGTGGATGCAGCGTTCCAGGTCGAAGGGCACGGGGTGCAACTCCAGCCGCTCGGCCTCGATCTTGGAATAGTCCAGCACGTCATTGATGATGACCAGCAGCGCCTCACCCGAGTTGCGGATGGTGTCGACGTAAAGGCGCTGTTCCTCGGTCAACTCGGTATCCGCCAAAAGGTCGGCCATGCCCACGACGCCGTTCATGGGCGTGCGGATCTCATGGCTCATGTTCGCCAGGAAGGTGGATTTCGCGCGATTGGCGGCCTCGGCCCGCTGGCGGGCCTCGCGCAGGCGACGTTCATACCGCACGGTTGAAGTGATGTTCAGCGCCAGGCTCACCACGTCGCCCTCGTGGCCGCGCTGATCCAGCAGCTTCACGTACTGGCCGTTCCACAGGCGGATCACCGTCGCCTCGGGCACGGGGGCCTGCCAGCGCATCATCATCTGGTGGCGCCAGTCCGCCGGGGCCGTGTCGCCGATGTCGATCACCCCCTCGTCCGTGGCCAGTTGCAGCATGCGCATGTAGCTGAGGCCCGGGGTCACCTCCTCCAGCCCGTCGAAGACCATGCACCAGGCGCGGTTCGCGGCGATCATCCGGCCCTCGGCGTCCCAGAAGGCGAAACCGTCGGGAATCGTCTCGATGGACAGCCACAGCCGCCGTTCGGCCACCGCGATGCGCTGATGCGCCACGTCGAGGTCCGACTTCACCTTCTCGTGGGCGCCCAGCACGGCCTCAACCTCGGCGCGCTTCTCATGGATCTGGTCCGACAGCAGCTTTGCGTGCCGCCCCAGTTTCCTGTTGGCGGCATGAAGCTCCGCCTGCTTCAGCTCCAGCAGGCGCTCCGCCGCAAGGCGCGCGCGGCGCTCCTCCGCCAGTTTGCTCGCCAGGCTCATCGCCGGTTCTCCGTTTGGGCCCCTCGGGGGCGGGATCACCCTGCGGCCGGAGTATAAAAAAACCGTTTAGCTTTGTCGGCATCGGCACAGAATCCTTGCCCGTGCCGGGCGGGAGGGGCAGGTTCCCGGACATATTGGCAGGAGATTTCCCATGAAACGCATTCTCGCAGCCCTCGCTCTGGGCCTTACGGCCCTCGGTCCCGTCCAGGCGCAGGAGGCGCCGCTGCCCGAGAAGCGGATGCTGGTCTTTCCCAACACGGATTTCGCCGGGCGCGACCTGGGGCAGCTGTTCGACACTACATTGCAGGCCTGTCGCACCGCCTGCCTGAACGACGCAGACTGCACGGCCGTCACCTTCAACAGCCGCAACAACTCCTGCTTCCCCAAGGCCACGGTCACCGGGCAGAACGCCTATGACGGGGCCTATTCCGCCCGCGTGATCCCGGTGACAAGTCGCGCGCAGGACCTCGGCCGGATGCGTGCCGCGGACCTGCCGGACGTGGCCACACCGGCCCGGTTGGAGGCCGCGCGGGATCTGGCGCTGCGAATCTCCTGGTTCCATTCGGCCGGCGACAGCGATGCGGGCACGCTGCGTGACACGGCCAACAGCGCCGTGCGCGCGGGCGACCTGCTGCGTGCCCTGCGCTATGCCGGGGCGGCGACGGCGACCAGCGACGCCAGTGCCGACTGGGCGCTTTATTCCGACATGCTGCGGCAGGTGACGCTCGACGATACCGGGCAGACCGGGACCTACCATCGCCGCGCCGTGCCGGCGGCGCTGAACGCCTACCTGCGGGCCGGATCCGACGGCGAGGCGGCCCAGGCGCTCTATCTCCTGGCGCAGGCCTTCGAGGCGGTCGAGGAGGGCCCCGCCATGGTGCCTGCCCTGCGCCTGGCCAGCCGCCTGTCCAACCGCCGCGACATCGCAGAGCTGCAGGAGCGCGCCGTCTCCCTCTATGGCTTCCGGGTGGAGGATTACGAGGTGCAGGCCGATGCCGCCCTGCCGCGGGTCTGCATGGCCTTCACCGATCCGCTTGCCAAGACCGGCGTCGATTACGGCGACTACGTGCAACTGCCCGACAGCACCATGGCGGTGGAGGCAGAGGGCAATCGCCTGTGCATCGAGGGCGGCGCCCATGGGCAGAGCTACAGCTACACCCTGCGTGCCGGGCTGTCGTCGCGCAGTGGCGAGGCGCTGGCCGCCGACGCCACCTTCCGCGTCGCCATCCCCGACCGGGCGCCGACGCTGCGCTTCCCCGGTCGGGGCTACGTTCTGGCGAAGGGCGCGGGCGCTGCCCTGCCGATCGACACGGTGAACCTCGACCGGGTGGACCTGCGGCTGTTCAAGGTCACCGACCGGGGGCTGATCCGCACGATTCAACGCCAGCTGTTCAACCGCCAGATCGGCGAGTGGGAGGTGGAGGAATTCGCCGAGGACATGGCGACCGAGATCTGGACGGGCGAAGGCGAGGTCCGCAAGGAGCGCAACACCGACGTGACCACCCGCCTGCCGCTGGACGCGGCGCTGGAGGGGCAGGCGCCCGGCGTCTACGCCCTGCGCGCCCGCGCCCCGGGCCGGGACGAATATGAAACCCCCGCCGCGACCCAGTGGTTCGTGCTGACCGACCTGGGACTGACCACCTGGACCGGCGCCGACGGGCTGCACGCGGTCGTGCGGGGCCTTGGCGATGCCGGGGCGAAGGAGGGTGTGACCCTCACGCTGCTGTCCAACGCCAACGCCGTGCTGGGCGAGGCCGAAACTGACGATCAGGGCGTGGCCAGCTTCGCCCCCGGCCTGCTGCGCGGCACGGGTGGCGCGGCCCCCGCGCTGCTGCTGGCGCGGGCGGGCGAGGACGACATGGCCTTCCTGTCGCTGAAGGACCCGGCCTTTGACCTGACCGACCGGGGCGTGGCGGGGCGCGAACCGGCCGGCGCCATCGACATGTTCCTGACCACCGACCGCGGCGCCTACCGCGCTGGCGAGACGATCCACGCCACGGCACTGGCCCGCGACGGCACCGCCCGCGCGCTGGACGGGCTGCCGGTGACGGCGATCCTGACCCGTCCCGACGGGGTGGAATACGCCCGCCAGGCGCGAGCCGACGGGCAGGCCGGCGGTTATGTCTTCTCCTTCCCCGTGGGGGCGACGGTGCCGCGTGGCTCCTGGCGGCTGGCGCTGAAATCCGACCTCGACGCGCCCGCGCTGGCCCAGACCACCGTGCTGGTGGAGGATTTCCTGCCCGAACGCATCGACGCCACCCTGTCGCTGGCGGGCGAGGGCCCGATGCCCCTTGCCGCCACCCGCGACCTGTCGGTCGAGGCGCGCTACCTTTTCGGGGCGCCTGCGGGCGATCTGACCGTCTCGGGCAGCACCATGCTGGCCACCATCGACACGCTCGAGGCCTTCCCCGGCTACCGCTTCGGGCGCCATGACGCGGAAACCACGCGCGAACGTTTCTATTTCGACAGCACCACCACGGATGCCCAGGGTCGCGCGACCCTGCCGCTGGCCTTCGACGGCTTCGCCCCGGAAACGCCCATGCCGGCGGAGGCCACGGTCTATGCCGACATCTTCGAAGGCTCCGGCCGGCCGATCGAACGGCGGCTGACGCAGCTTGTCCTGCCCGCCGAGCCCTTCATCGGCATCCGGCCCGCGTTCGACGATGTGGTTCCCGAAGGCACCGAGGCCGCCTTCCGCCTGATCGCGCTGGACGATCAGCTGGATCCGGCGGAGATGGAGGTGACCTGGACCCTCAACCGCGTCACCACGCGCTACCAGTGGTACAACCTTTACGGCAATTGGGAGTGGGAGAGCTTCACCACCCGGGACGAGGTCACCTCGGGCACCGCGACCCTGGGCACCGACCCGGTGGAGGTCGCCGCTCCTGTGGATTGGGGCCGATATGAGCTGGTGGTGGAAAGCACCACGGATGATCGCACCGCCGCCTCGGTCGACTTCTACGCCGGCTGGTACGTGCCCGCTGACACGACGACCACGCCCGACACGCTGGAGCTGTCGCTGGACGCCGAGAGCTACACGCCCGGTGACGAGGCGCGTCTGCGTCTGGTGCCGCGCTATGCGGGCACGGCGCTGGTCTCGGTGATGTCGAACCGGCTGATCGACATGCAGGTGGTCGAGGTCACGGAGGGGGAGAACCTGATTCCCCTGCCGGTGACCGAGGACTGGGGCGCGGGGGCCTATGTCACCGCCACGGTGCTGCGGCCGATGGATCTGGACCAGGGGCATAACCCGGCCCGGGCCCTGGGCCTCGACTACGCCTCGGTCGCGCCGGGCGACAAGGCGCTGGATGTCACCTTCACCTCCGCGCCGGAGGCCGATCCGCGCGGGGGCTACACCGCGCAGATGCAGGTCGACGGCGTGGCACAGGGCGATCAGGCCTATGTGACGCTGGCGGCGGTTGATCTGGGTATTCTCAACCTCACCGGCTTCGACAGCCCTGACCCGCAGGGCCACTACTTCGGCCAGCGGCGCCTGGGGGTGGAGATCCGCGACCTCTACGGCCGCCTGATCGACCCGACCCAGGGAGAGATGGGGCGCATCCGCTCGGGCGGTGATGCCGCCGCCAGCTCCCGCTTTGCCTCGCCGCCGCCGACCGAGGATCTGGTGACCTGGTTCTCCGGCCCGCTGCCCGTCCGCGCGGATGGCACGGTCGAGGCGCGCTTCGACATCCCCGCCTTCAACGGCACCCTGCGGCTGATGGCCGTGGCCTGGTCCGAGACGGGCGTGGGCGCGGCGGAACAGGACGTGTTGGTGCGCGACCCGGTGGTGGTCACCACCTCGACGCCGAACTTCCTGGCGCCCGGTGACCGGTCGTCGCTGCTGCTGGAACTGGTCCATGCCACCGGCCCGGCGGGGGAAATGGCCCTGTCGGTCTCCGCCCCCGGCATGACGCTGGGCGATCTGCCGGCCACCGTCACGCTGGAGGAGGGCGAGAAGCAGAGCTTCCGGGTCCCCCTGTCGGCGGAAACCGTGGGCGACTACGCGATCACCGTATCGTTGGCGACGCTGGCAGGGGATGTGATGACCAAGACGCTGACCCTGCCGGTGCGGCGCAACACGCCCGAAGTGTCGCGCACGCAGCGGTTCGACCTGGCCGCCGGCGCGACCTTCACCCTGGATGAGAACGCCTTCGCGGGCTTCGATGCGGACACGGCCCATGCGGTTCTGTCCGCCGGGCCTCTGGCGCGACTCGACGTGCCGGGCGTGCTGTCCCTGCTGGATCAATATCCCTACGGCTGCACGGAACAGGTGACGTCGAAGGCCCTGCCGCTGCTGTCGTTGGCCCCCGTGGCCGACCTGCTGGGGCTGGCCACGCAGACTCGCGTGGACGAACGCGTGGCGGGCGCCATCGAGAAGGTCCTGGCGCGCCAGACCGCCAGCGGATCCTTCCGCCTCTGGGCGGGCTCCGATGGCACCTCCTGGCTGGATGCCTACGTGACCGACTTCCTGTCGCGCGCGCGCCTCGCGGGCCACGAGGTGCCCGACGCCGCCTTTACCCGGGCGCTCGACAACCTGCGCAACCTGGTCAACTTCGCCCCCGATTTCGAGGCTGATACGAATGGCGGCGGCGAGGCGCTGGCCTATCAGCTGATGGTGCTGGCGCGCGAGGGCGAGGCCGCCATGGGCGATCTGCGCTACTACGCCGACGTGAAAGGCGGCGAGTTCGCCACGCCCCTGGCCGCGGCGCAACTGGGGGCCGCCCTGGCGATGTACGGCGATCAGCCGCGCGCCGATGCCATGTTCGCCCGGGCACAGAAGAAGATCGCCCCGCGCGGCACGGCGGAAGAGATCCGCATCCGCAACGACTTCGGCACCCGAATGCGTGACATTTCGGGCCTGCTGACCCTGGCCGCCGAAGCGGGATCCGAGGTGGTGGACCGCCAGGCCCTGCTGGACCGCCTGGCAGAGGTCGAGGGGCCGCTGTCCACCCAGGAAAGCGCCTGGACCCTGATGGCGGCCTCGGCCCTTCTGGAGGACCCGGCGGCGCCGGCGCTGTCGGTGGATGGCGCGCGGCTGACCGGGCCGCTGGTGCGGACCCTGCCGGGCACGGCGCCCGAGCCCGTGGCGATCCGCAACGAGGGCAGCAGCCCGACGGATCTGACGCTGACCACCCTCGGCGTGCCAGAGGGGCCGCTGGCCGCCGGTGGCTACGGCTACGGGATCGACCGCGCCTACTATACCCCCGAGGGGGAGCGCGTGTCGCCCGAGACGGTGGCCAGCGGCACCCGCCTGGTGGTGGTCCTGACCGTGACGCCCTTCGAGGAGACCGGCGCCCGGCTGATGGTCAACGACCCCCTGCCGGCGGGCTTCGAGATCGACAACCCGCGCCTTCTGCGCTCGGGCGATATCGACGCGCTGGACTGGCTTGAGGTGGCGCCGACCCAGATGACCGAATTCCGGTCCGACCGCTTCCTCGCGGCGCTGGACTGGCGCGGGGATGAGGCGCTCTCGCTGGCCTACATGGTGCGGGCGGTCAGCCCGGGCGACTATCTGGCGCCCGCCGCCTCGGTCGAGGACATGTACCGCCCCAGCTACCGCGCCAACACCGGCGAGACGCGGATCACGGTCAGGCCATGAGGCCGGGCGGCGGGCCTGGGACCTGCGCGGGGCGGGCGGACACCCGTCCCGCTGGGCGCGCGCCGCGTGCCCGGTCCCGCCGCCGTGCTCTGCCCTTTCTGGCCCTCGCCGCGCTCCTCTGGGCCGGTGGCCTGGCCCGTGACCGGGTCGATGACTGGATCGACGCCACGCAGCTGCCGCCGCTCGCGCCCCAGCTTTCGGTCGAAATGCACGGGGCCGACGGGGCGCTGCTGCGGGCCTATATGGTCGACGATGGCCGCTGGCGCATGGGGCTGACACCGGATCAGGTCGACCCGCTCTATCTGGCGATGCTGAAAGCCTACGAGGATCGCCGGTTCGATGACCATGCGGGCGTCGATCCCCATGCCGTCCTGCGCGCCGCCTGGCAGGCCCTGCGGGAGGGGGAGGTGGTGTCGGGAGGTTCGACCCTGACGATGCAGGTGGCGCGGCTGCTGGAAAACTCCGGCACGGGTCTCTGGGCGGGGAAGCTGCGCCAGGCGCGGCTGGCGCTGGCATTGGAACGGCGGCTGACGAAAGATCAGGTGCTGGCCCTCTACCTTGCGCTGGCGCCCATGGGCGGGAACCTCGAAGGGGTGCGGGCGGCCGCCCTGGCCTATTTCGGCAAGGAACCCACCCGGCTGACCCCGGCGCAGGCGGCGTTGCTGGTGGCCCTGCCGCAGGCGCCCGAGGCACGCCGGCCAGACCGGGATCCGCTGGCGGCCGAAGACGCCCGCAACCGGGTGTTGGCTCGGATGGTCGCCGAAGGCGTGATCGATTTTGAGACGGCCCGTGCGGCCCGCCGTGACAGCGTCCCCCGCACCCGCCGGCCCTTCCCGCAACTCGCCCCGCATCTGACCGACCGGGCCCGGGCGGAGCTGCCCGAGCTGGCGCGCCACGACCTGACCCTCGACGTGCCCCTGCAGGCGGCGCTGGAGCAGCTGGCGGCCACGGCGCTGCAGGGGATGCAACCGGACCTGTCGGTGGCGATTCTGGTGGCGGATCACCGTGACGGGCGGATCCTGGCCTCCGTCGGCTCGCGCGGCTTCGCGGCGCAGGGCCATGGCTTCGTCGACATGACACGGGCCCTGCGCTCGCCCGGATCGACGCTGAAGCCGCTGATCTACGCCATGGCCTTCGACGCGGGCCTGGCGCATCCCGAGACGCTGATCGACGATGTGCCGACGGATTTCGCCGGCTACCGGCCGGTCAACTTCGACGGCGCCTTCCGTGGCCCGATCCCTGTGCGCGAGGCGCTGCAACTGTCGCTGAACCTGCCGGTGGTGGCGTTGACCGAGGCGCTTGGCCCGGCCCGAGTCCTGTCCACCCTCCGCCGCGCCGGGGTGGCGGCGGAGTTGCCCGGTGGCGCGCCGGGACTGGCGATCTCTCTGGGCGGCCTCGGGGTGACGCTGGATGACCTGGTGACCCTCTACGCAGGCCTGGCCGAGGGCGGCACGGCGCGCCCGCTGTATTGGCGCCAGGGGGCGGCGGAAGGCGCGGGCGCGCGCCTGGTGTCCGCCCCGGCGGCCTGGCAGGTGGGCCACATCCTGGCGGACCTGGTGCCCCCCGAAGGTGGCCCGCGCGGGCGCATCTCCTGGAAGACCGGCACCTCCTACGGTCACCGCGATGCCTGGGCGCTTGGCTGGGACGGGGCGCATGTGGTTGGCGTCTGGATCGGGCGGCCCGACGGCACCCCGGTGCCCGGCGCCTTCGGGGGGGATCTGGCCGCGCCCCTGCTGTTCCAGGCGTTCCAGCGCCTTGCGCCGGAGCCGGTGGAGCTGCCCGCGCCGCCGCGCGGCACGTTGCTGGTCACCAATGACGCCCTGCCGGTGCCCCTGCGCCACTTCCGTCGCCGGGGCGGCACCGGGCCTGACCCCCAAGCCCCCCGCCTGGCCTTCCCGCCCGACGGCGCCCGGCTGGCCCTGTCCGGCGACGGCCTGCCGGTGCGGGTGGAGCGCGGCACGCCACCCTTCACCTGGCTGATCAACGGCGCCCCCGTTCTGACCGGACAGCGCCGGGGCGAGGCCCTGCTGCCGTCCCTTGGTCAGGGGTTCACCGATGTCACTGTCATCGACGCCATGGGCCGGTCCGCCCGCACCACGATTCGCCTGAACTGATATCCTGATCTCTGCCCTGATCCTTGCTGGCTGATGCCGCCGGCGCGGATATTGGGGCGGGAACACGGGACAGGGGCGCGGGGATCCCTTCCCATTTGTTGGCCGACAAATATCCCGGGGGCGCGCATCGCGCGACGGGGGCAGAGCCCCCCAGGTGCCGGTCTGCGCCCTCGTGGCGGGGACCGGCGCCGCCCCGGCCAGCCAAAGGAAAACCCCCGGTCGTTTCCGACCGGGGGCTGAGTTTCATCCGGGGGGCGGGATCAGGCCTGGGCCTTCTCCTTGGCGGCTTTCTTCACCGGCTTCCACAGACGCTTGTTGGTCAGGTACAGAAGCGAGCTCAGCAGCACCAGGAAGATCACGCCGACAAAGCCCGCGTGCTTGCGCGCCATCAGCTTCGGCTCCGCGGTCCACATCAGGAAGGCCGCGACATCCTCGGCCTCGTGATGCAGCGAGTTGGCGTGGCCGTCATCGAACTCCACGTCCTCGCCGTAAAGCGGCGGTGCCATGGCGATCCAGCCGCCGTCGAAGGCGGTGTTCTCATAGTAGGTCACGCCGGCCTGCACACGTTCCTCACCGGTGTAACCGGTCAGGATGTTGTAGATGTGCTCAGGCCCGCCAATGCCCTTGAAGAACTGGTTGATGCCGGTGCCCGCGGGGCCGTGGAACGCGGCACGGGCCTTGGCCATCAGGCTGAGGTCCGGGGCGTTCTGGCTTTCGTTGGCCGGGAAGAAGTCATTCTCGGTCAACTGACGGGCGGCACCTTCGTCGTAGTCATAGAGGTGCATGTTGGAGGCCTCGTCGGCCACCATGAACTCGGCCGCATAGGCGCGGACCTCGTCCTCGGGCATGTTCGGACCGCCTTCATCCGCCAGGGTGCGGATCGGCACGAACTTCAGCCCGTGGCAGGAGGAGCAGACCTGGGTGTAGATCTTCAGCCCGCGCTGCAGCTGGTTCTCGTCGTACTTGCCGAAGGGCCCTTCGAAGGAGAAGGCGATGTCCTCGTGATGGCCGCCGCCTTCGGCCGCCAGGGCGGCCGTGCCCATGCTGCCCACGCCGAGCGTCAGGGCTGCCAGGGCAGAGATAGAGAGTTTCTTGAACATGGTCTCTGTCCTTTCGCTTACTCGGCCGGTTCTGTCGGCTTGCCGTAATGGGCGTCGAAATCTTCCTCGATCGTGGCCGGCATGTTCTTGGGCGCCGGTTCGATCACGCCCAGCAGGGGCAGGATGACGAAGAAGTAGGCGAACCAGTAGGTGGCCCCGATCAGCGAGATGGTGGAATAGGGCGGTTCGGCGGGCATGGCGCCGGCCCACATCAGCACGATGAAGTCGATGCACAGCAGCGCGAACCACCACTTGAACATCGGACGGTAGCGGCCCGAGCGCACCTTGGAGGTGTCCAGCCAGGGCACCAGGGCCATGGCGACGATGGCGCCGAACATGGCCAGCACGCCGAAGAACTTCGCATCGACGATGCCGCCGGTGATCCAGTTGGCGAACATCACCACCCAGACATCCGCGGTGAAGGCGCGCAGGATGGCGTAGAAGGGCAGGAAGTACCATTCCGGCACGATGTGCGCGGGTGTCGCCAGCGGGTTCGCCTCGATGTAGTTGTCGGGGTGACCCAGGTAGTTGGGCATGAAGCCGACGATGGCGAAGAAGACGGCCAGCACGACGGCGAGGGCGAAGAAGTCCTTGATGACGAAGTAGGGCCAGAAGGGCAGGGTGTCCTTCTCGGCTTCCGCCTTGGACGACTTGCGCACGTCGACGCCGGTCGGGTTGTTGTTGCCGGTGTTGTGGAACGCCCAGATGTGCACGATGACCAGGCCCGCGATGACGAAGGGCAGCAGGTAGTGCAGCGAGAAGAAGCGGTTCAGCGTGGCGTTGGCCACCGCCGGTCCACCCAGCAGCCAGGCCTGCAGGCTTTCCCCGATGAAGGGGATCGCGCCGAACAGGCCGGTGATCACAGTCGCCCCCCAGAAGGACATCTGACCCCAGGGCAGGACGTAGCCCATGAAGCCGGTGGCCATCATCAGCAGGTAGATGATCATGCCGATGATCCAGGTGATCTCGCGCGGGGCCTTGTAGGAGCCGTAGTAGAGACCACGGAAGATGTGCAGGTAGACGGCGAAGAAGAACAGCGAGGCGCCGTTCATGTGCAGGTAGCGCAGGAAGTGGCCACCGTTCACGTCACGCATGATGTGCTCGACGGAGGCGAAGGCCATGTCGACATGCGGGGTGTAGTGCATCACCAGGACGATGCCGGTGACGATCTGCAGCGCCAGGCAGAAGGCCAGGACGATGCCCCAGATCCACATCCAGTTCAGGTTCTTGGGCGTGGGGATCATGATCGTGTCGTAGATCAGGCCCACGATCGGCAGACGAGAGTGGATCCACTTCTCGCCACCGGTCTTCGGTTCGTAATGATCGTGCGGAATGCCGGACATTTTGGTCTCCTCCCTCAGCCCAGGATGATCTCGGTCGGACCATCGAAGGTCGCGACGGGGACAGGCAGGTTTTCCGGGGCCGGGCCACGACGGATGCGGCCGGCGGTGTCGTAGTGCGAGCCGTGGCAAGGACAGAACCAGCCGCCGAAGTCACCGGCCTCGCCCAGGGGCACGCAGCCCAGGTGGGTGCAGACGCCCATCATCACCAGCCATTCCTCGGCGGCCTTGCCTTCGGCACCCTCGGGGGCCAGGGCACGGTTGCCGTCGGTGGCGGGGGCATCGGCGCCGATGTTCTCGTTGCGCGCCAGCGGGTCGGGCAGGGTGGCCGGATCGACCTCGTTGGCGGCGTCGATCTCCTCCTGGGTCCGACGACGGATGAAGACCGGCTTGCCGCGCCATTTCACGGTCAGCTGGGTGCCTTCCTCGACGCCGGCGATGTCGACGCGGATCGAGCTCAGCGCCTGGACGTCTGCGGAGGGGTTCATCTGGTTGACGAGCGGCCAGACGGCCGCACCGGCCGCAACAGCACCGGCGCCGGCCGTGGCGTAATAGAGGAAGTCCCTCCGGGTGCCTTCGTGATCTTCTGCGTGGGACACGAACTTAGCTCCATTCCTAGGCCCGCCTGGGCAGTCGCGATATGTGTCTGGGTCGCGCTTTACACACAACCGTTACCGTGCGGTTGTTTAGCTTCCGAAATTGCACAGGTCCAGCATTCGTTCATGCATGCGCAGAGAGGGTGCGCATGTGTCGCGCTTGAGACGCGGCAGCGGGACGGCTATACGGTCAATGATCCTTTCACCTTGCCGGCCCGTCCGGCCCGGAGACCGCCCATGATTCCCATGACCGCCCCGCGCCGCGCCCTCCTGCGCGCCTCTGTCATCGCCCTGGCTGCCGGCACCTTCGCCGCCCCCGCTGCGGCCGAAGTCGAGCTGAGCTTCTACGGCGGCTGGCAGACCTCGCCCCATTCCCGGGTGAAGGGCGACTACGGCTCCGGCGTCAACGCCGGTGCCAGCTTCGATGAGCTGATCGGCTGGGACGGCAAGAGCTTTGATATGCCGCCCTACTACGGCATCCGCGCGACCTGGTGGCGTAACGAGGCCTGGGGCTTCGGCATCGAGTTCTCCCACGACAAGGCCTATGCGCCGGACGACGAGATGGCCGAGGCGGGCTTCGAGCGGCTGGAGTTCACCGATGGGCACAACATCATCACCGCCAACGTCTCGCGGCGCTGGATCGAGGGCTGGGGGGCGGCGACGCCCTATGTCTCCGCCGGTCTGGGCATCGCCATGCCCCACGTGGACGTGCAGCCGGTCGGCGGCGAACATACCTACGGCTACCAGGTGACCGGCCCCGCCGCCCGACTGACCGCCGGGGTGAACTACCCGCTGACCGACCGCTGGTCGGTCTTCACCGAGTACCAGTTCACCTGGTCCGACAACTCCGCCGACCTGGACGGGGGCGGCTCGCTGGACACCACGCTCTATACCAACGCGCTGAACGTGGGCGTCGGGTTCAAGTTCTGAGCCCCGCCCGCAGGCTGCGACCTGACACGGCCCGCCTCCCGAGGCGGGCCTTTTGCATGGTGGCGAGGGCGTAGCGCCCGGATACTCCCCGCAAGGAGAAGGCAGCGGGACGGCGCCCCGCCCGGGCGCCCGACTTTCGCCTGCCTGCGCGTGAGTCCCCAGCCCAAGAGCGCGGCGGCGGCCTCAACCGCTCGACCCCAACCTCTTCACGTCGTCGGAAATACTCCGGGGGGAATTGAGCCGAAGGCGCAAGGGGGGCAGAGCCCCCGCCCCCGTCGCCGTCCGCTCAGCCCGGCAGGGTTGCGGTGAAAGACGGGCGCGCGGTGATCGCCTCGTACCAGGCGGCGATCTTCGGATGCCCGTCGCGCCAGCTGCGGGCGTCATGGCGAAAGTCGAGGTAGCCCAGCCCCGAGGCCAGGGCGATCTGCGCGGCGTCCAGCGGCGCGGCCAAGGCCTCGTTCCAGTCCGCCTCGATGGCGTCGAGGGTGCGGGCGATCTTGGCCCATTGTGCCTCCAGCCATTTGTCGAAGACCATGTCCTCGGGTCGCAGCCGGACCTCGTAGGCCATGTTGACCGCGCTATCGAGGATGCCTTCGGCCAGGGCCTCCAGCGTCAGCACCTCCCACAGCCGGTCGGCGGGATAGAAACCTGCGCCCGACAGGTCGTCCAGGTAGCGGCAGATCACCCGGCTGTCGCAGATCAGCGGCCCGTCTTCGCGCACCAGTGCCGGGATGCGGCCCAGCGGGTTCACCGCGGCCAGCTCGGGGTTGGTGTCGAAGGCGGTGGTTGCCACCACCTTCTCGGTCACCCGGTCCGCCAGCCCGGCCTCGGCGATCAGCACGCGCACCTTGCGCACGTAGGGAGAGGTGGGCGAGGAAAAGAGGGTCAGTGTCATCGGGCAAGCTCCGCCTGGATCTGTGTTCGGCGCGAGCCTAGGGCCGCGCCGCGCCGACTGTCCAGCGTCCCGCGGGGGCGATCAGGCCGGCGGCTCGCGCATCCAGGCGGCCAGCTGTGCAAGGTCTGGCCCCGCAGGGGCCGCCGTCAGCCCCTCGGCGGCGGCAAGGCGCGCCGTCTCGGGCTTGTTCTGGGCCAGCTTCCAGGTGCCCTCGACCGCTTCGATGGGCATGCGGAAGGGCTGGATCATCCGCATCATCCGCGCCAGCGTCTCTTCGGGCATCTTGTCGGCGGTCCAGGCGGGCTTCGGCGCCAGCCGCGCCTCGAATTCCTCCGACAGCAGATCCAGCACCGCGCGCATCTCGCTCTGCGGCAGCGGCTCCAGCGGGCCCAGCAGGTGAACCGAGACGTAGTTCCAGGTCGGCACCTGGTCCTCCAGCCCGTACCAGTCGGGCGAGATATAGCCCTGCGGCCCCGCGACGATCAGTCGGGCGGGGCCGGGCGCGGCGCGGGCCACGGGGTTGGAGCGCACGAGGTGCAGCCAGACCGCCCCGTCGCGGATCGCGAAGGGCACCTGGGCGGCCAGGGGCGCGCCCTCGGAGGAAAGCGTCAGAAGGCCGGCGCCGATCTCGGCGGCCAGGGCCAGGTTCTGGGCATCACTGGCCTTGCGAAAGGTGGGGTTCGGATGCATCGGCGCTGATCTCCTGCGGTCGGGTGCAGGATGCGGTGACGATGCGGGAGGTGCAAGCGGTGCGACGGGGCGATCAGCCCAGAAGCTGATGCCGCTGCTGGCCGCGGATCACCGTGTCGACGATCTGCCCCTCGGTCTGGTCGGTCTCGAAGCTCACTTCGGTGAACTGTTCGGTCCGGCCCATGCGGGGGCTTTCCATCAGCACACGATGCGCCCGGCCCTGCTGGGCGGCGAGGTGGCGGGCCACCTGGGCGTCCCCGGCGGCGCGCAGGCGGGCCGCACGATCCTTGATGATCTTGCCGTTGATCTGGCTGGGGATCTTCGCCGCCGGCGTCCCCTCGCGTTTGGAGTAGGGGAAGACATGCAGCCAGGTCAGGTCGCACTCCTCCACCAGCTTCAGGGAGTTGGCGAACATCTCCTCGGTCTCGGTGGGGAAGCCCGCGATGATGTCGGCGCCATAGGTCATGTCGGGGCGCAGCTTGCGCGCCTCCTCGCAGAATCGGATGGCGTCGTCGCGCAGGTGGCGGCGCTTCATCCGTTTCAGGATCATGTCGTCGCCCGCCTGCAGCGACAGGTGCAGGTGCGGCATCAGGCGCGGCTCGGTCGCGATCGCCTCCATCAGCGCCTCGTCGGCCTCGATCGAATCGATCGAGGAGATCCGCAGGCGCGGCACGTCTGTCAGCCGCAGGATGCGCATCACCAGGTCGCCCAGGCGCGGTTCGGCCGGCAGGTCGGCGCCCCAGGAGGTCAGGTCGACCCCGGTCAGCACCACCTCGTTATAGCCCTGCTGCACCAGCCGCTTGATCTGATCCACGACCACCCCGGCGGGGACAGAGCGCGAATTGCCCCGGCCATAGGGGATAATGCAGAAGGTACAGCGGTGATCGCAGCCGTTCTGCACCTGCACGTAGGCGCGACTGCGGGTGCCGAAACCGTCGATCAGATGGCCGGCCGTTTCGGTCACCGACATGATGTCGTCGACCTGCACGCGCTCGGTCTGGCCGATGAAATCGGGGCCCATGGCGGCCCATGTTTCGGGCTGCATCTTCTCGGAGTTGCCGATCACCAGATCGACCTCCTCCATGGCGGAGAAGGTGGCAGGCTCCGTCTGCGCGGCGCAGCCGGTGACGATCAGCTTCGCGCCCGGATTCTCGCGCCGCAGGCGGCGGATGTCCTGGCGTGCTTTGCGCACGGCCTCGGCGGTGACGGCGCAGGTGTTGACCACCACGGCGTTTTCCACGCCATGTTCGGCCGCCAGCGCCTTCATCGCCTCGGTTTCATAGGCGTTCAGGCGACAGCCCAGTGTCGCGAATTTCGGCGGTGCGGCGGTCATTTACGCCTCCACTTCGGCCAGGAAGGCCGGGCTGAGCGTGGCGGAGAAGACCAGCGAAGTCGGTCCGCCCATCCAGACGCCGTCCTCGCGCCAGTCGAGGCTCAGCCAGCCGCCGTCCAGCTCCATCCGGACGCGGCGGTCGGTGGCATCGCGCAGGACACAGGCCACCAGCGTGGCGCAGGCGCCCGAGCCGCAGGCCAGCGTCACCCCGGTGCCGCGTTCCCAGACCCGCATGCGGATCTCGTCGCGGGCGCGCGCTTCGGCGAATTCCACGTTGCAGCGTTCGGGGAAGAGCGGGTCATGTTCGATCTTCGGGCCGGTTTCCGTCACCGGCACCGCCTCGGCGTCCTCCACCAGGAAGACGCAGTGCGGATTGCCCATGCCCACGGCCACCGGATCGCCCGCCAGCGGCAGGGCGGTGACCTCCATCTCGCGCGCCAGGGGCACCTCGTCCCAGCTCAGCTGCGGCGGGCCCATGTTGACCCAGGTCACGCCGTCGACCGTGGCGGCCTGGAGCAGGCCGCGCGCGGTGCGGATCGACAGGGTGTCGGCGCCGGTTTCCCCCATCACATGGGCGGCGACGCAGCGGGTGGCATTGCCGCAGGCTCCGGCGCGGGTGCCGTCGCTGTTCCAGAAGTCCAGGCAGATGTCCGACCCGTCGCCATCGCGAATCTCGGCCAGCTGGTCGAAGCCCACGCCCCGGTGCCGGTCGCCAAGTGCCCGCGCGAGGGCGGGCGTGGTGCGCGCCGGCTGCCCGCGCGAATCGAGCACGACGAAGTCGTTGCCCAGCCCGTGCATCTTCATGAAGGGCAGGCCGTCGGCGGCGGGGGTATGAGGACGGGGTTGGGTCATTGCGGCGATATAGACCCTGAACCCCTTGTTGAAAAGGCGCCGCGGCGCGGCGGGCCCTGCGGATGAAACATTTCTGTTATGTTTTTTCGGATTCCCGCTTGACCATCCCTGCCCCCCCTTTTAGAGACGCGCCCACAGTGGGCCGTTAGCTCAGTTGGTAGAGCAACTGACTTTTAATCAGTGGGTCGAAGGTTCGAATCCTTCACGGCTCACCACTACCACCAGAAAATGCCTCGTGCTTTCAGTAGATTACTGAAAATGCGGGGCATTTCTCGTTTTGGGATCTGATTCTGCCGAAGCTGCGCCGCAACGCAAAACGCCGCAGCGCGGGGCTGCGGCGTCTCAGGGGCGCGGTCAGGATCCGGCCGCTCACTCAGCAGGGACGGTGTCCTGGGCCTGCTCGTCGGGAAGCACGTCGTCGTTGAAGGCCTGCATCTGGTCCTCGGCCCAGAATCGGATGTCCTGTTTCACCACCATGGCGCGGTTGGCGCGCATGCGGCCGCGCCGGTCGTCTGCGGGCATGTCCAGGGCGTACTGGATCGCGCTGTCCATCGACTTGTGCGAGAAGGGGTTGGTGGGCACGATCGCCCCCAGCTCCACCGCCGCGCCGGCGAACTCCGACAGGACCAGCACTCCGTCCTCGTCCGTGCGCGCGGCGCAGAATTCCTTGCACACCAGGTTCATCCCGTCCGCCAGCGGCGTGATCCAGGCCACGTCGGCGGCGCGGTAGTAGGCCACCAGGTCGGTGAAGGCCACGGGGCGCGAGATCAGCGCCACGGGCTGCCATTCGAAGCTGCCGTAGCGCCCGTTGATCTGCCCGGCCAGCTGTTCCAGGTCGTGCTGGATCTCTTCATAGGCGGTCATGTTGGCATTGGCGGCGACCGAGACATGCATCAGCCGCACCTTGCCGCGCAGGTCGGGACGGCTTTCCAGCAGCCGTTCAAAGCTCTGCAGCTGTTCGATACCGCCCTTGGTGTAGTCGGTGCGCCCGACCGACAGGATCAGACGGCCCTCGCCCAGCTCCTCGCGAATCTTCTCGACGCGCAGGGCGGTTTCGGGCCGGGCCACGACGCTTTCGATGTATTCGACATCGACCCCCACGGGGCTGGCCTGAAGGCGAAGGCGGCGGCCTTCGTATTCCAGTTCGGTCACCACCGACTGCTCCGACAGGGCCGTGGTCTCGGCCTTCATCTCGGGCTTCACCTTCTCGCGCTTGATCGTGTCGACCTCCAGCAGCGAGCGGGCGGCGGAGACGAAGTTGTTGACGTAGCGCGGGATGTGGAAGCCCACCACGTCGCAGCACAGCAGGCTTTCCAGGATCTCCTTGCGCCAGGGCAGCACGTTGAAGATGTCGGCATTGGGGAAGGGCGTGTGGTGGAAGAAGCTGATCTTCACGTCGGGGCGCAGGGTGCGCAGGTAGCCCGGCACCAGCCACAGGTTGTAGTCATGCACCCAGACCACGGCGCCTTCGGCGGCCTCCGCGGCGGCGGCCTCGGCAAAGGCCCAGTTCACCTCGCGGAAGGTCGGCCAGTCGACCGGGTCGTAGTTGTAGCGTTCCTTGAACCCGTGAAGGATCGGCCAGAAGGCTTCTTTGGACGACACGTGGTAGAAGCTGGTCACCTGTTCCGGCGTCAGCGGCAGGCGCGACACGGTGTACTTGCCGTAGTGATCGTCGATCTCAATCACCCGCTCGAAGTCGGGGTTGGCGGGGTCCTCGGCATGTTTCCAGGCCACCCAGGCGCCTTTCTCGAAGCGCCCGAAGAAGCTCTTGAGGGTGGGGACGATGCCGTTCGGACTCTTGTTCTCGTGGTATTCGATTTTCCCGTCCACCTCGACTTCCTCATAGGGCTGGCGGTGGTAGACGATGACGAGATTGGAAGACATGTCAGGCATTCTCCGGGATGTCGTGAAGGTCGAAGGCCGCGATGGCCTCCAGGATGCCCGCAGCCCCGTGGGCGTGGGCGTGATGCACGCTGTCCAGCCCGTTCAGACGGTCGGTCAGCGCGGTTTCGGAATTGCCGACGGCCACGGCGGGCAGGCCGGAGGCCAGCATCGACAAGTCGTTCAGGGTGTCCCCGGCGCAGAGGACGCGGTGTTCCGGGATCTCCAGGTGGTCGATCAGGCGGCGGATCGAGGGGCCCTTGGACACGCCGCGCGGCAGCACGTCGAAATAGCGGTTGTCGGAGATCAGCCAGTCCAGGCCCAGCTCCTCGATCAGGTCCTGCGCGCGCGGATCGAAATCGGCCGGGCTCAGGTCATAGCTGACCCGGTAACGGAAGCGCGTGGGTTGCAGGGTCAGGCCGGGGTGGCCGTCCAGCAGGGCGCGCACGCCCTCGCCTGCATCGTTCCAGCGCGCGGCGATGTCTTCCTCCAGCGGTTCGATCGGCACGACCGACCCGTCGGGGGCGACCTCGGCGATGGTGGTGCCCACGTCGCCGACCACGTATTCCGGCCAGGGCAGGCCCTGTTCACGGCACATCTGCATGATGAACTCGGGGTCGCGGCCGGTGACGAAGATCAGGCCGACGGTGTCGCGGTTGGCCTCGATCCACTGGTAGAGCGTGGCGCGGTCTTCGTCGGTTCCGCCGAGGAAGGTGCCGTCGAGGTCTGTGGCCAGCGTGAAGCGGCGTTGGGAGATGTCGGGACGGGGGGCGGCGTGAACGGTCACTGGTCAGAAGCTCCGAATTGCAGCGGAAGGTCGGGGGACGGGTGTTCGAGGGACATTTGCATCGTCTGCGGTTCGGCCTCGATGGGGCGGGCCCAGAGCGCGGTGAAGGCCTCCTGCAGGTCGGCGCCCTCGTGCAGGATGGCCTGCACGGTCTCGCAGATCGGCATGGGGACGTTGATGCGCTTGGCCAGGTCGGTGACCGACACGGCGTTCACCTCGCCCTCGACGACGACGGGGCGGCCCTCGAAGCACGACGGGCGCGGGATGCCCTGGCCCAGCTGGTAGCCCAGCGACATGTTGCGCGAGGTGGTCGAGGAACAGGTCAGGGTCAGGTCGCCCGCGCCCGACAGGCCGGTGACCGTCTCGCGCCGGCCACCCAGGGCCTGGGCCAGCTGTTTCATCTCGTCGATGCCCCGGGTGATGAGGGCCGCGCGGGTGTTCTCGGCAAAGCCCGCGCCGGACATCATCCCGCAGGCGATGGCGATCACGTTCTTCACCGCACCGCCCACCTCGACGCCCACCAGGTCGTCCGAGACATAGGCGCGGAAGCCCCCGCCTGACAGCGACAGCGCCAGCCGCGCGGCCGGACTGGTTTCGGGGTTCAGACGGTCGGAATAGGAGAAGGGGAAGGCGACGGTGGCGGCGGTGGGATGATCCAGCGCCGTCTCGCGGGCGAAGGTCGGCCCGTTGACCGCGCCGACCACATGGCCGGGCAGTTCCTCTGCCACCACTTCCGACAGAAGGTAGCCAGTGCGCCGTTCCACCCCCTTGCAGGCCAGGGCGATCGGGATGCCCTCGGGCAGCACGGGGGCGATGGCCTGGCACATGGGCCTCAACGTCGCGGAGGGGGTGACCATCAGCACCGCCTCGGCGCCATCGAGCGCCTGGCCCAGATCCGCCGTGGCGGTGATGCCCCGGGGCAGGGTCACATCGGGCAGGTAATCGGCGTTCTCGCCGGTGTCGTTGATCCGCTGCGCCTGGTCGGGGCGACGCGACCACAGGCGCACGTCGTGACCGTTCCGGGCCAGCACGGTGGCCAGGGCGGTGCCCCAGCTCCCGGCGCCGAGCACGGCGATCCGGTCATAGGGGCCAGCGGGATTGGATACAGCATCCTTGATGGCGAACTCCTTTCAGGTGTCCGTTCCGGGTTTCGTCATTTTGATCTGGCGCGCTCCATCCGGCCTCAAAGGGCGGTGCGGCAGGGAGCAGGAGCAAGCGGAGTGGCTCGCTGCGCGCGGGGTGGGTCATCGTCATGACGCCGGGGGATCCGCCGCACGGATCCTTGATCTACAACTTAGGCGTCGATGCTGCATTGGCAAGGAACTGCCGATCAATCGAGGCGAAAGCCTATGGAATAAAGGGAAAATTGCTCTGCAATGCAGCAATTCTTCCGGGCCGGGAGGATCCGCGCTGGCCGGGGCCTAGCGCGGCAGGCCGCCCTGACGGACCTGCGACGGGGTCTGCCCGCACCAGCGGCGGAAGGCCGTGGAGAAGGCCGAGGGGTTGTCATACCCCGCGTCCCAGGCGGCTGTGCCGACGCTGGCGCCATGGCGCAGCGCGTCATGGGCGCGGCGCAGGCGCAGCTCGCGCAGCCGGGCCAGCATGCTCTGCCCGTAGGCGCGGTGAAACAGCCGCCGGGCGGAGCTGAGGCTCATGCCGCCGGCACGGGCGATCGCCTCCATCGCCGCCACGGGGCCGGGGGCACAGCCCAGGTGTTCCATCCGGTTCAGCCGGTCGCGGTCCGCCGGTGCGACGAGCTTTTCGGCCTGCCAGAGCTGTTCGAATGCGCGCCCGACCAGCGCCGCGGAATGTGCCTCGCGCAGCAGCGACAGCGGCCTGCCCAAGCTGGCGGCGGGCTGCATCAGCGCCTCGGCGTCGGCGATGTCCTCGGGGCCCGCGCTCCACCGGGCATCGCGACGGGCGTTGCCCTGCAGGATCTCTGCCCGGGAAATGCCGCGCCGCTCCAGCCAGTCCCAGCTCATCCGCAGGGTCAGCTTGCGCAGCACCTCGCCGCGCCGCGACTGGCGGTGAAACTCCTGCGGCGTGTCCAGCGCGCTGAAGATGATCGGCACCGGCGCGCCCGGGCGCCGCTCCAGCCCCATCGGGAGGCCGCCCAGCACGGCCTCGACCCGGCCGGCCAGCACAAGGTGCAGCACCACACCGGGTGCGCGGGTGACCCGCACCTCGAAATCCTCCTCGGCGCAGGCGTCATGGGCGTTGATCGTCAGCCCAGAGGCGCTTTCGACACCGTCGCGCGTGCCCCGCAGGACCACGCGCCCCTCGGGCAGGCTGGCGCGCAGGCGCCGGCCGGTCATTGCGACGCTCTGCGCGATCTCGGACAGGCGGATCTGATCCGGGCGGATCTGGTCTGGGCGGATCTGCGAGGACATGGGCGCGCGGCCTCTCTGGCGGTTTCGCGAAGACATCTGGCTCTGGCGCGAAGATCCCCATCTGGCTGAAGCCCTGTTCCCCTCCGTATTAACGAGTAAAACACTCGGATATCAAGGAGCCCCTCATGACGCGCCCCCTCCTGCCGCGCCGCGCGCTGCATCTGGCCCTGCTGGCCAGCACCACACTGACCACCCCGGCCCTGGTCACGCCCGCCCTGGCCCAGGACGTGATCGAGCTGGAGCCGATCAATGTCGAGGGATCCAGCTATGAGACCGAGGGGACGAACTCCTACACCTCCAACCTGATCTCGGTGGGCGAGAAGGCCGCGATGACGCCCCGCGAGGTGCCGCAGTCGACCTCCGTCGTGACCCGCAAGCAGATCGAGGATGGCGGCTATGGCGCGCTGGAGGAGGCGCTGGCCGACACGCCCGGCATCATGATCCTCAGCAACGACTCGGGCCGCTCGTCCATCTACTCGCGCGGGTATGAATTCGACTACCTCTACTTCGACGGCCTGCCCGCGCCGGTCAGCTCGATCTATGGCACCCAGCCGGACCTGTCGATCGTCGACCACGTGGAGGTGCTGAAGGGGCCGGCGGGCCTGTTCATCGGCACCGGCGAACCGGCCGGGTCGATCAACATGCGGCTGAAGCAGGCCACCTCGGTCGATCCCAAGGGCTACGCCAGTGCCTCGGTCGATTCCAACGGCCACACCCGGACCGAGCTGGACTACAGCAGCGCCCTGAACGAGGAGGGCACGATCCGCGGCCGCGCGGTGCTGGCCTATGCCGATGGCGACGGCTTCGTCGACCGGCAGGAAAACGGGGTGCTGTCGGCCTATGGCACGGTCGCCTGGGACATCACGCCCGACACCACGCTGACCTTCTCGCTGGCCCACATGGAACGGGACATTGCGCCCTTCAACGGCCTGCCGACCTATGCAGACGGGGCCCTGATGTGGCTGGACGAAAGCACGTCGACCGGCGCCGACTGGAACTATTTCGAGAATGCCACCACCGACGCCGTGCTGGCGCTCGAACACCACTTCGCCAACGGCGTCCGCGCCAAGGCCTCGCTGCGCGCCTCGCACCAGGAGGCGAATTTCCTCTACGCTTACGGCGGCTCGTCGGCGGACGCCGACAACGTCATCACCACGATGTCCTGGCTGGGTCAGGACTGGGAGCAGGACAGCCTGGCCCTCGACGCCCATGTCGAGATGCCCTTCCTGATGGGCAACATGGACAGCAACCTGATCCTGGGCGCCGACTGGCAAAAGCTGGACAGTTCCACCTACGGGCTGCGCGGGTCGGAAGATGGCAGCTGGGATCTGGACACCGACGACACCGCCAGCCTGCCGCGCCCGGCAGAGGACTACACCACGCTGGAAGAGCGCGACATCACCTCGACCGGGCTCTATGCCCAGCTTCGCGTGAAGCCCTCCGACCAGCTGACCCTGATCGGCGGCGCCCGCGTCAGCTGGTACGATGGTGACATCACCTCCGGCACCATCGGCACCGCCCGCGACCTGGACAGCACCGACATCGACGCCAAGGTCACCCCCTTCGCCGGGCTGACCTACGAGCTGTCGCCGGCCGCCACCCTCTATGCCAGCTATTCCGAGATCTTCATCCCGCAGTTCGAGCTGGACGTGAACGGTGACACGCTGGACCCGCTGGAAGGCCGCCAGTACGAGTTGGGCGTGAAGGGCGAACTGGCCTACGGGCTGAACTACTCCGCCGCGCTCTTCGATCTGCGCCAGGTGAACCGCTCGGTCGCCGTGCGCGGCACCGACTACGCCGAACCCGAGGGCGACGTGCGCTCGCGCGGGTTCGAGACCGAGGTTTCGGGCGAGGTGATCCCGAACCTGCACCTGTCGGCGGGCTACACCTACACGGAAACCGAGTACCTGGAGGGGCCGGATGCCGGCGCCGTCTTCTCGACCTACACGCCCGAGCACATGCTGAAGCTGACCGCGCTTTACGATGTGACCGAAGGGATGATGCAGGGCTGGAGCTTTGGCGGGCGGCTGACCTCGATGTCCGAGTTCTCCTCGCGCGGGATCACGGCGCCTGCCTACAATGTGGTCGACCTGATGGCGGCGAAGGATCTGGGCCGGGACACCGTGCTGCGCCTGGGCGTCGATAACGCCTTCGACGAAGACTACTACTCGCGCGTCGGCAGCAACGTCGTCTTCAACTTCCGTGGTGCGCCGCGCACCTTCAACATGTCGCTGACCAAGTCGTTCTGACGCGGCCGCACGACCCGGAGCCAGCCTGATGCCAGCCCCTTCGACACCCGCCACCGATCCCGGGGCCAGGGCGGACCAACCGGCGCCCATGGGCCTTGGAACGCCCTGGTCCAGACCGGGCGTGACCTCTTTCGACCTGCCCTCGGACGGGGGCGGGTTCCGCGTCCTGGTGGCCCGGCCCGAGGCCCCGGCGCCGCCCGGGGGCTACGGGATCCTCTACGCCATGGATGCGGGCTGGACCTTCGGCACGCTCTGCGACCTGGAGCGGCTTTGCGACAAGAGCCGTAGCGGCGCCCGGGATCTGCCGGCGGTGATCGTGGGCCTCGGCTGGCCAACGGACAGCCTGATCGACTTTGACCGTCGCGGGGCGGACCTGGTGGGGCAGGCGGCAAGAGGGGCCAGCCGGGCGGCCACCCTGGCGCTGCTGGCCGGGCAGGTGATCCCCCGGGTCGAGGCGGCGCTGCCGGTCGATCCCGCGCACCGGATGATCCTTGGCCACTCCTTCGGTGGCGCCTTCGCTCTGCAGGCCCGCGCCCTGTGTCCCGGTCTCTTCTCCCACGTGGCCACCGGCAGCCCCTCGATCTGGACCGATCCGGAGGGGATCCACGCGGGCGCCCGTCGTGCTGGGGGCAAGCTTCTGATCACCGTCGGGGCGTTGGAAGATCCCGGGGCCGCAGAGGCCGCCGGAGAGCCCGTCGACCGCATCGCGCGCCTGCGGACGCGGGACATGACGGGCCATGCCCGCCGGTTCGCGCAGCAGGCGGGCGCCACGTTCCGGACCTTCGACGGGGTCGGGCATGGCGCCGTGATCCCGGGCTTTCTGGGCGCCGCCCACGCTTTCCTGCGCTGTTAAAGGGGCCTGCGCCGCTGGAGGGGCAGCGCCTCCGAGGTCTTCAGCCAGGCAATCAGCAGATCCAGCGCCGGTTTCGGTTCCGCATTGCGGGGCCAGACCAGGGCATAGCTGCGGTCCATCTCCAGGTAGTCGGGAAAGGCCGGGACCAGCCGCCCGCGTGCCCGTTCGGCCTCGGCCAGGAAATCCGGCAGCAGGGCCAGGCCGAACCCCGCCGCGGCGGCCTCGGCCATGGGACTGAACTGGTCGAAGAGCATCCCGCGCAGCTGCCCGGCCTCGACCCCGTGCTGGGTGAACCATTCCTCCCAGGCGCCGGGGCGGCTGTCGAGGTGCAGAAGCGGCCGACCCCGGATCGCCTCCGCCGTCAGCGGCCCGCCCGCCAGCAGGCCGGGGGCGGCCATGGGAATCACCCGGTCGCGGGTCAGCGGCAGATAATGCACCCCGGGCCAGTCCTCCGGTCCGTAGTGGACGGCGGCATCGAACTTCTCCCGGGCGAAGTCGAAGCGGGCGCTGCGGGTGCTCTGGTTGACCAGGATCTCGGGGTGGGCGCGCAGGAAGGCATGCAGGCGCGGCCCCATCCAGTAGAGGCCGAAACTGGGCGGCAAGGCCAGGCTGAGACTGTCGCGCGGGCCGCTGGCGCGCAGGCGCAGGCTGGCCTGGGCGAGGTCCTGCAGGCAGTCGCGGACAGAGCGGGCATAGCTGGCCCCGGCAGCGGTCAGCGTCAGCCCCTTGCCTTCGCGCACCAGCAGGGTGACGCCCAATTGCCCCTCCAGCAACTTCAGCTGGCGCGACACGGCGGAGTGGGTCAGCGACAGCTCCTGGCCCGCGGCAGTGGCCGATCCCAGCCGGTCCACCGCCTCCAGCGCCAGTAGCGAGGGGATCGAGGGCAGGAATCGGCGCGGGGCGATCATGTGAGGTTTTCTCCAGGGTTTGGGAATTTCTATCGCTTCTGGCAGGCTGTGTCAGCGGCTAGCCTGTCGCAAAGGGCCCGTTACCTGCGTCGGCCGGTTCCCCGCCGGATCCAGCAGTAGCGCCACGCCCGAGACCCTGCCCATGACCCTGAAGGAGCCCCGCCATGCCCTCTCACGCTGAAACCCTCGCCGCCGCCGGGCTGAGTGAAACCGACCTGATCGGCGGCAGCCTGACCGTGCGCTCGCCCCTCGACGGGGCGGAGGTCGCGCAGCTGGCCGAGACATCCCTGGCGGACATGCCCGCCGTGATCGCCCGGGCACAGGGGGCCTTCGCCGCCTGGCGCCAGGTGCCCGCGCCGCGCCGGGGCGAGCTGGTGCGCCTGCTGGGTGAAGAGCTGCGCGCCGCAAAGGCGGAGCTGGGCGCCGTGGTCACGCTGGAGGCCGGCAAGATCACCTCCGAAGGCCTGGGCGAGGTGCAGGAGATGATCGACATCTGCGATTTCGCCGTCGGCCTGTCGCGCCAGCTGTATGGGCTGACCATCGCCTCTGAACGCCCCGGCCACCGGATGACCGAAACCTGGCATCCGATGGGCCCCTGCGGGGTCATCACCGCCTTCAACTTCCCCGTCGCCCCCTGGGCCTGGAACGCCGCCCTGGCGCTGGTCTGCGGCGATCCGGTGATCTGGAAGCCGTCGGAAAAGACGCCCCTGTGCGCGCTGGCCACCAAGGTGATCTTCGACCGCGCCGTGGCGCGGTTCGGGGATGAAGCGCCGGAGGGGCTTTTGCAGGTCGTCGTGGGCGGCGTCGATGTGGGCGAGGCGCTGGTGACCTCCCGCGACGTGCCGATCCTGTCGGCCACCGGATCGACCCGCATGGGGGCCGCCGTGGGGCCGAAGGTCGCCGCGCGCTTCGGCCGCTCCATCCTGGAGCTGGGCGGCAACAACGCGATGATCGTGGCGCCCTCGGCCGACCTGGACATGGCGGTGCGCGCCATCGTCTTCTCCGCCGTGGGCACGGCCGGGCAACGCTGCACCTCCCTGCGGCGGCTGATCGTGCACAACTCGATCCGCGAGGATCTGGTGGCGAAGCTGCGCCAGGCCTACGGCTCGCTGACCATCGGTGATCCGCGCGAGGACGGCACGCTGGTCGGCCCGCTGATCGACCAGGGCGCGCTGGACGGGATGCAGGCGGCGCTGTCGGCGGCCAAGGCCCAGGGCGGCACCATCCACGGCGGCACCCCCGTCGACGCGGTCGCGGGGGGCGCCTATGCCGCGCCCGCGCTGGTCGAGATGCCCGCCCAGACCGACATCGTGCGCACCGAAACCTTCGCCCCGATCCTCTACGTCATGGGCTACGAGACGCTGGAGGAGGCGATCGCGATGCAGAACGACGTGCCGCAGGGCCTGTCCTCCTGTATCTTCACTCTGAATGTGCGCGAGGCGGAAACCTTCCTCTCGGCGGTGGGATCGGACTGCGGCATCGCCAACGTCAACATCGGCCCCTCGGGGGCCGAGATCGGCGGTGCCTTCGGCGGCGAGAAGGATACCGGCGGCGGGCGCGAAAGCGGGTCGGACGCCTGGAAGGGCTACATGCGGCGGCAGACCTCGACGGTGAACTACTCGGCCGAGCTGCCCCTGGCGCAGGGGGTGAAATTTGACATCTGACGGCACCCTCTGGCGGGCCAGCAGCGCCGAGCGGCTGACCACCACGCCCCTGGCGGCGGACGCCCGGGCCGAGGTGGTGGTCATCGGCGCGGGCTTCACCGGCCTGGCCTGCGCGCTGGAGGTGGCGAAACAGGGCGCCTCGGTCGTGGTGCTGGAGGCGAACACCGTCGCCCACGGCGGGTCGGGGCGGAACGTGGGGCTGGTCAACGCTGGCCTCTGGCTGCCCCCGGACGAGGTGCTGGCCCAGATGGGCGAGGATGATGGCACACGGCTGGTCGAGGCCCTGGGGCAGGGGCCGCAGATGGTCTTCGATCGGGTGGCAGAGCACGGCATCGCCTGCGAGGCCACGCGCCACGGCACCCTGCACCTGGCCCATTCCGCGAAGGGGTTCGAGGACCTGCAGGACCGGTTCCGCCAGGGCAACCGCCATGGCGCGCCGCTTCAACTTCTGGACGCAGCGGAAACCGCCCGGCGCACCGGCAGCGATGCCTTCCACGGGGCGCTGCTGGACCCTCGGGCGGGCACGGTGCAGCCGCTGGCCTATTGCACCGGGCTGGCCCGCGCGGCGCAGGAGCTGGGCGCGCAGATCCACGAAGGCTCCGCCGTCACCGCGATTGCCCATACGGAGGGTCTCTGGACGGTCAGTGCCAATGGTCACAGCGTGCGGGCGCCGAAGCTGCTTCTGGCCACCAATGCCTACCACGAGGGGATCGCCGGCGCCTTTGCGCCCCAGTTCGTCGTGGTGAACTACAGCCAGTTCGCCACCGCGCCCCTGCCGCCGGAGGCGCAGGCCAAGGTGCTGCCGGGCGGCGAGGGATGCTGGGACACGGCGCTGGTCATGTCCTCGGTCCGCGTGGATGCGGCGGGGCGGTTGATCGTCGGCGGCATGGGCAATGCCGATGGACTGGGCGGGGCGATTCATGCCGGCTGGGCGCGGCGCAAGCTGCGCGCGCTTTACCCGGATCTGGGCGACATTCCCTTTGAACACCACTGGCGGGGCAAGATCGCCATGACTCGCGACCACATCCCCAAGGTGGTCAACTTCGGCCCCTCCGCCTATGCCGTCTTCGGCTATTCCGGGCGTGGCATCTCGCCCGGCACGGTCTTTGGCGCCGCCGCGGCCCAGGCCCTTCTGAACGACGCGCCGGAGGCCTTTCCGTTGCCGGTGCTCAAGGGCTACAAGGAACATCTGCGCGGCCTGCACGAGGCCTACTACGAATTCGGCGCCACCCTGACCCACGCCATGATGCGCGGCCGGGCCGGGGCCTGACGATGCGCGACCCGAGGAGGACCCCATGACCCATCTGCCCGCGGACGAGATCCGCACGCTCTTTTCCCAGGCCATGTCCGAGATGTACCGCCAGGAGGTGCCGCAATACGGCAACCTGATCGAGCTGGTGCGCGACGTGAATGAGGAGGTCATGTCGGCCGACCCGGCGCTGAAGGCCCGGCTGGAGGCGGCGGATGAGCTGTCGCGCCTGGATGTCGAACGCCACGGGGCGATTCGGCTGGGCACGGCGGAGGAGCTGTTCAACATCCGCCGCATGTTCGCCACCATGGGCATGGCGCCCGTGGGCTACTACGACCTGTCGGTGGCCGGGCTGCCGGTGCATTCCACGGCCTTCCGCCCCACGACGACCGAGGCCCTGTCGCGCAATCCCTTCCGTGTCTTCACCTCGCTCATCCGACTGGAATTGCTGGAAGATCGTGCCCTGGCGGCGGAGGCGGAGGAGATCCTGTCGCGCCGCGCCATCGTCACGCCCCGCTGCCTGGAGCTGATCGCCGAGGGCGAGGCCCAGGGCGGGCTGACCCGGGCGCAGGCGGAGGAATTCGTGGCCGAGGCGCTGGAAACCTTCCGCTGGCATTCCGATGCGACGGTGACGGCTGGCACCTATGCCCGCCTGGCCGCCGAACACCGGCTGATCGCCGACGTGGTCTGTTTCCGCGGGCCGCATATCAACCATCTGACGCCGCGCACCCTGGACATCGACGCGGTGCAGGCGCGCATGCCCGAGCGGGGCATCGCCCCCAAGGCGGTGATCGAAGGCCCGCCGCGCCGCGCCGTCGACATCCTGCTGCGCCAGACCTCCTTCAAGGCGCTGGAGGAGCCGATCCTGTTCCCCGGCGAGGGCGGATCGAACGGCGAGGAAGGCACCCACACCGCCCGCTTTGGTGAGATAGAGCAGCGCGGCGTGGCCCTGACACCCAGGGGGCGCGACCTCTATGACCGCTGCCTGGCCGAGGCGCGCAGCCGCGCCGCGGTTGGGGCGACGGGCGAGGGGGCCGAAGACTACATGGACGCGCTGGCCGCGGCCTTCACCGGGTTTCCGGACGATGCCGACAGGCTGCGCCGCGAGGGGCTGGCCTTCTTCCGCTACCGTGTGGCAGGGCCACTGCCCGAGGGCGTGGAGCCTGTCGCGGAGGCGGTCGAGGACCTGCTGGCCGCCGGCGCGCTGGTCGCCGATCCGCAGACCTACGAGGATTTCCTGCCGGTCTCGGCGGCTGGGATCTTCCAGTCGAACCTCGGCACCGATGCGCAGTCCAACTTCGACGAGACCGCCAACCAGGACGTCTTCGAGACGGCGCTCGGCTGTGCCGTCACCTCGGAAACGGCGCTCTATCGCGATGTCGAAGAAACCAGCCTGACCGAGGCCCTGGCCGCACTGGCCGGCGGCGCGGGCTGATCAGCCCTCCTGTGGGCTGAGGTCGTGCAGGTGCTGTTCGGGCGGCAGCATCGGGCGGGGCCGGGCCACCATCTCCTCGGCCTCCCTGGCGTCCAGCCCGGCCAGGCACAGCAGCCGCGCGGCGGCCGTGGGGATCGTCACCGGGGCGACCTCGTGCCGCGAGATCGCCAAAGCGAAGCCGACGATGGCATGGGTACTGAGTTTCCAGGCAAGCGCCGGGTCGCCCGGCGTCAACCGGCCCGAGGCCTCGGCCTTGGCCAGCAGGTCGATGGTGAAGGGGCCGATCCGGCGATACATCACGTCCGAGACGATGCCCGCGCGGTTCAGCAACTGCCGCCACCGCTGATCCTCGGTGGCCGTTTCCAGCACCGTCATCAGGGCGATCGCGTAAATCTGGGCCGGGTCGTCCAGGCCCGCCGTGGCGCTTTCGACCCGCAGGGCTAGGCCCTGCATGATCTCCTCCAGCACGGCGACGGCCAGATCATCCTTCGATTTGAAGTAGTTGTAGACCGTGCCCGCGCCCACGTCGGCGCGATCGGCGATCTCCAGCATGGTGGCGGCGTCGATGCCCTTGTCGCTCATTACGGCACTGGCAGCGCGAATCAGGGCCTGACGGTTGCGCCGCTGCCGCCGCGCCACGCGCCCTTCCTTCGCCTTGTTTGCTGCCGTTTCGGTCATCTCGTCGCCTTTCCTAAAGATGAACGTTATTCAAGTCCGAAGACGCTCGCAAGTGAGGCACTACGAAAGTCAGGCGCCTTCCTGCCCGTCGTGGGGCTTGCCTAATCACTGTGCATATGCGTAGGCTTGCGGATAAATCACGGTGCGACAGCCCGTTTTGCGCTGGAAACTCGGCCAAGCGGGATATGAATTCACATCGAGGGTGACTAAAGAATGAAATTGAACGACGTTCATGGGTGAGAAGAAACGTCTGCGCTGCATCAGTTCGCGAGGTTTCGCGGGATCCGATCTTCGGGGAGACCCGGATTGGCCGATACAGCGTCCCTTGCCGGTGGCAAGGTTTCGCCCAACCCTAACGCGGGCCCTGCATGCCTGCGAAGAAAAAACGAAACGGGGAGCCTGAATTGGCAGCTACATCTGACAGCGAGGCATTCGTCGCATTCGAACGTGTGCAAAAGAGCTACGACGGCGAGACGCTGGTCGTGAAGGATCTGAACCTGACCATGCCGAAGGGGGAGTTCCTGACGATGCTGGGGCCGTCCGGGTCCGGCAAGACCACCTGCCTGATGATGCTGGCCGGGTTCGAGACAGCCACCTACGGCGAGATCAAGCTGGATGGGACGTCGATCAACAACATCCCGCCGCACAAGCGCGGCATCGGCATGGTGTTCCAGAACTACGCCCTGTTCCCCCACATGACCGTGGCGGAAAACCTGTCCTTCCCGCTGGAAGTGCGCAAGATGGGCAAGTCGGAGCGCGAGGGCAAGATCAAGCGGGCGCTGGACATGGTGCAGATGGGCGATTTCGCCGGTCGCCGGCCCACCCAGCTGTCGGGTGGCCAGCAACAGCGGATCGCCCTGGCCCGCGCCCTGGTCTTCGAACCGGAACTGGTGCTGATGGACGAACCGCTGGGCGCTCTGGACAAGCAGCTGCGCGAACACATGCAGTTCGAGATCACCCGCCTGGCGCATGAACTGGGCATCACCACGGTCTACGTGACCCACGACCAGACCGAGGCGCTGACCATGTCGGATCGCGTGGCCGTCTTCAACGACGGTCGCATCCAGCAGCTGGCGGCCCCAGACACGCTCTACGAAGAGCCGGAAAACAGTTTCGTCGCGCAGTTCATCGGCGAGAACAACACGCTGGAAGGCGTGGTGAAGGAAATCAGCGGCAACACCTGCACGGTACAGCTCGACAACGGCGAGCTGATCTCGGCCCGCCCGGTCAACGTGACCGAGGTCGGCCAGCGCACCCAGGTGTCGATCCGTCCCGAACGCGTCGAGACCAACAAGGAGCGCCTGCAGGAGGGCGCGCACCTGCTGAAGGCCGAGGTGTTGGAGTTCGTCTACATGGGCGACATCTTCCGCACCCGCCTGCGCGTGGCCGGCAATGACGACTTCGTCATGAAGACCCGGAACGCCCCCGACCAGGAGCGCCTGAAGAAAGGCCAGATGGTCGAGATCGGCTGGCTGCCGGATGATTGCCGCGCGCTGGACGCCTGATCGCACGTTGCACCCGCGGTCGCGTTCCGGCGCGGCTGCGGCCTGTTGAGATACCGCGCGTTTCACCCGTAGCCGCGGATCCATGAATGAAACATAACGGGTTGAAAATGGGAGTTATGACATGAAACTCACTCAATCCCTCCTGGCCGGTACGGCACTGGCGCTGGTCGCCGGCACCGCCTCCGCGCAGGACATGACCTTCGTCTCCTGGGGCGGCGCCTACCAGATGTCCCAGCAGAAGGCCTACGTTGAGCCCTATGTCGAAGCCAATCCCGGCGTCTCCATCACCTGGGACGAAAGCTCGGCCGAAGCGGTGGCGCGTCTGCGTGCCATGAACGAAGCCGGCAACATCACCTGGGACCTGGTCGATGTCGTGGCTGCTGACGCCATCCGCCTTTGCGACGAAGGCCTGGCGATGGAATACGATCCCGAGGACATGCTGGCCCCGGCCGACGACGGCACCTCGGCCGAGGATGACTTCGGCGACATGATCGTCTCCGACTGCTTCATTCCGCAGATCGCCTATTCCACCACCTTCGGCTACCGCACCGACATGGTGCCCGAGGGCGTCGACGCCCCCTCCGACATCTGCTCGATCTTCGACCTGGAAACCTATCCCGGCCGTCGTTCGCTGGAACGCCGCCCGATCAACAACATGGAATGGGCGCTGTACTGTGACGGCGTGGCCAAGGACGAGATCTACGATGTCCTGGCAACCCCCGAAGGTCAGGACCAGGCTCTGGCCAAGCTCGACACCATCAAGGACGACGTGATCTGGTGGACCGCCGGCGCCGACACGCCGCAGCTGCTGGCTGACGGTGAGATCTTCATGGGCTCCACCTACAACGGTCGCCTGTTCTCGGTCATCGTCGAGCAGGATCAGCCCGTTGCGATGATGTGGGACATGCAGGTCTTCGACCTGGACGGCTGGATCATCCCGACCGGCCTGAGCGACGAGAAGCTCGAAGCCGTCAAGGACTTCGTCTACTTCGCCACCGACACCCAGCGTCTGGCGGATCAGGCTGCCTACATCTCCTACGGTCCGGCGCGTCAGTCCTCGGCTCCGCTGGTTGGTGAGCACGCCGAACTGGGCATCGACATGGCGCCGCACATGCCGACCAACCCGGAAAACGCCGAGAACACCCTGCTCTACAACTACGAGTTCTGGGCTGACTACCGTGACGACATCGACGCGAAATTCCAGGCCTGGCTGGCCCAGTAATTCGCGCCTGATGGCATGACGAACAGGACGGGCCGCGCCGAACGGACGGCGGCCCGTCCACTCCCCGAAAAGGCTCCGCAAGTGAGCCGGGCTATCAAACCGACAGGGACGACATGAGCGATACGACCCAGAACGGCCCCATGCTGGCCGCCGACGGCACGCCTCTGAAGCGCAGTCTCAACCGTGCTCTTCGCCGCCAGAAATTGCGGGCGCTGATGCTGATCGCACCGCTGCTGATCTTCGTCCTGGTGACGTTCATCGCGCCGATCGCGGACATGCTGTTCCGCTCCGTCGAGAACCAGATCGTTTCCGACACGCTGCCCACGGCGACCGAGGTGCTGGAAGATTGGGACCACACCACCGGCGCCCCGCCGGGCGAGGAGGTCTACCAGGCGCTCTACTACGATCTCTACCTGGCTGCCGAGGCCCGCGCGCATACCCGCCTGGGCACGCGCCTGAACTACGAATACACCGGCGTGTCCTCGCTCTTCCGCTCTACGGGGCGCGGGCTGGAGGACCTCGGTGAAGAATACCAGGACATCCTGGAAGACGCCGACGACCGCTGGGGCGAGGGTGCCTTCTGGTACGAGCTGATGACCGGCACCGGCGACACGGATGCGCGCCTGGTGCGGGAACACCGCGCGCGGCTGCAGGCGCTGGAAAACGCGCGTCTGACCGGCGACGTGGGCTTTGCCCCCTCCGTCGAGATCAAGGAACTGCTGCCGCAGACCACCTTCGCCTATACCGATTTTGCCGTCTTTACCGCGCTGATGGACGAGGACGTGGTGGCCGAGGAGGATCCCTGGGAAGGCGTCTACGCCGGCCTGGCGCAGGATCTGGAGACGGCGGATCTGTCCGGCTACGACGGACCCGGCGCCGAGGCGCTGGTCGCCGCGCAGCAGACGCTGGCGGAGCAGGCCGAGCCGATCAACTACACCGCCTTCTTCGAAAGCGAGGACAAGGACTGGGTGAGCCCGGATATCTGGGCCACCATCCAGACCTACTCCTCCACCTACACCGGCGGCTATTTCCTCAATGCCGTGGACATGCAGCTGACCCCCGACGGGATCGAGATGCGCCCCGACGGCCAGCGCCTCTACATGGTGCTGTTCCAGCGGACGCTGTTCATGTCGCTGACCATCACCCTGTCCTGCATCCTGCTGGGCTACCCGGTGGCCTGGCTGTTGGCCAACCTGCCGGCGTCCAAGGCCAACCTGCTGATGATCCTGGTGCTGCTGCCCTTCTGGACCTCGCTGCTGGTGCGAACCTCGGCCTGGAAGGTGATGTTGCAACAACAGGGCGTCATCAACGACGTGCTGGTCTGGCTGGGGCTGGTGGATGACGCCGCCCGCCTGGTGATGATCAACAACCAGTTCGGCACGATCGTGGCGATGACCCACATCCTGCTGCCCTTCATGATCCTGCCGCTCTACTCGGTGATGCAGGGCATTCCGCCCAGCTACCTGCGCGCGGCGAAATCCCTGGGCGCGACCAACTGGACGGCCTTCTGGCGGGTGTACTTCCCGCAGTCGGTGCCCGGCATCGGGGCGGGGTCGATCCTCGTCTTCATCCTGGCGATCGGCTACTACATCACGCCGGAAATCGTCGGTGGCCGGACGGGGACCTTCATCTCGAACCGGATCGCCTACCACATTTCCACCTCGCTCAACTGGGGCCTTGCGGCCGCACTCGGGGCGATCCTGCTGGCGGTGGTGCTGTTGCTCTACTGGGCCTACGACCGGATCGTCGGCATCGACAACGTGAAACTGGGCTGAGGAGGGCGAGACAATGGCACTGACAATCGCAAAACCCACATCCGCCATCTTCGCCGCCGGAGTGGCCGCCGTTTTCGGCGCCTTCTTCGGGATCTTCGCCGGCACCGCCCAGGGCTCGGGCCTGCTGGGCTTCGTGGCCGGCGGCGCGGTGATCTTCGCCCTGTCCTGGGTGCTGGCCAGCTTCATGCGGGAGCAGCAGAAGGCGGCCCGCTGGGGCCTGGCGGTGATCTTCATCGTGGCGGGCTTCCTCTTCGCGGGGCTGCCGGGGGTCGTGACCGGCGCGATCTTCGGGGTGTTCTTCGGCTGGCTGATCTTCTTCGTCGCCTCGGGCCGTTACCGGACCGGGATCCCGCCCTATGCCACCCCGCGCCAGGTGCTGTGGCACTATGCCTTCCGCATCATCGCCGGGCTGATCCTGGTCTTCCTGATCACGCCGATCCTGGTCGTGATGCCGCTGTCCTTCAACGCCGAGGACTTCTTCACCTTCACCCCCGAGATGCTGGCCTTCGACCCGGAGGGCTACTCGCTGAAGCACTACCGCGACTTCTTCACCAACTCCGACTGGCAGGGGGCGCTGTGGAACTCGGTGCGGATCGCGCCGGTGTCGACGATCCTGGCCGTGGGCTTCGGCACGCTGGCCGCGATCGGCCTCAGCCAGCCGCACGTTCCCTTCCGCCAGGCGATCATGGCGATTCTGATCTCGCCGATGATCGTTCCGCTGATCATCTCGGCGGCGGGGATGTACTTCTTCTATTCGCGCATCGGGCTGCAGGGGACCTATCTGGGCGTGGTGCTGGCCCACGCGGCTCTGGGTATTCCCTTCGTCATCATCACGGTGACGGCGACGCTCGTTGGCTTCGACCGGTCGCTGACCCGGGCGGCGGCCAACATGGGCGCGGATCCGGTGACCACCTTCTTTCGGGTTCAGATGCCGCTGATCCTGCCCGGCGTGATCTCCGGCGGGCTGTTTGCCTTCATCACCTCCTTCGACGAGGTGGTCGTGGTGCTGTTCGTCGGTTCGGCGGGGCAGAAGACGCTGCCCTGGCAGATGTTCATCGGTCTGCGCGAACAGATCTCGCCCACCATCCTGGCGGTGGCGACGATCCTGGTGGGCATCTCGATCTGCCTGCTGGCGACGGTGGAACTGCTGCGCCGCCGGTCGGAACGGCTGCGGGGCATGTCGCCCAGCTGATCCGGGCTGTCAGTCTTGGAAAAAGGGAAGGGGGCCGCTGGCCCCCTTCTTGCGTTGCGGGGCAACGCAATTCATCCCCGGAGTATTTTTAGCTGTCGGATAACAGCAGGGTCAGGCGAAGGGGGCGATGGTGACGCCCTCGGCTTCCAGCCGGGCGCGCAGCTCGGTCGCCAGGGCGACGGCGGAGGGTTCATCGCTATGCACGCAGATGCTTTCGGCGGCCTGCGGAATCTCGGCGCCGGAGACGGTCTGCATCCGGCCGGTGTCCAGCAGGTGCAGGATACGCTCGGCCGCGGCGCTGGCATCGTGGATCATCGCCCCGGGCTGGCCGCGGGGGACCAGCAGCCCGTTGTCCTGATAGCCGCGGTCGGCGAAGATTTCCGAGATCGTGGGGATCCCGGCGGCGCGGGAGGCGGCCTCCAGCTCGGTGCCGGAAATGGCCAGCATGGCCAGGCCGGAGGCCTTCACCGCCACTGCGATGGCATCGGCTACGGCGCGATCGGCGGAGGCAAGGTTGTTCAGCGCGCCATGGGGTTTGACGAAGGTGACCGGGCAATCGGCCAGGGACGCCACGCCCTGCAGCGCGCCGATCTGCGCCGCGACCAGGCGGGTGATCTCCTCGCCGGTCATGGGGATGATGCGACGGCCAAACCCTTCGCGGTCTGCGTAGCCCGGGTGGGCGCCGGCGGTGACGCCCGCCTCGCGGCACAGCCGCAGCGTGCGGTACATGGTTTCGGGATCCGAGGCATGGCCACCGCAGGCCACGTTGGCCGAGCTGACCACGCCCATCATCGCGGCGTCATCGCCCATCTTCCAGGGGCCGTAGGCCTCGCCCAGGTCGGAGTTGATGTCGATTGTCCGGGTCATGCGGGGCCTCCTGTGGTCAGAGCACCCGGATAACATCCTTGCCCACGGAAAGCACGTAGCCGCGCCGCGCGATGTTCTTGATCAACAGTTCGCTGACGATCTGGTTGCCCAGGGTATCGCGCAGCCGCTTGATCCGGGTGGCGCCGGCGGCCTCCTCGCAATCGGCCTCGGCCCGGCCGGAGATCATCGCCTCGATCTGCGCCCCCGACAGCACGTCGTCGTCCATCCGCGCCTCGGCCAGCACCGACAGCGTCTCGATCGCCGCATCGGTCAGCTTGAACCCGAGGTTGTTGAGGTAGACCATCTTCTCATCGCGGGAGATCATGAGGCTGTTCACCTCGATCCCGGCGCGTTCGATCGCCGCCATGCGCCGGTTCAGCGTCACCAGCATGACCAGTGACCCGAGGGCCGCCAGCAGCAGCGCGGCGGAGAAGATCAGCAGCACGAAGATGACCATCCGGTAGGAGGTCAGCGTTTCCGAAAAGGCCGTGCCCGACAGCGCCAGGATGTTCAGTAGCTGCACCTCCGACTGGGAGGTCAGGTCGTTTTCCACGAAGATCCGTTCGACCCGGTGGTTGAAGGCATTGGCATCGGGCAGGTTCAGGAACAGGAATACCGCCGCCAGGGCCAGGATCGCCACCACGGCGCCCAGTCCCAGGGCGACGGTGCGCGTGCCCGATTTCCGGATGTCAGAAGCGAAGATAATAGGGTCCTGCATTGGCCTTCCTGTCTGCCAGCCCGCTGTCGTCGAAGACGGAGACGACATTGAGCAGCTCCCAGCCCGCCTGTGCAAGCCTTTGACGCGCTTCCTGGGTCGCGGTGGACGTGTCGCAGGCGGAAACCTGCAGCACGCCGTAGTGCAGTTCGTAGGGCTGGTCGCGCTTCGCCTTGTAGTCGGCATAGCAGGCCGCCTGTGCCGACACGGGCAGGGCCGTGGTCAGGGCGACGGTGGCGAGCGCCAGCATGAGAGAGGCTGTTTTCCGGGTCATGGCGCCACTGTCGGCCATTCATTGCCGCTATTCAATGACCGAGCGGCCATGCGCCGCCGTTATCGGATAACCAGCTGATCCCGCGCAACTTTCATGGGCCTGTTATCCGATATCGGGGGGCTGTCATCGGGGGCTATCGGATAGCCCGGCGGTGATATTGCCCGGCAGGAGGGGGCGGGGCCAGGTTCATCTCATCGCTTCCGGGCCAAGGCCGCGACGGGCCCCCGGGAGATCAACGTAACCCATCACGCCAGGTGGCCCCGCCGCCCAGACAGATCCAAAGACACACCCAACCGGCCGCAAGGCCCCCGCCGAAAGGACAGACCCATGACCCGTTTCTTCCGTATGACCCGCAAGGCCGTGCTTTCCACCATCGCCGCCGCAGTGGCCGCGACCTCGATCACCGCGACGCCCGCCAGCGCCGGCAATGACGACCTGGCCAAGGCGCTGCTTGGCATCGGTGCCATTGCCATCATCGGCACGGCCATCGCCAACGAAAGCCGCGCCAATGATCGCAAGCATGAGGATCGGGACTGGAATCGGGGCGGCTGGAACAATGGCGGCCATAACGGTGGCTGGAACAACGGCGGCCACAACAACGGAGGCTGGAACCACAACCCCCGGCCCCGTCCGGCACGCAAGACCATCGCATCGCGCTGCGAGGTGCGCACCTGGGTGAACGGCTACCGCGCCATCGGATACCGTGCCGCCTGCGCGCAGAAGACCGCCTCGCGTCCGCAACAGCTGCCTCAGGCCTGCCGCCAGCGCACCGACATCCCGAAAGGTGTCCAGGGCCCGAAGGTCATCTACCGCAAGGTTTGCATGCAGAAGCGTGGCTGGGTCACGACCTGACCCCGACCCGACGATAAACCAGAGCAGCACCTTGCCCCGTCCGGTTCGCCCGGGCGGGGCCTTTTGCATCCCGGTCGCGCCCGCGCCGCTTGGCCCTTGCCAGGCGGGGGCGGGCCTGCTCAAACGCGGGGATGAAGACACTACCGGATTTTTCGCTCGAAGAAGCCCTGTTCGCCCGTGGCGCGCGCCTGGTGGCCGGCGTGGACGAGGTCGGGCGTGGCCCGCTGGCCGGCCCCGTGACCGCCGCTGCCGTTATCCTTGACCCGGCTGCCATCCCCGAGGGGATCAACGATTCGAAGAAGCTGTCGGCGAAGCGGCGCGAGGCCCTGCTGGCCGCACTGCACGACAGCGCCCATGTCTGCGTGGCCCATGCCAGCGTGGAGGAGATCGACGAGATCAACATCCTGCAGGCCAGCCACCTGGCCATGTGCCGCGCCATCGACGGGCTGCCGGTCCGGCCCGATCACGTGCTGGTCGACGGCAACCGCCTGCCCAGGGCGCTGACGCTGCCCGCGACGGCGGTGGTGAAGGGGGACGCCAAGTCACTGTCCATCGCCGCGGCCTCGATCCTGGCAAAGATCGCCCGCGACGCGATCATGGTGGATTTGGCGCAACAGTATCCCGGCTACGGCTGGGAATCGAATGCGGGCTACCCGACGAAGGTTCATCAGGCGGGACTACAAAATCTCGGTGTGACCCCACATCATAGACGTTCCTTCACACCTGTGCGCAATATATTGTGTCGAGGCGAAAACTAAACCCCTGATTCGAATAAATAAATTGACCTCGAATCCGCTTTGACTCATCATTTGTCCACAACATAGAGCGCGAAAATCGCGCCGTGCATTGAGGCAGTACATGATGAACACCAAAGCAAAAGGGGCTCCCGAGCTCCCTCTCAATACCATTTTGTCCGGCGACTGCGTGGAAGTGATGAACGCACTTCCCGAGAATTCGGTCGATCTGATCTTCGCCGATCCCCCCTACAACCTGCAGCTGCGCGGCGATCTGCACCGTCCCGACAACTCGAAGGTCGATGCGGTCGACGACGACTGGGACCAGTTCGACAGCTTCGAGGTCTATGACCGCTTCACCCGCGACTGGCTGAAGGCGGCGCGCCGCATCCTGAAGCCGAACGGGGCGATCTGGGTGATTGGCAGCTACCACAACATCTTCCGCGTGGGCGCCGCCCTGCAGAACGAGGGCTACTGGATCCTGAACGACGTGGTCTGGCGCAAGGCCAACCCGATGCCGAACTTCCGCGGCAAGCGGTTCACCAACGCCCATGAAACGATGATCTGGGCGTCGAAGTCGGAAAAGGCCAAGTACACCTTCAACTACGAGGCGCTGAAGGAGCTAAACGAGGGCGTGCAGATGCGCTCTGACTGGGTCCTGCCGATCTGCAACGGCGGTGAGCGCCTGAAGGATGCCAACGGCGAAAAGGCCCATCCGACGCAGAAGCCGCAGTCGCTGCTGCATCGCGTGCTGATCGGCTCGACCAACCCCGGCGACGTCGTGCTGGATCCGTTCTTCGGCACCGGCACCACCGGCGCCGTGGCGAAGATGCTGGGCCGCGATTTCATCGGGATCGAGCGCGAAGAGGCCTACATCAAGGTCGCCGAGGAACGTCTGGGCCGGGTGCGCAAGCTGGACAAGGAGGCGCTGGAAGTGACCCGCGCCAAGCGTGCGGAGCCGCGCGTGCCCTTCGGCCAGCTGGTCGAACGCGGCATGCTGCGCCCGGGCGAGGAACTGCATTCCCTGAATGGCCGCTACAAGGCCAAGGTCCGCGCTGACGGCACGCTGGCCCAGGCGGACATCAAGGGATCCATCCACCAGGTCGGCGCCAAGCTGGAAGGTGCGCCGTCGTGCAACGGCTGGACCTACTGGTGCATCAAGCGGGACGGCAAGAGCATCCCGATCGACGCGATGCGCCAGCAGATCCGCCAGGAAATGCGCTGAGGCCCGGGGCCTGCAACCGATAGCCGCCGGCGCCGCATCCTGGGGGACGCGGCGCCACCACCTTGCCCTGCCGCTTGCGGCGGGGCTTTTTGCATCTCATGACCGCCGGATGATCCCATAGGCCAGCGCCGGCGAGAGCCGGAGCAGCAGCCGCAGCAGCCGGACCTTGCCCACGTCGATCTCGTCCTCGCCGCTGCGGATGCCGGCAAGGATCTGCCGCGCCGCCTCCTCGGGCGGCATCTTCCCCTCGGGCGCCCCCTGTGAAAGGCTGGTGTCGACCAGCGGCAACAGGGCTTCATGCACCTGCACCGGCAGCGCCGCCAGGCGCACCTGGTCGCGCAGCGCGCGGCTGAAGGCGCGCAGTCCGGATTTCGAGGCCGAGTAGACCGCCGCATCTCGCTTCGGAGCCAGCGCGAGGCCCGAGGTGATATTGCAGACAAATCCCTCCTGTGCCGCGATCACCGGGAGCAGCTGCGCCGAAAGCTGCATCGGCGTCACGAGGTTGATGGCGATCTCGCGCGCCACTTCGGCGGGCTGCGGGTCCTCGGTCAGCAGTGCATGCACCATGATGGCGGCATTGTTGATCAACCCGGCGCAGCGCGGATGCTCGGCGCGCACCCAGCTTGCGATGCGCGTGGCGGCATCGGGGGCGGCGAGATCCAGCGCCAGCCCTTCGACGCCCTCGGGCAGGGCGTCGAGAGACCGCGCCACCGAGATCACCTGGCAGCCCGTCGATTGCAGTTGCAGCGCCAGCGCCCGGCCGACGCCCCGCGTGGCACCTGTGACAAGCACGGTCCGGGCCATCACGCGCCCTCCCGCATCATGTGGTGGCCGTTCTCGAGCGTCGGGATCACCGCCTCGAGCCTGAACCAGGGGGTGCTGAAGACCGGACCGTCCCGCAGCACCTCCATGGCGCGGTGGAAGGCCGTCGGGGACATCCCTTCGACCATGGCAATATCCGAGCATTGCGCCGAAAAGGCCTCGGCATCGAAGAAGCGCATCTGCGACAGGCCGGCCTGCGCCAGCGCCTCGGCGGCGCGGGTATCGCGCTCGGCGCGGGGAATCTGCAGGAAGGCGGGCAGGGCGGTGAGAAGCAGGAAGTAGGTTTGGGTCATGGGGCACCTTGCAGGAAAAGCGGACACATGCAGAATCCGAGCAAAGGCTCATGTTTCATACTCGCATACCGAGGTGCCCCGCAGATGACTAGAGACCCCCCTGTCAAGCTTAGGAAATCTCCGCGACAGGCGCGGGCGCGGGCGACCTGCGAGGCGGTGCAGGAGGCGGCGGCTCGTATTTTGCAGCGCGGCGGGGTGGCGGCGGTCAGCACCAATGCGGTGGCAGAGCTGGCGGGGGTCTCCATCGGCTCGCTCTACCAGTACTATCCCGGCAAGGAGGCCATCTTGGCTGAACTGGTTCGTGCCATGCGCGCCGAGATGCTGGAAGACCTGCGCCGCGCCGCGCGCGCCTGCGAGGGCCAGCACATCACCCGTGCGATCCACTTGCTGCTGGCGGCCTCGCTGGAGCACCACCGCGCCGACCCGGCCCGCGCCGCTGCCATCGAGGAGGCAGAGCGTCACCTGCCGCTGGATGCCGAGACTCAGGCCCTGAAGGCCGAAATCGCAGCGATGGTCATCGCCGTGCTGCGTGCCCATGACGTGCCCGAGCCCGAGCTGGCCGCGCGCGACCTGGCCGCGATGACAAATGCCATGGCCGATGCGGCCTGCCTGGCAGGAGAGCGGGACGTGGACGCGATCCTGCCCCGGCTGGAACGCGCGGCGCGCGGCTACCTCGGGGTGTGATCACTCGCCCAGCTTGGCGTGCACCTCGTCCAGGTCGATCTCCCCCACGGGCATCTTGTTGGCCGGGTTGGCGACATCGTATTTGAACAGGTCGAAGTCGCGCTTGTAGATCTCGTAGACCAGATGCATCGACAGGTCGTCGAAGTAATCCTCGACCGGATGCGCCCGCTTCGGCCCGTGGCCCTCGCTTTCGTTGAAACGCGGGATCTGGCCCAGGTCCACCGCATGGGGCGTCTCGATGGCGTCCAGCACCTGCTGCATCCCGTCGTTGAACTGTTCCGTCCAGAATATCTTGTCGTAGCGCCCGCCGTTGACGATGAAGGTCGACACATGCCCCGCCATGGCGGACCAGTGGATGTCGGGTTCCATCGGGCGGCGCCAGCGGATGGTGTCGCGGGCAAACAGCAGGAAGCGGCGGAAGCTGGCGATCTGGTCGAAGTCGTCCTGGCCGTCCTCGCCGCCGACCTCGATCCCGTATTTCTGGATCAGCAGCGGCACCAGATTGCCGCGATAGCGGCGCCCGTTGCGCTGGATGCCGCAGATCTTGTCGAAGAAGGACGACAGGATGCGGGTGTAGGGATTGCGCACGCAGGTGAAGGCATAGGATTTGTGCCCCTGCACGTTCGCCTCGATCAGGGGCTGGCTATGGTCCTGCGACCACTTGTGCAGCCCGTCGGTCGAATCGTGGATGTCACCGTCGAAGAACCGGCCATGGTCCGAGTAGAACATGATCTGTCCGATGGTGGAGCAGGCGCATTTCGGCACCACGCGATAGACCACGCTCTCGCTTTCCGTCATCCAGGTGCCTGGAAACCCCATTATGCCTGTCCCTTTGCATTGCGCTCGTCTGCCCTGGCGCCTGTTTTTGGCGCCTGTCCCCAAACCCGGCGCGTGTCTGGCTTAAAAAAGCAAAGAAACCCTGTTTTATCAATCCGCCTTGACGCGTATCACTGGGCAAACCTCCGGATGCTGAAGGGCTGCGCTGACGCATATGGCGACGATCGCGTTCATATTGCTGTGTCACAAGGACCCTCAGGGGATCATTGACCAGGCGAACCGGCTCACTGCCGTGGGCGATTACATGGCGATCCATTTCGACGCCCGCGCCAACCCCGCCGATTATGACCAGATCCGCGCCGCGCTGAAGGACAACCCCCGCGTCACCTTCGCCCGCAAGCGGTGCAAATGCGGCTGGGGGGAGTGGTCCCTGGTGGAGGCCACGCTGAACGCGGTTGAGGCCGCGATCGACGCCTTCCCCCGCGCCACCCATTTCTACATGCTCTCGGGCGACTGCATGGCGATCAAGACCGCCGAATACGCCCATGATTTCCTCGACCGCGAGGAGGTGGATTATTGCGAGAGCTTCGACTTCCACACCTCGGGCTGGATCAAGACCGGCATCAAGGAAGAGCGGCTGATCTACCGCCACTACCTGAATGAGCGGAAGCACAAGTTCTGGTTCTACAAGTCGCTGGAATGGCAGAAGAAGCTGGGCCTGACGCGCGAGATTCCGGAGGATCTGCAAATCATGATCGGCTCGCAGTGGTGGTGCCTGCGTCGGCGCACGATCGAGGCGATCCTGGACTTCACCAAGACGCGCCGCGACGTGATGCGATTCTTCCGCACCACCTGGATCCCGGATGAGACCTTCTTCCAGACCCTGGTGCGTCATCTGGTGCCGGCGAAGGAGATCCGCTCGCGCACCCTGACCTTCCTGATGTTCACCGACTACGGCATGCCGGTGACCTTCTACAACGACCACTACGACCTGCTTCTGGCGCAGGATTTCCTCTTTGCACGGAAACTCTCGCCGGAGGCGCATGAGGTCAAACGCCGCCTCGGGCAACTCTATGCGGCCCGCGGGGTCGACTTCCAGATCTCCAACGAGGGGCGGTCGCTTTACAAGTTCCTGACCGGGCGGGGCCGCATCGGGCGTCGTTTCGCCACACGGTTCTGGGAAACCGAAAGCTCGCTGGGGCGCGAACGCGAGCTGATGATCGTGATCTGCAAGAAATGGCACGTGGCCAAGCGGCTGGTGGAACGGATCGTCGAGGAGACCGGCATTCATGCCATCGAGTATCTCTTCCACGAGGCGACGACGCCCCTGCCGGACTTGGGTGGAATCCAGTCGACGCTGGAGAAACGCACCCGCCACCGGCGCGCGCTGATGCGGATGCTGTTCGATTACCACCAGACGGATCGGATGATCGTCTGCATGGATCCGTCGGGCCTCGACCTGATGCAGGATTTCTGCGGCGACCGGTCCCGCACCCGGCTGCTGGAAATCGAATGCGATTTCACCGACGATTATCTCGTGGGCCATGCCAAGCGCGTCGGCCTGGCGGGCGAACAGACCGCGCGGGACACGCTGGAACGGCTGCTGCCGACGATCCGCCACGACATCGCCTATGAAAGCGACCGCATACGGGACAGTGATTTCGAACATCTTGGCCGTATCCGCGAAGGCCAGACCCCGGCCCAGAACGCCGTGGCCCTGGCCGATTTCCTCTCCGTAGATGCGGCGACGGCGGAGAAGATCCTCTCTCTGCCCCATCTCTTCACCGACTGACCGACAGACCGAAAAGGGTGTGCCCATGGCCTATGCCTATGATGACCAGAACATCTTCGCCAAGATCCTGCGCGGCGAGATCCCCAACAAGACCGTGGTCGAGACCGACCATACCCTCGCCTTCGAGGACATCCGCCCCCAGGCGCCGGTGCATGTGCTGGTGATCCCCAAGGGCGCCTACGTGACCTATGACGATTTCGCCGCCCGCGCGTCGGAGGCCGAGATCGTCGATTTCCACCGAGTCCTGGCCAAGGTCGTGGCCGAGGCCGGCATCGACGCCGCCAGCGGCGCGGGCTGCCGTTTCATCTCCAACGCGGGCGAGCATGGCGTGCAGGAGGTGCCGCATTTCCACATGCACGTCCTGGGTGGCCGCCCGCTGGGCCGGATGCTGGACGCGGCGATCTGATCGCCGCCGACGGCGCGTGATGGCTGCGGCGCGGCGCGCCTTGCGCGCGCCCGCCCTTTCACGCTATTTCCCCTTCAGGCAAACGCAGTCGCGAGGAACCCCATGTCGTTCGAAGCCCCGGAAACCAAGATCGTGGAAACCGCCAAGATCGCCTGCGACGGCGGCGAAGGCGCCCTGGGCCATCCGCGCGTCTGGCTGCACATTCCCGAAGAGACCGGCTTCATCGAATGTGGCTACTGCGACGCGAAATACATCCTGAAAGGCGGCCCCGCCGACACCGGCTCCGCCGCCTGATCCACCTCGACAGACCGGCCATGCCGCCCGGCGCCCGACAGGGCGTCCCGGATGATGGCCCCTGCGCGCTGGCCCGGGCCAGCCTGCCGCGCCGCTGTCTTCTCTTTGCCGAGAGTATCCCGGGGGGGAGTTGCCGCAGGCTCAAGCGGGGCAAAGCCCCCGCTCGGCGCGCGCCTGTCCTCCGCTCTTCCCCCCGCCCCCGCTTCATGGCACATCTGACCCCCAGACGAGCACAGGGGTTTCATCATGAGTTTCGGCAAGGGCTGCCACCTTCACCTGATCGACGGATCGGCCTTCATCTTCCGCGCCTACCACGCGCTGCCGCCGCTCACCCGGAAATCCGACGGGGCGCCGATCGGGGCGGTCTCGGGCTTCTGCAACATGCTGCACCGCTACGTGGAGGGGAACACCGGCCCCGACGCGCCGACCCATGTCGCCGTGATCTTCGACAAGGGCAGCCACACCTTCCGCAACGACCTCTACGACCTCTACAAGGCCAACCGAGAGGCGATGCCTGAGGATCTGCGCCCGCAGATGCCGCTGACCCGCGAGGCGACGAAGGCCTTCAACATCGCCTGCGAGGAGATCGAGGGCTATGAGGCCGACGACATCATCGCCACCCTGTCGTGCCAGGCGCGCGAGGCGGGGGGGCGTGTCACCATCATCTCCTCGGACAAGGACCTGATGCAGCTGGTCGGCGACGGGGTCGAGATGCTGGACGCGATGAAGAACATCCGCATTGGCGTCGAGGGCGTCGAGGCGAAGTTCGGTGTCGGCCCCGACCGCGTGGTCGACGTGCAGGCCCTGGCGGGCGATTCGGTGGACAACGTGCCCGGCGCCCCCGGCATCGGCATCAAGACCGCCGCCCTGCTGATCAATGAATTCGGGGATCTGGAAACGCTGCTGGACCGCGCCGAGGAGATCAAGCAGCCCAAGCGCCGCCAGACCCTGATCGAGAAGCGCGAGCAGATCGAACTGTCGAAGAAGCTGGTCACGCTGGACTGCAACACGCCTCTCGACTTCACCCTGGATGACCTGGAGGTGAAGGACCCCGACCCCGATGTCCTGCTGCCCTTCCTCGCCAAGATGGAATTCCGCAGCCTGACCAAGAGGATCGCCGACCGCCTGGGCGCAGAGGCGCCGGAAATCGACGACACGCCCCAGCCGGGTGCCGAAGCCCCCGAGGAAGCCGCCCCCGACGCGCCGCCCATCGACCCGGACAAGTATGAGACCGTCACCGATGCCGAGGCGCTGGCGGGCTGGATCGACCGCATCCGCGAACGCGGCTACGTGGCCGTGGACACGGAGACCACGGGCCTCGACGAGATGGTGGTGGACCTGGTGGGCATCTGCCTGTGTGTCGATGCCGGCACCGCCTGCTACATCCCCCTGGCCCACAAGGCCGAGGGCGAGTCGGGCGGGCTGTTCGGCAACGACGATCTAGCGCCGGGGCAGATGCCCCTGGCCGAGGCGCTCGATCTGCTGAAGCCGGTGCTGGAGGATGACAGCATCCTCAAGATCGGTCAGAACATGAAATACGACGCCAAGATCCTGCGCCGCTACGGGATCCGCGTCGCGCCCTTCGACGACACGATGCTGATCTCCTACGCGCTGCACGCGGGTCTGCATGGTCACGGCATGGATGCCCTGTCGGACCGCTACCTCGGCCACACGCCCATCCCGATCAAGGAGATCATCGGCACAGGCAAAAGCCAGATCACCTTCGACCGGGTGCCGATCGACAAGGCCACGCGCTATGCCGCCGAGGACGCCGACATCACCCTGCGCCTGTGGCAGACCCTGAAGCCGCGCCTGCACCGCGAACAGGTGACGACCGTCTACGAGACGCTGGAACGCCCCCTGTCGCCGGTTCTGGCGACGATGGAGATGCACGGCATCCAGGTGGACCGCGACACGCTCTCGCGCATGTCCAACGCCTTCTCGCAGAAGATGGCGCAGCTGGAATCCGAGATCCACGAGCTGGCGGGCGAGAGTTTCAACGTCGGCTCCCCCAAACAGCTGGGCGAGATCCTCTTCGACAAGATGGGCCTGGAGGGCGGCAAGAAGGGCAAGACCGGCGCCTATGCCACCGGGGCCGACATCCTCGAAGACCTGGCGACCGAACACGACCTGCCCGCCCGGGTGCTGGACTGGCGCCAGCTGTCGAAGCTGAAATCGACCTATACCGACGCCCTGCAGGAACACATCAATCCCGAGACGGGCCGCGTGCACACCTCCTACGTGCAGACCGGGGCCAACACCGGGCGCCTGGCCTCGACCGATCCGAACCTGCAGAACATCCCCGTGCGGTCGGAAGAGGGCCGTCGCATCCGCGAAGCCTTCGTCGCGCCCGAGGGCAAGGTGCTGGTTTCGCTCGACTACTCCCAGATCGAACTGCGCATCCTGGCCCATGTGGCGGGGATCGAGGCGCTGAAACAGGCCTTCCACGAGGGTCAGGACATTCACGCCGCCACCGCGTCGGAGGTCTTCGGCGTGCCTCTTGACGAGATGACGCCGGAGATCCGCCGCCAGGCGAAAGCGATCAACTTCGGCGTGATCTACGGCATCTCGGGCTTCGGCCTGGCGCGTAACCTGCGCATTCCGCGTGGCGAGGCGCAGGGCTTCATCGACCGCTATTTCGAGAAATTCCCGGGGATTCGCGAATACATGGATCAGACGACCGCCTTCGCGAAGGAAAACCTCTTCGTGCAGACCCTGTTCGGGCGCAAGATTCATACCCCCGAGATCGCGGCCAAGGGACCGCGCGCGGGCTTTGCGAAACGCGCGGCGATCAACGCGCCGATCCAGGGCACGGCTGCCGACATCATCCGCCGCGCCATGATCCGCATGCCCGAGGCGCTGGCGAAGATGCCCGACAGCGCGGCGGTGAAGATGCTGCTGCAGGTCCACGACGAACTGATCTTCGAGGTGACCACCGAAGCCGCGGACGACTTGGTGGGCGTGGCGCGCGGCGTCATGGAAAAGGCCGCCGATCCGGCGGTGAAACTGGACGTGCCGCTGGTCGTCGACGCGGGGCAGGGCGCCAACTGGGCCGAGGCGCACTAGGCGCCTCGTCCCCGTCAGGGTGCGGACGTTTCGGCGCTAGGCGCCGAAGCCCGGGGCGATGCGCAGCTCGCCCGCGTGGATCCCGCGGCGCGAGCGGATCTCCGGGTTGCCCCATTTCTTCGCCATCGGGTGCCCGGCCTCCAGTGCGCCGTATTTCACCAGCAGCTGGGTAATCGCCGCCTCGCTGGCGCGGGTGCCGCCATCCAGCACCTTAAGCACGATGCCCAGGCCCTTTTCCGGCAGAATCGCCACGAAGACCGCCTCGGCGCCGGTCTTCACCGCCGCGCGCCCCTCCATCGCCCGCATCAGCTCGGTGCAGGCGCGGGTTTCGCCCGCGACCATCTCCGGATGGGCCATCATCGCCTGCACCAGCCGCGCCTGGGCGCTGTCGCGCAGGCCCCGGCCCTCGCGCGCCACGGCGAAGGCGGCCATGGCGCGGGCCAGCCCCTGCAGCGAGGTGGCGAAGTTGGGGGCGGAACAGCCGTCCACGCCCCAGCCCCGGACGGCCTCGCCCGTGACCTCTTCGAAGGCGGCGCGCACGGCGACCTGCACCGGGTGATCGACCTCGGTGTACTCGGCCCCGGCGTTCAGGTGCCGGTTCAGGGTCAGGAAGCCGCTGTGCTTGCCCGAGCAGTTGTTGTGGATCTGGCAGGGTGTCTCACCCGCCCGGATCAGCGCGTCGCGGGCGGGGATGTCCGACGGTTCCTGCGGGCCGCAGCGCAGGTCCGCCTCGCCCAGGCCGAGGTCCGACAGCCAATGGGTCACCGCGTCGGAGTGGATCGCGGCGCCGTTATGTGAGGCGCAGGACAGGGCCAGCTGCGCCGGCGTCAGCCCGGCGGCGTCGGCCGCGCCGCTTTCCACCAGCGGCAGGGCCTGGATCATCTTGCAGGACGAGCGCGGGTAGATCACCGCCTGCGGATTGCCCCAGGCCTCGACGATCTGGCCGCTGCCGTCGACGACCACCGCGTGGCCCGCGTGCAGGGATTCGCAGATCCCGCCGCGCCACAGTTCCGCCACCGGCACCGCCCCTGTGTCCTGGGGGCCGATGCCCGCTGTTGTCTCGTCCGTCATTCCCGGTTCCTTTCGCCGTTCACGCATGTGCGAATTCCCGCCAATCGGCCTTTCGCATGTGGCAGCTTTTCGTCTATTGTTGCAATGTCGAGACGCAATGGACCCCACCGAAGACGCCGCACAGGCGCTTGGGGTCAGGACAGAGGCAAGGACAGCTTGGAGGCTGGACAGATGACATTCCGGGTATTCGCCGCCGCGGCCTTCGTGGCCTGCGCCGCAACCGGCGCGTTCGCGCAACAGGACACGAGCGAGAACCAGGTCAGCGCACAGACCGACTGGTCCGTATTCGAGGACACCGACCCGCGGGAATGCTGGGCCGTGTCGGTTCCCAAGGAAACCGTGAACACCCGCGACGGCGAGGTCGTGTCGGTGCGCCGCAGCGAGATCCAGCTGATGGCCTTCTACCGCCCCGGCGCCTCGGTTTCCGGGCAACTGGCCTTCACCGGCGGCTATCCCTTCGCCGAAGGCTCCACCGTGAACCTCAACGTGGATGGCACGGAATACGAGCTTTACACCGAGGGCGAATGGGCCTGGCCGGCTACGTCCAGCGACGACAGCCGCATCATGGCCTCGCTGAAGGCCGGGTCCGAGGCGGTGCTGACCGCACGGTCGAGCCGCGGTACCGTCACCCGCGACACCTTCTCGCTCATGGGCTTCACCGCCGCCGTGGAAGACAGCGAACGCCGCTGTCAGTGAGCGCCGTCTCGGAAACGCTCCGGGGGAGCGTTTCAGGCGCGAACGGGCGGAGCCCCAGCCGTCCAGTAAGCCGTCCGGGGGACGGTTTCAGGACCGAACGGGCGGAGCCCAGCCGTCTGGGAAACGGTGAAGCCGATCAGAACGGCGCGTGAGCGTCGTTTCGGCTGATCCGGGAGCGTTTGAGTTGCGAACGGGTGATGCCCAGCCGACAGGGCGCGCCCCCTTTCCCGTCACCTTCCGCATGCCGCGTGGGCCCCCGGGTCCGCGCGCCCTTGCGTGACGGGTTTTCATGACCACATGAATCCGCTATAGACCCGTCTTCCCTGCCTTCACCCTGTCGCCACGGATCCGTCATGAGCCAGCAACCTGCCGCGCCGATCACCCAGGACGTCCTGACCATCCCCCGGAAACTTCCGGAGGGATTGAAGAACCTCGTGGGCCTGACCCGCCCGCAACTGCGCGAGGCACTGATCGAGATCGGCACGCCGGAGAAGCAGGCCAAGATGCGGGTCAACCAGCTGTGGCAGTGGATCTATCACTGGGGCGTGCGCGACTTTGCCCAGATGACCAACCTGGCCAAGGAGTTCCGCGCGAAGCTGGCGGAGAATTTCACCATCACCCTGCCTGAGATGGTGTCGAAGAACGTCTCCGCCGATGGCACCCGCAAGTACCTGGTGAAGATCGCCGGCGGCCATGAGGTCGAGGTTGTCTACATCCCCGAGACCGATCGCGGCACGCTGTGCATCAGCTCCCAGGTGGGCTGCACCCTGACCTGTTCCTTCTGCCACACCGGCACCCAGAAACTGGTGCGCAACCTGACACCGGGCGAGATCGTGGGCCAGATCATGCTGGTGCGCGACGACCTGGGCGAATGGCCCGAACCCGGCACCGGGACCGGTGAGAACGGGCCGCGCCTGCTGTCGAACATCGTCCTGATGGGCATGGGCGAGCCGCTCTACAACTTCGACAACGTCCGCGACGCGATGAAGATCGCCATGGATGGCGAGGGCATCGCCCTGTCGCGCCGTCGGATCACCCTGTCGACCTCTGGCGTGGTGCCCGAGATCGCCAAATGCGCCGAGGAGATCGGTTGCCTGATGGCCGTCAGCTTCCACGCCACCACCGATGAGGTGCGCAACAAGCTGGTGCCGATCAACAAGCGCTGGAACATCGAGACCCTTCTGGACGCGCTGCGTGAATACCCCCGGCTGTCGAATTCCGAGCGGATCACCTTTGAATACGTGATGCTGAAGGACGTGAACGACAGCGACGAGGATGCGCGACGGCTGGTGCGGCTGATCCGGGGCATCCCCGCGAAGATCAACCTGATCCCCTTCAACGAATGGCCGGGCTCGCCCTATGAGCGCTCCGACTGGTCGCGGATCGAGGCCTTCGCAGACATCGTGCACAAGGCAGGCTACGCCTCGCCCATCCGGACCCCGCGGGGCGAGGACATCATGGCGGCCTGTGGTCAGCTGAAGTCCGCCACCGAGCGCGCCCGCAAGTCCCGTGCCCAGATCGCCGCCGAAACCGGCAGCTGATCGCAGGGGGGAGGGGGCTTTGCCCCCCTCGGCTGCGCCGACTCCCCCAGAGTATTTTCAGCTGACGGATAGGACGAAGCGCGCGCACTCTCTCTATCCGATAGCTCTGGGCTCCGCCCGTTCGCGGCTGAAACGCTCCGCTGGAGCGTTTCCAAGCCACCGCTCACACTCCCGCCGGAGGCTTCGGCCCCGCGGGGCCGAAATCTGTCGTTAAACCGAGGTGCAGACGTATTTCATTTCGAGGAATTCCTCGATGCCATGGTGGCTGCCTTCGCGGCCCAGCCCCGACTGCTTCACCCCGCCGAAGGGCGCCACCTCGGTCGAGATCAGGCCGGTGTTCACGCCGACGATGCCGTATTCCAGCGCCTCCTGCACCTGCGTCACGCGGGACAGGTCCTTGGCGTAGAAATAGCTGGCCAGGCCGAAGATCGTGTCGTTGGCCAGTTCGATCACCTCTTCGACCGTCTCGAATTTGAACAGCGGCGCGAGGGGCCCGAAGGTTTCCTCGGTGGAGAACTTCATCTCCGGCGTGGCGCCGGTGACGATGGTGGGATCGAAGAAGAGGCCGCTTTCGCCCTTCTGGCCGCCCAGGATCACCTCGGCGCCCTTGGCGCGGGCGTCGGTGATGTGATCCTCGACCTTGTCCACGGCCTCGGCGTTGATCAGCGGGCCCAGTTCGGCGCCCTCTTCGAAGCCGTCGGCGACCTTCATCTGGGCCACGCGGTCCTTCAGTTTCTGCGCGAAGGCGTCATAGACGCCCGATTGCACGTAGATGCGGTTGGCGCAGACGCAGGTCTGGCCGTTGTTGCGGAACTTGCAGGTGATGGCGCCCTCGACGGCGGCATCCAGATCGGCGTCGTCGAAGACGATGAAGGGGGCATTGCCGCCCAGCTCCATCGAGCATTTCATCACCTGGTCGGCGGCCTGTTTCAGCAGGATGCGCCCCACCTCGGTGGAGCCGGTGAAGGTCAGCTTGCGCACCTTGGGGTTCTCGCAGAATTCCTTGCCCGCATCGGAGGATTTCGAGGAGGTGACCACGTTGAAGACCCCTTTGGGGATACCCGCGCGATCGGCCAACACGCCCAGCACCAGCGCCGACAGAGGCGTTTCCTTGGCGGGGCGGGCGACGAAGCTGCAACCGGCCGCCAGGGCCGGGCCGGCCTTGCGGGTGATCATCGCATTGGGGAAGTTCCAGGGCGTGATCGAGGCGGCGACACCGATGGGCTGCTTCAGCACCGTGATCCGCTTGTCGCGCTGGTGGCCGGGGATTGTCTCGCCGTAGATCCGCTTGGCTTCTTCGCCGAAGAACTCGATGAAGCCGGCACCGTAGGCGATCTCGCCCTTGGCCTCGGCCAGCGGTTTGCCCTGTTCGGCGGTCAGGATGGTGCCCAGGTCGTCCTGGTTTTCCATCATCATGTCGAACCACTTGCGCAGGACCTTGGCGCGTTCCTTGCCGGTCCATTGCGCCCAGTCCTTCTGCGCGGCATGGGCCGCGTCGATCGCCTTGCCGATCTGGGCACGGCTGAGGTCGGCGACCTGGGCGATCACGTCGCCCCGGGCGGGGTTCACCACGTCGAAGGTGCCCTCTTCGCCGCGGATCCAGTCGCCGTTCACATAGGCGGCGTCGGCCAGCAGGCTGGGGTCCTTCAACAGGGATTTCAGGTCGGTCTTGGCGGCGTCGGGCATGGGGCTCTCCTTCGTCTGTTGCGCAGGAGGGTAGCGCGGTTTGTGGCAGGTGCCAGCCCGTCAGAGATCGGACCAGCAGGGGAAGGGGTTGCCGGGCAGCGGACGGGCCGTCTGCACGCCGCGCGCGATGGCGCGGGCCATGCAGATCGCGGCGGCATGGCCCAGCTCCAGCAGGCCAGTGCCCTCGCCCAGCGGTTTCGCGCCGGTGGCGGCGGCAAAGATCAGGTCGCCGTCTTCGGGGGCGTGGCTGGGCACCAGGGCGCGGGCGTAGCCGTCATGCGCCGCCGTCGCCAGCCGCTTGGCCTGGGCCTGGGTCAGATCCGCATCTGTGGCGACGATGCCGATGGTGGTATTGGCGCGGGCATTGGCCGCCTCGCGCGCCAGGCCGGCCTTGGTGACCGCTGTGTGCGGGTCCGGGAACTGCGACGGCAGGCCCAGCCCGCCGAATTCCTCGCCCATCTCCCACGGGGCCGCCCAGAAATGCCGGGTGCCGCCCACATGGGCCGCGCCGAGCGCATTCACCGCCACCAGCGCCGCCACCACGTGGCCCGAGGGAAGCCGGACGGAGGCCGAGCCCAGCCCGCCCATGATGCCAGCGGTGACACAGCCGGTGCCCGCGCCTTCGGTGCCAAGGGCCACGTCCTGCCCGCGCGCGGCATAGGCCGCCTGGCCGAGCGCCTTGTAAGGATTTTCGTCCCAATCCTTGTCGCCGCCGTTCACCAGGTCGAAGAGGATCGCGCCCGGCACGATGGGCACCCGCACGGGGCCGGCCTGGAACCCGCGCCCGTCCCGGCGCAGCGCATCCGCCACGCCGCCCGCCGCATCCAGGCCGAAGGCCGAGCCGCCCGAGAGCACCAGCGCATCCACCTGCTGCACCGTCTTGTCAGGCGCCAGCAGGTCGGTTTCGCGGGTGCCCGGCGCGCCGCCCATGACGTGCACGGCAGCGGTGAAGGGCGCCTCGGCCGTCAGCACCGTCACCCCGGTCTTGACCGACAGATCCTGCGCCTGGCCGACCAGCAGCCCCTCCACATCGGTGATCGTGTTGCGCATCCCGCCTCTCCTTCTTCCGGCCCACATTCCCGGCGCACTAAAACCCGCCGGTGCAGGCACCGCAACGGGCAAAGCGGCTTGTGTTGCGCGCCGTCCCGTCCCATGAACGTGGCCAAGGGATTTTATTCGGGGACGGCCAGGTGGATGTAAATCCGATTAACTCTCCCCATATAGTTGACGACATTTCCGACGGAGGACGCCATGTCGAGTTTCGAGGCCCAGCTTGAGCAGAGCCAGAAAGAGGTTGCCCAGGCGCAATCGAAGATTTCCGAACTGACCGGCCGGATCGAGACGGCGCGCGCCAAGATGGACACCGGCGAGGACGTCTCGATCGAGATCGAGAACGCAACGCTGGATGACGTCCATGCCCATACAGAAGCGATGAACGCCAATATCGCCGAGCTGATCATGGGCCTCGACGATGTGACCGCGCAGTTCTCGAAGGACTTCGACGAGATGCGCAACAAGACCGGCTGGGAGAGCTTCGTCGGCATCTTCTCCAAGGCGAAGGCGGACAACATGCGGCAGGAGCGGATCCGCACCGCCTCCATCGACGACAAGCTGCAGGACCTGATCGCCAAGTCCGACACCATCACCCGCCTGCTGGAAGGCCAGCTGGCCGTTCTGGAAGAGCAGAAGGACAAGGTGGAAAAGAACCTGACCGCCACGCTGGATGAACGCGAGGCGACGGTGCAGGGGCTGGAGGACCTGCGGTCGGAGATCACCGACATGGATCCGAAGATCATCGAGCTCGAAAACAAGATCGCGGTGGAACAGGACGCGGCGGCGCGTACCCGGCTGGAATCGGAGCTGGCGGCGCTGAACACCAAGTACAACGCGCTGGTGCAGGACGAGCAGGTGAAGATCGCCAAGTCGCAGACGCTGGAACGCTACATCGAGAAGGGCAAGACCTGGGTCGACAGCCTGCAGAACCAGGCGGCGACGCAGATGGTACTGATCAACAAGCTGAAGACGGACACCAACCAGCGGGTCATCCTCTACGATGCGCTGACCAAGTCGCTGAAGACTGCGCAGCAGCAGGAAGTGGCCCACCGGATCAACGAGATCGGGGTGGAGACGGACAAACAGGCACAGCAGGCCATGGCCCAGATCGGCGCGGCGACGAACTCGCGCATGGCCGACATGATGGAGGCCCACGAGGGCCAGATGGTCTTTGCCCGCGAGGTGCTGGAGGCCAAGGCCAAGGCGGATGAGCGGTTTGCCCGGCGGTTCCAGAAGATCGTCGAGACCCACGACAAGAACCTCTACGGCGCCTGAGGCGGGGCGGGCGGTGCGGCGCTGGCGCCCTGCGGGACGCCTCGCCCCGCCCGCCGTCCCGTCCCCCTGCGGGGATGATGTGCCAGCTGGGACAGGCAGGCCCCCGATGACGACCACCAAGGCCGGGAAGCGATGCAACAGGACGATCTGAACGACCGCGTGGGGATCACCGATTTCCATGCCTCCCGCCGCTACTTCCGCAAGTTCGAGGCGATCATGGCCCACCTGGCCCATGTCGCTGCCGCGATGCGCGCGGAAAGGACGCTGAGCGAGCCGGAGACCGAGGTGCTGGCCCGCCATATCTCGGCGCTGACCTTCACCTTCCGCGCGCTGTCGATGAAATACCTGCTGGCGGGGCGCGACACCGGCCGCTTCTTCGGCTCGCTGACCATCGACAACCACGAAAGCGGCTTTCCCACGGCGCAGGAGCTGATGGTGATGGCCAATGACGCCGGCCAGGCGGGCAAGCACCTGGCCTCCATGCCCTCGGTCGAGGCGCTGAAGCGGCAGATGCTGGATCAGATCCTGTCGGATCACGCGGTGCCCACCAAGACGCAGTTCGCCCTGTCGCAACGCCTCTACTACGAGGAGCTGGCGCGCGGGGACCTGTTCTGGCCGCGCAACGATCCTGACGCCGTTTGGCTGGAAAACCTGGGCGGCAAGGGCGCGCAGCGGCGGCGTTACCTGCTGCACTGGTCGGTCTACGATAGCGGCACCAACCTGCCGGTGATCTACCTGATGGAGGTGGAGGACAGTGGCCGCACCGGCCTGCCCAAGGACCAGAGCCGCTGGCCGCAGGTGCAGGCGCATCTGGTGGCGCAGAGCCTGGGCGGGCTGAAACTGCTGACCATCGCGCAGGGGTTCGACCAGGATTTCGACGACCTGCACCCGAAACGCCTACGCCGCATCCATATCGGTCCGATGTATTCCCACGCCTTCACCCGCCAGTCGGGACCCATCCGCGACGTGCTGGAAGGCGCGGGCGGTGCCGAGGGCGAGGATTGGGCGCTGGCCTGGACCTCGGAGGAGCTGTTGTCGGAACGGGTGAAGACCGAGAAAAGCGGCTGGTTCGGGCAGGTGGAGCGGGAAATCTTCGCCCTCGACCCGCTGTCGGGTGGGGCCGAAACGGGCGCCACCTCGCAGGACCGGGCGCTGATCCTGCCCGCGCGGCCCTTCCAGGTGCTGTCGGAACTGAACCCGCCAGGCTTTGCCCGTATCCGCAAGTTCGTCGTCGGCGCGGGGGACCGCGTGCTGCGCTACTGAGCTGATTGTTTTCAGACCCGTCCGCGCCGCGCGCGGATGTCTTTCGCAGGTTTGAGTATTTGGAACGAAGTGAAGAGGGGAGGGGCGCGCCATGAGCCTGACCGGAGACCAGATGGAGCTGCGCGAGGAGGACATCCGGCAGCACTACGCCGCCGCCGAGGCCCTGCTGGAGGGGTTCGACCACGCCCCCCGGCTGGCCCGGGAAAGCGCCGCGTCGGCGCCCGCGCAGGGCGAGGAGCGGTCTCCCGGCATCGGGCTGTCGCGCCGCCGCTTCCGCTCTACCACGCCCGGCCTTGCGACGCGCCGCACCCGGCCCGCCGGGGGCGTTCATCTGCTCGACACCATCGCTGCCTGTGACGGTGACGACCCGCTGACCTCGCCCCGCCAGGCCGCCGTGGCCCGCGCCATCCGCCGGGCGCTGGCCATCGCCATGGCCCTGGGCGACAGTTTCGCCGAGGCCACCGCCCTGGCGGAGCTGAAGGGGGCCAACCTTGCGGGCAGCCTGCCGCGCGACCGCGCCGCCGAGTTTTCCGAATTGCTGGCAGCCCAGTCGCTGCTGCAGCTGCATGTCACCGCCAATGCCCTGTCCTACCTCCTGTCGTCGCAGATGGGAGAGCTGACGGTCGACCCGGGCGACGCGGAGGAGATCCTGACCGACAACGCCCCCCTGGCCCTGCAGGGGATGCTGTGGGAGCTGGATCAGAAGCTGGCAACCTTCGCCACGGGCGAGGAAGAAAAGCTGGTGCCGACCCTCACGGGTTACGCCGCGCTGGTAATGGAAAAGACCGCCCTGCGCGCCGACAGCCACCCGCACCTGGGCGCCTTCACCGCCGCCACCTGGCGCATCGAGGCCGATGACCTGACCATCCGTGGCTTCACCCCCGCGGCCCATGCGAAATCCACCCAGCTGGTGATGACCTTCAAGAAGCCGCATGAGGTGGTGGGCAACCATATCGCCAAGTACCAGGCCATGAAGCTGGCCAAGATGCTGATGGCCTATGATTTCGACCGCAAGCTGAACCCCTTCGCGGAACTGGGCGGTTTCATCTTCACCTTCATGGGCGACGGCATGCCCGGCACCGGCAAGACGACCCTGATCCAGATGATGGCGGGTCTCTTGAACGACTACTGCCAGACCGCCGGCTACCCCTTCCGCTACCGCAACCTCTCGACCGAGAACATCGACAGCTATCAGGGCAAGTCGGGGCAGAACGCCAAGGCCTTCATCTCCGACATCCTGGACCCCGCCGTCATCGGCTTCGGCACCATCGACGACATCGACCAGATCGCGGGCAAGCGCGGCGACCGGCAGTCCTCCGCAGGGCAGCAGGAGATCACGGCGGTGCTGATGGAAAGCTTCGCCGGCGCCAATACCGTGGTGCGCGGCAATTGCACCTTCGGCATGTTCTCGAACTACCCCGAGAACGTCGACGACGCCCTGCGCCAGCGCGCCGGCGCCCGCTTCCTGGTGGACGGGCCGCAGACCCGCGACGACTACGTCGACATCCTGGCCCTTCTGCTGGGCAAGCGGCACGAGATCCCGCTGGGCGATCACGAGCTTTACGCCGCTCAGGAGATCCAGCGCGCCGTTGCCGAGAGCTTTGCCAGCCACGCGCGGCCCAAGGAGGCGCAGCTGGTCGAGGTCTACGACGAGATCCAGCGCCGCACCGGTCCGCTGGACACGATCGCCAAGCTGGGCAGCTACCTGAAGGCGATCCAGCAGGCCGACCCGCGTTTCACGGGCCGCGCGATCAAGAACATCACCGACGCGGTGAAGGTCCGCGCGATGGATTTCGAGCTGCCCGACGAATGGATGGAGGAGCCGGAGCTGTTCCTGTTCAAGGACTACGACACCAAACGCGCCATGATCGAGGAGCTGCGCCAGCCGATCACCGTCGAGATGGTGGTGCAGGAAATCAACCGCTACGCCGACAGCGAATTCCGCTATGCCGACAAGTCCGATGCCGCGGCCATTGACGCCATGGTGCGCGACATGGAGCGTACGGAAGAGGCGAAGCGGCGGTATCTGAAGGAGCGGGGAGAGTGATGGGGAACTGTGCCCCATGACCGATGGCCGTGACGGGTTGGCCCAAAGTGCCGAGGGCAGCGCCGGACCCGAGGGTGGGCGTGTAGCGCCCGCCCTGGGGGGCGGGTCGGGCGCTGCCCGGCGGTGCCCGCCGGGCGGGACAGGGGGAGGGGGGGAGAGGATGAAGGGGATGGCCTGGCATCTAAGGCAAAAGCTGACACCTATGCGTTTCGGTGCTTTAGGGACTCTTGCGGTTTTCGTGGGTGTCTACTGGCTCGGTCGCCAGCCCGCGCCCGGTGAGTCCGGGGAAACGCGGGCATCCGAGTTTTGGTCTCTGCCCCTGAATTCCATGGGAGACGCCCTCGCCGGGCTCGCCGCTTCTTTGGCTTTCCTCTGGCTGATCGTAACTGCCTTCATTCAGAAGAACGAACTGAAGGAGCAGCGCGCAGCGCTTGAGGCGCAGCGTGATGAGTTGGAGCTTGCGCGCGAGGTCCAGGGCAAGCAACTCAAGGCGATGGAAGCGCAAGCCGACATCTTTCGGGGCGAACAAAAGCAGCGAGCTGAGGGGGCGGCCCGACGAGTCTTGTTCCGCCATTTGGAGCAGCTCGTCATCTTCACTTCGGAATTGAAAGTCGAGGACAATGTCTGGGCCAGAATAGGACGCACAGGCACTCCCATTACGCAATATGAAGCTGCAATCCCGACCATCGCAGACCAACGTGTCTTAACTCAGGGAGAGGCGACGCTTGGGCTGGCTGTTCGCCAGTTTTGCAAGCAGTCAGTTCGTCTTGAACAACAGCTGTTGGGAAGCGGATTGGCGGGGGAATGCGAGAGGCAGCCGGAACTGCTGCCTGAGCATCTTGAAATCTCTCTCATTCTGAACAGAATTTTGCAGTTGTCGTCGGATCTCAGCGAAGACGACAACATCTGGCTGGAAAGCCTCTGGCTTGAGCAGGCTGCCTATGCTTGGTCGGATCTAGTTGGCTCGGAAGAGATTTGGAGTAACATGCCATGAACCGCCTCATCCAAGCCGGCCTGATGTTCGCCAACCTCACCCGCGTCGACACGCCCGCGCTGGTCGAGCGGTATAACCGCGCGCTCCACCATCTGACCGGCAAACGCACCGCGCTGACCGAGTTCGCCATCGACATCTCGGGCTATTCCCCCGAGGTGGCGGATGAGCTGGGGGATCCGCAGTACCTCAACCGCAACGGGGTGAACCGGCAGATCATACTGCTCAGCACGCGGCAGAAATCGGCGCCGCTGCTGAACGCGCGCTTCTCGACCACGCGGGCCCTGCTGCGCCAGTTCATCGATCGCAACGAGGCGCAGCTGTTCGCCCTGACCGCCCGCGATGCCGTGGCGGGGGAGATGGTGAACGGGGTCTTCGATATCGACAGCGCGCAGAAGCTGATGGATGTCCGCCGCCTGACCATCGAGGCCGACACCACCACCGGCACCCTGCGCGATGCCGAGGCGCTGGCCGCGCGCGCCGAACGGTTCCTCGATGAGGAGGACGCCTGGTTCGATGATGCGCTGATTGACGAGATGATCGCCCTGGCGCGCAAGACCGGCGACGTGACGCGCAACCCGATCCGGCTGAAACACACCGCCTTCCACCAGGACAATTTCTGGACCTCGCATCTGGGCGGCGTCTACCTGTTTTCCGAATGCGACACGCCGGCGCTGCTGGCCCGCGAGCCCGCGCGCCTGGGCAAGCCGCCGCTGCCGGTGGTCGACATGGGCGACCCGCGTGACGTGGCCGCCTGGCTGCATGGCAACGGCCTGGTGCAGCCGCTGGTCACCGCGCGCGGCTTCGATGCGGCGCGGGTGCTGCGGCAGAAAATGGATTTCATCGTCGTGGATGCGGCCCAGGACGGCGGGCTGGACCTGGCCGGCGCCACCGCCCGCGACCTGCGCGCCCTGGCCCGTGACAATGCCGAGCGGCTGCCCGCGGAATACCACCAGATCCGCCGCGTCGTCGCCTGGCTGGAGGAGGGAGGCCGCCGCCCGCGCCATTCGCCTGAGGACCCGGCCTATTTCTACCTGCTGCGCGCCGCCGATACCCCGGACCGCGACCTGGTGAACATGCTCCTGGCGGAACTGGCGCCGAAGGACGTGCGGCAGCTGTTCATCTGCCACAAGGAGCTGTTCTATGCGCTCTACGCCGGGTGGAGCGACACCAAGAAAAGCTATGTCGCGGATTTCCTGTCGCGCGATTACCTCGCCGACAAGGCCGGTACGCGTGAGGCGCTCTTTGGCCATGATGCCCCGGCGCCCGCCCCCGCGCCCGCCGCGGCGCCCAGTCGGCGCACCGGCCCCTGGTCGCGCACCAACAAGAGCCCGGCGCCCGATCCCGTGCCGATCGTCGGCCCCTGGGGCGCGGTGATCCGCGAAAGGAGGTAGCCCGTGGTCTTCGCCTTTGTCCGCCTGGCCCTGGTAGCCTTCGTCGTCATGACCCTGGCCTATGTCGTGATCTCTATCTGGTCGCGCCAGGTCCGCCGCCGCAAGCTGAAGCGCGCCTGGGAGGAAGAGGGTCGCCCCGGCGACCGCGCGGACTATGTCGAACGGGGGCTGGACGACTACGACGATTCCCTGCGTCGCAAACTGATCCTGCTGATCTACATCCTGCCGGTGGTGATCGTGGGCTTCATCATCTATCTCGTGAACTTCATGTAAGGGAGACCGCCATGCGCTACGTGAAATGGGCCCTCTGGGCCGTCTTCTGGCTGCTGATCGCGGCCTTCTTCCACTACACCCTGCCGCAGCGCGACATCGTGCGCATCACCGACACCTTCGAGCGGCGTGTCGATTTCGGCGAGAATTCGATCTTCTGGGCCAAGGCCGACACCGGCAATGCCAGCGAAACCGTCAACCGCGACGTCTTCTTCATCCAGTCGATCCGTGAAAACGGTCGTCCGATGGTCTATCGCAACGAGGACACGGGCTGGGGCTGGCCGCCCTATTTCAAGTTTGACACCAACAACCTGCAGACCGAGGCGGCCGACCTGCGCTCCACCTCCGCCAACCCGCAGTGGGTGGCGGTGACCCATTACGGCTGGCGGAACGAGTTCATTTCGATCTTCCCCAATGCCGTCGGCGTGCGCGCCCTGGACAGCCCCGACGTGACGCTGATCCCCTGGTTCAACATCATCATCCTGCTGATCTTCGCCGCGATCTGCTGGGCGATCCGCGTACGCTGGATCCGTTTCCGCGAACGGCGCATCGACCCGGTTATGGAGAACGTCGAGGACAGCTGGGACGACGGCCGGGGCCGTGTCTCGGGCTGGTTCGCCAGTTGGCGCAAGAAGAAGTGACCCCGGGGGCGGGGCCGGTTTCGCCCCGCCCCGCCTGTCTTCGGTCCGCCCCTGCACCCGCCGTTTTCGGCGGGTGAACCTTTTGTGGCCCTGCGGCGTTGTCCTGCCAGGACAGTCCCCAGCGACATCAGGCCCGGAGGGCAGAGCTTGGCTCAGGCAATGGCAATAGATCCCGACCGGGCAGAGGCCCCGGACACCCCCGAGCGGGCTGGTGAGGCGCGGCGGAATGGCCCCTTCCTGGTGATCGCCAACGAGGCCTCGGGCACCAACGCCCGCGACGGCGACGCCATCCGCCGCGCCATGGCGGTGCTGGAGGACGCGGGCGCCCGCCTGCGCCACTGGTCGCCCGGCGATACCGATGCGCTGAACGCGATCCTCGACGAGGAGATCGCCGATGGCGCCCGTACGGTGGTAGCCGCCGGCGGTGACGGCACCGCGATGGCCCTGGCGGATGCCATGGTCGGGCGCGACGCTGCGATGTCGGTGCTGCCGCTCGGCACCTTCAACTACTTCGCCCGCGGCCTGGGCCTGTCGGAGGCGCCGGAGGAGGCCGCCCGCACCCTGCTGGAGGCCGAACGCCGGCCGATCCGCGTGGGCGAGGTCAACGACCAGGTCTTCCTGAACAACGCCTCCCTGGGGATCTACCCGTCGATCCTGAAGGAACGCGAAGACGTCTACCGTCGCTTCGGGCGCCGTCGTTTGATGGCCCATTGGTCGGTGGTGCGCACCTTCTGGCGCTTCCAGCGGCCGATGCATCTGACCCTGACGCTGGCAGACGGCGAGCGGAAGGAGTATCGCACACCGCTGCTCTTCGTGGCGCGTTCGGCCTACCAGTTGCAGCGGTTCAACCTCGCCGGCTGCGACGCGATCCAGCGCGATCACCTGGCCCTGCTGATCGGGCGCGGAAAAAGCCGCGCGGCGCTGTTCCGCCTGGCCTGGCGGCTGGTGACGCGCAGCATGCAGCAGGGGCGTGACTACGACCTGGTGGAGGCGGAAAGCGTGCGGGTCGAAACCGCGCGCCGCCGCCCGCTGCTGGCCTTCGACGGGGAGAAGCGGCGTGATACCAGCCCCTTCGATTTCGCCATGACCGACCAGAAGCTGACCATCCTTCTGCCGCCGAAGGACACCGACGCCAGCTCTGAACCCGGCCCCGAGAGTGGCACTTAGGCGCCCGTTGAGGCCAGCTAGGGCGACCCTGTCCGCGGCGTTGCCCCATGGGACGTGAACACGATGAAAGACCGCCGATGAAACGCATTCTGCATCTGTCCGACCTGCATTTCGGCCGCGCCCGCCCGGATCTGGAGGCGCCGCTGCTGGCCGCCATTGCCCGCAACCGGCCGGACCTTGTCGTGGTCTCGGGCGACTTTACCCAGCGGGCCCGCCACGTCCAGTTCCGCCGTGCGCAAGACTTCTTGGCGAAGCTGCCCGCCCCGGTGCTCTCGGTGCCGGGCAACCACGACACGCCGCTGGACCGCCCCTTCGAGCGTCTTCTGGCCCCCTTCCGCCGCTACCGCCGCTACGTTGACGAGGACACCGAGCCGGTCTTCTCGGACGGCAAGCTGACGGTGGTGGGGGTGAACACGGTGAACCCGCTGGCCTGGCAGCAGGGGAAGTTCTCTTCGCGGGCGCGCGACCGTGTGGCGCGGCGCCTGGCGGAGCATCCGGCGGATCTTTCGGTCGTGGTGGTGCACCATCCTCTGGAACATGGGCCGAAGGTGGACAAGCGGCTGATGCGCGGGGCGCGGGCCGCCCTGGCGCAGCTGTCCGATTGCGGCGCCGACGTGGTGCTGTCGGGCCACCTGCACAGGGCGTCCTCCGCGCCCTTCCGCGCCGCGCCGGGGCTGCTGTTCGTGCAGGCGGGCACGGGTCTGTCGTCGCGCACGAGGGGGGACGACAACACCTTCAACCTGCTCGACTGGGAAGAAACGGGCGCCCTGCGGGTGACCACCTGGGGGGCGCGTGGTCAGGGGGCCCAGGCGGTCTTCGCCCCCGAGGCCTCTGCGATGTTTCGCCGCGAGGGCCGGGTCTGGGCGCGCCAGCCCGCTGCGCCGGGCGCTGCCGCCCTGTCGCGCCGCTGTGCCTGAGGGGGAGGGGGCTCTGCCCCCGCCACGCCTGCGGCGCGCCTCGCCCCGGGATATTTCCGGCAAAGAGAAGGTTGGGGTCGGGCGCGGTCTGCAGCCTTCTGTCGGTCGCCTGTCGCTGCGCGGATCAGCAGGGCCGCCACAGTGGGCCGCCGGTGCCACCTTCGGGGCTGGTCCTTCTTGGGCGGGCTGCTAAGCTGATCTTTCGTGACCCGGAGACCTCGATGACCCCCGACGACCGCGCCTTCCTCGCCAGCCTCTTCCGTGCCGCCGTGGCGGCGGCGGACCCGGCCCGCGCGCTGGAGGGGCAACTGCCCGAGGCGCCGCGCGGCCGCACGGTGGTGATCGGGGCCGGCAAGGGGGCCGCGCAGCTGGCGCAGGCCTTTGAAGAGGCCTGGGAAAAGGCCGGCAACCCCACCCCCGAGGGCCTCGTCGTGACCCGCTACGGCTATGCCGCCCCCTGTCGCCACCTGGAGGTGCTGGAGGCCGCGCACCCCGTCCCCGACGCGGCAGGCGAGGCCGCCACGGCGCGCATCCTCGACCTGCTGTCGGGGCTGACCGAAGATGACCTGGTGGTGGCGCTGATCACCGGCGGCGGCTCCGCCCTGCTGGCCGCGCCGCCCGAGGGTCTGAGCCTGGAGGATGAACAGGCGCTGAACACCGCGTTGCTGTCGTCGGGCGCGCCGATTTCGGCGATGAACGCCATCCGCAAGCAGGTCTCGGCGGTGAAGGGCGGGCGCCTGGCCGCCGCCGCCGCGCCTGCGCGGGTGGTGTCGCTGATCGTGTCGGACGTGCCGGGGGATGACCCGGCGCAGGTGGCCTCCGGCCCGACGGTGCCCTGCCGCAAGGGACGCGCCGAGGCCATGGCAGCCATCGCCGCACATGACATCCCGATCCCGCAGCGCATCCTCGATTTCCTGCGCGACGCGCCGGAGGATGCGCCGGATCCGGACACCCCCTTCTTCGCCCGCAACGACGTCCGGGTGATCGCCTCCGCCGCCCGGTCGCTGGAGGCCGCCGCGGCCCTGGCCGAGGCGCGCGGCCTGCCCGCCGTGATCCTGTCGGACGCGATGGAGGGTGAGGCCCGCGAGGTGGCCCGCGTCCAGGCCGCCATCGCCCGCGAGGTGCGTCTGAAGGACCGGCCCTTCCGCGCCCCGGTGCTGATCCTGTCGGGGGGCGAGACGACGGTGACCCTGCGCCACAAGGGACGCGGCGGGCGTAACACCGAGTTCCTGCTGTCGCTTGCGATGGAGATCGATGGCCAGGAGGGCATCCTGGCCCTGGCCGCCGACACCGACGGCATCGACGGGTCCGAGGACAACGCGGGCGCCTTTGCCGACGGGGAGACCGCCGCGGCCATGCGCGCCGCCGGCGTCGATCCTGCCGCCGCCCTGGCGGGCAATGATGCCTTCACCGCCTTCGAGGCAGCCGGCAGTATCTTTGCCCCCGGTCCTACGGGTACGAATGTCAATGATTTCAGGGCGATCTGGGTGCAGTGACCCGGGGGGGCTGAGCCAGATGGTCAGCAGACTCAGGTCGTCAGCATCCGCAGACCCTGGGTCACGTCCGAGCGCACCGCCAGGCGCAGCCCGGGTTCATCTCCGGCCTTCAGCGCGGCGATGATGTGACGGTGGAAATGGGGCGCCTCGCTGCGCCGCATCCGCCCGTAGAGCTTGCACATGGTCGGCCCCAGTTGCAGCCAGACCGTTTCCGTCATCGCCAGCATCGCGGGCGCCTGGGCGCGCAGATAAAGTGTGCGGTGAAATTCCAGGTTGGTGCGGATATAGCCCACGGGGTCGTGGGCGCGCACGGCGTCGGCGATGGTGCCGTTGATCGTCTGCAGCCGGTCGATCAGCGCCATATGGGCCCGCGGCAGGGCGCGGGAGGCCAGCTCGACCTCGATCAGCGCGCGCAGGGCCGCCAGCTCTTCGATCCGCTCGTTGGACAGGTCCGGGGTGGAGACACGGCCAGACGACGACAGCTGCAGCGCCCCCTCGGCCACCAGGCGCCGCACGGCTTCGCGCGCCGGCGTCATCGACACGCCGAAGTCCTTGCCGATGCCCCGCAGCGTCAGGGCCTGGCCTGGCGGGATCTCCCCATGCATGATGCGGCTGCGCAGCCCGCGGTAGACGCGGTCATGGGCCGAGGGAGAGGGATCGGGGCGCGTCTGGATCAGCATGGACGCTATGTGATCACAGTCGCACCCGCCGTCAAGCGCCGACCGCCCCCGCTCCGACCGTCAGCCGTCGAACCGGTAGCGGTGCAGCACCGTGCCCTCGCTCTTCAGCCAGCGGCGCGCGGGACGGTGATCGCCGTAAAGACGCGTCACCACATCCCAGAAGGCACTGGAATGGTTCATCTCTTCGAGGTGCGCGACCTCATGGGCGGCGACGTAGTCGAGAATGCGGGGCGGGGCCATCACCAGACGCCAGGAAAACATCAGCGCGCCGTCGGCGGTGCAGCTGCCCCAGCGGGAGCGCGTGTCGCGCAGGGTCAGGCGGTTGTAGGGGCGACCCAGGGCGCGGGCGTGGCGGTCGCAGGCCTCGGTCAGCCGGTCGCGCGCCAGCTCCCGCACCCAGGCGGCCAGCCGTGTACCGACGCGGTGATCGGGCACCTCCAGCCGGTCGCCGTCGAGGCGCACGCGCCGCGTGCTGCCCATGCAGATCAGCCGCGGCACCCCTTCGACCGGCAGGCGGGTGCCCAGGTCGATCACCTCCGGCGCGGCATGGCGCGACAGGTTGCGGCGCAGCCAGGCCTCCTTCTCGGCGGCGAAGGCCAGTGCCTCGTCCTCGGCCACGCGGGCCGGCAGGGTCAGGGTCACGCGTCCGTCCAAAGAGGAGACACGCAGCGAAATCCGGCGCGCCCGGGCGGAGCGGCGGAGAATCAGGGGGATCGGGGGGTTGCCCGGCAGCATATGCTGGCCCATATGGCTCCTCGGAGTGTGTTGCGTCCGCGTGGCGGTCGAAAGGTCTTGATAGATCGGGACCGTTATGGCAGGTGGCGCAGATCCTGGACAAGTGATGTCAGCCAAGAAGGAACCAGAAATGCCCAAGGAAGAATGGGGCACGAAGCGCGTCTGCCCGACCACCGGCAAGCGGTTCTATGACCTGAACCAGAACCCGATCGTCAGCCCCTACACCGGCGAGATCGTCGAGGTCGAGACTGGCAAGAGCCGCATGATCGCCGCCGATGCCGCCGATGCCGCCTCGTCGAAGAAAGCCGCCTCGCGCGAGAACACGTCGGACGGCGATGTCATCGAAGAGGATGATGTCGATGTCGAACTGGACGATGATCTGCTGGACGACGATGACGATGACGACAACGTCTCGCTCGACGAGCTGGCCGACGTCCCCGGCGACGACGACGAAAGCTGATCCAGCGCCCGTCGGGCCGGTGGCCTGGCGGGGCAAACAGGGGGCGGAGGATCCCCTTCAGAAATTCCTCCCCGTGGCGCGATTTTTCGCTTGATCCCGCCCCGGCCTTCCCATAGATAGCGCCGCACAAGGTCGAAACGGCCTTGCGGAACGGGGCCTTAGCTCAGCTGGGAGAGCGCTTGCATGGCATGCAAGAGGTCAGGGGTTCGATCCCCCTAGGCTCCACCATTCCCCTATTGAAAAGCACCAGATAGTTCTGCCTTTCTCGTCAGAGGTTTTGCCTCTTCCACGCAGACCGGTGCTGTTTTCCCTACGAAAATCCATGCTGCTTTGATCCGCGCCTTTCGGAGCGTCGATCGCTGCGCAGCCCTTCCCCTGTCAAACCTGAGGATGGCCCATGAGCGACCATTTCTTTGTCGTGACGGGCGGCCCCGGTTCGGGCAAGACCAGCCTGATCACCGAGCTCGCCCGCCGTGGCCTTCACACGATCCCCGAATCCGGCCGCGCGATCATCCGCGAGGAGATGGCGCACGGCGGCGACGCCCTCCCCTGGGCGGACCGCATGGCCTATGCCGAACGGATGCTGGAGCGAGACCTGCGCGCCTACGAGGACGCACAGGCCCTCTCAGGCCCCGTGATCTTCGACCGCGGCATTCCCGACATCATGGGCTACCTGACCCTCTGCCGCCTCCCCGTGCCGCCCCACGTCGCTGCAGCAGCCAAGGCAGCCCGCTACAACGCCCGCGTCTTCCTTACCCCCTACTGGGATGAGATCTTCACACAGGACACCGAACGCAAGCAGACCCGCGCCGAGGCCGAAGCGACCTGCGCCGTCATGCGGGAGACCTACACCGCTCTCGGATACAAGATCACGGAGCTGCCGTGCACCGACATCGCATCACGCGCCGACTTTGTCTGCAGGCAACTGGCCAGTTGACCGTCACCCCGGATGTCACGGCTAAACCGCCAAGGCTGACAAACTGCACGCTCCCTGCGGCTTCCTCCTGCCCGAGGCCTCGGCCCACGGTCGACCTTCGGCACCGGTTCACAATGCTGAAGCGCGCCAATTCGAAAAAGTCGGCTGCTGAGGTTTCGAGCCTCGGCGGGACCGAAGTTCGCACGCGGACGGAGTTGCCGCAGCTTTTCCACGGTCGATGACCGCTGCTATACTGTCGTCAGTAGTTGATACGTGCCGACCACGCTTCGGCAACCCTCTCCGCGTCGGGGATTTTACCATCGTCGAACGCGTGCATAAATGCACGTCGCGCAAGTCGTGCAGTCAAATCTACCGGCGCCAACTTCGGCGGACGTGCAGCATGCACGATTTGCCCTCGCGTCTCGTGAAGTTCCCTCACCAACTGGTAGAGCATTCTTGCGTCAACATCTCCGCGCTCCGAGCTCAACATGGTGCGATAGTCGCTCATCGGCTGTGGCGTGCAACTCGCACTTAGGTGAATGCCACACATGTTGGTGGCTCGGCGGGTTTGCGAAGAAATGGTTTAGGCTCAGGACACATAGCCGGTGGATGACATCAGCGGCGAGAGCGTTGGCCGAGAGGACGACCTCGGGGCGCCTGTCGTATCGCGTGGCCACCCGCCGCCAGTCCTTGAGATTGTCGAACATGATCTAGATGCGATTGCGCCGCTTGTATCAGCGCTTGTCGTATGTCTCCGGCGCCTCCCGTTGTTTCCGGCCAACGCTGCCGGCGCGTACCGAAGCATCTGCCGTTAAGGGCTCCGCGCTGCTGTTCGCGGTACCCCGCGCTGGACCTACGTAGGGGCGCCATGGGGCCGGTGGTCCCTTGCGGGCCTCGTGACCTCAGGTCATTGGTTAACGACATCTTAACACTTTCTTTCGATCCTCTTTCGGTGGGCATTCTCCGCCTGGCGCGCGTTCGGCGGGCGCGGCGGTGCAAAGGCATGAGCGAGGGGCCGAGGTGGTGGCCCTGCTCAGACGGGACAAGACGCTCCTTGCCGGAGCCGGGACAGGATCGGATGGGACAGTCACAGGGAGGAGTCGGCCCCGGGGCCGAAGGGCCGGTCGCGTATCCGGCCGCGCATCGCGTCGCCACGGAGACGCGATGCGCCGGGCCGTCCCGGTGCGACCCCAGGGCATGGGCCTGTGAGCGGAGAGGGCGGCGCGATGCCCTGGCGTAGGCTGTTCAGCGACCCAGCGGAGGATGACGGAGCGCGACCGGCGGCGCGGGCGCTGCGCGATGTGGCGCGCCTGACGGAACAGCTGACCGGCGCCTCCGCGGTCATCCTGTCGTTGACGCCGGATCGGGCGGCCCAACTGGGGCTCGGCGATTGCATGATCGGGGACGACGCGGGCGTCGATGCCCTGTTGCCCTTGGCCACCGAATGCCTGCAGGGCTTCGCCGGTGCTGGAAACGGAGCCGGGGCGGAGGCGCAGCCGCCGGCGATCTCCGAACCACTGATCACCGATCGCACCGTCGGTCCGGGGGACCCGGCCATGGCGCGCGCGCTGTTCCTGCGGACCGGCGCCTGCGCCGGCGTCCTGGCGCTTTGCCTCGGCTCGGCCCGCGGCCGCCCCCTCGATGCCGCCGCGCGGGACCGGATCAGCCGCGGGCTCGACCTGCTGGGCGCCACGGTCGAGACGCTTTTGAATGACCGGCTGCGCGATCTGGAGTTGCGTCAGCGCCTGGCAGCTGTCCACACCGAGATGCAGGCCCTGCAGCGCGCCAGCGAATGCGACCCGCTGACCGGGCTGACCAATATCAAGGCTTTCGAGAGCTACAGCCGCGCCCTGCTGCAGGATTCCGCGCGGCCCGCTCTCCTCGTTCTGTTCGACATCGACCGGTTCAAGGCGATCAATGATCGCTACGGCCACCAGTTCGGGGACCTCTGTTTGCGCACCGTGGCCGGGGCGGTGCGCGACTGCGCGCCGGAGGGAGCGGTCGTCGGTCGCCTGGGCGGGGATGAGTTCGGCGTGGTCCTGCCGCTGGACCAGCCGGAGGAGCTGGCGGCGCTGCGGCGGCGTCTCGATGCCTTCACCAATGCGATCCTGCGGGTCACCGCCCCGCTGGACAAGCCGGGCCTGGGTCGGGTCAGCATCGGCGCCGCGCAGTTCCCCCGCGACGCGGCCGATTACGAATGGCTCTACAACCGGGCCGACCTGGCCCTCTATGCCTCCAAGTCCGTCGGCCACGGGGCGGCAACGCTCTATGACGCGGGGATCGGTGCACGCTATGACCACGCCGAGCTGGCAAAGACCTTTCGCGATGCCTGCCGCGCGGGCGAGGTGGTGCCCTATTTCCAGCCCATGGTCGACCTGGGGACGGGCGCGGTGCAGGTGCTCGAGGTGCTGTGCCGCTGGAACAACCCGCGCCACGGCCTGATGGCGCCGGAGGCCTTTCCCTCGATCTTCACCGACCCACAGTTCGCCTCGGACCTCACCCGCCACATGGCGCGCGAATCCCTGGCGGTCTTCGCCGAGGCCCGGCCGGGGCTGGCGCCGGGGGTGAAGCTGTCGCTGAACCTGACCTATTTCGACCTGATGGACCGGGAGTTCGTCTTCGACCTGCAGATGATGCTGGCGGACACCGGGGTCGGCTGGTCCGAACTGGTGATCGAGGTGCAAGAAACCGTAGTGCTGGATGAAGGCAGCGGGCAGGTGTTCCGCTCGCTGACCGAGTTGCGCCGGCGCGGGGCCGAGATCGCCCTGGATGACTACGGCACCGGTTACGGCACGTTGTCTCACCTGCAGACCTGGCCCGTGGACATGGTCAAGATAGACCGGTCCTTCGTCGGGGGGATCGGCACCAGCCGTCGGGATCGCGCCATCGTCGCCTCGATCCTGCAGCTGTCGCAGGAGTTGGGCTTTCGCGTCGTCGCCGAGGGGGTCGAGGGGCCGGCGCAGGCGGCGGTCCTGCGCGACATGGGGTGCGATCTGGGTCAGGGCTATGGCCTGGGCTACCCGATGGAGCCGGCGGAACTGCTGCGACGCGCAACACCACGGGCGGACAGGTCCAGATCGGCGGAGCTGGGCAGGCCGGCAGGGGCGGGTACGGCGGCGCAAGCGGACGACCGTGAACCCTCTGATCCGAAGGACAAAAGCAGTGCAGGTACCCGCAAAGGTTGCATTTCATCCTGACGCGCGCGACACTTGCCCGGTAAAGGTGAAATTGGTGCCCTTGGTATGAATCGGTCCGATGGCCAGAGGCGATACGGCGACGTGCCGGTAATCGTGATTGGTGCCGCGGCAGGCGGGGTGGATCCCCTCGAACGTTTCATCGGCGCCGTGCCGTCAGGGTCCGGCTGGTGCTGCGTCGTGCTCCGGCGCCAGTCTGGCGATCTGTCGGGCGACGGTGGGGGCGCCTGGGCTGATGCGCTGGCGCGGCGCACCTCCTGGCCGGTCCGGCCGTTGGAAGACGGCGAACGCCCCGTTCCCGGCACGATCCTGATCAACCGGCCCGGTACGCGGGTCGAATGGCGCGACGGCCGGTTTCGCGTCGCGGCGCTGACCGAGGACCAGTTGTCGGGCTTCCCCTTGATAGATACGGCCATGGCGTCTCTGTGCTCCCGCGCGGCCGGCGCGGTGGCCGGGGTGACCCTGTCTGGGGCGGGGGAGGACGGCGCCCGAGGGGGGCGCGCCCTGCGGGCGGCGGGCCATCCGGTCCTGGCGCAGGACCCTGCCGAGGCCCTCTTTCCTGCCATGCCCGCCGCAGCCATCGAGGCCGGGGCCGTCGTGGCCACGCGGCCCGCCGGCGATCTCCCCGACGCGCTTGCCGCCCTTCTGGCGGAACGGCGCCGCTCGGCGCCGACGCAGCCGTCAGAGGCAAAGGATGCCATACTCGACCTGGTCAGCAGCCGGATGGGCGTGGATCTTTCGGCCTACCGACAGGCCCCGCTGCGCGACCGCATCAACCGGGCGCGCCGGCACAGGGGCATCGACACGCCCGAGGCCTTCGCAGCGATGTTGCAACGGGATTCGGGCATGATCCAGGCGCTGTTTGCCGAGTTGATGACGACACGCCGGGGCCGCTTCCATGGCGATGCCCGGGCGTTCCGGGCTTTGCGGCGGCAGGTGATCGACCCCTTGGTCGCACAGAGCCGCCCGGAGGAGGCGTTGCGGATCTGGGTGCCCGGCTGCGGCACCGGCGAAGAGGCCTACAGCATCGCCATGGAGGTGTGCGATGCCCTGCGCGCCGCCGGGATCCGGCGGCGGTACCGGGTGATCGCCACCGACGTGCAACCCGCCGCGATCGAGAAAGCCTCTGCCGGTATCTTTCCGACCGAGGCGGTGAAATCCGTCCCGGCTCGGATGCGGCGCGCCTACTTCCACCGTCGTGGCGCCGGGGTCCTGATCGACCCGCAGCTGCGCGAACACGTGATCTTCTCCGTCCACGACGTGTTGAGCGATCCGCCCTTCCTGAATCTGGACCTGATCTCCTGCCGCAACCTGCTGGGCGCGTTCCGGGACGAGGCGCAGGCGCGCGTCCTGTCCATGTTCCTCTTCGGGCTGCGGCCCGGCGGCCGGCTGATGCTGGACCCCGAGGAGGCCCCGGGCGCGCAGAGCTCGGCCTTCATGCCGATCGAAGGAGGGACGGGGTTGTTCCAGGTGCGGCCCGGCGACGCGCGGGGCGCGGCCGCCGCGTCTGCCGAGACGGGGGAGGGCCCTGCGGACCCGGTTCCCTCCGCCGCGGCGAACTGGACCGAGGCCGCGGATAGGGACACGCGCCTGCTGCACTCCTACGAGGCGCTGATGCGGCGCTACGCCCCCTCCTCGATCATGCTGCGCCCCGACGATGGCGAGGTCGTGGCCTGGTTCGGCAATGCCGGTGCCTATGTCGATTCCCTGGGCCGCTCCGGGCGGCATCCCCTCTCGCAGGTGGTGCAACCGGATCTCGCCCGGGAGATCCGGGCGGGCATGGAAAAGCTGCGCGAGGCGCCCGCCCCCCCGCTGGAACAGAGGGTGAGCCTGCGCCTGGCCGAGGGCGAAACCCATGAGCTGATCTTGCGCATGGATTGGCTCGGGGCCGGGCTGTCCGCGCCCGGGCTGATCCTGGTGAGGCTGTCAGGGCGTGAGGAGGTCACCCGCCCCGAGACGGAGGGTACATCCCTTTTGGGCGGCACCGACCGGAGGCCCCCGGGGGCCGTGGCGGCGCTGCCGGAGCGCGCGTTGTCGACCAGTGACAGGACCCTGGACTTCGTTCTGGGACGGTTGCAGGTCAGCGGCGCCGATCTCTCCCCAACCCCCTTCGCGCCGGCGCCGGTCGCTGTGACCGTGCGCCCGACCCGAAGCGCGGCCGACGGTCCCGAGGCGCCGCCACGCACGGATCACGGTCTGAGCGTGGTGCCGATGCAAAGCGCGGGCAAGGTCGCGCTGCTGGCGGGGTTGAGCCAGGACATGGAGGAGGTGCTGGAGTTCATGCAGGTGGCGGCGGTGGCGGTGGATGCAGAGCGCCGGATCCTCCGGGCCAGCCGGCTGTTCCGTGCCGCGATCGGCGCGACCGAAGACGTGGCGGGCTGGCCCCTGTCGCGGCTGGCGCTGCGGGTCGGCGGGCTGTCTCCGGACGGGGTCGCCGCGGAGGTCCTGCGTCAAGGGGTGGCGCTGCGCGGGTGGGGCCCCCTGTCCGGGGCCGGGCGGGCCGCCCGATCATCGCTTTACGAGCTGCGCGGTCAGCCGATGCCCGGGGCGCAGGCCGCGCCGGGGTCGGCGGCGGTTGTGCTGACCCTGGCCGCCGCGCCCGTGACGGGCGATGCGTCCGCCGCTTCCGTCCCGCAGACCGGCGAGGCGGATCAGTAGAAGGCGAAATCCGCCTCATCCAGATCTGCGAAGTTCACCCCCGCAAGCAGGATCGTATTGCCCCCTCCGTTATGGATCCGAACCGACCCGCCGAGATCCTCCATGTGGTTGGCCCTCAGGTCGTCGTAGTCGGTGATCGGGCTGGTCCCGGGCTGGAACACGATCTCTTCCAGGTCGTTCAGCGCATCGAAATCGGCGATCGTGTCCTGCCCGGCGAATGAGGTGAAATAGAACGTGTCGGCATTGAAGCCGCCGTAGTAGACATCGTCGCCCGAGGAATCGAGCAGGGTGTCGAAATCGGCGTTGCCGTAGAGGGTGTCGTTGCCGGCCCCGCCAGACAACAGATCCTTGCCCCGCCCGCCGAACAGCCGGTCGTCGCCGTCCTGGCCGCCCATGATGTCGTCGCCATCGCCGCCGAACAGCCCGTCGTCGCCACTTCCCCCATAGAGGCGATCCCGATCCTCGCCGCCGAACAGCCGGTCAAGGCCCTGCGCGCCGTAGAGCGTATCGACCCCGGTGCCGCCGAAGAGGTTGTCGGCCTGCCGGCCCCCGTCCAGCCAGTCGTCGCCGCTCTGCCCCTCAAGCCGGTCGAAACCGCCCTCGCCATGCAGCCGGTCATTGTCGATGCCGCCGTAAAGCCGATCCTCCTGCGTGCCGCCATTCAGCGTGTCCGCGCCGGCGCCGCCATAGAGCAGGTCGTTCTCGGCGTTGGCATAAAGCAGGTCATTGCCGGCCCCGCCATAGAGGTGATCCAGGCCCAGTTCGCCGATCAGCCTGTCGTCACCGCTGTCGCCATGCAACTCGTCGGCATTGCTGCCGCCATTCAGCAGGTCGGCCCCGGTGCCGCCATAGATCGTGTCGAACCCCGCGTCGGCAGTGATCAGGTCGTCCCCGCCGTCGCCATGGGCCACGTCGTCACCGTAGCTGCCGCTGAGGCTGTCCTCACCGGCGCCGCCTTCCAGCGTGTCGTCGCCGCTGCCACCCTGCAGGATGTCGTTGCCGCGCCCGGCCAGGATCTGGTTGTCGGCGTCATTGCCCGCCAGGGTGTCGTGGCCGTCGCCGGCGGCCATATGTTCGATCCGGCCGTCGAATTCAGTCCATGGCGCCCCGTTGACCCGCAGGGTGGCGCTGCTGTTCTGCAGGCTGATCTGGGCGTGGCCGGTCAGGGCGGCGGCGTTGATCCAGTCGGTGCCGCCGTTGCTCTCGACCACCTGGGCGCGGCCGGCTTCCTCATCTCGCAGCGCGCGAAAGTCGTCGGTGAAGGTATAGATGTCGTCGGCATCCAGGGTCTGTCCCTCGAACTCCAGCCTGACGCTGTTCACCCGCCCTTCATCGCCGGTGGCCGTGTCGGTCACCCGCAGCGACCAGCTGCCCCCGTCCGTCATGCCGCGCAGCGAGGCGACACCGAAGGTCCAGTCGCCGTCGTAGCTGCTGCCGCCCTCCAGCTGCTTCAGAGGGACCACGTATCCGCTGGCGGAGACCAGCGAGAAGGTCAGGTCGGACTCCCAGGAATGCTCGTAGTCGATGGTCACGTAGACATGGTCGATGCGCATCGTGTCGGCCCCGGCGTCGAGGCGGATCGTGCTTGTCGCGTGGTCCCGGATGGCGGCCGTGCCACTGCTTTGCAGGGTGCGCGCCGTCAGCGTCGCGGCGGTATCGGGCTGCATCCGGCTCCAGACCTCGGCCATGCGGACCGCCGCATGGGCATCGACCATGCCGTAGCCATAGCTGCTGGCATAGCTCATGCCGCCGCCGTTCCAGGTGGTGGCCCCGTTGGCCCCCCAGGCGTCGCGTTCATACCCGCTGGCGCCGGAGCCGTAGGTGGAGCCGGTCTGCGCCGCTGAGGCGGCAAGGATGGACTGCACGTCGCGCCAGTGGAGCTCGGGATTGGCCTCCAGCATCAGGGCGGTGACGCCGGCGGTCACCGGCGTGGCGGCCGAGGTCCCGCCGAAGCCGGAGGTATACTCGGTCCCGCTATAGCCCGCGCCGCCGCTGCGGTCGGTGGTCACTGCCGCCGCCGGGGCGGAGATCAGCAGGCTGTGGCCCCAGTTGGAATAGGAGGCGACGAACCCAGACGAGCTCGTTGCGCCGACGGTGATGATCTCATGCAGGTTGTTCAGCCCGTCGCCGTGGGCATTGCCGTAGACCCCCGCGGCTTCGGACCCGCTGTCGTGGGCATAGTTGCCCGCGGCCTTGAGGAAGATCGTGCCAAGCCCGCCGCGCCCCTCGACCACCGCGGTTTCGATGGCGTCGCGCTCGCGCCCCGCCTGCTGCGTCGGTTCGCCGATGTCGGTGTATTCCCGGAAGGCTGGCATGCTGCCCCAGGAGTTGTTGATCACGTCGTATCGGGCGGCCTGTTCCAGCACCGCCAGGTAGTCCGTGTAGCCGAGCTGGAAGGCATCGTTGAGGTAGTCCACCCCGACCAGGGTCGCGCCATGGGCCACGCCCACCCCGCCGACCGCGTTGTCGGCCGCACCGATCAGGCCGGCCACCGCGGTGCCGTGTCCGTCGCTGCTGCTGTTGGGGCTGGCGTCCACCAGGTTCAGTTCGGCCCCGTCATCGTAATTCGCGGCCAGGTCCGGGTGTCCGGCCTCGACCCCGTCGTCATAGATCGCGACGGTCACCCCGACGCCGGTATAGTCGTCCCAGACTTCCTCGATGTCGCCGATCAGGCGGAAGTGCCACTGCGCGCCGTAAAGCGGGTTCGCGCCGTCCGGCATCGGCTGCGGCGGGACCAGCGGGGCGCCCGGCGCGGCGGGGCTGCTGCCCTCGAGGCCGATGTGGTCGGGCCCGGTATCCTTCGGGGCCAGGGGCGGGGCAGGCTGCGGCTGGATCGACGGGGCGGTGAGGGGCATGGGGGTCTCCGATCTCCGGGGCGTTTCCCCTGGGATAGGACCAGCCTGGTAAACGCGGCGGTTAATCCCACAGGCCGAGATAGGCAGCCCTTTAGCGGCTTGGTTAAGGTTTCCGGAACTTTCCACCGCATTTGAGGTGAAGGCAGACAAAGCGCCCAGATTTCGCCGCGTCGGCGGCCTCACGTTCGCGTTCTGGTCCTGCATTCTCCTTCGTGAGACAGAGCGGGCCGCGGGCGGGACAGATCCTCCGGCGCCCCAGTCGGGGTGAACGATGGGAACTTTGCACTTTCAGAACAGCAGCTTGCTGCCCGGTGCCGGGGGCGCCTTCGACTGGGGGATCACCGATCTCCTGGTGGATGAGACCAGCCAGGGCACGATGCTCTATTCCCTCACGCGGGCCGGTGGGGGGATCGCCAGCTATGCCCTGACCGACAGCGGGGCGCGTCTGCTGGAAACGGATGAAATCGGTGAAAATCGTCTGCAACTGACCGTGCCGGAGCTGGAACTGATGGAGGTCGGCGGCAAGACCCTGGCCGCCGCGATCGGCCTGTCGGGGGAGGCGATTGAGACCTGGCAGCGGCAGGAGAACGGCACCCTGACCTGGGGCACGGATTTTGCCAGTGACGGCCTGTCCCTCGGTCAACTGACTGAGCTGGAGGTGCGCAGCGACGGCGCCGGCGGCGCCTGGGGCTATGGCGCCCTGTCGGGCGGCGGGCTGGTGCGGCTGGACCTGACCACCGGCCGGGCCGAGGTGACCGACGTGGCGCGCGGCGGTCCCGGGGTGGGGCATGCCGAAAGCGACCTGTTGATGACCTCGGCGGGCGGGACCGAGTTCGTCGTGGCAACCTATGCCACGGCGGATGCCATCACTGTCTACCGGGTGGAGGCCGATGGCGGGCTGACCCGTACCGCCGACATCGGCGCCGGCAATGGCATCTGGATCGACGCGCCGACGGCTGTGGCCGATGTCACCGCGGGCGGTGAACGCTGGCTCGTGGTGGCCTCTGCCGGGTCCAGCTCCCTCACCGTGATGCGCCTGGGTGCGGATGGCAGCGTGACGCCGACGGACCATGTGATCGACGATCTGTCGACCCGGTTCCAGAGCATCACCACGCTGGAAACGGTCGAGGTGGGCGGCCGGGCCTACGTGCTGGTGGGCGGCGCCGACGACGGGGTGACCCTGTTCGAGCTGCTGCCCAATGGCGAGCTGTTCCATCACTGCACCATCGCGGATCGCACCGACCTCAGCCTGGCCAACGTGGGCGCCATCGCCGCCGCGGTCTCCGGCAACGTGCTGACCATTTTCGCCGCGGGCGAGGGTGAGGCCGGCATCACCCGGACCGAGGTCGACCTGTCGTCGGCGGGAGAGGCCCGCGCAGGCGGGGCGGGCAACGACACCCTGCAGGGCGGTGCGCTGGACGATGCGCTGACCGGGGGGGCGGGCCATGACCTGCTGCGCGGCGGGGCGGGGGATGACATCCTGGTCGACGGGACGGGGCGCGACACGCTGCAGGGCGATGCCGGCGCCGATGTCTTCGCCTTGTCGCTGGACGGGGAAACCGACGTGATCGCGGATTTCGAGCGCGGCACCGACCGGCTGGACCTCAGCCGGATCACCCATCACGGCGACACGTCTCGCCTTCTGTTCGTCAGCCGCGACTGGGGCGGAGAGTTTCACATCGGCGACGAGGTGATCGAGGTCCACAGCGCCGACGGCGATCCCCTGTCGGCGTCCGATTTCGGCGCCGACACCCTCTACCTGCTGTCGCGCCTGTCGCTGGACAGCTACGTCCCGGGCGAGGTGGGCCGGCTCCTCGAAGGGTCGGAGGCCGCCGATCTGCTGCATGGAGGTGGCGCCGACGACACGATTCGCGGGCTGGCGGCGGCGGATCGGCTTTACGGCGGGGACGGGGACGACAAGGTCTTCGGAGATGCGGGCAATGATCGGATCCACGCGGGCAACGGCAACGATCTGGTGGAGGGCGGCACCGGGATGGACCTGCTGACCGGCGATGCGGGGTTCGACACCCTCTATGGCGGCGGCGGCGGCGATTTCATCAACGGCGGCGGCCAGGCCGACCGGCTTTACGGCGACGGTGGTGACGACCGGATGCTGGGGGAGGCGGGGCAGGACAATCTCTATGGCGGCAGCGGCACCGACCGGTTGATCGGCGGCGACCAGAACGACCGGCTCTATGGGGGCGAGGATGACGACCAGTTGCGCGGCGGCATCCATGAAGACCGGCTGTACGGCGATGCCGGGCAGGATGTGCTCTTTGGCGACGGGGGGTTCGACCACCTGGAGGGCGGGTCGGGGGATGACCTGCTCTATGGGGGCAACCAGGCCGACAATCTCTTCGGCGGGATCGGCAATGACGCGATGTATGGTGATGCGGGCTTCGACCGGCTGTTCACCGGCGCGGGAGATGACCTGGCCTACGGCGGGGACGGGCCGGATGCGCTCTTCGGGGAGCAGGGCAATGACCGGCTCTACAGTGGTACCGGCGGGGATCGGATCTGGGCCGGGGCCGGGAACGATACGCTCTACGGTGGATCGGGGGATGACGAGCTGGCCGGTGGCGCGGGCTTCGACCGGATCGACAGCGGCGCGGGGGATGATCGGATCAGCGGCAACTTCAACGCGGATGTCTTCGTCTTCGCCGACGGGTTCGGCGACGACACGATCACCGATTTCGACGCGTTGAACGTCTTCGAGAAGATCGACCTGTCCGAGGTCACGGCCATCACGGATTTTGACGACCTGATCCGCAACCATGCCTTCGACGTGGGCGGCGCAGTGCTGATCGCCGGGGCGAACGGCGATCAGATCCTGTTGCAGGGCGTCGCGATCGAGGACCTGGACGCGGGCGACTTCATCTTCTGATCCCGCCGGCGGGCGGACGCCGGAGCCTGGTAAACGAATCTACAGGTTTCGCCCCTAGACCGACCTGATCTGACGATCAGGAGGATTACCATGGGCGCAACGGATCGTCCGTCTCTTTTCGGGGATCTCTTCCTCAGCGCGGGGGCGATGAAAGCCGGCACCACCTGGCTGTTCTCGGTGCTGGAACAGCACCCCGATCTGCATTTCTCCCCCGAGAAGGAGCTGCATTACTTCTACCACCGCTACGTCGACAGCCGCCAACTGTCGGACCGCAACCGCCTGCGCCTGGCGAAGGACCGCTACCTGGACCGCTTCGATCCGGAGCGGGCCAATCCCGACCGCGTGCGGCTGAACCTGCACTGGGTCGCCGCCTATCTGTCGCGGCCCGTCGATGACCTGTGGTATCGCAACCTCTTCACCCGCCCGCGGGGAGAGCGCTACGCCTGCGATTTCTCCAACCTCTACGCGCATCTGCCGGCGGAGGCCTGGCCGCGCATCCGGGCCGACTGCAGCCGTTTGCGGGTGATCTATACCCTGCGCGACCCGGTGAAACGGCTGTGGAGCCACGTGAAATTCCACCTTCAGGTGACGGGACAGCTGGACCGGCTGGCGACCTGGTCCCCGGCGCAGGTGGACCGCTTCCTGCGGCAGGATTTCATCTGGTCCAATGCCGAATACGGCGCCGCCCTGCGCCGGATGCGCGCGGGCCTGCCGGAGGAGTGCTTCCTGCCGCTGTTCTACGAGGAGATGCGCGCCGACCCGCGCGCAAGCCTGCGCCGGATCGAGACATTCCTGGGCCTGTCCCATGTCGACTATCCGGAGGCGTTGATCGCCCGGCAGGTCAATGCCTCTGCGGCGCTCCCGATGCCTGACTTCTTCCCTGATCTGGTGGCTCGGGACGTGGCCCGCATCGCAGAGGAACTGCGCGCCGAAGGTCTGGTTCTGCCTGAAAGCTGGGGCCTGTAGACCTGCCGCTGGCCAGGGCGACGGATCCGCGCCCATGCCGAGATCGCGCGACCGCCCGGCAGAGGAGTTGGCGGTGATCTTGTTCGACGTCGTGGTCTGCTGCAGCGGTCTCCCTGCGCTGGACGGACGGGGGCGTGTCGAGCGTCACATCCTTAAGAGCAGCCGTTCAGGCGCGGTGCGCCCGTTGGCGTGCTGGCGCAATCTCTTCCACGAGCTCCCTGGCGCGCGGGCTGATCGGTGCAAGCGGGGCCATGTCGCGGGGCAGGGCGTTTTCCTGTGACAGGTCCTCGGGCCAGACGCCCCGCGGTTCGATCAGCGGCGCGCTCAGGCGAACTAAGGCCTCCGCCTGCGCGGCGAAGCCGGTGACGGGTACCGGCTCGGCGTGACGGTCCGCCCGGTCGAGGGCATGCAGGATTTCCCGCCGCAGCGCCTCTGCCCCGGCACCGACCGGGATCAGGCGATCCCGGTCCGGCCCGGCATGTTCCACTGTGCCGCCGCTGTCCGTCTGGATCACCCGCACGCCGCGCGCCAGGGCTTCCCGCACCGTCAGGCCGAAGGTCTCCTTCCATTGCGACGGGAAAAGCAGCACGTCGATTTCGGCCCAGAAGGCATCCATGTCCCCCTGGCTATAACGGGGCCGGACCTGCCAATCCCCTGGCAGCGACTTGAGCGGCACATCCTGCCACCAACTGCCCTCCAGCGCGCCATCGACGAGCCACACGCGGAAGTCCTGTCGCGTCAGCGGGGCGAAGGCCTCCCGGATCAGCGGCCAGCCTTTCAACTGCGACGGGCCGCCGCAGAAGCCGAAGGTCAGCCGCGGATCCCGCGCGCGGCGTGCCGCCTGGCGGTCCGCGAAATCCGGACCCGGAAGCGTGACACCGTTCTGCCAGACGGCATCTGCCCGGGCGCCCAGGCCGGAGGCGCGCGACAGGTCGCGGGCGAAGGCGGACGGGTAGGTGACCAGGTCCGCCTCCGCCAGGGCGCGGGCGAGGTGACGCGCCCGCGTGCGCGCCCGGTCATGGTCAACGACACACCCCCGACACCCCTCGATGCGCACCGGGGACTGTCCGCAGTAGCGCCCGTCGGGACGGATCATGAACTGTCGCTCGCAGAGCCACCAGAAGTCGTGGGTGGAAACGACGACCGGCACTCCGGCCTCCCGCCCGGCGCGGATCAGCCCGCTGCCCAGCTCCTGCAGGCAATGCAGGTGCAGCAGGTCCGGAGCCAGGCTGTGCAGGAGGCGGCTGACCGTCTCGGTCACCTGTGGATTGCTGTAATGCGCCGCGTAGCTGCGCCCGGGGGGCAGGTTGATAAGGTAGTTCGGCACAGGCCCCGTCTGCACCTTGCGCAGGGCATAGGCTGGCAGGTCAGCGCGGCTGACGGCGGAGACCGCGCTGACCTGCCAGCCGTGATCCAGGGCCAGGTGCCGGGCCACCTCCTCGGCGACGATCGTGGCGCCGCCGTAGGTATAGGGGGCGAAGAATATGTTGCCGACCAGAAGATGCGGTGCGCTCATGCCATCACCCAGCGGATCATCTCCGGATCGATCACCGGCGTGTCCAACCCGGCGGCCCAGCGGGTTTCCAGGTCGCCGCGCGCGCGCTGGCCCATCCGGGCGGTGGTTTCAGGGGCGGCGGCCATGGCTTCCAGCGTCTCGGCCCAATTCGCCTCGGGGCTCAGGACGTGCCCGGTCTCGCCGTCGCGCACCATGGCCCCCATGTCCGAAACTTGCCCCACCAGGCTGGGGACGCCCACCGAGGCGGCGTCGATCACACGCACGGCGCTCTTGCAGCGGTTGAAGAGGTCATCGGCCAGCGGCATCACCGCGGCGTCGCAGCTTGCCAGATGGCCGAGGTAGCCGGCGTAGTCGGTGAAGGGATGGCGCTCGACCTGACCGCGCAGCGCGGATGGCAGGCGGGTCGGGTCGAAATGACCCAGGATCACCAGCCGGCGCCCGGGGTCTCCCTGCAGGAAACGCACCACGTCCCCTTCGATCAGTGCAAAATCCACCTCATGCCCATGCGATCCGCTGGCAAAGCACAGGCGAAACCCCTTGGTCGGGCGCCTGACCTGCGCAGGCCGCGCCTCCAGCGTGGCACGATCGGCGAAGTTGCGGCGCAGGAAGACCGGGCGCGGGGTGAAATCCCGCGCGTGCGCACGCAGCGCCGGGGTGGAGACGCTGACCGCATCCGCCAGGTTCATCACCTCGGCGAAGAAGGGCGCCTCGGCCAGGAAATGCTGCTGCAGGTCGTGGGGCAGGGCCGTCATGTTCTGATAGCCCGCATAGGCCGGCACGGAAAACAGCGGGTCGTCGATGTCGTAGAGCACCCGCAGGCGCAGGCGGCGGGCTTCGTAGAGGTGGCGCGTGACCACCGGGTGGCTGCGCAGCCGGTAGAGGAAGAGGTGCGTGGTATCCTGCAGGATATCCATGCAGCGCGGCAGGTCCTCGTAGTGAGCGAAGCTGTACTCGGCCCCCGCCAGGGCCATCACCTCGGCCAGCTGTTCCACCCGGTACTTCCGGCATTGCGGCAGGTTCAGGTCGCCGATCAGGGCCACCTTCCGGCGTCGTTGCAGGACGGGCGCGGTGGCCAGGCGAAAGGCCCCGCGCGTGGCGCTTTCCACCCAGAACGCCTGCAGGTCGTCGGCCCCGCGCCACGCCTGCCCGCTGCCGGGCGCAACGCTGGGCGGCTCGTCCCGGAGCCTGCGGCGTAGCCAGAGGCGGGTGCGCGCCAGAGCGGCCCACGGCCCATCCTCGGCCAGGATCTGCAGGAACCGGCGCCCGAGGCGCAGCGAAAGGGTCATGGTCGACACGGCGAGGTCCTTCTGGAGCATCTCAGCCGGTCATACGCTCCCGGCCGTGAAAGAAGGGTTTACCGCCACCGTTTCCCTGCGCTCCGCGCCCGGTATGGTCGCGGGTCGGGTTGCGCATACCTCGTGTTAACCGGCCCGGGGCAAGGATCCGGGTCAGGGTCGCGTCGGGCGGCCCGTCATGGGAGAGCGGCGCATGCTGATCCTGATGGGGCTCTACAACGGGGCCCGCCACCTGGAGCCACAGCTGACCAGTTTGCTGGCCAGCGGCCTAGATGCCTGGGAGTTGCGGGTCAGCGACGATGGCTCCGCCGACGCGGGGCCGGAGCTGCTCGCGCGGTTCGCCGCGCAGCTTGACGGGAGCGGTTATCGGATCCGCCTGACCGAGGGGCCGGGCCGGGGCTTTGCGGCCAACTACATGGCCTTGCTGGCGGACCTGCCGGAGGTGCCGGGCTACGTGGCGCTGGCGGATCAGGACGACATCTGGCTGCCCGGTCGCCTGGCGCGGGCGCGAGAGGTGCTGGGCCGCGTGCCGAACAGCCTGCCGGCCTTCACCTTTGCCCGCCGCATCGACTGGCAGCCGGAGGCGGGCCGCTATCGCACATCGCCCCCGCTGCGCAGGCGCCCCTCCTTCGCCAATGCGCTGGTGGAAAACGTGGCCTTTGGCAACACGCTGGTCCTCAACCCGGCGGCGGCGCGGCTGGCTCGACGGGCCGCTCCGCTGGCGCAGGGGATCTATGCGCACGACTGGTTCCTGTACCAGCTGCTCAGCGGGGCCGGGGCGCTCTGCCTGGCCGATCGTGCCCCGGCGCTGCTCTACCGGCTGCACGGGGACAATGCCATCGGCGCGGCGCGGGGGCTGCGGGCCTGGGCCGGGCGCAAGGGGCAGGTGCTGCGCGGGGCCTACGCGGCGCGGCTGCAGGCCCAGATCGATGCGTTGACACGGTGCGAGGACCTGTTGCTGCCGGAAAACCGCGCGATCCTGCGCACTTTGTGCCGCGTCCGCCAGTCGGGCCTGGGCGAGCGGCTGCGCCAGCTGCGTCGCGCCGGGCTCTACCGGCAGGACTGGCAGGGCAATCTCGGCTTCTGGGGGGCGGCGATCCTTGGAAAGGTCTGAGGCGCAGGCGGCGCGCCCCAAAGTGGTGCTGATCGGCGGGGACGGCGGGCGTTCCGGCGTGCCCCGGCATCTTGAACATCTGGTGCGAGCCTGCGGCGGCCAGGCCCGTTTCGTGGTCCTCTCGGCACCTGACCGGGGCGGCTACAGCGCCCTGCGCGGCGCGGGGGTGCGTCACATTCCAATGCCGGGTCTGGCCTCGCGCCTGCGGCCCTGGCAGATGCTGACGACCGCGCGCCGGCTGGCGCGGCTGCTCCGGCGGGAAACGCCGGATCTCGTCTGGGCCCATGCACGCATGGGGGTCGTGCTGCTGCACCTGATCCTCCTGGGCTGGGCGCTGCGCTTCGCCCTGCCAGGCGCCCGGGGGCATGCGTTGCCGCCGCCTGCCATCGCCATCACCTACCACGGGCTGCCCTTCGGCCCGGGTCACCGCCGGCTTCTGGCCCGTCTCGCCCTGTGGCTGGAGCGGCTGTCGCTGCGCAACGGCCCGGCGCGCTGCCTGATCTTCCTGTCCGCCACCGCCCGCGACAGCTATGTCGCTGCCACCGGCGCAGGCCTGATCCGTCGTCACCGGCTGGAGGTTCTGGCCAACAGTTCCACCGTCGGTCCCCTGCCGGCCCCTCCCGCCGCAGACCGGCCCGGGGCGGTGCGCCGCATCCTCGTGACGGGTCGGGCCTCGCGCCAGAAGAACCTCGACCGAGCGCTACATATCTTTGCCGCGCTGCCGGGAAGCTACCGTCTGAGCTTCTGCGGAGAGGGGACGGAGACCCATGCTTTCCGGCAGCGCGCGCGGCGGATCCTGGGCAGTGCCGGCTTGCGCCGGATAGATTTCAACGGCCCAGTGGAGGACCTGCGCCCCTGGCTGGTGGCGGCGGATTGCTACCTGCTGACCTCGCGCTACGAGGGGCAACCGATCGGGGCGCTGGAGGCTTTCGAAGCGGGATTGCCCGTGGCGCTGCCGGACCTGCCGGGGTGCCGCGATGTGGCACGGCACCACCCCCATGCCTGTTTTCTGACCGGCGCGACCGGGGGAGAGGATGCGGCGGAAGATGCCCTTCGCGTCGTCGCCCTGGCGGAGGCTCATGCCCGTGCCGGCTCGGCGCAACCTATGGCGATCCGGGAGGCCTGGGAAAGGCATCACGGTTTCACCGCATGGTCGCGGCAGATGGAGGCCTTGATGGCGAGCCTTCTGCCACCCCGCCCGACGGAACGGAAGCCTGCGCAGGCCTCAGGGGGCAGACCCCCGCTGTCGGTCGACGGCGCGGCGCCCGCTGTTGTCCTACCCTTCCCATCGGAGACGAAAGGCTCGTCCGGCGCCCGGCCGGGCTCGTAACCTCGATCCGGGCCGTGACGCCCCTGACGCCCGTGACCCGGGCGCGGAGCTATGTTTTGGCCGGAGGGCGATCCGCGCCTTTTGCGTTCTGGCCCTGTCGCATTCGGGGGGACGCCCTCCGCACGTCGGTTGCGCGCCGGTGAACCCGCCTGCTGCGTCTACGAATCGAACCGCAGGACGGGCAGGGTCACGGCGAACCGCGTGCCCTTGCCCAGCTCGGACGTGAGGGTCAGGTCGTGGTTCAGCAGGCTGCAGGCGCGTTCCACGATGGCCAGGCCCAGCCCCATTCCTTCCGACGCGCTGGCGGCGGAATCGAGGCGCTGAAACTCCCGGAAGATGTCGCGCATGCGGTCCTCGGGGATGCCGGGGCCGGTGTCGATCACCTCCACCGTCACCCGGTTGGCGTGCCGCCGGGCGCCCATCAGCACGCTGCCCTCGCGGGTGTAGCGCACGGCGTTGGTCAGCAGGTTCTGCAGGATGCGGCGCAGGTACGTCGGATCGCTGGCCACCACGGCAGTGGTCGGCACCACCCGCAGGTCCAGCCCCTTGGCGCGCGCCTCCGGCGCCAGTTCATCGGCCAGCTGCCGCATCAGCCGCGACAGGGAGACCTTGCCGACATGCACCTCCGTTCGCCCCGAATCGAGGCGCGAAATGTCGACCAGCGCGTCCATCAGGTGTTCGACGCTTTCCAGCGCCCGCCGGGCCTTGCCGAGCACCGGCGCCGCCTCCTCGGAGGCCTCGTCCTCGGCGGAGGCCAGGAACAGCTTGGCCGCCGACAGTGGCTGCAACAGGTCATGGCTGGCGGCGGCGACGAAGCGCGACTTGGTCTCGTTGGCGAGGGCGGCCTCGGCCAGGGCGGCCTCCAGCTCCTCGGTGCGTTCCGACACCCGCGCCTCCAGCGCCTCGTTGAGGAAGCTGAGCGCGCGGACCGCGGCGCGTTCATTGGTGATGTCGGTGAAGCTGATGACGAAGCCACGGTCGGGCATTTCCTGGGCGAAGACCCCCAGCGTCAGGTCGTCGGCGCTTTCGATCTCGAAGCTCAGCGGTGGGCGCCCATCCTTGCGGCGGGTCCAGTTGCGCACCATGTCGCCCTCGATCCCGTCGGTAAAGGTGAAGCTTTCGCTCATCCAGTCGATCAGCTTCTCGGCGTGGATGCCCATGTAGAACATGCGCAGGGGGAAGGCGAGCATCTCGCCCACGCGGCGGTTCCAGCCGACCAGCCGGGATTGCCGGTCGAAGATGCAGACCCCCTGGTCAAGATGTTCCAGCGTGGCGCGGATGAGCCGGGCCTGGTCGTCCAGCATGCGTTCGCGTTCCTGCCGCTCGATCCGCATGATATCGGTCACATCGGTTTGCAGGATGACGATGCCCCCGTCGGGGGTGCGGTGTTCGCTGACCTGCACCCAGCGGTTCCAGTTCAGCCGCACGTTCAGGCGCAGGTTCTGATCCTGGTGGCGCGCCAGGCGCCGGCGTTTCCAGTCCTCGCGCGACTCGCCCGGCGGCAGGGTCAGGTGCGGTGACCGGCTGACAAGGTCGATATAGTCCGCGAAGGTCAGCCCGGGGGCCAGGGCGGCGCGCAGGTCGGGCATATGCATGCCGAAGCGCGAGTTGCACAGCACCAGCTCTTCGTCGCGGCTGAACAGGGCAAAACCGCCCTGCACCGCCTCGATTGCGTTGATCAGGTTGGTGCGCACCGCCTCCTTTTCCCGGTAGGAACTGGCCAGGCGTTCGTTGGCGGCGTTCAAGAGGTCCAGCGTCTCTTCCAGCTCGCGGGTGCGATTGTGCACCTCCTGTTCCAGCAGGGTGGTACGATGCAGCTGAGCAAAGGTGGCCTCGGACAGGTCGGGTTGCTGTTCGACGCGTCGCATCAGCGCCTCGGCGATGACCCGTAGCCGGGCGATCTGGTCTTCCGGCGGTTCGCCTGGGTCGATGAGGTCGGACATTTCGGTCATGGCTATGCGTCTGGCGGTGGCGGGTAGATCGCCAGGCCCGCCAGGCTGTGGTTCAGGTGGCGACCGCCCTGTTGTTCGCCATGGCTGGACAGGCCGCGCAGCCGGTGCCGGGCCATGATGGCCGACAGGCGGTCCGACTGGCCGCGGGCGGTCGCTTCGCTGCGGCGCAGATGGGAATCGAAGGCCAGGATCATGTCGGGCGCGGCGCCCGTCGGGCTGTCACGGCGCAGGGCCTCCAGGTCGCGGTTCAGGCTTACGGCCATGTCGCCGGCCCGCGCCAGGGTCAGCACCATGCCCTCCCCCACGGCGGAGCGGAATTCCAGCGCGCCCTGGGGCGTCACCCGGCGGATGGCGCGGATGAAATGCTCTTCGCCGACGCGCACCAGAAGCGGGTGGGCGATGAAGTCGGCCGGCCCCAGGCGGGTCGGGTCCAGCCCTGTCAGGCGCGCATATTCCTGTGTGGCCGGCGCGCCGTTGATCCCGGTGACCAGGCGGAGGGCGGGATCGGCGGCGGTGACGACCATGCGCCGGTCGGTGGGGGTGAAGTGATCACTGCGAAAGGCCCGGACCGGACAGCGCCCGCGCACCATCAGCAGCATGGCGCCGCAGGCAACATTGCCGGAGCCGAAGATCACGCGGGCGGTGTCCGCATGGGGGGGCGACGGGACCGCCGCGGGGGCGAGGCTGGCGCCGATCATGGGGATCGGACCCAGGGCGGAGGCGATGCGGGCTGCCACGGTTTCCGCAGTCAGGCGGGCGCCGTCGATCAGCAGGACGGCGAAATCTTCCGACCAGTCCGGGGCCTCCTGTTGCAGGGCCCCGCGGGCCTGCAGGATCCGGCGCACCAGGGTGGTCGTGGCCTGGGCTTCTGCCTCGGTGAAGGCCAGGGCCCGGGCGCGAAAGTGGCTGCGCGGCAGACCCAGGCCGACCAGCCGGCCCGCGGCATAGCCAGAGGCGTCGATCTCGCCGCCCGCGTGGCAGCCGATGGCACGGCTGTCCCGAAAGGCGCCACCGGGCGTCGTGGTCTCCGGTGCGGCCTGCGGTCCTGACACCCTACCGTTCGATGGCCTGGACCGGTCTGCGGGCGCGAGCGGCCCTGCCCCTGTCGGCTCACGGCCCAAGGTCAGGGGCACGCGTTGCATGGGAGGGGCCTGGACTCTCACCGTGGCTCACCCCTCTCCCAGTAGGACGTTCCTGAAACTGGCCTCGCTGGCCAGAAGCGCGGCCTGAGTACGGCTTTGCACCCCCAGCTTGCGCATGATCGCGGTGACATGGGCCTTCACCGTGGTCTCGGCGATCGACAGCTCGAAGGCGATCTGCTTGTTCAGTTTGCCCGCCTTGATCAGGTCGAGGATCCGTGCCTGCTGATTGGTCAGCGTGGCCATGCGCGCCAGCGCCTCGTCGCGGTCCATCGCGCTGCTGTCGTCGGGGCTGTCGCTGCTGCTGAGGTAGCCCTCGGGCACGAAGGTGTCGCCGCGGCGCAGGTGGTCGAAGGCGGTGCGGAAAACCTCGCGATCGCTGTGCTTTGGAATATAGCCAGATGCCCCGGCGCGAATCGCCGAGGCGATCAGCCGGTCCTCCGACATGGAGGACACCACGACCACGGGCACGCCCGCCGCGTTGCGCAGCCTGACCAGGCCGTCCAGGCCGGTCACGTCCGGCAGGTTCAGGTCCAGGATGATGACATTGGGCACGCCATGGGCCTGCAACTGCTCCAGCGCCTCCTGCAACGTCGCGGCCTTGCGGATGTCGCTGATGCCGGCCACGCTGCGCAGCGTCAGCGCCAGCGCCTCGCAAAACAACGGGTGGTCATCGACGACCAGCGCGGTTTCCATGCGGTTATGATCCATCGGCGTGTCCCTCCGCCTTCATATGATCTGATGCTACATGACGTCGGCCGCTCTGGCAAAGGCGGCCATCCCCATGGCAATCGATCCACACCTATGGGTGACTCACAATAGCGTCTCTTCGCTACTACGACTTTAGTCGTATGGTCTCCGCCCCAATCCCGGGCCTAGCCTTTTTAACAAGGCAGCTTCGGGCGCGGCGGGGAGGCCGCGTGACCTTGCGCCACCTAGGGAGGAGAGAATGAAAGTCACGATGCACGTCAATGGCCGGCAGGTCAGTGGCGAGGCCGAGGGGCGTACGCTGCTGTCGGCCTTCCTGCGAGAAGAGCTGGGGCTGACAGGCACCCATATTGGCTGCGACACCTCGCAATGCGGCGCCTGTACCGTCCATGTGGACGGCAAACAGGTCAAAAGCTGCACCATGTTCGCCGCCGAGGCGGAGGGCGCGGAGGTCACCACGATCGAGGGGATGGCCAATGCCGATGGCAGCCTGTCCGCGATCCAGCAGGCCTTCCAGGATTACCACGGTCTGCAATGCGGGTTCTGCACCCCGGGCATGGTGATGGCCGCCGCGGCGCTGCTGGAGGAGATCCCGCAGCCCACCGAGGCGCAGATCCGCCACCACCTGGACGGCAACATCTGCCGCTGCACCGGCTACCACAACATCGTCAAGGCGATCCAGGCGGCCTCGGGCCAGCCGGTCGCGGTGGCGGCCGAGTAAGCATCCGGTTCCGCGCCCGGAGGAGGGGCGCGGCCCGTCTGGCGTGCCACGCGGCGCGTCGCCACGGTTGTCGTGGCAGCACCCAAGGGAGGAGAGACCATGCCCAAGGACGGCATCGGCGCCAGCGTGAAGCGGCGCGAAGACCTGCGTTTCCTGACCGGAACCGGACGTTACACCGACGACATCAATCTGCGCGGCCAGGCCCATGTGCATTTCCTGCGTGCCGATGTGGCCCATGCGACGCTGAACGCGGTCGACACCAGCGCCGCCGCCGAAATGCCCGGCGTGCTGCGCATCTTCACCGCGAAGGATTTCGAGGGCGTCGGCGGCCTGCCCTGCGGCTGGCAGGTGACGGACAAGCACGGCCAGCCCATGCAGGAGCCGAAGCACCCGATCCTGGCCGAAGGCAAGATCCGCCACGTGGGCGAAATCGTCGCCGCGGTGGTCGCCGAGACGCTGGAGCAGGCCCGCGACGCCGCCGAGGCGATCGAGCTGGACACCGAGGACCTGCCGGCGGTCATCGACATGAAGCAGGCCGTGGCCGAAGGTGCGCCCAAGGTGCATGACGAGCTGACCTCGAACCTGTGCTACGACTGGGGCTTCGTCGAGGAGAACAAGGCGGCGGTCGAGGAGGCGTTTGCAAACGCTGCCCATGTCACCACGCTGGAGCTGGTCAACAACCGCCTTGTCGCCAACCCGATGGAGCCGCGCGTGGCCATCGGCGACTACGCGTTGCACGACGACAGCTCGACGCTCTACACCACCTCGCAGAACCCCCATGTGATCCGCCTGCTGATGGGGGCCTTCGTGCTGGGCATCCCGGAACACAAGCTGCGCGTCGTGGCGCCCGATGTGGGCGGTGGTTTCGGCACCAAGATTTTCCACTATGCCGAAGAGGCGTTTTGCACCTTCGCCGCGAAACAGCTGCGGCGGCCGGTGAAATGGACCTCGACCCGGTCCGAGGCCTTCATCTCGGACGCTCACGGGCGCGACCATGTGACCAAGATCCAGCTGGCGCTGGACGCCGACAACAACTTTACCGCGCTGCGCACCGACACCTATGCCAACATGGGCGCCTATCTGTCGACCTTCGCCCCCTCGGTGCCGACATGGCTGCACGGCACGCTGATGGCGGGCAACTATCGCACGCCGCTGATCTACGTGAACGTGAAGGCGGTCTTTACCAATACCGTGCCGGTGGATGCCTATCGCGGGGCCGGGCGGCCCGAGGCGACCTTCCAGCTGGAACGTGTCGTCGACAAGGCCGCGCGGGAGTTGGGGGTGGATCCGGCAGAGCTGCGGCGGCAGAATTTCATCCGCAAGGACCAGTTCCCCTATGCCACCCCGGTCGCCGTCGAATACGACACCGGTGACTACGAGGCGACGCTCGACAAGGCCATGCAGATGGCCGGCTATGCGGGCTTCGAAACGCGCCGGGCGGCCTCCGCCGCGAAGGGCAAGCTGCGCGGGATCGGCCTGTCGCATTACATCGAGGCCTGCGGCATCGCGCCCTCGAACCTGGTGGGTCAGCTGGGCGCCCGCGCGGGCCTTTACGAATCCGCCACGGTGCGGGTGAACGCCACCGGCGGGCTGGTGGTGATGACCGGCAGCCATTCCCACGGGCAGGGGCATGAAACCTCCTTCCCGCAGGTGGTGGCGGATATGATCGGCATCTCGCCCGACCAGGTGGAGATCGTGCATGGTGACACCGCCAACACGCCCATGGGCATGGGCACCTATGGCTCGCGGTCGATCGCGGTCGGCGGTTCGGCCATGGTGCGGGCGACGGAGAAGATCATCGCCAAGGCAAAGAAGATCGCCGCCCACCTGATGGAGGCCTCCGAGGCCGACATCGAGCTGAAGGACGGCGCCTTCAGCGTCGCGGGCACCGATAAATCCGTGGCCTGGGGCGACGTGACCCTGGCGGCTTACGTGCCGCACAACTACCCGCTGGATGACATCGAACCGGGGCTGGAAGAGACGGCCTTCTACGATCCGGCCAACTTCACCTACCCCTCGGGCTGCTACATCTGCGAGGTGGAGGTCGACCCCGACACCGGCCGGGTCGAGGTGCAGAGCTTCGCCGCTGCCGATGATTTCGGCAATGTCATCAACCCGATGATCGTCGAGGGGCAGGTGCAGGGCGGTGTCGGTCAGGGGATCGGGCAGGCCCTGCTGGAAAACTGTGTCTATGATGCGGATGGGCAGCTTCTGTCGGCCAGCTACATGGATTACGCCATGCCGCGTGCTTCCGACCTGCCGATGATCGACGTGGATCATTCCTGCCAGACGCCCTGCACCCACAACCCCCTTGGGGTCAAAGGCTGTGGCGAGGCCGGGGCCATCGGATCACCGCCCGCGCTGGTCAACGCGGTGATCGACGCGCTGCAACGGGACGGGAAATCGGTCTCGCATATTGACATGCCGCTGTCGCCCGCCAGAGTCTGGGCCGCGATGAACGCCTGATCCGTCAGGGACTTCGCGGGGCCTTTCGGGCCTCGCGGAACCTCAACAGGGAGAGAACCCATGTACAATTTCGACTTCGTGAAACCTTCGACGGTGGAAGAGGCGGTGGCGGCCCTGGCGGATGACGAGGCCCAGCCCCTCTCCGGCGGTCAGACCCTGATCCCGACGATGAAACAGCGCCTGAACGCGCCCGAAACCCTGGTCAGTCTGCTGGGGATCGAGGCGCTGAAGGGGGTGACGGTGGGCGGCGACAGGGTGACCATCGGCGCGGCGACCACCCATGCGACGGTGGCAAGGGAGGTGGCGGAGGCCTACCCGGCGCTGGCCGCGCTGGCGGGCAACATCGGCGACCCGGCGGTGCGCAACCGGGGCACCATCGGCGGCAGCCTGGCCAACAACGACCCCGCCGCCTGTTATCCGGCGGCCGCCCTGGCCTCGGGCGCGACGGTGGTGACCAACCGCCGCGAGATCCCGGCGGACGAGTATTTCGAGGGCATGTTCGCCACCGCGCTGGAAGAGGGCGAGATCATCACTCGCGTCACCTTCCCGATCCCCGAGGCGGCGGCCTATGTGAAGTTCGAACAGCCCGCCTCACGCTTTGCCCTGGCCGGGGTTTTCGTGGCGAAATTTGCGGGTGGCGTGCGCGTGGCCATCACCGGCGCCTCCGAAGAGGGTGTGTTCCGCTGGTCCGAGGCCGAAGAGGCGCTGTCGGGCAATTTCTCTGCCGGGGCCGTTTCGGCGCTGTCGCTGGATGCGGATGGCATGATGGCCGATCTGCACGGCTCCGCCGAATACCGGGCGCATCTGGCCAAGGTGCTGACCGGCCGTGCGGTGACCGCGGCGGGCTGATCGCGCCGCCATCCCGTTGAAAACGGAAGGAGGGTCGCCGCGGGGCGGCCCTTCTGCTTTGGTCCGGCTATTTCGGATCTGCCAGCCAGTCGGGGGCAAAGCGGATCTGTTCCAGCCCGGCGAACCGCGCGACGCGGGTCAGTTCCGCTTCCAGCCGGGCGATACGGCCCTGGCCGAACCGGATGCCGCGCTCGGGCCACAGACGGGTGACGGCCAGGGTGCCGCTGTCCCGCTCCGCCTTCATGTCGATCCGGCCCACCATCCGTTCCCCTTCCAGCAGGGGGAAGACGTAGTAGCCGTAGATCCGTCTCGGCGCCGGCACGAAGATCTCGATTCGGTAGTGAAAGCCGAAGAGCCGCTGCGCCCGCGCCCGGTCGCGCAGCGCCGGGTCGAAGGGGCTAAGCACGCGCAGGCGGGGCGGAGCGGGGGGCAGGGTAGCGGCGGCTGCCGCCATGCCAGGGCGGGCGATGCTGCGCCGCAGTTTGCCGTCGTGGCCCGCGATCTCGATCTCTTCGACCTGACCGGCGTCCAGAGCGCGCTGCGTCCAGTCCTTCGCCTCCGCCGGTGTCGCGATATCCCAGAAGGCGGCCAGTTCGCCCGGCGTGGCAAAGCCCAGCCGGTCCAGCGCGCCGGCCATCAGCCAGTCCAGGGTCTCCGCCTCGGGCGGCTGGTCGGGCCAGCCCAGCACCCGCTCGGTCAGATCGTAGTATTTCCGGAACCCCTTGCGCCGCGAAATCGCCAGCTCGCCGCTGCGCCAGAGGTACTCCAACGCCGCCTTCGACGGGTGCCAGTCCCACCAGCCGGTGGATTTTTCGGCTTCCGCCGCCTTCAGGTCAGCGGAACAGACCTCGCCATGGGCGGTGACATGGTCGCGGACCTGCTGCAACTCGGCCAGGAAGGCCTCGCCCTGCCAACGCGGCCAGCGGCCCCGCAGGCGCGCCGCGTCGCGCTGAAACCGCAGGCGCCAGTGCGGCAGGTAGGCCGTGGGGATGACGGAGGCGTCATGGGTCCAGTGCTCGAACAGGCTGCGATCGCGTTCGATCAGCCGCGAAAGATGCGCCGGGCGATAGGCCGGGCGGCGCGCGTAGAGGATCATGTCGTGGGCGCGGGCCAGGGTGTTCACCGAATCGACCTGGACGAAGCCCAGCTGTTCGATCAGCGCCAGCAGGTCGGCGCCCTTGCCGGGGCCGGCCGGCGTCTGGCCCAGCTGGTGACGGTGCAGGAACAGCCGCCGGGCTGTCGCATTGTCGAGCTGCGGGCGTGTCACCTAGCCCAACCGCAGGGTGTCGCCGAAGTTGATCTTCGGGCTCAGTTCCACCTTGCCGGCGGGGGGCGTGTCCGGGTGTTCGACGCGCTCCAGGATGATCTCGGCGGCGCGGCGTCCGATTTCTTCGCGGCAGGAATCCATCGTCGCCAGTTTCTTCGGCAGGCCCTTCAGCAGTTCGACATCGTTGAAGCCGGCCATGCCGATCTGACCGGGGATGTCGTAGCCCTGCTCCATCATCCACAGCAGCCCGCCGGCGCCGACGATGTCATTGGAATAATAGAGACAATCGAGGTCAGGGCGGCGTTCCATCATCGCCTTGGTCATCTCGCGCCCTTTGCCGAGACCGGACCCCTGAGTGTAGAACTCGGTGTCGGCGATCTCGATCCCGCTTTTCGCCAGGGCCTCGGTGAAGCCCTCAAACCGTTTGCGGGCGCGATGGTCGCGGCCCAGCCTGGTGCCCATGAAACCGATCTTACGATACCCGGCGCGCAGGATGGCACGGGCCATCTCACGCCCGGCGCGGCGGTGCGAAATGCCGACCGCGCTGTCGATCGGCGTGCCGTCGGTATCCATGATCTCGACCACCGGAATGCCAGAGGCCTTCAGCATGGCGCGCGAGGCGTCGGAATGTTCCAGCCCGGCGATGATCACGCCGGACGGGCGCCAGGACAGCATCTCATAGAGGACGGTCTCTTCCTTCTCGGGCTGGTAGTCGGTGACGCCGACCACCGGTTGCAGAGGCGATGTTTCCAGCACGCGGGAGATGCCGGTCATCACTTCCGGGAAGACCATGTTGGACATCGACGGGATGATGACGGCGACCAGGTTCACCCGCTGGCTGGCCAGGGCGCCTGCGATCTTGTTCGGGACATAACCCATCCGCTTTGCCGCCAGCAGGACCTTCTGCCGGGTGGCTTCGCTGACATCGCCGCGATTGCGCAGGACGCGGCTGACAGTCATTTCCGACACGCCCGACGCTTCGGAGACATCGCGAAGGGTCAGCGGGCGGTTCGTCGGTCTGGTCAAGGGCGCGGTCCTGTCTGTCATGCCCTGCGCCTTGGCGCGCGCGGGCCGTGGTGAACAGATCGTATCCCGTCCGCGCGCCCTTCAGCAAGCCGCCATTGCCAGACCGTTCCGCTTTGCGGAAATTCACCGTCCAGACCTGCATCTGGCGCACCCATCGGCAGCAGCATCAACGGATGGGGTGTCCCGGACGGAGGTCACCAGGGGCGCCCCTCATCGGACACGCCCCTGGTCTTGCCTCTCCCTGGGGGAGGTCGGGAGAGGAAGCTCTCAGAACTCGGCCCATTCGTCGGCGCCATGGCTGTCCACGGCGGCGGGGGCATTGGCCACCGCGCGGGCCTGGCTGGCTTTTGGCACCGCCGTGCTGGTGCTCACGGCGCGGCGCATCTTGCTTTCGTCACAGCGGAAGCCGGCCGAGATGCGGTTCAGCTTGGCCGCCTCGCTGACCATCAGCTTGCCGGTGCCATGCACCGAGGAGGCCACCGCCGCGTTCTTCTGCGTGACCTGATCCAGCTGGTCGACCGCGGCATTGATTTCCTCCAGGCCCACGGACAGCTCGCGTGCGGCGGTAGCGATGGAGGAGACCGAGGCGGAGACCTTGTCAAACTCTCCGATCAGGCTCTCGAAGCTCTTGCCGGCCTTTTCGACCAGTTCTACACCACCGGACACATTCTCTGCCGCCTCCTGGATCAACTGGTTGATTTCCTTGGCCGCTTCGGAGCTACGCTGTGCCAGAGCTCGCACTTCGGAGGCGACGACTGCGAAACCGCGTCCGGCTTCGCCGGCCCGGGCCGCCTCCACCCCGGCATTCAGGGCCAGCAGGTTGGTCTGGAAGGCTAGATCCTCAATGACCGAGGTGACCTGAGTGATCTTCTGGGAGGAGGTCGCAATCTTGTCCATGGCGATCATCGCCTGGGTCACGACCTCGCCGCTTTTCTTGGCGCCTTCCTTGGCACGGGTCATGACGTTGTCGGCCTCGCCGGCGCTGTCCGCGGTGGATTTGACCGAGGCGGACAGCTCGGTGATCGCCGCCGCGGTCTCTTCCAGGTTGGCAGCCTGTTCGATGGCGCGCTGGCTGAGGTCGTTGGAGGCGTTTTCGACGTCATGGGCGGAATTGTCGATTTCCCGCGAGGAGGTCACCAGTTCCGAGATCGAGTCGTTCAGCTTCAGCAGGGCCGTGTTGAAACCGTTGCGCAGGCCCTCGTAGTCTTCCGCGAACTCCTGTTGGATCACTCCGGTCAGGTTGCCCTCGGCCAGCTGGGCGATGGCGCCGGTCAGGTGTTCGACCACTGCATGCTGATCGCGGGCCTGCTGTTCCTGGCGCCGCCGCATGTCCGCCGCCGCCGACAACTTGCCGCGCAGGTTTTCCAGGTTGCTGGCCAGGGTGCCCACGTCGTCACGCCGCCCGGTCATCGGGATGGCGGAGGAGAGATCGCCATCGGCTACGCCACGGATCGCTTCGCCGATGCGAACGAAGGGTTTGGAGATCGACTGGCCGATCAGCACCCCGACGATGCTGAGCACGACCATCAGCCCCAGAGCCTGCGTCAGCAGCTGGTTGCGCAGGTCGAGGACCGGCGCATAGACTTCCTCCTGAGCCTGTTCCACCAATAGGTTCCAGGTCACACCGTCGAATGCGATGTCATTGCCCATCATCTCCACCTGATTGCCGCGCAGTCCGACGCCGGACACGAAGACCTCGTTCTCACCGCCCAGGATGGAGCGCAGCGACGGGCCGCCGGGCGCAAGGTCAAGCATGCGCGGGCCGTCGTCGAAGCGCGAGTTGCTGCGCAGGCGCAGGTCATCGCCGATCAGGAAGGCCTCTCCCGTCTCGCCAAGCCCGTCGGCGCTGTTGAGGATCGCGTTGAAGCGATCGGTGGGCATGTTGTAGACCAGTACGCCCAGGGGGCTGCCATCCCGGCCCAGCACGGCCCGCGCCATGAAGCTGGCGGGATCGCCCTCGGCCCCGGCATAGGCGGTGAAATCCTCCAGGATCGTTTTCTGGCCGCGCGCTTCGATCGCCCGGCTGAAGGCGCGGGCCAGGGCGCTGTCGCGGTAGGGGCCGGTCAGAACGTTGGTGCCGAAATCGGCCTCTTTCTCTACCGAGTAGACGACGCTGCCGTCCCGCTCGATCAGGTAGACGTCCTCAAGATCGCGGACAGAGGCGAACTGGTCCAGGAACGGGTGATATTTCTCGTGCACCCGGTCAAACTGGGTGCCGGCGGGGGAGGCGCGCAGCATGTCGCGGTCACCACGCGGATTGGGATTGTCGCGAACGTAGTTCTGGCGAACGACCTCGCCGGGATCTCCCTCCAGCGCGGTCCAGGCCAACATGAAGCTGTTGAGGGCGGCGACCACCGTCGGATCCTCCGCCTGGGCACGCATCAGCCCCTCGGTTTCCTGCAGGGCGTCGGTGATCTGGGTGGCTCGGCCATGGACGGCGATCAGGAACTTCTGCTCCAGCTCATCTTCCAGCAGATTGCGGGAATTATTGTAGGACGTGAAGGTCAGGACCGCAGCGACAATCAGGCCAAAGGCCGTCAGAATCAGCGGTAGCTTCACGGCGAGTCGCATGTTGCCCAGGAGCGAGAAGGCCGCGCCATCCCCCCTGTTTGTCCTGCCAAGGCCCTTGATTGCCGTCATGTCGTCAACCCTCTTGAACGCTGAGATGGCCCTAGTCATGCGCACGCGCCGGGGGTCCCGGGCGCGGCAGGCCCAGGCTGCCATCCGAAAATCAGGGGAAGCTATGGCACCGGCACTTTAAGGACAGCTTAAACCGTCCCCGCTTCCCCGGCTTGGAGGGGTTTTTTTGTCTTGGATTAGAGCGTTCCCGGCCCGGAAAGCGCGTGATGACAAGCGGGAACGGAGCGGGTAAGAGGGGCCCGTGGCCCCGTGGCTCAACTGGATAGAGCAGCCCCCTCCTAAGGGGCAGGTTGCAGGTTCGAATCCTGCCGGGGTCACCATAAAATCAATGACTTACGTTGGCCTTAGGGTTTTCCCTATGGTTCGTTGAACCGAAGATGGCCCGCCAAACTCCAGGGAACCAGCGGCTCGGCGCAGATAGTCCGGTGAAAATTGGCTGTATGTCGATCTGGTTGTATTCGGATTGGAGTGCCCGAGATATTGGGCGATTTCTTCAATTGGCACCCCAGCCTCTGCCATGAAGCGCCCCGCGGTTCGTCGCAGGTCATGCGGGGTGCAGTGGTCGATTCCGGCCCGCGCGACGGCTGCATTGAAGCCGGTCTTGATCGAGCCAACCTGCCGCCCGCCCCACTCGACTACAAAGCCGGAGCGTGCAGCGGTCTGTGCAGCCGTGAGTGCAGTCAGCAGAGTGTCGTTGATAGGAACGGTCGCCCGGCCCTTGCGAGGTCCTAAGTCTGAGGTTGAAAGCTTGATGATGCGTCGGTCCAAGTCGACACGCGACCAAGTGAGCTCCAGCAACGCACCAATGCGCCCTGCGGTGGTGAGCATCAGCAACATGGCTAGGCGGAGGTGCGGCCCTGTAGCGGCATCGAGAAGTGCTCCAACCTCCTGCCTGTTCAGATAGCGTTCTCTAGGTGGCGGAGTTTATGGAAGCTCGATTGCCGGGGCGGCGTCGATCAACTTGGACTTCTCGGCCCATCTCAGCGCTGTGCGCAAGCACCCGAATTCTGTCCTGATCGTTGCATCCTTGCGCCCATCTTTTCTGCGCTTTGCAATGAAACGACGGCAGTCTTCGATGGAGGCATGTGCGGCAGACAAGTGGCCGAAGTCCGGCAACACGTTCTTTCCGGTCTGAGCCAGATTGGCTACTTGTCTGCGGCCTTCCACCTCAAGCTGGTAAGCCTCTCAGATTTGCTGCACGGTCTTCCCCTGGGCAGGGGCAGTTCTGCTCAGGATCAGATCGCGGACTTCGCGTTCGGCCTCCTTGGCCGTGTGTGCCGCAAGACGAAAGCGTCGCCTCTTTCCATCGGCCTCGTTCCACATGACGACGAAGCGGCCATTGAGCTTTCCGATTCGGTATTCGCGCACTCGTGTTGCTCCACAACTTCGGGCCGGATCCGGTACATTCGACCAACGCGAAATGCCGGCAGGCTCCCATTTCGGATCATGCTGCGTACCGTTTCGCCGCTACAACCCCATCGTGCAGCGAGATCGTCCGGCGAGTAGGGGCGGCTTTGGTTCTTCATCAAAGCACCCAGCGTTGGAGCGCGGCGCCTGCGATGAGTCCCACGATGAGCATCAGCCAGCAGATGGCGACGACCAAAAAGCCAAAGCCAACCTGTCGCCAGCGCGCCGCGTGCGGGGCTGCCAGTGGGAACAGAAGGGGGGCGTCACGCATGCTCGGCTTCCTTCATCTCTCCCTGTTCCTTGAGGCACTCGCCGCAGATCGGCTGGCCGTCGATGATCCGTGCGCCGAACTTCAGGTAGGCGAGCTCCTGGCACTCGATGCAGGTGTGGCCCAGGCCGGCGCGAAGCCAGTCCGCGCCGGTGAACTCGGGAAGAGCGTCCCAGGCCTCCTGGCGCAACGCGACGACCCACTCGGGCAGGTCCTCCTGGCCGTTCCGTTCTGCTCATTGCGCCCGGGCGCCTGCCTCGGTCTGGGCGTTGATCGCTTTCCACCCTTCGCCGTCTTCAGGGCCGACTGCCCACATCATCCGGTCGGTCATGCCACTTCCTCCTTCTCAGCCAACTGCCTACAATTCGGCTTCACCACGGCTGCGGCGACGGGCGGGCAGACGGAGTTACCGACGCAGCTGACCTGTGTGTTCTTGGTGAAGCTGCGCCAATCCCACGCACCGCTATCGTCCTGTTCCCAGACGCCCTCGATCACGTAGTCGCGGGGGAAGCCCTGGGCGGTGAAGACCTCGCGCGGGGTGAGCATGCGCATGCCAATTTCGGCGATGACGTAGCGTGTACCGGCGATGTCGAGGATGACCAGGTCGCCGCTGTCCCAGGCGCCATGGGCGCGGAGGGAGGTGGCGACCTTGCGGGCCCGCGCTTCGTGCGCTGCCGTGAAAGGCGGGGCCTGCAGGGCGGCTTGCATGTGGGCCATCCGGTCCTTCACGGTGATGGTATGGCAGGCCGAGCTCGGCTGCCGCGTGCAGGGCGGGGGAACGTCTGAGCCGCACCCTGATGCGGACGCGGTGGTCGACGCCCTGGCGCAGCTGCCTGAAGGCATAGGTGGCTGGCGCATAGCGCTGGTCACCGCGGATCTCTGCCGCGCGGGCGAAACCCTGGGGTGGGGCTCGAATCTCGCCCCGCAGGTGCAGCCCATCGACTGGAAGCAGACAAAGCACGGGCGGTCCGCCGTGACCGCGACCTGCGGCAAGGCACGCTACACCAGCCGCGGCAAGGTGCGCGAGGTGGACCTGCGCTGCTGTCCGATCACGATCGAGAACCACCCACGAGATCAGGCGCGCGCCCGGCGGGATTACCTGCTGTGGTGGTCGGCGCTGACAGAGCTCCGGGACACCTTCCGGATCTACGGCGGGCTGACCGCGCACCAGGTCACCGGGGCCCTGCCGCCAATGAAGCCATGGGAGGCAAAGAGGGCGGCGCGGGCGGCTTGAGGGCCGGGCAGGGCAGGGAGAGAGAGGGGCCGGGGCATTGCCTCAGCCTTCCTCTTCCAGGGATGCCGTTAGTTCAAAAGAAGACCTTCCTAACGCAATGCTTCAATGGCAGCTTTGCGCTGGTGGCGGACATGGCTGCGGGCGGACCTATGGCTTGGCCTCCTGGCGCTTCCGGCCCATAGCCGTCTTTCGATAGGCTGCGCCCGCTGCGGCGCGGCTTCCCCAAACCGGACATCGGTGGCAACGTGCAGCATTAAGTGACAGCCCAAGGTCAGCAGTGCGGGACAAAGCTTCCGTTGGGTGCAGGTGCGCCGATGTCTTCTATAGCAAGATCGTTGAGCAAATGGTCCTTTTAGTGAGTATGACGCGATGGACCAGTTTTGAGGCTAGAACCTCGTCACGAAAATATCGGCTAACGCAGCCCAACTGATCGCCAAGCGTGCCCACTTGACCAACTGAGAAAGCTTATATTCTCTTTGCTATGAAGGAGAATATCATGGCAATTCCAGCCTCAAAAACAGAGTTGTTAGATGCAATTTCAGGGACGTTTGACAAATTAGTCATCGACTTGTCAAAGGTGCCGACGAATCGTGCGCGAGAATGCTCACTCGAAGGTCACGTTAAAGGGACAACCATGAGTCCCGCCGATCTTGTGTCGTATCTCATCGGCTGGAACGAGCTTGTTTTGAAATGGCTGGATCAGGACGACAAAGGTCAGGATGTCGATTTTCCCGAAACGGGTTTTAAGTGGAACGAACTGGGACAGCTCGCGCAGAAATTTTACAAAGACTACGATGACGTCGGCTACCATGAGCTTTTGGATCGTTTGAAAAAAGCCAAGGAAAACCTCGTTGAAACAATCACGGCACGTTCGGACAATGAACTCTATGGCGGGCCCTGGTACGACAAATGGACCAAGGGTCGGATGATCCAGTTCAACACGTCATCGCCTTATGCAAACGCGCGTGGTCGTATCCGCAAGTGGCTCAAGACCCAGACGTAAGTTAAGCTTCGCCAAAGTCGTGGATAGCGGTCATCTGCGCATCGCGCAGCATCGGTCACTCTGGGCTCGAAGCCGATCATTCGTGCATCGCGCTGCATTTTTCGAGCGCCAACGGCAGGCCTGCGGCACTGCAGCACTCGCGTTGTGACTCGGACCCTATGTGGCGCAACCAAACAGTGAGCATCGGCGTCTGGCTGTGTAGATTGCGCGGGCATCATGAAGATGATAGCCAGATAGTCCCAAGCTGTTGCTAAATATGTAAAAGCAGAACCATTCAAATGTCGATGTCATGCCCCAAATTTGAGAAAGCCAGCCCTCTTAAGGTAGCGGTCTCAGTCTGCGTTCTCTGTCTGTCTTTAAACCCCGCTTTTGCCTGCATTGCTGTCAACGAGCCTTTTGGGGCTTTCGATGTGTCTTGCGGATACGTCATGGGAACTGCGCGAAGCTGAGGGAGATGATTTCCTCTTTTACTGTGCCGTAGATGAATACGCTGGTAGCGTCAGGGTTTTTGAGGGGGCACGAAGGACGGGCTGGAGAGCGAACGCGCTGCACGTGCCATGGTGATGTCCGACAGTCAGGAAACTCAGGATTTTACTCTTTTGAAAGCAGGAGAGGTTCCAAGCGGCAACTTTGTCTACGCAGCGCGCGGTTCCTTGAATGGCCGGTCCAACATTTATGTGACTACGGTCTCTGTGGGCCCAACAAGAACGCTATGCATTACCACTTGGCGCATAGGTGAAGCGCTCACGGATAGAGATCGTGAGCTGCATGTTGTCTTTGGGACGTTGCTGAAGACCGAGCAGTAATAGCGGCGGATTTGGCCGCCAGCGTACCCTTTGCAACATTGGCTGGAGAAGGTTCTGTTTGGCCCGCCGCTCAGGCAGACGACTGGCTTCGTCGAGAGCCTTCTGCGTCTGATGGCTTGGACTGGGAGGTGCCAGACTACAGCACCCTTTGCTGCCACCCGGCCCTGGAATCTGTCTGCTCCGGTATCTCAGGCTTGTTGTTCCGCGACCGCGAACCGATCCACATAGGCTTTTGCCTGCCGGACCCGTTCCTTGTCTTTTATGCTGTACCCCGGTGCGGATCGCACACGCATGTTCCAGTCGCTCATGACGGGTTCAAGGTAGGCAAAGGCGGCCTGATAGGCGCTGATGTCCTCATTCAGGTTCAGGTCGCCCCAAATCGGTGCGGGCCCGGCGGTGAGGGTCGTAAAAGTTCCTCTGTCATCAATCGTCAGGTCCGGCCCAAGCGCCTCGGAGGTGACAGCCAGTCGGTCGCGCAAGGCGCCGCCGATATAGGTCCGACAACCGACGTCGGGCAGGCCGGGGACATAGTCGAACAGGCCCGCCTCGCCAATTGCCCGACCCTTTGCGGCGCGCTTTTGTTCAAGCCGGCGCATGGTCACGAAGGATTGGTCGTGACGGACCAGAGGCGAGAAGGGCACTGGGTCCATCATCAATGCGCAGCGATAGCGTCGCTGGGCCGGCGGGACGAAGCTGACATAGTTTACGCCAAGCGCGCGCGGGGCAAAGCCGTAGCCCATATAACCGGTAGGGACCGGCACCCCCTCGAGAGCAGCATCAACCTGGGCCATCAGGTCCAGCGCTCCCTCCGCCTGCCATGGCAGCTCGATCCGGATCTCGGCCATTGGCAGAGGCGCATGCGCAAGGGCCAGCATTGGGTGGCCCGGCTATCCCTCCGCGTCCGTCCCGGTCAGGTACAGATAGCGATGATCTGGCAGCCCGGTAGCGACGGCTCGGGAGATCTCGGTCAGCCTTCCCTTGCCCGCGCGGGCCAGTTTCAGCGACTTGGACCCTGTCGGCCGGACCATCGCGTAAAAGGTCTGGGTTTTGCCTAGATGGTCGATGAATGCCTCGACGGCCCGCGCGGAGGCCGTGCGGACTGGCGCATCGGCAAAGGTCCCGGCAATCCACAAGTGGAACCGCAGGACTGGCGTCGCGATCGCTGGGCCGTCCTTATGGCACTTCTCGGAGTATAGCGGTTCCAATCCATATTCCCCAAGTGTGGTGGTGCATCGAGTAGGGATTGCCTGACGAAGCCAGCGAGTCAAGTTTTGGACGCTCCAAATGTCGCCTGCGGTCATCGCGCCATTCGCTCCGCCGCCATCCCGGCGCTCTCTTCGGGATCTGGGCCGCGAACGGGTCACACCACTTCTGGCGTGGCATGGTGACCGGCGCGAGATCACACGCCTGGGCCCCTGGAAAAGCACTTATGCTGTCGTATGGGAGACCCTGTATTGGGTCGAGCGGTTCAAAATGCGCCGCCTTCTTCATTAAAACGCGGATACCCCGTCAGCCGGGGCAAATGAGAAGGTTAATGAACAATGTGACGTTATTCGATAATGTCGCGTGAAACCGAGAAACTCTCTCGGGAAAAACCGGGACGGTTCAGATCGGCTGAACAACGGCGTATGGCGAGGACGCGACACTGCTGTGACACGTATTGAACACGCAAGTTGCGTGCGCTTGATCGCGCAAATTGGCGGTGCGCTGATGACAAGGAGATCAGCCGGCTCAGAGAGGAGTCCGCGCCGCGCTTGGCTGTTCGGGGTTGTCCTCATTGCCTTGGCTGCATGTCGGCCAGGTGATCAGGACTGCACCAACATACCTCAGACACGGGCCTATTTCGACCTGCCGGAAGACGAGCAGACGATGGACAAGGTTTTGTCCAACATGGTCCGGTGCCTTGATGAGGCCCCTGCCACCGGCCGGGCCTCTGCAGTCGCGGGCGACGAGGATGCGCAAATGCAGACCATGCTCAAAGCCCTCTATACCGATGCCGCCACTGACGTGGCCGGCCTCCGGGACATGGGTGGGCGGCTTGATCGGGTGATGCGTGCGCCGCAGGGCGTCTCGCTGCCGGTGACCACGCTGCTGAATGAGGCCGTGCGGCAGCAGAACATCCGCTGGACCCGGGCGCTGCTGGAGGCCGGGGCCGACCCGAACGCATCAGGCAGTGTCATGGCCTACTCGGCGGTGCAGCTATTCCACCCCGGCTCGCCGTCGCTGCACATATTCAACGACGGGTCGCCTGCAACGGTGTTCCTGCGGGCCTATATTGACCATGGCGGCTTGGTGAATACCGCCGAAGGCGGCGGGACGGGCGACTTACCTTTGCTCAGCGCCACAACGTCAAATCTGGCGGCCCGGGTCTTCCTGTTGGAGAACGGGGTCGACTCTTGGTACACGTCCTATTCCCCTAGTCGACTTCGTTTCCCGACCTCGGCCTTGGGCGCGCTGATCTGGGGGGGCAGAGCACCTGATTACGCGGAGCAGATCACGCAATTGGCAGAAAAGTGTTTGCTGCGCCCACCTGATCAACCGCTCTATCGCGAGATCAGCCAGCAAACCCTGCGGGACCATCTCGAACTCTACGGAGAGGCCAGCGGCCCCACTGAACGACACAAGCTCTGGCAGGTGCAAAAGGCGGTGCGTGCCCCGATCGATGCTGACGTTGTCAGACCGTCCCCGGCGATCCTCGACCTGCTGGACCGTCATGCCGTGCCCGACGCCGAAGGGGGCTGGATCCTGCATGAAGGCGCGCTCTGGCAGCGTCATGACGACCCGCACGAGGGCTCGGTGCTCGGAACGAACATCCACTGAGATGGCGTGGAAGCCTCCGACGACGGCTGCTCGGCAGTCGCTATCCGAGGTTGCTTTGTGCTCTACACGGATTTGCTGCACAAATGCGCTGAGTGAGTGCCATTGTATTGGCCGCCACGCTGATCGCGTCCCACTGGAGGCGTGGGGAGCGGGTCTTTGACGATGAATCCCCCCTCTTGTCGATCGAGCTGGTCCTGGTCGTTATTCTCGCCTGAATGTCCGCTTCCACGGTGCGGTAGGGATGCCATCGCGACCGCGGCGAACGGCAGCTCTCCACCCTTCCAGCATGACCTCTCGCAATCGCCGCATAGATCGGGCAATTGCAGCGAATGGCAGGAAAGTCCGCTATCGCGAAAGTGAACTCGAAATTTTGCGCCCGCAGCGAATGTCTTCTTCCCGCCCTTCGTGTCGGCGCCTGACGTCATGCTGCGGCTTGCACAAATGCCGTGGAAGCGTTGGAAGCGGATATGAAGAACGCTGGGTCTCTGACGAACCTGGATGGCGTAAGCGGCCCTTAGCCGCCGGCCGGCCTTGGCTTATGCCGCTTTGCCGCATTCCTTTAAGCTGTTGTTCGGCTTGCTCCGCAGCAAACTCCCCGCCAAGAATGGCCTCCATTCGGCCGAAGCGGTCGGTTACTTCTTCATAATCACGGCGCATTTTCGCCGCACTGACCAGCTACATGAGCCGTGCAAGGTGCAAGACAAAGTGAATAGCATGGGCATAAAAGAAATTTTCTGGGCAGCGGTCACATTGATATTGGTCTGGCTTGGGCATCTTTTTGCTCCGCACATCATATCCCTGACCGAAGCTCTAGGGGCTTTGGTCGCTATGGCGGCATACCCTATCGGTTTGCGTTTCAATAGGAAGCTGGCCTCTGCACAGCCGATCATGGTTTCAAGCTGTGGTCAAAGTGTCTTTCCTGTCCGGCGCCGAGGTATGCTTTGGCTCGGGTGGTTTTTTATTGCATTGGGAGTTGCGAGTTGCGCGATGATCTGGGCGCGTGAGTTCGCCGACGTTGGTGTCTTGCTGGCCTCCCCCGCATTGCTGTTCGCCGGAGTTTTTTCGATCGTCATGGCCAGAAATGTGCGGGAAATTAGAGTGGACGGCGACCGCATTCAGTTCCTGCCAGTGGGGGCTTCGCTGCCGCTTGATGAGATTATTGCGATTAAGAAACCTGCCCAAAGCGGTGCTCTAACCCATATCGAACTGTCCACGAAAGCCGCACGTAGCCGGTATGTTCCGGGTGCTCTCCTGCAATGGAACCGCGGGTGCAGACTGACAATCACAGGCAGCAATGGCGCCGCTGTGTTGGCGGCGCTGTCTCAGCGCTTCCCGGTCGCTTAGAGCACCTCGCCGCTTGGCATCGGTGCTTGTCTTCTAACGAAAGTCGTCTGGCGGATGACCTCTCTTGGCCGCCTGTCCCCAGCTTCGCTGTGACCGATTGGGTCAGGCCCCCGCCCTTTGTGCCGCCGCCTGGCGTAGTGCTGCGCCTTGTACGAATGTCGCGAAAGGGCTGCGACCATTCATCCGCTGCGCTTCGCCCGACCGACCGGTGAGGGCCGATCAAGACCGGTCCGGCGGCCCCGCCTGTCGCCGATAGGGCGTCTGCTGCCGACGTCTCACTGCCGTTGGCTAAAGTGCATCAGATGAAAACTCGCCACGCTTCGTATCGAAGGCACCCCTTCATGTAGCACTTTGGGAGGATGTCTCGTAAGGGGCTGAGCCTCACCGTTCCTTTGGAGCTGTCAGGTCGGGGCCTTCGACTGCCTTTACTCTTTGCCTGAAGGCGGGAATCCGAGGGGCCAAGGGGCCCGCGACATCCAGCTTGCTGGGCTGCTGCTCACGTAGTTATCTGTCGCCGAAGGAGAGCTCCTGTGTTCGGATTGATCTTCATTTTCGCCTTATCCCTCTCAGCTCTCCTGGCTAGCTTGTTCGTGCCTGGGCTTTCGGACCTTGTGCTTCTGGCGGGACCTGGCGTGATTGGCAGCCTGCTTCTTCTGCTCTGGCGTGTCTGGGGAACTGGCCTTTCGCGGCGTGTGAAGACGCCGTGGATCCTGCTGGATGGCTCCAACATCATGCACTGGAAGGGACGCGGTCCGGACATCGCTGCGGTTAGAGATGTCACGCAATGCCTGAGCACCAAGGGCTACGCGCCTTGCGTGGTTTTCGATGCAAATGTTGGATACAAGCTGGTCAATCGGTATCAGGGCGATGTCGAGCTTGCGAAGCTCTTGGGGCTTCGAGTTGGCAGGGTAATGGTTGTCGCCAAAGGTACACCTGCAGACGAGGTCATTCTCGCTGCGGCCCGCGATTATGATGCGCGCGTGGTCACCAATGATCGCTTTCGAGACTGGGTTGAACAGTACCCGGAGCTCGCCCGCGGCAACCGTCTCGTGCGCGGAGGTTATCGCTCCGGGGAGCTTTGGTTGGCGCTGCCT
>NZ_PGTC01000023.1 GCF_002786295.1 Pseudooceanicola marinus | reverse complement strand
TGAGCGACGCCAACCTGCGGCGGCTCTTCGAGGCGATGCGCTCGAAGGGCGAGGGGAGGGCCCGAGACTTCTGGCCGAGCCATGCGGCCTTCGTCGCCCTGGCCCAGGTGGCGCAGCCGCGGCCGCTGGAGGAGATGCCGGGCCTCGCCTCCTGGTTCGGCAGTGCCGCTGGCCGCGCCGCCCTGGCCGAAGGGCGGCTGGTCGAGGAATACCGCTGGTGGCTGTCGAAGCACCGCCCGCCGCTGAACCCGCAGGAACGCCGGATCATCGCCGACCGGGCCGGGGCGGCACAATCGAAGGTCGCCCGCCTGCGCGAGCGCCTTGGCCTGCGCCTGCCGGTGGACGCGACCGACCGCGAATGGCTCCACGCCTATGAAGCGCACCAGGACGCAGCCAAAGAGCTGGTGCGGCGCGGCCAGGCACAGGGAGAGGCGGCATGACCATGGCTCTCCGACATCGCCCCCGCGGGCTCAGCAGCACGTCTCCGCGCGAAGTCACCATCCAGCAACTGCTGGACTGGGCGTTCCAGAAGGAGAAGATCCGGATCGACTTCGACCAGGGCGCCAATGAACGGCCGCAGGGCGCGCTCAAGGGCTACGGCATGGAGCACATCCTGATGCGGCAGGCCGAGCTCGGCTGCCGTGTGCAGGGCGGAGGAACGTCCGAGCCGCATCCCGACGCGGACGCAGTGGCCGATGCCCTCGCGCAACTGCCCGAAGGCGTTGGTGGCCGGCGAATGGCGTTGGTGATCGCGGATCTTTGCCGCGCGGGTGAAACCCTGGGCTGGGGCTCAGACCTTGCGCCGCAGGTGCAGCCCATCGACTGGAAGCAGACGAAGCACGGCCGCTTTGCCGTCACCGAAACCTGCGGCAAGGCGCGCTACACCAGCCGCGGCAAGGTGCGGGAGGTGGACCTGCGCTGCTGCCCGATCACGATCGAGAACCACCCGCGCGACCAGGCGCGGGCGCGGCGGGATTACCTGCTCTGGTGGGCGGCGCTGAAAGAGCTCCGGGATACCTTCCGGATCTACGGCGGGCTGACCGCGCACCAGGTCACCGAGGCGCTGCCACCGATGAAGCCATGGGAGGCGGAGGGGGCCAGGCGGGCGGCCTGAGCAGATCTAGGGCAGAGCAGAGGAGGGCCGGAGCGGATGCCTCGGCCCTTTGTGTTGGCGACGCGAGGTCCACTGCTGATTATAGGGTGCCGTTGATTGAAAAGCGGACTTCCCGAAAGTAGCTCCTCAATGGCTGCTTTGCGCAGGAAGCTGATCTAGCCAAGTTTTTTCCCTAGATTGGCATGGCTCAGAGAGTGCCCAATGAGGAAGTCGTTTGTGCGGGACCTCCCCAAGAAGCCAGGGAAAGCTAGGAAACTCCGCTTCAGTCGGATAGGAGTTGCCGAACCTTGGCTCGTTGTGCGGAGCCTTTTGCTGTTCGGTCGAGGGCTTCTCGGAGAACGCCTATCTGGTTCGAAGAGAGGTCCATGTGAACGTCTGAGGCAAAGTCGAATAGAGCGGTGAAGCTGTTAATTCGGGTTAGCGCCTCATCAAGTGAGAGCGCCCCAACAGCCCCGCGATTGTCGTTTAACCATCTGAGCATTTCAAGGGTTCTTTCTACACGCCCTTGATGCATGACTTGCCGAAACAAGGCACTACGAACCTTCGTTGGGACCCGGGCTTCCAGAACTTGGCGGGTCTGTGACGCTGGCCAATCAGCTCTGACGATACGGAGAGCAATGCGTTCTGCTTCGTCGGAGGAACAATTGAAATCTACTGTCTCGACGAAGGCGATTTTATGTGAAGGACTATCTAAGTGGTCTAGCACTTTCTCAATCGCCTTTGGGTGAATGGGGCGGTAGCTGTTAATCTGCTTCGCTCGTCCGACAATCGAACTGAAGACGGGATCGGCGAAGTGCTCGTTCTTTTGCTCCTCCTTCTTGGCGAGGACAAGCTCCAAGGGGTCCCCGTACACCCACTGCGCATCTAATACCGGGTTTGGCTGGAGCTGCCCGATCAAGTCTCCAACTGCGTCCCCAAACTCTGCAAAGTAGTCATCCATGAGCAATGCGGCAGTGCTTTCGCCGATCTCGCAATGCAGATCTCCAAGAAGGCGAAATAGTTCGACAAAGAAACCCAGGCTGGGTTCACCTGCAAAGTGAATCAAATCTATGAGAACATGTTGGGTGTAATTCTGGTCGAGCGGCTTGTCCGAAGGATAGTTCCTTTCCAAAGGTGAGAGCAGTGTGTGCTTCAAAAGATCAGCATCTAGAATCCTTTCTCCTTTCATGTCGACGACCTGGGCGCTTTGAGCTTCGAAGTTTTCAACAAAGTTAGAGATCATCTCAACTCGGATCGATCGGATGTTCTTGCGCATCCTGCGTGTCCGCAGTGCGCGGCTGCCTTTCTCAAATTTCGCACGCTGCTCAGCTGTGATACGCGCATCGTAAAACCGAGCGCCCTTATTTGTAAGGTAATCAATGTTTTGACCGGAGAGATCGATTCCAGTCAGATCAATGTTCATGAGAATCATGTCTGCGGGGATACCAGAGGTCGCGGACGCTTGGGCAGCGAGTTCCTCCAAGTCTCTGCTGTCGGAGGATAAAACCTCCTCGGCTGCTTTAAGAGCTTTGATCAAGGATGGGGATTGTCGCATCACAAATTGTCATCTCCGCATAAGGATCATCTATGAGGTGGCCGACCGACAACCCTTCCGAAATAAGCGCTTCACGAATAACGCCTCGGGCGATCAGTACACGTTCTTTTCTACCCGGTTTTCCCAGCAGCCGCCCTTCTTTATCTTCATCTTTCAGCCTAATATCAAAGATGTCTATATCTTCGCGCAAGCAGCGCACCTCGATATGGGTAGTTGGGGTCAAAGCATTGGCTTCTTCTTGGGAACGCCTTTCCTCGTTTCTGATGTCAATCAAGGTCAAGCGGGGCTCCGTTCGCACATCGAACACCGGGCCCATGAGGCAGCCACCCAGCTCTTGACCGTTCACGCTCCACGCATCGTGACCTTCTCGGGAGCGCGTGAACTGCTCGTTATACGAACTTTTGGAGAGGTTGAGTGTGCTCGATCGCTCGGACGTTGCGCTTATATTGCCTTCGATACCGGCTTCGAGGGACGGTTTGTGCGAGAGGCCGAGCTTGGTGCGAACCCCTCCGGAGGCTTTCCTCTGCTTTGATAGCGTGATCTCTTGGGGGGACATGGGCTTTTGACGCCGTACGCTGGAACGATCTACCGAAAAGCCACTGAGCGGTCGGATGAAGACTATCTCACATTGCTTCACCCCGACTTTGAAGGTCACTGCAGTGTCTTTTCCGCCTCCTAGGCGCTCGATATTGAAGCTGACATCCGCATAGAGTGTGAAGCGGCGCGGGTCCTCAAGGGATCGCTGAAACCAAGCATCGACAACAACTAGGCGCTTGAGGCTTCGGTGAGTATTGTCTGTGAAGTCTGACAATCGATTTGGAGAATTGACCATTGCGATAACCTCAACTGCGCTCAGCCAAAGCCTAGTCGTTCTGGCTCTGCTTGCAAGTGAGTTGACTTGTGGCGGTGAATTTCCGAGCTCAGAAATCTCACCTACTTGGTATCGCTACCTGATGTGCGACTGGTAGCAGGGTGAAGAGTCCTCTTGGCAGCCAAGAGTGAGACAACTGCCGATGCCGGGGTCACAATCAACCTAGTGTTATACGTCGGTATACCTGAGGGTCATGAAGGGCTGGGCCTGGCCATCGGCTTGTGTGGAAAGAATGAGACCGCTTAAGGCTGGCTCCGGTCCTTCGCTGCGCTTGGCGTGACGGCTGGCTCTGGGCCGATCGCGACCGGTCCGGCGGCCTGGCCTGTCGCCGATAGGGCGTCTGCTGCCAAGGCGTCAGTGCCGTTGGCCAAGGTGCATCGGATTAAAACTCGCCACCCTTAGTGTCGAAGGTACCCCTTCATTTAGCACTTTGGGAGGATGTCTCGTAAGGGGCTGAGCCTTACCGTTCCTTTGCAGCTTTCTGATCGGGGCCCTTCGACTGCCTTTACTCTTTGCTTGAAGGGGGGGCGAGGGGCCAAGGGGCCCGCGACATGCTGCTTGCTGCGCTGCCGCTCACATAGTTATCTGTCGCCGAAGGAGAGCTCCTGTGTTCGGATTGATCTTCATTTTCGCCTTATCCCTCTCAGCTCTCCTGGCTAGCTTGTTCGTGCCTGGGCTTTCGGACCTTGTGCTTCTGGCGGGACCTGGCGTGATTGGCAGCCTGCTTCTTCTGCTCTGGCGTGTCTGGGGAACTGGCCTTTCGCGGCGTGTGAAGACGCCGTGGATCCTGCTGGATGGCTCCAACATCATGCACTGGAAGGGACGCGGTCCGGACATCGCTGCGGTTAGAGATGTCACGCAATGCCTGAGCACCAAGGGCTACGCGCCTTGCGTGGTTTTCGATGCAAATGTTGGATACAAGCTGGTCAATCGGTATCAGGGCGATGTCGAGCTTGCGAAGCTCTTGGGGCTTCGAGTTGGCAGGGTAATGGTTGTCGCCAAAGGTACACCTGCAGACGAGGTCATTCTCGCTGCGGCCCGCGATTATGATGCGCGCGTGGTCACCAATGATCGCTTTCGAGACTGGGTTGAACAGTACCCGGAGCTCGCCCGCGGCAACCGTCTCGTGCGCGGAGGTTATCGCTCCGGGGAGCTTTGGTTGGCGCTGCCT
>NZ_PGTC01000022.1 GCF_002786295.1 Pseudooceanicola marinus | reverse complement strand
TGCGCACCGTCAGCCCTTCCTCGCGGTAGAGCCGATAGATCCGGTTGATACCCGAAGGCTCTCCCTCACGTCGCAGCAGCACGAAGAGCCGCCGACAACCAAACCGCCGACGCTCGCTGGCCAGTTCTCGCAGCCGCCCGCGCAGCACCGTGTCCGGCGCACGCTGCGCCTGATAGCGGACCATCTTGCGATCCGCATCGGCAACCCGGCACGCCCGCCGTTCCGAGAGCCCGAACCGGGCCTTCAGATGCGCGACCGCCTCGCGCTTCACGGCAGGCGTCACCACTTTTTTGAAACCAGTTCCTTCATCGCGGCCAGGTCGAGCATCTGCTCGGCCAGCAGCTTCTTCAGCTTGACGTTCTCATCCTCGAGCGCCTTCAACCGCTTCGCCTCTGACACCGTCATGCCACCGAACTTGGCCTTCCAGTTGTAGAAGGTGCCTTCCGACATGCCGTGCTTGCGGCACAGGTCCGCGCACTTTGCGCCGGCCTCGTGCTCGGCCAGGATGCCGATGATCTGCTCGTCCGTGAATCTCGTTCGCTTCATTGTCCGTCCTCAAGTTGGACCGGACTCTAATCAACGGTGGAGGAAAAATCCCGTGGCAGGTCAACCCGTGCCCCGCAGGCGGTGGTGGCCGCAGCCGGAAAGCCAAGCCTCGGTTCAATGCGTCTCACGAACAGGGACTGGACAATATCTGATCAAGTGTTCCGTTCTAAGGGCATCGAGGACGTGTTTTTCCTCAATGACCTGGAAGCTCTGGCTTATGCGACGAACTCGACAACGATTGCGTTGCAAGGCGTCCATCAGTGTTCGCCGACAGGCAGACAAAAACTGGTGGTAGGCATCGGAACTGGGTTCAATCTATGCCCATTTCAGTCGATTGACAGGGGCCGCCTCCTGACATTTTCGAGCGAAAGCGGTCACATGTCCCTACCTTCAGACATCACTGACGTCGCCAATCTTTACGGAGGCCACGTTCGAAAAGTTGAAGACCTATTCTCGGGTAGAGGATTCCGGCGAGTGATTGAAACCGCGACGGGTTACCGTATCGAGGACGTCGACCAATCAAAAAAGGTGCTCAAATCGAACAAAGGATTGGCCGAACGAGTTTTTCGGCTTTACGGGAGCGTGCTCGGGCAGCTGCTAAGAAATCTGTGTGTCAGTCACCTGCCATACGGCGGGGTCTTTTTTGCCGGGAGTGTAGCGCGCCGAATTTTCAGCGAGCAGATTTTCGTCTCAGAGCTACTGGCCACCCAGGGCAACACCATCCTCGGTGACGATTGGCTCCCACCCATTTCGCTTTTTTGCCAAGACGATGCGGCGCTCATGGGATTAGCTCTATGGGAGCCTGTCCGCGCTGACATATCCGACTACCGCTCTTAGCGGCCCATTTTCAGAAACACGCCGAACGTAGGTAGATTACCCAACCCGGCCCTCGGAAAGGGGTCGGGCTTTGGTGTGCAAATTCGAGGATCTCCTCGCAGCCTTACTCGCTGACCCGTTCACAGACGCGACCGAGACCTAAACGCTGCTGATCAGCACCATGCGGACGTCATGCCGCAGGCACCAATTGCGCCTTAGCCATGTTGAGCGGGCGCGGAAAACAACTCGAAACATCACGCACTCTCGATCGTTTGCTTATTAACTTCATGAAGGGTGACCCAATGAACACAAATCTGACCGTGAATGGTCGGCCTCATGAGCTCTATCTCGTCACCCATGTCACGCTATTAGATGCGTTGCGCGATCAGGCTCGAAGGTATCCTCAAAGGTTAAGAACGGGCGGAGACGAATACACGTCCTTTGCGCGGGATGGCTGCCGCCAGGCTGATCTGCGACGAGGCCGTCGCTTTGCATGGTCTCGGTGTCACTCAAATGAGCGGACCGCACAACTCAATGTTGGAACGGAGACCTATTTCATTCGTTGGGTTGGCAACACTCCAAAGGAGAGCTCCATGAAAACGTCCTTCACCGTGAACGGCTCGCCCTTCTCGATTGATCTCGACCCACGCGTTACGCTTCTCGATGCCCTGCGCGACCATCTGAACCTGACGGGCAGCAAGAAGGGCTGCGACCACGGTCAGTGCGGAGCCTGCACAGTGCTTGTCGACGGTCGCCGGATCAATGCGTGTCTAAGCCTCGCCGTGATGCACGACGGTGACGAGATCACAACGGTCGAGGGGTTGTCCGAGGATGGTCGCTCCCCACTACAATCCGCCTTCGTGCGTCACGACGGCATGCAATGCGGCTACTGCACGCCGGGGCAGCTATGCTCCGCCACCGCTGTCTTCCGCGAAATCGCAGAGGGTTGGCCCAGCCATGTCAGCGAAACGCTCGATGGCCCCTATGCACTGACGCGCGAAGAACTGGCCGAACGGATGAGCGGCAATATCTGCCGCTGCTCCTGCTACCCGGGGATCAACGCGGCGATCCTTGAGACCGCGGAAGAAGACGCCGGATATGCGGAGGCCGCGGAATGAAACCTTTCGACTATCAGCGCCCCGACACCCTCTCTGGTGCCCATGGCGCCGCCCGTGACGGCGCGACCTTCATCGCCGGGGGCACCAACCTGATCGATCTCATGAAGCTCGAGGTGATGGCACCCGATACTCTTATCGATATCTCGCGGCTGGGCCTCGACCGGATCGTGCCGCACGGCGACGGTTTGCACGTCGGCGCGACGGTGACCAACTCTGACCTCGCAGCCGACATGCGCATCCGTCGGGACTATCCGGTGCTGGCGCGCGCCCTCCTCGCGGGGGCCTCCGGACAGCTTCGGAACAAGGCGACCACCGGTGGCAACCTACTCCAGCGGACGCGCTGTCCATATTTTTATGACACCGCCACGCCCTGCAACAAACGCAGCCCCGGCTCTGGCTGCGCGGCTCTGGGCGGAGAAATGCGCAACCATGCGGTCTTGGGCACCTCCGAGCATTGCGTCGCCCTGCACCCGTCCGACATGGCGGTGGCGATGCGCGCGCTCGACGTGACGGTCGAGGTTGAGGGCGCGGACGGCACCCGCAGCGAGACTGCCCTCGATGACTTTTACCGACTGCCCGGCGATCGGCCAGATCAGGAGACAACGCTGGACGCCGGTGACCTGATCACAGGCGTGATCCTTCCCGCCCCCTTCGGCGGGCGCCAGACCTATCGCAAGGTGCGGGACCGCGCCTCCTATGCCTTCGCATTGGTCTCGGTCGCCGCGACCGTGCGGATGGAGAATGATCGTATTTCGAACGTCGCGCTCGCGTTCGGTGGCATCGGGACGCGGCCATGGCGTGACCCCGACGTCGAGGATTTGCTGACCGGGGAAACCCCCACCACAGCGCTATTCGAAAAGGCCGGAGACATTCTGATGAAGGACGCTGTCCTGCGTGAGGGGCTGGAATTCAAGGACACGCTTGTCCGCCGCCTGCTGACCGCGACCCTGACGGAGATGACCCAATGACCTTTGATCTGAAGATCGACGAACCGCATCCCGAACACCGCGCCGATGGCCTCGCGCAGGGCGTGCTGGAACAGGACAACGACCGCCCCGACGGATGGCTCAAGGTCGCCGGGACCGCGACATATGCGGCGGAGGAACAAGCCGACGATATGCTGCACGGGTTCCTGGTGCGCGCACCGAAGATCGGCGCAGTCTCCTGCCCGAATGTCGACGACGTGCGCGCCATGGAGGGTGTTCGCAGCGTGCTGCGGGACCCACGCATGATCCGCAACGCCGCCCAGGGCACTGCCAATGAAGCCCCGGCTCAGGGCGTCGACCGTGCGGCCTATGTCGGTCAGCCCGTTGCGCTTGTCGTGGCCGAAAGCTTTGAGCAGGCCCGCCATGCAGCGCAGGCTCTGGTCGTATCCGTCGAAGAAGAAGACAAGCCCGTCCAGCCCGATGCCGTCGAACCCGAAAAGCCGGAAGACAAATCAACCGAGCTCGGCGATCTGGATCGGGCCATGTCCGAGGCGGCCTTCACCGTCGATGCCGTCTACACCACTCCCTCCATGGTATCGGCAGCAATGGAGCCACATGCGGCCACCGCGCACTGGGATGGAGAGACACTGACGCTGCGCGGATCGCTCCAGATGCTGAAGTTCAACCGCAATGAACTGGCCGATAGCGTTGGCCTCGACCCGAAACATGTCCGCGTTCTCGCGCCCTATGTCGGCGGCGGCTTCGGGTCCAAGCTGGGCATTTCAGCGGATTGTGTCGCGGCTGCGCTCGCCGCGATGGAACTGAAACAGCCCGTGCGCGTCGTCCAGCACCGCCGCAACGTGTTCGAGGTTAACACACGGCGTTCAGAAACCCGCCAGCACATCCGTCTGGCCGCGGATACCGAAGGCCGCCTGACAGGGCTGGGTCACGAAGCGCTGGTGTCGAACCTCCCGGAAGAGGAATTCTCCGAACCCGTCATCCAGGGCAGCCACTTCGCCTATGCCGCCTCGAACCGGACGCTCGGCATGAAGGTCGCGCGCATCCACCGGTCCGCAGCCGGCTCGGTCCGCGCACCGGGGGAATCCGTCGGCGTAACAGCATTCGAAGTCGCGATGGATGAACTGGCGCAGGCAGCTGGGGTTGATCCGGTGAACCTGCGCCTGCGCAACATCCCCGAAAAAGACCCCGAGAGCGGCAAGCCCTTCTCCTCGCATCGGCTGGAAGCGGCCCTGCGCCAAGGGGCGGACGCCTTTGGCTGGTCGCACCGCCACGCCGCGCCGCGTCAGCAGCGAGAGGGCGAATGGTGGATCGGCACCGGCATGGCAGCAGCCTTCCGGGTCAACATGGTGATCGAGGCCGAGGCGCGTATAAGTCTGACCCGTGACGGCGCAACCGTGATGTCGGACATGACCGACATTGGCACCGGCAGCTACGCGATCTTCGGCCAGATCGCCGCTGAATTGCTGGGCCTCCCGCTGGATCGCATCGACGCGCAACTGGGCGACACCCGTTTTCCGCCCGGCTCCGGCTCCGGCGGGTCGTTCGGCGCGGCCTCGACCGGCACCGCCGTCTGGCTTGCGGGAATGGAGATCCGCAAGCAGATCGCCGACCGGCTCGGCTGTTCCGAAGCGGAACTGACCTTGAAGGACGGCAAGGCCACCTACGCCAATAAGCGCGCCTCCCTGCGTGATCTGCTGTCGGATGAGCCGATTACGGGCCACGGCCATGTCGAACCCGGCGAAGCGGCAGAAAAGGTCCGGCAGGCCACCTTCGGCGCGCATTTCGCAGAGGTTGCGGTCAGCGATGTCACCGGCGAGGTCTGCGTGCGGCGTATGCTGGGCAGTTTCGCAGCAGGCCGCATCCTCAACCCGCGCACGGCCACGTCGCAGTGTCATGGTGGTATGACCTGGGGCATCGGGATGGCCCTTACAGAAGAGCTCACGCACGACCGCCGAGACGGCCATGCCGTGAACCGGGATCTGGCGGGCTATCACCTGCCCGTCAACGCCGATGTGCCCCCCCTTGAGGTGCATTTCGTCGAGGAACTGGATGACTGGGCCGGTCCGATGCAGGCCAAGGGCATCGGAGAACTGGGCATCTGCGGCGCCGGCGCGTCGATCCTGAATGCGGTCTACAACGCCTGCGGGGCGCGTGTGCGGGACATGCCCGCGACGCCGGACCGGGTGCTGGCCGCACTGCCATCGTAGCGGGATAGGTTGGCGCCATGAGTGATACAACGAGTGATCAGACACACGCGTTAAGCGATGTCCTCGACACGCTCGAAGCGTCGCTGGATGGCGACAGCGTTACGGTCGAACATGTTATCGACAAGCTGGGTCGCGCCTCCTTTGCGTCGGTTATGCTGATTTTTTCACTGATCTCGACCTCGCCTGCCAGTGCCATTCCCGGGGTCACGGCGGTGGTTGCAATGCTGGTTCTACTCCTTATCGCCCAGATGATGATCGGGCGAGAGAGCGTATGGCTCCCTGACTTCGTCTCCCGCAAACGCATGGACGCGGACAAAGTGCAGCAAGGCATCAACTGGCTGCGCAAACCCGTCGCTTGGGTCGAACGGTTCATCAGGCCACGGCTGACATTCCTGTTCCACCGGCCATGGCTCTGGCTGCCAATGATCCTGATCGCTGCGTTGACGCTGATCATGCCGTTCATGGAGATTGTGCCGACCTCCGGGTCCATCGCATCGGCCGTGATCGCCCTCTTCGCAGCGAGCCTTCTCACCCGCGACGGCGTGCTGGCCTGTCTGTCTTTCGGTTTGCTTCTGGTCGTTCCGGTCACGCTCTATTTCGTCTGATCCGGCTCGATCCACTGCGACGTTTCGGCTCCGGGACGGAACAGACCAGCCGTCAACCCGTTGGTCTATCATGCGCCCTTCGTGCGCTTGATCATCCCCGACCGATCAGAAGGAGGCCCCCATGTCCGACATCACCGCATCCCCCGCCAATCCTCCGGGACATGAAACCTCATGGGGCGTCAAGATACTCGGATGGGTCTGCGTTCTCTTCGGTGCGGTCATTCTGGCGGGCGGCGTCTGGCTGATCTTTCTGGGCGGGAGCTGGTATTACGGCCTCGCCGGCCTTGGCCTTGCTGCCACTGGCGTCCTGCTGAACCGCTACATGATGGAAGCCATCTGGCTCTATCTCGTGGTGTGGATCGGAACGGTTGTCTGGGCCTGGTGGGAAGTCGGAGCCGACTGGTGGGCCGAGGTCCCACGCCTCGTCGCTCCGACCGTGATCCTCATCCTCGTGCTGCTCTGCATACCGGCACTGAGGCGCCACCCCTCCAAACTTTGATACGGATTTGCTTCAGATGACACGTTTTGTCCCCTTGGCCGCTGCCGTCCTCCTCGCTGGCACATTGCCGCTTCAGGCGCAGCAGGCGACCACCCCTGACACGCAGCAACCCGCGAACGGTGCTGCCGAAGACCCCTCCCCCACAGAAGACGCGGCGGTTTCGCCCCCCCCCGAAGAACAGGCCACAGAAGAAGCTACGGCAGATGGCGCCATCGCCGCTGCCCAGCCCCCGAGGGAGGTCGGGAGCGACTGGCCCTATTGGGGCGGCGACGCGCAGGCGACCCGCTATTCACCGCTGGACCAGATAACGCCCGAAAACGTAGGTCAGCTGGAACAGGTGTTTACCTTTCACACCGGCGATCTTCCCAAAGGCACGGCGGAGGGCAAATATTCACCCGAGGTTACGCCCCTCAAGGTCGGTGACGACCTACTGATGTGCTCCGCGATGAACATCCTCATTTCGGTCGATGCCGCCACGGGAGAGGAAAACTGGCGTTTCGATCCGGGCGTGCCGAACCAAGCGATCCCCTATGGCGCCACATGCCGTGGCGTCTCGGTCTATAGCAATCCGGACGCCGCCGAAGATGATGCCTGCGCAACGCGCGTGATCCAGGGCACGCTCGACGCCAAGCTGGTCGCCGTTGACGTCGAAACCGGAGCGCCCTGCGAAGACTTCGGCGAAAACGGCGCTGTCGACATGTGGCAGGATATCGGCGAACGCGTGCCCGGCTGGTATGCGGTCACCGCACCCCCGGCCATCGTGCGTGGCGTCGTCGTGACGGGCGCACAGGTCAAGGACGGTCAGGCCGAGGACGCGCCTTCGGGCGTGATCCGTGGCTATGACGCCGTGACTGGTGAACTGGCATGGGCCTGGGATCTGGCTGCACCGGATGAGAACCGCAACGGCCCGCCGGAGGGCGAGGTCTACACCCGCGGCACACCCAACATGTGGACCACGGCCGTCGCCGACGAAGAGCTCGGACTGGTCTACCTGCCTATGGGCAATTCCTCGGTGGATTATTACGGCTCCAACCGCAGCGATGCCGAGAACGAATACGCCACGTCGCTCGTCGCGCTCGACGCGACCACCGGCGAAGAGGCATGGCACTTCCAGACCGTGCGCCACGACGTTTGGGACTACGACCTTGGGTCTCAGGCTTCCCTGATTGACTATCAGGGCACCCCGGCGGTGCTCCTGCCGTCCAAACAGGGTGACATCTACATCCTGAACCGAGAGACGGGTGAGCCGCTGACACCGGTCGGAGAATTGACCGACCTGCCGAAGGGTGAGGTCGAGCCGGATTTCATTTCGGATACGCAGCCGGTAAGCGAATGGCACACGCTGCGAAAAGACCCGCTGGAAGAAAAGGACATGTGGGGTTTCACCCCTATCGACCAGCTCTGGTGCCGCATTCAGTTCCGGCGCGCGAATTACGACGGGTTCTTCACGCCGCCTTCCACCGACAAACCATGGATCCAGTATCCCGGCTATAATGGTGGGTCCGACTGGGGGTCGGTCGCGGTCGATACGGACCGCGGGATCATCATCGCCAACTACAACGATGTGCCGAATTACAACCGGCTTGTGCCGCGTGACGAGGTGACCTCCAAACCGATCAATGAGATGGAGACCGGCGAAAGCGGCGGAGCAAATGCCGAAGGTGCCGCAGACCCGCAAGCTGGTTCCCCATACGGGATCAGCGTCAATGCGGGGTGGCGGAACGACCTGACTGGCGTGCCATGCACGCGTCCTCCCTACGGCGGTATCCGCGCGATCGACCTTGAAACCGGCGAAACCCTCTGGGACCGCCCTCTGGGCACGGCACGGCGGAATGGCCCGTTCGGAATCCCGTCCTTCCTGCCCTTTGACATCGGCACGCCGAACAACGGCGGGTCGGTGGTGACCGCTGGCGGACTGGTGTTCATCGCCGCGGCGACGGACAACCTGTTCCGGGCAATCAATATCGAGACCGGAGAGACCGTCTGGTCGACAGTTCTGCCAGCTGGTGGACAGGCGAACCCGATCACCTATGAGGTCGATGGCCGCCAATATGTGATGGTGTCGGCCATGGGTCATCACTTCATGGAAACGCCGGTGGGCGACGAAGTGATCGCCTGGGCCCTTCCCGAGAACTGAACGACCTGAATAGCAAGGCGCGCGGTGGCAGGGTTTGGTCTTGCCGCCGCCGCTGCATCAGCTGATCGTGCGAGGTCGGTCGTGGACTGCCGCAACCGCTTTTTCAGCACCCACCTCCCCCAGACAGATGGCCGCCCCGTGTTGGCGTAGCTGGAACTCCGCAAGCGGACTGCCGTTGATCGTGTAGGAGCGAGGAGCACATCCTATGACCGACACCAAGACGAAAGCCCCCGAAGATCGCACGACCGAGACGTCCGCCCAACTGCGCGATGAGATCGACAGAGGCGGAACCGGCGACAAGGTCGCGTTCTCCGACCCCGCGGCGGCCCCCTTGGGCACAGATGCCGAGGCCGGAGGGCACCCGCCGGACCGCGATCAGGTCAAACGGGCCGCTGCGGTCGAAACTCCGCGCGCTAAGCCGGAAGACAGAAAGAAAGGTCCGGCAGAATTGCAGGGCAACAGACTAAGTCCCCGGGTTCTGGTTATTGCCGCCGTCGCCGTGATCACACTGATCGTGGTCGTGGTGGCACTGTAGACCGAGCCGACACATGGGACGACTTCCCGCGCTCGCTCAGCCATTCTCCCGGCTTCAAGCCGCCCGATAATCCGTTCGAGGTTCGAAGCGGCCTCTTCCCGGGTCACGGCATAGCCGTAAGGTGCACCGTCCTCGACACCCCAGGGCACGAGGATATCGAAATCGATCTCCCCAACGCCGCGAGGCTGCCCAGATAAGCCGCCCGATTGCTGTCGCCGAGCAGAACCGCCTTCCACTCGCCGTTCTGCACCCACAGAACGTCCCCCGGAAAGGGCAGACGGCGTTCGCCGTTGTTCCAGAGGAAGGTCGTGGTTCCCGGCGTATGGCCGGGTGTCGGGATGATTTCCAGATCATCTTCGATCATATGGCGTTCCGAGAAGGTGCCGGCGATGGCCATGTCGACATTGGCCCGGTCTGCCTCATTGATCCAGACGGGCACATCGAGGCGCAGCGCGCCATGCATTGCTTCGTGATGGTGGTTCATGAGAAGGCGCTCAGGCCGCCCCATTTCACAAATCTCGTCAGCAGCCTCACTGATACCCGGGGCATTGTAGACGGTGACGTTGCCCTGCGGCCTCTCAAGCACGAAAGCGCGAACCACGACTCCGCCGAGGAAGGGTAACGGTGCACCCGGGGTCCCGTGGAGGCCTCGGATCGTGGATTATAGTCCGTTGGAAGTGTCATCGAAGGTAAGCTCATCCGTCATCGGAGGGTTTCCTTCGCTGTCGGCCATGCAAGCCGTGGCGGCCGCCCGCCGGCGGCTGGGCTGAGAGGTGCGCTTCGATGCGGCTCTGTGCCTGCGTCGTCGCTGCGACCGTGTCACGCTCCAGCCCGACTCCAGATCGGCCGGGGCCGGAAGCCGCCGCGCCACCGCGTGGATCAGATCAACCAGTTCGTAAAGCTCCATGGACGGTCTTTCAGCCATGGCCCCGCCATTTACCCTAAGATGAAAGCTATCAAGTAGTATCTAACGGCGAGATTTCATGGCTGACCCGCTTTCAAGCAAGTCGCAACGCGGGTCACACCCTGTGCACCGGTGGGATGACCGACACAATTTGCGGACATCCCCTGAATGACCGGCCGTTCCGGTCAGCCGTCGCAGGACCACCACCCGCGATACCCTGACGAGGGGCCGGGATCGAAGGCGAAGGCCAGGGTCGCGTCAGACCGGACATCCGGATCATCCCTCGACGTGACCGAGATACTGAGCCCTTGGGTTTGCCATGTCCCATCCTCACCTTCCAGCGGTAGTAGCACGCCACTGACCTGGGCCACCGCTTGCCCCGCGCCGTCCGTCCACAGGATCGGATCGGCTTCGGGCGCACGGCGGAACTGACAACCCGTCCCGGAGATCACCTTTGCGGCGTCCTCGCGGCTGACGGGCGCCGGATCAAGGGACGACAGCTGCACGTTGGCGCGTGCGTCCTCCATCGTTCCGACACGGGCCGGATCATCCTGAAACGCATCCGCGACAGTCCGGCCGGCTGCGGTCTCGGCCACGAGATACCGCATCTCGGCGATTTCCTTTCTCTGAGCCGACGCGATTTCATCGGCCAGCCGCGCCACGCGGGCATCTTCGATCCCGGCGCGTTCAGAGGTCATGATCGCAATCGAATGATGCGGGATCATGGCCCGCATGTAGCTGGGGCCCGACACGGTCACCTGACTCCGCACGAGCCAGAGCGCGACCCCCGACACGACGACAGCCCCGGCGAGAATAGCGAAGTTGGCTGTCCGGTTCGGATACATTCCCCACATCCAGAGCATCATGACGATCGCCATGACGCCCCCCATCAGGATCGCCATGTAGACGCGTGTTTCGGAATAGAACATGTGCGCGGAGGAGTATGTGTTGAGATACATCAGAACCAGCATGACAATGGTCGACGTAAGGATCATGAGGGCAAAACGGAGATATGGCATCGAGGCCTCCGGCTGGCTTGGAAATGGTGCGAGGATGACAGATCAACGCAATGTGATCCGCGATGTTCCGGTCGCTGTCGGCTTGTCTATCGCCCGACACCAGCAAAATAGCGGCTCAGGGTCTTGATATCCTCGGTCGTCAGATCTCGCGCCGCCGCGGCCATGAGCGCATCATGGTCAAGGGTTCCGTCCCGCCAGAGCTTCAGCTGGGCCACGAGGTAGGCCTCGTTCTGACCGAAGAGGCGCGGGCCCTTGCTGGGGTCCTGTCCACCGTGGCAGGCGAGGCAGGCGGGCACATCGCGGGTGCCCTGCCGCGCCAGCGCCGCGCCCGGCCCCTCCCCCGGCACCGGGTCCGGGTTGGCGGGCTTGGCTGAGAACGCCTCTGCCAGCTCTGCAAAGCTGTCCTTGGGCACCCGGGTCGCCGCCTGCGCCATGATCCCGCTCGGCCTCTCTCCGGTCAGATAGGCATCAAGCTGCGCTTCGAGGTATTCGGCAGACTGAATGTCCAGCTGGGGCACCGGGCCGCCGATATCCCCGTGGCAGCTTTGGCAATAGGCCGTGCCGGTCAGGGTTGGCGAAGGCATCCGTGGGGCGGTATCGCGTTTGATCGACTCCAGGAACGCAATGACGGCCCAGACCTCGTCACCCCGCGCCCCGACGGGCCAGGCCGGCATACCGGTCATCTTGGCCCCGTTTTCGACGATCCAGTGCAACTCGTTCGCCTCCCAATGCGCGACTGCCTCGTTGATCGGCGGTGGCGCGGGCACCATGGCGCGGACGGTTGCACTTTGCGTTTCACCCGGAGCGCCGTGGCACATCGCGCAGGCCGTTGCGTAGTGCCCGGCGCCAAGGGCGATCAGGTCCGGGTCGTCCAGCGGCGGCACCTCCTCGGGCGCAAGTGCGCGCAGGCTGACCGAGTTGCGGAAGGTCGTGTGCAGCACCCAGGACACTCCGGGCAGATGCCCCACCTGCGCCGACACGTTGTAAAGGCCGAACCCCACAACCGCCGCCGCGCCCGCAAGCCCAAGCCCGCCCAGCACCGCGAGTGTCAGCAGAACTCGCCTCATGCCGTCCCCCTTTCCCGCAACGCCTGCCCGGTCAGCCACAGCCCCGCGATCAGGTAAACCGGCGTTCCGATGGCCAGCATCAGCATGCCCCCGATCTGCTGACCCGAGAGATCAGGCGCAGTGCCGCAGATCTCGGCATAGATGTCGCGCGGCGCCAGAACCAGCAGCGCCCCCAGCAAGGTCATATGCATCGAGGTCAGCAGCAGCCCCCCTGCCCCGGCGAGGGGCTGGTCACGCCGCAGACAGCTGGCCCAGACCAACAGGCCGACAACGAGGAAGCTCGCCTGTTCGGCCGCAAATCCCAGACCCTGCAACCGCCCGAGGGCATGCGCGGCAGGCAGATGCCAGCCCCAGACCACGACGAATTCTACAAGGGCTGCGGCGAGCGGCGGCACCGCCATCCGATCGGCGGCATCCGGCAGGCTCAGCACGAGCAGAGGCGCGGCCAGGGCGACCAGCACCATGTGCCTGACCATATGCGCGGCAAAGACCGGCATGTATCTGTCGAGTGGGATCAGCCAGACGAGGGCCAGCAGCAACAGGCCTGGAACAAGGAAAACCGGCTTCATTGGCACCCCCCGATCAGAACCAGCGGTAGCGAAACGAAGACCACACCGATCGCCGAGATGATCGAGAGCAGAAACGCCGCGTGGCCGAGAAAGTGGTGCCGGTCCTCCGCCCGCCCGCACCGGTTCACGAAATCCCCGGTCTGCGCGACATTCCACTGCCGCCAGGCGACCCAGCCAACCCAACCGATCCCGACAAGCGCGGCCCCGCTGGCCACCAGCAGTCCGGACCGCACGGCGTCGATATCCCAGCCCTTCGCACAGGTGACCGCCACCAGCCCATAGCAGGCAACGAAATGCGCGGCCCAGATCAGCGGGCCGAGCGTGATCTTGAACAGGCTCGCATGTTCTTCGGCGAACTCCTTTTGGTCCTCGTCCCGGCGTGGCTGATGCTCGTCGGTCATAGCGCCTCCGGCATAAGGCCCAGCACTGCACAGGCCACCAGCGCCGAAATCGTCACGAAATGCCAGAAGAGCGAGACGTTCCAGATGTCCGCATCATAGCGCGGCGTCAGCTTGCCGAAGAGCGATCCGGCGAGACAGTAGAGCTGCATGATGACGCCGGCCCCGGAATGGACCGCGATCCAGATCGCAAGCGCCCAGAGGATTGCCGGATAGACATGGGATGCCGGCTCCAGGTCAATCACGGCCCCGACCAGCGCCGCAGCCCCGGCGGCCGCCACCGCTGGCGCGGCAATCAGGCAGATCCGCGCCGGGGTCACCCGCCCTGCCCGGTTCAGCTGGCGCGCCCCGACCGTCAGCGCCCAGTTTACCGCAAAGGCCAGCGCTGCCAAGGCGATAAGGCCCGGCACCGCATGGGCTGCGCCGTCGGGCGGAAAGTCGGGCGACGCGGTCCAGTAGAAGAAGAACCCGAAGACCAGCGAAGCAAAGGCCGTCGCATCCCCCAGCATGGTGATCCAGATGGCCCACCACCCGACAGAGGCCGGACCTGCCGCATAGGTCGGCAGACGCAGCCCGAGCCCCGCATCCTTGCTGTCCGCCTCGGGCACCTGCGCGGTTGCGGTCCAGAGCCACCAGATGATGCAGCAGATCGCCAGCGCTCCGCTGATGATCGCGGGCGTATACCAGCTGAAGGTTGGGAAGATGAACGCGCCGCCCGTAAACGCTGCGGCCCAGAGCGTGATCCACGTCGGCCCGGTGACCCGCTGAACCTGCACCGGCTCTGCATCGATGACCGAGGTGACGAGCGTCTCGCGTTTGCCCTCCTGTGCGTCCGGCAGGTAGTAGCGCCCCGCGTCCAGCCGCGTCAGCATGTCGGGCTGATCCCAGAGCGGATAGCGCGTCGTCACATGCGGGATGGATCGCACACCCCAGGCCTCTTCGGGCACGTCATGGGTCCATTCCAATGTGCCACCGTCCCAAGGATTGCGCGGGATCTGCGCCTGTCTGTGCTTGGGCCGGATCAGGTCCCAGACAAAGGTCGCGAACCCTGCTGCCATGACAAAGGCCCCGACGGTCGAGATCAGGTTGAGCCAGTCCCATCCAAGCCCGCCCGGATAGGTATAGACCCGCCGCGGCATGCCCCAGAGCCCGGTCAGGTGCATCGGCAGGAAGCACAGGTTGAACCCGCTGAAGGTCAGCCAGAAGGCCCACTTGCCCAGCCGGTCCGACATCAGCTTTTTCTGGATGAACGGGAAGAAGTAATAGACCCCCGCGATCACCGGAAAGACCATACCGCCGAAAAGCGTGTAATGCAGGTGCGCCACGATGAAGTAGGTGTCATGCGCCTGGAAATCGAACGGTGCCAGCGCCAGCATCACGCCGGTCAGCCCCCCCATGGTGAAGATCGCCAGCGCCCCCGAGATCCACAGCATCGGTAGGGTCATCTTCACCCGCCCCGCCATCAGCGTGGCGAGGAAGGCGAAAATCTGGATGCCTGTGGGGATCACAACCGCCTCGGATGCCGCCGAAAAGAAACCGAGCGAAATCGACGGCAATCCGGTGGTGAACATGTGGTGCACCCAGAGCCCGAAGGACAGGAACCCCGTGCCCACGGCTGACAGCACGATCCAAGAATAGCCGAAAATCGGCCGCCGGGCGACGGTCGGGATGACCATCGCGGCAATCGCAATGGAGGGCAGGAAGATGATGTAGACCTCCGGATGGCCGAAGATCCAGAACAGGTGCTGCCACAACATCGGATCGCCGCCGCGCGTCGGATCGAAGAAGGGCCAGTCGAAGGATCGTTCGAGCTCGAACAAGAAATCCCCTGCAATCAGCGGCGGGAAGGCAAAAAGGATCATTCCTCCCACCACCAGCACATACCAGGCGTAGAGCGGCATGATGTTCACCCGCATCCCCGGCGGCCGGCATTTCAGCGTGCCGACGATAAGCTCGACCGCCGCAGCAATCGACGCGACCTCGATGAACGACAGACCAAGCAGCCAAATGTCCGACCCCGGCCCCTCGTCCTTGGTCGCGAGCGGCGGATACATGAACCACCCGGCGCGTGGCGCGGCGTCGAAGAAAATCGAACCGATGACAAAGACGCCACCGATCAGGAAGCACCAGTAGCCGAAGGCCGACAGCCGCGGGAACGGCATGTCCCGCGCGCCCAGCATGCCCGGCAGCAACAGGATCGACACCGCCTCGAACATCGGCACGGCGAAAAGGAACATCATCGCCGATCCGTGCATTGTGAAAAGCTGATTGAACCGGTCGGCAGAGACCAGATCGTTTTCCGGAACCGCCAGTTGCAGCCGGATTATCAGCGCCATGACCCCGGCGAGCAGCATGAACACCAGTGCTGTCAGACAATACCACTTGCCGACCTCGGTATTGTTGACCGCTGTAATATAGCGCCAGCCTTTCGGCGTCTCCCAGGCGGCCCGCAACCGGCTCGCCTGAGCCTCCTGCACGTCCCGGGGCACAGGCTCGGCCAACATCTCGTCGGTCGGAGGATACGGGCCTTCGGGCTGCGGCAAACCGGACGGGCGCGTCATTTCAACCCTTCCAGATATGCGGCCAGATCGGACAACTGATCGGGTTCAAGATCGTAGGTTGGCATCTTTACCTCGGGTTTGAGAACGTCCGTGTGACTGATCCAGATCGAGAGGTCATCAATGGTGACCTTCAACCGCCCGGCACCCAGGGTCTGCCGACTGCCGACATGGGTCAGGTCAGGGCCGACCTGCCCGACGTTTTCGGTTCCGCGAACCGCATGGCAGGCCCCGCAGCCCTCGGACCGGAACAGCCGCGCGCCTCGCGCCGCGGCGTCAGTGGATGGGGGAACGGCATCGGCGGCTTCGGACGCAAGCCACCGGTCGAAATCGGCGGGCTCCATCGCGACGGCGGCAAAGGCCATCCAGGCGTGCGACGCACCGCAGAATTCGGCGCACTGGCCGCGATAGGTGCCTGGTCTTTCGGGGAGCAGACTGATCATCGTCTCGCGGCCCGGGAACATGTCCATCTTTCCGCCGAGTGCGGGTATCCAGAACGAGTGAATGACCTTGTCGGATGTCAGATGTATTTCGGTCCTCTGCCCGACCGGGAGACGGATCTCGTTGGCCGTGAGAACAGGTGCATCCGCCCCCTCAGGCCAATACTCCACCCGCCACCACCACTGCTCGCCCGTCACCCGGACCACCAGCCCGTCACCGGGGCGGCGCGGGTCGGGCAACATGCTCAGGCCCCAGACCAAAAGCACGGTCAGCACGACGACCGGCAACACGATCCCGCCACCGATCAGGATATGTCGGGCATAGCGCTGATCGAAAGCGCCCGGCCTGACACGGGACATGTAATAAAACGCGCCATTCACCAGCAGCCAGAGAAACACGGCACCGACCAGCATCACCCAGAAAAGCGTGGAAATCGAAAGGGCATCGCGCCCGGCTGGGTTCAGTGACGATTGCTCACCCCCGCATCCGGCCAAAGCCAGAAGCGGGACACTCAAATAAAAAATATGTCCATGCGGGAGGCGGCGAGCGCATCGCTCGCCATGATTTGCGACCATGACACGAGAACGTGAGCGGTGCGCAAAAGTTCCCAACCCTGTCCATCCCACGCAGCGAGCGCGGCTTAACCATGATACTTGTTTCACTCAGTACGGTTGCAAGCCCGCTTTATGGCCCGCCCGAGTTCAGGACCACGCAGGATCGTCGCGCCGAACCTTGTGAGTATTCCACAGCCCCGCCGGGATACCGGCCACCGCGCCTATGACCGCGGCCGCGGCAAAAGCTTTCCAACCGACCCATCCGATCGCCAGAAATGCCGTTACCGCCGCGCCCGCAATGCACAGGGCCCAAAGCGGAATGAATAACAGTCTCCAACCATATTTCATGACTTTCCTCCTTCAGAAGTATGGAAGGCCAACGGAGATCTCGCGGGCAGGGTTCCGATGCTTTCCCGATCTGTCAGGAACCTCTGCCGAAGCGAGCGCGTTCTGATTGCAGGAGGATCGCAAATGTCATTTCGGAAACGCTACCTTACCCGACCAATTCACAAATGGGCCAAAGGGGTGCTTCCAACCCTGTCTGCCACTGAAGCGGAAGCGATCAATTCCGGCGACGTCCATTTCGAAGCCGAACTGTTTTCCGGCAAACCTGACTGGACCGTGCTGCGCAACATGAAGGCGCCGCAATTGACCGACGAAGAAGCCGCCTTCATCGAAGGACCCTGCCGCGCCTTCTGCGACATGATCGACCCGTGGGAGATAGATCACCACACCGGGGACATTCCTTCCGAAGCGTGGGATTTCCTGCGCGAGTACGGCTTTTTCGGCATGATCATTCCCAAAGAGCACGGGGGGCTTGGGTTTTCGGCCTACGCGCATTCCGAGGTCGTCCGCTACATCGCCAGCCATTCGGTCGTCGCGGCGGTGACGGTCATGGTTCCCAATTCCCTCGGTCCGGGCGAATTGATCCTCCAGTTCGGCACCGATGATCAGAAGAAGGAATGGCTACCCCGGCTGGCCAACGGCAAGGAGCTTCCCGCCTTCGGTCTGACAAGCGAAGATGCCGGCTCCGACGCCTCGGCAATGACAGACGACGGGGTGATCTGCAAAGGCCAGTGGAACGGCAAAGAGGTGCTCGGCATCCGCCTGAACTGGGCCAAGCGTTACATCACCCTGTCTCCGGTCTGCACGGTCCTCGGGCTCGCCTTCAAGCTGCGCGATCCGGAAGGCCTGTTGGGAGAGGCCGAAGACATCGGCATCACCTGCGCCCTCGTCCCGACTGACTTGCCTGGTGTCGAGGTCGGACGACGCCACCTCCCCTCGGGCACCATGTTCCAGAACGGCCCGACCACCGGCAAGGATGTCTTCATACCGCTCGATCACATCATCGGCGGCCCCGACTATGCGGGCCGGGGCTGGATGATGCTGATGAGCGCACTGGCCGCCGGACGCGGCATCTCCCTGCCCTCCCTGTCCGCCGCCGCAACGGCACTGGCCGCCCATACGACCGGCGCCTACTCCCGCATCCGCACCCAGTTCAACCTGCCGATCGGGCTTTTTGGCGGGGTGCAGGAGCCCTTGGCCCGGATCGCGGCAAGCGCCTACGTCATCGACGCCGGCCGTCGGCTGACCACGGCGGCGCTGGACGAAGGACACAAGCTGGCCGTCATCTCGGCCATCATGAAGTATCACGCTACCGACCGAATGCGCGACGCGATCAACGACGCGATGGACGTGCATTCCGGCAAGGCGGTGATCGACGGCCCGCTCAACTACCTGCAACCGATCTACCGGACCATCCCGATCGGGATCACGGTCGAGGGCGCCAACATCGTGACCCGCAACCTGATCATCTTTGGTCAGGGTGCCATCCGGGCCCATCCGCACCTTCTGGACGAAATGCAGGCCCTTCAGGAACCGGACGAGGACAAATCCCTCGACGCCTTTGACAAGCACTTCTGGGCCCATGTGAACCACTCCGTCCGCACCACCTTCCGCGCCGGCTGGTCCGCCTGGACCGGACGTGGCGATGCTCCGGAGGGTGCGGGCATGGTCGCCCCGATCTATCGTCGCCTGTCACGCTGGTCCGCGGCCTTCGCCCTGACCGCCGACATGGCCTTCCTGACACTCGGCGGGGCCCTCAAGCGGAAAGAGATGATCTCTGCCCGCCTCGGCGATGCCCTCTCGGAAATGTATCTGATTGCGGCCACACTGAAACGTTGGGAAGACGAAGGCCGCAACGAAGAGGACCTTCCCCTCGTGCAGCACGCTGCCGACACGGGCTTTGCCCGCATCGGCCAGGCGCTGGACGAGACAATCGCCAACATGCCCGCCAAATGGGTTGGCTGGCTGCTGCGCCCGATCATCCGACCCGGCGCACACGTGCGCGGGCCGTCCGACAAGGTGACGGAGGCCGTGGCGAAACTGGTCTATGAACCGAGCGCATCGCGTGACCGCCTGGTCAAAGGCGCCCACCCGCCCCAACCTGACAGCGGCCTTGGTCTGCTCGATACAGCTTTCAAACTTGTGATGGAGGCCGAGCCCATTACGAAACGGCTGCGCACCGCTCGCAAGTCGCCACGCGAAGGGCTTGAGGCCGGAATCCTGTCCGATGCCGAGTTCGAACAGCTGGAGCGGGTCGAAGAGGCCGTTCAGAAAGTGGTTGCGGTGGACGACTACACACCTGACGAACTGTCGCGCCTTTACCCCGAAATGAACCGCCGAACAACTTGGCCGGAGGCTGCAGAATGAGCCGCCCCGTCTACCTCGTCGATGGCGCCCGCACTCCGTTCCTGAAGGCACGCGGCAAGCCCGGCCCCTTTACACCTGTCGATCTGGCCGTTCAGGCCGGACGACCCTTGCTGATGCGTCAGCCCTTCGCAGCGACCGCCTGCGACCTTGTCATCCTTGGCTGCGTGAACGTGATCCAAGACGAGATGAACCCCGCCCGCGTTGCCGCGCTGCGCCTTGGCATGGGCGAGCAACAGGTCGCCTTCACCGTGCAGATCAACTGTGGGTCGGGCATGCAGAGCATCGACACTGCCTTTCGCTACATTCGCGACGGCAGCCACGAGATGATCCTCGCCGGCGGCACCGAAGCGCTGAGTCATGCGCCATTAGTCTACAGCCGGGAGGCCACCGAATGGTTCGGTCAGATGGTCGGCGCGAAAGGACCTATGGACAAGGCCAAGGCCCTTGCCGAGGTCCGCCCGGACTTCTTCTCGCCCGTCATCGGGCTGGAGCGTGGGCTGACCGACCCGATCACCTCGCTCAAAATGGGCCAGACCGCCGAAGTGCTGGCGCACCGATTCGGCATCGACCGGGTGACCGCCGATACCTATGCTGTCGAAAGCCACAAGCGCCTCGCCGCCGCCCAGTCCGAGGGGCGGCTGAAGGGCGAGGTGCTGCCAGTCTTCGACCGCGACGGAGAGGCGCACGAGCACGACGACGGCGTGCGCCCGGATTCCTCCGTGGACAAGCTGGCAAAGCTCGACCCGGCTTTCGAGAAACCCTATGGCAAGGTCACCCCGGGCAATTCCAGCCAGATCACCGATGGCGCGTCCTGGGTGATCCTCGCGTCTGAGACCGCCGTCGAAGCGCATGGGCTGGAGCCGATCGCAAAGATTGTCGACAGCGAATGGGCCGCACTCGACCCAGGCATCATGGGTCTGGGCCCGGTTCTTGCCGCCACGCCTCTGGCACAACGGCACGGGCTGGCCTGCAACGACATCGACCTCTGGGAAATCAACGAAGCCTTCGCCGCGCAGGTTCTGGCCTGCCTTGCCGCATGGCAGGACGATGATTTCTGCCGCGACGTGCTGGGATACGATGCCGCCTTTGGGCGGATCGACCGTGGGCATCTGAATGTCGATGGCGGAGCGATCAGCCTCGGCCACCCGGTCGGGACCAGCGGTAACCGCATCGTCCTGCACCTGGCCAATGCCCTGAAAGCGCGCGGTGCCAAGCGCGGGATCGCAACGGAATGCATCGGCGGCGGCCAGGGCGGCGCGATGCTGCTGGAGGCCGCATGACCGACGTTCTCGACGAAATCACCCCCGATGAAACGACCAACGCCCCGAAAGCGCCGGAGGCGCAGAACTGGCGACAAGAAGAGCACGACGGCACGCTGACCCTCTGGCTCGACTGCGCCGACACAGGCACCAATGTCATCTCCGAAGCAGTGCTGAGAGAACTCGACACCCTGCTGGACGAGGCGAAACAGGCCCGCCCCGATGTTCTGGCGATCCGGTCCGCCAAGCCCGGCGGGTTCGGCGCGGGCGCGGACATCGAAGGCTTTGCCGGGCTCAGCGGGGAGGATGCCGTGACAATGCTCCGCCAGGGTCACGCCGTGCTCGACAAGCTGGCCGCTCTGCCCTTCCAGACCGTCGCGGTGGTGCACGGCACGACGCTCGGCGGCGCCTTCGAGCTGGCCCTCGCCTGCGATCACCGGATCGGCGTGGACGGCGTCAAGCTGGGCTTTCCGGAAATCCAGCTTGGCCTGCATCCCGGCCTCGGCGGCACCTTCCGGCTAACCAACCTGATCGACCCCGTCGAGGCGATGCAGATGATGCTCACCGGCAAAAGCGCCCATGATAGCAAGGCGAAAAAGCTTGGCATCATCGACGCGCTTGTGCCTGAACGGCATGTCGATGCCGCCATTGCGGCGGCAGCCTCCGGTCAACTCGACCATGAGGGCAGCTTTCGCGCCTCAGCCCTGCGCACCCGCGCCGCGCGCAGCCTTGCGGCGACCCGGATGCGGTCGGAGAGCGAAAAGAAGGCCCCGCGCGCGCACTTCCCCGCTCCCTTTGCCCTGATCGACCTCTGGGAAGATCACGGTGGCGACTCGGACGCCATGCAGCAGGCCGAAATCGCCTCCTTTGCGACCCTGCTGGACAGCACCACGGCGCAGAACCTGATCCGCGTGTTCTGCCTGCGCCAACGGTTGAAGTCGGCTGGCAAGGGCGAAGATGGCATCGCCCATGTCCACGTCATCGGCGCGGGTGCCATGGGCGCGGAAATTGCCGCCTGGGCCGCCATGCAGGGCAAACGGGTGACGATCGAGGATGTGGAACTCGCTCCCCTCGGTCAGACCATCAGCCGCGCCACCAAGATATACGAGCGCAAGCACCTGAGCGGGATCGAAACACGCGACGCACTGGACCGGCTGATGCCCGATCCGGACCGGCTGGGCCGTGCGCGCGCTGACCTGATCATCGAAGCCGGGCCCGAAAAGCCCGAGGTCAAGGAGGCGATCTACTCCGAACTGACCAACGAGATGAAGCCCGGCGCGATCCTCGCGACCAATACCTCCAGCCTGCCGCTCGCCTCCCTCATCGACGCGGCCCCCGATCCGGCGCATTTCGCTGGCCTGCATTTCTTCAACCCGGTCAGCAGCATGCCCCTGGTCGAGGTCGTCTCTCACGACCTTGCCTCGAAGGACACGTTGAAGCGCCTGGCGGCGTTCACGACGGGCATCGACCGCCTACCCGCGCAGGTCACCGATTACCCCGGCTTCCTTGTCAACCGCGTCCTCGCGCCATACATGATGGAAGCGATGCTGATGCTGGACGAAGGCCACGACAAGGTTGCCATAGACCGCGCCGCTTTGGCCTTCGGCATGCCCATGGGGCCGGTCACACTGGCCGATCAGGTCGGGCTGAATATCTGCCTTGAGGTCGGGCAATCCCTTCGTGACGGCCTTGACACGCCCGTCGCCGACACGCCCGACTGGCTGCGAGAGAAGGTCGAAAATGGCGAGACGGGAAAGAAGGCGGGCAAGGGTCTTTACGACTACGAGAATGAGGACCCGCCCAAGGACCCGGCGGACGACCCCGACCAGCAGGTGATCGACCGCCTGATCCTGCCCATGTGCAATGCCGCGGTTGAGGCGCTGCGCAAAGGTGTCGCGCACGATGCCGATACGGTCGACGCGGCGATGATCTTCGGCACCGGCTGGGCACCCTTCCGCGGCGGCCCTCTGCATTACGCGAAGGTGCGCGGTGATGTGCCCGACGCCCTGCGGCAACTGGCTGAAAAACACGGGGCCCGGTTCGATCCCGATCCCGGCTGGGACACCCTTGGCTGAGCCGCTCACAGCCGACGCCATCGCCGCCGAGATCATCGACCGGACCGGGGGCGACATCCGGCTGGCCCTGCCCCTTGGCCTGGGCAAGCCTGTGACTCTCGTCAACGCGCTCACCCGCGCGGTCGCGCAACGCCCGGACACGCGCCTGTCGATCCTGACCGCACTGACGCTTGAGCGACCGGACATGTCCGAGGACATGGCGCGCCGCTTCCTCGAGCCCGCCGCGGACCGGCTGTTCGGCAGATACCCGGCCCTCGACTACGCGACGATGATGCGTGACGGGACCCTGCCCCCGAACATCGAGGTCTCCGAGTTTTTCCTTCTGGCTGGCCGATGGATCGGTGTGCCCGTAATGCAGCGGCGATATATCCCCTCGAACTACACACATGCCTACGATGTGCTGGCCGCCTGGAAGCCGAACGTTCTGATGCAGCTTCTCGCCCCGCTCGGCGACGATTTCAGCCTGTGCTGCAACACCGACATATCGGCGGACCTGCTGCGCGCCCGGCGCGAGGGGCAGCAGGATTTCCTTGTCGTCGGCGAAACCAACGCCAACCTGCCCGCCATGTCCGGACCGGAGGCCCGCCTGCCAAAGGGCGAAGTCGACCTCTGTCTCGAGTCATCGCCGGACTTCGAACTCTTCTCAGTCGTCAAACGCCCGGTCGGGCTGACGGAACACGCGATCGGCTTGCATGTCGCCAGCACGGTGCCAGACGGCGGCACGCTCCAGATCGGCATCGGTGCGATTGGGGACGCCGTTGCCCACGCCCTGCTGTTCCGGCATACCGGGAAATTCCCCGAAATCCATGCAGCCAACCCCTTCGCGCGAGAGGACTACGACGAAGACGGCGCATTCGACACAGGTCTATACGCGGTCACCGAAATGCTGGTCGACGGCCTTCTTCACCTGTTCGAAAGCGGCGCTATCCGGCGCGAAGTAGATGGCGCGGCGATCCATGCCGGATTCTTCGTCGACTGCCGGGACTTCTACGACCGCCTCAGGGCCTTGCCCGAAGAGCAGCGCGGCAAAATCCGCATGATGCCAGTGAGTTTCACCAATCAGCTCTACGGCGACGAGCCTGCCAAGCGCGCTGCAAGAACCAATGCCCGTTTCGTCAATGCTGCCATGAAGGTCACGCTTCTCGGCGGTGCGGTCAGCGATATCACCTCCTCCGCTCAGGAGGTCAGCGGGATCGGCGGCCAGTTCAACTTCATCGAACAGGCCTTTGCCCTCGACAATGCGCGGTCCATCCTGACGCTGCCGGCAACCCGCACAAGCAATGGTAAGACGGTATCCAACATCGTCTGGGATCACCCGCACGAAAGCGTGCCCCGCGCCTATCGCGACATCATCGTGACGGAATACGGGATCGCCGACCTGCGTGGCCAGCGCGACGAGGACGCGGTCGCCCGGATGCTGGCCATCACGGACAGCCGGTTTCAGGATGACCTGTTGGAGCAGGCCAAATCCGCAGGCAAGATCTCGGGCAATTACCAGATACCTGACAAGGCAAGGCGCAACGCGCCCGAAACCATCCAGCAGTGGCTGCGTCCCTTTGATCTACCGGACTTTCCCTTTGGCACAGACTTCGATGAAACAGAACGCCGCCTGCTCCCGGCGCTTGGCATGTTGTCGGACGTCCAGGGCGATACCATGGGGCTGGCAAAGCTCATCCTCAACGGAATGACCGCAGAACGGCCGAATGACCTGTTGGCGCGGATGGGGCTGGACCAGCCCAAAGGTTTGAAAGACCGCGCGATGGCCTATGCCCTGACCGGGGCGATACGCCGTGCCACCTAAGACCGGCGGCGTGGCGTGGCCATTCACGCCACTCTGCTCTCGAACTTTTTCAAAACCCCCACGATGAAAAGCGACAGCCCTGTCGCGGCCAGCGCTATGGACCAGACACCAAGGCCGGTGGCGGTCCCGATCGCTGCGACAAGCCAGAGGCTCGCACCGGTGGTCAGCCCCTTGACCTCACCGCGTGTGAAGACGATGAGACCCGCCGCCAAAAACGCGACACCGCCCGTGACCGCCTCGATCATCCGGACCGGGTCCATACGCACGTCATCACCGAAATCCCGACCCACAAGGTCAAGCGACAGAAGGCAGTAGCAGGCCGACGCCAGCCCGACGAGCATATGTGTCCTGAGCCCCGCCGCATGATCCTTGGTTTCACGTTCGAAGCCTATTACGGCGGCGAAGACCAGCGCTCCTATGATACGGACCATGACAACTGGCCAGGGCAGCGTGCTGTGTCCGGAAAATTCCGTCGAAAGTATTTGTAAGATATCAGTCATTAGGTCAGTCAGGTCTCTGATCTTTGAACGCCATTGAAACAGGAACCAAACAGAGAGTGTCAGAGTTCCGATCCGGGCTAATTCAAGCACGCCATTATAGACCTGTATTCCCGTTCGACGCTTATCTCCCGCATGGCATCAATCAAGACCCAGCTCTGTGCAAAACGCGCTGTTATCGCCCCTGAACTCATCCCGGATGGCATCCAATGAACAGACAGATCGACCGGAAGATCGCAATCATCGGCCTCGGGCCAAGAGGGCTCGGCGCGCTCGAAGCGCTGTCGCAAGGTGCGAAATCAAGGGGGCGCCGTCTGCAAATCGATATCTTCGATACCTGCGCGTGGCCCGGCGCCGGGCCGAACTTCGACCCGCACGAACCCACGCACTGTCTGCTGAATATTCCTCTTCGGGATATCCATCTTCGGGCACCGGCTGACCTTGACGTGCGTTCATTCAGGGATTGGATGACCCCGAACATGGGGGAAGACGCTTTCCCCCCGCGGGCCGATCTCGGCAGATATCTTCAGCAGCGATTTGCGAAGCTGACGCTCTCCCGGTCAAACCTGCGAATAACGCGGGTGCCGGAGACCATAGAACGCGTCCTGCGCACCGAAGATGGCTGGCAACTCAGCGTCGGGTCAGAATCGCATGGCCCCTACGACGAGGTTCTGATCGTTCCCGGCCAGCCTCCGATCCGTCCCGACGACCAGCTTGCGGAATGGCAGGACCATGCAGCTCACACAGACGCCGAACTCGCCGAGGCCTATCCCGCCCGCCGACTGCAAGCGGCTGCGGAGAACTGGGCTGGGCGCACGGTCGCGGTCCGGGGGTTCGCCCTGTCGTCCTTCGATGTCATCCGTGTGCTGACGCTTGGACTGGGCGGAGAATTTTCCGACGATGGCTACATCCCTTCGGGCAAAGAACCCGCGTGCATCATTCCGTTTTCGCTGAACGGACAGCCACCCTATCCAAAACCGGAAACCGAAGACATAGACGCCCGATACGAACCTACTCCGGACGAAACCGCGCTTTTCGCCAGGGCGGTATTTGAGGCGTCAGTCGGATCGGCGGCGGAGGCCAAAGCCCTCCTGACCGACGCGCTTACCCCTCCGGTTCAGCGCATCCTGTCAGCTTTTGTGCCCGGAACGAGCGATACGGCGATCCGCGACTGGTTGGAAAGGGAATGGACCGATCCCGGTTGTCAGGAAACCGCCCCGGCGCAGGAAACCCTGACGCAGGGCATCGCTATGGCCGACGGCAGCCTCCCGCCCACGATCGGCTATGCCGTGGGACAGCTCTGGCGGAAATGGCAGGACCCGCTGCGTCAGGGCTACAACCCAGCCACTACGCCGCCGGATACTGCGGCGATACTCGTCGGCTTCGACGAGGGGCTCAAACGGTATTCCTACGGCCCGCCAGTCAGCGCCTGCCGCGAACTGCTGGCGCTCATCCAGACCGGGATCGTCACGGTCGATCTGGCAAAAGATCCCGACATCACGCTCACCGACACCGGCTGGCATCTGACCAACGGGACCCACAGCGCCGCGGCGGAGATCATGATCGACGGCGTCCTGCCCTCTCCCGATCCGACAAAGGTCACATCCTCACTGTTGTCTGGCCTGATACACGGCGGTTACCTCACCACGCTGGACGACCTCGGCGCCCGCACCGCGCCGGACGGACGGCTGATCGACCGGAACGAGAAGCCCGTTCCGGGGCTAAGCCTTTTGGGGCGCCTCGCACTTGGAAGTGTAATTGCCGCCGACAGTCTGCACGATTGCTTCGGCGAGGCTTCGTCGAGATGGGCCGACGGCGTTCTGAGGCGCATTGACTGAACGTCCTCCGCCAGGCCGCAGCGCCGCAGCCTACTCGCCCCCGCCCTGTATGAAACTGCCTCAACCACCCAAAACCCTGGTGATCCGGGGGAGCGCGACGGCACAACTGCCCACACCAACGCCCTGAACAAGGTCGATGATGGCCGCCTGTCGACGCTCGCGGCAGAGCGCACACCAAATTACAGAACGCCGACATTGTTCGCACCAAAAGTTGCGACCTCGTCGTTCAGCGAGTTGCCGTATTTCTTGTGCGGCGACGACGCCATCGAACCTTGCAATCAACCATCGGGCGTATTTGACGCGCTGCGTCGCTGATGTTCCGCCGCAGAGAAAAGCGGCCGATCTCATGATCCTTCACCTCGAAGAAACATGCAGTCCCGGCCGAGAATAGAACTCGAGGCTCCTGTGTCGTGGCGCAAGGCTGACCGAGCTCCGTTACTATCTGAAATGCCCGATCCGGCTGCGCCGACTATTGCGGGACCTTTTTGTCTTTTGTCGGCGCCCCTGACCTTCCCATGTCGCGCCGTTGACCAGTGGCCACGTCCCGTTGTGGTGTATGAGCCCGATAATCATCCGATCTCCAGACAGGTGATCCGGTCACCGCTCAGCCCGAAACGGAAGGTCAGAACGGCCGGACTTCCGGGGAAATCTCCGCTGACACGGGCGCGCACGACCGTCTTGCCATCGGCCTCCGTCATCTCCAGTGGCTCCGCGCTGTGGTTGTATTTCGCCTTGGCCGCCTGCCACCAGCTGATGATCTGCTGCGCCCCTTGCAGCGTCTGGCCTTCGTCCTGAACCTCGGCATGGGGCGCGAAGGCTGCGGCCAGCAGGCAGGCATCCTGCGGCGCGCGGGCGGTGAAATAGGTCTGGATCGGGTCTGGCAGGTTCATCGGAACGCTCCTTTTCGGGGGATGAAAGAAAGATAGGGATCGACCGGCGCCCCGATAATCGGGATAAAACTGCATCCAGCGATGACAGAATCGGGACAATGAAGGATGTCAGTCTCAGGACGCTCGACGCGGTTCAGGCGATTGCACGCCTGGGCAGCTTTCGCGCGGCGGCGCTGGACCTCGATGTCTCTACCACCGCCCTGTCGCACATGATTGCCAGGCTCGAGGGCGATCTGGGCGTGCGGCTTTTCAACCGGACCACCCGCAGCGTGTCGCTGACGGATGCGGGCCGGTCCTTCATCGACCGTGTTTCCCCGGCCCTCGGCGATATCCGCGACGCACTGGACCAGGCCCGCGCGCTGCGCGAGACGCCCTCGGGACAGCTGCGCATCAACGCCTCGGTCCAGGCCGGGCGGGCCATCGCGCCGCTCGTCCTGGAGTTCCTGCGCCGCTATCCGGAGATGGAGGTCGACCTCGTCACAGAAGGCCGGTTGGTCGACATCGTGGCGGAAGGGTTCGACATCGGGGTCCGGCCAGCCGACCTCGTGCCGCGTGACATGATCGCCCTGCCGCTCGGGATCCCACAGCGGCATGCGGTCGTCGCCTCGCCCGGCTGGCTGGCGAGGAAGGAAGCCCCCCGCAGCCCGGCCGACCTGCCGGTGCAGGACTGCATCCGGGTCCGCCTTCCGAACGGCGCGCTCTATCGCTGGCAGTTCGAGAAAGACGGCGAGGTCGTGATGTTCGACGCGAAGGGGCGGCTGACCATAGACGAGGCCGAGGTCGCCAGATCAGCCGTCCTGGATGGCGTCGGCATCGGCTATTTCATCGAACAGGATGTGGCGGAGGACATTGCGAGCGGCCGCATGATCCGCATGCTCGAAGACTGGACGCCCCCGCGCCCCGGTTTCTGCCTCTATTACCCGGGGCGCCGCAATCCCTCCGCCGGGTTCTCCGCTTTCCTGAACATGGCGCGCAGCAGCAAGGCCGCGTCCTGAGCCGAGGATTACGACGACGCACACGACCCCCGCGCGAGATGGGGCACCACCTGTGGCACATTCTTCATTTCTGCCCAAAATGAATTGACACCATATACTATAGTTTTCTATATTTTACATGTAGTTCAATAACTTAGCTTAGAATCCTACCACCCCAGCCAATTTCCTCGAAAATTTCAGTCTTCCAATAGGATAGCCGTTTATCGAGCGCCCCCCCGTGTCCACGTCCTGGTGGTTCACAGACTGGTTCACATCGTGCGCAGTGTAGACCGCGCGAACCGTCGAGAAAGTGGGGGCTTCATCTCGTTCGCAGAAACGGGATCTTCTACGTCCGGCGTCGCTGACCCTAGAAACTCCACAGCCTCGCTGCGACCGCGCTTCTGTCGGTGTCGCTGCGCACCCTCGTCCTCTCCGAAGTGGTAAAGCGGTCATCGGGCCGGCGGTCGCGTTTCAGGCCATGGCGCGACCTCGCGAACGGGTCCGCCGGCCCCTGCCCGGAAAAGCCGTTGCCCAATTCCACATCCCGCTTTCATCCTCCGCACGGATCCGACCGTTGCCTTCGGCAGATCTTCCTTGCTTTCTAGGGGCAAGAGGTGCCGCAATGGAAATCAGGTGCTTGCAAACGACCTCCCCCGGGTTCGCCCGGTCGAGATCCAGCCGCGCCGTTCCACCAGGCCACCCCAGGAGAGCAAGATGAACGTCCATGATCCCGCCGCCGAACTGCGCGCCAATGTCGCCGTGCCCTTCGAAAGGGCGCAGGCCATGCCGGTGTCGGTCTATACCTCGGAAAGCTTCCAGGCGCTGGAGCAGGAGCATGTCTTCGCGACATCCTGGCTGTGCGCGGGTCGCGTGGACGCGCTGAAGGAACCCGGCGATTACCTGACGATGGAGATCTCGGGCGAACCGATCCTGGTGCTGCGCGACCGCGAGGGCGTGCTGCGCGCCATGTCCAACGTCTGTCGCCACCGCATGTCGACCCTGCTGGAGGGCCGCGGCCGCGTGCGCGTCATCACCTGCCCCTACCACGCCTGGACCTATGCGCTGGACGGCTCGCTGCGCGGGGCGCCGGCGATGGACATGAACCAGAGCTTCTGCAAGGAGGCCAACAGCCTGCCCGCCATCCGCTGCGTCGACTGGAACGGCTGGATCATGGTCACCCTGAACCCCGACCTGCCCGAACCACAGGAGCAACTGGCAGAGGTCGACGACCTGGTGGGCTACCTCGGCATGGCCGACTACGTGGAGACCTTCCGCGAAGAGCACCGCTGGAACACCAACTGGAAGATCCTGGCCGAGAACTTCATGGAATCCTATCACCTGCCCATGTGCCACGGCGGCACCATCGGCGGCGCGGTGAACCTGCGGCAGATGACCTGCCCCGAAGGCAAGGCGCATTTCAACTATCACCACATCCTGAAAGACGACAGCATCGCCCTGTCGATCGCCCACAAGGACAACACGACGCTGCAGGGCGAGGACCGGCTGCGCACCTGGCTGATGGCGATCTACCCCTCGCTCTTGATTACGCTGACGCCGGGCTACTTCTGGTATCTCTGCCTGACCCCCGACGGGCCCGGCCACGTGAAGATCCTCTATGGCGGCGGGCTGCACCCCGACTTCGCCGCCGACCCCGACGCGGAGACACATTTTTCCGCATTGAAAGGCCTTCTCGATCACGTCAATGACGAGGATCGTGGATGCACCGAACGCGTCTGGCGCGGCATGCAGGGGCGGTTGGCCCGTCCCGGCGCGCTGAGCCATCTGGAACGCCCCAACTACGAATTCGCCCGCTGGATCGCGAACAGGATACCCGATGTCTGAAGACCCCCTCCGCCAGAACTTCCTAGAGGCCATGTCCCGTGCGGCCACCACCGTCAACGTGGTGACCACCGACGGCCCGGCGGGACGCGCCGGCGTCACCGTGTCGGCCATGGCCTCCGTTTCGGCGGATACCGAACGTCCCACCCTGCTGGTCTGCCTCTACCACAAGGTCAGCGCGGTGGACCCCATTCGCGAAAACGGCACCTTCTGCGTCAATGTCCTGCGCGAGGACCAGGCGCGCATCTCGGACGCCTTCGCCGGCCGGGTGCCCGATCTCGCCTCGCGCTTCGACGCGGGAACCTGGCACGACACCTCTCTGGGCGTGCCGCGCCTCGACGGGGCCATCTGCTCCTTCGTCTGCCGCATCGACGCGGCCCAGCTTGTCGGCACCCACTACGTCGTCTTCGGCGCGGTGGAGGAGGTGGTGCTGGGCGCCCCCGGCAAGCCGCTGGTCCACGCCAACCGTGGCTACGCCGCGCCGCTGGCGCTGGACGGCCACTGACCCGACGCACCGCGCCGGATTAGAACCGCGAGTCTTTATTCCCTGCCACCTGTCTGACCCCGATTGCCAAAGCTTTGGGCACAGGCTATCTGGCCGCCCGCATGGCGTCAGGCTTCGCTTTGCCCGCACCTCCCCCCGGCCTAGGCAGAAGGAAGGGAGGCACCGCTTCGGGGGCTGAAGACGTAAGGCACCCGGACCGGTGACATTGTTTATGAGTAGGGAGGGGCATGGCACGCCTTGTATTCGATCTTGACGGGACGCTGATCGACAGCGCGCCCGACGTCCGCGGCATCGCCAACGGCATCTTGGCCGCGCTGGAAGCGCGCCCGCTGTCGCTGCCGGAAACACGCCGGTTCATGGGGGAAGGGGTCCCCACCTTCGTCGATCGCATGATCGCCTCGCGCGAGTTGGACCCCTGCCTGAAGCCCCGCATGCTGACGGAGTTCATGAAACACTACGACACGGCGGTCGAGCTGACCCGGGTCTACCCGGGCGTGCCCGAGATCCTGGCCAGCCTGTCGACCGAGGGCCATCGGCTGGGCCTGTGCACCAACAAGCCCGAACGCCCGGCCCGCGCGGTGCTGCGCCACCTGGACCTCGACGGCGCCTTCGACGCCATCGTCGGGGGTGACACGCTGAACCGTCGCAAGCCGGATCCGGCGCCGCTGCACAGCACCTTCGACCGGCTGGGCGACGTGGGCGCGCAGATCTACATCGGCGACAGCGAGACGGATGCGGAGACGGCCCTGCGCGCCGACGTGCCCTTCCTTCTCTACACCAACGGCTACCGCAAGGGCGGCGGGGGGCTGACCTGCCGCGCCGCCTTCTCGGACTTCGCGGAACTGCCGGCCCTGGTCGCCCGCCTCAGCTGATCCCCTGGCGCGGCAGGCTGCCGCGCGGGGCCACCACGTTCACGCCCTCTCACGCCGCATCGCTTTGACAACCGGCGCCAGCCGATGTCATCTGCGCGCGACGCCCCAGAGGGAGATCCCCCATGTCCGCGCCCGAGACCGCCACGCCTGCCACAGCCCCCCCGACCGACCGCTTCGACCTTTTCGTCATCGGCGGCGGCGTCAATGGCTGCGGCATCGCCCGAGACGCCGCGGGCCGGGGCCTGCGCGTCGGGCTGGCGGAGATGGGCGACCTGGCCGGCGCCACCTCCTCCGCCTCGACCAAGCTATTTCACGGCGGCCTGCGCTACCTCGAATATTTCGAATTCCGCCTGGTGCGCGAGTCGCTGATCGAACGCGAACAGCTGCTGAAGGCGATGCCGCATATCTCCTGGCCCATGCGCTTCGTGCTGCCGATCCACCCCGAGATGCGGTTCGAGAATTCGACGCCCACCTCGCGCCTGCTGAAGCTGGTGATGCCCTGGATGAAGGGCCGTCGCCCGGCCTGGCTGATCCGGTTGGGCCTGTTCCTCTACGACAATCTGGGCGGGCGGGAGATCCTGCCGGGAACGAAATCCCTGTCGCTGGACGGCACCCGCGAGGGCGCGCCGCTGAAGGACAGCCTGCACCGCGCCTTCGAGTATTCCGACGCCTGGGTGCAGGACGCCCGGCTGACGGTGCTGAACGCCCGCGACGCCGCCCGCTGGGGCGCGCAGATCCTGCCCCGCACCAAGGTCACGGGCGCGCGGCCCGACGGCGACGGCTGGCAGGTCGACTTGCAGGATGCCGAGACGGGCGAGACCCGCCAGATCAGCGCGAAGGCGCTGGTCAATGCTGCCGGCCCCTGGGTCGCGGACATGCTGAACGGCACCCTGGGCCGCAACTCCGAGGCCGGCATCCGCCTGGTGCGCGGATCGCACATCGTCACGCGGCGGCTTTACGACCACGACAAATGCTATTTCTTCCAGGGTTCCGACGGGCGGATCATCTTCGCCATCCCCTACGAACAGGACTACACCCTGATCGGCACCACCGACATGGACCACCCCGACCCCGATCAGCCCCCCGAAATCACCGAGACGGAGATCGACTATCTCTGCGCCTTCGCCTCGGAATACTTCCGCGAGCCGGTGACCCGTGCCCAGGTGGTCTGGACCTACTCGGGCGTCCGCCCGCTTTATGACGACGGGGCCTCCTCGGCCTCCGCCGCCACCCGCGACTACACCCTGCGGATGGAGGGCAGCGGTCCACCCCTGCTGTCGGTCTTCGGCGGCAAGATCACCACCTACCGGCGGCTGGCGGAACATGCGATGGACCACCTGGCAGAGCATTTCCCGACGATCCGCGCGCCCTGGACCGCGGGCCGCCCTCTGCCCGGTGGCGACTTCCCGGTGGAGGAGGCCGAGCACCGCATCGCCGAGCTGCTGAAGGCCTATCCCTTCCTCGGCCCCTCGGGCGCGCAACGCCTCTTCCGCCACTACGGCACCGAAGCGGCGGAGATCCTGGGCGACGCCAGCAGCGCCGCCGACCTGGGCCGGGATTTCGGCGCGGGGCTGTCGGAGGCCGAGGTACGCCACCTGATGACCCGCGAATATGCCCGCACCGCAGAAGACGTGGTCTGGCGCCGCACCAAGCTTGGGCTACGTCTGAACGAGGACCAGATCGCTGCGCTGGACGCCTGGATGGCCGAGGAACGGAGCCGTCAGAACAACCTGACCTGACAGAAGGATCAGGCCGGAGGAAAAGCGGCCAGAGAAAAACGGGAGGAGACCGCATGACCCATATTCTCGCCATCGACCAGGGCACCACCTCGACCCGGGCGCTGATCTTCGACGCCGACATGGCCCCCGTCGCCTCCGCCCAGCAGGAATTTCCCCAGCACTACCCGCAGTCGGGCTGGGTCGAACATGACGCCTCCGACCTGTGGTCCTCCACCGCCGCCACCTGCCGCGCGGCGATCGAGAAGGCGGGCGTCAGCCCCGACCAGATCGCCGGGATCGGCATCACAAACCAGCGCGAGACGACACTGATCTGGGATCGCGAAACCGGCCGCCCGATCCATCGCGCCATCGTCTGGCAGGACCGCCGCACCTCCGATCTCTGCGCCCGGCTGCGCGATCAGGGCCACGAGGCCCGGGTGACCGAGATCACCGGCCTGCTGCTCGATCCCTACTTCTCCGGCACCAAGGTCAAATGGCTGCTCGACACGGTCGAGGGCGCGCGGGAGGCGGCGGAGGCCGGCAAGCTGATCTTCGGCACGGTCGATACCTACCTGATCTGGAAACTGACCGGCGGCGCGGCCCATGTGACCGATGCCACCAACGCCGCCCGCACCCTGCTCTACGACATCGAGGCGGGCACCTGGTCGGAAGAGATCTGCGATCTGCTGGACATCCCCCTATCGATGCTGCCCGAGATCCGCGACTGCGCCGATGACTTCGGCACCACCCGCCCCGATCTCTTCGGCCGCCCGATCCCGATCCTCGGCGTGGCGGGCGACCAGCAGGCCGCGACCATCGGCCAGGCCTGCTTCACCCCCGGCATGGTGAAATCCACCTATGGCACCGGCTGCTTTGCCCTGCTGAACACCGGGGATGAGCTGGTGCGCTCCTCGCACCGGCTGCTGACCACCGTGGCCTACCAGCTGGACGGCAAGCGGACCTATGCGCTGGAAGGCTCGATCTTCATCGCCGGCGCCGTCGTGCAGTGGCTGCGCGACGGGCTGAAGATCATCCGCGAGGCCGCCGAGACGCAGCCCCTGGCCGAACGCGCCGATCCGACCCAGACGCTGGTGCTGGTGCCCGCCTTCACCGGCCTGGGCGCCCCCTACTGGAATGCCGAGTGTCGCGCCGCAATCTTTGGCCTCACCCGCAACTCGGGTCCTGCGGAATTCGCCCGCGCCGCCCTGCAATCGGTAGGCTTCCAGACCCGCGACCTGCTGGAGGCGATGCACGCCGACTGGGACAGCGAGGCCCATGGCCAAGGCGCCACCCTGCGCGTCGATGGCGGCATGAGCGCCTCGGACTACGCCATGCAGTTCCTCTCGGACATCCTCGGCGCCCCGGTGGATCGCCCGGCCAACGTGGAAACCACCGTGCTGGGCGCCGCCTGGCTGGCAGGCCACCGCGCGGGCCTCTACCCCGACCAGGCGGGCTTTGCCGAGAACTGGGCGCTGGACCGCTCCTTCGCCCCGGCGATGGAAGACGACGAACGCGCCCGCCTCTACGACGGCTGGAAGCGCGCCGTCACCGCCGCCCAGGGGTTCTGAACGGCGCGCCCCACTTTTGCCAGAGGCCCCTGCCCGGCTGCCACGGGCGGGGCACAGGCCGCCCTTCGCTCTGCCCCCCTGCTTCACCTTGTCGGAAATACTCGCGGGGGGTGTCCCGGCCCCGCCGGGACGGGGGGCAAGGCCCCCTCCCCCGGCAGCCACGGGCGCAACGCCCGGCTGATAGCGCGAAACCCCGCGTGGCAAGGCTCTGCAAACTTGCCTTCCCCCCGCCCAGCCTCTAGGGATTTGCGGGACGCCCCCGCACCCGGGGGCCTCCGCCTGTCCCCGGGCGCCGCCCGGATGACCGACCGTCCAACCGACGCCGCGCCGTTCCAGGCCGGACCTTCCGAAGATCGCGAAAGGGAGAAGAAACATGGCTGACAAACAGACGCCCGATATTGTGTATACCAAGGTAGACGAAGCGCCCGAACTGGCCTCCGCCTCCCTGCTGCCGATCATCCGGGCCTTCGCCGCGCCCGCCGGCGTGACCATCGGCACCCGCGACATCTCGCTCGCCGGCCGCATCATCGCCACCTTCCCCGAGTATCTGACCGAAGAGCAGCGCCAGGAAGACGACCTGGCCGCCCTGGGCGAGCTGGTGAAGACCCCCGAGGCGAACGTCATCAAGCTGCCCAACATCTCCGCCTCCGAGCCGCAGCTGGTGGCCGCGGTGAAGGAACTGCAGGCCCAGGGCTATGCCCTGCCCGACTACCCCTATGAGCCCTCGACCGACGAAGAGAAGGCCGTCCGCGCCAAGTACGACACCATCAAGGGCTCCGCCGTGAACCCGGTGCTGCGCGAAGGCAACTCCGACCGTCGCGCGGCCGCTGCGGTGAAGAAATACGCCCAGAACAACCCGCACCGCATGGGGGAATGGACCGCCGACAGCAAGACCACCGTCTCGGCCATGTCCTCGGGCGACTTCTTCTCGAACGAGAAATCCACCACCCTGGCCGACGCCGCGACCGCCAAGATCGTGCTGGAAACCGCAGAGGGCGAAACCGTCCTGAAAGAGGCCGTCTCCTACCCCGCTGGCACCGTGGTCGATGCGACCTACATGTCCGCCGCGGCTCTGGACGCCTTCCTGGCGGAACAGATCGAGGCAACCAAGAAGGCCGGCACCCTCTTCTCGCTGCACATGAAGGCCACCATGATGAAGGTCTCCGACCCGATCATCTTCGGCCACGCGGTGAAGGAATGGCTCAAGCCCGTGTTCGAAAAGTACGGCGACAAGATGAAGGAGCTGGGCGTGAACCCCAACGGCGGCCTGGGCGCCCTGCTGGAGCGCGTCAAGGACGAGCCGGAGATCCTGGCAGCCATCGAAGAGGTCCGTGAGACGCGTCCGCCGATGTACATGGTGAACTCCGACAAGGGCATCACCAACCTGCACGTGCCCTCCGACGTCATCATCGACGCCTCCATGCCCGCGCTGATCCGCGACGGCGGCAAGGGCTGGGGCCCGGACAACGCCCAGCACGACACCAACTGCGTGATCCCCGACAGCTCCTACGCACCGGTCTATGACGCGACGATCGAGTACTTCAAGGCGAACGGCAAACTGGACCCGGCCACCGCCGGCACCGTCCAGAACATCGGCCTGATGGCCCAGAAGGCCGAGGAATACGGCTCCCACCCGACCACCTTCGAGATCCCCGCCGCGGGCACCGTGAAGATGATCCTGGAAGACGGCACCGTGCTGCATTCGCACAGCGTGGAGAAGGGCGACATCTGGCGCTCCGCCTCCGCGCGCAAGGCGCCGATCGAGGACTGGGTGAACCTGGCCATCGAACGTCAGGCCGAAACCGGCTACCGCGCCATCTTCTGGCTGGACGAAGCCCGCGCCCACGACGCCGAGCTGATCTCCTTCGTGAAGCCGATCCTGGAGGCCAAGGGCGTGGCCGACAAGTTCGAGATCATGGCGCCCCGCGAAGCCACAGTTGCCTCGCTGGAGACGATCACCAAGGGCGAGAACACCATCGCCATCACCGGCAACGTGCTGCGTGACTACCTGACCGACCTCTTCCCGATCCTGGAACTGGCGACCTCCGCCAAGATGCTGTCGATCGTGAAGCTGATGCAGGGCGGCGGTCTGTTCGAGACCGGCGCTGGTGGCTCGGCCCCCAAGCACGTGCAGCAACTGATGGAACAGAACCACCTGCGGTGGGATAGCCTGGGCGAGTTCTGTGCCCTCGGCGAGAGCTTCAAGTTCCTGGGCAATGCCAAGGGCAACGCCAAGGCAAAGGTGCTGGGCGAGGCGGTGGATGCCGCAACGCAGGGCATCCTCGACAACGGCCGCTCGCCCTCGCGCAAGGTAGGGGAACCCGACAACCGCGACAGCCACTACTGGTTCGCCCGCTACTGGGCCGAAGCCCTGGCGGCCCAGTCCGACGACGCGGACCTGGCCGGCCACTTCGCCCCGATCGCGGCCCAGCTGGCCGAGAAGGAAGCGGAGATCACCGGTGAACTGGCCGCGGCCCAGGGCCAGGCGGTCGATCTGGGCGGCTACTACCACGGCGACTTCGACAAGACCGCTGCGGTGATGCGCCCCTCGGCCACGCTGAACGCCATCCTCGGCTGAACCGGCCCGAGCCGCTGATATGAGAGCCCCCGCCGGAGAGGATCCGGCGGGGGTTTTCCTTTGACCTGTCGAGGAGCGGTCAGGAGCGTCTGCCGGTTCAGGCAGGCATCGGGTGGTCGACCTTCAGCGCCCCCAACACCTGTTCAGTCAGGATCTTCCGCGCGGGTTTCGCCGAGGTGGGCAGCGACACCTCCCGCCCTTCGGTCTGCAACGTGTCCCCGGACGACAGGATCAGCGCCCGTGCCGTCACGGGTCTCCACCTCGCGCGACAGGTCGCAGCTGGTAGAGGCGTTCAGGCGGACGTTGAAGCCACGCTGCCGGTCTTCACCGACGCGGGTCACCTGCTGGTCGCGCAACGCAGCCCGCAGCCGTCCCTGGTAGTCCAGCGGCAGGTCCGCGACCTCCTCCAGGAAGAGGGTGCCGCCATGGGCCAGCCGCAGCCGACCGGCCTTGTCGATGCCGTGCCCGTTGACCCTGAGTTGGCCGACTTTCGCAATATGCCCCTGCCACACGTCCAAACGGACCACGTGCCGCCCCTTAGACGCGTCCTGATCTTCACCTCGTTCCAAATACCTCCCGCCGGAGGCGACCGGCCGCAGGCCGGTCCCCATCGGACCTCCCGGGCCTTCGACGCGACGGGCATGAAAAATCCCGCCGGCGGCACCGGCGGGACTCTCGGGCGGGATCCCTGAACGCACAGGCCGGCGGACGCCTCAGCGGTGGCGCATCGACAGGCCTTCGTGGAACAGGTGAACGTGCTCCGGCGCGGCGGTCATCTTCACCGTCTTGCCGCGCAGGTGCTTGTGCATGTCGGGCAGCTTGGCGATCAGCGCGGGATCCGTGCCAACCGTCTCGAAGTAGAGCAGTGTCACCTCGCCCAGGGCCTCGGTGATGTCGACCTGGCCGGTGAAAAGCGCCTCGCCCACCTCGGTCGGCAGCAGGTGTTCGGGCCGGACGCCGATGTTGACGGTCTTGCCCATGTCCGCCTCGGTCGTCTCCACGGTCGAGCGGGCGATGCCACCGGCGTCCAGCGTGACCTCCGTCTCCGCGCCGGTTGCGGTGATCTTGCCCGGCAGCAGGTTCATCGCCGGCGAGCCGATGAAGGTCGCCACCATCTCGTTGCGCGGGTTCTCGTAGAGCTCCAGCGGCGCGCCGACCTGGGCGATGCCCTTGTTGGCCAGCACCACGATCCGGTCGGCCAGGGTCATCGCCTCGACCTGGTCGTGGGTGACATAGACCATCGTCCGGTCGGGCATCTCTTCCTTCAGGCGGGCGATCTCGATCCGGGTGGCGACGCGCAGCGCCGCGTCGAGGTTCGACAGCGGTTCGTCGAAGAGGAAAATCTTCGGATCGCGGACGATCGAACGGCCGATGGCGACCCGCTGACGCTGCCCCCCCGACAGGGCCTTGGGCAGGCGGTCGAGGTAATCTTCCAGCTGCAGCTTCTTCGCCGCATCCATCACCGCCGCGTCGATCTCCTCCTTCGACTTCTTCGCCAGCTTCAGGGCGAAGGCCATGTTTTCCCGCACCGTCATGTGCGGGTAAAGCGCGTAGGACTGGAACACCATGGCGATGCCGCGCTGCGCAGGCGGCACGTCGTTCATCCGCTGGCCGTCGATCTCCAGCGTGCCGCCGGTGATCTTCTCCAGTCCCGCGATCATGCGCAGCAGCGTGGACTTCCCGCAGCCGGAGGGGCCGACGAAGACGATCAGCTCGCCGGCCTCGATCTCGAGGTTGATGTCATTGAGGACGTTGACCGCGCCCCCGTAGGTCTTCGAGACATCCGTCAGCGTCAGGTTGCCCATTCTTCCTCACTCCCCTTCTTTTGCCAGCACAGCATAACCCCAGCCGGGCAGTTTGACAGCCTTGCCCTCCGGCGCGACGGTCCCCTGCAGCCCGTCGGCGACGCTGGTCCAGTTGCCTGCGGGCAGGGTCAGATCGGCCTCGGCCTCACCGAGGTTGAAGGCACAGAAGAGGGTCTCGCCCTCCCCGTCGCGGATGAAGGACAGCACCGTGCCCTCGGCCGACAGCGGCGTCTGGCTGCCGCGCTTCAGGACCGGGTGATCTTGGCGCAGCGCCACCGAGCGGCGGTAGTGGTTGAGGGTCGAGGTGGGGACGTTTTCCTGCAGGTCTACGGCCTTGGCGGCCTGGCTGCCGCTGACCGGAAGCCAGGGGCGTGCGTCACCGCCGGTGCCGAAACCGGCGTGAGGGTTGTGCGCCTCCCAGACCATCGGGGTCCGACAGCCGTCGCGGCCCTTGAACTCGGGCCAGAACTGAATGCCATAGGGATCCTGCAGGTCCTCGTAGGCCACGTCGGCCTCATAGAGGCCCAGCTCTTCGCCCTGGTAGAGGCAGACCGAGCCGCGCAGGCACATCATCATCACGTTGAAGCAGCGGATACCCGCATCTTCCAGCTTCCACCGGGTCGGATGGCGCACAACGTCGTGGTTGGAAAACGCCCAGCAGGCCCAGCCGTCGCTGGCGACCTGGTCGACCAGATCCATCGTGGTCTTCACGTAGTCGGCGGAGGGCGTGTCACCGGCCAGCAGTTCGAAGGCATAGCACATGTGCATCAGGTCGTTGCCGCGGGTGTACTGGCCCAGGATCTCCAGCCCACGCTGGTCGTCGCCCACTTCGCCGACGGCGGCGGCATCATAGGGCTCCATCACCGCGCGCAGCTCGCGCAGGAACTCCAGGTTCTCCGGACGCGACTTGTCGTAGAGGTGGTCCTGCCAGATGTAGGGGTTCACCGCGGGCGCCGTGTTGGCCACCCGTTTCTCGGGCGGCAGCGCGGGGTTGTCGCGCAGCTCGGCGTCGTGGGTGTAGAAGTTGATCGTGTCCAGGCGGAAGCCGTTGACGCCGCGGTTCAGCCAGAAGCGGGCCACGCTCAGCAGTTCCTGTTTCACCGCCTCGCAGTGGAAGTTCAGGTCGGGCTGCGAGGTCAGGAAGTTGTGCAGGTAATACTGCTGGCGCCGCGCGTCCCATTGCCAGCCCGAGCCGCCGAAGATCGACAGCCAGTTGTTGGGCGGCGTGCCGTCGGGCTTGGCGTCGGCCCAGACGTACCAGTCGGATTTCGGGTTTTCGCGGCTGGCACGGCTTTCGGCGAACCAGGGGTGCTGGTCCGAGGTATGTGACAGCACCAGGTCGATCAGCACCTTCAGGCCCAGCTCGCGCGCGCGGCTGGTCAGGTCGTCGAAATCGCGCAGGGTGCCGAACATAGCGTCGACGTCGCAGTAGTCGCTGACGTCATAGCCGAAGTCCTTCATCGGGGAGGTGAAGAAGGGCGAGATCCAGATCGCGTCGGCGCCGAGAGAGGCGATATGGTCCAGGCGCTGCGTGATGCCGGCCAGATCGCCGATCCCGTCACCGTTGGCGTCCTGGAAGCTGCGCGGATAGATCTGGTAGATCACGGCACCGCGCCACCATTCCGCGGTCTTTTCGGCAGAAGCAATCGTTGTCGTCATGGGGAGCATTCCTATTTCACGGACCCGGCCAGAAGGCCGCGGACCAGGTATTTCTGCATGAAGAAGAAGACGAGCAGCGGCACGGCGATGGAGACAAAGGCCGCTGTGGCCAGGATCTCCCAGTCACCGCCCCGGGTGCCCATCAACTCGACAATCTGGTTGGTCATCACCGTGGTTTGCCCCGAGGCGTCGATCAGGAAGACCTTGGCCACCAGCAGGTCGTTCCAGGTCCACAGGAACTGGAAAATGGCGAAGCTGGCCAGCGCGGGGAAGGACAGCGGCAGGATGATCCGGGTGAAGATCTGGAATTCCGTCGCGCCGTCCACCCGGGCGTTCTCGATGATGTCGCGGGGCAGGCCCGCGATGTAGTTGCGCAGAAGGTAGACCGCCATCGGCAGGCCGAACCCCGTATGCGCCAGCCAGACGCCCATGTAGCCCTTCCCGATGCCGATGTTCAGGTGCAGCTTCAGCAGCGGGATCAGCGCCAGTTGCAGCGGCACGACCAGCAGGGCCACGACGCCGGCGATCAGCAGGGCGCGGCCGGGGAAATCCATCCAGGCCAGGGCATAGGCCGCGAAAGCGGCGATCAGGATCGGAATGACGGTGGCGGGAATCGTCACCGTCATGGTGTTCAGGAAGGCCTTCTGCATCCCATCGGTGCTGGAGCCGGAGAAGAGGACGCGGTCATAGTTTTCCAGGGTGAAGGTGGGCGGTTCGGACACGGTGCCGAAGACCCGCTCCCCCCGGCTGCCCTCGAAGGGTTCGCTGTTCTCCAGCCGGTAATCGCCGTTCTCCGCGATGGTGATGGTGCCGCCGTCGCGCAACTCGGCCACGTCACCGGGCGCATAGGCGCTGACATCGCGAGAGGAGGTGCCCCAGGCCGACAGCGTGTTGGCCTCGGCCCCGCCATCGGTGAAGACATTGCCCTCGATCACGTAGAGATCGCCCTCCTGCACCTGGTCCTCGGGCGAGGCAATGCGGAACCCCTCCACCTGTTCGGTGGCAAAGAGCGATTTCCACCAGCCGCTGGTGGAGATCTGGTCGCCGGTGCGGAAGGACGAGACCAGAAGGCCGAAGGTGGGGATGATCCACAGGATCACCATGAAGGCCACGGCAAGATGCGTCGCCCAGAGAAGTGCGGGTTTCTGTCCGGCAATATTTTTCATCACCGCCTCCTCAGTTCATTTCCTTGCGCGCGTTGCGCACGTTCCAGACCAGGATCGGCAGCACCAGCACCATGATGACGATGGCCGAGGCACTGCCCACGCCCCAGTCCCGGGCGACGAAGAGCTTGGCGTACATGTAGTTCGCCAGAACCTGCGTCCCCCACTGGCCGTTGGTCATGGCAAAGACGATGTCGAAGATCTTCAGCACGATGATGGTGGTCGTGGTCCAGACGACCATGATCGTGCCCTTGATCTGCGGCACCTTGATCTTGAAGAAGATCTGCATCGGGTTGGCGCCGTCGACGATGGCGGCCTCGATGGTTTCTTCCGGGATGCCGCGCAGGGCGGCCGACAGGATCACCATGGCAAAGCCCGTCTGGATCCAGACCAGCACGGCCATCAGGAAGAAGTTGTTCCAGAAGGGAATGGTCAGCCAGGTCTCGGGCTGTCCGCCCAGGGCGACCACGATGGCGTTGAGGATGCCGATCTGCTCCTGCCCTGCGGGGCGGGCGTCATAGACCAGCTTCCAGATCACCGAGGCCCCGACGAAGCTGATCGCCATGGGCATGAAGATGATCGACTTGGCGATATTGCCCCACTTGATGCGGTCGGTCAGCTGGGCGGCCAGCAGACCGAAGACCGTGGCCAGCCCCGGCACCACCAGCAGCCAGAGCATGTTGTTGATGATCGCTTCCCAGAACTTCGGCTCGTTGGCCATCTGGATGTAATTGTCGAGCCCCGCCCAGACATAGCCGCCGCCCGGGACCCGCTCGGTCAGCGACAGGCGCAGCGTCTCGACCACCGGGTAAGCCAGGTAGAGGCCCAGGGCGAACATGGCGGGGAACAGGAACAGCCAGGGCCGCACCATGTTGGCGATGTTGATGTTGCGCCCGGCGCGCGGGCCGCGTGGCGGAAACAGGGTATCCAGCAGCAGGTTGGACCCGAGAAAATATCCGATGCATACGCTGATGCCGATCACGATCGTCAGCAATCCCTGCAATGCCGGTGCCATGGTACCCTCGTCTGCTTGTCGCCGAAGTCAGGCGCGGCCCGGAAAGTTGCCTCCGGGCCGCGCGATCGCAGGTTTCCCCGCGATTGGGTTTACTTGATGGCGTCCCAGGACGCCTGGATGTCCGCGCCGACATCTTCGGCAGACTTGCCACCGACGTAGTCCACCATGCCGGTCCAGAAGGACCCGGCGCCGACCGCGCCCGGCATCAGGTCGGAGGCGTCGAAGCGGAAGGTGGTGGCGTTCAACAGGATGTCGTTCATGTTCTTCAGGGTCGGATCCCCGAAGACCGAGGTGTCAACATCCTTGTAGGGCGTCAGGAAGCCGGACATGGCCATCCAGGTTTCATGCGCCTCGGTGGTCTGCAGGTACTTGATCAGATCCTGCGCGCCCTGGCTGTCGTTGGTGATCGCCCAAAGCGTGCCGGCGCCCAGCACCGGGGTGCCCAGATCGCTGTCGCCATAGGCCGGGAAGTAGAAGAAATCGACGTCTTCGCCGACCACCGCATCATCCGGGAAGAAGGTCGGGATGAAGGACGCCTGCTTCAGCATGTAGCACTGCGGCGGGAAGGAGAAGAGGCCCTGCGGTGCATCGCGGAAGTCGGTCGCGGCCACGGCATTGGCGCCACCGGCGACGAAGTCGTCATTCTTGGCGAACCAGCCGAATTCCTTGATCGCCTCGATCACCTTGGGATCGTCGAAGGGCATGTCGTTGCTGACCCAGGCGTCGTATTCCTCGGGGGTGGCGACGCGCAGCATCAGGTCTTCGACCCAGTCGGTCGCCGGCCAGCCGGTTGCGGCGCCCGACCCCAGGCCAATGCACCAAGGCGTCTCGCCGTCTGCCGCCATCTGCTCGGTCAGCGCCTTCAGCTCTTCCATGGTCTCGGGCACGTCGTAGCCCGCATCCTCGAAGTTCTCGGGCATATACCAGACGAGGGACTTCACATCGACCTTGAAGAAGAAGCCGTAGAGGCTGACTTCACCATCGGGGCCGGCAAAGCTGCCCAGGTCGACCCAACTGTCACCGGCGGCGTAGTGCTCGCGCACCCAGTCGTCGGTGCCGTCGGCCAGCGGCGTCAGGAAGCCGTTACGCGCCATGTCCTGCGCCAGGCCCGGCTGCGGGAAGATCGCGATGTTCGGCGCCGAGCCCGCCTCGGCGTCGATGACGATCTGCTGTTCAAAGCTGTCGGAGCCCACGTAGGACACGTCGTGGCCGGAGGCTTCCGCGAAGCCTTCCAGAACCTTTTCGACCTGCTCCTGGTCAGGGCCGAGCCAGGGACCGAAAACGGTGACCTGCTCTGCTTGTGCCGCGCCGACCGTCAGGGCCAAGCTCGCCACGCTCGTGTAAAGTACTTTGTTCATAGCCAAATTCCCTCCCGAATGCGCCATGCGCCATCTTGTTTGCTCCGAATCCAGTTCAAAGCGCTTTGAGGCGTGTGACGATAAATGACACGCACCCCAGTGATGTCAACAATTTGCCGAAAATTCAAGTTTAGCAGGACGTCAGGTCAGCACTCACGCCCTTTTATCAAGGGCATTGACGTGACGGGTCTTTGATTGCACACAGAAAGCCGCACCGATTTTCAAAGCGCTTTGGATAGCTGATGAACCTGAAAACCCTGGCAGAAGCCCTCGGCCTGTCGCAGACCACGGTCAGCCGCGCCCTGAACGGCTACCCGGAGGTCAGCGCGGCGACGCGCCGCAGGGTCGAGGAAGCCGCCGCGCAAATGGGCTATCGCCCGAACAGCCGGGCCAAGGGCCTGGCGACGGGGCGCGCGATGCTGATCGGCCAGGTCATCCCCACCTCGACCGAGCATGAGATGGTCAACCCGGTCTTCGGGGATTTCGTCGCCGGCGCCAGCCAGAACCTGGCGCGGGCGGGCTACGACATCCTGCTGACCCGGGTGCCCGGCGACGACGAGGGCAAGGTGTACCGCGAGTTCCGCGCCCGGGGCGCCGTCGACGGGGTGATCGTCCAGGCGCCAGCGGTGAACGACGAACGCATCGCGCTGCTGAACGACATCGGCCTGCCCTTCGTGGTGCACGGCCGCTCCACCGGGGTCGACCTGCCCTATTCCTGGATCGACGTGAACAACACCCAGGCCTTCCGCCGCGCGACCGAGTTCCTGATCCAGCTGGGCCATCGCCGCATCGCGCTGATCAACGGGCTGGAACGGATGGATTTCGCCTTCCGCCGGCGCAAGGGCTACACCCACGCGCTGGAGGCCGCAGGGCTGAGCTCCGATCCCATCCTGATGTGCACCGACGAGATGACCGAGGAATTCGGTTTCAAGAAGACCCGGCACATGCTGTCGCTGGAGGACCCGCCGACGGCGATCATCTGTTCCTCGATCCTGTCGGCCATCGGCATCCGCCGCGCCCTGCAGGAAGCCGGGCTGGTGATGGGCCGCGACCTGTCGGTCATCACTCATGACGACGACCTGTCCTACCTCAAGAACGGCCAGGACCTGCCGATCTTCACCGCCACCCGGTCCTCCGTCCGCATGGCGGGCGAGTTGCTGGCCGATGCACTGGTGCAGCTGATCTCCGCACCGGACGAGGGCCCGATCACCCGCCTGCTGGAAGCGCAGCTGGTGGTCGGCAGCTCGACCGGCCCCGCCCCTCTTCAGGCCGCGCGCCTGGGCTGACACCCCTTTCCGACCCGGGCCCCGGCCCGCAGCAGATGAGAGACCCATGACCTTCTCCCGACAGGATTTCCCCGAAGGCTTCCTCTTCGGCACAGCCACCTCCTCCTACCAGATCGAGGGGCACGCCTTCGGCGGCGCCGGTTCGACCCACTGGGACACCTTCGCCGCCACCCCCGGCAACGTGGTGCGCTCTGAAAACGGCGACCGTGCCTGTGACCACTACCACCGCTACGAGGAAGACCTGGACCTGGTGAAGGGCGCGGGCTTCGACTGCTACCGCTTCTCCACCTCCTGGGCGCGGGTCCTGCCCGAGGGGCGCGGCACGCCCAACCCCGAGGGCCTCGATTTCTACGACCGGTTGACCGATGCCATGCTGGAGCGCGGCATCAAGCCCTGCGCGACGCTGTATCACTGGGAACTGCCCAGCCCGCTGGCCGACCTGGGCGGCTGGCGCAACCCCGACATCGCCAACTGGTTTGCCGATTTCGCCGAGGTCATCATGGGCCGCATCGGTGACCGCATGCATTCCATCGCGCCGATCAACGAACCCTGGTGCGTGGCCTTCCTGTCGCATTTCCTGGGCCACCAGGCGCCGGGGCTGAAGGACATCCGCGCCACCGCCCGCGCCATGCACCACGTGATGAAGGCCCACGGTACCGCCATTCAGGCGATGCGCGCCATGGGCCTCAAGAACCTGGGCGCCGTGGTGAACATGGAATGGGCCGATCCGGCCGATGACACCCCCGAGGCGGCCGAGGCCGCAGCCCTTTACGACGGCTACTACAACCGTTTCTTCCTCGGCGGCATGTTCAAGAAGGAATATCCCGCCAATGTCATGAAGGGGTTCGAGCCGCATATGCCCGAGGGCTGGCAGGACGATTTCGACGTGATCGCCAGCCCGCTCGACTGGGTCGGGGTGAACTACTACACCCGCAAGCTGATCGCGCCCGACGACGGCCCCTGGCCGCATCACCACGAGGTCGAAGGCCCCCTGCCCAAGACCTTCATGGACTGGGAGATCTACCCCGAGGGCCTCTACAAGTTCCTGAAACGCACGGCGGAGGAATACACCGGCGACCTGCCCCTGTTCGTCACCGAGAACGGCATGGCCAATGCCGACGTGATCCAGCCTGACGGCACCGTCAACGACCCGGAGCGTCTGGACTTCGTGCAAAAGCACCTGGCGATGATGAAGAAGGCGGCGGACGAAGGCGTGCCGGTGAACGGCTACTTCCTGTGGTCGCTTCTGGACAACTACGAATGGTCGCTCGGCTACGAGAAACGCTTCGGCCTGGTGCATGTCGACTTCGAGACGATGAAACGGACGCCGAAAAGCTCCTACTATGAGTGGCAAAAAGCGCTTCGCTGAGCAAACCCGGGCCGCGCCTTGACGCGGCCCTGACCCCTTTGACAGAATCCGTCAACGTATGGATGCCACCGGAAGAGGGCCGCCGATGATCTATCTCTGCGGATTTCTGTCACTCGCCCTGATCGGGCTGTCGGCCGGGGCCTACCTGCAGCTGCCCCGTGCCAGTCACCTTCCCATGCAATGGGGGCTGGATGGCCGCCCGACCTGGTCAGCGCCCCGCGGGCTGGCCCTGTGCCTGACGCCGCTGCTGGCCGGCGGTTTCGCGCTTCTGTTCCACCTGCTGGCCGATGCCGGACCCGCGGCGATCGCGCTGATCCTCGGCGCCTTCACCGCCGCCCATATCCTGCACCTGGTGCTGGTGCGCCGACACCTGACGCAGGACTAGGCCCTACTTGATCCCTGCCCGCAGGAAGGCCTGGACGAACTGGCGCTGGAACACCAGGAACAGCACCAGCAGCGGCGCGATGACCATCACGGTCGCCGCCGAGATCACCGAGATGTCCACGCCGTTCTCCGGCGCGCCGAAGATCGACAGGCCCACGGTCAGGGGCCGGGCGCTTTCGGTGTTGGTGACGATCAGCGGCCAGAGGAAGTTGTTCCAGTGCGTCGCCACCGAGACCAGCGCATAGGCGATATAGGTGGGCCGGGCGGCGGGGACGTAGACGCGCCACAAGACGCCCAGCAGGGAACAGCCCTCGACCCGGGCGGCCTCGTCCAGTTCCATCGGCACGCCCTTGAAGGCCTGGCGCATCAGGAAGATGCCGAAGGCAGAGGCCATGTAGGGCACCCCGATCCCCGCGATCGTGTCCACCAGCCCCAGCGAGGCGGCGATGGCGTAGTTCTTCACGATCAGCACTTCGGGCAGGATGAAGAGCTGCAGCAGGATCAGGGTGAAAACCGTGCCCTTGCCGCGAAAGTCGATGCGGGCGAAGGCAAAGCCCGCGAGGGTGCAGAGGAAGAACTGCCCGGCCAGCACCAGCGTCACCAGCAGGAAGGTGTTAAGGAAATAGCGCAGCCAGGGCGCGCCGTCCCAGGCGGTGCGGAAGTTGTCGAGGATCAGAGGCGCCGAGAGGGTGAAATTCACCGCATCCGTCGTGGCATGAAATGCCGCCCAGAGGGCAAACAGCAGCGGAGAGATCCAGACCAGCGCCAGCAGCAGGGCCAGCGCCGCCTCGATCCGGGGCATCAGGCGCGTCATTGGTAGTGGGTCCTTCTGTCCAGCAGTCCGAACTGCAACGCCGCCACGATCCCCAGCACTGCCAGTACCAGCACGGTGGTGGCCGCCGCCATGGGACTGTCGAAGAAGGCGAAGCTGAGCTCCCAGATATAGTAGAGGATCAGTTTCGAGCTGTCCGATGGCCCGCCCTTGGTGAGGATGAACAGGTGGTCGATCAGTTTCACCGAGTTAATCAGGGCATTGACCAGGATGAACAGCGTCGTGGGCATCAGAAGCGGCAGCACGATGCGGCGGGTATAGGTCCAGCGGCTGGCCCCCTCGATGTCGGCGGCCTCTTTCAGCTCTGGCGGGATGGTTTGCAGCGCCGCCAGGTAGAAGATCATGAAGAACCCGCTCTCCTTCCAGATGGTCACGATGCAGATCGCCCAGAGGGAGGTTTCGGGCCGCCCGAGCCAGTTCATCGAGCCCAGGCCGACGAGGCCGAAAAGCTGATCCAGCACGCCGATGTCCGGTGTGTAGAAGAACAGCCACAGGTTACCTGCCGCGATCATCGGCAGGACCGTGGGGGTGAAATAGGCGGTGCGCAGGAAGGATTTGCCGGGGATCTTCGAGTTGGCCCAAAGCGCCATCACCAGCGCCAGCGCGATGGAGATGGGGATCGTCACACCGGCATAGAGCAGGTTGTTGCCCGCCACCTTCCAGAAGGTCGGATCCTCGAAGAGGAAGCGGTAATTGTTCAGCCCGATGAACTCGGACGGGCGCCGCCGCGTCTCCCGCGAGAAGAAGCTGGCCCAGAGCGTGGCGACGGAGGGATAGAAGGCGAAGGTGCTCAGCATGACCAGCGCGGGCGAGAGCAGGAGCCACCCGTGGATTGCCCGGCGCCTTGTGGCGATGCGGAATGCGTCTGTCATGCTGAGCCTTTTCTGACCCGCGCCCGGGGATGCAGGCATGGGCGGGATCCGGGGGCCCGTAGGCCCCCGAGGGGAGTACAGCCGGGGGCCCGCAGGCCCCCGGGGGAAAGATTACTGGTAGGCCCGCAACAGGCGCTCGGCGGCGGATTGCGCCTCGCCCAGGGCCTCCTCGGCCGACTTCTCGCCGGTCAGAGCGGACTGGATGGCGTTGTTCAGCCCTTCGCGGACGCGAGCGGTTTCAAAGGTCGAAAACTCGGCCACGGCCACTTTCAGCTGATCCCGGGCGACCAGCGCCGGAGGGAACTCCTCGGCATAGGCTTGCAGGGCCTCGGTCTCATAGGCGGCAGGGGAGACGCCCATGTAGCCGGTGGCGATGGACCACTCGGCCGCCTTCTCGGGCTGGGTCATGAACTGGATCAGCTTCAGCGCGGCGGCCTTTTCCTCATCGGTGCTGTCCTTGAAGAGGTAGAAGTTGCCGCCGCCCGTGGGCGAGCCGGGTTGCACATTGGCGGGCAGCATGGCGACGCCGAAGTCGAACTCGGCCGCGTTCTTCACCGCGGTCAGGTTGCCAGTGGAATGCCACATCATCGCGGTCTGCCCTTCGAGGAAGGCCTGACGCAGGGTGCCCCATTCGACGGTGCCCTCGGGCATGATGCCCTCGTCGACTGAGAGCGACTTCCAGAACTCCAGCGCCTCGACGGCCTCGGGGGCGTCGAAATAGGTTTCCAAACCGTCGCCCGACATCAGCTCGATCCCGTTCTGCACGGCCAGGGCCTGGAACATCCAGTAGGGGTAGCCGGTCGAGGGGATCATCAGACCGTAGTGGTCGTCATTGGTCAGGGCGCGGCCCATCTCGACCATCTCGTCCCAGGTTTCCGGGGCGTGCTCGGGGTCCAGGCCCGCCTCGGCGAACATGTCCTTGTTGTAATAGGCCACGATGGTGGAGCGCTGGAACGGGATGCCCCAGGTCTTGCCCTCGACCTGGCCGTTGGCCATCAGCCCGGGGTAGAAGCTGTCGATCCACGCCTGGCCGCCCTCGCCCAGAACGTCGTCGAAGGGTACGATCATGTCCTGTTCGATCAGGTCGTAGGCGTCAATGGAGAACATGACGGCCAGCTGGGCGGGCTCGCCCGCGTTCAGCGCCGCCAGGGCCTTGATGCGGGTGTCGTCGTAGTTGCCGGCGTAGATGGCGTTGACGGTGATGTCGGGGTTCGCGGCCTCGAATTCCTCGACCATGCCATCGACCACCTTGGTCAGCGGGCCGCCCACGGCGATCGGGTAGTACATGGTCAGTTCGGTGGCGCTGGCCGGGTTGACGGCAAGGGCGCCGGCGGCGAGCATGGCCGCGGCAGAAACTTGGCGGATCATCGGGATACCTCTTCGGTCTGCTGGGATGGGGCCTTTCGGCCATCACGGGGTGCGGTTTGGCGATCGGTCGCCCCGTAATTCTGCTGCGGGTCCTTTTGTCCGCCCGGGGCGGGGAAAAGGACCCGGTGTTCGTCCGGCAGGGCCAGGCCCATGGCCGTGCCCTCCGCCAGCTCGCGCCGCCCGGTCAGGATTAGGCCAAGACCGCGCGCCCGGGGATGGCCCAGCAAAACCCGGGTCTCGCCGCCCAGAAACTCGCAGGCCTCCACCTGGGCCACCAGATCGGCGTCATCGACATGCGCCCGCTCGATCTTCTCGACCCGGATGCCGATCTGCGCGGCGCCTTGCCCCAGGGCTGCGCCTTCGACCAGGGCCATGGGCGGGTCACCGATGAACTCGGCCACGAAGGGTGTTGCAGGGCGGGTGTAGAGGTCTTCCGGGGCGCCCTGCTGCTGCACCGCGCCGTCCTTCATCAGCACCACGTGGTCCGACAGCGACATCGCCTCGGACTGGTCATGGGTGACATAGACCACGGTCAGCCCCAGGCGCCGTTGCAGGGTCTTGATGTCGCGGCGCACGGAATGGCGCAGCTTGGCGTCGAGGTTCGACAGTGGCTCGTCCATCAGGCAGAGGGGATGCCCCGCCACCACGGCACGGGCCAGCGCCACGCGTTGCCGCTGGCCGCCAGAAAGCGCGCCGGGCTTGCGATCCTCCAGCCCTTCAAGGCCGGTCATCGCCACCGCCTCGGCCAGCTTCTCGGCCTGGGCCGCCCGGCTGGCGCGGCGGACCTTCATGCCAAACAGGATGTTTTCGCGCACCGAGAGGTGGGGGAAAAGCGCGTAGCTCTGAAACACCATCGACAGGCCGCGCGCGGCGGGCGCGGCATGGGTCACGTCCTGCCCACCGATCAGGATTTGCCCCGATTGCGGCACCTCCAACCCGGCCAGCAGGCGCAGCAGCGTGGACTTGCCGCAGCCCGAGGGGCCCAGGATCGACACGAAGGCGCCGCGCGGCACCGAAAGCGAGACGCCGCGCACCCCGCCCTTGCCGTCCCATTGACGACGGATCTCGCGCAGCTCGACGAAGGGATCAGACATGAACCCCCTCCATCGCCAGCACCAGCTTGCCCGGGTAGCCGTCCAACAGCGGCTGCCAGTCAGCCCCCGGCGCGCGGTCCAGCACGACCATGCCCGCCTCGTTCAATTGCCCGCCCACGGCCGCGGCGCGGCGGCCGAATTTCGTCCGGTCGGCGACAAGGATCGAGCGGCGGGAATTGGTCCGCATCTGTTCGCGCATCTGCACCTCGGCGGCGTTGAAATCCAGCAGACTGCCGTCATGGTCGATGCCGCCAACGCCATAGATGCCGAAATCCGCCCGGTAGGTGCGGAACAGCTCCACCGCCTCGGGGCCCAGGATGTCGCGATCCGGCAGGCGCATCTCTCCGCCCGGCAGGATGATCCGGTTGCCGGGGTTTTCCGACAGCGCCAGGGCCGCGTTCAGGTTATTGGTGATGACGGTCAGCGCCTGCTTCTCGGCCAGGGCGCCCGCGACAATGGCGGGCGTCGTCCCGATGGAGATGAACAGCGTCGCGCCGTCGGGGATGACACGGGCCACCTCGCGCGCAATCGCCGACTTCTCGTCGAAGTTCAGCACCGCGCGGGCGTGGTAGGGCAGGTTCGCCTGGCCCTCGATATACTCCGCCCCGCCGTGCAGGCGCCGCAGCTTGGCCTCTTCGCAAAGCGCGTTGATATCGCGGCGAATGGTATGGGCGGAGACGCCAAACGCCTCGGCCAGCCCGTCGACCATCACGCGGCCCTCGCGGCGCGCCAGCTGCAGAATCTGTTCCTTGCGGTCCATGGCGCTCACTTCAGCATTTCACATGCTCAGTTGAGCGGACTTCCATGTCAGTTTTGCTACGTTTCGTGGAAATTCCTGCGACGATTGCCGAGCCGCGCATCCTGCGGTCAATCCCGGCCTGAAAAGCACCGACATCGCAGAGGGGGCGGCGCAGGCCGCGCACAAGCATACGCCCCGCACCCGCGCAGGGAACGGGCCGTGGTGCCCGCGGGGCCTACTACGCCTGACGGCTCAGGCGCGGCTGCGCAGGGCCGCCAAGATCTCTTCGGTATGTTGCCCGAGACCCGGCGCGGGGGCGCTGACGCCGGGGCCATCATGGGCAAAGCGGAAGCCCGCGTTGAGGATCTGCGCGCTGTCGCCGGTGACCGGGTCCGGCACGTCGAGGAACAGATCACGTCCCTGGATCTGCGGCATCTCCATCGCCTCGGCCAGGGGACGCACCTTGCCGGCGGGCACGCCGGCCCCGGCCAATACATCTTCCCAGTCGCTGGCGCTGCGGGTGGCGAAACGGGGGCGCAGGATCGCCTGCAACGCGGCGTCATGGGCCAGCCGCGCGGGCGGGGTGGCGAAACGGGCGTCCTCCAGCAGGTCGGCCAGATCCATGGCGCGGAACAGCCGTTCCACCTGCACCTGCTGCACGGCGCCTATCGTGATCTCGCCCTCGGCGGTGTCGAAGGTGTCGGCCGTGGGTGCGCCCGAAAAGCCGCGATTGCCGGCCCGAACCGGTTCGGTGCCGGTCAGCAGATAGGGACTGATGACCGAGGACATCAACACCATCGTCGCATCGAGCATCGAGACATCGACCACCTGTCCCTGCCCCTGCGGATCCGCCTGCCGCTGCGTATAGGCGGCCAGAACGGCAAAGGCCGTCAGCAGGGCCGTGTAGGTGTCGACGATGGGAAAGCCCACGCGCTGTGCCGGGTCGCCCTCCTGGCCGGAGAGGTACATCAGCCCAGACATGGACTGGATCACCTGATCGATCGCCGGGTAATCCCGCATCGGCCCGGCCTGGCCGAAGCCCGAGACGGAGCAATAGATCAGCCCCGGATGCGCGGCGCGCAAGTCGGCCTCCCCCAGCCCCAGGCGGGCGGCGACGCCGGGGCGGAAGTTCTCCACCAGGATGTCAGCGCTGGCGACGATGGCGCGGGCGGCCTCGCGGCCCTCCTCGCTTTTCAGGTCCAGCACCACGGATTTCTTGCCGGCATTGGCCCCGACGAAGGGTTCCGCCATGCCCCGGCGCGCCTCCGCCCGGGTGTAGTACCGCATGGCATCCCCCGCCGGCGGTTCGATCTTGATGACCTCCGCCCCCAGCAGGCACAGGAACTGCGTGGCTAGGGGACCCGCGATCACATGACTGAAATCGGCGATTCTGACCCCCGCGAGCGGCTGCGCCATGGTCCTCTCCCTCTCCTCCAAATTAGTTCACAATGGAAACCGTATGAAGGTGGATTGTCAAGCTCCCTGCCCAGGCCGCCGACGCAGCGACCCTCAGCGGCTGCGGATCACCCGCCAGATCATGTCGAAAAGCTGTGCCCGTTCGGCGTCGCTCAGCACGCCCAGGATCGTGTCCTGAAGGCCCAGCATGTCAGTGCGCATCGCGGCCACGCGGGCCAGGCCCTGCTCGCTCAGGTGCAGGGCATTGTACCGCTGGTCGCCGCCGGACTTGCGTCGCTCGATCAGCCCGTTGCGCTCCAGCTCGTTGATGGCCTTGGTCAGGGCGGATTTCTTCAGCACCACCGCCTCGGCCAGCTCTTTCTGCGAGACACCGGGGTTCAGCGCGATCAGGTTCAGCAGCGCGACCTGCCCCGAGGCGACGCCGTGTTTCTCGAAGAAATCGCCCGTCTGTTCCAGCAGCTGCGCCCGCAACACCCGGGTGACAAAGGAAATATCCGTCGCAAGGTGCCCCAGAGACACCTCCGATCCGTCTGTTTTTTCGGACTTTTCTTCACTCATGACCAACCCCCGGCTTTCAGATTGGCTAGCCGCAGGAGGCGATCCTGTCAATTTCGGGAGTTGACAAAGGGGGCAAACAGTTTCCAAAGTAAACCAATTGGAGGCCTGCGGCAGGGAGGAGACCAGCCGCTGCCCTCGACAAAGGGAGGAGGAACATCGTGCCAGCGATGGAAGAGCTCATGCGCGTCTTTCGCGACCGGGCGGATCACGTCACGCCATCGGGGGCGCCCCTGGTCGGCACCTTCGGCGACGGCCTGCCCGAGGCGCTGATCCGGGCCGCCGGCGCGCGTGCCGTCGAGGTGAAAGCGCCGCCGCTGGCAGATGCCGCGAGCGGGCCGCAGGTCGCCGCGGTGACCCGCGTGGCCGAGGGCTTCCTCGACGATTTCACCGCGCGCTTCCTGCATCGCTTCGCCGCCGGTGCCTTCGACAGCTACGCGATGATCGTCTTTGCTCGCGACGACGTGGCCGGGCTGACCGCCTACCAATACGCCACCGAGTTGCGCCGCCTGGGCCATGTCCCCCCGACAGGCCCGCGCCTGCACCTGTGGAACCTGCTGCATGGGCAGAGCGAGGCCATTGCCCGGTTCAACGCCACCGAGGCGGAACGGCTGGATGCAGCCCTGACGGAAGCGACCGACGCGGCCCTGTCACCCGACACTCTGACCGAAGCCCTGAGCCGCGAGGCGGCCCGGGCGCAGGCGCTGACCCGGCTGGAGGGGCACCCCGACCTCTTCACCCTGCGCAACGCCGGTCGCTGGCTGGAGGCCGAGGCCCATGCCGCGCTGCTCGACACCGTCGAGACGGTGGAGGAGCCGCAGACCGGCCTGCGCATCGGGCTGATCGGCACCGCCTGTGACCTGCCGCTGCTGCATGACCTGGCCCGCCACTTCGGTCGCGTCACCGCCGACCTGACCCCCTATGGCGATCCCTGGCCCGGCCAGCACCTGGGCCAGTCAGAGACCCTGCTGCGCGACGTGGCCGAGGTGCCGCTGCACATTCGCGCCAACCCGCCCCGCCGCTATGGCGAGGCCCTGCGCGCCGGGCTGGCGAGCTGCGATCTGGTCATCGCCTCGCCCGATCACAACGACGACAGCTTCGGCTGGGACCTGCCGACCCTCGCCCGCGACCTGGCAGGCCAGGGCACGCGCTTCGCCCGGCTCCCCCTGCGCCCCTTCCGCCCCGATGCCGCCTGGATCGACACCGCCCACAGCCGTATCGAGGAGGCCCTCGCATGACCATGGCCGCCGCCGCCACCAGCTATCAGCGCGACTGGATCAAGGGGCTCCGGGCCGAGATCACCCAGGGCGCGCCCTTTGCCTTCGTCAACGCCGACACGCCGCATGAGATCTTCCATTTCATGGACGTGCCCATGGTCACCAACCAGTGGTGGTCCGCCGTCATCGCCGCGAAACAGCAGGCGCCTTTCTACTTCGACTGGATGGAGGACGCGGGCTTTCACCGACATCTGCCGAAGTATTCCTCGCTGCCGCTGATGGCCCTGCTGGAGGGCGACGCCGCGCGTCAGCCCTGGGGTGGCCTGCCCGCGCCCGCCCTGCTCTGCGCCCGGGCCAGCTCCGACGAACATGCCCGCATCTTCCAGCTGTGGTCCGACGAGACCGGCGCGCCGCTGCACCTGCTTTCGGCCCCCGCCGTTCCGGACCCCGCCCCCGACTGGTGGGTGCAGGCGCGCAGCAAATGGGAAGATTTCTACGGAACCGCCCGGCTGGACCTGATGGTGGCCGAGATCGAAGAGCTGATCGGCGCGGTCGAAAAGATGACCGGCCGCACCTTCGATCGCGACGCTTTCGCGGCCTACATGGATCGCATCGACCGGCAGGAGAAGATCCTGGACGAGGTCAGCCAAATGATCGCCGAGGCGCCCAAGGTGCCCGTGGGCATCGGGGAACAGATGCCCAATGTGATGATCCCGCAATGGCATCGCGGATCGGACTGGGCCCTGCAGCATGTGGAGGCCTTCCGCGACGAGGTGGCCCAGCGGATCCGGGACGGTCACGCCGCCTGCCCGAACGAGAGGATCCGCATGATGTGGATCGGTGCCGGGCTGTGGTTCGACACCTCTTTCTACAAGGCCTTCGAGGAGAGCCACGGCGCCACCTTCGCCTGGTCCATGTACCTGCCCTTCGCCGCCGACGGCTATATCCGCGAAGATCACGGCGACCCGCTGCGCGCGCTCGCGGCGCGGGTCTCGGCGATGAACGAACAGCTGCACCAGCCGCCCTGGGTTAACGCCTGGATGGTCGAACAGGCCAAACGCTATCGCATCGACGTGGCGCTGCTGCTGATCCCCGAACATGACCGCTTCTCGGGCTACGGCTCTCTCTTCGTCAAACAGGCGCTGGAGGCAGCGGGCGTCACGGTGATCGAGGTCTGGTCGGACATGGTCGACCCGCGCGACTGGGACCGCGAGGCGGTCGTGGCGCAGGTGACAGAGGCCCTCGACAAGTTGGAGGAAAGAACATGACCGGAGCCCTTCACGGTCTGAAGATCGCGGATTTCAGCTGGGTCGGCGCGGGGCCGCGCGCCACCAAGGACCTGGCCGACAATGGCGCCACGGTGGTGAAGATAGAAAGCGCGCGGCGCCTCGATCTGGGCCGCCGCTCTCCCCCCTTCGCCAAGGGACAGTCGAAGAACCACGATGCTTCGCTCTTCTTCGCCCAGACCAATACCTCGAAGAAAAGCGTCACCATCAACCTCTCCGATCCGGCGGGTGTCGAGGTGGCCAAGCGGCTGGTGGCCTGGGCCGATGTGGTGGTCGAGAACTTCGGTCCCGGCTACATGGATCGCATCGGCCTGGGCTACGAGACGCTGCAACAGATCCGCCCGGGGATCATCCTGGCCTCCGTCTCGGTCGCCGGGCGCACCGGGCCGATGGCAGGCTTTCGCGGCTACGGCAATATCGCCGCCGCGCAGTCCGGCCATGCGGACATGACCGGCTGGCCGGGCACCGAGCCGCATATGCCCCCCTTGGCCTATGGCGACGTGGTGGCGCCGATGTTCCTGACCGTGGCGATCCTCTCGGCGCTGGAGGCCCGCGACCGCACGGGCCAGGGCTGCCACGTCGATGTCAGCCAGATCGAATCCATGGTGCATGTGGCCGGTGACCTCTTCGCCGGTATGCCCGAGGAGAAGCCCGCCAACGATGATCCCGTCATGGCGCCGCACGGGGTCTTCCCCTGTGCGGGCGAGGACGCCTGGATCGCCATCGCCTGCGAGGATGACAGCCAGTGGCGCGCCCTTTGCGCAGTACTGGGCGCCGGCGATCTGGCGACCCGCCATCCCGATGCCGCTGCGCGCCGTGCCGCCGCACCGGTGCTCAGCCAGGCTCTGTCCGACCTGACCGCCGCCCGCGACGGCGCGACGCTGGAACAGGCGCTTGCCGCAGCCGGCGTGCCCGCCTCCCTGGTGCTGGACGGCAAGGGAGTGGCCGAAAGCACCGCGTTGCAGGCCGCAGGCCACTTCGCCCCCACCGATCACCCGGTCATCGGCCCCGCACGCATGCCTGCGCCGCCCTATGACCTGCCCGACACGCCCGTCGCGATCACCGCCTCCCCCTGCCTCGGCCAGCACAACGCCGAGGTCTTCGCCGAGATCGGGTTGAGCGCAGACGACATTGCCCGCCTGACCAAGGAAGGAGCCCTGGCATGAGCGATCAGACGCAAGCGACGGCCCTGCTGTCCGGCCTCAAGGTCGTCGTCCTGGCTGACCGGCTGGTCGACTTCGGCGGCGAGATGCTGGCCCGGCTGGGTGCCGATGTGACCCTGGCCGACACCGGCGAGGTGACCGAGATCCGGCAGGCGGCCTGGCACGGGGGGATGCGGTCCTCCCCCGCATCATCCATCCCCCTGGCCGAGCTGCTTGCCGGTGCCGATGTGCTGCTGGACGACCGCCGCCGCAACCCCCGCCCCGAGGTGGACGCCCTGGCCGCCAGCCATCCGCAGCTGGTCCACGTCGTCGCCACCGCCTGGCCCGAAGGGCAGCCGCCCCGTCCCGCCACCGACCTGACGCTGATGGCGCAATCCGGGTTGATGCATGTGATCGGCACCGCCGAGGATCCGCCCCTGCGCCTGCCCGGCGAACAGGCCTATGCCCTGACCGGCATCCAGGTGGCCACCGCCGCCCTGATGGGCCTGCGCGCTCGGGCCCGGACCGGCCGGGGCCAGCGCATCCCGGTCTCGGCGCTGCAATCGGTGACGCTGGCCAATTACCGCGAGGCGGTGATGTATGAATGGACGGGCCGCATCGGGCGGCGTGTCGGCAACAAGCTGGTGCGCGGTGCCTCCGGCGTGCGCCAGGTCTGGCCCTGCGCCGATGGCTACGTCACCTGGTCGATGATCGACAACCCCGGCATGATGCGCGCCGTGGTCCGGGTCATGGACGAGGAAGGCTGCGCCGGGGAACTGGCCGGGATCGTCTGGGAAGACATCCTGGTCGCCGACACGGATCAGCAGATTATCGACCGCTGGCAGGACATCGTCGGCGCCTTCTTCGCCCGCCACACCCGGGCCGAGCTGGGCGACTGGTCGTTGAAGCTGGGCTGGGGCCTGTCGCCGATCACCAAGCTGGCCGAGGTGCCCGACAGCCCGCAGATGCAGGCGCGCGGCATCTTCGTGGACACGCCGCAGAGCAAGCTGACGCGTGGCCCGCTGTTCGCGGTGCATCCCGAAGGGCAAAGCGCATGACGGCCGCGCTGCCCCCCTCTCTCGACGGTCTGCGCGTGCTGGATTTCTCGCGCCTGCTGCCCGGCCCCTACTGCACCTGGTTGCTGGCCGATCAGGGGGCCGAGGTGATCCGGGTGGAAAACCCGCGCGAGCTGGCGAAACAGGCCAAGGTCTTTGGCTGGGACAAGATGGATGCCGAGGACCAGGCCCGCCAGCGCGGTCGCGACATGCTGGCGCGAGGCAAGAAATCCCTGCGGCTAGACCTTGGCGACAGCGACGCGCAGGCGGTGCTGAAACGGCTGGTGGCGCGGGTGGACGTGGTGGTCGAGGACTACCGCCCCGGCGTTCTGGCGGGCCTCGGCCTGAGCTATGAGGATCTCAGCGCGCTGAACCCCGCGCTGGTCTACGTCAGCCTGACCCTTTGCGGTCAGACCGGCCCGCTGCGCGACAAGCCCGGGCATGACCCGGTGGCGCTGGCCCTCTCGGGGGTGATGTCGCGCACCGGCGAGGACCCGGAGGCGCCCGGCCTGCCCGGCACGCCCGCCGCCGACGTGCTGACCGGCAGCCACGCGGCCTTTGCAACCCTGGCCGCCGTCATGTCCGCCCGCGCCACCGGCCTGGGGCGCCATGTGGACGTGGCGATGACCGAATGCGCCATGACGCTGACCGCGAACCTTCTGTCGCGCTACGAAACACCCGCCGACGCGCCCCCGCGCGGCAGCCGCCGGGCCGACCTCGGCCTCTGGCGCTGCGCCGACGGGCGCTGGCTCTGCACCACCGACATGGAACCCCGCTACTGGGCGACGTTCTGCGAGGTGATGGGACGCCCCGATTTCATCCCGCTGCAACTGGACGCCAGCCGCCGCGACGAGATCCGCGAAACGCTGCAGGCGCTGTTCGCGGAGAAACCCCGCGCCCACTGGCTGGCGCTATTCGCAGAGGCCGGCACCCAGTTCGCACCCGTGAACGATGTGACCGAAGCGCTGGCAGAGGAGCAGTTCCGCACCCGCGGCGCGGTCGTCGACGTGACCCTGCCCGGCGGCACCCGCCAGCCGCAACTCGGCCCGCCCGTCCGCCTGGGCGGGGAACCCGCGCCCCGGCCCGCGGCCCTGCCGGGCCACGACAATGCCGAGATCCTCGAACGCCTTGGGCTCGAACAGGAGGAGATCACCGCGCTGAGCGGCTGACGCCCCGGCGCCACCGACCGGGGAGACAACTCCGGCAATCTACGCAATCGTGTTTCCAGGGAGGAGAACCATGAAACATGTAATGATGACCGTCGCAGCGATCGCCTTCGGCGTCTCTGCCACCGCCGCTGTCGCGGCGGATTTCAATCTGACTTATGCCTCGCCCTATACGACGGCCCACCCCTACGGCCAGGCCGACGCGGAATGGATCGCCCGGATCGAGGAGCAATCCGACGGGCGGGTCGCGATCACCCCCTACTGGGGCCGGGCCCTGATCACCAGCCGCGAAGGGGTGGACGAACTGGCCGCCGGCATCGCCGATGTCTCCTATATCGCGCCGATCTACGCGCGGTCGGGCTATGACATGAACCGCTTGGTGCCCGGCATGTTCTACGGCTACATCGATCCGCAGAAGGTACTGGGCGTCTACATGGACCTGGTGGAGGACTACCCCGTCTTCCAGCAAGAACTGGGCGTGCACGTAGTGGGCTACAACGTCGGCACGCCGATGCACCTGCTGCTGCGCAACGCCCCGCTGGAGACGCTGGACGACCTGAAGGGGCTGCGCATCCGCTCCGCCGTCGACTTCATCGGCCCGCTGGCGGCCTTCGGCGCCGAGGGCGTGACCATGCCGATGACGGAGACCTACCCTTCGCTGGAAAAGGGCGTGCTGGACGGGGTGATCGCCCCCTACGAGGCGCTCAAATCCCTCAGCTTCGCCGAGGTGGTCAGCTACTACTCCGAACTGCCCCATTCGCGCGGCGCCTATCCGTCGCGGGCGGTGAACATGGACACCTGGGAGAGCCTGCCGGAGGACATCCAGGCGATCTTTGACGCCAATACCGACTGGCTGAGCCAGCGCACGTTGGAGCTGTCGATGGAAGCCGAAGCCGAGGGGCGCGCCTACGGTGCAGAGGAAGGCGTGGAATTCAACAGCGTCGCCCCCGAAGTGGTCGCGGAGTATTCCCAGGCCTTCGCCCCGGCGCTTGCCGAGGTTGCCGAGGAGCTGGACGCCATGGGCAAGCCGGGCACCGAGGTGCTGGAGCGGATCCGCGCGGCCCACGAGGAATGACGGACGAGCGAGAGCGGCGGCCCCGCCGCTCTCGTCCCCTGACGGGTGGGAGGACCCATGTTGAAGATCCTTGAAACCGGGCTCGGCGCGCTGGTGCGCGCCTCCGCCCTGATGGGCGTGCTGACCCTGCTGGCCCTGATGGGGCTGATCGTGGTGACGGTGGTCTTCCGCGCCATCGGCATCGCCTTTCCCGGCACCTACGTGCTGTCGGAACTGCTGCTGATCCCCACCATCACCCTGTCGCTGGCCTATGCCGCTTGGGACGGGGCCCATACGAAGGTCGATCTGCTGACCCAGACCCTGCCGACGCGGCTGGCGGACTGGCTGGAGGGGCTGATGCTGCTTCTGGGCTGCGGTTTCTGGGGCTTCGTGCTCTGGGCCGGCATCCATGACGCGCAGCGCCATGGCGCCCAGGGGGAAAAGACCCCGCTGATGGACATCCCCGTCGCCCCCTTCCGCTGGCTGATCGTCGGCGCCACCGGCCTGCTGATTGCCGTGCTGGTGCTGCGCGCGCTGCAACGGTTCGCGCCCCGCACAGATGGGACCGGCCCCTCTACGCCCCAGGAGCATGCAGAATGACCCCCGTGGAAATGGGCCTGATCGGCCTCGCCGTCCTCTTCACCTTCCTGGCCTTCGGCATGCCCATCGGGTTCGCCATGGGCCTGGTGGGCGTGATCGGCTTCGCCTCGCTGCTGACGGTGAAGGCTGTTCTGATCAAGGTCGGCGTGATCACCTTCGACCTGGCCACCAACTATGCCATCGGTACAGTGCCGCTGTTCCTGTTCATGGCGCATATCTTGTTCGCCTCCGGCATCGGCAAGGACCTCTACGATTTCGCCGCCCGCTGCCTTGGCCACCGCCGGGGCGGGCTGGCCATGGCCACGGTGGGCGCCTCGGCGGGCTTTGCCGCGGTCAATGCCTCGTCGCTGGCCACCACGGCCACCATGGGCCTCGTGGCCCTGCCGGAAATGCGCAAGCACGGCTATTCGCTGCCCCTGGCCTCGGGCTCGGTCGCGGCGGGCGGCACCATCGGCTCGCTGATCCCGCCCTCGGGGATGTTTATCATCTACGGCATCCTGACCGAAACCTCGATCGGCGACATGTTCGCCGCCGGGATCATCCCGGGCATCCTGCTGGCGCTGATGTACATGACAGTGATCTGGATCCAGTGCCGGGTGAACCCCAAGGCAGGCCCCGCCGGCCCACGCGCCAGCTGGGCCGACCGCTGGCAGGGGTTCAAGGGCTGCGGCGACGTGATCGTGCTGTTCCTCTTCGTCATGGGCGGGATCGTCGGCGGCCTCTTCACCCCGACCGAGGCCGGCGCCATGGGAGCCTTCGGCGCGCTCATCATCGCCGCCGTGCGGAAGCGGCTGACCTGGGCACGGCTGGTCGATGCGGTCTACGAGACCTTCAAGACCACCGGCATGATCTTCGGCATCCTCTTCGGGGCGCTGGTGTTCAACGCCTTCATCACGGTCACAACGATCCCGATGCAGCTGACCGGCTGGGTGGCCGGCGCCGACCTGGCGCCGCTGGCGATCCTGCTGGTGATCCTGGCGGTCTATTTCTTCCTCGGGATGATCCTCGACGCCTCGGCGATGATGACCCTGACGGTGCCGCTGTTCTTCCCGCTGGTGACCGGGCTGGGCTATGACGCCGTCCTTTTCGGGGTGCTGGTGGTGCGGATGACCGAGATCGCCCTGATCACGCCACCCGTAGGCATGAACGTCTACGTCCTGTCGGGCGTGGCGCGCGACATCCCGCTGTCGTCGATCTTCCGTGGCACGGCGCCCTTCGTGCTGGCCGACATGATCCACGTCACGCTGCTGATCGCCCTGCCCGTACTGGTGCTCTGGCTGCCGTCGCTCTAGGCACCCGCGCCGACCAATCCATCGACATGACCCGACCGCCGGAGGCCCTGTGCCTCCGGCGGTGGCGCTTGTGGGCCCGCGTCCCGGCAAGCCCGCAAGATGCTTGCTCACAGCACGCATATCGGCAACATTGTCGACAATATGGAGGAAACCATGACCAAGGTGATTCACGACCGCCGCGCCCCCGAAGGCACGGAGCGCTTCAGCAAGCGCCACGATTTCGACGCCGAGACAGACCCATCGGACTTCGACGCCGCGCATGAGCTGTTCAGCGATCTGCGCGCCCGCTGCCCCGTCGCCCACTCCAACGACATGGAGGGGTTCTGGATGCTGACCCGCTACGAGGACATCGAGACCGCCATGTCGGACCCGACCCTCTATTCCACCGCCGTGCAGAACGTCGTACCCCGCGTCGCCACCACCGGGCGCCGCCCGCCGCTGCACCTGGATCCACCGGAACACACGCCCTACCGCAAGGCCATCGCGCCGCTGTTTCGCAGGGAACGGATGCAGCACTGGAACAAGGTGGTGCGCGAGATTTCGGACCGGCTGTTCAAGGACATCCCCGCCATGGGCCGCGCCGACATCTGCGGCGAGTTTTCCTTCCACCTGCCGATCCACGTCCTGGCCGAGTTCTTCATGATCTCGGAGGAGGACGCCTTGCGCATCCGCAACATCGGCCATGCCTTCAACCTAGCCCTGCAAACCAAGGATTTCGACGCGATCCAGAAGCATTCCCTGGTGCTGTACGACATCGCCCAGGGGATCATCGACGACCGCAAGGAAAACCCGCGCGACCCCGGCGCGGACCCGGCCAGCGCCCTGCTGGCAGCGCGGGATTTCGACGGCGAACCGCTGCCCGACCAGGGCATCCTGGGCACCATCCGGCAGCTGCTGGTGGTGGGCATCATCGCCCCCACGACCTTCCTCGGCTCGGCCGCCGTGCATTTCTGCCGCCACCCGGAACACTTCCAGCTGCTGAAGGATCACCCCGAGAAGACACCGCAGATCACCGAGGAATTGCTGCGCCTCTATACGCCCTATCGCGGCTTTGCCCGCACGCCGACGCGGGACGTGGAGATCGGCGGCGAAAAGATCTGCAAGGACGAGCCGATCGCCCTGTGTTTCACCTCGGCCAACCGTGACGAGACGGTGTTCGACTGCCCGCATGAGTTCCGCCTGGACCGCGACAACCCCAAGCCCGCCATCGCCTTCGGGCGCGGGCCGCACCGCTGCGCGGGGGAGCCGATCGGGCGGCTGATGATCGAGGCGGCGCTGGAAAGCTGGGCCAAGTATTGCAACGGCTTCGCGGCCGATGGCCCCACGCCGATGACCACCTGGCCCGAATACGGCCCCTTCGCGGTACCGGTCCGCTTTCTCTGAACGCGCCGCGCGAGGGCGGCGCCCGGGGCCCTAGCGCCCCTCGAACACCTCATCGGGCAGGCGCGCCACATGAGCATTGCCGTCCCGCACATGGGTGCGCATGGCCACCTCCGCCGCCTCGGGCGCGCCTGCCAGGATGGCGGCGGTGATCACCCGGTGGCCACGGTTCGACCGCCCCACGGATTCCGCCACCTCCTCCCAGGGCATCTGCACGCGGATCAGCGGAATACGGACACGCGTGATGAACTCCGAGGCATGCACATTGCCCGACAGATCCTCGATCAGTCGGTGATAGGCGCGGTTCTCCACGCCGAAGGCATCCAGGTCGCCCGCCACCTCGGCCGCATCCATGCGCGCCTGCGCCGCCTCCAGGTCGTGACGCTGCACCACGGTCAATGCCCGCTCGGCCGCCAGCCGCGCCGCCAGCCCCTCCAGCACCTCACGCACGCGGCCCATCTCAATCAGCTCGACCCGGGAATAGCGACGCACCAACACGCCGCGATTGGCCACGAATTCCAGATAGCCCTCGCCGGTCAGCATGCGAAAGGCCTCGCGCACGCGCCCGCGCCCGACGCCAAACTCTTCGGCGAGGTCCATCTCGATCAGCCGCTGCCCAAGCCCGTAGTCACCGCTGAGGATGCGGCCTCGCAGCGCCGCCGCGATTCCTTCCGAACTCAGATCCTGCTTCGGCATGTCATCCGCCATCCTGCGCCTCCCCCACGGGCCGTTCGGGCCATCATCTCGCGAATGGTCGACAAAGGCCAGCGCAAGATTGTTGACAATGCAAGGCAGCAATAGGACACTCAAGACACTAAAGGAGCGGCCCGCGACCGGGTTGCAGGGAGGAAAAATGAAACATCTGACACCGCGCCGCCGCGCGGCAGTGATGGGTGCGTCCGCGCTCGCGCTGCTCGCCGCCTCGCCGGGGGCGGCGGAGACGCTGACCGTCGCCATCCCCACCTTCTCGGAACAGACCATGACCCCCTGGGCCGGGTCGGGTCAGCGCAAGACCTACCTCGACCTGGTCTATGACTACCTTGTCTACCTGGATGCCGACGGCAACGCGCAGCCGGGCCTCGCCACCAGCTGGGAGATGGAGAACGAGGGCCAGACCTGGACGTTCCACCTGCGCGAGGGCGTGCCGTTTTCCGACGACAGCTGCGGCACCGTCACGGCGGAGGACGTGGCCTATTCCATCGAGCGGATCATCGACGAAGACAGCCGCGCCGGCCCTGCCTCGACCATGCGCCGGGTGATCGACAGCGCCGAGGTTGTGGATGAACATACCGTGCGTCTGAACCTGAAGGCCCCCGACTTCCTGCTGGCCACCGGTTACATGGGCGAGGCCCAGCAGGTCGGCATCGTCTGCAAATCCTACATCGAGGCCCAGGGAGAGGGCGCCGACAGCGCCATGCCCGTCGGCAGCGGCCCCTATGTGGTGTCGGAGTCGGTTGATGGCTCGGAGATCACCCTGTCGCTGCGTGAGAGCGTCGAGCATTGGCGGGTCTCACCCGATTTCGACACCATCAGCTTCAAGGCCGTGCCGGAGGAGGCCACGCGCGTCGCCATGCTGCAGGCGGGCGAGGCCGACATCGCCCCGGTCAGCTTCGACTCGATCCCGGGTCTGGAAGCCAGCGACCTGCGGATCGTCTCGGCCGAAAAGACCTGGTCGCCAGTGATCCGCCTGGGCGGCATCGTCCAGACCGACCCCGAGCGGTTCAACCCCGACAACCCCTGGGCCGACGTGCGGGTGCGCCAGGCGATGAACTATGCCGTCGACAAGCAGACCATCATCGACGAGCTGTTCCAGGGCGAGGGCACCGTGGCCAACGGCGACACGCCGATCGCCGCCTGGGACAGCGTCGAGCCCTACCCCTACGACCCTGAGCGCGCCCGCGAATTGCTGGCCGACGCGGGCTACGCGGATGGCTTCGACATGACGTTGAAGACCTTCACCACCACGCCCGGCGCGGAACTGCCGCTGATGGCCGAGGCAGTAGCGCTTTACTGGGCGGACGTGGGCATCAACGTGACGATCGAGCCCGGTGACTGGCCCTCGATCCGCGCCGAATGGACTTCGGGCAAGCCGCTGGACTTCGCCATGACGCACCGGGGCTTCCCCTTCGCAAACCCGGAAAACGGGGTCGAGGCGGGCTTCTCGACCAAGTCGCTCTTCGCCTCCTTCACCTCGCAGGAGTTGGAAGAAAAGCTGGCAGGCCTCGGTGCCGAGACGGACCCGGCCAAGCGCACCGAGCGGCTGACCGATATCGGCCAGTACCTGCGCGACGAGGCCGCCAATGTCTTCATGGTGCTGGCCAACGAACCCTACGGCGTCGGGCCGCGCGTCGGCGACTGGGGGATCGACACCTCCTACGTCTACAACTTCGACCAGGCGGAACTGGCCGAGTAACGGTCCCGTCCCGCCGCGGGCGGCGGCCCTGTCGCCGCCCGTCGCAAGGAACCGGCGCGACATCCCCGGCACGGCCCGTCCCGTGCCCGCGCCCCCAGCGAACAGGTTTCCCATGCTGAAACATCTTGCCGGCAGGCTGGCCGAGGCGCTGGTGGCGCTTTTGCTGATGAGCCTCGTGATCTTCCTTCTCAGCCGGGTCATCGGCGATCCGGTGGCGCTGCTGCTGTCGGACAGCGCGACCGAGGCCGACCGCCAAATGCTGATTGCCCAGCTCGGGCTCGATCAGCCCGGCTGGCGGCAATACCTGACCTTCCTCGGCAATGCCCTGCAGGGCGATTTCGGCCAATCCGTCACCGCCGGGCGCGAGGATGCGCTGCACCTGGTGCTGTCGCGCCTGCCCGCCTCGCTGTCGCTGGCCGGGATCGCGCTGCTGTTCACCCTGGTCGTGGGCATCCTGCTGGGCGTGCTGGCCGCCGTCACCCGCGGCACCGTGGCCGACCTGGCCGTGCGCCTGCTGGCCCTGCTGGGCCAGTCCGCCCCCAGCTTCTGGCTGGGCATCATGCTGATCTACCTCTTCGCGGTGAAACTGGGCTGGCTGCCCACCTCGGGCTTAGGCGGCGCCGTCTACTACGTGCTGCCCGCCCTGACCCTGGGCCTGTTCACCCTGGCCGCCATCACGCGACTGGTGCGCGCCTCGATGCTGGAGGCGCTCGGCTCGGAATACGTGAAGCTGGCGCGCATCAAGGGCGTTTCGGAATGGGCGGTGGTGCTGCGCCATGCGCTCGGCAATTCGCTGATCCCGGTGGTGACCTTCATGGGCACCTTCTTTGCCACGATGATCACCGGCGCGGTGGTGGTCGAAACCGTGTTCGCCTGGCCCGGCATCGGGCGGCTGGCCTACGAAAGCATCATGGCCCGCGACTTCCCTGTCATCCAGACCGTCGTGCTGGTCATCACCGCCTTCTTCATCCTGGCGAACCTGATCGTCGATCTCCTGTACCTCGCCATCGACCCGCGCATGCGGGCGCGCAGCTGAGCGGCGCGAAAGGACCCATCATGCCCCGTGATCTCTCCTTCAAATGCGCCCTCGGCCTGCTGATCCTCTTCGCGATCGTGGCGCTGATCGGGCCTTTCTTCCTGGAACATGACCCGCTGCGCGGATCGCTGCGGGCGCGCCTCGACCCGCCCGCCTGGGCGCCCGAGGGGTCGGCCACCCACCTTCTGGGCACCGACCGGCTGGGCCGCGACGTGCTGGCGCGCATCGTGCAGGGGGCGCGGATTTCGCTGGCCGTCTGCGTCGTGGTGATCGCCATCGCCGGCACCATCGGCACCGCGCTTGGCACCCTGTCGGGCTATGTCGGCGGCTGGCTGGACAGGGTGCTGATGCGCCTGGTCGACCTGGCCCTGTCGCTGCCCGTCATCCTGTTGGCTCTGCTCTTTGCCGCAGTGGTCGGGCCGTCCTTCCTCAATATCGTCATCGTCATCTCGCTGGTGCTCTGGTCGCAATACGCGCGGATGTCACGGGGCGAGACGCTGCGGGTGAAAAACGAGGATTACGTGGACCTGGCCCGCACCTCGGGCCTGGGCCACGCCGCGATCATCTTTCGCCACGTGCTGCCCAATATCGCGCCCTCGCTGATCGTCGTGGCGACCCTGCAGGTCGGCGTCGTCATCATCCTGGAGGCCTCGCTGTCCTTCCTCGGCGTGGGCGTGCCGCCACCCAACCCCAGCTGGGGCGGCATGGTGGCCGAGGGCCGCAGCTATATCGTGTCCGCCTGGTGGGTCTCGGCCCTGCCCGGCCTGGCCATCGTGCTGGTCGTCATGGCCGTCAACGTGGTGGGCGACGCCCTGACCGACCGCATCAATCCCGGCCTGAAAGGACGTGGCGCATGACCGACCCCCTTCTTTCCATCCGCGGCCTAACGGTGCGCGTGGGCAAACGGTCGGACGCGCCCTCGATCCTCGACGAGGTGTCGCTGGACCTGATGCCGGGCGAAACCCTGGGGCTGGTTGGCGAAAGCGGCTCGGGCAAATCCACGCTGGGCATGTCGGTACTGCGGCTGACCTCGCCCACGCTCACCGCCGGCACCTCCGGGCGCATCGCCTGGAAGGGGCAGGACATCCTGACCATGCCGAACCGCAAGCTGCGCCATATCCGGGGCGAGGAGATTTCCATGATCCTGCAGGATCCCATGGCCTCGCTGAACCCGGTGCAATCCATCGGCACCCAGTTGAAGGAGGCGCTGCGCCGCGGCGGCAAGCGGAACCTCTCGGCCGCGGCCGAGGCGGCGCTGGCGGAGGTCAACATCCCCTCGCCCGCCGAGCGGCTGCGCGCCTTCCCGCACCAGATGTCAGGCGGCATGCGGCAACGGATCGTCTCGGCCATCGGGCTGGCGCAGGATCCCGAGCTGCTGATCTGTGACGAGCCGACCACGGCGCTGGACGCCACCATCCAGTACCAGTTCCTGGAGCTGCTGAAGGCCCTGCGCGCGGCGCATCACATGGCGATGCTCTTCATCACCCATGACTTCGGCGTGGTGGCGCGGATCTGCGACCGGGTGGCGGTGATGTATGCGGGCCGTATCGTGGAAACCGGCCCGGTGGCCGAGATTTTCTCCCGGCCCGCCCATCCCTACACCAAGGCGCTGCTAGCCTCGGTCCCCTCCACCAGCCACGCGCCGCACCGCCTGCCGGTGATCGAAGGCGCCCCGCCCGCCGTGGGCCACCGCCCCCAGGGCTGCCCCTTCCATCCGCGCTGCGCCGCAGCCTCGGCCCATTGCCGCCATGCCCCGCCCCGGACGGAGCTGCGCCCGGGCCACACCCTGAACTGCTGGCATCCGCAGGAGCACCCCCATGAAATCGCCTGATCGCGCTCTGCGCGTCGTGCCCAGCCCGGAAACCCCGCCCCGCGCCGCACCCGCCGGCCCCGCCATCCTGGAAACCCGCCGCCTTGGCCGCGCCTTCAAGGTGCGCGGCGGGCTGCTTCATGCCCTGTCGGAGGTCACACTGGCCTGCACGCCGGGCACCTCGCTGGGGATCGTGGGGGAATCGGGCTGTGGCAAGACCACGCTGAACCGGCTGCTGCTGGCTCTGGACCAGCCGACCAGCGGTGCGGTCATGTTCAAGGGCAAGGACCTGTCGGACCTGCGCGGGGCCGAGCGGCGCGCCTATCGCCGGGCCGTGCAGCCCGTGTTTCAGAACCCCTATTCCTCGCTTTCGCCGCGCATGAAGGTCCGCCGCATCATCGCCGAGCCGCTGTCGGCCTCGGGCGAAATGACCCGGTCTGAGGTCGACGCGCGGGTGATCGAGGTACTGGAACAGGTGGGCCTGTCGGCCGACGTGGCCAATCGGCTGCCGTCCGAGTTCTCGGGCGGTCAGCGCCAGCGGATCGCCATCGCCCGCGCCTTAGCCTCGCGTCCCGAGTTGCTGCTGCTGGACGAACCCGTCAGTTCGCAGGACATCTCGATCCAGGCGCAGATCCTGAACATCCTCAAGGACCTGCAGGAGGACTACGGGCTGGCGACGCTGTTCGTCAGCCACGACCTGGCCACCGTGCGCTTCATGTGTGACGAGGTGGTGGTGATCTACCTGGGCCAGGTGGTCGAACGCGGCCCCGCCGCGCGGATCTGCACCCGTCCCGATCACCCCTATACCGCCGCCCTGCTGGCCGCGGCATTGCCTGCCGACCCCGCCGCGCCGCCCACGGCCACGCCGCCCATGGGCGAGCTACCCTCGCCGCTGAACCCGCCTTCGGGCTGCGCCTATCACACCCGCTGCCCCTTCGCGCAGGAGGTCTGCAAGCGTGACCGACCCACACTGAAGGAGACTCCGCGCGGCCAGGTCGCCTGCCACCGCGTCACGGCGGAGGGCTGGACATGAGCCTGCGCTTTGTCGCCGTGGGCGACGTGGCCCCGGATCGCGACGATCCGGCGTCCATCTTCGACGCCGTGCGCGACCGGCTGACTGCTTCGGACCTGGGCTATTGCCAGTTGGAGGTGAACCTGACCACGCGCGGCACCCGGATGCCCCAGGCCCGCCACACCATGCGCGGCAAGCCCGAGATCGCCGAGGCCCTGGTCGGCGCCGGGCTGGAGGTGGTCAGTTTCGCGGGCAACCACACGATGGACTGGGGCCCCGAAGGCATGTTCGACACGCTTGCCAACCTGGAACGCGCCGGCGCGCGTCAAATGGGCGCCGGCGCCACCATCGCCGAGGCCCGCGCCCCGGTAATCGTCGAGCGGGGCGGTATCACCGTGGGGTTCCTGTCGGTGAACTCGATCCTGCCCGCCAACTACTGGGCGGAGGAGGACAAGCCCGGCTGCGCCCCGATGCGCGGCCATACGATTTACGAGCAGATCGAGACGGACCAGCCGAGCACCCCCGCGCGCATCCATACCTTCCCGCATCGCGAGGATCTGGCGGCGCTGGTGGCCTCGATCCGCGATCTGAGGGCGCAGGTCGACGTGGTGATCCTGTCGCATCACGCTGGCATCCATTTCGTCCCCGCCGTGATCCCCGACTACCAACGCGACGTGGCCCATGCCGCCATCGACGCGGGCGCCGACATGGTGCTGGGCTGTCATGCGCATATCCTGAAGGGGATGGAGTTCTACAGGGGCCGGCCGATCATCCACTCCCTCGCCAACTTCGCCCTGGACCTGAAAATGGACGCGAAACACGCGGCCTCGAAGGGGTTCAGGGAGATCCAGAAACTGAACCCCGACTGGGTGCCCGATCTGGACAGCAGCTATAATTTCCCGCCCGACAGCGCCATGTCGATGATCGTGGAATGCACGCTGGACCGGGGCGGGGTGCAGGATCTGCGTCTGGTGCCGGTCTGGATCGGGCGGGATGCCGTGCCGCGCATCGTTCCGCCCGAGGAACCCCGGTTCGACCGCATTCTGGCCTATCTGCGCCAGATCACCGCCGAGGCCGGGCTGGACACGCTTTACACGCCCGAAGGGGACGTTCTGCGCGCCCACACCCCCGCATGAGCCTGACGCGCAGCCTCGCCGCGCGGGTGCTGGCGATCCACACCTTGCCGCCCCGCGCCGCCCATGCGGCACGGCTGTCACTGCTGGACGGGCTGGCCACCATGGCCGCCGCCGTGACGCTGGAACCCGCTGCCCGCCCCTTCGCCAACATGGCGCGCGGCCCGGGCGCCGCGACGCTGCTGGCCGGAGGCACGGCCCCGCCAGGGCTGGCCGCGCTGGCCAATGGCGCCCTGTCCCACGCGCTGGATTTCGAGGACACGTTCGACGCCACCGGCATGCACCCGAACGCCGTCGCCCTCCCCGCCCTTCTGGCCCTGGCCGAGACCGAAGGCGCCCCGTTGACCGACCTGCTGACATCGCTGGCCCTGGCCTGCGACCTGACCTGCCGGATCAGCCTGTCCCTGCCCGCCGACCCCGCGTCACGCGGCTGGTATCACCCGCCGATGATCGGCTGCGCCGGTGCGGCTTTGGGGGCGGCGCACCTGCTAGGCCTGTCGCCCGATCAGGCTGTCGCGGCGGTCGCCCTCGCGCTGGTCCAGTTTTCGCTGACTGACGCGCTGAAGCGCAGCCCGGCCAGCGACCTGCGGGCGGTGCGTGACGGTTTCGCCGCCCGGGCGGCGGTCGAGGGCGCCCTGCTGGCCCGCGCCGGCGTCAGCGGCACGCTGGATCCGCTGGCCGAGGCGGGCGGATTGGGGCCGCTGCTGGCGGGCAGCCCACCCGAGGCGGCGGCCTTCGACAGCCTGGGCCATGTGTTTCACGGGGAAGAGGTCACGCTGAAGCTCTGGCCGTGCTGCCGGGGGACGCACCCGGCCGTCGCTCTCGGCCTGGCGCTGCGCGCCGAAGGCATCGCCCCCGAAACGCTGGCGGCTGCCGCCTTCACCCTGACCCCGCCCGACGACATGCTGTTTCACCCGCTGGCGGATCGGCAACGGCCAAGCTCAGCCATCGGAGCCAAGTTCTCGATCCCCTACACCTTTGCCCATGCCTGGCGGCAGGGCGCGCCCGGTTTGGCCACCTTCGCCGAAGGTCCGCGCAAAGACCCCGAGACCCTGGCCCTGGCGGCAAAGACCGTCATGCGGGACTGCGCGCCGGGACTGACACCTGCCGCACACCTGCGCTTCACGGACGGGCGGGAGGAGATCCGTCCCTTGCCCGCCCCGCCGGTCCTGCCGGCCGGGACGGCGCAATTGCCGGACCTCGGGACGAAGCTCTCCGATTGCCGTGCCCATGCCCCGGCGGCGGCCCGGCCCTTGTTGGATGCGCTGGCCGCAGAGGCGCTGCCTGAGAGCTTGGCGCCCCTCCTGGCGCCCCTCCGGTCATGAAAAAGGGGAGGCTATCCGCCTCCCCTCGCACCGGGTCCCTGCAACAAATCAGTCCCGGAACAGAGCCTCGATATGGGCCGGGCCGACGGGGCGGATACGTGTCGGGTTCAACGCCTTGATGGCGTAGTAGCCCCGGGTGATGTGATCCATGTTCACCGTTTCGCGGATACCCGGCAGGTCCAGCACCCGCTGCGTGTAGGCCCAGAGACGGGGATAGCCCTTCACCTGCCGCAGGTTGCACTTGAACACCCCGTGGTAGGCCGCGTCGAAACGGATCAGCGTGACGAAGGTACGCAGGTCGGTCTCCGTCAGACGGTCACCGAAGAAGTAAGGCCCCTCGGCCAACCGCTCCTCCAGCCTGTCCAGCGTCTCGAACACCCCGGCCACGGCCTCGTCATAGGCCTCCTGGCTGGAGGCGAAACCGGCCTTGTAGACGCCATTATTGAAGCGATCGTAGACTTGGGCATTCAGCGCGTCGATCTCCGGGGCCAGATCCTCGGGGTAGAGGCGCAGATCGGAGGGCACCAGCCCCTCGAAGGCGGTGTCGAACATGCGCACGATGTCGGCGCTTTCGTTGTTCACCAGCATGTCGCGCTTCATGTCCCACAGCACCGGCACCGTGGCGCGACCGTTCACATGGGGATCGGCGCGGGTGTAAAGCTCATGCATGTAGCGGGCCCCGTGCAGCGGGTCCTCTTCGGCGCCCGGATAGCCGCCGAACTCCCACCCCTGCGGACCCAGCACGGGGTTCACCACCGTCACGGGAATGATCTCCTCCAGCCCCTTCAGCTTGCGCGCCATCAGCGCGCGCGAGGCCCAGGGGCAGATATAGGCCACGTAGAGGCGATAACGCCCCGCCTCGGCCGGGAAACCTCCCTCGCCCGTCGGGCCGGCGGATCCGTCCGGCGTCACCCAGTTGCGGAAGGTCGAGACCTGACGCACGAACCGCCCCTTGGCATCCGCCTTCTGGACCGGGTCCCAGTCCTTGGTCCATTTGCCATCTACCAGCATCTCTGTCTCCTTCGTGTCGTCTGTTGCGGCCCGGGCCGCGCGGGCCCTGGGGAAGGTCGTATGGGGCATCAGTAGTAGACGAAGCTACGCATCGAGACCGAGCCGAGGTCGATGTCGTCGGTCATGAACAGCAGGCTGTCCCTGGCGTCCGCCGCCCCCGCCACGGTCAGCGCGGGCAGGTAGTGGTCGACCGAGGGATGCGCCATCTGCAAGAGCTTGCCCAGCTTGCCGCGGTCGGCCAGCGTGTCGATGTCTCCCGCCCCCAGCCGGTCGGCGAAGAGAGCGTCGAATTCCTCGGCCCAGTCCCAGGCGGCAGCGCCCTTGTCCCAACGGACGGCCCGCAGGTTGTGCACCACGTTGCCCGAGCCGAGGATCAGCACGCCGCGGTCGCGCAGGGCGCGCAGGGCCTGGCCGATCTCGACGTGGTGCGGCAGGTCCTTGGTCATGTCGATCGACAGCTGGAAGACCGGCACGTCGGCACCGGGATAGAGGAACTTCAGCACCGACCAGGCGCCGTGGTCCAGCCCCCAGGTCTCGCCGCCCTCGGCAGGGTGGCTGGCCAGGATCGACACGACCTCCTTCGCCACATCGGGCGCGCCGGGGGCCGGGTACTGCAGATCGAACAGCTGCTGCGGGAAGCCGTAGAAATCGTGGATCGTCTGCGGCATGGCCGAGACATTGACCAGGGTGGACCCCCGGGTCATCCAGTGGGCCGAGACCACCAGGATCGCCTGGGGCCGCGGCAGGGTTTCCCCCAGCTTGGTCCAGCTGCGGGAATAGTCATTGTCCTCGATCGCATTCATGGGCGAGCCGTGGCCGAGGAAGACCACCGGCAGCCGGTCGGAACGTTGCAGGCCCTCGGCCAGCTTCCGCAGATCCTGTGCAATGGACATGGGTCCGATCCTTTCCTCCTGGGGGCGCCGGGTCGGGTCGACCGCCGCGCGCCCTGTGGTTTCGTGTTGCAGGCAAGATGCCCCTTGCGACGCTTGAATGAAATGGGGGAGATATGGAATGACTACGACCGATTTGTTCCGAATGGAAATGGCATGGACCTGATCGACGGGCTGCGCGCCTTCGTGGCCACGGCCGAAACCGGCTCCTTCACCGCCGCTGCCGACCGGCTGGGGCTGTCGAACCGGCTGACCTCGAAATACGTGGCGGAGCTGGAGGAACGGCTGGGCACGCGCCTGCTGCAACGCACCACCCGGCGTGTCGGCATCACACCCGCGGGCGAGACACTGCTGGCCCGCGCCCCCGCCCTGCTGGGCGAGATGGAGGCGATGCTGCAATCGGTGACCGAGGACAGCCGCGGCTTTTCCGGCACCCTGCGCATCTCCGCCCCCGTGACCTTCGGTGAGGTCTACGTGGCGGGCCTGCTGGCGCGCTTTGCCGCGCCGCATCCGGAACTGACGATCGACCTGCGTCTCAGCGATGCCTATGTCGACCTGGCGGCCGAGGGCGTCGACCTGGCCTTCCGCGTGGGCGACACGGCCATCCCCTCGCTCAAACGCCGGCGCCTGGGCCAGATCGGCAGCCTCGCCGTGGCCGCGCCGGCCTACCTGGAGGAGCATGGCACGCCCGAGGCCCCGCAGGATCTGGCCGGGCATCAGTGCATCGCCGACACCAACCGCGCCGATCAGGCCCGCTGGGTCTTCCGGCACGAGGGGCAGGAGGTGGTCGCCCCCATCGCCTCCCGCTTCCTGGTCAATTCGGCCCGCGCCGCGCGTGACATGGCAGAGGCAGGGCGCGGCATCGCCTATTGCCCGCGCTTTATTCTGACGGAGGCGCTGGAGGCCGGACGGCTGGTGCCCCTGCTGCCGGGCTATGAGGGCCTGCCGCATCCGCTGCACGTGGCCTACCTGGAGGGCCGCGCCCTGCCGCCCAAGCTGCGCGCGCTGATCGACTTCGCGGTGAAGGACATACACCAGGCCGCTGACCTTTAGGGCGCGGCGCGCAGACGGAAGGGGGCGCTGCCCCCCTTTAGCCCTCGCGGGCCCAATTCCCCCCGGGATATTTCTGGCCAACAAATGGAGAGGGGGCGCGGCGCGTCAGGTCAACGCTGTGCCTGATGACTGACGTCACAGCCGGACACTCCCCCTCAGCCGGCGGCCCGGGCCAGATATTGCGCGGTGAAAGGATCCAGATGCGCGGCGCAGGGTCTCGGCATCGGCCTCGCGCATGTCGGGGCTGCAGGGCCCCACGAGGCCCACGTACGAGCCGCGTTGCAGGGATGCTCACCTTGGCGGCTGACGCAGGCAATGGCGGCGCGGCCTGCGGCCCCTGCCGCGGTGCCGCGCCTGCCGCCAGGATGACCACGGCCTATCATATTCCTCGGACCGCCCCGCGGGATCCGCCGAACCGCCTTGTCCCCGCTCGGCTGCGGCGGTACCGCAGGACACACCCCCAGGCCGCAGAGGACCATCATGCTGAAAACGCCGGAAACCCCGCTCGTCGTCGCCCACTGGGGCAGCTTCCGCGCGGAGATGGAAAACGGCCGCCCCAGGCGCCTAATTCCCTTGGCACAGGACCCCGACCCCTCGCCCTTGGGCGACAGCATGATCGAGGGGCTGAACGCGCCGTCCCGCATCCGCAAACCCGCCGTGCGGGCCTCTTTCCTCGCCGCGCGCGAGGCCGGCAAGATCGCGACCCAAGGTGCCGGGCGCGGCCGCGAGCCCTTCGTCGAGCTGCCCTGGGACGAGGCGCTGGACCTCGCGGCGCAGGAGATCGAGCGGGTCCGGCAGCAGCATGGCAACCGCGCTATCTATGGCGGCTCCTACGGCTGGGGCTCGGCCGGGCGGTTCCACCATGCGCAAAGCCAGGTGCACCGCTTCCTCAACAGCATCGGCGGCTACACCCGGTCGGTGCAGAACTACAGCTATGCCGCCGGGGACACGATCGTGCCCCATGTCATAGGATCGAAACGCGGGCTGGTTAGCCACCACACCTCCTGGCCACGCATCGCGAAGACGACGGAGACGCTGGTGATGTTCGGCGGCGTGCCGGCGAAGAACGCGCAGATCTGCTCGGGCGGGCTGTCACGCCACATCCTGACCGAGAACCTGGAACGGCTGCGGGCCCGCGGCGCGCGGATGATCTCGATCTCGCCCATCCGGGACGACACCGTGGTCGAGGGCGTCGAATGGCTGCCCCTGCGCCCGGGCACCGACACCGCCCTGCTGCTGGCCATGGGTCATGTACTGCTGAGCGAGGGCCTGGCCGACCGCGCCTTCCTGCAAAGCCACACCACCGGCGCCGCGCAGCTGGAGGCGCATATCCTGGGTCAGGACGACGGCACGCCCAAGACGCCGGACTGGGCCGCCGGTATCACCGGCCTTCCCGCCGAGCGTATCGCGGATCTGGCGCGCGAGATGGCCGCCACCCGCAGCTTCGTCATGATGGCCTGGTCGCTGCAACGCTCCGACGGGGGCGAACAGCCCTACTGGGCCGCCATCGCCCTGGCGGCGATGCTGGGCCAGATCGGCCTGCCCGGCGGCGGCTTCGGCTTCGGCTATGCCTCGACCAACGGCATCGGCAACCTGCGCCCCGCCTTCTCCTTCCCGGCGTTGCCGCAGCTGTCGAACCCGGTGACCGATCATATCCCCGTCGCCCGCATCGCCGACGCCCTGCTGGAGCCCGGCGCGCCCTACCCGTTCAATGGGGCCGAGCGGCACTATCCCGACCTGCGGCTGATCTACTGGGCCGGGGGCAACCCGTTCCACCACCACCAGGACCTGAACCGCCTGGCCCGCGCCTGGCAACGGCCCGAGGCGGTGATCGTCAACGAAAGCTGGTGGAACCCGCTGGCGCGACACGCCGATATCGTCTTCCCCGCCACGACGGCGCTGGAACGCAACGACATCGCCTATTCAAGCTACGACCGCTTCATCTCTCCCAGCCACGCGGTCGCCCGGCCCCATGCGGAGGCGCGGGACGACTACGCCATCTTCGCCGGACTGGCCGAGCGCCTGGGCGCGGGGGAGAAGTTCACGGAAGGCCGCGACGCCGAAGGCTGGCTGCGTCACCTCTACGCGCGCGGGCAACGGGTGGCCGAAGCCGCCGGGCAGGCCCTGCCCGAGTTCGACGACTTCTGGACCGGACCGCAGATCGTGCTGGAGCCGACCGAGGACAGCCGCAACGGCGACCTGATGCAGGCTTTCCGCGCCGATCCCGAGGGCGCGCCACTGACCACGCCGTCGGGCCGGATCGAGCTTTATTCCCGGACGATTGCCGGGTTCGACTATGACGACTGCCCGCCCCACCCGACCTTTCTGCCGCCGCAGGAATGGCTGGGATCCGAGGCGACCGCGCATTTCCCGCTGCACCTGATGTCGAACCAGCCGGCCACGCGGTTGCACAGCCAGTACGACATGGCGGGCGTGTCGCGTGCCTCGAAGGTCGAGGGGCGCGAGGTGATGCGCATGCACCCCGATGACGCTGCCGCGCGGGGGCTGAAAACGGGGGACGTCGCGCGGGTCTTCAATGATCGCGGCGCCTGCCTGGCGGCGGTGGAGACCTATGACGGGCTGCTGCCCGGCGTGGTGCAACTGCCCACGGGCGCCTGGTGGGACCCCGACCCCGCTGCGCCCTCGGATAGGCTGCCGCTGGACCGGCACGGAAACCCCAATGTGCTGTGCCCCGACCGGCGCACCTCGAAGCTCAGCCAGGGGCCCTCGGCCCATTCCTGCCTGGTCGAGGTGGAGGCCTTCACCGATCCCCTGCCCCCGGTCGAGGTCTTCGATCAGCCCCGTTTCACCGGCCGCGACTGACCCGTGCGCGCGGCGAGGGGTGCGACCGTCCCAGTTCGTGCTATGAACCCGCCTGAAGGGATGGCGGGGCGGCTGTGGCAGGGCCGCGGCGCTGCCCCGTTGACATGAATCACATGCGCGTCAATTATTTTCGCGCGTAAACTTACTAAAACCGCAGACGCGGTCAGGGACGGCTGAATGGGTCAGGAAAGAGTTCGCACGATGGAGGAGCTGGCCACGGTCAGCGGCATTTCCCGTCCCACATTGTCGAAGTATTTCAACGACCCGACTTCGGTGCGGCAATCCACCAGGGTCCGCATCGAGGCGGCGCTGGAACGCTACGAGTACACGCCCAATGTTCACGCCATCAACCAGAACCGCCACCTGACGCGCAACATCGGCATCGTGGTCCCCTTCCTCGCAGACCCCTTCTTTGCCGAGATGGCGCGGAGCCTCGAAATGCTCTGCACCTCGGCGGGGTACAACCCGATCCTGCTCAGCTCCCACGGGGAACCGGACCGCGAGATCGCGAACCTCGAAAGCCTGCGCGGCATCCGCCCTGCCGGCGTCCTGCTGGGCCCCATCGGACGCCTGTCGCGGCGCGAGGCGCTGGACGCCTTCTGCCGTGATGTGCCGACCGTCCTCTTTGACTGCGACGTCGAGGATGTGGGTGACGCGATGTTCGGCACAAACTATGTCCAAAGCACTGGGGTCATTGTGGAATATCTCTCCCAAACCGGCGAGCCACCGGCCCTTTTCGAGATGCGCAACGCCCCCAATCCGAACGCCAACAAGCGGCGCGCGGTCTACGAGGACACGATGCGCCGCCTGGGTCACGAACCGATGCTGCTGGTGGCCGAGGGCACCGGCTGGGCCTTCGAGGAGATCGCTCACCGCGAGGCCACCCGGATGATCGAAGAGCGCGCCCTGCCCACCAACACGGTGCTGTGCTCCAACGACCGTCTGGCCATCGGCTTCCTCGCCGCCGCCTACGAGCAGGGTCTGCGCGTCGGCATCGGCGACGGCCACGCCATGCGCATCGCCGGGCACGACGACCACCCGGTGGCCCGCTTCACCTGCCCGGCCCTGACCACCGTGTCGCAGGACTATGACCGGATCACCGGGCGCAGCCTTGAAAAGCTTCTGGAAATCATCGCCGAAGGGGCCCGCCCGGAGGCGAAAATCTCCACGCTTTTCGACGGCACCCTGGTTCTTCGCAAGTCCGCATAACTTTTCGCGCGTAAAATTTTAGGTTGACGCGAATCTGTGCATTGGCCTACCGCTACTGGCATCACATCCAATTCAGGGAGGATACGGATGTCACTGAAGCGCGTTCTCGGCGCCACCACGGCGCTTACCCTGTGCTCGGCTGCTGCCGCCTTTGCACAGGACACCACGATCACCATCGCCACCGTAAACAACGGCGACATGATCCGCATGCAGGGTTACACCGACCAGTTCACCGAAGAGACCGGCATCGGCGTGGAATGGGTCACGCTGGAGGAGAACGTGCTGCGTCAGCGCGTCACCACCGACATCACCACCAAGGGTGGCCAGTTCGACATCATGACCATCGGCATGTACGAAACCCCGATCTGGGGTGCGAACGGCTGGCTGGTGCCGCTGGATGACCTGTCGGAAGAGTATGACGTCGACGACATCCTGCCCGCCATGCGCGACGGCCTGAGCCATGACGGCACGCTCTACGCGGCGCCCTTCTACGGCGAAAGCTCGATGATCATGTACCGCACCGACCTGATGGAAAAGGCCGGGATGGAAATGCCCGACGCCCCCACCTGGGAGTTCATCCGCGAGGCCGCCGCCGCGATGGATGACGACGCCAACGACATCAACGGCATCTGCCTGCGCGGCAAGGCCGGCTGGGGCGAGGGTGGCGCCCTCATCACCGCCATGTCCAACTCCTTCGGCGCGCGCTGGTTCGACGAGGACTGGACCCCGCAGTTCGATCAGCCGGAGTGGAAGGAAACGCTGTCCTTCTTCACCGACATGATGAACGAATCCGGCCCCGCCGGCTACGCCACCAACGGCTTCAACGAAAACCTGTCGCTGTTCCAGCAAGGCAAGTGTGGCATGTGGATCGACGCCACCGTGGCGGCCTCCTTCGTGACCAACCCCGAGGAGTCCGCCGTGGCCGACCAAGTCGGTTTCGCCCTGGCGCCGAACAAGGAAGGCGTCGAGAAGCGCGGCAACTGGCTCTGGGCCTGGGCGCTCGGCATCCCGGCCGGCACGCAGAAGGCAGACGCGGCCAAGCAGTTCATCGAATGGGCAACCTCGAAGGACTACATCGAGCTGGTGGCCGAGAACGAAGGCTGGGCCAACGTGCCCCCGGGTGCGCGGACCTCTCTCTATGAGACGCCCGAATACCAGGAAGTGCCCTTCGCCGAGATGACGCTGAACTCGATCGAGGCCGCCGATCCGACCAACCCGACGGTCGATCCGGTGCCCTACGTCGGCGTGCAGTTCGTCGCGATCCCCGAGTTTGCGGGCATCGGCACCCAGGTGAGCCAGGAGTTCTCCGCGGTCTATGCCGGCCAGCAGTCGGTCGACGAGGCACTGGAGAAGGCCCAGGCCATCACCCAGGAAGAAATGGAAGCCGCCGGCTACTGAGCCCGGCCTTCCCGCGGGCGGCGTGACCCCGCCGCCCGCGTCCCCTGACGTTCCCGACCAACTGCGAGCCAGGCAAAACGCCTGACCGGAAAGGCTTCCCCGATGGCCACCCAGCATTCCCGCTCTGCCGCGCGCCTGATGATGGCCCCCGCCGTGATCCTGCTTCTGGGCTGGATGCTGGTGCCTCTGACCATGACGCTGTGGTTCTCCTTCCGCCGCTACCTGCCGCTGCGAGGCGGCGACTTGGGGTGGGCGGGCTTCGACAACTTCACCCGCTTCGTGACCTCTTCCGCCTTCTGGCCCAGCGTGCAGACGACGCTGGTGATCGTCGGCGGCGTCCTCGTCATCACCATCGTTCTGGGCGTCCTGCTGGCCCTGCTGCTGGATCAGCCGATGTGGGGCCAGGGCATCGTGCGCATCCTGGTCATCGCCCCCTTCTTCGTCATGCCCACCGTCTCGGCGCTGGTGTGGAAGAACATGTTCATGGATCCCACCAACGGCCTGCTGGCGCACCTGTGGCGCTTATTCGGGGCCGATCCCATAGCCTGGCTGTCCGAGGTGCCCACCACCTCGATCGTGATGATCGTCTCCTGGCAATGGCTGCCCTTCGCCACGCTGATCCTGCTGACCGCCGTGCAGTCGCTGGACCGCGAACAGCTGGAGGCAGCGGAGATGGACGGGGCCAGCCCGCTGTCGCGCTTCACCTACATCATCCTGCCGCACCTGGGCCGCGCCATCACCATCGTGCTGCTGATCCAGACGATCTTCCTGCTGTCGATCTTCGCCGAGATCTTCGTGACCACCGGCGGCGCCTTCGGCACCCGCACCCTAACCTACCTGATCTTCCAGCGCGTGCTGGAGAGCCAGAACGTGGGCCTGGGCAGCGCAGGCGGCGTCTACGCCATCATCCTCGCCAATATCGTCGCCATCTTCCTGATGCGCATCGTCGGCAAGAACCTGGACCGCTGAGGAGATCCCGCCCATGGCCCGTGCCGTCTCGACCCGCCGCAAGACCATCGCCACCGCCGCCGCCTGGGGCATCGGTCTGCTGATCTTCTTCCCGATCCTCTGGACGATCCTCACCAGCTTCAAGACCGAGGCCCAGGCGATCGCGGATCCGCCGATCTTCCTCGGCTTCGACTGGACGCTGGAGAATTACCGCGTGGTGCAGGAACGCTCCGACTACATGCGCTTCCTGTGGAACTCGGTCATCCTGGCGGGGGGCTCCACCATCCTCGGCGTCATCATCGCCGTGCCCGCCGCCTGGTCCATGGCCTTCGTGCCCAGCAAGCGGACCAAGGACATCCTGCTGTGGATGCTGTCCACCAAGATGCTGCCCGCCGTGGGTGTCCTTTACCCGATCTACCTGATCTGCATCCGCTTCGGCCTGCTGGACAGCCGCGCGGCGCTGGTGGCGATCCTGATGCTGATCAACCTGCCGATCATCGTCTGGATGCTCTACACCTACTTCCGCGAAATCCCGGGCGAGATCCTGGAAGCCGCGCGCATGGACGGGGCCGGGCTGAAGGAGGAGATCCTCTATGTCCTCACGCCCATGGCCGTGCCCGGCATCGCCTCGACCCTGCTGCTGAACTTCATCCTCGCCTGGAACGAGGCCTTCTGGACGCTGAACCTGACGGCGGCCAATGCCGCCCCGCTGACGGCCTTCATCGCCAGCTACTCCAGCCCCGAGGGCCTCTTCTACGCGAAACTTTCGGCGGCCTCGACCATGGCCATCGCCCCCATCCTCATCCTCGGCTGGTTCAGCCAGAAGCAACTCGTGCGCGGCCTGACCTTCGGCGCCGTCAAGTAAAGGAACAGTTCAATGGGACAGATCACGCTCGAGCAAGTCACCAAGTCCTTCGGCGACGTCCAGGTCATTCCGCCCCTGGACCTGACCATCGAGGACGGAGAGTTCTGCGTCTTCGTCGGCCCGTCGGGCTGCGGCAAATCCACCCTGCTGCGCCTGATCGCGGGGCTGGAGGACATCTCCTCCGGGGCGATCCGCATCGACGGCACCGATGCCTCCTCCACCCCGCCGGCGCGGCGCGGGCTGGCCATGGTGTTCCAGAGCTACGCGCTCTACCCGCATATGTCCGTGCGCCGCAACATCGCCTTCCCGATGAAGATGGCCGGCGTGCCGAAGGCCGAACAGGACAAGCGGATCGAGGCCGCGGCCAAGGCGCTGAACCTCACCGATTACCTGGACCGGCGCCCCGGCCAGCTGTCGGGCGGTCAGCGCCAGCGGGTCGCCATCGGCCGCGCCATCGTGCGTGAACCCGCCGCCTTCCTCTTTGATGAGCCGCTGTCGAACCTCGACGCCGCCCTGCGCGTCGGCATGCGGATGGAGATCGGCGAGCTGCACGCTAAGCTGAAAACGACGATGATCTACGTCACCCACGACCAGGTCGAGGCGATGACCATGGCCGACAAGATCGTCGTGCTGCGCGCCGGCAATATCGAACAGGTGGGATCGCCGCTGGAGCTTTACCGCAGCCCCCGCAACCTCTTCGTCGCGGGCTTCATCGGCTCGCCGAAGATGAACCTGCTGGAAGGCGAGGTGGCGGCAGCGCAGAACGCCCATACCATCGGCATCCGTCCCGAACATATCGACGTGGTCGACAGCGGGCCCTGGTCGGGCAACGTGGGCGTGGCCGAACACCTGGGCTCCGACACCTTCCTGCATGTCCATGACACCGGTCTGGCCGAAACCGTGACCGTGCGCGCCACGGGCGAGGTCGGGTTGCGCCACGGCGACCGGGTGTCTCTGGCCCCGCGCGAGGATCTGTTCCATCGCTTCGACGCCCAGGGTCTGCGGATCGACTGAGGCAAGAGGCCAGGAAGGACCCACATCATGACCCAGGACCCCGTCCGCCTCGGCCGTGCCATGCTTGGCACCCTGCCCGAGGATATCGCCCGGCCCGGCTATGACCTGGCCGACCTCAGCCCCGGCATCGTTCATATCGGCACCGGCAACTTTCACCGCGCCCACCAGGCCTGGTATCTGCACCGCCTGATGCAGCAGGGGCTGGCCCAGGACTGGGCCATCATCGGCGCGGGCGTCCGCCCCGGCGATGCCGCCATGCGCGACCGCCTTCTGGCGCAGGATTGCCTGACCACGCTGATCGAATTGAGCCCCGAGGGCACCAGTGCCGAGGTCTGCGGCGCGATGATCGACTTCCTGCCCGTCGCCCCGGACAATGCGCCGCTGATCGCGCAGATGGCCGATCCCGCGATCCGCATCGTGTCGCTGACGGTGACCGAGGGCGGCTATTTCGTGAACCCCTCGACCGGCCACTTCGACCCGACCCATCCCGACATCGCCCATGACGCGGCCCACCCCGACACGCCCCGCACCGCCTTCGGCGCCATCGTCGCGGCCCTGCGCCTGCGGCGCGCGGCGGGCCACGGCTCCTTCACCGTGCAAAGCTGTGACAACCTGCGCGGCAACGGCGCCATCACCCGGGACGCGGTCGTCGGCCTGGCGCGCCTGTCCGACCCTGACTTGGCCGCCTGGATCGAGGGGGCCTGCACCTTCCCCAACTCCATGGTCGACTGCATCGTGCCCGCCACCGGCCCGGCAGAGATCGAGGCCGCCCGCGCCTTCGGCATTGAGGACGCGGCGCCGGTGACGCATGAGAACTTCCGCCAGTGGGTGATCGAGGATGCCTTCTGCGCCGGGCGCCCGCCCTGGGACAAGGTCGGCGCGACCTTCACCGACGACGTGCATGACTACGAGGCGATGAAGATCCGCATCCTCAACGCCGGGCATCAGGTGCTGGCCAACGCCGGCGAACTGCTGGGCTGCGCCACCATCGACGACTGCATGAACGATCCCCGCATCGCCCCCTTCTGGCGCCGGGTCGAGACCACGGAGATCGTGCCGCATGTGGCGCCCGTGCCCGGCATGACGCCTGCGGCCTACATGCAGCTGATCGAAACCCGCTTCGCCAACCCCGCGATCCGCGACACCACCCGTCGTGTCGCCTTCGACGGATCATCGCGGCACGCGGGCTTCGTCCTGCCGATCCTGCGCGACGCGCTGGACAAGGACGCCCCGGTCGAAGGGCTGGCCCTGGTCGAGGCGCTCTGGGCGCGGATGTGCGAAGGCACCCGCGAGGATGGTAGCAAGATCGCCCCCAACGACCCCCACTGGGATCAGCTGCGCGCCACGGCCCTGATCGCGCGCGACAGGCCCGCCGCCTGGCTGGCCCAGCCCGCGACCTATGGCGACCTGGCCAGGACGCCCCGTTTCGCCGAGGCCTTTGATCGCTGGCTGCGGATGATCTGGGCCGAGGGCACCGAAGCCGCGCTGGCGGCCTACCTGGCCGGCGACGCAGCGGCCTGAGCCGCCCCATGGGACCACAGACACGCAAACGCCCGCCCCTTTCGGGGCGGGCGTCCTCGTCATTTGGGCCCCGGGATCAGGCGAAGTGGATGGTCTTGCCTTCCAGGTAGTTGTCCAGCCCTTCGATCCCACCTTCGCGGCCATAGCCCGACTGTTTCACGCCACCGAAGGGCATGGTCGGGTCGATGATGTTGCCGTTGATCGTCAGACCGCCCGATTTCACCCGGCGCGCCATCTGGTAGGCGCGTTCACTGTCGGTCGAATAGATCGCACCGTTCAGGCCGTAGTCCGTGGCATTGGCCTTGGCGATGGCGTCCTCGTCATCCTTGTAGGTGATGATCGACACCACGGGGCCGAAGATCTCCTCGCGGGCAATGGTCATCTCAGGCGTGACATCGGTGAAGACCGTCGGCTCGAAGTAGAAGCCTTTCTCCATCCCCTCGGGCGTACCGCCGCCGGTGGCGATCTTGGCGCCCTCTTCGAGGCCCGCCCTGATGTAGCCCTCGACCCGCTCCTTCTGACGGCCCATGGCCAGCGGGCCCATCTGGGTCGCCGGATCGGCGGGGTCGCCCACCTTGATGCCCTTCACCGCGCCGACGAAGAGGTCGGTGAACTCCTTCGCGCGGCTTTCCGGCACCAGGATCCGCGTCAGAGAGAAGCAGACCTGCCCGGTGATCGGCATGGTGTAGACCATCAGCGAGGGCAGCGCGGCCTCGAAGTCGGCATCATCCAGCAGGATCGCCGCCGACTTGCCGCCCAGTTCCAGCGAGACGCGCGCCAGCCGTTCGGAACAGACCGCCGCGATATGCTTGCCCGCCGCGGTGGAGCCGGTGAAGGCAACCTTGTCCACGTCGGTGTGACGCACCAGGTAGTCGCCCACCTCGCGCGCCGCCGGCACCAGGTTGAAGACACCAGCCGGCAGGCCCGCCGCCTCGATGCACTCGGCCAGGATATAGGCCTCCAGCGGGGTTTCGGGCGAGGGTTTGGCCACGAAGGTACAGCCCGCCGCCAGCCCGGCCGCGATCTTGTAGGTCAGCAGCACCATCGGCGCGTTCCAGGGCGTGATCGCAGCGCAGACGCCGACGGGTTCCTTGGCCACCACCACGCGGCCGCCATCGGCGCGTTCGCGTTCATCGGTGAAGCTGTAGGAATTGCTGTCGATCAGGTCGGCGTAGTAGCGGAACAGGGTCACGTTCTGCGGCGCCAGGATCTTCGTCAGGGAGATCGGCGCACCCATCTGGCCGGTCCAGCTGGACGCAATTTCGTCCAGACGCGCCTCGATGTTGTCGGCCACCTTGCGCAGGTAGCCCGCGCGCTCCTTGGGGCTCATCCGCGGCCAGGGGCCGTTGTCGAAGGCATCGCGGGCTGCGGCGACGGCATCATCCACGTCGGCGGTCGAGGCCTCGGGATACTCCATCACCTTCTGCTCGGTCACCGGAGAGATTACCTCCAGCGTCTTGTCACCCTTGGGCGCAACCCACTTGCCACCAATGAAGAACTGCGTCGGGGCCCGAAGGCCGGGGTTTTGGACGTTCATGGTCTCACTCCTCCATCAACCAATTGTTCATTTCTCTACATCGTGCCAGGCAGCCAGAGCGCAAGAGCCGGGAACAGGCACAACGCCAGAATGCGCACTAGGTCGGCGGCCACGAAGGGCAGCACGCCGCGGTAGATCTCGGTCAGTTTCACATCCCGCGCGATCGAATTGATCACGAAGACGTTCATCCCCACGGGCGGAGAGATCAAGCCGATGGAGATGGTGGTGACCAGGACGATGCCGAACCAGATCGGATCGAAGCCAAGCGCCTGCATCGCCGGGAAGACGATGGGCACGGTCAGCAGGATCACCGCCAGTTCGTCCATCACGGCGCCCAGGGCCAGGTAGACCAGCAGGATCAGGCCCAGCACGCCCCAGGCGGGCAGCGGCACCTGCGTCAGGTAGGTGGTCAGGTTCTGGGTCACCTGGGTCACGGTCAGGAAATAGCCGAAGAGCGTGGCGCCCACGGCAATGGTGAAGATCGCGGCGGTGATCTGTAGCGCATCCACCAGGCAGCGCAGGATCACCCGCGGCGGCAGCTTGCCCCGCGCCACGCCGATCAGCAGCGCGCCCACGGCGCCCACGCCCGCCGCTTCGGTCACGGTGACGAAACCGCCGTACATGCCGATGATCACCAGCGCGAACAGCAGCAGCGTGGCCCAGAGCCCGCGCAGCGCGGCGAAACGCTCGCCCCAACTGGCGCGCCGCCCGTGCGGCATGCTGTCCGGGCGGCGGCGCGCGATGATCTGCACCACCAGCGCGTAAAGGCCGAGGCCCAGCAGGCCGGGGATCACGCCGGCCATGAACAGCTCGGCCACGTTCTGTTCGGTGATGATCCCGTAGAGCAGCAGGAAGACCGAGGGCGGGATCATCGACCCCAGCGTGCCGCCCGCGGCAATGACGCCCGCCGCCAGCCCCGGCGCATAGCCCGCGCGCCGCATCTCCGGCAGGGCGACGGTGGTCATGGTTGCCGCGCAGGCCACCGACGACCCGTTGATCGCGGCAAAGCCACCGCTGGCCGCCACGGTGGCCGTCGCCAACCCGCCGCGCACGTGGCCCAGCCAGGTGTTGGAGGCATCGAACAGCTCGCGGCTGAGGCCCCCGGCCCCGGCGAAGACCCCCATCAGCACGAACATCGGCACCACGCTGAGCGAATAGTCCGACATCATCCGATAGGGGGCATTGACCAGCAGGTTCAGCCCGGCGGACCAGTTGACCACGGCGGCGAAACCGCAGACGCCCACGACGCCCATGGCGACCCCGATGGGCACCCGCAGGATGATCAGCAGGAACAGGCCACCAAAGCCCAGGAAGGAAAGCAGTGTCGGGTCCATCAACGGGTCCTGAGTTCCAGAATGTCACGGCCCAGGCGCAGCAAGCCCAGGATGGAAGCGGCGGCGATGCCGGCGGCGGTGGCCGCGACCACCGGCCAGAGCGGCAGCAGCAGATCGGCAGAGACCTCGCCGCTGTCGAGGCTGCTGGCGGTCTTGCGCCAGAGCATGATCATCAGCGTCAGCATCGCGGCGAAGGTCACCGCCGAGGAAAAGACGTTCATCGCCTTCTGCATGCCCCTGGGGGATAGCTCGTAGATGGCGTCGACGGTGATGTGGCGGCGCGTCCAGGTGGTGCAGGCGATGCCCCAGGCGATGGCGATCCCCTGCAACGCGGTGGCGCCGACATAGGCATCGGGAATGCGCATGCCCAAGGCATAGCGCAGGGTCGCCTCGGTCACCGTCAGCGCCGCGATCAGCACGAGAAAGATCCCGGCCACCATTTCGATGGCCGAGATCAGGCGGGCCATGCGGCCCGCCTCGGGGATCATGACGCGATCAGAGGCCGGCATCGTTTTCGGCAATCGCCGCCTCGATGGCCGCCTCTGCCTCGGCGGCATCCACTTCGGCCGCCTCGACCTGCTCGCGCCAGCGCGCGATGGCGGGGTCTGCCGCCTCCAGCCAGGCGGCACGCTGCGCCTCGTTGGGCGCGTTGAAGGTATGCGCGCTGTCCTCTTCCAGCACCGCACGCTCCTCCAGATCCTCCTCGGCCCAGAGTTCGACGATGCGACCGGCCCAGTCGGTCGAGCAATGCTCGTCCATCACCGCCTGCTGCGCCTCACTCATCCGGTCCCAGGCCATGGGCGAGATGACGTAGACGAAGTTGGCCGCATACATCGGCATGTCCAGGTGATGGGTCGCGGCATCGGCAATGCCCCAGGTCACCAGCGAGCTATAGGGGCTGGCGGTGCCATCGGCGGTGCCCCGGGTCAGCAGGTCCCGCATCTCGGCCGCCGAGGCCTGGATGGTGGTGGCGCCCAGGCTGGACAGATAGTTGCCCAGGGTGCCGTTGGCGGGGCGGATCGACAGCCCGTCCAGGTCCTCCGGCCCGCTGACCGGGCTGGTGGTGTGGATCGTGCCGGGCGAATGCATGAAGGCCATGCAGAACTTCACATCCGACATCTCCTCATCGGCATAGGCACGATACCACTGGTCCAGCGCGCGAGAGCCCGCCACCGCGTGATTGAATCGGAAGGGCAGTTCGCCATAGGAAATCACCGGGAAGCGGCCGGCATTGTAGCCGGGGTTCACCAGGGTGATGTCGGCGATCCCGTCGCGGGCCAGGTCGTAGTGGTCCACCGCCGCGCCCAGCTGGCGCGAGGGGTAGAGCGTAATCTCGATCGACCCGCCAGAGGCCTCCTCGATCGCATCCATCCAGGCCTGGGTTCCTTGCATCAGCGGGTGGGCCGGCCCGACCCAGACGCCGAAGCGCAGGTTGACGGGATCGTCCTGGGCAGCCAGCGGGGCCGCCATGGTCGTCGCGGCTGCTGCCGCCAGAAGTACAGAACGCATCATCTCTTCCTCCTCCTAGAGAGTGTTGCCTTGGTCTTGGTCGCGTCAGTGCGCGCCAGGGCGGTCAGCCCCGGTCGATCATCACCTCCACGAGGCGCGGCCCTCCTCCGGCCGCGAATGCTTCGCTCAACACGCCGTCCAGCTTTGCCGGGTCCGAGACCTGCTGCGCCGGGCATCCCTGCCCTTCGGCCAGCGCCGCCAGCGACAGGTGGCCGATGTCGCAGCCGACCACCTCCTTGTTGCCGGCAAAGCCCTTCAGCGCGGCATAGCCGCCGTTGTTGAGCACGACGAAGAGCACGTCGGCGTCATGTTCCACCGCGCTCCACAGCCCCTGGACCGAGTACATGGACGACCCGTCGCCCAGGATCGCCAGCACCGTCTCGCCAGGGTTGGCCATGGCCACGCCGACGGCGGCGGGCAGCGCATAGCCCAGCCCCCCGCTGGCAGTGGCGAAGAAGCCCCCGGCGCGGTCGATGGGCAGATAATCGTGGACGTCATCGCGGCTCGAGGGCGCTTCCTCCACCACGATACCGTCGGCAGGCCGCAGCCGTCGCAGCGCGTCCAGCGCCATGGCCGAGGAAATGCCCCTGGCGGGCGGCGGTGCCTGGATCTCCCGCAGGGGTGCGGGGCGTTTCGGCCGGGGATCCGCGGCGCTGGCCTGCAACGCGCGCAGCGACAGGTCCAGATCGCCGACCAGCGAGGTGCCGCAGACCGCCGAGGCCGCCTGTTTCGGATCGCTGACGATCTGCACCAGCGTCGCCCCTTCGGGCGGGATCTGCCCCGGCATCTCATAGTGATAGGTAAAGACCGGCGCGCCCAGCGTGACGATCAAGTCATGCCCGGTCAGCAGGCGCGAAATGTCAGCCTCGTTCGCGGGCAGGAAGCCGGCGAACAGCGGATGGCTTTCGGGAAAGGAACAGCGCGAGGACAGCGGCGCGACCCAGACCGGTGCCTGGTGGTGTTCGGCCAGTGCCACCGCCGCGTCCCAGGCGCCGTCGGCATCCAGCCCAGCGCCGACGACAAACACCGGATCGGCGGCCCCGTTCAGCTGCGCGGCGATCTCCCCCAGCGTGCCTGCATCGGGCTGCGCCCGGCCCGTGATCTTCCGCAGGGCGGGCAAATCGCAGGGCTGCCCCCAGTCATCCAGCGGGATCGACACGAAGACCGGCCCCGCGGGCGGCAGGCAGGCCATGTGGATGGCCCGCGCGATGGCCGCCGGCACATCCTCGGCCCGCGCCGGTTCGATCGCCCACTTCACGTAGGGCTGCGGCAGCTCGGTCGGCGCCTCGGCATAGAGGAAGGGATCGGCGCGCAGCAACGGGCGGCTCTGCTGGCCGGCGGTGATGACCACCGGCGCCCGGTTGCGGAAGGCCGAATAGATGCTGCCCATGGCATGGCCGACACCGGCGGCCGAATGCAGGTTGACGAAGGCCGGCCCGCCGGAGGCCAGCGCATGACCGTCCGCCATGGCGACCACGACGGATTCCTGCAACCCGGTGACATAGCGGAACCCCTCCGGCAGATCGCTAAACAGCGGCAGCTCGGTCGAACCGGGATTGCCGAAGATCGTCGTCATGCCATGGTGGCGCAGCAGCTGGAACACAGCCTCGCGCACGGTCGTGCCATGCGCCGAACCCGATCGGGTCATATCTCCTCCCCACCCCGGGCTGGCCCGGGGGTCTTCCTCTTCATGCATACATCTTCGCAGATCCAAAACTCCAAAGGGAATTGTCATTCTCTGCTCATACTCATACCGTTTCGGTATGACCTGGGATCAGCGCACGCTTTCAACCTTCCTCGCCACCGCGAAACACGGCAGTTTCGGCCGCGCCGCGCGGGAGATGCACCTGACACAACCCGCCGTGACCCGGATCATCCGGCGGCTGGAGGCCCATCTGGGCGCCCCGCTGTTCGACCGGACCACCACTGGCGTGACGCTGAATGTATACGGCAAGGCCTTCCTGCCCTACGCCAGCACCGTCGATGCCGAGATGGCCAATGCCGAGGACCTGCTGGATTCGCTGCGCGGCGCCAGCAAGGGCGTGGTGCGCGTGGGCGGCGTCGGCAGCGTCGTCTCGGGCCACCTGGCGACGGCCCTGCAATCCCTGCTGGCGGACCAGCCCGGCCTGCAGGCGCAGGTCACCGAGGAGATCGAGGACAAGCTGCTGATGGCGCTGAAGCGGGGCGAGGTCGATCTGGCGATCTCTCCCGAACCCTACCTGGACGATGAGATCACCCTGGCCTGCCCCGATCCCCTGCACGACCTGGTCGAGGTCTTCGCATCGCCCCGCCACCCGCTCGCGGGTCGCGACAGCATCCCCCTGCCCGAGGTCGCCAGCCACCCCTGGGCGCTGCCGCCGCTCGACACGCCGATCACCCGCGAGCTGCAACGCCGTTTCTTCGCCCGAGGCGTCGAGACGGTGGAGATAGGGGTGCTGTCGCGCTCGGTAAACATGCTGAAGAGCATGACGGTCCAGGGCGGTCAGATGTGCTGGATGCCGCGCGGCCTGGTCGCGCTGGAGGTCGAGGCGGGCGATCTGGTCGCCCTGCCGATCCCGGAACTGACCTTCCGCCGCACCTTCCAGATCTACCGCCGTCGCATGGGTCAACTTCCCCCCGCCGCGGTCAAGCTGCTGCGCGCCCTGCAGGCCCTGGCGCACAGTCAGGCCGGCGACGGCAGCGGCGACGGCAGCGGCGACGGCTAGCGGTCGGTCGAGCTCTCTTGCCTTTCGCGATGCGCGCGACGGTTTGACCGCGTCGCGGAGCCGCCCGTCGTAGATCCCATAGTCCGGCACAGTATCCAGATGCGCGCCAAGCGCCAGCGCCGGGCCGTCCCCGCGACACCTGCCCGTCGCTGTCCGCCGTCCTGCGTGAGATCGGCCTGCGCGCCGTGGTCGACGTGCACTAGGTCGCGGCCTACGAATGGGGTGCGGCCCACGCCGTCAGGGCCAAGGTGATCGGCATCCCCCTGCATGAGGATATCCTGCCGACCTCGAACGCCCCGCTGCGCCTGGCACCGTTCTGGTTGCGGTCCGACCACCTTCCGGCGGTCGACTGACGATCCCCTTCCCGCCGAGGGGCGGGAGGGTAACCTCCACAGGGTTCTTGGTGGCTCGGCGGTTGGCGACTGCGCCGGGACGCAAAACGGCCCCTGCACACGGATCCCGCCTAAAGCCGCCGCAGGACTTCCTCAAGCACGCGTTCGGTGGCGCGCGGCAATTGCTGGCCCCTGTTGGCGAGCACGAAATAGGGGGAGACGGTGATCCGTTCGGCCATGTCCAGCGCGATCAGGCTCGCACCCAGGCTGTCTCCTGCAAGGATTTCGGCGACCTCTTCGGATTGCGGGGCGATGACGTCGGAATAAGCCAGCAGGGACAGCACCACCAGCAGCGACGAGGAGTTCGAGACATTGCCCGGCACCGCCGTACCCGATTGCAGGAAGGCGGCCTCGACCGCCTGGCGGATCGGCGAGCCCCGTTCCTGCATCACCCATTCATAGCCCGTGACCGCGTCTAGCGGCAGGGCGCGGTGATGGGCCAGCGGGTGGCTGTCGCGCACCATCAGCGCCACGTTTTCGGACCGGGCGGGGTAGACGTGGAATTCGTGGCTGTCCTGATCCGGCATCAGGCGGGCAATGATGAAATCGAACCGACCTTCGCGCAGACCGCGCACCAGCTCGACCGAGGGGCCCACCTCGATGGTTGCCTCGATGTCGGGACTTTCGGCTTTCACCTGGCGCAGGGCGGGCATCAGGAATCCCATGGCCGGCCCGGTCACCGCGCCGACGCGGATCTCGCCCGCCCGCCCTTCGGCAAGGTTGCCGACCTCGGACTGCAGCGTCTCCAGCTCCCTCAGAATGACCCGGATGTGACGCAGGAAAGTCTCCCCCACGGGGGTGGGCTCCATCCAGCGGGGATGGCGAACGAACAGAGGCGCCCCCAGTTCGGCCTCGACATCGGCCAGCATGCGGCTGGCCGCGGGCTGCGACATCGCCAGCGCCTCCGCCGCAAGCTGCAGCTTCTGGCGCCGGGCGATCTGATCCACCAGCCTGAAATGTATGGGTTTGAGGCGTTTTATAAGGTCCATGACGCCTGCATAGCATGAAGCATAACAATCTAGGTATGGAAATCATCAGAAATAGAATTTTACAGATATGAACCGAAAGGGCTACCCAAGGCGCGGTTGAGGAGACCAAACAGATAATGCGGCCCCCCGGCGAAAAGCCCGGCAAACCGGCCGTGAAAGTGGAGGAGATCATGACTTTCAAGACACTCGCGGCCAGCACGGCCGCCGCTCTCGTGTTCGCAACCGGCGCCTATGCCGACGGTCTGATCGGCATCGCCATGCCGACCAAATCCTCGGCGCGCTGGATTTCGGACGGCAACTCCATGCAGGAGCAACTGCAGGAGGCTGGCTTTGAAACCATCCTGCAATACGCGGAAGACGATATTCCGAACCAGGTTGCGCAGATCGAGAACATGATCACCCGCGGCGTGGACGTGCTGGTGATTGCCGCCATCGACGGCACCACCCTGTCGAACGCCCTGGAAAACGCCTACTACGCGGACATCCCGGTCATTTCCTACGACCGTCTGATCCGCGACAGTGAATACGTCAGCTACTACGCCACTTTCGACAACTTCCAGGTCGGCGTGCAGCAGGCAACCTCGCTGGTGGACGGGCTGGAAGAACGCTTTGGCGACGGGCCCTACAACGTCGAACTGTTCGGCGGCTCTCCGGACGACAACAATGCCTACTTCTTCTACAACGGCGCCATGTCGGTGCTGGACCCGCTGATCGAGGACGGCACCATCAACATCGTGTCCGGCCAGATGGGCATGGACACCGTGGGCACCCTGCGTTGGGACGGGGCTGTCGCCCAGGCCCGAATGGATAACCTGCTGTCGGCCTATTACACCGACGAGATGGTGCACGGCGTGCTGTCGCCCTACGACGGCCTGTCCATTGGCATCCTGTCCTCGCTGAAAGGCGTCGGTTACGGCTCCGGCGACATGAAGATGCCGATCGTCACCGGTCAGGACGCCGAACTGCCCTCCGTGAAGTCCATCATCGCCGGCGAGCAGTATTCGACCGTCTTCAAGGACACCCGCGAGCTGGCAGGCGTCGCCGTCGACATGGTCGAAGCGCTGGTCGAGGGATCGGAGCCCGAGATCAACGACACCGAGACCTACGACAACGGCGTGAAGGTCGTCCCCTCCTACCTGCTGGAACCCGTCCTCGTGGACAGCTCCAACTGGAAGGAGATCGTGGTCGACAGCGGTTATCACCCCGCAGACGCCTTCGAGTAAGATCGGCAGCCCCGATCGCCCGCGGCCGGTTTCCGGACCGGCCGCCATGGGTCCCCCACGTTCATCGTGGCCCCTCCCCTCAAAGACTGCAGAAGGCAAAGCCATGACTTCTTTGCTTGAAATGCGCGCGATCACCAAGGAATTCCCCGGCGTGAAGGCCCTGGACAACGTCAACCTGACGGTGACCGAGGGCGAGATCCACGCCATTTGCGGCGAGAACGGCGCCGGGAAATCCACGCTGATGAAAGTGCTCTCCGGCGTCTACCCCGCCGGCACCTACGACGGTGAAATCCATTACGACGGCAAGCTGGCCCAGTTCGCGGACATCAACGACAGCGAAGACTTGGGGATCATCATCATCCACCAGGAGCTGGCCCTGGTGCCGCTGCTGTCCATTGCCGAAAACATCTTCCTCGGCAACGAGCGCGCGAAGAACGGCGTGATGGACTGGCGCGAGACCTTCCGCCTGACCGAAGACCTGCTGAAGCGGGTCGGCCTGGCCGAAAACCCGGGTACGCTGATCGACTCCCTGGGCGTCGGCAAGCAGCAGCTGGTCGAGATCGCCAAGGCGCTGTCCAAGGACGTGAAACTGCTGATCCTGGACGAACCGACCGCGGCCCTGTCGGAGCATGACAGCCAGGCCCTTCTGGACCTGATGCTGGAGCTGAAGGCCAAGGGCGTCACCCAGATCATCATCTCCCACAAGCTGAACGAGGTCCGCCGCGTCGCGGACAGCGTGACGGTGATCCGCGACGGCTCGACCGTATCGTCGATGAACGCCCACGAGGAAGAGATCACCGAGGACCGCATCGTGCGCGACATGGTGGGTCGGGACATGTCCGACCGCTATCCGCCGCGTCCGCACCGCGCAGGCGAGATGCTGATGGAGGTCGAGGACTGGAACGTCTGGCATCCCGAACATGCCGACCGCCAGGTGATCAGCAACGCGTCCTTCAACGTCCGCGCCGGCGAGGTCGTCGGCATCGCGGGCCTGATGGGCTCCGGCCGGACCGAGCTGGTGATGTCGATCTTCGGCAAGAGCTACGGCAAGAACATCTCGGGCAGCGTGAAGATGCACGGGGCTCCGGTGGATGTCTCCACCGTGGGCAAGTCCATCGACGCGGGACTGGCCTACGTGACCGAGGACCGCAAGTCGCTGGGCCTGGTGCTGGAGGAGACGATCCAGAAGAATATCACCCTGGCCAACCTGCCCGGCGTGTCGAAATCCGGTGTCATCAGCGAGGGCGAAGAGACCCGCGTCTCGGAAGAGTACCGAAAGGCGATGAACATCCGCACGCCCTCCGTCTTCCAGAAGGTGATGAACCTCTCGGGCGGCAACCAGCAGAAGGTGGTGCTGTCCAAGTGGCTCTTCTCCGGGCCGGAGGTGCTGATCCTGGATGAGCCGACGCGCGGCATCGACGTTGGCGCGAAATTCGAAATTTACAACATCATCAATGACTTGTCGGAACAGGGCAAGGGCGTGGTGATGATATCCTCCGAGATGCCCGAGCTTCTGGGCATGTGCGACCGCGTCTACGTGATGAACGAGGGCGCGCTGGTCGGGGAACTGACGGCGGCCGAGGCCAGCCAGGAAAAGATCATGTCGATGATCGTCACCGATGTCGTCGACGAGCCTGTCTCGGGCGCTGCGGAATAGGGAGTGGGAAACGTGGACCTCGCTGAAAAGACCAACGAAAGCGCAGGCAAGAGCCTAGGCGCCTATCTCGCCGGGCACCTGCGCGATTACGGCCTGCTGGTCGCACTGATCGCCATCATGCTGTTTTTCCAGGTGGTGACCGACGGCACGCTGCTGAAGCCTGTCAACATCACCAACCTGTTCCTGCAGAACAGCTACATCATCATCATGGCGCTCGGCATGCTGATCGTCATCGTGGCGGGCCACATCGACCTCTCGGTCGGCTCCGTCATGGGCTTCGTCGGTGCGCTGGCGGCGGTGATGATGGTGAACTGGGGCTGGCCGGTCTGGCTGACCATTCCCGCCTGCCTGGTCGCCGGCGTGCTGATCGGTGCCTGGCACGGCTACTGGGTCGCCTACTGGAAGATCCCGGCCTTCATCGTCACCCTCGCCGGCATGCTGGTGTTTCGCGGCCTGTCGCTCTGGTTGCTGGAAGGCCAGTCCGTGGGCCCGTTCGAGCGCTCTTTCCAGTCGCTCTCGACCGGCTTCATCCCGGATATCCTCGGGATCAACCGGCCCAACGGCACAGCGCTTCTGGCCGGGGCGCTGGCGGTGATCGGGATCGTCTGGATGGGCCTGAACCAACGTGCCCGCAATGCCAAGTACGGCATGGATGACGAACCGACGCTGTTCTTCGTCCTGCGCAACGTGATCGTCTGCGGCGCCCTCTTCTACGTGATGTACAAGCTCTCGGGCTTCCGCGGTCTGCCGAACGTGCTGGTCTCGATGGTGGTGCTGACGGTGGTCTATGCCTTCATCACCGAGAACACCACGCTGGGCCGTCGCATCTACGCCCTTGGCGGCAACGAGAACGCCGCCAAGCTGTCGGGCATCAAGACCGAGAAGCTGACCTTCCTGGCCTTCGTCAACATGGGCATGCTGGCCGCGCTGGCGGGCCTGATCTTCGCCGCGCGGCTCAACACCGCCACCCCCAAGGCCGGCTTCGCCGTGGAGCTCGACGTGATCGCCGCCGTCTTCATCGGCGGGGCGTCGATGTCGGGCGGCTCGGGCAAGATCATCGGGGCCGTGATCGGTGCCTTCATCATGGGCGTGCTGAACAACGGCATGTCGATCATGGGCATCGGCATCGATTACCAGCAGGTGATCAAGGGCCTGGTGCTTCTCGCCGCCGTGTTCTTCGATGTCTACCAGAAGAACAAGAGCTGACCCTGCGGCGGGGTGCCCCCCGCCCCACGCATCCCAATCGCCCGGGCGGACCGCCGCTCGTGCCACCCCCGTAGGGCGGGGTTCGACCCCGCCTTCGGCCCCCGATCCAACTTTGTCAGGACCCAGTGCAATGACGTTCAAACCTGCCGAATGGCCCCGCAAGCTAAGGTCCCAGGAATGGTATGGCGGCAACTCGCGCGATACGATCTACCATCGCGGCTGGATGAAGAACCAGGGCTACCCGCACGACCTGTTCGATGGTCGCCCGATCATCGGCATCATGAACACCTGGTCCGACCTGACCCCCTGCAACGGCCACCTGCGTGAGCTGGCGGAAAAGGTGAAGGCCGGCATCTGGGAGGCCGGTGGTTTCCCGGTCGAAGTGCCCGTCTTCTCGGCCTCGGAAAACACCTTCCGCCCCACCGCGATGATGTTCCGCAACCTCGCCGCCCTGTCGATCGAGGAACAGCTGCGCGGCCAGCCCATCGACGGCGCGGTCCTCATGGTCGGCTGCGACAAGACCACGCCCTCGCTGCTGATGGCCGCGGCCTCCTGCGACGTGCCCTCCATCGTCGTCACCGGCGGCCCGATGCTGAACGGCTATTTCCGCGGCGAAAGGGTCGGCTCCGGCACCCACCTGTGGAAGTTCTCGGAGGCCGTGAAAGCAGGCGAGATGACCCAGGAAGAGTTCCTGGAGGCCGAACAGGGCATGTCCCGCTCCTCTGGCACCTGCAATACCATGGGCACCGCCTCGACCATGGCGTCGATGGCCGAAGCCTTGGGCATGGCGCTGTCGGGCAATGCCGCCATCCCGGCGGTGGACAGCCGCCGCCGCGTCATGGCGCAGATGTCGGGCCGTCGCATCGTGCAGATGGTCAAGGACGACCTGAAGCCTTCGGACATCATGACCAAGCAGGCCTTCGAGAACGCCATCCGCACCAACGGTGCCATCGGCGGCTCTACCAACGCCGTCATCCACCTGCTGGCCATCGCGGGCCGCGTGCCGGGCGTCGACCTGACGCTGGACGACTGGGACCGTTGCGGGCGTGACGTGGAAACCATCGTCAACCTCATGCCCTCGGGGGAATACCTGATGGAGGAGTTCTTCTACGCCGGCGGCCTGCCTGTCGTGCTGAAGCGCCTGGGAGAAGCGGGTCTGCTGCACAAGGACGCCCTGACCGTTTCGGGTGAGACGATCTGGGACGAGGTCGCCGATGTGATGAACCACAACGAGGACGTAATCCGCCCCGTGGGACAGGGGCTGACGCCCCAGGGCGGCATCGCCGTGCTGAAGGGCAACTTGGCGCCCAATGGCGCCGTGCTGAAACCTTCCGCCGCGTCCAAGCACCTGATGCAGCACCGCGGCCGCGCCGTGGTTTTCGAGGATATCGACGACTACAAGGCCAAGATCAACGACCCAGACCTCGACATCGACGAGACCTGCGTCATGGTCCTGAAGAACTGCGGGCCGAAGGGCTACCCGGGCATGTCCGAAGTGGGCAACATGGGTCTGCCTCCGAAGGTCCTGCAGAAGGGGATCACCGACATGGTGCGCATCTCCGACGCGCGCATGTCCGGCACCGCCTATGGCACCGTGATCCTGCATACCTCGCCCGAGGCTGCCGCCGGTGGCCCCCTTGCGGTGGTCCGCAACGGCGACATGATCGAGGTCGACGTGGCCGGGCGCCGCGTCCACCTGGACATCACGGATGAAGAGCTGGTCGCCCGCCTGGCGGAGTGGAAACCGGCCCACGAACAATTTGAAAGCGGCTATGGCTGGCTGCACCAGCAGCATGTCGAGGGCGCCGACACCGGCGCCGACCTCGACTTCCTCAAGGGCTGCCGGGGCAATGCCGTCGGAAAGGATGCCCACTGATGGATATCGCACTCATCGGCATCGGCAAGATCGCCGTAGACCAGCACGTCCCCTCGCTCAAGGGCTCCCCCGACTGGGAGCTGGCGGCGACCGTTTCCCGCTCGGGCACGGTCGAGGGGGTCGAGGCCTTCACCTCCTTCACCGAGATGCTGGAGGCCCGCCCCGAGATCCGTGTCGTCTCCCTCTGCCTGCCGCCCGTGCCGCGTTTCGACTACGCGGCCAAGGCGCTGGCCGCCGGGCGTCACGTCATGCTGGAGAAACCCCCGGGCGCAACGCTGGCCGAATGTATCGCGCTGGAACAGATGGCCCGTGACAGGGGCCTGTCGATCTACGCCACCTGGCATTCACGCGAGGCCGACAAGGTTGCGCCCGCCAAGGCCTGGCTGGCCGACAAGACGCTGCGCTCGCTGCATGTCACCTGGCGCGAGGACGTGCGCCGCTGGCATCCGGGCCAGGATTGGATCTTCGAGGCCGGGGGGCTCGGCGTCTTCGATCCGGGCATCAATGCGCTGTCCATCGTGACCGAGATCCTGCCCGATCCGATCCACCTGAAATCCGCCACCCTGTCCTTCCCCGAGAACCGGCAGGCGCCGATTGCCGCCGACCTGGCCTTCCACCACCCCGGCGGCGCCCGGGTGACCTGCGACTTCGACTTCCGCCAGCAAGGCGAACAGACCTGGTCGATGGAAGCCCGTTGCGAGGAAGGCACCCTGCTGCTGACCAACGGCGGTGCCAACATGTACATCGACGGCGCGGAGCAGGGTGAACATCACTCGGGCCTCGATGGAGAATATCCCCGGCTCTACGCCAAGATGGCCGAACTGGTGCGCAAGGGCGGCATCGACATGGATCTGCGCCCGCTGCGCCATGCGGCCGACGCCTTCCTCCTCGGCCGCCGCACGGTGGTCGAGCCCTTCGATTTCTGATCGTCGCCCGAGCCCCTGACCCGAAATCCCTGAAAGGACCCGACAGTGAAAACGCCTCTGACCGGCATCCTCCCCGTTGCCCCCACCCCTTTCCTCGATGACGGCACCATCGACCAGGAGGGTATGACCCGCGTCCTCGACTGCCTGATCGACCAGGGTGTCGACGCCATCTGCATCCTAGCCAACTATTCCGAACAGTTCGTGCTGTCGGATGAGGAACGCCGGGTGCTGACCCGCCTCTGCCTGGAGCATGTCGCGGGCCGCGTGCCGGTGATCGTCACCATCTCGCATTTCTCGACCCAGGTCGTCGTGGACCGTGCCCGCGAGGCGCAGACCCTTGGCGCCTCGATGCTGATGATGATGCCGCCCTACCACGGCGTCGGCCTCGTCCCGCCGCCCGAGATGATCTTCGAGCATTTCGCCATGGTCTCGGACGCGATCTCGATCCCGATCATGATCCAGGACGCGCCGCTGTCGGGGGTCACCCTGCCGGTGCCGCTGCTGGTCAAGATGGCGAAGGAGATCGAGAACGTCTCCTATTTCAAGATGGAAACCCCCTTCGCCGCCGACAAGCTGGCGGCGCTGATCGAGGCGGGCGGCGATGACATCATCGGGCCCTTCGACGGCGAGGAAGCGGTAACTCTGCTGGCCGATCTGGACGCCGGCTGTACCGGCACCATGACGAGCGGCATGTTCGCCGAGAAGATCCGCCCCATCGTCACCCACTACCTGGCGGGCGACAAGGACGCGGCGCTGGCGCAGTGGACCCGCTGCATGCCGCTGATCAATCACGAGAACCGCCAGTGCGGGCTGCGCGCCTGCAAGGTGGTCTACAAGGAAGGCGGTGTCATCAAGTCCGATCACGTCCGCCATCCGCTGAAACCCATGACCGACCGCACCCGGGCGCGCCTTCTCCAACTGGCGTCCGATCTGGACATCATGGCGCTGTCCTGGGGCAAGTAAGGGAGTATCCAAATGACTTTCCACGGCAAACATCTGATCGCCGGTGAATGGACCGGCACCGAGGCCACCTTTGCCTCGACCCCCGTCACCGGAGAGCCGATCACGGTCTCCGCAGGCGATGCCACGCTGGTGGACAAGGCCGTCCAGGCCGCCGAAGAGGCCTTCTGGTCCTACGGCTATTCCAGCCGCGAAGAACGCGCCGCCTTCCTCAACGCCATCGCGGACGAGATCGAGGCGCGCGCCGAGACCATCACCGCCATCGGCACCGCCGAAACCGGCCTGCCCGAAGGCCGCCTGCAGGGCGAACGGGGCCGCACCACCGGCCAGATCCGCATGTTCGCGGATCACATCCTGAAAGGCGACTACCTGGACCGCCGCCACGACGAGGCGCTGCCCGACCGCGCGCCCCTGCCGCGTCCCGACCTGCGCATGATCGAACGTCCGATCGGCCCGGTGGCCGTCTTCGGCGCCTCGAACTTCCCGCTGGCCTTCTCAACCGCCGGCGGGGACACCGCCGCGGCTCTGGCCGCCGGCTGCCCGGTCGTCGTCAAGGGCCACGAGGCCCACCCCGGCACCGCCGAGATCATCGCCGAGGCCATCAAGGCCGCCGTCGAGAAGACCGGCACGCATCCGAGCGTCTTCTCGATGATCCACGGCGGCAGCCACGAGGTGGGCGGCGCCCTGGTCCAGCATCCGCTGATCAAGGCCGTCGGCTTCACCGGTTCGCTGCGCGGTGGCAAGGCGCTCTTCGATCTCTGCGCACAGCGCCCCGAGCCGATCCCCTTCTTCGGCGAGCTGGGCTCGGTGAACCCGATGTTCGTGCTGCCCGAAGCAACCGCCGCGCGCGGCGCCGCCATCGGCGAAGCCTGGGCCGGATCGCTGACCATGGGCGCGGGCCAGTTCTGCACGAACCCCGGCATCGCCGTGGTCGGCAAGGGCCCCGAGGGGGACGCCTTCGTCGCCGCTGCCAAGGACGCACTCGCGGGCACCGGCGCCCAGGTCATGCTGACCGACGGCATCGCCAGCGCCTATCGCGCGGGCAAGGATCGGTTCGATGGCCGCAACGCCGTCACCCCGGTGCTGACAACCGACAGCGACGGCCGCGAAGCCACGCCGAACCTCTACGAAACCGACGCCTCGGCCTACCTGCAGGACCACGCCCTCGGCGAAGAGGTCTTCGGTCCCCTGGGCCTCGTCGTCCGCGTCGACAACCTCGACGAGATGGTGACCCTGGCGAAGGGCTTTGAAGGTCAGCTGACCGCGACGCTGCACATGGATGACGGCGACGCCGATGCTGCCCGCGCCCTGCTGCCGGTGCTGGAACGCAAGGCCGGCCGCGTGCTGGCCAATGGCTTCCCGACCGGCGTCGAGGTCTGCGACAGCATGGTGCACGGTGGCCCCTTCCCGGCATCGACCAACTTCGGCGCCACCTCAGTGGGCACACTGGCGATCCGTCGCTTCCTGCGTCCGGTCTGCTACCAAAACCTGCCCGAGGCGCTGCTGCCCGCCGACCTGCAGGGCATCTGACGATGCAGGCCGCCCCGACGACCGACTGGATTGCCGCCGATTGGGGCACCTCCAACCTGCGTCTCTGGGCCATCGGACCCGGGGGCGCAGTGTTCGCGGAACGCAGCTCTGCCGAAGGCATGGGCGGCCTGGCGCCCGATCAGTTCGAGCCGGCCCTACTGCGGCTGGCCGAAGATCTTCTGCCTGCGGACCGCGTGACGCCGGTGCTGATCTGCGGCATGGCCGGGGCCAAACAGGGCTGGATCGAGGCGCCCTATGCCCAGGTCCCCTGCCCGCCCGCCGGAGGCGGCGCGCCGGTCCTCGCGCCGACCGAGGACGCGCGGCTCTCGGTGCGCATCCTGCCGGGCCTGTGCCAGTCCGGCCCTGCCGACGTAATGCGCGGCGAAGAGACCCAGATCGCCGGTTTTCTCGCCAATGAAGCCGATTTCGACGGCACCCTCTGCCTGCCCGGCACCCATACCAAGTGGGTCCGCGTGGCGGGCGGACAGGTGCTGTCCTTCCGCACCGCCATGACGGGCGAGATATTCGCCCTCCTCGGCCAGCATTCCGTCCTGCGCCATTCCCTTTCGGCCGATGGCGAGGCGGACGAGGAGGCTTTCGACGCCGCGCTCGCCACCGGTTTCGCCGCCCCCGCCGCCTTGGGGATGGAGCTGTTCTCGATCCGCCCCGCCTCCTTGCTGGAAGGGCTTGCGCCAGCCGCCGCCACAGCGCGGCTCTCGGGGCTGTTGATCGGGGCCGAACTGGCAGGGGCGCAGGACTTCTGGCAGAATCGCGACGTGGTGGTCGTGGGTTCGCCCCGGCTGACCCGCCGTTATATAGCGGCCATGGAACGCCTGGGCGGCACCGCCCGCGCCGCGCAAAACCCCGAGCTGGCCCTGAGCGGTCTCAAGGCCGCCCAGCTGTTGCCGCAGGGCTGAGGGGCGGCGCCCCCGCCCGACGAAGATGGCGCCCGGACACCAGGGGCCCGAAGAGGATGGCGCCGAAGCGCCAAGGGAAGGAGAGGCCATGCGCCGCAACATTATCGCCATTCTGCGCGGCATCACCCCTGCCGACGCCCTGCCCGTGGCCGAGGCCCTGGTCAAAGCCGGCATCACCTCGATCGAGGTGCCGCTGAATTCCCCCGAGCCGCTGATCTCAATCGCCCGCATGGCCGACGCCTTCGGCAGCGAGGCGCTGATCGGCGCGGGCACGGTTCTAACCCCCGGGGACGTGGCGGAGGTGGCCAGGGCCGGTGGCAAACTGATCGTGTCGCCCGATGCCAATGCGGAGGTCATCGCCGCAACCAAGGCCCATGACCTGGAAAGCTGGCCCGGCGTGATGACACCGACCGAATGTTTCGCCGCCCTGCGCGCCGGGGCCGACGGGTTGAAACTGTTCCCCGGTTCGCTGATCGGCCCGGCAGGCCTGAAGGCCATGCGCGCCGTCATCCCCGCCGAGGTGCCCGTCTATGCCGTCGGCGGCGCGGGTCCCGAGAACTTCGCAGAATGGGCCGCGGCCGGGGCCAGCGGCTTCGGCATCGGCACGGCGCTCTACACTCCCGGTGACGACGCCGCCACGGTCGGCGCCCGCGCCACCGCCATGTTGTCCCGCTACGACGACGTTTTTTCCGCATGAGCGCGACGGTCTTCGATTCCCGTCGCTGCGAGCTGGGCGAAGGCCCGCTCTGGCATCCGCTGCGCGGACAGCTCTTCTGGTTCGACATCATGGGCCGCAAGCTTCTGTCGCGGCAGGGCGAGACTCCGCTGGAATGGCGCTTCGACGAATACCACTCCGCGGCAGGCTGGGTGGACCAGGATACGCTGCTGCTGGCCTCGGAAACCGCCCTCTGGCGCTTCGGCATCGAGACCGGCACCCGCGACAAACTGGTCGAGCTGGAGGCCGACAACCCGGTGACCCGCTCCAACGACGGCCGCGCCGATCCGCAGGGCGGCTTCTGGATCGGTACCATGGGCAAGTCCGCCGAACCCGGCGCCGGCGCGATTTATCGCTACGCCGACGGCGAGATCCGCCCGCTCTGGACCGGGCTCACAATTCCCAACGCCATCTGCTTCGCCCCGGATGGCCGGACCGCCTATTTCGCCGACACCCCGACCCAGCGGATCATGCGTGTGGCGCTGGATGCAAAAGGCTGGCCCGCGGAGACGCCCGAGGCCTTCGTGGACCTGGCGCCCGAAGGGCTCTTTCCCGACGGGGCCGTGGTGGATGCCGACGGCGGCCTGTGGAACGCCCAGTGGGGCGCCGCCCGCGTGGCCCGCTATGCGCCCGACGGGCGCTTCGACCGGGCGATCGAGGTGGGCGGATTGCACAGCTCCTGCCCGGCCTTCGGCGGATCGGACCTGACCACGCTCTACGTAACCACGGCGCTTGAGGCACTGGAGGCGCCCGACGCGGCCCAGGGCAAGCTCTATCAGGCGCCCGCCGGTATCGCAGGCCAGCGCGAACACCAGGTGGTCCTGTAGTGCCCCGGCTCTTTGGAACGCGTCCCGACGGCGAAACAGTAGAGCAGGTCACGATCAGTTCCGGCGCGCTCACGGCCTCCCTGCTGACCCATGGCGCCACGCTTCAGGACCTGCGCCTGCAGGGCGTCGCCCACCCGCTGGTCCTGGGCTCCCCGCGGCTGGAGGACTACCTGGGCCCCATGGCCTATTTCGGCGCCACCGTGGGCCGTTACGCCAACCGCATCGCCGAGGGACGCTTCACGCTGGACGGCACAACCTACCAGCTGGACCGCAACGAGGCCGGCCGTACGTGCCTGCACGGGGGCCGCGCCGGTATCGCCCTGCGCAACTGGACGCTGGAGACCTCCACGCCCGACAGCGCCACCTTCGCGCTACTGCTGGACGATGGCGACATGGGCTTCCCGGGTCGATGCGCCGTCACCGTCAGCTACCGCGCGACCGGCACCGCGCTGGAGATCACCATGGAAGCCACGCTCTCGGCCCCCTGCCCGATCTCGCTGGCACATCACAGCTACTTCTCGCTCGATTCCACGGGCGATGTGACGGGCCAGATCCTGCAGATCGCCGCCCAGCACTACCTGCCGGTCGATGATCGCCTGATCCCGCTGGGCAAGATCGCACCGGTCGAGGCCACCCCCTTCGACTTTCGCACCCCGCGCGAGATCGGCCACCATGGCTACGACCACACCTTCTGCCTCGACCCAGACAGGACCGCCGCCCGCCTCACTGGGCGCGACGGCCTGGTGCTCGAGGTGGAAACGAATGCGCCGGGCCTGCAGGTCTACAACGCCGCGCATCTGCCCACCGAAGGGCTGCCCGGTCTCGACGGCCTGCGGTACGGCCCCCGTGCCGGGCTGGCGCTGGAAACCCAGGAATGGCCCGATGCGCCCAACCAACTGACCTTCCCCGACCCGGTGGTCCGGCCGGGAGAGGTCTATCGGAATCGCACGGTCTATCGTTTTGCACAGACGGCGCAGGCTCAGGGCTCGTAACCAGAGCGGCCGCGGCGAGAGCCATGGCAGAAGGAAGACCCTGATCGGGCTCCGCAGCCAGACCTCCGCCTCTGCCCCTCCCCGACGATATCGAGGCCTGTTCCGCCCACGGCAGATCCCTGTTCGGGTCTTTCGCCTCGAAGCAGAGCAACCTGCCGATCCGATACCCGATCCCGCGCTCCCCCGTGAGGATCAGCCGGGCCACCGTTCATGCCACGATTGGTGGGACCCAACGAAAGCATGCACGCCAAGTCGAGAGAAATCGGAGGAACCACGAGGGCCTCATCAACGCGCTGATGACCAAGGAAAAAGGCCGCACAAGGCGACCCATTCAAAACCACGGAATATGTATGGTGGCGGAGACGAAGGGATTCGAATGCGACGATCCGCGCGCTGAAAATGCCATATTTTTATGATGATTCTGCCACCATCGGCATTCAGTAAGGAGGCCGAATGTGTAGCAAATTGTGTAGCAAGCCGTTGAGCCTCTCTCGACGACAACAATCAAGAAAAGCAGGTGCCACGAATGGCGGGACTGATCAAGCGCGGGACAACCTGGCACCTGCGAATGCGCGTGCCGAAACGGTATCGCGCGGTCGCCGGGCGCAATGAGATTCACCGCAGCCTGGAGACCGACAGCGAGCGCCGTGCGCGGGAACTGCTGCCGGATGTGAAGGCGAAGCTGCTCGCCGAGCTCGACCAGATGACCGTCATCAAGGAACGCCCGGAGGAGGCCGACGCGTATCGCGCGGCACAGAAGATCGCCCAGGCCCGAGGCTTTGCCTACAGGCCGCTTTCCGACCTCCTGGAGGCGCCTCTGGAAGACGTTCTGGAGCGCGTGGAGGCATCCGCCGCCTATCCCGCGACAGAGGCTGCCAAGGCGCTCCTCGGCGCTGTGGAAGAGCCTGCTCTGCGGCTCTCCGGCCTCGTTGAAGAGGTCGAGCGTATCGCGGCCCACGACAATCGCTACAAGAGCGAGAACCAGATGCGCCTCTGGCGCAATCCACGCAAGCGCGCGGTCGCCAACCTGCAGGCTGCGCTCGGCGGGAAGGATGTGCTGGTGTCCGAGATCGACCACGCCGCCGCGTTGAAGCACAAAGCCTGGTGGCAGAAGAAGATTGCGGCCGAGAACCTCTCGGTGGAGAGCGCGAAAAAGGATCTCGCCAACATGGCCGGGATGCTGCGCCGCTACTACGAGAGCATCGCGCAACCTGATCCGCCGTATCCGTATCATCGTGTCTCGCTGAAGGATCGGCACAAGGCCGAGAGCCGGAAGCTCGAGATCCCGGTGGATTGGATTACCGAGAAGTGGTTTGCGCCCGGCGCATTCGACGGCACCAACGATGAAGCGCGGGACATCCTGCTGATCTCCGTCGAGACGGGATGCCGCCAATCGGAGATTTGCGACCTCCCACCGGAAGCCATCGTGCTGGATCACCCGATCCCGCATCTGCGACTGCGTTTCGAGGAAGGCGAGAACCGGCGCGAAATCAAGAACACGTCATCTGTTCGCGAAGTCCCGCTCGTGGGCGTTGCACTGGCTGCGGCCAAGCGCCATCCCGACGGATTCCCGCGCTATCGCGGGAAGAGCACTTATTCGGCCACGATGAACCAGTACATGCGAAACAACGGGCTGCTGCCGTCTCCGAAACACACTATCGGTGGTGTTCGGCACACGTGGGAGAGCCGGATCCTCGCTGAGACCAAGCGGATGGATGTCAGCGGCGAGATGATGGGTCACAGCGTCAAGCAGATTCGGAAGCGACCTGTCTACGGTGACGCTACGCCATTGCAGAAGCGGCAGGCCCTTGCCAAAAAGGTAATGCTGGCGGTGCCCGATCACTTGCGATGACCGTAGAGTATCGCCGGCATGCAACAGCCGACATGACCCGGATCTTATGGTATGCAGTTGCGTTGCTTCAGATGGCCGCTTGGAGCCAATAGTGAGTGATTCTAAATATCTGCACCAACGCCCGCCAAATCAAAAACAACGCACAGGCTATTGCGCGTGGCTTCACTGGCCGCCAGGAAGGAATGAAAGATTAGTAGAAAATCTTGAGCCATCAGCAGTTTCTAATACCACAGCGAACCTTGGGCCATTGAACGCCTCTTGCATAATTGCAGCGAATCTACCGCCACCAGTATCCACATAATCAACTTTGTTGCCAAATAAGTCTCTTCCTCTCTGAAAAAAACATGCCTGAACTTCCTGCAAGCTTGTGAACCTTTCTTCACACTTACTTTGTGAACCTTCATCCGTCTTATAGGGAACAAACAAGGAAACAAGGTATGCACGACTCTCGAAGGGCGGAATATTTTCTGGTAATGGCTGGACTGACGACGGCGCGTCAATCGGTGACAGTCGTTCACGCATCGCCGAATAATACACTGGTGCACCCTCTGTTGTAAGGAGAAATGCTTCGAAAGAAACAAGCGAAATGGAGCGCTCAGTGGGATTATGGACCCTGATCTTCCAAGTGACGGGACCAATAATAGGCTGATTTTCGCCGGTATCTAAATCGATCGCTCCAAATGGCTGGGCGTCCAGCCTCGCTCCCAGCTCAACTCGGTTTTCAGTCGTTAGGGTGATAATGTCTTTTTTCGGAGAAAATTCGTGCCAAGCTGTTGCTGCGCCCAGGCAAAGTGTTAGTATCACACCAATCGAATTAATGACTTCGTGTTTCATTCGTTCACCAATATGCAAAACGCTTAAGGGTGCTGTTGAGCACCATTAGCGATACCGTAGCCGCGCAGTTTTCGAAACGACTTTCGTTGGCAGCGAGCGGAGCGCCCATCACCGATGATGAAGGTCCGCTTCGTCCGCATAGCAGACGAACACGATTTGCGGCCCCCCACGATGGTAGTCCGAAACGTATCACGCCGCCCGGTGAGGGGCGGCGTGGTTGGCGATTTCGGTGGCTTGGAGGAGGAGGTCTTGGGTCTCTTCGAGCCGGGCGAGTTCGGTGTTGAACCGTTTCAGCAGGGGGAGCATCCACTCTTCGCCGCTGGTGATCCGTTGGGCGATTTTCGCCCTGGCATGGCGGACCCTGTCAATCTTGCTTTGCAGCGATGCGGTTGGTTTTTGGCGGATGTGGGCGGTATTGGGAGCCGCGGCCCGGGCGGCGTGTCTGGTCGACATGGCACTCCATGCCCCACCACCGCAGGAGCGCGGCTGGTTTCGGGGGACGGGGGCTGGGTGCTTACATGTCGGGTCTCCTGTGTTCGGACTGGTCATATAGCGAAGGCGATCGCATTCGGGTAGTTCGTGATCTGGAAACACTGCGTTCGCGGGTTTGGTTTGGCCCCGCGCACGTTCTGCGCACGGGGCAATGAGATCATGCATGGCCTTCGGCATCGCCGGACTTGCCTTGCGCCTCTTCGACTGCGGCGGCCTTGGCTGCTTCTTCCTCAGCCTTCCACTGGTCGACCTGCTCCTGCACCCGCTCTGCGACGCCTTCCGGCGCCTTGGCATGCTTGAACATCCGGCGACGGTTGGTGGCGGTTGCGAAGCAGCCGAGCTCGAAGAAGGTTTCCTCGATCTGCTCGGGTGCGGTTTCCGCGAGCCAGTCGAGCCAGGCATCGAAGGTCTCGGCGATGGCCATGCGGGCCTCGCGCTGGATCTTGTCGTCCTTGCGGGCCTGCTTGTCGGCGATGTTGCCGATCGAGACCATCGCCTTCTGCATGCGAGCCTGCATGGCGGGGGTCATCTCGAACTGCGACGAACGGGGCTTGCGAGCGGGTTTCTGGGACAGCGATTTCTTCATTTTGGATACTCCGATTGTTCGGTTGCGATGTCACCGGAGCCTTGGGTTTGCCGCCCGCCGCATCCGGCTTGCGCATAATGTGGAGTCGCAGATTTTTGTGCTTCAGCGGACGGAAACGGGAAAATTGCACTTGCCAAGACAAACGATTGAAAAGGCATAACTTCTTTTTCAATGCGACCTTTCTGGTGAAAGAATCCGAGCCTGAGCGCAGTCACTGCGGCTCCCCGGAGCGGGAGTTCGGCCCCTTCGAACGCCCCTTCGCACGCGGATCGAGCGCCATGATTTTCGCGGTCAGCGTGCGCCGGATCTGCGCGATCCGCTCCCGCTGGGCTTGCGGGAACGCGCGGGCGATCTCGAGGATGATTTCATCCGCGGCCCTGATCTCCGCAACCTCGGACGCGATGCGCTCTTGGGCCTTCTCGTCGGCCCTCGCACCGAGCCGCTTTGCGACTGCCCGGAATGCCTTGCGCGCGGCGGAAAAGCCGAGAGTTGCCTTCTTGACCGGTGGTTTCGTTTGGGAGGTCAGGTTTGCTTTGGCGCTCTTGGCCGGGCGTCCGTCGGTGTCGATCTCGCCCTCGGCCACCGCGTCGGCAAAGGCCAGGACGGTTGCCGCATCCTCTTCGCGTTCGACGACGTCGCGCTCGCGGGTCTCGACTTCAACGGCTTTCTCGGCGAGGCGCTGTTCCTCTTTCGCACGCCACTCTGCGGGTCGGACATGCCGCGGATTGATCGGCGGCGTCCGTCCATCGTTCAACGCGTCGCGGATGGCCTGCTTGCGTTTTTCGCCGCGCACCAGGCCGATTTCGCTGAACCATTCGCCGACGCTGTCCTGCGCAGCCTCATAGTCCTTGATGAGCGGATGGACCGAGGGCTGCAGAACCCGGCACTCGGTCCCGTATTTCCTGACGGTCGCGCGCGGCATGATGACAGCGTGGATATGATATGCCTGCTCGTCGAGATCGGCGCGGGCATGGATGACATCGTCGCCGAAGTTGTCGCGCAGCCAGGCGACGGCGCGCTCTTCGAACAGCTCCTCTTGGGAAGTGCTGAACTCGACGTCGCTGCTCTCGGTCTGGTCGAACCAGTCCTTGTTGGCGGTGAGGATCAGTTCGCGCATCGGTCCGTGGCGCGACGCCCGCCAGGGATCGCGGGGCCCTTCGATCCGCCGCTTCTCGAGATCCTTGCGACGGTTCCGCCGGTCGAGGTCCTCGAGTTCAGCCGCGAAGGTCTCGACCTTCATCAGCTCGATCTCGGCCCGGGCCTCCTCCGCCCAGGTCTCGGAGCCGATCAAGCGGCGGGGCTTCGGCTTGTTCCGGTCGATGTGTCCGAGGTCGCCGCCCTTGCGATAGCGGTGTGCCTCGTAGCCGCCGATATCCGTCGGGTCCATACCTTCGAACCGCAGGACCACCGGGTGCTTCTTGCTTGCCATGTCTGACCTCCAAACGTTGAGGTCAGAAAATGGGTTGATGTTTTCCCGCACCGGAGAAACCGACCAGACGCAGCCGCCAACGGATGTGTCGGGTCATTACTCACTAAACAGCCCGCACTCCGGCACCTGCGGTGCCTGCGTTCGGCCTGCCGTTCGCCCGGGGCGCCGCCCCGGAACCCCGCCCGCCGGGGGCGCCTGTGCGGCGGGCACTCCTGCGCGGAGAGCGGCAAGGTCATCGTTCCGCACTCCCCTTGCATCCCCTGCTCTCGGGGGAGCGTCGTTCCGCACTCCTCCCCCGAACCCCCGCCTGCTCGCAGGACCGTTCGCCACGCCCCTGCACCCCATGGTCGCCACCGATAGCGCGAAGCGGGCCGCGCGGGAGAAGAGAACGCTTTTCGGAGCGTCCTCATCTCCGGCGTGGGCCTGGGGAATAAGGGGCGGGGAGCTGCCGTTCGCTGCACCCCGCATGAATGACCAGGATGCGCAGGAAGCGGACGTTGTAGGATCCAGCCTCAGACGTCAGCTGCGCGCCGCGAGCCTTCCCGCGCGGGCCCGTTCTTGGATGCGAGCTACGCGCTTCGAACGGTCTTTGCAATGCAATGGCAAGCTCACGAAATTGAACCTCCAACCTATCGGCGGAGACGCCAAAAAAATTTCTCGCGAATGGACAACGGCTTGTAAAGCGCTGTCCGGCGCCGCAGAATGTCAAACTCTATAGAACTCCTTTTGCAACCCTGAGGGAAGCTGACTTGGCAAGACCACCGTACAATCTGCGCTTGGGCGGGAACACGCACCATCAATTTGAATTGCAATTTCCTTCATTCATAGATGTGCTTAGCCTAAGCTGCTCACCAATACTGTATTTCAATCGACAAAACGAGCTGATGAACGATCGTCACGCCAGTGGATCGTTCATGACTATCCGTGGAAGAAAGTTCCTTGTAACCGCCCGACATTGCCTTAGTGGCCGCGACGCCTTTCATGACGACCCTATGGACCGCAATTTATTCGAGCCGCATAAGATCAGAGTATTTCCCTCGCTTCGGGACGAACGTGGAAACGTGCGGCGGACAACGGCTGACATCATATTGCGCGATGACGATAACACACCTCAGTGGCTGGAAGACCCCGAGTTTCGCGCATTTAGAACAGATATCGCATGCGTCGAGATCCCAGAAAATATTCAGAACAATTTTGTTACCGTCGAGGAGGGGTATAGCGAGCCTGCATTATTCACCCACACGGGTTCAAGCTGCTTCGTAGTCGGCTTCCCGAGTAAAAATTTCGCTGATCCATATTTTCCCATCTGGAGAAGAGGTGCCATTGCATCAGAGCCAAGAATTCCAATTGACAACAAGCCCATATTTTTGATTGACGCAATGACAAGCCCGGGAATGTCCGGTTCATTGGTGGTTCAAAGGGAATTCGGACCCGCTGCGCTTAGGCAACCTGACGGGTCGCTTTCCACCAACGCCATGGCAGTCGTGACCACCAAAGTCATTGGTGTGTATGGCGGCCGAGTGGCAAACAGCGACGCATTGGGTGACATTGGCTATTGTTGGTACGAAAACAGGATTCGAAGTATCGCCAGGTAAAAAAAGCTAGCTTTGAGCGCATATCAGACCGCAGCGTCCAGCGTCGCGAAGGTCTGCCGCCCGGGCCATTCTCCACATTGGTGCGCAGCCCGTTGTAGAGTATACGTTCAACGGAGTTGCGCGGTCAGCCGGCCTCGATCGCGAGTAGTTCTAACGGCAGAGTGGCAGCACGCGACCCAAAGAATTTCGAGTTAATCATCTCTTATACATCTTCTCCTCCGCTGGCAACCCAACGGCACTTGCGAGCAACTCGTGACGCAGAACCCTTTGCTTTCTGTTATTGACTGCTTCGCGAGCCGCAAGCGCATACTCTTCAGAAACGTTCGAAGAAAACTCGTCGAGTTCTCGTCGCATTGCTTCAGAACCCCTCCTGGATACAACATCTAAATTCCAGAAAACCAGAACAAAGAGAGTGAAGGCATTCGACTTAGTCAGCCAAAAAGAAGCCTTATCGAAACCCATCTTGTTGATGAATGCGGCGGCTCTTTCGATGCCAGTCAAGAGTTCATCACGGAATGGAAAGTACTCGTCTGCGGCTTCCAGATACTCTCGCGGCTTCTCATTCCTTGGAAAGAAGCCAGAGTATACGGTGGAGAGAATGTTTAGACAGAACATGAGGTGAACCGATCTGGCAATCTCAAACTCTGTGAATATGCCTGATTGAACCAGCCACCTTTGAAATTGTTCAATTTCGAACTGAGCGGCCCAAGGAAGGAAGTCCTCGGGCATCAGTGGATGCAAGTCAACTTCATCTTCCTTCTCTGTGTCAGTGTCGATAACCCCAGACGGAAGGATGCCGCATGCGTATTTTGCGATGAGCATCAAGTCGACAGTCGCATACTCTGTCGACATCTTCTCAATAGCGGATAGAGCATAAAACGTTCTGTTTAGCCTCTTAAATATATCAATAATCTGCGGATCGCTAGCCTTCAACTCGAGATCAATGACTGGAATTTGATACCTTAGAAATTCTTCTAATTCCACCTCCCCAAGCTCATTGAACTTTTTCCCGTTAACCGAAAACAATCCATCAACAAATTCCTTGATGGCGTTTGTTCTCTGCTGCCCGTCAACCACGACAGAGCGGCTCTCTAGTGTTTCGACGTCAATTTCGCCTTGCGCAATGAATATTTGAGGAAACGGGAGGCCCAGCAAGATCGTTTCAATAAAATCCTTCTTGTGAACATCGCGCCAAACGAGGTTTCGTTGGAAGTACGGGCTCTTGATAAGCTTCCCATTTCTTAGGTCGGACACGATTGACACAAGGTCTCGAGAGCGAACGTGATATCTCAGCATATTACTTCCTAAACTTCCTGGTTGCGCCCGCCTGCTTGTTGGCAAAGGACAAAGCTGAATCGTACAACGCGAAGCTGATCTTCTCAAAATGGCTGGCAAAGTCACGCGAAATTCTGTCGGACGATTCTATAAAGCCGCGACGCGTCCTGACGTTTGGCAGGTGCTCTGTTCGAATGAGGCCCTTTCCGAATGCATAATCTCGGAACAACTCAAATGTAGACACCTTGCCTGTCACCTTTGGAAAAACGGATTGGTCGGAGAAGTTCTTTGAAAGATCGCGGACTTCAGACATGCAGCGGCAGAAAATCTGCGGGCTGATGATCGCCACGTCCAAATCCGACACCCCAGGCAGAAATGGGCTTTCGTCCCGAAACCTCCTCCCCCAATACGCGCTGCCGCAAATTCGCACATCTGAAATATCGGCGTAGACATCCGCCGCTATTCTTTCCTTTAAGCTCAGGTAGAGATCCGATTTATCAGCGAAATAGTGTGCCGAATCTAAGAGAAACTCCTCTCTTGCAGCTTTAACTGAGTTCATTGTCCCTCCATGCCCGCGTGAACACTGATGGGTCACAACCATGTGCCCTTGACCCACTGTGTGCACACAGAGCCTGTATCTGTTCAGTTGTGCAGGCAGAATGCAAGGCGCTTCATGCGCATAGTATGTGTGCTTGTGGCTCATTGTCGTGTTCTGCTTACCCTTGCGAGGCTTGGGTTGAAACGGAATTGCGATCATCTCGGCGTCTGTTGTAGGGAGGTAATCTGCTCCTCCACTGTTACCGAACGGTGCCGTCTAAATTCTTGGACCTCGTACCGCCGATCCGGGCCCAGACGTATGTAAACAGTCGTTGCTTCAAGCGCACACGTCGCCTACGGGCTGGCGGCACTTCGCCGCGTTTTGGCCGATCGTCCGGTTTGGGCTGAAACCGGTCATCTGCTGCGCCTGGCACGAACGGCAGCTCAGGGCCGTTCGCGCCTTTGTCAGTTTTGCAGCGCCTCTGTTTCGCGCCTCCAGCTGGGTTTCTGTGGTCTCCAATTCTCCACGAGCAGGTTTTGCCGAGAGGGACACCCTCTCGGCGCTCTCCCGTTTTGGCTGTCGTTCAGCTGCGCGGTCGTTGTGACGCGCAGCTGAACGACAGCCTCGAATAGACAGGCTTTTCCGCTGGCGTCGTTTCCCCACGCCACAGGAGGCCTTCATGTATCACCACCCCCAACCGTTCACGCCGGCCGGCAGAAACGCGCATCTCCAGCGCGGCGACGTCGTGCTGTTCCGCTTTCCTCTCGCCGAAGAGGATAACGAACCGGGCGCGCCGAAGTGCCGCCCCTGCCTGGTGCTCGACACCCTGACCGCAGGCGGCGAGCACTTCGTCGAGATCGCCTACGGCACCTCCGCCGATACGCGCGCGAACCGCGGCTACGAGGTCATCGTCAAGCAACCCGCCGCGCGCGAGACAGCCGGGCTGTCGAAGCCCACGCGGTTCGTGTGCGCGCGGCGCATCATAGTGCACGTCGACCACAGCGGCTTCCACGGCCGGTCTAAGGGACCGCAGATCATCGGCTGCCTTGATGAAGCCCTACTGGAACGGATGAACGCCGTCCGAGCGCGCATCCAGGCCGAAGCCGACATTGCCGCCTACTACCGCGAAGAGCAGCGGCGGGAAGAGCAGGCGCGCGAAGACCGCGGTTTCCAATAGGGAACCGCGCTCTCGCCGCTGCTCCTCCCTTTTCAATCAACACAAGGAAAGACCAATGGATATGCCATTCAAGTCCGCCTCCGAGATCACCGCCATGGCAGCCTCGTGCTTCCCGTTGGCGCGTGCTGCGGCAACCGGGATCGACCAAGACGTGCTCGACCTCATCGCGCCGAAGCCGAAGAAGGAGGCCAAGAAGCTCGCCGCGCTGCTGCGGGCCGGCAAGATCTTCGACAAGGGCATTCTGGCGATGCTGCACGAGCTCGTCGGCGTCCTCGACGCCGAGATCGCCGAGGGCACATACGTCGAGACGCGTTACGACCACAGCCCGGAGAACGTCTCCGACTACAAGACCTGGGGCCAGGAACGGCTCACAGCAGAGGCTGATCGCCTGTCGAACGCTCTCGCGGTGCTGATCGAACTCTACGCCACCCTCTCGGCGGTGCACGACATTTTGCGCGCCGAGAAGGCCCTGGAGGGGCTGCGCTCCGCAGCCTGATGAGACACGCGGGCCGGAACACCCGCGTCAGGGCGCGCCGACGACCCTTCTGCTGCTACAGATGTCGGCGCGCCTGCTTCACTTTCTGCTTCATTTCGGCGGAACGAATCCCGGAAATGTGTAGCAAATTGTGTAGCAAAGCCGACCCCGCCTGCGGGGATAAAGTGAGTTACCGCGTTGGTCTTGCTCGATATTTTCGGCCTGATAGGCAGCGAAAATGGCGGAGACGAAGGGATTCGAACCCTCGAGACGGTTTCCCGCCTACTCCCTTAGCAGGGGAGCGCCTTCGACCACTCGGCCACGTCTCCGCTGATGCGTATATGAGGTAAGACTCGGAGAAACAAGGGCTTTTTTCGCGCCCGCGCGAAGAATATCGGGGCTAGGATTTTCCTGCGTTTTCAGTCGGTTTTCCCGATACGACACAAGTTTCGTGACGATAGTGGCGCGAAATTGGCGCGTTTGTTCGCGCCATGTTCCCCTACGGTAGGTCAGGCATGTGCACCAAAGATGGAGAAAGAAAATGCGAATATTCCGCGGACTGAACCGGCGCAAATCGGCGCGCCGGTACTAGCCTGGCGCCCACACAAGATGTGTTTCGATCCGGCCTAGCTCGGCACAGGAACTATTCGCCGACTATAACATAATCCTCATGCGCGATAAGTCCGTAAGAAACCTGTCGTCTGGGATACCTGCACTAAGCGCCCGCGACCCTTTCAGCTCAGCACTAGGCAGTAAAACACTTCGCTCTGAACTCGCTAACGCCTCACCCGAATGGCAAGCCGAAATGCGACAAACGGAAAGACTGCGAAACGGACAACTGCGCGCGCCAGCACCTTTAAAACTAACTAGGGCCTTATCGAGGCCACAGCTCGGCCCTACCAAATGGGGATTTCATGTGTAGGCTCAGCGGATATTTCAGAACAGAGTTGATCGCACTTACGGGCTTGCAACAGGATCGACTCAACCGCATTAGCTCGCCTGAGGGGACGACCCCGCCCCTCGGCGGCAAGTGGCAAAGCGGCTATCTCAGCGCCGCCTGTAGCAGCAGGCTACCGAAATCTACAATCAGAGGCCGAAACCGCAAACATCCCCGGCAATCCTTGCCGTTCAAGCAAGGCCCCGAAGACACTCCGAACTCACGCTAAGCATCGCCGCCCTGAAAAATTTATAGGGGCGAATATTTAACACTAGAAACCGACCAAAATTCCGAGCTATCGTAGCTCGCAAGCGCCAGCCACAGCCAAATGACAGAAGCAATACAGGGCAATCATGTTTTCCAAAGACGACTTCCGATCAATTGCACAAGAGTTCTCATCAATACTTGCCGGGTTTAAGCTAGCACTAATCCTTATAAGCTATTTCGGGTTGGGATCCGTCGCAAAATGGGTTGTATCTCACTGGTACCCATTCACCCGGTGGGCATGGGATCAGTTGTGTCAATATCTTACACTCCCCTCCTTCCCAGACGTCGTCAAAGATAGTTTAACAGCGCTGATTTTTTTCGCCCCCCTCGGAATCACCGCCTTCGCGGAGTCCAAAAAAAGTGAAGCAGCAAGCAGAAATCTAACACACCAGGTTTCGGGAGCTTTTTTCGGCTTCCTGTTCTTAGCAATTATATGCAAAGACACCCTATCAACGATCGGCGCTGTTGTTCTGCAAGCATCCGCACCTGAATTCCTGTTGGACGCGCAGGATACTTTACGCAAAGCAACTCAGTTTATCAATGACATGCCTCGATGGACGTTTGCGGCCTTCATTGCTTCCTACGTCATATTCGTTGGGCTATTCTTCCGCGGTTTCGTCAAGCGCGGCAAAAATGTCGATTCCTTGAAAAGAGCAATCACAATCACGTCACGAGTGATGGTGAGTACGTCTTCAACCGCCGCACTGACGAGTGTGGCTGTGGGAATAGGCCTATCGATGGTTGGCGCCTTGTACGGCGCGGGCTTGGCGATATTCGTATCGGGTGCAATTATGCTCATAGTATTCAGCATACTTTCAGCTGCCGTTTTGATAGCGCCGAGAAAGCTCTTCATCACCGCTGGAGCTTGTTCCGCGTTCGTCCTAGCCGCACTTTTCTTTGACCTCGCCGTATGGGTAATAAAATTTATCGAGACTGCGCCCGCCTAACTCAAAATTTTCTTACCCCCCTATGGAGAAGCATGAAAATCTCGACAATTTCACCAACCCTTCTTATTCATCAAGGCGGTCAAAATCCCCTGGATTCGACAATGGCCACTTAGCGAAGAAGTCTTTGGGCAGGCTTACGTTTGACAAACCTATATCTTTTCTCATCGCCCGATAGAGCGCATCAACTGATCGAAGCATGCTTTTCGGGCTGGGCTGTGACGCACTAACTCTCTGAAATTCGCTTAAAGCTCTCAGTACTTCAGCCGACCCCCACAGCAAACAAAGAGACTTGAAGCGCATCATCTCCCTAACCAGCTCGGCATCATCTATAGCCTCGAGACCTAGTTCTTCCTTCTGATATAGCATCTGCCGCTCAACCTGAGCAATGAATGAAAAGTATATTTCCATTTTCTTCGGCCGATGTGCACTATCCACTTCGCGCTTTCGAATTCTATTTTGTGTGTAGAGAGCCCCAACCAGACCAACTACAGCTGTCACAAAAGCCACAAATAATGGAACATACTCATTCGGCTTCAGCTCGCTGGCGCCGGCAGCAACATACGCCACCAAGCGAAATGAAACCCAAGTCACCCCTAGAAAAGACAAAAGCATCACAGAAACAAATAAGAAAGTTAAAGTACGCTTCATAGCACCCCCCAGACTTCGAACGGATTTAGTCGATTTAGCCTACAGATTTTCCCAACGGGCTCCTCATAGGCAACCCGTAAACAGTATTCTTTCGTGGCTTAGTCGCTCAAGTCCATGACTCTTTCGACGACATCAGGTCAAAGGTATAATCAGTGGCAGGAGTGACAGCCACTTACACATTTTTCCTCATCAAGCATGTTGCCTAGAAGAGCCGGCACTTGTAGGAACTCGAGGCCTACTTGCAGCAGCCGGGCTCTCTATTTTCCACGAATTTCGCGCACTAGTGTAAGCGCCTCAGCCAAAGCCGGATTGTCGGCCCCCGGATCTACCGACCCACCCGCAGCCCCCAACACGTAGTCCGCACCGCTCGGCTGCGCCTCGATCGACTGCCGCGCCGACCGGAAAGCACTCAGACCCGCGACAACATCGCCCGCCCGCACACCGCGGATCTTCTCCGCCTCGCGCGAACCGAAGTAGAAGGCCACGATACCGCCCAAGATGATCCAGAGCGGTTCAGGAACCGCCGCAAGCGCCGCCATGCGGACGGCGAAAGCGGTCGGATCCGCCATTGCAAAGCCGAAAAGTGCCAGCACCGAAAGCGCGAAGAAAGGCCGCACAAGAGCCTTGATGCCGCCGACGAAGCCACTCCCCCGGCCCTCCTCAGCCGCCGCTTGCACGGCCGCCAGTCTGCGAGCGTGGGCGCGCTGATCCGACGCCTCAGCGTTCGGCCGGAAAGCCTCGACCGTCTCAGCCACCACGTTGCGGCCGCCGCCGAAGAGCGCCCCCCAAATGATCTGCATCAACCCCATTTCGCGATCCTCCCGCGATGCTCCGCCTCCGTCAGATGGAAACGGGGCGAAATGAACTCCTCGGCGCGACGGATCCAACCGCCTTTCCCCCCATCACGCCGGCGCGCGTACTTGCGCATGGCCGGCCGGCGGTCGCCGATCGCGTAGTAGTAATTGCGCCGTGCAATCCCGTAGGCATCGACCAGGCGCTCCCCGACGCGCGCGAAGATCTTGGCGGCGGCGGAGGCGGTCGCCGGGCCAAGGGCACCATCCACCGCCAAATCCGCGCCAAGCTCATTCAACACCCCTTGCAGGATCTTCACCGCGTTCGCGCCGGCATTGACCTGCATGTCATAGACCGTGGGTTGCAGGCCGGCCGGCAGGCGCGAGATCCCGGCGCCGTGGTAATAGTGAGCCTCGAAGATCTCGGCCGCCTTCGCCGCCGTCAGGCGGCGCACGTCGTCAACATCAACGTCCCCGTCCCCGTCGAGATCGAGACCGAGACGCCGCATCGTGCCGATCGTGACGCCATAATTCGTGGCTCCGCCCAGATCGTCCGGGTCGTTAACGAAGCCGCCTTCGCGGGCGATGATCCCCGCAGTGATTTCGCGCACCGTCTGCATGGCGCTTCCTCCTCGCGCAAAAGAAAAGGGCGCGCCCGAAGGCACGCCCGTTGCGTTCTCGCTGTTGTGGCTTCAGCTTCTGCCGAGGCCGCGCTCTATCGCGCCATCGAGCTTTGCCTCGAGCCGCACGCGGGCCGCCCGGTCCTCCTCGGCAGACTTCGCGATCGACCCGACCGCCTGCTCTAAGAGCGCGATCTTCCTATGATTGGTCAGCACCGTGCGGACGATCCAAAGGCTCGCGGCCCCGGCGGTAGCAACCGCCCACGACACGGCCGAGGCGGCCGCCTCCCCCGAGACCTTTTCCGGCAAGCTCACTCGACGCCCTCCTCGATCTCAGCCAAAGCCGCGCGCAGGGCATCGCCTGCCGCATCGACCTCGACCTCGAAGCCGTAGGGGTCGGAAACCGCGTTGATGCGGTCGCGATACTTGCGCCGCACACCCGAAGCGATCGCCGCCACTTTCTGGAATGCCTGCGCGCGGGCAAGGATCTCGTCCGCCAGTTCGGCCACGTCCTGCCCGGTGATCGAAGATTCGAGCGAAAGGGCCTCGGCATCCTCGGCCGAGATCTCGCCCGAGACATAGGCGCGGGCGGCCGCGACCTTGCCATTCCAAGCGGCGCGCTCAGAATACGGGATCCCCATGACCAGGGGCGCAAAGGCCAAATCCTCGATCCCGTCCTCGAGGGCCGCGATCGCCTCGTCGGCCGAGGCATAGCGCGGCGGGTCCGCCGGATCCGGGGGCGGCACATAGTCTGCAACCGTACCAACCGCGCCAGAGGCAACGATCGAATGCAGCAGCGTGCCCGGGTCGATGTAGATCTCGCAGCCCGTCAGCTGGTTCATCGCCAAGATGCCCCCCTCGGGGTTCACGACACGAATATTCTCAAGGTCAGTCGACATGATATGTCTCCCCCATCCCGTTCGCATTGGCCGTCAGAAGCTCACCGTTCGTCTTGAACTGCGCGTAGCGGATCCTCGGGGTAACTGAGGAGGCGCCCGAAGCATGGAAAGTGAGAAGGTCACCGGGCGCGACTGTGACATCCACGGTACGCACCCCCGACCCGGAGTCACCGAAGATCACAGAGCCGTTTTTCCGCAGACCTGAGTTAGAGGAGCTGTAGCTAAAAACCACACGCACCGTCCCAAAGTTGAAGATCTGGCGCCCGAAGGTAAGCGAACCATTCGACGACCCCTCAATTTCCGCAAGAGACCACCGAAGAACGTCCCCCGCAGAAATCTCCGAAAACGTGGCAGCGGGCAGCAGCCGGGGGGCGCCCGCCGCGCCCCCCATCATCGCAGCCGGGTTAGTATCAAGACGCTCGACAAGGGAAGCCGTGAGCGGGGATCCCGCGTCCTTCTCCCCCGATCCGATCGCCAGATAGTCCGGTACGTTCTGGACCATAATTCCCCCTACTGAATGAGAGCGCAGGGGCGGCCATCAGGTAAAAGCCCCGCGTCATTTCCGATGAAGGCCCCGACCGGATTATCCGATCCGTCGCCCTGATAGTCCGGCACACCGTCTTCCTGAATGGCGGTCAACGTCCCCGCCAGGGTCGCATCCTCGGCCGTGAAGTGAACCTGTCGCGTGCCGCGTTTCGGCTCAGCAGAGGTGACGACCCAAAGGCGAAGATCCCGTGATCCGTCCTCGGCCTGAATGTCCTCCGATGACAGGATCACCACAGATCCGATCCCGATCGCGGCCGCGTCCCGATCCAGCAAGGCAAACTTGGCCTCGCTGGTGCCCATGCTGTAGCGCGCCAGAATCCGCCCCGTGGTTTCGGCCGCAACCGCACGCGCTCCGATATAGCGAGCCATGATTGTCCGAATGGCCGGCGCTCCGAATGTCGCCTCGGTCTCATATCCGAGATCTGCCGAGACAAAGCCGCGCCGAAAATCGTCAGGGTTCTTACCCCTGCCGTACCGCTCGCGCGGCTCATAGTAGACCCACGCTTGCGACACGCGCCGATCGGGGAAATCTCGCACCTCGAGCGAGCCGCCTATGATATGACGTTCCTCAGTGAGCACGGGGGCCGCGTTGACCATCGGCTTAACAGCCCAGAGCCGCACCTTGCGCGCCTCCCCATCGAACCATTGGCAAGCCTGACATTGCTCGAGGATCTCCCCGATCAGCGGCCCGGCGTCGAGTGGCTCCGAAATCAGCCCATCCAGGATGTATGGCGCGAGGTAGTTCTCAACCTCGGCCGCCCACTCATCAAGTGGCAGATAATCCGCTGGCATCGGCGTTTCGCCATAGATCAAGGCAAGCCCCTGATCGACTGAGAGGCCATCCAGACGAAGACACCGCTGCACGCGGTCGCCGGCCCCATGGTCGGACGCGGCAGATCCGTCAGCCCCTCGCACCAGCCCCGAAAGCTCGAGATAGCCCTCGGCGTTTATGGCCGCCGAGGTGTAGGTGACGATCTCGTCACCGATCCGCACCTCGCCCTGCACAGGGTAGTCATCCAGCGAGGCGCCCGAGATCTCGATCGCTGAGGCAACGGCATCCGTCGCCTCGCGCAACTCCCCCGGCGAAAGCTGCGGCACCTTGAGACCCTCGGCCCGCACCTTTTGCAGAATGTCAGTCAGATTCATGACCACTTCGCCACCCGAGCGGTCGATCCCGTCCGTCATCATGTCGGTGCGAACGAAGGTGGAGAGCGGCTCGCCGTCGAACCCCTCGAACACCGAAACCACCATACCCGCGCGGGCGAACTGATTTCGGGCCAGCCAGCGCCCCCAATAGGTGCCGACAAGGGGCGCGCCACGCTGCGCCCGGTAGGGATCGACCAGGTAATCCGAATGTTCGGCATCAAGGAAAGTCAGCCGCCCAGACCCCAGCAGGCCAAAGGGGTTCAATCGCTTGTCCGCGCCCGAGACGTTGATCTTGGGACTGGACAGGCTGACGCCCTCGAGGAGCGGCACAAAGAGCAGATCATCAGAAGGCCGGCCACCACCAGGAAAGCAATAGTAGAGCATGAGCGGCGCGCCGGCCTCATAGCTCGGCACGGCTCGGCAGGTGCCGCGCGTACGATAGCAAGGCGCCGCAGACGGGTCAGCCGCACACCCACCGACCCCGAAGGAATGGGCGCACCGGGGCTGCTCGATCCGCACGACTGTTGCCGGCCTAGCCGCAAAGTTCGGATTGTCAGGCAAGGTAGATCTCCGCCTTGAGTGACCAGGAATGCAGATCGGCCTGCCCGGTCGGTGCCGGCTCGGCCACGTCGCCGAAGACCCAACCCAGGAACGTATCGCCCGGCGCATCCTCGGGCCGTTCAGCGATCACGAACCAGCCGAGCGCGAGCGCATCCCGAAGAGCCGGCATTTCAGATCTCGTGAACTCCTCCGCCAGCCACGGCCAGGAGAAGGAGCGAGAGCCGCCGGCACGATCGAGGACCATCCCGAGCGGCTCCCGCCGGGCCGACGTGATCGTACTCACGCGGCGCAAGCCGACCACCGGAGCCGGCGGCCCCTCGGCCCATCGGCTTGGGCTGTCCATGGCGACGGCCCGGCCGCCACCGAAGAACCCGACAGCAGAGGCGGCCGCAGCGCCGCCGCTTGCGTGGATGAGAAGCGATAGCGACACCAGCGAGCGAGGCGGAAAGCAAACCAACAGAGGCCGATTGTCCGCAACCGTCTGCCGACCAAGGATTTCGATCACCGCCCCGCCCGGCTCTTCGCCTTCGATCGAGATCTCGGCCCCGGTCACGCCCAGATCATGAGCCGCCACAGTCACGGCGTCGATCGTCACGGCAGCCCCTAAAGACAGATCCGCCCGCGCCACGGCGGAGGGATTGACCACGCGGCCGCGCTCATGAAGGAATGCGGAGGTGATCGCCTCAGGATATGTGGCGTCGCCCGCTATCGCCATATTCGACCAGGACACCCCGACCGGTACGGCGCAAGCGGTCGCTGGAAGGATCCGGGCACTCGAAAGCGCCCGGGAAAGATCGCCGGCCATTGCGCCGGCGCCGATATGAAAGCCCATGGTCAGACCCTGTAGACGTTGAGATTGGCGCCTTTGACCCCTTTGTCTCGGATCATTTCGAGGAGGCCCATTAGCTGATCCTCTCCGAACCCGCCGCCGGACCCGCCGGACAGGTAGACGTTCATATTGGGCGAGGGCGTTTCCGCCACCGCACCAGCGCCACCGCCGGCCGGGGAACCCCCGCCCGCCGAAGCCGACCCACCACTGCCGCCGATCTGTTGGGACGCAATGGATGCGATCAGGCCGCCAGTCTTGACAGCCGAGGCCGCTGCAAACGTTGCCGCCATCGGCGGCCCGCCGATCTTCATCCCGTGCTTCCAGGCCGAGACCGCCGCGCGGTAACCATCGACAGATGCCTCGGCGATCGCCGCCATCTTGCCGAGCTTGAAGAGCTTTTTGTTTTCGGATGACATCATCGAGGCGAGATCACCGAAAACGCCCTGCATCGCCGACAGTTTCGCCGCCCGCTCGCGCTCATCAAGCTCGCGCATAGCCTCGGCGTAATCTTCCTGAATACGCCGTTTGGTATCTGCGTACTCTTGTTCGGTCGCGACTTCCTTTTCACGGTATGCCGCAAGCTCCTCAAGGCGCCGCAGGCGATCCTCTTCGACGATCTCCCGCTCAGTCGCCAGGGCACGGCGCAGGGCTTCAAATTGCTCGCGAGACACGCCCCCGCCACCACCGGCGCCAGCGCCAGATCCAGCGCCGCCGTAGGGATCCACCCCTGCGGGTCGGGACGGAACACCCGGAGGGTCATTGTCATCAGGCGATACTTTGATCGGATCCAGAGGGATCCCATAGAGATCATTGAGCCCGGGATCCGCTGCCGAACGGTTCATCGAATCCGCAACCGGATCCCCGCTGCCCCCCTCCTCGCCGAAGCCCGACGGAGCGAATGCGTCCGGGTTCACGCCGCTGGTCGGATCCCGCATGAAATCGACCAACTCTTTCGCCTCGCCCAGCTTGACGATCAGGTCCGAGATCTTGCCCAGGGCCTTGCCGATCGCCGGCACGAAGACCTCGGCGATCACCTCGGCCGCCTTCTCGAAGCTCTCCGAGTTTTCGAGAAGCGACCTGTTCAGGCTGGTGCGGATCGTGCTGGAAATATCGCGGAAGCGACGGTCAAGCCGCACAGCAGCGTCCAGCGTGGTCCGACTCATGACACGGCCCGACTCCTCGGCCGCATCGCCGAGGCGGCGCATTTCGGCGCCGCCATTCCGAAGCAGAGGGAGGAGAGCGGTCACATCCGAGGCCATGGCCTCAAGATAGAATGTCATCTGCTGTTGATTGGCGCCCGCCCGCTCGATCGTATCGACGTAAAGTTGCAGCGCCTGCGGCCCGGAAAGACCCTCAAACTGTTTCGCAGTCACGCCCACCAAAGGCGCGATCTGCTCGAAAAAGTCCTTCATCGGACCGCCACCCGTGGACATGAAGTCGCCCACGCGATCATTCACATCCTTCAGAATGTCGGACAGCTTATCCTGCTCGATGCCAAAGGCCACCGATGCAGCGGCCCACCTCTGAAATTCGGTCGTGCTGGCGCCCGCGACCTCCGCCAGGCGCACAACTTCGGTCGCCGCTGCGGCCGCACTACGAGACGCAGCGGCGGCACCGCCTGCCGCTGCCGTCATGGTGGCCGAGATGATACCCCCGAGGCGGACCAGGCGGCGGCCGTGGACGCTTGCCCGCTGCGAAAACGACGCGAGCTCTTTCGAGCCCGAAGCGAGACCACGGCGCAGGGGCGAAATATCCGCCCCGACCGAAATCGCAATGTCACCAACGGTCGTACTCATTCACGCCTCCCGGGCGCGATCCGCCTCCTCGGCCGCGATCGCATTTTTCAGAACGTTTTGAAGGCGACGATCGCGCGCGGGATCCGCTCGGGTCTCGGGCGGCATCTTGGCGTCGATCAGCCACCACACCTCACCCGGCGCCAGTTGTCGCCACTCGAGCGGCCCGACCCACCCCTGCCCGACAACCAGGCAGAAAAGGGTCTTGACCAGCGAGCGAGCGGACCCGCGATCTACTTTTCCGCGCCGGCATCCTCCGCCTCGAACTCGCGCGAAAGCGCAGGCGAGACGATTCCGATAAGCTCGATCGTCAGCGCACGCGCAGCCGAGACCTGCTCGAAATCACCCTTCGCAAGCGCGCCGTCGATCGAGAGATAGATCTCCTCGTCGGTCACACGCTTGCCCATGTGCCGCAGCGCGGCACCCAGGCACTGCGAGATCTTGACGAAGCCCGGGCCGCTCGGGCGGGTCAGAACCTCGATCGCCGCATCCGAGGTGCCGTGCTGCAAGATCTCTTCGATCTCGGCAACCAGGGGAAGGATCCCACGGGCCGGAATGGTGATCGTCTCCCCACGCCATTGCAGCGTGACAGGCTGGAAACCATGCGCCGCCATCAGCTTGCACCGGCAGCGGTGAAGGTCCAATCGCCGTCGCTCATCAGCGTGGCCGAGAACTTCACAGCGTCCCCGAGCGGTGCATCCCCCGAATAATCGTTCATGAAGAACTTGCCGGAGATCACCCCCCACCCGGGAAACTCGAGCGCAGCATCATCCAGGAACAGATCCGCCGCCGGGCCGACGCCGATCGCCGCCAGGCGATGATCGTCCTTGTGGAAGCCCGAGACCGAGATCTCGAGCGCATCAGCGGAGACCTTGCCGGGCACGAAGGTCTGCCGGCCCTTACTGGAACTGTCGGTCCAGCTGATCGCCGTCGCCGACCGCTTAAAGCTCTTCGCTTCCATCGCGGCGAACGTGGTGCCGCCGAGCTTAAAGATAACGTCTTCGCTTGCACCGGGCATGAGCGAACCTCCTTTGATCGCGAGCAGGGCTCGCGGCTTGGGTTGAGTTGGAAAGTGTCGGGGAGGCGGTCAGCCCGTCTCGCCGTAGCAGACAAGCGCACGGTAGTCGCAGACCCCATGCGCTTTATCGACCACCACCCTTGAGGCGAGGCGATGCAGCAGGACCACCTTTCCGCGCGGGAGCGTGAGATTTTCCTGCCGGCGGTGAAGCAGGCCCTTACATGCGCCCTGAATCGCGCGCAGATCGAAAAGCGAACCGGGCACGTTCCAGACGTGCAGGCGAAACGCTATGTCGTCGCCCTCGGTCCCGCTGGTCGACCAATCGCGAATGTCCATGTCGCCGATCTCGATCGCGGGCAGTCCGGCCAGCGCCGAGGCGTCTTCCGCCTGCGGCATTTCATCGACGATCTGGATCCCGTTCATTTCAGGGGCAGCAGACAGCAGCGTAAAGAGCGCGCGCTGAAACTCGCCAGCGTCATTTGGCATTGGCCCTCCTCTGCCGCTTCAACGCCCGCTTGGCGGCGGCGATCAGCTTTGCCTTGAACACCCGATCGAGGGTCGCCGGCAACTTCTGCTCTTGGCGCCGAAGCGCCCGCATGAAGACGCCACGACCGGAAACCCCTCCATTCCAAGGGATCCCCTTCTTGCCCTTCCGGCGCTGCAACCCCGATCCGTAGAAGGCCCGGGTGCCGTATTCGATGAACCGCCAATAGAAGGCGTCCGGGCCGACAACCACGTCCGCACGAGCATAGCCGAACCGAACGCGCCGGCGCTTCACCTTGATATTCTTGCGCAAAGTGCCGTGGCGCTTCGGAAGGGTCTCTTTCAGATCCTTGCGGATCTCGCCCGCCACGCCGCCGATCGTGGCGCGCATCAGGTTTTCAGCCTCGCGCGGGGCGATCTGCTCGAAAACAGCCTGCATTTCAGCCGTCCCGCGGATCTCGAGTTTCAGCATCGTCAAACCTCCCCGGCCACCGCAGAAACCTTGATGTATCGCGCGCGCGCTACCGGCGTGCCGATAGAGACCACTTCCCAGGCTCGCCCATCCCAGACGATCCGATCGGCTCCGCGCACATCAGAGCGGGCGCGCAGCGTGAAGACTGCGGATTGAACCAGGATCTTCCTACCCCGCGCCTCTCTTTCGGTGGACCCGTCGAGAGCAACACGCGCCCAAGGCTCAGGATCGTCAGCGAAGGCAGACCAGGTTTCCCGCCGGCCGCCGGCGCCGTCCGGCTGCTCGACCTTCCGTTCCAGCCGGATCCGCTGATCGAGGGCGCCGATCATGTCACCCACCGCCGTTGATGCAGGGCGATCAGCGCCTTGGCGCTATTGGGCACCGGCGAAACGATCGTCCCGATCACAACGTCCTCGCGGACCTCATAGCGGTGCGCCGCGATCAACTGGACCGCGTGCCGCAGTGTCGGGGGCACATTTTCAGGCCCCGCCCCGTAGCCCGCCCGATAGATCACTTCGACCGCATCATCCCGCGTCGAGGCTCCGCCCACCGCCTCGGGCAGGATCAGGATCTCACCCGAGTTTGCCTCCACGGTCACGATCGTCGCGGGATCCACCTCGAGCGGCTCACCATCGGCACGCTTCACCACCAACCGGACCACCTCAAGGAGCGGCCCCCGTTCGATCCGAATTTCGCGCGAGGCAGGATAGGGGCACACCTGCCGGATCTCTTGCGCGACCAGGGCAAGCCCGGAGCGCGCCTCAACCTCCTCCACCGCGACCGCGAGGATCCCTTGCAGGAAATCATCCTCGGCAGTGGAGGTCACGCGCAGGTGCGCCTTGAGGGCGTCCAGGCTCACCGCCGGCACGGCCGGGGCCTGCACTTGTCGAATTGCCATGTCAGGCCCTCCCTGTCAGGATCACGCGGCGGGCGAGCCGCCCGCACCATCGTCGCCGGCCGAGCCGCCTGCACCATCTTCACCGGCCGAACCGCCCGCGCCATCATCGCTGGCCGAACCGCCCGCGCCATCGTCGCCGGCCGAAACGCCCGCACCATCGTCGCCGGCCGGAAGCTCCACCTCGGCACGCTTTGCACGCCGGGCAACGGCGGCCGCCTCGGCAATCGGCTGCGCTTTTTCCATCGTCATCCCGCGCGAAGCCTTCACAGCCAGCCCGCCCTCGATCAGGTCATCCGCGATCGCCGGCGCCAGCGACACCACGCGGCCCGGCTCGATCGAGAACCCTGCCCCCGCCGCAGACACGACCGGGAACACATCTTTCTTGCTCATCTGCACCCCTCCGGGATCAGTTGCCAGAGGAAAGGGCGGCCGTCGCCGCCCCTTCCTTGCCTGTCAGGATCCCGAGGATCAGGCGGCCATCTGAAGCGACTTCACCGCGCGAAGGTCCGACAGCGCGCCGTCGATGCGATGCACCCCCGCAATGCCCAGGTTGGGGAAGAACTTTTCGCGCGCGATGCCCAGAAGGGGGGCACCGACCCGGCGCGACACGTACTTGCCATGATCCCCGAAGGTCATGACCTTCTTCCCGGCCCCGATCTTCTCCATGTCCTGATTCAGGCGGACGGTGTAGCCGTTCAGCGTCGGCGGCACGCCTTTGGTCAGATCGCCCTCGCGCCACATATAGTCGCCGTTGGCGTTCTTCAGCTTGCGCACCGCCAGGCGGGTCTTGTCGTGCATCATGTAGCCGCACTTGGGGCCGCGACGGTACGCGGGATCGACCTCCGCCTCGATCTCGAGGATATTGTCGGACGTGATCGCCGAAGAGGAAGCGGTCGTGAGACCGACCTGCGCGGCCGTCACCAGGCCCAGCGGCTGGCCGCTGCCGGTGCCCGTGGTCAGCCAGACATTCGCGCGCCGGGCCAGGCGCTCGCCGATCAATTCGCCGAGGATCTGCTCCCAGGCAAAGCTCGAGTCCTGCGCAAGCTCGAAGGACCAGGGGAGCCAGGCGGACGTGACCGTGAAGGCCGACAGGTCGGTTTTGCTCAGCACCGCATCGGGGCCGGTCCCGGCGGCGTCGCCCTCGGTATGGGCGTCTGCGGGGTTGCCGGTATCATCCACACCGGGGATCAGCACCGCGCCGCCCGAGGCCGTGTTGTAGTCCATCACCCAGGTCGCATCCGTCATCGGCCCCCAGATCGCCAGCGCCTTGACGATGAAGTCGGCCACGGTCGAGGGCACGGTATAGCCGCCGGCCGGACCACTGGCGCCCGTTGCGGCGCGGTTCTCGGCCCGCACCTGACGCGCCTGCATTGCGGCGCGCGTCTCCGGCTCCACGGCCGACAGGTCGAAGCCGGCGGCCAGCGCCGCGCGGAAATGCTCGCGATATTCATCGCGGCCGTCGGCGCCCGGGTCGAAACGCTCGCCGGCGCCGGTCGCACGGCGGCTTTCACGTTCCCCGCGATCGAGGCGCTCGCGCATTTCGGCGGCGGCCTCCTCGGTTTCCGCAAGACGCTCGAGGCGATCCGCCTCCGCCTTGAAGCGGTCGAAATCGTCCATGGCGGTATCGAACTGGCTGCGCAGCTCGGCCGCGCGCTCGGGCGACGTGCCGTCGCGGTCGGCTTCCTCGAGATAGCCTTGGGCCTCACCGTGAACCTTCATGGCCTTCTGGCGAAGCTCAGCGATTTTCTGCGTCATGGCAGAACCTCCGATAGGGGGCGCCCTCCCCTCGAGGGGCGCCAGGATTGAACGAAGAGGGGTGCGAAAGAGAACGGCGCGGATCTTCACCCGCGCCGTTCCCGCTTTCGATCAGTTGGGATCAGAGCCCGGACAGGCGCCCCCGGCGGCGCATGGCCGCCACATGCTCCCGCCGGCTCGCCTCGCGCCCGGCCGAGAGACCGGCGAGATCGAGGCCCCGCAGAGCAATCTCGGTGCCCGCGTAGCCCGGGGTTGTCACGATCGCCACGTCGAGCAATTCGACCTCTTCGATCGTGCGCAGCGCCACGTCGCGCGTCTCATCCCAGGTCGTGCGCGTGGCGTGGAAGGCGAAGGACATTTTCGACAGATCGCCCCGACGCATTTTCGGCACGATCCGGCACACGTCGGGATCCTCAGGGTCCAGATCGCTGCCGATCCAAAGCCCGCGCTCATCCTCGCGCAATTCCAGAGTGCCCGAGGTCGTGCGCGCCAGAGGCAGCCCCCGGTGATTGACCAGGAAGGGCACGTCATCGCCCCGCGACAGCGCGGCCGAGAAAGCCCCCGGCGCGATGCGCTCCTCGAAATAGCCCGCCATGTCCTCAATCTGGTTGAAGACGGCCGCATAGCCCTCGACCCGCACACCCTCGCTACCGTCGGCCGCGCGCAGTTCCGGGCCTTTGAGGCTCATCCTGATCTCGCGCGCCTGACCGTCGATCCGATCCCGCAAACTCTTGGTCATTGCTGCCCCTCGCCTTGGTTGGTTGGCGCCGCGCCCGACGGCCCCGGCAACGACGTAATCGGCAATGTGCCGGATTGCATGAACAGTTGATCGCCGCCTTCGCGCGGGCCTTCGCCTCGAAGGGCGCGCCCCTCATTCGGCGTCATCTGACCCGACCCGATCGCGCGGGCGATCGCCTCGATCCGATCGCGGAAAATCCCCCGCGTCATCGCTTGCAGGTCGTATTCGACCGAAAGGTCCGTATCCCTGCCGAAGAGCTTGAGCGAAAACTCTTGCCCCGCCTGCATCGCGCGCGAGGTCAGCGTGTGCTTGACCAGGTGCAAGTCCTGCTGCTCGGTGTTGGCGTAGGTGCCTTTCGACAACTCTTGCAGGAATACCGGGGGCAGGTTGAAGATCCGGGCTACCTGCTGGACCGTGAAAACCTGCGTCGGGACAAGCTGCATCTTGTCCGGGTCGGACCCGAGCCGCGTGAGCTTGAACCCGGCCGGGATCGGCATCACCGGCCGCCCCTTTTCTGCGGCCTGACGGGCGGCGCTCGCCACATCATCGGCCGCGCGTTGCGCCGCCTCACCGGAGCCATGCGGCCCCTCCAGGACATAAGGCGGGATGCCGTTTCGGCCGAACGTGTTGAGCGCGTATTGCGCCGCGTTCGTGCCCTGCCGGATCGCCGAGGCGCAGGCCGTCACAGGACAGACGGAGGAGATCCAATCCTCTTTCCGCTTGAACGCGAGGTCAAACACCTCCGAAGCCTTGTAGGTGATCGGCTGGCCGTCGGCACGGGAGTAGTCATAGAACAGCCGGCCGCGACGATCACGGCGCGGCGAGGTCCGAAGATACTCCATCGGGAAAAGGTTGACCGGATCCCCCCTGGCGTCCCGCTCGATCTGCACATAGCCCCGGCCGCGCGAGAACTGCGCACCGTGCATCAGCTTGCGAAGATCGAAGGCGGTCGCCTCATCGCTGGCGGCCTTTCCCAGAAGCGCGGCGACCGGGTGATCCTTCACCTCGGCACCCTTCTGCATGACGCGCACCGGCAACGCGGCGAGCGTGCTGGAAAGGAACTCGACGGCCGAGAAGACAGGGGGCAGGGTCATCGCTTGCTCAAACGAAACTGCGGAACTCAGGTCCGAGCCCCCGATAATTTCCATGATCGCCTCATAGCCGGGGCCTTGCACGGCCGAGGCCGTAGCACCTAGGGCCGAGCGCGCCTCGGCATCGCCACGATCGCGGCGGAACAACTTTAGCCCCATGAGCCCCCCATAGTGAAATTCGGATCATCCCAGGGCGACGAAGGCCCAGCCGATCGCTCGCGGCAAAGAGCCATCCCGACCCCCATCGCAAGCGAGACCATCCCGTCAATCCGAACGTGAGCCTTTTCCTTGTCGAACATCCGATAGCCGGAACGGTTTTCGGCGTAGGTCACGCCGGCCGCCATGCTGTCCAACAGCGGGTTAGGATCGACCTCGAGCCGCCCGTCGCCGAGCGCCTCCTCGAATTGGTTGATCGAGTGAGGCATCCAGAGGAATACCTCGCCCTGCCCCTCGGGCGCGTTCGGATCCTTCTCGAGGATCCGCTTCTGGAACCCTTGCGGGTGGATCACCACCGGCAGAGAGACCCCAAGATCCGCCAGATTGTCGCCGAGGCGCTCAAGGCCGTATTGGTCCCCCGCGATCGCCTCGGGCGCGAACCGCGCGTTGATCGAGGCGAGGGCCTCGGCAAGCCAGCCATAGTGCAGCCGCTCGCCCGGCACCGCCTCAACGTGGCCGGCCGCCGCCCACTGGTCATAGGGCGCCTGATCCCGTGCCGCGCGCGCGCGAAGGGTATCCTCCGGGGTCCAGATCCAGGTTTTCGCGGCCATTCGCTCGCTGCCCTTGGTCGCATCAAGCAACCAGACCAGTGAAAGCGCGGTGAAGTCGCGCGTTTGCGACAGATCTAGCCCGCCGAAGCAAGGCACGCCCGAAGCGATCAGCGCCTCAAGATCAAGCGGCTTTTGCACCGCCGCCCAGGTCTCACGCTTGATCGCGGCCGTGACCGATTGGGTCCATTCGCAAAAATGCAGCCGGGCGATCCCGTTGCGCTTGCCAGGCATTTGCCGCGCCTTCCTCACCTCACCAGCAAGAAAGGTATCGGTCAGGATCTCGCCGAGGCACGGGTTTGCCTTGATCCAGCAAGAGGGATCTTCCTCCCAATCGTCGCCGTCATCCAGGCTGCACACAAAGGCGAAGGTTTCGTCATCCTCGATAGTGCCCGTCACGACGTTGACCGCGTGCGTGTGTTCCTCGTAGCAGATCGACTTGCGATCGGTGCCGGCGTTGGTCGCCATACAAAGCAGCGGCTGCTCGCGGAACTTGAAACCCCGCTCGAGCATGTCGATCACATCGCGGTTCTTGTGTTCATGAACCTCATCGCAAAGGGCACAGTGCGGACGCGGCCCCGACTGGCCGTCATCGGCCGAGATCGGCTTAAAGAAACGGCGATCCCCCCGGCGCCCCCGGTAGGAAAGCTGCCAGACCGGATCTTTCCCGTGCGACTTGATGCGGCGCGAGAGGCGCCGCGATTGCTCCACCGCTGCAACGGCATCGCGAAACAGAACCTGCGCCTGATCCTTCTTCGACGCCGCTGCGTAGACCTCGGCCGCCGACTCGCCATCAGAGACCAGCATGTAAAGCCCGATTCCGGCCAGCATAGGCGACTTGCCATTGCCCTTGCCCTCTTCGTCATAGAAGCGGCGAAAGCGACGGCGCCCCCGGCGGAGCGGATCCACATGATCCGGCGACCACTTCCAGCCGAAAAGGGAGCCGACGCGAAAAGCCTGGCTCGGATGAAGATGGAACGGCTGCCCGGTGAAACGGCCACCATTCAGGGCCAGCATGTCGGGAAAGAACCGCACCGCCCGCATGGCCGCAGGAAGATCCCAGACCAGGCCACGCGCCGAACCGTCGCGCAGATCGCGAAGGTGCCGGCGCGCGGCCGCCCGAATGTAGGGGCCGGCGACGATCTCGCCTGCGGCCACCTGCTGCGCCCAGGACGTGACCGGATCAACCTCCGCCGGAACGCGCGGGCCGATCTCGATCGGATCCTCGGTCATGTGAAATACTCGCCCCCGTCTCCGAAGTCGAAACCCATCTGCCCGCCGCCCGACAGGCCCCGCTCACTAGCCGGCGTCATGCCGAACTCATTGGCGAGGGCTCTGATCTGGCGGAACGTTTCGTTAAGCTGGCCCACCTCGGGCCGCGCTTTGATCTGCTTTCCCTGCCGCCCTTCCGAAACGTAGGTCTCGCCGACCTCCTCCAATTCCGTCAGGATCCGCTCATGGCGCTGGACAGTTCGGGTCAGTTGAAGGAACATGAAAGCGTTGCCATCGTTCAGCCGATCGCGGGTCGGATGACAGAGCGGAAGGGCAAGGCGCCGGAAGACCGCACGGGTCTCGGGCGAAATCTGGAACGGGCCGAGGCTCTCCTCGATCTCCGCCAGCTTCGCCCGCGCCCGCTCCTCCAGGTTGTGAGCCGTGGCACCATCGGGCGCCATCGGGACGACAGTATCAGACGCGGGTTTGCGGCCCTTCATTGTCTCCCTCCTCGCGTGGCTTTCTCAATTCAATTCCAGATTTCCACGCAAAAAGGCTCTGCCATCGGTCCTCACCGGCCCCGATTTTCTTTCGGACCCACCCCCACCGTTTCGCGCGGAATTTTCACGCGCGATTGGCAGGGTGCGCGGGGTCGATCGGCCAGCCGTCCAACCCTCGGGCTTCCGAGTAACCCCTGATCTCCTCACGCTGCTTGTGCCGGTCGTGGTGCGGCTTGCAAAGCGTTTGCAGATTGCCGGGGTCGTGGAAGAGGGCATGGTCGCCCTTGTGCGGGATCTTGTGATCGACGATCAGCACGCGCAGTTTCGGGGCCGGCTGCGGGTCGCCACCCGGCAAGAGCGCCCCGTCATTGACCACGCCATCGCGCAGACACCACTCGCAGAGCGGCTTGGCGGCGATCTGCGCCGCGCGCAGGTGCCGCCATGCCGCCGTCCGATACAGGTGGCGCCACGGCCGGGCCTCATACCTCGCCATCAGATTTCCATCTTGTGAATGATCGAGGAGGCGGGCGGAGGGGGCCGGTCAGGCCGGCCCCGACACCTGATCGGCGCCGCGCCCGCAGTTCCTCGGGATGGGGAGGTCTCTACCCCGGCGTATTGCCAGCCCGCAACAAAATCGCGGGCCGAGTATTCCTAAGCGCGATCGAGCCGCGCACCGTGGCCGCACCGATCCGCCACATGCCGCACCGTCTCCGCGAAATCATCGGCCAGGATCTGACCGGCCGCCGCCTGTTTGGTCCAGCCGTGCCGGCGCAGGATCTCGGCGAAGGGCAGCCCCTCGATTGCCACCGCATCCCAGAGATCAACAGCGAGGATCTGCCTCCGCCCAGGCGCGCGCCGGCGCGGGACCAGAACCGGCCGGGCCGGACCCTCAGTGAAGCGGCCGAGGCCACGATGCCAGCGCCAGTGATTGACCAGCCCGCGCACTGCATCAACAAAGGCGCGATCTTGAAGCCGCGCCGAGATACCGCCATCGGACGGGCCACCGCCGCCGCCGACACGCTCGGCCAGCATGTCAGCGCCGCGCGCAACGCCCAGACGCTCCACGGCCGAGGCGTAAGCCATGACCACCAGGCGGCGACCATCATCGACCTGATACCGGGCCAGCGCAGGCGGCACCCGCCGCTCAGCGCGGCGCACGGCCGAGGCGCCAATATCGACCGGCACCAAGTTGACCGCCAGCGCCGCGAGCGACGGGGCCGGCCGCTCACCGTCGCCCCGACCCACACCGGACCGCCGATCCGCTGCCGCCCCGATCACTTCCAGCGTCAACCGCCCCACAAGGGCGCCCTCACTTGTCGGAATGTTCCACATCCCCGATCCCTCATCTTGTGACAGGGCAAGTATCCATCACAAAATTTAGTGAATACAGCCCGAAAATCAGGGATCGAAACCAGATGAAGGGATTGACTAGGGAACGTCTACCCAGCGCAGCCCCGCAATATAAATCAATCCTTCCAATGCCTTACCTTAGATCAGGGATCGACGGGATTGAAACTTTCAGGGCTTCGCACGCGGCGATTTCAGGATTTCCGCCACCCCGCGCCCCGCCCGTGTAGAGAGAGCGCCCCGGAAATCTCGATCCCGTCGATCCCTCAGGGCGGCAACCCATTGTCTAGGCTCGCCTTTCTCATATCGTCAGGCTTCCCGACATTCCCTCATCAATCCCTGCAAGGGATTGACTGGCGATGCGGGCGAGCTTTGCAGAAGGGGGGAGCGGGGGGGAACGGAACGCAAAGGGGCCGGAGCGCACCGCCCCGGCCCCCGCCATCACCTGACGATCCCTGCGCCGTGGCGCCTATGCCGCCCGAGCCTCCAGCACCCCGGCCGCATGGTCGCCCCACTGCTTCGCCATCGCGGCCGCCATGCCAGGAAAGAACTTGCTGCGGATCTTCCATCGCTCGGCACCGGGGCTGGCCCGATGCACGGTCGAGCGCGCGATCGTGCCATCAAGAGAACCCGTGGCCCGGAGCTTTGGCAGGCCGCGAAGCCAAAAACAGGTGCGCTTACGCTCATTGTCAGGGCCGGCCGGGTCGCTACCGAATTGCCAAGGCTGGACCGATTGCGACGGGGGGCGATAGTTTCGAATGCGCTCTTTCGCGTGGCCGTGCATCACGGGGTTTTCAACCGCTACGCAGGGGATATGCGGCACGTTCCAGACATCCGAGAACAAGGCCGCGCCCTCATCCAGCTCGCGCCACATTTCCGCGAGAGATCGGCCGCGCGGAGGCGCCGACAGCCAGCGGACGCCCGAGTTACAAAGCCGCGTGCAAGGCGGGTGCATCACCGCCATCAGATCCCAGTCATCCCGCATCATCACGTCGCGCACGTCGCCCATGATATGCCGATTGGTGGGCGTATCGGCCGGCAGCAGGTCACAAGACCAGGCATCATGCCCGGCCGCGAGAAAGGCATCCCGTACCGTGCCGCTTGTCTCGCAACCGATCAGAACTTTCGCCATGTCAGATCCTCCTTTGGACCTGACCAATCATCACTAAATTTTGTGATTGAACAACAAAATTAATGAAATCGATAGCTGCTTACCATTGAACGCCAACATCCAACGATTTCCGAGCAGATAAGACAACTTGAACCTGCACCATTGATTGAACAACGTTAACAAGTTACGCGAAAATAAATTACCCCCTAAGGTACTGAAATCTTTATATTTAAATTGTAAAGGCGAATTTTTACTGCACCCATATATAGACAGTTGGCGCGGAAACGCACACAGTCTCTGTAGTGCTTGATATAGTACTGAACCAAGCCCTACCGATCGTCGCCAATCTGGCCTCGGTCGTAGGCCTGGCGATCACCCTGCGAATGCTTCTCAAGAAGTAGCAGGGCAATCCCAGTCCATCGCACCGGCAGACAGAATTGCACCCCTGCGCCAGTGCTTAACCCACCCAGGAACGGAGGCAGTCATTGGCTGCCTCCACCGCCGGTGGACCAGAAAACGTCCCAATGGGACTTTTTCCTCGAAATCACTCTGCCCTCATTGTTGCCCCTTTCACAACCCCTTTCGGGTAATTGCGGGTAATTGCGTGATAAGACGTGACCGGATAACGGTTAGCTACGGCCCGATGACGGTTAAATGCGGCCGGATGCGGCCAAGTTGCCACAATCCCCAGATCCCCTAAATCGGACAACGGAATTCAAGACTTAGCGGAATTCTGGAAGAGCCCCCAAGATCATCGAGCAACGCACTAGCTACGCAAGGACCAGGCCGGAGGACAGGACGGCGCCCCGTCAGCCTCTCCATATGCTCAGCCGCCTGCGCCTCGGCCGCAGGCCGGCAATCATGGCAGAAGGAGATCCCCCGGTCGACACCAGAGGGAAGATCGCGAATCGCCCCCGGCCGCCGCTTGGCGAAGGGGGGCGAGGGGGATCCGCAGAACTGGCACTTGCGAACCGGGCCGTTCACCTCAGATCCCGCTTGTCCAACCAACCCGGCCCGATGTTGCGCCGCGATCGCAGATCTGCGGCCGCAGCAACAGTGAGCGCGATGCCACGATAGCCGGTGTCAGACACCTTGGCGGCCGTGAACCGCGCGCCGCTGTCTGGGTGCTGCATGATCTCCGATCGCGCCTTGATCTGAATCGAGATCTGCCGCTTGCCCCAAGGTTCATTGCCCGCCCGCTCCTGCCAGGCTTGGAACGCCTCGACCAGATCCCGCGCGGGGGTAAAGAGGGCCGGATCTCCGGTGATCTCGCAGGCGTCCAGCAGGAAGCGGCGCAGCGGGTCAGAATGCTCACGATATTCGGCCGTAGCCGCCAGCACCGATGCAGGGATTTTGAGCCCGTCGCGCAGGTAGTCCAAAGCCCCACCGATCAGCCATTGCAGGATCCCCGCGCGCTCCTCCCAGAGTTTCGCCGGCAACCCCTTATCCACCTGATCGTCCGGGATCTGCTCCTCGAAAGGGACCAGCAGCACACGCCGCCAGATCCCATCATCCCCACCCCGAATCTCGGGCTTGGCATTGCCTGAAATCGTCAGCTTGAACTCAGGCGTGACCTCGACAAATTCCTGCATCATCCGGCGGATCAGGATCGGCTCGCCGCCTGTCAGGGCCTTAACAAGGGCCTCCTTCATCTTCTGCCCGTGTTCGGGTTCAGAGGCCCGCACCATGCGGGCGCCGGGGATCCGCACAAGGTCCGGGGTCGCGTCGGATCCCTTCCGCTGTTCGGAGCCAGTAAGAGTTTCGATCGGCACCGTTGTCGCATAGTCGGACATCATCTTCGCAATCACGTCGATCAGCGTTGACTTGCCGTTCCGCCCCGAGCCGTGCGCAAAGACCAGCTTTTGTTCCCCTGTCAGCCCGGTCAGCGAATAGCCGAACCACCGCCGCAGGAAGTCGCGCCGATCCTGATCTGGCTGGATCCGCTCGACAAAATCCTTGAAGAGTGGGCATTCCGCGTCGGGGTCGAAATCAACCGGCATGATCTTCGAGATCATATGCTCGCGCCGGTGCGGCTCGACATGGCATTGCCAACGATCGCTCCCGACCACGGGGACCAGCCGGACAAGCCCGGTTGCGGTATTGATAGCCAGCGGATCGACGTTTAGCCGATCCAAAGGGGTCGCGACCTCGATCGACGCCTCGGTCAGCATGTTGTTAATCTTGGCCGTGTCGCCGGCCGCTTTCGCATGGTTGGTGTGCGATCGCCGGCGCGAGGCCAGCGCCTTGCGCGCGGCGGTTGCCTCGTCCTCGAGGAGGGCGATCTCTGCAAGGCGCATCAGGTCGGCCGAGGACCGCTCGCCCTTGTCTTTTGCGAGGATCTTGGCGCGCTCCTTCTTTACGGCATCGAAGGCGTCCAGGGCCAGCCGCTCCTCCTCGCTCAGGGCCACGAAAGGAACCTCCTCGAGGATCCGGCCGCCGACACGCTGCGCGAGGGCGCGGATCTTCACCTTGTCCTCGTCCAGGCGCCAGACCTTGCCGGTCCAGACATGCCAACCGACACGCGGCACGAAGAGCGACCGCTCGCGGCCGCCATAGAGCAGGAAGCGCAAGCCGTTGCCGTAGTCATTCAGCGAGTATTCGGAACCGATCTCCTCGGGCGGCCGAGGATCTTCCGGGGGCGCGGCATCGGCCCCGCCGTAGTGACCGCCTGCGCCGAATGCCTCCGCGCCCGCAAAGGCGTCACGGATCTCTTGCGTGCCGTCCATCACTTGCCCCTCAGAATGTCATTGAAGTCTCGCCCCTCGCCCGGATCCACGATCCGACCGACAAGCCCAGGCACCGACGCGCGGGCACGCTCGATCCCGGCGCGCAGCTTGGCCGAGGTCATCGCCGGCGCGCTGTCGCCATCCCGAAGGAAGAAAAGGCGATCGACCCAGGGCGGCGGCACCCAAGCGTCGGAGTCGGACATGTCGGGCTCGCCCGACCACCTCACCCCCGGCCGGTCGAGCATAATGCCGGACATATTGCCGAGATCTACCAGCGCCCAGAAGTTCGCCGGCCCGATGGGATCGACCACCATCGCGGAAAGGGTCGTCTCGATACCCTCCCCGGCAACCAGAGCGCGGGCACTAGACCCCGTGGCGCCGAGGCGGATCGCGCCGCCCTTCTTCGCGCCCCGAACCATTTTCGCCGGCAGGCGCTCGCCGGACGGCGACCTGATTTCCGCCTTGAAATCAAGATCCGGCCGGGACAGGTCCAGCCAAGTTTGATGCACCGCAACCAGCCGATCCGACCGATCGAGGATCCCAGCGATCATGCAGGGGCCACGATGCAGCGTCTCAAGGCGGCCGCCGATCTTCTTCACGCAGGGATGATCCGGCAGGAAGCGCAGGGCGTCGGGGGCGCGGGGAAGCCGAATGGACCGGGCGGCGAGATACTGCATCACGGGCGAACCGTCGGCCGGGCTGCTGCGCTGCCAGATCTTGCGCGCGTCGCCGATCGCGTGGGCGCGGTAGCGCGCCGCCTCCTCCTCCTGCGCGCGCTTCCGATCGGCCGCCGCCCTGCGCCGACGCTCGATCTCGGCCGGGTCAACCTCGACTCTCTCGCCTTCGAGGAAGGCAAGGGCCGACGGGAAATCACAGCCAAGCACCAGGCGCACAAGCGCGATCCCATCGCCTCTGGCTCCGCAGCCACGACAGTTGAACACGCCGCGCGCGGTATTCAGCGCAAAGCGATCGCGGCCACCACACGCCGGGCAAGGCCCCGCACGCTCCGAATGCGTCACCCGCTTGAGGTCTGCAACACCGAGGCGATCAGCGATCTCACCGATTGGGCGTGCTTGCGCCAAAGCGAGGCGCGGATCTTCCGAACGATCGAGGGTCACAGGTAGTCCTCCGGCTTGAGATCCGGTAAAGCGGGCACGGTTGAACCGGGCCGGCGGCGCAAGGCCTGCCAAGCCCCCCGCGCCGTGTCGGCCTTGGGGCCAGACGCGAAACACGCCAGACAGCGAATGTAGAAATAGAGATCCGCAAACACGCCCTGACTAAAAAGCCAGCCCCCTCCTGCGCCGCAGAAGGGACAGGCATCATCCGCTTCCTGGTGGTCTTCCATGGCAAGCGGCCTCAGAAGGGTATTTCGTCATCAAGGTCACGCGGACCGTCCGCGCACTGCCCGCCAGACGCTCCGCCAGCGCCCGAGACATAGCCGCCGCCGGCACCATAGCCCGACGCCGCGCCACCACTGCTGGCACTTCCGCCCTGCCCTGCATCGCGCCGGTCCAGCATCGTCAGTTCCGACACATAGGGCCGCAGGACAACTTCGGTCGAGTAGCGATCAGCACCGCTCTGATCTTGCCACTTGCGGGTTTCGAGCTTGCCCTCGACATAGATCTTGCTGCCCTTCCGCAGATACTGCTCTGCCAGGCGAACCAGCGGCTCGGAGTGGATCGCGATCGAGTGCCATTCAGTCCGCTCACGGCGCTCCCCGGCATTGCGATCCTTCCAGCTTTCCGAGGTGGCAATGCTCAGGTTACAGACTCGCCCACCGTTCTGGAACGTGCGGACCTCGGGATCGCGGCCCAGGTTGCCGATCAGAATTACCTTGTTAACGCTTCCCGCCATCAGGCCGCCCTCTCTTGCTGTTCGGATTGGCCGGGCAACACGAAGCCCGGAGCATTGATGACCAGGACGGCACCGCGCCCCCTGATCGTGCGAAGCTCCACAGGCAGTCCCGCCCTTGCCAACTTCTCGCGCACACGCCGCAGAGCCATTCGCAAATGATCTCTGCCGGGCAGCTCCCCGCGATCGACGCGAGCGCCCATCATCGCGCGCAACAGCAGCGAGGTCGGCACGACGGCCCCCGCCGATCGCGCAAGGCGGTCGGCGACCGCCAGTTCCTCGCGCGAGAACCGGCAGCCTAGAGCCTCCCACTCATCGCGGATTGCCGGGTCTGGATCGGCCGCGACAGCCTCGAACCAGGACAGCAGGGCCTCTCGCGCGCGCGCGTCAATGCGGCCCGAGAGGATCGCCCGGATTTCTGGAATGCGAGGAAAGGGATCAGCCTCGACCGGCAGCGGCGGGCAAGGCGGGGGCGCGGGGGCGCACGGCGCAGCCTCGAGGAGGGCAACACCCGCAGCCGAAATCCGCCAGCGCGCGAGGCGGGGCGAGCGCCCTGCCCCTTCGATCAGACCGGCCGCCGCGAGGCGCTGCACCAGTTCGGCCGAGGTGATCGCGACCACCTCAAGCGCACCACCCTCGGCACGCATGACCGCAGCCCTCTCCGCCTCGGCTTGGACCGCGAGAATGCTTGACGGCGCGGCCAGTCGCCGCAGGATCCGAAACGCCTCGACCGAGGCCCCGCCAGTCAACGGCCCACCCCCCGGCCGGCACGCTGCACAAGCCCCATCAGCGGGCGAGACGGCAGCGCGGCCGGCGCATCCAGAACCAGCCGCATGAAAGCAGCTGCCATTTCCTGTGCCAGCAGTTCCGCGCTTTGACCGGCCTCGATCGCCAAGCCTTCCAGGGCTTTTCGCTCGCGCGGGGTCATCCGCGACAGGGCACTATTTTCGCGAATGCTGTTCATTCCCGGCCCCCTTCCTGCTCGGCAGGGGCAAGGCGCCGGATCGCAGCCTCGACACTAGCCGCCGCACCGAGGCGAAAATCCGCGTCCCCGCTCCGCAGGAACTGGCCGAGGGCGTTTTTTGACAGCCCAGCCTCGACACTGACCCTCGAATGCGCCAAGCCGTGGCGCTTCAAGTCACGGCACACTCGCTTGCGAAACTCTGCCGGGCTCGGCAGATGGTCGCTAATTTTTTCGTCTTGTCTCGCCATTCGATCCGCCCTTCGCATCACAAATTTTAGTGATGGTCACAATATATTGTGACAACAAGCGGTCAAGGCGGAAAATTGGGTAGTCTCGCTTACAAGGTCTGGAAAACCTGACTCGAGTGGGTCAGAAAAACTTGCTCTCAATCACATTAATCTGTGATAGGGTGCAAAAATTCATACGGAGAGAGAGGGTTTAGCGACCATGACAACCACCCCGGCCGCTAAGGATAGTCAGCTAGAGACAGCGCGGCAAAATCTCCGCTTGGCAATCGCTATCCGAGGCACCACGGCTGCCCAGGTCTCGCGGGAAGCCGGGTTAAGCGTGAATGCGCTCAGCTATTTTCTGAAGGGGAACGGGTCGATCTCATACGCTGGAATGCTCGGCGTTTGTGAGGCTCTTGAGGTGCCGATCGGCCTTCTGCATCATCCCAACACCATCACTCCCGCCCGCCTCGAGCTACATTCCACCTTGAGAGAACTGACTAGCGAAGAGGTCGACGAGGTTGCGCGGGCTCTTGAACGGGATCCGTCCGGCTCTTCTCTTTGAAGGCTCGAATACGATCGACGAGACGCCCGAGCTGATCCTCGGTCAGCCCGGCTGTCAGATTGTGGATATGGTCGATCCCTTGGTCTCTCACTCGCTCGGCCATCTATCGCAGTTCCCCTATCCATGCCCCAAAAGTTCAATAAGCGCCAAGGCTTGCGTGCATCAAGAGTTTTGTGACGCTTCATAGCGACGCCCCATATGTCACAAATTTTTTTGACAGTCACTAATTTTTGTGCTCTCTCACTCCTGCCAAACGTAGGAGGCAGGACGCATGAGCACTTCCGAGAATTTGCAGACAGCCTTTGTCGCCCTCTTCGTCAGCGGAGGATCAGCGATCGCCACATCGGCCGGCGCCGGCCTCCGCTTCTGGCTAACCGGCGAACCGCCGGCCGCCGGGGCTTCCCTTGGCGCGGCCCTCATCTACGGCCTACCTGCGGCAATGCCGGCGCTTCTCGCCGCAGCCCACTTCCTCGACAGGATCGGCGCATGACGGGCACGGCATTTGATCCCCGCTCCGTCCTTGAGGAAATCCCCCTCTCCACGGATCAGGCCGTGCAATGGCTCGCGGAACGCGGGATCGAAACCAGCCGGTCCCAACTCGACAATCTGAGGGCATCCGGCGAGCTTCCATTTCTGCGTGTCCGGGGGCGGTGCCGGATCATGTATAGGCGCGAGGCGCTGGCCGAGGCGTTCATTCTCGAGGAGGTGCGAAAATGCCCCTTAAACTCACCAAGCGCCCAGATCGGCCGGGCTGGATCATCCGCGGCACAGTTGCCGGAAAGCGCGTTCACAAAAGCGCTGTCTCTCATCGAAAGCGGGAAGCGGCCGAAGAGGCACGCCGCCTCGAAGAGAGGCTAATCGCGCGTGCGTCGCTCGGGACCGGGGCGACCCTGACCTTCGCCGAGGCGGCACTGACCTACCTCGAAAGCGGCGGCGAAGGGCGCTTCCTGCCGCCGATCCTCCGCCACCTCGGCGCCGAGTTTCTCCTCTCAGACTTGACGAATGAGGCCCTGACCGAAGCAGCCAGGGCCATCTATCCAGCCGCCAGTCCGAACACCGTGCAGCGGCAACTCATTACGCCGGCGCAAGCGGTCTATAATCTGGCGGTAGACGACGGCCTCGCCGCGCCCAGGAAGTTCCGCAGGCGCGGAAGGCAGAACCGGCGGACCGACTGGTTGACCCCGGAGGAAGCCGAGCGCGTGATCGAGATCGCCCGGGATCGCTTTCCCCACATCCTGCGCCCGATCGCGCTCATGCTCGGCGGAGGGTGCCGAAGCTCGGAAGCCCTCCAGGTCTCCGCTGCTGCCTTCTACACAACCACCGGCGAGGCATGGCTTGCCAATACGAAGAACGGCCACCCGAGAATGATCCGCCTTCCTCGGCGCGCGCTAGACCTCGCACTTGAGGAGCGCTTGCCCGAGATCGGCCCGATATGTCTGACCCCCAAAGGAAAGCCATATGTGATCCGAAAGAACGGCGGCGGACAGATGAAAGGCGCCTTTGACACGATCCAGGAGGCGGCCGAGATCCCCCTGCGGCTTACACCTCACGTCCTGCGCCATACGTGGGCGACATGGTATCACGCCCAAACAAAGGACTTTGGCACGCTCCTCGATCTCGGCGGATGGGAACGCGCGGACGTTGCGAACATCTATCGCAAGATCGCGCCAGAGGATCTAGGGGATAGGCTTTTTGCGCTAGGATGGGATTTCAACAGAAATCACTTTCGGAGCTTCTCGCCGCTAGGAAGAGAACACTCAAACGCTTCATCGCTCGGGATTCAGGATGCATATCCTAGCTGACTAGCTTTATCGTGACTGGCGCATCACCGCTCGGAATAAAGCGTAGATGATCTTGAGGTCTGTGATGAAGGAAGCCTTCTTGCTATACTCTTCATCGGGCGAGCCGAGGCCGGATGAACCTTGAGCGCCCATCGCTGCCAAGGCCCAAGTCCCAAACAAGCCCGGGGCGAAAGCACTTTGAGCGCGGTGACTTTTTTCAATGTCACAAGCACTGACCGGGCGCGGACCGACAACCGACATATCTCCCTTTAGCAGGCTAAAGATCCACGGCAACTCATCAAGTGCCGTCACTCTCAGGAATTGTCCGATCTTAGTGACCCTCGGGTCATTCTCTAGCGGCACTCCACACAGATAGCGGTTCATCTCTAGTGGGTTCGACGACAGGTAGGCCGCCAGTCGCCCTTCACAGTCCTCATGAACTGTGCGGAATTTTCGGGCATAGAAAGGTCGGCCATTCTTACCGACCACTCGCACCCTAACAAACGATGATCCATCCTCGCGCAAGGTCAAAAGAACCCAGATAGTCAGTATGACGGGCAAGATCCCTGGCAAGAAAAACGCAGCGAACGCAAGATCAAACACGCGTTTCTGGCGTGCATATTTTGAGCTTGCAGCAGAGGACCTTCCGACCTCCCGAGAAATCTTTGGAGCTCCAAAGAAGAAGAGTGAGAGTGCGTGCCATGCCTTGCCGGTGATCTCTGGGATATCGTCCAGATGCGAGAGCCACTCTTCCTCTAGAGCCGCGGAATGGTCTTCACTCACTCCTGCCGCCGCGCGCCGGATCAGCTTCACGCAAATTTTCGGCACGAAAACCTTAATGTCATCAGCCAAGATTCGCGAAGCCGCAGCCAGCAGCACCGCTCCAATTGCCGCAAGAAGCATAGTCACATAATCTGCGAACATCAGCTATTCCCCCCGAAGCTCTGCGCAACGTCTGGCGAGGGTTTCAAGGTTGGTTTCAAAACGCGTTCCCGCTCTTGCAAGGCCCGAATTCCATCTCCGGAAATCCGATAGTACCGGCGCCTCGGGCGCCCTACCTCCTTCGGATCAACGTCCTCCCACCTTTGCTGGAGCAATCCACTTTGGTGCAACTTAATCAAGAGTGGATAGAGGGTCCCGGAGGCAATCGAAATCGCTCCGCATATTTCGTATCCAGAGAACTCCTTGTCAGGCCGATGGCTTAAGAATGTCAGCACATCGTAGCCGCGCCCAGAGATCTTTCGTAAAGACATGCCGCCCCCCTCATAACGTGGTTAACGACTCTATATCGAAAATCTACATAGGGTGCAACCTGGACCAAATCGAAGCTCTGCTATCAATCATTGGCAGCACCCACCTTCTTTCCACACAGGTGAGTTGTACCCACTAGGGCCTGGCAAGACACATGAACGCCCCCCATCCGTGCCTCTGTTGGGCACCAAGGCAGCGGCAAGGGTGAGAACATGGACAGCTCATGAGCTCGGTCAGGCCACGCTCGGTCGCGCCACGCGCGCCGGCAGTTCGATCACCTCTTCGGCTTCGCCCGTGACCCGGCGGGCCGGGATCGTGGCGACACTCTCCCAGAGCGGCCAGGTCGCCCCGTCCGCCTCGACGGTCGCATAGAGCGCCGCGCCCGTGCCGAGGCCCTGGTAGGGCATCTGACCGAGGATCGTGATGCCCAGGGCTGGATCAGCCGCGAGCGCGGTCCATTGGGCGACCTGCGCCGATGTCAGATTGGCATAGAGGCCGGCGGGGCCGTCATTCGCCTGGCCGGGGTTCGGGTAACTGGCCGTCCGGGCCATGCCTCCCGCGACGCGGGCGCCATCCTCGGCGATGACGCCAGGCACATTCTCGGCCAGCCAGGCGATCAGGGCTTGCTCATTGGCGATATGGATCAGAGTTGCGGTGATGCTCATGCGGTCAGTGCCTCCATGTCAGCGACGGTGTAGGCTGCGGCGGGAGCGATCCAGAGTTTGGCAGTGGTCAGAGACAGGGGCTTGCCAGCCCCGCCTGCATCCCGAGCGCCGAGGTGAAAATCAGAAAGTCCGGCTGGATATCCGACCGAGGCCACCGTCCCGGCGGTTACGCCGCCGACAATGAACGCCATGTTATCCGGCTCGAACCTCACCGCGAACTTCGCAGGGTCGCCGGGCGGAACGACAGGCCCGTTTATTCCTTCGCCCGCCCCGGCGGACGTCTGTAGAGCGCGGATCACACCGTTCGCGGTATTCTGGAACACGGTGAGGCGGTTGTTCACGTCGGATTGGATGGTGAAATATGGCGGGAACGGCTCATTGGTTCCGTACATTGCGCCGTCGAAAAACACCCAGACGCCGCCCGACAGGTCGAACCCCGACAGGTCCGAGTTGAAGAGCTCCGGGGCAGAGGTCACCGCGCTGCCTTCGGTAATGACCGGCGCCGTTCGAATAGGCGTAGCCGTGAGGTTCGCGGCCGCCATGTGGTAGCTGTACGCGCTCTGCTCACCCATAACCGAAAAGTAGACGGCGGTGGCACCAGCGGGCTTACCCACTGTCATGGAAAGCTCATTCCAACCGGGGTCGAGGTCGAAGTCTTGCTGCCCACCCGTGAACCCGGCACCATCGCTGAAAGGGCGGACAGCAACGGTCTGAGGCCCGTCGACGTGCGCCTCGAAAGAGTACGTGATCGGAGTGCCGTCCGGCACAGCAGTCACGTCGACGAACTGTCGCAGCTTTTGGTCCCC
>NZ_PGTC01000021.1 GCF_002786295.1 Pseudooceanicola marinus | reverse complement strand
TTTCAGCAGTTCCGCACGGTGAACATGGTTGCCGTGACCCGCAAGAAGGACCTCGCCAAGCCGCAATCCTGGGAGGCGCTCACCCACGAGCAGTGGGTGCTAAACCCCTCACCTGCGACCACGGATGCCTACTTCCACAGCTGGATGTCTCGCAAGGGTGTCAAATTGCGAAACAAGACCATCCTCTGCCGCTCGGCGCAGATGCTTTCTTCTCTTGTCGAGGAGCTGGACGTGATCGCTGTCTGTCCGGAACCGCTATACTATGCTCGGCTGGCCCCGGCGGGAATCTACCGTGTCGGCCTGCCGGAACTACCCGAGCCCATACCCATGGGCGCGCTCACGATGACACATATGCCCAAGAGCCAGGCCGTTCAGGACCTGATCTCCATCGCTGAACATATCAGCTTGAAGATCTAGCCCCACCTCTTCGAATTCTGACGCTCATAGCTTACGCCCGAAACAATTAAGATCCCGACAGCAAAGAAATGCTCGCAAAATATCAATCCAGTACCGGGAATTGGAATTCTCAGCTGGCTTCTTTCTCCAATTAGCCGAGCACAAAAATGAAGTCTCCTCACAAGTCAGGAGCACTTTGCCCTGCTTTTCAGATATCCCCCCGGGAGGGGCGAGCCCCGCCAGAGCCTAAGCTGACCTAGCTCCGGGGATAGATAGGCCTGCCGAACTCGGCGCGATCGGCTCAGAGCCGCTGTTGGCAAGGATCGCCATTGGCGCAGGGCGGCTTCCCCATGCCGGAATTTCATGGCACCGCGCAGCGTTGATCTGGGCCCCGACGTCCGCATAGCGGGACAAACCGACGAGCCGCAGCGCAGTCTCGAATGACCGCTACGGTTCTGCGAATTTCGAACGTGGTCATTGCCGATGAGGATCATATCCACCTTGTCAGATCGGCAACTCCGACGTGGCCTTCTCTGTCGACACCACAATGGACGTTCTGAACTTGCGGACGTTCCTGTCGGCAAAGAAGAACCGATGCGTGAACGCCTCGTAATCCGCCATGTCTGCGGCCATCACGACAAGAATGAAGTCCGCGTCCCCGGCAATGCAGTAACAATGGGTCACCTGCCGATCCTCCCGCGCCTTGCGCTTGAAGGCGTCGATCTGGTCGAGCCGATCACGCTCGAGCTCGATCGCAACGATGGCCGTGATGCCAAGGCCCAAGGGTTTGGGGTCGAGGATGGCTACTTCGCGCTGGATGACGCCGGCCTCTCGTAGCGATCGCATCCTCCGCTGCACGGATGCAGTCGAGACCCCGATCGTGTCGGCAAGAGACTGGATCGATATCTTCGAGTTCCGCTGCACCTGATCGAGTAACTTCCGGTCCGTCGCATCCATGATTGCCTCCCATGCATAACATACCAAATATGATGTTATCCGATCATCACTCTGCCAAGATAAGCGTATTTCGCATCATCATATCCACCTATGTTGAATGGCATGAAACACGGTGCCCTTACCATCCTTCCCCTTGCCCTCGGCGCAGCCGTCTACGGCTTCGCATTTGGGTTGCTGGCGGCGCAGGTCGGCTTTCCGTCGTGGAGCGTTGGCCTGATGAGCGCGTCCGTCCATGCCGGGTCGTCGCAGATCGTAGCCGTCGAGCAATTCGCCACGACCGGCACGGTTCTGGGAGCGGTGCTGGCCGGGGCCGCGCTAAACCTGCGCTACGTCGGCATGATCGCCTCGCTCTCGGAGGTGTTGGTCGGGCTTTCATGGCGGTGGAAGATCCTCGCGATCCACGTCACGGGTGACGAGAACTGGGCCCTGACCATGGCAGAGCGCGCGAAGTCGCCGGAGGTCGGCGCGGCGTTTCTTTTGGGGTCGGGTTTCGTGATGATTTCTGTCTGGACCGCGTCGACCGTCGCGGGCGCGGCGATTGGAGCCGTGTTGCCCGACCTCGAACGCTTCGGCCTCGGCTTTGCGTTCACAGCCGCCTTCATTGCCATGGCGCGGGGCCTGTGGCGGGGCCGGTCGCAGGCTCTGCCTTGGGTCCTTGCCGCAGGGGCGACGGTGGCCACAGTCTCCCTCGGGGTGCCGCAGGCATACGGGATCGTCGTCGGGGCACTTGTCGGGCTGGCGGCCTGCGCTCTGATGCGCCGCAAGAAGGTCGCCGTCGCATGAGTGGGCAATACTGGGCGGTGATCGGGCTGTTGGCCCTCGCGGCGTTCGCGATCCGTGTGACCGGGCTTATCGCGGGCGGGCGCATCCGGGCGTCGCGTCACGCCTGGGTGCTGGATGAATTGCCGGGGCTGATCGTGGTCAGCCTGGTCGCGTCGTCGCTGGCCGGACAACCACCGGCGACCTGGCTCGCGGCCGGTATCGCGGTTGGCGTCGCGATTGGAACGAACCACGTTATTGCGACCATGGCCCTCGGTATGGCCGCCTTCGCGGGGTTAGGGTGGCTGGGCGTTTAAACGTTCCTGCCAGAACGCGCCTCAAAGACCGTAAAGCAAAGCCAATGCAATCTGGACTGGCCGACAGGGACAACCGAGAACGGACGAAGCCGTCGTTCAGCCCCCCCGCTGCATCTGGTGGTGAAGACTAGTTCCGGACTTCGCTGCGCGGCAGGGCCAATCGCCTGGCCGCACCGTGGGCGGCGTCGCTCCCGGCCCATGGCCGCCATTCGCCAAGTGGCCATCACGTCAACGCAGCGTCTCCGAACCAGCCGTTTGTGACATCGCAAAGCAGTGCTTCGATCCAGCCAGGTCGACCATATGGGTATTGTGGATCACCTCCACCGAACGGCCGATGAGAATTTCAACGGGGCCAACCATCTCGCGCCATTCCCCATCCTCCTCGGACCAGCGGCTGAAATCTCGCCGCGTCAGGTCGAGCCTCACTTCGCCTCGCTCGCCCGGCTGCAGACGCAGCTTCCGGAAGGCACGAAGCCAGCAAGCGTTGTCCTCCGCCCCCCGCAGGTAGATCTGGACCACCTCCTGACCCGGGCGGTCAGAATGGTTCTGCAACACGACCTCGACCGACGCGCCCTCGGGCGTCGCGCTCACGCGGCTCTCGCCAAAACGGATGTCGGCGTAGCCGAGCCCGTGTCCGAAGGGAAAGGCCGGTCGATCGCCGCGCCGGAGGAAGCCACGGTATCCGATAAAGGAGCCTTCGTCGTAGGGAACGCTCGCGCCTCGGTCCGGTCGCTGCATGACGCCTTCCAACCCTTCGGGACCTGCGGGAAAGCTCTGCGGCAGCCTGCCACCGGGCTCTGCCCGCCCCGTCAGCACATCGGCCAGGGCGTGACCGCATTCCTGTCCCGGATACCAGAGCTGAAGGATCGACCGCGCACGGTCCGCCCAGGGCATCTGCACGGGAGACCCGGACTGGATGACGACCGTGGTGGCCGGGTTCGCCGCAAGCACCGCCTCGATCAGCGCATCCTGCGGCTCTGGCAGGGCAAGCGAGGCGCGGTCTTCCGCCTCGGTCTCCCAGCTGTCGTTCAACCCGGCGACGACGATCACGGCGTCGGCCTCTTTCGCCAGCGCCACGGCCTCTTCCAACGAGCCCTTCGCCGAAGGCGGGCGCAGACCGAAGCGCACGGCCTTCAGCGTGGTGGTCAAACCGTCGCCGCAGGCATAGTCCAACGTGATCTCGTAGCGGCGACCGGCCTGCATGTGAAGCACCGTCCGGCGCTCGTCGGAACCGTGGCCAAAGTAGCTTTGCCCGCGCGACCAGCCGTTCCAGGCGTCGAGCACAAGGACGCCGTCGACATAGAGCCGACTGGTGCCCGCGCTCATGAGGCCGATTTCATATGCGCCGGTTTCCGGCGCCTCGTATGTGGTCGCGAGCCGCGCCGAGAAGGCCAGATGATCGACCTCGGGCGCGACCGGGCCGAACCAGCGGAATTCGCTTGTCTCGCCCTGCTTCACGAGGACCGGATCTCCCTGCATCGTCACGCCTTCGAAGAAACGGATCTCGACGGGCTGATCCAGAAGCGGCAGGTAGCGGTCGCCGGGGCAGCCGATTGCATGTGTGATTTCGACACCGGGCAGCGCCTGCCTAAGGCCCTGCAAAGGGGACACGCTGTAGTGGGCGTTGATCTGCGCCGATCCGCCCCCGAACATCACCGCCTTGGCGCTATTGGGGCCGATCACCGCGACGCGCGACAGCCGGGCCGGGTCGAGCGGCAACTGCCTGTCGTCGTTTTTCAGCAATACCGCGGCCTCTGCCCCCAGCCGCCGGATCAGCGCCCGGGTCTCGGGACGGTCCTCGGCCCGTTCCGTGTCGAGATCGTCTTGCTCCCCTGCCCCGACCCTGTCGGCCAGCGCGAGGATGCGCCGCGCCGAGCGTCGCACGGCCCCGGCCAGCGCCGCATCGTCCCGCGCGGCCGCGATCAGCTTCGCGCCCCGGTGGACCGTCGGCCCAGGCATCTCCAGGTCGAGCCCCGCCAGAAGCCCCTCGGCGGTGGAATGTGTGGCCGTCCAGTCGGACATGACCACCCCGTCGAATCCCCATTCGCCGCGCAGGACATCCTCCAACAACCAGTGGTTCTGCGAGGTATGCACCCCGTTGAGGGCATTGTAGGCCGTCATCACGCAGGCGACGCGGGCTTCCTTCACAGCGGCCTCGAAGGGCGGCAGGTAGATCTCGCGCAGCGTGGTTTCGTCGATTTGCGAACTCGTCGTGCGCCGCTCGTGTTCGCATTCGTTGCCGATGAAATGCTTGATCGTCGCCCCAACACCCTGGGACTGCACCCCCCGGACATAGGCCACCGCCATCGCCGAGGCGAGCGTGGGGTCCTCCGAGAAGCACTCGAAATTCCGGCCGTTCAGCGGGTTCCGGTGCATGTTCACCGTCGGCCCGAGCAAGACCCGCGCGCCCTTGCTGCGGGCCTCGCGTGCCAGATCGGCAGCGGCCTCCTCCACCAGCGAAGGGGCCCAGGTGGCAGCCAGGGCGATACCGACCGGATAGGCGGCGGATCTGATGCCGCCGCTGAAATCCTCGCCCCGGGCGCCGTTCGGCCCGTCCGTCAGCTTGACCGGGGCAACACCCAGCCGCTCGATGGCCGCCGTGCGCCAGAAGCTGGCACCGGACAACAGGCTGACCTGCTCCTCGAGCGTCATCGCCTCGAGGAGGGCATCGTAGTCTTTATCGGGCATTGGGTCGGTCGTCCTAGCGCGTGCGGCGTTTCAGGGATCTGGTGAGGAAAAGGCTGACAGCCAGCGTCAGGATCAGCGTGGCGCTGAGCAGGACAAAGGCCAGCGCGGCGCCGAAGGGCCAGTTGCCGGCGCTGACGAACTGCTCATAGACCGCCGGCGCAAGCATCGTGAATCCGGGCCCGCCCAGCAGAACCGGGGTGGCATAGGCGTTCATCGACAGGATGAACACCAGCACGCAGCCCGCCAGCACCCCCGGCGCCGCCTGCGGCAACAGCACGCGAAAGAACATCCGCAGCGGCGAGGCGCCAAGGTTGATCGCAGCTTCCTCGGTCTGGCGCGGGACGGCCTCGACCACCGAGGCCAGGGTGAGGATCATGTAGGGCAGCACCACCGCGGTGGTGGCGACCACCACGGCAAAGGGCGTGTACATCATCTGAAGCGTCTCGCCGCCGAGGCTGCGCCAGAAGGCGTTGATCGCCCCGTCGGTGCCGAAAAGCGCCATCCAGCCCGCCGCCCGCACGACATTGCCCACCAGCAGCGGGAACAGCGTCAGGATCATCACCAGCGATTTCCATCGGCTGCGCATCCGCGCAAGCCAGTAGGCCGGCGCCAGCGACAGCGCCAGCGAAAGCACCATGCAGAGAAGGGCGACCCCGATCGTGGTCAGCAGGATGCGCTGATAATAAGGGTCGCCCAGAGCGTCGAGATAGTTTTCCCCGCTCAGGGCCTGAACCATCAGCTCCTGCGGCGAATAGAGGTTCAGCGACGTCCGGAACAGGCCGAGCATTGGCAGGACCAGCAGGACGACGACCATCAGGGTCGCGGGGAAAACCAGCAGGAACATGTCAGCCCTTGAACTCGCGGTTCCAGAAATCGAGGATCTCGGCCTGGTGCTCCATCAGGTAGGCCTCGTCGAGCGACAGGAGCCTGTCGCGATCCTCGACCGGCAGGCCGATGGCCGCTTCAAGCTCGGGATCGAGTACGGCGTCGGTGACCGTAGGCAGATAGCCCATCATCTCGGCGAACCCGGTCTGCGCCGAAGGGTCCAACGCCGCGTTCAGGTAGGCGATGGCGCCTTCGGGGTTCGGTGCGTTGGTCGGCACCGCCATCTCGAAGGCAATCGGAATGGCGCCCTCGCTGGCCACGGCGCGCTCGATGTTCAGGCCGGACTTCTTCCAGGAATAGGCCCGCGAGACATAGTTGACCGTGATCCAGATATCGCCGGAATCGAAGGCTGCCGCGATCGCTTCGTTCGACGGCAGGATCTTCACGTCCTGATCGTTCTTCAGCTCCAGAAGCTTGTCGCGCCCGGGTGCGAAATCGCTCATCGAGCCGCCGGCCACCAGCGAGGCCACAGCCGAGGTTGCCACGTGAAGCGCGTCCGAGACGCCGACCTTGCCCTTGTACTTCGGGTCCCAGAGATCCGCGAAAGAGGTGGGCGGCGTGTCCACCTTCTCGGGATTGTAGAGGATCGCGATGTAGGAATAGATCTGCGGGATCGCATAGGGCTTGCGCAGGGCCGGAAGCACGGCCGAAAGCCGCGGCACGCTGGCTTCGTCGATCTCGGTCAGCGCGCCGATCTGCGCCATCGGGAACATGTCGAGATCGGCCAGAACGGCGACGTCGAAGCTTGCGTTCCGGCGCCGACGTTCGGTGCGCAGTTTGGTCTGCCGCGCCTCGGTCGAGGAGATATCCTGAATCACCTCGTAGCCTTCGGGGGCCATGATCCCCTCGTCGACGGTGCGGCGCAGGATATCGCCGTAATCACCGCCAAAGACCGAGGCGATCACCTGGCCCTTGTCCTGGGCAAGGGCGGGGCCGCTGAGACCGGCAACCACGGCCGCGGCGCTGCTGCCGGCCAGGAAGGCGCGGCGGGACGGGAGCATTCTGTTGGACATCAGTTTTTCCTTTCTGGGGGCTCTCGCGCATTGGCCGGCCCCGGCTTCATCCGCCGGTTTTCCCGGCAATCCTTGAAACGAAAATCACGCCCCGGCCGGGAGCAGGCGCGCATCTTCGGGCGCCCAATCGGCGCTGACCATATCGCCTTCGGCCAGACCCGCCATCGGATCGCGGGCCTGCGGCGTCGGCATGGTGACCAGGATACGCGTGCCCTGCAGATCGACACGGATTTCGGACTGGGCGCCCAGATAGGTCACGCCGACCACTTGGGCCGAGGCAGCCCCCTGCTGCGGCGGCGACAGCCGGACCCGCTCGGGACGCAAGGCAAGCACCCTGCTCTCGTCTGCGTCAGCGGCCTCCGACCTAGCGCAGGGAAGCAGCGCACCCGAGGTGCTGCGGAACATGCCCTCGCCCTCGCGCTTGCCCTCGATGAGATTGCAGTTGCCGACAAAGCTCGCCACGAAAACGCTGTCGGGCGCGTCGTAAAGCTCTCGCGGGGCGCCCACCTGGCGGATACGGCCGCCCTGCATGACCACCATCTTGTCGGACATGGTCAGCGCCTCTTCCTGATCGTGGGTCACGATCAGCGTGGTCAGACCGAGGCGCTGCTGAAGGGCGCGGATCTCGTGCTGGACCTCGCCGCGCAGCTTGGCGTCGAGGTTCGAAAGCGGTTCGTCCAGAAGCAGAAGGTCCGGGTTGACGGCAAGCGCCCGCGCCAGCGCGACCCGCTGCTGCTGACCGCCGGAAAGTTGTGCCGGCATCCGATCTGCCAGATGCCCCAGCTGCACCATGTCCAGCGCCTGCCGGACCTTGGCCTCGCGGTCGGAACGGCCGATCTTGCGCATCTCCAACCCGAAGCCGACGTTGTCCGCCACACTCATGTGCGGGAAAAGCGCGTAGGACTGGAACACCATTCCGGTGTTGCGGCGGTGCGCGGGTGTCGCCGTGATGTCGGTCCCGCCCAGCTCGATCCGCCCGGATGTCGCCGTCTCGAAACCGGCCACGATGCGCAGCGTCGTGGACTTGCCGCAGCCAGAAGGCCCCAGCAGGGCCACCATCTCGCCCTCCGCGATGCCGAGGTTGATGTCCTGCAGCACCTCTGTCGTGCCGAAGCTCTTTGCCAGGTGTTCGATCTTGAGACTGCTCAAGGAAGGTCTCCCGAAAAGGGGTTAAAAGACGCGCGACAGCTTCACGTAGCGGTCGGTGATCAGCATCAGCACGCCGATCAGAAGGATCTGGAGCGTGCCGACGGCGGCCAGGGTCGGGTCGATGCGGAATTCCAGATAGTTCAGCATGGCCACCGGCAGGGTGATCTTGCCCGGCGCCACCAGCAGCAGTGAAAGCTCGAGGTTCTCAAAGCTCTGGATGAACGAGAACATGCAGCCCGCCACGATCCCCGACCGCAGCATCGGCAGGGTGACCCGCCAGACCACGACCCGGGGCGGCGCACCGAGGTTCGCCGCCGCCTCTTCGACCTTCATGTCCATGCCTTCCATCGAGGCCGAGACCAGCCGCACCGTCCAGGGGATCGTCAGCAGCACGTGCGCCGCAACGAGGCTGGCCATTGTCCCGACAACACCGCGGTCGAGGATGAATTCGGCCCGGATATAGAAGATGTAGAGCGCCGTCCCCGCGATGATCGCTGGCACCGCCAGCGGACCCAGCAGCAGCCCCGAAATGGCCCGCCGCCCGGGGAACCGCCCCCTGTGCAGACCATAGGCCGCGGCCGTTCCCAGTGGCACGCCGATAAGCGTCGCAAGCGCCGCAAGCTGAAGCGAGAAGATCATGCCGTCGGTGAACTCGCGCCTGGCCCAGGCATTCGCGAACCAGTCGAGCGTCAGGCCCTGCGGCGGAAAGCTGACGATCTCCTGATCGAAGAAGCTGATCACGATCACGGTCAGCACCGGCGCCATGACCACGACGTAGGCCAGAAGCACAAGCGCCATGAACAGCAGCCGCTTCAGCGAAAATCCGGTGGTCATCAGTTGGAAGGCCCTTCACTGGCGTCGCGATACTCCGGTCTGGCGAAATCGCTTCGAATCGTTATGATGACGTCATCAATTGCAAATGATGACGTCATCATCAACGGATAAAACTGGACATCAGGTGCGTGCCACAAAACGGATGGCGACCATGGGCGACGTTGCACGATATGCGGGCGTCTCTCCGGCGACGGTCGCAAGAGTGCTCTACGAGCCCGAAAAGGTCAGCGAAGAGAAGCGCTTGCGCATCCGCGAGGCGCTGAAGGCGACGGGCTATCGCCCAAATGCCGCCGCCCGCGGATTGCGCACCCAAAAAAGTCACAGCATCGGCCTCCTGATGGTCGACGGCTCGCTCAACCCGTTCTTCAGCCAGCTGAGCCAGGTCATCCGGTCGGAAGCGATGAAACGCGGCTACACCGTCCTGACCTACCAGCACGGCATGAATGCCCGGCGCGAGGCCGACGCCGTGGCGCAATGCCTCCAGCAACAGGCGGATGCGGTGATCTTCGCCTATGCCGTCACTGCCGAGGGCATGCAGCCCCTTCTCGATGCGGGCGTGCCAATCGTTCAGGTCGAACAGGCGCGGCGCCCCGGCACCGACATGGTGCTTGTGGACCCGGCAACCGGAATCGACGAGGCGGTGCGTCACCTCACGGATCTCGGGCACCGTCGCATCGGCTTCATCGGCGCCGATCCCGATCGGTATGCCCGCGCACGGCACCATGGGCGCACGCAGGAGGAGGACCGTATCCTGGCGTTTCAGGGGGCTGTCCTGCGCCACGGCGCCTCTCCCGATCCGGATCTGATCCGGCTCGGGCTCTACTCGGCCCCGGACGATGACCCCGCCCGGGAAGGCCGCCGGATGATGCAGGAGCTTCTCGACCTCCCTCAGCGCCCGACGGCGGCGATCAGTTCCGGCGACATACTGGCCGCAGGCGCCCTGCAGACACTGCATGCTGCGGGGCTCAACGTTCCCGGAGACATCTCCCTGATCGGCTTCGACAACTCGATCTCGAACCTGCTGTCGCCCCCCCTGACGTCGATCGGCCGACCGCTGGAAGAAATGGCCCGCGCCGCGCTCGACATGGCCCTGGCGGCCACGGCCGACGAAACCCGAGACCACCGCTGCGAAATCTTCTTGACCTCGCTCGTGCTGCGCGCCTCTACCGGACTTCGCGGGGAATAGCCCAAGACCAAGCGCGCTAGGAGGCCCGCAGAGGCCAAGGTCGTGCTGGCTCGGGATGGTCGCAATGACGGCCCGAAAGTGACCCAGCTTCGGCTACTGAAGGCCCATCCCCTTCGCCCCCCCCGCTGGCGCAGAATTGCGATACCGTCGACACGTCGCTCACGAGACCTACCTCTCGGATGCATGCACAAGGATTTTCATGCGGCAGCCCGAACAGCTGCCACCTGCGCCTCGCGCACACCCGCCTGAGTTGCAGAAAATGATCGCGCCCCGCGTCTCGTGACGATCAGACGGGGGCTGCTGGCCCTGCTCGCCAGCGAGCTCGCGCGAAACTGCCCAGTCGAGACGGCGGTAGGACTGAGTGACACGCCTCTCTCGCCACTGAACAGAACGTGACCGAAACCGGAATGTTGAGAGCAGTGTTGAGACGAAGAAGCCAGAACTGGCTAAGTAGTGGAGGCGAGTACCGGAATCGAACCGGTGTACACGGATTTGCAATCCATACATTTTCTACTTATTTTCAAATCATTAGCGCCATTTTCGTATCAGGACAAAGTCCGAACAGATGGGGAATCTGATACACGGAAAACTGCTCATCATGGCGATGAGCTGAAATCGGTTACGGCGCAAGGAAAAGCCGCCGGGGAAGCTGCAACTTCCGCCGACGGCACTAAAGAATTCTATTTGAAATCAACGTACAGCCGCGATGCTCTTCTGGCAAGTGGCAGAGGTGCAGCATGAAGGTCCATTGCTTTGACCCGAAGCTTGCAAATCAAGTCGGCATGGCTGCCGCGGTGATCTTTTATCATATTTCGTTCTGGATCGATCATAACGCCAAGAACGAGCAGAATTTTCGCGATGGCCGCTACTGGACGTACAACTCCGTTAAAGCTTTCTCTCTGCAATTCCCCTACCTGACGCCAAAACAGATCAGAACAGCCTTGGACAAGCTCGTGACGAGCCGCTTGATCATCAAGGCGGAACACAACGCTGATCGCTCTGATCGGACGACCTGGTATGCACTGGGGGATGCCATTTGCCCTGAGGGGCAAGCCGACTTGCCCGGGGAGGCAAATGAGGGAGTTGCCCCTCAGGGCAGCTCTAAAGAGAACAGATATAAACCAGATAAAGAACCTCCTTCACGCGCGGAAGCGCGTGAGGAAGCGGATCCCAACTTTGACAAGGTTTGGCACGCCTATCCGGCTGACAGGCGCCGGAACTGGGCTGCCAGCCGTGATGCTGCGAGAGCTGCCATTGATCGTGGTGAAGTCTCGCTGGAAGAGCTGCAGTCTGCGGCGGAGGCTTATGCAACTGAGAGCTCTGGATACACGCGAAGCAAGGTCAGCTATTCGGATAACTGGTTTGGCGGACGCCGATGGCAGCGATACGTCGATCGACATCGCGTAGATCGCGCAGGGGCAGCCGCGAAAAGCCAAGCCGCGCTGGCTGGTTTCGCTGAGTGGGTCATCAGCAGATCGGAGCTCTGTCGCAACATATCGAGATCGCAGGGGATCGCGATGCAAGAGGCTGGGCTGGTCACGTTTGGGCAGCTGAGGGCGGCAGGGGTCAACATATGATCGGACTTCGGACAACGCCTTCTCCTTTGCATCCCGAGATCGCCCGGCCAAAAGGCAGGCGAGGGTTGGAAAGGAGGTCGACGGGACGTCGACTACGACGCGCCTTGGCGTGTCGGCGTCCTTCAGGACGCGGGCTGGGTCGAGGGGCGCAGCGTCCTCGCCGACATGTTGCTTGCAACATAATAGTCGGTCCATATTGCGTTTCCCGGGGAACGGTGGCGGCGCGATGAGCGGCCCTCAGTTCTTCCACCTCCAGAGCTTTTCGCGCAAGGCCAACCCTGCCGGACAATCGGTGGAGCAGGTGCTGGCCGAAGCAGGCCGTGTGCCCCGGTTTTCCACCCACGTCACCGCACCCCGGCCCCCGCGCGTTGTCGCTGGTCTGCACCCGGCGCGGATCAAGGAGCGCCACGACGCCATGGTCGAAGCCGGGCGGATTTCCGTGACGCTTGCCGATGGCTCGACCAAGGAGCGCGGCATCCGCAAGGACCGTCACACCCTGCTGACCTGCGTGGCCTCGCATCCGCTTCTGTCCAGCCAGGTCGAGGCGGACGCGGAAGCCCGGCGGAAATACGAGACTTGGGTCGAGTACAATCTCGCCCATTTCCGGAGGATGTTCGGCGAGAATCTGATGGGCGTCGTCGAGCACCTCGACGAAGAGCACCCGCACCTGCACGCCTTCGTCCTGCCGACAGATGATCCCACCTGTTCGGCCCGTGACCTGAACCCTGCCTGGGCCGCGAAGGCCGAAGCCGAAGCCGCCGCCCGGGAGGCCGGTCACGACGCCAAGGCCGCGGTGAAACTCGGGAACGCGGCCTACAAGGTCCGGGCGCGGGAGCTTCAGGACGAGTACCACCGCGAGGTCGGCATCGCAGCCGCCCTGACCCGCCTGGGTCCGAAGCGGGAAAGGCTGTCCCGGGCGGAGTGGCGGGCACGCAAGGCGACTGCGGAGCAGGATGCGCTGCTACTGAGGGAGATGGAGGATCGTGTCTCGGCGCTGGCCATCCACGAGGAAGAACTCTCGGCCACGGAGGATGAGATCACGGCCCGTCTGGCGGAGCAGCTGGAACAAGCCGCACTCCTGGACGCCGAGGCAGAGGCGAAGCGACAGAGCGCATCGACCGAAAGCGACGCGCTGCTCGAGGCGGCCCGTCGCGATCGGGAGGCGGCAGTGGCCAGGCTGGCCACTGCGGAGGCGGAGGCAGGAAGGTTGGAAAAACGTGCCCGGAAGAAGGCCGAGGAAGATACCGCGGTGGCCGACGCCTACCTCCTCGACACCAAGCGCAAGGCGCGGCAGCTGCGGCTCGACGCCGAGCGTAAGATGGAAGAGGTCCACTCCCAGGCCGATGCCTACCGCCGTGACGGGGTGCGCGAGGCCTTCGAGCTGGCCCGCAAGTTGATGATCGGCGTACTGACCGGTGAAGTCGTGCCGGCGCCAACGGGGGAAGGCTGGACCATCCACGATGAACGCCTGAAGCGTCGGGTCGGAGAGCTGGATGTCGCGAGCTCCCTGAACCGCATCCTTCAGATCGTCTCCCGGTGCTGGGAGCTGATCAAGCGCCACCTGAGACCGGCTGCGGCCGAGGCTGAACTGAGCGACTTGGTGGAGGATCAGCCCCCGGCCGGGCGCAATCCACGACTTCAATCCGAGAGGGAGATCGAACCATGACCAGAGAGCTGGACGCCCGGATCGAGGAGCTTCGGGCCAGGCGAAACGACACGATCCGGAAGACGGAGGCAGAGCTGGTGGAGATGCAGGCTGAGCTCGAGCGGCAGATGACGGCCTTCCGCAAGGAGGTGGCGGCTGAGGCAAATCGGATCGGTGGCGTCATGCAGGTCACCGGCCGAAGGGTTGTTGCGGCAGAGAAACGGCAAGCAGATCTTGAGGAAAATCTTACCGCTTTAGGACAGGAAAGGCGGGCAATCCTGCGGAAACACAGGCGACTTGGCCTCGGGATACTAATCGGAAGCGCTATGGTAGGTAGCGTGATCGTTTTTGGCGCTACGTGTAGCACGCTTCTTGAACCTTGGTAGTTATTCTCGAAACGCAATGATCACGCACGGTTCGTGGTATCCGCTGCTTCAATGCCGACTGTGCGCAGAACAGGCTCGAGCAGATCGCCATAGTCGGCGCCTAGGGCGATGGTCCACTCGGCGAACTCAACGACGTCCAGGCGCCGCTCACCACCTTCCACTTTCGCGACAAACGACTGGGGTCGTTTCATGCGGTCTGCGAGTTGCTGCTGGGTCATTCCAGCGGATTTGCGGGCATCCGTCAGTGCGCGAAGCAGCGCCAGATGCCCCGGTGTTCTGAGACTACGCGCCAATCGCCGCTCTCCAAAAGGGTCATACCCTTGCCGCGTAATCCTGTTTTGGTATTATCCCATTATAGGATAATTGGAGATGTTGAGATGAATTCAGTTCTGTCCGGTTCTTGTCGCACGTCGTCGATAGCGCTTTCCGCCATCATATTACTTGGTGCCGCGAGCGGGTCGGCTACCGCCGACAACTTGCAGGAGGTCGGCGGCATCGAGGCGCGGCCTTACCCTTACAGGCTCCTTGGCCTGCGGCCGGGTGATCCGGTCGATGATCTGGCTGAACTTCTCGCTGAGCGGTCGGAGGCAGCGCCGACACAAACAGAGCGCCGCCTGCGCATTCAGTCGCCACAGGGAAAGGCGTTTGACCTACGCTATGAAGCGACCCGTGAGATCGGCGATGTCGGCATGCAGGGGCGTCTTGCTAACGCGCCGCAAGACGACATCACGGCGTTCCTGGCCACTGAAGCCTTCGGAAAACGTCCATTGGCACTGTTCCGGGTGCTGAAGGTACTGACTGAGGAGGCCCCTGAGCCTGCTGCGCTGAGAGCCCAGATGGAAGAGCTTTACGGGCAACCTTCCATGGCGGAGATGCAAGGGCAGTCGATGACCCTCATCTACGCTTGGGGAACCGATGGCTTCATCGCGGACCTCGAAGGCCAACCGGTGCAGACATTCGTCGAGGATCTTGGCGGAAATCGTACCAGCGAGCGCCAATTTCGGACCTGCGCAGCTGGTGGACCGTTCAACACCTCCGTCGAATACACCTTCAAGTCTCCGCGCCGCGCCGAAGATGAGATCATGCCGGACTGCGTCGCGACCTATGAGATCACGTATCAGGGCGGCCCGGAGATCAGCACCATCAAGTTCGCGCTGAAGGACTACGAGCTGGCGCGCTTGCACCAAGCAGAGACCGATCGCCAGATCATGGAAGCACTCTCATCCCCCACCTCGCAATCGGATATGGACCTATGACCCGCATGGCAGACTGGGCAGAGCCCATCCAAGTGGAACACATGTATCGCGAGCTATTCGGCAGCACGCTGATGCTTGTGGACCAAGCCCGGTGGGAAGATGCCTCCCCCGGAACGGCTGCAGAGACCATGCAGAGATTTCGGCAGGCCATGCCCCCCATTCACCAGCACTGTGAGGTCTTCACCGAGGTCGAGGTGGATGAAGCGGCGACGCAGATCACATTCACCGATGAAGCACGAGGAAAGGTCTTCCGGTTGTCGGCGCGTCCCGATGGCCTTTGGGACCTCTACGTCCGTAAGCCAGGGCTGCAATCAGATGAGCTTGGGTTGGTTCAGGACGTCGCCTTGCTCAAGCTGCTCGCCTACGATTGCGGACCAGCGGGGGACGTCCCGCTAGGGGAAATTTTCGAATGAAGCTTCACGCTATCGATAACGTCGATGGCGCGCGGAACAGAGAATTTGAGGTTATGCGCTATATCAACTGTGAAGACTTGCTAGTGGCTCTCGACGAGGCAGAATCCGGCCCCGAACCGGATGATCTTCAGGACGCCCCGATGATCGACAATTGGTTCCTGATCTGGCGCGACGGTGATGCCGTGCGCGCCGACGGTGATGTGCACGGCCACCCGACGATTAACGACCCTTGGGTCACGACCTCGCCAGTGCTTGCATACGACTATCACTTCGACAGGGAAGAAGGCTGGCTGCGTTCAATCTCGCGCTGGTACCGCCTTGGGCGGCTAAGGGAGGTACCAGTCAACTCGACTAGTCCTGAGCAAGCGCGCCGTGACACTTTGTCCGCTGCAAACCGCCACCTCGCGCGGCAGCGGTCTGATTGGCGCGAACGCTACGGGCCGTCTCGCTAATGGCGCGCGTCACTTCGTCATCAGCCTCGTGGTCTGCCTCACGCACGGCGGCGAAAATCTGGGTATCGCGAAGTTCGATCTGGTCGATGTTCGCGTCGGTCAGGAGCTGGACGCCATCGGTATAGACGTACTCGCGCGCGCACCAGGTGACTTCGCCAATCTCCTGAAGGAAGACCCGTGAGACGAGACGGATTTTCGGCTTGATGGTATCGGCGATGCGGTAGCCGTCCTGCAGGATGGCGACGATGTCGAAGATGTGTTCCCGGAGATCATCTTCATCTTCGGGGAAGATGAACCGCTGCTCCTCGGCGAGGTCGGCAGCTGATTGCCAATGGAGATATCGAACATGGGAGCCCCCTCTACGCGGTAGTCCGGATCGGCGTCCGGACAAGAAACGGTGAGATCGGCCGTAGACCGGCGGGGGCACGGGCGTATCGCGTCGAGGAGTGGTGTGAAGATGTGGAGCATGCACACCTTCGCGGGAATCATCGGAGGACCGGCGTTGAGACCGGTCACGGGGCCGGGGTCAGGCCGTCCGTATGAAAGCGAAAGGGTGTGCTGCGTCGTCTTCATCGCGCGGTGAACCTTGGGTGCCACGGGGAATCTGTCAAAGGTGGCGATGAAAGACCTGTTTTTCTCAAGGTCCTGAAGTTGAGATCGGGGATCGAGACGCTCAACACCTCCGTCGCTAATTTTTCACTTGTAGAGAGATGCTTGACGACTGAAACCGACGGTTGGTAGGGGCGGGATTTCCGTGGGCAAGGTGGCAAAAATTCTTGTCTGGCCCCCCGCAGCAGAAAGAAACATGCATCTCAATTATAAAAAGGTAGCTTCTGCCTATTTAATTTTCATTGACTCGTGTATCCAGGTCGTGCATAACTCCATCATCAACACGGAGCGTCCCCTCATGAACATGTCCACCCATTTCGATTGCAGGATGAACCAACGCGGCATCAGGAAAGGCCTGACCGATCTCGCCCTCGAGCTGGGTGAGATGGACGGCGATCGCTACGTCCTGACCACGAGGATCATCGACCAGGAAAACGAGAAGATGCGCCTCAGGAAGAAACTTCTCGACGATGCCCGCAAGAAGGGCGGCGTGGTGGTCATAGCCGAGGACGGCACCCTGATTACCACCTATCACACCGACAGCTTTAACGCTAAGCTCGCCAAAAATAAGTAACTCCTGCCTCTAGGTTATCATGAAAACTCAAGAAATCCTCGACCAGCTCAGGTCTGCCATGACCCTCTCGCAGGGTGTTTCCGGGCTCCTGGAGATCACCGCAAACCTGGTTGGCGACAACCGGCCGCTTGAAGCGCTCGAATGCGCCGATACGCTGCGCAAGGAGGTCGCCCAAATCTTTGAAGGCGTAGGCCGCGCAATCCTCGGCACCACGCAGCAGGAGCGTTATCGGACGCTGTCTGAACTGCTTGATGCTGTCTCCGACGACCGCTTCCTCGGAGAGGAGTGGATCCGACCTGAGGCCAGCCAGAAGCTCATCGCCATGATCGGAGACGCAGCTTTGGTCCGGTTCTCCTATCCGGCCGCCATGCGCCCCTGCTTGGATTACACGATGGACTGCGTCCTTGCCGGACGCGCTCCGAACATCCGTTTCGTGACGCCCTCCGCGAGTCAGTCGAGCATGATGGGGCACATTCTGACGATCCTCGATCTGCAGGGCATGGTTTCCCTGGACATCGACTGGGGCTGGGATCGCCCTGGGGTCAGCGAGACCGATGTCGAGGTCATGCTCCCGCCGTTCGGCGTGACCGGGAAAGATGACCACACCATTCCGCAGCGCACCCTGGCCAGCCTCGGTCTGGAGCGCGGGAAGATCGGGCGTCTGCTCTCAGAAACCCTGGCCATTGCCGATGCGATGGAGATGACGCTTGGTCGAGTGATCCTCTCGACGACACCGGGCTCCATGTTCCGGATGGTCGGCAGCGAGACCGTGGCGCGGGAAAACCTCCTGCGCAGCGATCGCCTTGAAGCGATCATGGGTGTGCCGTCCGGCATGATGTTCACCAACACGGCCATTCCGACCCTGCTCGTCACCCTGTCGCCGGCGGACGGGAAGCGCAACACCGTGCGGTTTGTCGACCTCGGGCATGAGCTCGTGGCCTCGAAGGGGCGCCGTGGTCGGTTCGAGGTACTGCCGAGCGCATCCTGGGCGGACCTGGCGGCCGGAGCGAAGGTCAAGGACCGCGCGCTGGCGCGGGACGTCTCCTTCGAAGAAATCCGCGAGAACAACCTCGTGCTCGTGCCGAACCGATACCTGAGCACAGGGGCCCGCGAGCGTATCGATGCGCTTCTGGCAAAGCACGATGTCGCTGCACTGGAGGAGCTCGTCGAGTTCATCCGCCCAGTCAGCATTTCCGAGGATGAAGGGGGTGAACTCACCCTGCTCGAGGCCATGCCGTCGGACATCGGACTGGACGGGTTCGTCGGCGAACCGAGGCGCGCCGTGCGTGTGGGTGCGGCCAAGTACAACAAGGCTCGCAACCAGCGCCTGATCCCTGGCGACGTGCTCATCGCCGTGAAGGGGACCGTGGGTTCGGTCGCCCTGGTGCCGGAAGGCATCCCGGAGGAAAACGCCGAGACGATCTGGACCGCGGGCCAGTCGATGATGATCCTGCGCCCCACCCGGCGCGGCGGCATCGCGGCGCTGACGCTCTACGAGTACCTCTCTGACCCGACGGTGCAGGAGCACATTCAGTCGCTTGCCGGCGGCGCGGTGATCCAGTCGATCGGCATGAAGGACCTCAAAGCGCTGCCGATCCCTCTGCCGGACCTCGAGACCCTGACGGAGATGCACGAGGGCTTCCAGCGCCGGCAGGAAATCCTCGTCCGGATCGAGGAGCTGCGGAAGCAACTCGAGGATGACAGGGCCGCCTGCTGGCCGCATCAGAAGCTCCGAGCGACTGACTGAATAAAAGGCCGGGATTCCACAAGAATTCCGGCGACCAGCTATATCAATCCGCAATCCTTGCGCCTACTTTCCCGGTAGGTCGAGCATTGCACTACGAAATTGGAGACCGGCCTTGAGCCAAGAAACGAAGAACAACACGACCCTCGCGGACTTCATCTGGAAAAACGCGGACGACCTCTGGGGCAATTTCAAACACACCGATTTCGGCAAGATCATCCTGCCGTTCACCCTTCTACGCCGCCTGGAATGCGTGCTCGAACCGACGCGCGAAACCACCCTGCAAGCAGTCGAGACCTTCAAGGACAGTGGCATCGACATGGGCGTGCTGCTGCGCCAGCAGACCGGCTATCCGTTCTACAACACCTCGAACTACACCCTGGCAAGCCTGGGTGCGACGCGGACCCGTCAAAACCTCGAGGACTACATCGGTCAGTTCTCGGACAACGCCCGGGTCATCTTCGACCAGTTCGATTTCATCAACACGATCGCCCGCATGGACCGGGCCGGTGTGCTCTATAAGATCTGCTTGAACTTCGCCGCGATGGACTTGCACCCCGAGGCGGTCCCCGAGCGGACCATGTCCAACGTCTACGAACACCTGATCCGCAAGTTCGGCGCCGAGGTGAACGAGGCTGCGGAAGACTTCATGACGCCGCGCGACGTGGTTCACCTGGCAATCGAGCTTCTGCTGGAGCCGGACGACGAGTTGTTCCGCCAGGACGAAGGCCTGATCCGCACCCTTTACGACCCGACATGCGGCACCGGTGGCTTCCTGTCGGACGGCATGGAGCACTTCGCCAACCTGCGTGACCGTTTCAAGGTTGCCCCGGTGATCATCCCCTACGGCCAAGAGCTCGAACCCGAGACCCATGCGGTCTGCCTTGCAAGCATGCTGCTCAAGACGGTGGAGTCCGACCCGGGCCGCGACCTGTCGAAGAACATCAAGCTAGGCAGCACGCTGTCGGACGACCAGCACCGACCGGAGAAGTTCCACTACTGCGTTTCGAATCCCCCGTTCGGAAAAAAATGGGAGATGGATCAGGTTGCAGTGACCCGCGAGCACAAGGAGCAGCAGTTCGAGGGCCGCTTCGGACCCAAGCTGCCGCGCGTCAGCGATGGGTCCATGCTGTTCCTGCTGCACCTGCTGAGCAAGCTTGAACGCCCCGAGAACGGCGGCGGCCGCGCGGCGATCGTCCTGTCGGGGTCTCCCCTGTTCAACGGCAACGCTGGCCAAGGTGAATCCGAGATCCGTCGCCATCTGCTCGAGCAGGATGCGGTTGAGGCTATCATCGCCCTGCCGACGGAGATCTTTTTCCGGACCGGGATCGGCACCTACATCTGGATCCTGTCTAACAAGAAACCCGCTCATCGCAAGGGTAAGGTCCAGCTGATCAATGCCACCGGTCTTTACGAGTCCCTGCGCAAGAGCGAGGGCAACAAGCGCCGCAAGGTCGGCGAGGAGCAGACGCGCGAAATCGTGCGGATGTACTCCGAATTTGAGGCGTCTAAGGAAAGCCTGATCCTCGACAGCACCGAGTTCGGCTATCGCCGTATCAAGGTGTTGCGCCCGCTGCGCAAGAAGATGGTCCTCTCCGAGGACGGCATCGCCGCACTGGCGGACGAGAAGGCGTGGGAGAAGCGGTCCGCCGAGGAGCAGGCCGCCTGGCTGGACCTGTTCCGTGAGAACATGGACCGCGAAGAAGGTTGGCACTGGATGGAGTCCTTCGCCAAGAACTCCGCGAAGCGCACCGATGCCCTGGGCAAGGTCGATGCGGCCCTGATCAAGGCGTTCCAGAAGGCCTTCGGCGTGCGTGCCCCCGAACTCGACGAGGTGGTCGACAAGAAGGGCAACGTGATCCCGGATGATGACCTGACGGACCACGAGAACGTGCCGCTGGGGACAGACATCCGCGACTACCTGGCCGCCGAGGTGCTGCCCCATGCGGAAGACGCCTACATTGACGAGACCTTCCGGGATGAGACAGATAACGGCATTGGCATCGTGGGCTACGAGATCAATTTCAACCGCTACTTCTACGAATACCAGCCGCCGCGCGAGCTGGAGGATATCGACGCCGAGCTAAAAGCTGTGGAAGCTGAGATTGCCGGGATGCTGGCGGAGGTGACGGAATGAGCCTGCCGAAACATACCTCGTTCAAGCCCGCTGTTGCGCCGTGGATCCAGGAAATCCCCTCGCATTGGGTTGAAAAACCCTTCTACGCTTTGGCACGCGAACGGAAGGTGAAGAACAAGGGGATGAAGGAAGACAATCTCCTGTCTCTAAGCTACGGGGAGATTGTTCGCAAAGACATTAACACCCCCAATGGCTTGTTGCCGGAGAGCTTCGAGACCTATCAAATCGTTGAGCCCGATGATGTTATATTTCGCCTAACTGATTTGCAGAACGACAAACGCAGCCTTCGAAGTGCAATCTGCTCCGAGCGCGGCATCATCACGTCTGCATATTTGGCGGCTCAGTTTGAAGGCATTCTGCCTGCATTCATGAACTACCTTATGCGTGCTTATGACGTGCAAAAGGTCTTCTATTCGATGGGCGGAGGCCTTCGACAGTCGTTGGGCTTCGAAGATCTGCGCAGAATGTCGATTGTCTCGCCTTCTATCGATGAACAAGTCGCCGTCGTGAATTTCCTCGATCATGAGACCTCGCAGATCGACAGATTAATCAAGAAGAAGTCCCGGTTCATAGAGCTTCTAACAGAAAAACGCGTCGTAGAAATCATCGCAGCAATTTCTCCAAAGGAAAGTTGGAAAGTTTTCCCGTTCTGGTCTATTGCGAAATCGAAGTCCGTCTCAGGGCACCCAGAAGAAGGGCTATTGTCCGTTTATCTCGACAGGGGCGTCATTCCATATTCAGAGGGTGGGGGCCTTGTTCACAAGCCGGCCGAAAGCCTTGAGAAGTATCAGCTGGTTGAACCTGGAGATTTGGTCATGAACAACCAACAAGCATGGCGCGGATCACTGGGTGTTTCTAACCATCGAGGTATTGTAAGCCCTGCTTACCTCGTTTTGCATCTTGATCAGACCAAGATCGATCCCAGCTTCGCCAATTATATGTTCCGCGCTCGTCCTTACGTGGAAAAATTTATGCTGGCGTCCATGAGCGTTGGCGACATTCAACGTCAGATTAAATGGCCCCACCTTAGGGTGGTACCTGTCACAGTACCTGATGTGGCAGAACAAAAGAGGCTTGCAGTAGCACTCGATCAGGAGGGTGACCGCATCGCCGGACTTATCACCAAGACCGAACGCAGCATTGAGCTTTTGAAAGAGAAACGCTCTGCCCTGATCACCGCCGCCGTGACCGGCAAAATCGACGCAAGGACCGCGGCATGAGCGACCTGCACCACGAAAAGCACCTCGAAACCTACATCGTGTCCAAGCTCCAGGCGCAAGGCTGGCTGGTGGGCACCTCGGCCGGATACGACCAGGACCGCGCACTCTACCCCGAGGACCTCGAGGCTTGGCTGAAGAATAGCCAGAAGGCCAAGTGGGATCGTCTGGAAGCCACCAACAGCGCCAACACCATGAAGAAGGTGATGAACCGCCTCGAGGACGCCCTCGAAAAGCACGGCACCATGCACGTCCTGCGCCGCGGGTTCGACATCGCTGGCGCCGGGCACCTCGACATCTCTGAGGCTGCACCCGAGGACAAGCGCAATGCCAGCATCCTGGCGCGTTACGCCGCCAACCGCCTGCGCGTGGTGCCCCAGCTGCGCTACCATCCCGGTCGCGAGCTGGCGATCGACCTAGCGATGTTCCTGAACGGCCTGCCGCTCGCCACCGTCGAGCTGAAGACCGACTTCACCCAGTCGGTCGAGCACGCAAAGGAGCAGTACCGCACGGATCGCCTGCCGGTGGACCCGGTATCGAAGCGCAAGCACCCGCTGCTGACCTTCAAGCGCGGTGCCGTGGTCCATTTCGCCATGTCGGACAGCGAGATCTGGATGACGACCAAGCTCGCGGGTGAAGGCACGTTCTTCCTGCCCTTCAACAAGGGTTTCGAAGGTCATGGTGGCAACCCGCCGGGCGAGAATGGCGAATACCCGGTGTCCTATTTCTGGGAGGATATCTGCCGCCCGGATGCCTTCCTGCGGATCTTCCACAACTTCGTTTACGTCGAGAAGAAGAACGTAGTGGACCTGAAAGGTAACTGGTCCGTCAAGGAGACGCTGATCTTCCCGCGCTTCCATCAGCTCGACGCCGTCAACAAGATGATCTCCGACGCCAAGGAAAAGGGCCCGGGCCAGTCCTACCTGTGCGAACATAGCGCAGGTTCCGGCAAGACATCGACGATTGCCTGGACCGCACATGACCTAGTGAAGCTGCGCCAGGATGACGGCACGCCGGTCTTCGACGCGGCGATCATCGTGACCGACCGAAACGTGCTGGATGGCCAGCTGCAGGATGCCGTTCAGCAGATCGACCACCAAGCAGGCCTGATCGCAGCGATCGATCGCGAGGGCACCTCGAAGACGAAAAGCGAGCAGCTGACTGAGGCGATGCTGAAAGGCACGCCGATCATCGTCGTGACGATTCAGACGTTCCCCTTCGCTATGGAGGCCATCCTCACCGAAGGCTCTCTGCAGAACAAGAACTTCGCCGTGATCATCGACGAGGCCCACACCTCCCAGACCGGCAACACGGCGTCGAAGCTGCAGGCGACCTTGGCGCTTTCCTCGAAGACGGACATGGCGGACATGACGATCGAGGAAATTCTTCTCGAGGTGCAGAAGGCCCGCAAGCGTCCGGAAAACGTCTCTCATTTCGCATTCACGGCAACGCCCAAGCATTCGACCATGATGCTATTCGGCCGCCCGGAAGACCCGACACGGCCGGCTGCCGACGACAACCTGCCGGTCTCGTTCCACAAGTACGAGATGCGTCAGGCGATCGACGAAGGCTTCATCATGGACGTCCTGCAGGGCTACGTACCCTACAAGACCGCGTTCAACCTCGGTCAGGACATGGTGGAAGAGGAGCGGGTTGACGGGAAGGCCGCGAAACGGGCGCTTGCGAAGTGGATGGCGCTGCACCCGACGAACGTGACCCAGAAGGTCCAGTTCATCATGGAGCACTTCTCTGCCAACGTGGCGCATCTGCTCGAAGGCAAAGCGAAAGCGATGGTCGTCACCAGTTCGCGTGCCGCAGCTGTTCGCTACAAGCTGGCCATCGATGCCTTCATCGAGCAGAACCCTTCTTACCAGGGCATCCGCGCGCTGGTTGCATTCTCGAGCAAGATTACCGGTCGAGAAGCCATGCATCCCAGCGATGAGATGCTGCAAAACGACCTGTTCATGGTCGACGAGGATGCCGAATTCACCGAGTCAAACATGAACCCGGGCCTGGGCGGGCAGGATCTTCGGATCGCGTTCGACCGGCCGGAATACCGGGTCATGTTGGTCGCCAACAAATTCCAGACCGGCTTTGACCAGCCGAAGCTGGTGGCAATGTACATCGACAAGAAGATCGCGAATGCCGTCGAGATCGTTCAGACACTGTCACGCCTGAACCGGAATTTCCCCGGCAAAGAAAACGTGTTCATCATTGACTTTATCAATGATCCCGAGACCATCGAGGCTGCGTTTCAGCAGTACGACAGCGGCGCCAAAATCGAACAGGTACAGGACCTGGATGTCATCTACGACATGAAGGACCAGCTCGACGAGCAAGGCATCTACGACCTTTCGCACGTGGAAGCTTTCAGCATCGCCCGATACCAGACCGCTGCGGCCTTCGCAGCGAAAAGCGACACCGAGCATCGGGCCATGTACGCAGCGACCCAGGCGCCGACCGACACTTACAATGCCCGCCTCAAGGATCTTCGAAAGGTCGCGCAGGATGCGGAGGACGCCTTCGAGGCAGCTGAGGCTTCAGGTAATGAAGAAGCGAAGAAGAAGGCTGACCATGATCGCCGGAAGGCGGCCGAAGCAATCGGGCAGATGACTGAGTTCAAGGCCGGTTTGGCGCGCTTCTCGCGGACCTATGCCTACATTGCGCAGCTGATCGACCTCGGCGACCCCGACCTCGAGAATTTCGCGGCCTTTGCGAAACTGCTGGCCAACCGTCTCGACGGTGTACCGCTGCAGAACGTCGACTTGATGGGCATCACCCTGACCGGCTACGACATCAAGGAACTGGACCCGACAGGGAAAGCTCCCGAGCCCGCAGAACCTCTCGCGCCGGTCGGGCCGGGCGGCTCACCGCAGCCTGGAGGTTTGCCGGTTTACATCCGGGAGATCATCGAGAAGCTGAATGGCATCTTCGGAGAGGCAACTCCTCTGAACGACCAGATCAATTTCGTGAACCAGATTGCGTCCATCACTCGTGAAAACGGGAACGTCATGGCTCAGGTGGAGAAGAACACCAAAGAGCAGGCAATGAAGGGCAACCTGCCCGGCGCTGTTGAGGCGGCAGTCGCACGCGCGATGTCTTCGCATGCGGCCCTGGCGACGATGCTCCTGAAAACCGACAAGCAGGGGCTCGGGCTGTTGAATGCCGTCGTCTACGACATGCTGAAGTCAGGTGGGCACATCGATCTGGAGGGGCCGGGAGCATGAGCGACATCCCTATCTCAGGAACACAGCGCGGTTTGGCATGCCAGTATTGAACCTTCCTTCAGCTGAAAGGCTCCATGACTTTGCGCTGTCGCTGCACTTCGACGCGTGGGAACGCTTACTCAGGCTCATCGAAGATTTCGAAATGGACGAGCAAGGTGACTTTAAAGCTCGTGCGGATGAATGGGCTGCATTCACGGCAACAGCAAACCGTGAACTCGAAATGACAACAAGCTATATCGCACAGGCGTCGGAACTAGCGATGAAGGCCACACTTTGTGAGGTTTCACCATACCTATTATTGCTCGGGCACGGAGATGCGTTGAAGTCCGGCAAGACTAATATCGATTTTTCTGACCTCAGAACAATTGATGCAGTCGATTTGCCAAATGCTATCAAGGTTTTCGGCACCACACCTCTGCCGGATCGGTTTATCGACAGCTTCAACGAGCTACGAAAACTGAGGAACAAGTCGACACATATGGGTGAGAGTTTCACGTCACTGGATCCCAAATTTCTCGTTGAAGCTCTCACCGTGCAGTTCTGCAGCCTCTGGCCAAACCGAAGATTTCTGCATGAATGGCTGAGGCTTTCTGAGCGCGGAACCAATTCATACTGGAAGAAAGACGAAAACTGGTCACGCGAAAACCACGTTTTTCGTTTTCTTCCATTCCTCCAAAGACTGCTGACCAAGGGTCAATTCAAGAGGCTACTCAATCGAGAAAAGTCCACCCGCAGATATCTTTGCCTGAAATGCCTGTATGAAGCTGAAAATGATTGGAGTGACTGGCATCTCTCTGAAATTCAGACTTGTTTCTTATCAGAAAGCGGAGACACCCTTGAGTGCGAGGTGTGCCTGCAGTCCTATCCAGTAACACGCCAGAAGTGCCTCGATGGAAAATGCCGTGGAAACGTGATTTCGGGAAACCACCCCGAGGTGGACGCGGGCTTGTGCCACACCTGCAGGCAGGACCAGGAAGAATTGGCGGCAAGCGCCAAGAAGCCCCCTCCGCAGCCTGATTTGAAAATCGTGTGAAGCTCAGCTCAACTGAAATGAACGAGCAAGGCAGACTAATGAAAGACCCCAAGGTTTTCCTCAAGAAGATCGGCATGCAATTCGACGTCAAGCCGGCGCAGATCGACAAACGCTTCCAGAAATCGCTCTCCCCTGACAAACAGGATGAAGTCGAAGAGATCTGGGCGATGATGTCCATGAACATGGCGACTGGATGTGACCTGTACCCTTTGCCAGAGACCCTGAAGCAGGCCGCGATCCTTTTCTCTCACGATGCTCCGCGCTACCGCGCCAGCCTTGCATGGTTGCGAACGGTTGCCTTGGCGTCGGAGGCATCAAGCGTTTTTGAAGTTGGGTCTGGCGCTGGCTTTGCCAGCGCATTCCTTCAATCCGAGATTGCTGGCGTGTCCGTCGGCGGCATTGACGCCATTCCGAGCCTTGTCGACATTGCCTCCGAACTCACTGGATCCGAGTTCGCCTGCGGGAACTACCTTGATACAGAGGGGCGTCCCGAGAACGATCTGGTCATCTGTGATTTTGGCTTCGACCTTGCGAATTTCCATCCCTCTCGCAAGCCACATGGAACCGCAGTCGCTGGTCGATATGAATACTGCCCAGGGTGCAGTGAGGACTTCGTCCCGCAGTTTGCACCGTACTTCGCAGCTTGGAAGTCTTGGATGCGCCCGACGGGGCGTTTGGCAGTTGTCGGGCGTTTCCAGAACGTTGGGATGGTGCTGGCCGCCGGGCGCGCCGCTGCGAGCTGTGGCCTCGGCCTCGTGGATGACCTTTCGACCAAGTTGAGAGTCGACACACCTGTCGGCAAGCAGGCGTTCCCGGCGCTGGTGTTCGAAATTTCCTCAGAGCCTACCTTCACACCTGAGGATTCGGCCAGGGTCTACGCTCGCTGATCAACGCAAACGCGGCCGACCCAGCGTCTCCGCGCGCTCCAGCATTTGCACCACGTCCCGCAGGCTCATCCGGCGCCCCGTCAGCGGGGGCACTCAGTCATGGGAAATGTCATCGTCTCGAAACATTGCGTTGTAGAAGTTTGAGACCTTGTCGAGATCAATGGGCTGCTCGGGATCACTTACCGCCACGTAGACATGAGAGAGCTTCCTTACCTCAACCATCGTGAGGCTGGGGTGGACTGAGAGTAGAGCGTCCTGCACCCGGTCGTAGTGCTGCAAGAGAGCTTCGGCCTTCTCTGGTGCGATGACCGAAGGCTTACCTGTGAAGAGCTCTTCTAGATCGCAACCCGTCATGATCAGAAGCTCCTTGATGGCCTCGCTGGGAACCGCACGCTCGCCTTGCTCGTAAAAGCGGTAAGTGCGCAGGGATACGCCCATCAGCTTGCCCATCTCCGTTTGTGACAGCTTCCACTGCTTTCGAAGGCGTTGCAGTCCCTTGTCGATCGCGTACCGGTCTCGTTTCGCCGCTCGCTCCCTATCTTGAGTCTCCGCAAAGACGTCAGGACCTTGGTCCTTCAAGGTCTCTGGGGGCTGGGGCTTGAAGCGAAACTTGTCCATTTGAACTCCTATGGGTCGCATCCTGCCTACCATGGCTTGACATGGATTTCTATGGGTCTCATTGTGCCTAAGTGTGACGGACATGGGTTCCATACGACCCTTTTGCCGAAAGGAGGTTGATATGAGAAGTGAGTTTCTCGGCGAATGCCGCACGCCAGAACAATGGTGCCAGCTGCTGCGGTCTCAAAACGTTGTCATGTCGTCCCGCCGTTTGCGGTCCAATGCGCGCCGATTGGGTCAGTTTTATCGACTTGGGCGCACCATGCTTCTCGATTCCGATCACCTTAAGGCGATTCTTGAAGCGGAGGCTGACGGCACAAGGGTCCAATGCAAGACCGGGGCAAAATCGCCCGAGGAGCGTTAGTGATGTCGAGGATTGCTCCATTCTTCGCGAAGGAGGAGACCGCAGCACGTCTGCTGGACATGGGCGTTACCGAGTTCCGTGCGCTTGTCATGGACGGCCATCTCCCGAAAGCACGCGAGATAGCGCCTGGCGTGTCGCGCTGGAATTCAGAAGACATACGGAAGCTCGATCAGGGGAGCAAAATTGACGGCATGGATGAGGTCGACTGGTGAAAAGAAAAAAGTACCTTTGGCAGCATCCATCGGGCCGTTGGTATGTTCGTAAGGCTGGGCGCTATTATCCGATCGACGCGCTTGAAGGGACTTCAGAGTTTGATGCGCTGTATTGGCAGATACTGAGCGGTCGAGCCATTCATGCGCGAAGGTCTTGGTCTCCACTGATCGTAGAGCTCAAGCAGACCGAGAAATGGGCGAATTTCTCGGCTCGCTACCGAAAGGACCTTGAGCCGATTTTTCTCTATCTCGATGAAAAGATTGGATCAAAAGACGTTTCTCTGCTGCGTCCCAAGCACGTTTATGAAGCCATGGATGCGAATGCTCATCGTGTGAGGTTTGCGAACTACATCCCCGTAGCGATCACCTTATTGGCCCGCTTGGCTCGGCGAAAAGGTTGGCGGACTGATAACCCAGCCGAGGGTATCGAGCGACTGGCGGTTCCGAAAGAACGACAGAAGCCCCACTATGCTTGGCCAGACGATGCGGTCCAAAAGATGCGCGAAGAAGGTGCCGAGTTGCCAAAGCTGATCCTCGAGATAGGGATCGGCAGCGTACAGAGGCCAGGAGATTGGGTCGGCTTTACTTGGGGTGACTACGACGGGGAAAGTTTGAGGCTTGTCCAGAACAAGACTGGCACCTCGCTGAAGTTGCCATGCACCGAGGAGCTCAAGCTGAAGCTCGATGCCGCTAAGGCAAGCCTAAAGGCGCCGCCCTTGCCAGAACGGCCAATTCTGGCGCGGGCCGATGGCACGTCGATGTCATACTACATGCTCGCTCGTATCATGCGAGAGGAGCGAGCCAGGCTGGGTCTGAGCAAATACGATCTTCACGCCCTGAGGTACCGGGGGGTGAAGGAGTTAGCGTACGCTGGATGCACTGACGACGAGATTGCAAGCTACTCTGGCCACATGTCGAAGTCCATGATCCGCAAATATGCGGGGGAAGCGCGGCAAGAAATGCAGGCGAAGCTCGCGCATGCGAAGCGCGAACGGTTCCGAACCAAATCATGAACGAACAGAGAAACTGATACTAGGAGTGATACACTATGAGACTTCAAGCTGCTAAGCGCTTGAAAATATTGGAGGCGAGTACCGGAATCGAACCGGTGTACACGGATTTGCAATCCGCTGCGTCACCACTCCGCCAACTCGCCATCCGTGGTGTGTTTCAGGCGTTTAGACGACTCGACGGTGTTGCGCAAGTGGTTCTGCCATACAGTTTCCCACACATTCCTGTTCCGTTCTTGGTCCAGCCTGAGCGACGTTTGGCCTGGTCGCCAGACGGAGTTCGGCAAGGGCGACGGTGGCGCTCGACGCTGTCCTTCCTCAGCTGAGGCTGGAAAGGTCGAGTATCGGCTTCTGGCCACCGGGGCGTTCGGCCTCGGCAAGGGCTTGTTGCCATTGCGGGGCCGGGAATACTCTTGGCTCTGAGGGCGGGGCCTCTGCGAGCAACGGCCAGATTTCCGAGAACGCGGCCTGCATGCCCTGCCTTGCCAGGACCGTGAAATGATCGCGCATGTGAAACCGGTGATAGCGCGCCCTGAGCCCGGCTCCGGTTGTCACTGGTTTGCCCGTCAGAAGGCCATAGGCCACGAAGTTCGCCTCGCCGCGCATCCCTCCCAGAACATGTGTCCCGATGTCGCCGCCAAGAGAGTCGAAGACAATGTCGGCCAAGGCGGAGGCCTTCGAAATGGTGCCGAGATCCTGGGTTGAGATCGGTTCGATGCCCATTTGGCGCAACCGACCCTTCCGGCTCTCCGAACGATAAGTACCCATGACACGCGTGGCTCCGTGGGCGATGGCCCACCGCCCCAGATGTTCGGCACAGCTAGATCCCGCGCCACTGAGCAGAACCACCTTGCCGCAGGCGGGCCAAAGCCGAAGCATCGTGGCGGCAGCCATGGGATTGATATAGGCCCGCGCCGCAACGATGTCGGGAATCGTGTCGGGCACCTCCACGGCATGGTGGGCCGGACACTCGACATAGGTTTGCCAGGTGCCTTCTCCCCGCAGCGGCAGGACACGTCGACCAACCATGTGAGAGAGGGCCTCCGGAGCTTCAACCACACGCCCGACACCTTCGTATCCCGCGACGGCCGGCAGCGAAATCCGATGGGCATAGGCTCCGGTGATCGGGATCAGATCGGAGGGATTGACCGGCGCATGTGAGACTTTCACGCGAAATGTCCCAGGGGCGCGGGGCGGCAGCTCGCGATCAAGCATTTCAAGGGTCGTTTGTGGCGCGCCGAACGCCCTGTAGATGAACGAGACACGCTTGCGCACCGGAAGGCTTTTGCTGGACATGCGTTGCCTTAGCCCAAGACAAGAGCGTCAGGAATAGGCTGGATCCGGCCATGCGACGTCGCCGCGGGTCGGGCACCGGGCAGACAGCAGCGGACGTCGCTCACGGTCCAGAGCCGCCCTTGATGGTCTGCGCCGTGAGTGTCCGGCGCTGTGCCGCGTTGATCGTGAATACCTCATGTTCGCATTTGGCATGACCGGCTGCTCAGGAGGTGGTCACACGAGTCTGCGCGCTCTTCTGCCTCGCGGTGAAGTTCCTGAGCAAAACACCTTGATATCGCCGCCGGACGCCACTAGTCGGGTTTCCGACAGATACACTCGACAATGGGGGCGCTCTCGATGCCGCACAAAACGATCATGGCGATTGCAATCGCATCTGCGGCCTGCCTTGGCTCGGCGGCCCTGGCAGAAACGGACTACCCCCTCACGATAGAAAACTGCGGGCAGTCGGTCACCTTCGAAGAGGCGCCGCAAAACGCCGTCGCCCTCGGACAGAACAGCGCCGAGATCATGCTGATGCTGGGGCTCGAGGACCGCATGGCCGCAACCGCCTTCTGGCCCAACACGGTGCTGCCGGAATTGGCCGAGGCGAATGACGAGGTGGAGCTTCTGACGGTCGAATTTCCCTCGCTGGAATCGGTGCTGGCAAAGCAGCCCGATTTCGTGGCGGCGATGCTGGTCACGCTCATGGGGCCTGACAGCAAGGTCGCCAAGCGCGAGGATTTCGAGCGCCTGGGCATTCCGACCTACCTGTCCCCGAGTGCCTGCTCGGTGACCGAGGTCTCCACCGACATCTACGGCGCGCGCTCCGAGCTCTGGACCATGGAGCAGCTCTACAAGGAGATCGAGGACCTGTCGCGCATCTTCGATGTCGCCGATCGCGGCGAGGCCGTCATCGCCGAACTGAAGGCGCGCGAGGAGGCCCTGCGCGGGCGCTTCGAGGACCGTGAGGACCTGTCCTTCCTGTTCTGGTTCTCCAGCCCCTCGCCCGAAGACGATGCGTACCTTGCCGGCGGCAATGGCCCCTCAACTTATATCGCGGACCTTCTGGGCGGCACCAACGCCGTCAAGGCATCCTCCGAATGGCCGACCCTTGGATGGGAAGGCATCATGGCGACCGATCCCACCGTGATCGTCGCGGCCCAGGTTGACCGCAAGCGCTGGAGCCTCGACGAGGCCGAGAACAAGATCGCCTTTCTCGAGAACGATCCGATCGTCAGCCAGATGGAGGCCGTGCAGAAGGGCCGCATCGTGGTGATGCCCGGCGCCGCGACCAATGCCAGCATCCAGACCCTCTACGGGGCCGAGCAGGTAGCCGAGCAGCTCGAGGCGCTCGACCTCTCGGAATGAGTACGGGCGTCATGGATCGCGGCATGGTGCGGCTCGGGCTGCTGACGTTGGTCTCGGCCGCGGTCCTGGCCTTTGCCATCGCCTTCGCGACCGCCATCGGGGACTACACGATCGGGCTCGGCACCGTGTCCCTGGCCATCACCAACGGGCTTGGACTGACCTCCGCCGAGCTTCCGCCCATAGAGGAAAGTGTGGTCTGGGATCTGCGCCTCAGCCGGGCGCTCGTCGCGGCGCTTGCCGGGGCGGGGTTGTCGCTCTGCGGCGCGATTCTCCAGGCGCTGCTGCGCAACCCGCTGGCCGAACCCTTCGTGCTGGGCATCTCGGCCGGCGCCTCGACCGGCGCGGTCTGCGTGATCGTGCTCGGCGTCGGTGCGGGCAGCCTCTCGCTCTCGGCCGGCGCCTTCGCCGGGGCCTTCGCGGCCTTCGGCGTGGTGGCGATCCTGTCGAACGGCGCGACCAGCGGGCCGAACCACACGATCCTGGCCGGCGTCGCCGCCTCGCAGCTGTTCAACGCCCTGACCTCCTACATCGTGACTACGTCCGGGAATGCCGAACAGGCGCGCAACGTGATGTTCTGGCTGCTGGGCAGCTTCGGCGGCGTGCGCTGGCCCGACGTCCAGCTTCTGATGCTGATCGTGCCGATGGGCCTGGCGCTCTGCATCTACCTGGCGCGCGCCCTCGACGCCTTCACCTTCGGAGACGAGGACGCGGCGGCGCTCGGCGTACCGGTGGGGCGGATACGGCTCGTGCTCTTCGCACTGACGGCCGTGATGACGGCCACGATCGTCAGCATGGTCGGCGCGATCGGCTTCGTCGGCCTTGTCGTGCCCCATGCCGCGCGCTTCGTCGTGGGGCCGATGCACATGCGCCTTTTGCCCGCATGCGCGGTCATCGGGGCGATATTCATGGTGACCGCGGACATCGTGTCGCGTGTGATCGTGGCGCAGCAGACGGTGCCGATCGGCGTCGTCACCGCGCTGGTGGGCGTGCCCTTCTTCGCCATCATCCTCTACCGTGCGAGGCCGCAGGCATGAGCGTCGTTGCGGAAAACCTCTTCTGGGGCGTCAAGCGCAGGACCATAGTGTCGGACGTGTCGCTGACGGTCGCACCCGGCGAGACGCTGGGCCTGATCGGCCCCAACGGATCGGGCAAGTCCTCCCTGCTGAGGCTCCTGGCAGGGCTGCGGCGCCCCACCTCGGGGCATGTCGAGATCAACGGCCAGGACGTGACGCAGGTCTCCCGCAAGGCGCTGTCGCGCGAGGTGGCCTTCGTCCAGCAAAGCTCCGCGACCGATACCAATGTCACCGTCGCGGACGTGGTGCGGCTCGGGCGCACGCCGCACCGCTCGGCGCTCGCGGGCTGGTCCGAAACCGACGAGGCTGCGGTTGGCGAAGCGCTCGAGAGCGTCGGCATGACCTCGCGCAAGCGGCAGTCTTGGCAGACCCTTTCCGGCGGCGAACGCCAGCGGGTGCATATCGCCCGCGCGCTGGCGCAGACGCCGAAGGTGATGTTCCTCGACGAGCCGACCAATCACCTCGACATTCATCACCAGATCGAGATCCTCCGCATGGTGCGCGATCTCGACCTGACCAGCATCATCGCCCTGCACGACCTCAACCTCGCCGCGATGTTCTGCGACCGCATCGTGGTCCTTCAACAGGGCGCTATCTGCGCCTGCGGGACGCCCCAGGCCGTGCTCACGCGAGATACCCTGCGCGATGTGTTTCGCGTCTCGGCACACATCGGCGTATCGGAAGATGCCGGTCGCCCGCATATCCGCTTCAGCGCAGAATGAGCCTCTTCGGATCGAGCAGGATGATGGAATGCCCCGCTGCACGCGCCGACGCCCTGGCCGTGCAGGCGTGAACGTGGCGCTACCACATGCAAGCAACCTGGCGGCCTGACCGGACGCAGCGCCTGGCAACACACTACGTGTCCTTTCGCCCCTCGCCTTTGCCATCATGGGCGCCTGACCGCAGCACGCCCTAGCTGCCGGTGACCGCGTCTGCCCCGTGGCGGGGCTCCAGGCCAGTTCGGTCCAGCCGTGCCAGCGGCCCTCGGCATCCATCCAGCTGGCGCCGAGAGAGGTGTTGACCGACAGGCGAGCGCCCCTGGTCGACCAGCGAGAAGCCCCCTACGCATCGCAGCCTAGGGGGCGCAGCGCGGATCACCGACTGACCCGCCGCCGAACGATTGGGTTCAGGGGGGCGCCGAGGAGGATGCCGAGGTTCCAAGAGGACCGCGGCTCCCGCAGGCGCGCGCAATCTCCATCCACCTGTCGAAGATGGGGATCGCGACGGGCCACCGGTTTCCATCGAAAAGGCGCGCCAGCGTTCTTGCGAAACCCGCGATTCGAAGGTTCAGCCCGTGCCGTTGCGGGGCAGGAGGCCGCGCCGCCCGCCCCCCGCGTCAGGCCGCCCGGGGGCCGTCTGGCTCCTTGGCGCCGGTCATGAAGGCCACGGCGTCGGACATGCTGTATTCCTTCGGATCGATCACGCAGAGGCGACGGCCAAGACGGTGGACATGAATCCGGTCGGCCAGCTCGAAGACATGGGGCATGTTGTGGCTGATCAGGATGATCGGGATGCCCCGCTTCTTCACGTCCTGGATCAGTTCCAGCACGCGGCGGCTCTCCTTGACGCCGAGGGCCGCCGTCGGTTCATCGAGGATGATCACCTTCGACCCGAAGGCCGCGGCCCGCGCCACTGCGACCCCCTGCCTCTGGCCGCCCGAAAGGGTCTCGACCGGCTGACTGATGTTCTGGATGGTCATCAATCCGAGATCCGACAGCTTCTGCCGGGCGAAATCCTCCATCGCCTTTCGGTCGAGCTGGCGCAGGAGTTTTCCCATCCACCCTTTCTTCCTGATCTCGCGGCCCATGAACATGTTGTCGGTGATCGACAGCGCGGGCGACATGGCGAGGGTCTGGTAGACGGTCTCGATCCCGGCCTCACGACCGTCGTTGGGCGATGCGAAACGGACTTGTTTGCCCTCAACGTAGATCTCGCCCTCGTCGGCGGTCACGGCCCCCGACAACGCCTTGATCAAGGTGGACTTGCCGGCCCCGTTGTCACCGATCACGGCAAGGATCTCACCCGGGTAGAGCTCGAAATCGCAGTTATCCAGCGCGGTGACCTTGCCATAGCGTTTGGTCAGGTTCTTTGCAGAGAGAACGGGCTCAGTCATGCCGACACCTTTCTGATCCATTGGTCCACGGCGACGGCGACGATGATCAGCACGCCGATGAAGAAGTAGGTCCACTGCGCGTCGGCCCCCAGAAGCCGCAGCCCCAGGGAGAAGACACCGACGATCAGCGCCCCGAACAGCGCGCCCAGGATCGACCCACGCCCCCCGAACAGGGAAATGCCGCCGATCACCACGGCAGTGATGGATTCGATATTCGCCTCGTAGGCCGAGGTGGGGGAGACCGAGCCGAGCCGCCCGATCAGCGCCCATCCGGCAAAGCCGCAGATCAGGCCGCCCAGCATGTAGACCGACATCAGGGTGCGGTGGACGTTGACGCCCGACAGCGCCGCGGCCTCGGCATCGTCGCCCACGGCATAGACATGCCGCCCCCAGGCCGTGTTCTTCAATGCCCAGGCGAGCCCCAGCATCAGCAGGATCATGAAGACCACACCGATGGTAAAGACCGCGCCGGCGACCTCGAACCGCGTGCCCATGAATTGCAGGATCGGCGCGCTGGCCTCGATGTCCTGAGAGCGGATCGTCTCGTTCCGGGAATAGAGGTAGTTCGACGCCAGGATGATCTGCCACGTGCCAAGCGTGACGATGAAGGGCGGCAGCTTCATCTTGCTGACAAGCAGCCCGTTCAGCGCGCCGCAGAGCGTACCGAACCCAAGCCCGCACACCACCGCGATGGAGGGCGGGATCCCGTAGCGGAAGGCGAACTGGCCCATCACGACGGAGGAGAACACCGTGATCGCCCCCACCGACAGGTCGATCCCGGCGGTCAGGATGATCAGCGACTGCGCCGCTGCGACGATGCCGACAATCTGCACCTGCTGCAGGATCAGCGTCAGCGCGAAGGGCGAGAAGAACCGCGATCCCAGCAGCAGCCCGAAGACTGCGATCGAAGCCAGCAGGACGATCAGCGGCACCAGCGCGGGGTTCCCGTGAAGGACATCGTGGACCTTGTGCAGCAGGCCCTTCTGCCGGCTTTCGAACGAGGCGAAACTCTCCTCTCGCCGCGTTTTGACGACATCCTCGTAAGCGTCATCCTGGCTCATGAGCTGTCCCTCCCGTGACAGGCGTTATGACCGGGGCGCATGCGCCCCGGCTCTTTCAGGCTTGGCGTGTCGCGGTCTGGATCAGCCCCAGCACCGCTCCAGCCCCTCGTCCACGGTGATCGACGTGACGCCCTCGACCGGTTCGCCCGTCACGAGCTCGACCCCGGTGTCGAAGAAGTCCTTGCCTTCGGTCGGCTGCGGCAGCGTGCCGTCCTGAGCATACTGGTGGATCGCCTCGATCCCGAGGGCCGCCATGTCCAGAGGGTATTGCTGCGCCGTCGCCCCGATCACCCCGTCGCGGATGTTCTGGACGCCCGGGCAGCCGCCATCGACCGACACGATCAGCACGTCGTCGGCCCGGCCAAGCGCGTCCAGCGCCTCGTAGGCGCCAGCGGCGGCGGGTTCGTTGATCGTGTAGACCACGTTGATGTTGGGGTCCTTCGCCAGCAGGTTCTCCATGGCGCGGCGACCGCCTTCCTCGTTGCCCTGCGTCACGTCATGTCCGACGATGCGCGGGTCATCCTCGTCCCCGTAGCGGCCCGGATCCTTGATATCGATCCCGAAGCCCTGCATGAAACCCTGGTCGCGCAGCACGCCCACCGTGGGCTGGCTGACATTCAGGTCGAGGAACGCAATGCGGGCGTCCTCGGCCGCGTCGCCCAGCTTGGCGGCGGCCCATTGCCCGATCAGCTCACCGGCACGGAAATTGTCCGTCGCGAAGGTCGCGTCCGCTGCATCCGCCGGGCTCAGCGGCGTATCCAGGGCAATCACGATGGCACCCGCCTCCTGGGCCTGTTCGACTGAGGACACGATCGACGAGGTGTCCGAGGCCAGCAGCAGGATACCGTCGGCTCCGGCGGCGATGCAGGTTTCGATGGCCTGGGCCTGCGTTTCGTGGTCGCCGTCATACTTGCCGGCGAAGTTCATCAGCTCGATGCCCAGCTCTTCCGCCTTCTGTTGCGCGCCTTCACGCATCTTCACGAAGAACGGGTTGGTGTCCGTTTTGGTGATCAGGCAGGCCGTGGTCTGGTCCTGCGCCATCGCCGCGCCGCCGGACACGGCAAGCGCCATGGCCGTGAGTGCCGTTGCGTATTTCATGATGTCTCCTCCTGAATTTTGCCCACGGTTGCGACAGGTCAAGCCCACCGAACTGCCGAAAGCGGCCGACTCCTCCAGTCGGCAGGCAGAGCATGGACCAACGAAAAAGCGCTCGTCAATGCCTTTTGTAAACTTGCTTTATAAAGTCTGGTTGACAAAAATAGCCGAAGGGAGGGGCTGACATGGACGATATGCTGCAAGATCGCCTGGCCGCCGCGCAGGAGCGCAGCGCGAACGAACGGGCGATCCTGAACCTGCTCCGGCAGGAAGGGCCAACGCCGGCGGCCGAGATCGCCCGGCGGATGGATCTTTCCGTTCAATCGGCCTCGGTCATCACCCGCAAGCTTGAGGCCGAGGGACTCGTCCAGCGCGGCGCGCCCGTTCGGGGCGGGATCGGCAAGCCGTCGCGGCCGATCAGCCTTAATCCGAACGGCGCGTTCTCGATCGGGTTGCGGATCGGCAGGCGGCGTTCCGACCTGATCCTCATCGATTTCGAGGGGCGGGTGCTGGGCCAGCGCACGGCCACCTATGCCTATCCGACGCCCTCGCTATGCCTCGACCTCGCGCGGGCCGGGCTCGAGGCGTTCGGCAAGATCCTGACGCCGGAGCAGAGAGAGCGCATCGCGGGGATCGGAATCGGGATGCCCTTCGACCTGTGGAACTGGCTGGACCTTCTCGACGCCCCCCAGGCCGAGATGCAGGCCTGGCGCGACTTCCCGGCGCAGGAAGCCTTCTCCGAAGCGCTCGGGCTGCCCGCCTTCGTCGGCAATGACGGCTCTCTCGCCTGCCATGGCGAGCATCTTTTCGGTGCCGCGCGGGACCTGCCGGATTTCGGCTATATCTATGTCGGCGCCTTCCTGGGGGGCGGTATCGTCATCGACGGGCGCCTCTATCTCGGGACGCGCGGAAATGCCGGGGCCCTGGCCTCGCTGCCCGTGCCGGGGGCGGACGGTGCCATGACACAGATGGTCGAGTTCGCCTCGATCCACAGTCTCGAACGTCGCCTCGATGCGCGCAGTCCCGGGGATGGGGCGTCGCTGCTGAAGCAGGATGCCTGGCTCGGCTTCGACGACCTGAAAGCGACCTGGATCGAAGAGACGGCCCGGCAGATCGCGGCGGCCAGCATGACCCTCGTGGCCGTCCTCGATGTTCCCGTCATCGTCATCGACGGCAGCTTTCCCTCCGAGGTGCGGGAGACGTTGGTGTCGCGGGTCGACGCCCTCGTTGCGGTCTGGGACGCGAGGGGCATCCACCGCCCGCAGATCGTCGCCGGCACGCTGGGAACCAAGGCCTGCGCGCTCGGTGCGGGCTATCGTCCGATCGTCGCACGCTACCTTGTGGAGTGAAGCCCTCCGGTCATCGCATTGCGGGATGCGCGCATTTGTCTTCTGCTCCGAATGATCCGTAGAAGTGAGCGCGAAGCGATCTTGCAGCGGCGTTGCGTGAAGCTGAGTTGCGAACTGTCGAGTGTCGGTTCGGCGGACCCGCGCAGGGTATTCGATTGCGCAGCGAGCCTCCGCTGTCCGCCCTTCGTGTCGGCGCCTGGCTATTGGTCCGGCGTGCCGCTGTCGGCAGTGTGCTTCGAGGTGATTTCCTGGACGGGCTTCCGACCTATCGACGCGGTGTCTATCGGCCCTGGCCACGTCGACCGCGACGGAGTGATGGTGTTTCGGCAGTCGAAAGTGAAGGCCCCGGCCTTCATGCCCAGGACCGCCGCCGGCGTCGAGAAGTGCGCACACAGCCTGAGAAAGAGCCGCGGATTCGCTCTAGCCGAGGGTGGAGCCTCGGCGCATCAATTCATGAGCTGGGGAGGTTGGCAGACCCTTAAGGAAGCCGAGCATTACTGCCGCCTGGCAGACCGCAGATGTGCTGGGTGACGGGCGACAGGGCCAAGACGGAGGCACCGCCGTCCATTTCGAACCGCTTCGTCAGGCCGGACACACTGATCACGAGGGATGTCCTCTTCTTCGCATACGACTTCGGCCCCAGTTCCGAGCGGCAGGCGGCGCGAGATTCAAGCGCCAGCTCTCATTTTTTAGACTGCGCGGCACGTTCTTCTCAAAAAATGGGAAAAATCGCCCAAAAAGGGGGCGCCAAATGTGGAAGATCTAAAAAAATGCAGCTGATTGGCGCCTGATCCCTTCGTCTGAAAGCCGACGTTTTCCCTTCAAAACTTGGAGAGTCATCGAATCCAGCTGGGATTGCAGAGGCTTGCATCTCGTGATTGGATCATTTCCGAGACGGACCATGGCCGGGGCGCATTGCGCCGCCAGCCACAAGGACCGTCAGAAAGATCCGGAGGGGCCAGCCCGTGACGCAGGCAAACAAGGTGAATTTCGTCGAGCTGGGCGCCCGGTTGCGCGCCCACAGGCTAGGCCGCGCCCTGTCGCCAGAGGATCTGGCCGCCCGCCTCGGCATCTCTCGCGCAGCGCTCTACCGCGCCGAAAAAGGCGAAATCGCCAAGATCGAGATGCTGACCGCCATCGCGGACGAACTGCAGGTTTCCCTGCCCTCCCTGCTGGGCGTGGGCATCGAATATGTCGACAACGCCGTCAGCTTCTTCGAGCGGATGCGCCAGATCGAAGAGGATAGCGAGCAGATCATCGGCCTCTTCAGCCCGATCTCCTACTTGGTCACCACGGGCGGCTATGACGCCGTGCTGGCAGACGTGATGCGCGAATCGACCACCGCCGACCAGGGGAAGGATGTCGATCAGATCCTTGATATCCTGAAGAAAAGAAAGACGCGCTTCGATCAACGCCGGCCGCACCTGGCCTCGATCATCTCGGACGCGGACATCGAACGCTTCCTGCGCGAGGGCCTGATCGGCCGCAGCGAGCTGCCCCCCGCGACGCTGGACGCCCGCCGCCGCATGGCCCTGCGCGAAGCACAGCATATCTCGGCGATGCTGCGTGAACCGCTCATCGGAATCCAGGTCGGCGTCGCGCGCGAGCCGATTCCCGCGACCTCTTTCCAGATCGTGCGCAAGGGCAGCGAGTCGACTCTGACCATTTCGCCCTTCCGGCTGGGCCATAACCCCAACATCGGGATCGGTGTCGGCCTGATCACCTCGGCCCCCGAGGCGCTGGAGCTGCACGAAGGGATCACCCAACGCCTCTGGACCAGCTCGCTCAAGGGTCGCGAGGCTGCCGACCACGTCGATGCGCTGATCGAACGGCACGGGATTCGCTAAGCGGCCGTCACCCCCTCCGCTCAAAAACTAGACGACCTAAAGCTGACCATCCGATAAATTTTCCCTGCCGTCTCATTTTTTAGATTTTTCCGTTGACCCCTTGCACGACCATCGTGATCCTTCAGGCATCAGACAAGATGAGCATGACAGGGAGTCACAGATGTTCCGCAAAACCACCGTCCTCTCCGGACTGACCGCACTGGGCCTGGTTCTGGCCTCCGGCGCGCAGGCGCAGGAATACGTCGCCAAAATCGGTCACCTCGAAAGCCCGGCGCAAAGCCGCAACGTGACGCTTGAGAAGGTTGCCGAACTGGTGAAAGAGCGCACCGACGGCGAGGTCGAGTTCCAGATCTTCCCGCAGGGCCAGCTGGGCAACCAGCGCCAGATGAACGAAGGCGTCCAGCTAGGCACCATCGAGGGCACCGTGGCCCCCGCCGCTTTCCTCGGCGGCTTCAACCCGGCCGTGTCGATCATGGACATCCCCTACCTTCTGCCCGAAGACGACGCCAAGGCGCAGGAACTGCGCGACGGTCCTTTCGGCCAGGCGCTGCTGGACACCTTCTCGGACAAGGGCATGTTCGCCGTGACGCTCTGGCCCAACGGCAAGAAGCAGTTCACCTCGAACAAGCCGCTCGACACCTTGGCCGACTTCGCCGACCAGAAGTTTCGCGTCATGGACAGCTCGATCCTGATCGAACAGTTCAACGCCCTTGGGGCCTCGGCCATCGCCCTGCCCTTCGGCGAGCTCTACACCTCGCTGCAGACCGGCGTCGTGGACGGGGAAGAGAACCCGCTGGATACCATCATGAACATGAAGTTCTACGAGGTGCAGGAGTACCTCGTGGTCTCTGATCACGGCGCGATGGAGGACGTCGTGCTGTTCAACCCGATGTGGTGGGACAGCCTGCCGGCCGAGTACCAGGAGGTGATCACCACCGCCTTCCACGAAGTCATCCCCGAGCTGACCGCCCACAAGGCCGCCGCTGTGGAAGAAGCGCTGGAAACCATCGAGGCCGCCGGCACCAACGTCCGCGTCGCCGGTGAGGAAGAACGCGCCGCGCTGCGCGAAGCCACCTTTGGCCCGGCCTCCGAGGCCTATGTCGCCAAGGCCGGCGACACCGGCAAGGCCCTGCTGTCCACCTACGAAGAAGCCTACGAGGCCCTTCATTAAGCCGTTTCCACGGCTTCGCTCCCCGGGCCCGTCCTTCGCGGCGGGCCCTCCCCCTTCCGGCCCCACTTCTTCAGGCGGCCCGCCCCGACTGTACGAGGCACATCCCATGAAATTCCTGACCCTGCTGAGGACGATCGAGCGCAGCCTTCTGGTGGCTCTCTTCCTTGCAATGGTGGTTCTCTACACCGGCTCTGTCGTCACCCGCGAAATCGGGGGCACCTTCGCCTCGCGCTTCGCCTGGGTCGAGGAAGCGGTGCGGATGATGAACCTCTTCCTCGTTTTCCTGGCCCTGGGCCTGGCGCTTGAACGCGGCAAGCACGTCGGCATCACCAACCTACGCGAACGTCTACCGGCCGGCGCCATCCGCGCGGTCTGCAAGCTGATCGACCTTTGCGGCCTGTTCTTTGGCCTCTACTTGGCCTGGTTGGCTTTCAGCCTGGTGCAATTCGTCCTGAAGTCCGGCCAGGCCTCGCCCACGCTGGGCGTGCCCATGGGCTACATCTACCTCGCCCCCGTCGTGGGATTCCTGCTGCTGGCGCTGCGCTATGGCCTCAGCCTGTTCGGTATCATCGACCGTTTCAACGCACAGGAGCAGGCAGAATGATCCTCGCCCTCATCCTCCTTCTTGCCGTGCTGCTGCTTGTCGCCGGCTTCGAAATGTTCCTGGTGCTGGGCCTGCCCGCGCTGGCTTACAAGGAAGCCTTCTACGGCCGTCTGCCCGATGCGGCGGTGGTGCAGAAGATCGTCGGCGGAATCGACCATTCGACTCTGCTGGCCATCCCCTTCTTCATCTTCGCGGCCAACCTCATGGGCTCGGGCCAGATCGCCCGCCAGCTGGTGGGCGTGGTGACCGCGCTGGTCGGTCACAGCCGCGGCGGCATCGGCCACGTGGTGGTCGGCGGCTCCATGGCCTTCGGCGCCGTCTCAGGCTCTGCCCCCGCCACCGTCGCGGCCATGGGCCGCATGGTCTACCCCGAGATGCGGAAGGCCGGGTATTCCGAGAAGTTCTCGCTGGGGCTGCTCGTCTCCTCCGCCGAAACCGCTCTGCTGATCCCGCCCTCAATCACGCTGATCGTATACGGCTGGATTACCGGCACATCGATCTCGCAGCTGTTCGCCGCAGGGCTGGGCGTGGGCCTGGTGCTCGGCGTGGCTTTTGCCATCTTCGTCGAGATCCAGGCCCGCCGCGACAACGTCAGCCACAGCGACCGCCTGCCCTGGGGCGCCCGCCTGCGCGCCATTTGGAACGCGAAATGGGCGCTTGGCATGCCGGTCATCATCCTGGGCGGCATCTACTCGGGCGTGATCACCCCCACCGAGGCCGCCGCCGTCAGCGTGGTCTATGCCATCCTGGTCGAGACCCTAGTCTTCCGCAGCCTGAACTGGGGCGCCCTGGTCAAGATCACCGAAGACAGCGCGATCAACACCTCGATCATCTTCGTGCTGCTGGCCATGGGGGGTCTGATCTCGTTCTTCGTGACGCTGGCGCAGGTACCGACGGCGATCCTGGGGCTGCTGGACAGCGCCGACGCCGGCCGCATCGCCTTCCTGATCGCGGTGAACATCTGCTTCTTCATCGCCGGCATGTTCATCGACCCGAACTCGACCCTGCTGGTCCTCGTGCCGCCGCTCTACCCCGTGGCGCAGAGTTTCGGCATCGATCCGGTGCACTTCGGGATGCTGGTCACCTTCAACGTCTGCCTGGGCATGATCACCCCACCCTTCGGGTTGGACATCTTCGTCGCCTCCTCGACCCTGGGCAAACCGGTGGCCGACATCATCCGCGGCGTCTGGCCCTTCGTGCTGGTCAACGTGATCGTGCTCCTGCTGATCACCTACATCCCGCAGATATCCCTCTTCGTGCCACGCCTGATCTACGGCTGATCCGCGCACTTCCCCGAAAGGTCCTCTCATGACCCTCATCCCCTCAATCCTGTCCGTCCCCCCCTCGCCCGGTGTCACCGCACGCTGCGCCGAGGCCCGGGCCATCGTACTCTCGAACATGCCGGTCAACGGCGAGTACCGCCTGCTGACCCTGGACGCCCCGGCCGAGGTGCTGGACTGCGCCCCGGGCCAGTTCTTCCAGTTGCTCTGCCCAGTACCCGAGGGCGAGCACCCCTTCCTGCGCCGCCCGATGTCGATCTACGGCTACGACGCCCACGCAGAGCAGTTGCAGTTCCTCTACAAGATCGCAGGCGCCGGCACCCGTGGCTTGGCCACCCTGCGCGCGGGCGACACGCTGAACGTGCTGGGCCCGCTGGGCCAGGGCTTCACCATGCCCGACGCCTGGCAGAACCTGATGCTGGTGGCGCGCGGCGTGGGCTTGGCCACCCTGGCGCCACTCGCCCGGATGGCACAGCAACAGGGCCGCAGCCTGACCGCGATCTGCTCGGCCCGCAGCCCGGAACTGGCCATGTCGGTCGACCTCTTCCGCAGCTACGGCGCCGAGGTCATCGTGGTGCATGACGAAGACGGCTCGTCCGAAGTGCCGGCGCTGGAAGCCCTGATTGAGGCGCGCATCGCCGCAGGCAGTGTCGATGCCTTCTACACCTGCGGCTCCCGCCGTCTTTTGACCATGCTGCAGCGCCTGGGCCAGAAGCATGGCATCCCCGGCGAAATCGCCATGGAGCAGCAGATGGCCTGCGGCCTGGGCATGTGCCAGGCCTGCGTCCGCCCCTTCCGCGAAGGCAACGAGGTCGTCCACCGCCGTGTCTGCCGCGAAGGTCCAGTCTTTCCCATCTCGGAGGCCATCGCATGAGCACCTCCGACCTCTCCGTCAAAGTCGGCGAGCTGACCTTCGCCAACCCGATCATGCCCGCCTCCGGCACCTTCTCCGAGGATCTATCGGATGTTTTCGACCTGGATGTGCTGGGCGCCCATGTGTTGAAGACGATCATGCACGGCAAGCGCGCCGGCAACCCGACGCCCCGGGTCTGCGACCTGCAGGGCGGCATGCTGAACGCCATCGGCATCCCGTCCAAAGGGATCGACGATTTCCGCGACCGGATGCTGCCCTATTGGTCCGACTACAAGGCGCCGCTAGTGGTCTCGATCTCGGCCCATTCGATGGATGAGTTCGCCCGCCTCGCCGCCGAGGTCTCGCTGCCCGGCGTGGCGGCGATCGAGGCCAATATTTCCTGCCCGAACATCGAGGCAGACGGCAACGCCTTCGCGATGCGTCCCGACACCACCGCCGAAGTGATGCGCCGCCTGCGGGCCGAGACGGACCTGCCGCTCTGGGCCAAGCTGACGCCCAACACCGGAGAACCGGTCGCCGTGGCCCTGGCCGCCGAAGCCGAGGGCGCCGATGCCATCGTCACCGCGAACACTGCGCTTGGCATGTCCATCGACGTGCGCACCCGGCAGCCCAGGCTGGGCAACGTCATGGGCGGCATGTCCGGCCCCGCGGTGAAGCCCATAGCGTTGCGCATGACCTACCAATGCGCCCACGCCTGCCGCGTGCCGGTGATCGGCTGCGGCGGCATCGCCACGCTGGACGACGTGCTAGAATTCCTCATCGCCGGCGCCGCCGCCGTGCAGGTCGGCACCGCCACCTTCCAGTCGCCCACCGTCATGGCCCGGCTGATCGCAGAACTCTCGGACTGGATGCAGGCGCAGGGCGTCACCTCGCTCGGCGAGATCATCGGCTCGGTGCAGATCCCGGGCGGAGAGGCCGCATGATGCTGCAATCCTTCAAGGGCCACGACGATGCGGCCATGGGCGCCCTGGCGGCGCAGGTCTTCGACGGCATTCGCGCCCTCTCGCCCGACAGCGCGGGCGTCAGCCGCCCTGCCTTTTCGGACATCGAGACGCGGACGCTGGACTGGCTGGCCGATTTCGCCCGCACCGAGGGCCTGCACGTCGAAGAAGACGCAGGCCGCAACCTGCTGTTCTGCCTGCCCAAGGATGCGCAGGCGGAAAGCTGGGTGCTGATCGGCAGCCATGTCGACAGCGTGCCCATGGGCGGCAACTACGATGGCCTGGCGGGCGTCGTGGCGGGGCTGATCGTCCTGATCCGCGCCGCGCGCAGCGGGCGTTCCTTCCGGCGCCCGGTCAAATGCCTGGCCATGCGCGGCGAGGAAAGCGCCTGGTTCGGCGCCTGCTACCTGGGCTCCAAGATGCTGACCGGGCAATTGCCCGACGCGGAGCTTGCCGCGGCCCACAAGGGCGATGGCCGCTCGCTGCGTGATCACCTGGACGGCCTGGGCATCGACACCGCGCCGCTGGCCGCGCGGACCCCGATCTGCGACCTGTCAAAGATCGAAGGCTACCTGGAACTGCACATCGAGCAGGGCCCGCTGCTGGTCGAACGGGGCCTGCCCGCCGCCGTCGTCTCGGGCATCCGGGGCAACTTCCGCCACCGGCTGGTGCGCTGCATCGGCGAGGCCGGGCACTCCGGCGCCGTGCCCCGCGCCTACCGCCACGACCCGGTGCTGGCCTTCGCCGAACTGATGCACCGGCTGGACGATACCTGGGATCACCTACTACGGACCGGGCGCGACCTGGTGCTGACCTCGGGCATCGTGGGCACCGACCCGGCCTCGCACGCGATCTCGCGCATTCCGGACGAGCTGGGCTTCTCGCTCGACATCCGTTCGCAGGATGCGGCGATCCTCGACCAGATGCGCGCCTACCTGCGCGAGCAGATGGACGACATCGGCCGTAGCCGTGGCGTGCGTTTCGACACCGGCGCCGAGGTGGCCGTGGCCCCTGCCCTTATGGACCCCACCGTCATCGCCGGGCTGGAGACAGCCATGGCCCGGGTCACGGACGAGCCCTTCACCATGCCCTCGGGCGGCGGCCATGACGCGGCGATCTTCGCCCAAGCGGGCATTCCCGCCGGTATGGTCTTCGTGCGAAACCGCAATGGCAGCCACAATCCCGACGAAGCGATGGAAATCGGCGATTTCCTCGTAGGCACGGCGATCCTCTCCGCTTATCTGGAGGCGGAAGAATGAAGGAAGCCCTGCCAATGCAGCTCTCGCCCGAGACCCGCAAAGACTTTGCCCGCCGCACCGCGCGGGCGCTGCTGGACATCGGCGCCGTGGAATGCGCGGACCAGCGGCCCTTCATCCTGTCCTCCGGCGTGGCCAGCCCGGTCTACATCAATGTCCGCAAGGTAATCTCTTACCCCGCGCTGCGCGAGATGATGATGGGCTTCGCGACCGAGATCCTGGACTCCGAGATCGGGCGCGACCGCATCGATGCTGTCGCCGGCGCCGAAACGGCCGGCATCCCCTTCGCCGCCTGGATCGCGGCCCTGTCCGGCCTGCCGATGCAATACGTGCGCAAGCGCGCCCAGGGCTTCGGCCCGGCGGCGCGGATCGAGGGCGTCTCGACCCCAGGCCAGCGGGTCCTGCTGATCGAGGATCTGACCACCGACGGCGCCTCGAAGATCCGTTTCTGTCAGGCCCTGCGCGAAGCCGGGCTGAAGGTGTCGCACGTGCTGATGCTGTTCCACTACGACATCTTCCCCGAGACCCGTGTCGCGCTGGACCAGCACGGCCTGCGCCTGCATGCCCTGGCCAACTGGGGCGACATCTTGGCCGAGGCCGAGACCCGCGACAGCTTCCCCCGCCCGGCGCTGGATGCGCTGCGGGCCTTCATCGACGCCCCTCTCGACTGGTCGGCCGCCCATGGCGGCGTCGGCAGTCTTTCCTTCTGACCCTTCACGTCCCGTTCCGAAAGGAGACACCTATGTTCACCCCGCTTCTGGAGACGCTCGCCGAACAGGGCAACGGTATCCATGCCTACCGGGCAGCTTCGCAGATGTCGTGGCAAAAGGCCGCCGAGATCCCCGACCATGCGGCCGCCTTCTACCTGCTGGCGACGACTATCGACGCCTTCGTCGACCGCCACGAGCGCATGCCCCTGATGTTCGCCGAGGTCAAACAAAGCTTTGACACCCTCAAACAGGAGATCGAAGCCCTTGGCGCAGCCTATGCGGCCGGCGACCCAGCCCAGATCCTCGAGGCCCTGAACAAGATCGCCGCAACCCGCGCGGCAGAACTGGACTGAGCGCAAACATCACGGCACCCCAGGCTTTCGAAGGCCGGCTCTTCTTGCGAAGGTCCGGCCTTCGTCGTTCTTCCCTCCCGCGTCCCTGCGGCAAATCGGACGCGAAATCAGGCTCTGGACGTCGGTAACGGGTCTCCGTCCGTCAGGCGATTTTGCGTTTGAGTTCAGCCACTCGTCCATTTCGATGCGCTGCAAGGGCGCTTCGATCTCAAGACCCTGTCCGTAAGGTCCACCGGCACTGGCAGCTGCGCAAGCGCGCGATGTCGCGCTGCGCCCCGGCCCAACGCTTCTTCTGGCTCAGAGCGGAAGCCGCGCCCGAGAGACTTCACTCTCGAACAACAGCGACCACCGCCCTGCTCAGGTCCTTCAGCGCCTCGTTGCGAGCCTCGAACTCCGCGTCCGTATCCGAGACGAACATCGTCGCGATCCAGGGCGCCTCGCCGTCAGGCTGGATCACCGCGACGAGGTTGCGCGTGTGGCTTCCGCTGCCCGACTTGTCGAGGATCAGCCAGTCGTCGTCGGCCTCGGCGCGCAGCAATGCGCCGGTCACGCCGCCGTGGCGCATCCACTCCGCCAGCTGCCCGCGGGCCTGCGGAGACAGCGCGTCGCTCAGCAGCAGCGCCCGCAGCGTCTCGGACATGGCGGCCGGGCTCGTGGTGTCCCGCTCGTCTCCAGGCGTGAAGTCGTTCAGCTCGGGCTCGATGCGGTCGAGACGGCTCGTAATGTCGCCGACGCTGCGGAAGAACTGCGTCACTGCCTCCGGCCCGCCGAGATGCCCGATCAGGAGGTTCGCCGCCACGTTGTCGCTCATGTCGATCGCCGCGAGGCAGAGCTGGTCGAGGGTCATGGTGCCGCCGACCCGCGTCTCTGTGACCGGCGCATAGGGCACAAGGTCGGCCTTGCGCACCGGCAGCGCTTCGGAGAGCGACAGCGTGCCCGCGTCCCAGCGTGCGAGGATGGCGCCGCAGACCGGCACCTTGACCGTGCTGTTCATGAGGAAACGCTCGTCCTCGCGGTGCGACCAGGACCACCCCGAGCCGGTCTCCACAAGCGAGAGACCGACGCGGGCGTCGAGCTGCTCTTCGATCCGGGCGACGGTGTTCGAGAGCGCCTCGACAGGCGTTTCGGCGAGGGAGGCGGTGGCCATGAACAGGCCGAGAGTGAGCCCTGTCGCGACACGCGACAGGACGGAAGCGGGGAACCGCATGAGACCATTCCTTTCAGGATCTGCGCCACTGGCGCCTGGGAGGCGACATCAAATGATGTCATGCGGACTATATATTTCGGCTTGATCGCAGCCATCAAACGACAAATCTTATGGCCTACCATTAGCTGAGGTACTGCCATGGACCGCCCCGACCTGCCGCTCAATGCCCTGCGCGTATTCGAGGTCGCCATGCGCCAGGGCAGCTTCACCAAGGCCGCGATCGAGCTGCGCGTCACCCAAGCTGCCGTCAGCCACCAAGTCGCACGACTTGAGGACCTGCTAGGCGCGGCGCTGTTCCTGAGGACATCACAAGGGCTGGTGCCGACTGACGAGGGCCGCCTGCTCTTCCCCGTGCTCGAACATGGCTTCGACGCGATGGCGCGGGTGCTCGACCGGCTCGGCGGGCGGCGCGACATCGAGGTGCTGAAGGTCGGCGTCAACACGACCTTCGCGATGGGCTGGCTGATGCCAAGGCTCGAGGCGTTCCGGCAGGCCCATCCCGAGATCGACCTCAGGATCTCCACCAACAACAACCGCGTGGAGATCCTGCGCGAAGGGCTCGACATGGCGATCCGCTTCGGCACCGGAGGCTGGACCGGCCACGATGCGATCCCGCTGGCAGACGCACCGATGGCGCCGCTCTGCGCGCCTGGCGTTGCGTCACGGCTCCTGCACCCTTCGGACCTCGGGCAGGTCACACTCCTGCGCAGCTACCGAAGCGCCGAATGGCCGGGCTGGTTCGAGGCCGCGGGCGTGCCCTGCCCGCCTGTCACCGGGCCGGTCTTCGACAGCTCGGTGGCACTCGCCGAACTGGCAACCTCAGGCGCGGGCGTTGCGCTGCTGCCGATCTCGATGTTCGAAAGCTACATCACGCAGGGTCGCCTGGCGCAGCCGTTTGGGGTCACCGTTTCGGTCGGAAGTTACTACCTCGCCTGGCCGTCTGACAGGCCTGCCACCCCAGCGATGAGCACGTTCTCCCGTTGGCTGACCGGCCAGAGCGCTGAGTAGCCAACCAATTCGTGCAACCCAGCCTGCCGTGCGCACCAGTCACCGCGGAGCGCGGTGAGCAGCCATCTGGATGCCCTTCATGCATTATGCAACATGAGATCCAAGACCGACACGAAGGGCGGGGAGCGGCCATTCGCTGCGTCCTGGTCGAACGGCAGCGAAGCGCAGGAAGCGGTCATTGGAACTGAAGCTTGCTCACGGGTATGTTCGGTCAGCATCGCTCTATCACCAAAGGTCAGCCATGCGGACAGAGCGGGCCTTTGGGTTGAGGCGGATCTCGCTCAACAAGCCGGTCCTGAATCGCGTTTCAGGTCTCATAGTCCGTTTCTGGCCTGTATGCCTGCTCAGGTCTGGACCAAGGAATGACCTGAAAATGCTAAAAATATCCCTGAGCGCCATTGCGCTGATCGCCCTCACATCCATTGCCCAGGCCGATTCCGTCGGCTTTCGCACCATTGGGATCGGCGGCGAAACCCCGCGTCCACTGAATGTCGCACTCTGGTATCCGAGCACGGAGGCTGGACCCGAAACCATCGTCGGAGAAACCCCGGCCTTTGTCGGCACGAAGGTTCTCCGCAATGCGCAGCCCTCGGAAGGGGCGCATCCGCTGGTCGTGCTCTCGCATGGCTATGGTGGCACCTGGCGCAACCTGAGCTGGCTGGCGGAGGAGCTGGCCAAAGACGGCTATGCCGTGGCCGCGCCGGACCATCCCGGAACCACGCATTTCAACCGCGATCCGCAACAGGCCGCAATGCTGAGGGAGCGTCCGCGCGATCTCAGCCGGGTCATCGATGCGCTGGCAGGAGATCCCGCGCTGGCCGGCGCCATCGACCCGGGGCGTATCGCGGCCATTGGCCATTCGCTCGGCGGCTGGAGCGTCACGGCACTGGCCGGCGCGCGGTTCGATCCTGATCTCTTCGCGCAGGAGTGCGCCTCGGGCCCCCGTTCGAGGGCTTGCGCATTGGACGACCTGAATCTAACCGCCCCCGCACTCGGACAGGATATGCACGATCCGCGCATCCGGGCCTTTGTCACGCTTGATCTGGGGATGGCGCGCGGCTTTACGCCGGAAAGCGTTGCCGGGATAACGGTTCCCGCGCTGCTGATCGGAGCAGGGATCGACATCGGCGATTTGCCTGCCGAGCAGGAAACCGGCTGGCTGGCGCGGTATCTTCCCTCTGAGACCACGGAAACAATCATACTCCCGGACGCGATGCATTTCAGCTTTCTTCAGCTTTGCAAACCGGGCGCGGAAGCGCTGATCGAAACGGAAGACCCGGGTGACGGGATCGTTTGTCGCGATGGCAAAGAGCAGGGCCGAGCCGCGATTCACGCCGAGGTGCTGGACAGGGTCACGGCGTTTCTGGATCGCTCGATGCCCCCGCGCTGAGGTCGTTTGTCGCCCGGCGGCGCCAGTCGCTGGGCGACAAACCCGTCAAGCGCCGGAAGGTGGTGTTGAAATTCGATTTTGTTTGAAAGCCGCAGTCGAACATGATCGCCGTCACGGCGCGGTCGGTTTGCTCGAGAAGCGTCTGGGCCTCGCGGATACGCCACTGATTGATTTCCTGAGAGACATTCCGCCCGAGTTTACGGTTTATCGCCTGCGAAATATGCCGGGCCGGAATGCCGACCCGCCGCGCCAGCCGCTCCAGCGTCAGATCGGGGTCGCGGTAGAGATGGCGTTCTCTCAGAATTCGATGAACCTCGGTCAGAACATGCGCATCATCGGCCGTCGGCACGTCCCGCATATCGGGCGTCGTCTCGGCCTCCTCCTGAGGGGGATCTTCGGTCTCGGGCAGGCTGCGCGCCACGACAAGCGCCGCCCCGGCGATCAAAGGCAAGGTCAGCATATTGCCAAGGCTCACAATCAGCCCGATATGCGCGCCCCTGCTCAGGCCGACATCGAAGGCGATGGCAAGATCGACCGTCCCTGAGAGCAGCAACAAGATCCCGACCAGAATTGCGACACGGCCAGGCCTCACAGGCTCGCCCAGACGCGCGGCAGCAAAGCCTTCCTCACTCCCCATACCGCGCCATATCAGGGCGCAGCCGTAGCCGAGGAACAAGCCTGCCAGCAGAGCGTCAATCGGTGTCGGAAAACGGGGCCACAGCAGGGACAAGAAAAAGACCAGGGCGACGGGGAGGAAATGCGGCCAGACCGGACGTCGTCTCCCGCCCCTGAGCCCCGAAAAGCACAACCACGCCGTCGGTGGCAACAGTGCCGCGATCACTGGTTGCAGAAAGCGGAAAATCGGGGCGTCAAAACTCCAACGCAGGCTGACTACGATCATGAGTGCGATGCTGACCGCGAGAAACACAGAGATGGCGCGGAACCTGCGCTCTCGCCGGGTCGCAACAAGGCAGAGCAGGAAACCAAGCAGGATCGCGACAACGGCAGGCAGCGGGACCAGAATCATGTGACATCATTATCCCAGCCCCAATTTGCATAAACAGGGCGAATTGAGTCCCCTGTGACCTGTTCGTCTGTTGGTCTGTTGGTCTGTTGGTCTTGGGGTTTGAAACGAGGCGTACATGCACAATCCATACCGCACGAACTCAACCAGATCACAAGATATCGCATGCCATCGGTGTGAGTTGACTTTGAACCGGGCTTTGCTTGGTCCTCTTCCGGCTGCGGTCACGCTTCACGCAGCCAAAGGAGGAGGCGGGCCGAAAATGGCGAATGGCCATGCCTGGTGTTTGGAACAACGACACGCATCTGTTGAAGCCAGCTCATGAACTCCCCTACGGGAGAGAAGTCCGCTTCCGCGGCCTGCGCCGTTTCGCGATGCACGGTGGCCAATTCACACTTTCCACCCTTCGTGTCGGTGCCGGGTCCGAGGCACGAAGGTCGTGGACGGGCTGGGAGCGATCATCTGCTGCGCGCTTCATGAACGGCGTGTTTGGACCGGAGGTTACATGTCTATCTTTGTACCTGCCGCCAGCTCCGCTTTAATCGTTACTCGGGCGCACGAAGAGCGCACCGAAATGGCCTCTCGCCACCACGACTCCCAACCAGCATCCATGAAGGTTTTGAGGTCAAAATCAGGATCTCGCGCGCCTAAGTGCTCAACCTGATCCTGAATTGGTCGCAACCGTTCGAGCAGATCCTGTTCTGCCCCTATGCGCGCCACGCGCGACCGGGGTGAAGTCACTGTCTCCAAGGGCGAGCAGACTCGGAACCGCGAGCGTGGCAAGCTCCTCGGGCGCGAAAACACCCAGATCCAGCGCTAGCATGCCACCCATAGAGAAGCCCACCGCGTGAACCCGCTCAACGTCGAGCGCGTCCAGCACGGCCAGGGTGTCTGCCCGCATCGCATCCAGAGACATCGGCGCGTCATGCCCGCCGGTCCGTCCATGGCCCTGCTGTTCCACCCCGATCACTGGACGCCTTGCGGCAAGGAACGGCAAGCCGCCGTTCATGCCTCGCGGGTCTTGTCGGCCCTGGAGAAATGCGCGATCTGGTCCGCATGTGCCCTGGCAAAGGCTGGCCGCGCGCAAATCCGATCGATGTAGGCATCGGTTGCGGGATAGTCGCCGATCCCCCGTATCCAGGGCGGACGCAGGACGTCGGCCAGGATCAGATCCGCCGCGGTAAAGCGACCATCCACCAGCCAGTCGCGTGCCGTCAGGACGTCTTCCAGCACAGCGAGACGGGCCCGCAGCCAGCCCTCCAAGGGGTTCTCCGGCGGGGACGACAGTCCGACGAACCACCAGGGCACGCTGAACATCTCGACCGAGTTCAGGGCCGCGAGGACCCAGGACACGGTTTCCGCCCGCAGTGCCCTCTCCCGCGGCATGAGCGTTTCGCTCTTCTCCGAGAGGTGCAGCAGGCAGGCGCCGCTTTCGAACAGGCTGACATCTCCGTCCGTCAGATACGGCACCTGCCCGAAGGGCTGCATGGCAAGATGCTCCGCCCCGCGATCCTCGAAGGGCACGGAGCCCACGCGATAGCTCAGCCCGGCCTCTTCGCAGGCCCAGCCAAGCCGCAGGTCACGCACATAGCCCCGCGGCCCCTCCGGCACCCAGTCGAAGGTCCAGATCGTCAGCTGCTCTGGTGCCGTCTGGTTCATGGCGTCAGGCCTTGTCTTCGAAGATCGGCGTGAAGCTGCCCCACATCATGCGCTTGCCATCGAAGGGCATGTCCATCTCCTGCCAGCGCGGATCGGTTGCCATGCTGGCGCCACACCTGTCGTGGCTTTCCTTGTCGGGCCAGATCATCCACGAGAAACAGACCGTCTCGCCGTCTTCCAACGCGACGGCCCGCCTGAAATCGGTGTGCTCGCCCGCGGGAACTTGGTCGCCCCAGGTCTCCATGATTTGCAGGGCCCCATATTCCTTGAAGAGCGGCCAGGCCTTGCGGGCACTTTCGATGTAGGCCTGCTTGTTCCCGTTCGGGACCGGGGTCAGAAATCCGGCAACGTAGGTCATGCGAGCTCTCCTTGTTTTGCTCTGAGGTCCGCCATCCATTCGTCGAAACCGGGCGGCGGATTGCCCGTGAAGCCGGCAAGCTGATCGGACAGGGCCCGCTGGAAGGCCGGCCGTTCGGTGGCCCGCGCGACATAGTCGGCGAGGTTGGGAAAGGCTTCGACGAGACCCTCGCCCTCGATGATCCGCAGGACGCTGACCATCATCAGGTCGCCGGCAGAGAAACTGCCGCCGAGCCACTCCGCGGTGCCGAGGCGATCGGACGCCTCCTGCAGGCGTTCGTTGATCCGCTCGTCGATGCTGGGCAGGCGCGGCCCCGCCCAGGGCTCGGCCACTTCAAAGATCGTCATCTGTGCCCGATCCATGATCGGCGGCTCCAGGGTGTTCAGCGCGGCAAACAGCCATTCCAGCGACAAGCTCTGCCCCGCTGGCTCTGTCGGCCGCAGACCGGGGAACCGCTCTGCGATATGCCAGACGATCGCCCCGCTTTCGAACAGCGTGAGGTCACCCTCCTCGTAGGTCGGAACCTGGCCGAACGGTTGCAGCGCGCGGTGCGCGGCTTCCTTCTGTTGCCCTTGTGAGAGATAGCGAACGGCGTAGTTCTGGCCCGTTTCCTCAAGTGCCCAGCGTACTCGCAGATCGCGGACCTGCCCTTGGGCAAAGTCCGGCACCCAGTCGTAGGCGGTGATGGTGATGGCGGCTTCGGGATCAACCGGCATCGGACACCTCCGCCGGGCCCTTCTCGACGGCCTCGGCACTCATCCACATGGGTTCCCAGATATGGCCATCGGGATCCGCGAAACTACGTCCATACATGAAGCCGTGGTCCTGCACCGGGCAAGGGTCGGCCATGCCCCCGGCAGAGACCGCCGCTTCGGTAATGGCATCAACGGCAGCCCTGTCTTCACGGCTGATGCAAAGCAGCACCTGCGCCTCCTGCGCCGGATCGACGCGGCGACGATACGTGAAAGTTGCCCAGAACTCATGGGTCAGCAGCATCACGCAAATGGTGTCCGACAGGACCATGCTGGCCGCCTGGTCGTTGCTGCACCGCGGGTCCCGGGAAAAGCCGATGGCCTCGTAAAATTCGACAGATCGCCTCAGGTCCGCGACCGGCAGGTTCACGAAGATCATTTGCGGCATTGCCATTCCTCCCTTGCCGTATCGTAATTATGGACAGCGTAGCGGCATGAGATTACAAAAAGCAACTATGAAGAAACAAAAAGTAACCGAGTTGGCGAAATCCCCCCACGGACGGTGGTATGCAGATGCCTGCGGCACGGCCTTCGGGCTTGAACTTCTCGGCGAACGCTGGGCGATGCTGATCGTGCGAGAACTCATGTTCGGGCCGCGCCGTTTCAGTGATATCCGCGCAGATCTTCCAGGGGTCAGCGCCAAGGTGCTGGCAGAACGCCTTGCCGGCCTGGAGGCCAATGGTGTCATCGTTCGGTCCACCGCCCCCCAGCCAACTCCGGCGCAGCTTTATGGCCTGACGGAATGGGGATACGCGGCCGAGCCGATCCTGCAGGAGATCGGTCGCTGGGCCGCCGCATCGCCATTGCACGACCCGACGCTGCCACTCTCCCCTGTCTCCTTCATGCTGTCATTGCGCACCATGCTGGATACGGCAGCCGCACGCGGCACCTCCCTGGTCATAGTCTTTGAAATCGGGACGGCGCAGTTCACCGCACGACTGGATGACGGCGCCATGCCAGTGGAACGCGGCGCGGCGGAACGGGCTGACATCCGCTTCAAAGCGCAAGCCGCGCCCCCCCTCGCGGCTGTCTTCTACGGGGACGTGGCGCCAGAGGCTGCGGGCGTGGAAACCTTCGGCGATGCTGCTCAGTGCCGAGACTTCATTGCGCTCTTCAGCCTCCCGCAGCCACAGACGAACCTGGCATGCCCTTGATCGGAGAAAGCTTGACCGAGCCTGGCGCCTGATAGGCTTGGCCTCTGTTGAATCTGCCTCCCCCCCACAGCGCCGATGTCATTGGTTGTTTTCGGCATCCACCGGTCATCCAGGGAAGTTCGCACGCCGACCGCTAGCTACGCATTTCGGCCGTTCGCGTTGGCGCCTATCCCGGCCTGGTACTCCTTCAGGAGGCCAATAATCTGCCCTTCACTGAAACGGCTTTTTCGCATCGTCTGTCTCCTCGTTTGGAGAACAGGCTAACTGCAACTTGCGAACTGTTCAGGGGACCACGTCGGTGTTTGTTCCAGCGCAACGTTCCGAGAGGGCCGGACCGTTAGGCTCGTCTCAAACAGCACCACCACGGGAAAGGAAAGTGAGATGCTGACGAGAAGAGCCGCAATGATGGGTGTCGCAGGCATCGCCGCGCTCCCCATGCTCGCCCAGGCCGCCAAGACCGAGGAAATCATGGACACCTCCATGGCCCCGCCGGCCGACTTGTCGAGCCTGCAACGCATCAAGCGCCGCCTGATCCGCCCGCCGATGGTACATGAGCATGAACAGGTGGCCCCCGCCGAACCGCGCATCGTCGAGTTCGAGATGCAGATCGTTGAGAAGGAGGTCGATGTAGGTGACGGTGCCTTCCTTCAGGCGATGACCTTCAACGGGTCGATACCGGGGCCGATGATGGTGGTCCACGAGGGCGACTACGTCGAGCTGAACCTGTACAATTCGCCCGAAAACCTGATGCAGCACAACATCGACTTCCACGCCGCCACCGGCGCACTGGGGGGTGGGTCCCTCACCCTGGTGAACCCCGGCGAGAAGACCACGCTGCGCTTCAAGGCCACACGCCCGGGTACCTTTGTCTACCACTGCGCCCCTGGTGGCCCGATGATCCCCTGGCACGTCGTCAGCGGCATGTCCGGTGCGATCATGGTTCTGCCGCGCAATGGGCTGACCGACCACAACGGGGATCCGGTGCGGTATGACCGCGTGTTCTACATCGGGGAGAACGATTTCTACATTCCCCGCGATGCGCAGGGCAATTTCAAGCGGTTCGCGGATGTCGGCGAAAGCTATCCGGATACCTTGGAGGTGATGAACGGCCTGATCCCGAGCCACGTTGTCTTCAACGGCAAGATCGGCGCACTGACCGGCGACAATGCGCTGCATGCGGCGCAGGGCGAGAAGGTCCTCTTCGTCCACAGCCAGGCGAACCGGGACACGCGCCCGCACCTCATCGGGGGCCATGGCGATCTGGTCTGGGAAACCGGCAAGTTCAACAACCCCCCGGAACGCGACCTGGAGACCTGGTTCATCCGCGGCGGCTCCGCGGGGGCGGCGCTCTACGAATTCCGCCAGCCCGGGGTCTATGCCTACGTGAACCACAACCTGATCGAGGCCGTGAACCTTGGCGCCACGGCGCACGTGATCGTCGAGGGCGACTGGAACAACGACCTGATGGAACAGGTGCAGGCGCCGGTCGAATACAACGCCGCCTATGAGGGTAAGACCGCCCTGCCGTGACGTCGACCGGCCTAGACAACACCATCGACCGGACGGGGCGGCCAAAGGATTGGCCGCCCCTCTTTTGACAACAGGAGACCGGACATGAGACAGATTGCCCTTCCCGCCATCGCGATCGGCTTCGTCGCGCTTGCCGCGGCCGTGGCTTGGCCCCTGCGGCACGACCCCGCGCCTCCCTTCGTCCCGGTTGAGACCGTATCCGTCGCCAGCGGCACGATCGACTATCGCCCCTTCGGCAACTTCGAGCTGGCCGGCAAGGCCAGCACCCCACGAACCGTGTCTCTGCGGGTTGGGGGCTTTGCGATCATGAAATACCAAGTCTCTCAATCCCAGTATGCCGCCTGTGTTGCGGCGGGCGACTGTGATCCGGCCCCCGGTTCAGGGGTTGATCTGCCCCAAACCCAGGTGAACTGGGAGGACGCCACCGCCTTCGCCGCCTGGTATTCGGACGTGACCGGAGAGACATGGCGCCTGCCCACGGATCTTGAATGGCAGCTTGCCGCCGCCGAACGCTACGGAGACGCCGTGGCCGATCCGGGCGATCTGGACCCCGGTCAGCGGATGCTGGCCCGGTACAAGGCCGGCGTTCTTCTGCGCGGCACCTCCAGCCCGGCGCTGCGCCCTGCCGGCGGCTTCGGCATCAATTCCAACGGCCTTGCCGATCTGTCAGGCAACGTCTGGGAATGGACGAACGGCTGCATGATGAACGGGACCCTGGCCCCGGACGGCACTGTCGCCTCCAGCGAAGCCTATTGCTGGGTTCGGATCGCGGGCGGTCTCCACCGCGCCGCCATTGTCGACTTCATCCGGGACGCGCGTGCCGGTGGATGTGCGGTAGGCCTACCACCGGATCACCTGGGATTTCGCTTAGTGCGGGACCTCTAGGCCCCGCACCCGCAGCACGCCCGCCCCGTCACGATGCCTGACTGTAGCGCATCCCTTCCGGCACATGGGCATCGAAGGCGCTGGCGATGATCCGCGTCAGCGGGCGACCCGCGGCGGTGATCCGCAGCCCAGACTCACTCAGTGCGACGAAATCCCCAAAATGCGCGGCGACCTCCGCAACGACCGGATCAAGCGTTTCGGCGGCGGCACCGAATGTCTCGCGCAGAGCGGCGCGGTCCAGGCGGAAATCGCACATAAGCATCTCGATGGCCCGGGCGCGCAGTAGGTCGTCGGGGGTCATCACGTGTCCCCGGGCGCCTGCCAGCTTCCCGGCCTCGATCCGCTGGATGTAGGCGGCGGTCGCTGCGGCGTTCTGCACATAGCCCGCCGGCAGGCGCGAGATCGAGGAGGCGCCCAGGCCGATCAGCGTCGGACAGGTATCATCGGTATAGCCTTGGAAATTGCGGCGCAGGTGGCCTGTGGCGGCCGCGCGCTGCAGCCCGTCACCTGGGCGTGCGAAATGGTCGATACCGATGGGGACTTGCCCGGCCGCCACGAAACGATCGGCGGCATGGGTGGCGAGGGCATACCGCTCCAACTCTCTTGGCAGCGCCGTTTCGTCGATCAGCTTCTGCCGCTTGGACACCCACGGCACATGGGCATAGCCGAAGAGCGCGACCCGGTCGGGCACAAGCTCCAGCACCTTCGTCACCGTGTCATCCAGCCGGACGATGTCCTGATGCGGCAACCCGTACACCAGATCAGCGTTCAGGGACACGATCCCCGCGGCACGCAGGTCCTCCACGCAGCGCCGCGTGATGTCGAAGGGCTGGATGCGACCGATGGCCTGCTGCACCTTAGGGTCGAAATCCTGGATGCCGATGCTGGCGCGGGTCATGCCCTCTTCGGCGAGAGCGGCAATCTTGGCGCGGTCCACCATGGTGGGATCGATTTCGACCGAGAACTCCCAGTCGTCAGTTTCGGGGAACACCGCCCTCACCGCGCGGGCCAGCCGATGGATCAGGGCCGGCGGCAGGATCGTCGGCGTGCCGCCGCCCCAATGCATCCGCCCCATCCGAAGTCCTGCGGGCAGAGTGTCCCTGAGAAGGGCCAGTTCCTGCTCCAGCGTGCCGATGTAGCTTTCGACCGGCGACAGGGTCTGTGTGCCCTGGGTTCGGCAGGCGCAGAACCAGCACAGGCGCTCGCAAAAGGGGATATGCAGGTAGACCGAGACCGGCTCGCCCGGGTTCAGCGCCGCGAGCGCGCGGGCCTGCTCTGCCGCGCCGACCTCGGGAGAGAAGACGGGCGCCGTGGGATAGGAGGTGTAGCGGGGCACCCGGGCGTCGAAAAGGCCCAGGGATCTGAGGCGGTCGATCTGTTTCATACGCCCCGTATGTGTCTTTTCGGCGCCCTCGACGTTGCGCAAAATCAACGTCAGAGCGGAAAAGGCGACACGCCTGCCAGGTCGTGCAATTGCAGTGCCCCCTGCCATAGGACCAGCCCCAGCACGGCCCGCAGGGCCAGCCGGCGATCATTGGACCGGCGCCATGCGCCGTCGAAAAGCGGCACAGGCGAAAGCAACGCGGTGGCGCGGAAATAGGCCTCTGCCTGATCTCCGAGGCAGTGCCGGGCCTTGGCGTCAAAGGCGGGGATCGCCGCCAGCGCCATGGCGAAAAAGCTGCCGAAGAGGATCGCATGGGCCAGGTCGCCGTTCGGGAACAAGTGCGCCGCCGACCACAGGGCGAGGGACAGAAACAGCGGATGTCGGGTGATGGCGGCAAAACCGGGATTGGCCGGATCGAACCGCGCCTTGCTTTTGCCCCCCAGCGTGACCGCCGCCGGCAGCCCGATCCCGCAGACGGCCAGCACAAAGGCGACGGGCATCACGACATTCGGCACCCACCGGGTCCAGGGCAGCTGCGGCCAGAGTGCGACGTAGGGTGCGCGCCCTGCCGCCACAATCAGCCAGGCCAGCAGACAAAGGGACAACATCCCGTAGGCCGCGAAATACACGCGCCGCCCGAAAGTTCCTATCAGGCGCTCACGCAGCCCGCCGACGCGCGGCAGGAAGTGGCTGGTCACGAAGATCGCCAGCGCCAAGGCATACTCGCTCCATCCGGTCATTTTCCCTCCGCTTTCTCCATCAGCGCCGTGATGTGACGGGCAAAGGCATAGGTCGCCGGAAGGCCGAGAACCAGCCCCCCGAGGGCCGCCTGCCAGGGTGCCAGCACGGGCCAGCCCAGCCAGGAGCCGATGAGGGAGGCGAAGAACAGGTTCACCCCCGTCGCGCCCGCCCCGAAGGGGTAGAGCGCGGCCAGAAGCCCACGCCCGGGTCTCATCGCCGGCTCACCAGCATCTGCACGGCCACCAGCGACAGCACCAGCGCGATCGAGCTGATCAGAAACCAGACCTCAGCCGACTCTGTCTGCGGCTGCGGGATCGGACGTTCGAAGCTTTCGGCCAGCACGGTCGTGGGCAGAAGAAGGACGGATGCGAGGATGCGTTTCATGTCAGCTCTCCATGGTCAGGGTTTGATAGATTTCCGGCAGCGCGCGCGGCAGCCGCTCGGGGTGGGGCAGAAGGGTGAACCCCGCGCGCCCGAAGATGCGGGCGAACCAGTCCTGCCCATCCTGGTCAACGATGACCCCATGCACCGCCTGCCCTTGTGCGCGCGCCTCGCGAACGGCCATGCGGCTGTCCTCGATCCCATGCTGGCCTTCATAATGGTCCAGATCATTGGGCTTGCCGTCGGTCAGCACCAACAGCAGGCGGCGGGTCGCGCCTTCATGCGCCAACTGGCCAGAAACATGGCGGATCGCCGCGCCGAGGCGCGTGTAATGGCCAGGTGTCAGCCCGCCGATGCGCGCCGTGACCTCGCCCGACATCGGTTCGGCAAAGGTCTTGGCGTGGTGCAGGAACACCCGGTCACGGCGCAAGGAGGAAAAGCCCCAGATGCCCAGCCGGTCGCCCGCCGTGTCGATGCCCGAGGCCAGGGCCGATACGGCCTCGCGCGCGACCTCTATGACCGACGTATCCCCGATGGCCGCTTCGGTCGAACGCGAGCAATCCATCAGGATCGCAACAGTAAGATCCCGCGCAACGGCGCGCCCCGCCTGCCAGACCCGGTCCGAGCCCTCCTGCCCGCAGGCGATATCGGTGCGCGACGTGACCAAGGCGTCGAGGTCCAGGTCATCACCGTCGATCTGCCGGGGCAAGATCACGCGGCGCGGATGCAGCGGCGCGAACTGGCGCTTCACCCGCGCGACAAGCCGCGGGTCGGGGGCATATTCCGCACGCGGCTTCGCGGGGGCTTCCAGCACGCGGGTATGGGCGGTCATGTAGTCACCCGTGCGGCGGTTCCACTCCGGATAGGTGAAGCTGCCCGCCAGCCGTTCATGCGCGGCATCCTGCGGCGAGAGGTCCAGCGACAGGCGCAGCCGGGTCGCGGCGCGTTTGATGTTCTGTGAAAAGGTCAGGTGGTCCTGATCCTCGGCCGCCTTGGCGGCGTTGTCCTGGTCGTCGTCATCCACCAGCCGGTTGATGTTCAGGCTTTCGGCCCAGGACATGATCGTCTCGAAGCGATGGATGATGAAGCCGTCGTTGCGATTGGCCTGATCGCGCTCCTCGCGCTTGGCCTCCTTGCGGCTGGGCACCGCGAATGCCGGCGCGGGTCCGGGTTCCTCGGCATTGTCCGAGGCCCCCTTCCCCGCCCCGCGCGACAGGAAGCGCAACCAGATCGGCACCGGGGCATAGCTTCGGTAGCCGCGTGGCGCGGGCGTGGCCAGTTCCTCGACCTCGCCGCGCTGACACCCGATCTGATCCAGGATCAGGCGCTCGATGGAGGCCTCGTGACGAGGCAGCCCCCCACGCTGCCGCAGCGCACAGGTTTCCAGGCAAAGCGCGCCATAAGCCGATCGCAGCCCGGGACAGGCGGCAAAGGCACGATCCATCGCGGCCTCGTTTGCCGCGATCTGGGCCAGGTCGTTGCGATAGGGGTCGTCCTGCCTTTCTGGCCGCTCGGCAAAGGCCGCGAGGGCTGCCAGCCAGAGATAGGCAGCCCGGTTCAGCGCCCGTGTCGAGAAGACGTCCATCACCGGTGGCAGCCGCAGACGCTCGCCGTCGAAATCGGCCAAGTACCCAATCTCGCGCGGGGTGCCGATGCGGCGCAACAGACCGGGCCGGTGATCGGAACCGGCCAGCGGAGAGACCACGATTTCGACCGACGCCCCGCCCCCCAGCGCCCGGAAGAGCGCGGCGAGGCTCGGGCGCATCCGCTCGAAGTCGACCGCGCGGGCGCCGGCATCGCCCCCCGCCCGGCGCGTGGCCATGTCATGCCAGAGGTTGCCGATGGTTTCCTCCGGCTCCATCAGATCGAGAACGTGGATCATGATGTCACCCGTAAACGGCGCTGGCGAGATCGCGCAGGGCCTGCTGGACGTCCGGTTCGTCGGACAGGGGCTCGACGATGGCGGCCTCAAGCGCCCGGTCGATGGACATACCCGCTGCGATCAGCGTGGCGGCATAGATCAGCAAGCGGGTTGAGACCCCCTCCTCCAGATCCATGCCCGTCAGCTTGCGGATGCCGCCGGCCAGACGCACCAGGGACCGGGCCTGGTCTTCCGCCAGCCCGCTTTCGCGCATCACCACCGGCACCTCGACCTCGGGCGCGGGAAAGTCGAAGCCGACGGAGACAAAACGCTGACGGGTCGATGGCTTCATCTTCTTCAGGATGTTCTGGTAGCCGGGGTTGTAGCTGGCGACGAGCATGAAGCTCTCCGGCGCCTCCAGCTCTTCGCCAGTCTTGTCGATGACCAGCCGGCGCCGGTCGTCGGTCAGTGGGTGCAGCACAACGGTGACATCTTTGCGCGCCTCCACCACCTCGTCCAGGTAGCAGATCCCGCCCGACCGCACCGCCCGGGTCAGCGGCCCGTCGACCCAGACGGTCTCGCCGCCCTTCAGCAGGTAGCGCCCGATCAGATCGGCGGCCGACAGATCGTCATGGCAGGCCACCGTGTAAAGCGGCAGGTCGAGACGCGCCGCCATATGCTCGACGAAGCGCGTCTTGCCGCAGCCGGTCGGCCCCTTCAGAAGAAGGGGCAGAACCTTTGCCTGGGCCATTTCGAACACCGCGCATTCATCCGCGACGGGTTGGTAGAACGGCAGGTCGGGGGTGTTCAGGTCTTTCATCGGATCATTCTCCCGGAACGGTTGCGTCTTTGACCACGGGGCCGGGTTTCACCACCTCACGGCGCACCACGAGCATCGAGTAGATGAAGAGGATGGCCCCAAGAACCACGGCCACACCGGAGCCAAAGCGCATCAGGTAGAAGAGGCCCAGCTGATCCTGCACATCCATGTAGTAGTCGCCCACGATGCGCTGCATATGCGTCTGGATCGTGCCGGCGAAGGTCAGGGTGAAGGTCATGAAGGCCATGCCCCCCGTCATCAGCCAGAAGCTGGCCATGTTGAGCACCTGGTTATAGGGCGCGCGGCCCCGCAGCAGCGGCATGGCATAGCTGAACATCGCCAGGTTCAGGGCGACATAGGCCCCGTAAAAGGACAGGTGCCCGTGCGCGGCGGTGATCTGCGTGCCGTGGGTGTAGTAGTTCACCCCGTGCAGCGTGTGCAGGAACCCCCAGACACCGGCCCCGAAGAAGGCCACGGTGGACGATCCCAGCGACCACAGCAGCGCGGCCTTGTTGGGGTGGTTCTTCCGGCCCTTCCAGACCATCAGGAAGGCAAAGGACATCATTGCGAAGAAGGGGACCACCTCGAAGGTCGAGAAGATCGAACCGACCCACTGCCAGTAGCCCGGCGTGCCGATCCAGTAAAAGTGGTGCCCGGTCCCCAGGATCCCCGAGAAGAGCGCCGTGGCGACGATGATATAGAGCCATTTCTCGATCACCTCGCGGTCGACGCCGGTGAGTTTCAGCATCAGGAAGCCGAGGATCGCGGCCATGACCAGTTCCCACGTGGCTTCGACCCACAGGTGCACGACGAACCACCAGTACATCTTGTCCAGCGACAGGTTGTCGGGATTGATGAAGGCGAAGACCCACAGCAGGCAGAGCAGCCAGAGCCCCATCATCAGGATGTTGGTGATCGCCGTCTTGCGGCCGGCCAGGAAGGTCAGAGAAACGTTCACGAGGAAGATCACGGCGGCGACGAGGATGCCGAACTTGACCCACAGGGGCTGTTCCAGGAACTCGCGCCCGCCGTGGATGCCCACGAGGTAGGATCCGACGGCGCCGAGGGTACCGACCACCAGGATGGCCAGCTGGATGTAGGCCAGCTTGACCGAGAAGATCTCGCGCTCGCTTTCCTCGGGCACCAGATAATAGGCCGCGCCAAAGAAGCCCAGCAACAACCAGACGATCAGCGCATTGGTATGGATCATGCGAATGACATTGAACGGCAGCAGCTCGGACAAGGTATTCGGCGAGACGTAGATCCAGCCGGCCAGCAACCCGCCAAGCACCTGGATCGCGAAAAGCCCCATCGCCACGATGAAGTAGGCGTAGGCAACCTTCTGAGTTTTGTATTTCATCGGTATTCTCCTCTGTCCGTCGATCAACCCGCGTCGTTCGGCGGCCAGTTCTGTGTGTCGGTCTGATCGGCCCAGCGGAGGAACTCGGCGAGCGCGCGCATCTCCTCCTCGGTGATCTCGAAACGCGGCATCTGGCGGCGGCCCTCGATGCCCGAGGGCTGTGCCTGCATCCAGCCGTCGAGGATCTCGTAGGCCAGCTCCGGGTCGTCCTGCGCGCCCCAGCGGGTCATCACGTTGCCAAGCTCGGGGGCGAAATAGGCACCCTCACCGTGCAGCGTGTGGCAGTTGATGCAGGAGTGGCGTTCCCAAACGTGCTTGCCCAAGGCCACCTCTTCGGTGAGCGGCATGCCCGCCGTGGACTGCTCGACGATGTGGCGGTGGCTCTGCGCCGTCAGGGCCACGAACACGACAACGAAGAAAATGGATCCCCCGTAGAACACGTTCCTGGCCCGCGATTTCGTAAGTAATTCTGACATGTCGCGGTCCCGACAGATTGTTGCGGATACCGGATGTCTAGGCGGGGGCATTGGGCCACTTATTGCGCAATCGCAAAGAAGCGGACGAAAGATGCACGCAGCATATGGGTCTGAAAGGACACGCCATGCGCTCGCTCGACTTCGACGACCCCAACCTGTCTCTGTCTGAGCTGTTCTCGGCCTGGCCGCAGATGGCGTCGGTTTTTCTGGCCCACCGGATGCTTTGCCCCGGGTGCCCGATCGCGCCCTTTCACTCGATCACGGATGCCTGTCTGGAGTATGATCTGGACGAAGAGCAGTTCCGGCGGGAACTCTCGGCCCTTCTGGACTGAGAAGCGCTGCGCGCTGGCGCGGGGTCAGCTTTGCAAGCCGCTTAGCACCACCAGCCGATGCGGGTCTGTCACGACGATATGCTTGCGCGTCGAGCTGACGACTCCGTCTTTCTGCCAGGCTGACAGCAGGCGGCTGACTGTGTGCAAGGTCGTCCCCGTCATCTCCGAGATGTTCTGGCGTGTCACGGGGAACGCGATCTCGATCCCCGCATCGCTCTTGCGACCAGACTGGTTCACCATGCGCAGCAGCGCGCAGGCAACGCGCTTTTCGACGGCCTGGGTGGCCATTTCGGTCAGTGTCTCCTGGATCTGTCCCAGCCGTTCGCCGAGGGTCTTGTAGCTTTCAGTCGCAAACCCGGGGTAATTCGCCACGAACTCGGGCCACAGGCTGACCGGCCAGGACAATGCAATCGATTCGGCGGCGGCAATGGAGGTGGCCGGATAGGTGTCCCGTCGGAGCGCGGGCGCGATGCCAAACAGTTGCCCGGGTGATATATGCAGCACGATCACCTGATCCCCACCAGGGGTGGAGCGCACGACCCGCAGGTAGCCATCCAGCAGAAGGTAGAAGCGGTCGGCGTCGTGGCCCTCCCGGAAGATCGCCGTTCCTTCCTCGTAGCGTTTCGACACCGCGCGATTCAGGATCTCGCGAATCTGCGACCGCTCCAGCAGGGAGAATGGGGGGAGATCCAGCAGAAGGCTTTCGTCGAGCTTGGGCACGTTTCGTGTCCGGAGTTTGTTTCAGAGCAATGTTCGATTTGCGGACTTAACGCACATAGGGGCCAGAGAACGCAACCGGACATATGAAAGGAAGCTCCGATGCTCACCAAATTGATGATGACTGCCGCCCTCGCCCTGACCGCCACACTCGCCCAGGCAGAAACGATCGAGGTGCACATGCTGAACAAAGGCGAGGCGGGTGCCATGGTCTTCGAACCGGCCTTCGTGGCCGCTCAGCCCGGCGACGTCATCCACTTCATCCCAACAGACAAGGGTCACAACGTCGAGGCGATCGAAGGTATGGTTCCCGACGGTGTCGAAGGTTTCAAATCCAAGATCAACGCAGAATTCGAGCTGACCGTGGATGCAGAAGGTGTCTATGGGATCAAGTGCACACCGCATTACGCCATGGGCATGGTCGCCCTGATCCAGGTCGGCGCGCCGGTGAACCTCGATGAAGCCGAGGCAGTCAGGCAGCGCGGGAAGGCCCAGGCCCGCATGGCCGATCTCATCGCTCAGGTCGAATGACCCGACGCTTTGCGTCGCACAACGATCCGGGCGGTGCCAATGGCGCCGCCCGATTGTTTTCGGAAAGGAATTGATAGTGAAAACGCGCGACACCTATGAAGGGCCCGCTCTGTTCAGCTGCGGGTTTCGCCCTTTCTTCCTCGCCGCCGGCGGCTTCGCCGTCTTTGTAATCCCTCTGTGGTGGCTCATCTGGCACGGCGATTTGAGCGTGGACAGCCCCTTCGCTCCCACAGACTGGCATATTCACGAGATGATCTTCGGCTACGGCTCGGCCGTCGTCGCAGGCTTCCTCTTCACCGCCGTGCCCAATTGGACCGGCAGGATGCCGACGCGCGGCGGGCCCCTAGCAATTCTGCTGGCGATTTGGATCCTCGGTCGATTTGCGGTTGCGGGCCTTCTGCCGATAGGCGCGCCCTTGGTCGCCGCGCTGGACCAGTTGTTCCTGCTAGCGGTCGTGGCCATGATCGCGCGGGAGATCGTGGCTGGTAAGAACTGGCGAAACCTCAAGGTCTTGGTGCCCGTGTCTCTGCTCTGGTGCGCAAACCTGCTTTTCCACATCGAGGCCATGACCGCAGGCATTGCTGACATGGGTCGTCGCTCGGGGATTGCCCTGCTAATCATTCTGATCATGCTGATCGGGGGACGAATAATCCCCAGCTTCACCCGCAACTGGCTGGCGCAACAAGGTTCACTGCGAATGCCCGTCGCTTTCAACCAATTTGACGGCATCTGTATCCTGTTTGGTGTCGCAGCATTGCTTCTTTGGAGCATGGCCCCATTTCACCCTGCAACCGCACTTGCGAGCGGCGTTGCAGCTCCCCTGCACCTCATGCGTATGCTACGCTGGCGTAGTTTTGTGACGTGGCGTTCTCCCCTGCTGCTGATGCTGCACATCGCCTACCTGGCCGTACCACTTGGCTTCGCAACCATCCCTACAGCCCTTCTGGACTTCGCCGCCCCCATCGTCACCGCCCATGTCTTTGGCATTGGAGCCATCGGTGGCATGACCATGGCGGTGATGATACGGGCCACCATGGGACACACTGGACGGCCCCTTATCGCCGGTCACGCCCTGACCGTCGCCTTCGCGATGGTTTGCGGCGCAACTATAATCCGAGTTGCCCACCAGTACGGTCTACCATGGGACATTGATGGGATCGGCTTGTCAGCCATCTTGTGGACAAGCGCCTTCGCTATCTTCCTGTGTCGGATCGGCCCATGGCTCGCAAGACCAAAAGCCGGCAGGAAGCCCGCCTCCCGCCCAGGAAAGTCGGGGAACGCAAACCTGATCCTACAAAAATAGGCGTTATCTTATTTTGCGGTGACCAGCATGCAACGAAACTGCAAGTTAAGCTTGTACCGCTTGCTCAACTTTACGCCCCACCTTACGCGCCCCGTGAGCTGCGTTGGAGGCGGGATACAGCGATCGGCCCCTTAGAGCCCGATGTGGACGATTGCGCGCGCCACAAAGCCATAAGGTTGATGGCGCGCGCGTGGAGTCAGCCTCGTCGGATATGGGTACTCCAATGCGCGTGTAGAGCTTCGATGTCGTCACTGGTTAGAAGCGACATCGCAATACTCAGCTGGTCTTCTGACCACTCCCACCACCGCAGTTCGAGCAGAAGCTCGACTAAACCGCTATCAAACCGCTTCCGGATCTCCTTCGCCGGATGCCCGCCAACGATGGAGTAGGGCTCGACATCCCTCGTCACCACGGCGCGCGTTCCGATGACGGCACCATCGCCGATCTTGACCCCCGGCATGACGATGGCTTCGGAGCCAATCCACACGTCACTGCCGATGATCGTGTCACCGGCTGGGCGGAACCCGTTCTCAGCGCCTTTGAATTCAGGCACGTCGGACATCCAGTAGAATGGAAACGTGCTAACCCAGTCGTATCTATGGCCCTGATTTCCCGCCATGATGAAGGCAGCGCCGGACCCTATCGAGCAGAAGCTCCCGATTATCAGGCGGTCAACGCCCTCGTCTGGCAACAGATAGCGGGCACAGTCATCGAAGCTATGGCCATGATAGTAGCCTGAGTAGTAGCTGAACCGTCCGACCAGAATGTTGGGGTTGGTAACCTGTTTGTCCAAGGTGATGCCCCGGAAAGGGCTCTCGAAGTAGTTCTGCATTTTCAAACCTCTGAATGAATGGCTTGTGTCCTCACACGCAAGCCAGCCGCGACCGCCGGTGGCGGCACGCTATTCCCCTGCGCCTTCGCACAGGGAGCTATTCAGATGGTTCGGTCCGCAGACTTCATCGGGTGTTCAGCCTTTCAAACTCTACCCGATGATAGCCCTATGGTCCGCAGGCGCAAGTCGGGTCATCGGCAGCCTCGTCCGCACACTGTTTGTCCGCGCTCTCGGATGAAGGTCCAGCTCCGCTGGACGAGGCATCTCGAGGCAAAGGGCAGGAAAGGGCTGTGAAAGGTCATCAGCAGAACTTGCCCTGAACGGCAGCTCAGGGCCGGGAGCGACGGCGCGCTTGGGGCAACCACGCGTGTGCCTCGCGCTGCGCCGCCGCATGACGGCTTTGAGCCCGAACTCCCAAATGCCGCACCATGAGCGAATGGCTGGTGACATCACTTGAACGAGAGGCATTTGCGCAGGAACCGGGTCGATCGAGCAGCCTGCCATTGCCTAAGCAGTTTCCGACACATCATCAGACGGAGACTGAAATGCTTCTGGAAGGCAAGACAATCATCATTACCGGCGCAAGCAGCGGCATCGGTGCCTCGGCTGCAAGGCTCTTCGCGGCGGAGGGCGCAAGACTTGTCCTCGGTGCGCGCCGAGTTGATCTGCTTGAGAAAACCGTCAACGAAATTTCGGCTGACGGTGGCGAGGCGGATTTCATCGCCGGAGACGTTGAAGAAAATGGGTATGCAGAAGCACTGGTGAAACGCGCAGAAGAGCGCTTCGGTGGTCTTGATGGCGCCTTCAACAATGCAGGCACTACAGGGGACATTGCGCCTATCCCCTCCATGGAGGAGAGCAACTGGCACAGAGTGATGTCAGTGAACCTCAACAGCGGATTCTATGCAGCAAAACACCAGATACCGGCGATGCGCAAACGCGGCGGCGGCTCGATTGTCTTCACGTCCTCTTTTGTCGGGCACACGATCGGGCTGCCCGGCATGGGCGCCTATGCCGCGGCAAAGGCGGGCCTGATCGGCATGACGCAGGTTTTGGCGGCGGAACATGGGCCCGAGAACATCCGCGTGAACGCGCTCCTGCCTGGAGGCACCATGACGCCGATGGCTGGCGAGGATGCCGGCTACCATGAGATCGTGCGGGGTTTCCACGCGCTGAAGCGCATGGCCGATCCGTCCGAGATCGCGCGGGCCGCTCTCTTCCTTCTGTCTGATTATGCGTCTTTCGTGACCGGGACCGCAATGATCGCGGATGGCGGAAACTCGATCAACAAACTCTGAGGCACGCGAAGCGGACAATGGCTGGTTAAGTGCCCGCGTCCGCTTCGTCCGCACTGCCGACCTTTGGCCCTCCGAAAATGCTGCGCGATGGACGAATGGCCGGTCTGGTGAAGCTGCACCGCGGCGATCGGCAAGGGACTGAACGGCAGGTCAGGGCTGGAAGCGCCTAGTGGTGCGGCTGGAGACGGCCCCCCTGGCGTGTCAAACAGCCCGAAAAGCTCCATAAAGCACTCATCTCACAGTGACCCTGCAGGTCTTTGAACCTGCGACCTGCCCCGTAGGAGGGGGCACCTCCCCGCGCAGAATATGGAAAGCGCCCCCAAAGCCTACCCCCATCCGGGCGATGTTCCCGGTCTGTGCATAGACTATGCACGTCTTGCAGGTTCAGCGAACCTAAGAGCATACCCCATATTACCGGCCTAGCTCAGCGAGTGTTCATGGACTTTCTGCTGACACGACTGACACCAGCGCCTTAGCTGCCGCGACGGCGGCCTGACCATGCAGCGGCAACGACTGGGTCAGCCCCTCGAGGATCAGCAACAGCGTCACCTCATGGCCTGCCAGCCCGGTCGCATCCGCTTGCCGCTAAGCGACCTCTTATTTGTGATCGCCCGACAGCTGCCGAAGCGGCTGATTGGTCGGCTCGGAGGCCACAGCGGCAGGAAACTGGAGCCATGTCGGCCCCGGGCCACCCTCACCCCTTGCGCTGCGCATCGACCGTCAGGGCGGCAAGGCGATAGAAGCCATGCGCCATCTTGGTGAACGGCGTCAGCAGGAAGAAGGCCAGCACGGCGCCGAGGTGCAGCACCAGCAGTATCGGCATCGCAGGCGTCTGGCCAAGCGCATAGAGCGCCAGCCCACTGAAGGCCACGAAACCCAGCAACCCGATGAAGGCAAGCTCGCCGCCAAAAGCGCGCACCGCGCCAAGATGGCGATCCGCGCGCAGCTTCAGCCGGATCATCTCGACGCAGCCAACGGTCAGCAGCAGACCACCCGCGATTCCCAACAGTTTCGGCACGGAAAACAGCCCGTACGGCGCGGGCATGCCGAACACATAGTGCATGACCGTTGCGACGCTGGTCGCGGCAAAACATAGAAGGAAACCATACATCACCGCTTGATGCACGGCGCGGCGGGCGTGGGTGCACCGGTCTTCGTCCTCGAAGTTGCAGCCGTCGCCGTGGCCACCCTTCAGGTTCTTCATCTGCGCCGCGCTGCGCAAGGCCGCGAGAACCTGGCCGGGACGCAACGGCCCTGCCCCGACATGCCGCCAGTAGCGGCGCAAGCTGACGCCGATACTGACCAGCGGAAACAGGAAGGCAGGCAGGAAGATAGCAACCATCGCATTGTGGGACAGTACGGCATAGAACCCTTCTCCGCCCACCGAGGCCAGGGCACGCGCGGCCCAGAACAGCAGGGCAAAACCCAGCACCGTCACCAGTGCAATCAGCGCGCCATTCTTCTGGAACGCCTTGCCGGCGGCACGCGGGAAGGCAAGTTCCTCCCAGCTGTCCTGCCGTATATTGGCCAGCGCCTGAGGCAGGTTCAGGTCAAACTCGTGCGGGGCCGTATATTGGCAAGCGTAGTAGCAGCCCCGGCAGTTGTGGCACAGGTTGGCCAGTTGCGTCAGATCCCCATCTGCAAAGGCGCGTTCGGCATGCAGCGCCGGGAAGACCGAACAATAGCCTTCGCAGTAACGGCAGGCGTTGCAGATCTCGGCCTGACGACGGGCCTCCTGCAGCAGATCAGGTTGCATTTGCATGGGCGGCGGCCTCCTTGCCTGCGATGCGTCCAAAGACGGTTCCGATGGTCATGCCGAACCCGGCAAGATAGCCTTGGCCGAGGATTGACCCGGCCATGGTTTCCCCGGCGGCCCAGAGGTTCCTGACCGGGCGATTGCCGATGGCGCATTGCGCGCGGCCATCCACCTTCAGCCCGAGATAGGTGAAGGTCACGCCGGTGCGCAGCGAGTAGCCATAGAACGGCGGTTCGGTGATCGGGCGGGCCCAGTTGGTCTTGGGCGGGTTGAGGCCGGTGGTCGAGACACCATCCAGCTCGGTCGGGTGAAACTGGGACGTGTCGCCACAGCTGTTGTTGAACTCAGCCACGGTCTGCACCAGCGCGTCGGCGGGCAGACCCATCTTGTCGGCCAGCTCTTCCAGCGTGTCGGCCTTTATCGGCGGGAAGACCGAGGGCATGAACAATTCCAGCGACTTGGCGTCGATGATCACATAGCCCACCTGATCGGGTTGCGCGGCCACCAGCCGGCCCCAGATGGCGTATCGTTTGGGCCAAACGTCTTCGCCTTCGTCGTAAAAGCGCTGCGCGTCCTTGTTCACCACGATGGAAAACGGCACGCAGTCCAGGCGGGTGACGATGCCGCCGTCGAACTTCGGCGCGCGGCCGTCGATGGCCACGGCATGGCATTGCGTCGGGTCACCCACCTGTTCGATGCCCTGATCCAGCAGGTCAGCCAGCACGACGCCACGGTTGTAGGGCGTGCCGCGAATGAGGAAGTTCTTCGCCGCAGGCCCCCATGCACGCGCAAGCCAGTCGGTATCGGCCTGGAACCCACCCGACGCAACGACGACGGATTTCGGCGCAATCGAGTGGCTCTTGCCGTTCTGCGTGTAGTCGATGCGCGTCACGCGATCATCGTCGAGGTCCAGATGGGTGACCGCGGCCTCATATTCGACCTGCACGCCCAGCCGTTCGGCGGTGCGGTAGTAGGCATTCACCAGGCTCTTGCCGCCGCCAAGGAAAAAGGCATTCGTGCGTGCCAGTGACAACGTGCCGGACAGCGACGGCTGAAAGCGCACACCGTGGTCCTGCATCCATGGCAGGCACTCTTCGGAGGAGCGGATGGCCAGCCGCGCGAGGCCTTCGTCGGTCTTGCCACCGGTGACCTTCATCAGGTCGGCGAGGTATTCCTCTTCGGTGTAGCTGTCTACCAGCGGCCCGAGCGGGCCGTGGTGCATGCAGCGAAAATTGCGGGTGTGGCGGGAGTTTCCGCCGCGATAGGGCTTTGGCGCGGTTTCGAGGATCAGCACGCGCGCACCGGCCTCGGCTGCGGTGATGGCTGCACAGAGGGCCGCATTGCCGCCGCCGATGATAGCGATGTCTGGACTGTCAGAGGTCACAGCAGGTCTCCATCGTAGCTGGGCGTTTGATCAGGACGGGCGCGCAGGGCCCGAACGCGGACGCGCTGGGCTGCCTCGATGTGGGCGCGCATGGCGGCCTCGGCCAGGCTACCGTCGCGCGCCTTGATCGCATCGAGCACGCCGAAATGCTCTTCCACCGCCTTCTCGGCCCGGTCCGGTTCGGTCAGGGTCGTCGGGCCGAGGATCATCAGCGCGCGTTGCAGCGCGTGGATCGACCGCGTGAGAAATCGGTTCTTGGAGGCATCCAGCAGCGCGGCATGAAACTGTCGGTTCAGGATGAAAGCCTCTGGCGCGCTGCCAAGCGATTTCATCTGTCGGTTCATTTCAAAAAGCTCCTCGATCTCGATATCCGAGGCCGCCCGCGTGGCCAGCCGAGCGGCGGTGCCTTCGAGCACGGCGCGCATCTCGTAAAGCTCCATGACCTCTGCGTAGTCGAGGCTGCGGATGCTCGCGCCCTGCCGGGGCAAATGGGTGACGATCCCGTCCGCCTCGAGCTGACGGATGGCCTCGCGCACCGGGGTGCGCGACATGCCCAGACGCTCTGCCAATTCGGTTTCGCGCAGACGATCGCCCGGGTTCAGGCGCCCCTCGCGCAGTTCCATAAGCAGGCGGGCATAGGCGCTGTTGCCCTGTGGCGTGCCGTCGTCGGCTGTCATGGTCACCCTCCATTCGCTCAAATCGATTCTTGTATCCAGCTGGATACAATCGTATTCATTTTCGCGTCAAGCCATTCGGAGGACGTTTTGCGCCAACATCTCACACAGCCCCACATGCGCCGCGCGCTGACCTTCGTGATTGCAGCCCTTGGCACCGGGCTGTTCTGGTGGCTCGGCCTTCCCCTGCCCTTCCTCTTTGGGCCAATGGCCTTCTGCCTGGCCGGGGCGCTTCTGCATCTGCCGCTGAAAGGCTTCGGGCAGGTGTCCGTCGCAGCCCGCACGATCCTCGGTGTGGCCGTGGGTGCGTCGATCACGCCAGAGGTGATTGCAGAGCTACCGCGCATGGCAATGTCGGTGGCACTGGTGCCTATCTTCATTGCGCTGATCGCAGTGGCGGGCGTGCCGTTCTTTCGGCGAATCTGGGGCTTTGACCTGCCCACCGCCTATTACGCGGCGATGCCGGGCGGCCTGCAGGACATGGTCATCTTCGGCACAGAAGCGGGCGGCAATCCGCGCGCCCTGTCACTCATCCACGCAACCCGTGTGCTGCTGATCGTGACGCTGGCGCCGCTCTTCCTCGGTCACTTTTACGGCGCTGAACTAAGCAATCCAATCGGTGCGCCGGTGGCGGATCTGCCATGGCACGAGCTGGCGATCATGGGGCTGGCGGCGGTGATCGGCTGGAAAGGCGGAGAGCGACTGGGCCTCTTCGGGGCCTCGATCCTCGGGCCGATGATCGTCACGGCAATCCTGTCCTTGACCGGCGTGGTCCATTTCCGCCCCCCGGCAGAGGCAATCCTCGCGGCGCAGTTCTTTATCGGCTGCGGTATTGGCATCCATTTCCTCGGCGTGACATGGCGCGAGCTGACACGCGTGGTCGCGGCGGGCGTGGCCTATGTGCTGCTGCTGGCGCTGCTCGCGGCGGGGTTCACCGCCTTGGTCACGGGCCTTGGTCTCGGCGATCCGGTGCCAGCCTTCCTGGCCTTTGCGCCTGGCGGTCAGGCCGAGATGACGGTGCTGGCCATCGTGACCGGCGCAGACTTGGGATTCGTCATCACGCACCACCTGACGCGCATCGTGATCGTGATCGTCGGCGCGCCCGTGGTGGCGGGGCTTATCGCGCGACGACGGAAGGGTTGATCATGTGGATCGGCGCGCCCGCCGCATAGGCGTTCACCTGTTCGAAGATATCGGCAAACTGCTTGTCGAACTCGTCTTCAGTGACAAAACCGATATGCGGCGTGGCGATCAAGTTGGGATGGGACAGCAACGGATCAGCAGCGTTGGTCAACGGTTCGCTGTCGAAGACATCCACCGCCGCCATCCCCGGCCGCCCAGCCTTCAGCGCCTGCAACAGAGCGCCGGGCGCGATCAGCCCGGCCCGCGAGGTATTCACCAGCACGGCGCGCGGCCCCATCACGGCAAGGTCCTGCGCGGTGACGATGCCGCGCGTCTCCGGCGTCAGTCGCAGATGCAGGGAGACCACGTCACTGTCGGCAAAGAACGCCGCGCGCGAGGTGGCAACGCTCTCGCCATCCGCCTCTGCCCGCGCCCGGCCTGCCTCTGAGGACCACCAGACCACTTCCATTCCGAAGGCCCGGGCGTAGTCGGCCACGACCCGCCCGATGCGTCCGTAGCCATAAAGGCCCAACTGGCGTCCACGCAGGCTGCGCCCGACCCCCATTTGCCAGCCACCTGCCTTCACGCTGGCCATCTGCTGCGGCAACTGGCGCATGGCGGACAGGATCAGCGCAAATGTCAGTTCGGCCGCTGCGTGGTTTGCGCCCTCGCCGCCCCTATTGGAACACAGCAGAACGCCATGGTCGGTACAGGCCGCGACATCCACATGCGGATACTGCCCCCGCTGCGAGATCAGACGCAGCCTGGGCAGCCGTTGCAGCAGTTCCCCGGTAACCTGTGTCCGCTCACGGAACAGCACGACGCAGTCTGCCTCTGCCAGCCGTTCCGCCAGTTTCGCCGGATCGGGCTCATGATCGGTCCACACCGTGACGTCATGGCCTTTCAGCAGGTCAAAGCACGGCAGACCACGCAGCGTATCGAACCAGTCATCGAGGATATGGACCTTCATGGCACGCCTTCAGCCTTGTCCCGAAAGCGCCTTGATCGCCCGGCTGACGCGCTCGTGCAAGAGGTTCAGATCACCCTGGTCCTGCGCCTGCTCCATGCGGTGACACAGATCCTTGCGCAGGGCTTCCAGCTCCTGACGGATGCGGCTGATGTGTTCGAAATCGTTCATATCTAGCTCCTTGACGTCAGTGAGAGAGGAGGACGGGGATCGTGGTGCGCGACAGGATCTCCGATGTCACGCCGCCAAGGAAATCCTCACGGAACTTGGAATGCTCATAGGCCCCCAGCACCAGCAATGCGGGGTCGTGCCTGCCACACCACGACAGCACGGTGTCTGCGACAGGATGCGTGCTGGGCCACTCTTCATGAACGGCGCTGACGCCGTGCCGGTCGAGATGGCGCAGAAGATCCGCCACCGGCCAGTCCCGGCGCGGCCCGACCGTCAGAACGCTGACCTGGCCATCGTCTTCAAGCAGGCGCAGGCTGTCCGACAGGGCACGCGCCGCGGCACGCCCGCCGTCCCACACAAGCGCCGCATGGCCGTGATCGGCCCCCGCGTCATAGCCGCGCGGGACCACGATCACCGGGCGCCCCGACAGCAATGCGATGCGATCCGGATGCAAGGTGACATGCTCGTCATCGGTGTCGGAATGGTTGCCGACAACGAGCATGTCGTAATGCCGCGCGGCTTCCGACAACACGGCATCGACACGCCCTGTCACCTCCTTGAGCTGGAGCGCGCTGGACAGCCCGAGCGCCGCGCGTTCTGTCTCGAAGCGCGCCTCGATCTCCTGCAACAGACCGGTGTTGGCGGCCTCCAGCAGGGCGCGGGCCTCGCGCGGGATCCAGCGGGACCGACGGTCGATCACCTCATGTGTCGTATGCGCCAGCATAGCCGTCACATGGGCATCGAAGCGTTTCGCCAGCGCCGCCGCATAGCGCAGCGCCGCCACCGATCCGTCCGACCCGTTGAAGGCCACCAGCAGGTTCATCACCGGCATGTCATTTCCCTCCCCAGACGGTTGCGGGCACATAGACACGGCCATCCGCCAGCTTGCGGGCGGTCCGCAGCAGACCGGCAGAGTTGAGCTTGAACTGGTTGTTTAGCTCGAAGTCCACCAGCACCTCGATGGTACCGGAGGCATGTTCCAGCACGACATTGGCGGGGCTCTGCGCCGGGCGGTCCAGCAGACCGTCCGCCACGGTCCCCGGCGTCAAGGCGCAGGAGGCCAGGCATTGCGATCCGGTCACCGCCATTGAGGGATGCGTCGTCCAAGGCATGAAGTAGCGGGTGCAGATCGTACCGCCATCCCGTGCGGGGGCCAGCAAGCCGAATTTCGGCGTCACCGATTGCGAGACATCGCCCATACCCATCGCGGCCCCTGCCTGCAGGCGCACCGCCTCCATCCGGGCAAAGAAGTCGCGGTTGTCGTCCAGCTCCTGAACGGTTTCATACCCGCTCAGGCCGAAATCCGCCGCACGGGCAATCACCATGGGCATGGCCACATCCATGCAGGTGACCTCGATCCCGTCGAAGCTGTCGCGCAGGTTGCCTGTGGGGAGGAACGCGCCGGTGGACGATCCCACCACGCCCATGAAGTTCAGCGCAATGGGCGCCGCCGTGCCAGGCACCCCGGCAATCGCCGCGTCTCCGCCGTAGCGCATCGCGCCGCCCGGCGTCTGGACCCGCGCCAGCACGCGCGCGCCTGTGTTGACGGCGCGAATGCGCACCTCTGTCTCGTCGCCGGTGGGCGCGACAAGCCCCATCTCCACCGCGGCCGGACCGACGCCCGACAGGATGTTGCCACAGGTGGGTTTGAAGTCCACCAACCGATCCTCGACCGAGACCTGGGCAAAGAAGTAATCCACGTCGGCCCAGTCATCGTCTGACGGCGAGAGCATCGCCACCTTGGTCGTGACGGCGACACCGCCGCCAATGCCGTCGATGTTGATCGCGTGGCCCGACCCGACGACCGCCAAAAGCACCTCGGCCAGCGTCTCGCGGTCCTCGGGAAGATCGGCGCGATTGAAATACGGCCCGCGAGAGGTGCCTCCGCGCATGAAGACGTAGGGAATCCCTGTCTGTGTCATGTCATTCATCCTGTTGGATCAGTTCATCGGCCAGGGCAGGTCGGTCACGTCCTGCAGCAGTCCCGGCGGGAAATCGCGGTTCAGCGCCCCGGCCATCACGCACATCAGCGCGATGCCGGCGGCGGTGAGGATCAGCGTCTTCGGCCAGCCCGCCTGCGCGCGCACCCGCAGGAACGACACGAGGAAGCCCAGCAGCGCGAGGATGAAGCCAAGCACGTAGGTTGCCGCGATCAGCCCGGCGAACCACGCCAGCGTCGACCACAGCCCATAGGGCGCGTCGGCGTCCTCTCCGGCCATTTCCTTGTCGGCGAAGATGCTGTCGGTCTCCGGGCGCAGCAGCATCTGCACCAGCACGATCAGCACGGCAGCCAGCGTGATGCCCCCCACGACCAACGGCACGATCTTGTCGGTCATGTTGTAGTCGGGGATCATGTTCGCGTTGATCAGCGCGGCCACGACATAGGCCAGAAGAACCATCAGGAAGACCAGCGGCGCGCGCTTCGATCCGGCTTGGACGTCACCCTCGGCCATGATGGATTTCGCCTGCCGCAGACCCAGCACCACTGACACCACCGTGATGATCAGCAGCACGATGACGATCGGCGAGAAGATGTATTGCATCCCTGCCTCGAACGAGTCGCGAAAGCGGAAGGACGCGATCTGGAACGCCTGGTTGGAGAATTTCTCCACCGGGTTGGACAGCACGAAGCCGATCAGGAAGGCCGGGCGCGACCAGTCGAAGCGGCGCAGGAAGATGCCGATCAGACCGATGGCGAACAGCGCGAGGATGTCTTCGAAGTTCTGGCCAGACTGGAACGCAGCGAAGCTGATCAACATGAACAGGAACGGCGCGAGATAGGTGAAGCGGATCGTGGTCAGACGTGCGATCCCGCCCGAGGCCGCGATGCACAGCAATGTGCCGACCACGTTTGCCAGCGCCAGCAGCCAGACGATGGAATAGGTGATGTCGAGATTGTCACGCAGCATCGACGGGCCAACTTCGATGTCGCCCGACCCCAGCAGGGCAATCGCCCCGATGAAGATCGCCATCGACCCAGAACCGGGGATGCCGAACAGCAGCGTCGGCACCAGACCGCCGCCTTCCTTGGCGTTGTTCGAGCTTTCCGGCCCGACGACGCCGCGGATCTCACCCTTGCCGAAGTTCGACTTGTCCTTGGTGGTCTGCACCGCGTGGCCATAGGCGATCCAGTCTACGACAGACCCGCCGAGGCCCGGGATCACACCCACGACCACGCCGATCAGCGAGCAGCGCAGCGACAGCCACTTGTTGGCCACCCAGTCGCGCACACCGTCGCCCCAGCCCGCGCCGAGTTCGGCGTTCTTGGCAATGGCGCGATCCTGGCGCAGCAGGCTGACAATCTCCGGCACGGCAAAGATGCCAAGGCCCACGATCACCAGCTGCAGCCCGTCGGTCAGGTAGGGAATGTCATAGGTGGCCATGCGCAGGCTGCCGCCCGCGTCGGCCTCGCCGATGGTCCCGATCAGCATGCCCAGACCGGCCGCCGCAAGGCCCTTGAGCGCAACACGCCCCGCCAGAACCGCCACCATGGACAGGCCGAGGATCGAGATCATCAGCATTTCCGGCAGGCCGAAGGCCAGCACCAGCGGCCGCGCCACCACGATGAACAGCGTCAGGAAGGCCGCACCGACCAGCCCGCCGAACAGTGACGAGGTAAAGGCAGCCGACAGCGCCCGCGCCGCCTGCCCCTTTTTCGCCAGCGGGAACCCGTCCAGCACCGTCGCCTGTGACGCCGAACTGCCGGGAATGCCCATCAGGACCGACGCAAAGGTGTCGGAGGTCGGCACGACGGCCACCATCCCCACCATCAGTGCCAGCCCCAGCACCGGGTCCATGCCGAACATGAACGGCAGAAGCAGCGACAGGCCCGCGATGCCGCCAAGCCCGGGGAAGACGCCCACGGCAAGGCCCATGACGACGCCGAGGACAAGGTAGCCCAGGACGGCAGGTTGCAAGATCATGGCCCATGCCTGGCCAAGCGCAGGCAGGGCGGTGACGAAAAGGTCCATCACACCGGCTTTCGATTGAGTTGTGAAGAAAAGAGGAGGACGGTCCCGCGTCAGGCCAGAGGCCGCGCGGCGGGACCGTCCGAAACGGCGCTTATTCCAGCGTCACGCCATAGGCTTCTTGCAGCCAGTTCTGGACGTAGGCCTTGGCCTCCGGCGACACGGTAGTGCCGGTTTCGGTGGCGCGCTTGGCGCCTTCGCCGACGAAGACCTCGTACTTGCCCACCTGCTTTGCCGCGATGGCGGCGAAATCGTCGCGCGAGCGCACCGCGTCAAAGGCCTCCGCAAAGGTCGCGGCGACGTCATCCGGGGTGCCAGCGGGCAGGAAGGCGATCTTCTGCACCGGGAACCCGGCCACGAAGAAGGCTTTCCACGCGTCCCATGCCTCGCCGGAGGTCTCGCAGCCGTCGGTGGCCTCGCAGACTTCCTTGAAGGTGGGGATGTCCGGGAAGGTGGGGTCGCGCACGATGTTGCCGTCGTCGTCCAGTGCGCCCCAGGTCATCATCGGCACAGCCTTGCCTTGCTCGGCCAGATCCGCCGAGGCACCGAGGTAGCCCGAGGACGTCTGGTAGTCGATCGTCGCTTCGCCGCGTTCGAACATCAGGCGGCCGTCACCGCGCCCCTTGATGCCGAAAACCGGCTCCACGTTCATGCCCAGCATTTCCCAGGCCAGCAGCGGCACCAAGTCGAGGCGCGTCGCGCCCTGCGAACCGTAGATGAAGTCGATGTCCTGAAGGTTGTTGGCGGATCCGTCGAATTTCTCGCCGTCCTCGGCGTTCAGATAGGCCACGCCGCCGGTGCCAGAGGCCATGACCGGCACCCAGTCGCTGTATTCATAGCGCACACGCGGATCGCCCAGCAGGTAGGGGAACTGGGTCGAGCCGGAGGTGCCGAACAGCAGCGTGCCGTCGTCGTATTCCTGCTCCTGGAACCAGTTCGCGCCCTTGGTCGAGCCTGCACCCGGCATGAATTTCACCACGACCGTCGGGTTGCCCGGCAGTTCTTCGGACAGCAGCGGTGCAAAGAAGTTCGCCCATTTGGCCGAGCCGCCGGTTTCCGAAAACGGAATAACCCATTCGATCGTTTTCCCGGACATGTCGACTTCGGCCAGCGCCGGGGCTGCAATCAGTGTGGCTGCCGCAACCGAGGTTGCAAGTTGCTTGATGGTCATTGGTGTCCTCCCGTAGACCTATGCCGGCGCCGACCTTGGATCGGCACCTTGCGGTATTATCATTTCAAGGGAATGATTCCCTCCTCCAATGGCGCCAACATTGCCGTCCCAACCTTGCGCGAAACTTGCGCAACATGCTGAAGAAGTAGCCATGCGCATTGCCGTCATCGAAGACAACGAAGCCCTCGCCCAAGGTATCGCATTCAGGTTGAAGGATCGGGGCCATGCGGTAGACCTTCTATATGACGGAACGGAAGCGGATGCCTTCCTGTCGCAAGAGGGCGCCGACCTTGTGGTGTTGGATCTGAACCTGGCCGGCATGGATGGACTCGATGTGTTGCGGGCCCTGCGCCGCAGGGGCGACGGGACGCCGGTGATCTTGCTGACCGCTCGATCCGAGACCGCAGAGCGTGTGGCGGGACTGGACGCCGGGGCGGACGATTATCTTACAAAACCCTTCGAGATGGACGAGCTCGAGGCGCGGCTGCGCGCCATGGCCCGGCGCAAGGAGCTTGAATTCAGCGCGCGCGACGCACTTGGCCCACTCGTCTTTGACCGCACATCCCGCCAGCTGTTGCAGGATGAGACGCCGCTGGATATCCCCCGCAAGGAAATCGCCACGTTGGAATGCCTGCTGGAACGGCGCGGCCGGATCGTGTCGAAGGCGCAGCTGATCACGCATGTCTATGGCACCGGGTCGGACGCCGAAGACAGCGCGATCGAGCCGCATGTCTCGCGCCTGCGCAAACGGCTCGACCCCTTTGGGATCAAGATCAAGACAGCCCGCGGACTGGGCTACATGCTCGAGATCGTCGACACATGAAGGCGCTGTCGCTGCGGATGCGGCTGGTCCTCGTGATCCTGCCGCCGTTGCTTCTGGTGTCCGTGCTGTTGGGCTGGTGGCGGTTCGAGGTGGCACAGCGCACCTCCGAAGAGCTCTTTGACCGCAGCCTGTTGTCCGCAGCACTGGCGATTTCGCGAGATGTGGCGATCTCCGAAGGGGATGCGCTGTCGCCCGGCACCCGGCGCGTGATCTCGGACGCGGGCGGGGGCGAGCTGTTCTACCATGTCACCGGGCCGGGCGGCATTTACGTCACCGGCTACGCCTACCCTCCCCGCCCGGAAACGAAGGTCGAGCGCGACGTGCCCTTCTACTACGTCGCGCAATACCGGGGCGAAGAAATGCGCGTGTTGCGTCTGATCGAAAGCCGCACCATCGGCAACCTCTCCGGCGAGACTGTCGTCACGGTCTGGCAGCGCGTCAGCGAACGTCGCGCCTTTGCGCGGGAGCTCGCGCTGCGCGCCGCGGCGCTCATCGCTGGTCTGATGACAGCGCTGGCGCTGGTGATCTGGTTCGGCGTGCAGATCGGGCTTCGCCCGCTCAACGACCTGCAGGACGCGATCCGCAAACGCTCACCGGACGATCTGGGGCCAATCCGCCGTGCTGTCCCGAAAGAGGTGTCAGGCATCGTCTCCACCCTCAACCGACTGTTTGGACAGGTGCAAGACAGCATCGAAACCCATCAGGCCTTCATCTCGGATGCAGCGCATCAGCTGCGCAATCCGGCCGCAGCGGTGCTGGCCCTGGCAGAAACCCTGCCCGATGTACGCGACCCGGCCGCCCGCACCGCGCGTCATCACGAACTGATCAAGGCCGCCCGCTGGTCAGCCCGACTGTCGGAACAGCTGCTGTCCCTGGAACGGCTGCGCTACGACACCGGGACGGCGATGAGCCCCTTGGATCTGAACAGGGTTGTCGAAGAGACCTGTCGCAGCTTCGCACCCAAGGCGCTGTCAGGCGATCTCGACTTCGTCATGGACACGGCACCCGATCCGCTGGTGGTCGCGGGCAACCCGGTGCTTCTGGGTGAAGCTGTCATGAACCTGTTGGAAAACGCTTTGACACACGGCGGACCGGACCTGCGCAGCATTGCGGTACGCACACTGCCAGACGGCGACAAATGCGTCGTGCTGATCGAAGACGACGGCGAGGGTATCCCCGAGGATCAGACGGACGCCGCCTTTCGGCGCTTCTCACAGTTGCGCAACGGTGAGGGATCGGGTCTGGGGCTGGCCATCGTGGAACAGATCGTGCAGCGGCACGGCGGCACCGTGCGTCTGGACAACGGGACCGGGGGGCTGACCGTCAGGCTGGCTCTGCCGCGCCTGTGAGCTACTCACCATCTCTTGGACAGGATCTGGCGCAATTTAAGCTACTCCTTGCACCTGCTGATCGGGTTGGTTGATATCGTTTCGCTGCCAATAGGCCAGCGTCGGAGGCTCGCCGCCGAGTGCTAAGTGCGGGCGCTGGTAGAAAGTCATCCATTTCCGGATGGCCGCTTTCGTCTCTGATCCGGCCCCCAGGCATGCAGGTAGACGCATTCGTATTTCAGGGTACGCCACAGCCGCTCGATGAAGATATTGTCGAGGAACCGGCCTTTCCCATCCATCGATATCCGCACATGGGACTGACGGGGCCGCTCGGTCCAGGCAAAGGACGTGAACTGGCTGCCCTGATCCGTGTTCATCATCTCGGGCGGGCCGAACTTGTGGATGGCCCATATGCAGGCCGCCCGGCAGGCCCCGCCGTTCACCGAAGCGCATGCGGCCAAGGCGCGCGAAGTGGCCGAGTTCCTCCGCGCCCATGGCGCCTGGGACGGCGGCAACCTGGTGACCCTCGACATCGCCGGCACCCGTTACGTCATCGCCGACATCGGCATGCGCATGCTCACCCCGCGGAAGCTCTTCACCGCCCAGGGCTTCCCCCGCGACTACGTCATCGAGGGCGTCTGGGAGCAGGACAGCGATGGCGCGTGGGACTGGCGCAGCTTCACCAAGCACACACAGGTCAATTGCGTGGGGAACTCCGTCTGCCCGCCCGTCGCCGCGGCGGTGGCGAAGGCGAATTGTGGGCAGTTGGCTGAGAAGGAGGAAGCAGGGGAGATGAGCAAATGAGCGCCGCAAGAGCATCCGCCGCCGTGATCCGAAATGCAATCAAGGCCGCAAGAGAATGTGGCATCCCCATCAGCGCTGTCGAAGTCCTGAGAGAGAGGTCAGTACGGATCCTTGCAACGCCCCCGGAGGCACTCCTACCCTCCGGAGATCAGGGGGTGAATTCATGCGACGGATTGTTCGGGGAGGCGTCAGGTTGAAGCACCTCAACAGATCGGGCACGTTTCCAAGCGGCAACCCGCGCGTCTATCTCCGCCCCAAGGGCAAGAAAGGGGTGCCCCTGCCCGACCTTCCCTCAGACCACCCGGAATGGCACTCTGCCTACAGCGCACTGCTCAGCGCTCACGATCAGCGCATGCCTCCTCCGCACGTCCATCACCGAACAGGGTCGATTGGCGCAGGCCTGCGCGCCTATATGGCCTCAGACCACTTTCTCGGCCCTGCACCGTCGACCAGCAGCGCCTTGCCTTTGAACTGATGCACCGGACCTGTGCCAGCATCGGTGATGCCTGCCGCCTTGGGCCCGGGATGGTCCACAATGGCTGGCCTCATTACCGGCGCAAGAAATCAGGCAGCGAAGCCGTGTGTCCCTTCACGGTTCCGGGGCCCGCCTGGTATGAGGCAGACGATCACCTCGCTCGATGCCTGACGGCTGCACCGAGACACATGACCTTCCTCACGACCCGGCAAGGTGCTCCACGTTCGCACAAGAGTGCCGCCCAGTGGTTCAGCCGCGCTTACACCGACGCGGGCCTCACGGGGCTGAGCGCCCACGGCATCAGAAAACACCGTGCCTCGGTCTTCAAGGAGAACGGCGCCACGCCCGAGCAGCGCATGGCGTTCCTTGGACACGAAACACAAAGCGAGGCCGCGCGCTACAGCAAGAGCGCGGACCTTCAGAAGGTCGTATCGGGAACGGAAAGCTCCAACTCAGCCGGAACCAAGTTCAAAATTGGGTGATTTACCCAATGTTTTCAAAGCTGGATGAAGAAAGTGGCGCACCGGGGAGGATAGCCGGATCCATTGATAATGCTGATACTTTCAACGATGTTGTACTTTTCCGGCTCATTGCAGATCAATGACTTATGCGCCGCAATGTACAAGATTTCATGCCCGCGCAACTCCCTGAAAGCCTCTGGCCGAGTTACGCCACATTCTTCAGGCGGACGCCTATATGGGCTTCAAGGCGCTCTATGCGCCCGATGCCACCGGCGCGGTGCGCATCCGGTAGGCCGCATGCTGGGCACACCTGCGCCGGGACTTCCACCATGTCTGGACCGGCACCAAGTCGGAGATCGCCCGGGAGAGTAGCACCTGTTGGACATCAAGATTCTGGGCACTGACTCGGGCAAGATCCTTTGCAGTCTTGCCGGGCTGGATGAAGCGGGAGCAGTTGTGTTTCGCAAACGGCTTCAGCAGCATCGGCTACTGAACTTGACCTGCCATTTAACTTTCATCCAGCTGCGACTTGAGCCCGGTTGGTGTTTACGCCGATCGGCACAGGTTGAGCAATCGCCCGACGCGCGGAGCTTTCATCTCGCGCAGCGGGGCTGGCGATTGCGGTGGTCAGTGCGGGCGCGACCCGGCGCCCCGAAATCGAAGTGTCCCGGATGGCGGCAAGGCGCTCCCGAGTAATAATGTCGACCACGCTGAGCACCCGGACTCGCGGGCCTCTGGCGAACTGGTCGTGGACAAAATCCAGCGACCAGCGGGCATTGGGACGCGTCTCGACTAGAATCGAGGCTCGCGTCCCGGTAGCCTTGCGACTGACCTCTCGCTTGCGCACTGTCAGCCCCTCCTAGCGGTAGAGCCGATAGATCCGGTTAATGTCGGAAGGCTCGCCCTCACGCGCAGCAGGACGAAGAGCCGTCTATAACCGAACGGTCGACGCTCGTTAGCCAGCTCTCGCAACCGCCCACGCAGCACCGTGGCCGGCTCACTCCGCGCCTTGTAGCAGACCATCCTGCGATCCGGCCCGGCTACCGTTGGTGGACATCTAGCAGGCACTCCATTACCCCGTCAAAGCGGGGAAGCCGGACGCTCACAGCCCTACTGCAGGGCGCCAGCTCATCATGGGTCAGATAGCTATTGGCCAGCCCTGAAATGTGGGCCGCAGACGCCACTTGCCTACAAACGCCGCAACCGGATCGAGATCATGTTCGGCAGGCCCAAAGACTGGAGGAGGGTTGCGACCCGTTATGACCGCTGCCCACAAATCTTCTGCTCAGCAATCGCACTCGCTGCGAGTGTAATCTTCTGGCTTTAGAGAGAACGAGTCCTGACCCTAATTAAGCTGGAACGTCGCATCCAAAGGCCCTGGCCAGATAAGGTCCGGTGATCGAAAGATTGTCCGCGATCAGCCCGGCCGGGCCTCCCTGATAGATGATATTGCCGCCGCGCCGCCCGGCACCGGGGCCCATCTCGATGATGTGGTCGGCCGCCGCGATCATGTCGAGATTGTGCTCAACGACGATCAGCGTAATTCCCCGGTCGGTCAGAGCCCGAAACAGCCCTATCAGCCGATCCACATCGGCCATGTGAAGACCGGATGTCGGCTCGTCGATGACGTAGATGCGGCCGGCGCGCCCAAGCTCGGCGGCCAGTTTTAATCTCTGCCTCTCGCCGCCCGACAATGTCGAAAGGCGCTGTCCGATCTGCATGTAGGCCAGCCCAACCTGCTCCAACCGGGCCAGCGCGTCCAGGATCGCCCCGTGACGGCGGAACAGGGCCCGGGCTTCTGCTGCGCGCATCCCCATGACCTGATCGATGGAACATCCGGCGACCCGGACTGACCGGGCTTCGACGCCATAACCCGATCCGCCGCAGGCTTCGCATGTGGTTTCGACAGCATCGAGGAAGGCAAGATCGGTCTTGACCGTCCCACGCCCCTTGCAGACCGGACAGGCACCGGCCGCATTCGTGCTGAACAGCCCGACAGGTTTCCTGCTGGATCGAGCGAATTCCCGGCGGATATCGTCCATGATGCCGAGATAACTGGCGGGCGTGGAACGGGACGACCCGCGCAGCTCGGCCTGATCGATGACGACGACATCGGAGCGAAGGCCCGGCAATATGCGACTGGCAAGTGTGGTTTTCCCCGAGCCCGCAACCCCCGCGACCACGGTCATCACACCCAGGGGGATATCGACGGAAAGGTCATGCAGGTTGAACATCGACTGGTTGCGGACCCCGATCCAGCCGGAGGGCCTGCGGGGCATTTGATTGAGGCTGCGAGATTTTCGAAAGCCGCGGCCGGTCGGGGTATCGGCCTGCCGCAGACCTGCCAGCGCCCCCTGATAGACGATGCTGCCGCCGGATGTCCCGGCGCCGGGGCCCATATCGATCACGTGATCGGCGATGGCGATCAGATCGGGATCATGCTCGACCAGAAGGACGCTGTTGCCCTTGTCACGAAGACGAACGAGCAATTGGCCAAGATGATCGACGTCGCGGGCATGAAGCCCGACGCTCGGCTCGTCGAAGATATAGGCGATATCGGCAAGGCTGCTGCCGAGATGCCGGATCATCTTGATCCGCTGCGACTCGCCTCCCGACAGGCCCGAGGTCCCGCGATCCAGACTGAGATAGTCGAGACCGATATCGATCATGCTCTCGAGCTTCTCGGTCAGCGACGAGATCACCGGGCGCATCTCGGGCACATCGATCCCACGAAGGAACTCCAGCAGATCGCCGGCCTCCATCCCTGCGCAATCCGCGATATTGCGCCCCGCGATCCGGCAGGACAGCACCGCCGGATTGAGACGGCCGCCGCCGCAGGCGTCGCATGGCCCGCTGGTGGTGACGCGGTTCAGCGCGTCCCGCTCGCCCTCCGAGTTATCCGCCTCGTCCCGGTCCAGGAAAGAGCGCCGCAGACGCGGCAGAACGCCCTCATAAACCGTGCTTTTCAGCCAGCCTGGTTTCGGGTCGGTGACAGGCGTTCCCTGTTCGACGGTCAGGCGCCGCCATTCCTCGTCGCTATAGGCGGAAAGCGGCTTCGAGGTGTCGAAGAAGCCGGAAAGGGCGTAGCGTTTCCAGCGCCACGACCCCGGTTCGAACCCCGGAAACAGGATCGCGCCCTCGTCCAACGTGCGGTCGCGGTCGAACAACGCGGCCTCGTCGATCCTGCGCACCGTCCCCAGCCCCTGGCATAGCGGGCACATCCCGTCCGGGTTGTTGAATGAAAACAGGCTGGATTCACCCACATGCGGCTTGCCGATGCGGGAAAAAAGCAGACGCAGGAGGGCATAGATTTCGGTCGCGGTCCCGACCGTGGATCGACGATTCCCGCCGAGACGACGCTGATCGACAACAATCGATGCCGGCAGGTTCTCAAGCCGGTCCGCGTCCGGCTGGCCATGATGCGGAAGCCGGTTGCGCACGAAGCTCGGATAGGTTTCGGCCAGCTGGCGTTGGGATTCAGCGGCGATGGTGTCGAACAGAAGCGAAGATTTCCCCGAGTCGGAGACTCCGGTGAAAACCACGATCCGCCCCTTGGGGATCTCGACGGATAGATTCCTGAGATTGTTCGTACGGGCGCGCAGGATGCGCATCGGCTTGTCAGTCATTTCCATTTACTTCCGTCTGCAACCCGCGCACCGCCTTGCTGCAAAGCTCGGCAAACAATGCCTGTTCAGCCAGCGTCATGGCGGACGCCACCCGTTGCGCGGCGTCACGTCGCTGCAAGGCCGCGCGTTCCATGAAGGCCTTGCCATGCGCGCTGAGCGTGGTCGCCTGAACCCGCCGGTCCTCCTCATCCGGGAACTGATCCACCAGCCCCAGATCCTTGAGCACCCGCAAGGCCTTCGAAAGCTGCGGACGCGCGACACCCAGTCGTTCGCTCATGACCGACGGCCGCAGGGCGCCCTCGATACGCAAGACGTCCAAGACGTCATACTGAGCCCAAGTCAAGGTCTCGGGCGTAAACCGATTGCGTCGGGCAACCAGTTCAGATTGCAACAAGGAAAGCGCGTCTTCCAGCGCATCAGCATATATAGTTTCCATTTGGAAAATATATTTTCGTAATGATCCTATTTCAACGGCTCTGATGGTGTGACCGCCCCCCGACGGCATCGATGTGCCAAGGTGGGTCTGCGATGATCCACAGCGAGGAGCGGTCATGTCGAAGATCATCACAATCGGGCTCGATCTGGCGAAGAATGTATTCCAGCTGCATGGGGCCGACGCGTCGGGGCGCGCGGTGCTGCGCAGGACGCTGCGACGTGGTCAGGTGCCCGAGTTTCTCGGCGGCCTGCCGTCTTGCACCGTTGCGATGGAGGCATGCGGCGGGGCACACCACTGGGGGCGTGAGATAGGGAAGCTGGGCCATCAGGTCCGGCTCATCCCGCCTGCCTACGTGAAACCGTTTGTGCGCAGGCAAAAGAATGATGCGGCCGACGCCGAAGCGATCTGCGAAGCAGCGCAGCGCCCGAACATGCGGTTCGTGCCGGTAAAGAGCGAGGAGACGCAGGGTGCCGCTGCGGTGTTCCGGGTGCGCGAACTTCTGATCCGGCAGCGCACCCAGACGATCAATGCCCTCCGCGGCCACCTGACCGAGTTCGGCGAGGTCGTCCCGCAGGGCGCCGCAAGCATGCGCCGGCTGATCACGGTGATCGAGGAGCCCGGCAGTGGCCTGCCAGAGGCGGCACGCCCGACGTTGCAGGTCCTCGTGGATGTCCTGCGCCATCTCGACGAACGGATCGCCGAGCTTGACGCGGAGATCGCCCGCCGGGCGCGGGAGAACGACTTGGCACGACGGCTGATGACGATCCCCGGCATCGGCCCGTTAATCGCCCCGGCGTTCGCGACACTGGCTCCGCCGCCGGAGCATTTCTGCCGGGCACGAGACTTCGCGGCATGGCTCGGTCTCACACCTCGGCAGCACTCGACCGGCGGGAAACAGCGTCTTGGGGCGACGACCAAGATGGGGGAACGCTCGCTTAGGCGGCTGCTGATCATCGGTGCCAACAGCGTTATCATCAAACGGCACACTCATGCCGCGGCCAGGCCCGGGACGTGGCTGGGCGGCATGCTCGCACGCAAGCCGGGAATGCTCGTGCGGGTTGCACTTGCGAACAAGATGGCGAGGATCGTCTGGGCCCTCATGGCCCGCGGCGGCGTCTACAGGGCTCCGGTCGTAGCGGCGTAGTCCGCCGCGGCAGGGGAACGTCGGAGCGTAAGAGGGCAAGGAGCAGTATGGCGCAATCGTCGTGAGACAGGGTCGGGACACCCAGGGTGCAACAGAGTGCCACCGAGCACGCGGCTTTGATCTGGACCTGATCCTCGACCACCATACGGGCCCGCGGCACAAACGGCCGCATCACGAGGCCGGATACATGTCAGCACCCGATGATGCGTCATAAAGCTCCGAAAACCCTCTTGCGCATGGGGCGGTTATACATGTTTCACAAATCGGCTGGACGCGAAAAAGGGGGCGCGGTCGCCTGATCGGGCGAACCAAGGGCGGCATGAACACCAAGTTACATGCCGTCACGGACACGAACGGCCGCCCAATCAGCTTCTTCGTCTCCGCTGGCCAAGTCAGATGTAGTGGTTGCCGCCCTCCCTAGACGGCATCGCAATGTGCCAAGGTCGTGGTGTTCAACGCCACACGCGAAGGAGGACGGCGAGATGAAGAATCTGATGATTGGGGTCGATCTGGCAAAGGCAGTTTTTCAAGTTCATGGTGCCCTTCGAACGGGGGAAGTCCAGTTCCGCAAGAAGCTGACGCGGAAGCAATTCCCCGCGTCCATGGCGCAGCACGAGCCCAGCATGGTGATTTTCGAGGCGTGCGGCAGCGCACATTTTTGGGCCCGTGAGATGGAAGCTCTTGGGCACGAGGTAAAGCTGATCGCACCGCAATATGTGCGCCCTTTTGTGAAGCGGCAGAAAAATGATGCGGCCGATGCTGAGGCGCTTGTCATTGCGGCACGCCAGCCTGAGATGCGTTTCGTGGAGCCCAAAACAGTCGAGCAGCAGTCTTGCGCGGCGGTCTTCCGCGGCCGGGAACACCTGGTGCATCAGCGGACTGCTGATGTGAACGCCTTACGGGCTCTGCTGTATAAGCACGGCTATGTGTTTCCGGTCGGCATGTCCCACCTCAATCGCATGACGGCGCTTGTGCAGGATGAGACCGTCGACTTGCACGCGCTGATCCGGGAAGAGTGCCTGGACCTGCTCGGGCAAATCGCAGAGAAAACCGCGCGCATCATTGAGCGCACTAAGAAGCTCAAGACGCTGGCCACCCAGTCAAACAGAGCACGCCGGCTGCAGACGATGCCGGGTGTTGGACCGCTGACGGCCGTTGCAGTCGAAGCGTTTGGTCCCGACATGGTGGAATTCAAAATCGGGCGCAACTTTGCGGCTTGGTCGGGCCTTGTTCCTCGGCAACATTCCTCCGGAGGCAAGGAGCGCCTTGGTCGCATGACGAAGGCTGGTCAAGCCGATATCCGACGCCTGTTGATCATCGGCGCAATGTCGCGACTGAACTGGCTCGGACAGCGCACAATTACGGAGGGCAGCTGGCTGTCACGCATGCTGGCGCGCAAACCCAGGATGCTGGTCGCGATCGCGCTCGCCAACAAGATGGCCCGCCAGATCTGGGCGATGCTGACAAAGAATAAAGATTACAGAGATCCGGCGATGGCGGTCGTGGCATGATGCTCATGTCGAACCGTTAGGGCCGGTGCCGAGGGAGTGTGAGAAGACGACGACCTGAATGGGCAAAATGATCGAACAGATCTGGATTGGGAAAACCAGTTAGTCGCTACGAGCATTGAGCTCGAAAGCCAGATTTGGACCCAATCTGCTGATCACCGTCCCGGCCCGCGGCTTCTGGAAACGCCGTATCATGAAGGCCTCACAGAAGTTCGCACTCGATCACACGCTAATATGGTCAAAAGCTTCTTGCACTACGGGCGGCAACCACAGAAGAGGACGGGGCTCGGTGTCGTCAGCCAAAAGCCCACCTCACCCGGCGCCCTAACCCGGGATGGGCGCGCGCAGGACGACGTTGGAATAGCCGTCGTGGATCACCCGGCTCATGGCATCGCGGGCGTCCGTCTGGGCGCCGGAGGCGATGGCCGATACGATGGCACGGTGGCGCTGGGCCACGGTTTCACGGCGGTCCGCGAAATCGCCGATATGCTCTGCCATAAACAGCGAATAGAGCGCCGTCTGCACCAGATCGCCAAGGGATTGCAGGAACCGGTTGCCGGACAGCCGCAGCACCTGCTTGTGGAACGCGTAGTCCGCAAGGGCGAACTCCGTCGGCGTGTCGGCGGCGGCGAGCCGGTCGCAGATCGCGTGCAGCGCGTCCAGATCCACCTGGTTGACGCGCCCCGCCGCCTGCGCGGCAGCGGCCGGCTCGAAGATCATCCGGATCTCATAGAGCTCTTCGAAGAACCGTGTCGGGTTGCGTGCGGTCGCGTGCCAGCGCAGCACGTCCTCGTCGAACATGTTCCAGCCGTCGGCGGCCCGCACATGCGTGCCGACCTTGGCCTTGGACTGGATCATCCCCTTGGCGATCAGGGTCTTCTTCGCCTCGCGGACGACGGTGCGCGAGACGCCGAACATCTCGCACAGGTCGGGGTCGAGCGGGATCATCGTCTCGGCGGGGTATTCGCCTGCAACGATGGCGCGACCAAGCTGGTCCACCACGAAGGCCGTGTGATTGGACGCGCGTTCCGCCCCTGCGCCGCCCGCTGTGACCAGGGTCATGAGAGAGCGGCGGAACCAGTCGCTGTGCGCATCCTTGCCTGCGCTGCCCTTTTCTTTGCCGCCCACGTCAGCCCTTTCTGAAGGAGGATGAATGCGAAGAGCAGGCTACCGATCACGATCTTGGTCCACCAGCTCGAGAGGGTGCCGTCGAAGACAATATAGGTCTGTATCAGCCCCATGATGAGAATGCCGAAGAACGTCCCGGCGACAAAGCCGTAGCCGCCGGTCAGAAGCGTGCCGCCGATGACGACCGCCGCGATCGCGTCGAGCTCCACCCCCACCGTCGCCAGCGAATAGCCGGCCGAGGTATAGAGCGAGAACACGATGCCGGACAGCCCCGCCAGCCCGCCGGATACAGCGTAGATGCCGATCGTGGTGCGGGCCACCGGCACACCCATCAGCTTGGCCGCCTGCTCCCCGCCGCCGAGGGCATAGACATTCTGCCCGAAGCGCGTGCGATGCGCAACGAGGGCGCCGACGATGAAGGTCAGCACCATCAGACCGCCGATCAGGCGAAAGCGCGCGCCGTCGACCTTCCAGTAGAGGCCCTGAAGCGTGTCGTAGAACTCGTGCGTGATGGGCACGCTCTCGGTCGAGAGCACATAGGCCGCGCCGCGGGCCAGGAACATCCCCGCCAGCGTCACGATGAAGGGCGGCATCTCGAGATAGTGGATCGTCGCCCCCATGGCGGTGCCGAACGCGGTGGTCAGCAGCAGCACGAGCGCGAAGGCCGCCAGCGGATGCATCGAGGTCTCGCGCAGGATCACCGCGAGGAACACGCCGGTAAAGGCAATTACCGAGCCGATCGACAGGTCGATCCCGCCGGAGAGGATGACGAATGTCATCCCGACCGCTGCGATCCCGAGGAAGGCATTGTCGGTCAGCAGGTTCGCAACCACCCGCAGCGACAGCATCGCCGGGTAGGCCGAGGCGCAGAGCGCATAGGCCAACACGAAGGTCGCCAGCGTGATCAGGAGGGGCAGATGCGTGGACCGGATCATCGCGCGGTCTCCTCTTTCGTGGGGCGGGAGGCAGGGGCGTCGGGCTCGGGTTGCGGGCCGGAGGCTTTCAGCAGGTAGATGTAATTGCCGATGCGGGGCGACTGGATCACGAGGATGCCGAGGATCAGCAGCGCCTTGATGACGAGGTTGAACTCGGGCGGCAGGCCCGACAGCAGGATCACCGAGTTGACGGACTGGATGATCAGCGCGCCGATCAGCGAGGCGATGATGGAAAACCGCCCGCCCAGCAGGGAGTTGCCGCCGATCACCACCGCGAGGATCGCGTCGAGCTCGAGCCAGAGCCCGGCGTTGTTGGCGTCGGCCCCCTTGATGTCCGCCGCGACGATGACACCCGCCAGCGCGGCGCAGAGGCCGGACACGAGATAGACGCAGACCAGCAGCACGCGGCTGTTGATGCCGGCCAGCCGCGAGGAGCGCTCGTTGATGCCGATGGCTTCGATCAACATCCCCAGCGCCGTCTTGCGCACCACGAAGGTGACAAGCGCGCCCAGGGCCAGCCAGATCAGGATCGGCGTCGGAACCCCGGCCACAGTGCCCGCGCCGAGATGGATGAGCCCGGGATTGTCGAAGGTCAGGATCTTGCCCTCGGTCACCAGCTGCGCGATGCCGCGCCCGGCCACCATCAGCACCAGCGTGGCAACGATCGGCTGGATGCGCAGCACGGCCACGAGAAGCCCGTTCCACAACCCGCAGAGCCCTCCCGCGGCCAGCGCGGCGAGAAGGGCGGTGCCCCAGCCGTGGCCGTCCACCACCACCGAGGCCGCCACCGCGCCCGCGATGGCCATGACGGCGCCGACCGACAGGTCGATACCCTTGGTTGCGATCACCAGCGTCATGCCGATGCACAGCAGCGCCACCGGCGCGCCACGGTTCAGAACGTCGATCAGGTTGCCGAACAGCCGCCCGTTGCGGAAGTCGATCTCAAAGAACTCCGGAAACACCGCCACGTTGAGCGCCAGCGCCACGGCCAGGATCACCAGCTGCGGCAGGATGCGCCTCATGACGGACGGGCGGGGGCCAATGGTCTGGGACGTCATGCGACCTCCTCGGTTGCGATGGCGTTGATGATATTGTCGGGGGTGATCTGATCGCCGGTCAGCTCGCGCACCTGCTGCCGGTCGCGCAGCACCACGACGCGCGTGGAATAGGCCACCAGCTCCTCGAGCTCGGAGGAGGCCACCAGCAGCGCCATGCCATCGGCGCGCAGCTGTTCGATCAGGGTGATGATTTCCGCGTGTGCGCCGACATCGATGCCGCGCGTCGGCTCGTCGAGGATCAGGAAGGCCGGATTGGTGGCCAGCCAGCGCGCCAAGAGCGCCTTTTGCTGATTGCCACCGGACAGAAGCCGGATCGGCATGTCGAGCGATGCCAGGCGGATGTCGAGTGCGCGCACGTAGCTTCGCGCGATCTCTTCCACCTTGGCGCGGGGGATCGGGCGCATCCAGCCCTGCCGCGCCTGCAGCGCCAGAATGATGTTGTCGCGCACCGAGAGGTCGCCGACGATGCCGTCGATCTTGCGATCCTCGGGGCAGAGCGCGAACCGGTGCGCCACCGCGTCGCGCGGGTTCTTGATGGAGATGTCCTGCCCGCGCAGCGCGATGCGGCCCTGATCGGCGGGCTCCACGCCGAAGATCAGGTTGGCGGTCTCCGTCCGGCCGGAGCCGAGCAGACCGGCAAGGCCCACGACCTCGCCCTCGCGAATGTTCAGCGAAAACGGCGCCATCATGCCGCGCTTTCCCAGATCATCGATCTCGACCAGCGTCTTGCCCGCCGGGCCGACATCGCGCGCCTTGGTCCGCGCCTCGAGCTGGCGGCCGAGCATCATGGTGACGACGTCGCGCTGGGTCATCTCGGCCAGCAGGCATTCCCCCACGACGCGTCCATTGCGCAGGACGGTGGCGCGGTCGGAGATCGCGAAGACCTGATCGAGGAAATGGGTGATGAACACCACCGCCAGACCGCGCGCCTTGACCTGCCGGATCACGTCGAACAGCAGCTGCACCTCGTCGTGATCGAGGCTGGCGGTCGGTTCGTCGAGGATCAGAACCTTGCCAGACATCTCGACGGCGCGGGCGATGGCGATGACCTGCTGGATGGCGACCGAATAGGCGGTGAGCGGCTCGGCCGGATCGATGCGCAGGCCGTAGCCGGCCAGCACGGCGCGGGCCTCTTCGTTCATCCGCCGCCGCGCGATGAAGCCTCCGCGCATCGGCTGCCGCCCGAGAAACAGGTTCTCGGCCACGGTCAGGTTGGGCAGCAGGTTGACCTCCTGATACACGGTGCCGATGCCGAGGCGCTGGCTGTCGGCGGTGGAGACCGGGTGGATCTCCTGCCCGTCCATCAGCAGGGTGCCTGCGTCGCGGCGATAGGCGCCGGTCAGGCATTTGATCAGGGTGGATTTGCCGGCACCGTTTTCGCCAAGAAGCGCATGGACCTCGCCGGGCATGAGGCGCAGTTCCACGTCGTCCAGCGCGATGGTGCCGGGGAAGAACTTCGAGATGCCGCGTGCGTGCAGCACCGGCGCGTCGGGGGTGTGGGTGTCTGTCATTCGGGGACCTTATCCGCCGGGGGCCCTGCCGCGTGCAGGCGTCGCATCGGGCCGGGCGGACAGCGCCGCCCGGCCCCGTGGATCAGGGCTCAGTAGCCGAGATCCTTCTTCTCGTTGAAGATGGCCATGTTGTCATCGTCGGCGGTGAACAGCCGGGATTCGGTCTGGATCCACTTCTCGGGCTCGGTGCCGTCGGCAAGATAGGCCTCGAGCGCGTCGAGGGCAGGCCCGGCCATGTTCGGCGTCAGCTCGATCGTGGCGTTCATCTCGCCGTCGGCGATGGCCTTGTGCGCGTCCGGCACGGCGTCGATGGCGACGATCCTGATGTCTTCGCCCGGCTTGAGCCCGGCTTCCTTGATCGCCTGGATGGCTCCGACGGCCATGTCGTCGTTATGCGCATAGAGCGCGCAGATGTTCTCGCCGCCCTCGGCCTTGAGGAAGCTCTCCATCACCACCTTACCCTGGGCACGGGTGAAGTCGCCGGTCTGGCTGCGGACGATCTCGAGGTTGTCATGGCCCTCGATACCCTGCTCGAACCCGGTCTTGCGGTCGATGGCAGGGGAGGAGCCCGTGGTGCCTTGCAGCTCGACAATGCGGCACTCTTCGCCGTTCATCTCGTCGACCAGCCACTGGCCGGCCACCTCGCCTTCGTGCACGAGATCCGAGGTCACGGCGGTCAGGTAGAGCGACTCGTCTGCATCGACGGTGCGATCCAGCAGGACCACGGGAATCTCGGCGTCCTTGGCCTCTTCCAGCACCTCATCCCAGCCGGTGGCCACGACGGGCGCGATCAGGATGGCATCGACGCCCTGCGCGATGAAGCTGCGGATCGCCTTGATCTGGTTTTCCTGCTTCTGCTGGGCGTCGGCGAATTTCAGGTCGATGCCGCGCCTTTCGGCCTCTTGCCTGGTGACGGTGGTCTCCGCCGCGCGCCAGCCGGATTCCGAGCCGATCTGGCTGAAGCCAATGGTCAGGTCTGCCGCCATGGCGGCCATCGGGGCAAGCGCAATCGCAGACGCCAGAAGCGTTGTCTTCAGTTTCATGATTTCCTCCCATTCGGAGCCTCTCCTTGCTCCATGGAGGGGATTAAGTATTATTTTATTAGTTTTGTAAACAGTTCTGTGATGTGGCCGTGAGAAAAGGTCCGGTCGAGGCTCCTTCCTCTTGGATACGACCGGTTAGCGGTGCTGCGCTGCAAGGGCGCAGCATAGTCCGCGCCGCTCTAGTTTTCTTATGGGGTAGGGTGTCTCGCCCGGCTCTCGGCTTGCGAAGGCATGCTCCGAGTTCTATCGCGCGCACATACCCGCAGAGCGAAGCAGTCCTGCGCAAGGTGTTCCACCGGTCGGGTGGGCGAATGTCGATGGCCGGAAAGGGGCGGTTCCTCGGCACCACCTACAGTGAAATATCACGGCGCTCATCGAGATACGCGTGCGCGGCCCTTCGTGCATGGGGAATTGCTGCGGTGACCTGCCACCGGTCTTTCATCCAGCCGCGACCGGAGTCCGGTTGGTATTTACGCCGAGCGGCGCAGGTTGAGCAATCGCCCGACGCGCGGAGCTTTCATCTTGCGCAGCGGGGCGGGCGATTGCGGTGGTCAGGGTTCGAGCGTAGTCGGCGGGGGTCTGGTAGTCCAAGGCCGAGTGTGGGCGTTCGGTGTTGTAGTCGGCGGCCCAGGCAGCAATCACGATCCGCGCATGGGCCTGGTTACGGAACATGGTCTCGTTGAGCAGCTCGTCTCGCATCCGTCCGTTGAAACTCTCCACGAAGCCGTTCTGCATCGGCTTTCCCGGCGCGATGTAGTGCCATTCGATCCGGTGCGCGGCAGCGAAGGCTAAGATTGCGTTACTGGTCAGTTCGGTGCCGTTGTCGGAGACGATCATCCCCGGCTTTCCGCGGCGCTCGATCAGGGCCGTCAGTTCACGTGCCACACGGCGCCCCGAAATCGAAGTGTCCGGGATTGCCGCAAGGCACTCACGGGTGACGTCGTCGACCACATTGAGCACACGAAAGCGCTGGCCATTGGCGAACTGGTCATGGACGAAATCCAG
>NZ_PGTC01000020.1 GCF_002786295.1 Pseudooceanicola marinus | reverse complement strand
GGCAGGCTGCGGCCGTAGCAGGTCGCACTGGCGATGGTGCGGAGCCGGCTCAGGGCGCTGGTCGACAGATGCGCGGTGAAGGCGTCGGAGGCCGGCGGCGTGACCCGGGTGTAATCGGGATAGGTGCCGTCGATGCCCTGGATCACCAGGCGAAGCCCGGGGGCCGTTACCAGCAGGTGGCGCGCATCAGCAGCGAAGGTCAGCGGGGCATTCCCTGCTTTCCGCGCGATCGCGATCAGCAGATCGACGGCCCGAACCGGGACGATGAGGCCGTCGGGCCGGTCGGTCGCCTTGCTGCCGTTGATCCGCGGCCCCTCGATGAAGCGGGCCGGGGCGTCGCAATCAATGATCGCCATGCGGTGGCCATCGGTGGTGACCGCGCGCAGCGTCCCGACTTCCGGTTTTGTCGTCAGGAAGGTGCCATTGAGATAATAACGGGTCTCCTCGCGGCTGACGCAGGACCGACCCAGATCAAACAGCCGCAGCGCCTGCGCGCCGGACAGGGTGAACGCGCTGGCGCCACGCATCGCGCCGGGGTCCTGGTCCTTGAAGGGCTGGGGGAAGTCCTCGGGCGGAATGCTCAGCTGCAGCGTCACCTGAATCTCGCCGTCAGAGAAGCGCACCCTGTCGTGATCCTCGCCACGCATATGGGTGATGGTCACCGGGCCACGGGCCGCGCGCAGGAAGCCGGCCAGCGCCCGATGCGACACGACCAGATCCGCCTTGCCAGTCGTCTGCGCCTCCAGATCCAGCGTCAGGGTCATCTTGAGGTCGGTGGCCTCCAGCGTGAGCTGGTCGCTCTTGAAGCGGATGCGGACACAGCCCAGGGCCGGGATGGTGTTCAAGCGCTCGATCACGCGAGACAACCGGTTGGCCGCCAGCCGAAGCTCGGCAAGGACGACGGTGGCGCTTGGCCCTTCGGAGATCTCCGGGGCAGGCGCGGCGGCGCGGGGCATCTGATGCAACATGGCAGGTCCTTTCCGAAGAGAGATCAGGAGCAGGCGGGCAGGGCGTCCGCCTCGGCAGCCGTGTCATCCACGGCCTCGTGGGCATGGGTGATCCAGGCGGCGATGGCCTCGGCCTCTGTCGAGCCGCTTGCGGTGATCCGGTAGAGGCTGAGAACAGCGCGGCCGTCGGCGGGGATGTGGAAGCGGCCGCCCCCTTCGAGAGCGGCGCAGACGAACGCCTCGTGCAGGGCGTCGCCGCTCAGGGACGTGACGCGCGCCAGGAAGGTAGTGATCGCGTGGGTATCGAGGAGGCGCCCGGTCATGGCTGACCCCCGACGGTGGCGTCGGGCTGGAGCGCCCGGCGCGCGAGCGTTGTCGGCAGATCCAGCAGCGCGGCGGCGATCAGCAACGCCACCGCCAGCCAGCACAGACCTTCCAGCGCGAGGTGAACCAGAGGGCGCCGGTCGGTTCGGCGCGAGGACATGGGCATCCGGGCGCTCATGCTTCCGGCTCCACGGGCTCGGGCGCCGGGCGCGATTGGTCTTCGGCCTTCTGGGCTTCCTCCGGGGTGGAGGCCC
>NZ_PGTC01000019.1 GCF_002786295.1 Pseudooceanicola marinus | reverse complement strand
CCCACGGGGCGCCGGACGATCCCCGCGTGATCGCGGGCGCGCTGCAGCCCTGGCGCACGGCCGCGGAGTGCATCGACTGGTCCATCCCCTGCCCCTCGATCTTCGACAGCGCCGAGGAGATCCGCGCGCGCCTCGGCCTGCGTGCCGTCCGCCCCCTGGCCGACAACACCCTCGCGCGCATCGCCCGCGGCGTCGCGCGCTACGTGCTGGAGGCCGAGGCACCCTTCCTGGTCAACCTCACCCACGGCGGGCGGGTGGAGGCGGCAGAGGAGCCGGTCCGCACCATCACCGCCGCGCGCCGGGGTGAGAAGGCCGCCGTGGCGCCCAGCCTCCTGTCCCTCAAGGGGACGGACCGGCGGGATAGCGCGCTTGGCGCACCGCACCCGACGGTGCTGGCCGGCGGCGGTCACAGTGCCCTGCTGGCCCCCAGCCTCACCCGCTTCAACACCGGCGCCACGGGGGCTGACCTGCGCACCCCGGCCCCGACCATCACGGCCAACAGCTGGGTGAAGCGCCCGGGCGGCGCGGCGCCGCTTGGCCTGCTCGCGCCTTGTCTTGCCAGCATCGCCCATGGCGACAGCGGCGGGCGCCGGGAGTACCCGCTGACCGATCCCCTGGGCACTATCACCGGGCGCGGCGTCCAGCACGCGGTCGTCGCCCCCGTGCTGACCTATGCCCAGCAAGGCGGGAACACCCGCGACGCCACGCGGCCCCTGCACACGATCTGCGCCCGCACGAAGGACCAGAACGCCGTCCTGCTGCCGACGCTGGTCCAGACCGGCTACGGCGAGCGGCCCGGCCAGGCGCCCCGCGCGCTGGATCTCGGGCGCCCCCTCGGGACCGTGGTGGCGGGCGGCGCCAAGCACGCCGCCTGCGCCGCATTCATCGCCCAGCAGAACGGCGGGCCGCGCATGAGCGCCCACGCAGGCCACGGCGCACGGGACCCTCTGTCCACCGTCGCGGCCAGCGGCAGCCATCAGACGCCCGTCGCCACCTTCTTTGCCAAGTACTACGGCACCGGGGATGGCGCCCGCACCGATGCGCCCTGCCACACAATCACCGTGAAGGACCGGATGGCCCATATGCAAGCCGCCCGGCAGGCCCCGCCCTTCACGGAAGCGCACCAGGCCAGGGCGCGCGAAGTGGCAGAGTTCCTGCGCGCCCATGGCGCCTGGGACGGCGGCGACCTGGTCACCCTCGACATCGCCGGCA
>NZ_PGTC01000018.1 GCF_002786295.1 Pseudooceanicola marinus | reverse complement strand
GCTGAAGAGCCACGGCATCGTCGCCCTCCCCATCCATGATGCAGTCCTGGTCCCAGCCTCAGCAGCAGCCAAAGCTATGGCTGTCATGCTGGAGGTCTTCAAGAAGAGGACGGGACAGGAGGGGGTGGTAGACCTCATCACCAAGGAGCAGCTTGAAACAGCTGATGACACTTCGGATGAAGCTGAGGTCCATGCTGAGCCACTACAGCTTGTAGCCTAAGGCTATAGGTTCAAGGGAAGGAGGAGGGGGACTATCAAGCATAAGCAATAGCTACAGCAGGTAGCTACAGGTAGCTCCCCATAGTGGGACCCGTAAGTGAAAGCTGAAGCTCTTCCTCCCCCCTCCCATACCCAAGATGTTTATGGGGCAGATAGCTGAGAGCCCGATCTTATGTATCGAGCTTCGGCGTTTCCCCCGGTGGGGTGGGTCACTATTCGTCCTCTGAGGAAGAGGCCTCCTTAGCTGCGCCGTAGAGGGCCCTAGGCGCTCACCTGCGGTGAAGCTTAGGCCAACCCTAGCTGAACCGTTTAACCACCTCACAGCGCCTCTCTGCGGTCCTGCTACCGTAGACCAAACCGTAGACCAACTGGTGCCTGTTGACGCGGTGACTCCCCGGCTGATAGCCCTTGTTTCGCTGGAGCTACCAGCTGACGCGATGCCTGCAACGGGAATACAACCCGTGTGGGGGCACCATAAAATCAATTACTTAAGAGAAATTCTGTTTCGTCGTTTCGACCTGTTTCGACGGTGTTTCGACGGCAGGTTCACTGCGTGTTCCTGAGCTTCACGACCTTTGCGATGGATTCGTCTCGGCCGCAGGCATAGTGATCGGTTGTTGTCACGTTCAGATGTTACCCCGCGTCGCGCAGAATGTAGGGGCAGCGCCCAGATTCTTCGCCTGGGCGGTGAAGAGTTCGCGCGGCGTGAGTACGCGCATGCGGATGTCGGCGATGACGTAGCGGGTGCCGGCGATATCGAGGGTGACGGACGTCAGCCGTTGGAGGCCACACGAAGGCCGCAGTTCGCCGTCGAACTATTCGCATCGTTCCATGTCCTGGAATGCACATGGTATCGGTCGCAGTAGCTGACATGGCATAGGTAAGAGCCTCCGCGCTGGATACGGGCGCTGCCCGTTTGGGGGCCTGTCGGGTCCTGTTCGGGCAGGCGAGAAGGCGTGGGGCGGGGTCCGTAGAAGTCTTGGACCCACTCCCAGATATTGCCGGTCATGTTGTAGAGACCATAGCCATTGGGCGCATAGCTGCGCACCGGCGCGGTTCCAATGTAGCCATCCTCGCCCGAGTTCGTGTGTGGGAAGTCGCCCTGCCAGGTGTTCATGGCAAAGCCGCTCTCGGGGACCAGCTTGTTGCCCCATGGGAATTTCTTGTTCACCAGTCCACCACGAGCGGCGCGCTCCCACTCGGCCTCGCGGGGCAGCCTCAGCCCGGCCCAGGTCACATAGGCCAACGCGTCGAACCAGGTCAGATGGACCGCCGGGTGATCAGCGCGATTCTCCCAGCTTGAGCCCGGGCCCTCGGGCTGTGCCCATGAGGCACCATGCACAAGTCGCCACCAAGGCAGGCCCGGCGGGTGGAGGGGCCAAAGCGTCGGATCCGCAAGTTGCAGATGGAAGACATAGCTCCAACCCTCGACCTCGCTGACGGTGCGGTAGCCGGTCTCGTTGATGAAACGGGCATATTCAGCATTGCAGACCGTCGCATCGGCGATCCTGAAGCCTGAGACCTTCACCCTGCGGCGAGGGCTGTCCAGGTCCCGAGCGTAGCGAGAGACCCGGGTGCCCATCTCGAAATGCCCAGCGGGGATAGAGACCAGCGCGTCGTGCAGTTCCTGGCGGGTCCCATGTGCAGCCAGCGGAACGGCGAGAGCCGCGGCCATGTAGCTTGCATCATCCTGGCGCATGCAGTCCGGCTTGCGCCCTCTACCGCAGCAACTGCTCTCGTTCTGGTTGACCATCATAATACTCAGGGCTGTGTTGTCTTGGCCTTTCGCTCGGCCCGCGGCAAGCCTGACAGCGCATCGCGGGCTGAGGGGGATATGTCCGGGTCCAGCTATCGTGGCACGGGCGCACAGCCTCTGGTCGAAGGCCGGTGCCGGGGTGGGCCGACCGTGGGTGTTTCAGCTCGTGGCCGCGCATGGAGGGCGGACGTTCTTGCCTGAGGCCAGATCCGGAGGGCAGTCGGGCGAGGCAAATCCTGCCCCGCCCAAGTTCATCTTTGCTAAGGCCCGGTTGACCTGGTTCAGTTGCCGGCTTTCTGAAAGTCATAGATCCACGGTGTGATGTTGTGCGACGGCACAACCACGCGCACCTCGTCATTGGTGAAGTAGACACCGTCAATCTGGTACCAGGGCGCGAACCAGGCGTTATCTACAAGGTAGGTGGTGATCGCCTGGAATGCTGTGTCCTGGTCTTCCAGCGGCGCATTGCGGGCCGTCTCGATCAGCTGGTCCAGTTCGTCGGACTGGCTGCCCGAGGGGTTCCAGGGGGCGTCCGGTCCGATGTACTTCAGCACGTCTCCCCAGGCGGTCTGAGTACCAAGGCGGAAGAGGAACATCGGATACTTGCCGGACAGCAGTTCGGGGATCGTGCCCGTGGGAGAGATCTTGATCCAGTCCACGGTGATTCCGATCTGCGCCAGCTGCTGCTCGACGATGGGGTTGTAGGAGGCCATGGAGGCCACTTCCGGCATCGACACGGTAAAGCCGTCTGCGTAGCCGGCTTCGGCCAGCAGCGCGCGCGCCGCTTCGGGGTCGTAGTCGTAGCTGCCTTCGAGGTCGGGGTTGTTCAGTGCGTTCGGAGAGACCAGCGGCTGGTTGGTCACTTGGCCATAGCCGTTGTCGATGTACTCGAGGATTGAGGCGCGGTCGAAGGCCATGTTGATCGCCTGGCGCACGCGCACATCGCCCAGGGCGGGAACCATCTCACCGGCGCGGTCAGCGATGAAGATGCCGAAAAAGTTGTTCGGGTTCGACGCGACGGTCAGGCCTGTGGCTTCGGCCTCGGACGCCGCACGGGGATCGCCGGCGCCGGCGTCGATCTGGCCGGATCGCAGGGCGTTCATCCGCGCACTCATGTCACGGATCGGGGTAATGGTGATTTGCTCGAAGGGGAAGTCCTGAGGGTTCCAGTAGTCGGGATTGCGCTTGTAGACATACTGCCGTCCAACGACCGAGGCCTCGGTGTCGTAGATGTAGGGGCCAGATCCGACGGGAACGGTCTTGGCCTCTTCGGTGCCCAGGGTCGAGGGCGCGGCCAGCGCGCCGCCGACGGTCGCCAGGCCAAAGAGCAGCGCCGGGTTGGGCTCCTCGATATGCAGCACGACCTCGGTCGGCGACACGACCTCGACCTCGCTGATGCCGCCGACCATCCACTTGTTCTGACCGGTGGCGTTCTGCAGGAACTCAATGTTGGCTTTCACTGCGGCGCCGTCGACCGGCTCGCCATTGGTGAAGCTCAGCCCCTCGCGCAGGATCAGGGTCAGGCTGCTTCCGTCCTCTGCGAAGCTGTAGTCCGTCGCCACGTTGCCCGAGATATTGCCCTCGGCGTCGATGCGCAGCAGCGTGTCGAAGACCGGCTGCCAGTACTTCGCCCAGTGCGAGGCCTGAAGCTGTCCGCGATCAAAGGTGCGGTTGTCGAGAAAACCGCCGATGGCCAGAGTCTCGGCGTCGTTCTGAACCTCGGCCATGGCCGGCGTGACAAGAGCAGTGGTGGTCGCCAGCGTCAGAGCAGCGGCGGAAATGAGTTTGAACATGGTGCCTCCCTTTTTGGTCCGCCGATAAGCCGGACCAACTCTGCCGCCGGTGATACGAGGCAAATAGATGCGGATGAAGTGCATTTAATCGAGTCAGCGATGCGTCAATTTAATCGCTCAGAGGTGCGCGTCCGGGGCGCCATCGAAAGGATCAACGGGATTGCTGCCAGCGAAGGGCGCGCGTCCCATCAGCGCCTCCAGAACCGCCGCCTGCATGGCGGGGTGTGTGGCATAGGCGTTGATGTAGGTGGGGACCCGGGGTGCATCGTAGAGGTAGTACGGGTATCCGAAGGAGATCATCACCGTCGGTAGCTGGTGCCAGGGCCGGGCCATGGACAGCTTGAAATGACCATGCAGGGCGCGCCAGTCCAGGAAGATGCGGCCCCGGGTCAGGAGGGTTTCCTCCCCAAAGAGGTAGAGCACCAGATCCTTTCCCGTCAGGTCAAGCGGGGTGCCATAGGGCGCCACGGTCACCTCGAATCCTTCCTTGCGCAGCATCTGCGGCAGGTCGAAAGGCAGACGGGCATTCTGCATCGGCTCGATGATGCCTGGTGTCAGCACCAGGATGCGCCGGTGCCGCGTTGGGTCGAGGGGGAGCGTTGCGTTGCGGTCCTTGACCAGGGTCGGTGCCTTGGCGAAGGCCCGATTGGCGATGGCCTGTGCCGTGTCGGCTTCCGGCGCCAGACGGGGCTGTGCCGCTCCGGTATGCAGTCCCAGAGAGGCCTTCAGGCCAAGCACCCGCATCAGGGCGGCTTCGAAGCGTTCTCGCGGGATCTCACCCGAGGCGACAGCCTCGCGCACGGCGCGGATCTCGGCCTCCGGATCCGAGGAGAAAAGAACCATGTCACAGCCGGCCTTGATGATCTCGACCTTGGCTTGGACCATCTCGACGACCGACGTCAGTCCGGCCATCTCGCTGGCATCCGAGACGATCAGCCCGTTGAAGCCCAGGTCCCCGCGCAGCAGGTCGATATTCAGGGCGTGGCTGATGGTGGCGGGCAGCAGAGCGGTCTCATCGTCGGTGGCGGGGTCCTTCTCGCGCAGGTAGGCGGGCAGGGCGATATGGCCGGTCATCACGGCGCGGACGCCGGCCTTTATCGCGGCCCTGTAGAGCTTGCCGAAGCTGGCCTGCCATTCGGTCATGGAAAGCGGGTTCACCGTGGTCACCAGGTGCTGGTCGCGGTCGTCATAGCCCTCGCCCGGCCAGTGCTTGACCGTCGCGGCGAGGCCTTCGGCCTCGAAGGCGGCGATCTGGGCCGTGGCATGACGCGCGATCCGCTCGGGGTCCGAACCGAAGCCGCGGGTGGCGACGATGGCGCTGCGCGCCGCCGCGTTGATGTCGATCACCGGCGCAAAGGCCCAGTTCACGCCGATGGAGAGCGCCTCCTGCGCCATCAGTCGTGCCACCTCGGTCGTCAGGTCAGCGTCATCGGCGGCGGCCAGGGCCAGGGGGTTCGGCACGGCAGTGCCGAAGGGCAGGCTCATCCGCGAGCCTTCCAGGTCCGCAGAGACAAGCAGCGGCACCTCCGCCTGCTGCTGGATCTGCGCAAGCGCGTGGCGCTCTGCCGCGCCGTCCTCGCCGAAGAAACGGGTGAGCCCGCCGGGAGAGAGAGTGGCCAAGCGCGCCAGCTCGGCCGCGTCGACGGGGTCACGGGAGTTCAGGTTGAACAGCTGCGCGGTCGCCACCTGATCATCCAGACTCTCTCGGGTGCGCCGAACCCACTCCAGCGCCTCGCGGTCCAGATTGAAAGGCGGGCGGCTCAAGTCTTCCAGGCGCATGATCTCTCCTATTGGTTCAGATGCAGGTGCTGGACCCCGACCGGCCCGGTTTCGGGCAGTCCGAGACGCTGGTACTGTTCGGGCGGAGCCTCACTGGCGCGCATCTGCCGGACCAGCAGCTCGGCCATCCGTGCCTCAAGCCCAGGGGCGTTCAGGGGGTGTTCCTGACCCGGGTCGGACTCCAGGTCGAAAAGCAGCGTCGAGAGGTCGTCGGGGCCACGCTGCGGTGCGCCCGGCATGCGGAGAACCTTTGCCCCCTTGGTGAAGCTGAAGCCCGGATGCAGTTCCGCCCGGGCAAGCTCCGCAAGCGGTTTGAAACCGCGCATCCGCGTCGGCATCAGGGTGTATTCGCGCAGGGGGGCCTCGGTGTCGGATGGGCCGCGCATGTAGACATGGCGCCCGTCGGTGACTGAGACATGCAGGCCGAAGACGCCGAAGAGCCCGGCGTCGCGCACTGGCGTATCGCTGGCGATTGTCGCAGTCAGCGGCTGGCCCTGCATGTGCGGGGTGGGGGCGTGGCCGAAGGCATCCAACAGGGTTGGCGCGATGTCGATGGTCTGTACCAGCGCCTCGCGCCGTTCGCCCGCTATCCGCGATCTTGGGTCCCAGACGAAAAGCGGAGTGTGGATGGCCTCGTCGTACCAAGGCATGACGTTCTTGCCCCACCACCCGCGTTCGCCCAGCAGGAAGCCGTGATCGGTGCAGACGATCAGCATGGTGTTGTCCCACAGGCCTTGGGCGTCGAAGACATCCAGCACGCGGCCAAGGTTGCGGTCGCATTGCGCCAGAACCTTCAGGTAGTGCTGCTGCATCGCCGCAACGCCCTCGGGCGTTTCGGTGACTCGGCCGTAGGTGGGCCAGTCGTCTCCCTCTTCTCCGGGGACGAAAAAGGGCTCGTGCGGGTCGAAGGTTTCGATTTGCAGGAGCCAGTCGTCCTGGTCGGCGTTGCGCTCGAGGAAGTCGAGACCAGCGTCGAAGACACGGGTCTGCGGCATTTTCTCTATGCTGTCGATGGCCTTGCGGTTGGCGGCGTCCTGGGTGCGGGCGCGTTTCGGCGGGACCTGCATCACCGTGCGGTCAAGATCGGCGAGGTAGGGTTTCCAGGCGTCGCCCTCCTGTCCGCGCACCGTCTCATGGGTCGAGAAGCGGGTCAGGTATGTGGCGCCGCCGTCTTCCCAGTAGTGCTGGTGGTCGGTGACGATATGGGTATGCACCCCCTGACGGGCCAGGATCTCGTAGACGCTGTCGTCGAAGGGCTCGATGGGGCCCCAGAACCGGTGCAGGAAGTTGTAGCGTCCCGTGTGCATCTCGCGCCGGGCGGGCATGCAGGGCATCGAGCCCGCGTAGCAAGTGTCGAAGGTAGCCGAGTGTGCGGCCAGCCGGGCGAAGTTCGGTGCCTGCTCGTCCGGCGCGCCCCAGGGGGGCAGCATCCGCCGGTTCAGGCTGTCGTACATGACAATGACGGCGCGCATTGCTCAGCTCCTCGCGTCGAGGGTCAGGAAGTCCTGCCGCCGCTTTGCCTGACGGATCGGATCGGCTACCGGGGCTGCAAGCAGCAGGCGGCGGGTGTAGGGATGCTCCGGGCGGGCCGTCACCTGGTCGCAGTCGCCGAACTCGACGATTTCGCCTCCGCGCATGACGGCGACCCGGTGCGAGATATGACGCACCACCGCCAGGTCATGACTGACGAAGAGATAGGCCACGCCGGTGCGCTCCTGAATCTCGATGAACAGGTCCATGACCGTCGCCTGCGTGGTCAGGTCCAGGGCCGAGACCGGCTCGTCGCAGACGATGAGCCGCGGCGACAGCGCCAGAGCGCGGGCAATTGCTACACGCTGACGCTGCCCGCCCGAGAACTCACGCGGGTAGCGATGCGCGGCATCAGCGGGCAGGGACACCTGATCGAGCAGTTCGCGCACCTTGAGGCGGGCCTCGTCGCGGGTGGCGATATGGCGGGCGACCATGGGTTCGGTCAGGATATCCTCGATCGTCATCGACGGGTTGAGAGAGGTGTAGGGATCCTGGAACACCGCCTGGATTCGGGCGGCATCGCCGACCCGGTCGCGTGGCGCAACATTGGCGATATCACCCCCCTCGAAGAGGATCCGGCCCGAGTTCGCCGGGCCGATCCCGAGGATCGAGCGCCCGATTGTTGTCTTGCCGGAGCCGCTCTCGCCGACCAGGCCGACGGTTTCGCCAGGGCGGATGTCCAGGCACACGTTCTTGATCACTTGGTGTGTCGCGAAGGAGACACAGAGGTCGCGAACCTCGACCAGACTGTCATGGCTCATTGGGCTGCCTCCTGGGGGGCGAATTTGGGCGGGCTGTAGCGGCGCACCTCGACATCGTCCAGAACCGCGGCCAGCAGGTTTTTGGTATAGTCATGGGTGGGGTTGGCGAAGAGATCGGTCACCTTGTTCTGTTCGACGATCTCACCCTGGCGCATCACCGCGACACTGTCGCAGATATCGGCAACGACGCCGAAGTTATGAGTGACCATGACAATAGTCATGCCAAACTCGGCCTGAAGTTCGCGTAGCAGTTCGAGGATCTCGGCCTGCACTGTGACATCCAGCGCCGTCGTCGGTTCATCCGCGATCAGCAGGTCGGGGTAGGTGGCGACGGCGCCAGCTATCAGCACACGCTGTGCCATACCGCCCGAAATTTCGTGGGGGTAGGCGTTGAAGGTGCGTTTGGGGTCAGGCAGGCCAACGCGGCCCAGCATGTCGAGCGCGTGGGCGCGGGCCTCTCTTCGCGACATGCCTTGTGCCGTCATCAGCGGCTCGACCAGCTGCGAGCCGATGCGGAAGCTGGGGTCGAGGTTCGACATCGGCTCCTGTGGGACATAGGCGATACGCTTGCCCCGCAGCCCATGCATTTCCTCGTCGCTCTTGCCGAGCAGCTCTTCGCCGTCGAAGAGGATCGACCCATCCAGCACATGACCTCCGGTTCCGAGCAGGCCTAGAACCGCGAAGGCCGTCTGCGACTTGCCCGAACCACTTTCCCCGACAAGGCCGAGGACTTCCCCGCGGCGTACGTCGAGGTCGACGCCATGGACGACCTCGCGCCAGCCGGACGTCCCAGGGTAGCCGATCTTCACGCCACGCAGCGACAAGAGCACGTCTGCTTCCGCCTGTCTGTCAAAGACGGAGCGGCGCTCGGGCAGCTTGGGCAGGCGCGCGGGCGGGCCGCCGTGCTGCAGCTGGTCACGGATCGAGTTGGCGAGCAGGACAAAGGAGGCCACGGTGATCGAGATCGCGAGACCGGGCCAGATCACCGCCTGCGGCGAGACGTACATGTTCTCGAAGGCCGACTGCAGCACTCCGCCCCAGGTCGGGGTGCCCGGGTCGCCGAGGCCAAGGAACTCCAGACCGGCCTGGATCACCAGGGCGATACCGGCGACGATGGAGGTCTGGATGACCACGGGCGCGCGCACGACGCGCAGGATATGGCGAGAGATGATGCGCAGGTTGCTGAGGCCCGAGACCCGGGCCGCGTCGACGTAGAGCTCGTTCTTGACGCCCTTCACCAGGGTGCGGGTCAGCCGGAAGAAGCCGGGTGAGAGCATCACCCCGAAAACGACCATCGACAGGTGGATCGAGGCGCCAAGGGCCTGGTAGAAGGCAAGCAGCACGATCATCGCGGGCAGCGCCATCAGTGCGTCGAAGAGCCAGCTTGCGCCAACCTCCAGCTTGCGGCCATGGTAGCCGGCGGCCAGCCCGGCAGAGACCCCGACGATCGCTGCGACACCGACTGCGATCAGTGTGCCAAGCAGCGTATTGCGGGCGCCGTAGACAAGGCGGCTGAAGATGTCACGTCCCGAGCCGTCTCCCCCCAACAGATAGCCGTCGCCCGGCGCCGCATTGACCCTGAAGATCTGGATCGCGGCGGGGTCGTTGGCGGCGATCAGGGGGGCGAAGAGTGCGGTCAGCACGACGGCGAGGATCAGCAGCACCGACAGCGCGCCGAGGGGAGACTTCAGGACGGATTTCACCATCGAACGGCGCTGCGGTCCCTGCGAAGCAGTGGCGTTGGTCTGGGGCGAAGCGTCGGTCATTGCAGGCGCACCTTCGGATTAAGCATGGCATTGAGGACGTCGATCATGATGTTCACGATGACCACGACGATCACGAGCGTAACGACCACTCCCATGAGTACTGGCACGTCGCCCTGCAACGCTGCATCCACGGTCAGCGAGCCGAGGCCGGGGATAGCAAAGATTCGTTCGATCACGGCGGCGCCCCCCAATAGGGCGACGAACTGCACCGAAAGCACGGTCAGCGCAGCGGGCAGCGCATTGCGCAGCGCGTGGCGATAGAGGATTGAACTGCGCCGTACTCCGCGTGCGCGCAGCGTGCGCACGTAATCTTGGTTCAGCGCGTCGATGACGGCTCCGCGTACCTGTTGCGAAGAGGAGGCGATACCGGAGAAGACAAGGGCTGCGACAGGGAGCACCAGGGCCGCGGCCCATTGCTTTGGCGAGGCGGAGAAAGAGACGTAGCCCGTGGGCGGCAGCCACTGGAGATGCACGGCAAAGAGCAGCACGAGTAGAAGCCCCAGCCAGAAGTTGGGGATGGCGAAACCGACGACGCTGATCACCTGGATGATCTGGTCGGCGAGGCCCCGGCGCACCGCGGCCGTTACACCCAACACCACCGAGAAGACTCCCGTCAGCAACACGGCGACACCGACGATCGACAGGGTCACCGGCAGGCGGCTTTGCAGGGAGGGGGCAACCCGCTGGTTGCGGGTCCAACTGTCGCCCAGGTCACCGCTCAGCGCGCCCTGCAACCAGCTGCCGTATTGCACCAGCAGCGGGCGGTCGATGCCCAGCTGGTGATTGTATGCGGCGATATCCTCGGTCGTGGCGCTCTCGCCCAGGATATTGCGTGCGACATTCTCGGTCGATCCGAAGATCAGTACGAAAGTCACCGCAGAGACGATGAACAAGAGACAGATACCCGACAATAGCTTTCGGGACAGATACTTCAGCATAGTTCCTCCGACACGGAGATCCGTTGCCGGTCATACCCGGGGCAGGGCAGCCCGATGAGCCGGCGGGATCTCTCGCAAACCTCCCAATGCGCCTGCGAACCGGCCCTGCGAGAGGGCACCGCAAGGCGCGGTTCTTCAGAGCCTGGCACGCCCTAGCACTTGCGGGGTAGAACCAAAAATGAAATTAATGGCGCAAGTGATCTCTTGAACTCATCGCATCGGCACCAATGCTCGACATCGTTACCCATCTCTTCCGACTGCAGGCGATCGTCGAGGAAAGCAGCCTCAGGCGCGCTGCCGCACGGCTGAATGTCACGCAAAGCGCCCTATCGCGCTCGCTCGCCCAGCTCGAGGCCTATTTCGGTCGGCCGATCCTGGAACGACATGCGCGCGGCGTGCGTCCGACGCCCTTCGGTGAGCGGGTTCTGTCGGAATCTATGCGCCTTCAGCGGCAGTGGACGATCTCCGAGCAATCACTGCTGGTCAATGCAGTCCAGGAAAAGCCGGTGCTGCGTGTCGGCGCCGGGCCGGTCTGGCGGGCCCTGGTGCTGCCTGAACTGGTGATTTCAATGCACCAGGCCTTCCCAGACATCCGGTTCGAGCTGCAGAATTCACGGTATTCCCAGTCTCTTTCCGATCTGAGCGAAGGTCGGCTGGACGTGCTCTTTACAGGCCAGCCGCCTATTGAGAGCGCGGCGCGGCGCTTGGTCTTTCACCCGGTAGCTGAGGTGGTCGACAACGTCGTGGCGCGCTGTGATCATCCCATCTTCGACCAAGTGAAGGAAGGGGAGCTGCTGCCAACGGATGTGCTTCTCAACTATTCTTGGGTGATCTACAGCGAAATGCCGATCTATGGTGAAACGGCTCGCAATGCCCTCTTCGAGAAAACCGGAGCCGAGCCGACCATTGCGGTGAGCTGTGAAAGCCTGATGTCGGCTCTGACGATCCTACAGGGCGGAGACTTTATCTCGGTTTTGCCGGGTATCGCCGCCCGGGGAAATTCACGGCTGAGGAATGTACCGGTGGATCTGCGTAGCCGCACCTCCACCGCCTCGCTGGCGTATCGCGAAGAGATGCAGGACTGGGAACCTTTGCAGGGGCTGATCGCCCATGCCGACGCTCTCTTCCGGGATGGGGAATGGATGTGACGCCCTGTGCGTTTGCCCATGCCGCCTCTGATAGACGTCGTGCCGCTGCCAGGGCTTGTGTCTGACCTTTAGTGATCCAATTGACGCATCGCTCTGCGGCTTCTTTGCAATTTTACTGCAACTCGGATCCTTCTAGCCTGCGCGATGAAGTCAAGCTGCCGAAAGAGGACCCATGCGCCCGAATATCATTTTCATCATGTCCGATGACCACGCGGCGAGGGCAATTTCGGCCTATGGGGCGGGTATCAACCAGACCCCCAATATTGACCGCCTGGCCTCGGAAGGGCTGCGCCATGATGCGTGTTACGTGACCAATTCGATCTGCACACCCTCGCGCGCCGCCATCCTGACCGGCACCTACAACCACGTGAACTGCGTCACCACGCTGACCACGGACCTCGACAACCGCCTGCCGAACGTCGCCAAGCTTCTGTCCACCTCGGGCTATGCCACGGGGATGTTTGGCAAATGGCACCTAGGCGAGGGGCCGGCTCACGAGCCGACCGGATTCGATGAATGGCAGGTGGTTCCGGGGCAGGGGGAATACTGGGACCCCGCCTTCATCGGCCCCGAGGGGCGCCGTCGCATCCCGGGCTATGCCACTGATATCATCACCGATATGTCCACCGACTTCATCCGGCGCCACAAGGATCAGCCCTTCTTCCTGATGTGTCATCACAAGGCGCCGCACCGCCCCTTCGAACCGCACCCTCGCCACGATGCCCTATGGGCCGACGAGGACGTGCCGCTGCCCGAGACGTTCAATGACGACTACCGGAACCGTGCGGCGGCAGCGGCGGCGGCGAAGATGCGCATCAAGTCGGACCTGACGTGGGAAGACATCAACCTGGTGCAACCGATCGGCCCGGCAGAGGTGGCCGGCGAACGCGTGGTCGACTTCCTCAACATGCGTCGGGTGCCCGAACTGCAGGAGGGCGAGAGTATCGAGGTCATCTGTGCCTCCACCGGAGAGCGCTTCCGCTTCGACGATCCGCAGGCCTTTGCGGAGTTCAAGTACCAGCGCTTCATGAAGCGCTACCTGCGCACGGTGCAGGCCATCGACGATGGCGTGGGCTCGATCCTCGACACGCTGGAAGAGCTGGGCCTGGCCGAGAACACTTTGGTGATCTACACCTCGGATCAAGGGTTCTTCCTCGGCGAGCACGGCTGGTTCGACAAGCGTTTCATGTACGAGGAGAGCCTGCAGATGCCCTTCCTGGCGCGTCTGCCTGCCGCGATCCCCGCCGGTACCACCACGCGGGACATCTGCTGCAACGTCGATTTCGCTCAGACCTTCCTGGACTATGCAGGGGCGGTCCAGCCGAGCTTCATGCAGGGCCGCTCGATGCGGGCGGTTCTGGAGGGCAGGACGCCCGATGATTGGGACCAGTTGGCCTATCACCGCTACTGGATGCACAACGATGCCTTCCACGGGGCCTGGGCCCACTACGGCATCCGCGATCAGCGGTACAAGCTGATCTACTGGTACAACAAGGCCCTGGATCAGCACGGGGCCAAGGACAATGGCGCCCCGCCCGAGTGGGAGCTCTTCGACTGCGAGCAGGATCCGCACGAGCTTTGGAACCTTGCCGATGATCCCGAACACGCGGGTGTCTTCGACGCCATGCGCGCCAAGCTCGATGCCAGGATGGCTCGCATCGGTGATCTCCCAGAACACTGAAGCGCCCTTCGTCGTCGTGATGTGAAACCCCCGATACTCGCAGAGTTCGAGGGAGCAAGCAGTCGCAGGAACGGAACACGCCTGGGTCAGCTGCCGGAGGAAGAGCAGAAGCTCTACGCGAGCCGACCTTCGTTGCACCGTGCCCGGGCGTCTGCTGTGCGGACGGAGCTGCCGTTCGCCGCTTCCGCTCAGTTTGCGTGGCGGCTAGGAAGCCGTCCGGTGACATGGGCGCGTAGCGAACCTTTGACAGGTGGTGCAAACTGCCATGAACGCAGGAGATGATTGCTCGAAGTTCCTCTCCTCGTTCGTCTGGGCGCTCGTGGCCGAAGGCGCGACAAAGGAGCGGCTCGGTCAGGGTCCGTGCAAGAAAGCTCCTGCACAGGACTATCCGAGATAGACTTTGCTCGCGGGGTACCCAACTCGTGGCTTGGATCGTGTTGCAAGGAAGAAACCCAGGGTCAGGGGGCCAACCCTGCCGACAAACATCACCGCGATGATCACCGCGCGACCGAAGCCGTCCAGCTCTCCGGTGGTCCCCCGTGACAATCCGACCGTACCGAAGGCCGAGGTCACCTCGAAGGCAAGATCGATGAAGTTCCCATCGTGGGACAGGGTCACGAGGAAAATCGCGACCAGTACCGTCATCAGGCTCACCATGGTCAGGGCGAGAACCTTCATGACCTCTTCGGCACCGATACTCCGCCCGAAAACGTGCAACTGCTGACTGCGCCGGAAGAAGGCGACAGTTGCCAGCAGAAGGACGATGAAGGTGGTCACCTTGATGCCTCCGGCCGTCGAGGTGCTGCCTCCACCGATCACCATGAGGGACATGAACATCATGGAGGTGCTGTCATGGATGCCGCCGATGTCGACGGTGTTGAAGCCTGCGGTTCGGGTCGTCACCCCTTGGAACCAACTGGCCCAGAGCCTGTCACCGGTACTGGCAAGCCCGCCGAGCGTCGCAGGGTTGGTCCATTCCAGCACAGCGAAGGTCAGCACGGACCAGACGATCAGAGCCAGAGTGCCGACCACCATGAGCTTTGTATGCAGCGAGAACGCCCTCCAGCTGCGCTTGCCGTACGCCTCGGTCACCACGATGAACCCCAGCCCGCCGAAGATGAAGAGCGCCGGTATCGTGAGGTTGACGATAGGGTTGCCAACATAGCGCGACAAACTGTCGGGGAAGAGCGCAAAGCCCGCGTTGTTGAACGCCGAGACGGTATGGAAAAGCGCCTGCCACAGCCCCTCTGCCCAACCGAATTCCGGCACGAACACGCCGGACAGCAGCGTGACGCCCAGAAGTTCGCAGGCCAGCACGGTCTTAAGGATCCCACGGACGAGGACCAGCAGGTCGCTGATCGAAGTCTGGTTGAGGTCCTCGCGCAGGAAGATGCGCTGCGAGATGGTCACCGGAAGGCCCAGCATCGAAAGCAACAGCACGGCAAAGGTCATCAATCCCAGTCCGCCCAGCTGGATCAGCAGCATAATGATACCCTGGCCGATCAGGGTGAACTGGCTGCCGGTGTCCGAAATCACGAGGCCGGTCACAGTCACGGCGGAGGCGGCGGTGAAGATCGCGTCCGACCAGGTTATTGGCAGCGCCGTCGCTGCGGGCAGCATCAGCAGAGCGCCCCCCAGGACGATCAGCACCGCGTAGAGACCGGCGAGGAGCGCGGGCGGGGGCAGCTGCATGCGCCATACCCCCCTGGACCATAAGGGCCGCATCGGCGCTCAGAGCCCGTCTGCGAAGCGGCGCAGGTTTTCCCTGCGACCGAGGAGCAGCAGCTTGTCGTCGGCCCTGAGTTCGGTCGCCGCATCCCGGCAGTCCACATAGTCGCTGCCGCGCATGAGCCCCAAGGCCCGAAGATCGAATTTCTCGGACAGGCCGATCTTGTCCATTCGAGTGCCGTCAAGGCTTTGCGGCACGCGGAAGTCCACGACGTGGAATCCGTTGCCGAGGCTCACGTAATCGCGGACCAGCGGATTGTGCAGCATCTGGGCGATATGGCGACCGATTTCCTGTTCGGGCAGGATCACCCGGTCGGCACCAAGCTTGGACAGGATGCGATGGTGCGTGCGGTTCATCGCCTTCACCAGGACCGTGGGCACGCCAAGCATCTTGACATTCATGGTGCACAGGATGTTGGCGTCGAGTTCTTCGCCGATGGCGACGACGGCCACATCGTAGCTGCCGACTCCGATCTCGCGCAGGGCCTGCTCGTCGCGGCCATCCGCGATCACCGCTTCGGCAATCGTGTCAGCGACACGTGAGACGTTACGTTCCTGCAGGTCGACGCCAAGCACGTGGTTGCCGAACCGTGCCAATTCAGAGGCGACGGTTGTGCCGAAGGTTCCAAGGCCGATGACAGCGAAACTGCGAGACTTCGGTTTGGGCATGATGGCCTCCTTGAAGAAAGAAGGAGGTAGAGCCGGGTATCAGCGTTGTCAATTGTCAGGCCGGTCGAGAGCTAGCTTCTACAATCAGTATCATCGGTTAGGGGAGGGCAGGGCGCGGCGCCCGTCCGCCTACCTCATGTGCTGAAAGCCCTTGCCGCATTGGGCTCGTGGGGGCGGCGTGTGTGTGGTGAACCTCCCTCGGCGAAAGCGGCAAGGAACGGCCAGGCAGCAGGCTTGGCCCCCGCTTGAGCCTGCGGCGTCTCAATCGCTCCACGTCATGGCCGCTGAAATCCTCCGCTGGATGAGGTCCGGGACACGGCTCAGACCCGGGGCAGCCGGGGCGGCGATGGAAGGCGCTCTGGGCTGCGCGTGCGCGGGGCAATCGGCACGGTGCGTGGGGGGCTGGGCAAGGGGCGCTTTTCGGGGGAAAAGGGGGGGATGATCGGGAAACTCGAAATGTTCATGGCGCTGGCCCGCGAGCAGCACTTCGGTCGTGCGGCCGAAAGCCTCGGCATCACCCAGCCCAGCCTGTCGACGGGCATCCGCCAGCTGGAGGATCAGCTGGGGGTGAAGCTGGTGCTGCGCGGATCCCGCTTCGGCGGGCTGACGCCCGAGGGCCAGCGGGCGCTGGTCTGGGCGCGCCAGATCGTCGGTGACGCCCGGCGCCTGCGCGAGGAAATGCGCTTCGCCCGCGAGGGGCTGGCGGGGCACCTGCGCATCGCCGTCATTCCCACGGCGCTGACCTGGGCCTCGCGCCTGGCCACCGGGTTCCGCGCCAGCCATCCCGGGGTGGAGTTCACCATCCTCAGCCGCAACTCGGCCGAGATCCTGTCGATGCTGGAGAATTTCGAGGTCGAGGCGGGGATTTCCTATCTCGACAATGAACCGCTGGGCCATGTGTCGACCGCCTTTCTCTACCGCGAACGCTATGCCGCGGTCTGCCGGCCCGATCACCCGCTGGCGGCGCGCGAGGTGCTGGACTGGTCCGATTTCGCCGGACAGGACATGTGCCTGCTGACACCTGACATGCAGAACCGCCGGATCATCAATCGCGCCTTCCTGGAGGCCGGGGTGGCGCCGGGGGCGGGGCTGGAAAGCAATTCGACCGTGGTACTGGCCAGCCATGTCGAGGGCGCCGGGCTGATCACGGTCCTGCCTGATGATCTGGCGGCCTTCCTGGTGTCGGGGCGCAACCTGGTGACGGTGCCGGTGGCGCCGGGGGACACCGGCCCGGCCGTCGGGCTGGTCGCGCCCTACCAGGAGCCGCACACCCCCGTCCTGCAGGCCCTGCTGGACACGGCGGAGCAGCTGGCTGCGCCCTGATCCCCCCGCGTCACCGGCCCCCCGCCACGCTGCGCTGCGGTGGATGCGGTTTCGTAGGTTGATAGGCTTTATCAATCGAATGACGGAAATGCGATATTGATCCTGTATCGCCTTTTCGCCATGACTCCCCGACAAGCCAGCGAGGGGAGACGAACATGAACCCGCAGCCACGCGCGCCGCAGGCGCTGCCAGAGGTCGGAGAGGAGGAGATCCGGCCGCTGATCGACCGCAATCTGCACCTGGAAGGGCCCCTGCTGCCAATGTTGCACGACATCCAGGCGGCCTTTGGCCATATTCCGGAAACGGCGGTGCCGATGCTGGCGGCGGCGCTGAACCTCGGCCGGGCCGAGGTGCACGGGGTCATTTCCTTCTACCACGATTTCCGCAAGGCCCCCGCCGGGCGCCACGTCCTGAAGATCTGCCGGGCCGAGGCCTGTCAGTCCATGGGCGGCGAGGCGATGGCCGAACGGCTGCTGGCGCAGCTTGGCCTCGACTGGCACGGCACCTCGGCCGATGGCCGCGTGACGGTGGAGCCGGTCTATTGCCTCGGCCTCTGCGCCTGCGCGCCGGCGGCGATGCTGGATGAAACCCTGATGGGGCGCGCCAGCGAGGCGCGGCTGATGGCGGCTGTCGAGGGAGCGGAATGATGAAGATCTACCTGTCGATGGACAGCGCCGCCAAGGCGCTTGGCTCCGAAGAGGTCGCGGCGGCGCTGAGCGCTGCGCTGGAGGCACGTGGCGAAACGGCCGAGGTAATCCGCGTCGGATCGCGCGGCATGGTCTGGCTGGAACCCCTGCTGGAGATCGATCGCGGCCAGGGCCGTGAGGCCTGGGGCCCCGTGGCCCCCGAGGACGTGGCCGGCATCCTGGCGGGCGAGGTCGAAAGCCTCGGGCCCACCGAGGAGATCCCCTTCTTCGCCCGGCAGACCCGTCTGACCTTTGCCCGCTGCGGCGTGATCGACCCGCTGTCGCTGCCCGACTACGAGGCCCATGGCGGCCTCGCCGGCCTGCGCCGGGCCGCCACCATGACCGGCGAGGCGATCATCGACGAGATGAAGACCTCCGGTCTGCGCGGGCGCGGCGGCGCGGGGTTCCCGACGGGGATCAAGTGGGACACTGTTCGCATGGCCCATGCGGATCAGAAATACATCGTCTGCAATGCCGACGAGGGCGACAGCGGCACCTTTGCCGATCGCATGATCATGGAAGGTGACCCCTTCTGCCTGATCGAGGGCATGGCGATTGCCGGCCTCTGCACCGGGGCGACGAAGGGCTATGTCTACACCCGGTCCGAATATCCCGACGCCGTGGCGGTGATGCGCGAGGCGATCATCCGGGCCCGCGCCGCGGGTGTGCTGGGCGACGACGTGCTGGGATCGGGCCGCGCCTTCGACATGGAGGTCCGTGTGGGCGCGGGCGCCTATGTCTGCGGCGAGGAAACCAGCCTGCTGAACTCGCTGGAAGGCAAGCGCGGCGTGGTCCGCGCCAAGCCGCCGCTGCCCGCGCTGGAGGGCTTCCTGGGCAAGCCCACCGTGGTCAACAACGTGATTTCCCTGGCGACCGTGCCGGTGATCTTCGAGAAGGGCGCGCAGCATTTCGCGGACTTCGGCCTGGGCCGGTCGCGCGGCACCATTCCCGTGCAGATCGCGGGCAACGTGAAGCACGGCGGGTTGTTCGAGACCGCCTTCGGCATGTCCCTGGGCGATCTGGTCGAGGAGATCGGCGGTGGCACCGCGTCTGGCCGCCCGGTGAAGGCGGTGCAGATCGGTGGCCCGCTGGGCGCCTATTTCGGGCGCGAGAAATTCGACACGCCCTTCGGTTACGAGGAATTCGACGGCCAGGGCGGGCTGATCGGCCATGCGGGCGTCGTCGTCTTCGACGACAGCGCCGACATGCTGGGCATGGCGCGGTTCGCGATGGAATTCTGCGCCGTGGAAAGCTGTGGCAAGTGTACGCCCTGCCGCATTGGCGCGGTGCGCGGCGTCGAGACGCTGGACCGGATCAAGCAGGGCGACGGCGCGGCGGTCGAGCTGCTGACCGATCTCTGCGAGACGATGAAGGATGGCTCCCTCTGCGCCCTCGGCGGCTTCACCCCCTATCCGGTGATGTCCGCGCTGGAGGCCTTCCCGGAGGAATTCGGCATGGCGAAGGAGGCGGCGGAATGATCGGTCAGCAGATCAAGGATCGCGCAAACGGACAGGGCGGAGCCATGACGCTCCCTCGCGCACCCCGGAGTGTTTCGAACGAAGTGAAGACGACGGGGCGCGCCCTGTCCGCAGGCGGGAGGACCTGAACCATGAAGGATTTCATCATTCCCAACGACAAGTCCTTTGACGACAAGGACATGGGGACGCCGGCGCGGACGGGCAAGCCGGTGCACCTGACCATCGACGGTGCCGAAGTGACCGTGCCTGCGGGCACCTCGGTCATGCGGGCGGCGGCGGAAGCGGGCCTCGACATTCCTAAGCTCTGTGCCACCGACAGCCTGGAGGCCTTCGGCTCCTGCCGCCTCTGCGTCGTGGAAATCGAGGGGCGGCGCGGCACGCCGGCCTCCTGCACCACGCCGGTGCATGACGGCATGGTGGTGCACACCCAGTCGGAAAAGGTGCGCAAGATCCGCAAGGGGGTGATGGAGCTCTACATCTCCGATCATCCGCTGGACTGCCTGACCTGTTCGGCCAATGGCGATTGCGAGTTGCAGGACATGGCCGGCGCCGTCGGCCTGCGCGACATGCGCTACGAGACGGGCGAGAACCACTATGCGCCGTCACTGGCCGGCATGCTGTCGAAAAGCGACCGCCGCGCCCAGGCACCCGAGGGGGAAGCCAACCCGCAGTATCTGCCCTGTGACGAGAGCAACCCCTATTTCACCTACGACCCGTCGAAATGCATCGTCTGCAACCGCTGTGTCCGCGCCTGCGAAGAGGTGCAGGGCACCTTCGCCCTGACGATCGAGGGTCGCGGGTTCGACAGCCGGGTCTCGGCGGGCACCGGGCTGGATGATTTCCTGTCCTCGGATTGCGTCAGCTGCGGCGCCTGCGTGCAGGCCTGCCCGACGGCGACCCTGCAGGAAAAGAGCGTGGCCGAGATGGGCACGCCGACCCGGTCCGTCGTGACCACCTGCGCCTATTGCGGCGTCGGCTGCTCCTTCAAGGCAGAGCTGCAGGGCGATCAGCTGGTGCGCATGGTCCCGTGGAAACACGGCAAGGCCAATCGGGGCCATTCCTGCGTGAAGGGCCGTTTCGCCTATGGCTATGCCGATCACCCTGACCGCATCCTGTCACCGATGATCCGCGACAGCATCGACGAGCCTTGGCGCGAGGTCGGCTGGAAGGAGGCCCTGAGCTTCGCCGCCGGCAAGATGCGCGGGCTGCAGGAGAAATACGGCCAGAAGTCCATCGGCGTCATCACCTCGTCGCGCTGCACCAACGAGGAAACCTACCTGGTGCAGAAGCTGGCGCGCGCCGTCTTCGGCAACAACAACACCGACACCTGCGCCCGTGTCTGCCATTCGCCGACCGGCTACGGCCTGGGCCAGACCTTCGGCACCTCGGCGGGCACCCAGGACTTCGACAGCGTTGAACAGACTGACGTGATCATCGTCATCGGCGCCAACCCGACCGACGCGCACCCGGTCTTCGGCTCCCGCATGAAGAAGCGGCTGCGCGAGGGCGCCAAGCTGATCGTCATCGACCCGCGCAAGATTGACCTGGTGAAATCGGCCCATATCGCCGCGAACCACCACCTGCCGCTGCGCCCCGGCACCAACGTCGCCGTGGTCTCGGCGCTGGCCCACGTCATCGTCACCGAGGGGCTGGCGGATGAGGCCTACATCCGCGAGCGCTGCGACTGGGACGAATACCTGGCCTATGCCGAGTTCATCAGCGAGGACCGTCACAGCCCTGAGGAGACCCAGGCGCTGACCGGCGTGCCGGCGGAGGAACTGCGCGCCGCCGCGCGCACCTTTGCCACCGGCGGCAATGGTGCGATCTACTACGGCCTGGGCGTGACCGAGCATTCCCAGGGTTCGACCACCGTCATGGGCATCGCCAACCTCGCCATGCTGACCGGCAACGTCGGTCGCCCGGGCGTGGGCGTGAACCCGCTGCGCGGGCAGAACAACGTGCAAGGCTCCTGCGACATGGGCTCCTTCCCGCATGAACTGCCCGGCTATCGCCACGTGAAGGGCCAGGAGGTGCGCGACATCTTCCAGAAGACCTGGGGGGTGGAGATCGACCCCGAGCCGGGCCTGCGCATTCCCAACATGCTGGACGCCGCCGTCGATGGCACCTTCAAGGGCCTCTACTGCCAGGGCGAGGACATCCTGCAATCGGATCCCGACACCAAGCATGTCTCGGCGGGTCTGGCGGCCATGGAATGCGTCATCGTGCATGACCTCTTCCTGAACGAGACGGCGAACTACGCCCATGTCTTCCTGCCCGGTTCCACCTTCCTGGAGAAGGACGGCACCTTCACCAATGCCGAACGCCGCATCAACCGCGTGCGCGAGGTGATGGCGCCCAAGGCGGATTACGCCGACTGGGAGGTGACGCAGCTGCTGGCCAATGCCATGGGCGCCAACTGGTCCTATTCCCACCCGTCCGAGATCATGGCCGAGATCGCCATGACCACCCCCAGCTTCGCCGGCGTCACCTATGACGTGCTGGAGGAGAAGGGCTCGGTTCAGTGGCCGTGCAACGAGGAACACCCCGATGGCACGCCGCTGATGCATGTCGACGGTTTCGTGCGCGGCAAGGGGCGGTTCATCGTGACGGAATATGTCGCGACCGAGGAAAAGACCGGCCCGCGCTTCCCGCTGTTGCTGACCACCGGGCGGATCCTGTCGCAGTACAACGTGGGCGCCCAGACGCGCCGCACCGACAACTCGATCTGGCATGACGAGGATGTGCTGGAGATCCACCCCCACGACGCCGAGGTGCGCGGGCTGACCGATGGTCAGTGGGTGCGCCTGGCCTCGCGGTCGGGCGAGACGTCGCTGCGCGCCAAGGTCAGTGACCGGATGTCGCCGGGCGTGGTCTATACCACCTTCCACCACCCGGACACCCAGGCCAACGTCATCACCACCGACTTCTCCGACTGGGCGACCAACTGTCCGGAATACAAGGTGACGGCGGTGCAGGTGTCGCTGTCCAACGGGCCGACCGACTGGCAGGAGGAATACAACGCGCAGGCCGAACGCTCGCGCCGGATCCTGCCTGCGGCCGAGTGATGGCGCAGCCGGTCAGGACCCTGCCGGGCCGTGCCATCGGCCCCTCCGGCGCGCGGGAGATTACCCGCGCGCTGCCCGAGGAATGGCCCGTGGCGCTGGTCTACGACGGCACCACCCAGGCGGTGATGATGTGCACGCCGCAGGATCTGGAGGATTTCGCCCTGGGCTTTTCCCTCTCCGAAGGGATGATCAAGGGCGCCGAGGAGATCCGCGATTTCGAACTGGTCGAACATGAGACCGGCAGTGAATGCCGGTTCTGGCTGGTGGCAGAGCGGGGCCAGGCCCTGACGCGTCGGCGCCGTGCGATGCTGGGGCCCGTCGGCTGCGGCCTCTGCGGCATCGACTCGCTGGATCAGGCCGTGCGCCCGCTGCCCCGGGTCGGTGCCGGCCCGTGTTTCGATGTGGCCGAGATCGAAAGCGCCACCGAGGCCCTGCGCGCGCAGCAACCGCTGCATGATGAGACCCGCGCGGTGCATGCGGCGGGTTTCCTGCTGCCGGGGCAGGGGCTAGTGTTGGCCCGCGAGGACGTGGGCCGGCACAATGCGCTGGACAAGCTGATCGGCGCGCTTACCCGTGCCGGGATCCGTCCCGCCGACGGCGCCTTCGTGATGACCAGCCGCCTGTCGGTGGAGCTGATCCAGAAGGCCGCCCAGACCGGCTGCACCACCCTCATCGCGGTCTCGGCCCCCACGGCCCATGCCGTGCGCCTGGCCGAAGGCGCCGGCATCACCCTTGCCGCCTTCGCCCGGGGCGAGGGCTTCGACATCTACGCCCATGCGGAGCGGATCCGCGAAGGAGAGACCCATGTCGCCTGAGAAACTCGTCATGATGGCGAACCAGATCGCCACCTTCTTCAAGACCCAGCCGGGCGATGATGCGCCCCAGAAGGTCGCAGCCCACCTGAACGATTTCTGGGAGCCGCGCATGCGTGCCCAGTTCTTCGCCCATGTGGACGCGGGCGGCGAAGGTCTGGACCCGCTGGTCCTCCGCGCGGCCGAACATGTGAAACGGCCTGCAACCGCCTGAGACGGGGCGTATCGACCTGCGGTCGATGGCCTCCGGCGGGAGGTATTTGAGACAAGGTAAACGAGGGGCGGCGCGCGCGACATGATCACGTCCGCGCCTTTCGGCTGGATCGACCGCCTTTTGCCAAAGTCGGGTCCTGCCGTGGCAGAGGCGCGCCAAGCCGGGGCGGTGCGCCTCCCCCTGTCTTCACCTCGACCGAAATACTCCGGGGGAGTCCCGGGCCCCGCCCGGGACGGGGGCAGTGCCCCCTCCGCCCCTCAGGTCAGGCGCAGGATCCGCATCGCCTCGAAGATCGCGGCGTGGATGTTGCGCGCGGCCACCGCGTCGCCGATGCGCACCAGGTCAAAGGCGGCTTCGGGGTGGCGTTGTGGGAACGGATCGCCCTCGGCTGCGACCAGGGCGTCGATCGACACCTCGCCCCGGTTGCGCGACAGGGGCTTCAGCTCGAAATACAGCTCATCCATAGGCGTCGTGCCCGCGTTCACCAGCACGGCGTCGTAGTGCCCTTCGGTCGTCCAGTCGGAATACTCGGTGCCGATCGTGGCGCGCAGGCCGTTGCCGTCACGGGTCAGCGCATCAAGCCGGCGGGCCACGGTGAAGGTCACCCCCTTATCCTGAAGCGCGCGCATGTAGGGGACGAAGTTCATGCCGAGGATCTCTGCCGAGAGGCCGCGTTCGCGGTTCATGATCTCCACCGTGCAGCCAAGCGCCACCAGCTTCTCGGCGGCCTGCAGCGCCGCATGATCGCCCGCCTCGTCATAAATCAGCACCGAGCCGGAGGGTTTCGCGTCACCCGACAACACGTCCCAGGCCGAAAGCGCCAGATCGGCGCCCGCGATGACCTCCGTATGGGGCAGGCCGCCGGTGGCGATCACCACCAGGTCGGGGGAGAGCGCCGTCACGTCCTCGGCCTCTGCGAAGCAGTTGAACCGGAAGGTGACGCCAAGCGCCTCGCATTGCGCCATGCGCCAGTCGATGATGCCGATCATTTCCGCCCGGCGGGCCTGGGCCAGCAGGCGGACCTGGCCGCCGGGCTGATCGGCGGCCTCCAGCACGGTCACCGCATGGCCCGCCTCGGCGGCGATGCGCGCGGCCTCCAGCCCGGCGGGGCCGGCGCCGACGACAACCACCCTGCGCGGCGCAGCGGCCGGCGGCGTGGCATGGGGATGGGTCAGTTCGCGTCCGGTATGGGGATTGTGCACACAGAGCGCGCCGCCGGAGACATAGACCCGGTCGATGCAGTAGGTGGCGCCGACGCAGGGGCGGATCTCATCCTCGCGGCCCGCGGCGATCTTGGCCACGATATGCGGGTCGGCGATATGGGCGCGGGTCATGCCCACCAGGTCCAGCTTGCCCTCTGCTACGGCGTGGCGGGCGGTGGCTACGTCGGCGATGCGCGCGGCGTGGAAGGTGGGCAGGCAGACCTCGGCCTTGATGCGCCCGGCGAAATCCAGGTGCGGCGCGGCCGGCGTGCCGCCGAGGGGGATCACGTCGGTCAGGTTCGGTTCGCTGTCCACGCGGCCGCGGATCACGTTCAGGAAATCGACCAGGCCCGAGGCCTTCAGGCGGTGGCCAATCTCGATCCCCGTCTGTTCGTCGATGGAACCGGGGTGCAGGTCATCGGCCGTGTAGCGCACGCCCACCAGGAAATCCGGCCCGGTGCGGTCGCGGATCGCCTGCAGCACGTCGAGGGAGAACTTCATCCGTGCGTCCAGGTCGCCACCATAGGGGGCGTCCAGCTGGTTCAGCTCCCCCGACCAGAAGGCATCGATCAGGTGGCCGTAGCATTCCAGTTCGATCCCATCGAGGCCGGCGTCCTTCATCCGTTCGGCGCCGAGGGCGAACTCCTCGATCACCCGGGCGATGTCGAACTCCTCCATCACCTTGGGGATGACCCGATGCGCGGGTTCCTTCCGGCGGCCCGGCGCGATCACCGGCAGCCAGTCTTCCACGTCGTAGCGGGTGCGCCAGCCCAGGTGGGTCAGCTGGATCATCACCGCGCAGCCATGGTCATGGCAGGCCTCGGTCAGCTTCGCCATCCAGGGCACGACCTCGTCCTTCCAGGCGGCGACATTGCCGAAGGCCGCCGGGCTGTCGCGGGACACCACCGCCGAGCCGGCGGTCATCACCATGCCCACGCCGCCCTTGGCGCGTTCCTCGTGGTAGGCGCGGTAGCGGTCCTTGGGCAGTCCGTCCTCGGTATAGGCGGGCTCATGCGCGGTGGTCATGATCCGGTTCTTCAGCGTCAGATGCCGGAGCTGATAGGGTTGCAGGAGCGGATCGCGGGAGGCGGTCTGGCGGGCGGCAGTGGTCATTGGGCTGGTCCTGAAGTCTGGCAGACGGGAAGGGCGACGCCAGCCGGGCGGCGATCCGGCAGGGCATGGCGGCCCGGGGCGAGCCAAGCATGCGCGCTGTGAGTCTGCCAAGACGACAGTTCACGCTGACCCGCCGCGCGGGCGCGAATTATCGCGAAAAGAGCCATTGGACTGCCCATTTCAGGCGCCTCTTGCTCCGGCGTTGCCTGCCATAGGGCAGGCGGATCGCGGGAACCTAAAAGCCAAACAAAATACTCGGGATTGACTTAGCCGAGCGTTTTCGTCAGAAAAGCCGCAAAGGAGATCCCATGACCTCAGCTGCCCACTCCCTTTCTCTGCCCTGCCACCTGGCCGCGTGCCGGGGCACGATGGGGTGCCGGGCATGAGCGCGGTGCGCGGCGCCGAGGCGGTGGCGAAGATCACCACCCTGCCGCTGCACGAGGCGCTGGTCATTGGCGCCCTGCGGGCCCGCTGTGACGGCGCCGCGGCCCATGGGACCTTCGTGGACGAACTCGCGGGCCTGATGGGGCCGGCCACGGCCGAGCGGATCGAGGCGGCGCTGGATGGCTTCTTCGACCTGGTGCTGCGGCACGGGCGCCGTCCGGTCCTGCGTCATTCCGCCAGCTGCGCCTGTGTCGGCGCCGACGAGGCGGTCCTGGCGCATCTGGTCAGCATCGCGACCGGCGGCGACAGCGAGGACGCCATGCTGATGGCCTGCCTGCTGGTGCGCGCCGATATGGCGCCCGCCGTGGTCTCCCAGGCGCGACTGCTGGGCCTGGAACTTCAGCGGGGCACACCGGATCACCCGCATCCGCCCGCGGTGCAGGGACGCGCCGTCACCTTGCACTGAGCCTGACGATCAAGACGACTGAAAACGCAGACAACATGCGAACAGAAGGGACTTCCATGACACGCATTCTGAAAGCCGCCCTGGCCACCACGGCCCTGGTTGCCGCCCCCAGCCTGGCCCTGGCCGTCGAGAAGGCCGAGGTGCTGGACACCTACGCCGACATCGCCGCCGCCGCCTACGGCGACAGCCTGAGCACCGCCAAGACGCTGCAGGCCGCCGTGGACGAGTTGATCGCGAACCCCTCGGCCGAGGCGCTGGAGGCCGCCAAGGCCGCCTGGCTGGAAGCCCGCGTGCCATACCAGCAGACCGAGGCCTACCGCTTCGGCAATGCGATCGTGGATGACTGGGAAGGCAAGGTGAACGCCTGGCCGCTGGACGAAGGCCTGATCGACTACGTCGACGCCTCCTATGGCGGCGCGACCGACGAGAACGAATATGCGGTGCTGAACGTCATCGCCAACCCCACCTTCACCCTGTCGGGCGAAGAGGTGGATGCCGCCGCGATCACGCCGGAACTGCTGGAAAGCACCCTGCATGAGGCCGATGCGGTCGAGGCCAACGTGGCCACCGGCTACCACGCCATCGAATTCCTGCTCTGGGGCCAGGACCTGCATGGCACCGAGAAGGGCGCGGGGGAACGTCCCTGGACCGACTACGCCGCCGGTGACGATTGCACCAACGACCATTGCGACCGGCGGGGGGAGTACCTGAAGGCCGCGACTGACCTGCTGGTCTCGGACCTGGAATGGATGGCCGGGCAGTGGGCCGAGGGCGGCGAGGCGCGCGAGACGCTGATGGCCGACGAAGACGCGGGCATCGTGGCCATGCTGACCGGCATGGGCAGCCTGTCCTACGGTGAACAGGCCGGTGAGCGGATGAAGCTGGGCGTGCTGCTGAACGACCCGGAGGAAGAGCATGACTGCTTCTCCGACAACACCCACAATTCCCACTACTACGACGGTCTGGGCATCCGGAACGTCTACTTCGGCAGCTATACCGGCGTCGACGGCACCGTGACCGAAGGCCCCTCGCTGTCCGACCTGGTGGCCGAGGCCGACGCCGACGTGGATGCCACCCTGAAGGCCGACATCAACGACACGATGTTCAAGCTGGCGACGCTGAAATCGGCCGCCGAGGCGGGCTTCAGCTACGACATGATGCTGGAGCGCGGCAACGAGAAGGGCGAGGCCCTGATCATGGATGCGGTCGACGCGCTGGTCACCCAGACCCGTGGCATCGAGCGCGCCGTCACCGCGCTGGAGCTGGACCAGATCGGTTTCGAAGGTTCCGACAGCCTCGACAACCCGGACGCCGTCTTCGAGTGATCCGACACGGGCGCGCGGACAGTCCCGCGCGCCCGCCACCACCCAAGGTCGTGGCGGTGCGCCGCCCCGACCAGCTGTTCAAGAGCCTGCGAAGGACCCCCGCCATGATGGTCTGCCACTGCCATTCGCTCACTGATCGCGACATCCGTTCCGCCGTGGACTGGATGCGCGCCGCCGACCCTGAGACGATCATCACCCCCGGTAAGGTCTACCGGGCATTGGGGAAAAAGGCCGAATGCGGGGGCTGTTTGCCGCTTTTCATGGACACCATGCGCGATTGCGATAGTTTCGAGGTACCAGACATTCTGCGCGGCCTGCGCCGCGCGACGACAAAGGAGACTTCGGATGAAAGGCGACGCAAAGGTCATCGAGTACCTTAACGCAGCGCTGCGTAGCGAGCTGACGGCGATCAACCAGTACTGGCTGCACTACCGGCTGCAAAAGGACTGGGGCTACGGCAAGATCGCGGCCAAGTCCCGTGAAGAAAGCATCGAGGAGATGCACCACGCCGACAAGCTGGTCGACCGGATCATCTTCCTGGAAGGCCACCCGAACATGCAGAAGCTGGATTCGCTTCGCATCGGCGAGACCCTGAAGGAAACGCTGGAGGCCGACCTGGCCGCCGAGCATGACGCCCGCAACCTTTACAAGGAAGCGCGCGATCATTGCGAGAGCGTGGGCGACTACGTCAGCAAGAACCTCTTCGAGGAGCTGATGGCGGACGAGGAAGGTCACATCGACTACCTTGAAACCCAGCTGGAGCTCTACACGTCGCTGGGCGCCGAGAAATACGGCCTGCTCAACGCCTCTTCTGCGGACGAAGCCGAGTAAGCATCTCTGGCGATGCGATGTTAAGGGGGAGGTCCGCTGGGCCTCCTCTTTTGCATTGGGGCGGGCCCTCGTCGCCGGATGGCGACAAGTTGAGAGGGGCCCCGTCGCCGGATGGTGGCAAATTGAGCGAAAGCAGCGGCTCCGACCCTTCGCCCACTGGGCGATACGTCGACGGGGGCGGGAGCTCTGACCCCTTGCGCCCTTGCGGGCTCAATTCCCCCCCCCTCGGGATATTTCTGGCCAACAAATAACAGAAGGCGTCAGGCGGGGGCGGTCTGACCCGGCTGGTTCTGGGCGGGCGTCATGCCGCAGGGTGGGACCGCATTTCTGATTGAACCGCTCAGGAATTGGTGGCAAGCCACGGGGCATCCTGAAGAGCAAGAGTTGCCGATGTCCACGCACCTGACCCATCCGATCCGTCCGGCCGGCAGAGGCCTGGCCTCCGCCCTGGCCTTGACGCTGGCGCTGTCGCCCCTGGCCCTGGGGGCCGAGACCGTGCGGCTGTCCGACACGCTGACCGCCCCGATCCTGGACGTCGTGCCCCGCACCGAGGCAGAGCGCGCGCGCATCGCCGCCGCCACCGCGCCCACGACCGATTTCAGCGCCCCCGAACGGTTCGAGCAGAACCCGGCCGGCGCGGCCACCACGCGGGCACGCACCGACGCCGATGCCTTCAGCCAGTTCTCGGCCAATATCGGTTTCGAAGGAGAGATGACCTTCAAGCTGGGCAACGGGCTGTTCAAGAAGCTCTGGGTCAGCTCTCCCAGCTCCACCAAGGCCAGCGACGGGCTGGGGCCGCTCTACAATGCGCGCGCCTGCCAGCGCTGCCACCTGAAGGACGGGCGCGGCCATCCGCCCGAGGGCCCCGAGGATGACGCGGTGTCGATGTTCCTGCGCGTCTCCGTGCCCGCGGAGGAGGCCGAGCCGATGTCGGAGATCGAGGCCTTCCTGCTGTCCGCCGGCGCGCCGAGCGCGGCGCGCACCCGGCCCGATCCGGTCTATGGCGGCCAGATGCAGGACTTCTCCGTCCACGGCTTGCCGGCGGAATACCGGCTGGGCGTGACCTGGGAGGAAGAGGTCGTCGAACTGGCGGGGGGTGAGACTGCCAGCCTGCGCCATCCCACCTGGACCGCCGAGGACCTGGGCTATGGCCCGCTGGCCCCGGGTGCCATGCTGTCCCCTCGCGTCGCGCCGCAGATGATCGGCCTCGGCCTGCTGGAGGCGATCCCGGCGGAAGACATCCTGGCCAAGGCCGACCCAGAGGATGCCGACGGCGACGGCATCTCGGGGCGGGCGCAGGTGGTCTGGTCTTTCGAGAACGACCGTCCGGAACTGGGGCGCTTCGGCTACAAGGCCGGTGCGCCCAGCATCAAGGAACAGTCGGCGGCGGCCTTTGCCGGGGACATTGGAATCTCCACCCCGCTTTTCGACGCGCCCTGGGGCGATTGCACCGAGGCCGAGGCGGGCTGTCGCGCCGCGCCCCACGGGGATGACGACGCGCGGGGCACCGAGATCGACGCCGAGGGGCTGGATCTGGTCACCTTCTACAGCCGCAACCTTGCGGTGCCGGAACGCCGCGACGTGGGTGATCCGCAGGTCCTGGCCGGAAAACAGGCCTTCTACGAGGCCGGCTGCACCTCCTGCCACACGCCGAAATACGTGACCCACCGGCTTGAGGATCAGGATCCGCAGAGCTTCCAACTGATCTGGCCCTATACGGACCTTCTGCTGCACGACATGGGCGAGGGGCTGGCCGATCACCGGCCCGAGGGCCGCGCCGATGGCACGGAATGGAAGACCCCGCCGCTCTGGGGGATCGGGCTGACGCCGCAGGTCAACGGGCACAGCTACTACCTGCACGACGGCCGCGCGCGTTCGCTGCTGGAGGCGGTGCTGTGGCATGGGGGCGAGGCTTCACAGGCGCAGCAGAATGTGGTCGACATGGACCCCGACACCCGCGCCGCCCTGATTGCCTTCCTGGAGAGCCTCTGATGCGTTTCCTGCCTGCCGCCGCCCTTATCCTGAGCCTGACCGCCACCACGGCCACGGCCGATGTCGCCGACGCGGTGGAGCAGGAGATCCTGCCGGGCACCGCTGCCTTTGCCGAGGGCGCCGAGGCGCTGAAGGCGCAGGCCGATGCGAACTGCCTGCCAAACGTCGAGCTGCAGGAGGCCTGGAACGACGCCTTTGACGGCTGGATGGGCATCTCGCACCTGCGCTTCGGCCCGCTGGAGGTTGATGGCCGGGTCAACGCCATCGCCTTCTGGCCCGACAAGAAGGGCTTCACCCCGCGGATGCTGGGCCAGATGGTCGCCGACGCGGACGAGATCGTCGATCAACCTGATGAATTCCACGAGCTTTCGGTCGCGGCGCGCGGTCTCTTCGCCCTGGAATATCTGCTCTACGATGATCAGTTCGCGGGTTACGAGGCCGACAGCTATACCTGCCGCCTGGTGCAGGCCATTTCCACCGACCTGGCGCGCATGGCCGAAGAGATCGACCAGGAATGGCGCGACGAGGCCGCCCCGGCGCTGCTGAGCGCGGGGGAGGCGGGCAACACCACCTATCTCGACCGGGACGAGGCGGTGCGCGTCCTCTACACCTCCTTGTTGTCGGGGCTGGAGTTCACGGCCGACAGCCGTCTTGGACGGCCCCTGGGCACCTTCGATCGCCCCCGCGCCAGCCGCGCCGAGGCGCGCCGCTCGGGTCGGTCGCTGCGCAATGTCACCCTGTCGCTGGAGGCCCTGCAGGGCCTCGCCCGTGCCCTGATGGCGCCGGAGGAGATGCCGCAGAGCGAGGCGGCCTTCGCCTCCGTCTTCGAGGCGATCGAGGCGGTGGAGACGCCGGACCTGTCGCAGGTCGACGAGACCTCGGGCCGCCTCAAGGTCGAGATCGTGCAGCAGCGCGTGCAGCTTCTGCGCCGGACCGTAGAAGGCGAGGTCGGCGGGCATTTCGGGCTGTCCGCCGGGTTCAACTCGGCCGACGGCGACTGAGCGCGCCGATCGCGCCAGGCTCTCAAATCCGCCCGTGCCGGCCGGACCGGCGCGGGTCCGCATCCGAACGGAGTTCGCCATGATCCCCCGCCGCGCCTTCCTTGCCGCCATGGCGGCCTCGGCCCTGACCCCACGCCTGAGCTGGGCCGACGCCGGGTCCCCCGCCTTCCTGGCCTTCGCCAAGGAACCGGACGGGCAGCATGCGCTCTTCGGGATCGACGTGATGGGCCACGATGTCTTCCGCGTGCCGATGCCGGGGCGCGGCCACGCGGGCGCGGCGCATCCGGTGGCCCCCGAGGCCGTGGGCTTCGCCCGCCGCCCGGGCACCTTCGCCCGCGTCATCGACTGCGCCAATGGCCGGGTCCTGACCGAGCTTCACAGCCCCGAGGGACGGCATTTCATGGGCCATGGCTCCTTCCTTCAGGGTGGCGATATCCTGGCCACGCTGGAGAATGACTACATTTCCACCCGCGGCAAGATCGGGCTGTGGTCGCGCAGCCAGGGCTACAAGCGCGTGGGCGAGATCGAAACCCACGGCGTCGGCCCGCATGAGGCGCTGCAGATGGCCGATGGCACGCTGGTGGTGGCCAATGGCGGCATCCAGACCGATCCCCGGGTCGAGGACGGGCGGGGCAAGCTGAACCTGCCGACCATGCAGCCGTCGCTGGCCTATATCACGCCGGAGGGGGAGCTGCTGGAGCAGGTATTCCTGGATCCCGATCTGCATCTGAACTCGATCCGCCACCTGGCGATGACGGGTGACGGGCTGGTCGGCTTCGCCATGCAGTGGCAGGGCGACACGATGGACGGGGTGCCCCTGCTGGGGCTGCACCGCCGGGGCTGGGCGGAGGCCAAGCTGGCCGAAGCGCCCCTGGGCGAGCAGCTGGCGATGAATGGCTATGCGGGCTCCGTCGCGCTGTCCGGCGACGGGCGGTATTTCGGCATCACCAGCCCGCGCGGCGGGCGGCTGCATATCTTCGACCATGGTGCCAATTTCGTGGCCGTGCACCGTCGCCCGGACATCTGCGGCCTGGCGGCGGGGCCCGAGGGGTTCCTGGCAACCGACGGGCTGGGCGGCGTCTGGCATGCCACCGCGGAAGAATTCCAGCCCTTCACCCGTGCCGAGCGGGCCTGGGACAACCACGTGGTCACGCTCTAGCCCGGGCGCAGGGGACAAGGGGCAGGGGGCAGTTGATCGTGGCAGGGGCCTCGCCTAACGTGGTGCGACCCCGAGGAGGACGGACATGCCGCCCCGACAGTTTGATGCCCGTTTGCGCTCCTATCTTATGGGTTTTCTGCGTCTCCTGACCCTGGCCGCGCTTCTGGCCTTCAGCCTGAAAGGCGCCGCCATGGCCGATACCTCCGCCCCGATGGGCACAGACCACGCGCTGATGCTGGATTTCTCCGTCGCCCCGGAAAGCGGCCCCTTGAGCTATTTCCTGGTGCCCGACGGCGTTGCCACCTTCTGCGCCGTCTCTGCCGGGCAGGATCCAGCGGCCCGGGCGGAGGCCGATCCGCAGGGGGCGGCCTTCTACGCCCGCCTGACCCCGGCCCCGGTGGGCGAGGCGCACCTGCGCCTCGCGGCCTTCGATGCAAAGGGGGATCTGCTGTTGGAACTGGAAGTCGAGGAGAAGCGCGAGGATGGCATCTGGACCATGCTGTCGGGCGTCGAGGCCGTCTGTGCCGCGCCCGAGAAGGTGTCCGCGCGCTTCTCGATCTTCGAGGGCAAGCTGGTGGCGCTGATCGAACCCTGAGGGCCGCTGGTCTGGACCAGGGCAGAAGCGCGCGCGGGACCGGGGCACGTCACTTTCCGCTTTGCCGAGCGGCCGCTCTTCGGCTAGAAGATCCGCACGGACCCGCGCGCCGATGGCGTCGGCGCGCATTCCCGGTCCGATAGGTTCACCCCTGTCCTGTACGCCCGGACGTTTGCGCCGGGTCGTGGACGTCTCTCCCGCTCCGGCCTCCGGAATGAGGATTGAGACATGGCCGATCTGGCAACCCAACTGAACACCCGCGTCGATACCTTCACCTGCCACAATGGCGACAAGGCCCCGCTGCCATTCTCCGCTGCCGAATACGCCGCGCGCCTGGCACGGCTTCGCGCGATCATGGCCGAGATGGACCTGCCCGTGGTCGTGCTGACCTCGATGCACAACATCGCCTATTACTCGGGCTTCCTCTATTGCTCCTTCGGGCGGCCCTATGCCTGCGTTGTGACGGCCGAGGCCTGCACCACGGTCAGCGCCAATATCGACGCAGGCCAGCCCTGGCGGCGCAGCCATTGCGAGAACGTCATCTACACCGACTGGCAGCGCGACAATTACTGGCGCGCGGTGCGGGACCTGGCGGGCGGCGCGCGCCGGGTGGGGATCGAGGGCGATCACCTGACCCTGGCGCAATCGGCGAAGCTGGCCGAGTTCCTGGGCGCGCCCGAGGTGGTCGATGTGGCCCCCGCCACCATGCAGGCTCGGATGATCAAGTCGGCTGAAGAGATCGCCCTGATCCGCGAAGGCGCCCGCATCGCCGATCTGGGCGGCGCAGCGATCCGTGCCGCGATCCAGGAAGGCGCGCGCGAGATCGACGTGGCCATGGCGGGCCGCGACGCGATGGAGGCCGAGATTGCCCGCGCCCATCCCCACAGCGAGCTGCGCGACACCTGGGTCTGGTTCCAGTCCGGCCTGAACACCGACGGCGCCCATAACCCTGTGACCACCCGGGCGCTGGAAATGGGCGACATCCTGTCACTGAACTGCTTCCCGATGATCTCGGCCTATTACACCGCGCTGGAACGCACCCTGTTCCTGGGCGAGCCCGATGCGGCCAGCCTGAAGATCTGGCAGGCCAACGTGGCGACGCATGAGCTGGGCCTGTCGCTGATCAAGCCGGGCATCAGCTGTGCCCAGATCTGCGATGAGCTGAACCGCTTCCTGGCGGAGGAGGGTCTGCTGCAATACCGCTCCTTCGGCTACGGCCACAGCTTCGGCGTGCTGTCGCACTACTATGGCCGCGAGGCGGGGCTGGAGTTTCGCGAGGATATCGACACGGTGCTGGCGCCGGGCATGGTGGTGTCGATGGAGCCGATGCTGTGGCTGCCCGAGGGGATGCCGGGTGCGGGCGGCTACCGCGAGCATGACATCCTGGTGGTGGGCGAAGATGGCGCCGAGAACATCACCAGGTTCCCCTATGGCCCGGGGTCAAACATCATCGCTTAAGCGAGTGGGCGAAGGGCGGGGATGTTCCCGCCCTTTTCCTTGGGGTCGCCCTTTCCGACCGTCCCTGGCAGGGGTGGCCAGCCCGGACCGCACCCCGTGCCGAGACCGGCTTTGCGAAGAGGGACGCGCCCGACCCTGGGCGGGCGCCTTGAGACCTTTCTCCTATCGATGCATCTCAAAGTCCCGCCGTGCCTCAGGCTGCGCATGACATCGCCGTGCGCCCTCCCGGGGGGAGGGGCGGGCGCGGCCCGGGCTTGCAGCCCGCGCCAAAGGCAAGGCTAGAGCGCGCTATTGCGAGGAGACGGGCGCGATCTGCCTCGCTCCGCCTACAGGGGCGATGCGCCGGGCGGTGCCGGCGTCGATGGCCGACAGCCGGTCTGTGCCATAGCGCGCGGTCGAGGCGAGGAAGCCGTTAACCTCCGGGTTCTGGTGCGTCGTGCGGCGGCCCGCCGAGATCGACAGGTCGACCTCGGCCTCCTCCAGCGCCAGCCGGGTGGGAATCGCGTTCAGTCGGTCCTCCATCTGCCCGCCCAGATCGTCGAAACTGACCATGCCCACGAAGAACTTCAGGTCGCGGCAATCCCAGCCTGCCGCCGAGCCGCGCAGCCGCGCCACCTCGGCCAGGGTCAGGGAACAGCGGTAGTCCACCAGATCCTCCTGCCAGCGGTCCAGTTGCAGGCGCATGGCGTCGAATCCGGTGCGCGAGGCCGCGGTCATCGCCGATTGCACGATGGCTCGCGCCAGCTGCCCGCCGCCCGGGCCATGCATCCGGGTCGTCCAGTCGTTGGGCTGCTCGACGCCCGCATCGGCCACCAGGAACAGCAGCCGCGACAGTTTCAACGCCTCGCGCGCCGAAAGCGGCGCGTGCGGCGCCTCGGCGCGGGCCCGTTCCACCGCCAGGCCAGTGGTGCCGAAGTTGTCGGTGATGCCCCCGTCCAGCAGCTTCACGAACCGCATGTCGGGGTCGGTGGCATAGCTTTCCAGCGCCGCCGCATGGGCGCGCATGGCGCCCGTCGCTTCGGAGTTATAGCGCGCCGCCGTCAGCCAGTCGGGCGCGCGATAGGCGCAATCGCCCTGGTGGCTGTCCACGACGATGGGTGAGAAAACCAGCGGATAGGCCGCCGAGGCCGCCACCGCATCCGAGATCGGGAAGCTGGCCAGGTCGGAACAAAGCGCGTCGAAGGTTTCCGGCGTGAACAGGAAGGTGGTCTGGTTGGCCACGTCGGTGGCATTGACCCAGGTGATGATCGGCGATCGCCGCGCCAGGTCGCCGAAGGTGGCGCCGTGAAACAGCGCCTCGTCGAGGAACCGCCCGAAGGTCTTGCGCCCATTGGCCCCGCCCGAGAGGCCGCGCGCGATGGTCACCGGGTTCAGCGGATTGTTGGCCATGTAGCGTTCGCCGTCCTGCACCAGATAGCCGTCGCGGTAGCCATCCACGCCCTCGGCGCCGTACAGCCCGTAGTAGGCCGCCGTGACCGAGCCGCCCGAGACGCCGGTGACCAGCCGTAGCTCCGACAGGATGCCGTCCGGGTCGCCGGGCCGGGCGGTCATGACGCGCAGCTCTTCCACCACCCCATGGGCGAAGGCCGAGGCGCGCATCCCGCCGCCCGAGAAGGCCAGGCCCACCCACAGCTCTTCGTCCCCGGCAGGGGTGGCCCGGGTGGTTTCGTTCACGCCTTGGTCACGCAGCTGGTTCAGGGGCGGGTTCAGGACGGCGCAGGCCGACAGGGCGAGGGCCAGGGGAAGGGCGGTCAAAAGGCGTGTCTGAAATCGCATGCAGGTCCTGGGGTCGGGGGATCAATCCCGCGACAGCTTAGGCCAGGCGATCTCGATCCGGAAACCCTTTTCGCTTGCCGGCAGGGTGAGTTTGGCGCCGTGGCGGGTGGCAATCGCCCGAACCAGCGCCAGACCCAGGCCGTAGCCAGCCACGTCGCGATTGCGTTCGGCCCGGACGAAGCGGCGGGTGATCTCGGCGCGTTGCGCCTCGGGCAGGCCGGGACCGGTATCGGCGAGGGTCATCACCAGGCGGTCGCCCCGGCGGAGAGGAGCATCGCGATGCTGTCGCCGGGGCGGCAGAACGTCATCGCGTTGTCGAGGAGGTTGGACAGAAGCTGGGCGATCAGGCTGCGTTCCCCCATGGCCGCCGCGGCGCGGGTAGGCGAAAGGCCGGGTGCAGGGGTGGGCCCGGTCAGGGTGAAAAGGGCCAGGTCCCGCGCCCGGTCCTGCCGGAGCAGCGTCGCGCTGCGCCTCTGGCCATCGCCGAACCGCGCGACGATCTACGCCTGCCCCGATCACATGGGTATTGGTGACGAGGATCGGTTTCGTCCCGAAGAGGAAGCTGCTACCGAGAAAGGCAGGTGAGCCCATGTCGGTGTAGAGCTCTGCCGTCGCTGCCAGACCGCGCGCCAGCGCCGCGGCGAGCAGGGCGTCCGGCGCGGTCTCGGCCCGCAGGGTGGCCTGGGGTAGATAGATGCGGGCGAGGGTGGCACCGGGGAGAAGCGCTAGGGCCGTCCCCAGTCCAACCATGACCGGCCAGGCCCATCCCCGCGCGGGGCGACATGCGGGCGCAAAAGGCGCGCGAACAGGCGACGGGGCAGGGGCATCGGCAGTCCTTTCAGGCCTCCGGCAGGGACGGTCCTGTCAATTTGTAGTGCTAACGCCGCGATCCGGGCAGCTCACATGACAAGTTGTGCCATGGGGTCGGATGGTGGCCGTAGGGGCGCCCGCATTCCAGATTTTCGTTGAAATGCCTCCGGGTGGGGGCAATCCTTCGGGCAGCATTTCCGACACGAGATTTTCCCATGCCCGTTTCGCTGCCCCGTTTGCCTGTTTTGCCCCGTCCGTCCGTTCCGCGTCGTGCCCCGCGCCGCTCCGCCATGGCGCTGGCCCTGGCGGCCCTTATTGGCCTGGGGGGCACCCTGCCGGCAGCGGCCCAGAGCGTGATCCGCAACGCCGAGCTGTCGGCGCGGCTGTTCGAGGCGGCGCAGGATCTGCGGGATCCGATGCTGGCGGTGGCGGCGGCCCGGTTGCGCAAGTCGGTGCTGGCCATGCAGGTGCAGCGTCAGCCGGTGAAGGAAGGGCCGTCCGCCGAGGGGATCACCCCGGAACCCCGGCTGCTGTCCTGGCAACGGATGCTGGACGCGGCTTTGGAGATGTCAGGCGGATCCGAGACGATTGCAAAGCTGGCCGACGACGTGAGGTTCGCTGGCACCAAGGGGGTCGCCTCGGGGCAGGTCTATTCGATCACCACGATCTCGGGAAATGGCAAGGATACCTATCCGCCGCTGGAATACATCGGCGGGGACTATGCGGAGGTCTATGTCGAGGCGAAGGATACCGGGGCGGACCTGAACCTGTTCGTGCGCGACGGACTGGGGCGGCTGGTCTGTTCGGATACGGACATAAGCGCCATTGCCTATTGCGGCTGGCGCCCGGCCACCTCCGAGGTCTTTACCGTCGAGGTGGTCAATCGTGGCCCCGCCGCGAGCTCCTATTCGCTGATTACCAACTGATCCCATGGGCCGCGTTCCCGCCCTCCTGTCATGGCAGGGCGGCGGGTCCGGTGGCGATGGCGGGGAAAGGACGAGCGGCGTGGCTGGCGATCGGCTCGGCGTGGGGGCCGCCGGGTGACATGGGGGGGCGACCGGCGGTGAGGAGGGACCCTTGAAGGCCTCTGCCGGGGCTATCGGCTTTCAAGCCCTCGCAGAACCTGGTCGAGGAAGGCCTCAGCTGTGATTTTGGGGTCGGCGCGTCCGCCATGCTGTTCCAGGCTGTAGGCCATGATCCAGTTGATGGCGGCGAAGAGGAACAGGGACGTGCTCTCGGTCTCGACCTCGCGCAGGCGGCCTTCGGCCACGGCCCGGTCGAGAAGGCTCTGGATATGCGCGCGCAGCGTTTCGCGACGTTGCACCAGCTGCTGCTGCATCGAGGCCGGCAGGGCGCGGATGTTGACCAGCGTGGCATAGGTGCCGCCATCCTCGATGACGTGGCGCAGAAAGGCGAGGTAGAAGGTGCGAAACCGATCAAAGGCGCCCGGCCCGGCCTCTTCGGTCTCGGCCTTGGCGCGTTCCCCGGCCTTCAGACTGATCTCGATGCACTCGTAGAGCAGCTCTTCCTTGTTACGGAAGTAGTAGTAGAGCGCCGTCTTGGTCACGCCGATACGGTCGGCGATCTCGTCCAGCGATGTCGCGTGGTAGCCCTTTTCGTTGAAGAGACGGGATGCGACCCGAAGTGCGGCGCGGCGTTTGCGTTCACGCAGTTCCTCGCGCGATGCGATCTCCCCATTCCAATCTGCCATTTGCCCCTCAGTCATTTGTTGGTGTGTGATTCGGGATTCGCACCCGTTTCACGACGAAGCTGTAGACAAACAATATTGCCGATTAATCCGGAGCGACATTGTCGCGCAGGAAACTCTCCAGACTCACGGGTCATTGAACTCGCGTCTAAGAATGCCCTATGCGCTAAGCCGGACGCTGGGCACCGAAAACTCCGGTTCTGAGAAACCGGCGGAGCGACCTGCAATAAAACGCAATATGCCCGCATTCCGGTTGGAGCGGCGGGGACGCGCCATATCGGATTTTATTTTGGCCCTTGCCTACGCTGGGGACGGGTCATGTCGCAAGTGGTCTCTGCCGAGCCGCGTCAGTTTTATTCCCTGCAAGTACCGTGTGTATTGGCGCTAAATCACCCCTCAAGGGGCGTGCAGCCTAGGGATGTGGAAAAGTTACGGGCGCCACCCTGGGGTGCGGGGCGGCGCCTGAACAGATGCTCAATTTCTGGGCGGGTATTCGCCGATCAGCCGCGGGTCCAGCCGAGCTGCGCGGCGAGCCGGTCCTGCGCGGCGAGATACTCGGCCTCCAGACGGTCGACCAGTTTCGCGGTCGGAAGGATCTCCTTCACCGCGCCGATGCCCTGGCCCGAGCCCCAGATCTCCTTCCAGCTTTTCGGCTTGGCGCCGCCGAAATCCATCTTCGACGGGTCCGAGATCTCCAGCGCTTCTGGGTCCATGCCGGCCGCCGCGACGGAGGGCTTCAGGTAGTTGCCCCAGACACCTGTGAAGAGGTTGGAATAGACTATGTCGGAAGCACCGCAGTCGGTGATCATCTGCTTGTAGGCCTCGGCCGCGTTGGCCTCCTCGGTGGCGATGAAGGCGGACCCGGCGTAGCCGCCGTCGGCGCCCATGGCCAGCGCGGCCAGCAGGCTGTCGCCGCGGGCAATGGCGCCCGAGAGGAACAGCGGGCCGTCGAACCAGGCGCGGATTTCCTGAACCAGCGCGAAGGGGGATTGCGCGCCCGCGTGGCCGCCGGCGCCGGCGGCCACGGCGATCAGGCCGTCGGCGCCCTTCTCGATGGCCTTGTGGGCGAAACGGTCGTTGATGACGTCGTGCAGCACGATGCCGCCGCCGGCGTGGGCGGCCTCGTTGACCTCGGGCCGGGCTCCCAGCGAGGTGATCCAGACCGGCACCTTGTGCTTCATGCAGATTTCCACGTCCCGCTCCAGCCGGACGTTCGACTTGTGCACGATCTGGTTCACCGCGTAGGGCGCCGCCGGGGTATCGGGGTTGTCTTGGTTATGCCGGTCCAGCTCTTCGTTGATCCGGGTCAGCCAGCGTTCCAGCTCGATCGGCTCGCCCGCCTTCTCGCGCGCATTCAGCGCCGGGAAGGAGCCGACGATGCCGGCCTTGCACTGGGCGATCACCAGATCGGGGTTGGAAATGATGAAAAGCGGGCTGCCGATCAGCGGCAGACGCAGGTTGGAGAGCGCTTGGGGCAGGCTCATGGGTTCCTCCCGGGTGTTTTCCTCGGCTTCAGAGGTGGCACGCGGCAGGCCGGGTGTCACCTCTGTCGCTGCGTCACGGGGGGGCGTCGGGACCCGGTAGCGCCGGCAAGGATTGGAAGGGGCTCTCTGGCCGGGGGCAAGGTCTGCGTCAGGCCATCGCCCAGACCGGGCCGGCGCGCAGGCTGACGGCCTCGCCGCGCTGCAAGGGGCGCGCGCAGGTGAAGGGCAGGGGCTCGGCCAGTCCCGGCACCTCGGCCAGTGCCTCCCAGTGGCCGCCGCGATAGGTCACGCGCGAGACGGTGCCGCGCAGTGCCCCGGGGCTGCCGGGGTCCGTCCGGCTCAGATCGGCGGGGCGGATCACCACGCGGCCCGGGCCCTGCCGGTGGCGCGCGGCCTCGGTCAGCGGCACCTGCGCGGGACCAAGATCGGCCAGGCCATCGGCGAACCGCGCCTGCAGCACGGCGGATTGCCCGATGAAACGCGCCACATGTTCGCTGGCAGGCCGGTCATGGACCTCCTCGGGCGTGCCTTCCTGGGCGAAACGGCCGTTTTCCATGACGGCGATCCGCGTGGCCAGTGCCATCGCTTCGCGCTGGTCATGGGTGATGTAGATGATCGTCGCGCCCGATGCGGCGTGGAAGGCGGCCAGTTCCTCTTCCATCCGCGTGCGCAGATGCGGGTCGAGGTTGGCCAGAGGTTCATCCATCAGGACGATCCTGGCCCCGCTGGCCAGGCAGCGGGCCAGGGCGACGCGCTGGCGCTGCCCGCCCGACAGTTCGGCCGGCTTTCTCGTGGCGTAGGGGGTCAGGGAGACGGTCTGCAGGTGCGTCTGTGCGGCCTCGCGGGCGCGGACCCGGGGCATGCCGTCGCATTCCAGCGGAAAGGAGACATTGCCGGTCACATCCATGTGGGGCCAGAGGGCATAGGTCTGGAACACCACGGCGACATCGCGATCCTCGGGGGGCACGTGGATGCCGGCGCCGGAGGCCGTGGCGCCGCCCAGGCGAATCTCTCCGCCGTCGAGAGGCTCCAGGCCGGCGATCAGGCGCAGCAGGGTGGACTTGCCGCAGCCGGAGGGACCGAGCACGGTGAAGAAGGCGCCCTCGGGAATCTCGACAGAGATCCCGTCGACGGCCGTTTCCGTGCCGAACCTCTTTACTGCATCGGTGATGCTGACCGCCATGACCGCCCCTCTTTTGACCGGCGGTTTAGTATGTGATGCGTATCAAGTTAAGAGCAAGCAGTGTGAAGCTTTTGCGACGTAACAGGGGCGCAGGCGACGTGAGGCCATGCCGTCGGCCCCGAAGGGCGATGATCTGTCATGAAGTGGGAAAGTTGGAGCGGGCGAGGCGATTCGAACGCCCGACCCTTACCTTGGCAAGGTAATGCTCTACCCCTGAGCTACGCCCGCATCCGGTTCGACAGGTGGGTTCCTGTCTGGGGTCCAAAATGGAGCGGGCGAGGCGATTCGAACGCCCGACCCTTACCTTGGCAAGGTAATGCTCTACCCCTGAGCTACGCCCGCTTCCTTTTGGTGAGGCACGATGTACAAAGACGGCCCGGCGGCTGCAAGAGGAAAATTCGGGCTTTTCGCGGAAATTTTCCGATGCGCGTCTGGCCTCAGGGGCGGCTGGTCCGGCGCCCGGGTGATGGGCCAGGACGCGGTGGCGTCCCGGCCTTGGCTGCAAGGCGTGCCGCTTAGGCGCGGCCCACGGTCACGTCGATATTGCCCCGGGTGGCATGGCTGTAGGGGCAGACCTCATGGGCGGCGCTGATCAGCTGATCCGCCGTGTCGGCCTCCAGACCGGGCAGATCGACGGTGATCGCCACCTGCAGGGCGAACCCGTCATCGGCGCGCTTGCCGATGGACACCTCTGCTTTGGTCGTCGCGTTGTCGGGCACCTTGATCTTCTGCCCGCGCGCGACCGCTTTCAGCGCCGAGAGGAAACAGGCGGCGTAGCCTGCGGCGAACATCTGTTCGGGGTTGGTGCCGTCGCCACCGGCACCACCCAGTTCCTTCGGGGTGACCAGGGCGACCGACAGGGCGCCATCGGCAGATTCGGCACGCCCTTCGCGACCGCCGGTTGCGGTGGCGCTGGTGGTGTAAAGCGGGGTGATAGACATGAGGAACTCCTTTAAGGTCGAATGCGATTATATCGTGTGCGATATACTTAAGGCCCCTAGTCCCGCTGGCAAGGCCTTGGCCCGCACTTGCGATAAAATCGCCCGCGATCTATCTCGGAAACATGACGCAGGCCCCCGATCCCTCCGCGCCGTTGCCCGGCGCCGCCGCAACGGAGCCCGACGCGCCCCTGGCTGCGACGGAGGCCCTGCTGTGTTTCAACCTCTACGCCGCCAGCCATGCCTTCATCCGGCTTTACGCGCCCTACCTGGAGCGGTTGTCGCTGACCTACCCGCAATTTCTGGTCCTGCTGCTGCTGCATGAGAAGGACGGGCAGGGAGTGGGCGAGATCGGCCGGGCGCTGTCGATGGAGACTAACACCCTGTCGCCGCTGCTGAAACGGATGCAGGGGGCAGGGTTGCTGGATCGGGTGCGGTCGCAGGCGGATGAACGGCGGGTGGAGATCCGACTGACAGAGGTCGGGCGGACCCGCGCGACCGAGGCGGCAGAGGTGCCGGGCTGCATCGCCCGCGACGGCGGTATGACCGAAGAGAGATATCACCAGAGCCTCGCGACCCTGCGCGCGTTGCGACGCGAGATCGCGGAGACCGAGGCGCGGGCCCAGTCTCGGGTCGAAGGCGATCAGCGGTAGGGCGCGCGCCAGCCGGCGGCCAAGGCCTCGGCCTCGCTGCAGAACCAGCGTTCGCCCCTGGCGGTGTCGATCCGCGTCCGGTCATAGTGGGCGGAATAGGGGGTGTGGTAGATGCGCTGGCCCTTGCCATTGATGTTGCCTTTGATTGGACAATCGGCGCGCGGGGTGCTGGCCGCGGTCTGTTGCCAGCGCCCGGCGCGATAGTCCCAGGGCATCACCGGCGTGCCCCGCGCCCAGAGGCCGCGCCCCTCGATCCGGGCCACCTTTTCCTGGTCGATATAGGTCAGGCCATAGCGGCGGAAGGCGACAGCCTGGCCGGCCAGCACCATCTCGGCGCCCAGATCACGACCGTCGACGGAGCAACGAGCCAGCAGGCGGTCATAGGCATCCATCTCATCCCCCTGGCAAGTGACCTGCTGCCCCGCGGTCAGTCGTTTCAGAAAGGCGGTGGCCTCTGTACCGCAGGGGGCGCCATGGCAGTCCTGCCCGGTTTCCGGCGCGTCGATGTCCAGCAGGCGCACGACCTGGCCGCGCAGCTCCAGCGTGTCGCCATCGATGATCCGCGCGGGGCCCCGCACCTCTCGCGCCAGGGCCGAGACCGGCAGGACGAGGCAGAACAACAGCAGGAGAGGCAGACGCATTGGGGGAGGTCCAAGTGTTAACGAAGGTTAACGCAAGACCTAGTGCCGAAGGGCCGAGGTGAGCAAGCGCTTGCCGGAGCCGTGGTAAAGAGGCATGAGCAGCGACAGCATGGGCCAAGGAGACAGCCATGGATTATTCGAAGATGGGCGCGGCCAGGCCGCACAAGGGTGTGCCGCGTCACACCGAGAAGGGCCAGGATCGCGCCGTCGGGCAGAAGGGGCGTCCGTCGAAGGCCGATCTTCTGGCGCGGATGAAGAAGGCCGCGGCGCGCAAGGAGGGCTGAGGCCTGGCAGGAGCGGTGATCGGGGCAGGAGCTCTGCCGCCGCCGCCAGATCCGCGCCCCCGGGATTGAAGGAATAAGGGCGCCTCGCGGGGCGCCCTTTTTCATATCCGAAAGCTGGAAATACTCCGGGGGAGGCGCCCGAAGGGCGGCGGGGGCAGCGCCCCCTGCCGTCCCCTCACTCCTCGTATTCCACCAGCAGGTCCTTGGCGTCGATCTGCGCGCCCGGGGTGACATGCACGGCCTTGATCGTGCCGTCGCGGTCGGCGTGCAGGCCGGTTTCCATCTTCATCGCCTCGATGGTCAGGATCAGGTCGCCCTGCTTGACCGCCTGGCCTGCGTTGACCCCGATGGAGGCCACGACGCCCGGCATCGGCGCGGCCACATGGGCAGCGTTCGTCGGGTCCGCCTTGGGCCGCGCCGCCGCGCCGCCGGTGGCGGAGCGGTCGGCCACGCGGATCACGCGGGGCTGGCCGTTCAGCTCGAAGAAGACCCGTGCCTCGCCGTCCTCATGGGTTTCGCCCACGGCCTGCAGCCGGATCTCCAGCGTCTTGCCCGGGTCGATTTCCGCCGAGATCTCCTCACCCTGTTCCATGCCGTAGAAGAAGGTCTTCGTGGGCAGGGTGCGGACGGGGCCGTAGAGCTCGTGGCGCGTGGCGTAGTCGAGGAAGACTTTGGGGTACATCAGGTAGGAATTGACGTCCTCGTCGTCGATCTCCCGCCCGCCGAGCTTTTCGGAGATTTCGCGGCGCACCGCCTCGAAATCGACGGGGGGCAGATGGGCGCCGGGGCGTTCCGTATTGGGCGCCTCGCCCTTCAGGATCTTGGCCACCAGCGCGGGCGGGAAGCCGCCCGGGGGCTGGCCCAGGTTGCCGCGCATCATGTCGATCACGCTGTCGGGGAAGGAAATTTCGCGATCCGGGTCCTCGACCTCCTCGCGGGTCAGGCCCTGGCTGACCATCATCAGGGCCATGTCGCCCACCACCTTGGACGAGGGCGTGACCTTCACGATGTCGCCGAACATCTGGTTCACTTGGGCATAGGTGTGCGCCACCTCGTGCCAGCGTTCTTCCAGCCCCATCGACCGGGCCTGTGCCTTCAGATTGGTGAACTGGCCGCCGGGCATTTCGTGCAGGTAGACCTCCGATGCGGGGGCCTGCATGCCGGATTCGAAGGCCACGTATTGCGCCCGCACTGCTTCCCAGTAATCCGACATCTGGCGGATCTGCTCGATGTCCAGCCCGGTGTCGCGGTCGGTGAACATCAGCGCCTCGACGATCGAGCCGAGCGTCGGCTGCGAGGTATTGCCCGAGAAGCTGTCCATCGCCGCATCGGCGGCATCCACGCCGGCCTCGGCGGCGGCCAGGATGGTGGCGCCCGCGATGCCCGAGGTGTCATGGGTGTGGAAGTGGATCGGGATCTGGATCTCGTCCTTCAGCGCCTTGAACAGCACCCGCGCCGCGGAGGGTTTCAGCAGGCCCGCCATGTCCTTCACACCCAGCACATGGGCGCCGGCGGCCTCCAGCTCCTTCGCCATGGCGACGTAGTATTTCAGGTCATACTTCGCCCGGTCGGGGTTCAGGATGTCGCCGGTGTAGCAGACGGTGCCTTCGCAGATCTTGCCGGTGTCGATCACCGCGTCCATGGCGACGCGCATGTTTTCCACCCAGTTCAGGCTGTCGAAGACGCGGAAGACGTCCATGCCGGTCTCGGCGGCCTGTTTCACGAAGGATTGCACCACGTTGTCGGGGTAGTTGGTGTAGCCCACGCCGTTGGACCCGCGCAGCAGCATCTGGGTCAGGATATTGGGGCAGGCGGCCCGGATGTCGCGCAGCCGCTGCCAAGGATCTTCCTGCAGGAAACGGAAAGCAACGTCGAAGGTGGCACCGCCCCAGCATTCCAGGCTGAACAGCTGGCTGAGGTTCGAGGCATAGCTGGGCGCGGCGCGGATCATGTCGACCGAGCGCATGCGGGTGGCCAGCAGCGACTGGTGGCCGTCGCGCATGGTCGTGTCGGTGATCAGCAGCGGCTCATGCGCCAGCATCCAATCCGCCACGGCCTTCGGGCCCTTCTCGTCCAGCAGGGTCTTCGAACCGGGGGGCACCTCCGGCCCGGCGGGCGGCGGGCTGGGCAGCTTGAACCCCTCGGGCAGGCCGGCGCGTCCCTTGGTTTCCGGGTGCCCGTTCACCGTCACGTCGGCGATGTAGGTCAGCACCTTGGTGCCCCGGTCGGCAGGGGTGCGGAAGTCGAACAGCTCCGGCGTCGTGTCGATGAACTTCGTTGTGTATTGGTTGTTGAGGAAGGTCGGGTGCTTCAGCAGGTTCTGCACGAAGGCGATGTTGGTGGAAACGCCCCGGATGCGGAATTCGCGCAGGGCTCGGTCCATCCGCGCGATGGCCTTCTCGGGCGTCTGGGCGCTGGCCGTCACCTTCACCAGCAGGCTGTCGTAGTAACGGGTGATGACCCCGCCTGCGTAGGCCGTGCCGCCGTCCAGGCGGATGCCCATCCCGGTGGCGGAGCGATAGGCGCTGATGCGGCCATAGTCGGGGATGAAGTTGTTCTGCGGATCTTCGGTGGTAATCCGGGTCTGCAGGGCGTGGCCGGTCAGGCGCACGTCGTACTGGCTGGCCTTGCCGGTGGCCTCCGACAGGCTCTTGCCCTCGGCGATCATGATCTGCGCCTGCACGATGTCGATACCGGTCACTTCCTCGGTGACGGTATGTTCCACCTGCACGCGGGGGTTCACCTCGATGAAGTAGAAGGCGCCGGTGTCCATATCCATCAGGAATTCGACCGTGCCGGCGCATTCGTAATTCACATGTGCACAGATCTTGCGGCCCAGCTCGCAGATCTCCTCGCGCTGCGCCTCGCTGAGGTACGGGGCGGGGGCGCGTTCCACGACCTTCTGGTTACGGCGCTGCACCGAACAGTCACGTTCGTAGAGGTGGTAGATATGCCCCTGCTGGTCGCCTAGGATCTGCACCTCGACGTGGCGGGCGCGGGTGATCATCTTCTCCAGGTAGCCCTCGCCATTGCCGAAGGCGGCCTCGGCCTCGCGCCGGCCTTCCAGCACCTTTTCCTTCAGTTCCTCGGGGCCGTTGATCGGACGCATGCCGCGCCCGCCGCCGCCCCAGCTGGCCTTCAGCATCAGGGGATAGCCGATCTCGCCCGCCTCTTTCTCGATGGCGTCGAAATCGTCGCCCAGCACTTCGGTCGCGGGAATCACCGGCACGCCGGCGGCGACGGCCACCTTGCGCGCGCTGGCCTTGTCGCCAAGCGCCCGCATGGTTTCGGCCCGGGGTCCGATGAAGGTGATGCCGGCGGCGACACAGGCGTCGACAAACTCAGGGTTCTCCGACAGCAGTCCGTAGCCCGGGTGGATCGCATCGGCGCCGGACATCTTGGCGACGCGGATGATCTCCTCGATCGACAGGTAGGCGGCGACAGGGCCCAGGCCTTCCCCGATCTTGTAGGCCTCGTCCGCCTTGAAGCGATGTAGCCCCAGCTTGTCCTCCTCGGCATAGATGGCGACGGTTTTCTTGCCCATCTCATTTGCCGCACGCATGATCCGGATGGCGATTTCGCCCCGGTTCGCGATGAGAATTTTCTGGAATTCGGCCATGTCTGCTCCTCGTCTGCAGGCTAGGGTCGCGGCGCGGGCGCCGTCCTTTCCGACAGCAAACGCGATGCCGCAACGCAGCGCAAGTCTGGAAGTAATTTGCGTGAACAATTATCCCGTCTGGCGAATAGCTTGATTGCGCAAACACTCAGCCGGAGTGGCCTTTGCTGTTCCGGGCGCTGTGACGGACCTTGGCGCAGCCATGCGTCTGGCGCCGTGGCCGGATGCGCACGAAAAGCACAGGAACAGAGTGGGAACGTCTCTTTTCCTCAGTGCCGCTTTTCGTTATTCTGGCGCGCATGAGCAGTTATTCCGAAGACGACGCTTTCGAAGCGGCCGCCGCCCCCGCACGTGGATCCCTCAGCCAGCAGGCGATGGCGGGGATGCGCAGCACGGCCTATCTGGACGACCTGAACCCGGCGCAGCGCGAGGCGGTGGAAACGCTGGACGGCCCCGTCCTGATGCTGGCCGGTGCCGGCACGGGCAAGACCAAGGCCCTGATGGCGCGCGTGGCGCATCTGATCACGACTGGGCGCGCACGACCGGACGAGATCTTGGCGGTGACCTTCACCAACAAGGCAGCCAAGGAGATGAAAACTCGACTTGCAGTCACGCCCTACGACGTCAACGCTCCACTGCCTTGGATGGGAACCTTCCATGCGATCTGCGTTAAGCTACTGAGACGCCACGCAGAGCTGATCTCGGAGAAAGCCCTGGCTGCGCAACCTAAGACACAACCGCACCCAAACGCGGTGTTGGAAGACATAGGCGCAAACGAGCGAGTAGGTTGGGGGGGCGGGCTACACCTCAAATCGAATTTCACAATTCTTGATAGCGATGATCAACAGCGCCTGCTCAAACAACTGATCACGGCCGCCGGCATTGACGAGAAACGTTGGACAGCGAGGCAGCTTGCAGGTCTCATCGACCACTGGAAAAACCGCTGCTGGACACCTGGGAAAGTGCCCGCAGCCGAAGCCGCCTCATTCAACAACATCGGAACCGAACTCTACGAACAATATCAGCGCCGCCTACTAGAGCTGAACGCCGTCGATTTCGGTGACCTTATTGTCCACATGGTCACCATCTTCCAGGCCCATCCCGACCTGCTGGCCCAGTACCAGCGGTGGTTCAAGTACATCCTGGTCGACGAATACCAGGATACCAACGTGGCACAGTACATGTGGCTGCGCCTGCTGGCCGGCGGGCACAAGAACATCTGCTGCGTGGGGGACGACGACCAGTCGATCTATGGCTGGCGCGGCGCCGAAGTGGGCAATATCCTGCGGTTCGAAAAGGATTTTCCGGGCGCCAAGGTGGTCCGTCTGGAACAGAACTATCGCTCCACCCCGCATATCCTGGCCGCCGCGACCTCGGTGATTTCCGGCAACGAGAATCGGCTGGGCAAGACGCTCTGGACCCAGGCGGAGGAGGGCGAGAAGCTGCGCCTGATCGGCCACTGGGACGGGGACGAGGAAGCCCGCTGGATCGGGGACGAGATCGAGGCACTGGAAAAGGGCACGCGGGGCCTGCGCCCCTATTCCGCGGACGACATGGCGATTCTCGTGCGCGCCTCGCACCAGATGCGCGCTTTCGAGGATCGATTCCTGACCATCGGTCTGCCGTACAAGGTGATCGGCGGCCCGCGATTCTATGAACGGCTCGAGATTCGCGATGCCATGGGCTATTTCCGCCTGGTGACATCGCCCGCCGATGACCTGGCGTTCGAGCGCATCGTCAATACCCCCAAGCGGGGCTTGGGCGACAAGGCCCGGCAGAAGATCCAGATGGTGGCGCGCGCAAACGGCACCTCGCTGCTGGATGGGGCGCGAATCCTGCTGCAGGACAAGGGACTGACCGGCAAGGGCGCGGCGCAGCTGTCGCTGTTCATCGACCAGATCGACCGCTGGCACGAGGTGGCGCGGCTGCATGCCACCGCCACGACCCTGGCGGACGAGGATGACGTGGTGATGGACGACGACCGCCCGCAGGCGCCGTTTTCCCATGTCGAGCTGGCCGAACAGATCCTGGACGAGTCGGGCTACACGGAGATGTGGCAGAACGACAAGACTCCTGAGGCGCCAGGACGGCTGGAAAACCTCAAGGAACTGGTCAGCCAGCTGGACAATTTCGACAACCTTCAGGGGTTCCTCGAACATGTCAGCCTGGTGATGGACAATGAGCAGTCGGGGGACGAGCCCAAGGTCTCGATCATGACCCTTCACGCCGCCAAGGGGCTGGAATTCCCGGTGATCTTCCTGCCGGGCTGGGAAGACGGGCTGTTCCCCTCGCAGCGCTCCATGGACGAATCGGGCCTCAAGGGCCTGGAGGAAGAACGCCGCCTGGCCTATGTCGGCATCACCCGCGCCGAGGAACTCTGCACGATCTCCTTTGCCGGCAACAGGCGGGTCTTCGGGCAATGGCAAAGCCAGCTGCCCTCGCGCTTCATCGACGAGTTGTCCGAGGAGGACGTGGAGGTGCTGACGCCGCCGGGCCTTTACGGCGGCGGCTATGGCGCGGCCTCGGGCGGATCGGTGCAATCTGGCATGGAAAGCCGCATGGCGGAGACCAATGTCTACAACTCCCCCGGCTGGCGCCGGATGCAGGCGCGTGCCTCTGACCGCCCGGTCAGCCAGCCGCGCGAAACCCGCGGCTCGGTCATCGACATGACGGCGGCCTCGGCCCACACGGTGGGCGAACGGGTCTTCCACCAGAAATTCGGCTATGGCGAGATCCTGGGCGTCGAGGGCGACAAGCTCGAGATCGCCTTCGACAAGGCCGGGGTGAAGAAGGTCGTGGCGAAATTCGTCACCAACCCGGACGACGTGCCCTTCTGAGGGCGCCTGGCCACATCCCGTGGCCACCCCGCTCTGATGTCCCCCGAAAGGACGCCGCAGCCGCAGCCCGGCTGTAGGGTGGCCTACTTTTGCCAAGAGCAGTTGGACCGCCCGATCCCGTGCGGCCCGATGCCCCCGTATTTCGCTGCCCCCTGCTTCACCTTGTCGGAAATACTCACGGAGCTGACCTGCGCCCCGGAGAACACCCGTTGGATGGTGCCAGCGAAGAAGGGCAGCGCCCCGTCCGCGTTTCTCATGTCCTGAAAAAGAAAAACGGCGGCGCTCAGGGAGGAGGAGAGAGCGCCGCCGTCATTCAACGCGGACCCAGGGAGGAGGAGAGGGGCCGCGTATGGGGGGCCAAGCGTCCGGCGGGAGCAGGGAGGAGGAGAGCTCCCGCCGGTCTTGGCATCACCGCTCAGGGAGGAGGAGAGAGCGGCGAAAGACTCGGGATGGACCTTTCGGAACGTCCCCTATGTAGGTCCGGAGATGCCAGGGAGGAGGAGAGGCATCTCCGGGAACAACGCGCGCCCAGGGAGGAGGAGAGGGCGGCGTATGTCTGGGGAAGGACCTTCCGGAACGTCCCCTATGTGGGTCCGGAGATGCCAGGGAGGAGGAGAGGCATCTCCGGAATACAACGATCGCTCAGGGAGGAGGAGAGAGCGACCGTATCTGCGGTCAGTGTCCGGCGGGAGCAGGGAGGAGGAGAGCTCCCGCCGGTCCTGACATCACCACCCAGGGAGGAGGAGAGGGTGGCGAACTGTTGGAGCGTTCAGCTCCGATGTAGGTGCGGCGGTGCCAGGGAGGAGGAGAGGCACCGCCGCCAGTCTCAGTGGCCCAGGGAGGAGGAGAGGGCCGACTGATCCCAAGTGTCGTTACGCCGAGGCGCCGTAAGCTTCCTCGTAGGCGACCGACTTGATCATCGAACGGTGCAGACCCAGGTCCGACAGCTCACGGTTGGTGAGAGCGGACAGCTCGGAGATGCTGCGCCGGTACTTGGAGTAGCGGGCGTAACGGGTCGCGACCGACCCCAGGATCCGGGAGATGCCTTGCTGGGGGGCCAGAGCGGCCGGAGATTGCGTTGCGTATGCCATCTTACTCATCCTTCACGTAACGAACTCGACAACGTTGAAACGGTCGAAACTGGTATTGCGGGTCTGGGTCCGGTCGGTGGCGCCTGGTGTTGGCGCTAACGTTCCGGCTTGCCTCGCCGCTGCTGTTGGAACCTTATTTGCGCATTTGCTGCGGATGCACAATGACCCGTTCTACAACGCCGCTATGCAGCAAGCGCATAAGCATTGATGACCTAAAGTTACGTGGTCCCTGTTGCCCGATTTCTGGGCGGAATGTGAAGGTAGTCCCAGTAAAACAAGCCTGCGCGTCGTGACGCCACGTCGCGCAACATGTTTGCATGAAAATGAAGTGCCTGAGTCAGCTTCGGCTTTTGCGCTGATTTTCCCAGTCGGCATCGAGGGCGCCCCAAACCGCTTTGGTTGCCGCGGATGCTGCGATGCAGAAAGTCTGTGCGCCGCGGCGCAATCGGTTGCGGGGCCTCAAGGGGCCACGCCCCCTTGTTCCGGGCGCCAAAATGCGCACCTTGGCCCAAAGCCCGCCGTTGGCCAGAAGGAGTACCCCCGTGACCGTGACCCGTGACCAGATTCTGGACGAACTGAAACGCCTGACCCTGCCCGACGGGGGCAACCTCGTCAGTCGGGACATGGTGCGCGCGCTGTCCGTCGACGGCCCCCAGGTGCGCTTCGTCATCGAGGCCCCCGATCCCGCCACCGCCCGCAAGATGGAGGCGATCCGCGCCGCCGCCGAGGAACTGGTGCAGGCGCTGCCCGGGGTGGAGAAGGCCAGTGCCGCACTGACCGCCCATGAGGGCAAGCCCACGGGCGCCCCGCGCGGCGCTCAGGCGGCGCCGGCCGGTGGTGACAGTGCCCCCAGCCTGAAGATCGGTGGCCACCCGAAGCCCCAGACCGCGCCGATGAAGCCGGCGGGCATCAAGCATGTCCTGGCCATCGGCTCCGGCAAGGGTGGGGTGGGCAAGTCCACTGTCTCGTCGAACCTCGCCGTGGCCCTGGCGAAACAGGGCAAGAAGGTGGGGCTGCTGGATGCCGACATCTATGGCCCCTCGCAGCCGCGCATGATGGGCGCCACCAAACGGCCCGCCTCGCCCGACGGCCAGACGATCGAGCCGCTGACCGCCCATGGCGTCACGCTGATGTCGATCGGGCTTATGCTGGATGAGACGAAGGCCGTGGTCTGGCGGGGGCCGATGCTCATGGGCGCCCTGCAGCAGATGATGACCCAGGTGAAATGGGGCGAGCTGGACGTGCTGCTGATCGACCTCCCGCCGGGCACGGGCGACGTGCAGCTGACGCTGGGCCAGCGCTCTGCCCTGGACGGGGCGATCATCGTCTCGACCCCGCAGGATGTGGCGCTGCTGGATGCGCGCAAGGCCATCGACATGTTCCAGACCCTGAAGGTGCCGCTGGTCGGCATGATCGAGAACATGGCGTCTTACATCTGTCCCGAATGCGGGCATGAGGCGCATCCCTTCGGTCATGGTGGCGTCGCCGCCGAGGCCGCGAAGCTGGGCGTGCCCCTGCTGGGCGCGCTGCCGCTGGACCTGGAGACGCGGCTGGCTGGGGATGCCGGCACGCCGATTGCCCTGGGCGACGACAAGCAGGCGGCGGCCTATGCCGCCCTGGCAAACCGACTGATCGAAGATGGCTTGGCCTGATCCGTCGGCTGGTGCCCGATCCGTCAGGTGAGGCCACGTCTTCCCGGACCCCCGACGCCGCTGTGCCGGGGGTCTTTTGCTGCCCGTTCTTGATGGCTCCGGCCGGCGCGCGTTCCTGGTGGCTCTTGGTCGGGGGAGGGCATGGGACATTCCCATGGGATCGCCCGGCACAGACCATGGGATCCCACTGCACCGGGTCATGGGATAGCCGGGCACTGGCCGTGGGATCGGATGGGTCAGGGCGTGGGATGGGCCGCCACCGGCGGTTTTGACCGTCCCTCACGAACCAATCGCGTTCCGCTCGCAGCGAATCACCCCGACGTGACCGTGGAATAGGGTGGGCTGACATGGGATTCACCCTGCCTTTACCTCGATTTCTCCCTGTCGGTGGTCTGGCATGGGACATTCCGGCACGCGCGGGGCGGGCCTGCCGGGACTACCATATCTGGTATTTCCGCCCCCGATGTTCCGCTAATTGAGCTCTCCTGGCGGGTCCGGTGCCCCAAGATCTTGTTTCGCGAAGGCCTCACGGACTAGATTTTCCCATGAAATCCCGCAAAAACCATTTGCGTTCCATGAAATCCCGTGACAACCATGGCGACAGATGAGGACGGGAACACATAGGGGCCCAAGAGGCGCAAGACCTCCCAAGATGTCCCAAGGCAGTGAGTAGTACAGGCCCCGCCTTCATCACACATAACCAGAGATCCGGCGCGCGGGGCGAGCAGACATCCCCCCAGGTGGCCGCGCGCAGTCGGACTACCCGGAAACGGGACGAGGGCGGCGGATAGGGCAGTGGCAGCAGTCCTATCCGCCGTTTTCCGTTTCAGGGAATCGCATCTGGAGAATCAGGTCAAGGGGGACAGGGGACGAGTGGAACCTTGAGCGAAAAAAGGTTCACGGGTGAGGAGGAGTTCAAGGTGGACTCCAAGGGTCGGGTCTCCATCCCGGCCAAGTTCCGTGCCGTGCTCGAATCCCAGGACAGCGAATACGCCCCCGGCAAGACCGCCCGCATGTATGCCGTCTTCGGCGGCCACCTCGACAATCACGTGGAATGCTACTCGGCCGAGACCATGTCCGAGACGGTCGAGATGATCCTGCGCCTGCCGCAGTCGAAGCCGCGTACCAAGCTGATGCGCCGCTGGTACATCTCCCAGTCCACCGAATTTGCCATCGACGACACGGGCCGCATCGTCCTGCCCGCCAAGCTGCGCGAGAAGATCGGCGTTGGGGCGGGTGAAACCGTGCTGTTCGCCGGCGTCGGCAAGACGTTCCAGATCTGGCGGCCCGAGGCCTACGACGCCATGGTCGAGGAGCAGGAGGCCCTGCTGGACGACGAGGACGAAGATTTCGATCCCGAGGCGCTGCTGGATGACCTGCGCGCCGAGGCCCAGGCGCGCCCGCATCTCTCTGTTGTCCCGACGGAGGAGTGAGAGATGGCTGATCGCCCCGAGACCCCTTCCACCTCCGGGCCCGAAGCCAAGGCCGAGGCCCCGCATGTGCCCGTCCTGTTGCGCCCGCTGCTGGCGGCCGTGGCCCCTGTCACCGGCACCTGGATTGACGGCACATTCGGTGCCGGCGGCTATGCCCGTGGCCTGCTGGAGGCCGGTGCGGACCGCGTGATCGGCATCGATCAGGATCCGCTGGCCCTGCAGATGGCCGAAAGCTGGGCGCCCGCTTGGGGTGATCGTTTGCAAATCGTGCAGGAGAACTTTGCAAACATGGATGCCGTGGCCGAAACCCATGCGCCCGAAGGGCTTGCAGGGATCGTGCTCGACCTCGGCGTGTCTTCCATGCAGCTGGATCTGGCCGAGCGCGGCTTCTCCTTCCTGCGCGACGGGCCGCTGGACATGCGCATGTCGCAGTCGGGACCGTCGGCGGCGGACCTGGTGAACGAGATGGAGGAGGGGCCGCTGGCTGACACCCTCTACCTTTACGGCGAAGAACGTGCCTCGCGTCGCATCGCCCGCGCCATCGTGCGTGCCCGCGAAGAGGAACCGATCACCACCACCCTGCGCCTGGCCGAGCTGATCGAACGCACGCTGCCGCGCACCAAGCCGGGGCAGAGCCACGCCGCCACCCGCAGCTTCCAGGCACTACGCATCGCGGTGAACGACGAATACGGTGCCCTGGCCGAGGGGCTGATGGCCGCCGAACGCGCCCTGCCGCCGGGCGGCGCGCTGGCCGTGGTCACCTTCCACTCGATCGAGGACCGGATGGTGAAACGCTTCTTCCAGCTGCGCACCGGCCATTCCGGCAACGTGAACCGCTACGCCCCCGTGCAGGAGGCCGAGGCCGCCGCCTTCACCCAGAAGACAAAGAAGGGCATCGGCCCGGATGACGACGAACTGGCCGTGAACCCGCGCTCGCGGTCCGCCCGCCTGCGCGTCGGCTTCCGCACCAGTGCCCCCGCCGAGGATGTCGATCGTGCCGCCATGGGCATGCCCGGCGCCGCGAAGCCCGGCGGCAAAGGAGGAAGAAGACGATGAGGACCTTTCTCTACCTGATTTCCGCGCTGTCGGTGATCGGCCTGGCCTTCTGGGCCTACCGTGAGAACTATGAGACCCAGTCGGCCATCGCACAGTCCGAACAGTTGCAGGACGACATCGCGCGGGCCCGGGCCCGGCTGAATATGCTGCGCGCCGAATGGGCCTATCTGAACCGGCCCGATCGCCTGCGCGACCTGGCCGAGATCAACTTCCCCGACCTGCAGCTGCAACCGCTGGACCCGTCGCAGTTCGGCAAGGTGGCCCAGGTGCGCTTCCCGCCGGCCCCCGCGCCCGCGCCCGAGGCGGAGGTGGTGTTCAACAATCCCGTCGATGTCTCCTCGCTGGGGCCCGCCCCCGACCAGAGCGGCGCCGACGACAGCACGGAGGGCGCGGAATGACACGCACGCCGCTGCGCCCCCTGGCCCGTATCCTCGACGCCCGCGCCCGGGGCGAGAACCCCGACGTGATCGAGCGGGAGAACATTCGCCGCCGGCACGAGGAGATGCGGGACCATTCCCGTGCCCGCGCCGAGACCCGGCTGCTGGTGATGGGGCTGGCCTTCTTCTGTGCCTTCTCGGTCATCGGCCTGCGCATGGGCGTCATGGCCGGCTCCGAAGGGGAGGAGCCGCGCACCGCCCGCGCAGGTGTCGCGTCGCAGATCGTGCCGACGCGCGCCGAGATCGTGGACCGCCGGGGCCGCATCCTGGCGACCAACATGGAGACCTCGGCGCTTTATGCGCACCCGCACCAGATGATCGAGCCCGAGCGCGCGGCCAAGGAACTGGCGAAGATCTTCCCCGAGCTGGATGCCGAGACACTCACCCGCCGTTTCACCACGCCGGGATCGAAGTTTTACTGGATCCGCCGCACCCTCAGCCCCGAACAGCGCCAGCAGGTGCATGACATCGGCGAGCCGGGCCTGCATTTCGGCCCGCGCGAGATGCGGCTTTACCCCAACGGGCCGATCGCGGCGCATATCCTGGGCGGCTCCACCTTCGACAACGAGGGCACCCGCTGGGCCGAGATCAAGGGCTCTGCCGGGCTGGAACATGCCTTCGATGAACGGCTGCGCGACCCGGCCAAGGCCGGTCAGCCCCTGCGCCTGTCGCTGGACCTGACGGTGCAGGCGGCGCTGGAACAGGTGCTGGCGGGCGGCATGTCCCTGATGAAGGCCAAGGGCGCGGCGGCCGTGCTGATGGATGTCAACACCGGCGAAGTGGTGGCCATGGCCAGCCTGCCCGATTTCGACCCCAACGACCGCCCGCACAACCCGACCTCGGGGCACCCCGACGACAGCCCGCTGTTCAACCGCGCGGTGCAGGGCGTCTATGAACTGGGCTCTGTCTTCAAGGCCTTCACCATCGCCCAGGTGCTGGAGGAGGGCATCGCCACCCCCGACACGGTGATCGACATTCGCGGGCCGATCCGCTGGGGGCGCTTCTCGATCTCCGATGACCACTACCTTGGCACCGAAACCGACGTGCGCGAGATCCTGGTGGAAAGCTCGAACATCGGCACGGCGCGCCTGGCGCAGAAGATCGGGCCGGAACGGCAGCAGGTATTCCTGCGTCGGCTCGGCATGATGGAGACGGTGCCGCTGGAGATCGCGGAAGCCTCCAGCGCCGATCCGCGCACCCAGTCGAACTGGTCCGAACTGACCACGATGACGGTCTCCTACGGCCACGGCATGTCCGTGTCGCTGGCCCATGTGGCCGCTGCCTATGCCGCCATCGCCAATGGCGGGCGCCTGCTGAAACCCACGCTGCTGCGGCGCGACACGCCGCCTGAAGGCACCCGCGTGATGTCCGAAGGCACCTCCGCCACGCTGCGCCAGATGCTGCGCGAAGTGGTGACCGAGGGCACGGCCTCCTTCGGCGATGTCGAGGGCTACGAGGTGGGCGGCAAGACCGGCACGGCGAACAAGCTGCGGCCCTCGGGCGGCTATTACGAGGACAAGACGATCGCGACCTTCGCCTCGATCTTCCCGGCTTCCGATCCGCGCTACACGTTGATCCTGATGCTGGATGAGCCGGAAACCCATATCTACGGCATGGACCGGCGCACCGCCGGCTGGACCGCCGTGCCGGTCGCGGCCGAGGTGATCCGCCGGATCGCCCCCCTGTTGGGCCTGCGGCCTGCCGTTGAACCCGTCTCGGCGGCTGATATAACGCTGACATCGAACTGATCCGCCCCGCGATGCCCCGGGCGGGCCGGGCCTGCGGGCTGCGGCCCCCGGGCCACGGCGCCGGGGTGGAGACAGCGCACAGCGTGGGCGGGGGCCCGGAAAGGCGACGCGAATGACCGACGAACAGGGCAGGGCGAACGGAGGCGGCGCACGGGCCAAGAGCCTGGCGGAACTGGGGCTGACGGCCCGTGCGGGCCGCGAGGTGCAGGTCACCGGACTGGCCGTCGACAGCCGCGAGGTGGCCCCGGGCTTTCTCTTCGCCGCCATGCCGGGCACCCGCATTCACGGGGCCGAATTCATCGCCACCGCCCTGACCCAGGGCGCCGCGGCGATCCTGACAGATGCGGAGGGCGCGCGCATCGCTACCGAGGTGCTGACCGGCTCCGACGCCGCGCTGGTGGTGGCCGAGGATCCGCGCCAGGCGCTGGCCTGTGCCGCCGCGCTGTGGTTCGGCGTGCAGCCGCGCATCATGGCCGCTGTCACCGGCACCAACGGCAAGACCTCCGTGGCGACCTTTCTGCGGCAGATCTGGCAGGCCTTGGGCCATACGGCGATCAACCTCGGCACCACCGGGGTCGAGGGGGATTTCACCCATGCGCTGGCCCATACCACGCCCGAGCCGATCACCCTGCACCGGGTCCTGGCCGAGGCGGCGCATGCCGGCGTGACCCATTGCGCGATGGAGGCTTCCTCCCACGGGCTGGCGCAGCGGCGGCTGGACGGCGTGGTGCTGGCCGCCGGCGGGTTTACCAACCTGACGCAGGATCACCTCGACTACCACGCCAGCTTCAACGACTATTTCGAGGCCAAGGCCTCTCTCTTCACCCGCGTCCTGGCGCCTGAGGGCCACGCGGTCATCAACCTCGACGGCGCGCGGGGCACGACGATGGCGACCCGGGCGGAGGAGCACGGGCTGGACGTGCTGACCGTGGGCGAGTCGGCAGAGGCCGAGATGCGCCTGATCGCGCGCCGCTTCACCCCCCACGGGCAGATCCTGCGCGTCGGGTTCAACGGGCAGGAATACCAGGTGCCGCTGGATCTGATCGGCGGCTTCCAGGGGGAAAACGTCATGCTGGCGGCGGGCCTTGCCCTGCTGACCGGGGAAACCCCGGACGAGGTTTTCGGCGTGCTGCCGCATCTCAAGGGCGTGCGCGGCCGGATGCAGCTGGCCGCCACCCGCGACAACGGCGCGGCGGTCTTCGTCGATTACGCCCATACGCCCGATGCCGTGGCCACCGCGCTGAAGGCGCTGCGCCCGCATGTGATGGGCCGCATCCTGTGCATCGTCGGCGCCGGCGGAGACCGTGACCGCACCAAGCGCCCCCTGATGGGGGAGGCCGCGGCGGAAAACGCCGACCTGGTCTTCGTCACCGACGACAACCCCCGCTCCGAGGACCCGGCGGCGATCCGTCAGGCGGTCCTGATGGGCTGCCCCGAGGCGATCGAGGTCGGCGACCGGGCCGAGGCGATCCTGCGCGCCATCGACGCGCTAGGCCCCGGCGACGCGCTGCTGATCGCGGGCAAGGGGCATGAGACCGGCCAGATCGTGGGCGACACGGTCTATCCCTTCGATGATGTGGAACAGGCCTCGGTGGCCGTCGCCGCCCTCGACGGGAGGCTGGCATGAGCACGGATCTGTGGCCCGCCGCCGAGGCCGCCCGCGCCACGGGCGGTGAGGCGCGCGGCGACTGGAGCGCCTCGGGCGTCTCCATCGACACCCGCACACTGGTGCCCGGCGACCTCTTCGTGGCTCTGTCGGCGGCGCGCGACGGGCATGAGTTCGTGGCCCAGGCGCTGGAGAAGGGCGCCGCGGCTGCCTTGGTGACCCATGTGCCCGAGGGCGTGGCCCCCGATGCGCCGCTGCTGATCGTCGACAACGTGCTGGAGGGGCTGGAGGGCCTGGCCCGTGCCGCCCGTGCCCGGATGACAGGCCGCGTGGTGGCGGTGACCGGCTCGGCCGGCAAGACCTCCACCAAGGAAATGCTGCGCGAGGTCTTCGCCGCGCAGCGCAAGACCCACGCCGCCGAGGCCAGCTACAATAACCACTGGGGCGTGCCCCTGACCCTGGCGCGGATGCCGCGCGACACCGACCTGGGGGTGATCGAGATCGGCATGAACCACCCCGGAGAGATTGCGCCCCTGACCCGGCTGGCGCGGCCGCATGTGGCGGTGGTGACCACCGTCGTCGCCGCGCACCTGGAGGCCTTCGACAACATTGAGGGCATCGCACGCGAAAAGGCCACCATCGTCGAGGGGCTGGAACCCGGCGGGGTGGCGGTGCTGAACGGGGATCTGGACACGACGCCGATCCTGGTGGCGGCGGCGCGGGCCCAGAAGGCCAAGGTGCTGCGCTTCGGCGAAAGCCGCAACTGTCACCACCGGCTGATGCAGGTCACCCTGGCCGAAGATTGCCTGGTCTGCGAGGCGCGGGCCTGGCGCACGCCGGTCACCTGGAAGGTACAGGCGGCGGGGCGGCATTTCGCGCTGAACGCGCTGGCCGTGCTGGCGGTGTCGCATGTGCTGGGCCTCGACCGGGCGCTGGCGCTGGCCGCGCTTGGTCGCTGGGTGCCGCCGCCGGGCCGCGGCCTGCGCCAGTGGCGCATCCTCGACCCGCTGGACCGCGCTCTGTCCTTCGAGCTGATCGACGACGCCTTCAACGCCAACCCGGCCTCCATGGGGGCGGCGCTGGACGTGCTGGCCGCCTCGCGTCCGCGCGATAACCTGGGCCGCCATGCCCAGGGACGCCGGATCGCCGTGCTGGGCGAGATGCTGGAGCTGGGCGCGCAGGAGATGGAAATGCACCGTGCCCTGGCCGAGCACCCGGCGCTGGAACGGGTCGATCTGGTCCATTGCGTCGGCACCCGGATGAAACCCTTCTACGATGCGCTGCCCCTGCATCAGCGGGGCCGCTTCTGCGAGACAGCCAAACCCCTGGCGGCGAACGCGCTGCGGTTGGTGGATGCGGGCGATGTCGTGCTCATCAAGGGCTCCAAGGGGTCGAAAGTCTCGACCGTGGTTGACGCCCTGCGCAAACTGAGCCATCCCGCCGACGAGTGAGGCCCCGCCCGACCCGGCGGCTCGCTCCGCCCCCGTATACGCCCGAAAGGACCCTTCCCAGATGCTTTACTGGCTGACCGCCCTGTCCGATGGCGGTGACGTGTTCAACCTCTTCCGCTACATCACCTTCCGCGCGGGCGGGGCCTTTCTCACGGCACTTTTCTTCGGCTTCTTTTTCGGGCCGCGCCTGATCAACGTGTTGCGCCGCAGCCAGGGAAAGGGCCAGCCGATCCGGTCTGACGGGCCGGAGGGGCACCTGTCGAAGGCCGGCACGCCGACCATGGGCGGGCTGCTGATCGTCGGCGCACTGACCACGGCGACGCTCTTCTGGGCACGGTGGGACAACCCCTACGTCTGGCTGGTCCTCTTCGTGACCCTGTCCTTCGGGGCCATCGGCTTTGCCGATGACTACGCCAAGGTGTCGAAGCAGAATACCGCCGGGGTCTCGGCGCGGATGCGCCTGCTGCTCGGGTTCCTGATCGCCCTGGTGGCCTCGCTCTGGGCCTCCTGGTTCCATCCCGAGGACATGCAGTTCGCCCTGGCCTTCCCGATCTTCAAGGACGTGCTGCTGCACCTCGGTGTCTTCTTCGTGCCCTTCGCCATGTTTGTGATCGTCGGCGCGGCCAATGCGGTGAACCTGACCGACGGGCTGGACGGGCTGGCGATCATGCCGGTGATGATCGCCTCCGCCGCACTCGGGGTGATCGCCTATTTCGTCGGCAACACCACCTTCACCGACTACCTCGGCCTGCACTATGTGCCGGGCACGGGGGAGATCGTGATCTTCGTCGCGGGCCTGATGGGCGGCGGCCTGGGCTTTCTGTGGTACAACGCCCCGCCGGCGGCGGTCTTCATGGGCGACACCGGGTCCCTGGCGCTTGGCGGCGCGCTTGGCGCCATCGCCGTGGCCACCAAGCACGAGATCGTGCTGGGCATCGTTGGCGGCCTCTTCGTGGTCGAGGCGCTGTCGGTGATCATCCAGGTCCTCTACTTCAAGCGGACGGGCAAGCGCGTCTTCTTGATGGCCCCGATCCACCACCACTACGAGAAGAAGGGCTGGGCGGAGCCGACCATCGTGATCCGCTTCTGGATCATCTCGCTGATCCTCGCGATCATCGGTCTGGCCACGCTGAAACTGCGCTGAACGGCGCCCTGGCCCGGTGGGGCGGGGTCTTTGCCCGCCTTGAGGCCGTGCCGGGCTCAATTTCCCCCGGGATATTGCCGGCAAAGAGAAGGGGCGGGACAGCGCCGGGGAGGCGACCGCCCTTCGGGCCGGGCCGGTGCCACCTCGGGGCAGGCGAGCGCGGGCGCCTGGCTGGCGCCGCCATCCTGTCTTCACCTTGTTCCAAATACTCACGTCGAAAGGGCGGCGGCGGGGCGTGACCCCGGGGCAGGCCGCCTAGCGGCGGGCAAGCTCCAGCCGCGCGATGAGGCCGTGGGCGCCATCCTGGAAGGACAGGCTGCCGCCGTGCTGTTCGGCCACCGCCTGCACGATGGTCAGGCCCAGGCCGAACCCCTCGGTCGTCGCGGCGTTCTCGCCACGCCGGAAGGGGCGCATCATGGCCTCGACCGCGCGGGCGTCCATCCCCTGGCCCGCATCCTCCACCAGAATCGCCACGCGGTCGGCGGCAACCTCCAGCGCGACCTCGGCGTGACGACCGTATTTCAGGGCGTTGTCGATCAGGTTGCCTATGGCGCGGCCCAGGGCCACGGGGCGGGCGGTGACCAGCACCGGGCCCGCGCCGGGGCCAGGCAGGGCGCCGGCCCGGGCGCCGCCCCTTGGGGCAAAGAGCGTGCCCTGCGCCGCGATCCGCGCGGGCACCGACGCGCGCAGCCGCACCGGGCTGCCCATGTCGCGATAGTCATCCACCAGCGCCTCCAGCAGGGAACTGAGCGACAGCTCACGCGGGGCCTCCGCCGACATCTCGGAGCGGGTGTAGGACAGCACGCTGTCGATCATCCCTGTCATCCGGTCGATGTCATGCTCGAACTTGCCCCGCAGGGCGTCGTCGGCGATCAGGCGCGCGCGCAGGCGCAGCCGGGTGGCCGGGGTGCCCAGGTCGTGACTGACCCCCGACAGGATTTCCGCCCGCCGGGCGAGGCGGGCGCGTTCATCCGCCAGATGATCGTTGACCGCCTCCACCAGCTCCGCCAGCTCGGCCGGGCCATCGGCGGAGTAGCGTTCCGGCCCGCCCGCCACACGCCGCCGGCCCAGGGCGCGGGCGAAGCCGGAGAAGCGCGCGGCCACCTCTGTCACCCGTGTCCACAGCACGGCGAGGGCGATCAGCGCCAACAGCAGCGCGCCCAGCCGGTAATCCCCCGGCGCGGCGGCGCAGCCCCAGACGGCGGCCCCGTCGATCCGCATCCAAGGCGCCTCGCCCGCGCGGGCAAAGAGCACCGGGTCGTTGCAGTAGCTGGCCATCAGCCGGGTGACCTGGCCCAGCTTTTCGGGGGCGGTGCGCGCGCCGCCCTCCAGCCGGGCGACCTCGTAGCGCAGCCCGTCGGACACGATGGCCAGCCGCAGGACGGGGCTGCCGAAGTCCTCCGCCGTGCTGTCGCGGATCGAGGCGCGGGTGACCTGGGCTGGCACCGGCACGCCATCGAGCCGGGCGAAATCCCCGGCCTCGGCCCGCGCCTGGTCGTCGCGGGCCAGCGGGGTCATCACCAGGTCTGCGGGCGGGGTCGAGCCCCGGGTCAGGCTGTCATAGAGGGTGACGCCGGCGATCTGCGCCCGGCCCAGATGTTGGGCCCAGGCGTCGCGCGATCCCATCCACAGGGCGGTGGCCGCAACGCCTGCCGCGAAGGCCACGAGGACCCAGATCGTGCCGATCCCGCGCAGGCCGGGGCGCCAGGGCAGGGTCAAGCCGCGCCCCTCTCCACGTCGCTGGCCAGGACATAGCCGGTGCCGCGCACCGTCTTCAGGATCGCCGGTGCCTTCGGGTCCCGCTCGATCTTGCCGCGCAGCCGGCCCATGAGGACGTCGATGGCCCGGCCCGAACCTTCTTCCTCGGCGCCGAGTGCGGCGGCGATCTCCTCCCGGGTGAGGGGGATGCGCGGGTTGGCCAGCATCACCTTCAGAAGCTCCGTCTCGCGACGAGACAGGGCGACCTGGAACCCGGCGGGGGAGGTCACCTCATCGCGCTTGCCGTCATAGGTCCAGCCGGCGAACTCGAACCGGTCGGAGGCGCGGCGGTAGACCAGCGAGGGCGTGCGCCGGGCACGCTTGAGGACGGCGCGCACCCGCGCCAGCAGCAGGTCGGGGTTGAAGGGCTTGGCGATATAGTCGTCCGCGCCCACCTCGTAGCCCGCCATGCGCTGGTGATCGGCCGAGAGGGCGGAGACCAGGATGATCGGCATGTCATGATCGGCGCGCAGGCTGGCACAGATTTCGACCCCGCTTTCATCGCCCAGCATCACGTCCAGCAGGATCAGGTCGATCCGCCCCGCGCTCAGGGCCGCGTCGATCTCGGCCCCGGTCGCGGCGCCGTTGACGAAGAAGCCCGAGGCGCGCAGATACTCCGTCAGCATCTCGCGCATCTCGGCATCGTCGTCGACAACCAGCAGGCGGGCAATGGTCATGGGGTCTCCCTTTTTCACCCGCGAAGACTAGTGGTTGGCGCGGGACGGAGCAATCGCCGCGATCCGCGCTGCATCGCGGCAATTTTCCCTTTCGTAACAGCCTGTAACAGACGGGCGGAAAATCTGCCCCTTCCCCCGGGGTCAGCCCCTTTGTCGGACTTGTCAAAGGCCCTGCTGCACGGAAAGACTGCCCCATCACCGCGCCGGGAGGGGTGCGGGAGAAATGTTCAAGGGAGGACATTCCTATGAAGACGACATCCGTTCTGGCGGCCTCCGCCGCCGTCACCTGCTTCGCGCTGCCCGCGCTGGCCGAACCCCAGGCAGAGGTGCTGCACTGGTGGACCTCCGGCGGCGAGGCGAAATCCGTGGCAGTGCTACAAGAAGAGTTCGCCGAGCGCGGCGGCACCTGGACCGACATGCCCGTGGCGGGCGGCGGCGGCGACGCCGCGATGACCGCCCTGCGTGCCCGCGTCCTGTCGGGCAACGCCCCGACCGCCGTGCAGCTGAAGGGCCCGGCGATCCAGGAGTGGTACGAGGAAGGCGTTCTGGCCGACATCTCGGACGTGGCCGAGGAACAGGGCTGGGCCGACGTGCTGCCCGAGCAGCTGGCCGCGCATATGAAATGCGACGGCAATTGGTGCGCCGCGCCGGTGAACGTACACCGCGTCAACTGGATGTGGGGCAACACCGAGATCCTGGAAGCCAACGGCATCGAGATGCCGACGACCTGGGAGGAGTTCAACGCCGCCGCGGAGAAGTTGCAGGAAGCGGGCATCACGCCGCTGGCCCACGGCGGTCAGGCCTGGCAGGACGCCACGATCTTCGAGACCGTGGTCCTGGGCATGGGCGCCGACTTCTACCAGCAGGCGCTGGTGGAGCTGGACCCCGAGGCGCTCGGCTCCGACACGATGGTGCAGGTCTTCGACCAGATGCGCACCATTCGCGGCTATGTCGACGACAACTTCTCGGGCCGCGACTGGAACCTGGCCACGGCCATGGTGATGAACGGCGAGGCGGCCTTCCAGATCATGGGCGACTGGGCCAAGGGCGAGTTCCTGGCCGCCGGCAAGGTGCCGGGTGAGGATTTCACCTGCGCCGCGACGCCGGGTGATGGTTTCCTCTACAACGTCGACAGCTTTGCCATGTTCGACGTGGGCGGTGACGAGGATAAGGTGGCAGGTCAGAACCTGCTGGCCGAGCTGATCGTCGGCCCCTCCTTCCAGGAGACCTTCAACCTCAACAAGGGCTCGATCCCGGTGCGGTCCGACGTGTCGCTCGATGCCTTCGACATGTGCGCCCACCTGTCGGCCGAGGACATGGCCGCGGACGCCGAGGCCGGCACGCTGCTGCCTTCCTACGCCCATGGCATGGCCCTGCGCGGGGAACCCGCCGGCGCCATCACCGACGTGGTGACCGCGCACTTCAACTCCGAGATGTCCTCCGACGAGGCCGTCGAGATGCTGGTGGATGCCGTCGCCAACGCGATGTGATCCGCACCACGGACCCACGCCGCCCGGCCCCGCGCCGGGCGGCGCTTTCTCTCCCCGCTTCCTTCTTTCCGCCCGGACGCCCCGCGCGTCCGCCTCTATCCGGACACCCCATGACCAAATGGCTTGAAAATCATGTGCCGAAGCTGGTCCTGGCGCCCAGCTTCGTGGCCATCCTGCTGTTCGTCTACGGCTTCATCGCCTGGACGGCCTGGGTTTCGCTGACCCAATCACGCCTGATGCCCCGCTACGAGTTCGAGGGCTTCGGCCAGTACGTGAAACTCTTCTCCACCCCCCGCTGGGACACGGCGATGACGAACCTTGCCATCTACGGCATCCTGTTCATCGTGATCTCCATGGCGCTCGGCCTGATGCTGGCGATCCTGCTGGATCAGCGCATCCGTGTCGAAGGGGCGATCCGCACCGTCTACCTCTATCCGATGGCGCTTTCGATGATCGTCACCGGCACCGCCTGGAAATGGATCCTGAACCCCGGTCTGGGGCTGGAGGCCATGGTGCGGGGCTGGGGCTTCGAGAGTTTCACCTTCAACTGGCTGATCGACCCGAACATGGCGATCTACACGATCGTCCTGGCGGGTGTCTGGCAATCGGCGGGCTTCGTCATGGCGCTGTTCCTCGCCGGGCTGCGCTCCGTCGATGGTGAGATCATCAAGGCCGCGCAGGTCGACGGCATCCCGCACTGGCGGATCTACACGGCGATCATCATCCCCTCGATGGCGCCTGTTTTCCTGTCGGCCTTCATCGTGCTGTCGCACCTGGCGATCAAGAGCTTCGATCTGGTCATCGCCCTTACGGGTGGCGGTCCGGGCTACGCCACCGACCTGCCCGCGACCTACATGTACGCCATGGCGTTTTCGCGCGGGAACCTGGGCCAGGCGGCCAGCTCCGCCATGGTGATGATGGCCGTCGTCTTCGCCATTGTGGTCCCCTACCTCTATTCCGAGCTGAGGGCGAAACATGACTGACCTCGCTTACGTCTCCCCCCGCGCGGGCCAGCGCAGCACGGCCTCGCGCCTGGGCCGCGTCGCCCTGCGCTGGACGCTTTACCTTCTGCTGGGCCTCTTCGCCCTGTGGTTCCTGATGCCGCTTTTCGTGATGGTCACCACCTCGCTGAAATCGCTGGACGAGATCCGCACCGGATCGCTGGTGGCCCTGCCGCGCGATGTGACCTTCGAGGCGTGGAAGACCGCCTGGGGGTCTGCCTGCACCGGCATCCAGTGCGAGGGGCTGAAGCCCTACCTGTGGAACTCTGTCCTGATCGCGGTGCCCGGCGTGGCGATCTCCACCATCATCGGGGCGCTGAACGGCTATGTCTTCGCCCAATGGCGGTTCCGCGGCGCCAACCTGCTGTTCGCAGCCCTGCTCTTCGGCTGCTTCATCCCCTTCCAGGTGGTGCTGCTGCCCATGGCGCGGATGCTGGGCATTCTCGGGCTGGCGGGCACCATCCCGGGGTTGATCCTGGTGCACACGGTCTACGGCATCGGCTTCACCACGCTCTTTTTCCGCAACTACTACGTGACGATCCCGCAGGAGCTGGTGCGGGCGGCCAAGATCGACGGGGCGGGGTTCTTCCGCATCTTCTGGTCGATCTTCCTGCCGCTGTCGCTGCCGATCTTCGTCGTCTCGGTGATCTGGCAGTTCACCCAGATCTGGAACGACTTCCTCTTCGGCGTCTCCTTCAGCTCGGCCGGCACCCAGCCGGTGACCGTGGCCCTGAACAACATCGTCAACTCCACCACCGGCGTGAAGGCCTATAACGTGGACATGGCCGCCGCGATCCTCGCGGCCCTGCCCACGCTTCTGGTCTATGTCGTCGCCGGCAAGTATTTCATCCGCGGCCTGACGGCCGGATCCGTGAAGGGATAAGCCCATGGCACCGATCCTCGACATCAAGAACCTCGACAAGTCCTACGGTCAGACCAAGATCCTGCGCGACATCAACGTGGCGATAGACCAGGGCGACTTCCTGGTCCTCGTCGGCCCCTCGGGCTGCGGCAAGTCCACGCTGCTGAACTGCATCGCCGGGCTGGAGCCGATCTCCGGCGGCTCGATCGAGATTGCCGGGCAGGACATGACCGACGTCAGCCCCAAGGACCGCAACATCGCCATGGTGTTCCAGAGCTATGCGCTCTACCCGACCATGTCGGTGGCCAAGAACATCACCTTCGGCATGAAGGTGCGCGGCATCGACCAGGCAACGCAAAGCGCGAAACTGGCCGAGGTGGCCGACCTGCTGCAGATCTCGCAGCTGCTGGACCGCAAGCCGGGGCAGCTCTCGGGCGGGCAGCGGCAGCGGGTCGCCATGGGCCGCGCCCTGGTGCGCGATCCCGCGCTCTTCCTCTTCGACGAACCGCTGTCGAACCTCGACGCCAAGCTGCGGGTGGAGATGCGCACCGAGATCAAGAAGCTGCACCAGACCCTGGGTGCCTCGATCGTCTATGTGACCCATGACCAGATCGAGGCGATGACGCTCGCCACCCGCATCGTGGTGATGAAGGGCGGGGTGATCCAGCAGATCGGCACCCCTTCGGAGATCTACAACACCCCCGCGAACCTTTTCGTGGCCGATTTCATGGGCAGCCCGGCGATGAACCTGATCCCTGCGAAGGTCGCAAAGGACGGCAGCGGCCATCGGATCGAGATCGCCCGCGCCTCGGAACCGCCGCTGGTGCTGGCCGATCCGCGCCCGCTGGACCTGCCGGCCGATGTCATCCTCGGGCTGCGCCCCGAGGACATCGCCGAGGCCGGCTATCGCTCGGGCGATCAGGTGCAGGAGGCCGCTTGCCAGGTCGACATGGTCGAGCCGGCGGGGGCGGATACCTACGTGGTGTCGCATCTGGGTGGCAAGCAGGTGACGGCACGGCTGCATGCGGAGACCTCCGCCAAACCCGGCGCGCCGCTGAACCTGGCCTTCGATCTGGCGAAAGTGTCCTACTTCGCGCCGGAAAGCGGTGAGCGCCTGAACTAAGGGGCCAAGGGGGGAGGGGGCCTGCCCCCTCCTTGCGCCTTCGTCGTCTCCGGGGTTCCGCCCCCGTGAGTATTTCGACGAGATGAAGCAGGGGCGCGTCCCCGTTCGTCCTGCCGTCGCGCAGCCCCCCGGGGCGCCTATCCGGGCGCCACCCCCTGTCTTCACCTTGTTTGAAATACTCCCGCCGGAGGCATGGCGCGCAGCGCCATAGCAGGCGCCACGTCGCGCCTGGCCGGGCAGGGTGCCTTGCAACTTCCCCGTCGGCGGGGTCAGTCTCGGCGCGACGCAAATCAGGAGGCGCGCATGATTCCGGTCGATGGGTTTTCAGGTCAGACCGTGGCCATTCTCGGGCTGGGCCGCTCCGGCCTCGCTGCCGCCCGCGCCCTGCGTGCCGGGGGCGCCGAGGTGGTGGCCTGGGACGACGGCCCGCGCGCAGCGGAGATTGCCGAAACCGAGGGGCTGGCGCTGCGCGACCTGACCAAACCCGGCGCCTGCGAGGGGCTGGCCTGTCTGGTGACCTCGCCCGGCATTCCGCATCTCTACCCGCGCCCGCATCCGGCCATTTCCAATGCCCTGGCCGCCGGCGTACCCGTCGACAATGACATCGGTCTTTTCTTCCGCTCGCTGGGACAGGGAGACTGGATGCACTTCGACACCCCGCCCAAGGTGGTGGCGGTCACCGGGTCCAACGGCAAGTCCACGACCTCGGCGCTGATTGCCCATGTGCTGGCCGAGGCGGGGCGCGAGGTGCAGCTGGCCGGCAACATAGGGCGCGGGGTGCTGGACATCTCGCCCCCGGGGGACGGCGGTGTGGTGGTGCTGGAGCTCAGCTCCTACCAGACCGAGCTCGCCCGCGCGCTGACCCCGGACATCGGGGTCTTCACCAACCTGTCGCCGGACCATCTGGACCGTCATGGCGGACTGGGTGGCTATTTCGCCGCCAAGCGACGCCTCTTCGCCGAGGGCGGGCCGGATCGCGCCGTGATTGGCGTGGATGAAGCGGAGGGGCTGTTCCTCGCCGGGCAGCTGTCCGAAGGAGCTGCGGACGACCGGGTGATCCGGATCTCCTCGGGGCAGAAACTGACGGGACCGGGGTGGCTGGTCTTCGCCCGCAAGGGCTTCCTGTCGGAGTACCGCAAGGGCCGTCAGGTGGGGTCGATCGACCTGCGCGAGGTCACGGGGCTGCCCGGCGCCCACAACCACCAGAACGCCTGTGCCGCCTATGCGGTGGCACGCAGCCTCGGCCTGGCGCCGCGGGTGATCGAACGTGCCTTCCACAGTTTCGAGGGCCTGCCGCACCGCTCGCAGCGGGTCGCGGAGGTGAAGGGGGTCACCTTCGTCAATGACAGCAAGGCGACCAATGTCGACAGTGCGAAACAGGCCCTGAGCGCCTTCAAGCGCATCCGCTGGATCTGTGGCGGTCTGCAGAAGGAAGGCGGGCTGGAGCCGCTGCTGGAGGCCGCGGGCGAGGTGGTGAAGGCCTATGTGATCGGGCGCGAGGCGGAGGATTTCGCCATGCAGCTGAAGGGCATCGAGGCCGAGGTCTGCACCGACATGGCCACCGCCGTAGCCCGGGCCGCAGCCGAGGCGCAGCCCGGCGAGACGGTGCTGCTGGCGCCCGCGGCGGCCAGCTTCGACCAGTACGACAGCTTCGAGAAGCGGGGCGAGGATTTTGCCGCCCGGGTGATCGCGTTGTCCGGGAGCTGACCGCGCCGGGGTCTACCGGACCTTGCGCCGGGCTGTGACGTTTTCGTGATCGCCCGGCCGGGGCGGAATTTCGTCTTGCAAGCCGGGCGGTTGCGGCATCGAAGACGACGCAGCGGCCGCCTGTCGCGGTCTTATCGGAAAGGTCTGTCCCATGAAACGTCTCGCCGCCGGTGTCGCCGGAGCCATCCTTCTTGCCAGCGCCGCCCAGGCGCAGCCCGTCACCCGCGCCCAGACCACGGCCGAAAGCGCGCCGGTCATCCACCTCAGCTGCTATCGCGGCCCCACGGAGCGGGTGATCTGGGATCGTCCGGACGGCACCTTCGTCGAGGATCTGGTGGCCTACGGTTACGACTATGCCAATGCCGAGGCGATCGCCCGCACGATCTGCACCGATCAATCGCTGGTCGGCAAACCCGATGCCATGGCCGAGGCCCTGAAGGCGACGGTGCGCAAGGTGCCCCCGGCGGGGCGTCGCTGACCCTGCTGCAGGCGCGGTATCAGCCCGCGCCTGTGTCCCCGGCGCGCAGCGCCCCTGCGGCGGCCATGGCGCTGGCCCAGGCCCACTGGAAATTGTAGCCGCCCAGCCAACCCGTCACGTCAACGCATTCCCCGATGAAATAGAGCTGGGGCAGGCTCTTGGCCGCCATGGTCTTGCTGTCCAGCCCGTCGGTCGCCACACCGCCCAGGGTCACCTCGGCGGTGCGGTAGCCTTCGCTGCCCGAGGGCGTGAGGCGCCAGGCCGTCAGCCGGTCCGACAGCGCCTGCAGCGCGCGGTCCGACTGGTCGGCCAGATTGCCCGACAACCCCCAGGCCTCGCCCAGGTGGTCCGAAAGGCGCGCGGGCAGCAGCATGTCGAGGCTGCGCACTAGGCTGCGGCGCCCGACCTTGGGGCGTGCGGCGCGCAGGGTGTCGAAGGGCGTGGCACCGGGCAGCAGGTTCACCTCGATCTCCTCACCCTCGCGCCAGTAGGAGCTGGCCTGAAGGATCGACGGGCCGGAAAGGCCCCGGTGGGTGAACAGCAGCGCCTCGTCGAAGGCGTGGCCGGTGGTGACGCGGGCCGGCAGCGACAGGCCCGACAGCCCGGCGAAGCGGCCCTCGGGGAAGGTCAGGGGCACCAGCCCAGGGCGCGTGTCCGTGACGGCCAGGCCGAACTGGCGCGCGATGTCGTAGCCCAGCCCGGTGGCGCCCATCTTGGGGATCGACTTGCCCCCCGTGGCCACGACCAGGTTTGGCGCGCGTGCGCTCAGCGGGCGGCCGCGCTCCGTCAGCGCCACGGTGAACCCCTCGGGGCCGTGATCGACCCGCTCGACGGAGGTTTCCAGCGCCAGGCGCACGCCGGCGGCCTCGCACAGGCCGGTCAGCATCGCCACGATCTGTTTCGCGCTATCGTCGCAAAAGAGCTGCCCCAACGTCTTTTCGTGCCAGGCGATGCCGTGTTCGCTGACCAGCGACACGAAATCCCAGGGCGTATAGCGGGCCAGGGCGGATTTGCAGAAATGCTGGTTCTCGCTGAGGAAATTCGCCGGGCCGGTGTCGGTATTGGTGAAGTTGCAGCGTCCGCCGCCTGAGATGCGGATCTTCTCTCCGGGCCGCTTCGCGTGATCCACCAACAGGACGCGCCCGCCTGCATGGGCGGCGCACATCAGGCCGGCCGCGCCGGCGCCGAGGATGATCGTGTCGAAGTCCATAGCGTTCTCTTGAGCGAGAAGCGGGGCGGGCGCAAGGGGGCCGCACGGGTCGGCGCCACGCGGCCCCTGTTTTGCAAGGGCGGAGACCCGCCCCTGACGCCTCCGTGAAAGCTTTGGTGCTGGCCTCAGGGGGGGAAAGGCGCTACAGTTTCCGCCAGAGGTCCTGCCAAGGGACCCGATGAGGCAACAGAGCACCGGGAAACCCGGGCATCGAGCGGACGTCATGACTGAGATGGTATATGGCGCCATCCCCGTGCGGGATGGCGAACCGGTGGTTCCCAAGTGGTGGCGCACGGTGGACAAGCTGACCCTGGCCTGCGTGCTGGGGTTGTTCGGGGTAGGGCTTTTGCTGGGCTTCGCGGCCTCGCCACCCCTGGCCGAACGCAACGGCGAGGCGCCGTTCTACTACGTGCAGCGGCAGGCCTTCTTCGGCGGTCTGGCCCTGTCGGCGATGGTCATCACCTCGATGATGACACCGGCGACGGTCAGGCGGCTGGCGACCATCGGCTTTGCCGTGGCCTTCGTCGCCTTGGCGGCGCTGCCGGTCTTCGGCACCGACTTCGGCAAGGGCGCGGTGCGCTGGTACTCACTGGGCTTTGCCTCGCTGCAACCCTCGGAATTCCTCAAACCCGTCTTCGTCGTGGTGGCCGCCTGGATGATGTCCGCCTCGCAGGAGATCAACGGCCCGCCGGGGCGCGCCTATTCCTTCGCCATGATGTGCGTCATCGTCATGATGCTGATCATGCAACCCGACTTCGGCCAGGCCAGTCTGATCCTCTTTGGCTGGGGCGTGATGTATTTCGTCGCCGGGGCGCCGATGCTGCTGCTGGTGGCGATCGCCGGTCTGGTCGTCCTGGGCGGCACCGTGGCCTACGAAAGCTCTGACCACTTCGCGCGTCGCATCGACGGCTTCCTGGCACAGGACGTGGATCCGACCACCCAGCTTGGCTTCGCCGCCAATGCCATCCGCGAGGGCGGCTTCTTTGGCGTCGGCGTGGGCGAGGGGCGGGTGAAGATGTCGCTGCCCGATGCCCATACCGATTTCATCATTGCCGTGGCGGCCGAGGAATACGGTCTGGTCCTGGTGATGATCATCATCGCGCTTTACGCCACGGTGGTCCTGCGCAGCTTCAGCCGGCTGATGAAGGAACGTGACCCCTTCATCCGCTTGGCCGGCACCGGGCTGGCCGCCGTCTTCGGTGTGCAGGCGATGATCAACATGGGCGTCGCCGTGCGCCTGCTGCCCGCCAAGGGCATGACGCTGCCCTTCGTGTCCTACGGGGGCTCCTCGCTGATCGCGGGGGGCATCGCCGTGGGCATGTTGCTGGCCTTTACCCGAACCCGCCCCCAGAACCAGATCGTGGATCTTCTGGCGGGCCGTGGACGATAAGACGACTATGAACTTGAATGCGCCTCTCCTTGTCATCGCCGCCGGAGGGACCGGCGGCCATATGTTCCCTGCCCAGTCCCTGGCCGAGGAAATGCTGGCCCGCGGATGGCGGGTGAAACTGTCGACCGATGCGCGCGGCGCGCGCTACTCGGGCGGTTTCCCGAAGGAAGTGGAGGTCGAACAGCTGTCTTCGGCCACCTTCGCCCGCGGCGGGCTGCTGGCCAAGGCGGTGGTGCCCCTGCGCATCGCTGCCGGGGTTGTCGGCGCCACCTTCCGCATGTGGCGCGACCGCCCGGCGGCCGTGGTGGGCTTCGGTGGCTACCCGGCGATCCCGGCCATGGCCGCGGCCTTCCTGCTGAAAAAACCGCGCATGATCCACGAACAGAACGGGGTGCTGGGCCGGGTGAACCAGGTCTTCGCCTCCCGCGTCGATGCCATCGCCTGCGGCACCTGGCCGACCGAACTGCCCGAGGGGGTTCAAGGCTGGCACGTGGGCAACCCGGTGCGCGCCGCGATCCGCGACCGCGCCGGTGCGGGCTACATCGCCCCCGGTGACTACCCGATGTCGGTGCTGGTCATGGGCGGCAGCCAGGGCGCGCGGATCCTCAGCGATGTGGTGCCCGCCGCCATCGCGGCGCTGCCGGAGGCCTCCCGCGCGAACATCCGCGTGGCCCAGCAGGCCCGTCCCGAGGACATGGAGCGCGTGGCGCAGGCCTATGCCGAGCAGGGCGTCGATGCCGAGGTCGAGCCCTTTTTCCACGATGTGCCCCGCCGCATGTCCGAGGCGCAGCTGGTCATCACCCGTGCCGGGGCCTCGACCATCGCGGATCTGTCGGTGATCGGCCGCCCGTCTATCCTGGTGCCCCTGGCCATCGCCATCCGCGACGAACAGACCGCCAACGCCCGCGGCCTGGCCGAGGTGGGCGCCGCCATCGTCATGCCCGAAAGCAAGTTCACGCCGGAAACCCTGGCCGAGAACATCCAGCTTGTGCTCGACCACCCGCAGGGGGCAGAGCAGATGGCCCGGGCCGCCCTGTCGCTGGGCAAGCCCGAAGCCGCCACGACCCTTGCCGACATGGTCGAGGACCTGGCCGCCCGCGCCACGACGACGAAAAAGGACTGAACCGATGAATGCCGCCACCAAACTGCCCGGAGACGTGGGACCCATCCATTTCGTGGGGATCGGCGGGATCGGCATGTCCGGCATCGCTGAAGTGCTGCTGAATCACGGCTACACCGTGCAGGGGTCGGACCTGAAACGCTCGCCCATCACCGAGCGGCTGGAGGGCCTCGGCGCGCATGTCTTCGAGGGGCAGAGCGCCGACAACCTGGAAAACGCCCAGGTCGTCGTGATCTCGTCGGCCATCAAGCCGGGCAACCCGGAACTGGACGAGGCGCGCCTGCGCGGCCTGCCGGTGGTGCGCCGGGCCGAGATGCTGGCCGAGCTGATGCGGCTGAAGTCGAACATCGCCGTGGCCGGCACCCATGGCAAGACGACCACCACCACCATGGTCGCCACCCTGCTGGACGCGGGCCATTTCGATCCCACGGTCATCAACGGCGGCATCATCCACGCCTATGGCTCCAACGCGCGCGTCGGCCTGGGGGAGTGGATGGTGGTCGAGGCCGATGAAAGCGACGGCACCTTCAACCGCCTGCCCGCGACCATCGCCATAGTGACCAACATCGACCCGGAACACATGGATCACTGGGGCGATTTCGACACGCTGCGCCAGGGCTTCCTGGATTTCGTCTCCAACATTCCCTTTTACGGCATCGCCGTCTGCTGCACCGACCATCCGGAGGTGCAGGCGCTGGTCGGCAAGATCACCGACCGCCGCGTCGCCACCTATGGCTTCAACGCCCAGGCGGACGTGCGGGCTGTGAACCTGACGTACAAGCAGGGCGCGGCGCATTTCGACGTGGCGCTGCAGGCCGAGGGGCAGGTGATCGAGAATTGCATCCTGCCGATGCCCGGAGATCACAACGTTTCCAACGCCCTGGCTGCCGTCGCGGTGGCCCGGCATCTCGGCATGAAGCTCGATGAGATCCGCGAGGCTCTGGCCGCTTTCAAGGGGGTGAATCGTCGCTTTACCAAGGTGGGGGAGGCCAATGGCGTCGCCATCATCGACGACTACGGCCACCATCCGGTGGAGATCGCCGCGGTGTTGAAGGCGGCCCGCCAGGCAACCGAGGGCCGCGTCATCGCCGTGCACCAGCCGCACCGCTACTCGCGGCTGCATTCGCTGTTCGATGATTTCTGCGCCTGCTTCAACGAGGCGGACGTGGTGGCCATCGCCGAGGTCTACAGCGCCGGAGAGGACCCGATTCCCGGGGCATCCCGCGATGACCTGGTGGCGGGGCTGATCCGTCACGGACACCGCCACGCGCGGGCCATCGACTCCGAGGAGGACCTGGAACGGCTGGTGCGCGAACAGGCGCAGCCGGGCGACATGGTGGTCTGTCTCGGCGCCGGTACGATCTCGGCCTGGGCGAACCGTCTGGCCGGACGCCTGACCGGCTAGGGGCGGGCGCAGCGGGAACCTTTGAAAAGGGGCGCGACGGCGGGTCGGCGGAATGCCGCGCCGTGCGCGGCCCTCCTGGCACCATTTGCATGAGCGTCTTTCTGCCGCCCTGTCGCGGGCGGTCCGGGAACGGCTGCCGTCGGTTTCTGCAAAGACGCTTGCGCGGTCATCGAAGTCAAAAACTTTCTTGTGGATGCAGGGTGTTGCGGGTAAGTTATTGCGTAAGAGCAACAGGCCGCGAAAAAGTGCATTCGGCCGGGGTCGTGCGTCGCCAGGCGGGTCGCACCGGCAAGGCCCCGCCGAAAAGACCCAAGGAGGCAGCACGATGAGTGAATCGATTCTTCTGGCAGCCCTCTGGGGCGTCGCGGCCAATATCCTGGCGATGGTTCCTTCGCGCGACAATCATTGGAGCCGCGCCTATCTGCTGATCGCCTGCGGCATTCCCATCCTCGGTTTCGTCACCATGCAGCACGGGCCTGTCGTCGGGCTGATCGTTCTGCTGGGGGGCATGTCCATCCTGCGCTGGCCGGTTGTCTACCTGGGTCGCTGGGTCCGGTCGCGACTGGACTAGGGCGGCGGGGGCGTGGATTTGTTTCTGCTCCTCGGTATTCCTCTCGTTGCGGGTCTTGTGGTGGCTGTGATCTGCTTTCGCTATGCGCTTGACGATGATCTGGGTCTGGCTTTTGCCCTGCCGGGGATCGGTCTTTTCACCATCCTTCCGATGCAACTCCTCGGGCTTCCCCAGCCCGTGCCGGGGATGAATGCCTCGATGCTGCCCGGGATCCTGCTGATGCTGGGCTGGGCGGTGCTGGTCTTTGGCGCGGGCGGGGCGCTTCTGGGCTGGCTGATCGCGGCGCTGCGCGGCTGACGGGCGGGCGCACCGCTTGTCCGGTCGCTCCGGTGCTGCTATCTCGCGGCAACCGGGCAGGGGGCCTTGCCCAAAGCGCCCGGATTTCCTGCAGGCAAGAAGAAGGCAGCCGCCCCATGGCCCGACCGGACGAGATCGAGATCAGGGGCACCCTGACCCGCGACAAGGCTCTGTCGCGCCTGACATGGCTGCGCGTGGGTGGTCCGGCGGAATGGCTGTTCCAGCCTGCCGACGAAGAGGACCTCTGCAGCTTCCTCGCCGCCCTGGACCCAGAGGTGCCCGTCTTTCCCATGGGGGTCGGCTCGAACCTGATCGTCCGTGACGGTGGGATCCGTGGCGTGGTGATCCGGCTGGGGAAGGGGTTCAACAGCTATGAAATCGCCGAGGGTCAGCTGATCGCAGGCGCAGCCGCACCGGACAGCAACATCGCCCGCAAGGGGGCGCAGGCGGGGTTGGACCTGACCTTCCTGCGGACGATTCCCGGCTCCATCGGCGGCGCGGTGCGGATGAATGCGGGATGCTACGGCGTCTATGTGGCTGACGTGCTGCGCGCCGTGCGCGTGGTCACCCGGGCGGGTGAGGCGCGGGTGATGACGGCGGCGGAGCTGAGCCTCAGCTATCGCCACGCGGATCTGCCCGCCGATTGGGTCATCACCCAGGCCACCTTCGCGCCGCCCGCGGGCGATCCGGAGGCGCTGGCCGCCCGCATGGCCGAGCAGCTGGCGATGCGGGATGCGACCCAGCCGGTGAAGGACCGCTCCGCCGGGTCGACCTTCCGCAACCCGGCGGGCTTTTCTTCCACCGGGCGCGCGGACGACGTGCAGGATCTGAAGGCCTGGAAGCTGATCGACGAGGCCGGCCTGCGCGGCCATGCCATCGGCGGCGCCCAGATGAGCGAGAAGCACTCGAATTTCCTCATCAACACCGGCGAGGCCACGGCGCGCGATCTGGAGCTGCTCGGCGAGGAGGTTCGAAAAAGGGTTTTTCAAAGCCGGGGAATAGAGCTACACTGGGAAATCATGCGGATAGGTGATGTCGCCCCGGGCGAGACCTCGGTCGAGGACGGTCTGGAGGACGCCGCACGATCCGCAAAGACCGATTGATAACAGCGCCTCAAGGCGCGATCATTACGACGCTGAACCGGCCTTTCGGGGTGGGGGAGGTTCCCGGCGCAATTGGGCGCCGGAAGGAACGATAAAGGGCCGCAAAAGGTCCGGGATACTGAGGCAAATGGGTTCGTCGAGCAGGGCAAACCCGAAAGTGGCACTCCTGATGGGCGGCCCCTCCGCAGAGCGCGAGGTGTCTCTGTCGTCGGGGCGTGAATGCGCCGCCGCTTTGCGGGATGAAGGGTTTGAGGTGGTCTGCGTGGATGCGGGGCCCGACCTTGCCGCACGTCTGATTGAGATTTCTCCCGACGCCGTCTTCAACGCGCTGCATGGTCGTTGGGGCGAGGATGGGTGCGTGCAGGGCGTGCTGGAATGGCTGCGTCTGCCTTACACCCATTCGGGCGTGCTGGCCTCGGCGCTGGCCATGGACAAGGAAAAGACAAAGGACGTCTACCGCGCCGCCGGCCTGCCGGTGGTCGACAGCCTGCTGGCCGACAAGGCCGCGATCCGCGCCGCCCATGTCATGGACCCGCCCTATGTGGTGAAACCCTACAACGAAGGCTCTTCCGTCGGGGTCTACATCGTGCCGGAGGGCGCCAATGCGCCGCCCGCCGTGGCCGATGACATGCCCGACACGCTGATGGTGGAGGCCTATGCCCCCGGGCGCGAATTGACCGTGTCGGTCCTGGGCGATAGCGCCCTGGGCGTGACCGAGATCCTGACCGACGGCTGGTACGACTACGAGGCGAAATATGCCCCAGGTGGGTCGCGCCACGTCTGCCCCGCCGAAATTCCCGACGACATCGCCGAGGCCTGCCGCGATTTCGCGCTGCGGGCCCATGCGGCACTTGGCTGCCGCGGGCTGTCGCGCACCGATTTCCGCTGGGATGACGCCAAGGGCCTCGCGGGCCTCGTGCTGCTGGAAACCAACACCCAGCCGGGCATGACGCCCACCTCGCTGTCGCCTGAACATGCCGCGGCCAGCGGCCTGTCCTTCAGTGCGCTTTGTCGCTGGCTGGTGGAGGATGCCTCATGCGAGCGCTGATCCGGTCCCGCCGCAAGACCGGGCGCCACGATCCCGCGCCCTCTCGCTGGGCCTATCGCCTGCAACGGTTCATGCTGACCCCGGGCTACCGCCTGGCGCTGCGCATCGTCCTGCCGGCGGCGATCTGTTTCGGTGCCGTGCATCTCTACATGGCTGACGAGATGCGTCGCGATGCGGTGGTCTCCACCCTCTACGACTGGAAACATCGGTTCGAGACAATGCCGCAGTTCATGGTGCAGGTGATGGAAGTCACGGGCGCCTCGCCGGTGACCGAGGAGGACATCCGCGAGGTGGCCGAGCTGGACCTGCCGCGTTCGTCCTTCGACATCGACCTGCCCGGCCTGAAGACCTCGATCGAAAGCCTGCCGTCGGTGGCCGAGGCGGCCCTCCAGCTTCGCGATGGCGGAGAACTTCGGGTGCGGATCACGGAACGGCTGCCGGTGGCGATCTGGCGCGGGCGCGCCGGGCTCGACCTGGTGGACCCAGAGGGCGTGGTGACCGGCGCCGTGCACAAGCGGCTGGACCGGCCCGATCTGCCCTTGCTGGCAGGGGCGGGCGATCCCGCGGCCATTCCCGAGGCACTGGCGATCATCGCCGCCGCCCAGCCCATCCGCGACAGGCTGCGCGGGCTGGAACGGATCGGCGAACGCCGTTGGGACGTGGTGCTGGATCGCGATCAGCGGATCATGCTGCCCGAGAAGAAGCCGGTGCAGGCCCTGGAACGGGTGCTGGCGCTGGACGAGGCGCAGGAGCTGCTGGCGCGGGATCTGGTGGCGGTGGACATGCGGCTGGCGAGCCGGCCGACCCTGCGGATGAGCGAGGGGGCGGTGACCGAATGGCGCCGCATCCAGGACATGCTGCAGACGGCCAAGGCCGGCAATTGACGACGACGAGCAGATAATTCGGCAACCAAGACCGACAGCAAGAGGCACAGGCGACAGATGATGACGGAGCTCTATCAATCCCAGCGGGCCATGCGGAACATGCGCAAGGCGGCGATGCAGCGTGGTGTCGTGGCGGTGCTGGACGTCGGCACGTCCAAGATCGCCTGCCTGATCCTGCGCTTTGACGGCAACGGCCGGGGCGCCCTGCCGATGGACGGCGTGGGCAGCCTGGCGGGGCAGGCGGGGTTCCGGGTGATCGGCGCCGCCACCACCCGCTCGCGCGGGGTCCGCTTCGGCGAGATCGACGCCATGCCGGAAACCGAACGTGCCATCCGCACCGCCCTGCAGGCGGCGCAGAAGATGGCCAAGGTCCGGGTCGACCACGTGATCGCCTGTTTCGCCGGCGCAGGCCCGCGCAGCTACGGCCTGGCCGGTGAGGTCGAGGTCGAGGGCGATCAGGTGACCGAACAGGACGTCAGCCGCGTGCTGGCCGCCTGCGACCTGCCGGACTACGGCGAAGGCCGCGAGGTGCTACACGCCCAACCCGTCAACTTCGCCCTGGATTTCCGCTCCGGCCTGTCGGACCCGCGCGGGCAGACCGGCAACACCCTGGCCACCGACATGCACATGCTGACGGTCGATGCCACGGCGGTGCAGAACCTGGCCCATTGCGTCAAACGCTGCGACCTGGAACTGGCGGGGATCGCCTCCTCGGCCTATGTCACCGGCATCTCCTCGCTGGTGGAGGATGAGCAGGAACTGGGCGCGGCCTGCATCGACATGGGCGGCGGCACGACCTCTCTGTCGGTCTTCATGAAGAAACACATGATCTACGCCGATGCGGTGCGCATGGGCGGCGAGCATGTCACCGGCGACATCTCCATGGCGTTGCAGATCCCCACGGCCAATGCCGAGCGGCTCAAGACCTTCTACGGCGGGGTCCACGCCACCGGCATGGACGACCGCGAGCGGATCGAGATCGGCGGCGAGACCGGCGATTACGAACACGACCGCCGCACCTGTACCCGGGCCGAGCTGATCGGCATCATGCGCCCCCGGGTCGAGGAGATCCTGGAGGAGGTGCGTCATTGCCTCGACGCTGCGGGCTTCGACAGCCTGCCCAACCAGCAGATCGTGCTGACCGGCGGGGCCAGCCAGATCCCCGGTCTCGACGGCCTGGCGTCCAAGATCCTCGGCCAGCAGGTGCGCCTGGGCCGGCCGCTGCGCGTGCATGGTCTGCCGCAGGCGGCGACGGGGCCGGGCTTTGCCTCCGCCGTCGGCATGTGCCTTTTTGCGGCGCATCCGCAGGACGAATGGTGGGACTTCGATCTGCCGCTCGACCGCTATCCGGCCCGTTCGCTGAAGCGCGCCGTGCGCTGGTTCCGCGAGAACTGGTAACCGCAACATAAAGTGCTTTCGGCGAAATGCCGCGAACGCGCGGGTTTCGCGCGCCAGATTTGGTGTTTTTCGCTGATTTTGGGGTGACGAGCCGTCGGGAAAGCGTTAAAGTTTTACTTGATAGGCAGAAAAAACCCCGCAAAGGGGCCAAGCAGGCGGAAAATTCTATGACACTGAACCTCAGCGTTCCCGGCATGGGAGAAGAGTTGAAGCCGCGTATCACCGTTTTCGGTGTGGGCGGGGCCGGCGGTAATGCCGTCAACAACATGATCGAGAAGGAGCTGGAAGGTGTCGACTTCGTCGTCGCGAACACCGACGCCCAGGCCCTTCAGCAAAGCCAGGCTCAGGCCCGCGTCCAGCTGGGCGTGAAGGTCACCGAGGGTCTCGGCGCCGGCGCCAAGCCCACCGTTGGTGCGGCCGCTGCCGAAGAAAGCATCGAACAGATCGTTGACTACCTTGCCGGCGCGCACATGTGCTTCATCACGGCCGGGATGGGCGGCGGCACCGGCACGGGCGCAGCTCCGATCATCGCGCAGGCCGCGCGGGAACTCGGCGTGCTGACCGTGGGCGTCGTCACCAAACCCTTCCAGTTCGAGGGCGTGAAGCGGATGCGCCAGGCCGAGGAGGGCGTCGAAGCCCTGCAGAAGGTCGTGGACACGCTGATCATCATCCCGAACCAGAACCTGTTCCGTCTGGCGAACGAGAAGACGACCTTCACCGAGGCCTTTTCGCTGGCCGATGACGTGCTCTACCAGGGCGTCAAGGGCGTGACCGACCTGATGGTCCGTCCGGGCCTGATCAACCTCGACTTCGCCGACGTCCGCGCCGTGATGGACGAGATGGGCAAGGCGATGATGGGCACTGGCGAGGCCGATGGCGAAACCCGCGCCCTGCAGGCCGCGGAGAAGGCGATCGCCAACCCGCTGCTGGACGAGATCAGCCTGAAAGGCGCGCGTGGCGTGCTGATCAACATCACCGGCGGTCACGACCTGACCCTGTTCGAGCTGGACGAAGCCGCGAACCGCATCCGCGAGGAAGTGGACCCGGACGCCAACATCATCGTCGGTTCGACCCTGGACGAGTCGATGGAAGGCGCGATGCGCGTCTCCGTCGTCGCCACCGGCATCGATGCCTCCGACGTGCACCAGGACATCCCGGTGCCCCGTCGCCGCATGGCCGAGCCGCTGAAGCAGGCCGTGCAGATGGAAGAACCCGCCGCCGACGCCGAGCCGCAGCCCGCCCCCACGGCGCGCCAGCAAGAGCCGCAGCAGGGCTACCAGCAGCCGGCAGCCCAGCATGTCGAGGACGACTACGACAATGCGCCGGGTCTCTTCGATGACCTGGACGGGCAGGGCGCCCAGGACGACGAGATGGACTACCACCCCATCGACGATGGCCACCGCGGCTACGCACCGCAGCAGCCCGAGGCCTATGAGTCCCGGCCCGCACCGCGCACCGGTTACGCGCCGCAGTCGCAGGATGACCTGCCGCCGCCGGCCTACCAGCCGCGCCGTCCCGAGGCCGCGCCGATGGCCCATGCCGTCGACGATCACCAGGCCCAGCGGGAACAATACGTCGCGCCGCAGCCGCGCCGCGCCGGTCAGCCCTCGCCCGAGACCATGGCCCGCCTTCAGGCTGCCGTGTCCAAGGCGCCGCGCGCTGAAGGGGCCCGTCCGGTGCAGCAACAGCCGCAGCAGCCCGCGCCCCGTGCCGTGCCGCAGCAGCAGGCCCCGCGCGAAGTGCCCCAGCAGAAGCGGGCCGAGTTCGGTGAACCTGCCGGTGGCGAACGCTCCCGCTCGCGGATCAACTCGCTGATCAACCGTATGACCGGCCACGGTGAAAGCGGTGGCGGACAGGCGCCGCAGCAACGCAGCCAGCCCGCCGTTCAGGCGCAGCCGCGGGTCGAGCCCTCGGCCGCACCGGCACCGCGCCGCGCGCCGCAGCAAGAGTCCGATCCTGACCAGGAGCGGATCGAGATTCCTGCCTTCCTGCGCCGCCAGGCCAACTGATCACGCTGGCGGCGCGGCGGGGCTCCGCCTCCCCGCCGCGCCGCGATGTGACAGACTGAAAAGCCGCCTTCGGGCGGCTTTTTTATTTTGTGTCAAGGGTTTGGCGTGGGGTGTCGGAAGGCCCGGGAAATGTTGCAGGCGATGTTTCAAACCGTTGCAAAGAGTGAGTTGAGGGTTTTCGCCCCAGCCCTTACCTAATCAGCAGTTAACGGCCGGGACAGGTCGTATCGGACATTTGGGGTGAGCAACGTGCAACAGACGATCAAAGCGCCGGTCAGCTTCAGCGGTCAGGGCCTGCACTCGGGCGCGCCCGCCACGCTGACCATTCGCCCGGCGAAAGCCGGCTACGGGATCTGGTTCCGTCGCTCCGACATGTCCGAGGAAGAGGGGATGATCCCCGCCCGCTGGAACGCGGTGGAGCGCACGGCGCTCTGCACCCGGCTGATCAACGCGACCGGCGCCACCGTCTCCACGGTGGAACACGTCATGGCGGCGCTGGCCGGCTGCGGCATCTCCAATGCCCTGGTGGAGATCGACGGGCCGGAAGTGCCGATCCTGGACGGCTCCGCCGCTCCCTTCGTGCGCGGCATCCTGTGGCGTGGCCTGATGGCGCAATCCGCGCCGCTGCGCGCCATCGAGGTGCTGCGCCCGGTCGAGGTGCAGAACGGCCCGGCGATCGCCCGCTTGCTGCCCGCCGATCAGCTGGAGATTTCCTTCCACATCAATTTCCCCGATGCCGCGATCGGCGTGCAGAACCGGGAGTTGGTGGTGAAGAACGGCGCCTTTGTGCGCGAACTGTCCGACAGCCGTACGTTCTGCCGCCAGTCCGACGTCGAGGCGATGCAGGCCAACGGCCTGGCCCTTGGCGGGACGCTCGACAATGCGGTGGTTGTGGACGGTGATGCGATCCTGTCGCCCTCCGGCCTGCGCCACACGGATGAGCCGGTGCGTCACAAGATGCTGGACGCCTTGGGCGACCTGGCCCTGGCCGGCGCCCCGATCCTGGGCCGCTACGAAGGCATCCGGGCGGGGCATGCGCTGACCAATACCCTGCTGCGGGCGCTCTTTGCCGATCGGCGCAATTACCGCATCCGCTCCTGCACGCCCGAGGTGGCCGCGCGGCTGCCCGGCGTCGGCGTCAGCCCCGCCGAGATCCCGGCGGTGGCCTGATCCGGCCTGCCGTCCGCCCGCGCCGCAGTCCCTTGATTTCCTGTCCTTCCGGTCTGTCGTGGCCGGCTGACGTCCTTCCGTTTCGGGAGGACGTCGCACATTTGGGGCGCGTCATCAGGCTTTGCCCGCCTGCCGGGCGTAAAGGCGTTTTGCACCGGAATTTTCTGTGCTAGGACCGACCTGCGGCCCCCGTGCGAGGGGCCCATCGAAGATGACGCTGAAGGGGTTTGCAGGCATGAGCGGCGGCGGTTTCCGAACAAAGCTGGCAGGAGGCGTTCTGCTGATGGGTCTTCTGGCATCCTGCGGGGGTGGCCCCGGGGTCAACGACCGCAAGGTGCCGATGGACTCCTACACGGCCGAGCAGATCTTCGAGCGCGGCGAATACGAGGTCGAGGAAGGCGCATACGACGACGCTGCCGAGTACTTCTCCGAGATCGAGCGTCTCTATCCCTATTCCGAATGGGCGCAGCGCGCGCTCATCATGCAGGCCTTTGCCCAGCATTCGGCCCGTAATTACGACGAAAGCCGCGCCGCCGCGCAGCGCTACGTCGACTTCTACCCGCGCTCCGAGGATGCGCCCTATGCGCAGTATCTGCTGGCGCTGAGCTACTACGACCAGATCGACGAAGTGGGTCGCGACCAGGGTCTGACCTTCCAGGCTCTTCAGGCCCTGCGCCAGGTCATCGAACGCTACCCCGACAGCGAATACGCCAAGTCCGCCATCCTGAAGTTCGAGCTGGCCTTCGACCACCTTGCCGCCAAGGAGATGGAGGTCGGGCGCTACTACCTGAAGCGCGACCATTTCGCCGCCGCCATCAACCGCTTCCGCGTTGTGGTCGAAGAGTTCGAGACGACCTCGCATACGCCCGAGGCGCTCTATCGTCTGGTCGAATCCTACCTGTCGCTGGGCCTCACCGACGAGGCGCAGACCGCCGGCGCGATCCTGGGCTACAACTTCCGCTCGACCGAGTGGTACGAGGACGCCTACGCCCTGCTGACCAAGCAGGGGCTGGAGGCCAAGTCGCGCGGTGACAACTGGCTGGTGCGGATCTACCGCCAGACGGTGAAGGGCGACTGGATCTGATGCAGAGCCCGGCGCCTGTCCGCTATTGCCCGGCCCCCTTCGGCGCAGACCGCCGCGGGGGCGCCGCCGCGCCGCGCTGAGGGCCCCGCGATGCTGCGTGGCCTCGACATTCGCGACATGCTGATCATCGACCGGCTGGAGCTCGACTTCCAGCCGGGGCTGAACGTGCTGACCGGCGAAACCGGGGCGGGCAAGTCCATCTTGCTCGATTCGTTAGGCTTCGTGCTGGGCTGGCGCGGGCGGGCCGATCTGGTCCGGGGCGGCGCCGAGCAGGGGGAGGTGACCGCCTGGTTCGAGCTGCCGGAGGATCATCCGGCCCAGGCGGTTCTGGAAGAGGCCGGTTTGCCCACGGGTGAGGAACTGGTCCTGCGCCGCATCAACACCCGCGACGGGCGCAAGACCGCCTGGATCAACGACCGCCGGGCCTCGGGCCAGGTCCTGCGTGCCCTCTCCGAAACCCTGGTGGAGTTGCACGGCCAGCACGATGACCGCGGGCTGCTGAACCCGCGCGGCCACCGTGCGATCCTTGATGAGTTTGCCGGCACCGCACCGCTGCGCGCCGAGCTGCGGGAGGCCTGGCGTGCCCGGTCTTCCGCCCAGAAGAAGCTGGATGCGGCCCGCGCCGCGCTGGCCGCCGCCGCCGCCGAGGAGGAATTCCTCCGCCATGCCGTGGCCGAGCTGGATCAGCTGGCGCCCGAGCAGGGAGAGGAAGCCGATCTGGACGCCCGCCGCCGCCTGATGCAGGGCGCCGAGAAGTTGCGGGCCGATGTGGCCCGGGCCCATCAGGCCCTTGGCAACGATGGCGCCGAGGGGCCGATGAACGATGCGCTGCGCTGGCTGGAGGGCGCCGCCGACGGGGTCGAGGGCCGGCTGGATGAACCGTTGGCCGCGCTGACCCGCGCCCTGGCGGAACTGGATGAGGCCGCCGATGGTGTCGTGCGCTGTCTGGAAGCGCTGGACTTCGATCCGCTGGAGCTGGAGACGACCGAGGAGCGGCTCTTTGCCATCCGGGCCCTGGCGCGCAAGCATGACGTCGCCCCCGATGAGCTGGCCACCCTGGCCGAGGATCTGCGCAACCGTCTGGATGCCATCGACAACGGCGCAGGCGAGATCGCCGCGTTGGAAACCGCGCTGCGTCAGGCTGATGAAACCTATGCCGCCCTGGCGGAGAGACTGACCGCCGCCCGGACCGAAGCCGCAGCGCGCCTGGATGCCGCCGTCGAGGCAGAGCTGGCCCCGCTGAAGATGGAGCGCGCGCGCTTCGTTACGCAGATCGAGGCCGCCGAGCCCGGTCCCGATGGTCGCGATGAGGTGTCCTTCACCGTGGCGACCAACCCGGGGGCCCCTTCCGGTCCGCTGGCCAAGATCGCCTCGGGCGGGGAACTGTCGCGCTTTCTGCTGGCGTTGAAGGTCTGCCTGGCAGGCGACGACACGCAGATCACCATGATCTTTGACGAGATTGACCGCGGCGTCGGCGGCGCCACCGCCGATGCGGTTGGCCGCCGCCTGGCGCGGCTGGCCGAGGACGGGCAGGTTCTGGTCGTCACCCATTCGCCGCAGGTCGCGGCGCGCGCCTCGCATCACTGGCAGGTGGCCAAGCGGGTGGAGGGTGACGCGACCCTGTCGACCGTCCTGTCGCTGACGCCCGAAGCGCGGGTGGATGAACTGGCGCGGATGATTTCCGGCGATGCGGTGACTGAAGAGGCCCGCGCGGCGGCGCGGAAGCTGATCGCCACCGACTGATCCGCGCCTTTGCCCGGGCTGAGCTCATGTCTCCGGGCGCACAGCCCGGCTGAGGCCTCGGTGGGGGGGACCGTGCCGCAGGCGGCGCGAGCGACACCGGGAAGTGCCGACACCACAGCAAACTCGTCACCCTGCTCAGAGTTGCAGATTCGACCCCTGCGGGCATACCCCAACCGGGGGAAGCCGCCTGAAAGCGGGGCGTCAGCTGTCGGGGCTCGCCCGGCCATGGGACCCCGCCGAGCCCCACCGCCTCTTTTACGTTTCAGGCCTTTGTCCTAGAAGGGAAAGGTGGCGACCGCCGCGTTGCGCCCCGGCGACAGGGGCGCGCGGAGGCGGGTGGGCCGGGCACGACAAGGCAGGGGTGTGACTTCGGATGAGCGGGCGTGACGGGAGTTGGCTGGCACGAGGCCTGGCGGTGATCTTCGCACAGCTGCGGTCCTACTGGTCGATCCTGCGCACCCGAGGCCCCAACCAGTTGCAGTTCTGGCTGATCGCCCTGGCGATCGGCGTAGCCGCCGGTGGTGCCGCGCTGGCCTTCCGCCGCGGCATCGCCCTGCTGCAGAAACTCTCCTACGGCGCCGAGGACGTGCACCGGTTGCATTCCTTGGCGGGCGGGCTGCCGTGGTACGTGGTGCTGGTGGTGCCGATCATCGGCGGGTTGATCGCCGGCATCCTGCTGCATGTCTTCACGCCCGACGGGCGCGTGCGCTCCGTGGCCGACGTGGTCGAGGGGGCGGCGCTGAACGAGGGACGGGTCGAAGGGCGCGCGGGCCTCGGCTCGGCGCTGGCGTCGCTGGTCACCCTGGGCACCGGCGGCTCCTCAGGCCGTGAAGGGCCGGTGGTGCACCTCGTCGCGGTCATGTCCAGCTGGGTGCTGAACCGGCTGAAGGCAGACGGTATCAAGGGCCGCGACCTGCTGGGTTGCGCCGTGGCCGCAGCCGTCTCGGCCTCCTTCAATGCGCCCATTGCCGGTGCTCTCTTCGCGCTGGAGGTGGTGCTGCGCCACTTCGCCATCCATGCCTTCGCCCCGATCACCGTGGCCGCGGTGGCCGGCGCCGTGATCTCGCGCCTGCAGTTCGGCGAAACGGTGGAGTTCGTCCTGCCCGGCAGCTCGATCCTGGAGTTCTACGAGGAATTGCCCGCCTTCCTGCTGCTCGGCGCGGTCTGTGGCGTGGTCGCGGGGCTCTTCATGCGGGCGATCTTCCTGTCCGAGGATATCGGCACCCGCCTTCAGGGCCGCTTCCGCATCCCGCGGTTTCTGCGTCCCGCCGTCGCCGGCGCCCTGCTGGGCGTCATGGCGATCTGGTTCCCCCATATCATCGGCGTGGGTTACGAGACGACGCTGCGCGCGCTTTCGGGCGAGCTGCTGCTGCAACAGGCGATCCTCTTTGCCCTGATCAAGGCGCTGGCCACGGCGATCACCATGGGCGGCCGCATGGGCGGCGGGGTCTTCTCGCCCTCGATGATGCTGGGCGCGTTGACCGGCCTGGCCTTCGGCTTCATCGCTACGGGGATCTTCCCCGACCAGTCGGGAAGCCCGTCACTCTACGCCCTGGCGGGCCTGGGCGGTGTGGCGGCGGCGGTGCTGGGCGCGCCGATCTCCACAACGCTGATCGTCTTCGAGCTGACCGGCAACTGGACCACGGCTCTGGCGGTGATGGTGACGGTCTCGATCTCCACCGCGATCGGGTCGAAACTGGTGAAACGCTCCTTCTTCCTGACGCAGCTGGAACGGCGCGGCATCCACCTGGCGGCCGGGCCACAGGAATACCTGCTGGCCATGTTCCGCGTGCGCGACGTCATGCGCCCCTGCGGGGCCGAACGTGCGGCAGCCGAGGCCACCTGCTGGGAGATGGTGGAAAAGGGTCTCTACATCGATGGGGGCGCCACGCTGGAGGCCGCCTTCCCGGTCTTCGAGCGAACGCTGGAGCCCTACTTGCCGGTGGTCTCCTCCCCCCAGCCCGGCAAGGCGCCGGAGCTTCTGGGCGCGCTCTTCCACGTCGATGCCCTGCGTACCTATAACCGCGCGCTCGCGGCCACCGCGCGCGAGGAGCACAGCTAGGCCGGGGCTGCGCCGCGCGCCTCGTTTGCCGCTGCGCCCGACGCCCCTCTCCATTTGTTGGCCGAAACTATCCCGGGGGGAATTGAGCCCGTCAGGGCCCAAGCGGGGCCGAGCCCCCGCCCGCCGCCGTAGCGCCGGGCGGGCGAGGGTCAGGTGCCCTCAGATCTGTTCGATGGTCACGAAATCGGTCGCGTGGAAGGCGATGTGCCCACCGATCTCCTCGACCCCCGCCAGCGGGGCTTCGTAAGACCAGGCGGCATTTTCCAGGGTTTGGCTCTTGGTGGCGATGGAATAATAGGTGGCATCGCCCTTCTTCGGGCAATGGCTGCCGTGGTCACTCGGGTCGAGAAAGGCCATGGCGATGTCGTCGCGCGGAAAATAGATGATGTCCGGGTAGCCCGGTTCGCTCAGCTGCAGGGCGTCGCGGCTTTCGGCCAGGACCGCGCCACCGGCGCGGACCGACCACAGGCCATCGGCCTTGCGGATCGTGATATCACTCATGTCTGTCCCTCATTGCCCCTGCTTCCTGACGCGCCGCTGTAACAGGGGCGTGTCAAAGCCCGCGATCCGGGCCCGAAGTCAGAGTGTCTCCGTGGCCCGATCCAACCACACTGCGGTCGCTTCGTCCAGAAGTGGACGAATGCGGGCACGCACCTCGGCGTGGTAGGCGTCGATCCAGGCCCGTTCCTCGGCGCTCAGCCGGTCCACCAGGATCAGCCGTCGCTCGATCGGCACCCAGGTCAGGGTCTCGAAGGCCAGCATGTCGCGCGCGGCGTCCGCGCCCTCCAGCGCCGGGGCCGACTCGACGGCTATCAGGTTCTCGATGCGGATGCCGAAGGCGCCCTCGCGGTAATAGCCCGGCTCGTTCGACAGGATCATGCCGGGGCGCAGGGGCACGTCCGACACGCGGCTCAGGCGCTGCGGCCCCTCGTGCACGCACAGGTAGGCGCCGACGCCGTGGCCCGTGCCGTGGTCATAGTCCTGACCGGCCAGCCACAGCGGATAGCGTGCCAGCGCATCCAGGTGCTGCCCCGCCAGGCCGCGCGGGAAGCGCAGGCGCGAAATGGCGATCATGCCCTGCAGGACGCGGGTAAAGGCGGCCTTTTCGGCCTCGCCCGTGTCTTTTCCCACCAGGAGGGTGCGGGTGATGTCGGTGGTGCCGTCCAGGTACTGGCCGCCACTGTCCACGACAACCAGCTGGCCGGCCTCCAGCGTGCGATTGCTGTCGGTGGTCACCCGGTAGTGGGGCAGGGCGCCGTTCGGCCCGGCGCCGGCGATGGTGTCAAAGCTGATCTCCATCAGCTGGTTGGTCTCCCGGCGGAAGATCTCCAGCCGGGTCACCAGGTCGATCTCGCTCAGGCTCTCCTGCGGGCCAGCGTCGAACCAGGCGAGGAAGCGGCACATGGCCACCGCGTCGCGTTCATGGGCCGCGCGCATGCCGGCCAGCTCGGCCTCGGTCTTGCAGGCCTTGGGCAGGATGCAGGGATCGCTGTCCCAGTGGATCTCCAGCCCGGCCAGGCGGTCCTGCACCCAGACGGGGCAGCTGGCCGGGTCCAGCCGCACCGGCCGTGTCAGCCGGCCCGCCAGATGCTCCAGCGTCGGGCCGAAGCTTTCGGGGCCTTCGATGTTCACGTCCGGGCCGAGGTGATCCAGCAGCGCCTCGTCGCATTTGGCGTCATCGGCGAAGAGGGCGACCTGCCCGTCGGCGAAGAGCAAGGCGAAGACATGGGGCACCGGGTTGCGGGCGATGTCGCTGCCGCGGATGTTCAGCAGCCAGGCGATGCTGTCGGGCAGGGTCAGCACGACCATGGCCTCGCCGGCTTCGTCCAGCAGGGTGCCCAGGCGGCGGCATTTGTCCTCCAGGCTCTCGCCAGTGAACTCGATGGGCTGCGGCACGATGGGGGCCAAGGGCGGCTCGGGCTGATCCTCCCACACCGCATCCAGCGGGTTCTCCGCCACCGCGCGCAGGCGGATGCCGGACCCTTGCAGCGCCGCCTCAAGCCGGTCGATCTCGCCCCGGGCATGCAGCCAGGGATCGAAGCCCAGCACACCCCCCTGGGGCAGCGCCTGGCGCGCCCAGGCGGCGATGGAGGTTTCCGGCCAGGCGATCACCTCGAAATCCTCGGCGACCTGCGCCGGGGCTTGCACCCGGTAGCGCCCGTCGACGAAGACGCCCGCGCGGGTCCCGGTCACCAGACAGAACCCGGCCGAGCCGGTGAATCCGGTCAGCCAGGCCAGCCGCTCGTCCCGGGGCGCCACATATTCCCCCTGGTGGGCATCGGCGCGCGGTACCAGGAAGGCGTCGAGCGACTGCGCGGCCATGGCATCGCGCAGATCGGCCAGGCGCGGCGGCCCCTGCTCGGGGGAGGACGGAGTCTCAAAGGTCTGGAACATCTTGATCCCTCGGGGTCTTTCGTGTCGCGGCCACTTTAGGGGGGCCGGTTCCGGGGGGCGAGGCGAAAACGCCCGGATCGGTGCGCCTTGCCCCGCCTGTTTCTCTGGGCGCAGCCTCGCGTCGGGGCACAGCGCCACTTTGTCTATTTGTTGGCCGGAAATATCCCGGGGGGAATTGCGTCGCAGACGCAAGGGGGGCAGCGCCCCCGCTTGCTTCTCCCTCAGGCTCAGCTCGCCTTGCGAATGCCGGCAAAGCGCGCCCGGGCGCGCGGGTCATTGTCGAAGAGGCTCGCCAGCTGCTCGGTCATCGCGCCCGCCAGCTGATCGACATCGGTGATGGTGACGGCACGCTGGTAGTAGCGGGTCACGTCGTGGCCGATGCCGATGGCGATCAACTCCACCGCCTTCTTCTTCTCGATCATGGCGATCACGTCCCGCAGGTGCTTTTCGAGGAAGTTGGCGGGGTTCACCGACAGCGTCGAATCGTCCACCGGCGCCCCGTCGGAGATCACCATCAGGATGCGCCGCGCCTCGCGCCGGCCCATCATCCGGCGGTGTGCCCATTCCAGGGCCTCGCCGTCGATGTTCTCCTTCAGCAGGCCTTCCTTCATCATCAGGCCGAGGTTCTCGCGGCTCCGCCGCCAGGGGGCATCGGCCTGCTTGTAGATGATGTGGCGCAGGTCGTTCAGGCGGCCCGGTTGCTGCGGGCGACCATCGGCCAGCCATTTCTCGCGGCTCTGCCCGCCCTTCCAGGCGCGGGTGGTGAAGCCCAGGATCTCCACCTTCACGTTGCACCGCTCCAGCGTGCGGGCCAGCACATCGGCACAGATCGCCGCGATCGAGATCGGGCGGCCGCGCATCGAGCCGGAGTTGTCCAGCAGCAGCGTCACCACGGTGTCGCGGAACTCCATGTCCTTCTCGACCTTGAACGACAGCGGCGTCGTGGGGTTGGCCACCACGCGCGCCAGGCGGCCCGCATCCAGCACGCCCTCTTCCTTGTCGAATTCCCAGGAGCGGTTCTGCTGCGCCTGCAGGCGGCGCTGCAGCTTGTTGGCCAGGCGGCCAACGGCGCCCTTCAGCGGGTCCAGCTGCTGGTCGAGATAGGCGCGCAGGCGTTCCAGCTCGGCGGCCTCGGCCAGTTCCTCGGCGAGGACCTCCTCGTCGTAGGCATCGGTATAGACGGCGTAATTCGGATCGGCATCGCTGACGGGCGCAGGCGCCGGGGGCTCCTGCGGCGCCTCGCCCTCGGGCATCTCGGCCTCTTCGCCCGCCTCCTGGTCGGCCATGTCATCGGCGCTGACCTCGGCTTCGGACTGGTCCTGCTGGTCTTCCTGGCTCTGCTCGGGGCTGGCCTCGGGCTGATCCTCGCTGTCGTCTTGGCCGGTGGAATCCGGATCCTGCTCTTCGTCGTCGGGGGCCTCCTCGGCGTCGTCCGCGGATTCGTCGTCCTCGGCGTCGGGGTCATCGCCCAGCTGGTCCCCATAGCCCAGGTCGTCGATCAGCTGGCGGGCGAAGCGGGCGAAGGCGGCCGGGTCCGACAGGCGCTCCTGCAGGTCTTCCAGCGTGGTGCCGCAGCGTTCTTCCATGAAGGGGCGCCACAGCTCCATCACGTTCTCCGCGCCCTCGGGCATCGGACGCCCGGTGGCCAGGTGGCGGATCATGTAACCGGCGGCGGCCGGAAGGGGGGCCTGTGCGCGGTCCTTGATACCCTCGTAGCCCATACGCCGGGCCTCGGCGCCGATCTTGTGGTCGATGTTGCCGGCGGTGCCGGGCATGTCGCGCGCGCCCATGGCCTCGCAGCGGGCGGTTTCCATCGCCTCGAACAGCTCGCGCGCCATCTGGCCCTCGGGGCGATAGCGGCCGTGGGTGGCGGCGTCGTGGTAGCGGTGGTGCAGGGCCAGGGCATCGGCGGTGCCGCGGGCCAGCAGCACCTCGTCCTTCGACATGCGGCGCGAGATCTGCGGCAGGCGCATCTGATCCGCGGACATGCCGGAGGGATCGACGCTGTACTGCACATTCAGCTCGGAATCGTCGGCCATGACCTTGGTGGCCTCGGCCAGGGCCTTCTTGAACGGATCGGCGGGGTTGTCGCTGGACTTGCTCATGGGGAAGATAAAGCATTCCCCCGGCGTACTCGCAAGCGCGAAGCGACGGCAGCCGGGCGCGGGTCCGGCGGCGGCGCCCGATTGCGAGAGCCGATGGCCCAGGAGTTGCCGGCTTCCGTGGGGGCAAAGGGGCGGTCGGGTCGAGTGGGGGCATTGGGGGCGCTGCCCCTCTTGGGCCTTCGGCCCAATTCACCCCGGAGTATTTTCGACGAAGTGAAGCAGGGGGCGGGGCGCGGGACTGGGCTACGGAGGTACTGGGGGCCTGGCGAGCGTGCGAAACCGGGCCTGCATTGCGTCAGTCGGGCAGCAGGGCGCGGCAGAGGGCGATCTCGGACCGGGCGCGCCGGGCGGCACGGGGGGAGGGGGGCCCAAAGGTGGCCCGCGTCAGCAGGGCGGCCTGGGCCGCCTTGGCCTCGATCCGGGCGGCCAGCAGGGCGCGGGTGATGTCCGCCGCGGGCTCGGGACCCGTGGCGGCGGCGAGCAGGGCAAGCATCCGGGCGCGCAGGTCTTCCGTTTCTGTCGATTCCGGTGCGGCCATCAGCCACTGGTGTTCGAGCAGGGCCGAGAGCCGCCCCGTGCAGTCCGCCAGAAGGCGCGGGGCATCCGGCAGCGCGACCGCCTGCGGCGCGGCGCGGCAGGCCGGGGCCAGCAGCAGACAGGCGAGGGCGGTGGCGAGGGGGCGGACATGACGCATGACGGACCTCCGGGGCAGGAGGCGTCAGGCTGACGGAAAGACGTTCAGATCCGGTTCACGTGGATGACTTCGGAGTGACGGTTGGGGCGGCAGCGGGGAGAACCGGGCAGGAAAAAGGGCGCGTCGCCCGTGGCGCGCGCCCTCGCATATCCTGTCCTGTCCGCGGGGTCAGCTGGCCGCGGCGGCGGCGCTTTCGGGCAGTTCCTCATCGAAGCAGCGCTGGTAGAACTCGGCCACCGTCTGGCGTTCCAGCTCGTCGCACTTGTTGAGGAAGGTCAGGCGGAAGGCATAGCCGGTGTTGCGGAAGATCTCGGCGTTCTGGGCCCAGTTGATCAGCGTCCGGGGCGACATGACGGTCGACAGGTCGCCGTTCATGAAGGCCGTGCGGGTCAGCCCGGCCAGGGTCACCATCTGGCTGATGGTCTTGCGCCCGGCGGCGGTGTTGTAATGCGGCGCCTTCGACAGCACGATCGCGGCTTCGGCGTCATGGCTGAGGTAGTTCAGCGTGGCGACCAGCGACCAGCGGTCCATCTGGGCTTGGTTGATCTGTTGGGTGCCGTGGTAGAGGCCCGTCGTGTCGCCCAGGCCCACCGTGTTGGAGGTGGCGAAGAGGCGGAAATACTTGTTGGGTGTGATCACCTCGTTCTGGTCCAGCAGCGTCAGCTTGCCGTCCGCTTCCAGCACGCGCTGGATGACGAACATCACGTCGGCGCGGCCGGCGTCATATTCGTCGAAGACGATGGCGGCGGGGTTGCGCAGCGCCCAGGGCAGGATGCCCTCGTGGAACTCGGTGACCTGCTTGCCGTCCTTCAGCTTGATCGCGTCCTTGCCGATCAGGTCGATGCGGGAGATGTGGCTGTCGAGGTTGACGCGCACGGTGGGCCAGTTCAGCCGGGCCGCGACCTGTTCGATATGGGTCGACTTGCCCGTGCCGTGGTAGCCCTGCACCATGACGCGGCGGTTGTGAGAGAAGCCTGCCAGGATGGCCAGCGTGGTGTCGGGGTCGAAACGATAGGTCTCGTCGACCTCGGGCACGCGGTCGGTGCGCTCTTCAAAACCCTTCACCACCATATCCGTGTCGATGCCGAAAGTCTCGCGCACGGAAATCTCTTCGGTCGGTTTGGCGTTGCTGTCGAGCGATCCCTCGGCCATGGTCGGTCTATCCCTTCCTGCATTGTTCGCACCCGCAGCATTCCGCGGGTCTGACGTGCACCATATCGAAGCGAACGGCGAGGGAAAGGGCAAAATCGCGCAGGCCGGGACCGCCGGCCGCGAGGGGCAGACGGGGACGGCATGGCGACGCTGGAAGACATCGAGGAGCTGATCGGACAGGTGGCCGAAGGGGATCGCGCGGCGTTTCAGCGGCTTTACGCGCTGACATCGGCCAAGCTATTCGGCGTGTCCCTGCGCATCCTGCGGCGCCGGGCCGAGGCCGAGGAGGCGTTGCAGGACAGCTTCGTCAAGATCTGGCGCCATGCCGATCGCTACCGGGCCACCGGTTACAGCCCGATGACCTGGCTGATCACCATTGCCCGAAATACCGCCATCGACCGTCTGCGTGCGCGCCGCGCGCGGGGCGAGGATCTGTCGGAGGCCGAGGACCTGGCCTCGTCCGCGCCGGGGCCGGAGGCGCAGGCCATTGCGTCCGACGAACGCGCCCGGCTGACCGCCTGCCTGGAGGAGCTGGAGCCTGACCGCGCCGAGGCGGTGCGGGGCGCCTACCTGATGGGCCATTCCTACAAGGAGCTGGCGGAGGCCCATGAGGTGCCGCTGAACACCATGCGGACCTGGCTGCGGCGCAGCCTGCTGAAGCTGAAGGAGTGCCTGGGCCGATGAGCGACACCCCGCCGCCCCCTTCGGACGACACACCGCCGGACAGCGACCTGCTGCGTGCGGCGGAATATGTGCTGGGCCTGCTGGAGCCCGCCGAGGCGGAGACCTTCGAGGCGCGGCTGGCCACGGATCCGGCGCTGCGGGCGTTGACCGCGGCCTGGGCGGATGACCTGGTGGCGATCACCGATACGATCCCTGAGGCTCAGGTGCCCGATCACGTCTGGCAGGCGCTGCAGGCCCGGCTGTGGCCCAAGGCGCGGGCGGAGGGCGGCGCGATCCCGCGCAGCTGGCGCGGCTTCCTCGCCTCGCTGGGGCTGGGGGAGCTGGTCATCGGCACGGTGGCCGCCGCTCTGCTGGCCTTCGTTGCCTGGGAGTTTGGCTGGATGCAGCCCGACCCGGATCTGGCCGCGCCCGAATACGTGGCGGAGATCGGCGAGGTGACCGGCCCCGTGCGCTTTGCAGCCGGTTATGACGCCGACAGCGCCACGTTGGCGCTGGAGCGGCTGGCGGGCACGGCGGCTGCGGGGCGCAGCCTGGAGCTTTGGCTGATCGCCGGGGATGCTGCGCCGGTTTCGGTCGCGGTCTGGCCCGAGGAGGCGGGCCGGCAGGAGATCGTTTTGCCCGCGGGCTTGGCGGCGCGGGTGCCGGAGGCGGTCCTGGCCGTGTCGGATGAGCCAGCGGGCGGTTCTCCCACCGGGGCGCCGACGGGCGCGGTTCTGGCCACCGGCACGGTGCGGGCGGTCGCGGGGTAGGCCGACATCGGGCGGGGGACTATGTTCCCGCCAGGGCCGCCGCGACTCCCCGGGGATATTTCCGGCAAAGAGACGCGCGGGGCGTGGCGCCCGGTGACCTGCCTTGGGGCCGGGCGTTCTGGGGTTCGCGAAGGGCGCGACAGGGCGCCCCTCGCCGAAGGGTCAGGGCTTGCAGGTGAAGCTGGCGGCGGCCATCGGGTCGCCTTCGCCGTTGTAGCGCGGCACCTCGGGGTATTCGCACAGCGGGCGTTCCGCCGTGACCCGGTCGGCCTTGGGGCTGGAATTGACCATCGGCCCCGGCGCCTCGTCCTCCTCGACCCAGGCTTCCAGTGCCGAGAAGAGATCGGCTGCCGCCGGCATGTCCTGCGGACCGATGCCGGCATGGGTGATCGCCGGGAAGATGTAGAAGCGCGCGAAGTCTTCGGCGGGCACATCCGTGGCTTCGGTCATCCGCGTCCAGTAGGCCGCGACCTCCTGCGGGGGAACCTCGGAAGCGCCACCGGCATACATGATGAGCTTCGTGCCGCCTTCGGCCAGGGGCGTCAGGTCCGGGTCGGTGGCGTCGATGATCTCGGCCACTTCCTGAATGCGCGCGCGCAGCGCCGGGTCGTTTTCGTCGAAGGTCAGCGCGTCATATTCGGCGTCCTGGGTCACGAAGAACCGTGCGTAGCCGTCGCCCAGGGCATAGACATAGGCATCCTTGCCCAGCTCCACCGGCGTGCCCGGTTGCGGGCGCTTGCCAAGAAAGCTGCCGGACCAGACGATATTGCCCCAGGGATAGCCGGCGTGGCCAGTCAGCCCGTTGGGCAGCTCGTAGTCCAGCTCCAACGGGGCGTGCAGCTCGTTGATGGCGGCCAGCTGGCCTTCGGTCAGGCAGTCGGCCCCATCCTCGCCCTCGCAGAGCATCACCGACAGATCCGGCTGGCAGCCCTCGAAATCGGCGATCCAGCCGTCTTCCAGCCCGTCCAGCCCGTCGCACTGGGCGATGATCTCGGCGGTGACGGCCTGGGCGGTTTCGGGCGGGACCCAGTTTTCGCCACCGTTTTCATAGAAGACGCGGGTGCCCTTGAGGTGGGTCATCTTCAGCCCCGAAAGCGCCATGACCGGATCTCCGGCCAGGATGCCGTCGTAGTTCTCGGCGTGGCGCTGCGCGGCCACCATGGCTTCCTTGCCGCCCTGGCTGAAGCCGACGAAATAGCTGTACTCGGGCAGGCGGCCGTAATGGGCCTCTACCAGCGTCATGGCCGCGTCGAAGGTCTTGGGTACTGAGGCCCCGGCGTAGTTCTCGAACTCCTCCGGCACCAGGGCGAAGGAGGCGCCGCGCGGGTCCACCTCCGGGCTTTCGGGCAGGTCGCCCTGCTGGTGGCCGCTGTCGCCCTCGAAAGTGACGTGGTTCTTGAACGGAAAGGCCGCTTCGGCCTCGGGCGTCTGCCAGCGGGCGCCCTGGTTGTCGTTGATCACGCCGTTGAAGCCGCCGCCGCCGTATTGCACGCTGCGCCCGCTCCAGTCGGTGGGCAGGGTGACGCGGAAGTTGATCGGCGAGACGCCCTCGCCCTGGGCGAGGCTGGCCATGACGACGCAGGCCTCGGGGCGGCTGTCGTCGGCGGCGACGGTTTCGGCGCTGGTCACGCTCAGGGCGCCGTCCTCGAAATCGGCCAGTGCGGCGCAGTCCCCGGCGGCCAGCGCCTGGCCGGTGCCGCCCAGGGCGGCGAGCGCCGCGATCAGGGCGATGCGCGTGCCGCGGGTACGTCCAAGGGGGCGCCGGATGGCGCCTTGGGTGATTTGAAATGTCATGTCTGAACTCCTCCCGTTCGTCGACATCTCACAGATTTGTATACACTAAATCGGGAGTCAAACCGAAATGCGGGCCTTCATGGGTATGTTTGCGCGCGAGGGTTGAGTGGCGGATGCCGTCATGCATACATTTTGCCAGCAGGTGGCAGGCTAGCGAGGCTTCTTCCGGGCAAGCGCCGCGCGCCGGTCCGGCGTCAGGAACATGTCACGGCGGGTCTCGAACCACGCCCCGCAGGCCGCCTCCAGCGCGGCGGTCGGTGCATCGCGGCGCCAGTCGGCGAGGCGGGCTTGCAAGGCTGGCGCCTGGTCGGCCAGCGCCCGGGCCTCGACCTCGTTGCGGTTAGCCTCGCGGTGCCAGCGGGAGCCGAGATGATACTTGCCGTCATCGGCCTTGCCCTGGCCGTCGCCCCGATCGTTTTTCATCAGGAAGCAATCCTCCGAGCGGACCGCGTAGTGGTAGAGCTGCGCCGCACGCGCCCCGGCTGCGATCTCATGCGGCCGGAAGCGGGCCGATTTCGCCTGGTAGAGGGATCTGTTGGACAGCTCCGCCCCGTCGGGGGTCAGCACCAGCGGGTCGGCGACCTGAGGCTCCAGTGGGTTGTGATCGGTGGCGCGGGCGAAACTGGCAACGCGGAAGAGGCACTTGAACTTGGTCCGCCCCGGTTCGGGGGCGGGTTCGGCCCGGGCGTTGCGCTGCGTGACCAGATCGCCAGGGGACCAGCGGGTGATCCCGCTGTCGCCGAACTTGCGCCAGGGGATCGGCACCACGTCCGCCGCCTCCGTCCGGGCCAGCAGGTCGGCCAGGGTGCCCTCGCGCACGGCGAGAAACTCGTCGCTGTCGATATGCAGCAGGTGCGTCAGCCCGGTGGCACGGGCATGGGCCAGGGCCAGGTCCATGCCGCTGTCCTGTGGCGCCGTGCCGGGGGCCACATCCTGCCGGATATGGGTGACACGGCCCAGCTCTGCCAGCCGGTCCAGCAGCGCGTCGGATCCGTCGGTGCAGGCGTTGGTAACCACGATGATCTCGGCGAATCCCAGGGCGGCGTGATGGGCCAGCCACTCCAGCACGAAGATCCCTTCGTTGCGCATGCAGGCGACGAGGGCGGGGCGTGCGGCTGTCTGCGGGGCAGGGTGCGGGGCGGTCATCGGCGGGGTCCTCGGGGTCCGGTCCCTCCTGCATAGGGGAAAGCCCGACACAGGTCAGGGTTTTCTTCGTTGCGCGGCGGCAGGGAGGGCCAAGGTGGTGTCATCGGCTGTGAAACTTTTGTAACAGGCGGATGACAGCCTGTGGTCCGGTCAGCCTTCCGCGGCCGGTGGTAACGAAAACGGAGGGACGCATGTCCGGTAACAGCAACCTCGATCCCAGTCACCTGGAGACGCTGGATCGCGACCTGGGGCGCCTGTCGACCCTGGAGCGCGCGACCTCGTCGGCCAGCCGTCCCTTGCTGGGGATGGGGGTGGCACTGATCTTCGTGGTCTTCGCGGCGATCCTCGCGGCCCTGATCTTCGGCCATGCGGACAACACGTTGATCGTGGTGATCGCCGCCGCCTTCGGCGCCTACATGGCGCTGAACATCGGGGCCAACGACGTGGCCAACAACATGGGGCCCGCCGTGGGCGCCAATGCCATGTCGATGGGGGCCGCCATCATCATCGCCGCCGTCTTTGAAAGCGCGGGCGCGCTGCTTGCGGGGGGCGACGTGGTGTCGACCATCGCCAAGGGGATCATCGCGCCCGAAAGCATGGGCACCTCGTCAAGCTTCATTGCCGCGATGATGGCCGCGCTGCTGGCCTCGGCCCTGTGGGTGAACCTGGCGACCTGGATCGGCGCGCCGGTCTCCACCACCCACTCGGTCGTGGGCGGTGTCATGGGCGCGGGCATTGCCGCGGCCGGCTTCGCCGCCGTCAGCTGGGGCCAGATGAGCGCCATCGCCGCCAGCTGGGTGATCTCGCCCCTGCTGGGCGGGCTGATTGCGGCGGGCGTGCTGTGGTTCATCAAGGCCAACATCATCTACCGCGACGACAAGATCGCCGCCGCCCGTCGCTGGGTGCCGGTGCTGGTGGGGATCATGGCCGGGGCCTTTGCCAGCTACCTGACGGTGAAGGGGCTGAAGAAGATCGTGTCGGTCGACTTGGGCGGCGCGCTGCTGATCGGGGTGGCGGTGGCCGTGGCGGTCTGGCTCTTGATGATCCCGGTGATCCGGCGCCAGTCGCGCAACCTGGAGAACCGCAACAAGTCGCTGAAGGTGCTCTTCGGCATCCCGCTGATCGCCTCTGCCGCACTGCTGTCCTTCGCCCATGGTGCCAATGACGTGGCCAATGCCGTGGGGCCGCTGGCCGCCATCGTGCAGGCGTCGTCCACCGGGGATTTCACCCAGGCGGTGTCCATCCCGCTGTGGGTCATGGTGATCGGGGCGCTTGGCATCTCCTTCGGGCTGTTCCTTTTCGGACCGAAGCTGATCCGCATGGTGGGCAACCAGATCACCAAGCTGAACCCGATGCGCGCCTACTGCGTGGCGCTGTCGGCGGCGATCACGGTGATCGTGGCCAGCTGGCTGGGCCTGCCGGTCAGCTCCACCCACATCGCCGTGGGCGGCGTCTTCGGCGTGGGCTTCTTCCGCGAATGGGACACCGCACGTCGCATGCGCCGCGCCCGCCAGCCGGTCGCGGGCCTGTCGGTGCCGCCAGAGGAACGCCGCCGCCGCAAGCTGGTGCGCCGGTCGCATTTCATGACCATCGTCGCGGCCTGGGTCATCACCGTGCCCGCCGCGGCGATCCTGTCGGCGGGGATCTTCCTGGTGATCCGCGGCATCACCGGCTGAGGCCGCTGCGCGACACGGCAAACGAAAGGGGCGGCGCCATCGGCACCGCCCCTTTTCCATTGTCTGCACTCCAGCGCCCGCAGGCGCCGCGCCTCACTTGAAGCTGCGGCTGTCCTTGATCTGATCCCAGGCCCAGACGACCTGTTGCAGCTGTTCTTCCTGGCTGCGGTCGCCGCCGTTCATGTCGGGGTGCAGCACCTTGATCAGCGCCTTGTAGGCCTTGCGCACCTCGGCCTTGGACCAGTGATCCTTGGCGTCCAGGATCTCGATCGCCTGGCGTTCCTTGGGGGGCAGGCGACGGGTATGGCCATTGTTGTTGCTGCGCCCGGGGTTCTGGGTGGCGTTCTGGCCCAGCACCTGGTGCGGGTCCTCGATGCCCAGACGGGCCCAGGCGCGGGCCTCGGGGTCGCCCAGGGGCTTCGTCTTGCGTTCCCAGACCTTGTCATCGGATTCCTGGGCGTTCATCTCGGCCTCGGTCTTGCCGTCGAAGAAGCTCCATTTCTGGTTGTATTCCCGGACATGGTCCTTGCAGAACCAGTAGTAATCGTCCAGCACATCGGGGGCCTTCGGCGCGCGGTACTTGCCGGGCTGATCGCAGCCGGGGTGCTCGCAGATACGCGTCGAGGTTTCGGAGGCCCCGGACATGCCGCGGCGACCGCGGTTCTGTTTCTTCTTGGCAGAAGAAACGGACATGTCGAAACCGAAGGGATCGTTCTTGGGCATGGGGGCGGGCCTCCTGGGTCGTGGGGGAGCTTTCCGAGTCAGGCGCTGCAGTTTAGACTTTTGACCGGTAAGTTGAAGAGGCTAGGAGAGAAAAAATGAAGCGACAGGCAGAGATCCGCGAGCGGCTCGAAGCGGCCTTCACCCCCGAGATGCTGGAGGTGATCGACGACAGTGAGAGCCACCGCGGCCACGCGGGCTACCCGGAGGGCGGGCAGAGCCACTTCATCGTGAAAATGAAGGCCGAAGGGCTGGCCGGCAAGAGCCGCGTCGCCCAGCACCGGGCCGTTTACGCGGCCCTGGGCGACCTGATGCCCCAGATCCACGCGCTGAACCTCGACCTCAGCGCCTGAGCGCAGGATTGCCGTGCGCGCTGCACCAGCGGCGCGCGGCGGCTTCTGCCGACGGAGCTTCTGCGACAGCGCCCAGGCGACACCGCCTTCGAGAGGCAAGATCAACGAGCGCGGAGGCCGTGGAGCGCTGCGGCCCTGTCGTCTCTTTGCCGAGAATATCCTGGGGGGAATTGAGCCCGTAGGGGGGCATGGGTGGCAGAGCCCTCTGCCACCGCCTGCATTCGCAGGAGCACTGACGAAAGCACTGATGCCTTTCGCCGCTGCTGCGGTCCGTGAAAGGGGGAGCCGCAAGCAAGGGGCAGGCTGGGCGCCCGTGCCCCTTCACCTGCTGTTTAGAACCGGCGATTAGTCCTGCGTGCGCGGATCGGCCACCGGCGCCTTGGGGGCGCGGCCTTCATCTTCGTCGGGCGTGGCGGTCAGGGGACGCGACGGGCGGCGCATTTCCTCGTGCTGGAACAGCGGCGCTTCGCCCTTGGCCACGACAGGTTCCTGCCGTTTGCCAGGCCGCGCCAGAACCCCATCCAGAAGACGCCCCACACCCGATCGCAGCCGGCCGCCAGGACCGGGACGCTCCGCGACCGGTTCACGCAGGGACAGCTCCTCGGTGCCCTCGGGGGCGGCCAGCCCGGCCTCGCGGCGGAAGACCAGCAGGTTGCGATAGGTGACCCGGCTGCGCCGCTCTTCCTGCGGCAGCATCTCGGCGCGGCAGTATTCCCAGCCCCGGGCGGCCATCTCGTTGATGACGGTCTCCACGGCCAGCGCGAATTGCGCTTCCGCGCCCTTCACGCCGCGCGCGCGGCGCCCCTTCACGGGGGCAGGTATCACCCGGTAGTTCCAGTTCATTTGCGCAATCCCATCGGTTTGCCGACCCAATCCGGCACCGGCTCCTTCTGGTGTTCCGCCAGGGCCGCGTCAAGCCTGGCCTTCACGGCCTCGGGGAAGGGAGCGACCTTCGGCCCGGATTGGTCGACGTGCAGGGTGATCCCTTCGCCGGTGGCGGCCACCCAGCCGTCCTCGTGGATCAGTTCCTGGATGTAGTGGAAGGATTTCGGCCCCACGTCCACCAGCCGCAGGCTGACCCGCAGCTTGGCATCCGCATGCACCTCTTGCAGGTAGCGTGTCTTGAACTCGGCCGCATAGGTCGTGCAGCCGGTCTCGGCCAGGTAGCTCTGCCCCATGCCCATCTCTTCCGTGAAGGGATCGCCGCCGACGTCGAAGAAGACACCGTAATAGGCCATGTTGAGATGGCCGTTGTAGTCGATCCACTCGGGTTTGATGGTCATCAGATCACTGAGATAGGGCATGGGGCCTCCGTTGTTGCGTTGCGGCGAAGGTAGCAGAGGCGCAGGGGAGGGCAAGCGGGTCGGGCTCATGGGGACCGCAGGCGCAGGGAGGATATGGGGCCCGCGCAGCCGGACCGCTCGGGAGGCCAAACGCGAAAAGGGCGGGGTCAGACCCCGCCCTTCCGCTTTATCAATTCTGTCGCGGCGGGCCTTGGCCTTACAGCCCCAGCTTGGCCGAGACGATGTCGTTCACGGCCTTGGGGTTGGCCTTGCCGCCCGTGGCCTTCATCACCTGGCCGACGAACCAGCCCGCCAGCTTGGGGTTCTGCTGGGCCTTCTCGACCTGCTGCGGGTTGGCGGCGATCACCTCGTCGACCGCCGTTTCGATGGCGCCGGTGTCGGTGACCTGCTTCAGCCCCTTGTCCTCGACGATCTGCGCCGGGCTGCCGCCCTCGGTGAAGGTGATCTCGAAGACATCCTTGGCGATCTTGCCCGAGATGTCGCCCTTCTTGATCAGGGTGATGATCTCGGCCAGCTGGTTGGGCGAGACGGGGCTGTCGCCGATGCCGAGGTCGTCCTTCTTCAGACGCCCGAAAAGCTCGTTGATGACCCAGTTCGCCGCCAGCTTGCCGTCGTCGCATTTCGCCACGACGTCCTCGAAGAAGGTTGCGTTGATGACCTCGGCGGTCAGGACGGAGGCGTCGTATTCCGACAGGCCGAAGTCCTTGACGAAGCGGGCCTTCTTCTCATCCGGCAGCTCGGGCAGGGAGGCGGCGATATCGTCCACCCAGTCCTGTTCGATCTCCAGCGGCAGCAGGTCGGGATCGGGGAAGTAGCGGTAATCATGCGCCTCTTCCTTCGAACGCATCGACCGCGTCTCGCCCTTGTCGGGATCGTAGAGGCGGGTTTCCTGCACCACTTCGCCGCCCGATTCCAGAATCTGGATCTGGCGCCGCGCCTCGAAGTCGATCGCCTGCTGGATGAACCGCATGGAGTTCATGTTCTTCAGCTCGCAGCGGGTGCCGAGGTGGCTGAAGTCCTGGGTTTCCATGTACTTCTCGTACTGGCCGGGACGGCAGACCGAGACGTTGACGTCGGCCCGCATGTTGCCGTTCTGCATGTTGCCATCGCAGGTGCCCAGATAGCGCAGGATCTGGCGCAGCTTGGTGACATAGGCGGCGGCCTCTTCCGGGCCGCGGATGTCGGGGCGGCTGACGATCTCCATCAGGGCGACGCCCGTGCGGTTCAGGTCGACGAAGGACATGTTCGGGTCCATGTCGTGGATCGACTTGCCGGCGTCCTGTTCTAGGTGGATCCGCTCGACCCGCACCAGGCGCGCGACGCCCGGGCCCATGTCCACCAGGATTTCACCCTCGCCCACGATGGGGTGGTAGAGCTGGGAAATCTGGTAGCCCTGCGGCAGGTCGGGATAGAAGTAGTTCTTGCGGTCGAAGGCCGAGCGCAGGTTGATTTCGGCCTTCAGGCCCAGCCCGGTGCGGACCGCCTGTTCGACGCAGAATTCGTTGATGACGGGCAGCATGCCGGGCATGGCGGCGTCGACGAAGGCGACGTTGGAATTGGGCTCGGCTCCGAACTGGGTGGAGCCGCCCGAGAACAGCTTGGCCTTGGAGGACACCTGGGCATGGACTTCCATCCCGATGACCAGTTCCCAATCATGTTTCGCGCCCGCGATGACTTTGGGCTTCGGGGTCTCGTAGGTGAGGTCCAGCATGCTCCGTCCTTTCCGGGATTGGCTCGGATCGGGTTCTAGGACAGGGCGGGAAGGGGAGCAAGAGGCGTCGGCGGTCTGCCTAGTGATGACGCGCCCCCGAGCGGCGCGCCTTGACGATGGCGGCGATCTGGGCGGCATCGGCGGCGAGGTCGGCCGGCGACATCGGTTGCTCGGGCAGGGCGAGGGCCGGTCGGGCGCCGCGCAACCACAGCTCGGGCCGGATCTCGGTCATGTGGTGCTCGATGATCGCGTCGGCGGCGCTGTAGAGAACGGTGCGGCTGCTGCGCGCGGCCTCGCTGAGGCCGGCAGGCGCGCGGCCCGGGGCCATGGCCAGGGCGCAGAAGCCGGCCAGAAGGTTCGCCACCTCCTGTTTCTCCACGCGGTCGAGGATGTCGAAAAGGCCCCGGCGCAGGCGGGTGGCGTCGCAGGCCGCCGCCGCTTCGGCATCGGTGGACAGGGCGTCGAGCCAGATCCAGGCATAGGCGCCGTCGCCCCAGATGTCGGCCAAGCGGTCGGCGGTGGCACTGGCGGCGGCGTCGATGGCGGCGGCATCGGTGCCATACCAGTCGGGCGTCAGGTGGAGGCCGAAGGCGCGCAGCGGCCCGGGGTTGGCCGGGTCCAGATCGATCAGGTCCTCGAAGTCGTCGCGCACCCGGGCGCGGGCCTCCACGTCCCCGGCCAGCAGGCCGATCCGCGCCTCGGCCAGCATCGGGCTGTCTTCCTCGATCGGGCTGTAGCCGTCGAGCAGCCGGGTGGCGCGGGCCATATGCGCCTCGAAGGAGATCGAGGGGCGGGCGGGGCGCGACACGGGCGGCAGGTCCCCATGATAGAGCCAGGCCAGGTCCATGTGCAGGCGGGCGACGGTTGCGGCCAGCGGCCAGTCGCCGGCGGAGGCCAGGTCGTCGAGATCCGCGAGCGAGGCATCGCAGGGCTGGACGCCCCGCTGGATCGCCTTGCGCGCGGCGCTGACCATGTCGGAACGTGCCCCGGCGGCCAGCACATCGGACATGCGCACTCCCGCGGGGGAGGTTTCGCGCAGGCGGTCGGTTTCGCGGATCATCCGCGACAGCAGGTCCCAGCGGTCCTGGCGGGCCAGGGTGCGTCCCTTGTCGAAATAGGCGCGGAAGGTGGATTGCTCTCGCGTCGCGTGACGGATGGGCAGCAGCCGACGCACCTCGGTCGAGGCAGGGGCCTCGGCTCGGGCCTCGGCGGCGCTGCGGATGCGGATCTGGCGGCCCCCCTCCGGCGTCACGCCTTCCGACATCAACGCGCCCTGCGGCATCGCTTCGGGCGACGGGGTTTCACCGCCGAAAAGGCTGCGAAGGCTGGAAAGATCTGGCAGGCCGCGCATGGGTATCTCCGCTGTGGTCGTCCCGACGTTTTGTCGGGGCATTTGGGCTGAAACGTGGCGCCCAGGCGGAGATATGGCGTTAAACCGTCGCCAGATCGTTAACATTCGAGAGGAAGAGTGGAGGCTTGTTTCCCGGCGCTGGCGCGCGCCGGGAGGTTTTCCTTTGCGATCAGGGGTATATCAGTCACCCAGGATGCGGCTGACCATTTCCGAGGTGTCGCGGGAAAGATCCTGCTGCGCGCCGATCCGCTCCAGCTGGGTCTTCATCATGGCCTGCCGGTCGGCGTCGAAACGGCGCCAGGTCTGGAAGGCGGCGCACATGCGCGCGGTGGTCTGCGGGTTCAGCGGATCGAGCTTCAGCAGCCAGTCGGCCAGCAGCTCGTAGCCCGCGCCGGAGGCATGGTGGAAGCCCGCGGGGCTCATCGACAGGGCGCCGAAGACCGCGCGGAAGCGGTTGGGGTTCTTCATGTCGAAATCGGGGTGCTCGACCAGGGCGGCGGCGGTCGCGGCCGTCTCCGCCGGCTTGGCATAGGCCACCTGAAGCGAGAACCACTTGTCGATCACCAGCCGGTCGGCCTGCCAATGGTCATAGAAGGCGGCCAGTTCGCCCTTGGCCGCGTCGATGGAGAGCAGGCAGGACAGCGCGGCCAGCTGCTGGGTCATGTTGTCGGCCGAGGCATATTGCGCCCGGGCCTTTTCGCCGCCGTCGAGGCGGGTCAGCAGCGACAGCGCGGCATTGGCCAGCGCGCGGGAGGCGGCGGGGCCGGCGTCGGGCTGATAGGTTCCTGGCACCTGATGGGCATGGAAGAGCTTCTCCAGCAGATCGGGCATCCAGCGGGCCATGGCATCGCGCATCTCTTCGCGCTTTTCCCAGATACGCTGCGGGTCGGGCGTCATGCTGCTCTCATGCAGGGTCTGGGCCAGGTCGTCCTCGGACGGCAGGGCCATGGCCAGCGCCCGGAAGGCCGGGTCCAGGGTTTCGTCCGACAAGAGCGTGTGCAGGGCCCCCAGGTAGGCCTCATCCGGGGCGGCGCCACCTGCGATCATCCGCATCAGGGCCTGTTTCGCCAGGCCACGGCCCGCTTCCCAGCGATTGTAGGGATCGGTGTCATGGGCCATCAGGAAGGCGCGTTCGGCGTTGTCGGTCTCGCGCTGCAGGATCACCGGGGCGGAGAAACCGCGCAGGATCGACGGCACGGGGCGGGCGCCCAGGCCGGTGAAGGCAAAGCTCTGCTCGGCCTCGGTCATCTCCAGCAGGGTCGTTTCCACCACCTCGTCGCCGTTCGGGCCGATCAGGCCGACCTCGATCGGCAGGACCTGTGGCTGCTTCTCGGGCTGGCCGGGGGTCGCGGGCGTTTCCTGGCGGAAATGCAGGGTGAAAGTGCCATCCTCCCAGGTCTCGGTGACATGCAGGCGCGGGGTGCCGGCCTGGGAATACCAGCGCTTGAACTGGCTCAGGTCGCGGCCCGTGGCCTCCTCGAAGACGGCCAGCCAATCCTCGATGGTGCAGGCCTGGCCGTCGTGGCGGGCGAAATAGAGGTCGAGCGCCTTGTAATACTCGTCGTCGCCAACCAGCCGCTTCAGCATGCCGATCACCTCGGCGCCCTTTTCGTAGACGGTGGCAGTGTAGAAGTTGTTGATCTCCTGGAAACTCTCGGGGCGGACGGGATGCGCCAGGGGGCCGTTGTCCTCGCGGAACTGGCGCGCGCGCAGGTCGATCACGTCGCCGATCCGCTTCACCGGCTCGCTGCGCATGTCAGCGGTGAACTGGGCGTCGCGGAAGACGGTCAGCCCTTCCTTCAGGCACAGCTGGAACCAGTCGCGGCAGGTGATGCGGTTGCCGGTCCAGTTGTGGAAATACTCATGCGCGATGATCGCCTCGATCCGCTCGAAATTGGCATCGGTCGAGGTTTCGGGGCTGGCCAGCACGCAGGAGGAGTTGAAGATGTTCAGCCCCTTGTTTTCCATTGCCCCCATGTTGAAATCGTCCACGGCGACGATGTTGAAGATGTCGAGGTCGTATTCCCGGCCATAGACCTCCTCATCCCATTTCATCGACTTCTTCAGCGCCTCCATGCCGAAGGCGCATTTGTCCTCATCCCCGGGGCGGACCCAGATGTTCAGCTCGACCTGCTTGCCGGAGCGGGTGGTGAAGCTGTCGGGGTGGTTGACCAGATCGCCCGCGACCAGGGCGAAGAGATAGGCGGGCTTGGGCCAGGGGTCATGCCATTCGGCGAAGCCCGCGCCGCTGTCCACCGGGTTGCCGTTGGCCAGCTTCACCTTTTCGTCGCCCTCGATGCGGACGGTGAAGGTGGACATGACGTCGGGCCGGTCGGGGTAATAGGTGATCTTCCGAAAACCCTCGGCCTCGCACTGGGTGCAATACATGCCGTTCGACATATACAGGCCTTCCAGGGCGAAGTTCTGCGCCGGGGCGATCTCCACCTCTGCTTCCCAGGTGAAGGGCGCGTCGGGGACGTCGCAGGTCAGGCCCCGGGGCGTGACCTCGGGCGAGACGGGGGCGCCGTCGATCTTCGCCTCGATCAGCTTGAGCTGTTCGCCGTGCAGGAAGAACCGATCCTGGCGGCCCTCGGGATTGGGCGCAAAGCGGATGCGTGAGGTGACGCGGGTCGCGTCGGGGGAGAGGCGGAAGGTCAGGTGCACCTCCTCCACCGTCCAGCCGAAGGGAGCGTAATCGGCCAGGTAGACGGTGTCGTGGGAGGTTGTGGCGGCGGCGTCCTTCATCGGGGGTCCTTTCGCATCTGTCTGGGGCCGATGTTGCGCCGCAGCGCGGGGATTGCAAGGGGCGGGGCGGGAACAAGGCTTGGGGGCTTTGCGTTGACCCGGGAGCAATCTGGAGGAGTAGATGAGCCCACCTGACACCAACGTCGAGACCGAAAGCCGTAAGCACAAGGTGCCGATCTGGGGAATTCTGCTGGCCGTGATCTTCGGGCTGTTGATGATCCTGGCGATCGTCACAACGGCCTTTGAACGTTCGGACGAGGAGGCCGCGGGCGAAGCCGCGGTGGAAGGCCAGCCCTGAGCCGCCCTTGCCCTGCGCGGCGCAGGGACAACGCCCAAGCTAGACAGGCCCGCCGGGGAGGATACCCGCGGCGGGCTTTCTGCATTTCTGCCGGCTTCCGAAGCAATCACAGGTGGCGGTGCGCCCCTGCACATCGATTTCCGTTTAATTCATGCCTCTGAGGGACTAGATTGCGGAGCATAGCAAGGGGCCCGGACATGACACGACCGTTGATCGGCATCATCACCAACCTGCACGTCATCGACGGCAGCTATCGCACCCATGCGGGAGGCGTGATGAATTGCGAAGCGGTGGCCGAGGTCTGCAAGGCGCAGCCGGCGCTGATCCCCGCCGATCCCCGCTATGTTTCGGTCGACGAACTACTGGAAACCTATGACGGCTTCGTCCTGACCGGCGGGCGTCCCAACGTGCACCCCAATGAATACGGCGAAGAGGAAACCGAGGCCCACGGGGCCTTCGACCGAGCGCGGGATTCCATCACCCTGCCGCTTGTGCGGGCCTGCGTCGAGCGCGGCCAGCCCTTCCTCGGCATCTGCCGCGGGTTCCAGGAGGTGGCGGTGGCCATGGGGTCGACCCTGCACCCGGAGATCCGCGACCTGCCTGGCCGGATGAACCACCGGATGCCCCCTGACGGCACGCTGGAGGAGAAATTCGCCCTGCGCCACAAGGTGACCTTTACCGAGGGCGGCGCTTTCCACCGGATCATGGGTGCGCAGGAGGTGATGACCAACACCCTGCATGGGCAGGGGGTGGTGACGCCCGGCAAACGCTTCGTCATCGACGGCCACGCCCCTGACGGCACGCCGGAGGCGGCCTATGTCGACGGCGCCTCGGGCTATACCCTGGCCGTGCAGTGGCACCCGGAATACAACGCCGCCAACGACCCCGTGTCGCGCCCGCTGTTCGATGGGCTGGGCGAGGCGGCGCGGGCCTGGGCGCACGGCCGTCAGGCCTGGCCGGTGCTGCGCAGCGCCTGAGCTGCTCTCGCGGCACTGGATGCGAAAAAGGGCTCCGACCGGAGCCCTTTTGTCGTTTCGAAGGTCGGAAACGCCCGGTCAGACCTGACCGCCGGCCAGGGGCACCTCGGTGCCGTTGACGCTTTCACACAGCGGGTTGCACAGCCACAGGGCGGCGGCGGCCACTTCCTCGGGCGCGATCAGCCGCTTGTGGCGGTTCAGATTCACCATCATGTCGCGCGCCTCCGCCTCGCTGACGCCCGCGCGGGCCGAGATCGCATCGGTGTTGCGGCTGACGATGGGCGTGTCCACGTAGCCGGGGCAGATCGAGTTGAAGGTGTAGGGCTGGCCCAGGAAATCCTCGGCGAAGCTGCGCATCATGCCGATCACCCCGTGCTTGGAGGCCGCATAGGCGCCAGCGCCGGCGGAACCGCGCAGACCCGCAATCGACGACACGGCGATCACCCGGCCCCAGTCTGTGGTCAGCATCGACTGCAGGCTTTCGCGCACGGTGTAGAAGCAGCCGTCCAGGTTGGTCGCCATGATCTTGCGCCAGAAGTCAGAGCTGGTCTTGTGCAGCTTGCGACCCTCGGCGATGCCGGCGTTTGCCACGCAGATCTGCACCGGGCCGCGCGCCTCCACCGCGGCGGCGGTGACATCGCGGATGGCGGCCTCATCCGTCACATCCATCACCGCCGGGTGCAGGCCGGGGCCCGCGACCTCCTGCAGCACCTCCATTCGGCGCCCGGTGATCGTCACCTGCGCGCCGTGGTCCGCCAGGGCGCGGGCGATGGCCAGACCGATGCCCGTGCCCCCGCCGGTGACGAGGGCGTGTTTGCCTTTCAGATCCATGTCTCTCCTCCCATTTGCGGAAAATTTTTCCGCATATCGAAAGAAAGCCTAGGATGAAGGCAAGGGGCGGATCAAGGGGCGCCGAAGTCGGCCATTCGTAAGGCGCCGGCCCATGACTGCCCTGCTGCGGCGGCGCCAGTGTCGTCAAACGGGCGCATTCGGTGTACCAAAGCTTGGATCACAAGGGTTCGGGCTGGAAATCACGACAGCGCGACATATGCTTGTGTTTGACAGGGCGCGGCATTCCGGGCAAACCCGGATCAGCCTGCGCGCAACAATGTTGCGCGTCCAAAGAGCGAGCGGGCCGGAAAATTCCGGAGCCTGCGACAATACGTTGGACCAGAAGGGGGACGACACAGGTGAAGATCGGAACGCCAAAGGAAGTGTTCGAGGGAGAGGCACGTGTCGCGATGACACCGGACTCGGCGCTGCAACTGCAGAAGCTGGGCCACGAGTGCCTGATCGAAAGCGGAGCCGGCACCCGAGCCGGCTTCCTGGATGCCGCCTATGAAGAGGCCGGGGTGACCGTCGTCGCCGATGCCGGTGCGCTCTACGCCCAGGCGGACGTGGTGGCCAAGGTGCGCCAACCCTCCGAGGAAGAAGTGAAGCTGCTGCGGGAAGGCCAGACCCTGATCTCCTTCCTGAACCCGGGCGGCAATGCCGAGCTGCTGGAAGACATCAAGGCGCAGGGCACCACCGCCATCGCCATGGAAATGGTGCCGCGTATTTCCCGCGCGCAGAAGATGGACGCGCTGTCGTCCATGGCCAATATCGCGGGCTACCGCGCCGTGATCGAGGCGGGCAATAACTTCGGCCGCTTCTTCACCGGCCAGATCACCGCGGCGGGCAAGGTGCCCCCGGCCAAGGTGCTGGTCATTGGGGCCGGTGTCGCGGGTCTTGCCGCCATCGGCACCTCCACCTCGCTGGGCGCCATCACCTATGCCTTCGACGTGCGCCCCGAAGTGGCCGAACAGGTCGAGAGCATGGGCGCCGAATTCGTCTACCTGGACTTCGAGGAAGAGCAGCAGGACGGCGCTGCCACCGGCGGCTATGCCTCCGTCTCCAGCCCCGAATTCCGCGAGGCGCAGCTGGCCAAGTTCCGCGAGATCGCGCCGGACATCGACATCGTCATCACCACGGCGCTGATCCCCAACCGCGAGGCACCCAAGCTGTGGCTTGAGGACATGATCAAGTCGATGAAGCCAGGATCGGTCATCGTCGACCTGGCCGCCGAAAAGGGCGGTAACGCAGAGGGCACGGTGGCCGACGAGAAGGTCGTGACCGACAACGGTGTCACGATCATCGGCTATACCGACTTCCCCTCGCGCATGGCGACGCAGAGCTCCTCGCTCTACGCCACCAACATCCGTCACCTGATGACGGACCTGACGCCCGAGAAGGACGGCGTGATCAATCACGACATGGAAGATGACGTGATCCGCTCGGCCACCGTCACCCATGATCACGAGATCACCTTCCCGCCGCCGCCGCTGAAGGTGCAGGCCATCGCCGCGCAGAAGCCGAAGCCCAAGGCGCCGGAACCGACCCCGGAAGAGAAGCGCGCGCAGGAAGTGGCCGCCTTCAAGAAACAGACCAAGACCCAGGTGACCCTGCTGGCCGTCATGGCTGTGCTGATCCTCGGCGTCGGCCTGATCGCCCCGTCGAGCTTCATGCAGCACTTCATCGTCTTCGTGCTGTCGGTCTTCGTCGGCTTCCAGGTGATCTGGGGCGTCGCGCATTCGCTGCACACGCCGCTGATGGCCGTGACCAACGCCATCTCCTCGATCATCATCCTGGGCGCGCTGATGCAGATCGGCTCCGGCTCCTGGTTGGTGATCCTGCTGGCCGCGCTGTCGGTCTTCATGGCCGGGATCAACATCTTCGGCGGTTTCCTCGTGACGCGGCGCATGCTCGCCATGTTCCAGAAATCCTAAGGAGAACAGAAACATGGACTTCGGATTTACGACGGCGGCCTACGTGGTCGCGGCTGTTCTCTTCATCCTGTCGCTGGGGGGCCTCTCGGGGCAGGAAAGCGCGAAACGCGCCGTGTGGTACGGCATCGCCGGCATGGCGCTGGCGGTTGTCGCCACGCTGATCGGCCCGGGTTCCGGCCTGTGGCTGCTCTCGGCGATCCTGATCGCCGGCGGCGGCATCATCGGCTGGTATGTGGCCAAGAAGGTCGAGATGACCGAGATGCCGCAGCTGGTGGCGGCGATGCACTCGCTCGTCGGCCTGGCGGCGGTCTTCGTCGGCTACAACGCCCATATCACCATGGCGCGGATCACCGGCGGCGCGGAGCCCTCGGGTGTCTTCGGCGACCTTGTGGCGCACAAGTCCCCGGTCGAACTGGGTATCCTGTCGGTCGAACTGTTCCTGGGCGTCTTCATCGGTGCCGTGACCTTCACCGGCTCGGTCATCGCCTACGGCAAGCTGGCCGGGAAGGTGTCGTCGAAGGCGGAGAAACTGCCGGGCGGCCACGCCCTGAACATAGCGGCTGCGGCGATCTCTGTGCTCTGCCTGGTGTGGTACATGTCGACCGGCGGGACCTTCCCGCTGATCCTGATGACCCTCGCCGCGCTCTTCATCGGCTATCACCTGATCATGGGCATCGGCGGCGCCGACATGCCCGTGGTGGTCTCGATGCTGAACAGCTACTCGGGCTGGGCGGCGGCGGCCATCGGCTTCTCGCTGTCGAACGACCTGCTGATCGTGGTGGGTGCGCTCGTCGGCTCCTCCGGTGCGATCCTCAGCTACATCATGTGCAAGGCGATGAACCGTTCGTTCATCTCGGTGATCCTGGGCGGCTTCGGCGGCACCGCGGGCCCGGCGATGGAGGTCGAGGGCGAGCAGAAGCCGATCGACGTGGACGGCGTGGCCCAGGCCCTGGACGAGGCCGACAGCATCATCATCGTGCCGGGCTACGGCATGGCGGTGGCGCAGGCACAGCAAAACGTGGCCGAACTGACCCGCAAGCTGCGCGCCAAGGGCAAGGAGGTGCGTTTCGCCATCCACCCCGTGGCAGGCCGTCTGCCGGGGCACATGAACGTGCTGCTGGCCGAGGCCAAGGTGCCCTACGACATCGTGCTGGAGATGGACGAGATCAACGACGACTTCCCCGACACGGATGTGGTCATCGTCATCGGCTCGAACGACATCGTGAACCCGGCCGCGCAGGAAGATCCCAACAGCCCGATCGCCGGCATGCCGGTGCTGGAAGTGTGGAAGGCGAAGCAGGTCTTCGTGTCGAAACGTGGCCAGGGCACGGGCTACTCGGGGATCGAGAACCCGCTGTTCTACAAGGACAACACCCGCATGTACTATGGCGATGCGAAGTCCTCGATCGGTGACCTTCTGGCGAAGATCGACTGATCTGCCAGGCAGAGACAAAGCGAAAGGGCGGCGCGGTGGCGTCGCCCTTTTTCGTTCGGGCAATGGGGGAGGGGGCTCTGCCCCCTCTTGAGCCTGCGGCTCTTCCGGGGCTCCGCCCCTTCGCCGCTGAAATCGTCCACTGGACGATTTTCGGCACGCGGCTCAGCCCCCGGAGTATTTTTGACAAAGTGAAGACAGGGGCGAGGGACCCGGTTCCCGACCTGCCCTGAGGGTGTGGAGCGGCGCGCGCTTTCAGGCAGGCGGTGCGACGCAGCGTCGGGCTGGACCGGAGGCGCGGGGCGGGCAGACTGGGCGGCGAGCAGAGATCGGGAGGATTGGAAATGGATCTGATACCCTTTGGCCAGGAGATCCTGGACGCGCAGCCCTTTTCGAAGGAGGTGGGCATCGAGATCGCGCGGTTCGAGATGGGGTTTTGCGAGCTGACCCTGGAGATCGAGGAGCGCCACAAGCAGCACAACGGTTTCGTCCATGGGGGCGTGACATCGACCCTGGCGGACCTGGCGCTGACGTTCGCGGGTGGCTCGGTCCTGCAAGACGTGCTGACGCTGGAATGGAAGATCAACTTCCTGCGTCCGGGCGTGGGGGAGCGGCTGGTGGCGCGAGGGCAGGTGATGTCCCATGGGTCGACGCAGGCCGTGTGCCGCTGTGACATCTTCGCGGTCACCGATGGCGCGGAGAAGATCGTGGCGGCGGCCCAGGGCACCATCGCCAAGCGGCCGACCAAGATGAAGGGCAGCTAGGCGCGTCATCGCCCTACCGGAACGAGAAACGCCCGGGCCTTGCGGTCCGGGCGTTTGCTCTTGTCGACAGCGGAGGCCTCAGCGGCCGCGAATGCGCGGGTCCAGCGCGTCGCGCAGACCGTCGCCCAGGTAGTTCACCGACAGCACCGTCAGCGAGATGGCGATCCCGGGCATGACCACCCGTTCGGGGTTCTGCTGCATGTAGTCCACCGCGTCGAACAGCAGCCGTCCCCAGGTGGGGAAGTCCGGCGGGAAGCCGAGGCCGAGGAAGGACAGCGCCGACTCGGTGATGATCGCATTGGCGATGCCCAGCGTGGCCGAGACGACGATGGGGGAGATCACGTTGGGCAGGATGTGCCGCATGATCATCATCGCGTTGGTGGTGCCGATGGATTGCGCGGCCAGCACGAACTCGCGTTCCTTCAGGGCGAGGACGTCGCCGCGCACAATCCGCGCCGTGGGCATCCAGGAGGTCACGCCGATGGCCGAGACCATCAGGATGAAGATCCCCGTCTCGATACCGAAGGCGGCGGCCAGCGGTTCGCGGAAGAGCAGAACCATGACCAGCAGCAGCGGCAGCAAGGGCAGGGCCAGGAAGAGGTCCGTCAGCCGCATCAGGATGTTGTCCAGCCGGCGGAAGTAGCCCGCCAGCACCCCGATCAGCGTGCCCAGTACCAGCGCCAGGAGCATCGCGGTGATGCCCACCGAAAGCGACACGCGGCCGCCCTCGATCATCCGGGCCAGCATGTCGCGGCCCAGCTGGTCGGTGCCGAAGGGATGCGCCCAGGTGGGCCCGACGTTGCGGGCGCGGAAGTCGATGGCGGCGGGGTCCAGTGGCCAGAGCCAGGGGCCGAAGACCACGCCCAACAGAATCACCAGGAAGACGATGCCACCGGCCATGGCGCCCTTGTGGTGCCGGAACTGGGTCCAGACCTCGTACCACTGGCTGCGCGGCGGGGTGGTGGGCATCGGCCCGGCAAGGACGCCGCCGGCTTCGGTGGCGCCTCCGGTTGCGGGGACGGTTTCGTCGATGGGGTCAGTCATAGCGGATCCGCGGGTCGAGGATGCCGTAAAGGACATCGGCGATGAGATTGAAGAGCACGATCAGGACGGCAAAGATGAAGGTCAGCGTCTGCACCATGGGCAGGTCATTGGCCTCGATCGCGCCGATCAGCAGGTGGCCCAGGCCGTTCACCTTGAACACCTGCTCGGTGATGATGGCGCCGCCGAAGACCTGCGGCACGCCAAGCGCGATGACGGTCACGACGGGGATCAGCGAGTTGCGCAGCACGTGCACCAAGACCACGACCCGTTCGCCGGCGCCCTTGGCCCGGGCGGTGCGCACGTAGTCCTGGTTCAGGTTGTCCAGCATCGAGGCCCGCATGAAGCGCGAGATCTGTGCCGCGTTGTAAAGCGCCAGCACCATCACCGGCAGGAACATCTGCCGCACCTGGAAGCCGAAGGCGGACCAGCTGTCGACCACATGGGTCGTGTCGTAGATCGAGGGGAACCAGAAGAAGCTTTCGCGCGGCATGTTGACCGAGAAGATCACGATCAGCAGCACCCCGGTGAAGAAGGTGGGCACGGAATAGCCCACCATCGAGATGAACGTCCCGGCCTGGTCGAAGACTGAGTACTGGCGATAGGCCGAATAGATCCCGATGGGCAGGGCGATCAGGATGCCGACGGCATAGGAGGTGCCGACGACCCAGAGCGTCTGCGGCAGGCGCTGCACCACGATGTCCATCACCGGCGAGCGGGTCTGCCAGGAGATGACGCGCAGCTTGCCCTCGGACAGGGAGGTGCCGAAGACATGGTCGATCAGGACCTGGGGTTCGATCCAGAAGAACTGGACCAGCCACTTCCAGAACTGGATGTGGATCGGCTCGCCAAGGCCCAGGGCCTCGCGCATGCGCTGCTTGACCTCCGGGGGGACCGTCAACGGCACGTTGGCCATCGGGTCGCCCGGGGCGAGTTGCAGCAGGCCGAAGATGACCACGGCACTGGCCAGCAGGGTCGGCACGGCGATCAGGAGCCGCCTTAGAGTGAAATTCAGCATGAAGGGTCCCGGCGTCTGTGGCGCTGATCCGGTCCTTGTCCCGGCCTTGGCCCCATGCTCGGGCTCTCCCGGCCCGGGGGTCCTTGGCTGGCGCTGTCAGACGAGATCAGGCGGGAGGGTCGGAGACCCGGGCCCGCAGGCCCGGATCTCCGGGGAAGGATTTATTCCTCGATGCGGTACCAGTCGGCCACGTTCCACAGCTCGGAGTCCCAGGTGTTCAGGACCACGCCACCGAGCGTGTTGGAGTGGGCAGAGACACGGCCACGGTCGACGAGCGGAACGATGGTGTAGCTTTCCTTGGTCAGCATCTCGTTCAGCTTGATCGCGATCTCGCCGCGCTTCTCCAGATCGCCGGTCTTCGCCAGCTCGTCGAGCAGGGCATCGTATTCCGGATCGCAGTAGCGGTTGATGTTCTCACCCTGCCACTGGTTGTCGGGCTGGGGCTCGTTGTCGCAACGGTACTGGGCCAGGTAGGCCTGCGGATCGGTACCGTCGAAGTTGTTGGCGTACATCTCGGTGTCCGCATAGAACTTCTGGAAGGTGTCGGGCGAACCCGCGTCCCCACCGAAGAAGACCGAACCGGAGACGTTGCGCAGCTCGACGGAGACACCGATCATTTCCCACCAGGCCTTGATGGCGTCCTGGAAGTTCTGACGCACGGCGTTGGTCGAGGTCTGGAAGAGGATCTCCATCTCGACGCCATCCTTGTCGCGGATGCCGTTGCCGTTGGTGTCGACCCAGCCGGCTTCGTCCAGCAGCGCCTTGGCGCCTTCCAGGTCCTGCGTCAGGCAGTCGGTGTTGGGCGAGGCGTAAAGTTCGGGCGCGGGGACCAGGTTACAGGTCGCGCGGCCGGCTTCGCCGTAGCCGATTTCCACCAGGATCTCGCGGTCGATGGCCATCGACAGCGCCTTGCGCACGCGCACGTCGCTGAGGAAGGGATGCGGCGCCTCACGGGTGGCGCGCACGTCGGCCGGCAGGTCGGAGGAGGGATCTGTGAGGTTCATCTCGATCCGTTCCACCAGGGTGCCGAAGCCCACGACGGTCTTGCCCTGGCCGCCCTCTTCCATCTCCGCGATGACCTCGGGGGCCAGCTGCAGGTTCCAGGCGTAGTCGAATTCACCGGTTTCCAGCACGGCACGGCCGGCGGAGGCTGCGTCGCCGCCGCCCTTGAAGGTCACGGTGGCGAAGGCGGGCTTGTCCGGATCACGATAGTTCGGGTTGGCCGACATGGAGATCACGTCGTTCGGCTTGAACTCGTCCACCACGAAGGGGCCGGTGCCGATCGGGTTGAAGTTGGCCTCGGTGCAGGTCGATGCCGCTTCGCCAAGGCAGTTCTCGAACTGGGCTTTCTGGAGGATCGGCGACTGGTTGCCCATGAAGGGCAGGTAGGGGTTGGGCTGCGGTGTCTTGAAGGTGACCACCACGGTCAGGTCATCGGGGGTCTCGATCGACTCCACGCTGTCGAACTTGGCGCCCTGGGCACAGCCGAACCCTTCGGCGGTGCAGTAGTCATAGGTGAAGGCGACGTCCGCCGAGGTGAAGGGCGTGCCGTCCGACCATTTTAGGCCGTCTTTCAGCTTCCAGGTGATCACGGTCAGGTCTTCGGACACGCCGCCATTGTCGACGGTCGGGATCTCGGTTGCCAGGAAGGGCACCATGTTGCCGTCCTGGTCGAACCGGCCCAGCGGTTCCAGGATCATCGAGGCGGATTCGATATCCTTGGTGCCGCCCGACATGTAGGGGTTCAGCACCGAGGGGGCCTGCCAGTAGATGATGTTGACGTGGCCATCGGAGCCGCGCTCGGCGAAGGCCGCGGGCGCAATGGCGGACAGGGCCGCTGCGCCGAGCAGGACAGATCTCAGACTCATAGGTATCTCCCAGTTGAGTGCCGGGCCTCTGCGGCCCGATCGTTGACCCGGGTGATATTGAGAACGCCCGGCGCGCCTTTCGGCAGCCGGACGTCAGGTCCCACCCGTGGATACCTTATCGAAAATCGGATTCGATCAAATTGCAACCCTTCGCAGAGCGTCATCCGGGCCGAGCGCGGGTGACCTGAGGGGAATGTACGGAGCCGTTTGACAATGGCGTGACCGCCTCTGTAGCGTTCGGGCAACTCTTTCCGAACAGGTCTCCATATGCTCGACGCTCCCGGCTCCGCCAACCCTATCGCCCGCATTGAAAACCTGCGTGTTTCCTTCGAGACCAAGGACGGCCCGGTGGTTGGCGTGAAGGACGTTTCCTTCCAGATCAACCCCGGCGAGACGGTCTGCATCGTGGGCGAATCCGGGTCGGGGAAGTCGGTTTCCTCGCTCTCGCTGATGCGGTTGATCGAATATGGCGGCGGGACCATCGCCGGCGGGCGCCTAATTTTTGACCGAAAGGACGGAAAGGAGTTGGATCTGGCCTCGGCGGACCAGTCGTTGATGCGCACCATTCGCGGCAACGAGATCGGGATGATCTTCCAGGAGCCGATGACGGCGCTGAACCCGGTCTTCACCGTGGGCCGGCAGCTGGCCGAGGGACTGATGCTGCACAAGGGCATGAAGAAGGGCGAGGCCATGAAGAAGGCCGTCGATCTTCTGCGCGAGGTGCGAATCCCCGAGCCCGAGCGTCGCATCAAGCAGTACCCCCACGAGCTGTCGGGCGGCATGCGTCAGCGGGTCGTCATCGCCATGGCCCTGGCCTGCGAGCCGCGCCTGCTGATCGCGGACGAACCCACGACCGCGCTGGACGTGACCATCCAGGCCGAGATTCTGGCCCTGATGGACCGGCTGAAGCGGGAAACCGGCACCGCCGTGATGTTCATCACCCACGACATGGCCGTGGTGGCCCAGATGGCCGACCGCGTCGTCGTGATGTTCCGCGGCAACAAGGTGGAGGAGGGCCCGGTGGAGGAGATCTTCGCCGCGCCCAAGCATGACTACACCAAGGCCCTGCTGGCGGCCGTGCCCAAGCTGGGCGAGATGACCGGCAAGCCGCTGCCGGAACCGATGAAGCTGTTCGGTGTCGAAGGCCAGAAGATCGAGCCTATCCCTGGCAAGGACGAGGTGCTGCTGTCAGTGAAGAACCTGACCACGCGGTTCCCGGTGAAGGGTGGCGTGCTGCGCAAGACCGTGGCGAACGTGCATGCGGTCGAGGATGTCAGCTTCGACATCAACCGCGGCCAGACCCTCAGCCTGGTCGGGGAATCGGGCTGCGGCAAGTCGACCACGGGCCGGTCGGTCCTGCGTTTGGTCGAGCCGCTGTCGGGGGAGATCAACCTGGACGGCAAGGACATCATGGCGCTGAACGACCGCGACCTGCGCAAGGCGCGTCTGGACATGCAGATGATCTTCCAGGATCCCTTCGCCTCGCTGAACCCTCAGATGCAGCTGTCCGATCAGGTGGCGGAGCCGATGAAGAACTTCGGCACGCTGAAGGGCAAGGAGATGCAGGAGCGGGTCGAGATGCTGTTCGACCGTGTCGAACTGCCACGCAACTTCATGCGCCGCTATCCGCATGAGCTGTCGGGTGGGCAACGCCAGCGGGTCGCCATCGCGCGGGCGCTGGCGCTGAATCCCAAGCTGATCGTCGCCGACGAGGCGGTCTCGGCGCTGGACGTGTCGGTGCAGGCGCAGGTGGTGAACCTGATGATGGAATTGCAGGCGGAACTGGGCCTGTCCTTCCTCTTCATCTCCCACGACATGGCCGTGGTCGAACGGGTCAGCCACCGGGTCGGCGTGATGTACCTGGGCCGCATCGTCGAGATCGGCAGCCGTCAGGCCGTCTTCGAGAACCCTCAGCACCCCTATACCAAAGCGCTGATGAAGGCCGTGCCGATTGCCGATCCGACCAAGCGCAAGTCGGAGCGCGAACTGAACTTCAAGCCGATCCCCTCGCCGATCCATGATCTGGACTATCAGGCCGAACCCTCGGTCTACGAGAAGGTGGGCGAAGACCACTTCATCCTGACCACCGACAGCGGGTACTGATATGCCCGCCGATCCGGTGACGATGCGCCCGGGATGTCCCGGGCAGCCCCGCAGTTATGACCGCGCGCCGCTGTGGCGCGGGACAGGAAAGACCCGACGATGACGTCCCGACTATCTCCGCGTGAGATCCAGGAGAAACTGATCTCCTTCCCCACGGTCAGCCGCGACACGAACATCCCGCTGATCGACTGGGTGCAGAGCTACCTCGAAGAACACGGCGCCACCTGCATCCGCCACCATCACGAAAGCGAACCCAAGGCGGGCCTCTGGGCCTTCGTCGGCCCGGCGGAAGAGGACGGCGTGGTCTTGTCGGGCCATACGGACGTGGTGCCAGTCGACGGGCAAGAGTGGTCCTCCGATCCGTTCACGGTGACCGAACGGGACGGCAAGCTCTTCGGGCGCGGCACGGCGGACATGAAAACCTTCGACGCCATGGCCGTCTGGGCCCTGGCCGAGGCCAGCTCGAAGGCGCTGACGAAACCTTTGCACCTGGCTTTCACCTATGACGAGGAAATCGGCCTTCTAGGGGCGGAGCCGCTTCTGGATGATTGCCTGCCGCAGGTGCCGAAACCCGCCGTGGCCATTATCGGCGAGCCGACGGAGATGAAGGTGGTCGCCGGGCACAAGGCCGGCGTGGCCTTCGATACGGTCGTCAACGGCTTCGAGGTGCACAGCTCCATCGCCTATCGCGGCGTCTCCGCCGTCATGGAGGCGGCGAAGCTGGTCGACTGGGGCAACCAGGTGAACGCCGCCAATGCCGCCAAGGAGGCCACGGGCACGGACGCCATGTTCGATCCGCCCTGGACCAATGCCCATGTCGGCACGATCGAGGGTGGCACGGCCCATAACATCACCGCCAAGACCTGCCGTTTCGTCATGTCCTTCCGCTGCATTCCCAGCGAAAGCCCCGAGATCTACGCGGAGGCCTATGAGACCGAGGTGCGCCGCGTCGAGGCGTCGATGCAGGCGATCCGGCCCGAAACCTCGATCACCGTGACGCGCATGTTCTCTTCCAAGGGGCTGACGCCCGAAATCGACGGCAAGGCCGACGCCCTGGCGCGCAAGCTGACGGGCGACAATGGCAGCCACGTGGTCAGCTATGGCACCGAGGCGGGCTATTTCCAGGCGCGCGGCATCTCTGCCGTGGTCTGCGGACCGGGCAACATCGAACAGGCGCATCAGCCGGACGAGTTCATCACGCTGGAAGAGTTCGACAGGGGCCATGCCTTCATGCGCCACCTGATCGCAGAGCTGGAGGTCTGATCTTGCCGGTCCGCAATCGCATTGCCGAAATGGCCGAGGAGGTGACCGGCTGGCGCCATCACCTGCACGCGCACCCCGAACTGCGGTTCGAGGAACACGAGACGGCGCAATTCGTGGCCGAGAAGCTGCGCGCCTTCGGTGTGGATGAGGTCGCGACCGGGGTCGGGGGCACCGGCGTGGTCGCCGTGATCCGTGGCAGCCAGCCCGGGCCGACCGTGGGCTTCCGCGCCGACATGGATGCCCTGCCGATCCTGGAGGCAACGGGGCTGCCCCATGCCTCGACCATCCCCGGCAAGATGCACGCCTGCGGCCATGACGGCCACACCTCCATGTTGCTGGGTACGGCGAAGTACCTGGCCGAGACGCGCAACTTCGCCGGAACCGTCGTCTGCATCTTCCAGCCCGCCGAAGAGGGCGGGGGTGGCGCCAAGGCGATGATCGAAGACGGACTGCTGGACCGCTTCGCCGTGGATGAGGTCTACGGGATGCACAACTGGCCCGGGATGAAGGTCGGTGATTTCTCCATGCGCCCGGGGCCGCAGTTCGCCGCCCCCGCGCGCTTCGACGTGGTGCTGACCGGCAAGGGCGGCCATGCGGCCATGCCCAACCTCAACGTCGACACGACCCTGGCCGCCGCCCATGTCGTCACCGCGCTGCAGAGCATCGTCAGCCGCAACGTGGATCCGGTGCAGAATGCGGTCGTTTCGGTCTGCGGCTTCCGGACGGAGACCAATACCTACAACGTCATCCCCGAGGTGGTGGAGCTGAAGGGCACCTTCCGCGTCCACGACGATGAGGTACAAAAGCAGGTTCGCCGCCGGATCGAGGAGGTGACGACCCAGACCGCCGCCGCCTTCGGGGTCGCGGCCGAGATCACCTTCCTGCCCGGCCCGCCGGTGCTTATCAACGACGCGGCCTCTGTGGAACACGCCGCCGAGGCCGGCCGCGCCGTCTCCACCGCCGCGACCGACTTCCCGCCCGTCATGGGCGCCGATGATTTCGCCGAGATGCTGCGCCTGCGGCCCGGCGCCTACGTGGTGGTGGGCAACGGCGACAGCGCCGGGCTTCACCACCCGGAATATGACTTCAACGACGCGGTCATCCCCTATGGGATAAGCTGGTTCGCGGAGATGGCCGAGCGCCGTCTGCCGCTGCCTCGCTGACCGCCCCAACCGACACGAGGACCAAACCCATGCCCGTCAAGAACCGCCTGGCCGAGCTGCAGGACGAAATTACCGCCTGGCGCCGCGATCTGCACGAAAACCCCGAAATCCTGTATGAAACGCACCGCACCTCGGCCATCGTCGCCGAGAAGCTGAAGGAGTTCGGCGTCGACGAGATCGCCACCGGCCTCGGCCGCACCGGCGTTGTGGGCGTCATCAAGGGCAAGGCCAACGGGTCTGGTAAGGTGATCGGCCTGCGCGCCGACATGGATGCCCTGCCGATCCACGAGGAAACCGGGGTGGACTACGCCTCCAAGACCCCCGGCGCCATGCATGCCTGCGGCCACGACGGCCATACCGCCATGCTTCTGGGCGCGGCCAAGTACCTGGCCGAGACGCGCAATTTCGACGGCACCGTCGTGGTGATCTTCCAGCCCGCCGAAGAGGGCGGCGCCGGCGGCAAGGAAATGTGCGATGATGGCCTGATGGAACGCTTCGGCATCCAGGAGGTCTACGGCATGCACAACTGGCCAAAGATCCCGGTGGGCCAGTTCGCCATCCGCTCGGGGCCCTTCTTCGCCGGCACCGACCAGTTCGAGGTGAAGATCATCGGTAACGGCGGCCATGCCGCCAAGCCGCACCAGACCGTCGACCCGATCGTCGCGGCCTCGCACGTGGTGGGGGCGATCCAGTCGATCGTCAGCCGCAACGCCGACCCGGTGCATCAGATGGTGATCTCCGTCACCTCGATCGAAAGCTCGTCGAAGGCGTTCAACGTGATCCCCTCGAACGTGGTGATCCGCGGCACGATCCGCACCATGACGCCCGAGATGCGGGCCCTGGCCGAGGAACGGTTCAAGGCCGTGGTGGGCCAGGCGGCGGCGGCCTTCGGCACGCATGCCGACATCCAGTGGTTCCCGGGCTACCCGCCCATGGTCAACGCCGAGGAACAGACCGAGTTCGCGGCCGAGGTCGCGCGCTCCGTTTCCGGCGATTGCGCCCATGCGGAGATGACCCTGGGGGGGGAGGATTTCGCCTACATGCTGGAAGAGCGCCCCGGCGCCTATATCCTGGTCGGCAACGGCGACAGCGCCGACGTGCATAACCCCGCCTACAACTTTAACGACGACGCCATCCCGGCCGGCTGCTCCTGGTGGGCCGAGATCGTCGAGAAGCGGATGCCGGCGGCCTGAGGGTCGGATCCCGTGGAATGACCGGACGTGATGACAGCGGGCGCCCTCGTCTGGGCGCCCGTTTTACGTCAGGGCAGGGGACGTGTCGGGCGGCCCTGAGGGTTGCCGAGCGCCTGAGGCGCCCCACCTTCTCGATCTGAACAAGATCGGAGGCATCCCTCATGGCACAGAAGACACTTTTCATCACCGGCGCATCCTCGGGCATCGGGGCGGCGACCGCACGGCTGGCGGTCGAAAAGGGCTGGAACGTCGGCCTCTTCGCGCGGTCCGAGGACAAACTGCAGGCGCTGGTCGAAGAGCTGGGCGACAAGGCCCTGGCCCTGCCGGGTGACGCCAGCCAGCTGGAGGAACAGCGGAGGGCCGTCGACAAACTCGCCGGCCATTTCGGCGATGTCACGGCCGCTTTTGCCAACGCAGGGCGCGGCACCTCGGCGGCAGGTACGCTGGAGGGCGACCCGGAGGACTGGCAGTCCATGGTGACGCTGAACGTCATGGGCGTGTTGTGGACGGCCAAGGCCATCGCGCCCTACCTGCAGAAGAACAAGGGCGACCTGGTGCTGACCGGCTCCGCCGCCGGGCGCCGCCACATCAAGGGCTCGGTCTATTCCGCGACCAAGTGGTTCGTGCACGGCTATGCCGGCAACCTGGCCGAGGAATTCCGCGAATGGGGCGCCCGCGTCACCGTCGTGGCCCCGGGCATGGTCGACACGCCCTTCTTCGACGAAGCCAAGCCCGACAAGCTGAAGCCCGAGGATATCGCCGCGTCGGTGCTTTTCGCGCTGGAGGCTGAACGCCGTGCCAGCGTGCGTGAAATCTTCGTCATGCCGACCGACTGAGGTCGCGCACGGGCGCCATCAACTGCTCAACGACAAGACCCGCGCCCCCCGGGGTGCGGGTCTTCAAGTTTCATAAAGCTCCAGCGGCAATCCGTCGGGATCGGCAAAGAAGGTGAAACGGGCGCCGGTGCCCCTATCGACGCGAACCGGTTCGACCGGCACGCCCTTCGCCTCCAGCTCGGCCACCGCCGCATCCAGGTCGGCCACGGCGAAACACAGGTGTCGCAAGCCCTGCGCCTCGGGGCGCGTGGCACGCGGCGGCGCGCCGGGGAAGGTGAACAGCTCGATTTGGCCGCCACCGGGCAGTGCGAGATCCAGTTTCCAGCTGTCGCGTTCGGCGCGGCAGGTTTCCGCGATCACCGACAGGCCCAGCACCTCCGTGTAGAAGGCCTTTGAACGGGCATAGTCGCTGGCGATGATCGCGACGTGGTGGAAAGCGGTCAGCAGGGGCATGGGCGCAGCCTGGCGCCGGTATCAGCCCTCGGCAAGAAGATCGCGGTAGATGGCGACCAGGGCAGCAGCCTCCTGCTCGATCCGGCAGCTTTCCAGGACATGGGTGCGGGCGTTGGCGGCCCATTGGGCGCGCCGCGCGTCATCGTCCAGAAGGGCGGCGGTTTCGGCGGTCAGCGCGTTCAGGTCCTCGATGTCGACGATGGCGCCGGCCTGTCCCGCGGGGATGAAATCCTCGAAGGCGCCGGCACGGGTGGCGACGACGGGCACGCCGCAGGCCATGGCCTCCATCGGCGTCAGGCCGAAGCCCTCCCTGCGTTGCGGTGCGATGTAGAGGTCCAGCGCCTTGAACCAGCGCGAGATGTCCCAATGCGGGTCCTCGGGAAGGAACAGGATGCGGTCCGACAGACCGGCCGCCTCCACCTTGGCCTTCAGCCCTTCGTGGAATTCGCGGAACTGGTCGGTCACGCCGCCCATCATCACCGCCGTCACGTCGGGACGGTCCGGCAGCAGGCGCAGCATCATGTCGATGAAAAGGTCATTGCCCTTCTGGGGCCGGATGCGGCCGAAACAACCGACCAGCTTGTGATCCACCGGCAGGTTCAGTTCGGCCCGCAGGGCGGTCTTGTCGGTGGCGGGCTGGAACAGATCCGCGTCGATGCCGTGGTGGATGACCGTCGCCGGCACCTCCAGGAATGAGGCGGAGCGGGCGGAGGTCGCCACCACGCGGTCCATCTGCCGGATCAGCCACTTGGTGAACCCCTTGTGGTCGCGCTGTGCGGCGGAGGTGAACATCAGCTTCAGCCGCTTGCCCAGCAGACGCTTGAGCGCGATGCCCGCCAGCATCTCGTTGTTGCGCCGGGCATGCCAGACACGCGGGCCGGACGGGCCGCGGCGCGACATGGTGGCCAGCGATCGCAGCGACACCTCGGGCACGCCTTCGGGGATGGCGGGGCCGGCGGAGGCGATGGCGATCTCCCGCGCCTGCAAGGGCACCAGCCGGTAGACGGTCGAGGTGACGCCCGACATGCGTTTCTTGAAATTCGGTGCGATCACGTCGATGCGCGCGATGTCTGGCTCGCTCATCCCGGTTCCCTTCGGTTGCCGGACCCGATTACACCAGCGGCGCAGGGTCGGAAAGGGGCGCGAGGCTGTCCAGCAATTCCTGCGCCACCGCGTCCAGCCCGCCACGCTGGTCGGCCGACAGGGCGCGGGTCGCCTCGCTCAGGGCCGTAAGGGCCGCCTCATCCGTCAGCAGCCGCGCGACCTCGGTTCCGAGGGCCCCGGCATCGGGCACTTCCAGCGCGGCGCCGGCACCGTCGAAAGCGGCGTAGGTCTCGGCGAAGTTGGCGTAGCGGGGGCCGTGCAGGACCGGCGTGCCGAAACAGGCGGGCTCATAGGGCGTATGGCCGCCCGCGTCGCAGAGCGACCCGCCGAGGAAGGCGAGCGGGGCGAGGGAATACCACAGGCCCATCTCGCCGAAGGTATCGGCCAGGTAGACCTCTGCACCGTCGGGGGCCTCCCCCTTGGAACGTTGCGCCAGGCCAAGGCCCCGGTCGTGCACCAGCCGGGCGATCTCCTCGGCGCGATCAGGATGACGCGGGATCAGCAGCAGGCGCAGGCCGGGGATCTGCGCCCGGGCGGCCATGTGGGCGTCCAGTACCTGTTCCTCCTCGCCTGCATGGGTCGCGGCGGCGGCCCAGAGGGGGCCGGGCAGGGTGGCGCGCAGCCGCTCCAGCTCCGTGGCATCGACCGGGGGCGGGGCGATCATCGCCTTCAGGTTCGGCCCCTGTGCCACCCGGGCCGGATCGGCGCCAAGCGCCAACAGCCCGTCCAGCGTCGCGCGGTCCTGGGTGCGCACCAGGTCGAACTGGTCAAGCAGGAAGCGGAAGGTGTCGTCGAAGCGGCCCCAGTTGCGCAGCGATCCCTTGGACATGCGCGCGTTGACCAGCGCCAGCCGTGTCCCGGCGGCCCGCGCCCGCACGATCATCTGCGGCCACAGCTCGCTTTCCACGAAGATGCCCGCGTCGGGCCGCCAGTGGCGCAGGAACCGACGCAGGGCTGCGGCGGTGTCGAGGGGGGCGAACTGGTGCCGGGTGCGCTCCGGCAGGCGATCGGCCAGCACCTTGGCCGCGCCGCCGGTGCCCGAGGTCACAAGGGCCTGCGCCCCGGGGCGGGCGGCCAGCATGCGCTCTACCAGCGCGAGGACCGAAACGCTTTCGCCGACGCTGGCGGCATGGAACCAGAACAGCGGACCCTCGGGCCGGGGCAGGGTGGCGTGGCCCTGACGTTCACGGATGCGGGCGGGGGCGATGCCCTCGGCCGTCAGCTTGGCGCGCACGCGGCGCCAGGCCAGCGGCGCCAGCATCGTCGCCACGCCACAGTAGAAACGATAGAAGGGGGTCATCCCCGACGGCTGGGCCATCACCCGCCCGTGTGGCTCATGTGGCGCGAGACCTGACCATCGGCGCGGCGGCGCGAATAGTCGAAATCATGGCCCTCGGGCTTGAGCGAGATCGCGCGGCGGATCTCCTGCTCCAGCGGGCCGTCGTCGTGGGGGAAATTGCGCAGGGCAGGGCGCAGATCCAGCATGTCTTCCTGGCCCAGGCACATGAACAGTTCGCCGGTGCAGGTCATTCGCACGCGGTTGCAGCTTTCGCAGAAGTTATGGCTGAGCGGCGTGATGAAACCGATCTTCTGGCCCGTCTCTTCCACCCGGACGTAACGGGCGGGACCGCCGGTACTCTCGGCCAGGTCGGTCAGGGTGTACTGCTGTTCCAGCTGGGCGCGCAGGTCGCGCATCGACCAGTATTGCCCCACGCGGTCCTCGTTGCCGAGATCCCCCATGGGCATCACCTCGATCCATGTCAGGTCCATGCCGCGCTCGGAACAGAATTCCGCCATGGTGAACAGCTCATCCTCGTTGAAGCCCTTCAGGGCCACCGCGTTCAGCTTCACCTTCAGGCCGGCCTTCTGGGCGGCGTCGAGGCCGCGCATCACCTGGGGCAGGCGGCCCCAGCGGGTGACGCGGGCGAATTTTTCTTCGTCCAGCGTGTCGATGGAGACATTGATGCGCCGCACACCGCAGGCATAAAGCTCATCCGCGAAGCGTTCCAGCTGACTGCCGTTGGTGGTGATCGTCAGTTCCTGCAACGCGCCGCTGTCCAGGTGACGGGACATGTCGCGGAAGAAATGCATGATGTTGCGCCGCATCAGCGGCTCGCCGCCGGTGATCCGCAGCTTTTCGACGCCCAGATGCACGAAGGTCGAACACATGCGGTCCAGCTCCTCCAGTGTCAGAAGCTCCTTCTTGGGCAGGAATTTCATGTTCTCGGACATGCAGTAGACACAGCGGAAATCGCAGCGGTCGGTGACCGAGACGCGCAGGTAGCGGATGGCCCGCTGGAAGGGATCGACGAGAGGTTCAACCATGTGGGGGAAAGTAGGGGCGCGGGGCGTCGCCGACAAGGACTTTCCCCGATTGCCAGTCCCGGCGGATGGGCTAGGTTCGGGATCATGACCATATTGCGCCCCCTCCTGCTGATTCCGTTTCTGGCCGCCTGCCAGTCCCTTGTCCCCATGCGCGGCGATGATGCCCCGCGAATGGAGGCGCCGGCGACAGACGGCGCCCCGCTCTCCGCGGAGGCGCAGGACGACGCGGACGCGGGCGAGGAGGCGTCAGCGGCGCCTGCCGGCGCGCTGACGGGCTCTCTGGGCACGTCCGTCGCGTCGCTGGGCACCGCCACGGAGCAGGGGATGTGGATCAAGACCGCGCTCGTGTCCGCGCCGCAGCCCGGACGCGTGCGGGCCGCTGACACGGGGCGCGAGGTGGCAGTCACACTGCGGCCGCTGGCCGGTGGTGCCGCCGGGGCCGGCGCGCGGTTGTCGCTGCAGGCGATGCAGGGCCTCGGCCTGCCGCTGACGGCACTGGCCGAGGTGGAGATCTTCGGCGGGTGATCGGGCCTAGGGCCGGTCGCGTCTGCCCGCGCCCTTAGCCCGCGTCTGACAGGTACCTTCCGGCTTCCTTGCACGCGAAGGGTCTCATCGCGTCGCCATGGGCCTCAAGGAAGGCGGTGACCGCCGCCGCATCGTGTTTCGACAGGTCGCGCAGCCACCATGCCACGGCCTTCTGGATGAACCACCGCTGATCGCTGACATAGCCAGCGGCCCAGCCCAGCACCCGTTCGCGCGCGACGCGTTCGGCGGCACTCGGGTGGTTGGCCTTGGTCAGGCCCAGGGTCATCACCAGGGCCGCGCGTTTCGTCCAGAGGTGATCGTGGGTCGTCCAGGCTTCGACCTCATCCAGCCGCGACAGGTCGGCCATGATCCGCCGCTGGCCTGCGGTGCAGACGTGATCTGCGATCGCCCAGGCGTCGAACTGCGGCACCCAGGAACAGATCAGCCACCAGACCGAGGCGTCGTCGGGCCGGATCCGCGCCTGGGTCAGCAGCTTGGCGGCAACCACGCGCGCCTCGTGGATGTTCGTGTCCCACAGGCGCGCCGCCAGGGCGATGCGCGCCTGCAACGTCAGCCCGGCGCGCCAGTCGCGCGCCAGGTCGTTCAGCACCGGGTTGGGCACGCCGAGATAGGGGCGATCCACCTTGTGATAGGCGGCCATGCCGTCGGCCCGTTCGGGATCCGCCTGGGCCTGCAGCGCGGCCAGCGCCGCCTCCAGGGTCGGGCCCTGCGCCACCGTCGTCTCGGCCGTTCCGGTCATTCCACCGTCACCGATTTCGCCAGGTTGCGCGGCTGGTCCACGTCGGTGCCCTTGGCCACAGCGGTGTGGTAGGCGATCAGCTGTGCCGGGATGGCGTAGAGGATGGGGGATAGGACCGGATCGACCTGCGGCATCTCGATGCTGCGCCAGATGCCGTCCTGCGCCGCGGTGATCCCGGCGTGGTCGGAGATCAGCAGGACCTGCCCGCCACGCGCCATCACCTCCTGCATGTTCGACACGGTCTTGTCGAACAGCGCGTCGCGCGGCGCCATGACAACCACCGGCACATGCTTGTCGATCAGCGCGATCGGCCCGTGCTTCAGCTCGCCGCTGGCATAGGCCTCGGCGTGGATATAGCTGATTTCCTTCATCTTCAGCGCGCCTTCCAGCGCCAGCGGGTACATCAGGCCCCGGCCCAGGAACAGCACGTCCTGCGCCTCCGCCAGTTGCAGCGACAGGGCCTCGGCGGTGGCGCCGTCGTCGATGGCGCGCCCGATGACCGAGGGCAGGCCGCGCAGCGCCGACAGCAGGTCCGCCAGACGGTCTGCGTCCAGCGTGCCGCGCTGGCGCCCGGCCTCGATCGCCAGCAGCAGCAGGACGGTCAGCTGGCAGGAAAACGCCTTGGTGGAGGCCACGCCGATCTCGGTGCCCGCCAGGATCGGCAGCGCCAGGTCGCTTTCCCGCGCGATGGAGCTTTCGGCGACGTTCACCACGGAGACCACGGTTTCCGCCTTGTCGCGGCAGTAGCGCAGGGCGGCCAGGGTATCCGCCGTCTCCCCCGACTGGCTGACGAACAGCGCCATCGTGCCGGGCGTGACCGGCGGTTCGCGATAGCGGAACTCGGAGGCCACATCGACCTCCACCGGCATGCGGGCGATCTGCTCGAACCAGTATTTCGCGGTCAGGCAGGCGTAGTAGGCCGTGCCGCAGGCGACCAGCGTCAGCCGTTCCAGCTTGGTGAAGTCGATCCCGTCGCCGGGCAGGGTGATCCTGTCGCCCGCCTCGCCCAGGTAGAACCGCAGGGCCTCGCCCAGAACCTGGGGCTGTTCCGCGATTTCCTTGGCCATGAAGTGGCGGTGCCCGGCCTTGTCGACGCGGGCGTTGTCCAGGGTGACCTGTTTCACCGGGCGGTTGGCGATCTGTCCGGCGGCGTCGTAGATCGTGACGCTCTCGCGGGTGACGACGGCCCAGTCGCCTTCCTCCAGGTAGGTGATCCGGTCTGTCAGGGGCGCCAGCGCCAGCGCGTCGGAGCCCACGTAGTTCTCCCCCGTGCCATGGCCGATGGCCAGCGGTGAGCCCTTGCGGGCGGCGATCATCAGGTCATCCTCGCCGTCGAAGAGGAAGAGCAGGGCAAAGGCCCCTTCGAGACGCGGCAGGGTGCGGGCCACGGCCTCCTGCGGGGACAGGCCCTCGGCCACGTATTGGGCGGTCAGCATGGCGACGGTTTCGGTGTCCGTCTCGGTCTCCGGCACCAGCCCTGCCTCGGCCAGTTCGGCGCGCAGCTCGCGGAAGTTCTCGATGATGCCGTTGTGAACCACGGCCACCTTGCCGACCCGGTGGGGGTGGGCGTTGACGGCGGTCGGGCTGCCATGGGTGGCCCAGCGGGTATGACCGATGCCCGACTTGCCGGCTAGCGGCGCATGCACCAGCTCGTCCGAGAGGTTCACCAGCTTGCCGACGGCGCGGCGGCGGTCCAGGTGGCCGTCCTGCACCGTGGCGATGCCGGCGCTGTCATAGCCGCGATATTCCAGCCGTTTCAGCGCCTCGACGAGGAAGGGCGCGGCTTCGTGGTTTCCCAGATACCCGATGATTCCGCACATTATTCCACCCCCTTGGCCGCGCGGGCCTTCTTGAGTTTCAACATTTCGAACAATTTGCGCGCCATGCCCGGTTTCGTCACCTGGCGGGCGCGGCCGATGGCAAGGGCGCCCGGTTCCACGTCCTGGGTGATGACGGACCCGGAGCCGGTCATCGCCTCGTCGCCCACGGAGACGGGGGCGACGAGCATGGTGTTCGACCCGATGAAGGCCCGCGCCCCGATGCGGGTGCGGTGCTTCATCACGCCGTCGTAGTTGCAGGTGATGGTGCCGGCGCCGATGTTCGTCTCCTCGCCGATGTCCGCATCTCCGATATATGTCAGGTGGTTGACCTTGGCGCCACGATCCAGCCGGGCCTCCTTCACCTCGACGAAGTTGCCGATCTTCACGTCCTCGGCCAGTTCCGCGCCGGGGCGCAGGCGGGCGTAGGGGCCGACGACACCGCCACGGCTGACGTGGCAGCCTTCGAGGTGGGAGAAGGCGCGGATGCGGGCGCCGTTCTCGACCGTGACGCCGGGCCCGAAGACCACGTTGGGTTCAATCACCGTGTCGCCGCCGATGAAGGTGTCATAGGCGAAGAAGACGGTCTCGGGCGCCTGCAACGTCACCCCGATCTCCAGCGCCTCGGCGCGGGCGCGGGACTGGAAAAGCGCTTCGGCGACAGAGAGTTCCGCGCGGGAATTCACGCCCAGCGTTTCCTCCTCGGCGCAGGTGACGGCCCCCGAGGACAGGCCTGCGGCATTGGCCAGGCCCACGATGTCGGGCAGATAGTATTCCCCGGCGGCATTGTCGTTGCCGACCTGCTCCAGAAGTTCGAAAAGCACCTTGCGGTTGGCGCAGACAACACCGGAATTGCAAAGGGTTATGCGGCGCTCTTCATCCGTCGCGTCCTTGAATTCGACGATCCGGTCCAGCCGTTCGCCCTGCATCACCAGCCGCCCATAGCGCGCCGGGTCCGCGGCCTCGAAGCCCAGGACGATCACGTCATGCTTGGCGCGGGCGGCCTGCATGGCCTCCAGCGTTTCGGGCCGGATGAAGGGGGTGTCGCCGTAAAGGACGATCACATCGCCGTCGAAATCGGCCAGCGCCTCACTGGCCTGGGCGACCGCATGGGCCGTGCCCTTCTGCTCCTGCTGCAGGACGACCTGGGCGGGCGGGAAAGCCTCTTCGGCCGCTTTTGCCACCGCTTCGGCGCCGTGACCCGCGACGACGATCACCCGCGAGGGTTCCAGCGCCAGGCCGCTGCCGATGGCATGCATCAGCATCGGTGCGCCCGCGATTTCGTGCAGGACCTTGGGCAGGTCCGAGTTCATTCGTGTGCCCTTGCCCGCGGCCAGGATCACCAGTGCCGTGCTCATCTTGCCCCCTCGCCAGGCTTTGCCCGGTCGGTTTGTCGTGCCGGATGCGCCCGCCTCTTGCACGGGCGGCGCGGATCCCCTGCGGCCCACGGGCCCCTTGCACGGGGTCTGGGCCATTGTTCTTTCGTCGCGCCCGTTTTATCCGGTGGGCAGGGGCGTGCAAGGTCAGCCGCGCCGCCCCGCGATCAACTTGGGTTTCGCCCCGCAACAATCGCGGCGAAACGGCGCCTGCCTGTGGCGGGCCGGATATCCGGGAAGGACAGACATGCGCGCGGTGGTTTTCGATCTCGACGGGACGCTGGCGGATACCAGTGGCGATCTGCTGGCGGCGGCCAATGCCTGTTTCCGCTCTCTCGGGGCGGGCGACGTTCTGACGCCGGGGGATGCGGGTACCGCGCTGCGCGGCGGGCGTGCCATGCTGCGCCTCGGGATGGCCCGGCTGGGCCGCGACGGCGACGAGGCGGAGATCCACCGCCTCTATCCCGTCCTGCTGGAGGCCTATGCCGGTGACATCGCGCGCCACACCGTCCTCTACCCCGGCGCGATGGAGGCGGTCGCGGCCCTGCGCGCCGACGGGCATGCGGTGGCCATCTGCACCAACAAGCCGGAAGGGCTGGCGCGGCGCCTGCTGACCGAGCTTGGCGTGCTGGGCGATTTCGCCGCCCTGGTGGGCGCCGACACTCTGCCGGTGAAGAAGCCCGACCCGGAGCCCCTGCGCGAGGCCGCGCGCCGGGCCGGCGCCGATCCCGCGCGCTGCTGCCTGGTGGGCGACAGCGACACCGACCGCAACACGGCCCGCGCCGCCGGAGTGCCCTCGATCCTCGTGGGCTTCGGCCCCTCGGGGGAGGACATGGCGGCCCTGGCGCCCGAGGCGCTGATCGGCCATTTCGACGAACTGCCCGGCGTCGTGGCCGGGCTGTCCCTCTAGGCACGAAAGGAACGCCCATGACCGAGCGGTTCACCGGCAGTTTCACCCAGCAGGAGCCGATCCCCGACGACGCCATCGAGGCCGCTGTGGCGGTGATGCGAAGCGGGCGCCTGCACCGCTACAACACCCTGGCGGGTGAGACGGGCGAGGCCGCGCTGCTGGAGAAGGAGTTCGCCGAGCTGACCGGCGCGAAGTATTGCGTCGCCACCGGCTCCGGCGGGATCGCCATCACCACCGCCCTGCGCGCTGTGGGGGTTCAGCCGGGTGATCCGGTGCTGACCAATGCCTTCACCTTGGCCCCCGTGCCCGGCGCCATCGCGGCTGTGGGCGCGCGCCCGATCTATGTCGAGGTCACCGAGAGCCTGGTGATCGACCTGGACGATCTGGAGTCGAAGATCGGCCAGGCCCGCGTCCTGCTGCTAAGCCACATGCGCGGGCATCTGTGCGACATGGACCGGCTGATGGCGATCTGCGATGCCGCGGGCGTCAAGGTGGTCGAGGATTGCGCCCATACCATGGGGGCCGCCTGGAACGGCCAGATCAGCGGTCGTCAGGGGCTGGCGGGCTGCTATTCCACCCAGACCTACAAGCACGTCAATTCGGGCGAGGGGGGCTTCATGGTCACCGATGACGCGGAGGTTGCCGCTCGCGCCATCATCCTGACCGGCAGCTATATGCTTTATGGCAAGCACCTGGCCGCCCCGGGCCCGGAGGTCTTTGAGCGGGTGAAATACGACACGCCCAATGTCTCGGGCCGCATGGACAACCTGCGCGCTGCGATCTTGCGTCCGCAGCTGCGCAATCTGCAGGCCCAATGCGCCGCCTGGAACGACCGCTACCGCGTGGTCGAGGACGGGTTGCGCGGCACACCCGGCCTGACGGTGATCGAACGCCCTGAGGCGGAGACCTATGTCGGTTCGTCCATCCAGTTTCTGTTGCTGGACTGGTCCGAAGAGGCTGTGCAGGAGGTGCTGGCGCGCTGTGCCGCCCGTGGGGTCGAGCTGAAGTGGTTCGGCGCGGCGGAGCCTCAGGGCTTCACCTCGCGCTACGACAGCTGGCGCTATGCCGACAGCCCGCCGCTGCCGCAGACCGACCGGGTGCTGAAGGGCATCCTGGACATGCGGCTGCCGCTGACTTTCTCCCTCGACGATTGCGCGCTTCTGGCGCGGATCATCCGCGCCGAGGTGGGGGCGGTCTGGCAGGCGCAGGGCTAATCACTCTTTCTTTTCCGGCATTCCATCGACACCGGCCCCGGCAACGGCGCCGGTGTTGTCGCGTCAGCGGGTCAGGTGCCGACATGTCCAGTTATCCGATCGCGTATTGACGTGGGTGGCGGCCCGGCCCTATTGTGTGAACAAGTGTTCATAAACGGGAAGGGAGGAGCCCGATGTTCACCGCATCCATGCGCTTCGATCTGGGCGAGGATATCAACGCGCTGCGCGAGGCGGTTCACGCCTGGGCGCAGGGGCGGGTGAAGCCCATGGCCGCCGAGATCGACAGCGAGAATGTCTTTCCCCCCGCGCTCTGGCGCGAGATGGGCGACATGGGCCTTCTGGGTCTGACCGTTGACGAGGAATATGGCGGCACCGGCATGGGCTACCTGGCCCATGTCATCGCGGTGGAGGAGATCGCGCGGGCCTCGGCCTCGGTCTCGCTGTCTTATGGCGCGCATTCTAACCTCTGCGTGAACCAGCTGCGGCTGAACGGCACGGCTGAGCAGAAGCAGAAATACCTGCCGGGGCTGGTCAGCGGCGAGCATGTGGGCGCGCTGGCGATGAGTGAGCCGGGCGCTGGTTCGGATGTGGTCAGCATGAAGCTGCGCGCGGAGAAGAAGAACGACCGCTACGTGCTGAACGGCAACAAGTACTGGATCACCAACGGGCCGGATGCCGATACGCTGGTGGTCTATGCCAAGACCGACCCGGAGGCGGGCAGCAAGGGCATCACCGCCTTCATCGTCGAGAAGTCGATGAAGGGCTTCAGCACCTCGCCCCATTTCGACAAGCTGGGGATGCGTGGGTCGAACACGGCCGAACTGATCTTCGACGACGTCGAAGTGCCCTTCGAGAACGTGCTGGGCGAGGAGGGCAAGGGCGTGCGCGTACTGATGTCCGGCCTCGACTACGAACGCGTCGTGCTGTCGGGCATCGGCACCGGCATCATGGCCGCCTGTCTGGATGAGATCATGCCCTACATGGCCGAGCGGAAGCAGTTCGGTCAGCGCATCGGGGATTTCCAGCTGATGCAGGGCAAGATCGCCGACATGTACGTGAAGCTGAATTCGGCCCGCGCCTATGTCTACGAGGTGGCTCGCGCCTGTGATCGGGGCGAGGTCACCCGCGCCGATGCCGCCGGTTGCGTCCTTTATGCCTCCGAAGAGGCCATGGTCGTGGCCCATCAGGCGGTGCAGGCCATGGGCGGCGCGGGCTTCCTGGCCGATGCGCCGGTGTCGCGCATCTTCCGCGATGCCAAGCTGATGGAGATCGGCGCGGGCACCTCCGAGATCCGGCGCATGCTGGTCGGGCGCGAGCTGATGTCGGCAATGTCCTGATCATGCGGCCCGGTGCGATGACATACGGCGCGGGGGCCCGGCGCGGAACGCGAAACGGGCGCGCCGCTATGGCGCGCCCGCTGGGCCGGCTCCCGAGGGAGCGGGTCGGCCCTTTGTCTGATCGGGGATCAGAAGGTGTGGACGTAGGAGACGCCCACCACCAGCGGATCAACCTCGGCGGTGCCGATGTCTGCGCCGTTCAGCTTGGCATCCATGTCGATATCCATCCAGCGGACATCGGCGCGGATCTGGCCGCGTTCGCTGATCCGATAGTCGAGGCCGGCATGCAGCGCGAGGCCCCAGCTGTCGTCCAGGTCCAGGTCGCCGAGGGGCGAGTCGACGTCCAGAGCGGTGGTGTAGTTCACACCGGCACCGAGGAAGGGCGTCACGTCGCTGGCGTTCTGGAAGTGGTAGTTCAGGGTCAGGGTCGGCGGCAGATGCTTGACTTCACCGATCTTGGCGCCGTCGAGGTTGATGTCGTGGGTGAAGGGCGTCGCGGCCAGAAGCTCGATGCCGAGATTGTCGGTGATGAAGTACTCGACCGTCAGGGTGATCTGGGTGTCGTCGTCGATGGTCAGTTTGCCACCTGCGACATCGCCGTTGTCATCTTTCGGGTTCACGTAGCCGAGGCCGAGGCCGAGGGTAATGTCGCCAGCTTGCTGAGCGGCGGCACCGGACGCGCCGAGCGCCAGGACGGCGGTGGCGGAGAGGAGAAGGGTCCGGAGTTGCATAGGGTTTCCTTTCAGTCTGTCTCGACCGACCGTTTGCGCCTGTTTGGCGACGCGAACCTTGATCTGAGTCAACCGGAATGGCCCGAGGGTAGGGCTGCGACATTCTGGCATAGGGCGCTGGCCCCGAACGACAATATGAGGAGAGCGGCATGAAGCTCGCGTCAACGATCCTGACCGGTGGGGATGACTTCCGCACCAACCTGGCCGCCCATGAGGCCGCGCTGACCGAAGTGCGCGCCGCCGCCGAGGCCGCAGCGGCAGGCGGCGGGGAGAAGGCGCGCGCGCGGCATCTGTCGCGGGGCAAGATGCTGCCGCGGGACCGGGTCGCGGGGCTGCTGGATCCGGGCTCTCCCTTCCTCGAAATCGGCGCCACGGCGGGCCATGCCCTGTACGACGGCGCCGCGCCGGGCGGGGGCATCATCGCCGGTGTGGGCCGGGTGCAGGGGCAAGACGTCATGGTGCTGTGCAACGACGCCACGGTGAAGGGCGGCACCTACTATCCCATCTCGGTAAAGAAGCACCTGCGCGCCCAGGAGATCGCCGAGGAGAACCATCTGCCCTGCGTCTACCTGGTCGACAGCGGCGGGGCGAACCTGCCCAACCAGGATGAGGTCTTCCCCGACCGCGATCATTTCGGCCGCATCTTCTACAACCAGGCGCGGATGTCGGCCAAGGGCATTGCCCAGATCGCCGTGGTCATGGGCAGCTGCACCGCCGGCGGCGCCTATGTGCCCGCCATGTCCGACGTGACCATCATCGTGCGCGAACAGGGCACCATCTTCCTCGCCGGTCCGCCGCTGGTGCGTGCCGCTACCGGCGAGGTGGTCACGGCCGAGGATCTGGGTGGCGGCGATCTGCACACGCGCCTTTCCGGCGTGGCCGATCACCTGGCCGAGGATGACGCCCATGCGCTGGAGCTGGCCCGCGCCGAGGTCGCCGCGCTGAACCGCACACGCCCCGGCGGGATTGTCCGCCAGTCGCCCGAGGCGCCGGCCTATGACCCCGCCGAACTGCTGGGCGTTGTGCCGGCCGATGCCAAGACCCCCTATGACGTGCGCGAGGTGATCGCGCGGCTGGTCGACGGCTCTCGCTTCGACGAGTTCAAGGCGCGCTTTGGCGAAACGCTGGTCTGCGGTTTCGCGCACATCGACGGCTGGCCCGTGGGGATCGTGGCCAACAATGGCGTGCTGTTTTCCGAAAGCGCCGTGAAGGGCGCGCATTTCGTCGAGCTGTGTTCGATGCGGAAGATCCCGCTGGTCTTTTTGCAGAACATCACCGGCTTCATGGTGGGCCGCAAATACGAGGCCGAGGGGATCGCGCGCCACGGCGCCAAGATGGTGGCCGCCGTCAGCTGCACCTCTGTGCCGAAGATCACCATGGTGGTGGGCGGCTCCTACGGGGCTGGCAACTACGGCATGGCGGGGCGCGCCTATTCCCCCCGGTTCATGTGGACCTGGCCCAACTCCCGCATCGCCGTCATGGGCGGCGATCAGGCTGCTGGCGTGCTGGCGCAGGTGCGGCGCGAGGGGCTGGAACGTCAGGGCCAGAGCTGGAGCGCCGAGGAAGAGGCCGAGTTCAAGCGCCCCATGCAGGAGCAGTTCGCCCGGCAGAGCCATCCGCTTTATGCCTCCGCGCGTCTCTGGGACGACGGGATCGTCGACCCGAGGAAGAGCCGCGAGGTGCTGGCGCTGAGCCTGTCGGCCAGCCTGAACGCGCCCATCGAGGAGAGCCGCTTTGGCATTTTCCGCATGTGACCGGAGGCCGCGTTTGCAGCGGGCGGGGAGGGGGCTCTGCCGCCGTCACGGCTGTGCCGCGGCTGCGCCGGGATATTTTGGGCAACGAGAAGACAGGGGCGAACGATGATCGAGACACGTGTCACCCGGAGGTTCAACCTGCGATATCCGGTGGTCTTGGCACCCATGGCGGGGGTTGCGGGCGGTGCGCTGGCCGCCGCCGTCAGCGGTGCGGGTGGGCTGGGGCTGGTGGGGGGCGGCTATGCCGATCCCGACTGGGTGCGGCGCGAATGGGCGGCGGCGGGCAATGCACGCCGAGGCTTGGGCTTCATCACCTGGGCGCTGGCCGAGACCGGCGCGGCGGGCGAGGCCCTGCTGGACGAGGTTCTGGCGGAGGCGCCCGAGCTTCTGTTCCTGTCCTTTGGGGATCTGGCGCCTTTTGCCGCCCGGGCGCAGGCGGCGGGCGTGCCGGTGATGGCGCAGGTGCAGAACCTGGCGCAGGCCCGCGCGGCGCTGGAGGCGGGCGCGATGGCGCTGGTCGCCCAAGGCACCGAGGCCGGGGGCCATGGCGCGCGCCGGGCCACGATGACCCTGGTGCCCGAGCTGGTCGATCTGCTGGCGCGCGAGGCGCCCGACGTGCTGCTCTTGGCCGCCGGCGGCATTGCCGACGGGCGCGGCCTGGCCGCCGCGCTGATGCTGGGGGCCGAGGGCGTGGTCTGCGGCACGGCCTTCTGGGCCGCTGCCGAGGCGCTGGTGCCCGAGGGGCAACACCGCGCGGCGATGGCCGCCGGGGGCGATGCCACCTACCGCAGTAAGCTCTGGGACGTGGCGCGGCAGAAAAACTGGCCCGAGGGGTTCGATCTGCGGGGCATGCGCAATGCTTTTTCCGAGGAATGGGAAGGGCGGCTGGACGCGCTGGCCCAGGACGAGGCCGCGCGGGCGCGCTGGCTGGACGCCGCCGCAAAGGGCGAGGCCGACATCGCGGGCCCCATCGTGGGCGAGGGGATCGGGCTGATCGACCGGGTGCGCCCGGCGGCCGAGATCCTGGAGGATATGGCAACGCAGGCCGAGGGGCTGCTGGCGGGCGGGTGGAGGCGGACATGAGCCTGACCGTCTGGCAGGGCGACATCACCACCCTGGCCGTAGACGCCATCGTCAACGCGGCCAACCCGCAGTTGCTGGGCGGCGGGGGCGTTGACGGCGCCATTCACCGCGCCGCCGGGCCGGGCCTGCTGGCCGAGTGCCGCACCCTGGGCGGTTGCCCGCCCGGTGAGGCGCGCATGACGGCCGGGCACGGTCTGCCGGCGCTGCACGTCATTCACACGGTGGGGCCGGTCTGGAAGGGTGGCCAGGCGCAGGAACCCGAGACGCTCGCGGCCTGCTATGGCCATGCGCTCGATCTGGCGGCCGAGGCGGGGCTGCGGTCCATCGCCTTTCCAGCGATCTCGACCGGGGTCTATGGCTACCCGGCGCGGGCAGCGGCGCAGATCGCCGTCTGTGCCTGCCGGGCCTGGCTCGCCGAGGCCCGGCACGAGATGGAGATCACCCTGGTCGCCTTTGATGCGCGACAGGCAGAGATACTGAGGGAGGCCGTCGATGGCTGAGGGGCAACTGTTCACCAAGATCCTGATCGCCAACCGGGGCGAGATCGCCTGTCGGGTGATCGAAAGCGCCCGGGCCATGGGCATTGCCACCGTCGCGGTGCATTCCGACGTGGATGCCGAGGCGCGCCATGTGGCCCTGGCCGACGAGGCGGTGTCGCTGGGCGGGGCGCGGCCCGATGAAAGCTACCTGCGGGGCGATGCGATCATCGCCGCTGCCCGGGCCACCGGCGCACAGGCGGTGCATCCGGGCTACGGCTTCCTGTCCGAGAACCCCGATTTCGTCGAGGCGCTGGAGGATGCAGGCCTCGTGTTCATCGGCCCGTCGGCCAGGGCGATCCGGTCCATGGGGCTGAAGGGCGCGGCGAAGGCGCTGATGGAGGAGGCGGGCGTGCCGGTCGTGCCGGGCTACCACGGGGCCGAGCAATCCGAGGCGCATCTGGCGGCGGAGGCAGAGCGCATCGGCTATCCCGTCCTGCTGAAGGCCGTCGCAGGGGGCGGCGGCAAGGGGATGCGCCGCGTCGATGCGCCGGCCGCGTTCTCGGAGGCGCTGGCTGCGGCCAAGGCCGAGGCCAAGGGCGCCTTCGGCAATGACGAGATGCTGGTGGAGAAATACATCCTCAGCCCGCGCCACGTGGAGGTGCAGGTCTTCGGCGACGGCACCCGCGCGGTGCATCTGTTCGAACGTGACTGTTCCCTGCAACGGCGCCACCAGAAGGTGATCGAGGAGGCCCCCGCGCCGGGCATGTCCGAAGAGGTGCGCGCCGCCATGACCGGCGCCGCCGTGCGCGCGGCCGAGGCCATCGGCTACAAGGGGGCGGGCACGATCGAGTTCATCGCCGACGGCAGCGAGGGCCTGCGCGCCGACGGGTTCTGGTTCATGGAGATGAACACCCGCCTGCAGGTGGAACATCCCGTAACGGAGGCGATCACCGGGGTCGATTTGGTCGAATGGCAGATCCGCGTGGCGGCGGGCGAGCCTCTGCCCTGCGCCCAGGCGGACCTGGCGATCCGGGGCCATGCGGTCGAGGCCCGCCTTTACGCCGAGGATGCCGCCGCCGGTTTCCTGCCCGCCACCGGACGGCTGGACCGGCTGGCCTTTCCCGACGGCCTGCGCGTCGATACCGGCGTGCGCGAGGGGGATGAGATCAGCCCGCACTACGACCCGATGATCGCCAAGGTGATCGCCCAAGGCCCGACCCGCGATGTGGCCCTCGCCCGTCTGAAGGCGGGGCTGCGCGGGACCGAAGTTGCGGGCAGCGTCACCAATCTCGGCTTCCTTGAACGGCTGGTGGCGCAGGAGGACTTCCGTGCCGGTGAGGTGGACACCGGTCTGATCGAACGGCACCAGGCGGCGCTCTGCGAGGCGCCGGTGGCCGATGCCGCCGCGCTGGCCTGGGCGGCGATGATTGCGCTGGACCTCGAAGGCGCCCCCGCGCCGCGTCGGGGCTTCACCCTCTGGGCGCCGCTGCGGCGGATCGTGACGCTGGCCCACCAGGGCGAGACGGTCGAGCTCGCGGTTGAGAGCCGCGATGACGGCAGCCATGTCATCACGCCCGTTGATGGCGAGGGCACGGCCATCGAGGCCCGCTGGCAGGCCGATGGCTGGCGCCTCGACGGCCAGCGGGCGCCGGGTTGGCACCGCGAGGGGCAGCGCATCACCCTCTTCGGCGGCTGGCCGCTGGAAATGGAGCTGATCCTGCCGGGGCAGGGAGGCGAGGCCGCCGCCGGGGGCGACGTGATCCTGGCGCCGATGCCCGGTCTAGTGCGCGCCATCTTCACGCGCGCGGGTGAAACGGTTGCTGCCGGGCAGCGATTGGCTATCCTTGAGGCCATGAAGATGGAACACGCGCTTGTCGCCCCGCGAGATGGTATCGTTGCCGAAATTCTGACCACGGAAGGCGGCCAGGTCGACGCCGGCGCCGCGCTCATCCGGCTGGAGGCGGCGGAGGCGGGAGACGCCGCATGATCACGCTGCATCACTGTGCCGGGTCGCGCTCCATGCGGGTCTTGTGGCTGCTCTACGAGCTCGGCGTGCCCTTTGAAATGTCGATCCGCCCCTTCGACGCCTCCCTGCGCCAGCCTGACTACCTGTCGCTGTCGCCCGCGGGCCGCGTGCCTGCGCTGGAGATGGACGGCGAGACCTATTTCGAAAGCCTGGCGATCATGGAGATTCTCTGTGAACGCTTCCCGGAACGTGGCCTGGGCCGCTCGGCGGGCGACTTGGACCGCCCCGACTGGCTGGTCTGGCTGCATTTCGCCGAGACGATCTCGCAGCACTGCGCGGCGCTGACGCAGCAGCATCTGGTGCTGCACGAGGACTGGATGCGCTCGCCCACCATCATGAAGATCGAGGTCGCCAGGCTGAAGAAATGCTTCGCCGCCATCGAGGGGCGCCTGTCGACCCTGGTCGAGAACCGCGACTACCTGCTGACCTCTGGCTTTTCCGCCGCCGACATCGCCGTCGGGCAGGCGGTGTGGATCGCGCTGCATTTCACCGACATGGAGGGCTTCCCGGAGATGGCCGCCTGGTACGAGCGGATCACCGACCGGCCGAGCTTTGCCAATGCCCGGCCCGATCCGGGCACCGGGGTCTATGCGCAGGAGTTCTATCCCGCGCTGGAGGAGACGGTGCCGCAGTAAGGCGCGACAGGAGAGGGAGGGGGAACCATGGCCGAGAGGGTCGAGATCTTCGAGGTGGGTCCGCGTGACGGGCTGCAGAACGAGGCGCGGGCCATTCCGGTGGCCGAGAAGATCGCGCTGGTCGATTGCCTGAGCCGCGCGGGCTTTGCCCGGATCGAATGCGCCAGCTTCGTCAGCCCGAAATGGGTGCCGCAGATGGCCGGCAGCGCGGAGGTGCTGGCGGGGATCACCCGCGCGCCCGGCGTGCGCTATACCGCGCTGACCCCCAACATGCGGGGCTTCGAGGACGCGGTTGCGGCGGGCGCGGATGAGGTCGCGGTCTTCGGTTCAGCCTCCGAGGGGTTCAGCCGGGCCAACATCAACGCTTCCATCGCCGAGAGCCTGGAGCGGTTCCGCCCTGTGGTCGAGGCCGCGCGTGCGGCCGAACTGCCGGTGCGCGGCTACGTCAGCTGCGTGACGCATTGCCCCTACGACGGGCCCGTGGCGCCGGGCGCGGTCGCCGAGGTCGCCGTGGCGCTCTTCGAGATGGGCTGCATCGAGATTTCGCTGGGCGAGACCCTGGGCCGCGCCACGCCCGAGGAGGTCGCGCCGATGCTGCGCGCCGTCCTGCATGAGATCCCGAGCGATCACGTCGCCGGGCATTTTCACGACACCGAGGGTCGGGCGCTCGACAATATCGACGTGGCGCTTGAGCAGGGGTTGCGCATCTTCGATGCCGCCGTCGGCGGTCTGGGCGGCTGCCCCTATGCGCCGGGCGCCAAGGGCAACGTGGCCACCGAGGCGGTCCGCGACCGGGTCGAGGCGCGGGGCTTTGCCACCGGGCTGGACGCGGCGGTGCTGGCGGAGGCGGCGGCGATGGCCCGCCAGATGCGGCAGGGAGAGACGGCATGAGCTACGAGACGATCCGGATCGAGCGCGACCCGCGCGGCGTGGCCCATCTTTGGTTGGCCCGGGCGGAGAAGCACAATGCGATGAACGCGGTGATGATCGACGAGCTGACGGCGGCGGCGGCAGACCTGGGGGCCGATCCGGCGGTCCGCGCGGTCGTGCTGGGCGCGGAGGGGCGGACCTTTTGTGCCGGGGGTGACCTGGGCTGGATGCAGGACCAGATGCGCGCCGACAGTGCCACCCGCCGGCTGGAGGCGCGCAAGCTGGCGGACATGCTGGGCGCGCTGGACGCGCTGCCGAAACCGCTGATCGGGCGTGTGCAGGGCAATTGCTTCGGCGGCGGGGTCGGGCTGGCGGCGGTCTGTGATGTGGCGATCGGCGCCGATGTGGTGAAGATGGCCCTGACCGAGACCCGGCTGGGGCTGATCCCGGCCACCATCGGCCCCTATGTGGTGGCCCGCACCGGCCCGGCTGGCGCCCGGCGCATCTTCTTCCAGGGCAACCGCTTCGACGCGCCCATGGCACAGTCGCTGGATCTTCTGGCCCGGGTGGTCCCGGCGGCGGAACTGGACGCGGCCGTCGAGGCCGAGCTGGCCCCGATCCTGGAGACCGCGCCCGAGGCCGTGGCACGGGCCAAGCGGCTGGCCCGACGCCTGGGCGGCGCCCCCTCCGAAGCCGAGGTGGCGCATTCGGTGGAGGAACTGGTTGCCTGTTGGGAAGGCAGCGAGGCGCAGGCGGGCATCGCCGCCTTCTTTGCCAAGACCACGCCTCCCTGGCAGGCCTGAGTGGCCTCTGCCGCGGGACGTGGCGCGCTGAGGGGGACCAAGGTCCTGCTCGACGACGTTGTTGCCGGCCCCGGCGTGGCCTGCCGGTGTCCTTTTCCATACGCTGCAGTGCAGAGCCGGTCACAACGCCCGCCCGGGGGCGCAGGCTATGATGCTGACGACGGGGCACTTTCCGCGCTCTGCGCCGCGGCGCCGCGGGGCGTGCCGCAAAACCAAGTGATTCCGTCATGTATTTCCGAGTGATTCCGTTGGGTACCGTTCCCGATGCGGCAATGCGGCGTTAACCGTCGAGGCGAAGATCAATTCCTTGGTATTCAATTGTTTACAAAGGGAGTTCACGACACATCGTGACCGTCTAAAACGCGCGCCCTCGGTTGACCCTGCCGGGGGGCGGGCGTAAAACCCGTCACAGCCTTGAGGGTCCGGACGCGCGGACCCCCGCCGCCCATGAAAGGAGCCATTCGTGGAAGAGATGCTGCGGGAATACCTTCCCATCCTCATCTTTCTCGCGGTCGCGATCGCCCTTGGCCTGGTCTTGATCCTCGCCGCGCTGATCCTCGCCGTGCGCAACCCTGATCCCGAAAAAGTCAGCGCCTACGAATGCGGCTTCAACGCTTTCGACGATGCGCGGATGAAATTCGACGTCCGGTTCTACCTGGTCTCGATCCTGTTCATCATCTTCGACCTCGAAATCGCCATGCTGTTCCCCTGGGCCGTGGCCTTCAAGGACATCTCGATGGTGGGCTTCTGGTCGATGATGGTCTTCCTGTTCGTCCTGACGATCGGCTTCGCCTATGAATGGAAGAAGGGAGCTCTGGAATGGGAGTGATGACCTCTGCCAATACCGCCCAGGCCGACAAGGAAGTCGGGACCCAGGCCCTGAACCGCGAACTTCAGGACAAGGGCTTCCTGCTGACCTCCACCGAGGACCTGATCAGCTGGGCCCGGACCGGGTCGCTGCACTGGATGACCTTCGGCCTGGCCTGCTGCGCCGTGGAGATGATGCACGTGTCGATGCCGCGTTACGACGTGGAACGCTTCGGCACCGCGCCGCGCGCAAGCCCGCGCCAGTCCGACGTGATGATCGTTGCCGGCACGCTGACCAACAAGATGGCGCCGGCGCTGCGCAAGGTCTATGACCAGATGCCCGAGCCGCGCTACGTGATCTCGATGGGGTCCTGCGCCAACGGCGGCGGCTACTACCACTACAGCTATTCCGTGGTGCGTGGCTGCGACCGGATCGTGCCCGTGGACATCTACGTTCCCGGCTGCCCGCCGACCGCCGAAGCCCTGCTTTACGGCATCATGCAGCTGGCGCGGAAGATCCGCCGCACCGGCACTCTGACGCGCTGAAGGGGGCGAGATCATGAGCGAAGCTCTGAACGAACTGGGCGCCCACATCGAAGCCAAGCGCCCCGACTGCGTCGCCGCCTGGGAGGTCTCCTTCGGCGAGCTGAACGTCGACGTGACGCCCTCGAACATCGTGGGCTTCGTCGAATTCCTGCGCACCGACAGCAGCTGCAAGTTTTCCTCGCTGGTCGACATCACGGCCGTGGACTACCCCGAGCGGGCCAAGCGGTTCGACGTGGTCTACCACTTCCTGTCGATGTACCAGAACCAGCGCATCCGCCTGAGGGTCGCGGTGCGCGAGGATGAGATGCTGCCCTCGATCACCAGCGTGCACAAATCGGCCGACTGGTTCGAGCGCGAGGTGTTCGACATGTTCGGCATCGTCTTCTCCGGCCACCCGGACCTGCGCCGCATCCTGACCGACTATGGCTTCCGCGGTCACCCGCTGCGCAAGGACTTCCCCACCACCGGCTACACCGAGGTGCGCTACGACGAGGTGCAGAAGCGCGTCGTCTATGAACCCGTCAGCCTGGTGCAGGAATACCGCCAGTTCGATTTCATGTCCCCCTGGGAGGGGGCCGAGTACATTCTTCCCGGTGACGAGAAGACCGAAGAGGGGGCGAAGTGATGGACGGATCCAAAGGTTTCGACGACGCCCAGACGGGCGAACAGCAGATCCGCAACTTCAACATCAACTTCGGGCCCCAGCACCCGGCGGCACACGGCGTGCTGAGGATGGTGCTGGAACTGGACGGCGAGATCGTGGAGCGGGCCGACCCGCACATCGGCCTGCTGCACCGTGGCACCGAAAAGCTGATGGAAAGCCGGACCTACCTGCAGAACCTGCCGTACTTGGACCGGCTCGACTACGTTGCGCCGATGAACCAGGAACACGCCTGGTGCCTGGCTATCGAGAAGCTGACCGGGGTGGAAATCCCGAAGCGCGCCTCGCTGATCCGCGTACTGTTCTGCGAGATCGGGCGGATCCAGAACCACCTGCTGAATGTCACCACGCAGGCCATGGACGTCGGCGCGCTGACGCCGCCGCTGTGGGGCTTCGAACCGCGTGAAGATCTTTGCATCTTCTACGAACGGGCCTCCGGCGCGCGCTTCCACGCGGCCTATTTCCGGCCCGGCGGCGTCCACCAGGACCTGACCGACAAGCTGATCGACGACATCGAGGAATGGGCGATCGAATTCCCCCAGAAGCTCGACGACATCGACAGCCTGCTGACCGAGAACCGGATCTTCAAGCAGCGCAACGTCGACATCGGCGTAGTCAGCGAACAGGATATCCTCGACTGGGGCTATTCCGGCGTCATGGTGCGCGGGTCGGGCCTGGCCTGGGACCTGCGTCGCAGCCAGCCCTACGAATGCTACGACGAGTTCGACTTCCAGATCCCCGTCGGCAAGAACGGTGACTGCTATGACCGCTATCTCTGCCGCATGGCGGAGATGCGCGAGTCGACCAAGATTATTCGCCAGGCCATCGTGAAGCTGCGGGAAACCCCCGGCGACGTGCTGGCCCGCGGCAAGCTGACCCCGCCGAAGCGCGGTGAGATGAAGACCTCGATGGAGGCGCTCATCCACCACTTCAAGCTCTACACCGAGGGCTTCCACGTCCCGGCGGGCGAGGTCTATGCCGCCGTCGAGGCGCCCAAGGGCGAGTTCGGCGTCTACATGGTCTCCGATGGCACCAACAAGCCCTACCGGGCCAAGCTGCGCGCGCCGGGCTTCCTGCACATGCAGTCGATGGATCACATCGCCTCGGGCCACCAGCTGGCCGACGTGGCCGCAATCATCGGGACGCTCGACATCGTGTTCGGCGAGGTCGACCGTTGATGATGGGCGACGTCACGATTTCTCTCTGGCAGGTGCTGGTCGGCGCCGTTTGCGGTGTCGCGGCGGTGCTGGCGGCACGCGGCGGATCGCGCCTGCTGATCGGGGCGATCGTGGGAGCCGCCGTCGCGGTTCTGATGGATATCGGTCGGGGGTACCTGTGATGAAGACGCACCGTATTGCTTCGCGCCTGGCCCTGATGGGAGGTCTTCTGGGGCTGGCCGCCTGCGCCATGCCGCCCAGCGACCTGCCCGCAGGTGCTGCGGAGAATTTCAACGACGCCGTGGCCTCGGTCGGCTGCGTGCTGCGGACCGAACGAGATTACCTGCCGGTTGAACTGCAGACCGGCTTGACCCGGGAACAGACCATCGCGCTGGCGCAGTACAAGATCGTCAGTGGCGAGGCGATCTCGCTGCCCGACGGGGCGGTCCAGCTGACGGTCGGTGACTGCGCCGTCTGAGGCGCCGGGCCGACGACAGGCGGGCCCCCCGCCGAGGACGACAGCGACGGGCGACCGTTGCAAGAGAACAGGCCCGAGGGGCCGGAGCGGGGCCTCCCCCGCGCCAACGACAGAGTAAAGGACGGGACCTGAGCCGATGCTGAGACGCCTGCACCACGAACAGCCGGAGAGCTTCGCCTTCACCGAGGCGAACATGAAATGGGCCGAGGGCCAGATTTCGAAGTATCCGGAAGGCCGTCAGGCCTCTGCCATCATCCCGCTGCTGTGGCGCGCCCAGGAGCAGGAAGGCTGGCTGAGCCAGCCTGCGATCGAATACGTGGCCGACCTTCTGGGCCTGGCCTATATTCGCGCGCTGGAGGTTGCGACCTTCTACTTCATGTTCCAGCTGCAGCCCACGGGCTCGGTCGCGCATATCCAGATCTGCGGCACCACCACCTGCATGATCTGCGGCGCTGAGGACCTGATCGGGGTCTGCAAGGAAAAGATCGCGCCGAAGGCGCACGCGCTGTCCGCCGACGGCAAGTTCTCCTGGGAAGAAGTCGAATGCCTGGGCGCCTGCGCCAATGCGCCGATGGCCCAGATCGGCAAGGACTACTACGAGGATCTGACCGCCGAGGGTCTGGCCAAGCTGCTGGACCAGCTGGCCGCAGGCGAGGTGCCGACCCCGGGGTCCGAGATCGGTCGTTTCTCCTCCGAGCCGGCGGGTGGACCCGTGGCGCTGAAGCAATGGGCCGACGACAAGCTGGAGCATAACGCCTCCGTCGCGTTGGCCGTCGAACTGGGCGACACCGTCAAGCGGATCGACGGCACCGAGGTGCCGATCCTGACCCCCTGGCTGAACGCCAAGCCCGCGACGAAGCCCGAAGGCCCGGCTGAAAAGCCCGTGGTCGAGCAGGAGGCGACGCCCGCAGCCGGCAAGCCCGCCGACGAGACCGGCGTGACCAAGCAGGCCGCCGAGGCGGAAGCCACTGGCAAGCCCGAACCCGCGATTTCCGTCGAGGCGATCGAAGCGGCGGGCGAGGGAGAGAAGCCCGAGGCGCTGGACGGTCCGCGCGACGGCAAGGCCGACAACCTGAAGGAAATCTCCGGCGTCGGGCCGAAGCTGGAAAGCGTGCTGAACGAGATCGGCATCTACCACTTCGACCAGATCGCCGCCTGGGATGCGGCACAGGTCGCCTGGGCGGACCAGAACCTGGTCGGCTTCAAGGGCCGGGTCAGCCGTGACGATTGGGTGGGGCAGGCGCAGGCGCTGGCCTCCGGCGACAAGGACAAGTGAACTAGGTCATGGCGATGATGAGCAGCGATCTTTGCAGGACGACGGGGCAGGCGCTTGGCGCTGCTCTGGCGCTTGCGCTGCTCATCGGTCTGACCGCCCCGCTGGGGTTCCTGGGCGCGCTGGTGCTGGCCGTTCTGGTCGGTGCGGGCCTGGTGATCGGACTGCAACGCTTCGTCTGTCAGGACAACGCGGGGCAGGGGCCCGTGGCAACCGCCGGAACGCAGGCCGCCGATGCGGTCGCGGCGCCGCGTGGTGAGGTCCAGCCGGGCCCGGCAGCGCGTAAGGCGCCCGAGGCCGAGGGGATTGCCGCGCCGGTCGCGACACGTGCCGAGGCGGCCCCGGAAGACGCCGAGGCGGCCCCTGCCGCTGCCAAGCCGTCCGCTGCCGCGCCTGCCGCTACGCCGGATGACCTGCAGCAGCTGAAGGGCGTGGGGCCCAAACTGGCCGAGGCGCTGGCCGCTGCCGGGATCACCCGGTTCGATCAGATCGCCGCCTGGACCGAGGCCGACCTGGCCTGGGTCGACGAGAACGTGAAAGGTGCCCGGGGCCGGGCCAGCCGTGACGGCTGGATCGCCCAGGCGCAAGAGCTGTCCGCCGCCAATGGGGCGGGCTGAGGAATGGAGATGACGGAAGACAGGGCAAAAGACCTGGAGCTGGCCCGCAAGGGGCGCCTGGTGGGAATCGTGATCGCGGTGACCATGGTGCTCTGGATGGCGCTTCAGGTCGTGGGCGGCCAGCTTGGCCTGCCTGAACGTTTCGTCTTCCTGTTCGATTTTGCCGCCATTGCCGCCTTCGTCTGGGCGCTGGTGGTTGTGGCGCAGATCTGGCGTGCGCGCCGGGATGACAAAGGGTAAGACATGCTCAAGGATCAGGATCGTATCTTTACCAATCTCTACGGCATGAACGACCGCACGCTGAAAGGCGCGCAGGCACGTGGCCATTGGGATGGCACCGCGGGCATTCTTGCCAACGGGCGCGACTGGATCATCCAGCAGGTGAAGGATAGCGGGCTGCGCGGCCGTGGCGGCGCGGGCTTCCCCACCGGGCTGAAGTGGTCCTTCATGCCGAAGGAAAGCGACGGCCGGCCCGCCTATCTGGTGGTCAACGCCGACGAATCCGAGCCCGCGACCTGCAAGGACCGCGAGATCATGCGCCACGATCCGCATACGCTGATCGAGGGCTGCCTGATTGCCGGTTTCGCGATGAACGCGGTCGCGGCCTATATCTACATCCGCGGCGAATACATCCGCGAGAAGGAAGCCCTGCAGGCGGCCATCGACGAGGCCTACGAGGCCGGTCTGATCGGCAAGAACGCCAGCAAGTCGGGATATGACTTCGACATCTACCTGCACCACGGGGCAGGGGCCTACATCTGCGGCGAGGAAACCGCGCTGATCGAAAGCCTGGAAGGCAAGAAGGGCATGCCACGGATGAAGCCGCCGTTCCCGGCCGGTGCCGGCCTCTATGGCTGCCCGACCACGGTGAACAACGTCGAATCCATCGCCGTCGTGCCCACCATCCTGCGCCGCGGCCCGGAATGGTTCAGCAGCTTCGGCCGTCCGAACAACGCCGGCACCAAGCTGATGGCGCTGACCGGCCACGTGAACACGCCCTGCGTCTTCGAAGAGCAGATGTCGCTTTCGGTCCGTGAGATCATCGAGACCCACGGCGGCGGCATTCGCGGCGGCTGGGACAACCTGAAGGCCATCATCCCCGGTGGCGCCTCCTGCCCGGTTCTGCCGAAGGAGAAGCTGGAAGACGCGATCTTCGACTTCGACTGGATGCGTCAGAACCAGTCGAGCTTCGGCACCGGCTGCATGATCGTCATGGACAACTCCGTCGACGTGGTGAAGGCCGTGTGGCGCCTGGCCAAATTCTTCAAGCATGAGAGCTGCGGCCAGTGCACGCCCTGCCGCGAAGGCACCGGCTGGATGATGCGGGTCATGGATCGCCTGGTGACCGGCGAGGCCGAGCCGGAAGAGATCGACATGCTGCTGGACGTGACCAAGCAGGTCGAGGGCCACACCATCTGCGCCCTGGGCGACGCGGCCGCCTGGCCGATCCAGGGCCTGATCCGCCACTTCCGCGACGAGATCGAGGACCGGATCAAGCGCCAGAAGACCGGCCGGTCCACCACCATCCTGACCGCGGCGGAATGATCGCATGATGACCCTGTCCGCCTCCAAGATCGCGACCCGGCTGGCCCTCGTGGCCTGCGTCGGGCTGAGCCTGAGCGCCTGCTCGCGGCTGACCCCCTGGGCCAGCAGCAACCGTCCGGTGTTCGACGGGCAATACTTCCGCGCCAAGGTGGCCTTCGAGAAGGAGTCCCCTGCGGCCTTCACCGTCACCGTCCGCGACGCAGGCAAGAGCCTGGCCGGTGCGCGCGAGGCGGGACGCCTGGAGGCGACCACCCACTGCATCGCATACTTCGGTGACAGCCGGATCGAATGGGGCGCCAGCAATCCCGATGCCGAGGAGGGCGCGCTGCTCTTCCAGGACGGGTCGCTGGTCATGTCCGGAACCTGCCGCGGATGGTGATCCGCGCCGCATATCCCCCGGCCCAGCGGGCCGCGATCCGTCCGGGGCCGTCCGGCACGGGCCTCGCGGCGCGGGCGGGATCTGCGGTGCTGCGCCGCGTCTTGGGCGGTCTTCGGCGCATGGGCGCCCACGCGCGGGCCCTGCTATTGAATAGCAAGGCGTCGGATCTCGATCTGCGGGGGATCACCCCGCAGAAAGGACATCCCATGAAACCTGCATTCTCCGCCTTTGCCCCTGTTGCCGCCACCGCGCTGGCCCTCACCCTGGTCCTGCCCGGCGCCGCGCGTGCCAGCAATGACCTGCCGCCCCTGCGCGAGGTCGAGGAGATCGACCGCAACATGCTCTGGGTCGCCCTGGCGATCGAGATCAGCGACAAGTGCGATCAGATCGCGCCGCGCAACCTCAAGGGGCTGCTGGTGCTGAACGACCTGCGCGGCCAGGCCCGTAACCTGGGCTATTCGAACGCGCAAATCGAGGAATACGCCACCAGCGATGCCGAAAAGGCGCGCATGCGCGAGCTGGGCGAGCAATACGTGAAATCCCAAGGACTGGACCCCGATGTCTCGGCGGACCTGTGCAGCCTCGGCAGCGCCGAGATCGCACGGAACAGCCGGATCGGCGCCCTCTTGAAAGCAAAGTGAGCACCCATGTCTGACCTTCGCAAGATCATCATCGACGACCAGGAGATCGAGGTCGATCCGGCCCTGACGCTGCTGCAGGCCTGTGAACAGGCCGGGATCGAGGTGCCGCGCTTCTGCTACCACGAACGTCTGTCCATCGCCGGCAACTGCCGCATGTGCCTGGTCGAGGTCGTCGGCGGCCCGCCGAAGCCCGCCGCGTCCTGCGCGATGCAGGTCAAGGACATGCGCCCCGGTCCCGACGGCGCGCCGCCGGTCATCAAGACCACCTCGCCGATGGTGAAGAAGGCGCGCGAAGGCGTGATGGAGTTTCTGCTGATCAACCACCCGCTGGATTGCCCGATCTGCGACCAGGGCGGTGAATGCGACCTGCAGGACCAGGCGATGGCCTATGGCGTCGACTTCTCCCGCTACCGCGAGGCGAAGCGGGCGACCGACGACCTGGACCTGGGCCCGCTGGTCGAGACCCACATGACCCGCTGCATCTCCTGCACGCGCTGCGTGCGCTTCACGACCGAGGTCGCGGGCATCAGCCAGATGGGCCAGACCGGGCGCGGCGAAGATGCTGAGATCACCAGCTACCTGAACGAGACGCTGAACTCGAACCTGCAGGGCAACATCATCGACCTGTGCCCCGTGGGCGCGCTGGTGTCGAAACCCTACAGCTTCACCGCCCGTCCCTGGGAGCTGACCAAGACCGAGAGCATCGACGTGATGGACGCGCTCGGCTCCAGCATCCGCGTGGACACCAAGGGGCGCGAAGTCATGCGTTTCCTGCCGCGCAACCATGATGGCGTGAACGAGGAATGGATTTCCGACAAGACTCGCTTCGTCTGGGACGGCTTGCGCCGTCAGCGCCTCGACCGTCCCTATGTGCGCGTCGACGGCAAGCTGAAGCCGGCCACCTGGCCTGAGGCGCTGGCCGCCGCGGCGAGTGCGATGAAGGGCAAGAAGATCATGGGCCTGGTCGGTGACCTGGCCTCCACCGAGGCGGCCTTCGCCCTGAAGGAGCTGGTGACCAGCCTGGACGGCGAGGTAGAATGTCGAGTCGATGACGCCAAGCTGCCCGCCGGCAACCGCTCGGCCTATGTCGGCACGGCTAAGATAGAGGACCTGGATAGCGCCCGGAACGTCTTCCTGGTCGGCACCAACCCCGCCGTCGAGGCGCCGGTGCTGAACGCCCGGATCCGCAAGGCCTGGCTGAAGGGCGCGACCGTGACGATGATCGGCGAAGATGCCGATCTGACCTACGAACACGCCCATGCCGGCGACGGTCGCACCGCCCTGACCGATGCCGCCAAGGGTGTCTCGGACGAGGTGAAGGATGCACCGTCGGTCGTCGTGGTGGGGCAGGGCGCCCTGACCGCCGAGGATGGCGCCGATGTTCTGGCTGCCGCCCAGGCCCTGGCCGAGGCAACTGGCTCGAAATTCATGGTTCTGCACACCGCCGCCTCGCGCGTCGGTGCGATGGACCTGGGCGCCGTCTCGGAAGGGGGCATTGCCTATGCCGCCTCCGCCGAGGTGGTCTATAACCTGGGCGCCGACGAGATCGAGATCCCCGAGGGTCCCTTCGTGATCTACCAGGGCAGCCATGGCGACCGCGGCGCACACCGCGCCGACGTGATCCTGCCGGGCGCGGCCTACACTGAGGAAAACGGCCTGTTCGTGAACACCGAAGGTCGTCCCCAACTGGCCATGCGCGCGGGCTTCGCCCCCGGCGACGCCAAGGAAAACTGGGCGATCCTGCGGGCCCTGTCGGCCGAGCTGGACGCGACGCTGCCCTTCGACAGCCTTGCGCAGCTTCGCCAGAAGCTGGTCGCCGCGGTGCCGCACCTGGCCAAGATCGACCAGGTGCCGGAAAACGACTGGACCCCGGTCAGCGGCAAGGCCCTGGGCAGCGCGCCCTTCGGCTCGCCCATCCGCGACTTCTACCTGACCAACCCGATCGCCCGTGCGTCGGAAGTCATGGCGGAACTGTCGAAGATGGCGGCAGACCGCGCCGCTGCGCCGATGGCGGCTGAATGAAGGTTTCCGCGATCATAGGTTCCGGGGCCCTCGCGGTCCTCAGCGGGTGCGGTACGCCCTGCGCCGGTCCGGAGGGCAGCTGCGCGTCGCAGCCCGCCACCCGTGCCGCGCAGATGCCGGCCGCCGCGCTGGCCTATGACGGGATCGAGACCCGCCTTCTGGATGGGGACCTGGTGAATTTCCACGTCTCCATGCGGGGGGCGCGCGGGCCCGAGGATGTCTCGGACTACGCGGAATGTGCGGCGGCGCAATATGCGCTGATCCGCGGCTACGGATTTGCAAGACATCTGCGCACAAATGTCGCCGAGGTCTCTGGTCACTGGGAAGCAGATGCGGTTTATACCGTCTCGGCAGCCCTGCCCGAGGGTTTGCGCACGATCGATGCGGAAGTTGTCGCTGCGCATTGCGCGGAAAACGGAATACCGACGGTGTGAGGACACATGGCTGAGTTTTTCACCTCTAACCCGCTAGGCATCCTACTGACGATTGTTGGACAGGTGCTTTTGATCGTGGTGCCCCTGCTGGTGTGCCTCGCCTTTCTGCTTTATGCGGATCGCAAGGTCTGGGCTGCTGTCCAGCTGCGTCGCGGACCCAACGTGGTCGGCGTCTTCGGTCTGCTGCAGAGCTTCGCCGACTTCGGCAAGTATATCCTGAAGGAGGTCGTGGTGCCGGCGGGCGCCGACAAGTTCGTCTTCTTCCTGGCACCCCTGATGAGCTTTGTCCTGGCGATGGTCGCCTGGGCGGTCATCCCCTTCAACGATGGCTGGGTCCTGTCGGACATCAACGTGGCGATCCTCTATGTCTTCGCCGTCTCCTCGCTTGAGGTCTACGGCGTGATCATGGGGGGCTGGGCGTCCAACTCGAAATATCCCTTCCTGGGGTCGCTGCGCTCTGCCGCGCAGATGATCTCCTACGAGGTGTCGCTGGGTCTGATCATCATCGGCATCGTCATCTCGACCGGCTCGATGAACTTCGGTGACATCGTGGCGGCGCAGGATACAGGCTACGGCATCTTCAGCTGGTACTGGCTGCCACACTTCCCGATGCTCTTCCTCTTCCTGATCTCGGCCCATGCCGAAACCAACCGCCCGCCCTTCGACCTTCCGGAAGCGGAATCGGAACTGGTGGCCGGTTACCAGGTGGAATACAGCTCGACCCCGTTCCTGCTGTTCATGATCGGGGAATATGTCGCCATCGTGCTGATGTGCGCGCTGACCACCACGCTGTTCTTCGGCGGCTGGCTGTCGCCAATCCCGGGTCTGCCTGACGGCTTCCTGTGGTTCTTCGGCAAATGCGCGCTGGTGTTCTTCATCTTCGCCCTGACCAAGTCGGTGGTGCCGCGTTACCGCTACGACCAGCTGATGCGCATCGGCTGGAAGGTCTTCCTGCCGCTGTCGCTGGGCTGGGTCGTGCTGGTGGCGTTCCTCGCGAAATTCGAACTCTTCGGCGGTGCCTATGCCCGCTGGATGATTGGAGGCTGATCATGGCAAGCGTCGACTACACCCGCGCCGCCAAGTACTTCCTGCTGATGGACATCTTCAAAGGCTTCAAGATGGGCCTGAAGTACCTGGTGAAGCCGAAAGCCACGCTGAACTACCCGCATGAAAAGGGGCCGCTGTCGCCCCGCTTCCGCGGTGAACATGCGCTGCGTCGCTACCCCAACGGGGAAGAGCGCTGCATCGCCTGCAAGCTGTGCGAGGCGATCTGCCCCGCGCAGGCCATCACCATCGACGCCGAACCGCGTGAAGACGGCTCCCGCCGGACCACGCGCTACGACATCGACATGACGAAGTGCATCTACTGCGGCTTCTGCCAGGAAGCCTGCCCGGTGGATGCCATCGTCGAGGGCCCGAACTTCGAGTTCGCGACCGAAACCCGGGAGGAGCTGTTCTACGACAAGGACAAGCTTCTGGATAACGGCGCCCGCTGGGAAGCCGAGATCGCCCGCAACCTGGAGCTGGACGCGCCGTACCGATGATCTGTTCCAGGGGACATACGACAGGGAAGGGGGGCGCCCGTGGCTGACTCCCAGAACCCGTTCGAGATGTTCATCCGGCATGCCCAGGACATGGCCAAGTCCATGAACCCGGCGCTGGAGAGCTTCACCCCCAAGGGGTTCGAGGCGCTCTGGCCGACGATGCCCAAGGAATGGATGGAGTTCGCCTTCGGCAACACCGTCAACAAGGATGGGCTGGACGCAAAGACCCGCCTGTTCCTGACCCTCGCGGGTCTGACGATGCAGGGCGCACAGGCCGAAAGCCAGTTGCGCGTCACCGTGCGCCACCTTCTGGAGGCGGGCGCGAAGAAACAAGAAATCGCCGAGGCCATCGCACAGATGTCGATGTTCGCCGGTATTCCCGCCATGACCAAGGCCGCCCAACTGGCGAAAGAGGTCATGGACGAGCAAGAGGATGATGAGACATGACTGTCGCCGCCTTCTCCTTTTACCTTTTCGCGCTCTGCGTGCTGGCCGGTGGCCTGTTCACGGTGATCTCGCGAAACCCGGTGCATTCGGTGCTGTGGCTGATCCTGTCGTTCCTCAGCGCGGCGGGCCTCTTCGTCCTGCTGGGCGCCGAGTTCGTCGCGATGCTGCTGGTCATCGTCTACGTCGGGGCAGTCGCCGTGCTGTTCCTCTTCGTGGTGATGATGCTGGATGTCGACTTCGCCGAGCTTAAGGCGGAAATGGCCAAGTACATGCCGCTGGCGCTGCTGATCGGTGTGATCCTGCTGATGCAGTTCGGCCTGGCCTTCGGGTCCTGGACCGAGGCGGAAACGGCAAAGGCCGCGCGCCTGGCCGTCGCGCCCACGGATGTGCAGAACACCGCGGCCCTGGGCCTGCTGATCTACGAACAGTACTTCCTGGTCTTCCAGCTGGCGGGCATGGTCCTGCTGGTCGCGATGATCGGGGCGATCGTGCTGACCCTGCGCCACCGTCCGAACGTCAAGCGCCAGAACGTGCTGCACCAGATGTGGCGCGACCCGGCCAAGGCGATGGAACTGAAAGATGTGAAACCGGGGCAGGGGCTTTGAGCCTCTGACCGGTGTCAGATTGGCCCCGGGTGCGCCCGGGGCGAAATAAACCCGGAGCAGGCCGAGGCCGGCTTCAAAGAAATTGAAAAGCGACCCCGGACCGATCCGGGGGAGGGAAACGGGACAGCGATGAGCATTGCCAGCTGGATAGCCATCATTTTCGCGGGCGTCTTCCTGCCCGTCACCGTTGGCCTCGCCAAGGGCTGCAAGGCGGGACCGAAAGCAGAAGGAGACCGCGGATGATCGGAATCGAACATTACCTCACGGTGGCGGCGGCGCTGTTCGTCATCGGGATCTTCGGGATCTTCCTGAACCGGAAGAACGTGATCATCCTGCTGATGAGCATCGAACTGATCCTGCTGTCGGTGAACATCAACCTTGTGGCCTTCTCCAGCTTCCTCGGGGATCTCGCCGGCCAGGTCTTCACCCTTTTCGTCCTGACGGTGGCCGCAGCGGAGGCGGCGATCGGGCTTGCCATTCTCGTCTGCTTCTTCCGCAACCGCGGCACCATCGCCGTGGAAGACGTCAACGTGATGAAAGGCTGAGCCCATGGTCCCCATCATTCTTCTCGCGCCGCTTGTCAGCGCCATCATCGCCGGCTTCGGCTGGCGGCTGATCGGCGTGAAGGGCGCGCAGATCCTCACGACCGGCGTTCTGTTCCTGATCTGCCTGCTCAGCTGGATCACCTTCTTCACCACCCCCGATGAGGCGCAGCACATCGAACTGCTGCGCTGGATCGAAAGCGGCTCGCTCTCGACCTCCTGGGGCATTCGCCTGGACCGGCTGACCTCGATCATGCTGATCGTGGTGACCACCGTCTCGGCGCTCGTGCACCTCTACAGCTTCGGCTACATGGCGCATGACGAGAACTTCAAGGAGGGCGAGGAATATCGCCCCCGCTTCTTCGCCTACCTGTCCTTCTTCACCTTCGCGATGCTGTCGCTGGTGACCTCGGACAACCTGGTGCAGATGTTCTTCGGCTGGGAAGGCGTGGGCGTCGCCTCCTACCTGCTGATCGGCTTCTACTACAAGAAACCCTCGGCGGGCGCGGCGGCCATGAAGGCCTTCGTGGTGAACCGGGTCGGTGACTTCGGCTTCCTGCTGGGCATCATGGGCCTGTTCTTCCTGACCGACAGCATCTCGCTGGACGTGATCTTTGCCTCGGGTGCGATCCTGGGTGAGACGACGCTGCACTTCCTGTGGCGCGACTGGAACGCGGCGAACCTGATTGCCTTCCTGCTGTTCATCGGTGCGGCCGGTAAATCGGCACAGCTGTTCCTGCACACCTGGCTGCCGGACGCGATGGAAGGCCCGACGCCCGTGTCGGCGCTGATCCACGCGGCCACCATGGTCACCGCGGGTGTCTTCATGATCTGCCGCATGTCGCCGATCATGGAATACGCCCCCGAAACCATGGCCTTCATCACCTTCATCGGCGCGACCACGGCCTTTTTCGCCGCGACCGTCGGCCTGGTGCAGAACGACATCAAGCGCGTCATCGCCTATTCGACCTGTTCCCAGCTGGGCTACATGTTCGTGGCGGCTGGCGTCGGCGTCTACTCCGCCGCAATGTTCCACCTGCTGACCCACGCCTTCTTCAAGGCGATGCTGTTCCTCGGCGCCGGCTCGGTCATCCACGCGATGCACCACGAGCAGGACATGCGGAACTACGGCAACCTGCGGAAGAAGATCCCCTACACCTTCGCCGCGATGATGATCGGCACGCTGGCCATCACCGGCGTCGGCATCCCGCTGACCCACATCGGTTTCGCCGGCTTCCTGTCGAAGGATGCGATCATCGAGAGCGCCTATGCAGGCACCCAGGGCGGCTATGCCTTCTGGATGCTGGTGATCGCCGCGCTGTTCACCTCCTTCTACTCCTGGCGCCTGATCTTCATGACCTTCTACGGTCCCGCGAAGGGCGACAAGCACACGCATGACCACGCGCATGAAAGCCCGATGGTCATGCTGATCCCGCTGGGCGTGCTGTCCCTTGGCGCGATCTTCTCGGGCATGCTGTGGTACGGTCAGTTCTTCGGCGATCATGACAAGGTCAACAGCTTCTTCGGGATCCCGCATCACGTCGAAGCCGCGGCTGAAGGCCATGGCGCAGAAGGCGAGGGCGCGGCGCTGACGACCGAAGCGCAGGCCACCGAGGAGGCCGCGGAGGACCACGGCACCGCGGCGGCAGATGCCGGTCACGCCGTGGCCACGGGCGAGGCACCGCAGGGCGCGATCTACATCTCGGCCGACAACCACGTCATGGACGAGGCGCACCATGCCCCCACCTGGGTCAAGGTCAGCCCCTTCATCGCCATGCTGATCGGTTTCGTCACCGCCTGGGTCATGTACATCAAGCAGCCCGGCCTGCCGGCCCGCGTGGCCGAGGTGAACCGCCCGCTGTACCTGTTCCTGCTGAACAAGTGGTACTTCGACGAAATCTACAACTTCATCTTCGTGCGGCCCGCGGCGTGGCTTGGCCGGCTGTTCTGGAAAGGCGGTGACGGCAAGATCGTCGACGGCGGTATCAACGGGCTGGCCATGGGGATCATTCCCTTCTTCACCCGCCTCGCTGGTCGCGCGCAGTCCGGCTACATCTTCACCTACGCCTTTGCGATGGTCATCGGCATCGCGGTCTTCGTAACCTGGATGACGCTCACCGGAGGGGCGGAATAATGAGCAATCTTCTCTCCATCGTCACATTCATGCCCGCGATCGCCGCGGTGATCCTGGGCGTGTTCCTCCGGGGCGAGGACAAGGCGGCACAGCGTAACGCGAAGTGGGTGGCGCTGATCGCCACCACGCTGACCTTCCTGGTGTCGCTGTTCATCCTGGCGGGTTTCGATCCGGCGGATACCGGCATGCAGTTCGTGGAGGAACGCGACTGGCTCCTGGGTCTGCAATACAAGATGGGCGTTGACGGGATCTCGGTCCTCTTCGTCCTGCTGACCACCTTCATCATGCCGCTGACCATCTGGTCCTCCTGGGAAGTGAAAACCCGGGTGAAGGAATACATGATGGCCTTCCTGCTGCTGGAGACCCTGATGCTGGGTGTCTTCATGGCGCTGGACCTGGTGCTGTTCTACCTCTTCTTCGAGGCCTCGCTGATCCCGATGTTCCTGATCATCGGTATCTGGGGCGGCAAGAACCGCATCTACGCCTCGTTCAAGTTCTTCCTCTACACCTTCCTCGGGTCGGTCCTGATGCTGGTCGCGATGGTGGCGATGTTCGCCGACGCGGGCACCACCGACATCCCGACGCTGATGGCGCATGAGTTCAGCTCCTCGCCGGTCACCGTTCTGGGCATGACCATCACCGGCGGCATGCAGACGCTGCTGTTCGTGGCCTTCTTCGCCTCCTTCGCGGTGAAGATGCCGATGTGGCCGGTGCACACCTGGCTGCCCGACGCCCACGTGCAGGCGCCGACCGCCGGGTCGGTCATCCTGGCCGCGATCCTGCTGAAGATGGGCGGCTACGGCTTCCTGCGCTTCAGCCTGCCGATGTTCCCGGTGGGGGCCGACGTGATGTCGACCTTTATCCTGGCGATCTCGGCCATCGCGATCGTCTACACCTCGCTGGTGGCGCTGGTGCAGGAAGACATGAAGAAGCTGATCGCCTACTCCTCGGTCGCCCACATGGGCTACGTGACCATGGGCATCTTCTCCGCCAACCAGCAGGGCCTCGACGGCGCCATCTTCCAGATGCTGTCGCACGGCTTCATCTCGGGCGCGCTCTTCCTCTGCGTCGGTGTGATCTACGACCGGATGCACACCCGCGAAATCGACGCCTACGGCGGCCTGGTGAACCGGATGCCGGCCTATGCGATGATCTTCATGTTCTTCACCATGGCCAACGTCGGCCTGCCGGGCACCTCCGGCTTCATCGGGGAATTCCTGACCCTGGTCGGCGTCTTCCAGGTGAACACCTGGATCGCCCTGATCGCTGCCTCCGGCGTGATCCTGTCCGCCTCCTACGCGCTGTTCCTCTACCGTCGGGTCGTCATGGGTGACCTGATCAAGGAAAGCCTGCGGTCGATCACCGATATGAAGGCCCGCGAGAAGTGGATCTTCGCGCCGCTGGTCGCCATGACCCTTCTGCTGGGGGTCTACCCCAGCCTCGTGATGGACATCATCGGCCCGTCGGTCGGGGTGCTCGTCGACAACCATGAAACCGCGCTGGCCGCTGCGGATCGCCTCGGCGATACCGGTGCCACCGTGGCCGCATCGCACTGAACCGGAGGCCAAGAGACAATGCTTCAGGCTGATCTGAATGTCATCCTGCCGGAAATCGTTCTGGCAATTTACGCGATGCTCGCGCTGGTCGGTGCGGTCTACACCGGCAAGGACAAGCTGACGGCGCCCCTGACCTGGGCGACCGCCGCCGTCTTCGTCCTGCTGGGCCTGTGGATCGCCGGTCGCGACGTGGCCGACCTGGCCTTCGGCGGGTCCTTCCACGCCGACGGCTTCGCCAAGTTCGCCAAGGTGGCGGTGCTGTTCTCCGCCGCGGCCGTTCTGGTGATGGGGCAGGACTACCTCGCCCGTCGCAAGGTGACCAACTTCGAATACCCCGTGCTGGTGGCCCTGTCGGTCCTCGGCATGATGGTGATGGTCTCCGCCGGGGATCTGATCGTGCTCTACATGGGCCTCGAACTGATGTCGCTGGCCCTCTACGTCGTGGCCTCGATGCGCCGTGACAGCATCAAGTCGACGGAATCCGGCCTGAAGTACTTCGTGCTGGGCTCGCTGTCCTCGGGCATGCTGCTTTACGGGGCCTCGCTGGTCTACGGCTTCTCGGGCACCACGCTGTTCTCGGGCATCATCCAGGCTGCTGAAGACGGTCGCGCGCCTCTGGGCCTGTTGTTCGGTGTCGTCTTCATGATCGCCGGCATGTCCTTCAAGGTCTCGGCCGTGCCGTTCCACATGTGGACGCCGGACGTCTACGAAGGCGCGCCGACGCCGATCACCGCCTTCTTCGCCACCGCGCCGAAGGTCGCCGCCATGGCCCTGTTCGCCCGCGTGACGCATTCCGCCTTTGGCGGCATCGTTGCCGACTGGCAGCAGATCATCGCGCTGATCGCCGTGCTGTCGATGTTCCTCGGCTCCATCGCCGCCATTGGCCAGACCAACATCAAGCGCCTGATGGCCTATTCCTCGATCACCCACATGGGCTTCGCCCTGATGGGCCTGGCCGCAGGCACCGCCTTCGGCGTGCAGGCGATGCTGATCTACATGGCCATCTACGTGGTGATGAATATCGGCGTCTTCGCCTTCATCCTGACCATGGAACGCGACGGACAGCCGGTCACTGACATCGCCGCGCTGAAGATGTATTCGACGGCCTACCCGGGCCGGGCGCTGGCGCTGCTGATCCTGATGTTCTCGCTGGCAGGCGTGCCGCCTCTGGTCGGCTTCTTCGGGAAGTTCTACGTGCTGCGCGCCGCCTATGACGCCGGCCTGATCTGGCTGGCCGTGCTGGGCGTGGTCGCCTCGGTCATCGGTGCCTTCTACTATCTGCGCATCGTCTACTTCATGTACTTCGGCGAGGCCGAGGAGCCGCTGGACAAGCCGAAGGGCGCGATCCTCTGGGGCTTCCTCATGGCCTCCGCCGCGATCATGCTGCTTGGCGTGGTGAACCTCTTCGGGATCGAGGGCATGGCCCAGGCCGCCTCGCTCGCCCTGGTGAACTGAGCCTGACGTGACGGCCCTTGACAGCTGGCCATCCGGTATCGACCGGGTGGTCCTGGCAGAGACCACATCGACTTTGGACGAGGCCAGAACCCGCTTTGCCGCGGGTCTGGCCTCACCGCTTTGGATCCTGGCGCTGAACCAGACCGCCGCGCGTGGTCGGCGCGGGCGGCCTTGGGTACACCCCAGGGGCAACTTCGCGGCCTCCCTGGTGCTGCCCCTGCAGGCCGGCCCGCAGGAGATGGCCCTGCGCAGCTTCACCACATCGCTGGCCCTGCATGACGCGCTGGTCGCCCTGACCGGCCGGGCCGAGGCCTTCGCGCTGAAATGGCCCAACGACGTACTGCTGCACGGCGGCAAGCTGGCGGGGATCCTGCTGGAGACGCTGAGCCGGGGCAATCGCCCGGCGGCGCTGAACATCGGCATCGGCGTCAACCTGGCCCAGGCCCCCGAGGCGGGGGAGGTCGAGGCGCGCGCGCTGCGGCCCGTGTCGCTGTCGGGGGAGCTGGGCGTCGCCGTCCCCCCCGAAGACATGCTGAACGCCTTGGCGCCCGCCCATGCGCATTGGGAAGCGGTGCTGACCAGCCGGGGCTTTGCGCCGGTGCGCGACGCCTGGCTGGCCCGCGCCGCGCGCCTGGGCGAAGAGGTGACGGCACGTTTCGGCACACATGAGCTGACGGGCATCTTCGAAACGGTGGACGCGCAGGGGCAACTTGTGCTTTCCACCGGCGGCAAGCGCCATGCGGTGGCGGCGGCGGATATCCACTTCGGAACCGACGGCCACGCCTGAGGGGGAGGGAACTTATGCTTCTGGCAATCGACTGCGGCAACACCAACACCGTGTTCTCCATCTGGGATGGCGAGCGGTTCCTGTGCACGCTGCGCACCTCGACCGAACATCAGCGGACGGCGGATCAGTATTACGTCTGGCTGTCCACGCTGCTGGCGCACCACAGGATCCCGATGGACATCGACGCGGTCATCATCTCCTCGACCGTGCCGCGCGTGGTCTTCAACCTGCGGGTCCTGGCGGATCGCTATTTCAACTGTCGCCCGCTGGTGGTGGGCAAGCCCGAATGCGGCCTGCCGGTGGAGCCGCGGGTGGACGAGGGCACACAGGTCGGCCCCGACCGGCTGGTGAACGCCGCAGGTGCCTATGACCGCTACGGCGGGGACCTGATCGTCGTCGATTTCGGCACCGCCACCACCTTCGACGTGGTGGGGCAGGACGGCGCCTATGTGGGCGGTGTCATCGCGCCGGGCGTCAACCTGTCGCTGCAGGCCCTGCACGAGGCAGCCGCCGCGCTGCCCCATGTGGACGTCACCAAGCCGCAGAAGGTTATCGGCACGAACACCGTCGCCTGTATGCAAAGCGGGGTCTTCTGGGGCTATGTCGGCCTCGTCCGGGGCATCTGCGACCAGATCAAGGGCGAATATGAACGGCCCATGACGATTATCTCGACCGGGGGGCTTGCACCCCTGTTCCAGCAGGGCGATACGCTGTTCGACCATTTCGATGAGTTCCTGACCATCCACGGCCTCAGGATCATCCACGACCACAACCAGTCATTGGGGACCGCATGAGCAACGAACGGCTGATCTACCTGCCTCTGGGCGGCGCCGGCGAAATCGGCATGAACGCCTACGTCTACGGCTATGGCGAACCCGGGCAGGAGCGGCTGATCCTGGTCGACATGGGCGTGGCCTTCCCGGATATGGACACCACCCCGGGGGTCGACATCATCTTTGCCGATATCTCCTGGCTGGAACAGAACCGCGATCGGCTGGAGGCGGTGTTCATCACCCACGCCCACGAGGACCACGTCGGTGCCGTCGGCCACCTGTACGACCGTCTCGGCCAGCCGAAGATCTACGCCCGTGCCTTCACCGCCAATATCGCCCGCGGCAAGCTGGCGGAATACGGCGTGGCGGACGATGCGGTGACCACCGCCTCCGCCTGGCCGGAACAGATCAAGGTGGGGCCCTTCAAGATCGGTTTCCTGCCGATCTCCCACTCCATCCCCGAAAGCTCGGGCCTGGTGATCGACACCAACGCGGGCCGCGTGCTGCACACCGGCGATTTCAAGCTGGACCGCAATCCGCTGGTCGGTGAGGCCTGGGATCCGGATCTCTGGGCCGACGTGGCCAAGGGCGGCGTCAAGGCGCTGGTCTGCGACAGCACCAACGTCTTCAGCCCGAACCCCGGCCGCTCCGAGGCCGAGGTGGGCCCCGAGGTCGAGAAGCTGATCGCCGAAGCCAAGTACATGGTTGTCGCCACGACCTTTGCTTCCAATGTGGCCCGGGTCCGCACCCTGGCCGAGGCCGCCGAACGCGCGGGCCGGTCGATCTGCCTGATGGGCCGCGCGATGCGTCGCATGGTCGAGGCGGGTCTGGAAACCGGAGTGCTGTCCAGCTTCCCCACCGTGGTCAGCCCGGAAGAGGCGCGCGATATCCCGCGCGAGAACCTGATGCTGCTGGTCACCGGCAGCCAGGGCGAACGCCGGGCAGCCTCCGCCCAGCTGGCGCGCGGCAAGCATCACGGCATGACCCTGAAGGAAGGGGACCTGTTCCTCTTCTCCTCGAAGACCATTCCGGGCAACGAGAAGGGCGTCATCGCCATCATGAACCAGCTGAGCGAGCTGGGCGTGGATGTGGTCGACGACAGTTCGGGGCGCTACCACGTGTCCGGCCATGCCAACCGTCCGGACCTGGAAACCATGCATCGCGTGACGGATCCCCAGATGGTGATCCCGATGCACGGCGAACACCGCCACCTGCGCGAACACGCCAAGATCGCCATGGCCGCCGGCCGCGGCGCCGAGGTCTGCGTGAACGGCATGATGCTGGACCTGTCGGGCAATGCCCCCAAGGTGGTCGAGCATATCGAGACCGGGCGCACCTACCTCGATGGGTCGGTGCAGATCGGCTACCTGGACGGGGTCGTGCGCGACCGGATCCGGATGGCCCTGAACGGCCATGTCACCGTGACCGCCGTGCTGGATGAGCAGGACGAACCCCTGGGCGATCCCTGGTGCGACCTGATGGGCCTGCCGGAAACCGGCAAGTCCAAATCGCCGCTGTCGGACATCCTGGAACATGACCTCAGCCAGTTCCTGGGCCGGGCCGATGCCAAGACCCTGCGCGACGACGACAAGCTGGAAGAGGCCCTGCGCCGCATCGTGCGCAACTCCGCCAACGACGAGATCGGCAAGAAGCCCGAGGTCACGGTTGTGGTGTCGCGCCTGACCGCCTGATCAGCGCCTCGCGGGCGGCCAGTGCGGCCGCCTGCGCCGCCCCCTTACGCCCGTGCCCACGGGCGGTGACGCGGGCGAAATCGAGGTCATCGCCCGCGGTGACCAGTGGTGGGGCGCCCGCATGGGTCTCCTCCAACTCTGCCAGCAGGTTCAGAAGCGCCGGCGCCCGGTGTGCGACGGGCGCGAACTCCAGCCCCATGCGGCGGTCCGAGGACCAGCGCGGGCTGGCGCGGAAATGTCCCACATCCTCCAGTCGGAACAGCATGCGGCCCGGGGTGCCACCCGAGGCGCCGTAGTTGGCGACATGCATCGGCAGGCAGATCCCCGCGCCCCCCAGCGAAATATCCACCAGCATGGCGGAGATCGTCAGGTCGCCCATGGTCAGCGAGCAGGGGCGCCGCAGCGGATAGCGCGGAAAGCGCCGCCGGTTCTGCTGGTTCTGCGGCGGTAGAACGATGCTCATGCGCGTGGCCCTTTCCCGTGATGCCCTTCGGCCTGCCATAGCATCGGGAGCAGGGGTTACCTTTCCCTGAAGTCCTGCCGCTAGAGTGAGGCGAATTCAGCAGATCACAGAAGGGGGCAGGGGCCACGAAAAAGGCCGCCCGAAGGCGGCCTTGTCGATCTTCATGGAGGGGCGCCTCAGCTGGCGCGACGCTCGTCGAAGGACAGCGCGATGAAGCTGGGCAGGTGGTCGCCCATGCCGACCACGGCCTTGTCGTTGCCACGGCCCTTGCCGCCGCGCGAGGACGACCCGCGCGACCGGTCGGAGCCGCCGCCGCGGTTGTCCTGACGGTCGTTGCGCTCGGCCTTCGGCTCATTGCGGGGCTGTTCGGCAGCCTCGGCCTTGGCAGGGGCCGCAGGAGCCTTGTCCTCGGCCTTGGGCGCCTCTGCGGCGGCCTCGGTCACGGCCTCGGGGGTCGGGGTCTGCTCTTCGTTAGGCTTGCGCGAGCGCGAACGGGTGCGCGACCGGCTGGGCTTGCCCTCGGGCTTGGCGTCCTTTGCCTCTTCACCAGCGGTCTCGGGGGCCTCCGCCTTGGGGGCGGATTTCACGCCCGGCAGTTCCAGGCGCGGGATCTCGCGCTCCACCAGCTTTTCGATGTCGGCCAGGTTCTTCTCGTCGCGGGGCACGCAGATCATTACCGCCTTGCCCTTGCGCCCGGCGCGGCCGGTGCGGCCGATGCGGTGCACGTAGTCCTCGGAATGCGAGGGCACGTCGAAGTTGAACACGTGAGAGACCGAGGGCACGTCGAGACCGCGCGCGGCCACGTCGGAAGCCACCAGGATCTTCAGCGAGCCGTCGCGGAAGCCGTCCAGCGTCTTGGTGCGGTGCGACTGGTCCAGATCGCCGTGGATCGGCGCAGCGTCATAGCCGTATTTCTTCAGCGACTTGGCGGTGACATCGACATCGGTCTTGCGGTTGCAGAACACGATGGCGTTGGTCAGGGCCTCGCCTTCCATGTCGATCAGCTGACGCAGGATGCGGCGCTTCTCGCTGCCTTCGCGGTCCTTGCGGCTGGGTTTGTACATCACCACCGATTGCTCGATGTTCTCGCCGGTGGTGGCCTGGCGGGCGACCTCGATCCGCTCAGGCGCGGAGAGGAAGGTGTTGGTGATGCGCTCGATCTCGGGCGCCATGGTGGCCGAGTAGAACATGGTCTGACGGGTGAAGGGCGTCAGCGAGAAGATGCGTTCGATGTCGGGGATGAAGCCCATGTCGAGCATCCGGTCGGCCTCATCCACCACCATCACCTCGACGCCGGTCAGCAGCAGCTTGCCGCGCTCGAAATGGTCCAGCAGGCGGCCGGGGGTGGCGATCAGCACGTCGACACCACGGTCGATCAGCGCGTCCTGCTCCTTGAAGGACACGCCGCCGATCAGCAGGGCCTTCGTCAGCTTCATGTACTTGGTGTACTGGTCGAAGTTCTCGGCCACCTGCGCGGCCAGTTCCCGCGTGGGGCAGAGCACCAGCGAACGCGGCATGCGAGCCCGCGCACGGCCCTTGGCCAGGCGGGTGATCATCGGCAGGGTGAAGGAGGCGGTCTTGCCGGTCCCGGTCTGCGCGATGCCCAGCACGTCCTTGCCCTTCAGGGCATGGGGAATCGCCCCGGCCTGGATGGGCGTCGGGGTTTCATACCCGGCGTCGGCGATGGCTTTGAGGACCTTCGGGTCCAGGTCGAGGTCAGAAAACTTGGTCATTTGTATCCGATCTATACGGACACATCTTGGCCCGTAGCGTCTAACGTCGTGGGGCAGAGCGCCCCCGCGCGCCTCACGGCATCGCGATTTACGTGCCGTCGCATACCTTAGACGGGCCAAAAGGTCAACGAGCGTGGGATCTTGTGACGCTGTCTGACACGAAACAGAGGGTTTCGCGCCGCCTCAGGCGCCCACATCGGGAAAATGGCGGGCCCGCAGGGCGGCAAAGTCCATGGTCACCTCGCGCAGCAGGCCTTCGGCGGCCAGCCGGTCGCGCAGGGCCGGGGTGTCGGCGCAGACCTCGTCGAAGAAGCGGCGCAGGCCGGGGTCCCCTTCGCTGTCCTCAAGGGTCGACAGCAATGTGTGCAGGTTGACCGATCCCGCGTCGGCCCGGCGCGGTGGTTTCAGCTCTGCCCGGTAGGCGCCGCGATCCAGGCGGAAGCGGTAATGGGCCTGCCAGTCCGCCCAGGACGTCGCGTGGAAATGCGCCACCGGGATCTCCGGCAGCTCTTGCTGGCCGGGGTCGGCCTCGCCCGCACTGAGGACCCGGTGGATTCGGAACCGGACATCGGGCAGCCCCCTGCGGACGAAGAGCTTACCCGCAACATGCGACAGCATCCCGCCATTCAGGAAGGCGCCGAACTCGGGGTAGATCCGTTCCGTTTGCGCATGGCGTTGCGCCAGGGGCAGGGAGAAGGCGCGCAGATGCACTGGCGCCTCCGTGTCTGATCCCTCCGCGTCGGGCCCCTGCTCCTCAGGGCGGTCGGGGCGGGCCAGCACCTCCATCGGGCGCATGCGGGCCGAGAGGACGTCGGGTGGCAGGGCCGCCAGGATCTCCGCCACGGGGCGGTCGGGCAGCAGGAACTCGTCTACGTCGATATGCGCCAGCCAGTCGTGCCGGTTCTTGGCGTTGTAGCAGTGGCTGGCGTTCAGGGTTTGGCGCATCTGGTGCTTGTCGGGGCGGCCGTCCCGCGCCACGCGCCGCCAGTAGCGGTCGTCGCATTGCATCGCGCGGATCTTCGGATGGGCCTTCAGGATCGGGTAGGCCGGGTCCTCCGGGTCATCCAGGTAGATGTGCAGCCTTGCCGCCCCCAGCTCCAGGTGCCAGGCGGCGAAGGACAGCACCTCTTCGACCGGCGCCTTGACGGTGGCGACGGCGGCCCAGCTGTCGCTCATGCCGGCTGCTCCTCCGGCAGACGCCCGAAGACCCGGCGACAGCAGTCGTCCAGCTCCAGGTCGCGGGTCAGCAGCATGCCGTATTGTCCCAGCCTCTCCCGCAGTTCGGGCGTGTCCGCGCAGACCTCCTCGTAAAGCTGGTGCAGCCCGGTTTCCCCCTCGCTCTCGCGCAGGAATTCGACCACGTCGTAAAGGCCGAAACGGTCGTCCTTCTTGCGGTAAGACCCTTCGGTCAGGCGGAAGTCCAGCTTCTCGCGGAACTCGGCCCAGGACCGGACATGGGCATGGCCCACGTAGCCGCCCAGCAGGACCGCGCGGTTCTGCACGTTGGCCCCGTTCAGGGTCAGGTGATGCACCGACAGGCGCACGTCCTCCAGCCCGGTGCGCACGATGACCTTGCCGGTCACATGACTGAGGAAGCCGCCCTTCAGATGGCCACCGAAGGTGGGATAGACGGCGGCCAGGGCGTATTTCTCATGCCCCGCGTCGCGATCGGTCAGCTTGAAGTGCCGCTCGGACCCGGCCAGCATCTCGGCCGGGCGGATCTGCAGTGCGGCGATCTTGTCGGGCAGATGGGCCAGCACCCAGTTCATCGGCTGCGGCGGCATCAGGTATTCGTCAACGTCGATATGGGCGAGGAAATCCAGCTCGCTGGCGCGGTAGGCCAGGGTGGCATTGCGCAGCTGGCGCAGCTGGTGCGTTTCGGGGCGGGGTTTGTCCTGCGCCTGCCAGTAGGCCTCGTCGCACTGGGTCACGCGCACCCGGGGCTCGTCCCCGAAGAACTGCCCCACGACGGGATCGGGTTGATCCAGGTAGAGGTCGATCTGCGCCGCGCCTTCCTTCAGGTGATAGGCGGCGAAGCGGGCGATCCGCGCCAGTGGTGCCTTCACCGTGCTTACGACCCCCCAGCGGATCTTGTGCGGATCGTGTTCGATGCGCTGCCCGGCGGTGGAGGCCACGCGGGAGCGGTCGCTCACTCTCTTGATTTCGAACAGCTTCTTCGACTCGCGTGCGGTCTTGGTCTGCCGCGCCTCGCGCATCAGCTTGAACCGGCGGAAGACATTGCGGTCGTCCCCGTCCAAGAGCAACAACAGGCGTTGCGCCAGGGGCCAGATCACCGCGTCCTCCGAGGCGTCCTGCCACAGCCGGCCCAGCATGTTCACGTCCAGCCCACCGGAATGGATCGCATAGGCGTCCATCTTCAGCGCCAGGCGGCGCGGGCGCTTGCGGATCTCGGTGAAGGCCTCCCAGGGCTCAATGCCGGAATGCAGCCGCTCGGTTTCATAAAGCTTGATGGTGGAGAAGAGCACGGTCAGCGCCTGGCCCAGGCGCCGCTGCACCTCTGTCTCGCCATGGTCGGCGAAGGTGGTCACCGCCGAAATCAGCCAGCGCGCGTCCAGGTGTTCCAGCAGGAACTCCGGCTCTTCGCGCCACATGCGCAGGAACAGCGGCGCTGTCTGGGCGGGCTGGTCCCGCCGCCGCAGGCTGGCGATCAGCAGCCCGTGCAGGGCCAGCAGCTCTGGCTCGCCCTCGAACTGGGCCGACAACTCGCGCAGCTTGTAGGCGAAGGTGCTGTCGGAGGAGCGGAAGGGCTCTTCGACCGGGCGCACCAGCCGAGTCTTCAGTGGGGCAAAATCCAGATCCTCGGGGGGCAGGGCCTCGCCGGGGCCGAAGGTCATGGGCGCGCGGCGCCCTTCCATCTGGGTGATAACGCGGCGAAAACCGCCGTATGTCGAGGAGCCGCTCATGGCGCGACAATGCCCACTGGGCGGCTCCCCTGCAAGTCAGACCATCATCTCTTTCGTGGCCGACAGGGTGATGTCCGGGTAATCCCGGTCGACCCGGTCGATGTCCCACTGCAGGCGCGTCAGGTAGACGACGTCGCCGTCATGGTCGTAGGAAATGTGCTGCTTGTTGGCGTTGACGAACTTGTCGACCGCCAGGCGGTCCCCCTTCACCCAGCGGGCGGAGGTGAACTGCGACGGCTCGAACCGCACCGGCAGGCCGTATTCCATCTCGATCCGGCTGCCCAGCACCTCGAACTGCAACGCGCCGACGACGCCGACGATGAAGCCGGAGCCGATGGCGGGTTTGAAGACCTTGGCGGCGCCTTCCTCGGCGAACTGCATCAGCGCCTTTTCCAGGTGCTTGGCCTTCATCGGGTCACCCGCGCGGACGCTTTGCAGCAGTTCCGGCGCAAACGACGGGATGCCGCTGACGCGCAGCGCCTCGCCCTCGGTCAGCGTGTCGCCGATGCGCAGCTGGCCGTGGTTCGGAATGCCGATGATGTCGCCGGCCCAGGCTTCCTCGGCCAGTTCCCGGTCGGAGGCCAGGAACAGCACGGGGTTGGAGATCGACATGGGCTTCTTGGTGCGCACATGGGTCAGTTTCATGCCGCGCTTGAAGTGGCCCGACGCCATGCGCAGGAAGGCCACCCGGTCGCGGTGCTTGGGGTCCATGTTGGCCTGCACCTTGAAGACGAAGCCCGCGACCTTGGTTTCTTCCGGCGCGATCTGGCGCGGCTCGGCCGCCTGCACCTGCGGCTCGGGGCCGTAGGTGCCGATGCCGTCCATCAGCTCCTTCACTCCGAAGGAATTGATGGCGGATCCGAACCAGATCGGCGTCAGCGTCCCGTCCAGCAGGGCCTGACGGTCCAGCGGCGGCAACAGTTCGCGCGCCATCTCGACCTCTTCGCGCAGCTTCTCCAGCAGGTCGGCGGGGATGTGTTCATCCAGCTTGGGATCGTCCAGACCGTCGATGCGGATGGATTCCGCCACCCGGTTGCGGTCGGCGCGGTCCATCAGCTCCAGCCGGTCGTTCAGCATGTCGTAGCAGCCGAGGAAATCGCGGCCCATGCCGATGGGCCAGCTGGCCGGCGTCACGTCGATTGCCAAGTTCTCCTGGATCTCGTCGATGATGTCGAAGACCTCGCGGCTTTCACGGTCCATCTTGTTGCAGAAGGTCAGGATCGGCAGGTCGCGCAACCGGCAGACCTCGAACAGCTTCTGGGTCTGGCTCTCCACGCCCTTGGCCCCGTCGATCACCATGATCGCCGCATCCACCGCCGTCAGGGTGCGATAGGTGTCTTCGGAGAAGTCGCTGTGGCCGGGCGTGTCCACCAGGTTGAAGCGGAATTCCTTGAAATCGAAGGACATGGCGGAGGCCGAAACGGAAATGCCCCGGTCCTTCTCCATCTGCATGAAGTCCGACCGCGTCCGCCGCGCCTCGCCCTTGGCGCGCACCTGGCCGGCCATCTGGATGGCGCCGCCGTAGAGCAGGAATTTCTCCGTCAGGGTCGTCTTCCCCGCATCCGGGTGAGAGATGATGGCGAAGGTCCGGCGCCGGGCGATCTCGGGCGGCAATTTGGGGCGGTTGGAAGCGGTATCGAGCATGTTGCGGCGTATATCAGGGATCGGAAAAAGGGCAAGCGCGCTGCGTGGCCGTGCGGCTGACTGCCCATGGCTGGCGGCAGCGAAAGGCGGGGAGCGTGGTGCCTGCGGCGACTGTCGCGCAGATGAGTATTTGAAACAAGGTGAAGACAAGGGCGGGCGCCCGGGGCCGCCGGCCATCCGTCGGCTCCAACCGGCGCGACGGGGCATCTTCGGCGGTCCGGCCCGCCCGGGGCGCCCTTTCCCCCCATACGTTGGCCGGAAATACTCCGGGGGAGTCTCCGGCACGGAGACGGGGGCAGCGCCCCCTCTGCCCGTGCCGTCAGTGGCGCCGGGCGGTGGGGGGCGTCACCCCGCGCAGGGCGTCGCGCAGCAGCTCCAGCGCATCGGGGCGGTCTAGCGTCTTGGGGGCCACCTCGAACCGCAGGTGCGCCTGATCCGCATGGCGGGGCAGTGCGTTCTTCAGCACGCGGCCCAGCTCCGGGTCCAGTTCGGGCGGCAGGGCCGCCATGGTGCGGGTGTCCAGCAGCAGGGTCTCGGCGGCGATGCCCTCGGCATAGATGATCTCGTGCCGGTCGAAGAGCAGCTGGAAATAGTCAACGAACCCGCCGTCCTGACGATAGATCGTCTCGCCGTCGACCAGGTGACGGGCGCGCACCAGCACCTCCTTGCGGCCCAGGCCCAGCCGGTCCTGGCGCTGGTAGATGAACAGCCGGTGTTCGGGGCTGACCACCAGGTCGTTGCTGTTCGACAAGGCGCCGGCCTTGATGACGATCGGGGCAAACTCGCCCGTGGCCCGATGGGTCTGGTGGCCGATCCATCGGATCTCCTGCGGGCCGTCGTCGCGGGTCAGCACCCGGTCGCCGACCTGCAGATCCTCGATGGCGCGCTGCGCGCCGGAGGCCATGGTGATCATCGTGCCCCGGGTGAAGGAGACGCAACCCACCTCGGCGAACTTGCGCGGCGCGCCCTGGCGGTCGATGCCGACAAGCCGGTAGTCGTGGCGCGGCATAAGGGGCGCCAGGGGCAGGGCGTAAACCTCGTCCACGTCGCCCTCGTCGTCCACCGCGACCAGCACCAGCACCTCGCTCGTCTCGCCATCGGGCGACATGAAGATCAGGCAGCTGTCGAGGTGCAGCGCCTGGCCCGCCTCACCCGTGGGCGAGCCGGCCGCCACCTGCATGGCGCCATCGGCGCGCATCTCGACCATCATCCGGGCCTGCAGGGCGCGGCCATCGAACCAGTAGATATCATCCGGCACCAGGTCATCGGCAAAGGACAGGGCGTCGCCCTCGTTGACGCCATGGACGACTTCGAGCGCGGCGGATACAAACACCGGGATGGCGGTAGCCGGTTGGCTGGGCAGGTTTGTCATGGCGTTCAGGTTACCTCCGGTCTCGGTCCTGCCGAAAGGCCTAAGCGGCGATTGTGGCGGGATACGGGCGAGTAACGGATCATTTCGCGGAAAGTTTCCAGTTGGTTAACCACAATTGGGTCGGCTGCCGCAGCACAGGAGGACGATGACATGGATCTGGGAATCAAGGGAAAACGCGCGCTGGTCACCGCCTCGTCCAAGGGGCTGGGGCGCGGCTGCGCCCTGGCGCTGGCCGAGGCGGGCGTGGATCTGGTGCTGAACGCGCGCGGCGCCGAGGCGCTGGAGGCGACGGCGGAGGAGATCCGCACCTCCTACGGGGTCGAGGTCACGGCCGTCGCCGCCGACATCGTCAGCGAAGAGGGGCGCGCCCAGGTGCTGGAGGCCGCGGGCCAGGTGGACATCCTGGTGACCAACGCCGGTGGCCCGCCCCCGGGCATGTGGACCGACTGGGAACGCGAGGATTTCATCCAGGCGCTGGACGCCAACATGCTGACGCCGATCGCGCTGATGAAGGCACAGCTTCCGGGCATGATCGAGCAGGGCTGGGGCCGGGTGGTCAACATCACCTCGCAGTCGGTGAAATCCCCGATCGGCGTGCTGGGCCTGTCGAACTCGGCCCGCGCGGGCCTGACCGGCTATGTCGCCGGCACCGCGCGCCAGGTGGCGCCGCATGGCGTGGTGATCAACAACCTGCTGCCCGGCATCCATGACACGGACCGCGCGGCCTCGCTGGACGGGGCAGTGGTGAAACAGCAGGGCATCACCATGGAAGAGGCCCGCGAGGCCCGCATGGCGAACATCCCGGCGCATGCCTATGGCACGGCCGAGGCCTTCGGCCAGACCTGCGCCTTCATGTGCTCGGCCCATGCCGCCTTCATGATCGGGCAGAACGTTCTGCTGGACGGCGGCGCCTTCAACTCGACCTTCTAGGCTCGACGCCTGAGGCAATCCGCCCCCGACGGCCTGTCCCGCCCGCGATTGCGCGGGCCGGGGCGGGCTGCTATTGGGGCGGAACCTGACGTAATTCATCGGAAAAGAGCCAAAGTGCCCGAGCAGCAGACCCCGCGCCTGGAGATCCGCAACCTCTGCCGGTCCTACGATGGGCGCGCGGTCGTGCAGGATGTGTCGCTGTCGGTGATGCCGGGGCAGGTGACCTGCCTGCTGGGGCCGTCGGGCTGCGGCAAATCCACCACGCTGCGGATGATCGCGGGCGTCGAGATGCAGGACAGCGGCACCATCCACGTGGACGGCAGCCTGATCTGCGACACCCATTTCCGCATCCCGCCCGAGCGGCGCCGCATCGGGCTGATGTTCCAGGATTTCGCCCTGTTTCCCCATCTGACCGTGGCGCAGAACGTCGCCTTCGGCCTCGACGGCGGCAGGGCCGAACAGCGCGCCCGGGTCGAGGAACTGCTGACCCGTGTCGACCTGATGCGCCACATCGACAGCTACCCGCACCATCTGTCGGGCGGCGAGCAACAGCGCGTGGCCCTGGCCCGCGCCCTGGCGCCGAAGCCGCGCGTGATGCTGATGGACGAACCCTTTTCCGGTCTCGACAATCGCCTGCGAGACGAGATTCGGGACGAGACGCTGGACGTGCTGAAGGAGGAGGGCGCCGCCGTCCTGCTGGTCACCCATGAGCCGGACGAGGCGATGCGCATGGCCGACGAGATCGCGCTGATGCGCGGCGGGCGGATCGTGCAGCAGGGCGCACCCTACAACATCTACAACGCCCCGCGCGACAAGGCCGCGGTAGCTTTCTTCAGTGACATCAATGTTATACGCGGTACAGTTCAAGGCGCCCTGACCGAGACGCCCTTCGGCCGCTTCCTGGCGCCGGGTCAGCCCGATGGCGCCGAGGTGGAGATCGTGATCCGCCCGCAGCACCTGCGCATCGACTTCGACCGCAGCGGCCAGGGGCCTCTGCCCACGGCGGAACATGGCACCCCGGCGCGGGGCGTCGTGCAGCGCGCCCGATTCATGGGCAACGAGTCCCTGGTGGAATTCCGCATGGATCACGACGGCTCGGTTCTGAAGGCCACGGTGCCCAATGTCTTCCTGCCCAAACCGGGCAAGGCGCTGTGGCTGACGATCCGGCGCGACCGCTGCTTCGTCTTTCCCGCCGGGCGGGGCTAGACGCCCTGCGCGGGCCTCTGCGACCTGTCGCGCGAAAACGCACGCTGGCTCAAAAAACCGGGTGGCGCGTGCATTGGTTCTTTCAACCCGCCGCGCGAGATATTAGATAGTCAACCACCAAGGAGGCGAGGCCTCCGATCCAGGGGAGAGCTGCAAAATGCTGAACAACATCGGTCCCATGGGCCTTCTGCTCATCGCCGTCGTGGTGCTGGTCCTCTTCGGACGTGGCAAGATTTCCTCGCTCATGGGCGAAGTCGGCAAGGGCATCACCGCCTTCAAGAAGGGCGTGAGCGACAGCACCGAAGAGCTCGAAGAGCAGAAGTCGGCTGAGGCGCGCGACGTGACGCCGGAAGAAACCAAGGACAAGGCCTGATCACGGCATGTTCGGAATGGGCGGCACGGAGGTCCTGCTGGTCGGGATCGTAGCCTTGATCGTGGTCGGACCGAAGGAATTGCCGGGGCTGTTTCGCTCCGTCGGGCAGTTCGTCGGCAAGGCCCGGGGCATGGCGCGCGAGTTCTCTCGCGCCATGGAGGACGCGGCCGACCAGTCGGGCATGAAAGAGGCCACCGACAGCCTGAAAGGGGCCAGCAACAGCCTGAAGGGCCTGTCGAACCCGAAGAAATACGGGCTGGACAAGGTGAAGCAGGCGGCCAACCCGCTGAAGTGGGAAGAGGGCAGCGAAACCGCGAAGCTGGCGGCGGACCGGGCCGAGGCCGCCAAGAAGATCCACGAGTCCACCGCAAAGGCCGCGCAGACGCGCCTGGACGCCGAGGCCGCCGCCGCGAGCGAGACCGCCAAGACGACCACGGGCCAGGGTCTCGCTGTACCGGAGCTGCCCAAGGCGCCCGTGCCCGCGCCCAAGGCGCTGCGCATCGACCCGGAGCCCGCCGCGCCCGCACAGACCGAAGGCCTGCGCCAGACCGCCGGTCAACGGGCCGCAGGGGCCGCGCGCAAGCCCGCCCCCGTGCAGCCGCGCCGCAATCAGAAGGCTGGCGCCACAGCCGCCCGCCGCCGCCCCGTCCGCAAGGGCTGAGGCGCATTGACGAGGAACCCCATCCATGGCTGACCAGATCGAGCAGGACGAGCTTGAAGACAGCTCCGCGCCGCTGATCGAACACCTGGCGGAGCTGCGCACGCGGCTGATCCGCTGCGTTCTGGCCTTCGTCGTGGCCATGGTGCTGTGCTTCTCCATCGGGGGGCAGCTTCTGGACTTCCTGCTGGTGCCGATCGAGAAGACGATGCGCGCGCTTGGCAACCCGAACCCGGTGATGCAATACACCGCGCCGCAGGAATACTTCTTCACCCTGGTGCGGATCTCGATGGTGGGCGGCCTCGTCCTGGCTTTCCCGATCATCGGCCACCAGATGTGGCGCTTCGTGGCGCCCGGTCTCTACAAGAACGAGAAATCGGCCTTCCTCCCCTTCCTCATCGCCTCGCCGCTGCTGTTCCTGATGGGCGCGGCCTTCGCGCAGTATGTCGTTGTGCCGATGGCCATGACCTTTTTCCTGGGCTTCGCCGACGTGCCGTCGCTGGTCGCCGCGCTGGCATCGGGCGCCAACGACCTGGGCGAGGCGGTGGAAAGCACCGGCATCGACATCGTGTTCAACGGCAAGGTCAACGAAAGCCTCGACATCACGCTGAAGATGATCGTGGCCTTCGGACTCTGCTTCCAGCTGCCCGTGCTGCTGACCTTGATGGGCAAGGCCGGTCTGGTCAGCGCCCAGGGCCTGAAGGACGTGCGCAAATACGCCATCGTCGGCATCCTGGTGCTGGCCGCCCTGGTGACGCCGCCCGATGTCGTGACGCAGGTCGTCCTCTTCGTCGTGGTCTACGGCCTTTATGAGATCTCCATCTGGCTGGTCCAGCGGGTCGAGAAGAAGCGCGAGGCCTATCTGAAGGCCGAAGGTCTGTGGGACGAAGACATCCACGGCAAGGGCGCGAATGACGACGATGAGGCCGAAGAGACCAAGTAAGCTCTCTAGGGGGGACGCATGACCGAGGATCTGACGCGCATCGCCGCGGCGCTGGAACGCATGGCGCCCGCGCCGTTGGAGGCCCCCGATCTCGACAGCGCCGATGCCTTCGTCTGGCACACCGCGCCGGAACGGTTGGAACCCATTGCGCAAGTGTCCCGCGTGGACCTGTCGCTGCTTTTGGGCATCAACCGATCGCGCGACACCCTGCTGGCCAACACCCTGCAATTCGCCCGTGGTTATGGCGCCAACAATGCGCTCCTCTGGGGCGCGCGCGGGATGGGGAAATCGTCGCTGGTGAAGGCGGTCCATGCCGAGGTGCTGCGCCAGGGCCTGGACCTGAAGATCATCGAGCTGCAACGTGAGGATCTACCCTCGGTCAGTCGCCTGCTGTCGCTTCTGGCGGGCAGCGATCATCGTTTCCTGCTGTTCTGCGACGACCTGTCGTTTTCCCATGACGACCAGCATTACAAGTCGCTGAAGGCCGTGCTGGATGGCGGCATCGCCGGGCGCCCGGAGAACGTGCTGTTCTACGCCACCTCGAACCGCCGCCACCTGATGCCCCGCGACATGATCGAGAATGAACGCAGCTCGGCCATCAACCCGGGCGAGGCGGTGGAGGAAAAGGTCTCGCTGTCGGACCGTTTCGGCCTCTGGCTGGGCTTCCATCCCTGCGATCAGGACGAATACCTGGCGATGATCGACGGCTATTGCGCGGCCCACGGGCTGTCCATCGATCCGGACACCCGGCGCGCCGAGGCGATCGAATGGCAGGCGACGCGCGGCGGGCGCTCGGGCCGGGTGGCCTGGCAGTTCTTCCTCGACCTGGCCGGGCGGCACGGGGTTGCGGTACGCTGAGACCCCTGGACAGTTGACGCAGGGCAGGGCGCGCGGCACCCTTTCCCCGACAGCCCTGTAGGGGGCCGGACCCGGGGGACCCCATGCTGCGCCTGTTCTTTGCCCTTCTGCTCAGCTCCCTGGCCGCGCCCGCGCTGGCGCAACCCCTGATGAAGAACTTCGCCGAGGTGGCCGTGCGCGGCGAGGTGGCGCCAGAGGCCAGCGCCAATTCCTACGCCCTGATCATCGCCAATTCCGCCTACCGCGATGGGGCGATCAGCGATCTGGCGGTCACCGCCAATGATGCCCGCGCCATGGAAAAGCTGTTCCTGGGTATGGGCTATCCGGCCGACAACGTGACGCTGCTGGAAAACCTCGATCGCGACCGGCTGGAGGAAGAGGTGCTGCTGTTTGCCGGCCGCCTGCGTCCCGACGCGACGGTGGTGGTCTACTACTCGGGCCACGGGCTGACCTTCGAGGGGGATCCGCAGAACTACCTGGTGCCGGTGGACATGGATCCGAACGTCGGCACCACGGCGATGGCCCTGCGCCAGCAGATCTTCAAGCGCCGCGCGCTGCCGCTGGAAAGCGCGGTTCTGGACATCCTGAAATCGGTGGACCCGGCGGGCATCGTCGTCTTTTACGACGCTTGCCGCAACGCCCCCTTCGCCGTCGATCCCAATGCCCGCAAGAGCGTCGGCGGCGGCGACAGCTTCGTGCCGGCCCGTGTCGACGGCACGGCGATCTTCTATTCCGCCAAGCGCGGGCAGGAAAGCATCGCGAAGCTGGCCGGTGACGGGGACGAGGTGAACCTGTCGCTCTACACCCGCGTGCTGGTCAGCGAGCTGTCCGCCAATCCGGCCATTCGCCTGCGCGACCTGCATCCCGTGCTGAACGGCCGCGTGGCGGCGCTGGCGCGCGAAGGCACCAATGGCGCCCGCAGCCAGGACCCGTCGATGGAGCAGGAGCTGGACTATTCGCGCGCGCCCCGGCGGGAATTCTGTCTTGCCTCCGTCCTGCGCGGCGGTGAGGCGGTCTGTACCGGGCCGGAGGCGCAGCCCGCGGCCCAGGTCACGGCCCCGGCGCCCATGCCCGATGTCGAAGCGGCCTTCTGGGCCGAGATGCGCGCCCGGCACACGGCCTTCCATTACCGCCAGTACCTGCAAAGCTATCCCGACGGCGCCCATGCGGTGGAGGCGCGGCAGCTGATCTCGCGGCTGGAGGCGGAGGCGGCCAATGCGGAGATGCTGCACGACTGGCAGGTGGCACAGCAGATGGATGAGCTGGAAGGCTATCGGCATTTCATCAGCCGCTATCCGGACACGGATCAGGCGCGCCTGGCCGAACAGTTCATCACCCTGCGCGAGGCCGAGATGGCGCAGGTCGCCGATGCCGGCGCCTGGGACGCGGCGCAGCGGATCGGCACGGTGCACGCCTACCGCGAGTATCTGGCGGCCTTCCCGCAGGGCGGTTTCCGCGCCGCCGCCCAGGACCGGATCGAGGCGCTGACCCCGCGCTATCGGGTCTGCTACGTGGATGACGTGCGCCCGCCCGACGCCTGGCTGTCGCTGCGCACAGCGCCGAGCCAGGGCCAGACGATCGCCAACATGCCCTCGGGCACGGCGATGGAAATGCTCGGCCCGGAGCAGGGTGACTGGCACCAGGTGCGCACCGCCTATGGCACCGGCTGGGTCAGCTGGAAAGTGGCGCGTTGGATCCGCTGCTAGGGGGCCGGGGGGCGCCTAGTTGCCCGATAGCATCTGCGCGATGCGCAGCGCGTAGCGATCCGTCATGCCGGAGGTGAAATCGGCCAGCCCGTGCAACGCGGTTTCCGGGCTGTCGACCTCGGACAGGTCCAGCGACAGCGCCCGGCGCAGCTGCTCCATCGGACCGGACAGCCTGTCGGCCTCCCAGCCCTTCGTCGCCAGCTCCTCATAGACCGGCAGCACGCCGGTCAGCACGTTCTGCACGATGCGGCGGCCCGAAACCTCCAGCTCCGTCTTGCGCGGCGAGGTGAAGAGACGGTTGCGCGCCAGCCCCTTGATCGCGGCAAACTCCGCCGCGCGGTCCGAGGCGTCGATCAGCGCCTTCGGGAACTGACCGGCCATGATGGCGTCGTAGTGCCGGTCGAAGGCCTCGACGCAGGCGGTGACGGCGGCGCCGATGGCCACGGCGCGCAGGGTGGCGACGTGGTCGGCCTCGCTCTGGTCCGGGCGGCGGTCCTTGGGCGTGCCGCCGATCAGCGCCTCCAGCGGCGCGCGCACCTCGTCATAGCGCAGGTCGCGGGTGGTGAACCCGTCTTCCAGGTCGACGATATTGTAGCAGATGTCATCGGCCGCCTCGACCACCAGCACCAGCGGGTGACGCCGCCACCAGGGCGCCTGCGGCAGCCCCTCGCGCGGCAGGCCGAGGGTTTCGGCCACATCGGCGAAATAGGCCGCCTCGGTGGAGAAGACGCCAAATTTCTTCAGCCCGTCATAGCTGCCGCGCGTGCCCTCGGGCAGGGCGGCGCGGGTGGCGGCGGTCAGCGGGTACTTGGTGAAGGCGCCCAGCACGGCCTTCGACAGGCGCATGCCGCCGCGACCGCGGTACATTTCCAGCCGGGTCAGGATGCGGAAGCCCTGGGCGTTGCCCTCGAACGCCGTGAACTCCTCCCGCAGGCTGGGGGCCAGATCGCCGCAGATGCCGGTGCCCGCGTCGAAGCGTTCGGCGAACCAGTCGCCGATGCTTTCCTCGCCGGAATGGCCGAAGGGTGGGTTGCCGATGTCATGGGCGGCGCAGGCCGCCTGCACCACGTTGGCCAGGGTGTATTCCTCGCCCGCCGCCAGCGCGCCGCGCTCCACCAGACGTTCCCCGATGCGCATCGACAGCGACCGGCCGACGCTGGCCACCTCGATCGAATGAATCAGCCGGTGGTGGATATGGTCATGCTGGTAGAGCGGGTGGACCTGGGTCTTGTTCGCCAGCCGCCGGAAGGGCTCGGAAAAGACGATCCGGTCGTAGTCCTGCACGAAGACGGATCGTCCCGGCGTGCCCCGGTAGCCGTCGTCGCCCAGCCGTCGTGCCGACAGAAGCCGTTCCCAATCCATTGCCCGCGCCTTCTCTTGCTGCATCCCGTTCGCCGTAGGGCGTGGCCGCCGTCAGGCGCCCGCGCCGGCCGGTCAGGGCAGGTAGTCCTTGGGATCCACGGTCTCCAGGCCGCGCCGCACCTCGAAGTGCAGGTAGGCGTCGGAGCCGGAGGGCAGTCTGGCGATCTGCTGGCCGCGGCTGACGCTGTCGCCCTTGGCGACGGAGATGCCGGCGATGTTGGAATAAAGGCTCAGCAGGTTGTCGTCGTGCTTGACCACGATGACCGAGCGCTGGTCAGTGTCCTCGATGATCGCCGCGACGGACCCGTTGCCGGCGGCTTTCACCGGCGTCCCGGGGTCGGCGGCGAGGTCGATGCCGTCGCTGCGGCCCTTCTCGTAGTCGCGGATGATGCGCCCGCGCAGCGGGTAGTCGAAGGTGGTCGTCGCCGGGGCCTGTTCCGAGGACAGGTCGGGGGCCAGATCCTCGCGCGCTTCGGCGGCCTGTTGCTGCGCCTGCTGCTGCGACGGCGGGGTCTCTTCCGGCAGGGGCTGAGAGGCGGAGGGCGGCACGGGGGTCGCCGATCCGGTGCCGGGTTCCTCGACCACCGGGGCGCGGCTGGTGCGGCTGCCGTCTTCGGCGACCAGCGGGATCAGCAGGTACTGGCCTTCGCGGATGGTGAACTGGCTGTCCAGGCCGTTCCAGTCCGACAGGGCCCGCACCGACACGCCGTAGAGGCGGGCGATGGTATAGGCCGTCTCGCCCCGCTGGACGCGGTGACGGATGGGTTCGTTGCCAACCTGGCGCGCGGGTTCGCCTGGGGTGGCGGGGGGCAGGGTGGCCACCGAGACCTCGTTGCCCGAGGCGCGGTCGATGGCGGAGCCGGCCATGGCCGAGATGTCGACCGCGCCGGGGTTCATGATCGGACCGGTGCCGGGCGCGCCGGTGGCGGGCGAAGGTTCGGCCACGCGGGTCGGCAGGGCCAGGATCTCGCCATCGCGCAGGCGGCTGTCGACCTCCAGCCCGTTGTAGCGGGCCAGTTCCGCCGGGTCCGTCCCGATGCGCAGGGCCACGTCGCCCACGCGATCGTCGCGCCGGGCCACGACGACCTGGTAGTTGGGGTAGGAGATGATGCCTCGGTTGTCGGGGCTGGGCCGAGGGGCGGTGGCGTTCAGCGCGGCGTCCCGCGTCGAGAAGGTGTCGAACCCGCTGCGCAGGTCGCTGTCGAAGGTGCATCCGGCCGCAACGGCCAGCAGGCAGGTGGCCGCGAGAAGGCGGGCCGGGCTGCGTTTCTGTCCGGTCATCTGTTCGATCCTCATCCGTGCGCCCCTGGCGGGGCCTGTCCCCTCCGGTCTGCGGCCGGAGTATCGCGGGCCTCGAAGGCCCATGGCGCCGGCTGGCTCCGGCGGCGGTGTCGGGGCCCGTCTGCGGGACCCCGGGTGTTCAGTCCTTGCCCATCCCCTCGACCAGCGGCACGAAACGGACGGGGCGCAATTCGTCGTAGTCCAGGCCCGTCTCCGTCTTGCGCACGCGGATCAGGCTTTGCACGTGGTCCGACTGGCCCACGGGCAGGACCATGATACCCCCCGGCTTCAGCTGAGCCAAGAGCGGCCCCGGCGGGTCTTCGGCGGCGGCGGTCACGAGAATGCGATCAAAGGGCGCGTGATCCGGCAGACCGAAGGAGCCATCGGCGGCGAAGGTGGTCACGTTGACCAGCCCGAGGGCGTCGATCACCTTCTTCGCCTCGCGCACCAGGCGCGGGTGGCGGTCGACGGTGTAGACGCGGCGCGCCAAGTGCGACAACACGGCCGCCTGGTAGCCGGATCCTGTGCCCACCTCCAGCACCTTGTCGCGCGGCTGCACGTCCAGAGCCTGGGTCATCAGGGCCACGACGGAGGGCTGCGAGATGGTCTGGCCGCAGGCAATGGGCAGCGGCATGTCTTCATAGGCGCGATCGGCGAAGATGCCGCGGATGAAGGCGCCGCGGTCGACCTTCTCCATGGCTTCCAGCACGCGTTTGTCGGTGACCCCGCGGGAACGGAGCGCAAAGAGGAACTGCATCTTTCTTTCCGCGATGGAAATGTCGTTGTCGCTCATGCGGGTGGGCCGGCGGTGCGGCGCTCTCCTCTTGTCGGCGTGGGCACGGTCGGCAGAGGATCGCCCAAACCGGGCCGCAGGAAAAGGGGGGCTGGCCTATTCGATGGCGCGAAGACCCTCCAGCAGGTCGTGGGCGGTCAGATCCGCCCGCATCGGCGTCACCGAGATGTAGCCGGCCATGTTGGCGTCCACGTCGCCGCCCGGGGTGGCCGGGCTGTGCTGGTCGCCGCCCTTGGCCCAGAGGAAGCGGCGGCCCGAAGGCGAGGTGTCGGGGATGACCGAAAACCGCGTCTCGGGGCGGTAGCCCTGGGGGACGACCCGCACGCCTTTCACGCCGGCGGCGGGCTGGGCCGGGAAGTTGATGTTGTAGAAGGTGTTGTAGCTGCCCGAGACGGGTTTGTGCTGCGCCAGCACCTTGCGCACCACCTCGGCGCCGTGCTGGGCGGCGGCCTCGAATGGATCGTCGAGCTGGTAGTTGGCCGGGCCGTAGTATTGCGACAGGGCCATGGCGGTCAGCCCCTGCAGCGCGCCTTCCATGGCGCCGCCCAGGGTGCCGGAATAGACCGCGTTCTCGCCCGAGTTGTTGCCCCGGTTCACACCCGAGAGCACCAGGTCGATGGTCTGGCCGGCCAGCACGTCATGGACGCCGGCCAGCACGCAGTCGGCGGGCGAGCCTTCGGCGGCGAAACGGCGCGGGCCCATTTCAGAGATCATGGTGGGATGGGCGTAGGAGATGCAGTGGGCCACGCCCGACTGTTCGAAGGCAGGTGCCACGACCCAGACCTCGCCCTCGGGGCCGGCGAGCTCCGCCGCGATGCCTTCCAGCACCTTCAGCCCCGGCGCGTTGATACCGTCGTCGTTGGTGATGAGAATGCGCATGCCTATGCTCCTGCCCCTGTCCGCCTGGTTCGCGCCCTGCATAGGGGAGGGGGGGCAGAGGAGCAAGCGCTCGCGGCGGTGGGACTGGCGGGTCCGTGGCCCGGGGGCGACAGGCGGGGACGGGCGTGTCCCCGGCGGGGGCTCTGCCCCCCTTTGAGCCCTCGCGGGCTCAATTCCCCCCGGGATATTTCCGGCCAACAAATGGACAGGGGCGGGGCGCGTCAGGGGTGTGAGGCGCCCGGTGACCGGGCGCGGTGAGGGGGCCGAGGGGGTACCCTTTGCCCATCTCCCTGCCGCGCGCCTGTCAGGCGATCTCGGCCAGCAGGCGGCGGGCCTCGGCGCCGGGATCGGCCAGGGGCGTGCGGTCTTCGCCGGGGAAGAAGCGGGCGCGGGTGGCCGTGGGCATGGGGTTCGGCGTCATGACATGGACGCGAGGACCAGTGTTCACCGTCTCCGCCGCCCAGGAGCGGGCCATGGCGATCTGCGCGGCCTTGGTGGCGCCGTAGGAGGCGAAGAACTTCGCCGCCGGTGCCCCCGGGTCGTCAAAGAACAGCGCCTGGCCGTTGCGCCCGAGCAGGGGCGCGATATAGGGCACCAGATGGCCCATGGCACTGACGTTGGTGGCCACCGACTTCGACCAGTCCTTCGCATCCACATGCGAGGCGGGTGTCAGCGGCGCGGCGTGGACCGCCGTATGGGCCCAGACAGAGAGGGTGCCCCAGCGGTCGTAGATCGACCGGCAGAGCTGGGCCATGGCCTCGGGCAGGCAGATGTCCATCGGCGCCAGGGTGGCCGAGCCCCCGATGCTCTTGATCTGGTCGTCGAGCTCTTCCAGCCCGCCGACGGTGCGCGCCACGGCGACGACATGGTGATCGCGCGCCAGTTCCAGCGCGAGCGCCGCGCCGAGGCCACGGGAGGCGCCGGTCACCAGCGCAACGGAGGTCTTTTCGGTCTGTTCCATGCGCCGGGGTGTGCGGCTTTTGCGAGCGTCGGTCAAGAGGGCGCGCGGGCCGAGGGCTGCGGCGGATTGCGCCTCAGCCGCCGGGGACGAGCAGGCGGTAGGTCTTGCCGTGTTGCAGGACGTGCACCACGCCGGGCGCGATGGCCGCGACCTGCAGCCCGGCCACCTCGTCCCCCGGTTGGGCGCGGGCGATCTTGCCGCCGGGCAGGCGCAGCAGGGCCTCGGGGACGGGTTTTCCGGTCAGGGTGCCGATGAGGGACAGTTCGCGCATCGGCAGGCTGTCGGGTTGGGTGGCGGTGGCCGCCGGATCCCGGGGGGCGTCGGTCATTCAGGCTCTCCAGTTCTTGCGAGAGGAGGTCCTGACACGGGGCGCGTGCGATGCAAAGAGGCCCCGCAGGCGCCTGCCGGGGGATCGGCGGCGGGACGCCCGGGGGCCTTGTTTTACAGGCGGCAGGCTGCCTGTCGGGCGCGGGGGTTGCGCTCAGTCGGCGGAGAGCTGCGCGCGGATGTCGTGATCCGTCGCGGCGTAGAGATCGAGGAGCTGATCGAAGGAAATGCCCTCGTCCTGCGCCTCGGCCAGGGGGCCATCGGTGGCCACCAGCAGCGGTCGCGCGCCTTCTCCGCCGGGTTGCAGCTCGACCTCGGCGCCAAGGCTGCCGGCGAAAAGCGGCAGATCGTTGGCCAGCTGCCCGGTGCCGGGCGCGAAGGGCGCGCCGTCGGTGATGTGATCCAGGTAGCCGTAGAAGGTGTCCGCGCCGACCTCGACCCAGGGCGCGATGAAGAGCGTATCGTCGGCGCCCCGGATCGGCAGCGGCAGGATGACGTGGAGGAACCGGCTGTCGCCCAGGCGGCAGAGTTCCGGCGCCAGGCGATCGGGGCCGGCCACGACCTCGGGCGCCTCCTCGGTGGGTTCGGCGTGGGGCCAGGCAGCCGGCATGTCGAAGCCGATGTCGAAGACGCCGCCGAACTTGTCCTGAAGGCGGCGCCAGCGGGCGTCGAGAGCGAGGAGAGACATGGGCGGGTCCTTTCGTTTGAGCCTGTGTAGCAGGGGGGCTGGCAGGATCAACTGTTGCGGCGGGGGGGCTGTTCCATCTTCAGAAGTCGGGAAGGGCAAGCCTCCGCAAGGGAAGCCGTGACGACCAGGGGCTGCGGCGCCGGTTGGAGCTCTGACCGGTGCCTCAAGTCTCTAGTCAGATGCAGGCAGGCCGGGTCTGTGGACTGACCCAAGGGACGGAGTCGTCCGCGGGTGGACGCATCGCGCCCGCCCGAGGGGGCGGACGGGCGCGGCCCGGGCCGTTAGCGTCCCGGGCGGGACAAGTCGTGACGGTGTGCAGAAAGACAGTTGCGCGCGCAGCTGTCTTTGCGGACGTGGGAACCGCCGCTGACCCGCGAGGATCGCAAACGAACACATGTTTTCGTGACGCGAGGTCCAGGAGGGAGGTCGCCTCCTGTCAGATGCGCAAAGAAAAAGGCAGCCCGGAGGCTGCCTTTCACGATGGATCTGACCAAGGCGCGCCTTACTCGGCGGCCTTCAGCTGGAAGCCCTTCTCGATCTGGTCCGAGGGCGCCACCGGGTATTCGCCGGAGAAACAGGCATCGCAATACTGCGGACAGCTGTTGTCGCGGCCTGCGGCCTCGCCCGCGGCACGGTAGAGACCGTCCAGCGAGATGAACTTCAGGCTGTCCACCTGCAGGTGGTCGCGCATCTCGTCCTCGGACATGGTCGCCGCCAGCAGCTTCTCCCGCTCCGGCGTGTCGACGCCGTAGAAGCAGGGCCAGGCCGTGGGCGGGGAGGCGATGCGGAAGTGCACCTCGGCCGCGCCGGCATCCAGGATCATCTCCTTGATCTTGCGCGAGGTCGTGCCGCGCACCACCGAGTCGTCGACCAGGATCACCCGCTTGCCCTTGATCAGGGCACGATTGACGTTCAGCTTCAGCCGGACGCCCATGTTGCGGATCTGCTCGGTCGGTTCGATGAAGGTCCGGCCCATGTACTGGTTGCGGATGATCCCCATGGCATAGGGGATACCGCTTTCCTGGCTGAAGCCGATGGCGGCGGGGGTGCCACTGTCGGGGACGGGGCAGACCAGATCGGCGTCGACCGGGGCCTCGCGGGCCAGTTCCACGCCGATCTGGCGGCGGGTTTCATAGACCGACCGGCCGCCGATGATCGAATCGGGGCGGGAGAAATAGACATGCTCGAAGATGCAGAACTTCGACGGCTGCGGGCGGAAGGGCATGCGGCTTTCGACGCGGCCATCCTCGGTGATGATGACCATCTCGCCCGGGGCCACTTCGCGCACCAGTTCGGCGCCGATGATGTCCAGCGCGCAGGTTTCCGAGCTGAGGCAGTAGGCATCGCCCACCCGGCCCAGCACCAGTGGCCGCACGCCCAGCGGGTCGCGCACGCCGATCAGCTTGGTGCGGGTCATGGCGATGACGGAAAAGGCGCCTTCGACCCGGCGCAGGGCATCTTCCATGCGGCTAGGGATGTCCTTCTGCAGCGAGCGGGCCATCAGGTGGATGATGCATTCGCTGTCCGAGGAGGACTGGAAGATCGAGCCGCGCTCGATCAGCTCGCGACGCAGGGCGTCGGCATTGGTGATGTTGCCGTTATGGGCAATCGCCGCGCCGCCCCGGGAAAACTCGCCGAAGAAGGGCTGCACGTCGCGGATCACCGCGGCCTTCTTGCCGGCGGTGGAGTAGCGCACGTGGCCGATGGCCAGCGGCCCCGGCAGCGTCTGCATCACGTCCTGGGAGGTGAAGTTGTCGCGCACGTAGCCGAAGCGGCGGGCGGAGTTGAAGCCGAACTCGGGGTGGTGGCAGACGATGCCGCCGGCTTCCTGGCCGCGGTGCTGCAACGCGTGCAGGCCGAGGGCGACAAAGTTGGCCGCGTCGGTCACCCCGGTCATGCCGAAGATGCCGCATTCCTCCTTCAGCTTGTCGTCGTCGAAGGGGTGGGCGTGAAACCGTTTCTGGGCGGCAAGCGAGGCGGGGGGCGCGTTACGGGCGGCCTTGGTCATCTGTGCGACGTCCTGGGCTGAGGGCTTGGGCTGCAAGGGAGATGCTCCGAATCCGGTCATTCCGTCGCGCCCCTCTTACGCCGGGTGACGCGCAGTGTCACGAAAGGATCACATGGAATCTTGTGTCAGTCCATGTCGGGACGATCACGACAGGGATCAAGGGGCGGAAAATGACCTTTGCCGGGCCGCGCGGGGCCTCAGCCCTCGACGGCGGTGCAGGTGGAGGCCAGCTCTTCGTACTTGGTGGTGATCCAGCCGAGGGCGCGCTCGGGGTCTTCGCTCTCGATCTTGTTGGTCAGCTTGTCGAAGACCACGGCAGAGCGCGAGTTGTCGACCATAGGCACCGCCTGGCTGGTCAGCATCGTCTTGTAGACGAAGAAGGCCAGCGCCACGAGCAGGACGCCGCGCGCTACGCCGAACAGGAACCCGGCCGCCTGGTCGATGCCGCCGAGGAAGCTGCGCTGAACCACCGAGGCGAAGGCCGGGGTGAAGAGCGAGGCCACGGCCAGCGCCAGGGCGAAGATCACGCCGAAGGCGGCGATGATGGTCAGTTCACAGCTGTCGCCCAGGTATTCCCCGATCACCGGGATTTCCTTCATCAGCGGTTGCAGCTGCGGTGCGAAGACGAAGGCCACCACGGCGGCGACGATCCAGCCGAGGATGGCCAGACCTTCGCGGACCATGCCGCGCGAATAGGCCAGGATGGCCGACAGCAGGATGACCGCCGCAACGATTCCGTCGATCAGAGTGAAACCTTCCATACGCCCGCGTCCCCGCCTTGCTATTCCTGAGCGGGATCGCCTTTGGCGAACGATCCCAGGGTGTTAACGCCTCATCCGGCGCCGAAAACCTCTCCGACGAAGCTGGTCAGATCGCTCATTTGCATCAGACGCAGCCCCTGATCGCCGCCGGGCTTTCCCCCGGCAGGGGCGATCGCGGACGAGAAACCAAGTTTCGCCGCCTCTTTCAACCTGTTTTCGGTCTGGCCCACGGGCCGCAGGGCGCCGGAGAGCGAAATCTCTCCGAAAACCACGCAGTCCGCGGGCAGGGCGCTGTCCTCGCGGGCGGACAGAAGGGCCGCCGCAACAGCCAGATCCGCCGCCGGTTCGCTGACCTTCATGCCGCCGGCGACGTTCAGGTAGACATCAAGCCCCGCGAAGGGGATGCCGCAACGCGCCTCCAGCACGGCCAGGATGGTGGCCAGCCGCCCGCCGTCCCAGCCCACGGTCGACCGCCGCGCCTGGCTGTGCGGCGAGGGCGCGACCAGCGCCTGGATCTCCACCAGCACGGGCCGCGTGCCCTCGATGCCCGCGAAGACCACCGAGCCGGGGGAGGGCTGGCCGCGTTCGCCCATGAACAGGGCAGAGGGGTTGGACACCTCGCTGAGGCCGCCGCCGGTCATCTCGAAGACGCCGATCTCGTCGGCGGGGCCGAAACGGTTTTTCACCGCGCGCAGGATGCGAAACTGGTGGCCGCGCTCGCCCTCGAAGTAAAGCACCGTGTCGACCATGTGTTCGACCACGCGGGGGCCGGCGATCTGGCCTTCCTTGGTGACGTGGCCCACCAGGATGACGGCGGCACCGCGCCGCTTGGCGAAGGTCGTCAGCTCATGCGCGGCGGCGCGCACCTGGCTGACGGATCCGGGGGCGCTGTCGACGGTGTCGGACCACATGGTCTGGATCGAATCGATGATGACCAGATCGGGCCGTTCGTCGTCCAACGTGGTCAGGATGTCGCGCAGCGCGGTGTCGGCGCCCAGTTTCACCGGCGCGTTTTCCAGGCCCAGGCGGGCGGCGCGCATGCGCACCTGGGCCGAGGCTTCCTCGCCGGAGATATAGAAGGTTTTCAGACCCTTGTTGGCAAAAGCTGATGCAGCCTGAAGCAGCAGGGTCGATTTGCCGATGCCCGGATCCCCGCCCACCAGGACGGCGGAGGCCGGGACGAGGCCGCCGCCCAGCACGCGGTCCAGCTCATCCAGGCCGGACGAGGTGCGCGGCGGCGGGGTTTCCCGCGCCGACAGGTCGGTCAGCGCGACCTTCTGGCCGCGCATCGACCCCAGCCCCTTGCCCTTGGGGCCGGTGGACAGGGGCACGTCCTCGGTGATCGAGTTCCAGGCGCCACAGGCCTCGCAGCGGCCCGACCACTTGGGGAAGGAGGCGCCGCATTCGGAGCAGGAGAAGGTGGTGATGGGTCTTGCCATGCCCCGGTTCTGCCCGAGCGAGGGCGGCCGGGCAAGGGGCGATGTGAACAAAAGGGGATCGCCGCGCGCCGTGCCGGTTTTCTTGCGTCCCCGCATCTGATTCTCTTTGCCTGAAATAGCCGGGGGGCTCCGTCACGGAGACAGGGGGCAGCGCCCCCTTCCCCCGCCGTCAGACGCGCGGTCCTCACGCGGCGCCCAGGAACCAGGCCCAGCCGAGCAGGCCGATCAGGGCCACCAGCAGCACGATCGTCATGACGTCGGCCACCCGCCAGCGGGCATGCGGCAGATTGCGCGCCCAGTCCCACAGCACCGAGACCGCCAGACCCAGGGTGATCAGCGTGCCGAGCGGAGGGTGCAGCGCCGCCGGGCGCAGGCCCAGGGTCCAGCTCACGGCCCAGAGCACCCAAAGCACCCCGGCGATCAGCCCCAGGCGGAAACCGTCGCCCGATTCATGCGCCTGCAGCCGCTGCCACAGGGAGATCGCCGCCAGGATGGGGATGGTCCAGATCAGCAGGGCCGCCGCCCAGCCCCAGCCGATCAGGGCGCCTTCGGTCAGGCCGGGAAGATGCATCCGGGGACTCCCTTCGTCACATGCAGGTCACGCCCTTGGTAGCGCCAACACCGCCCCGGGAAAAGGCGACAGCGCCGCGCAGCCGGCCCGAGCGTCAGCGCAGTGCGGCGATCGGCCCGGTGGAAGAGCCGGTGATGAACTGTTCGACGTAGGGATCGCCGGAGGCGTCCAGCTCGGCCACCGGCCCGGTCCAGCGGATCTTGCCGCCGTGCAGCATGGCCACCTCGTCGGCGATGGCGCGGACCGATCCCATGTCGTGGGTGATGGTCAGGGCAGTGGCCCCCATCTCGGCGGTGATCTCGCGGATCAGGTCGTCAATGACGCCGGCCATGATCGGGTCGAGCCCGGTGGTCGGCTCGTCAAAGAAGATGATCTGCGGCTCGGCGGCGATGGCGCGGGCGAGGCCCACGCGTTTCTGCATGCCGCCCGACAGCTCCGCCGGGAACTTGTCCGCCACATCCGGCGACAGGCCGACGCGGCGCAGCTTTTCTATGGCGATCTCGCGCGCCTCCGCCTTGGGGCGTTTCAGCGCGCCGCGCAGCAGGCGGAAGGCGACGTTCTGCCAGACGGGCAGGCTGTCGAACAGCGCGGCGCCCTGGAACAGCATGCCGAAGCGGGCCAGGAAGGCATCGCGGTCGCCCTTGGTCGCGTCCTGGCCATCCACTAGGATGCGCCCGCCGTCGGGCGTTTCCAGCCCGAGGATACATTTCAGCAGCACCGACTTGCCACTGCCCGAGCCGCCGATGATGACCATCGACCGACCCTGAGGCACGGTCAGGTCGACACCGGCGAGCACCTTGTGGGGGCCAAAGCTTTTCTGCAGGTTTTCCAGCTGGATCATACCGAGAAGAAGACCCCCGTCAGGATGAAGTTCGCGGTCAGGATCAGCACCGAGGCGCTTTCGACCGAGGACTTGGTGGCCTCGCCCACGCCCTGGGCGCCACGGCCCGACCGCATGCCCGCATAGCAGCCCATCAGGGTGGAGATGAAGCCGAAGGCCACGCCCTTCACCAGCGAGGAGATCACGTCCAGCGGTTCGAGGAAATCCCAGGTGTTGCGGATGTAGACCGCCGGGTTGAAGCCCAGGGATTTCACGCCGACGGTGAAACCGCCGAGGATGCCGATCACGTCGCCCAGCCCCACCAGGAGCGGCACCACGATCAGCCCGGCCAACACGCGCGGCACGGTGAGGTATTTCATCGGGTGGGTCGACAGGGTCACCAGGGCGTCGATCTGTTCGGTCACCTTCATCGTGGCGATCTCGGCGGCGATCGACGAAGTCACGCGCGCCGCGATCATCAGGCCGACCAGAACGGGGCCCAACTCGCGCACCATGCCAAGCGCCACGATCTGCGGCACCACGGCTTGGGCGTCGAAGCGCGAGCCGCCGGCGTAGATCTGCAGCGCCAGCGCGCCGCCGGTGAAGAAGGCGGTCATGCCCACGACCGGCAGCGACAGCCAGCCGATATTGCCAAGCGACACGACGAACTCCCGCCCGTAGAAGGGCGGGGTCAGCAGGTGGCGGAAGAACGACAGGGCGAACAGCGTCACCCGGCCGATCATGGCCAGCAGACCCAGGACGGCCCCGCCGAGGCCCGCGAGCGCGCGAAGGGGAAGGGAGGCGGCGTCGCGCATCAGGCCGCGGCGCCGGTGAAGCTGCGCGCGTAGCGGCCACCCAGCGACGTCAGGATCTCATAGCCGATGGTGCCTTCGTTGGCGGCCAGCCGGTCCACGCCCTGCACATCGTTGAGAAGCGCCAGGTAGTCGGGCACCTCGGTCAGCGCGGTCACGTCGACGGTGATCAGATCCATAGAGATGCGGCCGACCAGGGGACAGGCGGTGTCGCCCGCGTAAAGCATCGTGCCGGGGGCCATCAGCCGGTGCAGCCCGTCGGCATAGCCGGCCGCGACCGTGGCGATGGTCGACGGGCGGTCCGCCACCCAGGCATTGCCATAGCCCACCGACTCGCCCGGTTCGATCTGCCGGGTCTGGATGACCGGCAGGTCCAGGTGCACGACGGGCTTGGCGTCTGCATAGGGCAGGCCGCCGTACATGCCGCAGCCGGCGCGGGTCACCTGGAAGTGATAATCGGGACCGTTGATGATGCCGCCGGTGGCAGCCAGCGAGCAGGGCGCCTCGACGCCCGCGACCATCTCGCGGAAACAGTTCAGCTGCTGGCGGTTCATCGGATGCTCGGGCTCATCCGCGCAGGCCAGGTGCGACATGACCAGAACCGGGTCCAGCGCCAGCGCCTCGTCGCGCAGGGCGGCCCAGTCGGCGGGCTCCAGCCCCAAACGGTTCATCCCGCTGTCCAGCTGGATGCCAAAGGGCGCCTCGGGCAGGGCCTCGCGATGGCGGCGGAACTGCTCAATCGAATTCAGCATCGGCGTCAGCCCGGCCTGCGCCAGCAGGGCGGTATCGCCCTCCATATGGCCCGAAAAGACATGGATCGCCGGCCCGTCGCCGAGCGCCTGACGCACGGCCAGACCCTCTTCGGCGGCGGCGACGAAAAAGGTGCGCGCCCCGGCTTCGGCGAGGGCGCGGGACACGGGCGCGGCGCCGAGCCCGTATCCGTTGGCTTTGACGACGGCGCCGGTTTCGACTGCCGGCGCAGACATGGCGTCGAGCGCGCGCCAGTTGGCCCGGAGCGCGTCGAGATCGATGAGGAGACGAGAGGTGGTCATGCCCCTTTTCTTGATCCGACCGCCGGGCAGAGGCAAGGGGAAAAGCCGCGTCCCCCTTCGATGTCGCGGGCGGGCGGATGGCGCGCCGGGGGCATGGTTCCCCAAGGTCACCCGTCTTGGCCCCTAAGTCACCACAATTTTCCCCAAATTCAGCCCCGGGCAGGCTCTACGACTTTCGTCTAGGGACTATGTGTGTGTGGCCGGCTGCCGGTCGTAAGAGTGATAGAGACAGTATGTTAAAGAATTTCAGAAAGCCCGCGACCGATGTCCGTCCGCGGCGGATCGTGCCGCAAGCCAGGCAGCAGTCGATACATGACACCTCCGACACCTGGGTCGAGGTTCCCAAGGACTACACCGCAGCGGCCAAGTGGACCCCCAGTATCGGCGAGTATTTTCCCAACTTCTCCGGGATGTCGACGGAAGGGCGCATCACCTTCCATCCCTATGTCAGCGGGCACTGGACGATCTTCTTCAGCGTCGCCGACGCTTTCTCGGAAACCTGCACGCGCGAGCTGTGCGCGATGGCGCCGGTGCAGGATGACCTGCGGCGCGAAGGCGTGCGGATCATCGGCGTGGCGCGCAACCCGGTCGCAGAACTGGACCGTTGGCGGGACGAGATCCACCTGCGCAGCGGCCACAGGGTATCCATTCCGATCATCGCTGACACCGACGGCATCCTGACCAACACCTTCGGCATGATCCATCCGCTTCAGGCCGAGGCCTCTGCCATCCGCAAGACGATCATCATCGACCCCAACCTGCGGGTCAGCATGCTGTTCGAATATCCCCTCTACATCTCGCGGTCGATGGAAGAGACGCTGCGCACGCTGGACGCCGCGCGGGGTTTCTATGAGGAGCAGGATGCCGTGAGCGGCGGCTACTAGGGGACATCGCGATCTGCCTGCATGGGGGACGTGGGACTGACAACGGGGCCGGAGGATCCTCCGGCCCCGTTGCCTTTTCTGGCCCCTGACGCCGGGGATGCCGCGCCTCACGCGCGGACACGAGGCCGTGGGGCGGATGCTTTGTCGGGCCCGGACCCTCGACGGGCGGGACAAGGGGCATAGGTTTATTTGAGGACCGGAAGGGCTGTTGCCCTGCGCGGTCCGCAACGACGCGCCGCCCTGCAAGAGGACCCCGCCATGACTTCCATCCGCCTTTCCGCCCTTCTTCTGACCGGCGCCGCGCTGGCCGCCCCCGCCAGCGCGCAGGATTTCAACGCGGCACCACCCAATGCCGCCGATCAACAACCCGCCTTCGAGGGACAGACCCGTGCGCCCGTTCTTGAGGACGAAGTGACCCTGGACCGCGCCGTGGTCGCGGAGGGGCTGGACCATCCCTGGGGTATGGATCAGCTGCCCGATGGCCGCTTGCTGGTGACCGAACGCCCGGGGCGGCTGCGCATTATCACGCCCGGGGGGGAGGTTTCGGACCCGGTCGAGGGGCTGCCGCAGGTCGATGCCCGCCGCCAGGGTGGCCTGCTGGACGTGCAGGTGCGCGATGATTTCGACGTGACCCGCCGCGTCTGGTGGAGCTATGCCGAACCGCGCGAGGGGGGCGAAACCGGCACTGCCGTCGCCACCGGCCTGCTTTCAGAAGATGGCAGCACAATGGAGGAGGTCGAGGTGATCTTCCGCCAGATGCCCGGCTGGGCCTCGACCATGCACTATGGCTCCCGCCTGGTCTTCGACGGCTCGGGTGCGCTGTTCATCACCACCGGGGAACGGTCCCTGCCGGAACCGCGCCAGCTGGCGCAGGATCCAGCAACCCATCTGGGCAAGGTTTTGCGCATCGATCCCATGGGCGGCGCCATGCCCGGCAATCCGCAGATCGAGGGCGGCGCGCCGGAGGTCTGGTCGCTGGGGCACCGCAACATCCAGGCCGCGGCCATGGGGCCAAACGGGGCGCTCTGGACGATCGAACACGGGCCCCGGGGCGGGGATGAGCTGAACCGGCCCGAGCCGGGCGGCAACTACGGCTGGCCCGTCATCACCTACGGGATCGATTACAACGGCAGTCCCATTGGCAACGGCGAGACGGCCTCGCCCGAGATGCAGCAGCCGCTCTATTACTGGGACCCGGTGATCGCCCCCTCCGGCATGGCCTTTTACGAGGGCGAGATGTTCCCCGACTGGCAAGACAGCATCCTGGTGGGCGCCCTGGCGGGCCAGGCGCTGGTGCGGCTGGAGCTGGATGGCACGTCGGTCACTGGCGAGGCGCGGTATCTGCAGGGGCAGGGCCGGGTGCGCGACGTGGACGTGGCCGCCGATGGCGCCGTGATGATCCTGACCGACGCCGACAATGGCGAACTGCTGCGGCTGACGCCGTCGGAGTGATCTGGCCCCGGGCGGGGTCTGCCCGCCCGGGATCATACCGGGGCCTTCGCGCCCTTACTTGCTCACCGCCTTGTCCGCGATCTGCAGCATCAGGCTGGTCGCCACTTCCATGTCCTGGACGGAGATCCATTCCAGCGGCCCGTGGATGCATTGCATGCCGGTGAAGAGGTTGGGCGTGGGCACCCCCATTTCCGTGAGGCGCGAGCCGTCGGTGCCGCCGCGGATCGGCACCGAAATCGGCTCCACCCCAAGCGCGCGGGTGGCATCGCGGGCCAGTTCCACCGGCGTCATGTCGTTTTCCAGCCAATAGCGCATGTTGCGATACTGCTCGGTGATCTCGCATTTGATCTGCGCGCGGGGCTCTGACGCGCCGACGGCATCGCAGATCTTCGTCAGGATCTCCCCCTTCTGCGCCAGCCCGTCCCGCTCAAAATCGCGCAGAATGAAGGTCAGCTTCATCTCGGCGGCGTCGCCTGTCATGTCGGTGCAGTGGATGAAACCCTCGTAGTCCTTCGTGGTGTCCGGGGTCATCGTATGGGCGGGCAGGGCAGTGATGACCTTCGACGCCAGCTGGATGGCCGAGACCAGCTTGCCCGTGGCCTGCCCGGGATGGATCGAGACGCCGGTGACGGTGACATGGGCGATGTCGGCGGAGAAGGTCTCATAGATCACTTCCCCCACCTCGGCGCCGTCGTAGGTATAGGCGAAGTCGCAGGCGAAATCTTCCGGCAGGCGCCTGTCCACGCCACGGCCGATCTCCTCGTCCGGGGTGAAGGCGATGCGAATCTTCGGGCGGGCGATTTCGGGATTGTCGATCAGGTGCTTGGCCGCCGTCATGATGATGGCGATGCCCGCCTTGTCGTCGGCGCCCAGAAGGGTCAGGCCCGAGGCGGTGACGATGTCATGGCCCTGCTTTTCGGCGAGATAGGGGAAATCCTTTGGCGACAGCACCAGATCCGGCGCGTCTGGGTAGGTGATGTCGCCGCCGTTGTAGCCCCGGATGACCCGCGGTTTGACGTCCGTCGCATTGTACTGCGGAGCGGTGTCGAAATGGGCGCAGAAGCCGACCGTCGGCCCCGGGGCGGTGCCCGGCACGGTGGCCAGCACGGCGCCGTAGTCGGTGACCTCGACCTCCTCGGCGCCGATCTCTCGCAGCTCGGCCTCCAGCAGGCGGATCATGTCCCACTGGATCGTGGTGCTGGGCGAGGTGGGCGACAGGGCGTCGGACTGGCTGTCGACGGCGCAGTAGCGGGTCAGGCGGGTTTCCAGATCGGGGGCGAACGTGGCGGACATGGGAGGCTCCTTCGGTTTGCGCGAAGGGTTGGGCGCCGGGGCGCAAGTGTCAAGCGGGGTCGCGCGGTGGGTCGGTTGGGGGCGGGGGCGCTGCCCCCGTCGCTGGCGCGACTCCCCCCGGGATATTTCCGGCCAACAAATGAGGAAGGCGGGTGCGCGGTGTCTTGGTCGCGAGAGATGTGGGGGAAGGTTCCCACATATCAGGGGTTTGGGGGCTGCCACGGATTGGTGACCATGTCACTGAGGGCCGCGGGAAAGGGGCGTAGGATCGGATCAGATATCCAATGGAGGATTTGATGATGTCCCGCGTGACCCGTCCGGCTGACCAATGGTCGCCGCTTTATTACCTGACTTCGGTCGGGGCCGGTGGCCTCGCCGTGACCTTCTTCATGTACCTGATGTTCTGGGTGCCGCACCCCGGTCAGCCGGTGCCGGTGGCCGAAGACATCGGCGCGGCTCTGGTCACCGCCAGCCCGCCGTTTGCCGCGACCATCTACCTGGCCCTGGCGGGCATTGCCGTCTTCGCCGCGATGAACCTTTACCTGCTGGTCTGGAACCTGCGGCGCACCGGGGCCTTCCTGCGCTCGCCCGCCGGCACGGCCCTGGCGGGCGGGCAGGGGCAGACCCAGATGACGGCGATGCCGCTGGCGCTGGCCATGTCGATCAACGCCCTGTTCATCCTCGGTCTGGTCTTCGTGCCCGGCCTCTGGGGCGTGGTGGAGTACCTTTTCCCGCTGGCTCTGGCGGCCTTCCTCGCCGTGGGTCTGCTGGCCTTGCGCCAGGTGGGGCGTTACCTGTCCCAGGTGATCGGCCATGGCGGCTTTGACTGGACCGCCAACAATTCCCTGTCGCAGATGCTGCCCGCCTTCGCCCTGTCGATGGTCGGCGTGGGCCTGGCAGCCCCGGCGGCGATGAGCGGCGTGACGGCGACCGCCGGAGTGGCCTTTGTTCTGGCCACCGTCTTCTTGGTGATCGCGGTGATCTACGGCGCGGTGAAGCTGGTGTTGGGCGTGCGGTCGATGCTGGAACATGGCGTCGCCGTTGAACAGGCGCCGACCCTGTTGATCGTGATGCCGATGGTCACCGTCCTCAGCATCCTGCTGGTGCGTCTGGATCATGCGCTGCACGTCCATTTCGGCGGCCATTCCACCCCGGCGGACATGCTGGTCTTCCTGACGCGGATGCTATCAGTGCAGCTGGGCTTCACCCTCTTCGGCCTGACGATCCTGGCGGCCACGGGCTATATCCGCCGCTTCGTCACCGGGTCGGAGGCTTCGGTCGGCTCCTACGCGCTGATCTGCCCGGGCGTGGCCCTGTCGGTGCTGATGCACTTCTGGATCAACAAGGGTCTGGTCGCGGTCGGACTGATCGCCAAGTTCGGCACCGCCTTCTGGATGCTGAGCGGGGTGGCCGTGGCGCTGCAGCTGTCGATGATCCTGCTGCTGGTGGTGCTGAACCGCCGCCACTTCCTGGCGCGGCGCGCCCCGGCCCAAGTGCCCGCGGAATGATCCGCGCGCCCCGGTCCTGGTGACCCCCGACCCCGCCCGGCAGCTGCCCGGGCGGGGTCTCTCCTCGCGACCCGTAGCCCAGGAGCCGCTGCCATGCCCCCTGTTTCCCATGCCTTCGGGACCCCGCCGGAGACCTCCGCCCGGTCCGGGCCGCGGGTCCCCCTGGACGCGCCCTGTCCCGACGCCCCCACAGCCGCGGCGGCCCGCGACCTGGTGGCGGCCGTGCGCGCGGCGGGCGGACGCCAGCAGGAGGCCGCGGCCGGGGCCCTTGCCTTCCGCTGGTTCGGCCCGCCGCGGGGTTTTGTCCTGCTGGTGACGGGACGCCTGTCGGTGCGGTTTCACACGCGCAACCGGTTGGTGCCCATGGCGGAATGCCGGGCCAACGCGGGGCAGGACTGCATGCCGGTGACGGCAGCGATCCTGTCGGGTACCGGCCTGTCGGTGGCCGCCCATTGCCTGGAGAGGACCCGCTGGCTGACGCTGGATCCTGCGGCGTTCCGTCGCCTCGTGGCGGAGGACGCAGGCTTTCGTCAGGCGTTGTTTGCCCAGCATGCAAGGCGTTTGCCCTATTTCTTCCAGCGTGTTGCGGGGCCTGTCACCCTCAGCATGGAACAGCGCGTGGCGGAATGGCTACTGGCAAATGCGCGCGCGGATACGGTAGAGACGACGCACCAGGCCATGGCCGCCGATCTGGTCACTGCGCGCGAGGTCATTTCCCGCCGCCTGCGGGCGTTCGCCCGCCAAGGCTGGATCGAGCAGGGGCGCGGCACGATCCGTCTGACCGGGGCGGCGGCGCTGAGCCGCGTGGCGCGGGGCCAGACCGCCTGGGGCAGCACATCGGGCCAGCGGCCCGAGAACGACAGGACGCGCGAGCGGGAGGCCAGCGCCGACAACAGCAAGACCGGGCGCCGCTGAGCCCCGGCAGGGCAGAAGAGGCGAGGCCAGATGCAGGACGTTGCGTTGCCGGACGGTGCCGGGTTGGATCCCGAAACGGCACAGGCGGTGCCCGATGCGGCTCCGCCCGGAGACCGCCGGGCCGCCCGCGCCGCCATGCAGGACCGCATCATCGCCCCGGTGAAACCTCTGCTGCGCCGAGCCGGCCTCCTGAGCATCCTGTCGGGTCTTCTCTGGCCGGTGCAGGCCGCCGCCATCGCTTGGGCCGTCTCGGGCTGGGCCAGCGGCGCCCTCGCGCTGGAGCGCAGCCTCTGGGCGGCCGGGATCTTCTTGCTCTGCGGGTTGATCCGCGCAGGGCTCGACCGGGTGGCGGGCGGCATCCTCTACCGCGCAGCGGATGAGACGATCGCGCGCGAACGCGAGCTGCTGATCGGCCGCGAGGCGCGGCGTCCCGGCGGGGCAGGCTCCGCCGCCGTGGCCGCGCTGGCGGTGCAGAAATTGCCGCTACTGCATCCCTGGATCACCCGCTACCACGTCGCCATGCTGCGCACCTCGGTCATTCCGCTGGTCTATCTGGCCGTGGCCTTCTGGTTCTCCTGGGCCATCGGGGTCGTCCTGCTGGTCGCCGGGCCGCTGATCCCCGTCTTCATGGCCCTGGTCGGCATGGCGGCCGAGGACGCCAGCCGCCGCCAGATGGATGAGATCGGCGACATGAACTCCATGCTGATGGACCGGCTGTCGGCCTTGCTGGACATACGCCTGCTGGGGGCGCGGGCCCGCGCGGCCGAGGATTTCGAGACCCGCGCGGACCGCCTGCGCGAGAAGACCATGGCGGTGCTGCGCATCGCCTTCCTCAGCTCCACCGTGCTGGAGCTCTTCGCCGCCATCGGCGTGGCCATGGTTGCGGTCTTCGTCGGTTTCACCCTGCTGGGCGAGGTCGGCTGGGGCAGTTGGGGCAATGGGCTTACGCTTTACGAAGGGATATTCCTGCTGCTGATCGCCCCGGAGTTCTTCCAGCCCCTGCGCGATCTGGCCGCCGCCTGGCACGACCGCGCCTCGGGTGTGTCGGTCGTGGAGGAGTTGGAGGCGATGGACGCCGCGCCGCGCGTCGCCTTGCTGGGGGAGGGGGCGCAGGCCACGCCGCTGCCCGGGCCGCTGTCGGTTTCGATGCGGGGCGGGGTTGCCTTCCTCCCGGGCCGAGCGCTGCCCCTGCCGGACCTGGACGTCGGGGCGGGACAGAGCCTGGCGCTCGTCGGGCCCTCTGGCGTGGGCAAGTCCACGGCGCTGTCGGCGCTGGCCGGGCTGGTGCCGCTGGTCGAGGGCCGGATCGAGGTCTGCGGGCAGGAGCTGAACGCCGGCACGGCAGACGGCTGGCGCGCGCGTCTCGCCGTTGTGCCGCAGCGGGTGCATTTCCCGGACCTGCCCCTGAGCGACTGGCTGTCGGGCGGGCGAGCGATGGGCGAAAGCACGATCACTGAGGCGCTGGATCTGGCCGAGGCCCGCGCCGTGATCGATCGCCTGCCCGAGGGTCTGCAAACGCGGCTGGGCGAAAGCGGTGGCGGCGTTTCGGGCGGCGAAGCGCGGCGGCTGATGATCGCCCGCGCGGTGCTGCAGGACGCCGATCTGGTGCTGGCGGATGAACCGACGGCGGACCTGGATGCGCTGACCGCCGACCGGGTGACCCGCGCGTTGCGCCGGTTGCAGGGGCAGGGGGCGGCGCTGGTCGTGGCGACCCATGACCCGGCGCTGGCCGGGGAGATAGATGCGCAGATCGTCATGACCGGGGAGAACGAGGCATGAGGGCGCTCTGGCGGGTTCTGAAGCTGTTGCTGGGCGCCAGCCCCAAGGCCATGGCGCGCGGCGCGGCGCTGGCCGTCACCGTTTTGCTGATGGGCGTGGCCCTGCTGGGGCTGTCGGGCTGGTTCATCACCGCGACCGGGCTGGCGGGACTTGCGGGGATCGGCATCGCCTTCAACGTCTTCCAGCCCTCGGCGGGCGTGCGGCTGCTGGCCCTGGGGCGGACGGCGGCGCGCTATGGCGAGCGTCTGCTGACCCATGACGCCACGCTGCGGGCGCTGGCTGCGCTGCGGGTGGACCTGCTGCGCCGCCAGGCGCGGGCCGGGGGGCGGGCGCTGGCGCGACTGCGCAGCGAGGCCACGCTGACCCGCATCCTGGCAGATGTGGATGCGCTGGACGGGCTGGTGCTGCGCCTGGCGCTGCCGGTCTTCGCGGCGCTGCTGACCCATGCGGTCGTCTTCGCGATGCTGGGCTGGCTGGCGGGGTGGCCTGTGGCGCTGACCGTGGCCGCGATTTACCTGCCGCTGGCGGCGCTGGTGCTGGCACTGCTGGCGCGGTCGGGCATGGCCCCCTCGCGGGAGGGCGAGCGCGAGGCGCAGGCCCTGCGCCGTGGCATGATCGACATGATCCGCGACCGCGAGGCGCTGATCCTGGGCGGCCAGCTGGCGGCCCGGGAAACGGCGCTTCGCGCGGGCGACCAACGTGCGCGCGCCGCCTCGGGGGCGCTGGATCGCGCCGAACGGCGCGCCGGCGCGCGGCTCTCGGCGCTGGTGGCACTGTCGGTGGCGGGCGCGCTGGTGGCGGGCGGCTGGCTGGCCCAAGCGGGCGGGCTGGACCCGGCCCGTGCGGCCATCGGCATCTTCGTGGCGCTGGCCCTGGCCGAGACCGTGCTGCCGCTGCGCCGGGGCTTTGCCGAGCTGGGCCGCATGGTCGATGCGGCCTCTCGCGTCGATCCCGGGGCATCTGCGCCCGGCGACGACAGGGAAGGACAGGAGACGGAGCGGGCAGAGGCGCCGATCCTGTCGATCGACCGCCCCGAGGCTCGGTTCACCCTGAACCGGGGCGAGGCGCTGGCGCTGGAAGGGCCCTCGGGCGTGGGCAAGACCACGCTGCTGCTGCGCATCGCGGGCCTGATGGCGGGTGAAGGGATCGCCATCGCCGGCCATGCGCCCGAAAACTGGACCGAGGGCGCCCTGCGCGCCCGGGTCGCCATGCTGCCGCAACGCTCCGCCCTGATCGCCGGGACGATCCGCGACAACCTGGCCCTGGCCGCGCCCGAGGCCACGGATGATACGCTCTTGCAGGCGCTGCAGGTCGTGGCCCTCGACGCCGTTGTGCGCGATCGCGGCGGGCTGGACGCCCGGCTGGGGGAGAGTGGCGCGGGCCTCTCGGGCGGGCAATCGCGGCGCCTGGCGCTGGCGCGCTGTGTTCTGCGCGCGCCCGATCTGCTGCTGCTGGACGAACCGACCGAGGGGCTGGACCTGGAAACCGCGACCCGCGTGCTGGACAATCTGCGCGCCGCGCTGCCCGACAGCGCGATCCTCGCGACATTGCACCGTGGCGGGGATCACGTAATCTTTACCGAGCGACTCACCATTTCCCGCCCCTGAGGCTGTCGGTTTTGCCTCAGGTCAAAAACTGAACTCGAAATTCCAGTAAGTATTGTGACGACGTCACTGCCCTTGGTGACGAAGTCACACAGGAATTCAGTCCGGCGGGGCTATGCCCGGGACAATTGGAGAGTGGCCGAGTCGTGTTTTCTCCCCCGCGGCGCTCTCCCAAGCAAGGAGGCCAGAGATGGAGCTCGACATCGTTGAGCTGTCACGACTGCAATTTGCAATGACAGCCATGTACCACTTCCTCTTCGTGCCGCTGACGTTGGGTCTTTCGATCCTCGTGGCGATCATGGAGACGGTCTATGTCATGACCGGACGCCCGATATGGCGCCAGATGACCAAGTTCTGGGGGACGTTGTTCGGTATCAACTTCGTCCTCGGCGTTGCTACCGGCATCACCATGGAATTCCAGTTCGGCATGAACTGGAGCTATTACAGCCACTACGTTGGCGACATCTTCGGGGCGCCTCTGGCGATCGAGGGGCTGATGGCCTTCTTCCTCGAAGCGACCTTCGTCGGCCTTTTCTTCTTCGGTTGGGACAAGCTGAGCAAGGTGGCTCACCTCGTCGTTGCCTGGCTGGTCGCGCTCGGCTCCAACTTCTCGGCGCTGTGGATCCTGATCGCCAACGGTTGGATGCAGAACCCGGTGGGGGCGGAGTTCAACCCCGACACCATGAGGATGGAGATGACCAGCTTCTTCGACGTGCTGTTCAACGAGGTGGCCCAGGCCAAGTTCGTGCACACCGTCAGCGCGGGCTACGTCACTGCCTCGGTCTTCGTGCTGGGGGTCTCGGCCTTCTACATGCTGCGGGGGCGTCATACGCGCCTGGCCAAACGCTCGATCACCGTCGCCGCCAGCTTCGGCCTGGCCTCGGCCCTGTCGGTCGTCGTTCTGGGGGACGAGTCGGGCTATTCCGCCAGCCACACCCAGAAGATGAAACTGGCCGCCATTGAGGCCATGTGGGAGACCGAGGAAGCGCCAGCGCATTTCACCCTGGTCGGCATCCCCGACAAGGAGGCGCGCGAAACCCATTACGCGGTGCATATCCCCTGGGCCATGGGCCTGATCGGCACCCGGTCCCTGACCGAGGAGATCCCCGGGATCAACGAATTGGTCGACGAGGCGCATGATCGCATCGAAAATGGCATCATCGCCTATGACGCGCTGATGACCATCCGCGAACAGCGCGACGCGACCCCGGCCGATGTCCGCGCCACCTTTGAGCAGCATTCCGAGGACCTCGGCTTTGCCATGCTGCTGATGCGCTATACCGACGATCCGCGCACCGCCACGCCCGAGATGATCACCCAGGCCGCCAATGACACCATCCCCGGCGTCTTCCCGCTGTTCTGGGCCTTCCGGATCATGGTCGGTCTCGGCTTCGGCTTCATCGGCATGATGGCCTACTTCTTCATCCGGTCGAGCTTCTACGGGCAAAGCTACCCCCGTTGGGCCCTGCATGCGGCCGTCTGGCTGATCCCGGCGCCCTGGATTGCCGCCGAGCTGGGCTGGTTCGTGGCCGAGTTCGGACGCCAGCCGTGGACCGTCGACGGGGTCCTGCCAACCGCGCTGTCGGTCAGCCACCTGTCGGTCGGTGACCTGCTGCTGACGCTTGCCGGCTTCGTCACCTTCTACAGCGTGCTCTTCATCATCGAGATGGGTCTGATGATCAAATACATCCGCAAGGGCCCGACCGAAGATGTCGACGAAACCGAAATCTGGGAAGAGCGGCACGCGGCCCGGCTTCAGGCCGATCCCGCCATCGCTGCCGCGGAGTAAGAACCATGATCCTTTACGAACTTATCAGCTATGACGTGCTGCGGGTGATCTGGTGGGTGCTTCTGGGCGTCCTTCTGATCGGCTTTGCCCTGACCGACGGTTTCGACATGGGGGTTGGCGCGCTGCTGCCCTTCGTGGCCAAGACCGACGTGGAACGCCGGGTGGTGATCAACACCGTCGGCCCGGTCTGGGAAGGCAACCAGGTGTGGTTCATCCTCGGCGGTGGCGCCATCTTCGCCGCCTGGCCGCCACTCTACGCGGTCAGCTTCTCGGGCTTCTACTTGGCGATGTTCGCCGTGCTGGCCTGCTTCATCCTGCGGCCCGTGGGGTTCAAGTACCGCTCGAAACGCGAAAGCGCGCGCTGGCGCTCGGGCTGGGACTGGGCGCTGTTCGTCGGCGGGGCCGGTCCGGCGCTGCTCTTCGGGGTGGCCGTGGGCAATGCCATGCTGGGCGTGCCCTTCCACCTGAACGACCTCTTGATGCCGATGTATGACGGCACCTTCTACGGCAAGTTCCTAGGCCTGCTGCGGCCCTTCGCGATCCTGTCGGGCGTGGTCAGCTTTGCCATGCTGATAATGCACGGCGCCGCCTGGCTGGCGCTGAAGACGGAAGGCGAGATCAATGCCCGCGCCCGTCGCATGGGCTCTGTCGCGGGGATCGTGGCCATCGTCGCCTATGCCCTGGCCGGGGTCTGGCTGGCCTTCGGGGTGGACGGGTTCACCCTCACCTCCGACGTGGTTGCCAATGGTCCGTCGAACCCGCTCTACAGCGAGGTCGCACGCGGCGGTTCCTGGCTTTCGGCCTATGCCGAGCGGCCCTGGATCGCCATTGCGCCCGCGCTCGGCTTCCTCGGGATGGGGCTGGCGGTGCTGGGCCTGCGGTCCCGGCGTGAGGTCTCGACCCTGCTGTTCTCGAAGCTGGGGATCCTCGGCGTCATCAGCTCGGTCGGGCTGACGATGTTCCCCTTCATCCTGCCGTCCACGGTGGATCCAGCCTCCTCGCTGACGGTCTGGGACGCCTCGTCGTCGCATCGCACGCTGTTCATCATGCTGGTCTGCGCGCTGATCTTCATGCCGCTGATCCTGGCCTACACCGCCTGGGTCTACAAAGTCCTGTGGGGCAAGGTGACCGAAGATGACGTGACCGGCTCGTCGCACAGCTACTGACACGAAAGGAACAGTTCAAATGTGGTACTTTGCCTGGCTTCTGGGCCTTCCGCTGGCCGCCATCTTCGCCGTGATGAACGCGATGTGGCTGGAAATGCAACGCGACCGTCGCCTGGCCGACGAGCATGACGAGGCAGGCGGCAACTGACGCCAACTGCCCCGGCCGGGGATCCTCATGGGGAGGGGGCCGGCCGGGGCATTTCGAAGGGACCGGGTCCGTGGGGTGCCCCGAACGTGGTGGAGGAGAGCGGCATGGTAGACCGCAGAGATTTCCTGAAACTGGCGGCGCTCGGGGCGACCGCCAGTATCGCGACGGGCACACAGGCCGCGCCGCAACCTGATCCGGTCGAAACGACCGCCCGGATCGTCATCATCGGCGCGGGGGCCGCAGGTACCTCCCTGGCCAACCGGCTGGTGCGGCGTCTGGACGGGGCGCAGATCACCCTGATCGACCCGCGCCGCGATCACCTTTACCAGCCCGGGCTGTCGCTGGTGGCAACAGGGCTGAAGCCCGCCGATTACGTGGTGTCGATGACCACAGACTGGCTGCCCGACGGCGTGGATCTGATCCCCGACCGCGTGGCTGCCGTCGACCCGGAGGCGAAGACCGTCGCCACCGAGGGCGGCGAGGTCCTGGACTATGACTGGCTGGTCGTGGCGCCGGGGCTGGTGCTGGACCACGACGCGATCGAGGGCTTCTCGCTGGATCTGGTGGGCCGCGACGGCATCGGAGCGCTTTATGCCGGGCCGGACTACGCCGCGAAGACCTGGGAGGCCGCGGGCCGTTTCACCGAAGAGGGCGGGGTGGGCATCTTCACCCGGCCCGCGACAGAGATGAAATGCGCCGGTGCGCCGCTGAAGCATACCTTCCTGATCGACGATATCGCCAAGCGCCACGGCGCCGCGCGCGAGGTGGTCTATGCCGCGCCGCAGGGCAGCCTGTTCGGCGTGCCGATCGTGGCGGAAAAGGTGCGGATGCTGTTCGAGGATCGCGGCATCGATACGATGATGCAGTCGACCCTGGTCGCGGTCGAACCGGGTGCCAAACGCGCCACCTTCCGCACCGAGACCGGGCTGGAGGAACGCGATTACGACTACCTGCACGTCATCCCGCCGCAGCGCGCGCCGGATTTCGTGGTGCAATCGGGCCTCGCCTGGGCCGACCGATGGGTCGACCAGGGTTGGGCCGAGGTCGACATGCACAGCTTGCGCCACCTGCGCTACCCGTCGATCTTCGCCCTGGGCGACGTCGCGGGCGTGCCCAAGGGCAAGACGGCGGCGAGCGTAAAATGGCAGGTGCCGGTGGTCGAGGATCACCTCGTCGCCGCCATCGAAGGCAAGGAGGGGACAGGCTATTACGACGGCTACACCTCTTGCCCGTTGATCACCCGCGTGGGCCGGGCAATGCTGGTGGAGTTCGACTACCACAACAACCTGACCCCCAGTTTCCCGGGCGTGATCGCGCCGCTGGAAGAGCTGTGGATCAGCTGGCTGATGAAGGAAGTTGCGCTGAAGGCCACCTATAACGCCATGCTGCGCGGCCGCGCCTGAGGAGGAGGACAGACCATGAAGGACATGACATTCAGCACCCTGATCGCCGTCTTCGAGGAGATTTTCGGGCGCGGGCTGTTCTGGGCCATGGTTGCCGCCGCCGCCGTGGTGACGCTGGCCTATCTCTACGTGCTGATCCGTGACCGCGCGGTCAGCTGGCGCAAGTTCCTGCTGGCGCAGCTGTCGATGCCCGTGGGCGCCGTGGCCGCCGTGATCTTCGTGCAGGCGATGACCCATTCCGGGTTCGAGGACATCGGCGGGCCGATCGACGTGATCGTCCTGTTGGCGGTGGCCGTGGTCGGGGCCATCGGCATGGCAATCCTCGTCTACACGGCGCAATCCCTTCTGACCGGACGGAGATCTGAGGAATGACCGACGCCACCAGTGCCCCGCGGCCCTCGCGGCTGGAACATTTCCCGATCTCCTTCTTCGGCATGTCCATGGGGCTGTTCGGCCTGGCTCTGGCCCTGCACGCGGGCGGTCTGACGACCTCTGCCCACTGGGTCGGGGCAGCGGCGCTGGTGGTCTTCGCCGCGCTGGTTCTGGCGCTGGCCGCCAAGGCCGCGCTGCACTGGGAGGCGTTGAAGGCCGAATGGCACCATCCGGTGCGGCTGGCCTTCTTTCCGGCTACCTCGATCTCGCTGATCCTGCTGGCCACCTTCCTGCGCGAGGTCTCGCCGCCCGCGGCAGAGGGCATCTGGCTGGTTGGCGTGGCAGTGCAGGCGGTGCTGACGCTGGTCGTCATCTCCGCCTGGATCTCGGCCCGGGCCTTCGGGCCGCAGCAGCTGTCGCCGGCCTGGTTCATCCCGGCCGTGGGCAATGTCATCGCCCCGCTGGCCGGCGTACCCCTGGGCTATGTCGAGCTCAGCTGGTATTTCTTCGCCGTCGGCATGATCTTCTGGGTGGTGCTGCTGACGCTGGTCTTCAACCGGCTGATCTTCCACGATCCGCTGCCGGGCAAGTTGCGCCCGACGCTGGTCATTCTGGTGGCCCCGCCCGCCGTGGGGTTCCTGGCTTGGATGAAATTGCAGGGCGGGCAGGTGGACGCCATGGCGCGCATCCTGCTGAACGTGGGCTATTTCTTCACCGCGCTGGTGGCGATCCAGGTGCCCGCGCTGCTGAAACTGCCCTTCGCCCTCAGCTTCTGGGCGCTGTCCTTCCCGCTGGCGGCGATCACCACGGCCAGCTTCCGCTTTGCCGCGCTCACCGGCTCGGGCTTCCATCTGGGGCTTGGCCATGTCCTGCTGGCGGTCCTTGTGGTGACCATCGCGGCGCTGATCCTGCGCACCGCCCGGGCCGCCGCCGCCCATCAGATCTGCATACCGGAGTGAAACGGAGATGAGCCAGACCGCCAATCTCGATACCGACGACAGGATCGAGGCCAGTCTGACCAACTGGATCGACCGGTTCGACGGGCTGAAGTCCCTGCCGGACGACACCCGTAACCGCCTGGCGCGGGGCAGCCGCGTGCGCCGCTTCCCGGAGGGTGCGGTGCTGTTCGAACCGGGGCAGGAGGCCGACCGCCTGCTGCTGCTGCTGTCGGGCACGGTCCGGGTCCAGCAAAGCTCCGACCAGGGGCGCGAGGTCTTCCTCTACCGGGTGAACGCCGGGGAAAGCTGCGTTCTGACCACCGCCTGCATGCTGGCCTTCGAGGATTACGCGACCACCGGCATCGCGGAAACCCCGGTGCTGGCCGCCGAGATCCCGCGCGGCACCTTCGACGCGCTGGTGGCCGAAAGCCGGGTGTTCCGCGAGTTCGTCTTCCGCGCTTATGCGCGGCGGATCACCGATCTGTTCACCCTGATCGACGACATCGTCTTCCAGCGGCTGGATGTGCGCCTGGCCGGGCGGCTGGTCGAGCTGGCGGATGCCGATGGCGTGGTCCATGCCACCCATCAGGTGCTGGGCACCGAGCTGGGCACGGCGCGAGAGGTCATCAGCCGCCTGTTGTCGGATTTCCAGAAACGGGGTCTGGTGAAACAGGCGCGCGGTGCGGTCTGCCTGCTGGACCGGGACGCGCTGGACCGGTTGGCGCGGGGCGGAGAGCGCTGATCGTCACGGGATCCCGCAGGTTTGGTGACAAGGTCACCGTGGGTCCGGGGGCATCGGTGGCAAGATGGCGTTCTGAAATCCTGGAAAGGAATGCGATATGTCCGTGAACATGGGAAAGATCGACCGCGCCCTGCGCCTGGTCATTGCCGCGGTGCTGGTCTGGCTGGCCTTCGGCAGCGCGGTGGCCGCCGCCGGCCTGCTGCACTGGCTGGCCCTGATCGTGGCCGCGGTGATGGTGCTGACCGCCGTGATCGGCAACTGCCCCCTCTACAGCCTGATCGGCCTGAAGACCTGCAAGAGCTGCTGACGGCGCCTTGGCGCGTGGCGGCCAAACTGACGACAAGGGCCGGGCGATCTGTCCGGCCCTTCGTCGTTTCCGGGCCCCGTGCATAGAAAAGGCCGCCCCGAAAGGCGGCCAGGCTGGGAGGAGGGACGGGAAGTGCGGGTCACGGCTCCCACTGGTTGCGGAAGCGTTGCCAGGCCTTTTCGCCCGCCAGGCAATCGGCGGCGGGGCTGCGCCCGGCGGCGGGGCGGGTCAGCACGGTGCCGGCGGGGATGACGCGGGGCTGGGCGGCCGCGATTTCCAGCACGATCTTGCGGCGGACAGCATCGGCGAACTCATCCCAGCTGCGCACCGGGATCATGAAGGCACCATGGCCGCCGATCACGCAGTCGCGGTAATAGACATCCAGATCGTCCAGTGACCAGCGCGAGCCGACGCCTTCCTCGGTCATCAGCGGCAGCCCGTTGATCGTCACGCCCTGGGCCAGAAGCCGGTCGCGGGACGGTTCCACCGGCATGCCTGAGTTGTTCGGCCCGTCGCCGGAGATGTCCACGACGCGGCGCAGCCCCTGAAAGCCATTGGTGCGCAGCGTATCGGCGGCATAGTCCAGCGCAGATGAGATCGAGGTGCGTTGCATCCCCACCGGACGCGCCTGCATCAGCAGGGCCGCGACACGGGCAGCCTCCTCTGGGCCGGCGATTGTGGTCCAGTCGACCACGACGCGGTGTGAGCCCGGTCCTGCCCATTCGACGTAGGTGATGGCGATCCGGCCCAGGAAACCGTCCCCGATGACCCCCAGCACGGCGTCCGAGGTCAGCGCCGAGGCATAGCCGCGCCGCTGGATGTCCAGCTCGTTCGGGGTCATCGAGCGGGACACATCGACCATCAGGGCCAGTTCCACGTCCACCTCGACGACAGTGGGATCATAGGCGAACAGCTCGGCGCTGTCGGCCAGCGCAGGGGCGGGGAGAAGGAGGAGGGAGAGGAGATGTAACAGGCGCATGACAAACTGTCCGGTGACTTGGGCAGAGCTGTCCAGTGCGCGTGCTGCGTTGCAGCATATGTGAACGGTAACTGCCGCGTGAGATGCGCAAGAAACTAGCTAATTTACCTTAACGGGAGATTGTGGCCTGCGGACTCTCAACAATTGTCCATATTTTGCAACTCGACTCAATTCACCTTTCTTGAACAATCAAGTGAGTACGGAAATGCTGCGCATGCGAAGGGATCCCCCTGCGGTCTGGCCGCAGGGGGCAGACAGGCATCGGGCGCGCCGGAGGGCGCGGCCACAGAAGCCGGTTTTCGTCCCGAAGATCAAACCTTGGGCACGCCCCGCGGCGCTGCCCGGATCAGTAGTCGCCCTGACCGTTCTGCCAGGGTTTCACCAGGTTGCCGAAGCGGGTGAAGCGGCCCTCGAAGGACAGTTCCACGGTACCGATGGGGCCGTGACGCTGCTTGCCGATCACCACTTCCGCCTTGCCGTGCAGACGTTCCATCCGCTCCTGCCAGGCGGCCATTTCCTCCAGCTTGTCGTCCGAGGGTTTTTCCCGTTCGACGTAGTATTCCTCGCGGAACACGAACATCACGACGTCCGCATCCTGTTCGATCGAGCCGGATTCCCGAAGGTCCGACAGCTGCGGGCGTTTATCGTCGCGGCTTTCCACCGTCCGGCTCAGCTGGGACAGGGCGATCACGGGGATGTTCAGCTCCTTCGCGATCGCCTTCATGCCCATCGAGATCTCGGCGATCTCCTGCACCCGGTTGTCGGCGGTGCCGCGGCAGAGCTGCAGGTAGTCGATGATCAAGAGGTCGAGACCATGGGTCCGCTTCAGCCGTCGTGCCCGTGCCGCCAGCTGCGCGATCGGCAGGGCGGGCGTGTCGTCGATGTAAAGCGGGCAGGCCTCCAGCGACTTGGCGGCCTCGACGAAGCGGCGGAATTCCTCCTCCGTCATGTCCCCCTTGCGGATCTGCTCGGACGGCACCTCGGCCGCCTCCGACAGGATCCGCGCGGCCAGCTGTTCGGCCGACATTTCGAGCGAGTAGAAACCGACGACGCCGCCCTCGATGGCGCCTTCGGTGCCGTCATGGCGCAGGCCGCGCTTGTAGGCCTTGGCAACGTTGAAGGCGATGTTGGTCGCGAGCGAGGTTTTCCCCATCGAAGGACGGCCGGCAAGGATCAGAAGATCGGAGGGGTGAAGCCCCCCCAGCTTGCGGTCCATGTCGATCAGCCCGGTGGAGATACCGGCCAGCCCGCCTTCGCGCTGGTAGGCGGCATTGGCCACGTTCACCGCGTCGGTGACGGCCTTCAGGAAGGACACGAAGCCCGATTCCGACGTGCCCTGTTCGGACAGCTTGTAGAGCTTCTGTTCCGCCTGGACGATCTGTTCCTTGGGGTCGTTGTCCACGTCGACCTTGGCGGCCCCGTCCGAGATGTCACGCCCCAGACGGATCAGCTCGCGCCGGATCGCCAGGTCATAGATCATCTGGGCGTAGTCGCGCACCGCGTAGGACGACACGGCGGCGCCGGCGAGTTTTGCCAGGTAGGCGGGGCCGCCCAGTTCCTTCAGGCCCTCGTCGTCGGACAGGAAGGCCTTCAGCGTGACCGGCGAGGCCAGCTGGTTCTTGGCGATCCGTGCCGCCGCGATCTCGTAGATGCGGGCATGGACCGGGTCGTAGAAATGGGTGGCGTTGATGATCTGGGCCACGCGGTCGTAGACGTCGTTGTTGGTCAGGATCGCGCCCAGAAGCTGCTGTTCGGCCTCGACCGAATGGGGCAGGGCCTTCGACAGCTCTGCGTCTTCGCCGGTCGCGTTGAAAGTGGTGATTTCGTTCATGCCTGTCCCCGGATCTGCCCTGGTTTCGGGATCTGCGCGATCCCGCGGCGGTTGCCCGGATCGCTCCGGCACCAGCCGCGGGACGGACCTGCCTCGGCCGTCCGTGCTGTGCCGCCGGATCGTCCCCCGTGGACAGAGGTCTTAGCCCGCCCGGGCGCCTCGCGACAATCTGGAAAAGCTGTGGATAAGCTGTGCATGACTGGAGCCTACCATATGCGGTGGGTCCTTGCATCGGCTTCCGCCAGATTTCGCAAATCCCCCAAGCGGAGCGAGCGTCAAAGGCGCCTCGGCTGGCGGCATTCCGCCCGTGAATTCGGCAACGGCCCCGCGCGGGGGCCGTTCCGGTCGATCTGGCGCCGCGCCTGCGGCAGCGCGGCGAGTCGCGGCTCAGCCCTTGCGGGCCTCCTGCCAGGCGCGCGGCGCCTTCAGGAACTCCTCGACCTCGTCCAGGGTGGCGGCGTCGAAGGCGCCGCGGGCGCGGGCCTCGGCCAGCACGTCCCACCAGGTGCACAGGTGATGCAGGCTCACGCCATGCTCGGCCAGGCGTTCGGTCGTGCCTTCGAAGATGTCGTAGTAGAAGATGACGGCGGTGTGGTTGCAGCTGGCCCCGGTGTCACGGATCGCATCCACGAAGGACAGCTTGGAGCCGCCGTCGGTGGTCAAATCCTCGACCAGCAGAACGCGCTGGCCCTCGGTCATCACCCCTTCGATGCGGGCGTTGCGGCCATATCCCTTGGGCTTCTTGCGCACGTAGGTCATCGGCAGGGCCATGCGTTCGGCCACAAGCGCGGAGAAGGGGATGCCCGCGGTTTCACCGCCCGCGATGTTGTCGAAGGCCTCAAGGCCGGCGTTGCGCATCACGGTGCAGGCCATGAAATCCATCAGCGCCGAACGGATGCGCGGGAAGGAGATCAGCTTCCGGCAATCCACGTAGGACGGCGACGGCAGCCCCGAGGCCAGGGTGAAGGGCGTCTCGGTGTTGAAATCCACCGCCTTGATATCCAGAAGCATGCCGGCCGTCAGGCGCGCGATCTCTTCTTTCGACGGGTAGGAACTGGGGATCATCGTCGGTGTCCTCTCATTGCGCTTATGTTCATCCGGCAGCTGAAAATACTCCCGCCGGAGGCTCGGGGCGCCCGCAGGGCGTCCCGAACGGGGCGCGCCGGTCAGTCGGCGCTGACGGCGCTGACGTGCCAGGCGGGGGTGAAGCCGGGATCGAAGACGGTCACGGGGCCACCGGCCTGCGTCTCGATCTTGGCGGGATAGTCGATGGGCGAACGCTCCAGCGTCAGGGTGCCGGGGTTCGGCGCCAGACGGTAGAAGGCCGGACCGTTGAGGGAGGTGAACCCCTCCAGCTTGTCCAGCGCGCCTTCCTCCTCGAAGACATGGGCCAGGATCGCCATGGTGTTGGTGGCCGTAAAGCAGCCGGCGCAGCCGCAACCGCATTCCTTGGCCGGGTCCACGTGGGGCGCGCTGTCGGTGCCCAGGAAAAAGCGCGGATCGCCGGAGGTCGCGGCCTTGCGCAGGGCCTGCTGATGGGTGGCGCGTTTCGCTACGGGCAGGCAGTAGTAATGCGGCTTGATGCCGCCCACCAGGATGTGGTTGCGGTTGATCACCAAGTGGTGCGTGGTGATCGTGGCGCCCAGGCCGGCATTGGCCGAGCGCACGTAATCGGCGGCGTCGGAGGTGGTGATATGTTCCATCACCACGCGCAGCTGCGGGATCTCGCGGCGCAGCGGATCCAGCACGGTGTCGATGAAGACGGCCTCGCGGTCGAAGATGTCGATCTCCGGGTTGGTGACCTCGCCGTGGGTGCAGAGCGGCAGGCCGATCTCGGCCATGCGCTCCAGCACCGGCACCACCTTGCGGAAATCGGTGACGCCCGAGGCGGAGTTGGTCGTCGCGCCTGCCGGGTAGAGCTTCACCGCCTTGACCAGGCCGGAGGCGGCGGCGGCGGCCACGTCCTCGGGGTCGGTGTCCTCGGTCAAGTAAAGCGTCATCAGCGGCTCGAAGGACATGCCCTCAGGCAGGGCGGCCAGGATGCGGTCGCGATAGGCACCCGCTTGGGAGCCGGTGACGACGGGGGGCACCAGGTTCGGCATGATGATGGCGCGGGCGAAATGGCGCGCAGTTTCAGGCAGGACGGCCCGAAGCATCTCGCCGTCGCGCAGATGCAGGTGCCAGTCGTCGGGGCGGCGGATCGTGAGGCTCTGGGTCATGCCCGCGCTTTACGACATGCGCGCCGCGCGCGCCAGATATTAGTCGTCGATGATCCGCGCAGCCTCGTTCATCTCTCCGGCGACGCCGGGCAGGCGCCGCAGCCGGCGGCGGAAACGCGGCAGGTTCATCCGCTGGGTCACGTTCTGACACAGCGCCTGGATCAACGGCTCGCGTTCGTCGACCTCCAGCTGGGACAGGAGGTTGCGCAGGTAGGGCGGATAACGCCGGCGGCGGCGATAGAGCGTGGCGAAGCTGTGCCGGTCCAGCCGGTCGGTGCCCACGAGGCGCAACAGCGTGTGCAGCATCCCCATGCGCAGCAGCGCCCCTTGCAGCGCCGCGCCCATGTGGCGCAGCCGCAGCAGCGTGACATTGGGCCGGGCGAAAAGGGCAGCATGCATCGCGTCCAGCCGGTCCATCGGATCGTAGAGCACGAAGGCCTTTTCGGCGGCGTCCAGCATGTCGGGGGCGTAGCCATAGCGCGAGGTGAAATCGAGGCGGCGCATCTCGCGGAACCGTTCGTCCCATTCCGTCATCGCCGGGTCCAGTGTCGCCTGGGGCTGCACCGCCAGCACATGGGCGCCCGGGGCGGCGACCGAGAAGGCACAGGCGGCATAGGCGCAGGGCCCCGCGCCGTAGAAGATCACCCGCTCGAACTCCTCGAAGAAGCCCCGGTCGACCAGATCGTCGAAATAGGCATAGACCGCCTCGTCGCGGAACCAGGTGTCGCCGTCGGAGGCCAGGCACAGGTTCGACCAGCCCGCCTCGCGGACCAGGCGCCATCCCAGCGGCTGCGCCTCCTCGGTCAGGCCCTGGATGCCCGCCTGGGTCTCGAAGGTGACAAGCAGGGTCGGCCCGGCGGAGATGAAGGCCGCGAAATGCCGTTTTCCCAGTTCGCGGAACCCGCCGCGCGAACTGGCGATGCCGGCCAGCCGGTTCAGCCAGTCGGACTTGCCCAGCCCCTGCAGGGAGGCCGGCAGTTCTTCGGGCGTTTTGGCGGTGCGTCTGGCGGACATGGAACCTCTGTGACAGGAGGCGGCGCGTGCCGCTGGATGGCTTCCCAGTCTAGGCGGGGATTTGGGCGAAATTGAGATATTTCGGGCCGCTGGGGAAGGGGCTTCGCGGGGTCAGGCGTCGCCCTGCCGACCCGGCGTCGTCCCCGTCGTCTGCGTGTCGCCCTGGCGGCGCGCCTCGTTGGCGAAGCGGGCGAGATATCGCGCCGCCGGCAAGGGCAGGGGGCGGGTCGGCGGCGTCAGCAACAGCCGCCCCATGAGGGCCCGGAAGGGCTCAGCCAGCATCAGCTGCTTCAGCCGGTCATGGCGCCAGGCGACGGCGGCGGCGTGCAACTCGGCCAGGCGCGCGTCCTGCATCAGCCGCGTGCGTTCCGCCTCCATCGCCGGAGCCAGGCGCAGGATCGTCCGGTCGTCGTCGCTGGCGAAGTTGCGTTCGACCCAATAGTCGAGATCGAGCATGTGATCGGCATGGACAGCCCGACCCCGGTCGGCCTTCAGCACATAGCTTTCCATTGCGCCCAGGGCATAGTGATTCAGCTGGGCCAGCCCATAATTCGGCCGCCCGAAGGTCGAAAAGATCCGCTCTGTGCGGAATTTCTCCGGCAGCGCCCGCCCGTGGCTGTCGTACCAGCGGGCCTCGTCCAGACGGTCCTTCACCGGGGATCGGGGCCGGTGCACACCGACCTTCCGGTAGGTGCCGTCGTTGCGATAGAGCGTCTTGAACATCGACGCGCGCCAGGGCCAGTGCAGCACCTCGGGCGCGGCGCGGGTGAAGGTCTGGGTGACGGGGCGGTCCTCATAGTGCACCACCCCGCCATTGCCGAAAAGCCGCCAGGTCAGGGTGATCGCCGTGGCGTCCGGCAGGGCCGCCAGCAGGTCGGGCAGGGTGCCGTCGCCTGCGTGAATGTTGACGAACTCGTCGATGTCGAAGGGCAGGATCCAGTCGGCCTGCCGCACGATCTCCAGCTTTTCGCACTGCTTCAGCGCCGTGAACTGGATGCCGCGCGCGTCATAGGGGCCGTCGTTGCGGATGTGGGTCACCTCCCCCATCTCCGCCAGCCGGTCCAGCATCGCGTCGGTGCCGTCCTGGCAGTCGTTCGAGAAGACCAGGAAATCGGTGAACCCCACGGCGCGGTGATGGGCCAGCCATTCCATCAGGAAGGCGGCCTCGTTGCGCACACAGAGGATGGCGAGGAAGCGCATCAGCTGTGGCCCTTTGGGCGGAGGGCGTCAGCTTTCGACATCAAGGGCCAGCGCGTAGGCCACGCGCTCCGTTTCCGTCAGTTTCAACTGCAACGCCTGGGTATAAAGCTCTTCGAACTCGGGCATCCCGTGCAGTTCGGCGGCCTTGGCGCGGTGCCAGGCGAAACCGGACTCATGCAGGGCGCGCAGCCGGTCGTCGGCCAGCAGCCTGTCCAGTTCCTCGCGGACTCGGGGGATATTACGCTGGATCGTCACGTCGCGATTGTCGGACCAGTCCATGCGCACCCAGTAGTTCAGCCCGATGGAGCGGTCGACGTGCAGGGCGCGGCCCCGCTGCCGCTTGACCAGGTAACTCTCGGCCGAGCGCAGCGCGTAGTGGTTCAGCTGCAGCAAGTCGTATCCCACGGTCTTCTTCGAGGACCGCCAACCGTTCTTCAGCACGTCCTTGGTCATCGGCTGGCCCGAGCCATTGACCCAATGCACCTGTCCCTCGGCCCCTTCGGTCAGCTTGTTGGGCCGGTGGCAGGAGATCTTCTGATAGGCGCCCATGTTGCGGAACATGGTCTTGAAGCCCCAGACCGTATGCGGTTTCGGGCAGAATTTCGGCGCCGCATGGTCGAACTGGGCGATCACCAGATCGTCCTTCAGTCTGGTCACCCCGTTATGGCCAAACAGGCGCCAGGTCATGGCAACATTGGTGGCCTCCGGCACGCGGGCAAAGAAATCGTCCAGCGTGCCATTGCCGCAGCGGATATTGACGAACTCGTCGACGTCGAAATGGGCGATCCATTCGGAGTTCTGGATCACCGGCTCTTCCAGGGCACTGTCCAGCGCCCATTGCTGCGGCGAGTTGCCCTTCCAGTTGTCGTTGTTGCGGTGCTGGACCACGCCCAGCTCCTGCAAGCGATCCAGGATCTCGGAGGTGCCGTCGGAACAGTCGTTGGTGTAGATCAGGAAATTGTCGAAGCCTATGGCGCGGTGGTAAGCGACCCATTCCAGGATATAGGGCGCCTCGTTCTTCATGCAGCCCAGCACCACGCGGCCCGAGTTGCCATCGGGCAGGTCGCGGGGGGCGATTGGATCGTAGGGCGGCAGCTCTGCCACCTCGTCCACCTGTCCCAGCCGGTTGTGCGGCGCGAAGGCCCCGCCTTTCAGCGCGTCGAAACGGGCCACGGCCTCGGGGGGCAGGATGGCGCGGGCCTCGGGCGACAGGCCGGTGCCTGCGGGCGCGGTGTCGGTCTTCGGCGCAGGGGCTTCGCCCGTCACGACCTTGGCCTCGGCGATCTTGCCGTCGCGTTCCTCCTTGGTGGCTTTGGCGATCCGCCAGCGGAAGGACAGCAGGTATTGCGAGGCGCGGTAGCCGAAGAGGGGATTGGCCTCGGTCCAGTCGCCTGCGGGGGCGGGCAGGGCCAGGTGGCCTGCCTCGAGCGCCGGATGGGCCGCGACCAGCGCGGCATTGCCTGGCGCGAAGCGGGAGCAGAGGGCGGACAGCGTGGCGGGGTCGGTGACCGGGCCGTCTACCGCGATTTCGCGCAGGAAGCGCATCCACAGCTGCCGGGGCAGGATCGCGTCATGTTTGCCCAGGTAGGCCAGCAGTAGGTCGTTCATCTGTCGCGCCCGGGTCAGACTCGCTGCGGGCTCTTGCCCCGGCGCCGGGGTCACTGGGCCGCGCCCGATCTGATCCTCGATGCCGAAGGCCGCGCGGATCTCTTCCGTGATCGCCTCGGAATGGAAAACCTCCGGCACGTAAGGCCGCAGGGTCAGGGCACCCGCGCCAAAGACGCTCTCCCAATGGGCCTGAAGGGCGGCGTAGTCGAGCCAGAAGAGCGGGCGTTGGATGGCGGGGAAAGAGCCGCGCAGCGGGTCGGCCTCGGGCGTCTGATCCAGGCAGGCCTGCCACCAATCCGCCTCGGGCGCGATGCCCTGTTCGACCGCCAGAGAGGTGGCGCGTCCCTCCATCACCTGCGCCGCATAGGCCCGCGCCATGGTCGAGGCCTGATCGCCCACATGCATCAGCAGCGAGATGTCTTCGGAGATCGGGCGCAGCAGGTCGCGCAGGGTTTCCAGCTCTGACACCCAGGTCAGGGCGCTGGCGGCCTGGGTCATCGACAGGATCAGCGTCTGGGCGCCCGCCGCCTGGGCCTCGCGCGCCAGATCGCTGGCCACTTCCTCGCGCAGCGCGCGTTGCTTTTCCTCCAGGATGAAACCCCGGTTGAAGCGCAGCGGGTCCACCTGGTCGGGATCGGTGACGGCCATGAAGAGCCGCGCATGGTTCTTCTTGCCGACCGAGCGGGCATAAAGCACGCCCTTGGCCGCCAGCTGCTCGCGCTTGTCGTGCAGCGCGGTTTGCAGGGCCAGGGCGCCGGTGGCTTCTGTGCCGATATGCAGGATGATCTTCATGCGGGATCCTCGGCGGGGCGGTCGGTGTTCTCGTTCGCGCGGCCCCACCAGGGCAGGTCGAATCCCAGGAAATCCTGCAACCTGGCTTGTGCCTCCGGCTCGGCCACGTCGAATTGCAGGAAGCCCGGGTCGCCGGCAAAGATCGCCTCAAGATGCGCATAATGCCCGTCGATCCAGCGCGTCAGTTGCCCCTCGTCTCCGCCGAAGCCCACGGGCAGGCCGGGCAGGGCGTTGCCCTCCAGCCGGGTGGCCATATTCGTCCAGCGCATCATGGAATTGGCCAGCTTGGCGGCATCGCGCCGCGTGGCGGTGAATTTTACATGGGGGTGCCGGTCGCGGATCGCCATCAGCAGCGCATGGTCCATCTGCGGCCAGGCCTGCCGCCCGCCGTGCAGAAAAGACGCCTCGGCCACCGCGTCGAAGTCGCCCAGTTCCGCCAGCGGGTCGCCCGAGCCGTAAAAACCGCGGTAGAGCGCCTGGCCGACGAAATTCCGCGTCAGTCCCGGGTCGCTTGCCTGACCCCGCCGGATGCGGTGATCGGCGACGTTCAAACCGGCGGCGGTCATCGCCTCGGCAAAGCTGGTGGTGCCCGATTTAGGCAGGCCCAGGTTGATGACGCGCATGCGGTGTTGGGTCATCACAGCCTCTCCAGATCGGCCAGCAGGGCCTCTTCCATCGGCGGCAGGGTCGGCGTGGCGCGCAGCTGGTCACGCATCGCGCGATAGCCGGGCTGGGCCAGCAGTTCGTCGCGGCGGGCACGGTGCAGGGCGCAAGCCTCCTCGTGCAGATCGGCCACCCCGGGCAGCGCCTTCAGCCGCTCCATCTCGGCGCGCAGGGCGGGCAGGTAGCGGGCGATGGACAGGTCTTGCCAAGCCACATCCGCCCGCTCACGCCAGTAGCTGTCATCAAAAGCGCGGTACTCGCGGTTCACGTCGCCGCGGTCGTTCTTCACCAGATAGCTGTCGAGGGACCGCAGGGCGTAGTGGTTCAGCGTCGCGAAGGCGCGCGCGCCCTTGGCGGGGAACTTGCGGATGCGGCGCGGGTTGTCGGCCAGCAGGAACTTTTCCGGCACCGCGCGGCCCGCGCCATCGGTCCAGCGGGGCCGCTTGGCAGGCGCCAGCCGTTTGCCGAAGAAGGGCCGGTGCGCGCCGTAATAGCGCAGGGGAAAGTCCTGGCGCACAAGGGTTTTCACCTCGATCGCCGTTTCGCCGCACCAGATGTCGGGGTTGTGAGAGCGGGTGAACTGCTCGATGACAGGGCGGTCCTCGAACCCCTCGATCCCGTCATTGCCGAAGAACTGGAAGGTCACGGAAATCGCCTGCGGGTCGCCGCAGGCCGCGATCAGCGCGGGGATCGTGTGATCGCCCACATGGATGTTCAGGAACTCGTCCACATCGGCGATCCAGACCCAGTCGGCCTCGGTCACGAGGGTCTGTTTCGCCGCGTCCTTCAGCGCCTCCATCTGGTAGTTGCGCCCCTGGGCGGGATTGGGCAGGTGCCACAGCAGGTCGTGCCCTTGCAGGCAGTCCAGCAGCCGGTCGGTCGCATCTGTGCAATCGTTGGAATAGAACAGGAAATCGGTCACCCCGATCACCCGGTTGAAGGCGATCCATTCCAGCAGGAAGGGCCCCTCGTTCTTCACGCAGGTGACGGCGGTCACGCGCATGGGCAGGCCTCCATGTTGGCCGGGCCACACGGGCCGCAAGGCTGTCCGATCATCTGCACTCCGCCCTTCACCGCTGCTTCTGGCGCGGTCCCCGACCTGACGGCCGAATGTGGTTCTTCTTGGGCGGAAAGATCGCAATTTCCGGCCTTTGCGTCAATCGCGCCCCGGCGCCGCAGGGGGCGGACGCGTGACGTGACGCTTGACGGCGCCGGCCGCGAATGCAGGCTGGACGGGAGGAGAGAGGGAGGATGCCATCATGGCCGAGGAGCGGATCGCGCTGCCCACCGATATCGACGCGCTGACGGCGCTGCTGGCGGGGCAGGATTACGTGGCGGGCCGGCCGCTGGCGACGGTGGCCTTCCTGGCGCTGCGCCTGGGTCGGCCGCTGTTCCTGGAAGGCGAGCCGGGCACCGGCAAGACCGAGATCGCCCGCGCCCTGGCCACCGGGCTGGGGCGGCGCCTGATCCGCTTGCAATGCTACGAGGGCCTGGATGCCACCCAGGCGCTCTGCGACTGGAACTTCCCGGCGCAGATGATCGCCATCCGCACGGCGGAGGCCGTGGGCGAGGCCGGCGGCGCGCTGGACCGCACCGCCCTGCAGGAGGAGCTGTTCGGCCCCGATTTCCTGATCGAGCGCCCGCTGCTGCAAGCCCTGCGTCCCACGCCGGAAGGCCCGCCGGTCCTGCTGATCGACGAGCTGGACCGCACCGATGCCCCCTTCGAGGCTTTCCTGCTGGAGATCCTGTCGGACTACCAGGCGACGATCCCTGAACTGGGCACCATCCGCGCTGTCGAGCCGCCGATCGTCATCCTCACCTCCAACCGCACGCGCGAGGTCCATGATGCGCTGAAGCGGCGCTGCCTCTACCACTGGGTCGATTACCCGGCGTTGGACCGGGAACTGGCGATCCTGGCGGCCCGCGTGCCCGACGCCTCGGCGCGGCTGTCGCGTGAGATCGTGGGCTTCGTCCAGCGCCTGCGCACCGAGGATCTGTTCAAGAAACCCGGTGTGGCGGAGACCATAGACTGGGCGAAATGCCTGCTGGCGCTTGATGTCATCAGCCTCTCGCCGGAGGTGATCGCGGATACCATCGGCGCGATCCTGAAATACCAGGACGACATCGCCCGGCTGGAAGGCTCGGAGGCGAAACGCCTGTTGGAAGAGGTGCGCGCGGCCCTGCCGATGGAAGGCCCCTGATCCATACGATGGCTGAAAATACTCTGCAGGGGGTGCGGGGGATGCAAAATCCCCCGTGGCGCGGCGCGCGCCCTCAGAACGCCATCTGGTAGGTGACCGAAACGCTGCCGCCGGTGAACCCGGGCCCCGGATCCTCGCCCCGGTTCCAGGGAAAGCGGTTGTTGCTGTAGTTCTGGTAAGACACCAGCCAGTCGTCGTTGATCCGGTAGCTGGCCGTATAGGTGTAGTCGGGCTGATAGGTGTCCTGGGCGTCGGCCAGGTAAAGATGTGTCGAGGCTCCCAGGCGCAGTTTCTCCGCCACCAGGTAGCTGCAGGACAGGCTGAACGCCGTCCGGTCCGGGCGCGGCAGGCCCAGCGAGGCGCTGCAGGGCAGGTTCTTCTCCGTCCCCAGGGGCAGGGGCGGCAGGCGATAGGTGGCGCGCAGGGTGCCATCCAGCAGCCCGGCCAGGTCGCCGCTGCGGAAGCGGGCAGAATAGTTGCTGTAGCTCAGTGTGATGCTGTCGCTGAAGCGATAGGAGAGAGCGTAGGTGTAATCGGGATCCCAGGACCGCTGCTGATCGGGGTTGAAATAGCCGATCAGGCTGGTGCGCAGGGTTAGCTTCTCGGTCAGCCGCGCACCGCAGCCGAGACTTGCACGCGGTTTGGCCACGCCCCGGCTGTCCGACCCGCCTGTGGCGGCCAGACCCGCCAGGCCAGCACTCACCGTGACGGAGCAGGAGATATCAAAGCGCTCGATGAGCGAGGGGCGCGGCTCGGGCGTGCCCTCTGCGGATGCCGCAGAGGTTGGCGCAGCGGTTGGCCCCGGGCGGGCGACGCCGGACAGGCGCGCGGCGCCGTCGCCGGGGGTTCCTAGGGGCGCATCAGGCGGCGGGGCGGCGGCCACGGCGCAGGCACCGGGCATGAAAGGATCGGGCTCCGCGCAGGTCGGGTCGGTGCTGTCGACCCGTTCGGACCCCGCGCCGGTCTCGGCGGTGCGGGTCTGATCGGGTGCTGCCCCGGCGGGCGGGGTCGTTATGGCGGGCGGGGGCGTCCCGGCGGCGTCGGACAGGGGGACGGCGGGCACGCTCGCCGGCTCGGGCTCGGTCGGTTGCTCCGGGGGCAGGGGCGGGGCCGTGCCGGCCAGCAGCCAAGCCGCCAGGTAGCGGGCGACGCTGTCCAGGTCGGTCCGCGCGGGCAGCTCGGGGCGCAGGCCGCGCCCCACCTCGACTGTGAAACCCATGCCGTCGCGCCTGCGGATCCGGCAGGCCACGCCCGCCTCGCAGGTCAGCTCTGCCGCGATGGTCTTGCGATCCGCGCCCTGCAGGATGCGCGCGGTGCCGTCCGGGAAGAAGACGTAGTGCCATTCGCCCAGTTGGCCGCGCTGTTGGCGAGACCAGTGCAGGGCGTTGGGAATGTCCTGCACGATCTCGCGGGCGTCGGGGGCGGCGGGATCGGCGGTGTTGACGAAGGGCGGGCCGGGGCGTGGCGGACCTGGCGCCGCCGTCTGGGCAATTGTCGGCGCCGCCGCAGAGACCAGGCCGCCGGCCACCGCGGCCCGGATCGGCACAGCACGCCACCACCGCCGCGCGATCATGCGCGGCGCCCTTCGCGGTTGGGGGCGGAGGCCAGGGGTGCCGGTGTCACTGCTGTTGCCGTTTCGGTTGCCGGGGCCTTGTTGTCGGTCAGCCCTTCTGAGGTAATTTTGCCAGAACCGGGCGATCTTTGCGACTGCCTTTTACCGTCCCCCGCCGGGCCGCGAAGTTTCGCGCGTCCGGTAGGCGGAGGGGCGGCGGGTCGGACCGCCTCTTCACTTTGACGGGAGTGGGTTCTTCGCTAGGCTGGCGACGGGAGGATCCATCATGAGACCGACAGCCCTGCGCCCGGCCTGGCGGGCGGAGCGATGAGCGTGGCCGCGCCCCTCGACCTGCCGGAGCATCCGCGCCTGGTCGAGAACCTGGCGCATTTTGCCCGCGCCCTGCGCCGGGCCGGCCTGCCCGTGGGGCCGGGCCAGCTGATCGAGGCCATCCGCGCGGTCGAGGCGACGGGGTTCGCCGAGAAGCGCGATTTCTACTGGTGCCTGCATGCGTGTTTTGTCACCCGCCCCGAGGAAAGCCGCGCCTTCGCCCAGGTCTTCCGGCTGTTCTGGCGTGATCCACGCTACATGGAACACATGATGGCGATGATGCTGCCCAGTCTGCGCGGCGTGGCGGAGGAGCGCGCGCCGCAGGCCGCCGAACGCCGCGCCGCGGAGGCCCTGCTGGCCGATGCCGACCGCGATTTGCCGCCCCCGCAGGCGCAGGAGGAGGAGCAGGAGGTGCAGATCGACGCCCGCGCCACCGCCTCGGAGGAGGAGAAGTTGCGGCAACTCGACTTCGAGCAGATGAGCGCGGAGGAGATGGCGCGCGCGCGCCGCATGCTGGCCGAGCTGGCGCTGCCGGTGCCGCCGATCCGCACCCGGCGCCTGCGCGCGGTGGCGGCGGGGGATCGGATCGACCGCCGCAGGCTCCTGCGGGATGCCGGGCGCAGGGGCGGCGAGATCCATCGTTTGCCCCGTGCCGCGCCGCGGACCCGCTGGCCGGACCTGGTGGTGCTCTGCGACATCTCCGGATCCATGTCGGCCTACAGCCGCATGGTCTTGCACTTCTTGCACGCCGTGGCCAACCGGGAGGGACAGGGCTGGGCGCAGGTCCATGCCTTCACCTTTGGCACGCGGCTGACCAATATCACCCGCCAGCTACGCCAGCGCGATGTCGACGCGGCCCTGGCCGCCGCCGCGGGCCAGGCGCGGGACTGGGAGGGCGGCACACGCATCGCCGAAAGCCTGCATGCCTTCAACCGCGACTGGGCGCGGCGGGTGCTGGCGCGCGGGGCCGTGGTGCTGTTGATCACGGACGGGTTGGACCGCGACGGCGCCGAGGGGCCGGATCTGGGACGCGAGACGCAGCGCCTGCGCCTGATGTCGCGACAGCTGATCTGGCTGAACCCGCTGCTGCGCTGGCAGGGATTCGCGCCACGCGCAAAAGGGGTGGCGGCGATGCTGCCGCATGTCGACAGCCTGCGCGCCGGACACTCCGTCGCCTCCCTCCAGGCGCTGGCAGAGGCCCTGACACGACCCGGCGACGATGGTGAAAAAGCCAGACTTCTCAGGTCTTTGGGCTGATGTTATCCAATATCATTCAGTCGTCATTGAACCGCAACCCGTCCTTGGGTGTTGGTGTGGGGATTGAGGACGCACCACGCGTCCGCCGACGACAGAAGGACTGTTCGAATGACGAGTCGTGTTTTCCGCAACGGGACGGCCCTGGCGCTGAGCCTGGCGATGGCCATTCCGCACGGGGCCGTGGCGCAAAGCGCCCAGGGCCAGAACAACGGTCAGGACAATGGCCGCGCCGCCGAAGCCTGCGAGGGGCTGGACGGCGACGCGCTGCAGGACTGCCTGCAGGCGCCGGAGCGAGCTGAGGGCCAGGAAGCGGCTCCGGAGGCTGAACTCTCCGATGAAGACCGGCTGCGCCAGGCGCTGGAGGGCGAGCAGGGCGAAGCTGACGCCCCGGCAGAGGAACAGGCGCCGGCTGCCGAGGCCGAGTCTGAACTGCAGGCCCGTGAGACGCAGCCGGAGCCTGAAGCCCAGGAAAGCACAGACCGCGATCGGCTGCGCGAGGCCCTTGAGGGGGAACAGAGCGAAGGCGACGCCGCCGAAGCCGTAGAGCAGGCACCGACCGAACAGCCGCAGGCTGAGGCCGAAGCCGCTGAGCCGGAAGCCACTGACGGCGCCGAAGCGACCGACGAGGAACGTCTGCGCGAAGCCCTCCGGGGGGAGCAGAGCGAAGGTGACGCCGCCGAGGCCGTAGAGCAGGCGCCGGCCGAACAGCCGCAGGCCGAGGCTGAAGCCGCTGAGCCGGAAGCCACTGACGGCGCCGAAGCGACCGACGAGGAACGTCTGCGCGAAGCCCTCCGGGGGGAGCAGAGCGAAGGTGACGCCGCCGAGGCCGTAGAGCAGGCGCCGGCCGAACAGCCGCAGGCCGAGGCTGAAGCCGCTGAGCCGGAAGCCACTGACGGCGCCGAAGCGACCGACGAGGAACGTCTGCGCGAAGCCCTCCGGGGGGAGCAGAGCGAAGGTGACGCGGCCGAGGCCGGAGAGCAGGCGCCGACCGAACAGCCGCAGGCCGAGGCCGAAGCTGCTGAGCCGGAAGCCACTGACGATGCAGAGGCGACCGACGAGGAACGTCTGCGTGAGGCCCTTCAGGGGGAGCAGGGCGACTCCGCCACCGCCGACGCAGAGACCGAGGAACGTTCTGCCGAGGACACGCCGCTGACCGAGGAAGAGCAGCGCGAGCTGGAGCGCCTGCAGGCCCGCCAGCAGGCCGAGCGCCAGGAAGAACGCTCTCAGGCCGCCGCGGCCCAGGCCGATGCCGAGGCCGAGAACGTCGAGGAGCAGGAGGTGACCGAGGAGAACAGCCGGTCCTCCGATGAGGAGTTCGACAACAGCGTCAACGACACCGCCCCGGCGGCCCGCGAGGAAACCCGCGCCCGCGAGGACGATGACGACGACGATGACAAAGACGAGCTGCTGCGGGCCTTGGGCACCGCAGCCGCCGTGGGGCTCGGCGCCTATGCGGTCGGTCGCATTATGAACAACGGCGACGAAGTGGTCTCCAACTCGGGTGACCGCGTCGTGGTCGAGCGTGACGGCCGCTACGTCGTGCTGAAGGACGATGACACCCTGCTGCGTCAGCCGGGCAACGATGTGCGCACCGAGACCTTCAACGACGGCTCAACCCGGACGACGGTGACCCGCGATGATGGCAGCCGCGTGGTGACCATCCGCGCCGCCGACGGCACGGTGCTGCGCCGGACCCGCGTCCTGCCCAACGGCCAGGAGGTGCAGCTCTTCGATGACACCCGCCAGTTCGAGCGGGTCGAGGTCGAGGACCTGCCGCAGGCGCCGCGCCGCGAGTTCACCTTCGACGAACGCAACTCCGATGAACTGGAACGCGCCCTGGCGTCCTACCGTCCCGATGTCGACCGCAGCTTCTCGCTCGGCCAGGTCCGTGACATCCGCGCGGTGCGCAACCTGGTGCCGGAGATCGCCGTGGAGAACGTCAACTTCGAGACCGGCAGCGCCGTGATCCGCCCCGATGAGGCCCGCGACCTGGCCGAGCTGGGGCAGCTGATGGCCGACATGATCGAGGAAAACCCCGGTGAAGTCTTCCTGGTCGAAGGGCACACCGATGCCGTGGGCCGTGCCAGCTACAATCTGGCCCTGTCGGACCGCCGCGCTGAAAGCCTGGCCCTGGCCCTGACGGAGTATTTCGACGTGCCGCCCGAGAACATGATCGTTCAGGGCTACGGCGAAAGCGACCTGAAGGTGGCCACCCAGGACGCAGAACGCGCCAACCGCCGCGCCGCCGTGCGCCGCATCACGCCGCTGCTGGAAGATCGCTGACGGCGACTGACGGGAAAATGAAAAATGGGCGGGGCCTCTCGGACAAGGGGCCCCGCTTTTTGGGGGCCGCGCCGCCGTGCCGCCTCTTCACGATCTTCCGGTCCGGCCCGCCCCTTGCTTGTATCCCGTCCCGGCTTGCCCCTAACTGGGGCTGAACCAAGGGAGACGTCCGATGGACCGCTTTGACAACATTCCCGAACAGGCGCTGGACTGGCACCTGGCCGGGCGCCGCGCCGCGCTGGCCACGGTGGTCGAGACCTGGGGCAGTGCGCCTCGCCGCGTGGGCAGCCAACTGGCCGTCTCGGGCACCGGCGAAATGGCCGGCTCCGTCTCCGGGGGCTGTGTCGAGGGTGCGGTGGTGACCGAGGCGCTGGAGGCGCTGGAGGATGGCGCGCCGCGGATGCTGGAATTCGGCGTCAGCGATGGCGATGCCTTCGCCGTTGGCCTGGCCTGCGGCGGCACGATCCGTGTGCTGGTGCAGCCCGTGGGCGAGGCCTTCGCCCCGGACCTGTTGCAGGAGCTGGTAACGGCCCGGGCCGATCGGGTCGCGGCCGCCGTGATCTCCGACCCCGAGGGGCGGGTGATCGAGGTGACGCAACAGGGTTACCCCGAGCGGTTCCGCCTGGATCGGTCGGGGTTCGAGGACGATGGCCGCTTCGTCGCCGTGCACAATCCGCCGCTGCGGCTGGCGGTGGTGGGGGCGGTGCATATCGCCCAGACACTGGTGCCCATGGCCCGCGCCACCGGATTCGACCCCGTGGTCATCGACCCGCGCGACAGTTTCGCCAGCCCCGACCGTTTCCCCGACACGCGCATCCTCTCGGACTGGCCGGATGAGGCGGTGGCCGAGATCGGGCTGGATGCGCGCACCGCGCTGGTATTGTTGACCCATGATCCGAAACTGGACGACCCGGCGCTGGAGGCCGCGCTGGCGGGGACATGCTTCTACATCGGCGCGCTTGGCTCCAGCCGGACCCATGCCAAACGCCTCGACCGGATGCGCGAGAAGGGCTTTGACGAGGGGGCGCTGGCGCGGATCCACGGCCCTGTGGGCCTGGACATCGGCGCCGCCAACCCCGCCGAGATCGCCGTGTCGATCCTGGCGGAGATGGTGCAGGTCCTGAGGAAGGGCGCATGAAGTTCGGACCTGTCGCGGTGTCCGCCGCTGAGGGCGCGATCCTGGCCCATTCGCTGGACCTTCCCGACGGGTCGCGCCTGCGCAAGGGCCTGCGCCTGGGCAAGGTGGAGATGGAGCGCCTCGACTGGTACGGCGTGGAAGAAGTCGTGGCCGCGCGTCTGGAGGCCGGCGACGTGCATGAGGATGCCGCCGCCGACGCCCTGGCCCGCGCCCTGGTGCCGGAATTGGACGGGCTGCGCCTGGGCGTGCCCGGCACAGGCCGCGTCAACGTCTTCGCCGAGACGACCGGCGTGGCCGAGATCGACGCCAAGAAGATCAACGCGGTCAACGCCCTGCACCCGATGATCACCGTGGCCACCGTGCCGCCCTGGCAGCGGATGGCGGTGCGCGGCATGGTGGCGACGGTCAAGGTGATCTCCTACGCCGTGCCCGGCGCGGCGCTGGAGGCCGCCTGTGCCGCGGGGCAGGGCGCCCTGCGCCTGCGCCCCGTCACCCGGCGGCGCGCCACGCTGATCCAGACCTTCGTGGGCGAGGAGCTTCAGGGCAAGGGGCCGGAAGCGGTGGCGAAACGGCTGCATCGCCTAGGGGCAGACCTGGTCGCCGAAAGCAACGTGCCCCATGAGGAGGAGGCGCTGTCCCTGGCGCTCGCGGCCGCGCGGGAGGCGGCGCAGAGCGACGTGATCCTGATCCTCACGGGCTCTGCCACCTCCGATCCCGACGATGTGGCGCCTGCCGCCCTGCGCCACGCGGGGGGGCATATGGAACGCTTCGGCATGCCGGTCGATCCCGGAAACCTGCTGTTCTTCGGCGATCTGGCCGGGCTGCCGGTGATCGGGCTGCCGGGCTGCGCGCGCAGCCCCGCCCTGAACGGCGCCGACTGGGTGCTGGAACGCATCCTCTGCGATGTGCCGGTGACGGATGCCGATGTGGCCGCCATGGGGGTCGGCGGGCTCTTGAAGGAAATCCCGACACGCCCGCAGCCGCGCGACCCGAAATAGCGGCAGGGCCGGGCGCGGCCCTTGCCCCCGACGCGGCGCCATGGTTTGCTGCCCCCAAGGCCCGCAACCCAAGGCGACGAGGAAGCCATATGCCCAGCATCAGCTTGAAAATGAACGGAAAGACCCGGACGGGCGAGGTCGAGGGCCGCACCCTGCTGGTGGATTTCCTGCGTGAGGGGCTGGGCCTGACCGGCACCCACGTCGGCTGTGACACCTCGCAATGCGGCGCCTGCACGGTGCATGTGGATGGCATGCAGGTCAAAAGCTGCACCATCTTCGCGGTGGAGGCCGATGGCGCCGAGGTCACCACGATCGAGGGCATGGCTGAACCGGATGGCACGCTGAACAAGCTGCAGCAGGCATTTCAAGATCACCACGGGCTGCAATGCGGTTTCTGCACGCCCGGCATGGTGATGTCGCTGGCCAAGCTGATCGAGGAGACCCCGAAACCCAGCGAGGCGCAGATCCGCGACCACCTGGAGGGCAACATCTGCCGCTGCACCGGGTACCACAATATCGTCAAGGCGGCGCTGGCGGCCACGGATCAGCTTTAATCCACTGGCCTGCGTCTGCCTGATCGCCCGTGCCAGGCGATGCCTCCGGCGGGAGTATTTGCGACAAGGTGAAGACGGGCCGTGCGCCTTGAATTCCTGATGGCGCCCCGGCTGCAAGGGCCGCCGACGGGGCGGCGGGCAGGCGCAGGCGGGCAAAGCACGCGCCCTGTCTTCTTCTTGCCGTAAATATCCTGGGGGACTCTCAGCTTGCTGAGAGGGGGGCAGGGCCCTTTCTGACCTTCGATCCTGAAAGAGCCCACGGGTGAACGAAAAACGCCCCCCGGAAACCGGAGGGCGTAGATCTGTCGGCGGTGCCGGAGGAGAGATCAGCGCGCGAGCGGGCCGATCATCATCACCATCTGGCGACCTTCCATCTTGGGCATGTTCTCGACCTTGCCGAGTTCCTTCACGTCTTCGGCGACACGTTCCAGAAGCTCGCGACCGAGGTTCTGGTGCGCCATCTCGCGGCCCCGGAAGCGCAGGGTGACCTTCACCTTGTCGCCCTTTTCCAGGAACTTGATGACGTTGCGCATCTTCACTTCGTAATCATGCTGGTCGGTGTTGGGGCGGAACTTCACCTCCTTCACCTCGATGATCTTCTGCTTCTTGCGGGCTTCGGATTCGCGCTTCTGCTGTTCGTACTTGAACTTGCCGAAGTCCATGATCTTGCAGACCGGCGGTGTGGCGTTGGGAGAAATCTCGACAAGGTCGAGACCGGCCTCCTCGGCCATGGCGAGGGCCCGGGCGGGCGGGACAACGCCAACGTTTTCTCCCTCGGCGCCGATCAGGCGCACTTCGGGGGCACGGATGCGGTCGTTTACGCGGGGGCCGGTATCACGGGTCGGCGGCGCGTTGTGGGGTCTGCGAGCTATGGTTTTCGTCCTTTGATCGTTGATCTTAATTAGGCCGGCAAAATAGGCCCGGGCCGGGATTCTTTCAAGCGGCAATTCCAATGGCCGTCTTGCCGTTCCGTTGGGGATAACGCAAGTGGGGCGGCCCCGGTTCCGGCCGCCCCACTGCATTTTTTCAAGCACTTGTCCGGTTGGCACCGGCCGGCGTCGCGGATCAGTCCACGAAGGCCTTTTCGACGACGTATTGCTTGGGATCGGAATTGGCGCCCTCTTCGAGGCCGTAATCTTCCAGCATTTCCTTGATCTCGAGGTTGAAGGCCAGGTTGCCGCAGACCATGGCGCGGTCATCCTCGGGGTTGATCGGCTTGATGCCCAGATCCTCGAAGACCTCGCCCTTGCGCATCAGGTCGGTGATGCGGCCCATCTTGGGGCTCTCCTCGCGGGTGGTGGTGGGGTAGTAGCGGATCTTCTTGTGGAAGTCCTCGCCCATCAGTTCCGCCAGCATCTCGTCCTGCTTGATCTCCTCGATCAGCGCGGCGCCATAGGCCAGTTCGCCCACGGTGCGGCAGGTGTGGGTGATGACCACCTCTTCGTAATCCTCGTAGGTCTGCGGTTCGCGCAGCAGCGAGGCGAAGGGGGCGAAGCCGGTGCCGGTGGCGAAGAACCAAAGGCGCTTGCCCGGCAGCAGGGCGTCATGGACCAGGGTGCCCACGGGCTTGGGCCGCAGGATGATCTGGTCGCCTTCCTTGATGTTCTGCAGCTTGGAGGTCAGCGGGCCGTCGGGCACCTTGATCGAGTAGAATTCCAGTTCCTCGTCCCAGGAGGGGGACGCGATGGAATAGGCGCGCAGGATCGGTTTCTGCTTGCCGGTCTTCTCGTCCGGGTCGCCCATAAGACCGATCATCACGAACTCGCCCGAGCGGAAACGCAGGGAGGCCGGGCGGGTCACGCGGAAGGAGAACAGGCGGTCGGTCCAGTGCTTGACGAAGGTCACGGTCTGGGCATCCGGCAGGGCAGGCGCCTTGGGCGCGGTCTTCGGCTGGGTCGCTTGATCGGTCACGGCAAGGCTCTCATTCATTAGCACACAAATGGATTTCTCAATCCATCCTCTAGCGCGGTTGGGCACCGCTTGAAAAGGGGTTTAACATGGATCAGCCCGCGCGGAGGCGTGACTGATAGTCATGGGCGCGCCAGTCTGCCCGAAATTTCCACTGTTCTTCCGGCTGGCGCGCGGCGAGTTCGTCCGAGATTTCGACATCGTCGAAGCCGCTGCGGCGGGCCATGGCATATTGGTCGGCGATCACGTGGCCGGAGGCTCGCAGGTGACCGGTGAAACCGCGCTGGCGCAGTTCGCGGGCAATGGTGAACCCGCGCCCATCGGAGAAGGAGGGGAATTCGACGCGCACCAGGGCGGCGCCGTCGAAGTCCACTTCGCGCGGGTTGCTGTCCGAGGGCAGGGTCAGGACCTCGGCCTCGGAGCAGGCCGCGGCGGCATCGCTTTCGCTGCCTGCGGAGACGAAGCCCTGGTCGGTGACGATGATACTCATGCTTGCGGTCCTCTCACGATCTGACCATCCACGACGTGGATGCCGCATTCAACCTTGTCCTGGCCGCGCCAGCGGCCCGCCCGCGGGTCTTCGCCGGGCTTGACGGGCGTGGTGCAGGGCCAGCAGCCGATCGACGGGTAGCCCTTGGCGACCATCGGGTGTTTCGGCAGCCGGTTCTCTTCCATGTAGGCGCGCACGTCCTCGGGGTGCCAGTGGGCCAGCGGGTTCACCTTGATCCGGTCGACGCCGTCGGCCTCGAAGAAATCGAGCGCCGCGCGGGTCGAGGACTGGAACCGCTTGCGCCCGGTGATCCAGCCGTCGAAGCCCGAGAGCGCCCGTTCCAGCGGCACCGTCTTGCGCAGGGCGCAGCAGGCGTCGGTGTCGAACTGGTGCAGCGTGCCGTCCGGGTCCTGGCGCGCCAGGTCGGTGTCGGTGGCGCGGATGATGCGCATGTCCTTCAGGTTCAGCCGCTCGGCCACCTCCTGCTGGTATTCCAGCGTCTCGGTGAACAGCAACTGGGTGTCGATGAAAAGCACCGGCACCGTGTTGTCGATCACCGACACCAAGTGCAGCAGCGCCACGCTTTCGGCTCCGAAGGAGGAGACCATCGCAAGGTCGCCCACGTCGTGATCCTTCAGCGCCGCTTCCAGCACCGAGGTCGCGCCGTGGTGCCGGTAGCGGTCGTTGAGGCGCGCGATCCGCGCCTCCAGTTCTGGCGAGATCTCGGTCGCGCCGAAATCCATTGCGGCTTCAGGCGGCATTGGCTTTCTCTTTCTCCGGGTAGAGCGCGGCCTTGAAGGGGCCGGGCCCGGTCCGGCGATAGGCTTCGAGGAAGGTCTCGTCCTCGCTTTCACGCAGATCGAGATAGGTCGTCAGGATGGTTTCGATGGCGCCGGTGATCTCGTCATAGGCGAAGCCCGGGCCGACGCGCTGGCCGATGGTGGCCTCTTCCGACCCGTCGCCGCCCAGGGTGATCTGGTAGTTCTCGACCCCCGCGCGGTCCAGGCCGAGGATCCCGATGTGACCCACATGGTGGTGGCCGCAGGCGTTGATGCAGCCGGAGATCTTGATCTTCAGCGGGCCGATGTCGTGTTCCAGCTTCAGCTCGTCGAAGCGGGTCGCGATCTGCTGGGCCACGGGGATCGACCGGGCCGTCGCCAGGGCGCAGTAGTCCATGCCGGGGCAGGCGATGATGTCCGACACCAGGCCGATGTTGGCCGTGGCCAGATCCGCCGCCTTCAGCGCCGCGTGTAGCGCCGGCAGGTCGGACTTGTGCACATGGGGCAAGATCACGTTCTGCTCATGGCTGATGCGGATGTCGTCGTGGCCGTATTGCTCGGCCAGATCGGCGATCACGCGCATCTGCTCGGAGGTGGCATCGCCCGGCGTCTGGCCGTGCTTCTTCAGCGAGATCGACACGATGGCATAGCCCGGCGCCTTGTGGTCGGACAGGTTGGTGTCGGCCCAGGCACGGAAGACCGGATCGGCCTCTCGGGCCGCATCGTATTCCATCGTCGGCGCATTGCGGAAGGCCGGCGGGGCGAAATGGGCGCGGATGCCGTCCAGCATCTCCTGGTCGACGCCGGTGAACAGCGGCTTCAGCTCGGCAAAGCGGGCCTCGGTCAACTCTCGGAAGGTATCCAGGCCGTTCTCGTTGACGGTGATCTTGATGCGGGCCTTGTACTTGTTGTCGCGGCGGCCCAGCACGTTGTAGGTCGACACGATCGCCTCGGAATAGGGCAGCAGGTCTTCCTCGGGCAGGAAGTCGCGGATCACCTTGCCGATGACCGGCGTACGGCCCAAGCCACCGCCGACCAGCACGCGGTAGCCGCGCTTGCCGTCCTTTTCCACCAGTTGCACGCCGATGTCATGGGCCCGGATCACGGCGCGGTCATGCTCGGCGCCGGTGACGGCGAACTTGAACTTGCGCGGCAGGAACTGGAATTCCGGGTGGTCGGTGGACCACTGGCGCAGCAGTTCGGCCACGGGACGCGGGTCGCCCACCTCATCGGCGGCGGCGCCGGCGAAATGGTCTGCGGTCACGTTGCGGATCGTGTTGCCGGAGGTCTGGATCGCGTGCAGCTGCACCTCGGCCAGGGCATCCAGGATGTCCGGGATGTCGGGCAACTTCGGCCAGTTGTATTGGATGTTCTGACGGGTGGTGAAGTGGCCGTAGCCCTTGTCCCACTTGTCCGCCACATGGGCCAGCTGGCGCATCTGGGTGCTGCCAAGGGTGCCATAGGGGATGGCCACCCGCAGCATGTAGGCATGCAGTTGCAGGTAGAGGCCGTTCATCAGGCGCAGCGGCTTGAATTCGTCCTCGGTCAGCGAGCCGTCGATGCGGCGCGCGACCTGCTGGCGGAACTGGGCGTTGCGCGTCGCCAGGAAGGCGGCGTCGAAGTCATTGTAGCGATACATCTCAGGCCTCCGCTTGCTTGCCGTGGAAATAGTTGGAGGGGCCGGTGCGCCGGAAATCCTCGCGGAAATGGGTGGGTTCGGGGCCTGCCTCGCCGGGGGCCATGTCGGCCAAGTAGGGGCCGACGACCTCGTGCTGGCGGGCGTTGGCGTCGATCAGGCGCAGCTCCGCATGGGCTTCGTCGGTCAGCAGCTCGGCCTCGCTCAGGTCGCGGGTCCAGCGGTCGTCGGCAGTCAGGTAGACCACATCGCCTTCCAGCAACGCGTTGGCGGTGACGACTTTGGGGGTGAACGGACGGGGCATATCAGGCGGTATCCTTCAGTTGCGCCGCGTCCTGCGCGGCGATGCCGGGAATGAGGTCGACAGAAAGGCCGGCGCGGCGACAGCTGGCCAGCAGCTTGCGCGGCAGGGGCGCGGCAGAGAGGTAGACGACATCGGCGCCGCCATCGGCCTCGGTCAGCAGGATCTGGTCGAGGGGCGGCACGTCGAGAGGTTCGGGCAGGGCGACGAGGCGGGCCTCGCGCCGGGCGAGTTCCAGCACCGCGGGCGAGATCGCGGCGTCATGGACGACGACATCGGCGCGGTCAAGCGCGCGGCGCGCCTTCATGGTCAGCAGGTCGGGATCGTCCGAACCGGTAAAGGTCAGCGTCAGCCGGCCTTCGGGGGCGGCGTGGTCCAGGTGGCGGGCCAGCAAGGCGTGCAGGGCGTCGGTCAGGTCGCGGCCGGCGTCCTGGGCGGCGGGGCCGGCGGTGTCGAACCACTCGGCCCAGAAGGCGCGGCGCGGGGCCCCTTGGGCCAGCGCCTCGGCGTCGGCGCGGAAATCGCGGGCCGCGGCGGTCAGCGCGGCGGTCCCGGCGGGCAGGTACTCTTCCAGATGGCGTTTGACCTTGCGCGCCAGCATCGGGGCGGCGCCCTCGGTGCCGATGGCGACGGTCAGCGGCGCGCGGTCGACCATGGCGGGGGTGATGAAGGCCGAGGCCTGCAGGTCATCGACCACATTCCACAGGACCCCGGCGGCCTTGGCGATCTCGACCGTTTCGGCGTCGGTCAGCGCCTCCTCGTCGGCGGCATAGACCAGGGTGGCCCCCGCGAGGGCCGCGGGGGTCAGTGGGGCGTCGGTGAGGATCAGGCGCCCCTCGGCGGCCCAGGCGCGGATCTCCTGCGCCGGCTCGGTGGCATGGACGATGATCCGCGCGGAGGTCTTCAGCAGCAGGCGCAGCTTGGCGATCGCCGCCTCGTCCCCACCCGAAAGGACCACGCGGGCGCGGTCCATGTCGAGGAAGATCGGGAAGTGACGCATCTGGATGGCCTCGTCGCTGTCGTTGACTTGGTCCCAATTTAGGAAATAGTCCTGTGCCGGCGCCATGGGGGCGCGGAAATAAGAAAAACGGTTCCTTCGGGGCAGGTGCCCGTGGTCCGCGTTCCATAGATAGGGGGAAAGGGCGAATGGCTGTCCGCCTCGACCAGACGGATCGGAAAATCCTTTTGCAGCTGCAGCAGGACGCGGCGCAATCGCTGGATGATATCGCCAAGCAGGTGGGGTCTTCCAAGACGCCGGTGTGGAACCGGATCCGCAAGATGAAGGAGGCCGGAATCATCGGCCCTCAGGTGGCCCTGCTGGATGCCGAGGCCCTGGGCTTTGACGCCTGCTTCTTCGTGCTGATCCGCACCAGCGAGCATGAGGCCGAGTGGCAGGTGAAATTCCTCAAGGCCCTGAAGGAACGCCCGGAGGTGCAGGAAGCGCACCGGCTGGCGGGCGACATCGACTATATCCTGAAGGTCCGGGTGAAGAACGCCCGCGCCTATGACGCCTTCTACCAGGCGCTGATTTCAGAGGTGAAGGTGCACAACGTCACCGCGCTGCTCAGCATGGAAGAGATCAAGTCGACCACCGCGCTGCCGCTCTGACCCTGCTGCGCGCCCGGTCTGACCCGGTGCAGATGAGTATTTGGAACAAGGTGAAGACAGGGGGCACGCGCCCCGGATCGGCCTACTTTTGAGGACGGGCGCGTGGCACGCTCCTGATTGCCGAAGGAGGCCGCCTCGGGGGCGCCGTCCCACCTCTTCACCTTGTCGGAAATACTCCGGGGGGAGCCGCAGGCGGGGGGCAGAGCCCCCCTCCCGTCGGTGCCGTCAGCGACGGACCATCAGCCGTTCCAGCCCGTGGAAATGGTAGAGATCGGCGAACTGCGGCTCTTCGGTCAGCGCGAGGTTCGGACAGCGGGCGAAAAGCACCGGCAGCGCCACCTGCAGCTCCAGCCGGGCCAAGGGCGCGCCGATGCAGAAATGCGCTCCGGCGCCGAAGGCCGCATGGGTGCGTACGGGGCGCGTCGGGTCGAAGCGGTCGGGATTGGGCCAGACGTCGGGATCGCGGTTAGCCGCGCCCAGAAGGAGGGCCACGCGGTCGCCGCGTTCAAAATGGCGCCCGGCCACTTCGCAGGGTTCATGGGCGTAGCGGGTGAACATGTGAAGCGCGGGGTCGTGGCGGAAGATCTCCTCCACCGTGCCCTCGACGCGGTCCGGCGCCAGCCAGTGCGCGGCGTCACCGTGGCGCAGCAGGTGCATGGTGCCGATGCCCAGGGTGTGCACCGTCGCCTCGTGGCCCGCGTTCAGCAGCAGGATGCAGGTGGTGATCAGCTCGTCCGTCGACAGTTTCTCGCCCGCTTCCTCCGCCGCCAGCAGCTCGGAGATCAGGTCGTCTGAGGGCGTCTTGCGGCGCTCTTCGGCGTAGCTGCGGATGTAGGCGGCGAACTCGGTGGCGGCCGCGGCGGCGGCCTCCTCGATCGCGCGGTCGCGGCGGGCCTGGTACATGGCCACCATGCGGTTCGACCAGTCCAGCAGCTGTGGCGCCATGGTCTCGGGCACGCCGAGCAGGCGGCAGATGACGATCACCGGCACCTGGGTGGCGAAGGCGGACAGCAGGTCGAAGGGTTCGTCCTTCGGGAAGGCATCGACCAGGGATCCCGCGATCTCCTCGATCTCGGGGGCCAGGGCCTTGATCCGGCGCGAGGTGAAGGCGCGCAGCACGAGCCCGCGCAACCGGCGGTGCACGTCGCCGTCCAGTTCCAGCATCGAGTGGTCCTCGATGTCGTAGAAGGGGCGTTGATGGGCCGGGATCTCGGGCGCCAGTTCCGGCGGGCACTGGCGCCCGAACCGGCGGTCGCGCAGCAGCGTGTTGACCAGATCGTAGCTGACGGCGCAGGGCAGGCCGTAGTCGGCCCAGTCGATCAGCGGGCCTTGCGCGCGAGCGCGCGCGTAGAAGGGGTAGGGGTTCTGGACGAAGGCGGGATCAGTAGGAGATTGGGTGAGCGTGACCATGCGCTCTTGTGACGGGATGCGCTTTCCAAGACAAGAGGGAGAGGCGCGCGGTCGCGCCGGGTGGAGGGGAAATGTCGCGACGTCTGATGGTGCTGGGGTTCCTGCTGCTGACCACCGCAGCGCTGTCGCTGGCGGTGTTCCATGCCGCCTATCGCCAATCGCTGCGCGCCCTGGTCGAACGTGGCGAGGCCGACCTGAGCCTGGCGGCAGACCGGCTGACCGGACAGTTGCAACGCTACCAGGACCTGGCCGTTTTGCTGAACGCCCATCCCTCGGTGGCCGCCGTCCGTTTCGGCGCCTCGGGCCGGGCGGAGGCGGAGGAGCTGCTTCAGTGGGCCATCGACCGGACCGGGGTGCTGAATGCTGCCGTTGTGGCGCCCTCGGGCCGGGTGCAGGCGGCGGCGCGCCCTTTGCCCGACGCGGCCTGGCCCGACTACGTGGCGGGCGCGCTGGACCGGGCGCGGGACGGGGCGCTTGGCACGGGCCACGGGACCACCGCCGACGGGCTGCGCGTCTATGTCTTCGCCGCGCCGCGCTTTCGCAGCCAGGGCGGTGTCGCGGGGATCCTGCTGCTGTGGGTCAATGTTGAACTTCTGGAACAGGAATGGCGCGGAGATCGCCCGGCGGTCTATTTCACCGATGCGGGGGGCGATGTCTTCATCTCCAACCGCTCCGAGATCCTGGGCTGGCAGCGGCGCCCGGACGGCGGGCTGATCCCCGGCGACGCCTCGGCGCCCGAGATGACGCGGCGCGACGTGGCCGGGCTGGACCTGTGGCGCATCGACTGGGGGCCCTACCTGCCGCGCCGGGCGCTGCACCTGGTGCGCGACCTGCCGCAGGTGGACATGCGGGCCGAGACGCTGGTGGATGCGGCGCCGGGGCGGCGCGTGGCGTTGTTGCAGGCGGCGGTCGCGGGGCTGGTGCTGCTGGTCGCAGGCGGCACGCTGGCCATCGTCACCGCGCGCCGCCGGGCACTGGCCCAGGCCAACCAGCTGCTGGAACAGCGGGTCGAAGCGCGCACGATCGAGCTGAAACGCGCCCAGGATGAGCTGGTGCAGGCCGGCAAGCTCTCGGCCCTCGGGCAGATGTCGGCCGGGCTGAGCCATGAACTGAACCAGCCGCTGATGGCCATCGGGCAGTTTGCCGAGAACGGCGCGCTGTTCCTGGCCAAGGGCAAGACCGACCGCGCCGCGCAGAACCTGGAGAGGATCGCCGAGCTGTCGGCCCGCATGGGGCGGATCATCCGCAACCTGCGCGCCTTCGCCCGGCAGGAGGCGGAGCCTGCTCGCCGGATCGAGCTGGGCGCGGTGCTGGACACCGCTCTGGAGATGACCGAGGCGCGCATCGCCAAGGAGGGCGTCACGCTGGAGGTGATCCGCCCCGACGGCCCGGTTCCCGCGCGCGGCGGCGAGGTGCGGCTGGCCCAGGTGCTGGTGAACCTGATCACCAATGCCGTCGACGCCATGGCCGCCAGTGAACCCCGGTGCCTGACCGTCACGCTGGAGGGCGGGCGCGCCCCCCGCATCCGCGTGGCCGACACCGGCCCCGGCATCGCCAGCCCGGAGAAGATCTTCGATCCCTTCTATTCCACCAAGGAGGTGGGCGCCTCTGAAGGCATGGGGCTGGGCCTGTCGATCTCCTACGGGTTGGTGCAGAGCTTCGGCGGGGCGATCCGGGGGCGCAACCGCGCCGAGGGAGGTGCCGAGTTCACCGTCGAGCTGGAAGGCATCGGGGGCGCTGGCTGAGGCCGGGGCAGGGGGACGCTGTCCCCCGGCGCGCGGCCGCGCCTCCCCCCGAAGTATTTTCAGCTTCAGGATCGGGTGGGGTGCGCCCTGGCGGTGCGGTGCCGCAGGGCCGGCGGGGCATGGTCTTTGCCGCCGCCGGGCGCTAGGTTTTCGCGGGGAGGTCCGGGGTGATGATGAGCGAGACGGGAATGGTGAGCCGGGTTCTTCTGGTCGATGACGATGCCGCCGTGCGCGAGGCGCTGGCGCAGACGCTGGAACTGGCGGACCTGGAGCCGCTGTTGGCGGGCAGTTTCATCGAGGCCAAGGATCATATCGGCGCCGGGTTCGAAGGCGTCGTGCTATCCGACATCCGCATGCCGGGCCGCGACGGTTTCTTCCTGCTGGATCACACGCTGAAGACCGATCCCGAGCTGCCGGTCATCCTGCTGACCGGCGAGGGCGACATTCCCATGGCCGTCGACGCCATGAAGCGCGGCGCCTTCGGATTCCTTGAAAAACCCTGCAAGGGGACCGAACTGCTGCCCGTGCTGGAGCGGGCGCTGAAGACCCGCGCCCTGGTGCTGGAGAACCGCCGGTTGAAGGCGCAGCTGGAAAGCGGTGACCCGGCGGCGCGGATGATTTTCGGGCGCAGCGAACAGAGCCAGGCCCTGCGCCGCCGGGTGCGGCAGGTGGCCGGCACGGGGGCCGAGGTCCTGGTGACCGGCGCACCGGGGGCAGGGATCTCAAAGGTGGCGGAGGTGATCCACCTCAGCTCCCGCCAGGCGCAGCGACCCTTCGTCAAGCGTGCGTCCGCCGCGCTGTCGGTGGCGGCGCTGGAAGGGGCCTTTCAGGAGGCGCTTGGCGGCTCGCTCTACCTCGATGAGATCACGCAGCTGCCCGGGGACACCCAGTTCGCCCTGTCGGAGGTGCTGGAACGTCAGCCCGGCGCGCGGCTGATCGCCGGCAGTGCCGCCGCGCCCGAGGAGGCGGTGGACGCGGGCCGGTTCAGCCCTGACCTTTTCTATCGCCTCGACGTGATGCGGGTGCATATCCCGGCCCTGTCGGAACGGCCCGAGGATATCCCGGTGATGTTCCGCCAATACGTCGCCCAGGCCGCCGAACAGGCGGGCCTGGCCGCACCGGAGGTGACGCCCGACCATGTGGCCTGGCTGATGGCGCGGGACTGGCCCGGCAATGCCCGCGCGCTGATGTCGGCCGCCATGCGCTTCGTCCTGTCGGGGGGCGAGGGCGAGGCGGAGGAGCAGAGCGACCTCGGCCTGGCGGAGCAGATGGCGCAGATCGAGAAGAGCTTGCTGGTCGCCGCCCTGCGTCGCCATGAGGGCCGCGCCGGCGCCGCGGCCGAGGCGCTGAAACTGCCGCGCAAGACCTTCTACGACAAGCTGGCGAAATATGCGCTGAAACCGGGCGAGTACCGCTGACGGCGTCGGCCCTGGGTGCTCTGCCCGATGGTCCTAGTGGTGCAGCAGTTGGACGGCAGCCAAGTGGGGGCAAAGCCGCGCTGCGTAGGAGGCCGGCCTATGTATCGCGTGACGCGCAAGACCTGTGAAGGTGAACCGTAGACCGAGCTCACGGCCCTGTGATTCCGCATCCCGAATGTGCGGAAATCCGCACGTTACCGGGAATAGTCTGTGCGAAATGTCGCACATTTTCTGCATGGCGGACTTGCGCTCAGCGCATGACGCTCTGCCAAGTCTCTGGCAGAGCGTACTTTTTCATCTGATGGGTACAGGGGGTGACTTTTCCTTGAGCGGGGCTCCGCCGTTCCCGAATGTCTCCGCATCGGGGCAGGACGCCCCAGACAGACCGTTCACTCCGGGGAGGAGACCCAGATGAAATTCCTGACCAGCACCGCCATCGCCCTTGGCCTGGCCATCACCGCATCCGCCGCATCGGCGGACTGCGACGACGGCGAGATGGTGATCAAGTTCAGCCATGTCACCAACACCGACAAGCACCCCAAGGGCATCGCCGCGGAGCTGCTTCGCACCCGCGTCAACGAGGAGATGGACGGGACCGCCTGTATGGAGGTCTACCCGAACTCCACCCTCTACGATGACGACAAGCTGCTGGAAGCCATGCTGCAGGGCGACGTTCAGCTGGGTGCCCCCTCGCTGTCGAAATTCGAGACCTTCACCAAGGTCTTCCGCATCTTCGACCTGCCCTTCATGTTCAAGAACATGGAAGCCGTGGACGCCTTCCAGAACTCCGAGAACGGCCAGGAGATGATGTCCTCGATGGAACGTCGTGGCCTGGCGGGCCTGGCCTTCTGGCACAACGGGCTGAAGCAGTTCTCGGCCAACAAGCCGCTGCTGATGCCCGAGGACGCCGAGGGTCTGAAGTTCCGCGTGCAGCCTTCCGATGTGCTGGTCGCCCAGATGGAAGCCATCGGCGCGAGCCCGCAGAAGATGGCCTTCTCCGAGGTCTACGGCGCGCTGCAGCAGGGCGTGGTCGACGGGCAGGAGAACACCTGGTCGAACACCCTGGGCCAGAAGTACTACGAGGTGCAGGACGGCATCACCGAGACCAACCACGGTCTGCTGGACTACATGGTCGTGGCCTCGGTCGACTGGCTGGACAGCCTGGATGACGACGTGCGCGAGCAGTTCCTGACCATCCTTCAGGAAGTGACCGAAGAGCGGAACGCGGCGATTGCCGAGGTCGACGCCGCCGCCCGCCAGGGCGTGCTGGACGCCGGCGGCACCATCCGCGAACTGACGCCCGAGCAGCGTGAGGCCTGGGTCGAGGCGATGAAGCCCGTCTGGGAACAGTTCACCGCCGACGTTGGCCAGGAAAACATCGACGCGGCGCAGGAAATCAACGCCAGGTTCTGATCGCTCCTCGGGGAGATCCGGCGGGGCGCAACCGAAAGGTCCGCGCCCCGTTTCGGTCCCGTGCCGCCCACCCGCGGCGCGGGCTTTGCGCAGGACGCGCCCGCCGCGCGCCACCTTCTGAGACCAACAAAAAGAGAGGGACGGGCCATGCATCCTCAGCCCGGGGAAAGTGTCGTCGACCGCATCGAGGAGACCCTCATCGCGGTCATTCTGGGCGCCATGACGCTCATCACCTTTGCCAATGTGGTGGCCCGCTATGTGTTCAATTCGAACATCCTCTGGGCGTTGGAAGCCACGGTGTTCCTGTTCGGCTGGCTGGTCCTGCTGGGCGCCTCCTATGCGGTGAAGAAGAACGCCCACCTGGGCGTCGACGCGGTGATCGACATCGTGTCGGCCCCGGTGCGTCGGGTGCTGGCGATCATCGCCATCACCATCTGCCTGGTCTTCGCCTTCCTGCTGCTGAAGGGCGCCTGGGACTACTGGGCCAACTTCGCCAATCTGCCGCAGACCGAGGGCCGCTGGTTCCCGACCGGTTTCGAGGAGAGCTTCCGCCCGAAATCCTGGTATGAGGTGAACGATATTCCCATGCCCGAATGGCTGCGCTTCCTGGAAGGGGCGATGAACGAGGGCGAGGAATACGAGAAGCTGCCGCGCTTCATCCCCTATGCCATCCTGCCGGCGTCCATGGCGCTGCTCCTGTTCCGTTTCGCCCAGGTCGCCGTCGGCATCTGGAAAGGCAAGTTCGACCGTATCGTGGCCAGCCACGAGGTCGAGGACGACATCGCGGAAGTCCGCGAACAGCGCGGGGAGTTCTGATCCATGTCCGTCGCCATTCTCTTTGGCCTCGTCGTTGGCTTCATGCTGATCGGCGTGCCGATCGCGGTTTCGCTGGGCATGAGCTCGGTCCTGTTCCTGCTGTTCTACAGCGACACCTCGCTGGCCTCGATTGCCCAGACCCTGATGGGGGCCTTCGTCGGCCATTTCACTCTGCTGGCGATCCCCTTCTTCATCCTGGCGTCGTCCTTCATGTCGACGGGGGGCGTGGCGAAACGGATCATCCGCTTCTCCATCGCCTGCGTCGGCCACCTACAGGGCGGTTTGGCCATCGCGGGCGTCTTCGCCTGCATGATCTTCGCCGCCCTCTCGGGCAGCTCGCCCGCCACCGTGGTCGCCATCGGCTCCATCGTCATCGGGGCGATGACCAAGGCGGGCTATTCCAAGGATTTCGCCGCCGGCGTGATCTGTAACGCGGGGACCCTGGGCATCCTGATCCCGCCGTCGATCGTGATGGTGGTCTATGCCACTGCCACTGACGTCTCGGTCGGGCGCATGTTCCTCGGCGGCGTGATCCCGGGTATCTTGGCGGGCCTGATGCTGATGATCGCGATCTGGATCATGGCGCGGATCAAGAACATGCCCAAGGGCGAGTTCGCGGGCATGGGCGAGGTGCTGTCGTCCTTCCGCGAGGCTTTCTGGGGTCTGATGCTGATCGTCATCATCATGGTCGGCATCTACGGCATTCCGGGCGTCACCGGCGCGATCTTCACGCCGACCGAAGCCGCCGCCGTGGCCTCCGTCTATGCCTTCATCGCCGCGAATTTCATCTACCGTGACATGGGGCCGCTGGCGACCGAAGGCGAGGGGCGCAACAAGTCCCTGCTGCAGAAACCCGTGGCCCTGGTGACCGCCTGGTTCCACCGCGATACCCAGAAGACGCTGTTCGAGGCGGGCAAGCTGACCATCACGCTGATGTTCGTGATCGCCAACGCCCTGATCCTGAAACATGTTCTGACGGATGAGCAGATCCCGCAGATGGTGGCCGAGGCGATGCTGTCGGCGGGCTTCGGCAAGATCATGTTCCTGGTCGTCGTGAACGTCATCCTGCTGATCGGCGGGCAATTCATGGAACCCTCGGGCCTTCTGGTCATCGTGGCGCCCCTGGTCTTCCCGATCGCCATCGAGCTGGGCGTGGATCCGATCCATCTGGGCATCATCATGGTGGTCAACATGGAGATCGGCATGATCACCCCGCCCGTCGGCCTGAACTTATTCGTCACCTCGGGCGTGGCGGGGATGCCGATGATGCGCGTGGTGAAGGCGGCGGCGCCCTTCCTGGCGGTGCTCTTCGTCTTCCTGATCCTGGTGACCTATGTGCCGGCGATCTCCACCGCGCTGCCGAACGCGGTGATGGGGCCGGAGATCGTGACGAACTGAGGTTTGGAAAGGTGATTGGTTGTGTGGAAGCGGCGGTCCTTCAGGGCCGCCGTTTTTACATCCGCCGGGCAGGGGCGGGATCGGCCTTCGGCCGACGCCTCCGGCGGGAGTATTTGTGCCTCGGTGAAGGAGTGGGACAGCGCCCAGTGAGGCGGCCGGTTTTCGCAGGAGCGGCGTGCCACGCGCCTCTTGCAAAGGCCCGTCGCCCGGACAGGCAGGTGCTGTGCCTGTCTCTTGGCTGGGTTTTGGGGGACGCGCGGCGGGGGCACGGCCCCCTTTGCGTCAGGCGTTTTCCAGCGCGGTGATGATCGGGGCGAAATCCGCGGCCTTCAGCGAGGCGCCGCCCACCAGTGCGCCGTCGACGTTGGAGATGGCGAAGATCTCATCGGCGTTCGAGGCCTTCACCGACCCGCCGTAGAGCAGGCGCACGGATTTGCCGACGCCGTAGCCGAAGCGGTTCTCCAGCCGGTCGCGCATGAAGTCATGCACCTCACCGATCTGGTCGGCGGTGGGAACCTGGCCGGTGCCAATGGCCCAGACGGGTTCATAGGCCACCACCAGGTTCTCTCCGTTGGACCCGTCGGGGATCGACAGCGACAGCTGGCCGCCAATGATGTCCAGCGTGTTGGTCGCCTCGCGCTGGAACTCGCTTTCGCCGACGCAGATGATGGTGGTCAGCCCGACCTCTTGCGCGGCCTGGGCCAGCAGGCGCACTTCCTCCGAGGTCTCGCCATGATCGGCGCGGCGTTCGGAATGGCCCAGGATGACGGCGGTGGCGCCCACGTCCCTCAGCATCTCGGCGGAGATGTCGCCGGTGTGAGGGCCGGCCAGCTTGTGGTGGCAGGTCTGGCCGCCGACGAAGAGCGGGCTGGACCAGCACATATCGACGGCCGGGGCCAGCAGCGTGGCGGGCGGGCAAATCAGGATGTCACAGCCCGGATCGGGGTGTTCATCCTTGAGCTTCTCCAGCTCCTTCAGCGAGGCGCGGAGCCCGTTCATCTTCCAGTTGCCGGCGGCGAGTTTTCTGCGCATTCCCTGATCCCTTTTTCGGGCGATTTCCACGGTCTCCCCGGGGCTTAGCCCGGGGCGTCGTGGGGCCGGGACATGGCGCCCCGGTATCCTTGTCCGCATTCTTGCCCTTCGGCGGGCAAGGTCAAGGGGACGGTAGCGCTCACAGCCGGGCAATCCACCCCAGAGGCCGGCACGCGCCGATCCCTGCCGGCGTTCAGCCTTTTCGACGGGCCGCCCTGCGCGCCTTGGCGGCCCGTTTCGCCAGTGCCGCCTCCCGGGCGGGGCCAAGCGACAGCCGCGCCCAGTGCAGTGCCTCCTCGGGATCGTCGAGGGCGCTTTCGGGCAGGGACATCAGGCTGGGAACCACCCGCGGGCCCGTCTTGCGGGAATAGGTGAAGGGCTCGGATCCGGCGGCGCGGAAAGCCGCTTCGGTCGTTTCATCGGATTTCATGTAGATCGTGCCGGAGGCGGAGATCATGGCGATCATTACGTCCTGCTCGACGTAGAGCGCCGCGCCCGAGAACATACGCCCGACCCGCAAGGGGCCGAGGTCGGCGAAAAGATCACGCAGGTGTTCGAGGAAGTCGGGATCGACGGCCATTGTGCCCTCCGGAATGGGCGCAGACTGGCCGGAGGGGGCGCGGCGCGCAAGAGGCGCGGCGCCCGGGGCTCACATATCGGCGAACTTGATCGACTCGCCGCAGCCGCAGGCTTCGGTGACGTTCGGGTTGTTGAACTTGAACCCGGATTCCAGCAGCGCGACCTCGTAGTCGATCTCGGTGCCGAAGAGGAACATCTGCGCCATGGGGGCGATCATCACCCGTGCGCCGTCCTGTTCGACGACCTCGTCGTTGGGATCGACGCTGTCCACGTAGTCCATGGTGTATTCCATGCCCGCGCAGCCGCCCTTCTTCACGCCGATGCGCAGGCCTTCGTGGCCGTCCTTCTTCATCAGCTTGACGATCTGCTGTGCCGCGCGCGGGGTCATGGTGACCGCCTGTTTGCCGGGAATGCTGAACATGGTGTCTCCTTTGGCGCCCTTTGGGGCGGGGCGCTTTGACCCCAAGATAAGGGGAGCGGGCGGCGATTCCAAGGGACCCTGGCGGGGCAGGGTGTGGCTATGCGCGCAAGGGTCTGTGTCCGGCCAGCAGATCCGCGTTGTCCCGGTAGAGCGCGGCGAGGCGGGTGATCAGGCGCCTCAGGGGCGGGCGGTGGCGGTCGTCGGCGTGAAAGACGAGGTGCTGGGTTTCCTCCAGCGCCTCGATCGGCGGGCCGGCGCGGGTCAGGGCCGGGTCGCGGTCGCCGGTCATGCAGGGCATGACGCCGATGCCGGCGCCGGCGCGGACCAGCTCGTGCACCGTGGCGACCGAATTGGCCAGCACGGCGACGGGCAGGTCCTGGTCATGCAGCCAGCGGGCGGCAGGATGGCGGGCGTGGTCGGGGTCCATGGCGACCCAGCCCAGCCCTTCCGCGCCGGGCAGGGAGTGGCTGCGGTAGGGGGCGAAGTGCAGGCGGCCCAGGGGCCGGGAGGCCAGGTTGCCGGCCTCCGGCGCGCGGTTGCGGATGCCCGCGTCGATCTCGCGGTGCGCGATGTCCAATGTGGCTTCGGTGGTGATGAAATGCAGGCGGAAGCCGTCACCGGGACGACAGATCTCGGCCACCCGGTCGGCCAGGAAATGCGCGGTGGCAGTCCCGGCGGAGAGGCGCAGGAAGGGCGTCTCGGATGCCTCGCCGAAAAGCGCCGCCACAGGCTGTGCCGCGGCCTGCATGGCGCGGACCCGCTCGTGCAGGGCGCGTCCCGCCGGTGTCAGCTCGTAGCCCGTGGGGCCGCGCCGAAAGAGGCTCTGGCCCGCCATCTCCTCCAGCGCCAGCATGCGACGCCCGATGGTGGGCGCGCTGAGCCCGCAGCGCCGGGCGGCGCCGCTGAGGCCGCCGGCCTCGGCCACGTGATAGAAGATATGCAGGTCGTCCCACTTCAGATCTTTCATCTGTGAAAAGCCCCTTGCCGAACCAGGCGCAGAAACCCGCCTTTCCGCAAGTTACCTTTCCACATACGAAAGGAAAAGGACGGCCAATGCTACCACTCCTGCCACCCTCGCCGCGGCGCCTGCTTTCAGAACAGGAGGTCTGGGATCTGGGCGCGCAGACCCCGCGCAACCGGATGCGCGCCCTGTGCGCCTGGCTGCGCCGCAACGCGAAAAGGGCGCCGCCGTGGCGCCGCCCTTCGCAAACTTCAACCGATGCGGTCGGTCAGGCCACGGCGCCCACGCGCTGCGGCACCATCGGGCTGCCCTCGACCTCGGCCAGCGCCTCCGACAGGGCAGGGTAGCCCGCGCCCATCAGGGCCTGGCGCACGGCCTGGCGGGTGATCCCGAGGCTTTCGGCCACGGTGGAATGGGTCGGTGCGTCCTGCGACAGCATCGGTAGGACGGCCTTGGCCTGGGCCGCGGTCCAGCGGGCCGAGACATGATCCACGAGCCGCGCCACGGCGGCCAGTTCAGATCCATCGCCGTGGCCGAAGCGCGCGCCGCGCAGACCGTCGAGGATCCCCAGCGAGGTCAGGAAGGCCAGCCCCTCGGCTTGGCCGAGGTCGCGGCTGGCCGGGATCGCGCCGGGGCCGCTGACCATGGCGATGGCGGTGTCGAATTGCCGGCCCTTCTGGCGGATGCCGGCGCGCATTGCCAGCGCTTCGCGCAGGGCAGGGCGGGCGGGACTGAGCACGAGTTGCCAGCCGTACTGGCCGATGCGCGTGAAACAGACCGGCATGTCCTGCCAGGATCGGATCAGCCGGGCCGCCTGGCCCAGACCTTCGTAGCACTCCGCCAAGGCGGACTCGTCCATCTTCGCCCCGGCCTCGATAGTGCCGGAGAGGACGGTGATTTTCTGTGACATACTGCTCTACCTTGCCCGTTTTATATCTTGGTTGCCTGTTTGATTTTTTGTGGAAAGGTTAACCCCTTTCGCGAGATCTGGGAAGCCCGAAAGCTTCCTGTCAGGATCTGTGGCCCCGCCGCTACATCTCGCGTGGGCGCCAAAACACGCCGCAATGGATGGGTTCAGACAGGCCGGTTTTCAGGGCAAAGGCGCGATCGTCGCGCGCAGAAGCGCATCGGAGGCCGGGGTCGGCGGGCGGGAACAACGCGCGCGGGACGGGCGGATGTGCGCCCAAAAGAAAAGGCCCCGGGTCTACCGGGGCCTTCGGATCACATGAAGCCCAGTTCCAGCCGGGCCTCGTCGCTCATCATGTCCATGCCCCAGGGCGGTTCCCAGGTCAGTTGCACGTCCACCGTCTTCACCCCGTCCAGCGGCTCGACCGCATCGGCGATCCAGCCCGGCATGTCGCCAGCCACCGGGCAGCCGGGGGCGGTCAGGGTCATGATGATGCGAACGTCGTTCTCGTCCGTGATGTCGATGGTATATATCAGCCCCAGGTCGAAGATGTTCACCGGAATTTCCGGGTCGTAGACCGTGCGACAGGCCTCGGCCACCTTGTCGTAAAGCGGGTGGTCGGTCGAGGAGGGCGCGATCAGCGGGGCGCCTTCGAGGGGCTCTGATTGCTCGGTCATGGTGTCTCCGTCCTATTCCTGACCCGCCATATAAGGATTACACCCCGCGAGGTCCAGTGCCGCGCAGGTGTTCCGGCCCGCTCAGAGCCGCTCGATGTCGCCCTGGTCGCGTGTGGCGTGGAAATCCTCTTCCCAGGCGTCGAAGCGGCCCGCGGCGATGGCATCGCGCATGCCCTGCATCAACTCCTGGAAGTAATGCAGGTTGTGCCAGGTCAGCAGCATGCCGGAAATCATCTCGCCGGCGCGGTAGACATGGTGCAGGTAGGCGCGCGAGTAGTGGCGGCAGGTCGGGCAGGTGCACTGTTCGTCCAGGGGCCGGGGGTCGTCGGCGTGGCGGGCGTTTTTCAGGTTGACCTGACCTCGCCGGGTCCAGGCCTGGCCGGTGCGGCCGGACCGCGAGGGCAGCACGCAATCCATCATGTCGACGCCGCGTTTCACCGCACCGACGATGTCGTCAGGCTTGCCCACCCCCATCAGGTAGCGCGGCTTGTCGACGGGCAATTGGCCGGGCGCGTAGTCGAGAACCTGGAACATGATCTCCTGGCCTTCGCCCACGGCCAGGCCGCCGATGGCGTAGCCGTCGAACTCGATGCCCTTCAGCGCCTCGGCGCTTTCCGCGCGCAGCTCTTCCACGTCACCGCCCTGCTGGATCCCGAACAGCGCATGGCCCTGCCGGTCGCCGAAGGCATCGCGCGAGCGCTGCGCCCACCTCATCGACAGGCGCATGCTTTCGGCAATGCGCGTGTGATCCGCCGGAAGGGCGGGGCATTCATCGAAACACATGACGATGTCCGATCCTAGGAGCTTCTGGATCTCCATCGACCGTTCCGGCGTCAGCTTGTGCTTCGAGCCGTCCACGTGGCTGCGGAAGGTCACGCCCTCCTCGGTCAGCTTGCGCAGCTCCGCAAGGCTCATCACCTGGAAGCCGCCCGAGTCCGTCAGGATCGGCTTCTGCCAGTTCATGAACTGATGGAGCCCGCCCAGGCGCGCGATACGTTCCGCCGTGGGCCGCAGCATCAGGTGATAGGTATTACCCAGCAGGATGTCGGCGCCGGTGGCCGCCACGCTTTCGGGCATCATCGCCTTGACGGTCGCCGCCGTGCCCACGGGCATGAAGGCAGGGGTGCGGATCTCGCCCCGGGGGGTGGAGATCACGCCGCTACGGGCGCGGCCATCGGTGGCCTGCAGGGAAAAGGAGAAACGCGTGCTCATGACGGGGCCATAGCGCGCGGGACGGCGCTTGGCTAGAGGGTGGGGCGCTGCCCGGCGGCCCCTTGTGCCGGGCCCCCGTTCATCCGACAGCTGAAAATACTCCGGGGGAGTCTTCGCCCGGCGAAGACGGGGGCAGCGCCCCCGCACCCGGCCTGCTGACCGCCCGCCCTGTGGACAAGTGTCTCCGGGCTGGTTTTTCCCCGATGGCGCCTTATATCCCGCTTGCTGCCGCCTCGCCCCACGGGCAGGATGGCCGGAACCACGGTTGAAGATCGCGGGCCTCGCGCCCAGATTAAGAGACTGTAAACCGGAGAAGGCCATGGTTGCCGCCGCGCGGGGCCGGTGCCTTCTGCCCAAGATCAAGGATAGAGCATGCAAGAGCCTCTCAACCCGTCCTACGCCGTCCTGCCCCTGCGTGACATCGCGGTCTTCCCGCATATGATCGTGCCCCTCTTCGTGGGGCGCGACAAATCCGTGCGGGCGCTGGAAGAGGTGATGACGGAGAACAAGCAGATCCTGCTGGCCAGCCAGAAGGATCCGGCGGAGGACGATCCCACCGCCGAGGGCATCCACCGCACCGGCGTGCTGGCCAATGTGCTGCAGCTACTGAAACTGCCCGACGGCACCGTGAAGGTGCTGGTCGAAGGCTCGATCCGCGTGCGGATCGCCGAATACCTGGACAACGACGATTTCTTCGAGGCCCGTGCCGAGCTGCTGGAAGAGGAACCCGGCGACGAGGCAACGACCGAGGCGCTGCTGCGCACCGTGGCCGAGGAATTCGAGCGTTACGCCAAGGTGAAGAAGAACATCCCCGAGGAGGCGCTGACCGCCGTGGCCGAAAGCCATGAGCCCTCGCGCCTGGCCGACCTGGTTGCCGGTCACCTGGGTATCGAGGTGGAGCAGAAGCAGGAGCTTCTGGAGACCCTGTCGATTTCCGACCGGCTGGAGAAGGTCTATGGCCTGATGCAGGGGGAAATGTCCGTCCTGCAGGTCGAGAAGAAGATCAAGACCCGCGTGAAGTCCCAGATGGAGCGGACGCAGCGTGAGTACTACCTGAATGAGCAGATGAAGGCCATTCAGAAGGAGCTGGGCGACGGCGAGGACGGCGAAGGGGAGATCGCCGAGCTGGAACAGCGGATCTCCGAGACCAAGCTGTCTAAGGAAGCCCGCGAGAAGGCCGAGGCCGAGATCAAGAAACTGAAGTCGATGTCGCCGATGTCGGCCGAGGCGACCGTCGTGCGCAACTACCTCGACTGGATGCTGTCCATTCCCTGGGGCACCAAGAGCCGCGTGAAGAAGGACCTCGGCCTGGCCGAGCGGACCCTCGATGCGGATCACTACGGGCTGGAAAAGGTCAAGGAACGCATCGTCGAATACCTCGCGGTGCAGCAGCGCTCGAAGAAGCTGAAGGGGCCGATCCTGTGCCTCGTCGGCCCGCCGGGCGTCGGCAAGACGTCCCTGGGCAAATCCGTGGCCAAGGCCACCGGGCGTGAGTTCATCCGCATCAGCCTCGGCGGCGTGCGAGATGAAAGCGAGATCCGCGGTCACCGCCGGACCTACATCGGCTCCATGCCCGGCAAGATCATCCAGGCGCTGAAGAAGGCGAAGACGACGAACCCGCTGATCCTGCTCGATGAGATCGACAAGATGGGCCAGGATTTCCGCGGTGACCCGTCCAGCGCGATGCTGGAGGTGCTCGACCCGGAACAGAACGGCACCTTCGTCGATCACTACCTCGAAGTGGAATACGACCTCAGCAACGTCATGTTCCTGACCACGGCGAACTCCTACAACATGCCGGGCCCGCTTCTGGACCGGATGGAGATCATCAGCCTCGCGGGCTACACCGAGGACGAGAAGCGCGAGATCGCTCGGCAGCACTTGGTCGATCAGGAGGTCAAGAACCACGGCCTGAAGAAGGACGAGTTCGAGATCACCGACGGCGCCCTGACCGAGATGATCCAGCGTTACACCCGCGAGGCGGGGGTGCGGAACCTCAAGCGCGAGATCGCCAAGCTGGCGCGGAAGGCCGTGACGCAGATCGTCAAGAAGGAGACCGACAAGGTCGTCATCACCGAGGAGAACCTCGACGACTTCCTGGGCGTGAAGAAGTACCGCTACGGCCTGGCCGAGAAGGAAGACCAGATCGGTGTCGTCACCGGGCTGGCCTGGACCAGTGTGGGCGGCGATCTGCTGTCCATCGAGGCGCTGCGCCTGCCGGGCAAGGGCCGGATGAAGACGACCGGCAAGCTGGGCGACGTGATGAAGGAGTCGATCGACGCCGCTTCCAGCTACGTCCGTTCGGTCGCGCCCGAGATCGGTGTGAAGCCGCCGCGCTTCGACCACTGGGACATCCACGTCCACGTGCCCGATGGCGCCACGCCGAAGGACGGCCCCTCGGCCGGTCTGGCAATGGTGACCTCCATCGTCTCGGTGCTGACGCAGATCCCGGTGCGCAAGGATGTCGCCATGACCGGGGAGGTCTCCCTGCGTGGCAACGCCATGCCGATCGGCGGGCTGAAGGAGAAACTGCTGGCCGCGCTTCGGGGGGGCATCAAGACCGTCTTCATCCCCGAGGAGAACGAGAAGGATCTGGCCGACATTCCCGACAACGTGAAGGAAGGGCTGAAGATCATTCCCGTGACCCACGTGAAGGAGGTTCTGGAACAGGCGCTGGTGCGTCAGCCGGAGCCCGTGGAATGGGACGAAGAGGCCGAGGAGGCCGCCGCGGCGGCCCGCGCCAAGGCTGCCGAAGAAGCCGCCCGCCAGGCGGTTGCCCACTGATGCAAGGGTCGGCGCCCCTGTCGCGGGCGTCGTCACCCCGGCAGATAACGCTCAGGCCGTGCCTTCCCACCGGAGGGTGCGGCCTTTCTTCTGGGCATCCGCCGAAGCGTCGCCACGGCACGCCCGGGGTAGGGCATGCGGTGTTGGCCACGCGGCATGCGTCTTGCTAGGCTTCCACGAACCGAAGCCGCGCAATCCAGAGGGACGAACCATGGCCACCAAACCGACCAGCACCAGCGGCAAGACCGCCGCCAGCCGCGCGGCCACCGCCAGCCGGCGCGCCGCGCAGAGCAGCCGAGCATCCCGCGCCGAGGCGCCTGACGAGGAAACGCCAATGGGGGAAGGGGCCCCCGACGATGGAATGACCTCGGACATGGGGACAGAACAGACGCCACTGAAGAAGAAGGAGTTGATCGACCGCGTCGTGGCTCGCTCGGGTCTGAAGAAGAAGGACACCAAGCCGGTGGTCGAGGCGCTGTTGACGGTGCTGGGCGAAACCCTGTCCGAGGGGCGCGAGGCGAACCTGCAACCGCTGGGCAAGATCAAGGTCACCCGGAGCAAGGATCTGGCCAATGGTCGGGTCATGACCGCCCGGATCCGACAAAGCGGGCCAGCCCTGGCGGAGCTGGATCAGGCCACGGCAATCGAGGGTGAAATTTTGTCGAATTCGCCTCTTGCAGATGGCGAAGAGTGACGGTAGAGAACGCGGCACGGCGGGTGATTAGCTCAGTGGTAGAGCGCTTCGTTCACATCGAAGATGTCAGGAGTTCAAATCTCTTATCACCCACCATCCAGCTAACTGAAAAGCCCCGGTCAATTCCGGGGCTTTTGGTTTTTGGCGACATGTTCCTTGGTCCATTGAACCAGTCACCCGGATGTCAGGGACGTGAGGTCCAGGACATTGACGGCATCCAGCATGTGTTCTCGCAGATGGCGTCCAGAGGTCGAGAAGGTCACCGGTGCATTCGAGTGGCTCTGGACCTGCGAAACCTTCTCCCGGGGGATGCCCTGCGACAGCATCGTGGCCGCCGTGATGTGGCGCAGGAGGCCGCGCAGGATAGTGTTGCTGGCGTGAAGCAAGTCGCAGCCGGAAGCTCTTAAAGGTTGCGTTCGCAGTAGGGCCCATTTTGCAAAAATGGCTAGGGTCAGGAAGCATTGATTTCGCGCGAACAGCATGATTCACGGCTTTGAAAACGGAGCGGCGACATGAGCGATCTCTTCTGGCGGACCGACGCGCACCCGATATGACCGGTGCCCGAGGGTCTTCCTTTCGGCCATCGCCCTCGCCGCCCTCGTCATCTACTGGGTATGAATCCTGACCCTAAGCCGCCCTTCGTGCCAAGCGCCGCGGGTGACCGCTCGCAGCCTTTCCACGATATTCGTGCCAGGCGCTGCAGGACGCTAGGCGCGGGCAGGAAGGGCGGGAAGCGGGCTTTCGCTGTGGCTTGCGCCAAGGTTTGCTCAGGCGACCATTTGGACCTGCGATGTGGCACTGCGCCATGGCCCGGCTTGACGCCGCAAGACGATGGCGACCTCCGGCTTACCAGCCCCCGCCGCCGCCGCCCCCTCCGCCGCCGCCGGAGAAGCCACCGCCGGAAAAGCCGGAGGAACCGGAGCCCGAGCCGGACGTGGTGCAGGCGTTGACGCCACTCGTCATTGCCTGGCACGCCGCCGAGATCCCGCCGCCGAAGGATCCACCGTTCATATTCGTGCCGTGATACCAGGGCGGCATCCAGACATGGGTCGGCACGCGCCCGCGGGACATGGCGCGCGTGAGGGCGTCTTCGTAGGCCCCGGCGAATTGCTTTTCCACGCCAAGAGCGATGGCATAGGGCAGGAAGGCCTCGAACCGGCGGCGGGCGTTGCGGCGGGAACGGCCCTTGAGGCGGGCCGCGGAAAGGTAGCGGCGAAAGCCCTCGATCTCGATCTTGTGGGCCCGTCCGGTGGCCGTTGTCAGGCCGATGCGCGCGGCGAAGACGGCAAAGATCACCGGCAAGGCGATCAGGCCCGCCCCCGACAGCAGGCCGAGCGCCCCTGCCAGCGCACCGAAGATCAGCCACATGAGGCAAGAGATGCCCAATGCGATGCCCAGCATCAGCGCGACGTCCCGCAGGGTGCCGCCGACCAGCGCCGTCAGAAGCGGAATGGCAAGCGGAAGCGCCGGCATGATGTGCAGAAGCCAGGTTTGCCCGGCCAGCGCCTGCCACATGATCGCAAATGCCAGCCCATAGCCGCCAACACCGGCCAGAAAGATCCAGTTGGCATGTGAAATGTGGAAGGTTTCGCCGTGTTCGTCCCGCATCACCGCGGAGAACACATCCAGCAGGGCAAGGACAGCCTTGCGATTGTCGGGGGATATGACGAGTGGCTCCTCCAGTTCGTCCAGGTACGTCAGGATCGCGGCCTCGCCCACAGGCAGGGTGCCGTCATTGGTCTTCCCGGTCCGTGTGACCGACCATGTGGTGTCGTTTTGCGAAATGACGACGAAGCCCTTGACGCCCAGGTTGATCGTCGCCGCCACCATCGCGGAATTGGTCACCCCGCCGTTCGCGCGGATATATTGGGCCAGCGCAGGCGAAATCCCCTCGGGCGGGGTGCTGCGGAGACGGATGCGACCCAGCGGCGCGTCCTTGCCCTTGCGCCGCCAGATCAGCCACAGCGCAGCCCCCAGAAGCAGGGTGCCGAACAGGGCGATCATGTCGGCAGGACGGTCACGGAACGTGAAAAGGATGCGGTCAATGACCGAGGGGCGGGTCACGATGCCGGTGGGAAAGGCGATGGCCGTGGTCAGGCCCTCGTGCCAGTCCAGCGCGCCGTCGGCCATGACATAGACTGTGCCTCCGCCGTCCTCGATCTGTTCGAAGGCGTCCTGTTCCCGCGATCCCAGGGGGCCGGTGAACGTTTCGACCTCCGTGGCCACGGCCCCGTCGGGCAGGCTGATCCGGGCAGCGGCCCTGTCGATACGGAAGGCCCAGGCGTTGCCTGTGACGTTCCAGTAAAGTTCGTCATGATCGTCAAGGAACCGGACCTGCCGCTCCACGTCGTAGCGCAGGCGGAAACGGTGCTCGCCCGGGCTGACGACCGTATCCTCATCCCCCAGGTAGATGCGGATCATCCCGTCCCGGCGTTGGATGCGGGTGTCCACCGGTGCGCCATCCATCGTGGCCTCGACCAGATCGAACCCGCCCCAGCGGATCCCGTCCTTTGTCAACGGCAGGTCCCGGAAGATGCCGTGGCGGATGCGCTGCCCTTCGGCCTGCACGTCCAGCGTCTCGATCACCTGCAGCCCGCCGGCGTCGTCTATCGTGATTTCACTGATGAAGCTGCGGATGCGTTCATCCGCGTGAAGCGATGCTGCGGACAAAAGGATGAGGAGAAGGGCGGAGAGGGTACGGAATGGAAAAAGCATGCCGCCATTCTATGACCGGCAATATTCCGAGCACAACCAATGACTTGGGTTCACATCAGAAACCTGTCTGTTAACTTCGCACCCAGCCACAGGGGGACGCATGACATATCGAACACTTGGCTTCGGCCCGATCCTTGCGATTTTCGCTAGTGCCGCAGCTGCGGAAACGGTCACCTTCGATCCACAGCCGGGCGCGGCGCGCACATGGCGGATGGAGATGTCGGTTCGCCCCGGGCGCGAGGGGGAACCACCGGACTATAGCTATGGCACGCAGCGTATCTCGTCGCTGACCCGGATGGAGGTCACCGACGCCCAAACGCTGCATATCCTGCCACTGTGGTTTCAGACGGTGGTGGCCGGCGAAACCTACGGCACGCAGGGGCCGCTGCCCGACACGATGCGGCAGGCCATGACGGATGGATTTGACGCCATGCTGAAGGCCGGGGTCATCACAGACGTCACGCCCCACGGGACCGCAGATGTCCCGCAGGAGGTGATGACGGGAATGAGCCAGCAGTTCGGTGCCGTCCTGCCCCCCGCGCGCCTTGAGGCCAAGACGGGGTGGAGCACGACCATCGCGGAGTTCTCGGGCGTGCCGGACGTGACCGTGACCGTCACTCACGTCACGGACGACAGCGTCTTCCTGAGCTATGCGGGCGATGATGCGTCGTTTCGCCTCGCGGGGCTTGCGGTGCTGGATCGTGAGGAGGGCTGGCTGCGCCGCGTCGTCATGACCACCGACCAGACCGCCGATGACGGCACGACCCTGCGCACCACCCTTGCGATGGCACCGGAGGACTATCCTTTCCCCATCCATGCCGACTACACCTATGAGCGCCCCGACTGGCATCCCGTGTCCGATGGCCTCTCCGCCGTGGAGCCGCTGCCGACCGAGGCCGATATCTTTGCCCACGATCAGGGCCGCGTGCGGCTGGAGAACGACCTTCCGTCGCTGGATTTCACCCATCTGCATGAGAAAATGCCCAGCACCGGGCGCCTGGTGGTCAGCGACCCGCAGGTGTTCCGGGGCGAGCAGCCGGTGGATATGCCGATGCTGGCCCTGCCGTCGATCACCCTGCCGAACTATCATGAGGAAGACGGTGATCCGACCTTCACCTCCACGACCCTGATCCCCACGGAGCAGACGCAGATCCTGCCGGATGTGCTGGATGCGACCGAGATCCGCGCGACCGTGGCGTGGTATCCGGCGTCCCCCTTCACGATGACGCTGACCCCAGACGAGACCGGCCATGCCGAGGTGACAAAGAACGGCGCCACCGCGCGGCTCTCTCCCACCGACGAGGGCTACGACCTGATCGTGACGGGGCGTCAGGGCGACGACTTCATGTGGGCCGTCGACGAAGGCACCGAGGCGGGCAGCATGATCTATGCCGCCGATCGCGGGCCGGATTGGCTGACGCCCGCCGAAAGCCTTGCCCGCCGCATCGCCTCTCCCCAATACAGCAGCGTGCTTGTGGCACTTAAGACCGATGCCCCCATGCCCACCCTGTCGGTGCGGGTGATCCGTCACCCGGACACCCCTGCCGTGACGCGCGAGATGGCGTTCCTGACCGATCACGGGCGCCGCATGGACCCTGACCGGGCCCCCGACAAGGTGCTGCTCTTCAAGGGCGCGCCGCCGCCCTCGCTGGATGACGTGCGCCCGGAGGGGCTGGACGCCGCCGCGCTGCACTTCCGCATGGGCACCCTTCAGGCCGCACGCTGCTCCGCGGAGTTCGCGTTGCCGCAAACGGAGGCGGTCTTCGCCGAGGTCACGCCGAACTCCGACGGCTATGGCGGCACCCGCCTGTTGCGGATGCAGTCGCCTGATGGCACCCGCACCCATTTTTACGAACACGGCACGCAGGACGTGACTCTGACCTGCGATGCTACCGTGACGTGGGAGGAGACGGAGGTGCAGCCCGATCCCGACCACCCGTGGCAGATCGACGCCGAGGCGCTGGATATCTCGCCCGATCTGACCTACGCGCAGCTGATGGACCAGATCCGCTTCGTGGACGCGCACGGCGACGCGCTGGCGCTGACCACGCCTAACGGCCGGGGTCTGGCGCTGTCCGACAGGATCAAGTGGGCAATCTTCCCCGACGGAACGCTGCGGGTTGCAGGCAGGCCCGCCCGCATCCTGCGCGCCGTCAGCCGCCCTGATCCCTTCACCCGCAGCTTCACCGTGACCTTCCCCGACCTTCCCGTGCCGGAGGAGGCGCCGCAATGATCCGCACGGCAGCTCTGCTGATCTGTATCGCGACGCCCGCCCTGGCCCAGGCGCCCGATGGCCTGCAGAAGCAATACTACGACGACGGCACCCTGGCAGGGGAGATCACGCGCAGCGAGGGCAAGCTGGATGGTCCCTGGCGCTCCTACTATCCCTCGGGCCAGCTGCGGGAGGAAGCGTTCTACAAGGCGGGCCGCATCGATGGAGTCGAGCGAAAGTTCCACGAGAACGGCCAGCTTGCCGCCGAAGTTCATTGGACGGACGGAGAGCGCGACGGAGCCTTCCGCGACTATGATCGTGACGGCAACCTGACCATGCAGGGCACCTATGACATGGGACAGCCCTCCGGCACGCGCGAGGCATTCTGGCCCTCGGGCGCTCTGCGCGCGGTGCGGCATTTCGACGAAGGCCGCGAGGTAGGTCTGTCACGCCGCTGGACGCGCGACGGCGTACTGACGCGCGAGACGGAATATACCGACGCCGGCGTCTTCGTGCGGGAACGGCGCTGGAAGGAGAAGACGCTGATCTCCTTGCGCGAACCCGTGCAGATCGACGGCCATGGCGAAGGCGAGAAGCTGACGGAATACCAGGGGAATTTCACCGAAACCGACATCAAGGCCGAGGGTTACCGCCTGACCACGCGAAGCCTGAACGGAGAGCTGATCGACCGGTCCGAGGTGATCGACGGCCAGATGCAGGGCCTCTACATCAGCACGGACCCGATCCAGGGCGACGTGACCCGCGTCACCTATGTCGACAACCAGCCACATGGATTGTTCACCCGGACGTGGAAAGGCAGGGTTCTGGACCGGGGCATGTACGACCACGGGAAGCGTGTCGGCGAATGGCGGCGCGAAGAGACGACGCCTTTCGTGGAGCTGGAGACCTACGACGCAAAGGGACGGCTGGACGGCGAACAACGCACTCTGGGCCAGGACGGAAAGGTGCGCATGCGCGTGACCTATGCCGCCGGAACGCTGGACGGGCCGTATGAAACCTTTGGCTCCGGTGGTGAGATACTCGAAGTGGGGCAATATGACATGGGCCAGAAGACCGGCCTGTGGCAGGAGATATCCGGCAACCTGGAGGACCTCCACTCCGGCAGCTATGTCGAGGACAAGCGCGACGGGCGCTGGACCATCACGGGTGCGGATGGCCATCCGGTCGAGGTCATCCACTACGACATGGGCGAGGAGGACGGACTGCATTACCTCTTCGCCCCCGATGGCGCGGTGGACGAGGTGCAGGCCTGGCGCGACGGTGTGCGCGACGGCTACACCACGTACTATCAGGACGGTCGCCCGGTCCTGCGCGATCTGTGGCAGGACGGAACACTGACACGAACCGACCTGCCGGTGGTCCCGGAATGACGTTCGGTCGGGCCATCCGAACGTGCCTGCGCAAGTTCGTCCGCTTCGGCGGCCGGGCCTCCCGCGCGGAATACTGGTTCTTCGTGCTCGCCCTGGTCATCGCGACCTGGGTCACCGGGACACTGGATTACATGCTCTTCGACGGGCGGCATCCCCTTGGCTTGTTCCTTACCGTCGTCACCTTCCTTCCGGTAACATCTGCCGGATGGCGGCGTCTGCACGATGTGGATCGGCGCGGCTGGTGGCTGCTGTTGCCAGGCGTCGCGTCGCTGATCTTCCTCGTCGGGGCCTTCGCCATTCGCGGCCTGACCGCGCAGCCGATGGCGGAGATCCCCACTGTCACCAACTCCGAAGGCTGGCTTTACACCATCCTGCTGGGGTTTCCTGTGGTGTCGCTTGTCTCGACGATCTGGCTCGTCGTGCTGCTGGCGCGAAAGGGCGATCCGCAGGACAATCGCTTCGGTCCCGCACCGCAGGACGGCGAGGGGGTAGCGGATGCGTAGTGCTCTGATGCCAACGGGCGTACCAGCCAGCCTCGGCACAGCTGCCGCCGCTCGGGACCGGCTGACGGCCGACATCCTGCACCCGATCTGCAGGCCGACATGATCCCTGTCGCACAAGGTGGGCTGACCCTCCTGCTTCTCGGCTGGCAGGCGATCGCGGTGATCGGCGTCGTCGCCCTGGCCGTCGCGCACAAGGACGGGCAACGACGCCCGTTCTTTCGCCGCCATTCGTTTCTCTATGGCCTGCTATGGCTGATCGTCGCGCCGGTGGTGGGCGCTTACCTGCTGCTGACGTTGGCAGGGGTGGCCGCTCTTCTCTGGATGTGGATCAGCGGTGATTTCGGCTGAACATGAAAGGACTTCCCATGCGCACACTCCTCCTGATTTCACCACTGCTCTGGGCCGGCACCGCCCTTGCCGAACCGGTGATCTTCCAGCCCGCCCCGGACAGCACGCGAAGCTACAGCCTCTCGGTTGGCGACGAGGCACGCCCGCTGGCCTACGACGCGCTCTATGGCCGGTATCTCGACACATATTTGGACGTGACGGCGACGGAAGACGGGGTTCATACGATCCCCACGCGCGTCGAACTGCGGGAGGATGACCAATACGCAAGCTCGTCCTCGCCGGGACAGTGGTCAGACGCGCTGACTGCTCTGCAACGCGCCGGTTATGACACGGTGATCTCAGGCGACGATACGGCCCGCACCGTCACCAGCGCCGCGCCTGACGTGGAGCAGGGGGCAGGTGACAAGGCCGCTCAGCTGCACGCCGCCCTGTCCGATCCCTTCGCCAGCCCCGCCTTCCCGATCACGGTTCAGGCCGAGGAAGGTTGGTCGACCACCCTGCCGGAACTGGGCAGCTATGAGGACGTGGAGGTGCGCGTGACGGCGGTGACCGAAGACGAGGTGCGCGTCGCCTTCACGGGCGGTACCGGCCCCGACACGCCCCCCGACGCCGACGATCCCCGCCCGTGGCGCACGCGCGGCCACCGCATCGCCGGGCTCGCCGTTCTGGATCGTGCCGAGGGATGGGTGATCCGTCAGGTGGTCACCCGCGAAACGACGCTGACGCTCAATGGCCAGAAGCTGCCTTCGCGCCGCACCACCGTGCTGACGCCACTGACCGACGGCGAGGAAAGCTTTGCGCCCGAAGGCAGCCGGTGGCCCCGTGACATCGAGAAGGTGATGGCGCCCACGGATCTGCCCCCCGCCACCGAGGACCAGATGTTCGGAGACGAGGCGACCTTCGAATTCTACGGCGCGCCCGCCCTTCTGGCCATTCCTGCCGAGATGGAGAGCTTCATTCAGGCCGGCAGGATGACCTTCAACGACCTGCGCCTGTTCGATGAGGCCGGAGAGCCGGTCGATCTCCGCACACATATCGGCACGGTCTATGCGCAACCGGATTTCGGCTACCCCGACAGCCTGCGGTCTGCCGCCCTCGTGACGCCGAACGTGATCGGCCCCGTCATGTTGGACCAGATGTCCCGCATGACCGCCGAGGTCGCCTGGTATCCCTCGACGACGCAGGTCATCGAGATGACGGCGGACGAGGACGGGCGCGCGTCTGTCGACAGCAACGGCCTGCGGGCCCAACTGCATCCCGGCGACAGGCCCGGCACCTACATCCTGCGCTACAGCGGGCAGAAGGATGACCTGATCACATGGTCGGTGCCGGAGGAGATTTCGGGTCAGGCCGCGCTCTACGCTCATGATCGCGGTCCAGACTGGCTGTCACCCGCGGAAAGCCAGGTCCGCATGTTCGCGGCCGAGCACCCCGAGGGGCAGACGCTGGTCCTGGACACCGAAACCGCCCCGCAAGCCATTCACCTCCGACTGGCCCGCCCTGCCGAACAGCCGCAGGTGCGTCGTGAAATCACTTTCGCACCACGCGAGTACGGTCGCTGAGGAGGCACCTCGCCGAGGCCTCCGTCCCTGAGCGCGCTGCGCCCAAACGGGCATAAGCAGGCGCTTAGGGTGGGCAAAAGCAGCGTGCGTGCAATCGACCCCACCCACGGGGAGGGACTTTCTGCGGATCAGCCGGGGCGCCCTGCCGCCGGTCTCCAAGGAAAGGATCCCTGACATGAAACTGCTCGTGACCACCTGTGCCCTGGTGCTGGCCCCGCTGGCTGCCGCCGCCCTGCCGGCCGTCGGTGACATGGTCGGCACCGATCCCGCCTCCGCCACCACCGCGCTGGAGGCCGCTGGCTGCATGGCGCCCCGGTTCGAGGCCGAGGACGGCAAGATCGAGGCCAAGTGCCATGACGCCGAGATGCGGAAGTGGGAGATCTACATCGACCCGCAAAGCGGTCAGGTGGCCAAGGTGAAGGCGGATGACTGACGCCCGCCAGCCGGCGGAGGAGGGCGGGGCCGTCGCGCCGCCCGATCCCTGGGACCCGCTGGTGCGGGTGACCCACTGGCTGATCGCCCTGGCCGTGCTGCTGAACGCTGTGCTGGATGAGGGTGGCTCGGCGCTTCATGTCTGGGTCGGCTGGATGGTGCTGGCCGTGCTGGCGATCCGCCTGCTCTGGGGGCTCATCGGGCCGGCAGAGGCGCGGTTCTCGGCCTTCCCGCCCGCGCCGCGCGCGGCTCTACGCCACCTGAAGACGCTGCTGCGCGGTCGCCCGCGCGAACACCGCTCGCACAATCCGGCGGGGGCGCTCATGGTCTATGCGCTCTGGGCCTGCCTGGCGCTGATTTCCGCCACCGGTCTGGTGATGACCGATGCCCGCAGCCCCGTGACCCTCGCCGAGGAAAAGGCCGCCGTGGCCGCAGGGGACTGGTCGGTGCTTGCCTCTGCCGACGACAGGGCGGAGAATGGCGAGATCAAGGAGATCACCGAGGAGATGCATGAGATGCTGGCCAATCTGTTGCTTCTGCTGGTGGCGGCCCACGTGGCCGGGGTGGCGGTCGAAAGTCGTGCCCTGCGTCGCAACCTCCTGCGTCCCATGCTGACGGGATCGCGCCGGGGATGACCTCCGGCGCCGTCCCTTCCCGCGGGCCCCGCAGCGCGCGCCGCTTCTCCGCCGCGCTGGCGGTCACCGTGGTCCTTCAGACCATGGCGGCGCTGTTCTTCGTGGCCGATGCCCTGGCCGACCTGGCCGAGGATCCGGCCGCCCCGCACAGCATCTTCGAGTCGCTGGTGGCGCTGGCGCTGATCCTGGGCGTGGTCATGGGGGTCTGGCAATTGCGTCGGACCCTGGCGCAGATGCGGCAGCAGGAACGCGCCCTGGACACGGCGCGTGGATCGCTGGCGCAGGTGATCGAGGACCAGTTCGATGCCTGGAAACTGACGCCGGCGGAACGCGACGTGGGGCTGCTGGCGCTGAAGGGGCTGGACGTGGCGGGCATCGCCGAGATCCGCGGCGCGGCCCAGGGCACGGTGCGGGCACAGCTGACACGGATCTATGCCAAGGCCGGGGTCAGCGGGCGGGCACAGTTCGCCTCCTGGTTCGTCGAGGACCTGCTGGACCCCGACCCAAGTTGATGGATGACGGACCGGATCCCTCCGGCCGAAAGGACGATCATGAAACGCAAGATACTTCGGACCCTCGGCGTGGCCGTCGCGCTGTTGCTGGTGCTGACCGCCGGGGAGCAGCAGGTGTTCCGCTTCGGCGCGGATGAGGCCCAGGCCGCCATCCTTGGCGATTTCCCCGCCCGCGATGACCGCGCAACGCCGCAGCAGGTGCTGGACCAGGTGGCCGGGCAGGGCGACGAGCTGACCCTTCTGGCCGCGGGCGACGTGGCCGAATGCGGGCGCGAGGATACCCTGGGACAGGTCTGGCCCGCGCTGACCTACGACCTGGGCCTGCCGGTCGAAGTGGATCGAGACGGGGCCGGGGCATTGCAGACCGCCGCCCTGGCTGACCGCTATCCCGACGACCTGGTCCTGGGACTGGGGGACCTGGCCTACCATCGCGGCACGCGGGCCGAGTTCGACACCTGTTTCGATCCGCTTTGGGGCGCGCTGGTGCCACGCCTGCTGCCGACGCCGGGCAATCATGAGTATCGGGTGCCGGGCGCCAACGGATATTATGAGTATTGGGGACAACAAGCGGGCGCGGACCGCACGGGCCACTATGCGCTGAGCTGGCGCAACTGGCTGTTGCTGTCGCTGAACTCGGAAGACGATGCCGACGAGGGCTCGGCGCAGCGCGCCTGGCTGGATGCCCAGCTGGCAGCGCACCCCGATGCCTGCGTCCTGGCCTATTTCCACAAACCCGCCTGGTCGCTGCGGGACCGCTCGGGCAGCGAGGCGGCGCGGGCGCTCTTTGCGCGGCTGGAGGAGGCCGGGGCAACCGCCGTGCTGAACGGACACAACCACTTCTACGAGCGCACGCGGCCCCTGGATGCGGTGGGGCAGCCGGCGCCCGAGGGGCTGATCGGTTTCACCATTGGCGTCGGCGGGGAGACGAGCCACGCCACACCCACAAAGGCCAGCACCGCGCGCGCCGTCTTCGGGGAAACCGGGCTGCTGCGGTTGACACTGGGTCAGGACAGTCTGGGTTGGGATTTCCTGTCGGCAGGTGACGGTGAGGACCTGGACAGCGGCGTGATCCCCTGTCGCGCGCGCGGGCAGGACGCCTGAGCGTGGGGCTGGTCGCCGGAAAGGGGCAGACATGAAAAGGGTCCGGGACTAGCTGGCCCCGGACCCTGCCGGAAGGCGTCTAGACCCGCTGGCCCGGCCAGGGGCGCTCAGGCGCCATACTCTTCGTCGGTGACCTTTTTGCATCCAGGTGACGGGGGAGCCGTCGGTGCTGTCCTGGATGGCGATGTGGTTCATGGCGTTCTCGGGGGTGGCGCCGTGCCAGTGCTTCTCGCCGGCGGGGAAGAAGACCACGTCGCCCTTGGATATTTCCTCGATCGGGCCACCTTCACGCTGAACCCAGCCACGACCGTAGGTGATGAGGATGGTCTGGCCCGCCGGGTTGGGGGTGCCAGGCGGTACGGTCACCGGGCTCGAAGGTGACATGGGCGCCGGAGGTGCGGCCCGGTTCATCGGCCTGGGAAAAAGAAAGACCGGCGCCCGGCGCCGGTCTTTCGCGTTCCGGCCAGGCCGACCGGGAGTTTGGAGACAGGACGGCCTGTCCGGGCGCGTCCGGCCCGGGGCGGGGCCGGGCGCGCCGCGCATCGCAGGGAGGGGGCGATGCGCAATCCCAAGGCCGCACCCTCGCCCCCGGGACGAGGGGAGGGCCCGGCTTGATCATCCCGCCGGTCTTGGACCGGGCCCGGCACCGGGGGCGAGATGGAACGGCGACCCCCGGTTTCCGGACCGCGCCAGCGGGACGACGCGGGCGCTGGCCTTAGAAGAAGCCCAGCTTGTTGGGGTTGTAGGACATCAGGATGTTCTTGGTCTGCTGGTAGTGGTCCAGCATCATCTTGTGGTTCTCGCGCCCGATGCCCGATTGCTTGTAGCCGCCGAAGGCCGCATGGGCGGGGTAGGCGTGGTAGTTGTTCACCCAGACCCGGCCCGCCTGAATGGCGCGGCCCACGCGGTAGCAGCGGCTGGCATCGCGGGTCCAGACACCGGCGCCGAGGCCGTACATCGTGTCATTGGCGATCGCCAGTGCCTCTTCCTCGTCCTTGAAGGTACAGACCGAGACGACGGGTCCGAAGATTTCTTCCTGGAAGACGCGCATCTTGTTGTGGCCCTTCAGGATCGTCGGCTCGATATAGTAGCCGCCATCCAGTCCTTCGACCTGCGCGGCCTTGCCGCCCGTCAGCACCTCGGCGCCTTCCTCGACCCCGATGGTCAGGTAGGAGAGGATCTTCTCCTGCTGCTCGCGGCTCGCCTGGGCGCCCACCATGGTGTCCATGTCGCGCGGGTCGCCACGCACGATGGCCTCAACCCGGGCGATGGCACGCTTGATGAACTCCTCGTAGATGTCTTCCTGGATCAGGGCGCGCGACGGGCAGGTGCAGACCTCACCCTGGTTGAAGGCAAAGAGGACGAAGCCCTCGACCGCCTTGTCAAGGAAGGCGTCATCCTCCGCCATGACATCGCTGAAGAAGATGTTGGGGGACTTGCCGCCCAGTTCCAGCGTGACGGGGATCAGGTTCTCGGTCGCGGCCTGCATGATCTTGCGGCCCGTCTCGGTCGAGCCGGTGAAGGCGATCTTGGCGATCCGCGGTGAACTGGCCAGGGCCGCGCCCACCTCGCCGCCGAAGCCGTTGACGATGTTCAGCACGCCGGCGGGCAGCAGATCCTGGATCAGGTCCATCAGCACCATGATCGCGGCGGGCGTCTGTTCGGCGGGTTTCAGCACGATGCAGTTGCCGGCGGCCAGGGCGGGCGCCAGTTTCCACGCCGCCATAAGGATCGAGAAGTTCCACGGGATGATCTGGCCGACGACGCCCAGGGGCTCATGGTAGTGGTAGGCCACGGTATCCGCGTCGATCTCGGACATGTTGCCTTCCTGGGCGCGCAGCACACCGGCGAAGTAGCGGAAGTGGTCTACCGCCAGGGGAATGTCGGCCAGGGTCGTCTCGCGGATCGGCTTGCCGTTGTCCCAGGTCTCGGCCCGGGCCAGCAGGTCCAGGTTCTCCTCCAGTCGGTCGGCGATTTTCAACAGGGTGTTGGCGCGTTCGGTGGCCGAGGTGCGGCCCCAGGCGTCCTTCGCCAGATGGGCGGCGTCCAGCGCCAGGTCCACGTCGGCCGCGCCGGAGCGGGCCACCTGGCAGACCACCTCGCCGGTGATCGGCGTCACGTTGTCGAAATAGGTGCCGCTGACGGGTGCGGTGAACCGCCCGCCGATGAAGTTGTCGTAGCGGCTCTGGAAGGGTGAGGTGCGGCTCAGGTCGGGTTGGCTCATCTCGTTCATGACAGGTCTCCTCCGTCTGTCGGAATTCCTCCGGCACCCTCCTCGGCGCCGGTGAAGAAGATCTGGCATTCTGGGGACGGCATTGTCAGCGGGGGCAAAGCGGGGGATGGGGCAAAACTGTCTCAGCGGTGAGACACCTTGCGGCGGGCGGCCATGTTGCAGCTGCGAGATGCGGGGCGTCGGGGTCAGTCCGCGCCGGAAATGCCCAGCCGTTTCATACGGCGGTAGAGCGTCGCGCGCCCGATGCCGAGCGCGCGGGCCGCGGCGGAGACATTGCCGTTGGCGCGCGCCAGGGCGCGGGTCAGCGCGGCCTTCTCGGCGCCCGACAGCCCTTCAGAGGTCTCCCCCAGAACGTCGCGCAGGGGCACCGGGCGCAGGGCGCCCTGACGTGCCAGGCCACAGCCGATCCGCGCGCTGCGCGTGGCGCCCACGACCAGCCCGTCGCGATCCACCGCCAGCAGGGCGGTGCCGGCGCGGTCATCGCCGACCAGGACGATCTGGCGGTCGCTGTGGATGTCGCGGAAGAGGTCGATCTCGATCTTGCTGGCAATGCCGCTGACCATGGCGCCGATGAGCTGGTTGAACCCGTCGCTTTCGGCGCGGGGCGAGGACACGTCCAGGGCCGCGATCAGCGTACCTTCGTGATCGAAGACCGGCGCATCGATGCAGCTCATGGCAATATTGCGCGCCAGGTAGTGCTGGTCGCGGTGGATGATCAGGGGGCGTTTCTCGGCCAGGCAGGTGCCGATGCCGTTGGTGCCCTGGGCCTCCTCGCTCCAGTCGCCGCCCGCGACCAGGCCGGAGCGGATGAAATCCGCCTCGTCCGCCGCCCGTTGCCGCGCCCGCAGGATCAGCCCGCGCGCATCGGTCATGAAGACGCCGTGGCCGCTTTGGCCAATGGTGGAGAACAGCTCGTCCAGGCGGGGGCTGGCGACATGCAGCAGCCGGCCCAGCATTTCCTCCTGTTCGGCCAGGCGCGTGGTGTCGCGGTCCTGCGGTGGGGCGGCGGCCGGATCCAGGCGGTGATGGGCGAAGGACCGTTGCCAGGAGGCGGCAAGGCGAGAGCGCGCGGCGGAGGCGTCACAGCTGACGGTCCGCATCACGCGGGTCACATGGTCGTGGTCACGGCCGGTCATCGGGCGCCTCCTCCCTTCCTCCCGGGTGGCCCGGCTGTCCGCCGGGCGACCCGAGGTTAGAGTATGACCGGGCCGCCGCGCGGCTGGCAAGACCCAGTTTGCGACAGGGTAACGGCGACCGAGGCACAGGGGTATCGCGTCAGCCGGCCTTGTCGATCAGGCCGAAGTGGATGTGGCGATTGCTGCCTTGCTGCAGGCGCGTCCGGTCACCGGGGCCCGCAGCGGCCTCCAGCAGGCGCGCCAGCGGCGCAGCGTCGCGGTCGGGCAGGTGCTGGTATAGGCGAAGATGGCGCGGCCGAGGGCGGTCGAGGCGGGCGCGGGCCGCGTCGGGCTGGGCGGGCAGATTGGCCGCCTTGGGCGTGGTGGTGGGCGGCATCCGGTTGCGGGGATGGGAGTGCATCGTGGCGCGCAGGGTCGCGCTGGAAACAGGGGATGGCATCGGACATCTCTCGAATTGCGGAAGGAAGCGATCCGCGTCGGGGCAGCGGATCGGGGCCAACGGGTTAGGCGGCAGTGGCAAGGGGGGAGCCAGGCCGGTGCGGGGCATCTGGCCTGGCAGGATCGGCAGGCGATCCTAGATCAGGCCGAACCAGCGACGCGGCGGCAGGTCGTGCCGGGTCAGGCCGATATCCTCCAGCAGGTAATCGGGCAGGTCGTGCAGGCGCCGGTAGTCCTGTTGCGTGGCCAGAGGCGAGCGCGGACTGTGATCGGGACCGAGGCGCGGGGTCGGCCGGGTCATGCCGGATACGAAGCCGCCGAAGAAAAGCTGGGTGAGCATCTGTTTGTCTCCTGGAAATGTGCTGGGAAATGCGTGGGGGATGAAATCCGTGGCCCCGGGGGATCAGCGGGCCATGACCCGGGCGTTGGTCGCGGGGCGACGGGGGTGGTTCGCGGCCGCGGACGGGGCAGGCGCCGCCGCTTTTTCGGTTGCAGGCCTCTGGGGCGGGCCGCCAGCCGTGCCCATCGCCGCCAGCGCGGTTTCCAGGTCCGGGGCAAGGGGCAGAAGGTGGCGCATGCTGACACGGTGCAGCCAGCCTGCCAGCTCGGCCTCTGCCACCAGGCGGAACTGTCCCCGGGCCGCGCGGATCAACGTGGCGGCGACGATCAGGCCGCGCACCGCGGGGCGGGCAAATTCCACCCCCGGAGCGCAGACCACGATCAGGCGCCGGTCACCGTCGCGGATCCTGTGCACCAGGTGATCGCAGAGCGTGCCGGTCTGGGTGGCATCGATCCGGCCCTCCAGATGCAGGATGCAAAGACCATCGATGCTGTCGAAATAACTATTCATAATAAAGTCCCTGAATGTAGCCCCGCGCCAGGGCGCGCTCGGCGCCCAGTGAAGCAAGGAGGGTGGAGAAGAGCGGCCTGCAATCCTAGCCTGATTTAAGTCTATACCTTTGGGTTGGATTGCCTTGCCCGCCGACCGTGGTGGCGAACGTTGTCATCAGCGTTGTTTTCTGGCCTGATCAGGGTGGTTTCAGGGTGTTTCGGGCCTGATGCCATTCAAATGCGATTGCCATTTTCCGAAGCCAAACGGATGGTGCGCCAATGAATGAAATTAATGAATTTAAAATATCTCTTTTTGGGGAGCTGACAGTCAGTGACGGCAACGGGCCCGTCCCGTTGCCCGCGTCGCGCAAGGCGCGGGCGCTTCTGGCCTTCCTGGTGACCACCGACCGGCCACATCGCCGTGAACGATTGTGCGAGATGTTCTGGGACCTGCCCGATGATCCCAAGGCGGCCCTGCGTTGGGCCCTGAGCAAGCTGCGCAAGGTCGTGGATCGACCAGGGGCGCCGCATATCCTGGCGGACCGGGAACGTGTCGCGTTCTGCGGCGAAGGCGTGGCTGTAGATCTACGTGATCTGCGCGCGCGCCTGCGCGAAGGCCCCTCGGCCATGAGCCTGACCGAATTGGAGGCCGCCGCCGCGCAGATGACCGGTGTGCTGCTGGACGGGCTGGACGGTGCCGGGGACGAGGTCTTCGACAGCTGGCTGATGGCGGAGCGCGATGATGCCGAAGCGGATCGGATCGAGGTCCTGCGCCGCCTTGCCCGGCATCCGCAGGCCACCCGCGCGGCTGCCGCGAAGTGGCGGCGCCTGTGGCAGCGGGCCGACCCGGAGGCGGAAGACGCCGCCGCCGCGCCCGATGGACCATCCGTCACCACGCCGGAGACGGGCGGTCCGGCCACATCGAGTCCCGCCGGGCCGGGGGCCTTCGAGGCGGCCGATCGCCGGGCGCATCTGCGCGACCAGAAGATCGGCTTCTGCCAAGTGCGCGACGGCACCAAGATCGCCTATGCCACCGTCGGCGACGGGCCGCCGCTGGTGAAGGCGGCGAATTGGCTGACCCATATCGAACATGACTGGGATACCCCCATCTGGGGCGCCTGTTTTGCCGACATCGCCCGCGACCGCAGTTTCGTGCGCTACGACGAGCGCGGCTGCGGCCTGTCGGACTGGCACGTGGAGCGGCTGGACCTGACGGCCTTCGTGGATGACCTGGAGGCGGTGGTCGACAAGCTGAGGCTGGAGCGGTTCCCGCTTCTGGGGATTTCCCAGGGCGCGGCGGTCTGCATCGAATATGCCGTGCGCCACCCCGATCGGGTGTCAAGGCTGATCCTGATCGGCGCCTATGCCATCGGCTGGCGCCACCATGCCAGCCCCGAGGAGATCGCCCGGCGCGAGGCGGTTCGGCAGTTGACCGAGCTGGGCTGGGGCACGGACAATCCCGCCTATCGCCATATCTTCTCGCAGACCTTCATGCCCGACGCGACGCCGGACGACCTGAAATGGTTCGATGCCTTCCAGCGCCAGACGACCTCCGCCGCCAATGCGGCGCGGTTCCAGGAAGCTTTCGGCGACATCGACGTGCGCGACCGGCTGGACCAGGTGCAGGCGCCGACCATCGTGCTGCATGCGACGCAGGACCAGCGGATCCCGGTTGAACAGGGGCGCCTGATCGCCCGCAGCATCCCGGGGGCACGGTTCGTCCCGCTGGACAGCCGCAACCACGTGCTGGTGGATTATGAACCGGCCTGGGCGGTCTGCATGGCGCAGATCCGCAGTTTCCTGCAGGAGACCGGAATCTGAGAGCGGACAAGGAAAAGGCGCCGCCCCGAGGGACGGCGCCTTTCATCCGGCGGCCCTGCGCGCGCGTCAGCGCAGGATATTCAGGCTGTCGAAGTCGACACTGTCGGTGGCGCCGGCGAGGTCCTCGATCGAGTCGTAGAGCAGTTCCAGGGCGTAGTGCGGATTATGCGCGTAGATGCCCGGATCTGCGGTGACCAGCTTCCAGTTGTAGGCCGCCTTCAGCGAGCGCGGCGTCCAGGCGGCATAATTGACACTGCTGCCGTCCACCTGGTCGGCCACCCCGTCGCCATTGGCGTCGGCGAAGAAGTAGGGATAGTGCGGCTCAAAGACCAGCGCGGTGCCCGCGACCTCGCCGGTGTAGGTCACCAGCGTTTCCATCAGCAACTGCGCATTGGCCGCGATGTCCGAGCGGATGCCAACCGACAGGTTGCCGGAGCCGTCATAGCTTTGCTTGCGGATGCGGATCGCCTCCGGGGTTTCGGCATCGTGGCAGGTGGCGCAGGTCTCGACCTTCACCTCCAGGCTGTGCGGGTTGTGGCAGGACACGCAGGAGGCCACCGGGCGGGCATGGAAGAAGCGGCCCGAGTAGGTCTTGCCCGGGTAGTGATAGCCCGCGCCCCCGTAGCCGCCCAGCCAGCTGGCGGCGGCGGTGGCATAGTGCGGGTTCACGAACCGCAGCTCTGCGTCGACGGTGTCATCGGGTTTCGACGCCGTCGCATTTTCCACCGTCACCCCGGCGGCGCGTCCCTGGTGGCAGGTCATGCAGGCGGCTTCGACGCCCACGACGGGATGCACGACGCCCGACGGCAGGGTCAGTTCCGAAATCGAGGCGAGGCCGTCGTTGTGACAGGTCTCGCAATCCACGACGCCACCGGCGGGAATGGGCGCTTCGGGCAGGCCCGGTTCGCTACCATCCAGCCCGTGGAAGCTGCGGAAGCCGGCGCCTGCGTGACAGACCGAACAGTTGGGCGGCACCGCGCCTTCGTCATCCCAATGCGTGAAGGCCTCGGCGGTGGCATCCGCATGGCCGCCCTTCAGCCAGGCGGTGATCGCGGCGGTGTTCTGTTCGCCCAGGGATTTCGGCTCGAACGGGCCGGCGTCCGGCAGCAGGAAGGGCGTGATCGCCTCCTCGCCGGAGGGGGCGGATGAGTCCTGTGCCTCTGCGCTCGGCGTTCCCGTCAGGAAACAGGCGAACAGCAGGGCGAGGACCGATGAAACGGTAATAAATTTCCCACGCATTGGTTTTCCCCGGCAGTTGGCTATCAATTAGGCTACGGATCCGATGATACCTTGGGATAGCGTTCGGGCAATGACATGAACGTGAATGTGGCGAAAAAACTCTCATTCAAATATATGTTGCAAAAGCACTTTTTAATTATCGCGCGGAATTGTCAGGGTTTTGTGGACGTGGTGCGTAATTTGGCAGAAACCTGTCCCAAGGGTGAATGCAGGTAGGAGAGACAATGCTGTCGCAGCTCATGCAGGCAGGGCTTAGTCCGAATGTGCGTTCGGCGCCGCTGACAGGCGGTGAGCCGGTGGAGCATTGGACGGAGGAGGCTGCGGTCGTGCCGCAGCACCGTGAACACCTGCGTGTCGACATGGTCGTGCGGGAAGGCGAGGCCGTGGCCGGTGGCGCGCCCGTGGCCCGCCTGCGGGACCATCCGGAGATCGCCCTTGTCGCGCCGATGCCCGGCCGCGTGGCGAAGGTGCACCTCGGCCCGGGGCGACAGCTGCATGAGATCGTTCTGTTCCGCGATGCGGGCGGAGACATGCGCCGCCACGACACCGAGGCGGCCGGGGCGGGCGACGGCAGCGCGCTGCGGGCCCTGCTGCAGGACAGCGGGCTATGGCGACAGTTCCGCGCCCGGCCTTTCGGCCGGATGCCCGCGCCCGACGCCAAACCGGCGGCCATTCTCGTCATGGCCGCGGACAGCCGTCCCCTGGCGCCCGACCCGCTGGCGATGCTGGAGGCGCGCGGGGAGGATCTGATGTGGGGGCTCGCCGCCCTTGGTCACCTGACCGAGGGGCCTGTCTACCTGTGTCAGCGCTCCGGCCCCGCGCTGGCTGGGCCGGGCGCGGTCGAAGGGCGGCTGCGCCTGCTGCGCAGCGGCCCGCGACACCCGCAGGGCCTGGCGGGACACCAGTTGCACCATCATCACCCCGCGTCCGTCGCCGCGCCGGTCTGGGACATCCACGCCGAGGATGTGGCCGACCTCGGTACGCTGCTGGAGACCGGCCTGCGCCCCGCGCTGCGCACCGTTTCGGTGACCGGCCCGGCCCTGAGCGAGGCGCGGCTGCTGCGTTGCCAGGACGGGGCGCATCTGGCCGGGCTGTGCCACGGGCTGACCGTGCCGGGGCCGCATGACCTGGTGTCGGGCTCGGCGCTGGACGGGCACAGGGCGGTCTGGCTGGCGCCGCGGGACCGGCAGCTGTCGGTGATGACCCATCACCATGGCGCGCCCCGGGGCCACTGGTTCCGCAACGCGCTCAGCCGGGCCGCGCGGCCCGTGCCGCTGATCCCCACGGCCGCGCTGGAACAGGCGCTTGGCGGGGCCCTGCCGGCCGTCGCGCTGCTGCGGGCCCTGTCGGCCGGCGATGACGAGACCTTGGCGAAGCTGGGCGGGCTGACCCTGCTGGAAGAGGATTTGGCCCTGGCTGATTATGTCACCGGGGCCGAGCCGCGCCTGTCGGCGCTCCTGCGTGGGGCGCTCGATCGGATCGCGGCGGAGGAGGGTGCATGATGCGCGGCATCTGGGATCGTGAAACCGTGGCCCTGCTGCTGCTGGCGGCGCTGATGCCGCTGGCGCTGGCCTGGCTGTGGTACGGCGGGGTCGAGGCGGCGGGCCGGCTGGCGCTGACCCTGCTGGTCTCCGGCCTCTGGCACCTGATCTTCATGCTGGCCCGGGCCCAGCCCCCCAGCTTTGCCGGCGCCCTGACGGCTTTGGCCGTGGCCATGCTGGCGCCCGAGGATCTGGGGATCTTCCGCCTGGTCATGGGCATCAGCTTCGGCACCGTGATGGGGGAGCTGGTCTTCGGCGGCTGGGGGCGCAATGTCGTCAATCCGGCGACGATCACCCTGGCCTTCCTTGGCTTCGGCTTCCCGGCGGCGCCCTGGCCTGACTTCGTGCTGCCGGTTGCCTGGGCGGCGATCCCGGCGGCGGGGCTGGGGATCCTGCTGGGCGTGATATCGGGGCGCATCATCGCGGGGGCGCTGCTGGCGGCGCTGTTGGCCTGGGCGATCCCGGGCGGGGCCTGGCCCGCGAGTCTGGAAAAGGTGCTGCCGGTGGCCTGGATCGGGCTGGTCCTGCTAGTCTGCGATCCCGTCGCCAGCGCCGCCACGCGGCCCGGTCGCTGGGGCAACGGCCTGCTTTACGGCGCGCTGATCGCGCTGTTCGCCACCGGCTGGGACGGCGGGGCGCCGGTGCAGATCACCGTTTCCGCCGCCCTTCTGGCCTCTCTCGCCGCCCCCATCCTGGACGAAGCCGCCATCGCGCTTTGGCGCGCAAGACGCCATCGCGCGCTGGCGCGCAAGACGGAGGACACATCTTGGCTGACCTGAACCCTTTCTCGGCCTGGCGTCGCCTGCTGGCCCTGCCGAATGAAAGCCGGACCAAGACCGTGCTGGTGGCCTTCCTGGTCTCCGCCTGCTGCGCGGTGATGGTCAGCGGCGCCACCGTCGTCCTGCGCCCGATCCAGGCGGCCAACCGCGCCGCCGAGGAACAGGCGCGGCTGTCGGCGCTGGTGGCGGGCATCCCCGGCATGTCGACGCTGCTTGAACAATCGGGCGGGGCCCTGTCGACGGTGGTGATCGACCTGGACACCGGGCGCGCGGCGACCGAGGTGAGCCCGGCGACGCTGGAAACCACCCTGGCCGATGCCGGCAACTGGACGGTGCTGGAGCCGGGCGAGGATATCGCGGGCCTCGTGCAGCGCCCCGACTATGCGCAGATCTACCTGCTGCGCAGCGAGGGCGAGGTCTCCCTGCTGCTGCTGCCGTTCAGCGGGCAGGGCTACAACGGGCGCATCGACGGCATCCTGGCGTTGAAGGGCGACATGCACACCATCGCCGGGCTGACGATCACCGGCCAGTCCGAAACCCCCGGCCTCGGCGCCCGGATCGAGGAACCGGCCTGGCAGGCGTCTTTCAACGGGGTGGAAACCACGGATGACAGCGGCGAGATCCGTTTCGCCGTCGCCCGCGGCCCGGCCTCGACTGAATATGAGGTCGACGGGATCACCGGTGCCACCCGCACCTCCTCGGCCATGACGCGCATCATCCGCTTCTGGCTGGGCGAGCAGGGCTATGGCCCCCTGATCGAGGCCGTCCGGCGCGGGGAGTTCTGAGCCATGACCGCGCCGTCCCCCCTCTGGTCCACCTTCACAGATCCGCTGGTGCGGCAGAACCCGGTGACCCTGCAGATCCTCGGCATCTGTTCGGCCCTGGCGGTCACCACTTCGCTGCCCACGGCGCTGACCATGGCGGCCTCGCTGACCACGGTGCTGGTGCTGTCGGCCGGCGTCATCAGCCTGATCCGGCGGCATATCCCCGACACCATCCGGCTGATCGTGCAGATTGTCATCGTGGCCTCGCTGGTGATCGTCATCGACCAGCTGTTGCAGGCCTATCTGTTCGAGATCAGCCAGAGCCTTTCGGTCTTCGTCAGCCTGATCACCACCAACTGCCTGGTGCTGGGCCGCACCGAGAGCTTCGCGCGGCTGAACCCGCCGGGGCGCTCGATGGTGGACGCGCTCGGCAACGGGCTGGGCTATTCGCTGATCCTGTGCCTCGTCGGCGCCCTGCGCGAGCTGTTCGGCGCGGGCAGCCTTATGGGCCTTCAGGTGTTGCCGCTGGTTGAACAGGGCGGCTGGTTCACGCCGCTGGCGCTGATGCTGCTCGCGCCCTCGGCCTTCTTCATCCTGGGCGGGCTGGTCTGGGCCATCCGCTCGATCTGGCCAGACCAGGCGGAGGCGCCCGACACGGTGCCGCCAGAGGTGGAGGAGGGCACGTGATGGCAGACCTCTGGTCCCTCTTCCTGTCGGCGGCCTTTGTCGAGAACCTGCCGCTGACGCTGTTCCTCGGCCTCTGCACCTTTCTGGCGCTGTCGAAACGGCCCGAGACGGCCGTGGGCCTGGGCATCGCCATGATCGCCGTCATGGGCGTGACGGTGCCGCTGAACCAGCTGATCTACCACGCCCTGCTGGCCCCCGGCGCCTGGGCCTGGGCGGGCTATCCTGAAATCGACCTGTCCTATCTCAGCCTGGTGGCCTTCATCGGGGTCATCGCCGCCATTGTGCAACTGCTGGAAATGCTGCTGGATCGCTTCCTGCCCAAGGTCCACGCGGCCTTCGGGGTGTTCCTGCCGCTCTTGACGGTGCAATGCGCCATCCTGGCGGGCAGCCTCTTCATGGTCGAACGCAACTATGACCTGGCCGAAAGCTTCGTCTTCGGGATCGGCGGCGGCACGGGTTTTGCGATCTCGGTCATCATGCTCTCGGCGATCCGGGCGCGGCTGGCCTATGCCGACCTGCCCGCCGGGCTGCGGGGCCTGGGCATCACCTTCATCCTGGCCGGGCTGATGTCGCTCGGCTTCTCCTCCTTCGCACAGATGGCCGCGCAATGACCGACGAGATCCTCCTCGCCTCCCTCATCGTTGTCCTGCTGGTGGTGGGGCTGACCTTGGGCCTGCTGCTGGCGCGGCGGCGGCTGGTGCCGCAGGGGGGCATCACTATCACCGTGAACGGCACGAAGGAGATCGAGGCGCATCGCAGCGACCGACTGCTGGGCGTGCTGCATGGCGCGGGCATCGGCATCCCGGCGGGCTGTGGTGGCTCGGGCACCTGCGGGCTCTGCCGCGTGGTGGTCGAGGGGGAGGGCGCAGGCGAGGCGGGCGCCACCGAACGCGGTATCCTGTCGGCGGCGGAACGCAAGGCGGGCAAGCGGCTGGCCTGCCAGACGCAGCTGCGTGGCCCCTGTTCCGTCACCGTCCCGGAGGATTTCCTGTCGGGCGGCGGTGGCTTCGACTGCACCGTGGTGTCGAACCGCATGATGGCCCCGCTGATCCGCGAACTGGTGCTGGAGCTGCCCAAGGGGCACGACTTCAACTTCCGCGCCGGGGGCTTCATGCAGCTGAACGCGCCGGCCTACAGCCTGGATTTCGCCGATATGCCGGTGGATGAGACCTTCCGCGCCGCCTGGCACCAGGCCCGCTGGTACAGCCTGACCTCGGAGATCGACGATCAGGTGACCCGCGCCTATTCCATCGCCTCGCGCCCCGAGGATACCGCTGCGGGCCGTGTCGTCTTCAACATCCGCCTGGCCGTGCCGCCCGCAGGGCGCGAGGAAGAGATCCCGCCGGGGCAGGTGTCCTCCTGGCTCTTCGCCCGCCAGCCGGGCGACGTGGTCGAGGTGTCGGGACCGTTTGGGGAGATCCACGTGCAGGACACGACCTCGGACATGGTGTTCATCGGCGGCGGTGTCGGCATGGCGCCGCTCAGGGCGATGATCCACGAACAGATCGGGGCGGGGACCACGCGCAAGATGCGCTATTTCTACGGTGCGCGCTCCGTCGCGGATCTTTTCTACGTCGAGGAGTTCAATGCCATCGCCGAGGCGCACCCGAACTTCGACTGGACACCGGCCCTGTCAGACCCCGCGCCGGGCGACCGCTGGACCGGGGCGACAGGATTCATCCACGAGACGGTGATGCGCGCCATGCAGGGCCATCCCGCGCCCGAGGATTGCGAATACTACCTCTGCGGCCCGCCGGTCATGATCTCGGCCGTGCTGGCCACACTGGAGCGGCTCGGGGTCGAGCCGGAGAACATCTACAAGGACGATTTCGGAGCCTGAGCCATGCAAAGCGACTTCTCGAAACGACCGACCCGCCGCGCCCTGCTGGGCGGGGCCGCCGCGACCCTGGCCCTGCCGGGACTGTTGCGGGCGGGTACCCGCGCGGTGGAAACGCTGACCGGCCCGGCCTTCGGCACCAGCTGGCAGGTCACCTTGCCTGCGGGCCGGGGGATAGAGACGCTGCGCGGGCCGATCATGGATCTGCTGGCCGGGATCGACAGGCAGATGTCGCCCTGGCGCGCCGACAGCGACATCAGCCGCTTCAACGCCGCCGGGGCGGGCACCTGTGCGCTGCCCGCCGAGACGCTGGCGGTGACCCGCGCGGCGCTGGCTCTGGCCGAGCGGAGCGGCGGGCATTTCGACCCCACGGTCGGCCCGCAGGTCGCCCGCTGGGGCTTCGGCCCGATCAACGGTGATGGCGCGGCGAACTGGCACGGGCTGACGGCGGACGACGGCGCCGTCATCAAGGCGTGGGCCGGTCTGACGCTGGATCTGTGTGGCATCGCCAAGGGCCATGCGCTGGACCGGATGGTGGCGCTGGTTCAGGCCGCGGGCCACGACGACCTGCTGATCGACCTGGGTGGAGAACTGGCCGCGCGCGGAGGGCACCCCGAGGGGCGCGCCTGGCAGGTCGCGGTGGAGGATCCGCGCCCCGGGACCACCGGCCTCGCGGGCATCCTGTCGCTGACCGGTGCCGTTGCGACCTCCGGCCTGAAGACGCAGAGCTATACGCTCGACGGCGCCCGCTACGGCCATATCATCGACCCGGAGACCGGCGCGCCCGTGGCCTCTGGCCCGCTGTCCGTTTCGGTGCTGGGCGCCTCCGCCATGGAGGTCGACGGCTGGGCCACCGCGCTTTTCGCCGCAGGCGCCGAGGGGCCCGCGCTGGCCCGCCGCGCCGGGATCGACGCGCTGTTTGTCAAGGCCGCGCCCGGCGGGCTGACGTCCGAGACCACCGGCGCCTTCGCCACCCACCTGAAAGGGGTCTGAGATGGAACTGTTCCTCGTCCTCGCCATCTTCCTGCTGGCCGCAGGCGGTCTGGCCCTGGGCCTGGCCTTCGGGCGCGACCCGGTGCAGACCTCCTGCGGGGGCGTCGCGAAATGCGGCAAGGCCTGCGAGATCTGCCCCAACCGGATCGCGGCCAGGGAGGGCGAGGCATGAGCACCGAGGCCCGCGTCTCCGTCCTGATGCAGACCGACTGGGTGGAAGTGACCCCCGAGACCCCCATGCGCCGCGCTGCCGCCCTTCTGGTCGAGGCGCGGGCGGCGGCCGCTGCGGTGGTCGACGACGAGGGGCTGCTGGTCGGCATCCTCAGTCAGAAGGACTGTTTCCGCCCCGCGCTCTATGCCTCCTACTACCAGGAATGGAAGGGCAACGTGGCCGAGAATATGAGCCGGGGCGCCATCACCTGCAACGCCGAGGACGACCTGATCTCTGCCGCCGAGGCCTTCACCAACTGCCCGCACCGGGTCTTCCCGGTCGTGGAAGAGGGCCGCGTGGTGGGTATGCTGCGCCGGTCCGACGTGCTGGCGGCACTGATGGACATGGGCTGAGACCGGGGGGAGAGACGGGCGGGCGCGCTTTGCGCCTTGCCGGTCTCCGCCGGATCGGATAGCCCGGCAGGCTCTTCCGACGCAGGAGCTTGTCATGTCCGCCTCCGAACCTGTCCTGGCCATCGATTTCGGCACCTCCAATTCCGCTGCGGCGATCCTGGAGGGCGGGACGCTGCGCCGCATCGCCATCGAGGCGGGCGAGGAAACCCTGCCGACGGCCGTCTTCTTCGACAGTGACACCGGCGCCATGCGGATCGGCGCGGCGGCGGCGGAGGCGCTGATCGCCGGCGATGAAGGGCGCTACATGCGGGCGCTGAAATCCGTGCTGGGCACCAGCCTATTTCACGAAAAACGGCTGGTCGGCGGCAAGCGCCGCACCCTGGCCGAGATCGTGACGGCCTTCCTCGTGGCGATGAAGACCCGTGCCGAGGCGGAAACGGGCCGGACCTTCACCCGCGCCCTGTCGGGCCGCCCGGTCCATTTCCACAGCAACGACCCAGAGCGTGATGCCCAGGCCGAGGCGGATCTGCGCGGCTGCTATGCCGCCGCCGGGTTCAGCGAGGTGCAGTTCATGTTCGAACCCGAGGCCGCCGCCCTGGCCAGCCTGGGCGACGGCCACCCGGGCGAGGTCGGCCTGATCGTCGACATCGGCGGCGGCACCTCGGATTTCACCCTCTTTCGGGCCGAGGGCAATGGCATCGGCATCATCGCCAGCCACGGCATCCGCCTGGGCGGCACGGATTTCGACCACGCGGTGTCGATGACCCATGCCATGCCCGAACTGGGCCTGGGCGGAGAGCTGCGCCGCACCTTCGGGGAGGGGCTGCTGCCGGTGCCGAAACCGATCTATGTGGACCTGTCGACCTGGGCCAAGATCCCCTTCCTCTACACCGCCGAGACCGCCCGCGCGGTGGCCGACATGGAGGTCCATGCGGTGGATCCCGCCCGCATGGGGCGCCTGGCCAGGGTGATCGAGGACCAGCTGGGGCACGAACTGGCTTTCGCCGTGGAACGCGGCAAGATCGGTGCCAATGGCCCCGAAGGGGCCGGGGAGATCGACATGGGCATGGTGGAACGCGGCCTCACGGTGCGCACCACCGCCGGGTCGGTCAACGCGGCCCTGTCGGAGGCGCGCGAGGCGCTGCGCGGTGCGATCTACGACACGCTGGTGGCAGGCGGCGTGGCGTCGGGGCAGGTCAGTTCCGTGATCCTCGTCGGCGGGTCGTCCCTGATGGGGCTGGTGCAGGAAGAGGCGCAGGGCATCAGCCCGACCGCCACCCTGCGCCGATCCGAAGCCTTTACGGCCGTTGTGGACGGGCTGGCGCTGGCCACCGCCTGAGCGGGAGGCCCGAGACCCTAGAGACCCGCCAGCCGGTGCAGCGTGTCGCGCAGCGCGCCGAACAGGTCGGGCAGGCCCAGGGCCGCCTTCAGATCCTCGCCCCAGAAGACCGCGGTCAGCAGCGGATCCATCAGGGCGTCGGGCAGGGGCAGCTCGAACGCCCAGTCGACGATCCGCTCGCCCGAAAAGGCCCAGAGCAGGACCAGCGCGGCGCAGAGGGTGAGGAAGAAACGCAGGTTGCGGGCCATACTCATCCCCCTAGAACTGGAAGTAGATGAAGGGCGCCACGCCCTCCTGCGCCATGGCGAAACAGAGGACCAGCCCGGCGGCCAGCGCCAGGGCCTGCACCTCGGGCGCGACGCGCGCCAAAGCCTGGCCAGACCGGGTGAACCAGCGCAGCGGCAGGGCGTTCAGCGCCAGCCCGGCGGCGATCAGCAACAGCGCGAAGCCGTGCAATGGCACGGCGTAATCGCTGGCCGGACGGGTGAGGGCGGCTAGCATCTGACCCACCTGGTCCATGTCATGCGCGCGGAAGGGCAGCCAGAGCAGCGTGACCAGCGCGAAGACCACCGCGATGCGCAAGCCCCGCGCACGCGTCGCGCGGTGCTGCCCGGTCAGCCGTTCGACGGCCACCAGCGCCCCATGGGCCAGCCCCCAGAGGACGAAGGTCCAGGCCGCCCCATGCCAGAGGCCCGCCAGCCCCATGACCACCAGCAGCGTGACCGCCTGCCGGCCCTTGCCGCCCTTGCTGCCGCCCAGCGGGATGTAGAGGTAGTCGCGGATCCAGGTCGACAGAGAGATATGCCAGCGCTGCCAGAACTCGCGGAACGACGCCGCGCGGTAAGGCTGGTTGAAGTTGGCATTGAACCGATAACCCAGCAGAAGCGCCACGCCGATGGCGATGTCGGAATAGCCCGAAAAGTCGCAGTAGATCTGAACCGCATAGCCCAGCATAGCCGCCAGCGCCTGCGGCGCGGCCTGGGACGCGGGATCGGTATAGGCCGGATCGACCAGCAGCACGGCGATGTAATTCGCGATCACCAGCTTCTTCACCATCCCTGCCAGGATCAGCGCCACGGCCATCCCGCGCATGGCGGCGTCGGGCCGTTCGGGCCGGTCGAGCTGCGGCAGGAAATCGGCGGCGCGCACGATGGGGCCCGCCACGAGCTGTGGAAAGAAGCTGACATACAGGGCCACGTCGAAGGGGTTGCGGCGCTCGGCGCAGTCACCGCGCGCGCAGTCGACGATATAGCTGATCCCCTGGAAGACGTAGAAGGAGATCCCCACGGGCAGGACCACCTGCGCCCAGCTGAAATCACGCGACAGGCCCGCATCCCCCAGCAGGTTGGAAAAGGACAGCAGGAAGAAGTTGAAATACTTGAAGAACGCCAGGCACCCAAGCAGCCCCGCGATGCAGAGCGCGCGCAGCGCCGTGGCCTTGCGCCGCCCCGGCAACCCGCCCAGCCAGGCCAGGACGATCACCCCGGTCATCAGGGCCAGGAAACGGACATCCCAGGCGGCGTAGAACCAGTAGGAGGCCGCCAGCAGCATCCCCTTGCGCCAGCCGTTCCAGGCGAACAGCACCAGGTTCAGCCCCAGAACAGCCGTGAAGAACAGCACGAAGTCGAGTGTCGGAAAGACCATTGCCCGGGCTTACTGCAAGGCGATGAAGGTCAGCTGCTCCGGGGCCGGTGCCAGCGACGGGAAGCGCCGCACCAGGTCGTCCAGCACCAGGTCTGCGACCATCTGGTAGCCGCGGATGGTGAAATGCGACCCGTCGCCGGAACGGATGGTCAGCGTCTGGTCCCCCAGTTGTGTTGTCGGCACCCAGGTGAACCCTTCGCCGGAGGCATGGGGTTCCAGCGGGAAGTAGATCCCGCCGTTCTCCTGCGCAGCCTGGGCCAGCAGCGGGTTGATATGGTCCAGGTGGGCGTTGAGATTGGTGTTCCGGTCGGGCGCCGGCCCAAGCATGTAGAACAGGGTCCCGGCTTGTGCCGCTTCGGCCACGATGCCACTGGCGCGGGCCTTGTAGGCGCTGTCCCAGGCCTCGGTCTGGAAGGGTACGGTGCCCTCGGCGGTACGGATCGACTGCATGTCGTTCGAGCCGAAATGCGCCACGGTGAAATCGGGCCGGGTGGCGGCGAGCATTTGGGAGAAATTGCCGGGCCAGTCGTAGAAATCCCCGCGGCTGAGCCCGGTGGAATTGCGCCCGCGATTGACGACCCGCAGGTGCAGCCCGCGCGCCTGGGCCCTCTGGATCAGCAGCATGCCGAAGCCGTCGGACAGGCTGTCGCCGATGACCAGAAGCGTCGCGGGCGCCTCCGCCGAGAAGCGGCGCGAGGGCTGGGCGACGGGTAGGGCGCGGGCATTGCCCTCGGGACGGGTCAGCAGCTGGCCCAGATCCTGGGCGGAGGTGCAGCCCGCCACCGGCAGCGTCGCCAGCAGCATCAGCCCGAAGGCGCGGCGGACCTTACTGAAGCGCTGCATTGCCGAAGATCGCCTTGCGTTCACGGGTGGCCATGGCGTCCTTGATCTCGGGGGCCAGGGCAGCGGCGATCAACTCGTACCCCAGTGGGGTGAAGTGGATCTTATCGGGCGCGCGCAGCTGACGGGTGCTGCCGTTGACCACGGCGTTCATGGCGAAATCCTCGGCGCCGAAACGCGACAGCTCGCGGATGTCGTGGAAGGGCAGGTTCAGCGCGGTCAGCGTCTGCGAGATCAGGGCGTTGACGTGTTGATACTCGGGTTCGAATTTGCCTTCGCCCACCACCGGCAAGCCGACCCAGAGGAGGCGGTCGGCGCGGTCCGACAGGGCGCTGGCCAGCTCGCCCACGCGCTTGGCGTAGAGCGTGTCCCATTCGGGGGTGCCGTAAGGCACGCGGCTGCGGTCGTCGCGCAGCGGGCGTAGGTCGTTGGCGCCGATCTGGACGATGAAAACGTCTTGTGCATCAGTGCTTTGCGTGGCGGCGTTGAAGCGTTGGATCCATTCCTCGGGGGGCGTGTGGGTCAGCCCGTCACTGACCTGCGTGAGGCGCAGAACCTCGACGCTGCCGCATTGGCCAAGGGCGCGTTGCACGGCGCCCCAGAGGCCGTCGGCCAGGCTGTCGCCCAGCACGCCTAGGCGCACGGTGGAGCGCGGGCAGGACAGGCTGTCGAGGCCCATGGTGGTCACAATGGGCACCACGCCCTGGGCGCGGGCCGCGTCGGGCGCCAGGGGCAGGGCCAGCGCGGCGGCGGCCAGCGTGCCCAGGGCCGCGTGGCGCAGGCGGGTCATGCGGTTTCGGTTCGGTGTCATGCGTCTGTCCCCTGTTGGCCCGACCCCACGCGGGCCGCTGTCTGTTGTGCCTGTGTTCCGACCCTGTCGCGACCGCCGCCGGGGCGGGGCCGTGGGCTAGTGCTGTCGTGTCTCAATTGTCGGGCAGTGCCGCGTAGGCCTCAACCGCGTTGATCGTGCCCGGACCCGGCAGCCCGTCCAGGGCGCCCCGGTAAACGCCAGCCTCCTGCAGGCGAGACTGCACGGCGCGCACCACGGCGCGGTTGCGTTCGCGCAGCTGGGTCGTCAGCTTTTCCAGCGCCAGCCGGTCGTCTTCGTAAAGCGCATCGAGGTAGAGCGCGGCAGCCTCGGTGGCTGCCTCCGGCTCCTGCGCCACGGCGGTTTCCAGCGTTTCGGCCAGCAGGGTCATTGCCGGGACATAGCCCGCGTCGACCGAGTGCTTCAGCCACTCCCGAGCGGCCTCCGGATCCGGCCGGCCCGAGGGGCCATCGCCGCGCAGGAAGAAGAAGCCGAGGAAATACTGCGACACCGGATCGCCCTCGGCGGCGACGGTCTCGGCCACGGCGAAGGCATCATCGGCGCCTTTGCCGTCGATGAAATTCTGCGAATAGAGCAGGACCAGAAGCTGCTGCGACAGCCAGTCGCCCAGGGCGGCGCCGGCCAGGCCCAGCTCTTCGGCGCGGTCGTAGTCCGGGGCGCCGTCGCCCTCGGCCGGGTCGAACAGCATGTAGCCTGCCAGGCCGTGCGCCATGGGCACGCCCGCAGCGATGCCGGCCTCATAGGCCTGCCTGGCGGCGGCGGTGTCACCGGCGGCCTGGGCGATGCGTCCGGAGATCGTCAGGAAGGCCGGGTCGTTAGGGAAGGCGGCCAGGGCGGCGTCGCAGGCGGCGCGGGCCGCGGCCTGGTCGATGTCGCTCAGAAGGCGCGGCCCCCCCAGTTGCGACACGGCGGCCGCGCGCAGGCAGGGGCCGGCCAGTTCGGCCCGGCGGGCGAGATCGTCCAGCGCGGCTTCGGCCTGCGGGCGACGGTCGCAATAGGCGCAGTCCTCGATCCAGGCGCGGATCGCGTCGGTGTCGCGGGCGCGGATCGCCTGCTCCAGCGCCTCGGCCTCGGCGTCGTAGGCGGCATCGGCCTCGATCTCCGCGATGCGGGCCCGGGCGGCCTCGACATGTTCGCAGGTCACGCAGCTCTCGACGTAGTCGCGCAGCCCCTCCAGGTCGAAGGAGGCGGCGAGCTTCGCGTAGAGACGGCTTTCGGCCTCGGCGGCCTCGGCCTTGGCAGCCAGGCGGGCCAGGGTCTCTTCGGCCTCGGTGCGATGCGCACAGAGCTCGCAGCGGTCCAGGTAGACCTGCAGGCGAGCGGCGTTCTCCGGCGCGCTGGTGATACGGGTCCAGATCTGGTCCTCGATCGCCGCCTGGGCGGCGCGGCGGTCGATCTCGGTCAGCCGCGCCTCCAGCTGCGGGGCCGTCGGGCAGAACCGGCAGCTGTCCAGGTAGGCGCGGATCGGGGCCGGGTCGGTCCCGGCGGCCAGGAACTCGGCCTCGAATTCCTCCAGTGTCAGGTCGGCCTGCAGTGCGGGGATGTAGACCGGGCTGTCGTGTTGCAGCACCGGCGCCGCGGCCTCGCCGCCGTGGTCGAAGACGACCGCATAGGCACCGGGACAGCCGGTGTCCCGGGCCAGGGCGCGGGTCAGGCTGCGGGTGACGAAGGTTTCCGCCTCGGCGAAGGAGGTGGCGCCATCTCCGTCCCCGAAGGCCGGGCGATCGGCCACGCCCGCCAGCAGCGACAGGGTGACGGCGCGGGCCAGCGGCGCGGCGCAGGCGCTACGGGCCTCGGCCTCGGGGCCGGGAGCGATCAACAGCACCCAGAGGCCGAAATCACTGACCCCCAGCATCTCGCGCAGGGGGCCGATCTGGCCTGGGAACAGGTCCTGCGGATCAGACATGACGGCGACGGCCGCCGCCTGATCCCCGGGGCCGAACCCGCTGGCGAGGGCCGCGATACCGGGGCCAAAGTCCTGCGGAGACAGATCCTGTCCACCCTGGCGCAGCCCGAGGGGCTGGTCCTGGCCGCCGGTCAGCTCAAAAGCGGTTTCCAGCACCAGCTGCTTGGGGGCGCTGGCGGCCGTCAGACCACTGTCGCCGGGGCCGGCGGCGCCGATGGTCGACACGGCGCGGCTTTGCAGCATAGTGGCGGTGATCAGGGTCGAGACGGCGTCGGCGTCCGGCAAGGTGGCCAGGGGATAGAACCCGATACCTTCCGCTTCCGGCGCGCTGGCCTCGGTGGCGAGGCTCAGAAGCGCCATCTCCGGGGACGGGGGTGTCTGCGCCCGGGCTGCGGGAAGACCCGACAGACCTGCCAGCAGACCCGCGCCGAGAAGGGTCTGCGTGCTGAGACGGGACAAGCGCGGCTTCGGGAAAAGCATGCCGGGGCCAAACCGCATTAAGAACCTCTTACGTCATTCCAGATCCGGCCGTTGGTTCCGTTCCGTCTATCCCGAAGGCGGGCAGGGAGGCTAATGGCTCCGTCGCATCGGCCCGTACCTGCGTGCGATCCGGCCACAGGGCCTGTCGGGTGGTGCAGCCGGGGCGGACAAATGCCGGATAAACAACCGATAATTCCCGACATTGGGCGGAGCGCCCCGGCATCTGTCAACCCTGTTTGGGTCCGGTTTCGGCCTTGCTGGCCCGGAACGTCACCCGGCAGACACGGGTTTCGGGCATCGGGGCGTGTAAAGCGGATATGCTTTCCCGTCTGCCTCAACTCAGACGTGCGGCGTTGCCACGGGATGTAGTGCCGAACGGGTCGCGGCGGGCCGCATGGTGACCACGGCGAATCGTGCGGCCCGGCGCGCGCCGCCGGTGGCTGTGCACAGGTTACGGCCATTTGCAGCGCCGGCGGGCCTTGCGAGAGGCCCGACCGGGGCACGGCGGCGCTGCGCGCTTGAAACCCCTTGCGCGATCTGGGACATCAAGAGGACGTCACAAGGGAGCCACGCTCACATGACCGCAGAGTCCTCGTCGACCTTCCACCACAAGCTGGAAACGCTGGTGCGCCAGATCTATCCCGATCACGAGGTCGAGACCCTGGCAGAGGAGCTGGCCGAGGCCTTCTGGCCCGAGGGTACGACCCGCCGCCGCCGGGGCCGGGTGCCGGGCAATCGGCAATGGTCGGAACGGGATGCGCTGGTCATCACCTATGGCAACTCGATCGTCGACGGCCAGCACAAGCCGCTGGATCTGCTGCGCCACTTCCTGCACACGCATCTGTCGGGGGTGGTCAACGGGGTGCATATCCTGCCCTTCTTCCCCTGGACCTCCGACGACGGCTTCGCGGTGACGGACTACCGCGCGGTGAACCCGGTGCTGGGCGACTGGTCGGACATCCAGCGGATCGGGTCCGAGTTCCTGCTGATGTCGGACCTGGTGCTGAACCACGTCTCCAGCAGCTCTGCCTGGTTTAACGCCTACCGTCAAGGCCATGATCCTTATGACAAATTCTTCTTCGAGGCCTCGCCCGACGACGACCTCAGCGACGTGGTGCGCCCACGGACCCACCCGCTTCTGCGGGAGGTGAACACCTCGCGCGGGATCCGCCATGTCTGGTGCACCTTCAGCCATGACCAGGTCGACCTGGACTTCCGCAACCCCGAGGTGCTGAAGGAATTCCTGCGGGTGATGCGCCTGCATGTCGACAACGGCGTGCGGATCATCCGGCTGGACGCGGTGGCCTTTATCTGGAAGCAGATCGGCACCAAGTCGATCCACATGCCGCAGACCCACGCCATTGTGCGCCTGATGCGGTTGTTCGCGGATTTTTCCAGTGAATCCATTATCTTGCTGACCGAAACGAATGTGCCGAACGCGGAGAACCTCAGCTATTTCGGCAACCGGAACGAGGCCCATGCGGTCTACAACTTCTCCCTGCCGCCGCTGGTCCTGCATGCCATGCTGTCGGGCACGGCGAAGAACCTGATCCGCTGGCAGGGCTCCATGCCGCCGGCGCAACTGGGCTGCGCCTACCTGAACTTCACCGCCTCCCATGACGGGATCGGCATGCGCCCCGCCGAGGGCATACTGACGCCGGAGGACACCGGCGAGGTGGTGCAGAAGATGAAGGACTTCGGCGGCCGCGTGTCGATGCGCGCGCTGCCGGGCGGGGGCGAGGCGCCCTATGAGCTGAACATCACCTGGTTTGAAGCGATGAAGGGCACCTTCGCGGGCGAGGACGCGCACCAGATCGAACGCTTTCTGGCGTCGCAGTCGCTGGTCATGGCGCTGGAGGGCATCCCGGCCTTCTACATCCACTCACTGCTGGCCACCCCCAACGACCAGGACGGGGTGGAGAAGTCGGGCCACAACCGCGCGATCAACCGTCACCGCTGGGATTACGAGGAGCTGCACGGGCTGTTGGAGGATCCCTCGACCACCCAGCACCAGGTGCTGGAGGAAATGCGCCGCCGGATCGGCATCCGCCGCCGTCAGCGCGCCTTCCACCCCAATGCCACGCAGTTCACCCTGCAACTGGATCACCGCATCTTCGGCCTCTGGCGGCAGAGCCTGGATCGCGATCAGTCGATCTTTGCCCTGCACAACGTCTCCGACGATGCGCTGGAGATCGACGCGATGGCGATCAACCTGATCGACGGCGAGGACTGGGTGGACCTGCTCTCGGGCGAGGCGATCCGCCCCGATGGCGGTCCGATTCCCTTCGCGCCCTACCAGTGCCGCTGGATCACCAACCGCGGCTAGGCCGGGCGCGTGATCGTTTCAGGGCGTGGATCTGACTGGCACCTGCCTTCGGCGAGAGTATTTTTTCCGAGGTGAACGAGGGGGCGGGGCCCGGAGAGGTGACAGCCTCCCGGACGTCGGGCGTGGCACGCGCCCCTTGCGAAAGTCGGCCGCTACGGGGGCCACCGTCCCGCCTCTTCACGTCGTCAGAAATACTCCGGGGGAGTCTCCGGCACGGAGACGGGGGCAGCGCCCCCTGCCTCGGGGCGCGTTACTTGTATTCTTCGAGATCCGCGGCCACGCCCTTCAGCATGTCCGACATCAGGTCCGGGTCGGCAGAATGGACGCGGTTCCAGGTCGGGATGAAGGGGGTTTCGTGCGGGTTGGCGAGGAACATGTGCCCGGCGGCGATGATGTTCTCGGCAAACAGCTCCACCGCCGTTTCCTCGGCATGGCGGTCGACGTAGAGGCCATTGGCCTTGGCGTCGTTGTAGTAGCTGTCCAGAAGGTCCAGGGCGGAGCGGTAGTAGGTGGCCTTCAGCGTGCGGAAAACCTCCTCGTTGAAGACGGTGCCGTCGGCGGCCAGTTTGCGGAACATGGCCTTGCAGATGTCGATGGACATGCGCGACAGGCCCTTGGTCTTGTCCTCCGGCGAAAGATCCTGGTGCTTGTGGTCGTAGTTGTCCGCGATCTCCACCTGGCAGACGGATTTTGGTGCCAGGTTGCGCCAGGCCTCTGACAGCACCCCGATCTCCAGCCCCCAGTCCGAGGGGATGCGCAGGTCGGGCAGGATGCCGGTGCGCATCGCCATCTCGCCGGACAGCGGGTAGCGGAAGGCACGCAGGTAGTCGAGGTAGTCGCGATCCCCGATGGTGCGTTTCAGCGCGATCAGGATGGGCGAGACCAGGGTGCGGCTGACCCGGCCGTTCATCTTGTTGCTGCCGACCCGCGCGTAGAACCCCTTGGAAATCTGGTAGGGGAAGGAGGGGTTGGCCACCGGGTAGACCAGCCGGTTGAGCAGGTCCTTTTCATAGGTGACGATGTCGCAATCATGGATCGCCACCACCGAACTGTCGGCGCAGGCGATCAGAAAGCCCAGGCAGGACCAGACGTTCTTGCCCTTGCCGTCCTCGATCGGCCCCAGGCCCAGTCCCGCCAGCCGGTCCTGGATCGCCTGCATGCGGGGCGAGGAATTCCAGATCACCACGTGGTTCTGCGGCAGCACCGAGAAGAACTCCCGCGCGTGGCGGTACTGGTCTTCGGTCGCCTGGTCGAGGCCGATGACGATCCGGTGCAGATAGGGCACCTGCGCCAGTTCGTTGAGGATGTTGGGCAGCGCGTCGCCTTCCAGTTCGGAATAGAGCGAGGGCAGCACCAGGGAGATCTTGCGACTGGCGCCGAAGCTGTTCAGTTCGCGGGTGATATCCTCGGACGAGCGCGTGCGCAGGTTGTGGATGGTGGCAATGTTGCCGTTCTGGTGAAAGTCTGCCACCGGGTGTCCCCCTCGTCGTTCAGGTCAGTCTTGATATTAACTTCAGCATCATCTCGTTCCATCCCGCAGGGCCGATTTTGCTACTGCGCAGGATGCTGCCGCTACGTTCGCCGCAAAGTTCGGGCATCGGCGCACCATGGGGATTGGCGATGATGACGCCGATGTCGGCATGGTCCAGCATCTCGCGGTCATTGGGCGCGTCGCCGAGTGCGATGGTATGGGGGCGATCGAAGAGGGCGCCAGCCTCGTCCATGCGATCGGCCTTGGTGCCGCCGAACGAGAGCGTCAGGTAGCGGCCGCCACGTCGGGCGTGCAGGCCTTTTTCTTTCAGCGCCTCCAGGAAGGCGCGACGCTCTTCGGCGCTGCCGTCCCAAAGACCCGGTTCGGAATAAGCGCGCTGGCAGGCCAGGCGCGCCTTGTCGGCGGGCAGCCCCGCATCGGCCATCACACCTTCGGGTCCCATGTCTCCGAAGCCGCGGAAATGGCGGCGCAGCGCGGGGGCGATCTCGTCCAACGCGGCGCGCAGCCGCTGGTAGGTCTCGGGCGCCTCTGGCGGGGCCTCGTGCGGCATCAGCAGCCCGGCGCCGTTTTCCACGATGGCGGGCGAGGCGGTCAGCCGCAACTCCTCGCGCAGGGCATGCAGCTCCGGCGCGGTCTTGGAGGAGGCCAGGACCACAGGCACGTTGCGCGCACGCAGCTGCGACAGGGCGGGCAGGGCGGCCGCGTAGGAGTAGGTCTCGTGGTCCAGCAGGGTGCCATCGAGATCGGTGAAGACCATGAACGGAGGTTTTGTCATGTCACCACTTGCACCCCTCTGCCGCTTTGGGGTAATCGGGCGTCCGTCGGGTGATTAGCTCAGTTGGTAGAGCGCTTCGTTTACACCGAAGATGTCGGGAGTTCGAGTCTCTCATCACCCACCACTTTTCACTAATATTATCAGTCACTTGTTACTGCCTTGCTGCTCCTTGACGAAGCGCGCTCTGGGTCTTTGAACCTAGTTCAGCTTGGAGATGGACGCGAAGTCCAGAACATTCGCCGCATCCTGCATGTGTTCGGGTAGATATCTGCCATAGGTCGAGTAGGTGACGGATATGTTAGAGTGTCCGAGAACCTGCGCCACCTTCTCGATGGGGATTCCGCGGAAAGCATCGTGACCGCCGCAGTATGACGCAAATCATGGATCCGAACGTGCCCGATTCCTGAGCGCTCGACAGCGTTTGAGACGCCCTTCTTGATGGATTTGACCTGCCGTCCGCCGTACTCGATCACGAAGTCGACAGCGCTGCGCCGTGGGCCACCTGTAGTGCTGCTCTCGTGCTGCACTTCATCGGAACGATGGCGCGCCCTTTCCGGGTGGCGGCATCCGCGAGCCGCAAATTGATCACTCCGCGCTCGAAGTCGATGCGATCCCAGGTGAGTTCGAGCAGCCGCCGCAGGACCTTCACGTCGTAGCCGCGCCCCTTGGCCTCGGCCATGACCTCCTTCTGTTGTTCGGCGATGTCCTTCTTCTCCGCCGCCAGGTGCTCGAGGCGCTCGATGAAGCTGCGAAGCTCGCCTGCCGCCACGCGGAAAGCGCCGTCTCGCACCTCGCGGTCCGCGTCGGTCTCTTTCAACCCGGCATCGTCCTTTGATGCCTTTGGGAACCCCATGTCCTTCATCGCCCCACCCCCTCAGTCGCGCGTCGGCATGAGAACCCAGAGCGCGTCGGGATCCTCGGTGACGATGCGGGCGGGCTCTCCGCGCGCGGCGCTGGAGAGGGTGAAGGCGGGCGCGATCCGGGCGAACTCAGAGAGCAGGGCGAGGCTATAGGTGGCGGTCTGGTCTTCCCCTGGACATCGTACCAGACGTCGGCGGTGATGCAGCCGTCTGCCAGCTTGGGCAGAAGCCCCTCAGGCGGCCACAGCCGAAGACCGCGCTGCAGTCGTCGGCGCGCCGGTTCGCGGTGGCTCGGGCACCTTTGCGGAGCCGGAACTCTGGCAGGTCGATACCTCTCACGACAAGGTAGCGTCGTCGAACCTGTGACGTTGCCCAGTCTGCGCCTTTGAGTGCGCTATGCTTGCCCCGATGCCGACAGGACTAAAGCAAGGCCACCGGGCGGCACCAGCCGGCGGAGCCGCGGGCCACTTTCACCGGGAAGCAGATGACCTCGAAGCCGTTGTCGGGCAGTTGGTCGAGATTGGCCATCTTCTCCATGTGGCAATAGACGGTCTCGGCGCCGGCCTTGTGGCCTTCCCAGAAGAGATCCCACTGGCCGGTGGCCTTGGCCTTGTCTGCCACGCCCTTCAGCGGCGCGTCCCAGCTCCAGGCGTCGGTGCCGCAGACCTTCATGCCGCGTTCGGTCAGCCAGAGCGTCGCCTCGCGTCCGATGCCGCAGCCCGCCGCCAGGTAGCCCGGCTCTCCGTAGAGGGCGCCTGCGCGGGTGTTGACCAGCACGATGTCGCCCGGCTTCAGCTCATGGCCGATGCGGTCGAACTCCGCTGCCATCTCGGCGGCGGTGACCACGTGGCCGTCGGGCATGTCGCGGAAGTCGAGCTTCACGCCCGGCCCCATGCACCATTCCAACGGCACCTCGTCGATGGTGATGGCGCGCTCGCCTTTGTTCATCGTCGGGTGATAATGCCAGGGCGCATCCAGGTGGGTGCCGTTGTGGGTGGTCAGCGAGAGCTTTTCTGCGGCCGCGCCGGCCCCGTCCAGCTGGTGCTCGACGGGGATGCCGAACATGCGGGCATAGTCCTCGGCGCCGGTGTCATGGGCCTTGTACTCGATCGAGGGGCCCATGCCCGGCGGATCGGTGGGGAAGGCGTCGGTCAGCGTGACCGAGAGATCGATGATACGGCGGCTCATGCGCGGCCTCCCTTGACGACCTGCTGGTCGATGGCCCCGAAGAGCGGTGACTGGTCGCGGCTGCGGCACTCCATGAAGACGCGGTCGCCGAAGTGCATGTAGGGGGTGCTCTGCTTGCCCTCGTCCAGCAGTTCGATGGCCCGGCGCTCGGCGATGCAGGTCGACCCCACCTCGCGGTAGGTCTCGTTCGAGACCGTGCCGGAGCCCAGCACCGTACCCGCCACCAGGTCGCGCGACTGCGCGGCATGGGCGATGAGCTGGTCGAAGCCGTAGCTCATCGGGTAGCCTTCGGCGAGGCCGAAGCGGTTACCGTTGAGGTCTACCTGAAGCGGCAGGTCGATGCGGCTGTCGCGCCAGGCCTCGCCCAGCTCGTCGGGGGTGAGCGCGACGGGGGCCACGGCGCAGGCGGGCTTGGCCTGCACCCAGCCGAATCCGGTCTTCATCTCGACGGGGGCGATGGCGCGCAGCGACCAGTCGTTGATCTGCACCAGCAGGCGGATGCGCGCGGCGGCCTCGGCGGGCGTGCTGCCCATCGGGACGCTGTCACAGATCACGCCGAATTCGCCCTCGAAGTCGATGCCGTCGTCTTCCGAGGGCAGCGGCACGTCCTGCGCCCCGCCAAGGAAGCAATGCGACATGCCCTGGTACATCAGCGGGCGGCCTTCCGGGTTCGGATCGGCGCCGAAGACCTTCTGCATCAGCGCGCCGTGGCTGTCATAGGCCGACCCGTCCAGCCATTGCCACGCGCGGGGCAGGGGGGCCAGCGCTTCGGCGGGCTGGAAGGGGGCGCCGCCGCCGTCGTTCAGGGCGGCATATTCCGCCTCGAGCGCCGGGGCGAAGCTGTCCCAGTCCTCCATCAGCAGCCTCAGGCTGGAGACCGCCGCCGCAGGAATGCAGCGACTGTTGTCACGGCTGACCAGGTGCAGCCGCCCGTCGGAGCTGCCGTCTGCGAGAGTGGTAAAGCGCATCTCAGCCCTCCACGCCGGTGCGACCGCCGAGGGTCTCGGCGAACCAGTCGGCGATGTAGTTGCGGCCGAAGCTCATGTTGTCGGCGCCCACGTGCTCCACGCCGCCTTCACGCTCGGTGAAGATCTTCAGCTTGCGGAGCGGTGAGTTGACCAGCTGGTCGTAGGACTGATGCGCGTAGTCGAGCGCGATCTGGCGGTCCTTGGACCCATGGGTGACCAGGAAGGGCACCTTGATCTTCTCCATCTGGCCGTCGAGGCAGAAGCCCGCTGCCTTCTCGAAGAAGGTGTCCATATCCTTGGCACCGAAGACCCACTTCACGTGGTCCCAGTAGTGCGGCACGGGGTTCTCGCCCTCGCGCTTCAGGCGCTTCTGCTGCACTTCGGCCCAGTTGTGGTTGGCGCCCCAGACGGCACCGGAGGCAAAGCGCGGCTCGTTGGCGCAGACGCGGGGCGCGTAGTAGCCACCCAGCGAGATGCCGGTGATGCCGATGCGCGCGGCGTCCACGTCGTCGCGAGCCGCCAGCCATTCGTAGATCGGGGTGCCCCACTTCTCGCTGTCGTAATGCGCAGGCAGGTCCAGCAGGCGCAGGCTTTCGCCGGTGCCGGGCTGGTCGACGCAGAGCGTGGCGATGCCGCGCTTGGCCAGTTCATGGGGCAGCCAGGACCAGTAGAGCAGCTCCTTGCAGCTATCCAGGCCGTTCAGGTAGACCACCGCAGGGGCCGGGCCCTCGACTCCCTCGGCGGGGGTGTAAAGCACGGGGATGACCTTGTCGCCGTAGGGAACCTCGAAGCGCTGGACCTTGTCGCCGGCCTGCCGGGTGCCCTGCGCGAAGTTCGCGAGGCCCTTCTTGTAGGTGACCATGCGTTCCGGATCGCCCTGGCCCTGCATGCGTTCGGCGACGATGTAGTAGAGCGCCGCGCGCTTGCGCATCTCTCCAGCCGAGAAGAAACGGCCCTCGGCTTCTTCCTCTTCCGCCAGCCCGATCAACTTATCGGCGACGCGAACCCAAGCGTGCATGAACTCGCGCGTGCCTGCGTCTTCGCCGTTCTTCGCCTTTTCAAGCAGCGGCTGGCACATGTCCATGATCTCGCCGATCTGGCCGCCGGAGCCGAGCGCGATGGAGACGGTCAGGTTCCAGACGTAGTTGGGGAAATAGTTGAACATCGCCATGGGGAGGGTCCTTTGATCTTCGGGAATTGTCCCGGGGGACGAGGCCCCGGTCAGAGTGAGCTATGTGGCCTCGTTCCATTCGGGAAATGGAAAGTTATGATGCGGGGCATTCACTTGATGAATGCCCCGTCTTGTTCAGCGGTTGGCGCGGATCCCGCGTGCGAAGCTGGCGACGGAGAGGGCTGCGACGACGACTGCCATCAGGCCAAGCGCTTCGATGGAGAAGCCTTCGATCAGCGCGCCGCCGATGATCGGGCCAAGGGCTGAGCCGATCATCAGCATCGCCGGGGTGGCTGCGGCCGTGCGGCCGGAGGTATCCATTTTCGACAGCAGGCCGAACGCGAAGGTGTGCGTGAAGACCTGTACCGCAACGAAAACCGCCGCGACGGGTGCCCAGATCGTGAAGACCGTGGCGAAGGTGATGACAAGAGCCAGCACCGCCTGGACCATCGGCCCCGCGATCACCACGCTGCCCGCCGCGATGCGCTTTTCCAGCAGGGCGGCCAACGGGGCGGGGCCGACGAAGTTCACCAGGCCGAGCGCGATCAGCGTGCCGACGATGGCTTGCGGTGCAAAGCCACGGGTCGAGCCGATCACCTCGACGAAGGAGAAGACCATCGCCTGGTTGAAGGTCATCAGGCTGACGCCAACAACCACGGCGAGAACTCCGGGCGCAAGGGGGCTGCGGGGGGCGACATCAACGCTACGTCCGCCGACATCGGGAAAGGCCAGCAGGGCGGCCAGAGACGCCAGCGCCATGATCGCGCCAAAGCTGAAGAACAGCACCGTCCCGCCATGCTGAAGCATCAGCTGCGGGACGAGTCCCATGTAGATCACGCCGAAGAGGCCAAGGCCGATGCCCGCGTAGGCAAACAGCCGGTGCGGGTTGGCAGCGCGGCCCATTGATCCGTGCACCAGGCTCAGAGCCATGCCGTTGGCCAGGCCGCCCAGCACATGCAGCAGGGCCAGCGGCAGGAAGGCGCTTTGTTGCGAGGCCAGAAGGAAGGCCAGCGCGGCCAGGGCGAATCCCATCACGGCCAGTGCCTTGCGCGGCAGCCGGGTGAAGTTGCGCGCGGTCAGGACGCTCGCCACCACGGCACCGATCAGAAACAGCGTGACAAGGGCTCCAGCCTCTCGCGGGCCGAAGCCGAAGCGCGAGATCAGCGCGCCGACCCAGACGGGCAGTGCAACGAGGTCGACCAGACCTGCGCAGTGCCCGACCACGAGCGCGGCAGCGCCGCTGCGTTTCATGCCGCGCGCGGGGGGCATCGCGGCCGCAGGCGTTCCAATATCAGTCATTTAGGGTCCTCCTCCCTGTCGGTCGGCTCCTCAACCGACCTTTTCATTGGTCCGCCCCCGGGGAGGGGACGGGATGGCGCGTTGACGGGTCAGACCGGCTCGGTCAGGGCCATCATGGACTGTCCCATGATCGTGTTGTGCTCGGCCTGATCGCCGCGCTGCACCTCGATTTCGGAGAGCCGCGCGGAATTGTTGACCACCATGTTGCAGCGGTCCCAGCGGCGGGCCTCGTGCGCGGTGAAAGCCTCCGCCACGGTTCCGGCGCGCAGCAGTTCCTCCGCCAGGACGACGCCGTCCTCCATGCCAATACAGGCCCCGGCGCCCAGATGCGGGGTAGTCGCGTGGACGGCATCTCCGATCAGCATGACGCGCCCGACGTGCCAGGGCTGGGGCAGCAGCAGCTTTTCAAGCGGGCGATAGATCAGCTTGCTGTCCTCGCTCAGACCCTCCTTGACCGCGGTCAGGATCGGCGAGGGGAAGCGGTCCAGCATGGCCTTCATGGCGGGCAGCAGGTCGTTCTGCTCGATCCAGTCGTTCTCGGGCCGGTCCTCGGTGATGAACATGTAACTGCGGCCTTCGGAGACCGGGTTGATCCCCACCTTCAGACCTTCGCCCAGCCACATGTTGAGGGAATTGAGGCCCTCGGGCGTTGGCAACTCGGCACGCCAGACGGCCTGGCCCACATAGTCAGGCTTCGGTGCGTCGGGCATCAGCGTGGTGCGGGTCTTGGAATAGAGGCCGTCGGCACCGATCACCGCGTCGTAGCGACCCGAGGTGCCGTCGGTGAATGTGATGGTCACGCCCTCGGCATCCTGTTCGATGGTCTCGAAGCTGTGGCCCAGCTTGACCGAGACCCCGGCGGCGCGGGTAGCCGCCGAAAGGATTGCGGCCAGCGCGGGGCGCATGATCGCGGCATTGCCGGGCAGGCCGGTGCCGGGCATCGGCGGGGTTGGCAGGGTGACGATTTCCTGGTCGTTGTGCGGCATCCGCACGATCAGGCCATCGGTCGCCGCTCCTTCCCGCTTGAAGGCGTCGAGGATGCCGAGTTGCTGGAAGATGCGCAGCGTCGCGCCGTGCAGGCTGATGCCGGCCCCATAGCTGCGCCAGCCGGCGTCGATCTCCACCAGGTCGGTCTCGATGCCGCCGCGGGCCAGCATGATGGCCGCGGACATGCCCGAGAAGCCGCCGCCGATGATCAGGACCTTGCGGGCACTTGCCATGATCTCTCCTCCCGTTTTCACTGTCAGCTCTCCCGTGCTGCGCGTCCGGCGACCTGGGCCGGTACGCTGATGGACCCGTCCGGCGCCTCGCTAAGGGGCACGCGGGTCAGTTTTCTTCCCAGGCAGGGGCCTGACACGCAGGCCCCCGTTTCAATGTCGAAGAGGGCGCCATGGGCATGACAGGCGAGATGCGCGCCCTCGCTGTCGAGGTAGGCATCCTTGCGCCAGGCCATGGGTGTGCCGCCGCGGTAGTGCGGGCAGGAATCCATGTAGGCATGGAGCTGCCCGCCGCGGTTCACGACGATGACATTGCGCGGCGCGTCGGGCAGCGGCAGGAAGCCGCGGGCGGCGCCTTCGGGAATGTCATCGCGGTGACAAAGTCTCAGCTGGTTTGCGCTCATGCGCCGGAACCGCCTTCGGGACCTCCGCTGGGCGCCCATTTCTCGCGCCATTGCAGCAGGAAGATCTGGCTGGCCTCGGGGCCGTTCGGCGCTTCGCGTGCGACCCAGCTGTCATCGTGCTTGTCCATGTCGGCGTCGTATTCGAAGTGCACGCCGAGGGGGCTGTTGAAGTACCAGAACCAGTTCGACCCGAACTTGTGCCGACCCGGTCCCCAGAAGCTCTGGTAGCCCTTGCGGACGAAACGATCGCCCGCGACCATCAGCTCGGTCGGGCCGCCCATATGGAAGGCCAGGTGTTCACAGCCCTGCATGTAGGCGGGGGTGCGGATGAAGAAATGGGTGTGGTGGTCGTCGTTGGCCTGGGGGCGCAGGAAGGGACCGGCGCCGGTCAGCACATCGGTGACCACGAAACCCAGACGGTCGCAGAAGAAACTGACCACCTTGTCCATGTCGGGCACGAACAGCACGACGTGGCTGAGCGAGCGGGGCAGGGCCGCCATGTCGTCGGTCACGCCCAGTTCGTTCGGCGCGCGTTGCGCCGGGGCGCCGGGGGCGTTGATCTTTTCAGCGGGCATCGACAGCTCGCGCCGGATCGTCACCTGGAAGCGCAGCTCAAAGCCCAGGTCATCCTTGAACTCGATCCCACCGTCCGACAGCCGGGTGACACGGCGGTCTTTCGACATCTCGGCCTCGATCTCGTTCAGAACGCTGGCATCCTCGACGCCGTAGATCTGCTGGCGCAGCATGTTCTTTGTCTCAAGCGGCGCGGGCAGCTTGGGGTCGGCCTTGGGACGGATGATGACCCCGGTGCCGTCCAGCGCCTCGTAGAGCCAGCCGGTGTCGTCCAGCTGCACCGGCTTCAGGCCGAAATCTTCGAGGTAGGTCTTCGATCCCTCCAGATCGTCAACGCCGAACACCAGGTAGTCGGGTCCGATGATACGCATGGCTGAGCTCCTCCGTCTGCCTGCACCCGGATCGGACCGGATGCGAATCCTGCTTGCCAATCGTGTAGCTCTGGTAGAGGTATTTAAGAAATTGCTCCGATGAATGTCTGGCATTCACGTGGTAAATTCGAAGGGGGGAGAGGCACATGCGTTTCAACAAACTCGACATGAACCTGCTGGCGGCGCTGGATGTTTTGCTGAAGACGCGAAGCGTCACGCGGGCGTCGGAGGAGATGTTCATCACCCAGTCGGCGATGTCGAATGCGCTTGGCCGTTTGAGGATCTTCTTCGACGATCCGCTGCTTGTGCAGGTGGGCCGTGGGATGGAGCTGTCGCCGCTGGCTGAAACCCTGCGCGAGCCGGTGCGCGAGATCATGATGCGGGTGGAAAGCGCGACGCGGATCCGGCCGCTCTTCGATCCCCTTACGGACGCGCGCACTTTCAACATCGTCCTTTCGGACTATTCGCTGGCGGTGCTGGGGGTGCATCTGGCCCGTGCCGTGGCTGAACAGGCGCCGAACATTCGGCTGAACCTGCGTCCGCAGCACGCCGATCCGAGCAAGCTTCTGGACCGGGGTGAGGCGGACATGCTGATCGTGCCTGACTATCTCGGGCCAAATGACCAGGATCACGAGATCATTTTCGACGATGGTCTTGTCGTCCTCGTTGATGGCGAGGGCCCCTACGCAGAGGGTGAGATGACGGCAGAGCGGTTTGCCGCCGCGCCCCAGGTGCTGATGGAGCCGCTGAGCGGACAGAAGAGCTATTCCGAGGTCGCGATGCGGAATGCGGGCATCGTGCCGCGGACAGTGATGTGGTCCTATCTCTTTTCCGCGATCCCCGATCTGATCCGGGGGACGGACCGCGTTGCGCTGATCCAGCAGCGCCTGGCGCGGATCGCGGTTGCGCGCGGGGGACTGCGCACCCACCCGGCGCCCTTTGCGATTGCGCCGCTGAAGCAGAGCATGCGCTGGCACAAGCACCGGACCCGAGACCCGGGGCTGATCTGGCTGCGCGGTATCGTGAAGGCCTGCGTGACGGCCTCCGAGGCCGGGATGTGAAACGGCGTGAATGCCATGGCATTCACGCTGTAAATACATGCATGCAGTACAATCAATTTTTAGTTTGCCCCGGCCTCTCGTTACGGTCCGAGTCGTGAGGAGAAGCGCGGTCGACGGGGGACGTTGCGACCGCGCGGAGGAGGAAAGGACAACTTTGTAGGCAGTCCGCTGTCTCGGGGCCTCTCGGTGCCGGGCCACCGGGTCTGCAAATCCGCGGCAGGTCTGCGGCAGGCGGGTCCCAGCTTTGACCAGCGGGGCGCGACCGGTCGGATCTTGCCCGTAGACTGGCCGCGCAGCTTTGCGTGCCATCTGACCCGCGGGGGCAGGAGGGCCCTCGCATCATCATAGATCAGTGGAGGAGCGAGATGCTCAAACTCATTGCGACCTGCGCTTTGGGCGCGGTAACCCTGTGCCCGGCAACGGCAGCCCAGGCGGACGGGGCGCCACCCATGGGAGCTGGCGGCCCGCCGCCCCTTTCGATCCAGGTTCTTGCCAACATGGGCAAGAGCGGGCTGCTCGGGCTCATGGCCTCGAACGAACGCTACGGAACCGTGCAGTCCCGCGTCGGCGTTGGTCGGGCGATGTCGGCGCTGGCGGATCTGCCCGGTTCCCCGACATCCGGCTACTCGGATGATCTTGGTGATCTGATCATGCCGCTCGGAGCTACGGTGCGCCTGAACGCCGGACCCAGCGAAACAGCCTCCTATCTGCGCTTCAGCACTGACAACCGCTGGACGGATGCGGCGCGGACCCGCAACGGTGGCACCGAACTGGAAACCGATAGCGAGGAGCACGGGGTCTCCGTGCAGTACCTCTATGCGCCTAGCCGCGACCTTCTGATGGGACTCGGTGTCGAGGTGAGCCGGAACGAGATCGATTTGCGCCACAACGGCGGCAGCATCGAGAATGACACTCTGTCGTTGCGCGCGGATGTGCTGAAAGTGGTCAATGACCACTGGGGCCTGGCAATGCGTGCCCAGTGGTTCGATGAAACCTCGGACACCAGCATTCCGCTGCCCATGGCAACCCTGACGTCGGAGCAGGATCTGCAGCGCCTTTATCTGCAGTTCGATGCGGTCGGCACCTATACCAAGGCGGATATCCCGGCGCTGCCCGCGGACTGGATACTGCGCCCGAATATCGGCGCCGCTTGGCAGAAGGTCTGGTTCGATGAAACCACGGATTCCTTCGGCGGGACGGTGACCGGTCCTGGTGGCGACAGCACCGAGACCTATGGGTCGGTCTATGCCAAGGCTTCCCTTCATCATGTCGGTCCAGGGAACATCCACCCCTATGTCGGCCTGGGCGTCGATCTGGAATTCGCAAATTCCTACGAGAACCTCGTCGATGAGGCGGCCTATCTGAACAGCTTCATCGGCGCGACGGCCACTCTGTCTCGTTCCGCGATGCTCCATGCGGTGTACGGACGCTATGATGGGTTCAACGGACATCGCACGAAAGAAACGCTGGTGGTCGGGCTCGACATTACCTTTTGATCTGGCGGTAGGCGCTCACCGCAGCAGTTGACAGCAATGCCCCGGAGTTTCCGGGGCATTCTGCGAAGTGTGACCGTCAGAGCGTATTTCCTGTGGTTGGGCGCTGCCGGCTTTATGGTCAGGCGTAGTAATTTTGTGCTGTCGGCGCCGGATCTCGGTGTCTTTCTCACCCTGTCCCGGTGAAGCCTTCGCGCACCTCTGCCTCTAGGCGTATGCGCTCTCTATGTCAGCGCCTGGCGTCGCCCGGCATTCTGTAGGCATGTCTTGAGAAAGTTGGGGACATTCATTCGTCGCGAGTAGTCAAAGCGTGCGCTGCGAACCGGTCGCGCCGCGGCGCACCCGAGTGTCTTCCCTTTCCTGCGCGGCTGGTTGGAGAGTAAATCCAACGTATGCAGGCAGGCCGGTCCATGGGGCCTGAGCCTATCGCATCATGCGGGCGGTGATGGGACCGGCAAAAAGGACAACCACCGCAAGCACGGGCATGGCCACGGTGAAGGCGCTGGCGGCGCCCTGGGCTTCGACCAGCGATCCCAGCATCGGCGGCACTGCGAAAAGCGCCAGCAGCGAGACCAGGGAATAGGCCGCCATGGTCCGCGTGGGCGACCGGGTCGGGTGGCGCATGGCCAGCGACGTGGCAACCGGCGCCGCAAGCGCGACACCGCCGCCGATCATGGCAAAGCCTGCGCCTAGCCCGAACGCCCCAAGCCCGAGACCGGGCGCAACCAGGCTCAGCAGCAGTCCCGTCAGGCAGAGGATGGCCATGCTGCGCAGCAGCAGCGGCACGGACATCCGAGCGCGCAGCCCGTCCCCGATCATCCGCGCGGCGAACATGCCCAGGGTGAAGGCGGCATAGATGCGGGCGGCTCTGACGGCGTCCATCTCCAGCGTATTGCGCAGGTAGAACATCGACCAGTCATAGACGACGCCCTCGGTCACGCTGAAGCCCGCGACAAGCACCAGCAGGCAGAGGACGAAGGCATCGGGCCGGGCAAAGCGCGGGCCGTCATCGGGCACCGGCGGGGCGGCGGGATCGCGGTGGCGCAGCAACAGCGCGATCAGCGGCAGGCAGGCAACGCCGAGCAGCAGAAGTTCACGGCTGGGCGACAGCCCGGCATCGGCAGCGCGCCCGCCCAGAAGCGCGCCGACGAACAGCCCCGCGGACCAGAATCCGTGACTGCGGGAGATCACGTTGCGGCCGCTGTCTTCCTCGATCCGGGCGGCAATCAGGTTCTTGGCGACCTCCATGATCGCCATGGCGACGCCGTAGCCGAAAAGGGGCAGGGCCAGTCCCAACAGCCCCGGAGCCATGACGCCCGAAGCCGCGAGAGGCAGCAGCGCCATCGCCGCGAGCAGCGTTGCCCCCGCCACCCGGCGCGCGCCCAGCCGGTCGATCAGGCGCGCCGCCAGCGGAAAGCCCAGAAGAGTGCCTGCCATCTGCGCCAGCAGCGCCAGCCCAAGCGTCGAAGGACCGATGCCCTGCGCCGCCGTGACCTCCGGCAGGCGCGAGAACAGCGTGACGTACAGCAGCGCATTGGCGAAGAAGATGCTGGCGGGCAGGGCGAAAAGAGGCAGGGAGAGGGGCCGGGTCAGGGGGCGGGACAGCTGGGGGATCATGGGGTCTTCCTTGAGGCACGGCCCGCCTGACCAGTTTTCCGGGCCGCTGTCAAAATCCATTGCCATGTCGAGCCGCAAAATCATCAAGCCGTCATCAAGCCCTTACAAAAGCGTAACATTTCGCTCCTATCAGCCCGGCTCGTAGCCTGCCGAACTCCCCGGCGGGACAAATGACCATGCAGGAGCTCCCATGTCCTCCCCTCTTTCGCGCCGCGCCTTCCTCGGCACCGCCGCTGCTTCGACCGCCGCCCTGGCATTGCCCCGCATCACGCTGGCGGCCGACGGCTTCGTCAACGTCTATACCGGTTCCGACAGCAACATTTCCGACTTCTGGACCAACGTGATCCTGCCCGGCTTCAAGTCCGTGAACGCTGATGCGCGCGTGCGTGTTGTCGATGCGGGCGACGGCGCCGGCCTGCGGGCGATGGCCGACCGCGCCATGGCGGCACTGGGCACCGACAGCGACCCCCAGGTCGACCTGTTCGAAGCCTACACCCCCGATCAGACCGAAGGGTCGATCGACGCGGGCCTGTGGGTCAACTTCGCCACTGCCGGCATCGACAACATGGAAAAGGTCAACCCGGCCGCCAAGCAGACCGATTTCGATCTGCCCTATCGCGGCAGCCAGGTCCTGCTGGCCTATGACGCCTCCAAGGTGTCAGCCGAAGATGCGCCCAAGACCTGGGACGAGATGACCGCCTGGATCCACGCCAACCCTGGCCAGTTCATCTACAACCGTCCCGACAAGGGCGGGTCGGGCGGCAACTTCGTGCGTCGCGCCATCCACGAGGCCAACGGTCGTGACCCGCAGAAGTTCACCCTGGACAACTACTCCGACGCCTACGCGGAAGAGACGCTGCCGGGTGCCTGGGACATCCTGAACGGCCTGGCACCCAGCCTCTACGAAGGCGGCTCCTACTCCTCGGGCAATACCCAGTCGATCCAGCTGCTGGCCCAGGGCGTCGTCACCATGACCCCCGTCTGGTCCGACCAGGTGCTGCAGTCGATCACCATGGGCGTTCTGCCGGAAAACACCGGCCTGGTGCAGCTGCAGGACCTCGCGCTCTGCGGCGGTTTCTCCCGTATCACCATCCCGACCAACGCGGCCAACCTGGAGGTGGCCAAGCAGCTGGCGGCCTATGTCCTGTCGGAAGAGGTCCAGTCCAAGATCATCACCGAACTGGGCGGCTTCCCGGGTGTGACCTGGGACAGCGTCGATGCCGCCCTGCGCGAGAAATATGCCGACGTCATTCCCGCCTCCATCCCGACCTTCCCGGGCGGCGACTGGGACGCGGCGATCAACGACCGCTGGTATCGCAACGTCGCCCCCGGCATCGCGCGGGGCTGATCGCGATGACCGATCTTTCGTCCACCGGCCCTGTCCGGACGGGCGGCACGGCAAGACGCAACGGAAGGGGGCTCACGGGCCTCCTTCTCGTTTCTGTGCCGGTCGCCCTTCTTGGCTGGCTCATCATCTACCCGATCTTCAATGCCATCGGCCGCACAATCCTGCGCACGGATGGGACCGGCCCCGGCTTCAGCCTGGATACCTACGTGCGGTTCTTCAGCGATGGCTACTCGCTGGCAAACCTCTGGCTGACGCTATGGGTCACGGCGGTCTGTGCGGCACTTCTGCTGGCGATCTGCCTGCCGCTGTCGCTGTACCTGCGTTTCGCGAAAAGCCGAGTGGCCGCCGTCGTGCAGGGCCTGTCGCTCTTCCCGATGTTCGTGCCCTCGGTCATCCTGGCCTATGCTCTGATCCGCACCATCGGCCCGAACGGCGGTGTCGACCTGGTGTTGAACGCCCTTGGCCTGCCCAAGATCAATAGCCCCTACCTGACCCCCTGGGGGCCGATCATCGGCTTGGTGTGGGACAACATTCCGCTGACCACCCTGATGCTGGTGGCCGGGCTCGGGGCGGTGTCCGACAATGCCGTCGAGGCCGCCCGCGACGCCGGCGCCCGCCCTTGGGCCGTGCTGCGCCACATCATCCTGCCGCAGATCGGCAACGCGGTGCTGGTCGTGCTGTCCTTCACGGTGCTGTCGATCTTCTCCGCCTTCACGCTGCCTTACGTCCTCGGTCCTGCCTCGCCCGAGATGATGGGCCCCTTCATGCAACGGACCTTCGGACAGGTCATGGATACGCGCATGGCCGTCACCCAGGCGGTGATTACCTTCGCCATCTGCGCGGTCTTTGGCGCCTTCTACGTCCGGTCCATCGCGCGCAACCGAAAGAACGGCCGATGACCATCGCAGAGACTTCCCTTGCCACGGCCAATCCCGTGGCCAGCCGCAAGACGCGCCGCCCCGACTGGATCGGGGGGCTGCTGGCCGTCCTGCTGGGCATCGTGGTGGTGGTGCCGCTGATCGTGGTGGCGATCTGGGCCTTCGCCGAGGTCTGGCGCTATCCCAGCCTGCTGCCGCAGGAATGGGGCCTGCGCTTCTGGACGGCGACGCTGTCGCGGCCCGATGTTTGGACTGCCATGTCGTTGTCGATCCGGCTATCGCTGGTCGTCACCGCGCTCTCCGCGCTGATCTGCCTGCCCGCAGCCTATGCCTTTGCGCGCATGGATTTCCCGGCCAAGAACGTGCTGTTCCTGTCCTTCCTCGCCTCCCACGCCTTCCCGAAATTCGGCCTGCTGGTCGCCATCGCCGGGATCTTCCTGAACCTCGGGCTGATCTCGACCTTCTGGGGCGTGGTGCTGATCCAGCTGGTCGGCACCCTGATGATGATGATCTGGATCCCCGTCGCGGCCTTCCAGAACGTCGACCGCGCGATGGAAGAGGCGGCGCGGGATGCGGGCGCCGGACCCATCCGCGTCTTTTGGTCCGTCAGCCTGCCGCAGGCCGCCCCCACCATCTTTGCCGCCGTCCTGCTCAGCTTCGTCGGCACCTTCTATGAAACCGAGGGCGCCTGGCTGATCGGCGCGCCCGAGATCCGCACCATGCCGGTGCTCATGATCACCTACATCAACAACCAGATCGTCGTGCAATATGGCGCGGTGCTGTCGGTCCTGCTGTGGATCCCCAGCTTCGTCGCGCTGATGTTCACCCGCCGCCTTGTCGGGTCGTCATCCTTTGCCAAGGGCTTCGGCGTGTGAGGAAACTGAAATGGCACAACTGACACTCAAGAACCTGGGCAAGTCCTTCGACGGCACCGATGTGATCGCCGACCTGTCGCTGGACGTGGCCGACGGCGAACTGGTTTGCCTGCTGGGCCCGTCCGGGTCGGGCAAGTCCACCGTGTTGCGCATGGTCGGCGGCTTCGAGACGCCGGAACGCGGCGCCATCCTGATCGACGGCGAGGATGTCACCGAGGTCCCGCCCGAAAAGCGTCCCACCGGCATGGTCTTCCAGAGCCACGCGCTCTGGTCTCACATGACCGTGGCCGACAATGTGGCTTTCGGCCTGAAGCTGCGCCGCCTGCCCAAGGCCGAGATTCGGCGCAAGGTGACCGAGGCGCTGGATTTGGTGGGCCTGGGCGATTTCGGCAACCGCCGGGTCTGGCAGCTGTCCGGTGGCCAGCAACAACGGGTCGCCATCGCCCGGGCCCTGGTGCTGGAGCCGAAGATCCTGCTGCTGGACGAACCCTTTGCCAGCCTCGATCAGCACCTGCGCGAACGCCTGCGCGAGGAACTGCGCGATATCCAGCGGCGCCTCGGGATCACCACGCTTTTCGTCACCCACGGCCAGGACGAGGCGCTGGCGCTGGCCGACCGTATCGTCGTACTGCGCGGGGGCGAGATCGAACAGGCGGCCAGCCCCGACCGCATGTACCGCGCCCCGGAGACCCGTTTCGTCGCGGGGTTCATCGGGTCGATGAACTTCCTGGCCTGCGACATGCGCGGCGGTCGGGCGGATCATCCGCTGTTCCCCGTCGCGGCAGTGGTGCCCGACGGCCCGGTGGAACTGGCGATCCGTCCCGAGGCGCTGACCGTTTCGCCGGGACGCAGCGCCGGCATGTCGGCGCGTGTCCATCGGAAGACCGACTACGGCACGCACCTGCTGCTGGACATCGTACTGGAGGATGGCGCGCGGGTGAAGGCGATGTGCCCGCCCTCGGGGGCGTTTGAGGCGGGGCAGGAGGTGCGCCTCACGGCCTCCCAAGTGGCGCTCTTCCGGGACGAGGTGAAACTGGCGGAGGTGCGGACGGAGGCGCGCGAGGTGGCCCATGTCTGAAGGCGCGCGGTCTGATGGCGCGGGCCGCCCCCCGGTGCGCATCGCTCACGCCGCCGGGGAAACCTGGCTGAAGTGGCATAGGGGCCGCAGGGCCGGCGGGGATTTCGAATTCGATCCGCGCCGCATTCTGGAGGGCATGCGCCTGGGTGCATCGGTGGAGGTGGACCTGCGCGCACATGCGGGCGACGGCTTTGCGGTGCTGCATGACGAAGGGCTGGAACGGGCGACGACCGGTGCAGGGCAGGTGGCCGACGCATCGACCGAGGCACTGCGCGCGCTGACCCTGCGCGACAACGCGGGCCGGGATACCGGCGTGCCGGTCGCCCTTCTGGGCGATCTTTGCCGCGACCTGGCCCAGGGTCAGATTGGCGATGGAGCGCTGTTACAGCTGGACCTGAAGGAAACCTCTGCCACCCTGACCGACGCCGATGTCGCGGCTTTTGCTCGCGATGTTGGCCCGGTGCAGCGGCACGTGATCCTGTCGGGCGGCGATGCGACCGCGGTTCAGCGGCTGGCTGCGGCCCTGCCCGGGATGCAACTGGGCTATGATCCCTGTCACAACGGCACGCGTGAGACGCTGGCGGTATCGGGAGACGACGCCGGGTTCCTTGCGCGCGCCTTAGCCGGGGCGGGCCCTGCGCGCATGATCTACCTGGATATCCGGCTGATCCTGGATGCCTTGTCGCGCGACTTCGACATGATCGGGGCCTTTCATGCAAAAGGCTGCCGGATCGATGGCTACACGGTGCAACGGCCCACGCCGCAGGCCGTCGCGCTTTGCAAAAGGCTGATGGGGCTGGGGGTCGACCAGATCACCACGGACGACCCCGAAGGGCTTTACGCCGCGCTGACGGGCTGATCGGCGAAGCCCTGCAGAAGCCAGGGGTGCATCCCGGCGCTTCCCGCGAGGATGGCGCCGGGATTGCGGATGTCGCCGCCGTCAAACCCGGTGACGATCCCGCCCGCCTCGCGCAGGATCAGCACCGAGGCGCCGTAATCCACCAGCGACAGGCTGTCTTCGAAGAACCCGTCGAGGCGCCCCGCCGCCACATAGGCGATCGACAGCGCAGAGCTGCCCAGTCGCCGCACGCCCGAGGTCTGGTCCATCGCGCGCCGCAGTGCCGCGTGATAGACCTGTTCCGGTACGCTGCGCACCTGGCCACGCACGGGCAGGCCGGCGCCGATCACGGTGTTTTCCACGTCCGACACGCCGCGCGCATCCAGTGGCGCACCGTTCAGCCAGGCGCCCTTGCCCTTTTCGGCGGCGAACAGCTCTCCCATCATCGGGTCATGGGTGATGCCCGCCGTGACCTCGCCCCGATCCATGCGGGTCACCACGACGCCGAAATGCGGGATGCCCCAGGCATAGTTGGTGGTGCCGTCGATCGGGTCGATGACGAAGGTGGGGTGATCCTCCTTTGCGATCCGGTCGCCCACTTCTTCCTCGCCGCGGATGCCGCAGCCGGGGAAAGCCTCCTTCAACACGGTCAGGATCGCCGCCTCGGCGGCAATGTCGCCATCGGTCTGGTAATCGTGGCGGCCCTTCAGGACCATGTCTGCCGCGCGGCGACGCGCCAGGCTGTTGCGGGCGGTTTCGCCCCCGGCCAGGGCGGCACGCGCCATGGCACGCAGGCTGTCGGAGGCCTCCCGGGGCAGAAGGGTGGCAAGATCGGTCATCTGGGGAAGGGGCATTGCAGGCTTTCCAGTGGTCGTTGGTCGGTCTTTCCCTGTCGCGGCTGAACGGGCGCCACAAGTGAACCTTTGATGACAAGAAGAGGGGTGGCCAAGGGAACGAACAGATCGTTCAACCAAGAAGAGAAATATGCAGATCAAAGTCACAGATGTTGTCTATCCTGACAACTTCGAAAGGGGTTCGTTCAGGTTCACTGTGCCCAAAGCCGACCTAGTTGACAGCAGTATGACGGCTGCGCGCGAGCAAGTAAAAGAACAGGCTGCATTTGCATTGGCGGGATTGCTGCCTTCGCTAACGCGGTGGCTCGGGCACTACGGTGGAACCTCGCTGTTTGCACTGCTCCTCGACAGCATATCTCCGGAAGAGCACGACTTCGGCGAAAAAGGTACCAACGACCAGTTGGCCACGGAACTGCTTGCCGCCTTTGGTACACCGGTCTCTTCGTTATCAGCGCGAAGGCCAGGTCCGTGAGTGCCCTGAGGGTGCGGACGCGGCATGTCGCTTCGGAGAGGACGTCGGTCCGCAGGGAAAGGCAGGTGGCCGAACTTTGACCAGGGTTCGATATCTCGACCCAGGCCTTCGGCAGCCGGCGGCTGAAGAAGTAGCCTGGGGGTGTTTTCGAGATGAGGGGGGGCGACTCCGGCCATGTGGGCCGCCTCCGAAACGGGTTCCAGGGCATCCGGGAGTCTGGATTAGTGCACCGGTGCGGGCACGCGTTTGTGCACCTATTTGTGCATGTGCGCGCTTGGCTCCGACCCCGGTCGGGGCTAACGCAGCGAAATCAAATGCTTATAAGGATTTTGGCTCCGGCGGTAGGGATCGAACCTACGACCAATTGATTAACAGTCAACTGCTCTACCGCTGAGCTACGCCGGAGCATTTGGCGTCGGGCGGGGCGCTGTGCGCTGCCGTCCTGCGGTGTGGGCGGGGTATAGCAATGAGATTCCGGGTCGGCAAGAGGCATTCGGACAGAAAATCGGGATTTTTTGCCGGGGCCTTTGGAGGCGCTGCGCGTGGGCCTGCTACCGGCTGTCAGGCTAGGGAGAAAACCGTCTCCGTGCCTAGCTCGCCATCGTGGGTCACCCGGGATTTTCCCGTCAGGTCAATGAGATGCGCCAGGACGTTGCGGGCGGCGGCCGGCAGCATGGCGGGGGAGATGTCGGTGTAGACACGAGCGGCGAGATCCGCGGCGGACCCGGGGCTCAGGGCTAGGGCTTGCAGCAGCTGCGCCTCGCGCATTTCGCGGTGGCCGATCAGCCAGTCAAGGCGGTCCTGCGGGGCGGTGACCGGCGCCCCATGGCCGGGCAGGAAGAGCCGGGCCGGTCGATGGCGCAGTCGCCGGCAGGAGGCCATGAAATCGGTCAGATCCCCGTCGGGCGGCGAGACGAGGGTGCTGGCCCAGCCCATCACCAGGTCGCCGGTGAAGACCAGATCTCCCATGGCGAAACACAGGTGGTTGCCGAAATGCCCCGGCGTCCAGATCGCCTCGACCTCCCAGTCGGACCCGGCGATGCGGGCGCCATCCTCCAGCGCCACGTCGGGCAGGAAGGCATGATCGGTGCCTTCGCCTCCGCCCAGGTCACCCGCGGCGGCGAGGCGTGCCATCACTTCGGACCGCCCGGCCAGGGCCGGGCCGTGGGCCAGCACCGGGGCGCCGGTTTCGGCGGACAACCGGCGGGCCAGCGGCGAATGGTCCAGATGTGCATGGGTCACCAGGATATGCGTCAGGTGCTGGCCGGGGCCGAGGGCTGATAGCAGCGCGTCGAGGTGCCGCGCATCCTCTGGCCCGGGGTCGATGATGGCGATGTCGGGGCCGTCGCCCAGCAGGTAGCTGTTGGTGCCCGGCCCGGTGAGGGGGGAGGGGTTCGGCGCCAGCACACGGCGGATGCCCGGCGCCAGGGTCACCACCCGCTCCGGGATCAGATCATCGCTTGCCTCTGCCTGCATCTCGCTTTTCCTCCGCGCGGCCCGGGGCTAGGGTAGCGCATGTTTTTCGATTGGCTCAAACGATATGTGCCCCGGGGGATCTACGGGCGGGCGGCGCTGATCCTGGTGCTGCCGGTGGTCACGCTGCAGCTGGTGGTCTCGGTCGTCTTCATCCAGCGCCATTTCGAGGGGGTCACGGTACAGATGTCCCGTTCCGCCGGGCGCGACGTGCAGATGGTGTTGCAGGAAACGATCGAGGGGGAGGGGCGGGAGGCGGCCGCGGTACTGGAGATGCAGGTTTCGCAGGTGCCAACCGCCTCTGTGCCGGATGCGGGCCGCCTGCGCTGGTTCGACCTGTCGGGCCGGGTCATCAGCCGGGTCCTGCGCGAGGAGGTGCCGGCACTGCGCATCGTCGACCTGCCCGATGACAACGATGTCAGCCTCTACCTGGTCCAGCCCGGGCTGGAGGGGGAACTGCTCCGGTTGGATTTTGACCGCACGCGGTTGTCGGCCTCGAACCCGCATCAGCTGTTGGTGAATATGGTGTTCTTCGGGGTGCTGATGACGGTCATCTCCTTCATCTACCTGCGCAATCAGCTGCGCCCGATCACCCGCATGGCCCAGGCCGCCGAGGCCTTCGGACGGGGGCGCCACGTGCCCTACAAGCCGGCAGGCGCGGTGGAGGTGCGGGCGGCGGGGCATGCCTTCCTTGACATGCGGGCGCGGATCGAGCGGCAGATCGAGCAGCGCACGCTGCTGCTGTCTGGGGTCAGTCATGACCTGCGCAGCCCTCTGACGCGGATGCGCCTGGCGGTCTCGATGCTGGAGGAGGCGGACCGCAAGGAGCTGGAGCGGGATATCGACGACATGCAGCGCATGCTGGACGAATTCCTGTCCTTCGCCCGGGGCACCGCCGAGGAGGTCGAGACCCGCGTCGATCCGATCCAGCTGGTGCGCGAGATCGTTCATGATGCGGGCCGGGCTGGCCAGGACGTGACCCTGGTCGAGGCGGTCGGGGAGGGCGAGATGCCCCTGCGGCCCATGGCGATCCGGCGTGCGGTCGAGAACCTGATCGGCAACGCCGTGCGCTATGGCTCCCGCGCCGAGGTCAGCGTGGACCTGACGCCCAAGGCCCTGCGTATTCGCGTGGAGGACGATGGGCCGGGCATCCCGGCGGAGAAACGGGACGAGGCGGTGAAGCCCTTCAGCCGGCTTGATACCGCGCGCAACCAGAACCGGGGGTCGGGCGTCGGCCTGGGCCTGTCGATCGCGGTGGATACGGCGCGGGCCCATGGCGGGGCGCTGCGCCTGGGCGAAAGCAATGGGATGGGCGGGCTGCAGGCGGATATCGTCATCGCCCGCTGATCGCCGCCTGTCGCGGCGTCGGCCCGCACGCTAAGGGGATGGGGCGTGTCCCCGGCGCTTCATGCGCTGCTGCCTTAGGCGTTTGTCTTGTGACATTGCCGCTCTACCATAGTCTGGGGGCGATGCGGCTTTCTGCCGACTGTTCCGTACGTTAGACAGGGATACCGTCCCGATCACGGGCCAGACAGAGACACAGGATGACAGACGACAGCCGTTCGGTGCCCCCGCCCCAGGAGGCGGGCTTTCACAAGGCCAACTGGCCCTTTTACTGGATCACCCAGACGTCCAACCGTTACATGCAGGTGATGGAACGGCGGCTGAAGACCATCGGCATGGATGTCGCCTACTGGCGTGTGCTGATGTCTCTCTACGAGGATCAAGCGCTGTCGATCTCCGAGATCTCCAGCTATTGCATCATCAAGCCCAACACGGCGACCAAGATCATCCAGAGGATGACGGCGCAGGGGTTGGTGACGACCGGGCCGCGGCCCAGTGACGGGCGGGTGACCGAGGTCTGCCTGACGCCAGCCGGCCATGAGATGCGGCGCAATGCCCGGTCCATCGCTGACGAGGTTTTCGTGACCGCCTTCCAGGATCTGTCGCGCGAAGAGCAGATGGTACTTAACCTTCTGCTGGAAAAGGTCTACCGCAAGCTGGAGTGATCCGGGCGCCGCTCCGCTGTCACCGGCTACGGTCGACCAGCGCGACAGCACATCGGTGGTCTTGCCCGCCTCTGAAAATACCATGGCGCAGGTGTAGTCTGTGATGTCCTGGGGGACGGTGACCTTGCCCTTAAGGCCCCAGCCCTTGGGATGCACCACGCGCTCGGGGATGCGTTCGCGGTTTGGTGGGCTGGCTCTTTCAGAAGGTCGTGATCCTCCATCAGGATCCGGTCGTGCTCGACGGCGGTCTTGGCGGAATAGGGCGTGCCGGAGGACGAGGTCAACGTCGGCCCTCGGCACGGTCTCCATCGATGAGGTCAGGGCGCGGTGTCGCGTCCGCGATCAACGAGGGGGCGGAGCGTGAGTCCCATACGCTAAGGGAACCCGCCCCGCCGGGTGATCCGGCGAGGCGGGGCATCAGGGGGAGCGTGATCAGACGCCCAGTTCGCGCTTGGCGAAGTCGAGCATCTCGTCGGTGACCTCATCGGGGGTCATGGTGCCATTACCGGTGCTGTTGTAGGCGGCGGCAAGGGCCTCGCGCAGCGCCTCGTCGCCGGAGGCGGCAGCGGTTTCCAACTCGGTCGCCTCGGCGGCATCGAGAACGGCCTTGTCGGCCAATGCCTGATCCAGCGCAGCCTCGGCGGTTTCGAGATCGGCCAGGGTTTCCTGGTAGTCCTCGTAGCCCGCTTCGCCTTCGGCGACGGGACCGGCCTCCAGTTCGGTGCGCAGATCCTCGATCTCCTCCGCCCAGGTTTCGGGCGCGCCGGTGATGCCCAGGTCCTCGACGGCGGTGGCCAGAACGTCGTAGCTCTCGGCGTAGACTTCCTGTGCGTCTTCGAGGGCCTCGACGGCCTCGTCGTGCGCCGCCACGGCTGCAAGGTACTCGCGCGCCGGCTCCATCTTCGGATCGGCCGAATTGACGATGCCGTTCATGTTCCGCTTCAGGGAGTTGAGCGACTTCAGGGATGCGGCGAGGGGGCGACGATCTTCCGGCGCCACGGCGCTGTTGCCACGTCCGTTGGCTGCTGCGGCGTTGCCGCTCATGCCGGAGTTGCCGCGCTCGGAGGCATTGCCAGCACCGTTGCCGCCGCCATTGCCGCCACCATTGCCGTTGCCACCGCTGTTGCCTTGCGCCTCAACGGCGCCGGTGCCGGTGATGTCGGCCACGATCACGGGGGCTGCGAACGTCAATACCGTGCTACTGATCAACAGATTCATAATTAACTTCACGGGATTGGCTCCTCTTTTGGCTATCCGTTCCGAAATGAGACCATGCTCACGCTTCCGTGTCCAGAGGGGCGGTCGGGTCGGACGCTTCCTGCCGTGGGGCGGAGCCGGGCAAAGCAAAACCGCCCGGCGCGGGGCCGGGCGGTTGGTGGGTCATCAGGGGGCGGGTCGGTTCAGGCGAACTCGGGGCGCTCGCGCTTCATCTTGCGGACCATGGCGTCGAAGAGCAGCGTGGCGAAGGAGGCGCTGTCCTTCAGGCGCTGCGCATCGGCGGCGCACTTCTGCTTGATCTCTTCCGGCAGCTGGCTGTCGGGGCCGGGGATGGCGGCGGCGGCGCATTGGATCTCCGCCGCGCGCTGGAAGGTCCAGAGCAGGAAGAAGGTCAGCGGAATGTCCGCCTCCATGCAAGCCACGCCGTGGTTCTTCAGGACCAGCACGTGCTTGTCGCCAAGCGAGTTCAGCATCCGCTCGCGCTCTTCGTCGTAGATCGTGATGCCCTCGAAGGCGTGGTAGGCAACCCGGCCATAGAGCTGCGCGCCGTAGAAGGAGTTATGGTCGATGCCGTAGCCCTTCATGGTGATCGCCGAGACGGGGGTGGTGTGGGTATGCACCACGCAGCCCACGTCGGGGCGGTGTTCGTGGATCACGCCGTGCAGGGCGAAACCGGCGGGGTTCGGCTTGTACTCGCTGTCGCGCTTCAGCTTGCCGTCGACACCGACGACCAGCAGGTTTTCCGGCGTGACCTCGTCGTAGTGCAGGCCCATGGGGTTGACCAGGTAGGCATGCTCGGCGCCCGGCAGGCGGACGGAGATGTGGTTGAAGATCAGCTCGGTCCAGCCGAGGTAGCTGACGAGGTGGTAGAAATCCGACAGCTGCACGCGCAGCTCTGCCTCTGTCATTCCGTCCATCGGGGGCGACATCTCGTTCATGACGGGGTCCTTTCCAGGGAGGTGAGGGAAGTGAGGTCGGACAGGGCGGCGGCGCATGCGGTGCCGTCCAGCGGCAGCGTCGTGGCGATGTCCAGGGCGTGGACGATGGCCGCGAGGCAGCGCATCGGCTGCCCTTGGTCTTCGGCCAGGGTCATGGCGGCGCGGGCGATCGCGTCCAGTTCCAAGGTGCGGCCCGCGCGGGCGTCCTGCAACATGGAGGTGGCGAAGGGCCCGGCGTCCAGCAGCAACTCGCGCAGCCACGGGTTGGGCGGCAGGTCTCGGCCCAGGTCGGCCTTGGCCCAGGCGCGGAATTCATCCGCCACCGCAAAGGCCAGGGCGCAAAGGTCGTCGCGCTGGCCGATCTCTTCCAGGGTGCACCCGACCAGGGCCGACAGGGGGTTGGTGGTGACATTGGCCATCAGCTTCACCAGCACCTTGGCGCGGATGTCATCAGACAGGTCGGTGACCACGCCGCCTGCGTTCAGCGACTCGATCAGTGCGTCCACCTTGGCCCCGTCCGCTCCGGGGGCCACGGGGGCCAACGACAGGGTGGGGGTGTTGGTCGACAGCGCCACGCCCGTCTCGTCCATCGAGACGGTCATCAGCAGCACCGCGCCCAGCACCTGTTCGGGGCGCAGCAGGCGGGCCAGGATCCCCTCGGGGTCGGTATGGGGCACGGGCCGCGCATCGGGCAGGAAGAACCAGAAGGGCAGGCCGTTGACCATGGGTATGACCAGGGTCTCGGGGCCGATGCCCGCGCGGTTGGTGTCCAGCGCCGCGCCAAGCTGTTGCGACTTCACGCAGAGGAAGACCGCGTCCTGCACCTCGCTCAGCGCCTCGGTGGCCTTGGGGCGCGCGTCATGCCGCGTGCCCCGGTCGTCCAGCGCAAGCCCGCCCTCGGCAATCGCCTGTAACCGGGCGCCCCGGGCCACGACGGTGACCTCGGCGCCCGAGTTGCAGATCAGGGCGGCCATGGCGGTGCCGATATTGCCAGCGCCTATGATGGCTATCTTCATAGTCTTGCCTCCGTCAGGTCAGCAGCAGGACAAGGCCCGGCACCGCCGTCAGCAGCGCCACGCGAACCACGTCCATGGCAACGAAGGGGAAGAGCCCGCGGAAGATCGTGCCCAGCTTCACATCCGGCACGACCGAGCGCAGGACGAAGGCGTTCATGCCCACGGGCGGGGTGATGTAGGAAATCTCGGTCACCATGACGACGAAGATGCCAAACCAGATCAGGTCGATCCCCTGTGCCGCGGCGATGGGATAGAAGACCGGCACGGTCAGCATGATCATCGACAGGCTTTCCAGCACGCAGCCCAGCACAAGGTAGATGCACAGGATCACCAGGATCGTCACCAGCGGCGTATCCCCGAAGAGGGTCAGGAACGCCTGGATGTCGCCGGTCATGCCCGACATGTTCACGTAGTTGGTGAAGGTCAGCGCCCCGAAGAGGATGAAGAACATCATCGCCGTGGTCTTCATCGTGTCGAAGAGGACGGAGATCATGCTGTCGATGCTGAACTTGCCCGACAGGATCACCAGAAGCAGCGCGCCCCCGGCACCCATGCCGGCGCTTTCGGTGGGGGTGAAGACGCCCAGGTAGATCCCGCCCATCACGAAGACGAAGAGAACCAGCGCCCCGGCCGTGCCCTTCAGCGCTTTGATGCGGTCGATCAGGGGCAGCTTCTCTTCGGTCGGCAGTTCGAGGTTCTGCAGCTTCATCGAGATGCGCACGGCGATGGCATAGCCGATGACGCCGATGACGCCGGGGATCAGCCCCGCCATGAAAAGGCGCCCGATGTCCTGCTGGGTCATGATGCCGTAGAAGACCAGGATGACCGAGGGCGGGATCAGGATGCCCAGGGTGCCGCCGGCGGCGATCGAGGCGGTCGACAGCTGGTCGGGATAGCCGTAGCGGCGCATCGAGGGCAGGGCGATCCGGGTCATTGTCGCGGCCGTCGCCATGGACGAGCCGCAGACCGACGAAAAGGCGCCGCAGGCCACGACGGTGGCCGTGGCCAGCCCGCCCTTGCGGTGGCGCAGCCAGGCATAGGCGGACTTGTAGAGCTCTTCGGCGATGCCCGATTGCACCACGAAGTTGCCCATCATCAGGAAGAGGGGAAGCACGGACAGCGAGTAGTCGCGCCCGTTGTCGAAGAAGGTGGACCCCAGGAGAGAGAAGGCGGGGGTCCAACCGATGATCGAGGCGACGCCCACGAGCCCGACGCCCGCAAGGGCGAAGGAGATCGGGACGCCGATCAGCAGCAGCAGGCTGACGACGGCCATGCCGACGGGCCAGTATTCCATGGGGTCAGGTCCTGTTCTTGAGCCGTCGCACGAGGTCCAGCAGGGGCACGGCGACGGAGAGGAGGGCACCGGCGGCCGTGCAGACCGCGCAGAAGTAGCCGAGCGGGGCAATGGGGATACGCAGCGAGGTGGTCACGCCGCCATAGCCGCCGATCTGTCCGGCATAGATCCAGATCCGCCAGGCGACGATGGCCAGTATGACGGCCGAGAAGATCCCGGTCAGCGCCAGCCGCCAGGGTTGCAGGCGGAAGGGCAGGCGGTCGGTCAGCAGGTCGACCGTGACATGGTCGTTGGCCAGTGACACGGCCGGCAGGCCGAGGAAGATGGTGGCGGCCAGCAACAGCTCGGTCAGTTCCGTGGCGCCCTGCAGCGGCGAGTTGAAGAGGTAGCGGCCGATCACGTCGACGACCGTCAGCCCCATGAGCACCATCAGAAGCACCCCGCCCAGCACGGCCAGGATCATGCGCAGATCGAAGGGGTTCCGGGACGCCGGCAGCAGATCTTCTGCCGGCTCCTCGGACACGTGGGTAGACGTGGCGGGCTTCATTCGGCCGCCATTTCCTTGGCGATCTCGGCCTTGAAGAAGTCATAGGCGGCTTCGGCGTCGACGCCGGTGGAGGCCACTTCTTCCATCTTCTCGGCGACCAGCGGCTCCAGCATGGCGGTCCAGGCCGTCATCTGTTCCTCGGTGGCCGGGGTGACCTCGATCTTGCCTTCCATGTTCTCCAGGCCCTTGGCATCGACGCGATCCCACATCTGGCCGGCCATGCGGGCCAAGGCCTCGCCGGTGACGCTGTCGATCTGCTCCTGCTGTTCGGGCGTCAGGCTGTCCCACTTGGCCTGGTTCATCACGATGAAGAACGAGGTGTTGTAAAGGCCGCCGGGCACGGAGACACCGACGTTCAGCTGCGGGATCAGGCCGAAGAAGTCGACAGACTCGTAGGGGAAGAGGATGCCGTCGGCGACGCCCTGGCTCAGCAGTTCATAGGCCTTGGAGGAGGGACCTTCGACCGGCACGGCGCCGAGGCCGGTGGCGATCTCATGCACGAAACCGCCGCCGACACGGAGTTTCTTTCCTTCCAGGAAGTCGGGGTTGCTGGCGTCGCCCTCTTTCACGAAGATCTCGCCGGGGCCGTGGGTGAAGACGGCCAGGACCTTCACGCCGTCATATTCGCCGGCGGGTTTCAGGTACTGTTCCCAGGTGCGCCAGTAGGCGACCGAGGTGGCCTCGGCGCTGTCGCCAAGGAAGGGCAACTCGCCCAGGTTGGTGGTCTTGAACCGGCCGGCGCTGTAGCCCTGCACGCCGAAGGTGATGTCGGCCACGCCGTTGACGGCGAAGTCGAAGTGGGCGGGCGGCGGGCCCAGGGGGGCGGGCAGGATGTTGGCGGTGACCGAACCGTCGGTGGCTTCGGCGATCTGCTCGGTCATCGGCACGACGACTTGGGAGACCAGCGGGTGCGACGGCGGCAGCCAGTTGGCGACGGTCAGCACGGTGTCCGCGGCGGCGGCACTTGCCATCGACAGACCGAGGGCGGTAGCGGCAAGAAGATGTTTCATTGTTGGCGTTTCCCTGTTGGTTTTACGGGTCATGGTCCCGGGTTGTCCCGGTTGGTCGTGTGGCCCGCGGCGATCAGCTCGCCGCGCGCAGGTGGTGAAAATCGCGGCCGAACCAGATGAGACCGGACCGGTCCCCCTCGTTCAGCGCGATCTCTTCGACTTCGCAGAAGAAGACGGAATGGGTGCCGACCTCGGACCGGCCGGTGATCCGGCAGTCGAAGGCCGCCAGCGCGTCGCCAAGCACCGGGGCCCCGGTGGCATGGGTGGTCCAGCCGGTGTCGGCGAAGCGTTCCTCGGTTCCGGCGCGGGCGAAGATGCCCGACAGGTCCTGGTGCTGCGGCCCCAGGACGTTGACGCAGAGCGTCCCGTTTTCCAGGAACATGTCGTGGCTGCGGTTGTTCCGGTTCACGCAGACCAGAAGGGTGGGCGGCGTGTCGGTGACCGAGCAGACCGCCGAGGCGGTCATGCCGTGGCGGCCGGCCGACCCGTCGGTCGTCAGAACCGTGACGGCGGCGCCCAGGCGGCACATGCCTTCACGAAAGAGGTCCTTCATTTCCATGCGCTCGTCCTCCGTCAAATGTCCAGGACCAGGCGGCCCTTGGCGCGCGAGCAGCAGCAACAGATCTGGTCGCCGTCCTCGCGTTCCTCTTCGGTCAGGAACTGGTCGCGGTGGTCGATCTCACCCTCCAGAACGTCGGTCACACAGGTGCCGCAGATGCCTTCCTCGCATTTCACCTCGATCTTCAGACCCTCGCGGGCCAGGACCTTGGCGATGGTTTCATCCGGTCCGACGGTGACCGTCAGGTCGGATTGCTCGCAGTACACTTCGAAGCTGTCCCCGGTGGCATCGACATCCGCCGAGAAGTATTCGCGGTGGATCTGCTTCCCGGGATAGCCTGCCTTTTCGGCCTCTCCAATCACCCAGTCCATGAAGCCCTGCGGACCGCAGACATAGACGTGCGTGCCTGCCTCCGCCTTGGGCAGATCGCGCGCCAGGTCCAGCGGTTCGGCGCCCTGGCCGTCATCGTGATGCAGCACGATATTGGCGCGGAAGGGCAGGCCTTCGATCTGGTCGAGGAAGGCCGTCCGCTCGGCCGAGCGGGTGGCGTAATGCAGGGTGAAGGGCGCATCGCGGTCGTGCAGCTCCCAGGCCATGGCCAGCATCGGGGTCACGCCGATGCCGCCACCAAAGAGTACGGTGTTGGTGGCATCCGTCGCCAGGGGGAAATGGTTGCGCGGGCCTTCCACGTGCACCTTCTCGCCGGTTTTCACCAGCCGGTGCAGGGCGGTGGAGCCGCCCCGGCTTTCGGGATCCTTCAGGATGCCGAGGCGGTAGCAGTCGCGGTCGGCGGGATTGCCGGCCAGCGAATACTGCCGCCACAGAGGGCCTTCGGGCGTCTCGACCAGCAGGTCGATATGGGCGCCGGCGGTGAAGAGCGGCAGTGGCCCGTCGCCCTTCAGGGTCAATTGCATGATGTCCCCGCGGTCGTCGAAACGCTCGGCCACGGTCAGGATCATGGTTTTGGTATCGCTCATGTCCTTCATGTCTCCCTCAGCGCATGTAAAGGCCGCCGTTGTAATCCCAGCAGGCGCCATTGACGAAGGCAGCCTCGGGACCGGCGAGCATGGTGACAAGCTGACCAACGAAGGCGGGATCGCCCAGTTGGCCGACGGGGATGTTCTTCAGCATCTGGGGCATGTTCTCGCCCACCAGTTCGTGCACCATCGGGCTGTCCATCGGACCGGGCGAGATGCAGTTGCAGGTGATGCCGTACTGGGCCAGGTCGCGGGCGAAGACCTTGGTCAAGGTCATGATCGCGCCCTTGGAAGCGGCGTAATGTGCCCCCGTGGTCGTGCCTCCGTTCTGGCCCGCCAAGCTCGCCATGTTGATGATCCGGCCATAGCCGCGCTCGATAAAATGCCGCCCGAAGATCTGGGAGCCGGCGAAGACGCCGCCGGCGTTGATCCCCATCACCTCGTTGAAGGTGGCTGGGTCGATCTCCATCAGCGGTTGCGCGCGGGTCACGGCGGCGTTGTTCACCAACACCTCGACCGAGCCCCAGCGATCCACAACCTTGTCGAGGACGGTCTGGAAATCTTCGGGCTTGGACACGTCCAGGGTGGCGGTCAGGGCCATCTCGGAGGCGAGGTCCAGCTCCTCGGCAAGCTTGTAGGTCGCGTCACCATCCACATCGGTGATGATGACCCGGTATCCGGCCGCGTGGAGGGCACGCGTGATTTCCGCCCCGACGCCGTTTCCGGCGCCGGTGATGACGGCTGTCTGTGTCTCAAGGGGAAGCGGTTTCGACATCAGAACAGATAGCTGATCGACGTCAGCACCCCATCGGAATTCAGCAGGCGGATGACCTTGTCGCGGATCATGAAGCCGTCCTCGGTCACCTTCAGTTTCCAGGTGACATTGGCGGCGAACATGCGCTGGCGGCCGAACTTGTCCTCGATCACGTGCTGGGCGGCACGGACGGTGACGGTATCGCCCTCGGCGCCCTCGATGACGAAGCGCGACAGGGTGCGCACGCTATCCGCCGGCGGGGCGGAGGAGATCGAGAACCCGGCCTGGAACCGCTCGACGCGCATCTTGCGCATCTTGGCGTCATCATAGGCGATGTTCAGGCGGTTGGCGAAATCATCGCCTTCCTTGTCGACGGGGATGACGTAGAAGCCTTCCTCGGTCCACAGGTCCAGCCAGGTGTCGTAGTCGCGCCGGTCCAGAAGATCGGCTTCCATCCACAGGAATTCGGCGATGTCCTGCAGTTTCACGTCGGTTGCGGCCATGTCTTTCATTGGTCCATCACCTTCTTCCACTGTTTGTAGGCGGCGCGCATGCCGGTCTCGGCGGAGATGTCGCCGACGGGCAGGCCGTTCTTGCTTTCCTTCTCCAGGCCCAGGCCACGGTTGACCATCACGTCCACGTCGCCCGCGCCGGCGGAGCCGCGCTGCACCCGTTCCCAGACCTCGGCGTCATCCGGCGAGCCGAAGCCCATCGGGCCCTGGAAGTGCTCATGCAGGCGCATGCGCATCTGGTTGGCGACTTCGGGGCCACCGTCCATGCCGAGCGCGATATGACGGATCTCGGTCTCGTTCACCGAGACGGGGCGCAGGATGCGGAAGAAGGACAGCGAGCAGCCGGCGTTCGGGAAGAGGTTCAGGTTGAACCCGCAGCCGCCCACGGCGCGCACGATGCGACGGACCTTCTCGTCCTCGTAGCCCTGTTCGGCCAGCTCGGCCGCCAGTTCCTTGAACCGCTCGGGGATGGGCGCGTCCAGGTTCTCGTCCAGGTCGATCAGTTCCGGCATCATCACCATGACGGAGTGGCCGTTGCCGAGATCTTCGACGTAGCCGTCGTCATCATCCATGAAGGAGAAGGTCTCGTTCGCCTCGCCGTCCAGCGATTGCAGGAAGGACTTGTGCACGATGGGGAAGTGGTAGGCGTCAGTGGTGTTTTCCAGCTGCACCTTCCAGTTCATCGGCACCTTGAACTGGTGCTCGCCCAGGGTCTTCACCGGGAAACCGCCGCCCTGCTTCATGAACAGGCGGATCCAGGGCTTGGCGTTGCCCAGGAAATCTTCCAGCGGCTCGGCGTCATGGTCGAAGTTGGCGAAGACCATGCCTTCGAAGGTCTCCACGCGGAGCTTCTTCAGGCCGAAGTTCTCCTTCTTGAAGTCGTCGCTGTAGCCCTCGGAGTAGGGGATCGCGCGCAGGTCGCCGTTCAGGGCGTAGCCCCAGCCGTGGTAGGGACACTGGAAGGAACTGGTCTTGCCCTTCTTGATCTCGCAGACCGAGGCGGCGCGGTGGCGGCAGCGGTTCACCAGGACGTGGATCTCGCCCTTGCGGTCGCGCGAGACGATCACCGGCTGGGTGCCGACCCAGGACAGCACGAAGTTGCCCTTGCCGGGCACTTCGGATTCATGGGCCACCCAGACCCAGGATTTGCCGAAGATCCGTTCCATCTCCACGTCGAAGAGCGCGGGATCCTCGTACATGGGCGTCGCGACGCGGTCGCCCTTCATCAGCTCGTCGGTCTGCGGACCGCTGGGAAATTCATCCAGAGACATGTCGAATTCCTTTCAATGGCCGGCGGCAGGCGCCGGGATTTGGGCGGGAGCGTTCCAGTCACCGACCGGACGCGCGTAAAGATTGCGGGTGGAGAAGCGGTGCATGCGCCAGGCGCCCGCCTCATGGGCAAAGTCGATCTCCAGCCGGGCGGCCATCAGGAAGCTCTGCCCGTCGTGGAAGGTCGGCGTCTGCAGCATCAGCCAGCGGCCGGTGACGGTACCGTCGTCACTGTGGGTGATCGCCTCGGACGACAGGAAATGCGCGTTCATCGCGAAATGCGGCGGGGTGGTGCAGAACTGCCCCAGCCAGCCGATGATCGCCGCGCGCCCGTGGTGGGCGCCGAAATCCTTGGCATAGCGGTCGCCCGCGCCTCCCCAGACGGCCTCTTCGGTGAAGAGGGCGCCCAGGGCGTCGAGATCCGTCTCCGCGTCCAGCCGGTCGCAGATGTCCATGTAGTCGGACAGGCAGCGGCGGCAGGCGTTTTCGGCCTCCAGCCGGTCGAGCCGCGCCAGGATCTCGCCTTGGATTTCGGACAGATCGCTCACAGGTCGGGGATCTCCAGGGCACGGCCCATGCGGGCCTCGACGGTCATGTACTTCCACAGGCGGTCGTTGCCTTCGCCCACGACGATGGTGCGCAGCAGGTTGCAGGCGGCCTGCACGGCTTCGCGGTTGGGGAAGTCGGCCAGGATGTACCAGGTGTAGGGGAAGCCCTGGGAGGCGCCGACGAAGGTCTGGTCATCATCGAAGGTGCCGACGATTTCCACGCCGTCCAGCTTGTTGATGCCGGACATCAGCTCCTGAGTGGCCTTCCAGACCGGGCCGATCTGGTCGAAGGGCAGCGAGAAGAAGGTGCCGTGGTTGTTGAAGCACAGAAGAGTGCGCAGTTTGGGCTCGCTCATGGGATGGCTCCTGTCGGTAGGTGTTCCGGTTTTCTGGTGCCGGGCCTGGGGCGGCCCGGCGGGGTTTCGGGATCAGGGGAAGCCCGGGGGGGTCTTCTCGCCGAACATGGCGGCGCCGGCGGCGGTCCAGGTGCCTTCACCCATGAAGGCGTGCTGGGCGACACAGGCCGCGTCGATCATCATCCGGCCTAGCGGGTGGCCCTGCATCATCGTGCCCGCGCCGCCCATCAGGAAGGCTTCGCGCGCCACCTCGGCGCCGTCATGGGCGGCCACGGTGGAGGCCAGGCGCAACTGCACCTTGGTCTCGGGCGAGACCTCGTCGTCGTGTTGCAGCTCTTCCCAGGCCTTGGCGGTGGCGTCGTAGAACTGGGCGCGGGCGCCGGCCAGGGTGCCCTCTGCGCGGGCCAGGTGGGCCTGCACATAGGGGCGGGCGCCGGGGTTCGGCGCGCCGGTGATCGAAGCGCGCTGCGCGGCGTCGGACTTGATGAAGTCGAGCGCCTCGCGCGCCGCACCGAGCGCCACAACGGCCAGCACCTGGGCGGCCAGCGCCATGGCGGGATAGCGGAAGATGGGGTCGGTCATCTCGGACTTGGAGCCGCGGATGAAGGTCCATTCCTCGGGCACGATCACCTTGTCGGCGACCAGGTCATGGCTGCCGGTGCCCTTCAGGCCGATGGTGTGCCAGGTCTCGTCGATAGTGACCTTGGACTTGGGCATGACGGCGGTGCGGGGCAGGGGCGTCTCATCACCCTCGATCTTGATGCCACCGCCCAGCAGGTCGGCGCCCATAGAGCCAGAGCACCAGGACCAGCGGCCCGACACTTCAAGGCCGCCGTCGACGCGGTAGGCGGGCTGCGGCGGGAAGAGACCGCCGGCAAAGACGGTATCGGGGTTCTCGCCATAGATCTTGTCGAAGGTCTCCGGCGGCAGGGCCGCGAGATAGGTCGAGGACACGCCGAAGGAAGCAACCCAACCGGCGGACGGGTCGGCGGCGGACAGCGTCTCGATCAGCTCCAGGAACTGCATCGGGTCGATGTTGTCGCCGCCCAAGCGGGTGGGAACGAAGGCGCGGTAGACGCCGATCTTCTTGAAGCCCGCGACGATGTCGTCGGGGATGTGACGCAGCGTGTCGAACTCGGCCCGGCGGCCGCGGATCTCCTCGCAGAGCGCAGACAGCTCGGCTGCCTTGCCCAGGGTGGGGTCGGGTTTGTTCATGGCGTTTCCTTCGAGGTGTCGGCGGGGGTGCAGCGATCGGCAAGGCATTCGGCCAGCGCGCACAGGCGCGCCTCGGCGCCCTTGCGGGCCACCAGTTGCAGACCGGCGGGAAGCCCGTCTGCGGTGCGGATCGGCAGGGTGACGGCGGGGTGGCCCGACAGGTTGAACGGGCGCACCAGAAGGGTGAGCGGGATCAGCGCGCGGGGATCCGTCGCCTTGTCCAGGGTGGGGGGCACGGTCGGCATGGTGGGCAGCACCAGTGCGTCCAGCCCCTCCAGCGCGGCGTCCACCTCGGCGGTGAAACGGGCGCGGATCTCTTCGGCCTCGGCCATGTCTTCGGGCGTCACTGCCAGGGCGGCGCGGACGCGGCCCTGGATGTCGGCGCCCAGCGTGGCGTTGGACCGGGCCAGCTGGCCGAACTCGCCCGCCAGTTCGTAGTTGATGACGGTCAGACCGGCGCGGTAGGCATCGGCGAAGGAGGGCAGAGAGGCCTGCGCCATCTCCAGCCCGGCCAGGGCCGCATCGGTGGCGGCTGTGATCTCGGGGGCGACCTCGACCTCGGCGGGCAGGGCGACGCGGCCTAGGCGCGGGGTGTCGATGGTCTCAGACGCGAAGCCCGCCAGCATCATCGACGCGGCCTTGGTCAGCATTGGCGCGGAGGCGGCGAAGGGGCCGATCACGTCCAGCGAGGAGCCGCGCGGGATCGCGCCGCGCCGGTCGATGGCACCGAAGGTCGGCTTCAACCCGAAGACGCCGCAGCAGCAGGCGGGTTGACGGACCGAGCCGCCGGTGTCGGTGCCGATTGCGAAATCGCACAGGCCGGCGGCAACAGCCGCGGCGGAGCCGGAGGAGGAGCCGCCCGGGATACGGTCGGGCCAGCCGGGGTTCACGGCGGTGCCCGCGAAGGCGTTGACCCCGGTGACCCCGAAGGCCAGCTCATGCATGGTGACGGTGCCGATGACATGGGCGCCGGCGCCCAGCAGTGTCTCGACCACGTGGGAATGGGCAGTTTCGGCAGGGGCCTCGGCGAAGGCGGCTGAGCCGCAGCGCGTGGTGATCCCCTCGATCCCGAGGCATTCCTTCACCAGGACGCGCGGGCCGCTTTCAGGGCCGAGGTCCAGGTAACGGGTCACGATGGAGTTGGCTGTGTCGGTCATCATCGCTCACTCAGAGTAGTTAAGTGAAAATTACCGTAAATTCGTTTTCGGGGAACCCACTTCGTGATCGGAGGCAGTCCAGGGAGCCGTTTAAGGGGGTGTGTGACGCCAATATGAACCCTGTGAAACAATGATTTAGATCAATTTGCACAAAATATGTGCGGGATCGGTTTTGGCTCTTCTTGAGCGCTAACATTGCCGGAGAGCGGCGGCCATACGGCGCGGAATAGGGCCTGGATTCGGCCGAAAATACCTCGATCTAGAGGTATATCCGTCGTGCCTGTATTCTGCTGGTCGCTATTTAAATACCTGAAACTAAACGATAAATATTTGGACTGTACTAGTTTCTGCTTTGCTTCGATTCGGAGGGCTGCCTGACATGGCACTGTCTCAGTTGGGGTCTTGGTGTCGCGCAAATTCCTTAGAGAAGTCATCAGATTTCGATTCGCGCAGGTACTCACGGCGCGTGAACAAAAGAGTGAATTTTATCACAATTTTGCCGCAATCTTCGGCAAACCATGAAAATTCACGCAATCTAAATGGGCAAGATCGGTTTCCGCCGGAAGCAGCCTTGCCCGCCATTTGCCCGGAGTGCGCCCTCAGACTCATCTACTTCAACCGCTCCCGGGCGGTCTTCCCCGCACATAGCCAGAAACGAAGGACCCATGACCAGATCCAACTTCCTTTCCCGTACCGCCCGTAACGTCGCAGGGGCCCTGGCGGGCGCCGCGCTTCTGTCTTCCGCTGCGGCCGCCGCCGACATGTCCATCGACGTGCAATCGGCCTGGCCGCTGACCCTGCCGGCCTCCGGCCAGAACGCCCAGCATTTCGCCGACACGATCAACGAGATCTCCGGCGGCGCGCTGGAGGTCGATCTGTACGGCGCCGGCAAGCTGGTTCCGCCGCTGCAGATCTTCGACGCCGTGCAGCAGGGCACCCTGGATGCGGGCTATACCTCGCCGCTCTATGTCGCCGGTCGTTTCCCCGCCGTGCAGCTTTTCGGTGGCGTGCCCTTCGGCCCCGATGCCATCGACTACATCGGCTGGATCTACAACGGCGGCGGCCTGGAAATCTGGCGTGAGATCTACGAGGCCCAGGGCGTCGTCACCGTTCCCTGTGGCGTGATGGATGCCGAGGCCGGTGGCTGGTACACCTTCGAGATCGACAGCCCCGAGGCGATGGAAGGCAAGAAGATCCGCTTTGCCGGTCTCGCCGGTGAGGTGATGAAGAAGATGGGCGCCTCCATCGTGCTGCTGGCCGGGGGCGACATCTACCCGAACCTGGAACGCGGCGTGATCGACGGCACCGAGTTCTCGATGCCCGCCATCGACGTGGCCATGGGCTTTGAGAAGGTCGCCGACTACTACTACCTGCCCGGCTGGCACCAGCCCGCGGCCTTTAACGAGCTGATCATCAACAAGCGCAAGTGGGACAGCATGACCGAGGCCCAGCAGGGCCAGATCGAAGAGGTCTGCAAGGCCACCAACATCTGGTCGCTGACCTCGACCGCGCCGGGCAACGCCGCCGCGATCGCCCAGTTCGAGGAAGCCGGCACCGAGATCAAGACCTTCCCGCCCGAAGTCCTCGCCGCCTTCGAGGAAGCCAATGACGAAGTGATGGCCGAGCAGGCCGAGGCGGATGAGACCTTCGCCCGCGTGCTGGAGAGCCTCAACAGCTACCGCGCCTCGGTCGAAACCTGGTCGGCGCACAAGGAATAATCCTGCGTGCCACGGACAACGGGCGGGCCTTCGGGCCCGCCCAGTGACTTTTCAGGACCCTCCGCATGTTTTCCTCGCTGACCCGCTTCATCGACCGGGTGGCGGAACTGACCGGCAAGGCCGGTTCCTTTGTTCTGCCGCTGCTGGTCGTCACCATCCTTCTCAACGTCATCCTGCGCTACGTCTTCAACATCGGCATGATCGAGCTGGAAGAGCTGCAATGGCATCTCAACGCCCTGGTGGTCATGTCCTGCCTGGCCTGGGCCTACCAGACCGACACCCATGTGCGCGTCGACGTGCTGCATGCGCGCATGCGCCCGCGCACCCAGGCCCTGGTCGAGGTGCTGGGGGTGATCTTCCTGCTGCTGCCCTTCGCCGGCCTTGTGTCCTGGCACGCCTGGAAGATCTTCTCCTTCTCCTGGGCGCTGAAGGAAGGCTCGCCCATGCCCTCGGGCCTGCCCGCGCGCTACATCATCAAGGGCGTCATGGCCGCAGGCATGAGCCTGCTGGCCCTTCAGGGCGTGTCGATCCTGATCCGCAGCCTGCAACGCCTCGGCACCGCCTGGTCGGAGGCCCGCTGACATGGACGCGCTCTTCATCTTCCTGTTCTTCGCCAGTTTCATGGCGATCCTCTTCTCCGGCTACCCGGTGGCCTTCGTGCTGGGCGGCGTCGGCGTCCTTTTCGCGGCCCTCGGCACGCTGATCGAGCCGCTTCAGATCGCCGACGTGGCCGAGCTGCGGATGATCGGGTTCGTCGCCAACCGCGTCTTCGACACGATCTCCAGCTATTCGCTGATCCCCATGTCGATGTTCATCTTCATGGGCTTCATGCTGGACCGCTCCGGCGTTGCCGAACGGCTGCTGAAGTCAATGCGCGGTCTGCTGGGCCCGGCGCCCGGGGGGCTGGCCATCTCGGTCGTGGCCATCGGTGTCGTGCTGGCGGCCTCGACCGGCATCATCGGCGCCTCTGTGGTGCTGCTGGCGACCATTGCCGTACCAACCATGTTCCAGGCGGGTTACAACCGTTCCGTCAGCCTCGGCATCGTCGGCGCAACCGGTTGCCTCGGCATCCTGATCCCGCCCTCGATCATGCTGGTGGTCATGGGCGACCAGCTGCGCATCCCGGTGGGCGATCTGTTCATGGGGGCCATCGTGCCGGGCGCGGGGCTGGCGCTGCTGTTCATCCTCTTCATCGTCGCCACCGCCGTCATCGCGCCGCACGCCATGCCGCGTTATCAGCGCGAGGGGGGGCGTCTGCCGCCGATGAAGGCCCTGGCCGAGTTCACCGGCGCGCTGTTCGCGCCCCTGGCTCTGGTGCTGGCGGTGCTGGGCTCGATCGTGGCGGGCATCGCCTCTCCGACCGAGGCGGCGGGCATCGGCGCGGCGGGCGCGACCCTGCTGGCGGCGCTGAACGGCAAGCTGAACCGCGACGCTTTCAAGCAGGTCTGCTATGACACGGGCCGTACCAGCGCGTTTCTCTACATGCTGATCTTCGGCGCGTCCTGCTTCTCGGTCGTGCTGCGCGGCTATGGCGGGGACGAGACGATTGAGGCGGCGCTGCGCGCCCTGCCACTGGGACCGCACGGCGTGCTGGCCTTCATTATCTTCATCGTCTTCCTGCTGGGCTTCTTCCTGGACTGGATGGAGATCGTGCTGATCGTCGCGCCGCTGGTGATGCCGATCCTGACCAGCTTCGGCTTCGACCCGGTCTGGGTGGCGATCCTGCTGGCGATCTGCCTGCAGACGTCCTTCCTGACGCCGCCCGTGGGCATGGCGCTGTTCTACCTGCGCTCTTCGGTGCCCGGGGCCTCGATCACCGAGGTCTACAAGGGCGCCTTGCCCTTCGTGCTGATGCAGGTGGCGGCGCTGATCACCGTGGCGCTGTTCCCGCAGCTGGCGCTGTGGCTGCCAAGCGTCGCCGGGCGCTGAGGCAAGCCTGCATGATGGCAAAGAAGAAGGCGGGGCCGTGTCGGACCCCGCCTTTTTCATGTCCGTCGACCGGGTCGGGCGTCACTCCGTCGCCGCGTTCTCGATCTCGGCGCAAAGCGCACGGTCGAGCGCGGCAATCGCCTCGGTGACCGTCAGCCCGGTGGCGCTGTCTCCCAGGGCGCGCTGCAGGGCCTGCCGGGTTCTCGGCCCCATCATCCCGTCTGCCGCGCCGGGGGCGAAGTCGCCCTCCTGCAAGAGTCGTTGCAGCGTCATGACCGGTGAACTGCCCTCGTCGATCGCCGACAGCCCGCACTGTCCCGAAGGCAGCAGGTTCGGTCCCAGCCGGACCGTGTCCTGTTGCGGTCGTGCGGGGGCCTCGGTTTCGCCGAAGGCTAGGGGTCGGTCATCCTCCGGGACCTCGGGGATCACCGGCGCGGCCGTGTTGTCGGGGTTGCGCAGCCCCTCCAGCGCGGCTGCGGCGGCCAGGCCGGCGGCCGGGTTCTCCGGCCGATCCGCGTCGGAGGAGACGCCGGCGCCGGGCGGCAGGCCGGTGGCGGGGCGCGCATTTTCGGATGGGGCGAAATCCTCCGCCGTGACCAGCCCGCCCAGCAGGCAGCGGCCCAGCACCTGCGCGGTGCGCGAGGCGGCGATCGGCGCCAGCCCGTCGAAGCTCTCGTCGCAGAGGCCGGAGGCGGGATCACAGGTCAGGTAGACCTGCCAGGCAGGGTTGGTAGAGCCGTCGTTCACCTCGGCCGTGAGGTCCATGAACAGCCGGTAGGTGAACCCGGCGACGCGGCCCTCCTGCCAGATCCCGGGATAGCGCGCCGAGGGCACGTCGGCGTAGCGGCGCTGCACGTTCTCGGCCCCGGGCAGGGGCTGGTCGAAGGCCGGGCCGACACATGGCTGGGCCATCCCGGTGGTGGGCAGAAGCGACAGGGCGACAAGCGTGGAGAAACGGGCGGAGACGAAGCGGCACAGGGTCATTCAGGGTCCCGCATCAGGGGGCCGGTGGCCTTGAACGACAGCGCGGCCAGAACCACCGCGTTGGTGTTGGTGGTGGTGGAGGTGTTCACCTCGCCGGTCTGTTCATAGATCCCCTCGGGCCAGCCCTTGCCGGCCTGGGCGGTCTCGGCGATCTCGGCCACCAGCGCGGCGGTGTATTCGGTCCCGAAAAGGGCATCCCAGCCGAAGGCGGCCTTGGTCGCCACGGTGCGCTTGCTGTCGATCCGCTCCCCCTGGAAGGTCAGCACGGCCCAGGGTGCGCCCCCGCCCCAGACGGTGGAATAGGCGAAATAGGGGGCCTCGTTCAGGTGGCTTTCGGTGACGGCAGTGAACTGGCCGGTTTCGGCATGGCGCGCTTCCTGCGCCCGGTAGATCGCCGAGGCGAAACGGTGCGAGCGCGCGTCAAAGCCGAACTCCAGCCCGTCGAAAAGGTAGGGTTCGCTGACCACGAAGGCGGGCGTGGTGGCGCGGTGCAGCCGGGTGTCCACCGGAATGGGCTGGCCCAGCACCTCCTGCACCATCAACTGCGGACGCACGTCATAGGCGCGGTACGTGTCGAACCCGAAGAGCATCATGCCCTTGGCGGCATATTGTTCATAGCCGACGCGGCCTTCCTGGTTGGGGCGCGGCGTGCCCTCGACCACGTTCATGCCGATCAGTTCGCCATCCTCGACCATCCGCTCCAGCGCCCAGGTGTCGATCAGCGCCTCGACCGCCCCCGACAGCTCTGGGTGATTGCGTTCCACCAGGCCCAAGGTCGCGACGACCCGCGCGATGTCCAGCGCGGACCAGCCCAGGCCCAGTTCCACGGGTTCGTTCGCGTAGTTCACCAGTTCCAGCGTGCGGGCGTGGTAGGCCTTGTTGGGCAGGGTGTCGTCGAAGAGCCGCAGCGATGCCAGGCTGTCGAGGACGCGGGCAATGCGGTTGTGCGCCTCCTCGGCGGAGATGAGGTCCAGCCGCTCGGCCGATAGCACCGCGACGAGATAGGAGCCGGTCTCCCACATGGTGGTCGAGGGGTAGTTGTCGACCGAGTTGACCAGCCCGGTTTCCTCGTTGGTGTTGTTGCGGAAATAGCTCCAGGCGATGCGGGCATACTCCTCGTCGGTCTCCGACAGGGGCGCGGGGTCGCGCAGGGGCAGGGGCTCCAGGTCTTCGAAGGGCTGCATCGGGTCCTCGGGCAGGGGGGCGGCGATCTCGGGCGCGGCGGCGACGGTGTCAGCGCCGTCGCTCTCAACGGCATTTGTCGCAGGTGGCTCGCCGAGCTTTTCAAGCTGCAGCACCAGAATGAGGCCGCAGACGAGGGCGACGAGAAAAACGATATGGCCGCGGGCGCGGGTCAGATTCTGGCGGAAGCTCACGTCGGGGTCTCCTCGGCTTTCATCAGGGGGGGCTCGGCGGTGTCGGCGGGGGTTTCGGGCGGCTGCCAGAGGGCAGCGGCGATCATGCCCCACATGGCGACGCAGTTGTTCAGACCCCAGAGGCAGTTGGTCACGACGCCGGTCAGGCTGTGCTGGGTGCCGCCCAGCCACAGCGCGCCGAGGCCCCAGAGGCCGCCAAGGGCGGTGAGCGCCAGCACGGCGATCTGAGGTTTCACCAGCCGCAGGAAGGTGTCGGCGTTGCGGTCCTTGGGCGTCACGGTGAAGGAGATCTTCTCGCCCCGCAGGACGGTCCAGATCGCTTTCAGCCCCAGGGGGAAGAAGGACAGGTAGCTGGCCTTGGCCGCATAGCCCGCAATGCCCCAGGTGCCCACCATCATCGCCAGTTCCAGCGTCACCAGGAAGGGGATCACATGGGCGAAGAAATCGTTGGAATAGGCTGACACCGGCGCGATGCCGGTGAACAGATAGACGATGGGCGCAAAGAGGAAGATCACGTTCCAGATCGAGCCCAGGTAGCTGTAGAACGTCGCCCCGTACATCATCCGCTGGGCGAAGGTCAGTCCCTTTCGGAACAGAGGGTTGTCATGGAACAGGATGTCCAGGCTGCCGCCGGCGTATTTGTAGCGCTGGATGGTCCAGGTCAGCAGGTCCTGCGGCGACAGCATCTTACTTTCGACGTAGGGGTGCTGGTAGGATTTCCATTCCCGCTCACGGTCCGAATGCAGCACGATGGAGGTATAGATGTCCTCGGAGACGTGGAACTTGTAGGGGGTCAGCACTTCCTCGGTGACGGCGGCGGTGCGCAGCGCCTCCAACAACTCGGGGGAGACGCGGTTTTCGCGGCTTTCCAGGGTGATCTCCTCCTCGGCGGCGATCACCCGGCGTTCGACACTGGCGCCGAAGCTGCGCAGCGAGGCTTCCAGCACCGCTTCGCGGCGGTGGATCGACCCGGCGCCACAGCAGAAGGACGCGTTGGCGTGGTTCCGGCGGCGCTGGATGATGTCGTAGAACATCTTGGGGTCGTTGACGAAAGGATCCTCGCCCAGGCGGATCTCACCCAGCACGCCCTCGACCGCGCGCCCCGTCCAGCGCCCCAGCAGGCCCAGTCGGCGGTGCATCACGTCATGCAGCCGCTCACCCGCCGGCAGATCGTAGAACCACTGCGGGGTCTGCACCCAGGCCATCTTGGGGTCGCGGAAATAGCCCAGCGTGCGTTCCAGCAGCGTCGGGAAGGGGCGGGTGTCGGCGTCGCAGATGACGATCAGGTCGCCCGAGGTCTGCTCCATCGCGTTGCGCAGGTTGCCGGCCTTGAAGCCCTCGTTCGTCTCGCGGGTGATGTAGCCGACGCCCTCTTCCTCGGCCACGCGACGCATGTTGGCGCGCTTGCCGTCGTCGAGGACGTGGATCTTCACCTCGATCTCGTGCGGGTAGTTCAGGGCCTTGGAGTCCAGAATGCCCAGCCGGACCAGCTCCGGTTCCTCGTTGTAGGTGGCAAAGAGGATGTCGATGGTCAGGGGCCGGTCGCCCTCGGGCGAGGTCGGGTCGATGTCGCCCAGGGTGGCGGGGGGATCGCGGATCTCGATCGGCTGGTCGCGCCAGAGGTTGTAGACGAAGAGGATCAGCCCGACGTAGGCGAAGGTTTCGGCCAGCACAAGCGGGATGGCGAACCACATCGCGTCGGGGTTCAGCGAGCTGGTCCAGCGCCACCAGATGTACCAGCCGCCGACGACCAGGGCGAGGGTCGCCAGGAACTGCCACAGCATTTCCCGCGCGGGGGAATAGGGCAGCGGCTCTGGCGGGCGCCGGTCCTCGAAGGCGCGGAAATAATCGTCCATCAGCTCAGCCCTTCGTTTCCGCGGTGCCGCGCTTGCGCGACCATTTCCAGGGCGCGGGGCCGAGGCCGATGGTCCAGGCCAGCAGTCGCGTCTTTTCGAGCGCCATGGCCAGACCGAAGGCGCAGGGCAGGGCCACGGCATAGCGCAGCAGCACCAGCAGCGTGGGCGTCAGCAGGTCGGCCAGCCCGGTCTTCGCCACGGCGATGTCGAACAGGTCGATCACCGCCGGGTGCACCAGGTAGACGCCGAAGGTGTATTTCGCCAGATGCGACCAGCGCGGCGACCAGTCGGCGAACTGCCCGCCCATGAACAGCGCGAACATGAAGATCGGCATCAGGAAGTGGCCGTAGTAGTCCCAGCCGGTGCGGATCCCCCAATGCCCCTCGAAGAGGGCGGTGCCGAAGAAGGGCAGGGTGGCGATATAGGCCATCGAGGCGAAGTAGAGCGCACCGCGCCGGATCAGTTTTGACTCGCCGCGCGGGATCCCGTCGCTCCATAGAGAATAGAGCGCGAAGGCGGCAAAGCCGTAGCCGACGTAGCCCCAGACCTTGGTGATGCGCACCAGGTATTCGCGGGTCAGCGACGTGAGATCGAGCGACCATAGCCAGCTTTGCACGTGGTCCATGGCGCCCAGGGTCGCAAACAGCAGCACGCCCATAAGCGGATAGCGCCAGGCCAGTCGCATCACCGGGAAGAACAGGAAGATGGCGAAGAGCGTGGGCAGGAAGTGCATGTGGTACTGCGACTTGCCCAGCAGGAAGAAGGAGACCCAGACCCGCGTCTGGCTCAGCTGGTCGAGATACCAGTCCTCGTAGTTGAAGGCATAGGCCTTCACCAACCGGAAGGCGGCATAGAAGAACGTCCAGAAGACAAAAGGCACCAGCAGCCGTTCGGCCTGGGTCATGATCGCCTGCCGGTAGGGCGGGCGGTGCCGGTCCACCCGCATGGCCATCAGGAACAGCGAGAAGAAGAAGAACATCTCCGAGCCGGAGAATTCCCCGAGCGAGCGCAGGAAGACCGGCACTGCCCGTTCCGCCACGGAGGCGTCGGGGAAGGGTTGCCCGCTGAAGTCGGTGGTCGAATGGATCAGCACCACGCCGATCGCCGCGCAGACACGGTTGGCGTCGAACCACAGAAGTCTCGGTTTGCCGCTCGCGCTGCTCATCATTGCCCCCAGGGCACGCGACACGCCTGCGGCAGGACGTAGCGCGGTTCGGGCTTGGCAAAGCTCTGTTCCGTCGTGCCGCAGTCGGTGGCGCCCAGGCCGTAGGGGCCGTTGACGGGTCGGCAGAACAGGAACTCCTCGGCGGTGACGGCGGGTTTCGGCTGCGGCAGGTCCTCGCAGGCACAGCAGGTCAGCTCGACCACCTGGGTTTCCGGCAGGCACTTGTTGGCCCGGATGTCGGTGCCGGCCCAGGCTGTGTCCCAGTAGCTGGTGTTGTCATTGGTAAACTGCAACACCGGCCCCTGCGCCTTGTAAAGGAGAGCGGCCAGGATGATGCCGTTGTTGTTGGCGGTCTGTAGCGGAATGAAGCCGTTGCCGTTCTCGTAGAGCCCTTCGTAGAAGCCGCCCTCGGCCTCCGACAGGTCGGCCACGGTTTCGAACAGCAGGTCGGTATAGTCGTCTTCCCAGAGCGCCCACATGCCGATGGCCGCCTTGGCGGCGACCGCGGCGCGGTCCGGCTGGTAGGTGTCCGACGGGTCCAGAGTGTTCCAGGCATAGCCGTCGGCAAAGATGCTATCGTAGACGAAGTATGGCTGCCCATCGACCTGGTGTTCGGAGCGTGCGGTGATCACGCCCGTCGCCTCGAACCGGCGCTTCTGCACCTCGAAGATGCGATGCGCGAACTCGGCACGCCAGCCGTGGCTGGCATTGCCCGCTCCGGCGGGATCGGACACCGGCAGATCCCAGCCCAGTTCCAGGCCGTCCAGCAGGTAGCTTTCGGTCAGCACGTAGTTCTGGTTGTGGAAGACGCGCGGGTCGCGACCGTCGTAGGGAATGTCGATGTCGTAGATGCGGGTGTAGTTCAGCGGCTGCGGATCCAGCGCCGCGGTGACGTCGAAGCCCCAGAGCGCGAAGCCCTTGGCGGCATATTCCTCGTAGCCCAGCCGGCCTTCCTGCACGTAGCGCGTCTCGCCATCTCCCCGCACGAGAGAGCCGAAGAGCCGCCCGTCATCGTTGACGATATTACAGTAGTTCCAGCGTATCGGCACGTTGTCGACGCCGTTGGCCAGGTAGGGATAGCGTTCCTTCAGGATCCGCAGCCAGACCAGCATGCGGCCCATGTCGAGCACGGAATAGCCGATCTCGCCGGGCTGGTTGGCATAGTTCACCTTCTCGCCGGTCTGGGTGTTGTAGACCTTGTTGGGCGCCTCGCCACGGAACAGGTCGAGGTTGCGCAGGGTGCGGATCAGCTTGGTCGCGCGGGTGTCGAAGGTGCGCTTGTCGATGATGCCCAGCTCATAGGCCGCGACCAGGCCGCTGATGTAGGAGGCGGTGTCCCACAGCGTCGTCGACGGGTAGGAGCCGACGGCATTCACCAGCCCGGTTTCCGGCTGGTAGCGTTCGACGAAATAGGACCAGGCGGTGCGCGCCATCTCCATCTCGCGTTCGGTCAGTTCGCCATGGCGACCGAAGGGGCGGGGATGCGTCTCGACCGGCTCCGAAGGAGCCTCGGCAGAGGCCAGCGGGGCCAGGCTCTGGGGCAGGGTGGTGCCGCTTTCCTGCGCTGGGGCGGGGCTGGCGCCCAGTCCCAGCGTGGCGCAGGCCAGGGTCAGCAGAGGACGCATCGGGCGCGTGGAGGGACGCGTCAGGCGCATTTCGAGTTCCTTTTCTCTTCGGCGAGGTCGGCGACCTCGTCGCGCATCAGGCGGACCTGGTCGATCAGGGACTGCACCAGATCGGGCGCATCGGCACGGGCGTCGGGCAGCGTTTCCAGAAGGCGGCAGTGGTTGGTCATCTTTCCGCAACCGAGGGTGGAGGCGATCCCGACCAGCGAATGGAAGGAGCGGTACAGCAGGACATCGTCGCGCGCCTCGCCCTCGGCGCTCTGCTGCGCCTCCAGCGTGGAAATATGGCGCGTCAGGTCCGAGACGGTGGCCTTCAGGATGCCCTTCACGGTGTCGGCGCCGAAATCGCGGTCCATCTCGAGCAGTTTCTCGTTCAATGCCTCGGCATCGCAGAACTCCGACACCTGGCCCGCGATTGGCGTCCCGCCGGCGTCGTCCGCCGCGCTGCGCGCCCGCCCCAACGATTTCGTCGTGACGGCTTCCTCGTCCGCCGAAGGCAGCTCGATCCCGTCCTCTGCGCCGCTTTTCTGCAGTGCGAACTGCTTCCAGCGGTCCAGGGCGCGCTCCAGCTCATGCTTCAGGATCGGCTTGGTCAACACCTCGTTGAAACCGGCCTTGAGGTAGAAACTGACCTGATCGTTGCCGGCGTGGGCGGTCAGCGCCAGGATCGGGATGGCGCTGACATCGGTGGGCAGGGCGCGGATGCGTTGCGTGGCGGTGGGGCCGTCCATCACCGGCATCGACACGTCCATCAGCACCAGATCGTAGTCGAATTTCTGCACCGCCTCGACGGCTTCGGCGCCGTTGACCACCAGGTCTACGTTCTGCCCGAGGCGTTCAAGCATGGAGCGGGCGACCAGCTGGTTGGTGCTGTTGTCCTCTGCCACGAGGATCCGCATGCGCGGCACGTCCAGCCCCTCGGCCGGGGGCTCTTCGGGGCCGCGTTCCAGGGCATTCTCGGCCGGCTCGACCGGCAGGTCCAGCCAGAAGGATGAGCCTTCGCCCTCGGCGCTGTCGAAGCCCATCGTGCCGGACATCAGTTCGGCCAGACTCTGGCTGATCGACAGACCCAGCCCGGTGCCCATGCGGCGATTGTTGCCCGAGGCGCCCAGCTGTTCGAAACGTCCGAAGACGCGGGAATGGTATTCCTGCGGGATGCCGGCGCCCGTGTCCTCGACCCGGAAGCGCAGCCGCAGCGGTGCGCTGTCCGTCTGCGGCAGGGCCGAGACGTAAAGCATCACATGGCCGCTGTCGGTGAACTTGATGGCGTTGCTGACGAGGTTCGACAGGATCTGGCGGATCCGTCCGCTGTCGGCGCGGATCCAGGGCGGGATGTCCGCGTCGATCCGGCTGTCCAGCACGATCTGCTTCTCCGACGCGCGCTGCGCGTAGAGGTGGATCACGCTGCGCACCATGCTGTTCAGCTCGAATGACTCCTCTTCGATCTGCAGGCGGCCCGCCTCGATCTTCGAGGCGTCCAGAATGTCGTTGAGGATCACCAGCAGGGAGTTGGCGGAGTTGCGCGCGATCTGCACCTGTTCACGCTGCGCATCGTCCAGCTTGGTATCGTTCAGCGCGCCCAGCATGCCCAGCACCCCGTTCATCGGCGTGCGCAGCTCGTGGCTGATGACGGCCAGGAACTCGCTCTTGGAGGCATTGGCATGTTCGGCGGCGGCCACCGCGTCATGCAACTCCGCCTCGCGTTTCACGTCTTCGGTGACGTCGCGGATCACGCCCGACAGGGTGTCGGGTCGACCATCGGCATCATGGGTGACCTCCAGCTCGATCCGGGCGTGGATTTCTTCGCCGTTGCTGCGGGTCAGGCGCAGGGACAGGCGGTTGTGATTGGGATCCTGGGCGGTCTCGGCGGCGCGCATCTTGTTCAGCGCGGCACGGTAGGCGGGCAGATCCTCGGGACGGATCAGGGTCGACAGCGACACCGGCCCCTGCGCCGGGTCGCGCCCGGTCAGCGCATAAAGGCTGTCCGACCACGTGATCTTGCCGTCCTTCAGGGTCTTGCGCATCCAACTGAGGTCGGCCACGCGCAGCGCGCCCGCCAGATTGCTCTCGCTCGTGCGCAGCTCGGCCTGTCGTTCCATCTCTTCGGTCACGTCGCGGATGGTCGAGATCATGTAGAGCGGCCGTCCCTCGCGATCGGCTTTCAGTTCGGACAGGGCAGAGACGTCCATGATCCGACCGTCGTGGCTTTTCACGCGATAGACGATTTCCCGCCGCGCGGGCTTTCCGGTTTCGGCTGAGACCTGCAGCGCGCGTTCCTCACTGGACACCACCCGGTCGACGTATTCCGGCAGCAGCATGCCGGCGAACTGCGTGCCGGTCATCTTCCCGCCGGGTTCCAGCCCGAGAAGACGGGCGTATTCGTCGCTCCATACCACCTCGTCGCGGACGAAATCCCAGCGGACCGTCCCGATACGGGCGATCCGCTGAGCTTCCTGCAGATCCTGGGCGACCTGCGCCAACCGCCGACCGCGGGCGCGGTAGGCATAGCCCTGCAGCACCAGCGCAACAATCGCCAGCACCACCGACAGGAGGGCAACGGGGTATCCGGGTTCGATCAGCAGGCTCATCATGTTTCGAGGTCCGGGTGAAAGAGAAGTTCCAGCCGGTTGTGACCGGGGGCGGGCTCGAAGGTCAGGTCATCGACGCAATGCCGGATCAGCGACAGGCCACGGCCGCTCTCGGCCATCAGGTCGATCGCATCGGGGCTGGCTAAATCCTCGTAAAGATCCTCGGGGCCCTGTGTGCCCGCGTCAATGATTTCGATCAGCAACCCGCGCGGACTGTCCGAGAGTGTGACCTTGATCGGCTGATCGGGCGCCACGCTGCCCTCCGACGACGCTAGGCCGTGACGCACCGCATTGGTCAACGCCTCCGACAGGGCGATCTCGAAGGTGGCCAGCTTCATCTCTGACAGCGCCTTGCCCGCGGCCTCCTTCAGGGAGGTCACGACCATGTCCACCTCGGACAACTCCGGGCGCATCTCCAGCGACAGAAGCGGCACTAGGCGTTTTCTCTCAGCGCCCGCAACGCCGCCTCGGCGGTGTCGTAGCTGGAAAAGACACGGTCCATCCGGGTGATGCGGAACATCTGGCTGACATTGTCCGACAGGCCGGAGACGACGATTTCGCCGCGGTGGCCGATCCGCTTCAGCAGGCCGACCAGCGCCCCGATGCCGGAGGAATCGACGAAGTCGACCTTGCTGAGGTCGATGACGAGGCGGCTGGTGCCCGCGTCGATCAGGCCCAGAACGTCGTCCTTGAACGAGGTGGCGTTGGCGGCGGTCAGCCGGTCGGTGCCGGGCTCGACGATGCCAAGGCCGTCCGCGGCATCACCGTGAAACTTGATCATTTTGTTGGGTCCTTTCGCACACGAGGATGGTCAGATCGTCTTGCAGGGTGCGGCCGTTGCGCCAGCGGGTCAGGGCCTCGACCATCTTGCCGGGGATGGTGTCGGGCCGGGGCGCGGCCTCTTCCAGCACCGCCCGGAATCGGGCCTCGCCAAAGCCCTCGCCGGTCAGGCTTTCGGCCTCGGTGGCGCCGTCGGAATAGACGACCAGGGTTTCTCCGCTGTCGAGCTGGTCACACCGGTTCTCGAAGGTGACCATGTCCAGCAGCGCGACAGGGAAGCCGCCGTCGCCGATCTGGCGGGTCACGCCGGTCGGGCCGATCGCGACCGGGGAGGGGGCCCCGGCCTGACAGTAGTGTAGCCGGCCGCTCTGTTGTTCGAGGATACCACAGAACATGGTGAAATACTCGGTGCTGTCCTGACGGAAAAAGCGTTCGTTCAGCGTCGCCACCAGGGCCGCGGGATCCGGCGCGCCGGTGTCGTCGAAGGCCCGGCGGCGGAAGTATTCCGCGGTCAGCAGGTGCCCCAGGGCCACGGACAGCAGCGAGGCGTGCACGCCATGGCCGGCCACGTCGATGGTATAGAACCCGATGTAGCCCGGCGCGACCTGGTAATAGGCGAACATGTCGCCTGACAGGATGTTCGAGGGCATGAAGGCGGAATGGAAGCTGCAGTCGCCGACGCGCGCTTCGGGCTCGGGCAACATGCGGCGTTGCGCTGTCGCGGCGGCCCGCAGGTCCGCTTCGATCTGCTCCTTGGCCTCGGCCAGCACGCGATTGCGTTCGGCCAGCAGCATCTCGTGGCGCAGCAGGCGGTCGGCCGAGCGGATGCGTGCGGTCAGGCTGGCGCGGTCCAGCGGCTTGGCCATGAAATCGTCCACCCCGGCCTCCAGCGCTCGTTCGCGCTCCGCGCTCTGGCTCTGGCTGGTGACCATGATGATGTGCACGTAGTGATCGGCCTTGTCCTCGCGCACGCTGCGGGCCAGCTCGTGCCCGTCCAGGCCGGGCATGTTGAGATCGCACAGCAGGATTCGCGCGCCCAGCTGGCGCACCAGATCCAGCGCCGCCGCGCCATCCTCGGCCTCGTAGGGGTCATAACCCAGCTTGCGCAGCAGCGCGGAGGCATGGGCGCGCTGCAGGGCATCATCATCTGCGACCACCACTTTCAGCGGCGGAACCAGGATCGGATCGGTCATGGTCAATGGCATTCTGCGCACTGGCCTCACTCTGGGTCGAAAACAGGCGACCAAGGGGCCGCCGCGAACTCTCTGAACTGGTGCTCACTATTGTGTCAGAAGATGGCGATTTTTGGACCCGGGCGCCGGTTAATTCTGCTCTTTCAATGGCAAGGGGCCGTCGTTTTCCGACCCGATGTCCGCCGCGAGGCTGCGAGGAGGGTTCTGGCCGCGCGCCGTGGCGCCCTGGCGCCTTCCGCTGAGTCGCGAGAGGGACCCCGAAGCGGTGCGTTGGCGCTGTCCTGACCCATCCGGGCAGGGAGGAGGTGCCGCGCCCCGGCCTCGGGTAGACCGCCCGGGTGAGGCGCCACCCCATCGGGCTACACCCTTCGGGCAATGCCCCATCCCAGCCTCCCCGAAACGGGCGATGCCCGTCACGTCAATTGCTGGCGATTGGTCCGGAAAAGTAAGTTGATTGGGAGGCTTAGACCTCAACTCGACGGCTCGGCCGACGGTGACGCCGGTCGGGCGAAAGTGAAACCAGCAGGAGGAATTGAAATGAGACTTTTCGTTATTTTGGCATCTGCCGCCGCCCTGGCCGGGGGTAGCGCCTCGGCACAGGTCGTGCTGGGCACCGGGTCCTGGTCGGGCTCCGAAAGCGGGGTGATCGCCTCGGGTGGTTCGGGCGCGGGGACCTTCGGTGGTCTCGCCGGGGCGACCAACAGCACCTCGATGGAACTGGCCAGCGCCGGCACCGCGGAAGGCTACACGGTTCTCGGACCGGGCGGCGCGATTTCCGGCTCGTCGTCCTCGACCGCCACGGTCGGCGGGGTCGAGAACACCTCGACCGCCGGCGTCTTAGGCTTCGGCGCGGCAGGGGCCACCGGCGGCTACACCGTCGGCAACGGCAGCAGCAGCGGCGCCTTCGGCGGCCTTGGCATCATGTTCTAGGACCTGATGCCAAAGCCCGGTCCCGTGTCCCATCGGGTCGGGCTGGCCGGAGCAGCTATCCGAACGTACTGCTCCGGCCTCAACCTAGACCTCTGCGTTCGGGGAGGAGAAACCCATGTTCAATGATATCCAGAAAGCACCCGCCAAGTTGCTGGTCAACGCTGCCGGCGCCATCTGCGTCTCGGCCATGCTGGCCACGACCGCCGCCGGCCAGAGCGCCAGCAGCGGTTCGAGCTCCAGCTCGTCCAGCTCCGCCCAGGTGTCGACCAGCTCGACGTCCTCGGCCGCGGGCGGCCATTCCAACGCCCAGATCTACCTCGATCAGCGGACCCCGGGGGAGATCACCACCAATCATCGCTACGGCGGGTCCTACACCGTGCGCAACGCGCCGGCCGTTCAGCCGCCCTCTATGGGCTCGGGGCATCCCTGTTCGCTGTCCTCCAGCGTCGGCATCTCGCTGATCGGCGGCGGGGCGGCCGGGGGCAACTCCCGCGTGGACGAGGCCTGCCTGCTGGCGCAGATGGGCCAGGGCCAGGCGGCGCTCATCATGATCGCGCGGCGTGATTCCGAGGCCTGCCAGGCCCTGCGGCAGGTCGGCACCCTCCCGCCCAGCAGTGTTTGTACCGCCAACGAGCGGCGGCAGGCGGCCCAGGTACAGCGCGCGTCATTCGCGGCCACCACAACGCCGCAAAGCGCCACCACTCAGGCGCCGCGCCCGCTGTCGAGCTATGTGACGTGCTCTCGTCGTGATGACGGGGTGATCCTTGCGCGGAAGCAGCGCGGCACCCCGTTCAACGATGAACAGGTGGCTGACTACTGTCGCTCGAAGATGCAGTGATCGTCCCCCCATCACTGCATCGGTCCTGCCCCGGATGTCCCGACCGGGGCAGGACTTTTTCCAGGGTCATCACGCCGGTTTCGCCGGCGCGATGGCGCATGAAACGCGCGATCGCATCGGGCCGCAGGGCCGCAGGTGACAGGGCCCGGGCGTAGTGATCCCGGAGGGCGGCGGACAGGTTGCGGAAGTAGCGCGCGAAGGAGGGGACGGCCATCAGGTGGCGCGGCATGACCACGACCATCGCCTGGGAGGTCAGGCCGGTCTCATAGAAGGCGACGGTGTCGTGGATCCGTTCCGGCAGGTTGGCCCGCAGGGTCATCGAGACATGGCAGGTGGCCAGCCCCGCGGCGACGATCTCGACCGCGCCGACGTGTAGGTCGCTGACATAGGAGGGCGCGGCATCGGGTAGCCGGGTCCTGTACCAGTTGGCGCCGACGTCGGACCATTCGTGCGGGGCCCGCACCACGACACGTTTTTGCAACGCCGGCGGCAGGTCCCGCGCCCCGGCATCGCCTGACAGCACCGCGCGCACCAGCCCTGGGTCGATCGAGCGTGGCACCGCCCAGACGATCTGATCCATGTAGATCTCTTCTGACATGAGCGAGCGCGTCTGCCTCAGCTCCTCGGTCATGGCCAGCAGGCCGATCCTGGCCTTGCGGATCGCGAGGTAGTCGAGCAGGTCGGCACTCGACGGGGCGAGGCTGACCGAGACCTCGGAGAAGCCTGGGATGGCCCGCGCCACCGCCGCCGCGATCCCCAGCGACCGCCCGGCATGGGAGGGGATCGTCGCGAAGCTCATCGTGTAGCCTTCATGGCCGAAGATCTCGCCGTGGCGTGTCCGGCCTTCCTCCAGTTCGGTCAACACGCTGCTGGCGGTGCGCGCCCAAAGCTCGCCGGCCCCGGTCAGGACACCGGGATGCCCCTGGTCGCGGCTGACCAGTTCGGAGCCGAGCGCGGTTTCCAGTTTGGCGAGCTGCGCGGAGATGGTGGGCTGGGTCAGCCCGAGAAGCTTGGCGGCCTTGCGGATTGAACCGGCGGTGGCGATCCCGTCGAGCACCTCCAACTGACGAATGGTAATCGGTTTCGAGCCTGTCATGTCACAGCTCCGGAAAAGATACGGTCCCCGCTGGACGCTTCTTTTCCCGACCTCGGGTGTCCCGCGGATCTCAAGCAATTGTTGAAGCTAATCATGAAGTTCGACGTTTGCGCCAGAACGGATTCCGGTCAGCTTCCGAGCCGCGCCGCCGCATTTCTCGCGCCGCGGGGCAGCAATCGAGGGCCTGCGGGGCAGGGCGCGCGGCGGGGCGTCAGCTGTTGGAGGGGGAGGGCGCCTGTGCCGAGGCGTGGCCGTCACCGGCGCCCTCGTGCAGGAAGAGTATCGCCGCTTCGGTGCGGTTGCTGACCCCCAGCTTGCCCATGATCCGGTGGATGTGCAATTTCACCGTATGGGCCGACACGGACAGGTCGCGGGCGATGACCTTGTTGGGCCGGCCCGCCGCCACGAGGCGCAGAACCTCCTGCTCTCGTGGGGTCAGGACGGTCAAGGCCTCGGTCGGGGTGTAGTCGCCCTCCCCCCCGGCGTCCGGGGGCGTCGCGCCCTCTGCATAGGGGGGCGTCAGGTCGAACGCGCAGGACGGCAGGTAGTGTTCGCCGCAGTCCAGCAGGCGCAGCAGCTGGATCCAGGCCGTCAGGTGCAGGTTCATCGGAAGGATGCTGACGTGGTGCTGCACCAGGTTGTGCCCGTCGCTGCGCACCAGTTTGGCCGCCCCCAGGGACGTGCGCGCGGCCAGGGCCAGCCGGGTGTTCTCCATCTCAGTCGGGCGCCGTCGGAGAAGCAGGAACAGGTCGTCGACCTGCCGTTCATCCACTACCAGCAAACGGGTTGGCGGAGGCGGGTCGGTCGGGTGATCCAGCACCGTCAGCGCCCAGGTGGCGAGCTGCGGGTATCTGGTCGCGCAAATGCCGGCAAACTCGGTGTCGATCGTGCGCAGAACCACGTCCGAAAACAGCGTGCCGGAGCCGATGAAGGTGAAATGACTGAGCTCGGCCGTACCGTTGCCTTGGCTCTGTGGCGCAGAGCCGCTCTCCGTTCCTCCCGGTGCACTCATCGGATCCCCTTTCCTGGCGCATGAGGTGATGTGCGAGAGCCCGGTGCAGTCGCGGGCAGTCACCTCTTCTGCTTGGCCTCGACGCTAGCCAGAAATTACTGTCGCGTTAATCTATTCACAGGAAAGGCTTTTCCTATCACCTCGGGTGCATTTCTGCCGCGCCTTGGCGTCAGGGAGCTTTTGGCCGCCCGGGATGGAAATCGCTGCAGCCGGCCTTCCGGGCGGGGCTGGGGCTGGGGCCGCCTGCTGTGACCCTGTCGGTCTCGTGATCCCGAGGTGTCAGCCGCCGTCCCGTTCGGCCAGGGCCTGTTCCAACAGGGCGATCGTCTTGTCGTAGGAATTGCGCGACTTGGGAAAGAGGTCACGCTGTTCGCGGTAGAAGGCCAGCCACCGCTCCAGCGTGTCCAGCGGGTAGGTGTTGCCCCATGTCTCCAGGTTCAGGGTAAAGGTGCCCGCGGCCCGGTCGATCTCGCATGTATTCTCGCTCATGGGCGCCTTCTGCCGCGCCTCTCGGGGAGGCTCAAGAGCCATTGTCGCCGGGGATGACGATCCCGCCTGTCGCCCACCGCGGGGGTGCCGGGGGACGGGCCCTGCCATGGGCGGCGAGGCCATATCCCGCTGGCCCTGCCATCGTGCTGCGCTGCGTCATGAAAAGCAGGGGCGGATGTGCTAGACCAGAGGCAACGTGCCAGAAGAGGCACGCAGAGAGGAGGACCCATGCAACCGATCAACGCATCCCAGCAGGCGAGCGCGCTCTACCGTGCGCACGGCCCGGCCGCCGAGGCGAAGGTGGCGGAAAAGATCCGCGCCTGCGAGGCGTCCGGTGAAACGGATCAGGCTCGCGACTGGAAGCTGATCCGCCACGCGCTCCGCGAGTTGAAGCACTAACGGCAGCCTGCCATGGCCGGGAGCGGGGCCAGGTCCCCCGTCCCGACAGTCTGCGATCGCGGTGAGAGGCCAACCGAGGCAGGTCCTTGGCTGAGCCCTGGGGGCCGCCTTGTGGTCGCCGACGTCGCGCGGAGAGTTGGAGGTCTGGTAGGCCCGGCAGGGATGGCAGGCATCAAGTAAAGGGATTAAATAACAGATGCTTAAGGGGTAATGTGGACCACGCGAAAAGGGTGCGTGGTCCACATTTGCCTGATGCTGCCGCCCTCCGGGGCGACGCTGGTCTGTCTATCGGAGCGGGCCAAGCATTGTGGACCGCCCGCTTTGATCCTAGAGATTGCCCCCGTCATTTCAGGGGGTGCCGATGATCAGCTCACAAACAGCAGAGCACTACAAATGGGGTGAGGATTGCGATGGCTGGATCCTGGCCTCGGGAAGCGACCTGCTCATCATCGAAGAGCGCATGCCGGCGAACACGAAGGAAGTTCGTCACTATCATGCTAAAGCGCAGCAATTCTTCTACGTCCTCTCCGGGTCCCTGACGATGGAGCTGGACGGGGTGACGCAGACCGTGCCCGCGCGAAGCGGCATCAACATTCCTGCGAACGCCCCTCACCAGGCCCGGAACGACAGCGAGTCCGAGGTCGTCTTCCTGGTGATCTCGGCGCCGACCTCCCGGGGTGACCGTCACGACGCCCCGTTCGCTTGAATGGCAAGGCGGATCATCGGTTCGGCCTTCAACTCGTCGAAGGTGAGGTCGGGTGTGCGGTGCCTTAGAGCGCCTTTTTAGCCTCTGCCGCCCGCGTGCCCGGCGGGCGGATGTCGTCATGCTGTGGCAGCGATCAGCACTTTCGGGCGGCGGCCCCAACCGGACAGCGGTTGGGCTGTCAGGGGCCGGCCAGGGCGTTGCATTAGCCGTTGTCGACGGCAGCCGTCGTGGGGGCGCTGAGGTCGAGTTCAGCCAGGCAGGCCTTCGCGAGATCGCGATCCGGGCTTTCAGTTCCGGGCATCGTAGCCCAACCAGCGTCCATCACTGCATCACGCTGGCGATAGCTCGACGCGGCGCGGACGGTCTCCAGCTTGGAGCGCAGTTGCGGATCCCGGCGCGCCTGTTCAAGGCAGACGGGGACCATCGCGGTGGTCAGTTCGGATGCAGCCAGTTCCTCGGCGCGCTCCTGCGAGGTGCCGTCGGTGACCCAACCGCCCCAGGTGAAGCCGATGATGCCAAGTGCTGCCGCGCCGATGAGGGCACCGTAGATGCCCGGCTTGAGCCATTCGGGAGTGGTCATGAGAAGTCCTCCCGCGGAGAAAGCGCCGCGTCGCTATATGTGTGGTGAAGGTCGTCGGCGTGAGGCGAAGAGCGCATCAATCGGTCCGGCGGCGTCAGACGCGGTCGGTGTCCGTACACGGCGCAATGGACCGCGGCGTTGCCCGGTTTGTCACCATGGTGTCGATGTCGTGGAAGTTCTGCTGCCCTTCGCAGCAAGACGTGATCGTCTCAAGAACCAATAGCCTATCCCGGCGCGAAATACAACTTCCGTGCGGCCCCGCTGGGGGTGTTTCGCTCTATGTGAGTTGGTCGATCCGGTGGGCTGTTTCGCAACCTCAGCCCCCGGGGCATCGGGAGTGACTTCGGCTCGGGCGACCGCCGCTGATCTTCACGCCGCGTCGGTCGCGGCGCTGTGGCTGGGTTCATTCGGTTGCCCCGGGATCGAGGCCCGGAGCAACCGTTGAGCCTACAGGAAGGTGAGGCCGAGCGAGATCACGACCCCGCTCAGGACCAGGTGCAGGGTGCAGAAGCCCATGATGTCCTTCGCCTTCAGGCCGGCGATCCCGAGGATCGGCAGGGCCCAGAAGGGCTGCACCATATTCGTCCAGGCATCGCCCCAGGCCACGGCCATTGCCGCGCGGGCCGGATCGACGCCCAGCTCTGCCGCAGCGGGCAGGATCACCGGGGCCTGCACGGCCCACTGTCCGCCGCCCGAGGGCACGAAGAAGTTCACCACGCCGGCGCTGAGGAAGGACCAGAGGGGCAGGGTGGCCTCGGAGGCGAGAGAGACCATGCCCGAGGAGATCGACTCGGCGAGCCCAGAGTCGACCATGATCGCCATGATGCCGGCATAGAAGGGGAACTGGATGACGATCCCGGCGCCGCCCTTGATGCCGTCGTTCAGGCTGGCCAGCAGGTTGCGCGGGGTGCCGTGCAGGATGATCGCCACAAAGAGGAACAGGAAGTTGACGATGTTGAGCGTCAGCGTTCCGCCGTTGACGAAGTAGTCGAACAGGAAGGCCAGGCCCGAGAGGCCGATCAGCCAGGTCAGGATCCGGCTGCCCTCCAGCCGCTCGGCTGGGGTGTCGCCCTTCGCCACCGGGGGCTCGGATTCGGTCAGCAGCTCGGGATCGACGTAGACACTTTCATCCGGCTTCGGCAGCATCATGCGGTTCAGCAGCGGCACAACGATGAAGAGGCACAGGACGATCGCCAGGTTGAAGAAGGAGAAGATCGTCTGATCGGTTCCGATAACGCCGATCATGCTCTCGAAGGGGTGTCCCTCTGTGGCGATGGCCAAGGGCACGGAGCCCGCCAGCCCGCCATGCCAGACGATGAAGCCGGAATAGGCAGAGGCCACCAGCAACCGGTAGTCGACCTTCACCTTGCGCGCGACCTCCTTGGCAAAGAGCGCGCCGACGACCAGGCCGAAGCCCCAGTTGAGCCAGCTTGCCGCCAGGGCGGTGTAGGTCACCAGCAGGATCGCCGCGCCTGGTGAGCTGGCGAGGCCGGCCAGTTTCTGCAGACCGCCTTTCACCAAGGGCGTGGAAGCCATCATGAAGCCGGTGACCAGGACCAGCAGCATTTGCATGGCAAAGGCCAGCAACCCCCAGAAGCCGCCGCCCCACATCTCGACCACGGCGACGGGGCTCTGTTGCTCGAAGACCATCGCGGAGACCATGACGATCAGGGTCAGGATGACGACAAAGATATAGGGGTCGGGCAACCAGCGCTCGACCAGGCGCACCAGTGGGCGCGACACGGCATTCAGCATGGGGATCCTCCAATCCGTCAGGCTTGGGCCGCGGTGCGGCCTCCTCCTAAGATGGGATTTGTGTCGCCGGTGGCTCGGGGCAACAGAGAATAGGCGCCGATCGCTGCAAACCTGCTACGTACGCTTCTGCTTCCTGGCATGTTCCTTATCGCCGACGATGCCCTAATGGTTTTCCTCGCCGCGGCCTGGCTCGCCTGGCACTTCGCGGGCGAAGTCGACCGCCTGCAGGCCCGTGCCCGGACTCTCAACACCATGCTGGCCGGCTGCAACGGCCGGGTGGCGGACCTTCACCAGGACAAGGAGCGCGACCATGCGCTGGACAGCATTCCCGGTTCCGATCTCGGCCCTTTTGCGCCTGACCGCTGGCTCTTACCTGCGGAGTGATCCTGTGCCGGCAGCGCCGCCGCCCGGCCCGGCCTTTTGCGACGTGGAGGAGATGCGGATCTTCAGCGAAGCGGAGATCGACTGGCGGGCCACCCATGCGCCCTGGAACCTGCGGCGGGACCTGAAGACAAATGCGACCTGGGAGGCCGAATGCCCCGCTACTTCGTGACCATGAGCAACGAGGCTCACGGCTACTACTACCCGCCGCGCGAGGTGCCCTTCGAGGCGCCCGACGCTCGCGCCGCGCGCGAGGCTGCCCAGGACTGGGACCATATCGCGGAGATCCACTCGGTTCGCGCGGCCGATCCGGCCGAGTTGGACGACTAGCGCCCGGATCGGGGGCAGCGGTGCGCAAACACCGCTGCAGCCCCAGGGCGCCTTTGAACTGCATCGGGGCACTTTTCTCCGGGCTTGGGCCCGTACCGGTGGCTTTAGTCCAGTGCGATTGTCAGGCGGAGGGTGATGACGCTCGCGTCCGCACCGATCTCATACTCCTGCGGCGCGCCCAGGCCGGAGATCTCACCGGAAGCGGTGCGCGCCTGGAAGTCGACGTAGCGATAGTTGATGCCGACCGCATACCGATCCGTGATCCGATAGTCAGCGCCGATGCCGGTAAGGAAACCCGTCGACATGCCATCCAGCGAAACCCTGCAGGGGGTCGGGCAATAGGGGGCCTCATTGGGCACGCTAAGTTTTGCGATCGCCACGCCGGCTTCGCCGTAGAACAGCCAGTTGCCGTAATCTTTGCCGACCCGGCCTGCGAGAGAGGCCATCGGCCCGATCTCGGTCGCGAGCGTTTCGCCCGGGGAGAAGGGGGAGGCCTTTCGTTCTTCATGATCGAGACTCGTCAGGCCAACCGACCAACCGAGCAGGAAGTCGCCTCGGCGGTACATCTGACCGACTTCACCACTGATCGCCAGGCTGTCGGCGGTGCCGTGATCCTCGTAACCGGTAGGGGCGAAGATGGGTACGCCTCCTGCGGTCCAGTCCAGCCGGCTGTGGCTGCTGCCGAGGCCGATTGAGGCGAACGGTCCAGCCCAGTCGTCGGCATTGGCCGATCCTGCCAGGCATAGCCCTGTCAGTGCGGCGGCTGTAAAATGCCGGAGCGTTTTGTTGCGAGTGATCATTGCGAAGTCCCCTAATCGAGTGTTTGGCGACGCTAGGACTTCTGGAGCATTGTGCCAATGAAAATACATGCGGTTCGCATCTGAAATTAAGATGCATCGTCTGAAAAGCCACGCCGGACCCTTGCGCTTTCGAGATGAGGGTAGTGCAGGGAAGCCTTTGGGAACGGGCCAATTGACAGGTGCTCGTCTGGCCTTTCGGCGATTGCCGTCGCTGCAACCGCCGTGTTCCTGCTCTGAAGATAACGCGCCTGGCCCCCTAGCGTTCGGGATGGAGCGTGTGAACGGTGCCAGCACTATCCCCGTGTTCGACCATCTCGTCGTCGCCCGGTGTTTCAATGCTCTTTGCGATTTTCTGGGTGATCGCCGACGCCATCATCAATCCTGAAACGCCCTCAGCGCAGGTGCGCCCGACAAGTTGATACCCTAGACTTTCTAGCCGGGCGGAGATCTCTTTCAGCTCCTTGACCTCGAGCTCAAGCTCCTTGGCTTTCGCAACAAGATATCCATCAAGACTTATGGCCACTGGTACAGTCCTTCGAACGAGATAGCAGGCAGTAGATTGCCGCGAGCTAGGAAATATTGTGGGAGTGCAGACTCCCGTCAGGTTACGCGACGCGTTCCACATCGAAGTTTCAAAGTCAGAGAATTCGGCCTGACGTCATTTCGGGGCGTCGATGAGTATTCTCCGAAGCCTGTCGAGCAACAGGTTCTTTCCACCTTTGGGGGAACCGCCCGCGACGTGTCAACGCTTACATCTTTGGCTATCCGTTTGGGTATTGTGCTTGAAAATAAGGGTTGGAGCTTTGGAGTTTAAGCGTGACAACGCCTTCTGAGAGGGGCGGGACATCGCATATCTCGTGACTGCCAATCTAGGGCGGTCGTGCCAGGTTTGCGACGACCTGCGAAGTCGGCGTGACCGAGCGGGGCCGCGGCCCACGGACAGGAGCGTTGTTGTCCGGGCCTGGCGGTCAGGCGTGTCAGGCCTTGTGCTCTTATGAGCTTCTTTGCGTGTAGACTGGGCACCTAAGAACCTGAGCGAAGGGTTTCTTCGAAACTCCCGCTTGAGTGGCTGCCCGCCGCTTCATATGCGGGGCCCGACGCGATACATTTAGGTGAAAATTATCGTAATCAGGTAGGGAATCGCCCGTGTCTCAAGAATACATCAACGCCCTGGAAACACGTGTCGCGGTCCTAGAGGCCGAAGCCGAGGTGCGCCGCCTGCAGGCGCGCTACATGTTCTTATGTGATACGCCCAACCCGGAATATGGGTGCGACAGCGATGCAGAGCGCATTGATCGCATCATGGAGCTCTTCGCGCCCGAAGCTGTCTGGGAAGGCGTTGGTGAGTACTACGAAGGTCAGTTCGGCCGCGCCGAGGGCTGGGATGCGGTGAAGAAGCATTTCGAGGGGTTCTGGGGCGGTAAGACCGATCCCGCTCTCATCCTGAACTGCCACTATCTGACCTCTGAACAGATCCGCGTGTCCGATGATGCCATGACCGCAGAGGGCAATTGGGTGCATATGCAGCCCTGGCTCTTCTCGGATGGAAAGGCCCTTCTGCGGTCCTCCCGGCTGTTCAACAAGTTCCGCAAGTGTGAGGATGGCGTCTGGCGCTACACCCACAACCGCACGGAAAATGTCTTTGTCGCACCGCTCCCGGCCACCTGGGCGTCCGACTATCCGTCTAATTCGGTGCTTATGCAGCCCTGAAGACGTTGCAGTCCCTGCGCCGGTTGCCTGATCGGTCCCGCTTTGCGGCGGGGCCGTGCGTGGCCTCAGTATGAGGCTCTTCCGTCCGTCCGGTCGGGCTATTCCTGGAAAAGGCGCCCCAGAGAGGCGCGAGTTTCAGCGATCGGGTGTTCCTCTGACAGCCCCAACATGAAGTCGTCCCAAGTCAGCGCCCCTGCATTTAGGACCGTTTGTGCGGGAGATGTCATGTGGCGGCTCGCGTGTGCTGGTTTCTTTTCGTTCATGTGGTTCAGGTTCCTCGCTGTGTCGTTGGATGCTGCCACTTCTTCGGACCTAAATCCGGCCGGTGGCGCTATGGTGACGGGCGCCCGTGCTACGCCAGCTTGGCCGGGACGAACCCGGCAGATCGCGCTGCCGCGATGAAGGCCTGCCTGGCTTCCGCAACAGATCCCATGCATTCCATGGCGTCTTCGATCCGGGCCAAAGCCTTTCGGTGGGTCGCATCGCTGGTCGGCCATTTGCGGCGCAGCCAGTGGTGGGCGGTCTCAATCGTGCCGACACGTGCGACGTTGTCGCCCTTCGTGTCGATGAGGGCGAAGGGTTCGCCCCAGGGAATATCCATCATTGTCGTATCCTAATGTCTGGGGGAGGCAGCGGTTCATACTGCCGCGCTCCGGGGTGGCACCGTCCGGCGCCTGTAATCTTGTGTCGTGTTTCGCAGTCGGGCGGCGATCGGCCTGCAGGGCAGAGCCAGTCCGGGAAAAACCCGGCCCGACCTCGCCCGGTCGGGCGAGCCGCATCGGCCGACCGGGCGGATCAGCTGTCCGAAGGCGCCTCGGAATCGCTCTTTTCGGTCGGGGCATCGTCCTGCGACATGGTGGGCGCCGCGGGGAATCTTCGATACCCGAACTTCTTGGCGCCGGGCCGCTTCTTCGCGGGCGTGCTGAGGAACTCCTTGAGATCCAACTGCTTCTTTGGCTGTGAATAGCCCATGGTGATCCTCCCTGATCCGTTATGTAGGTGGCGTCTCGCGCCATCGTCCGCCGCCTGGGGCGGCCACGATGCGCTGCACCGGCGCGCCGTCGGACTGGGTCCGAGATGGGCGCTCCGGGCAGAACGTGTCGCGAGAGGTATTGGAACTGACCTCGTGCGGGCCCTTGGCGGGCCGCAGGGGATCAGGTGTTGTCTTCCCGCCCTAGCGCTCGGCGGGCGGCACTGAGGCGCGCGATCTTGTCCGCGCGCTGCTCGGCTTCTTCTGACAGCAAGCGCTTGGCGCTGGCCGAAATCTTGTCGAGTTGCGTCTCGGACCGCGCATCGGCCTTCTTGGTGGGCGACAATGGTTTGCCACCATTGCCGCTCTGTTCGGGAACGCCGTTGAGGATATCGTCCAGAGTTGGCTTCACACCAGCTCCAGAGAACCAGCGGATTCGCGGCCATCGCGGCCGGCCTCGAGGGTGTAGCTCACCTTCTTGCCTTCGGGCAGGTCAGACAGACCTGCGCGTTCGACCGCAGAGATATGTACGAAGATGTCCTTACCGCCGTCGTCGGGCTGAATGAACCCGAAGCCTTTGGTGGTGTTGAACCATTTCACTGTGCCTTGAGCCATGTCGGTCTCCTCCTGATTTCTGCTGCCCGCGATATGCGGCAGCCCGGCAAAGTCGATCCAAGTCGATCAACCGAAACCGTTTCAGGCAGCAGAATGTCGAAGAGAAAAGCGTAAGCTATACTCACATGGCCCTTGCGGACCGGGTTTACAAGGCCGCGTCGGATCATTGCCGTATTCAGGCGCCATCTCCTCTGCCACGGCCGGCTAGCATGACGCGGCATCGAACCCCCCGGAAAACGTGGTCCACTTGCCCCGTAACCCATTGAAAAGTGATGGGCGTTCGTGGGTCGGCGTGGTCCACATTGCCCTTGATTTTATTGGGAAAAATCGGATTTCTGGTAGGCCCGGCAGGATTTGAACCCGCAACCAAAGCGTTATGAGCGCTCTGCTCTAACCGTTGAGCTACAGGCCCGACCGCGCTCAGGCATATGGCGCGGAGCCGCGAGGGTCAAGCGCGCGGCGGGGCAGGCGGGTACGTTCGGGGGCGGACGTGGCTGCGACGCGTCAACCCTGGCCTCGCTGCCGCCCCGAGGACGCGGGGCCCGAGGCCATGGTAGGACTTCAGTGTGAGCTGCGCGCGCGGCGCCCGTCGTGCGGTGCATGAGGGCAGATCGTGACGAAACAGGGGCGGCACGTGGCTTTCGGGCGGGCGACCGCCGCCGCGTCTGCCGTTGCGGCAGCGGCGGGCCGCTTTGTCGTTGCGCGAAGGGGGGGGATCGGCTACTGACCGGCCCAATTTCCAAGGCTTCGAGGGCAGGGTCATGAGTGACGGCAAGAACGGGATCACCTACGCGGACGCAGGTGTGGACATTCAGGCCGGGAACGACCTGGTCGACCGGATCAAACCGGCGGCCAAGGCCACGGACCGGCCCGGCACCATGTCGGGGCTGGGCGGGTTTGGCGCGCTCTTCGATCTGAAGGCGGCCGGCTACGACGATCCGATCCTGGTGGCGGCCACCGACGGTGTGGGCACCAAGCTGCGCATCGCCATCGACACCGGCCACGTGGACACCATCGGCATCGACCTGGTGGCCATGTGCGTCAATGACCTGGTCTGCCAGGGCGCCGAGCCGCTGTTCTTCCTTGACTACTTCGCCACCGGCAAGCTGGAGCTCGACCAGGCCGCGGCCATCGTCGAAGGGATTGCCAAGGGCTGTGCCAACTCCGGCGCCGCGCTGATCGGCGGTGAAACGGCGGAAATGCCGGGCATGTACGCCAAGGGCGATTTCGACCTGGCAGGCTTTGCCGTGGGTGCGATGGAACGCGGGCAGGATCTGCCGGCGGGCGTGGGGGCTGGGGATGTCCTGCTGGGGCTCGCCTCCGACGGGGTGCATTCCAATGGCTATTCTCTGGTGCGCAAGCTGGTTGAAACCTCGGGGCTGGGCTGGGATGCGGATTGCCCCTGGGCCGACGGCTCGCTGGGGGCCGCGCTGCTGACACCGACCCGTCTCTACGTCAAATCCTGCCTCGACGCGGTGCGCGCGGGCGGTGTGCATGCCCTGGCCCATATCACCGGCGGCGGCCTGACCGAGAACCTGCCGCGCGTCCTGCAGGGCCTGGGGGCCGAGATTGATCTGACCGCCTGGGAGAAACCCGGCGTGTTCACCTGGCTGCAGGCGCAGGGCGGCATTTCCGAGGCGGAGATGCTGAAGACCTTCAACTACGGTGTGGGCATGGTGCTGGTGGTGGATACAGCCGAGGCCGACGCCCTGACCGCGCTGCTGACCGAGGCCGGCGAGACCGTCAGCCGCATCGGGACGGTCACCGAAGAGGCAGGCATCCGTTACCCGGCGCTGCAGGGCTGATCCCTTGAAGCGCGTTGCAATCCTGGTGTCCGGCGGCGGGTCCAACATGGTCCGCCTCGTCGAAAGCATGACCGGCGATCACCCCGCGCGCCCCGTGCTGGTCGGGTCCAACGATCCGCAGGCGGGCGGTCTGGTAAAGGCCACCCAGATGGGCGTGCCGACCTTCGCGGTCGATCACCGCCCCTTCGGGAAAGACCGCGCGGCCTTCGAGGCCGAGCTGATCTGTCACCTGGATGCGGCGCGCCCTGACATCCTGTGCCTGGCGGGCTTCATGCGGATCCTGACGCCCAGCTTCATACGGCATTACGAGGGGCGGATGCTGAACATCCACCCCTCGCTTCTGCCCAAATACAAGGGTTTGCACACCCATGCGCGGGCGCTTGAGGCTGGCGAGACCGAGGCCGGCTGCACCGTGCATGAGGTGACGGCAGAGCTGGACGACGGTCCGATCCTTGGCCAGGCGCGGGTCGCCATCGAACCGGGCGACACGCCTGAAACGCTGGCCGCCCGGGTGTTGGTGCAGGAACATCAGCTGTACCCGGCCATGCTGCGCAAGTTCGCCGAGAGCCTTTAGCGGATCATCTCCAGCGAGCCGGAGTTGCCGCGCCAGGCCATGTCGGGCGCGACTTCGGTCTGCGGCACGACGGTGGACAGCGCCACCATCCCCAGAACGAAGGCCAGGGCGACGGCTGCCTTCAGCGGCAGGCGCACGGGCGAGGTGGCGGGGGCAGGGGCGCAGTGGGGGCGGTTCAGATTGATGGCTTGGGCCATGACGGGTCCTTTCGGGGAAGAGGGAAGGAAGGTCCTTGCCTGTTTCTACCCCGCGGCCACGTCTAACGAAAATGAATGATTGATCGTCTCACGCTAACGTATTTTGATGGGTGCGGGGTCTTGTTTCTTGCCGGCAGGGTGGTTTCGCGCGCCCTTCGCCCTCTTTCCATCCCGTGACAAGGCAAGTATGACGGGGTCATGACGGCAGGACGTGAAGCGATCAGAAGAAAGCCTTAGATGCAGACGATTACCCGTACCGAGGACCTTGCAGCCTATTGTTCCATGGCCCGGTCCAAACCCTATGTCACGGTCGATACCGAGTTTCTGCGCGAGCGCACCTATTACTCCCAGCTTTGCCTCGTGCAACTTGCGGTGCCCGGCAAGGACGACGAGACCGATGCGGTACTGGTCGATCCGCTGGCCGAGGGCCTGTCGCTGGATCCCCTCTACGAGCTTTTCCGGGACACCAACGTGGTCAAGGTCTTCCATGCCGCGCGGCAGGACCTGGAGATCTTCTACGTCGATGCCGGGCTGATCCCGGAACCGCTGTTCGACACCCAGGTCGCGGCCATGGTTTGCGGGTTCGGCGAACAGGTGGGCTACGAAACGCTGGTGCGCAAGATCGCCCGCGAGAGCCTCGACAAATCGTCCCGTTTCACCGACTGGTCGCGTCGTCCTCTGACCGAGGCGCAGAAGAAATACGCCATCGCCGACGTGACCCACCTGCGCCAGATCTACGAATACCTGGCCCGTCAGCTGGAAAAGGATGGGCGCGCCGCCTGGGTGGCGGAGGAAATGGGTATCCTGACCAACCCCGAGACCTATATCGTGCGCCCCGAAGAGGCGTGGAAGCGCGTGCGCACCCGCACCAACTCGGGCCGTTTCCTCGGCGTGTTGCGGGAGCTGGCGAAGTTCCGGGAATCCTACGCCCAGTCGAAGAACGTGCCGCGCAACCGCGTCTACAAGGACGACGCCCTGGTCGAACTGGCCTCGACCAAGCCACAGACCCCGCAGGATCTGTCCCGCGCGCGCCTGTTGCTGCGAGAGGCCCGCAAGGGCGAGATTGCCGAGGGCATCATGGCGGCGATCAAGACGGGCTTGGAATGCCCGGACGCGGACCTGCCCAAGCCTGACAAGACCAAGGAAAAGCTGCAGGTGAATCCGGCGCTGGCCGACCTGCTGCGCGTCCTGCTGAAATCGAAGTCGGACAATTCCGGCGTCGCGGCCAAGCTGATCGCGGCCACCTCCGAACTGGACGAATTGGCCGCCGGGGAACGCGACGTGCCCTCGCTGCACGGCTGGCGACGCGATGTCTTCGGCGCCGATGCGCTGCGGCTCTGCGATGGCAAGATCGGTCTGGCGACCAAGGGCCAGAAGGTCATCACCGTCGACCTGGATTGATCAACACGGCCAGAGAAGACAAAGGGCGCAGCCATCCGGCCGCGCCCTTTTGCGTTGTGGTGATGCCACGGATCAGCGGCGCGAGGTCAGGACGTTGGAGGCGCTGATGACCTCGATGGAGCTGACATTGGTCAGCTCGATGTTCGACAGCCGTGCCGCGGCGGTGACGCGGCGGGTCTGGATCGGGCCGGCGGTCCCGCCAGGGGCCTGATAGGCGACCATCACGTAGCGGGCGACACCGTCCACCGGGTCACCGTCGTTCTCTGGGCGCAGTTCCACGTCGTAGGCACCGGTCTGGGCCGTGACGCCGGTCACGCGGATGATCGCGCCGCCGGGGATACGTTCAACCGTCAGGTTTTCCAGGCCCGCGATCGGCTGGCGCAGATCCTGGTCCGGCTTCCGGGCGAAGGCGCTGCGCTTGGGGATCAGGGGGTTGGTGCTCTCGACCTCCTGCGGGGTCGCCGGGCGCGAACTGCTCTGGCCGAACCAGTTGAACGGGTTCAGGCGGCTGTCCCGCACGTATCCACATCCCGACAGCCCAATGGCGGCGATCAGGACGACGGGAAGAAACTTGCGCATGGATCGGAGCCCCCCTGGCTTTCCCTTGTACTTCCTTCCTCCTCTAGCGCAGTGGCGAGGGCTTGAAAAGCCAAGCCTTTGCCGTAGCTGGAAGGTGCGGCCCCTTTGCCGGGGCTGGACCTTCCGCCGCCTGCGGCGTAACCCCGGGGCAGGCAGACAGACGGACCACGCAAGGAGAGCCCCATGGCGCAGCCCGCATTCGAGGAAATCGTCGAGGATTTCGAGTTTCTCGAGGATTGGGAAGACCGCTATCGTCACGTGATCGATCTGGGCAAGGCGATGGAGCCGCTGCCCGACGCCCTGAAGGTGCCAGCGACCAAGGTCGAAGGCTGTGCCAGCCAGGTCTGGCTGCACATGCGCCCCGAGGGCGGCATCTTCCATTTTGATGGTGAAAGCGATGCGATGATCGTGCGTGGCCTGATCGCGGTGCTGAAGGCGCTTTACGATGGTGTGCCGATGGCAGAGCTGGGTCAGGTGGACCCGATGGCGGAGCTAGGGCGGCTGAACCTGCAGGAACACCTTTCGGCACAACGGTCCAACGGGTTGCGTGCGATGATCGAGCGGATCCGCGAACAGGCCTGAGCCACATCCGGACGCCGTGGATAGGGGAAGGGGGCTACGGCCCCCTTTTGCATGTCGAAGCGTCTAGCGCTCGGGCATGTATTTCCGCAGGCCGTGGAAGAAGATGTCGATCTCCAGCGCCAGGCCGACCTCGAAATCGTTCAACTCCTGCCCGCTCCAGCGGTGCTGTTCCAGTCGGGCCAGGTAGTCGCGCCGGGTCTGGTCGTCGCGCGCCTCCAGCGGCAGCGTTTCGGCGGCGCGCAGCAGGTCGATACGCTTGTGCACCTCGCGCATGCCGGAGAACGCTTCCATCATCGGACGGGTCAGGCGCGGTTCGTCCTGCCAGCTGCGCCCGGCGAAGACCTCCTGCACCACGCGGTTGCCGGCGCCGAGGCAGTCATAGGCGACGCAGCCGGGGAAGCCCTTCTCGGTCAGGCTGTCGTGGATCGAGCACATATGGCCCGAGAGGTTGCGACAGGGCTCGCCCGGGTTCTTGTCGAAGGCGAAGTCCTTACCCTTGTCGAAGGCCAGCGCCAGGCAGCAGAGCGCGGCGCATTTGGAACAATCGGTTTTCAGCAGGTCGAGGGTGTCAGAGGTCACGAGGGCTTCCGGGTCAGGGCGGTGGCGAGATCGCCATATCCCGTGAATCGCCGGGTGAATTCAAGGCCCAGCCTGTCGGCGGCCTCGCGCGCCTTCGCAGTCAGCGCCGGATCTTCGGTCTGGGCCAGGTAGACCAAGTGGGTGTAATGGCCGAAATACATCGGCAGCAGGTCCGGGTGACGGTCCAGGCCCAGGGGTTCCCAGACGAAGGCGTCGAACTGCCGGGCGAGGAAGTCGGTCAGGTAGAAGGCGGTCAGCTCGTCGCGCGCCTCGAACCGCTCGACCCCGTCGAAGAAGGCGTAGCAATGGGCGCCGGGCAACATCTCCACCCCCAGGCGGTCGCATTCGGCGGCCAGCAGCCCGCCGGTGCCGCAATCGGCGTAGAGCACGTGGATGCGCGCGTAGCGGTCGCGGTGCCGTTCCGCAGCGGCGCGGACGGCATCGGTGATCTTCTCGGGCGTGTTGTGCAGAATGGCGGGCAGGCAGATCAGGTCGAGGTGATCCAGCCCGTTCATGCGTTTCAGCGCCAGCACCTCATGGGCCAGAGCCCCGCAGGCGATCAGCAGGGTGGAGGCCTCGCCCTCGGTCAGGCGCGTTTCCGTCAGGCTGGCGCCGGATTGGGTCAGGGTCTGGTCATCGGGAAGATCGGTCATCGGGTGGCCTCCCCGCGCACAGGGTAGAGACGATCCGCCTCCGGGAGGGGCGCGGGCCGGGGCCCGCGCCGGGCTGGGATCAGGCCGTGGCCTGGTTGTGCTTGCGCGCGATGAAGGTCTTGGCGGTTTCCACCGCCACGGCGGCGTCGCGGCAATAGGCATCGGCGCCGATGGCGCGTCCGAACTCCTCGTTCAGCGGCGCGCCGCCCACCAGGATGATGTAGTCATCGCGGATGCCCTGTTCCTTCATCGTGTCGATCACGACCTTCATGTAGGGCATGGTGGTGGTCAGCAGGGCGGACATGCCGAGGATGTCGGCTTCTTCGCGCTTGATCGCCTCGATGTACTCTTCGACCGGGTTGTTGATGCCCAGATCGACGATCTCGAAACCCGCGCCTTCCATCATCATCGACACCAGGTTCTTGCCGATGTCGTGGATGTCGCCCTTCACCGTGCCGATGACCATCTTTCCGATGGTGCGTGCGCCGGTTTCGGCCAGCAGCGGCTTCAGGATGGCCATGCCGCCCTTCATCGCATTGGCTGCCAGCAGCACCTCCGGCACGAAAAGGATCCCGTCGCGGAAGTCGGCGCCGACAATCGTCATGCCACCCACCAGGGCCTCGGTCAGGACACGATAGGGGGTCCAGCCGCGTTCGAGCAGGATGTTCACGCCCTCTTCGATCTCTTCCTTCAGACCGTCATAGAGGTCGTCCATCATCTGCTGGACCAGTTCGTCGTCGTCCAGTTCGGACAGGATGATTTCTTCTTCTTCGTCGGACATGTTCTTCCCCGATCTGCTGCGCGCGGGCCTGGCCCATTCCCCGACCTTTGTCGCAAAGCGACCCGCTGACTTTGCGGAATGCGACAAAACGGACGATGCGGACGACCTATGGCATGCAAGGCCCAAAGAAATCCTGAAAGGAATCATGGAGGTTTGTCCCGAGAGGACCTATGTTCATCATATGTTCCATGATTCCGCTGCCCCGCACCCTTCCATGGCTGAAAACATCGACACCCCGCCCGAAACGACACCGCCCCATGGCATCGACACCCGCGCCCGCCGCGGGCGCGGCGCCGTTAGCAACGCCCCCGGACGCTACGAGGCGCTGGAGACGGTGGCGGAAGATGATGGCTGGGAGGTGATCGAGGAGCCGGTGCAGATCCGCACCGAAGTGCGCGAGGAGCGCGCGCGCAGCCTGATCACCTACAATCGCTCGCCCGATCTGCCCTTCGACCGCTCGATCAATCCTTACCGCGGCTGCGAACACGGCTGCATCTACTGCTTCGCCCGGCCCAGCCACGCCTACCTCGGCCTGTCCCCTGGGCTGGATTTCGAGACCCGGCTGGTGGCGCGTCCCAATGCGGCGGAGGTCCTGACGGCCGAGCTGGGCAAGCGTAGCTATAAGGTCGCGCCGATCGCCATCGGGACGAACACCGACCCCTATCAGCCGATCGACAAGACCCACGGGCTGATGCGCGAGTGCCTGCAGGTGCTGTGGGAGCATCGCCACCCGGTCGCCATCGTCACCAAGGGCACCGGGATCCTGCGCGATCTGGATATCCTGCGGAAGATGGCCAAGCTCGGCCTGGTGCGCGTGGGCATTTCCGTCACCACGCTGGACCGTGACCTGTCCCGCCGGATGGAGCCGCGCGTGCCTGGCCCGGAGAAACGGTTGCAAGTGATCCGGGCGCTGGCGCGGGCGGGGGTGCCGGTGCGCGCCATGGTTTCGCCCGTGGTGCCCGCTCTGACCGACGCCGAGGTGGAGAAGATCCTGGAGGCCTGTGCAGGCGCCGGGGCCACGGCCGCCAGCTGGATCATGCTGCGCCTGCCGCGCGAGGTGTCACCGCTGTTCCAGGAATGGTTGGCCGAGCACTATCCCGACCGGGCGAAACGGGTGATGACCCGCCTGCGCGAGATGCACGGCGGTCAGGATTACTCGGCCCAGTGGCACAAGCGGATGCGCGGTGAGGGACCCTATGCGGCGATGATTGCCCAAAGGTTCCGCGCGGCGGTGAAGCGCCACGGATTGGACGTGCCGCAGCCCGAGCTGCGTTGCGACCTGTTCCGCGTGCCGGTGAAACCCGGAGAGCAGCTGTCGCTTTTCGACTAAATGGGGCTGGAAAGGGGGGGGCTCCGCCCCTTCGCTGCTGAAATCGTCCACTGGACGATTTCCGGGACGCGGCTCCGTCCCCGGAGTATTTCGAACAAGGTGAAGCAGAGCCGTGGCGCGCGATCCCGCGTGCACGGCGGTCGCGGGCGCCCGTCCGGGCCATTTCAGGCATCGCTGCGGACTGCTCAGCCCCGGCTGCGCCGGCGCGGTCGGCGGGCCGGGGTGGCATCGTCGCCGGTGCCGTCGGAGGCGGAGGAGAAGCCGCCCAGCTTTTCGGTGATCTGATCGAGGGTCGGACGCGGGCCGCGGGGGCGGGTCGAGAGCGCCTCGCGCATCTTCTCCAGGTGTTCGGGCATGGTGCCGCAACAGCCGCCGATGATCGTGGCGCCGCAATCGCGGGCCAGGACCGCGTATTCGGCCATCAGCTCCGGCGTGCCGTCATAGTGGATATGGCCGTCTTCGTATTTCGGGATCCCGGCATTGCCCTTGGCGATGATCGGCCGCTCGATCCCGAGGGCGGAGAAGCCCAGTACGGTGCGCAGCAGGTCCGAGGCGCCGACGCCGCAATTGGCGCCGAAGGCGATCGGCGGGTTGTCCAGTTTCTCGACCGTCCGCGCCATGCCTTCCGAGGTCAGGCCCATCATCGTGCGCCCGGCGGTGTCGAAGCTCATGGTGCCGCACCAGGGCATGTCGGCCAGTTTGAAGGCCTCGGCGGCAGCGCGGTATTCCTCGGGGGCGGAGATGGTTTCCAGCCAGAGCACGTCGGCGCCCCCGGCCTTCAGGCCCTCGGCCTGTTCGTGGAACATCTCCACGGCCGTTTCATGGGTCAGCGGACCCATCGGCGCCATGATGTCCCCCGTCGGCCCGACGGAGCCGGCGACCACGACCGGGCGGCCTGCGGCATCGGCCACCTCGCGGCCCAGCTCGGCGCCGATGCGGTTCAGCTCGCTCACCCGGGACTGTGCGCCGTGCAGTTTCAGCCGGGAGGCATTGCCGCCGAAGGTATTGGTCAGGAAGATGTCCGACCCGGCCTCGACCGCCGAGCGGTAGAGGGTGCGGATGCGGTCGGGGTGCTCAACGTTCCAAATCTCGGGGGCGTCGCCCGCGGTCAGCCCCATGTTGAAGAGGTTGGTGCCGGTGGCGCCATCGGCCATCAGCCAGTCGCGGGATTGCAGCAGTCGGGACAGGGCATCGGTCATCGGGCTCTCCTGGCAGGGGCGTTCCGGCCGCGCCGGGGGCCGCGCTTGTTCAAGACCTCTCATACGCAAGCGCGCTCTCCGTGGGAAGGGGCTGTGCCCGGGTTCGGGCAGGACGCCGCATGGCAAGGGCCAGATCGGCGGCTGCCAGCGCCAGCGCGCCGCGCCCGGGGGCGGCCATGTAGAGAGGCTGGTGGCGCGGGGCGAAACTGTCCTTGAACCGCGTCAGGCCCATGCCGCCGGTCCGCGCCGCGACCTGGGCGCGGGCCCAGGTCATCATGCGTCCCTCATTCCCGGGGCGGGCGGGAATGGCCGCCAGCGACAGCGGCAGGCCCAGCCGGGCGGCCTCTCGCGCCGCGGCCGTGACAAGGGCGTGCATCGTGCCGTCGGGCAGATCTGCGCCGTGCCGCATCAGGTCGAGGCAGAGTTGGTTCTGGTTCTCGTGCAGGGTGATATAGGCGACCGGATCGCCGTCGATCCGCGCGCCGAAGACCCGTTGCCGGGCGACGTAGGAGGGGGCGAAGCGCCCGGTCGACAATCCGCGGGCGACCCCGTGCAGTGCTTTCCATTCGGCGTCCAGTCGCGCAAGGTCGGCCAGGGGCAACTTCGTCTCGCAAGAGATTGTCACGCCGGCCTTTTCCGCGTTGCGCAGCTTGCGGCGCAACTGCCGGAATGCGGCGCCGTCGAGGGTCAGCGCGCCGGGGTCGATGACGGCGTCATCGGCGACATGCAGGATCTGCCAGCCCGCCTTGCGGGCTGCCAGCGCCTGCCGGGCGGAGCATTTGTAGACGACGGGGATGCGGTTCGAGCTGCGCGCGGCGGCGGAAAGACGCGGCAGCAAGGGGCCCAGGCTGCCGGACAGCGGGTCGAAGAGCAGGGTCAGCGTCTGGGGCGTGTCGATGCACAGGGCGCCGCTGGCGGCACAGCCCAGGAGTCGCGCGCCGTTCTGCCGCGCGACGCCGCATTCCGCGCGCGGCGCATGGTCCAGCAGCAGGTCGGGGATCCGGCGGGAGGTGCGCCGACGGGGCGGCGCCTCGACCACCGGGCGGGGGCGGAAGATATGCAGCGTGGCCAGCGCCGCGGGCAGCAGGTAGTAGACCAGGCGGAAGGCCAGAACGGCGGCGAAGAGGTCACTTTCCGGCAGGGCGGGCAGAAGCGCCAGCAGCGACAGCTCGAACGGGCCGACCCCGCCGGGTGTCCCGGCGAAAAGACCGGCGCCCAGGGCCAGCAGGAAAACCGGCAGGAAGGCGGCAAAGCCCGGCGGCTCGGGCAGCAGGGCATAGAGCGCCAGGCCTGCGGCGCAGGTGTCGATGGCGGCGAAGAAGGTGATGGCCCCCATGGCCTTGAGCGATGGCAGGCGCAGGCGCAGCCGGGCAAACCGCAGTTCCGGCGCGAAGAGCGAGGCCGCCGGTAGGGTCAGGAAGAACACCAGCCCGAGCAGGGCCAGCCATTCCGGCAGCAGGCGCGGGGCGAGCAGCAGGCAGGCCAGCGCGGTGACCAAGGCCCAGGCGATGAGGAAGGAGGCCGAGACGGCGGCGGTGACCTGGGTCACGCGCAGGGGCCCGAGTTGCGGCAGCAGGCGCCAGCGCGCCAGCGTACCGGTCACCACGCCTAGGCCGAGGAGTTGGGCCAGCGCGATCGAGGACATGCCCGAAAGCTGGGCATCACGGGCCGAGATGCCGGTGCGGAGATGTCGGTGTATCACCGCGTCGTAGCGTCCGAGCGACCAGAAGGAGACGGCCGTGGCCACCAGCGCCAGGGCCCATTGCGCCGGGCTGACCGCGAGGAAACTCTGCCACAGCGCGTCGGGGTCGAGCGTCCGCAGGCGGTTCCAAAGCAGCCAGAGACAGGCGCTTCCGACGGTCAGGGGCGCGACGTAGCGCAGCCAGCGCGTCCGGTCCTTGCGTGCCACGCGCATCACCTCGGTCATTCCGATCCCCTTCTCCCGGTCCCGGGTTCAGGGGTAGGCGAGGTTTCTTTCCGTAGACTTAAAAGGCACTCAGCCGCTCTGTTGCATTCTACGGATTGCGCGGACAGGATTGCAGAGGACCGCGAAAAGCAGCCCTGGAGTGAGCGATTTTCCTTACGTTTTAGTCGCTTGCGCGGTGACGTTGAAGTTCTCGTGTTCGGGTGTCACTCCTCCGCTAGCGCGGCCTTCGCCGTCGCCAGGGCCTCGGCATGGCGGGCGCGGATCGTGGCTTCGTCCGCCAGACCGTCGAGGTCTGCGACCAGCTTGGCGATGACGTCCTCATGACCGGGTTCGGTCAGGTCGGCCTTCACCAGCGACGCGGCATAGCCCTGTTCCTCGTCCCCGGTCTTGCCCAACAGGCCTGCGGCCCAGTGGCCCAAAGCCCAGTTGCAGCGCGCCTCGGCGCGGAACAGCATCTCGCTGTCATGGGCGAACTTCGACTCGAAAGCGGCTTCGCGGTCCTTCAGGTGGCTCATGAGATGATCTCCTCCCTCTGCCTGGGACGCCCCGTCTGGTCGGGACGCGATCAGGTTAGTCGCTCCTTGACGCTGCGTGAAGACGGGACGGGGCAGGGCGTGACACTTTGGAGGTTTCGCCGGCGATAGGGCGCGGGGTCCGGCAAGGCGCCACGCTTGCTCCACTGCCGCGCTTGCACTAAGAGAGCGCGAAAGCGGGCGAGTCCCGTTCCCGACCAGAGCCCGTGAGAGAGGCCGCACGCCCATGGCAAGACGCAAGAAAATCTACGAAGGCAAGGCGAAGATCCTGTACGAAGGCCCGGAACCCGGCACCATCGTGCAATATTTCAAGGACGATGCCACCGCGTTCAACGCCCAGAAAAAGGACGTGATCGAGGGCAAGGGCGTGCTGAACAACCGCCTGAGCGAATTCTTCATGACCGGGCTGGCGAACATCGGCGTGCCGACGCACTTCATTCGCCGCCTTAACATGCGTGAACAGCTGGTGCGCAGCTGCGAGATCATCCCGCTGGAGATCATCGTGCGCAACACCGCCGCCGGTTCCATGTCGAAGCGCCTCGGCATCGAGGAAGGCACGCAGCTGCCGCGCCCGATCGTGGAATACTGCCTGAAGAACGACGAGCTGGGCGATCCGCTGGTCAGCGAAGAGCATATCGCCGCCTTCGGCTGGGCCAGCCAGCAGGACATGGACGACATCGTCCACCTGGCGCTGCGCGTGAACGATTTCCTGTCCGGTGTCATGCTGGCCGTCGGCATCAAGCTGGTCGATTTCAAGATCGAGGTCGGTCGCGTCTACGAGGGCGACTTCCAGCGCCTGATCGTGGCCGACGAGATCAGCCCCGATAGCTGCCGCCTGTGGGATATCGAGACGGGCAAGCACCTGGACAAGGACGTGTTCCGTCGCGACCTGGGCAGCCTGACCGATGCCTATACCGAAGTGGCGCAGCGCCTTGGCGTGATGCCGCGGTCCAACGGGGCCACCAAGCCCACGCTGATCAACTGAAGGAGCCGCCCGATATGAAAGCCCGTGTGCATGTCATGCTGAAGACCGGTGTTCTGGACCCCCAGGGCGAGGCCGTGCGCCACGCGCTCGGCGGTCTGGGCTTTGAGGGCGTCGAAGGCGTCCGCCAGGGCAAGGTGATCGAGCTGGACCTGGCCGATGGCACCACTGAGGAAACGGTGACCGAAATGTGCGAGAAGCTGCTCGCCAACACGGTGATCGAAAGCTACTCGATCGAGATGGGCGCCTGAGCCAGCGCGCCCCGCTCAAGGATTTGGGAAGGCCCCGTCGCAGGATCTGCGGCGGGGCCTTTTCGTTGTGTGGCAGGGCGCTTGAACGGTAGGGGGCTGGCACGGCAGGGCCGAGCCGCTGGCTCAGAGCCGTTCGGCGGCGAAGGCGGCCATCAGTTCGGGAAAGCTTTCCATCTCCGGGAAACGGTCGAAGCCGTGGGGGGCAAGCTCCGGCACCCAGGGCAGGGCTTCCGCCCGCTGGGTTTCAATGAAGGGGCGGGTCCAGGTCGGGTCGTCGAAGAGCGCGGAGCGCAGGTTGACGAAATCGAAGCCCGTCATCTGGGTGTAGACCCAGCTGTGGCACTCCGGGCAGGCGTAGTGGGTCAGGTCGGGGGATCCGGCCCCGGCGGTCACCGGGGTGCCTTCGGTCACGCGAAAGGCGTCCGCGGCCACCATCATGGTCAGGGAAAAGGCGCTGGAGGCCATCCGCTGGCAGCCGGTGCAGTGGCAGGCGGCGGTCATGAAGGGCGGGGCTGTGATCTCCATCCGCAGGGCGCCGCAGCGGCAGGCGCCGCTGAGCGGCGTGTCGGGGGTTGGCAGGGGCATGGCGGGTCTCCTTCGGGGTTTCCGCGGATCCTAGCATCCCGGCGAGGGCCGGGCGAGTGGCCTGATCCGGGGCGCGCAGGCTTGATCCGTCTGTCCCTTGCGCGTATGAGCCGCATCAGATCCCTTCCCGCGCCACGGAGCCTGCCATGAAAGCCGCCGTCCTCGTCTTCCCCGGGTCCAACTGCGACCGTGACCTGCAAGTGGCCTTCGAGAAGGCCGGCGCCGAGGTCACCATGGTCTGGCACAAGGATCATGAGCTGCCCGAGGGTGTCGATATCGTCGGCGTGCCCGGCGGTTTCAGCTACGGTGACTACCTGCGCTGCGGCGCCATCGCGGCGAACTCGCCCATCTGCACCTCTCTGAAGGCCCACGTGGATCGCGGCGGCTATGCCATCGGCATCTGCAACGGCTTCCAGGTGCTGACCGAGACCCGCATCCTGCCGGGCGCGCTGCTGCGCAATGCCAACCTGAAATACATCTGCAAGACCGTGCCGCTGACGGTGCAGACCTCGGAAAGCATCTTCACCCGCCAGTACAACGCCGGCACCACGGTGCATATCCCGATCGCCCACCACGACGGCAACTACCAGGCGGATGACGAGCTGTTGGCCGAGCTGCGCGGCGAGGATCGGGTGGCCTTCACCTACGACGACAACCCGAACGGCTCTGCGGGCGCCATCGCCGGTGTGCTTTCGGCCAACCGCCGGGTGCTGGGTATGATGCCCCACCCCGAGCGCGCCGCCGACGCGGGCCATGGTGGTACCGATGGCGCCGGGGTTTTCCAGGGGATCCTGGACGCGCTGGTCGAGGCCTGATTTCGGGTTCCGGTTTTGGGGGCTGAGGCCGGGCAGGGGGCGCTGCCCCCGTCGCCTGACGGCGACTCCCCCGGAGTATTTCCAGCCTTCAGGATGGGAAAGGGCGCGGCACATGGACGGCCCGGCCTGGGCGCCCTTTGGGTATCCTCCGCCAACGAGCGTCGCGCCCCTGCTAGTCGACAGCGACGTGGCTCTGCCCGTTCGGGCCTGAAGCGCGCCATCGGCGCCTTTCCGGGGCGGCCCTCACCACCCGTCGGAGGCATGGGGCTGGTCTTCGAAGGGCCCATATCGGCGCTTTGCCGCCTGTGTCGTGCCCTTGTCTGCTTGAGCGTACGGCCCCGAGCGGTGTAATTTCGCCCAATGGAGAACGAAAGCCCCCCGGCCGGTCATTCCGGCCGCACCATTTCCTGGCGCGCGCGCATCGCCCTGGCGTTGTTCCTGGTCGTGGTGATCGTCATCATGGCCGTGACGAACGCCATGCTGATGCAGCGCTATACCGAGCCGACCCGCAACCGGGCCGAGCTGCGCCTGGCACTGTTCGGGGCCAATATCGTCAGTGAACTGCAACTGAATTCGATCGTGCCGCAGCTGCTGGCCCGCGACCAGGAGCTGATCGGCGCGCTCAACAGCGACGACTTCAGCACCTCGACCCTGCGGTTGATGTCCTTCCTCGACGAGATCAGCGCCCAGGGGCTGGTGCTGCTGGACGAGGACGGGCGCATCGTGGCTGCCACCAATCGAAACCGCCTGGGCGAGAACCACCGCCAGAGCCGCTATTTCATCGAGGCGCAGCGCTCCAACGGGACTGTGTTCAGCGTCATCCCCCGCGAAACCGGCGGCTTCAGCTTCGTCTATTCGCGGCGCATCGACTTCCAGGGCAGCCTGATCGGGGTCATCATGGTGGAGGCCGACCTGGCGAAGTTCGAACGCTCCTGGGCGGGGATCTCGGACGCGCTGCTGGTCAAGGACAGCGAGGGGCGGATCATCCTGTCGACCGAACCGCTGTGGCGCGGTCTGACCGAGGATCAGGCCGTGGCGCGCGAAACGCCCTCCTCCGCCATCGAGCGGGCGCTCTATGCCACCACCGACTGGACGACCGAGGTGGATGGCTACCTGGAGGGGGAAGCGGTGATGCGCGTCGGCTCTCGCATCCCGTTCCGCGGCTGGCAGGTGGTCAGCTATACCTCCTACCAGTCCGTGCGCGAGCAGGTGAACGGTGTTCTGGCGCTGGAAATCATGGGCTTCGCCATCCTTCTAGCACTGGCCTTCTACGCCCTGTCGCGCAAGACCATGCTGCGGCTGTCGGTCTTCCAGCGGGAGTCGGCGGATCTGCGCGCGCTGAACGAACGGCTGCAGCGGGAAATCGCCGAACGGGAGCGCATGGAGAAGAACCTGGAGGTGGCCGAACAGACCATCGCCCAGAGCCAGAAACTGGCCGCCCTGGGCGAGATGTCGGCGGCCGTGGCGCATGAGCTGAACCAGCCGCTGGCGGCGATGAAGACCTACCTGGCCGGCGCGCAGCTGCTGCTGAAGCGCGCTCGCCCCGACGAGGCCTTGGCCAGCTTCAGCCGGATCGACGATCTGATCGGTCGCATGGGCGCCATCACTCGCCAGCTGAAGAGCTACGCGCGCACTGGCGGGGACGGGTTCACCCCTGTAAACGTTGGCGATGCGCTGGCGTCGTCCCTGTCGATGATGGAACCGCAGCTGCGTCAGCGGCGGGTGCGGATCACCCGCGCGCTGCCAGAACGCCCGGTTATGGTCATGGCCGACCGGGTGCGCCTGGAGCAGGTGATGATCAACCTGCTGAAGAACGCGCTGGATGCCACCGCCAACGTGGAGGATGCGAAGATCGACATCCTTCTGTCGGCGGGGGAGACGGCCACGCTGACCGTGCGCGACAACGGCGAGGGGATCCAGGACCTGGATGCCCTGTTCGAGCCATTCTACACCACCAAGCAGCCCGGTGACGGTACCGGCCTGGGCCTGGCGATCTCGTCAGGGATCATTGCCGACCTAGGTGGTCGGCTGACGGCCCGGAACGCCGAGGCGGGCGGCGCGGTTTTCGAGGTGCAGCTTCCGATCCTCTCGGATGAGATCGAAGCGGCAGAGTAACGACAAGAGCGGAGAAACGTGAGATGCAGAAGGCCATGAAGATCGCGATCGTCGATGACGAGCAGGACATGCGTCAGTCGATCAGCCAGTGGCTGGCCCTGTCGGGCTACGATACCGAGACCTTCCCCAGTGCGGAGGAGGCGCTGAAGACGCTCGGCCCCGATTACCCCGGCATCGTGATTTCGGACATCAAGATGCCCGGCATGGACGGGATGACCTTCCTGAAGAAGCTCATGGGCACCGACAGTTCGCTGCCGGTCATCATGATCACCGGCCACGGTGACGTGCCGATGGCGGTGGAAGCGATGCGTCTGGGCGCCTTCGACTTCCTCGAAAAGCCGTTCAACCCGGACAAGATGACGGCTCTGGCCAAGAAGGCGGCCAATGCCCGCCGGCTGACCATGGACAACCGCCAGCTGCGGCGCGAACTGTCCGATGGCGGCCAGATCATGAAAAAGCTGATCGGGACCTCTCCGGTGATGGAGCGCCTGCGCGAGGACATTCTGGATCTGGGCCAGGCAGATGGCCATGTCCTGATCGACGGCGAGACCGGCACCGGCAAGACCCTGGTGGCCCATGCGCTGCACGCCGTGGGCGCCCGCGCCGGCAAGAAGTTCGTCCTGCTCAGCTGTGCCGCCCTGGAGGAGGAGCAGCTGTCGAAACGCCTCTTCGGTCCGATGCAGCCGGACGACAGCCAGCTGCCGGCCGTCGAGGAGGCCCGCGGCGGCACCCTGGTGCTGGAAGACATCGAGGCGCTGTCGGAAAGCCTGCAAGCGCGGCTGCTGTCGGCGATCAACGAGCAGGGCACGCCGTCCGAGACGCGGATCGTCGCGATCTCCAACCTGCAGGAGCAGGATCGCACCTGCGAGGACGTGCTGCGCCCCGATCTCTTCTACCGCCTGGCCGCGCTGCGCATCACCGTGCCGCCGCTGCGCCAGCGGGGCGAGGACATCCTGGCGCTGTTCACGCGCCTGTCCGAGCAGTTTGCCGACGAATACGGCTGTGACGCGCCGCAGGTGACGGCGCAGGAGGCCGCGCAACTGCTGCAGGCGCCCTGGCCGGGCAACGTGCGCCAGCTGATCAACGTGGCCGAACGCGCCGTGCTGCAGTCGCGCCGCGGTTCCGGCACCATCGCCTCGCTGCTGATGAGCGAGAACGAGGAGATGCAGCCGGTGATGACCACCGAAGGCAAGCCGCTGAAGGAATATGTCGAGGCGTTCGAGCGGATGCTGATCGACAACACAATGCGCCGCCACAAGGGCTCGATCTCCTCCGTCATGGAAGAGCTGTGCCTGCCGCGCCGGACCCTGAACGAGAAGATGGCGAAATACGGTCTGCAGCGCGCCGATTACCTGAACTGAGTGAGGGCGGGCAGGGCGCACGGATCGTGTCCTGCCCGTCACCCCCGGGCCCTCCCTGTAGGGCGACCCATGTCGTGGAGGAACTCGGGCGGATGATCCTTGTGCCGCTCTCCGGTCCTGGCCAGCGCCTCAGTTGCCGGGGCGTCTGATTGCTTACGGGCGAGGCGCGCGGGGTTCCTGCGGCCTCTCTTGCCGAGCCGGCAAGGTGGTCAGAGCGAGGGCATTCTGCGGTTCCCGTTTCGGCTGTGCTATTTTCTGCATTGTCAGAGGCCCACAATGCACCTTATGTTCATGAAACGGCCATAAGCGTTTCCATCGAGGTTTCGCAGAGGCCTGAAGAGTTTCGCTGGCCCCGGATGTGACGGGAAGAACCTCCGTTCGGACGCCAGATCGATTGAACCCCTGATGGGTTTCGCACTTGCCGAAGGATCTTACGGGGTCGCTTCGGTTCAGAATGGGCGGCTGCCCGGCACCAGGAAGCCTCGGACGGTTCACGAAACCGGGGGCTTAACCGGGCCGGAAGGTCGTCGGAGAAGAAACGCGATGACGCGCGACAGGATCGAGACAGGCCGGAGGCACGCCCATGCAGGCGGCCCTTGCCGCGTCGACGCCGGCGCCCAAGTCGCCCCTGACAGTCACGCCCTCAATGCCTTCGCTCCCCCCGGGTTCCGCCCGGGCGACGGGGGCGTTTCGGCGTGCAATTGGAACACATGGCCAAGAAAATGCTTATCGACGCCACCCACGCGGAAGAAACCCGCGTCGTGGTGGTGGATGGAAACAAGGTCGAGGAATTCGACTTCGAATCCGAGAACAAACGGCAACTCGCCGGCAATATCTACCTTGCAAAGGTAACCCGGGTCGAACCGTCGCTGCAGGCGGCCTTCGTCGATTACGGCGGCAACCGCCACGGTTTCCTCGCCTTCTCGGAGATCCACCCCGATTACTACCAGATCCCCGTCGCGGACCGTGAGGCCCTGATGGAGGAAGAGCGCGCCTATGCCGAGGCGGTGCGCGCCCGCGAGGAAGAAGACGAGAAGCCGAAGAAGAGCCGCTCGCGCACCCGCTCCCGCGCCGCCAAGGCCGACAGCGCCGATGCGACGGTCTCCCGGGAAGCAACCGACGGCGACAGCGACCAGATCGAGGGGATGGAAACCATCGACCTCGACGCGGGCGATGTCCCCGAAGAGGGCAGCTCGCCCATGGAAACCGTGCGCGAGACGCCGGTCGAGGAGCCCGAGGACGGGTCCGGCGACGAGGCGCTGAGCGCCGAGGATGACGCGGCCGAGGCCTCCGACGACAGCAGCGATGACGACGACGGCGAAGCCGAGGGCAACGCCCCGCGCAAGGACCGGTCGCGCTCGCGCAGCTCTTCGGAGAAGGACAGCGACATCGAGTCGGTGGCCGATGACGACGACCACGAGGATATTCGCCCGCCGCGCAAGCCGCGGCCCAAGCGCTACAAGATCCAGGAAGTCATCAAGGTCCGCCAGATCCTGCTGGTGCAGGTCGTCAAGGAAGAGCGCGGCAACAAGGGCGCGGCCCTGACCACCTACCTCTCCCTCGCAGGCCGCTACTGCGTCCTGATGCCCAACACCGCCCGCGGTGGCGGCATCTCTCGCAAGATCACCAACGCCGCCGACCGCAAGAAGCTGAAGGAAATCGCCGCCGAGATCGACGTGCCGACCGGCGCGGGCCTGATCGTGCGCACGGCGGGCGCCAAGCGCACCAAGACCGAGATCAAGCGCGACTACGAGTACCTGCAGCGGCTGTGGGAACAGATCCGCGAGCTGACGCTGAAGTCCATCGCGCCGGCGAAGATCTACGAGGAAGGCGACCTGATCAAACGCTCGATCCGCGACCTCTACTCGCGCGAGATCGACGAGGTTCTGGTGGAAGGCGAACGCGGCTACCGCAACGCCAAGGACTTCATGAAGATGATCATGCCGTCCCACGCAAAGAACGTGAAGCATTACACCGATCCGCTGCCGTTGTTCGCGCGATACCAGGTCGAAAGCTACCTGGGCGGCATGTTCAACCCGACGGTGCAGCTGAAATCCGGTGGCTACATCGTGATCGGCGTGACCGAGGCGCTGGTGGCGATCGACGTGAACTCCGGCCGGGCCACCAAGGAAGGCTCGATCGAGGAGACCGCGACCAAGACCAACCTGGAAGCCGCCGAAGAGGTGGCGCGCCAGCTGCGTCTGCGCGACCTTGCCGGCTTGATCGTCATCGACTTCATCGACATGGACGAGCGCAAGAATAACCTCGCGGTCGAGAAGAAGCTGAAGGACAAGCTGAAGACCGACCGCGCGCGTATTCAGGTCGGCCGCATCTCGGGCTTCGGCCTGCTGGAGATGTCGCGCCAGCGTCTGCGCCCCGGCATGATCGAGGCCACGACGCAGCCCTGTTCGCATTGCCACGGCACCGGCCTGATCCGGTCCGACGACAACATGGCCCTGTCGGTCCTGCGCCAGATCGAGGAAGAGGGCACCCGCCGCCGTACCCGCGAGGTTCTGGTGAAGGTCCCCGTGGGCATTGCCAACTACCTGATGAACCAGAAGCGCGAGCATGTGGCGATGATCGAGGCCCGTTACGGCATGGCCGTGCGGATCGAGGGCGTGCCCTCGATGGTCTCGCCCGATTGCGAGATCGAGAAGTTCAAGACCGCCACCCGCAAGGTGGCCGAGGTGGCCCATGTCATCTCCGCCAGCAGCTCGCTGATGGACAGCATCGACGAGTCGAGCGAGGACGAGGACGAGAGCGAGGTTCCGGAAACCCCGGAGGAGGAGACCACCTCCTCCGACGAGAGCAACCGCTCCGAGGCGCCCTCCGGCAATGGTGAGGACGGCGATCAGCCGAAGAAGAAACGTCGTCGGCGTCGCCGGCGTCGGAAGAGCAAGGGCGACAATGGCTCTGGCGATGATTCCATGAGCGGAGACGACAACGTCTCCGGCGAGGATCAGCAGCCGGCGAAGGCGGCAGAGGCCGAAGCGCCGAAGGACAGCGCCCCCAAGGGCAAGCCGGACCCCGAGGCCGCGCCCGCAGAGGCGAAGGTCGAGGCCAAGGCAGCCGAGGAGGCCGCCCCCGTGGCCGAAGCGGCCCCTGCGGCGGAAGACGCGCCTGCCGCGGCCGAAGCGCCGGCCCAGGACGCGACGCCGGTCGCTGTCGAGACGCCCGCTGCGGAGACCTCCGAGGATGCACCCGCCCCCGAGGCCGAACCGGCTGCCGAGGAGGTTGCGGAGACGCCCGAGGCGGAAACCGCCGAAGCTGCCCCGGCAGAGGCCGAGGAGACGCCCGCCGAGGAAGAGCGCGCACCGGAGCCTGCCATGGCCGAGGCCGAGCCCGCGAAGGAGGCCGAAGAGGCCGACCAGGCAAAGCCCAAGAAACGTGGCTGGTGGTCGCTGGGCTGATCCCGCGCCCCATACCCCGACACGGAAGGCCGCCCCCCGGGGCGGCCTTCTTGCGTTTCATGGTGTGCAGGCGCTGCCCTGGTGCGGTCTCTCGGGGGTAGGCGCGCCTCCGCGGCATTCGCGGCACGAGGGAGGATAAAGCGATGTATTTCAAATGGATGCGTGTTTTTCCAATTATTGTCGCTTTTCCTGCTTGACGGTTTGGGCCCCTCCGCTTAGAACGCCCTCCACGGTGAGAGAGCGGTTGTAGCTCAGTTGGTTAGAGTGCCGGCCTGTCACGCCGGAGGTCGCGGGTTCGAGCCCCGTCAACCGCGCCATCACCGTGCTAGAAAGCGTCCCTTCGGGGGCGCTTTTTGCGTTTCGGGCCAAGGCGTTGCGCCGTCCAAAATTCCTTGGGCAGGGGGCGCATTTTCTCATTGACCTGCCCGGCGCCCCAGACTATTCCACGCCCTACGCGCGGTTGTAGCTCAGTTGGTTAGAGTGCCGGCCTGTCACGCCGGAGGTCGCGGGTTCGAGCCCCGTCAACCGCGCCACTTATCTTCCAGATCATCTTTAGATGCCCACGGTCGAAGTGGCCACGACGCGCGCCGGTCGCAGATCATGCCTGTCTCTGCCGCATGCCACGCCCGGCCTGCACGGCAGGGCGCCAGATCGCTCTCGACATCCTCGTCCTGGATGCCTCTAGCCGAGAGGACCTCCTGTCCCAAGCAGGCGTGCTCCGCCGACGGCAAGCATCGTCCCGCCTCTTCACGTCGTGGGAGATACTCCGGGGGAGTCTCCGGCACGGAGACGGGGGCGGAGCCCCCCGCTGCCGTCGCACCCCGGCCTGACGCCGCTCGTGTGCGCTTCTCAGGGCCGCGAGTGCAGATCCGCATAGGTGAACCCGTCCGGCCAGATACCGATCCACAGCCAGCGCTTGCGGTGCTGCAGCTGGTAGAGGACGTGATCCAGGTGCGCCTGGTCGAGCCAGAGGCGGATCGTCTTGTCCTCTTCCTTGTAATAGGGGGGCTTCAGGTCCTCGGGGGCGCGAAAGCGCAGGATGCCGCGCGTCACCCGGGAACTGGGGGAGGCGATACCGGTCACCTCGATCTGGCTGAGGCCGCGCAACGCGGGCGCGGCCTCGGCGCCGGTTGTGTGGATCATGTCCTGCACCAGCAGGATCTCCCGCCGGATGTCCGTCACCGCCGCCGAGGCATAGGGTTCGGCCTCGATGGCATGCAGGCGGGCGTCGATCTCTTCTTCGATATTCAGGGCCATGGCATCTCTCCTCCGGCCGGCGAAACGGGGCGGGGGAGAGACGCGCGGCGGTTTCGTCAGCGGCTCAGCGCGTCCAGCACCCGGGCCCAGCTTCTGATTCCTTTATGAAAGGAGTTAAGATCGTATTTCTCGTTGGGGGAGTGCAGCGCATCATCCTCCAGCCCGAAGCCGATCAGCATGGCGTTCATGTCCAGCAGGCGGCCGAAATGCCCCGCGATCGGGATGGACCCGCCGCAGCCGATATAGGCCGCCGGGTTGGGCCATTCGTCGGACAGGGCCTGACGCGCCTTCTCGAAGGCCGGGTCGGAGATGTCCATCTGCCCCGCGCCCGAGGCGCCATGGGCCTTGAACTCCACCTTGCAGTCCTCGGGCAGCAACTCCTGCACATAGGCGCGGAAGCTTTCGCGGATCGCATGGGGATCCTGCTGGCCGACCAGGCGGAAGGAGATTTTCATGTGCGCCTGCGAGGGCAGCACGGTCTTGAACCCTTCGGAGGTATAGCCGCCCCAGATCCCGTTCACCTCGCAGGTGGGACGGGACCAGACCATTTCCAGCGGCGTCCGATCCTGCTCGCCCGCCGGTTTCGACAGGCCCACGTCGCCCAGGAACTTGTCCGCGTCGAAGCCCAGGCCCTCCCACTGTGCCATCAGTTCCGCCGGCATCTCCGGCACGCCGTCGTAGAAGCCGGGGATGGTCACGCGGCCCTGGTCGTCATGCAGCGCCGCCACGACTTTGGACAGCGCGCGGATCGGGTTCATCGCCGCCCCGCCGTAGAAGCCCGAATGCAGGTCCTTGTCCGGCCCCGTCACCATCAGCTCCTCGCCCAGCATGCCGCGCAGCATGGTCACGATCGCCGGCGTCTTGGGGTCGAACATGGCGGTATCGCAGATCAGGGCGACGTCCGCCTTCAACTCCTCGGCGTTCTCCTTCATGTAGGGGATCAGCGACGGCGAGCCGCTTTCCTCCTCGCCCTCGAAGAAGAAGGTGATGCGGCAGGGCAGCTGCCCGTGCACTTCGGTCCAGGCGCGGCAGGCCTCGACGAAGGTCATCAGCTGGCCCTTGTCATCGGACGACCCGCGACCACGGATGACGCGGCCCTTGGGCGTATCCTGGATCTCCGGCTCGAAGGGCGGTGTGTTCCACAGCTCCAGCGGGTCTACGGGCTGCACGTCGTAGTGGCCGTAGAACAGCAGGTGCGGCACGTCCTCGCCCTCGGGGCCGACATGGCCCACGACCATCGGATGGCCGGGGGTGGGGCGCTTCGACACCTTGGCGCCGATCGAGGTCAGATCGGCCACCAGCCAGTCGGCGGCGGTTTCGCAATCCGCCTTGTAGGCCGGATCGGTCGAGATGGAGGGGATTCGCAGCAGCTCCATCAGTCGCTGGGTGGCATCATCCAGATCGCCGTCGATATGGTTCAGCACGGGATCCAGGGAGGGTGAGGCGGACATGGCGGCTCCTTTCGCGGTTTCGGGCGGAGCGTACCACCGGGCGGCGGAGTGTCCAGCCGCGCCGGAGTGGAGCCGGAGAACGCCCCTGGGCCTCACATGCACGACCCCGCCAGCCGGGGGGCAGACGGGGTCGCAAAAAAAGGGTCGGTGCTGAAAAGGCCTGAAGAAAACGGGTAAACTTGTAGGGGCATTCTGCTGTGCCCGGTGCGGAGCGGTAAAGTAAGGGATACCCGACCTTTTGACACCGGCGGGAGGGAGCGACCGCGGGCAGGCGGGCGCGGCGCGGGGCCGCCTGCTGGAAAAGTCCTGCGCCTCTCGCCAGATAGCCGTCCCGGCTTGACCCATGTCAAAGTTGCGGGGGGCGGCATTTTGTAACGCTTCCGACGCGGGGGGATGATCTTATTTTCATTCCAAAGTGAGGTTCGGGATGTTACACCCGAACCGCCCGAGGGGTTTCAGTGCCCGCGGACAGACCCGAGGCGGCCCGTCATTTGGCGGACCCGATGAGAGACGGACCGAGAGCAGCAAGGGCCCGCACGGGGCTCGTAAAGCCCGTGACAGACCGGCAGCGGCCCGCCAAGGTGAAGACGAAGCAAGGAAAGACCAAGCCCGTGACTTACGAAGCCCAACTCGACCAGGCACTCGGCAAGCTGCATGATGAAGGGCGCTACCGCACCTTTATCGACATCGTTCGTCACAAGGGGCATTTCCCGCATGCGACCTGGCGCCGTCCCGACGGGAGCGAGCGCCCGGTGACCGTGTGGTGCGGTAACGACTACCTCGGCATGGGGCAGCACCCGGTGGTGCTGGAGGCCATGCATGACGCGCTGGACAAGGCGGGCGCGGGCTCGGGCGGCACGCGCAACATTTCGGGCACGACGCTCTATCACAAGGCGCTGGAGGCAGAGATTGCCGACCTGCACCAGAAGGAAGCGGCACTGGTCTTCACCTCCGCCTACGTGGCCAATGACGCGACGCTGTCGACCCTGCCGAAGCTCTTCCCGGGCCTCATCATTTATTCCGACGCGCTGAACCACGCCTCGATGATCGAGGGCGTGCGCCGCAACGGCGGCGCCAAGCGTATCTTCCGGCACAACGATGTGGACCATCTGCGCGAACTGCTGGAGGCCGACGATCCGGCGGCGCCGAAGCTGATCGCGTTTGAATCGGTCTATTCGATGGACGGCGATTTCGGCCGCATCGACGAGATCTGCGACCTGGCCGACGAATTCAACGCCCTGACCTATATCGACGAGGTCCACGCGGTCGGCATGTACGGCCCCCGCGGCGGCGGCGTGACCGAACGGGACAACAACGTGCACCGCATCGACATCGTCAACGGCACCATGGCCAAGGCCTTCGGCGTGCTGGGCGGCTATATCGCGGCCTCGGCCAAGATGGTGGACGCCATTCGCTCCTACGCGCCGGGCTTCATCTTCTCCAGCTCGCTGCCGCCCGCCGTGGCCGCCGGCTGTGCCGCCTCGATCCGCCATCTGAAAGGCGACCAGGCGTTGCGTGACAAGCACCAGGAAGGCGCTTCCATCCTGAAGACCCGGTTCAAGGCCCTGGGCCTGCCGCTGATCGACCATGGCAGCCACATCGTGCCGGTGATCGTCGGCAATCCGGTGCACACCAAGATGCTTTCGGACATGCTGCTGGACGATCACGGCATCTACGTGCAGCCGATCAATTTCCCCACCGTGCCACGCGGCACGGAGCGCCTGCGCTTTACCCCCAGCCCGGTGCACGGACCGCTGGAGACCGAGAAGCTGATCCGCGCCATGGACAGCCTTTGGTCGCACTGCGCCCTTAACCGCCAGGAAATGGCGGGCTGAACGGGGCGGGGCGCGATACTGCCCGTATGACCAGTTCCGCAAACACCCGGGCCAGGCCCGGGTGCTTTCATTTCCGGGGGCCGGGGCAGGGCGTTCGGGGTTTAGGGGGGGCGAGAGTTTGCGAAAAGAGGCCGCGGCCAGAGTTCGCCGGCGGCCAGGCGCCCTTCATTCTTCGGTAAGGGTTTCACGCTTTGTTACCGGGACTGTTACCAGCGGCATAACCCGTAAGCGGTTCCGACGGGTCGGTTTTTCCGCGTTGATCCGGGTGTCTGGTGGGGGAAAAGGCGAGATGGCACGAGGTCCCACAATCTGTGCGCGCTGCGCGGATGGGCGCCTAAATGTGGCGGTCACAGCGCTATTCGCGCACCAAATAGCTTGAAACATGTTACCGTATTCTAAACAAAGAAGCCGACTCGAATCGGGGGATTTACGGGTCGACTCAAGGCAAACGGGGCAGCGGGATGATACGGCGCAGGCAGCCTGACAGGGGAAAAGTACCCAACGATCCGAGAGGATTCGACGACTTCGAGCTGCGGCTCGGGGACGTGATGCGGGGCGAGCGCGCGACCATGGGTAAGTCGCTTCTGGACGTGCAGCGCGAGTTGCGGATCAAGGCAAATTACATTGCCGCGATCGAGAACGCCGACCCCGATGCATTCGATACACCCGGTTTCATCGCAGGCTACGTGCGCTCCTACGCGCGCTACCTCGGCATGGAGCCGGATGAGACCTACGCGCAATTCTGTGCCGAAAGCGGGTTCACCACCGCGCACGGCATGTCGGCAGACGCCTCCTCGCGCGCCAAGCCCGATGCCCGGCTGGAGCCGCGCAAGGCCAAGCGGGCGCCGGGCAGCGATCCCTTCACCGACCCCAACACCCCCTTCGTGCCCCAGGGCGAAAGCTTCCTGTCGCGCATCGAGCCGGCGGCCATCGGGTCGTCGCTGGTGCTGCTTGCGGTGATCGGTGGCCTGGCCTACGGCGGCTACCGCGTGCTGAACGAGGTCCAGCAGGTGCGCTTCGCCCCGGTCGAAAACACCCCGGACGTGCTGGCCGATATCGATCCGCTGGCGGGGGCTACCCGCGTGGTCGAGGACCCGGTGCAAAGCGCCGAGGCCTCCGGCGTCTTCAACCCGCCGCGTGACGGCATGGACCGGCTCTATCGCCCGAAGGCGCTGGATGTGCCGGTGGTCGTGTCCCGGGATGCCCCGATTTCCACGCTGAACCCGTCGCAGATCGGCACCTTCGCCCAAGCGGGCGCGGGGGCGACCGGCCTCGTTTCGGGCCGCGCCCGGTCGGGCAGCCAGATGAGCGAGGAAGACCGCGCCGTGGCCCTGGCCTTGGGCCTGGAAAGTGATGAAGGCGTGACCGATGGCGGCGCCGCACCCGGCTCGCCGCAGGTAGTCGCCGAAGCCCGGGCTGGCGTCAGCCTGGTGGCCGTGCGCCCCGCCTGGGTGCGGGTGCAGAGCAACGACGGCACCATCCTCTTCGAGAAGATCCTGGATGCGGGGGAGACCTACGAACTGCCCAGGACCGAGGATGCGCCGGTGCTGCGCGCAGGCATGTCGGGGTCGATCTACTTCCAGGTGGATGGCGAGTATTACGGCCCCGCCGGTGACGGGACCAGCACGATCCGCAACGTGGGCCTGTCGGTCGATGGCCTGAAGACAAGCTATGCCGTGGCCGACCTGTCGCGCGACCCCGAGGCCGAGCGGATGATCGCCGTGGCCGAGGCGGATCTGGGCCAGATGGTCGTCGAGGACTGAGCGACATCATCGCCGCATGAGTTTCCGAAACGCCCGGGCCACGCGCCCGGGCGTTTGCATTTCATGCCGCCCTGCGCGGCCCCAGGGTCGTGGGGCGAGGGGAGGACCCTTCATGGAACCTTGTCTTGCCAGCCTGGCCAACGATCCTTAGGAGAGGGTCTCTTTGCGAAAGGAAGCGGGGGCAGGGCGATGCAGGATGCGATCAACGGCTGGGCGGCCTCGGCCGAGGCCTGGATGGACAGCCAGGGCGCTGAGGGTGATTTCGCGCGCCGCTGGATCCTCGACCGGGTGATGCTGGAGCGGGTGGAGGCGCAGCAGCCCAAGGCGCGCGCGGCCCTCGACGTCGGCTGTGGCGAGGGGCGCTTCTGCCGCCTCCTGCGGGATCGCGGCATCCCCGCGACGGGGCTGGAGCCGGTGGAGGCCCTGCGCACGCAGGCCGAGGCGCTGGACCCGACGGGTCGCTATTGCGCGGGTCAGGCCGAGGCGCTGCCCTTCGACGACGGCAGTTTCGATCTGGTGGTCAGCTATCTGACGCTGATCGACATTGACGGGCTGGAGGAGGCCCTGGCCGAGATGGTGCGGGTGCTGCGGCCGGGCGGTCAACTGCTGATCGCCAACATCAATCCCTTCTGCTCCGCCGGGGGCTGGGTGAAGGATGCCGAGGGCCGATCGCTCCATTTCGCCGCTGACCGCTACCTGGAGATCCGGGCGGAATGGCAGGAATGGGCCGGGATCCGCATCCTCAACTGGCATCGTCCGATGGAGGCCTACATGCAGCCACTGCTGCGCGCCGGCCTGCGCCTGACTCATTTCAGTGAACCGGCCCCCCATGGCGGCCCCGCCGAACGGGTGGAGAAATACACCCGTCTGCCGTGGTTCCACATCATGGAGTGGCGCAAGGATTAGTCCTGTCGGGCCGAGTGGGGTTTCGCGCGTCGCCCCGGCCTCCTATCTGTGAGGAAGGGCCGGGCGTGACGCATTGCACCGCTGCCCTGCCTGTCGTATCCAACGCCCAAAGCGCAACCAGAGGGCCTGTCCCATGTCGCATAATCCCGTCCGTCCCTGGCGTAACATCGACCGGCGCGAGAGCCGCCGGATCATGGTGGGTGACGTGCCCGTGGGGGGCGGTGCGCCGATCTCGGTGCAGACGATGACCAACACGGTCACCACCGACATCAAGGGTACCATCGCCCAGGTGCAGCGCGCCGCAGAGGCCGGGGCCGACATCGTGCGCGTTTCCGTGCCCGACCAGGACAGCGCCAAGGCCCTGAAGGAGATCTGCCGCGAAAGCCCGGTGCCGATCGTCGCGGACATCCATTTCCACTACAAGCGCGGCATCGAGGCCGCCGAGGCGGGCGCGGCCTGCCTGCGGATCAACCCCGGCAACATCGGGGATGAGAAACGGGTGGCCGAGGTCATCAAGGCGGCGCGGGACCACAACTGTTCGATCCGCATCGGCGTGAACGCCGGCAGCCTGGAAAAGCACCTGCTGGAAAAGTACGGCGAGCCGTGCCCGGACGCGATGGTGGAATCGGGCATGGATCACATCAAGATCCTGCAGGACCAAGACTTCCACGAGTTCAAGATCAGCGTGAAGGCCAGCGACGTCTTCATGTCGGCCATGGCCTACCAGATGCTGGCGGAACAGACGGACGCGCCCATTCACCTCGGGATCACCGAGGCGGGCGGGCTGACCTCCGGCACGATCAAGAGCGCCATCGGCCTGGGCCAGCTGCTCTGGATGGGTATCGGCGACACGCTGCGCGTCTCGCTGTCGGCCGATCCCGTGGAAGAGGTGAAGGTCGGCTACGAGATCCTGAAATCTCTCGGGCTGCGGCACCGGGGCGTCAACATCATCTCCTGCCCCTCCTGTGCGCGGCAGGGCTTCGACGTCATCAAGACGGTCGAGACGCTGGAACGGCGGCTGGAACACATCAAGACACCGATGAGCCTTTCGATCATCGGCTGCGTGGTGAACGGGCCGGGCGAGGCGCTGATGACCGACGTGGGCTTCACCGGCGGCGGCGCGGGCAGTGGGATGGTCTACCTGGCGGGCAAGGCCAGCCACAAGATGTCGAACGACCAGATGGTCGATCACATCGTCGAAGAGGTGGAAAAGCGCGCCCAGGCGATAGAGGACGGCAAGGTCGAGGCCCAGGCGGCGGAGTGATCCGGACCGCCGCGTTGGTCGGAGGCGTGGCGCCCCGTGGTCTCAGCTGCCGTGCAGCAGCAGCAGGACGACCAGCAGGCCTATGGCGATGCCGAACAGCGCCCGGCCCACGTGCCAGAGCACCACGGGCAGAAGCACGACCAGCTCCAGGAGCCGGTCGCTGAGGCGTCTTGGCCGTCTATGGAAGCTTTCCTCGCGCATGGCGGGAAGAATAGCACGCCTGGCTCGCCTGAAAATGTCACGCCGCCGTGATCGGCTTTTATTCGCTGAGGTAGCGCTTCAGCACGATCCCGGGCATGGCGCCCCGGATCAGCCGGTCGGGCATCACGTAGGAGGGGGAGGCGTCTAGCCCCAGCCGCGTAAACAGCGCGGCCTCGGCAGCGAGATCGGCGCGCAGGCTGTCGGAAAGGGGCAGGCTCTCCGGGTCGATGCCGGTCTGACGCAGAACGGCATCGGCATCCGCCCCGGGCGCCTCGGCCAGCGCGGTGCGGTAGGCCAGGGCGGCCTCTGGGCCTTGCGCCTCTTCCAGGGCGCGGGCCAGCAGGTCGGCACGGCTGTCGGACAGGCTGCGGCGTTCCACGCGCAGCCCCGGCATTTCCTCCACCAGCGCGCGCAGCTCGGCCTCGGCCTGCAGGCAGTCGGCGCAGCGCGCGGCGGTGAAGAGGGTGATCCCGGCAGGGCCGTTCGCCGCGCCGAAGCCCCGGGGCGTGACGTTGAACAGCGCCCCGGCCAGATCCGCGATCGTGGCGCGGTCCCCGGCGATCTCGGCGGCCAGGTCGGAGGCGGCATCAGCGGCCATGCGGCGCCGGGCCTCGGCGCGGGTCTGTTCAATCAGCTCCGGTTCCTCCAGCAGCAGCGCGCGCAGTTCTTGGCCCAGAAGGGCAGGATCGCGTTGCAGGGACTGCCAGAGGCCGTCGGCCCGCGCCCCGAGGGGGGCGAAGGCGATCGCGGGGGCGACGAGGCCGACAAGGGCCAGGGCGCGGCGTGGGCGCATCATTCCTGACGCAGGTCCGCCACGATGGAGCGCATGCCCTGCAGCGGTACGTAGCCGCGCAGCATGGTGTCCTCCATGATGAAGGTGGGCGTGCCGGTGATCTGCAGCTGCTGCGCCAGGGCGCGGTTGGCGTTGATCACGGCGTTGACCTCGTCGCTCTGCAGCTCGGCCAGCACCGGGGTCGGGTCGATCTGCAGCGAGCTCAGCAGGCGGGTGGCGGAGACTTCGTCATAGCCGCCGGAATAGGTCATCAGCGCGTCGTGCAGCGTCTTGTAGGCCTCGTCACCGGCGGTGATCTGGGTGGCGATGGCCAGGCGCGAGGCGGCAACGCTGTCTTCGCCCAGGATCGGGAATTCCTTCAGCACGAAGCGGATATTGCCGTCGCTTTCCACCAGCTCCTCGACCTCCTCGAAGGCCTTGCGGCAGTAGCCGCAGCGGTAGTCCATGAATTCCACCAGGGTGATGTCGCCCTCGGGGTTGCCGCCGACCCAGGAATGATCGTCGTTGAAGATCGCCTCGGCGTTCTGCTCGATCATCGAGACCTCGGCCTCGGCGGCCTGTTCCTGCTGGCGGTTCTCCAGCACCTGGATCGCTTCCAGCAGCACCTCGGGGTGTTCCATCAGGTAGGCGCGGACCTCGGCGCGGAACTGTTCGCGCTCCGGCTCGGTCAGGGGCGTGGTGCCGGGCACGCTTTCCTGCGCCAGCGCGGGCGCGGGCAGGGTGGAGGGCAGCAGGGCGGCGCCCAGGGCCAGGGCGGCGGTAGTGGCGGCGCCAAGCAGCGGGCGGGAACGAAGGCTTTGCATCATCTGGGATCTTTCATCGGGCCTGTCGGCCGTTTCGGGCCACCCGATGGGCGGGCGGCGGGACGCGGAAGACCTGCGCCGGTGCGGCGCGGCCCAGGGGAAGCCGCACGCAGGCGGCGGTGACGGGTCGGGGGCGGGGTCGTCTCTCCGCCTCCCTCATGGCATTCAACACATCCCGCCGGCCTTGCCAAGGTGGGCGCCCCTGCGGCACAGGGGCCGGGGCCGGGGCCGGGCGACCGGACAGACGCGCGTCTTTCGGGCGAGCGGTGGCAGGTTGGCGAGGTGTGGGACGCAGGGGCGTGGCGGGCCGAGGGCTGTCCGGGCTGGTTCCGCGCCGATGGCGCTTTTGACCCTCAGGGTGACGCGAATGGATCAAGTCCTGTGCAGGTGCAGCGGGAAAAATCAGGCGAACTGCAAAAACTGTGCGCAGGTGCACCATTTAACGCCCCCCTTTCGGGGCCAATATGGCCCCCCCTTCCTTGACCTTGCGCCACGCGCCTGTTGAAACCATGACATCTGCAACAATCATCGGAGATGCTCATGCGAGTTTCAACCCGCGGAGAGGTTGATGCCTTCATCGTGATGGACGTGATGACCCGTGCGGCCGAACTGGAGGCCGAGGGACGCCAGATCATTCACATGGAGGTCGGCCAACCCGGGACACCAGCGCCGAAGGCAGCACGCGACAAGCTGTCCAGGGCGTTGGAGACGGAGTCGCTGGGCTATTCCCTGACCGTCGGCCTGCCGGAGCTGCGTGAGGGCATCGCGAAGCTCTACGATCGCTGGTACGGGGTCGACCTGGACCCGGAACGGGTGATCGTCACCTCCGGATCCTCCGCCGGCTTCCTGCTCAGTTTTGCATCGCTTTTCGACGCCGGGGACCGGGTGGGGATCGGCGCGCCGGGCTACCCGTCCTATCTTCAGATTCTGAAGGCCATGGACCTGGAACCGGTGGTCCTTGAAACCGCCGAGGCGCGGCGGTTCCAGCCCGCGCCGGAGGACATCCGTGGCGTGGGCCTGGACGGTCTGATGGTCGCCTCTCCGGGCAACCCGTCGGGCACCATGCTGTCCAAGCCGGCGCTGACGGAGCTGGTCGAGGCGACCCAGGCCGAGGGCACCGCCCTGATCTCGGACGAGATCTACCACGGTCTGCACTACGAGGAGCGCGCCCATACCGCGCTGGAGATCACCGACGACACCTATGTCATCAACTCCTTCTCCAAGTATTTCAGCATGACTGGATGGCGCGTCGGCTGGATGGTGGTGCCCGAGGATCACGTGCGCCGGGTCGAGCGGCTGGCCCAGCACATGTTCATCTGTGCCCCCACGGCCAGCCAGGTTGTCGCCTGCGGCGCGCTGGAGGCGATGGACGAACTGGAGGAAAGCCGTGCGGTCTATGCACGCAATCGCGCCCTGCTGCTGAAAGGCCTGCCGAAGGCGGGCTTTGGTCACATCGCCCCGCCCGATGGTGGCTTCTACATCTATGCCGATGTCAGCGGGCTGACCGAGGACTCGCGCGCCTTCGCGCGGGAGATCCTGGAAGAGGCCGGGGTTGCCGTGACGCCGGGGCTTGATTTCGACAAGGCGCGCGGGCTGCGCACACTGCGCTTCTCTTACGCGGGCGCCACCGAGGATATCGAGGAGGGCCTGCTGCGGCTGGAGAAATTCATGGCCCGTCGCGGGGCGCTGGTCGATTGAAACGGCCCGCAGAATGATGAAAGGGGCGCCCGGCGGGCGCCCCTTTCCTGTTTACCGTGAGTGGGGAACCTTGCGGCGTTCAGCGGAAAGGTTCGCTGAGCCGCAGGAGCCGACGATGAAATGCCGGGATCTGATCCGCGTCGATCAGCCCCGCCTGGCGGGCGCTGGCGAAGACCTGGGCCGTGTTGCGGCCGAGATGTTCATAGACGACACGGGCCGCGCGCGGCCCCGAGGCCGCCTCGCGGATGGTGCGGGTGGTGTAGCCTTCCCAGAAATTGTTGTCGAAGGCGGCCACCCGGGCGAGGAAGTTGAACGAACAGGTCACCGAACCCCGGCGCGACACCAGGGCGGCGACGCCCTGTTCCTGAGCCATCAGCAGGCCACGGAACTCGCGGGTCTGCGGATCGTCGGGCAGACCCTGCTGGCGCATCGCCTCGCGGGCTTCGAAGCCGCGCAGGAAGGTGAACCCGTCCTCGCGCGAGACATGCACGAGGCCCAGAACGGCCTTTTCGCTGTCAATGAAGCTGACACGGGTGAAGCGGTAGAAGCCCGACGGAAACATCTGCTCATCCACCAGCGTGGCGGCCCGGCCCAGGTACTCGGCGATGATGGGGTGGCTCAGCAGGTCCTGATTGGCCGGCTTCACTTCGCTCACCGGTTCCAGCAGGATCCGGGCGTCGGTGCCGAAGAACTGGCAGATGCGGTGCAGGACGTCCGGACGCGGGAAGCTCTCTCCGGAGAGGTAGCGATTGTATTGCGTCCGGTTGATGCCCAGCTCGCGGCACAGGCCGGCGATGGACGGGTACTGGCTGCTGAGCTGTCGCAGATTCGCACCGAAGATGCCGCGGATTTCGACCGGCTTCAGGTCGGACTGATCGGTTTTGAAACCAAGGTTAACCACTTGTTATCTCTCCGGATGCGCGTTGATGGCATCTGCCCATCATTATTCCACTGATTGTGTCTTCTTCTTCCTTGATGTGACGCGAAAAGACGTCACGTATGTTTCTCTATAACGTCATTTTGTTATTGATGCGACACAAAAACAGACACCACGACACGGAAAGGCCTATGTAAAAGCGCGCGCTTTTCACTCATCCTGAATCAAGGGTAAACGCGTCTTCAATTCACGGGGAAGCCAATGTTCGGGATAGTTCTGTGGAGTGCAGCCGAGAACGACAGGGCGGTGGTCTGGTGCGAGGATCACGGTGATCTGGCGTTTTTCCGAGCGGAATCAGTGGGTAGCAAGGGAGCGCGGCCGCATCTTGATGCCGGCGACCTGCTTCAGTTCGAGCTGAATGAGCGAGGGGACATGCGCCTGGTGGAGAACCCGCGCGTGGTCGCCGAGGAACACTACCCGTCGCTGGCCTGCAAATTGCGCGAAGTGGGGGACATCCGCCCGAAAGCGGGCGCTAGGTCGCATCCGACGCCGCCCAGCGACAACGGGCGCCCGATCGTGGTGCCATTCCCCGGCAAGGCACAGCGTGATGCTAAAAAGCGTCAGAAGGGGCATATCGCCTGAGCGGTATGGCGTCGCTTGGGGCTCGAGCGCAATAATTTGCCAAACGAAAAGCCGCGCGGGCCTCGCGCGGCTTTTGCTGTTTCAGGGGGTGTTCCGGGGGGCGCAGGGCCAGAGGCCCCGCCGTCAGCCTTCGCCGCGCGACAGCGCCGCGACGCCGGTACGGGCCAGCTCAGCCAGGCCCAGGGGGCGCATCAGCTCGGCGAAGGCGTCGATCTTGTCGGGCGTGCCGGTCAGCTCGAAGGTGAAGCTCGACAGCGTGGAATCCACCACCTTGGCGCGGAAGATATCCGCCAGGCGCAGCGCCTCGACCCGCTTGTCGCCGTCGCCTGCAACCTTGATCAGCGCCAGCTCACGTTCCACCGTGGGGCCTTCGACGGTCAGGTCGTTGACCTGGTGGACCGGCACGATGCGGCCCAGTTGGGCCTTGATCTGTTCGATCACCTGCGGCGTACCGCGGGTGACGATGGTGATGCGGGACCGCTTGCCGGTGTGATCCACCTCGGCCACCGTCAGGCTTTCGATGTTATAGCCGCGACCCGAGAACAGGCCGATGACCCGTGCCAGCACGCCGGCCTCGTTGTCCACGACCACCGCCAGCGTGTGCTGCTCGATCGTGTCCGAGAAGGTGGGACGTAGGTTGTAGGCGGAATGGCTCGTCGAGCCTTTTTTCAGTTTCAGAGCGTTCATCTTCTTTCCTCCGAAGGGGATCCGTTGAGACGGCAGGGCGGGGCGGGCCCGCCTTACCTTCGGTTCATCACACCAGCACGGCGCCACCGGCCTGGATGGCGCCTTCGGTCGAGGCGTCGCCAAGCAGCATCTCGTTATGCGCCTTGCCCGACGGGATCATCGGGAAGCAGTTCTCGTGTTTCTCCACCAGGCAGTCGAAGATCACCGGGCCGTCGTAATTGATCATCTCCATGATCGCGTCGTCGAGGTCTGCCGGGTCGGAGCATTGGATGCCCTTGGCGCCGAAGGCCTCGGCCAGCTTGACGAAATCAGGCAGGCTTTCCGACCAGCTCGACGAATAGCGTTCGCCGTGCAGCAACTGCTGCCACTGGCGCACCATGCCCAGACGTTCGTTGTTCAGGATGAACTGTTTCACCGGCAGGCCGTACTGCATGGCCGTGCCCATTTCCTGCATGTTCATCAGCCAGGACGCCTCGCCGGCGACGTTGATGACCAGCGCGCCCGGATGCGCTTGCTGCACGCCCACGGAGGCGGGGAAGCCGTAGCCCATGGTGCCCAGGCCGCCGGAGGTCATCCAGCGGTTGGGATCGTCGAAATGCAGGAACTGCGCGGCCCACATCTGGTGCTGGCCGACCTCGGTGGTGATGTAGCGATCCATACCCTTGGTCAGGGCCTCCAGCCGCTCCAGCGCGTACTGGGGTTTGATGATCGTTTCCGAGTTCCTGTAGGCAAGACAGTTCTTCGTCTTCCAGCCCTCGATCCTCTGCCACCACTTGGCCAGCGCCTCGCGGTCCATCTTGCGTCCGCGAGCCTTCCAGACGCGCAGCAGGTCTTCCAGCACATGGGCCACATCGCCGACGATGGGGAAATCGACATGGATGATCTTGTTGATCGAGCTGGGGTCGATGTCGATATGGGCCTTCACAGAATGCGGCGAGAAGGCATCGGTGCGGCCGGTGATCCGGTCGTCGAAGCGGGCGCCGACACAGATCATCAGATCGCAGTCGTGCATCGCCATGTTCGCCTCGTAAAGGCCGTGCATGCCGAGCATCCCCAGCCATTTGTCGCCGGAGGCCGGGTAGGCGCCGAGGCCCATCAGGGTCGAGGTGATCGGCGCGCCGGTGGCTTCCACCAGCTCGCGCAGAAGCTGGCTGGCTGCGGGGCCGGAATTGATGACGCCGCCGCCGGTGTAGAAGACGGGCTTCTTGGCGGTTTCAAGGGCGGCGACCAGCTCGGTGATCTCCTCCATGTCGCCCTTCACGGGCGGCTGGTAGCGGAATTCCGAGGCTTTCGGCTTGGGCGTGTAGGTGCCGGTGGCGAACTGCACGTCCTTGGGGATGTCGACCAGGACGGGGCCGGGGCGGCCCGAGGTGGCGACATGGAAGGCGGCATGCAGCAGGCGCGGCAGGTCCTCGGTATCCTGAACCAGCCAGTTATGCTTGGTGCAGGGGCGGGTGATGCCGACGGTGTCGGCTTCCTGGAAGCCGTCGGTTCCGATCATGAAGGTGGGGACCTGGCCCGACAGGACGATCAGGGGGATGGAATCCATCAGCGCGTCGGTCAGGCCCGTCACGGCGTTGGTCGCGCCGGGGCCGGAGGTCACCAGGGCCACGCCCGGCTTGCCGGTGGAGCGCGCATAGCCTTCGGCGGCATGCACCGCGGCCTGTTCGTGACGCACCAGGATGTGGCGAATGTCGTTCTGCTGGAAGATCTCGTCATAGATCGGCAGGACGGCCCCGCCGGGATAGCCGAATACCGTGTCCACACCCTGATCCCTCAGGGCCTGGACCACCATTTTCGCACCGCTCATCTGACGTGCCATCTTGCTTCTCCGTCTGTCGCCGCAGGGGCGGCTTCTCCTCACACCGCGGCCAGGCCGCGGACAATAAAAAACCCCCGGGGGACAATCCGGGGGCGCATGGGATCCTGATAGGGTTTCCGGCTTTCACCGGCCCACGCGCCAAGCTCCTACAATAATTACTAGTGCGGTCATGTCCCGAGGGCTCCTTCAGTCGTGAGAGGAGGAATAGGAGGTCGGTGAAGCGAGGTCAATGGCTAATCCAGGATAAAAATGTCGCGGAGGGCCGATTTTATTTCCGAAAGTTGCGCGAAGTGAAGGTGATCTTTGCGCGGGTCGGCTGGCGGGGCCGGGGGCGCTGCCCCTGTCGTCTCTGCGAAGCGACTCCCCCCGGGAGACATCCGGCAAAGAGAAGAGCCGGGGCGGCGCGGCACCCGGCGCCGGGGCCTCAGAACCTCTTGCCCGGGGCCTGCAGCACGCCGTGTTCTATCGCGTAGCGGGTCAACCCGGCGGTGGAGGAGATCCCCAGCTTCTTCTTCAGGTTCTTGCGATGGGTCTCGACCGTGCGCACGGAGATGTCGAGGGCGATGGCGACTTCTTTATTGGATTTGCCCTGGGCCAGTTGCAGCAGGATCGTCTGTTCGCGGTTGGTCAGGTGACCGGCGCCGCGCGGCGGGGCGAGGGAACCCTGGGCGCCGGTGCATAGATAGCGTTCGCCCTGCATCACCATGTCGATCGCCGTCTTGATCTCATCCGTGGGCACGTCCTTCAGGATGTAGCCAAGCGCCCCGTGGTCCAGCGCGGTGGAGATGTATTCGGGGCTGTCGTGCATCGACAGGATCAGGATCTTCAGCCAGGGGTGTTCCTCCAGAAGGATCTCGCAGGCGGTCAGCCCGCCCATCTCGGGCATGTTGAGATCCAGCAGGATCACGTCGGGCCGGACGTCCTCCACCGCGTCGATGATCGCCCGGCCGTTGCGATAGGTGCCCACCACGGCGATGTCGGGAAAACTGTCGAGGATCGCCTCGATTCCCTCGGCCACCATGGGATGGTCGTCGACGATGGCGACGCGGATCATCTGCGGTGTCTCGGGCGTGTCGGTCATGCGGTGTCCTTTGTTGCGTCGGGCGATTGGGGGCGCGTCGGCCGGTCCTGGCCGTCGAGATCGGGGGAGGCGGCGTCGATCACCTTGGACAGGGGCACGGTGACCTCGATCCGGGTGCCGTGGTCCGGGCCGGACCGCTGGCCGCTGATATGCAGGGTGCCGCCCATCTGGTCGACCCGTTCCTGCATGTTGCGCAGGCCCATGCCGCGCGCTTCGTCGGCGTGATGCGGCAGGCCGTGACCATTGTCGTAGATCTTCAGCGTGGCGCCCGATCGGTGGCCGCGCAGGTCCATTTCCACCCGGGTCGCGCCGGAATGGCGTTCGACATTGGTCAGCGCCTCCTGCGCGATGCGGTAGAGGCCGATCTTGGCATCATTGTGCAGCCGGTTTCGGAAGACGACGGTGGTGAACTCGGTCTCGATGCCGGTGCGGGCGCCGAAATCCTCCACCAGGGCCTTCAGCGCGGGGCCGAGGCCCAGATCGTCCAGCACCCCGGGGCGCAGGTCGCGGGAGATCCGGCGCACCTCCTGGATGGCGCCGGAAAGGCCGTCCATGCCCCGGTCCAGCTGCTCGCCGGCCCGCGCGTCCCCGGCATCGAGCCGGCGCCGCGCGGCGTCGAGGGCGTATTTCACCCCGACGAGGAGCTGCGAGATACCGTCGTGCAATTCCCGCGCGACCCGGCCGCGTTCCTCTTCCTGGGCGTCGAAGACCCGCTGGGTCAGCGCTGTCAGCTTGGCGTCCGCCAGGCGGCGTTCGCGGATGTTGATCAAGAGGCCGGAGGCAAATACCAGTACCAGCGCGGCCGCCGTGATCGCGCCGATATAAAGGAAGGTGCGCTGCACCCTTGCCTCCACATCGGCCCGGGCGGCGGCTGTGGTGGCCAGCACGTCGTCGATGAAGACGCCGGTGCCCATGGCCCATTTCCACGAATGCAACGCCGTCACGTAGGAGACCATCAGCGCCTCTTCCCCGGTGTCGGGCTTGGGCCAGAGGTGGGTGACATAGCCGGTGCCCTCGCGCGCGGTCTCGATGAACTCGCGCACCACATACTTGCCGTTGCCGTCGCGCAGGTCCCACCAGTTTTCGCCGATCATGTCGGTCTGGCGTGGGGAGACGAGGTTGGTGCCGTCGTAGTCGTAGACGAAGAAGAAGCCCTCGTTGCCATAGATCATCGCCGACAGGATCTGCTTCACCGTTTCCTGTGCCGACAGGTCGTCGGGCCCGGCCATGCCGTAGACCCGGTTCAGCCCATTACGCGCCTGGTCGACGTAGTTGCGCAGCTCCGCCTGCTTGGCCAGGATCATCTGTCGTTCCAGCGCCGCGATCTCCCGTTCCGCCAGTTCGCGTGACTGGGCCTGCACCAGGATCGAGATCGCGGCCACCGCCAGGATCAGGGGCAGGGTGGCCAGAAGGAAGAGCTTCTTGCCGTAGGTCAGGCTGATGCGGGACAGAAGGGACCGGGTGGCAGGGCGGGGCATATGTCGGGTCGGGGACCTTTCGGGCGCGGCGGCCGCAAAGGCCGGTGTTGGGGCGGCGCACGCGGCACAGGGCAGGGCCGCCAGGTGATTCCTCTCCCCCAGGTTACTGGGCATTCATCCCACAAATAGCGGCGCGGAGGGGCAAGAAAAACCGTGTGACGTGGCGCTCACGCCCGCGTGTTCGGGTATTTTCTGCAAAGAATGCGGGCGAACTACGTAATCTTTGGTATTTCGCGGTTTCGGGGCTGCGACTAGGGTCCACTGCACTGAGGACGTCTCTCCGGGAGGGAGAGGCGGGGACACATGGGGAGGAGCCCAAATGGATCGTCGTTCTTTTCTGAAAACTTCCGCCATCGGCGGGGGGGCTGCCGCAGCCGCATCGCTGGCCGCACCAGCCGTCGCGCAGGGTCAAGTCAAGCTGACCATGGTGACGACCTGGCCGCGCGGCCTGGCGGGCGTCTGGGACTCGGTTGAGCGTTTCGTCAACAACGTCAACGAGATGTCGGGCGGCTCCATGGTCGTCGAGGCAAAGGCCGCCGGCGAGCTGGTGGGGGCACTGGAGGTGTTCGACGCCGTGACCGCAGGCCAGGCCGACATGTACCACGGCGCGGATTACTATTTCGTCGGTCAGCATCCCGCCTGGGCCTATTTCACCACTGTGCCCTTCGGCATGACCGCCCCGGAAATGATGACTTGGTACTATGCCAACGGTGGCATGGCGCTGCATCACCAGCTGGGTGAAATCTTCGGCCTAAAATCCTTCCTGGCCGGTCAGACCGCGGCCCAGGGCGGCGGCTGGTTCCGCAGCCCGATCACCTCTGCCGACGACTTCAAGGGGCTGAAGTTCCGCATGCCGGGCCTCGGTGGCCAGGCGCTGTCAACCCTGGGCGCCTCCGTGCAGGTGCTGCCGGGCGGCGAGATCTACCAGGCGCTGTCCACCGGCGCGCTGGACGGGACCGAGTGGATCGGCCCGTGGTCGGACGAGAAGCTGGGCCTGCAGGAAGTCTGCAAGAACTACTATCCGGCTGGTTTCCACGAGCCGGGCGCCGCGCTCTCCGTGGCCTGCAACCTTTCCGTCTTCGAGGGCCTGACCCCGGAACAGCAGAAGATCATCGAAGTGGCCGCGGCGGAAGCGCATCAGCACAACTACGCGCTCTTCATCGCCAACAACGGCCCGGCGCTGGATCGTCTGCGATCGACCGGCATCCAGGTGCAGGAATTCCCCGACGACGTCTGGGACGCCTACGGGTCGGCCTCGAAAGAGGTGCTGGACGGCTTCATGGATGATGAGATCTTCGCCGAGATCCGCAACTCCGCCGAAGCGTCGATGGCCTCGGCCTCTGGCTGGATGAGCGTGTCGGACAGCGCCTACACCGCGCAGCGGAACCGCGTCCTGGGCGGCTGATCGGCGCCGTTGGCAACATGATCCGGGCTGCGCACCGATATCGGTGCGCAGCCTTTCCTGACAAAGAATATCGAGGTGGGGGGACAGGATGCTCGACGGGCTCATCTGGTTCGTGACGCAGATCGGTCTTGGCTTTTACCACATTGCCCTTGCGGTGACCCAACCGGGGCTGTGGCTGGACTGGTCTGACAAGGAAGCGCTGATCCGCTTCATCTATTACGGCGGCTCGGTCGAACTGTTCTTCGCCGTCTTCGACATCTTCCTGCTGGTGACGCTGGCCGGTCTGCTTTACCGGCCCTTCATGTGGGGCTGCGTGCGGGTGCTGGAAGGCTTCGGCAATGCCGTGGGCCGTACCGCCGCCTGGGCCGGCCTGATCATGGTGGCGCAGCAGATCCTGATCGTCTTCCTGCAATCCATCTTCCGGCTGGGCGAGATCACCATCGCGCCGCTCGGCATCGGGTTCACCCAGTCGGTGGGCTGGTACGCCGAGGGGCTGAAGCTGTGGAACGCCGCCGTGGTCGCGCTTTGCGTGGCCTATGCCTTCGTGCAGGGCAGCCATGTGCGAGTCGATCTGGTCTATGCCGCCATCGGCCACCGTGCCAAGCGCGCCGTGGACATGTTCGGCGCGCTCTTCTTCATGATCCCCGTGGCGGTGCTGACCTGGATGTATTCCTGGTTCTTCCTCTGGCGCCACCTGATCACGCCCAAGGTTTCGGCCAGTGACCAGCTGGAGATGATGCTGCGCAAATCCCGGATCGTGAAATGGAACGTGGAAACCATCGGCTTCAGCCCCGACGGCTTCAACGCCTACTTCCTCTTCAAGATCCTCATCCTGTGCTTCGTCGCCCTGGTCTTCGTCCAGGCGGTGGCCTTCTTCTACCGCTCCTACCTGGAGTTCGTCGAAGGCGAGGAAAGCGCGGGCAAATACCTGGATCTCGACACGCTCGGGTCCGGAGAAGAAGCCTACGAAGGCACGCACTGAGGGAACCTGACACATGCTTTTCGGACTTGATGGGGTCGAGATCGGCCTTCTGATTGTATTCCTGAGCCTTTTCGCGGGCATCCTCTCGGGTTTTCCGGTGGCTTTCGCGATCCCCGGTGCGGGCCTCTTCGCCTTCACCATCATCGCCTACCTCGATGCCAGCGGCATCCTGATCCACCAGGCCATCGACACCGGCAGCGACGCCTACCGGGCGCTGACGGCCTCGGGGGTGCATCCCGACATGATCTCGCATTTCCGATACCCGGAATTGCCGACCGTCGGCGTGCCGGTCTTCGAGCGCGGTTGGGAAACCGCGATGGACCGCAACATCAGCTTCATCGTGAACCGGATGAACGAACGGGTCTTCGCCGGCCAGTCGATCGAGACGCTGCTGGCGGTGTTGATGTTCGTGATGATGGGGATCACCCTGGAACGCTCGAAGATCGCCAATGATCTGCTGACCACCATGGCGCGCGTCTTCGGGCCGCTGCCGGGCGGCCTGGCCGTGTCGGTGGTCGTCGTCGGCGCCTTCCTGGCGGCCTCCACCGGCATCGTCGGTGCCACCGTGGTGACCATGGGCCTTCTGTCGCTGCCCACCATGCTGCGCAACGGCTATTCGCCGGAGCTGTCCACCGGTGTGATCGCGGCGAGCGGAACGCTGGGTCAGATCATTCCGCCGTCGATCGTGCTGGTCCTTCTGGGCACGCTCTCGGGCGATCTCTACTCCGCCGCGCAGGAAGCACGGGCGCAAAGCTTCGGCTGTACCGATGCGCTGACCTACCTGGGCCGTCCGGCCGTGGTCTCGGTTGGCACGCTGTTCCAGGCGGCGATGCTGCCGGGGATCCTGCTCGCGGGCCTCTATGCAGGCTATGCCTTCCTCTATGCGCTGGTGCGGCCGCAGAACGCCCCGGCGGTGCATTCGGGCGAGCATACCCAGCACGCCATCATCACCCGGCAGGAGGCGCTGACCTGGTTCTTCGTCGTCCCTGCCATCCTGATCGTCGGCACCGTGGTGCTGTCCCAGGTGGGCGTCGTCGGCAGCCAGGACCTGGCGGTGTCGAACTTCGCCCAGGGCGGCGAGGGCGCGATCCTGCGCACCAATGTCTCCGAGACCTGCCAGGCCGCGATGATCGAGCTGCACGGTCAGGCCAAGTGGGACCTCGCCGTCGCCCAGCAGGAGGCCATCATGGCCGCCGGCGGGCTGGAAGAGGGGCATGAGCTGAGCGCCGAGGAGATCACCGCGGCGATTGCCGCCAAGGCGGCCAGCGCGGCGCCGATCGGCACCGGCATTGCCACGATCATCGTGCTTCTGGGGCTGGTTCTGGCCACCGCGCGGGGCGTACGTCCCGCCGATGATGGGCGTCCGCTGGTCATTGGGGCCACGGCGCTGGCGGTGATCGCGCTTCTGGACGTGTTGTTCATCCATCCCGCCATGTCGGCCGGGGCAACCCTGCTGATCATCGCGATCCCGCTGGTCGTCGCGCTCTGGGCCTGCAAACATGCCGCGTCGCGGCTGGCCTCGAACGAGCTGACCCGCGTGATCTTCCCGCCGCTGGTGCTGATCGTCGCGGTGCTGGGCTCGATCCTGGGAGGCATCACCAACCCGACGCCGGCGGCGGCCCTGGGCGCGGGCGGGGCCATCCTGCTGGCGGCCTACCGCAAGTTGAAGGAAGAGGGGCGCGATCCCTGGATCATCATCTGGTCCACCTTTGCGCTGATCGCCCTGGTCCTGCTGGGCGCCAACTTCGACCTGCGGATCACCCAGGCCGAGGTCGCGGTGGAGGGCTACCTGGCCTATCTCGCCGCCGCCGTCTGCTTCATGTTCGCCTGCTTCGGCCTGATCTATTCCGGCTGGGTCCTGCTGCGCACCTCGGTGCTGGGCAAGATCGTGCGGGAAACGGCGAAGGTGACCTCGATGGTCTTCACCATCCTGGTGGGGTCCCAGCTGCTGAACCTGGTGGTTATCTCCTTCGGCGGCGAACACTACATCCAGCAGTTCCTGAAGAGCTTCGACAGCGAGTTCCAGGTCTTCCTGATCGTGATGCTGGTGCTCTTCGTGCTGGGCTTCGTCCTGGACTTCCTGGAGATCATCTACATCGTCATCCCGATCGTGGGGCCGGTCATCTACGGCGGCACTTTCGATCCCAAGTGGGTGACGATCATGATCGCGGTGAACCTGCAGACGTCTTTCCTGACGCCGCCCTTCGGCTTCGCGCTGTTCTACCTGCGCGGGGTGGCCCCGGCGAGTGTCACCACCGGTCATATCTACCGCGGGATCGTGCCCTTCGTGCTGATCCAGGTGGTGGGCTTGGCGCTGCTGTGGTTCGTGCCGGGCATCGTGACCATCGTGCCGGACCTGATCGGCAACTGATCGACAGGCCAGACCGGAAACGGCCCGGGCAAGGCCCGGGCCGTTCTGCGTTCTACCATTGCGACCGGATCAGCGCACGATCGTGATCACCTCACGGGTCTGCGGATCGACGATCACCGGCGCCTGGTCCGTGTAGACATAGGCGAACTGGCTCTCGGGCACCGGCGTCAGGGTCACGGTGTCGGGCACGACATAGCCCGCGACGACATCGCCCTGCATCGGCGAGACGCGCACCGGGTTCTGCTGCACGTAGGTGACCGTCTTGGTGTCGGGCGTCAGCTGGTTGCCTGCCGTGGCGCCGATGGCGCCGCCGACGATGGCCCCGACCGGGCCGCCTGCGATGGCACCTGCGGTGGCGCCGGCGACCAGACCGGAACGCGCGTTGTCCTCGACCTGGTCAGAGTTGTCGACCGAGTAGGTCGAGGTGGTCGTGGTTGTCGCGGTCTGGGCGGCGACGCCCCCGGCGATCAGCGTGGAACCGGCGGCGGCGGCAAGGATGGCTTTCTTGAACATGGCGTGTCCTTTCCATTGAAGGCCCTGGGGGCCGATTTAATGCCGGGGCGCCTGTAGCGAGAGGGCGGCGCCCCGGCGTCGGTGACAGGACAACGGCGGGACATGGCGAGCGGGTCCGGCGCCGGGGGCGGCGGGGCCGAACGGGCGGGAAATCGCCGCAGGACGGGGCTGGACGCAGGGGAAGCACTGGCGAAAAGCCGCAGGTTCCGGCGCGGTGGTCGGGCCCCGGGCAGGATGGCGGTATTTGGCAGCTAGAGGCAGCCCGTATCGGCGGGAAATGTGCACGCCGGCGGCTGGCGTCAGCGCAGCGGGCCGCGGGTGTCGGGCAGGGTGATGTTGGCCACCTGCTCGGCGATCGGGTCGGATTTCAGCGGATGGGTGGTGCTGTCGTAGTCCGACGGCTGGCGCATCCGCTGCCAGGTGCCGTTGTGATACAGTTCCAGCCCCGAGAACTTGCACTTGTAGCCCATCTTGGGGGAGCCGGGCACCCAGTAGCCCAGGTAGACGTAAGGCAGGCCGGCCTGGCGGGCGATCTCGATATGATCGAGGATCAGGTAGGTGCCCAAAGAGCGCCGCTCCATCGTCGGGTCGTAGAAGGAATAGACCATCGACACCCCGTCATCGAGGACATCGGTCAGCCCGGCGGCGCGCAGCCCGCCGTCCGCGTCGACATATTCCACCACGCGCGACCGGATCGGGGTTTCCTCGATCATCGCGGCGAACTCGAAGACATCCATGTCGGCCATGCCGCCATCGGCATGGCGGCTGTCGAGGTAGCGCCGGAAGAGGGCATATTGCTCCTCCGTGGCCCAGGGGGAGGTCGCGCGCCGCTCGATGTCGGCATTGCGCTTGATCACCCGGCGCTGGCTCTTCGACGGGGTGAAGGCCGAGACGTCGATCCGCGCCGACAGGCAGGCGGCGCAATCGGCGCAGGAGGGCCGGTAAAGCACGTTCTGCGACCGGCGGAAGCCCTGTTTCGACAGGGTGTTGTTCAGCTGCTCCGCCGTTTCGCCCTGCAGCGAAGTGAACAGCTTCCGCTCCATCCGGCCCTCAAGGTAGGGGCAGGGCTGGGGGGCCGTCACGTAGAACTGGGGGGCAAGCGGAAGCGAATGGCGCATGGGTCGGAACTGTGTCGGCTGTCGGGACGGTCTTTCGGTGGCAACGGGGATCGCCCGGATCTTCTGGCGGGGCGCGGGAAGTCCGGCGGGGTGGTCAGTCGGCGGCGGCGCCGCGGGCGAGTGCACCCGGGCGCCGTCTGATTTGCCGAGACGATAGCAACGAAGGTCGCCCCCGCCAAGCCCCTCGCGTTGCGCCGCATCGGTGCAGGCGAGGACCGGCGGGTGGACGCCTCAGGGCTGGGGCTTCAGCGGCGGGGGCTGTTCACCGCGGTGGTGTTCAGCACCATGTCGGTCAGACCCTGACCAAAGGGGGTGACGCACATCATGATCACCGAGATCAGCTGCAAGGGCGAGATCGCCAGCGACACGGTGTAGCCCAGCACGTGCAGCAGGGCGTCCTGGCCCGAGAGCAGCTCGCCGTCGAGGGTGCGGAACTCGATCCCGAAGAGGCGCATGCCCCAGGTGGCCGAGCCGGAGGCGATTGTGAAGAGCCGGTAGAAGAACCCCACCAGCAGCACCATGGCCGGGAAGAAGAACAGCGACAGGAAGGCGGTGAAGGGGATCGTCAGCGCCGCCAGGAACAGGATCAGGGCCATGTCGACCAGCCAGGCCAGGCCGCGCTTGACCGCGACGCCTTGGTAGGGGGCGGGCGAAAGGTCCGGATCGGGCAGGGGGTAGGCGGGGGTCATCGGGGTCTCCGTGAAGGGGCGCGCGGGGTTACACTGGCCCCGGCGCGGCAGTGCCGCAAGGGGCTGGGCGCTGCGGGCGCATCGGATCGTGGGGCTGTGGCGGGAAAAGCGGGCGGCAGGGGAACCCATGCCGCCTCGGTCGGGGACGGGCGGCCGGCCCCCGCGGGGGCCGGGCCGGGGCCGGGATCAGACCTCGGCGTAGGGCTTGGGCGCCTGGTTGTCGTCGCCCGAGCGGGCCACGGCGTCGCGTTCGGCACGGGCGCGGTCGGCGCGTTCATCCATGAACTCGTCGAACTCGGCCTTGTCCTTGGCGGCCCGCAGGCGTTCCAGGAAGGCTTCGAACTGTTCCTGCTCGTCTTCCAGACGGCGCAGGGTCTCTTCCTTGTAGGCGTCGAAGGCGCTGTTGCCCGAGGGGCGCATCGCGGCGTAGCCCGAACGGCGCATCGCCTGCATGTGGCCCTGGATGTCACGGGCGCGGCTGTTGCGGCAGGATTTTCCGAACATTTGTTTTCCCCAGATCATGTAGAACAGGATGGCGAGGCCGATCGGCCAGAAGAAGATGAAGCCCAGGACCATCGCGGCGATCCAAGCCCCTTTTCCCTTGCTGTCGAGCCAGTCCTCGGTGCGGCCCAGCCAACTGCGCCGTTGCGGCGCATCGTGACGGGGCGAATAGGTGGCGGTGGTCATTGGTGTCTCCTCGTGGATGGATGTGAACGTCTTTCACATTGCATAGATTGGCATCCCGGAGGCCCCGCGCAAGCCCCTATGTGAAACTATTTTACATTATCCTGGATCACTCAGTGAAATCAGCCTCTTGCGCGCCCGTCAGCCGGGGAAGAATATGCGCGTCCATGGCAAAGACATGGCGTGGCGTGCCCGCGGCGGCCCAGATTCGGTTGAACTCCAGCAGGCGCGGGTCCAGGTAGGCGCGGATCGGGTTGAGGTGCCCGATGGGGCTGACACCGCCGATGGCAAAGCCCGTCTGCGCACGGATCAGCGCGGCGTCCGCCTTGCCCAGCGGTTCCCCGGCCACGGCGCTGGCCTTCGCCGCATCGACCCTGTTGCTGCCCGCGGTCAGGAACAGGATTGCCTCGCCGCTTTCTTCTCCGCGAAAGATGATCGACTTGGCGATCTGATCCAGCGCGCAACCGGCTGCGTCGGCGGCCTGCTGGGCGGTGCGGGTCTCGCCCAGGTCCTGGATGTCGGTGTCGATCCCGGCCTCTTCAAGGGCGCGCGTCACGCGTTTCAGGCTCTTGCTCATGCTCGTCTCCTTCTGCGGCGCGAGGATGCCGCGCCTGTCGGGGATTGACCAGAGCCGCGCCGCGCCGCACCTTCCGGCCATGAACGACATCCTCACGATCACCCGCTGTCCCCGTCCCTTCGATCCAGACAAGGGCGCCGAAGTGCGCGCGCTGTTTCCGGAGGTCGACAGCCGGATGGCGGAGCTTCTGGAGGGCACGGGCGGCAGTTCGCCCTACCTGGCCGGGCTGATGGCCAAGGAGGCCGACTGGCTGCGCGGCGCGCTGGAGGCCCCGCGCGCGGCGCTTTCGGCCGAAGGTGCGCGGCTGCAGGGGCTCGACCCGCTGGATCCGTCGCTGGGGTCGGAACTGCGCCGGGGCAAGCGGCGCATGGCGCTGATCGTGGCGCTGGCGGACCTGTCGGGGGCCTGGCGGCTGGAGGAGGTGACCGGCGCGCTGACCGATTTCGGCGATCTTTCCGCGGGCGTGGCCCTGCGCGCGGGGCTGGCGAGCGAACTGAAGCGGAAGAAACTGCCGGAGATGACCGAGGCCGACCTCGATACCGGCTGTGGCATCACGCTGCTGGCAATGGGCAAGATGGGCGCGGGGGAGCTGAACTACTCCTCCGACATCGACCTCATCGCGCTCTACGACGAGGATCGGTTCGAGGATCACCGCGAGGCGCGCCCGGCGCTGATCCGGGCGGTGCGCAAGATGTCGTCCCTGCTGAGCGAGATCACCGGCGAGGGCTATGTTTTCCGCACCGACCTGCGGCTGCGCCCCGACCCGTCGGTCACCCCGGTCTGCGTCGGGATGGAGGCGGCGGAAAATTACTACGAAAGCGTCGGGCGGACCTGGGAACGGGCGGCCTACATCAAGGCCCGCGCCTGTGCGGGCGATGTGGACCGGGGGGAGCAGTTCATCGCGACGCTGCGCCCCTTTGTCTGGCGGCGGCATCTCGATTACGCGGCCATCCAGGACGCCCACGCGGTGCGCCTGGCGATCCGCGACAGCAAGGGTTACCACGGGCCGCTCTGCCTGCCCGGGCACGACATGAAGCTGGGGCGCGGCGGCATCCGCGAGATCGAGTTCTTCGCCCAGTTCCACCAGCTGATCGCGGGCGGGCGCGACCCCTCGCTGCGCATCCGGGCCACGGTGCCGGCGCTGGATCGGCTGGCGGTGACCGGCTGGCTGCCCTCGGACCTGGCGACCGAGCTGGCCGATCACTACCGCGCGCATCGCGAGGTGGAACACCGCGTGCAGATGATCAACGATGCCCAGACCCACAAGCTGCCCGGCAAGGGGGAGGGGCTGGCCCGCCTCGCCGCCCTGATGGGGCGTGACGAGGCCGAGCTGCGCGCCGACCTGAGCCGGCGGCTGGAGGCGGTGCATGAGGCCACCGAGGCCTTCTTTGCGCCCGACCCCGCTGCCCCGCTGCCGCCCACAGACGGGCCGGAGGCTGAGGAAGAGGGCTTTGATGATGCCGTGCTGGACCGCTGGCACCACTACCCGGCGCTGGCCTCGACCCGCGCGCGGGAAATCTTCTCGCGCCTGCGTCCGCAGCTTCTGGCCGGGCTCCGGCGGGCGGCGAAACCCGACGAGGCCTTGCAGGCCTTCGACGGTTTCCTGAAGGGGCTGCCGGCGGGAGTTCAGCTGTTCTCGCTCTTCGAGGCCAACCCCCAGCTGGTGGACCTGATCTGCGACATCGCGGGCACGGTGCCGGACCTCGCGCTCTACCTCAGCCGCAACTCGGGCGTTTTCGACGCGGTGATCGGCGGCGGCTTCTTCGAACCCTGGCCCGGGGTGCAGGCCCTGTCGGTGGAACTGGCCGAGGTTCTGGCGCATGAGGCCGATTACGAGACGCGGCTGGATGCGGCGCGCCGCTGGGCCAAGGAATGGCACTTCCGCATCGGCGTGCATCACCTGCGCGGGCTGATCGCCCCCGAAGAGGCCGGCGCCGAATATGCCGGGCTGGCCGAGGCCGTGCTGCAGGGCGTCTGGCCTGTGGTCCAGGAGGAGTTCGCCCGCCGCCATGGCCCCGCCCCGGGACGCGGGGCGGTTGTCATGGGCATGGGTTCGCTCGGGGCGGGGCGCCTCAACGCGCGCTCGGATCTGGACTTGATCGTGATCTATGATGCCGACGGGCAGGACAGCTCCGAAGGGCGTCGCCCGCTGCCGGCCCGCGTCTACTACTCCCGCCTGACCCAGGCGCTGGTCACGGCGCTGTCGGCACCCATGGCGCAGGGGCGGCTATACGAGGTGGACATGCGGCTGCGCCCCTCGGGCAACCAGGGGCCCGTGGCCACCTCCTGGCCGGCCTACCGCAGCTACCAGACCGAAAGCGCCTGGACCTGGGAACACCTGGCCCTGACGCGGGCGCGGGTGATCGCGGGGCCCGCGGCGCTGGCGGCGGATGTCATGGCCTTCCGCGCCGGGATCGTGTCGCAGGGACGCGATAAGGGGGCGGTTCTGCGCGAGGTGGCCGAGATGCGCCGGCGCATTCTGGTGGCCAAGGGGGCCGGCGCCCCCTGGGAGGTGAAGGTCGGCTGGGGTCGCAACCAGGAGATCGAGCTGATGGCACAGGCCGGTGGGCTGATCGCGGGGGATCCCGAAGGCTGGATCGCCGACGGGCTGCAGCTGGCGGTCGGCAGCGGCTGGATGCGGGAGGAGGAACGGGCGCACCTGTCCGACACCTACCGCCTGTTGTGGAGCATCGGTCAGGTCGGCAAGCTGCTGAGCGATCATCGCCTCGACCCGGCGACGATCGGCGAAGGCGGGCGGGCTCTGCTGCTGCGCGATACCTGCGCCGAGAGCATGGAGGCGCTGGATGCACGGTTCGAGGCGGCCACGCAGCGGGCGGGGGAGATGATTTCCCAGGTGCTGGAGCGCGAGGCCGCGCCGCCGCAGGCGCCGGAGGAGGAGAGTGATGAAAGGTGATGCGTTGGACCCCAAGGCCCTGATCCGCGAAGCCTACCGCATGGAGCACGTGGGCCAGGTGGAATGCCGTTCGATCCTCATGGACTGGGCGCTGAGCCTGCCCGATGGCACCGATCAGCGCGCGGCGCTTGAGGCGTTGCTGGCCCGCCATGGGGCCGGGGCAGAGGGGCATCCGATGACGGAGCTGTTGCAGGAAGGGCTGGCGCGGCTGGCCTCCACGGGCCGTCGCGGCGGCTGGCGCGGGTGCCGCGCCAAGCCCTGAGCCCCGGGCCGGGGCTGGTGAGCGTGGTCAGTGCAGCGAATTGCGGATCCGGCGCAGGGCCAGCCAGGTCAGCAGCACCACCACCGGCGTCAGCAGGGCCGCAAGGGTCGTCTTTCCCAGGCCCGTGTAGCTTTCCAGCGGGGCCGCGACATAAAGCGCCAGCGACGTGGCGTAGTAGGAGATCGCCACCACCGATAGCCCCTCGACCGTGTGCTGCAGACGCAGCGCCTCGTCCGAGCGGCGGTCCATCGACAGCAGAAGTTCACGGTTCTGCCGCGACAGCTCCACCTCGACCCGGGTGCGCAGCAGCTCTCCCGCGCGCCCGGCGCGTTCGGTCAGCTGGGCCAGGCGGCGGTCGGTGGCCTCGACCGTGCGCATGGCCGGGTCGAACCGGCGCATCATGAATTCGCCGAAGGTCTGTCGGCCCTCGAACCGCGCCTCGCGCAGGACCTGGATGCGGGCGTTGACGATACGTTCATAGGCCTGGGTGGCCGAAAAGCGGAAACTGGCGCGTGCGTGCAGCTGTTCCAGGGTCGCGGCGCTGTCCAGGAGGGCCTGCAGCGTGGCCTGGGCGTCGCTGTCGGGCAGGCCGATGCCGGCGATCTGGGACGACAGCCGCGCCTCGGCCTGGGCCAGATCCGGCCCCATCTCTCGCGCGCGGATCAACCCCAGCATGGCCATGGCCCGGTAGGCCTCGATCTCGCACAGGCGTTGCAGGATGCGCCCCGTCCGGCCCGGGCCGGTGCCGGGGCGGATGAAGACCGAAAACCGCATGTCGCCCCCGGGATCGGGGTGGAAATCCCCGGCGATCACCGCCTGGTCGTCGATCACCCGCGCCACGGCCAGGCTGTCGCCGCTTTGCCCTGCGGCCAGGGCGTCGCGCACCTGCTGGTCGTCCGTCACCTCGGTCACACGGAAGCGGGCGGAGGCGATACGCGCACCGACTGCCTCGGCCAGTATGCGCGCGGCTAGGTCGCTGACGTCACGCTCCTCCGCGCCCCAGATCAGGTAGGTCACCACCTCCGTATGGCTTTCCCATTTCAGGGTCAGCGGCCCAAGCCGGCCGGACCAATGGGTGGCTCCCTCCGCCGGCGGGCTTTGGCAGCCGCCACGGATCAGCCCGTCCAGCTGGGCCCGTTCCGCCGCGTGGTCGCGATCGCTGCGGCGCAGCGGGCGCAGGGCGACGAACCAGGCGAAGCTGCCCGGCGGGATCGCCGGGAAGGGACGGGCGTGCAACTCGTCCACCGTGGCGGCGCGCAGCGGATGGTCGACCGCGCGCGGGGCGTCGGCGGAGGCGGAAGCAGGGGGCGTTTCGGTCATCGGTCAGGTCCAGTCGGAACGGCGGGAAGCCGGAGGGAGAGAGGAGGCGACGCGGCACGCGCGGACCCTCAGCATATACGCGGAAGCTGCTCTCCCACCAGCATGTCGACGATGCGCTGCCCGCCGAAGGCCGTGCGCATGGTCACAGGCACCGAGCCGCGCGGTCCGGCCCGACCGACAATCGTTGCGTCCCGTCCCGCCGGGGTGGCGCGCATCGCCGCCAGCGCGGCCTCGGCCTCGGCCTCCGGCACGAAAAGCACCAGTGTCCCCTCGTTGGCGAGGTAGAGCGGGTCCAGCCCTAGGATCTCGCACAGGCCCTTCACCTCCGTGCGCAGGGGCAGGGCGGCCTCATCCAGCTCGACCGTGACGCCTGCCGCCTCGGCCATCTCGTTCAGGGTGGACGCCAGTCCGCCCCGGGTGGCGTCGCGGGCCGCGTGGGTGCCCGGCGCAGCGGCCAGCACCGCCTCCATCAGGTGGGTGAGGGACTGGCAGTCGCTTTCCAGCGGGGTCGACAGCGCCAGGTCGCCGCGCGCGGCCAGGATGGTGGCGCCGTGATCGCCCAGCACCCCGTTGACCAGCGCCACGTCGCCGTCGCGGATCTGCGCCGCGCCCAGGTCACGGCCCGCCGGGATCACCCCCACGCCCGAGGTGGTGATGAACACCCCGTCGCCTGATCCGCGCCCCACGACCTTGGTGTCGCCGGTGACGATGCGCACGCCCGCCGCTTCCGCCTCCCGCACCATGGAGGCGACGATGCGGCGCAGCAGGGCGATCTCGGTGCCCTCCTCGATGATGAAGGCCGCCGACAGCCACAGCGGCCGGGCGCCGCCGACCGCCAGGTCGTTGACCGTGCCGCAGACCGCCAGCTTGCCGATGTCGCCGCCGGGAAACTCCAGCGGCGTGACGACGAAACTGTCGGTGGTGAAGGCCAGCCGCGCGCCGGGCGTGGCCAGGGCCGCGTCGGTCAGCCGCGCCTGATCCTCATCCCCCTCGGGGCGGAAGACGTCGGTGAAGACCTCCTCGATCAGGTCGCGCATGGCGCGGCCGCCGCCGCCGTGGGACAGGGTGACATGGGTGTCGCGAAGGCGGGACGGTTTCGTAGCGGCGTTCATCACGGATCCTCTGGAGCGTCGGGTCTGGGTCGAAAAGGGGCGGCGGTCACTCGGCGGCGACGCGGGCCCCGCCGTAGGTCCAGTAAGCAGCGCAGGCCCCTTCGGAGCTGACCATCAGCGCGCCCAGCGGTGTGTCGGGGGTGCAGCCGCGCCCGAACTGCGGGCAGGCCGTGGGTTTCATCCGTCCGGTCATCACCTGGCCGCAGGCACAGCCCTCGGGGTCTGGGACCTGGGCCCGGCCCTGCGGCGCGCCATAGCCCACCTGGAACCGCGCCTCCGCGTCGAAGGCGCGGAAGGCCTCGCGCATGCGCAGCCCGCTGGCGTCGATCTCGCCCAGCCCGCGCCATTCGAAACTGGGGCGTGGTTCATAGACTGCCTCGATCGCGGCCAGCGAGACGGGGTTGCCATGCTCGGGCACGACCCGGGCATACTGGTTCTCGATCTCGGCGCGGCCTTCGCGGATCTGCTCCAGCACCATCAGCACCGATTGCAGCAGGTCCAGCGGCTCGAACCCCGCCACCACCAACGGCTTGCCGTAGTCGCGAGCAATGAAGTCGTAGGGGTGCGTTCCGATCACCATCGACACGTGGCCAGGCCCGACGAAGCCGTCCAGCAGCATGTGCGGATCATCCAGCAGCGCCTTCAGCGGCGGCGGCACGGTGATGTGGTTCACGAAGACGCAGAAGTTGGTCAGCCCCTCCGCCGCCGCCTGCTGCACCGACAGCGCGGTGGAGGGCGTGGTCGTCTCGAACCCGAGGCCGAAGAAGATCACCTCCCGGTCCGGGTGGCGGCGAGCCAGTTCCAGCGCATCCAGCGGCGAATAGACCGTGCGCACGTCCGCCCCCTGTGCCTTGGCCTGCAGCAGGGACCGCGAGGTGCCGGGCACCCGCATGGCATCGCCGAAGGTGGTGAAGATCACGCCGGGCCGTTCGGCCAGGGTCACGGCCTCGTCCACGCGCGAGCGGGGCAGAACGCAGACCGGGCAGCCGGGGCCGTGGATAAACTCGATCCCCTCGTGCACCAGCTTGTCCAGCCCGTAGCGGAAGATCGAATGGGTATGGCCGCCGCAGATCTCCATGATGCGGATCGGCGCGGCGCGGCTGGCGCCCAGGGCCTCGGCGCTGCGGCCGATGGCCTTCAGCAGGGCGCGGGCCTGCGTGGGGTCGCGGAATTCCTCGACATAGCGCATCAGACGGCTCCTTCGGCGGGGGCGGGAGATGCGGCCAGGGCGCGGTCGCCCTCGGCCATCTGGTCCAGCGCCTCCTGCGCCTCGCCCAGCTCGCGCAGCGCCTCCAGGGTGGCGGCGGCTTCGGCCTCGTCGATGATGGCCATGGCAAAGCCCACGTGGATCAGCACCCATTCCCCGACCAGCCGGTGCAGGGGGCGGTCGGCGACGGGGGCCAGGCTGACCTCACGCCGCACGCCGGAAATCTCGGCCAGGCCCATCTGCCGGGCGGGGTCGGAAATGGCTATGATCTGGCCCGGAATACCAAGACACATCGGCTAGTCCTCCTCGGATGACACGGACGCATGGGGTTCGATCCCGTAGCGGTCCAGCTTGGCGCGCAGGCCGACGCGGGACAGGCCCAGCTCGGCGGCGGCGCGCGACTTGTTCCAGCGCAGCCGGGTCAGGGTCTCGCCCAGGATGCGCATCTCCATGATCTCCACCCGTTCCTTCAGCGTGCCGTCCAGCTGGCTGAAGTCCGGGGCGGCCTGGGGCGCGCCCTCGCGCGGGTCGCGGGCCTGCAGGATCGGGCGCGAGATCAGGTCGGCGCCCAAGGTGACATCCTGCGCCAGGATCAGCATCCGCGTCACCTCGTTGCGCAGCTCGGGCAGGTTGCCGGGCCAGTCGTAGCCTTCGAGGAAGGCGGCCGCATCGGGGGCAAACCCGCGTGCGGGCTTGCCATGCTCCTGCGCCGCCTCGTGCAGGAAGCGTTCGGCCAGCAGCACGATGTCGTCGGTGCGCGCCCGCAGGGGCGGCAGGGTCAGCTCGGTGACCTGCAGCGCGTAGTAGAGGTCGCTGCGGAACCGCCCTTCGGCAACCATGGTGCGCAGGTCGCGGTGGCTGCCGGCCAGGATGCGGGCGTTGGTGGTCAGCGTCTCATGCGCGCCGTAGGGCTGGAAAGCGCCCTCGGTCACCACGCGCCACAGCGCCATCTGCATGGCGGGCGACAGGGTGTCGATCCCATTGAGGAAGACCGTGCCGCGCACCGCCTTCTGCAGCAGGCCGGTGCGGGTCTGCGGGCTGCCCGGCAGGGCGCCACGTCGGGCGCCGAACAGCTCTGCCGCCAGCACCTCGTCGCCAAGGCCTGCGCAGTTCAGCTCGAAGAAGGGCCGTTCGGCCCGCAGGGAGCCGTAGTGGATCGCGCGGGCCAGCTCCGTCTTGCCGGTGCCCGGCTCGCCGGTGATCAATACCGGCACGTCGAAGCTGGCGAAATGCCGGGCGCGGGCGATGGTGGCGTTCAGGGGCGAGTTCGGCCCGCGTAGCACCTTGTCGAAGCCCAGCCCGGCCTGCAGGATCTGGCGCCGTTCCTCGGTCCGCGCGGCGGCGGCCGTGCCGAGATAGCGCATCTCCAGCGTCATGCGTTCATGATCGCGCGCCAGTTCGAACAGCCGCGCCGCATTGTTGACGGCCATCAGTAACTGGTCGGGATGCCAGGGCTTGGTGATGAACTGGTAGATGCCGGCCTGGTTGATCGCGTCGATCATGTCGCCGCTTTCGGTGTAGCCGGTGACGATGATGCGCACCGTGTCGGGCCAGCGGTCGCGCACCCGGGTCAGAAGGCCCACGCCCGTTTCGCCCGGCATCCGCTGGTCCGAGATCACCACATGCACCCAGTGCTGTTCCATCTGCGCCCAGGCCTCCTCGGCGCTGGTCGCCTCCAGGACGGTGAAATCATCCTCCAGCGCCATCCGCATGGCGGCGACGGAATGCGGTTCGTCATCGACGACCAGCACGGTGGGCAGTTGCGCCTCGGCCATCACTCGGCCGCCATGCGGATGCGTTTTGCCGCTGCCTCGCTGCGCAGCCAAGCGATCCAGCGGTCCAGCCCCTCGCCGGTGCGGGCGGAGACGCGGATGACCTCGATCACCGGGTTCACGCGGCGCAGGTTGGCCTCGTAGAGATCCAGGTCGACGTCGCAATGGGGGGCCAGGTCGGTCTTGTTCAGCAGGGCCAGGCGCGAGGCGGTGAACATGTCGGGATATTTCAGCGGCTTGTCCTCGCCCTCGGTGACCGACAGGATCGCCACCTTGGCGTCCTCGCCCAGGTCGAAGGCCGCCGGGCAGACCAGGTTGCCGACGTTCTCGATGAACAGCGTGCTGTCGGGGGCCAGGCCGAGGTGCTCCATCGCGTGGCCCACCATGTGCCCGTCCAGGTGACAGCCCTTGCCGGTGTTGACCTGCACCGCCGGGGCGCCGGTGGCGCGGATGCGGTCGGCGTCGTTGGTGGTCTGCTGATCGCCCTCGATCACCGCGACGGGGCCCGCGTCCGGCGCCGCCTGCATGGCGCGGATCGTGGCACACAGCAGCGTGGTCTTTCCCGACCCGGGGGAGGAGACGAGGTTGACGGCATAGGCGCCCAGCTCGGCCAGGCGAGCACGGTTGCGGGCCGCATGGGCATCGTTCTGGCTGAGGATGCCGGTCTCGATCTCGATCAGCCGCTCCTGCGACATGCCGGCCACCTCGGTGCCTGCAGGCCCCTGGCCGAAATGCAGATCGCCCGCGGCGCCGTGGTGATGGTGCCCGTGATGATGGTGCGCATGGTCGTGGGAATGCCCGTGGTCATGCGTGTGTGCATGGCCATGATCGTGCCCATGCCCATGCCCATGATCGTGGGAATGACCGGCGACGCTGGCGTCGCCACAACCGCAAACAGTGCACATATCAGAGCACCTCCATGTCCTTGATCTGCATTTGATCGCCGCCCTGGGGCAGCAGCTTGCCGCCGCCGCAGCGCGGGCAGGGCGACAGGCGTTCGGGGATCTCGACCTCTTCCATGCAGTCGTAGCACAGCGCCTTTCCGGGCAGGTCGATCATCACGAGGTCCGCGCCCTCGGCCTTGGAGCCGCGCATCACGACCTCCCAGGCGAAGGACAGGGCGGCCTTCTCCACGCCGGCGAACTGGCCAATTTCCAGCCGGACCCGGGTGACGCGGGTCACGTCGGGACGGTTCGCGGCCCTATCCACCACGCGGCGGATCCCTTCGCACAGCGCCATCTCATGCATCGGAGGCCTCCTCTGCAGGGGCGGCGTCGCGGACGGGGTCGGGGTGCGGAATGGGAGACCCATCGGTCGCTTCCAGTTGGACCGGGGTACAGGGATCGAGGATATCCAGCAGCAGCGGCGCGCGGTCTTCGGCGCCGCCGGGCAGGCTGGCCAGGGCCCGGTCCGCCACACCGCCCGGCGCCAGCAGGGAGCAGGTGGGCGTGATGCGTTCAAACTCCGTCACGATCCCCTCCTTCTGGGCAATACGGATGGCATAGGCGCCCCGTGTCGCGGGAACGATGGCCGTGCCGGGGGCGGGGCAGTGGATCGCGGGCAGGGCGCAGCGCAGCGCGCTTTCCGTATCGTAGGCCCGGCCCAGGGCGCGCCACAAGGGGCCTCGCCCCAGGACTTCCAGCGCTGCCATGGCGGGGCGTGTCGCGTGGCGTGCTGCCGGGCCATTGTCGACGCCGCGATCCCAGGCATTCGCCGTCGAGGCCAGGGGCAGGCTGTCGGCCACACCGTGGCCCGGGCCGAAGGCGGCGTCGATGCCGGCCAGGACCGGCGCGATGCCCCGGCCGGACCCCAGGAAGGCGGTCATGTCGGCCGGACGCGTCGGCAGACGACCCGCCGAGCCGAAAAGAGACAGGGCGATCCAGTCCGGTGGCGCGTGCAGGATGTCCAGGTCGCGCGGGGTCAGGCCCAGCAGGCGGGGCCAGGACTGGAGAAACTTCAGCAGGTTGTCGCGCAGCATGTCCTCGGCGATGCCGCGCAGCGCCGGCGGCACCCTGGTCGCGTCGAGGCGCCCCAGGGCGCCCTGAACCGCGGCGGTCTGGGCGTTGCGGCACAGGGAGAAGATCCGGGGCAGCAGGGCCTCAACCTCCTCCACGCGCTTGCCGATCACCAACCGCGCCACCGGCAACGTTGGGGCGCGTCGCAGGCGCAGGCCTGAGGGTGGAGCGACCATGGCGTTCATCTGTCCGTATCCGCCGTGCCGTCCGATGGGGCGGTTTCAGGCGCGTCGGACGGGGCAGGGGCCGCCTCCGCCAGCCCCGCGGTCAGCACCGCGCGGCGGCTGGGGCGGTCGGTGAGGATCGGGATGGGGGGGGCCTCGGGGCCGTCCGTCCCGGATTCGTCACTTGCCGCTGCCTCCAGCTCTGCCTCGCGGGCGGCGCGGATGTCGGCGCTTCGGTCGGTTTCGGCGCGGTTGGCCGCGTCGAAGATCGCGATCATCACCGCACGAGCCACGTCGGTTGCGTCCTTCTGGCGGGTGAAGTCGCCCATGGGAGAGAACAGCGAACAGGCCTTGTAGCTGCCGATGGCAGGGCGGGTGTTGTGCAGGAATTCGTAATCGCCCGAGGGGAAGGAGATCACCTCCTTCTCACCCGGCACAAGGTCCCAGCTGTCGCCGTCGGGCAGGAGCACCAGGTTCATGAACCATGGCGAGACCAGCACGCCCAGGATCTGCCCCTGCCAGGCACGAAAGCCCACGGCTTCCACCTGCAGCGACTTGTTGACCAGCGGCACGTCCCGCATCTTGGCATGCCAGACCTCGGTGAAATCATCGACCAGCCGTGCGGTCACGGCGGCGATGCGAGCGGCCTCGCGCATCTCGGCGGCGCCGGGATCCTCCAGCACCATGAACTGTTCGGCGGGGGCCGAGCAGGTCGGGCAGGTCCAGTCCTCGGGCAGGGCCGAAAACGGCGTGCCGGGGTCCACCTGGCGGCTGTCGTCGCCGTCTGCCGGGTCGTAGGGGGTCCAGCAGACCTTGCATTCCATGATCGCCTGGTCGGAAATCTTGTCCTGCGCGCCGAGGTAGGAGCCTTCGAAGGTCGCGACCGGCGCGGCGGGGGCGTGGCCTGCGGCACTCATCGGATCGCCTCCCGAACTTCGCGCAGCCGCTCGGCGCTGTCCGACAGGTCCTCGCCTGCGGCCAGGGCGACCTCGGGCATCGGGGTGATCTCGTAGGTGTCGAGGATCAGCTGATCGGTGGAGTTGTAGAACTGCACATGCCAGCAGCGCGGCAGGGCGGTGGCGGTGACGCGGCAGTTGCCATAGCCACGCGACAGAATGTCGACGGAGCCTTCGCCCAGGCGCGCGGTGAGCCAGGCCAGGTCCTCTTCGGTATGGGGCAGCAGCGACAGGTTGATGACGTGATGCGCGACGTCCCGGTTGGCGGCGTGATCCTGCAACTCGATCAGCAGGGCGGGGGCATTGACCACGCCGGGCCCGGGGGTGTCGCCGGTGGCGGGGCGGTAGGGCTCGGCGGCCCGGTCGATGGCCGCGGCGGGCACCTGGGCCACCTCGACCAGGTCGACGCCCGCGCCGGTCAGTGACCAGACCCCGGCAAAGACGCTTTCCTGCACGCGGATCGCCGGGATGCCGCGGATCTTCATAGCCACCTCGCCTTCGCCCAGGGTCTCTGCCATCACGGCGCGGGCCGGGCCCTCCATCGTCGACAGGTCGAACCGTTCCGGCGCGCCGCCGGCGGCCACCCGGTCGCAGGCGGCGGCCAGGGCGTCCAGCATCGCCAGCGCTGCCGCCGGGGCCTCCTCGACCTCGGGCAGATGCGCGGAATAGGTGCGCATGTCCTGCGGCATCGGCAGGTATTCAAGTTCCTCGCCATCCTCGGAGGTCTGAGAGCCGGGGCCGTAGCCCGTGGGGGGCATGTGGAAGTTCTGCATCTTGGCCTCTCCTCAGGCGGCGGGGGTCGGGACGGCGGGGGCCTCGGCGGCGGGACGGGCGGCCAGGAAGCGCGGGATGCGCGCCATGTAATCGTCCCAGTCGCGCACCCGGGCGATACCGCCCAGGCAGATCCCGTCGCGGAAGAAGATCAGCGAGGGCGTCTTCAGCACGCCGGTCTCGTTGCGCAGCTCCCGCTCGATCCCGTCGCCCACGACGCAGACGACGAAGGCCCGCTGAAAGGTCATGTGCAGCTCGGGCAGGATCACCGCGACGTCGGGCGTTTCCAGGTTGCGCGCGGCGTCCCCGGGGACGAAGGCCACCTGGACCCCGGGCCGGTCGCGCCAGGCGTCGAAGGCGACGCGATCGTCGAACGCAGGAAAGCCGAACTCCTCGGTCAGGCGCGTCACGAGAGGGTGGGTCATCGGATCATCCTTCGGTTCGGCCGCTGGCCTGGGCTGCGGCAAGATGCGGGGGAAGCTGCGGCGTGCGGGCGTCGAGATCGGCGAAGGCGTCGCCGCCGGTGCCGCCGGCCATGATGTCGCGCAGGCCCTGCAGCGCATCGAGGATCAGCAGCGCCTCCGCCTCGGGCAGGACCGCGCGGGCGGTGCCGAGGAAGGTCAGCACCCAGGTGCCCCGGGGCAGCGGGCCGGTCAGCGACAGGTCGATCAGCACCTCGCGGTTGCCATCGGCGGCGGTCGCGGCGATGCCGTCGCAGTCGAGGATCTGCATGGGGATGCCGACGCACATGGTTCAGCCCTCCGCCGGGAAGAACCGGGCGTCGCCGGTGCGGCAGGCTTCCGTCTCCGAGGGGCGGTTGCCCTCGTAGTTCTCGCGCCGCAGTGAGGCATCGGCCAGGTCGTCCGTGCGGGTCTGGCCCGCGCTGGCGTGGTGGCCGCGGGCGGCCAGCCAGTCGCGGGCGATGGCGATGGCGTCGGGGATGCGCTCGGCGGTGGCGGGGCGCAGGCCGCCGCCGTAATCCTCCAGCTCGACCGGCTGACAGCCGATCAGCACGATCTCGGCCGGGCAGCAGCCCATGAGCTGTGCCGTGGCGATCACGTCCTGGAACCCGGTCTGGTGCAGCGACATCTTCTTGGCGCCCATGAAGGCGGGCACCTCGTCGCCTTCGACGACCTTCATCGTGCCGGGTGCCAGGCCGTAGTCGACCGCGTCGAAGACGACCATGGCGTCGACCTCTTCGAGGAAGGGCAGCAGGTAGAGCCCCTGCGTGCCGCCGTCGAGGATCTGCACCTCGGGTCCGTAGGACAGCGTGCGGGCGAGCTCCTCGACGCAGCGCACGCCAAATCCTTCGTCCGCCCAGAGCACGTTGCCGATGCCGAGGATCAGGGCCTTGCCTGTCATGTGATGCGCCTCCGCTGGTCTTCGACGGGGCTCCTCTTCCCCGTGGGTGTGGGGCCAATCTAGGCCTGGTGCGACCATCTGGACAGGGAAATGCCGGTCTGGTCGTGGAGGAGGTAAGGATCTGAAAGTATTTATTAAATCTTTCTTTTTTGAGTCCGCTGCGCTGTTGATGGTGGTCACTATCTTTCCACTTGCCGCCTCGCGTGGAAAGTTTTTGTCGCCAATGAAAATGGCGGCCCCCGCAGGGACCGCCATCCACTTTCCACCCGACTCACGAAACGGTCACTCCGGTGCGTCGTCCTTGAAGGTGCGGTGGCCCGAGATCATGGTCGAGACCATGGACTGACGCGACATGATGTCTTCGCGGATGGCCGCGTAGATGTGGATCATCATGAAAACCAGGATCGCGTACATGCCCAGGTGATGCAGCGAGTGCAGGACCTGGCTGTTGCCGATCCAGTCGCGCAGAGGCCCGAAGATCGCGTCAAGCCAGCTGCCCTGACCGACCCCTTCGGCATAAAGGGCAAAGCCCGTCACGATCATGAAGGTCAGGCCCACGGTCATGAATAAGAACATGGCGATCTGCGCCAGCGGGTTGTGCCCGATGTACTTCTTCGGGGTCTTCTCGATGAAGGCGTACCACTTCATCTCGTGCCAGATCTCCTGCCACCAGCTCTTGCGGGCCAGGGGCAGGTAGAACATCTGCTGCGCGTGGTGATTGCCGACGAAGGCCCAGTAGATGCGCCCGAAGAAGCCCACGGTCATGATCATCGCTGCGGCGAAATGGGCAAAGCGGATGTAGCCGAAGACGAACTGATGCGTCGCCTCGCCGATCTGCATAGAGGGCGGTGGCGAGCCGATGAACCAGCCGGTGCCGATCAGCACCAGGATGGCGGCGGCGTTGACCCAGTGCCACAGACGCACCGGCCACTCGTAGACATAGATCGAGGTCTGGCGGGTGACGTGGTGCTGGCCCGTGTAACCGGCGTCGGCTGTGCCGAGGGGCGGGCGGCTATCCGCAGGTTGCCCGGAAGAGCCTGCCGCGCCGGTCATTTCCGCGCCCTCCGCAGCACCAGCAGCGACACCACGGCGACCGCGGCCAGCACCAGGACGGGCCAGGCGTGGGCCGCGGCATGATCGGAGACCGGGCCGTGCAGCCCGTGGGCCAGGGCCACCCCGGGCAGGGGGGCCAGGGCGCCTGCGGCGATCAGGATTGCAAGACGTGTCATGAGCTGTTCCTCCCTCAGCGAACCTTGACTTCGGTCAGTTCGTCGCCGTCGGGCGACATCACGTGGGTCGAGCAGGCCAGGCAGGGATCGAAGCTGTGCAGGGTGCGCAGGATCTCCACCGGTTCCTCGGGGCGCTCCATGGGCGTGTTCATCAGGCTGGCCTCGAAGGCACCGATGTTGCCCTGAACGTCGCGGGGGCTGCCGTTCCAGGTGGTGGGCACGACGCATTGGTAGTTCTCGATGCGTCCGTCCTTGATGCGGATCCAATGGCCGAGCGCGCCGCGCGGCGCCTCGGTCATGCCCACGCCCTTGGCCTCGGCGGGCCAGGTGGAGGGATCCCATTTCTCGATGTTGGCCGTCGTCTCGTCGCCGTTCTTGATGTTCTGCACCAGCTTGTCGAAGAAGTGGCGCTGCAGGCGGCCGCAGTATTCGGATTCCAGCGCCCGTGCGGCGGTACGCCCCAGGGTGGAGAAGATGGCGTCGAACGGCAGGTCCATGTCGCGCAGAAGCCCGTCGACCTGGTCCTTGATGTCCTCATGCCCCTGGGCATAGCCGATGATGTAGCGGGCCAGCGGGCCCACCTCCATCGCGTGGCCGCGCCAGCGGGGCGCCTTGATCCAGGAATACTTCGCCGCCTCGTCCAGCTCCTCGATATTGGTGCGGGTGCCCTTGGCATTGGGGCCCAGTTCGTACTGCGCCTCGGTCACCCCGTCCCAGGGGTGCAGGCCACGCCCCGGCTCGCCGTAGGTGTACCAGGAATGGTCAACGAATTCCTGCACCTGCTCGGGGTCGCGCGGATCGACGTCCAGCACCTCGTTCAGGTTGCCGTTGATGATCGCGCCGCGCGGCAGGTGCAGCTGTTCGGGCGAGAAATCGTTGGGGTTCTCGGGGATGTCGCCATAGGCCAGGCAGGCCTGCGAGGACAGCCCGCCGCCGTAGAGCCAGTTGCGGTAGAAGCCGCCGATGGCCTTCACGTCGGGAATGTAGACGTTGCGGTTGAACTCCTGCGTCTTGTCGATGATCGACGACACCAGGTTCAGCCGTTCCATGTTGATCGCGCCGACCGCGCCGGTGGAATGGACGTTGATCGGGCAGGGCACGCCACCCACCAGCCAGTTGGGGTGGGGGTTCTTGCCGCCGAAGATCGTGTGGATCTTCACGATCTCCTTCTGCAGGTCCAGCGCCTCCAGGTAGTGGGTCGTGGCCATCAGGTCCGCCTCGGGCGGCAGCTTGTAGGCCGGGTTGTCCCAGTAGCCGTTCTTGAACAGGCCCAGCTGGCCGCTTTCGACGAATTTCTTCAGCCGGTTCTGCACGTCGCGGAAATAGCCCGGGCTGGACAGCGGGTGGTTCGGCCCCACGGTCTGTTGCAACTCGGAGGTGGCGCGGGGATCGGCGCGCAGAGCGTTGATCGGGTTCACCCAGTCCAGCGCGTGCAGGTGGTAGAAGTGGACGATGTGGTCGTGGATCTCCAGCGCCAGCTGCATCATGTTGCGGATCGAGTTGGCATTGTCGGGGATCTGGATGCCCAGGGCATCCTCGACCGCCCGCACCGAGGTCAGCGCGTGGGTGCCGGTGCAGACGCCGCAGATCCGTTCGGTGAAGGCCCAGGCGTCGCGCGGATCGCGGCCCTTGAGGATCACCTCCAGCCCGCGCCACATGGTGCCGGTGGAGACGGCGTTGCGGATGACCCCCTCGTCATCCACGTTCACCTCGCAGCGCATGTGCCCCTCGATGCGGGTCACCGGGTCGACGACGATGCGGCGACCGGAATTGTCGAGCGAAAAGCCGTTGGGCGTGTCGAGAACCATGGCTTACACCTCCTCCTTGGACCGGGCGTCCTGTGTCTTGCGTTGGGCAGATTTCAGCGCCGAGACGGCGGCGTGCAGGGCGATGCCCCCGCCAACGACACCGGCAGCCGTCAGGCCTACCTTGTCGGCGTTCGCCTCCACCCCGAACTGGGTCAGGTCGGTGACGCGGTTGTAGAAACTGCCCTGGTCCCAGAACCCGTCCTCGGAACAGCCGATGCAGCCATGGCCCGACTGGATGGGGAAGCTGGTGCCCTCGTTCCAGCGCACGGTGGAACAGGCGTTGTAGGTGGTCGGGCCCTTGCAGCCCATCTTGTAGAGGCAGTAGCCCTTGCGCGCGTTCTCGTCGTCCCAGTGTTCGACGAACTGGCCGGCGTCGAAATGCGGACGGCGGTAGCATTTGTCGTGGATCCGCTGGCCGTAGAACATCGCCGGGCGCCCCTGGCGGTCCAGCTCCGGCAGGCGGTCGAAGGTCAGCATGTAGGTGATGACGCCGGTCATCACCTCGGCGATCGGCGGACAGCCCGGCACCTTGATGATCGGCTTGTCGGTGATGACCTTGTGCACCGGCGTGGCGCGCGTGGGGTTCGGTTTCGCCGCCTGGACGCAGCCGTAGCTGGCGCAGGCGCCCCAGCTGATGATCGCCTTGGCGTCCTTCGCGGCATGGCGCAGCTGCTCAACAAAGGGCTTGCCGCCGACGATGCAGAACATGCCGTCCTCGTCCAGTGGCGGGTTGCCCTCCACGGCCAGGATGTAGTTGCCCTTGTACTTCTGGATGGTGTCTTCCAGCGCCGCCTCGGCCTGGTGCCCGGCGGCGGCCATCAGCGTGTCGTCATAGTCGAGGCTAATCATCGACAGCACCACGTCCTTGGCCAGTGGATGCGCGCTGCGGATAAAGCTCTCCGAGCAGCAAGTGCATTCCAGCCCGTGCACCCAGATGACGGGCGTGCGCGGCTTCGTCTCCATCGCATGGGCGATCTTGGGCACGAAACTGGGGCCCAGTCCCAGGGCGGCTGCGGTCAGCGAGCAGTACTTCATGAAGCTGCGGCGGGTGATCCCCTGCCGGCGCATCACGTCGTAGAATGTCTCGATCTGTGTCACGTGGCGTCTCCTCCGGTCCTTTGGAACGGGCGGGGCACCGCCCGGAGTGGATCCGTTTTCGCGCGTATGCCGGCGTATGCGGAGGAGAAAGTGGAGCCCGGGGGATCACCTTTTTATCGAAATACTCTCAATGGATTAGCGGGATTTTCCGCGCTGCGGCGCCCGGTTTCTGCGGGAGCGGTGCTTCCGGGCTACCAGGTGATCCGGTCAGGGTCTTTCCAGTCGGCCCCGCGCCGGGCCAGGGCGATGACCGCCTGACCCAGGGCCAGGCCGCCGTCCCCCGCCGGCACATCGGCATGGTGCAGGACGGGCAGGTCGCAGAGCGCCTCGGTGATCATCTCCGACAACAGGGCGTTCTGGAAACAGCCCCCCGACAGGGCCACGGCGCGGGCCTCTCCGCGTGCCACCAGGGCGCGGGCCGGGCGGGCGAAGCTGTCCGCAATCCACAGGTGCACGCCTCGCGCCAGAGCCGCCCCGGAGGTGCCCCGGGCCAGCCCCTCGATCAGCCCGTGGAACAGTGGCGCGGGGTCCAGCGTGCCGGTCTCAACGCCCTCTGCCAGGTCCCATCGGGGCGTTTCGACATCGCGGGCGCGGCCCGCCAGGGCCTCCAGCCGCATCGCGGCCTCGCCTTCATAGCCCTGTGCGTCCGGACAGATCCCCAGGCAGGCGGCCGCTGCGTCGAAGAGGCGCCCGACAGAGGAGGAGAGCGGCGCGTTCATGCCGGAGCTGGCGGCCTGACGCAGCAGGGCGCGCGGCGCATCCGGGAACAGCCGGTCGGCCGCTGCGCCGAGGCCCGCCGCATCGAGGCGCATCACTGCGTTGCGCCAAGGCTCTGATTGCGCCCGGTCCCCACCGGGCAGCGGCGCCGGGGCCAGTGCAGCGGCACGACGTGCACCGGCGTAGCTGCCCAGAAGGATCTCGCCCCCCCAGACGGTGCCATCATCGCCCAGGCCCAGCCCGTCGAGGATAATACCGGCCACGGGCCCGTCCTCCGCCCCCCAGCCCGCCTCGGCCATGCAGGCGGCCATGTGGGCGTGGTGGTGCTGGACCCGGACCAGCGGCAGGCCGGCGGCCCGGGCCCGTTCGGCCCCATGTTGCGAGGCGCGGAAATCGGGGTGCCGGTCCACCGCCACCGCCTCCGGCGCGTGATCGAACAGGCCGGCATAGTCGCCATCGGCCTGCTGGTAGGCCTGCCAGGTCAGCGGCGCGTCCAACTCTCCCAGGTGGTGCGACAGCAGCGCGCGCCCGGATTTCACCAGGCAGATCGCCGATTTCATCTGACCGCCGCAGGCCAGCACCTGGCCATCGGGCAGCCCCGGCGGCAAGGGCAGGGTGCCGGGCACCGACCCACGCCCGCGCCGCAGCACCACGGGGCCGCGCGGACTCATCCGCTCCACCTGATCGTCGAGGCGGCGGGCGATGGCGCGGTCATGCTGCACGAAGGCCTCGGCGATCCCGCCCAGGGTGGCGCGGGCCTCGTCGTTGCCGATGGCCTGCGGCTCTCCCGAGAGGTTGCCGGAGGTCATGACCAGCGGGCGTGCCATGGCATCGGACAGCAGGTGGTGCAGCGGCGTGGCGGGCAGCATCCAGCCCAGCTCATCCAGCCCCGGCGCCAGGCTGTCGGGCAGGGGCTTTCCCGCGCGGGGCAGCAGCAGGATCGGGGCGGCGGGATCGGCCAGCCGGGTGGCGGCGGCGTCGGACACTGTCGCATGACGCCGGATCAACGCCAGCGGCGCCATCAGGGCCAGCGGTTTGGTCGGCCGGTGCTTGCGCGCGCGCAGACGCTCGATGGCCGCGGCGTTGGTGGCGTCGCAGCACAGGTGGTAGCCGCCCAGCCCCTTGATCGCCAGGATCTCACCCGCGCGCAGGCGCTCCGCGGCCAGGGCGATCGCCTCACCCGGCACCTCCGCCCCGTCGCGGGTGGCCAGCCAGGTGCGCGGGCCGCAGTCGGGGCAGGCCACGGGCTGGGCGTGAAAGCGGCGGTCCGCCGGATCCTCATACTCCGCCCGGCAGGCGGGGCAGAGCGCGAAGGGCGCCATGGTGGTCTGCGCCCGGTCGTAGGGCAGGCCGGTGACGATGGTGAACCGCGGCCCGCAATTGGTGCAGTTGGTGAAGGCATAACCGGCGCGGCGCCCCGTGCCGCGGATATCCGCCAGGCAGTCGGGGCAGGTGGCGGCGTCGGGTGTCACCCGGGTTTCTGCGCCCGGCCCGCCGGAGGCGCGTATCTCGAACCCCGGGCCGGGAGCGGAGCAATTGTCGAAGCGATGCGGCGTAACCTCGATCACCTCGATCCGCGCCAGCGGCGGGGCGTCGGCCCGAAGGGCGGCGGCGAAGTCACCGGCCCGGAGGCCGGCCACGGCGATCAGCACCCCTTGGGCATCGTTCAGGACCCAGCCGCGCAGGCCCATGCGTCGGGCCAGCTGCCAGCAATGGGGGCGAAAGCCGACCCCCTGCACCTGGCCGCGTACGCGAAGAAGATAGCCCAGCTCCATCGTTGTCCCCGGTCCGTCAGTGCACGGTGCAGACCATGCAGGGATCGAAGCTGCGCACGATGTGCTGCACCGACAGCGGCGTGTCCTCCTCGGCGCCCACGGGGGCACCGACCAGCGCGGCCTCGACCGGGCCCGGGGTGCCCGCGGCATCGCGGGGCGAAAAGTTCCAGGTGGTCGGCGCGATGATCTGGTAGGAGGCGATGCGCCCGCTCTCGACCCGGATCCAATGGCCCAGGGTGCCGCGCGCGGCTTCCAGCAGACCGGTGCCGCTGCCCTCGCGCAGGGTCGGGGCCGGATCCATGAAGCGCGCGTCGGGATCCAGATCGCGGGCCAGTTCCTCCAGCAGGATCTGGGTGCGTGCGATCTCCAGCAGGCGGCCGGCGATGCGGGCACGCACGCCGCCTTCCGCCGCCAGGGCGCGCGCCAGCGGATGACCGTCCACGATCTGCCGGGCCAGGGCGCCGACCTCCACCGTGCGGCCCCCGAGGCGCGGGGCCTTGCACCAGGAATAGGCCGTCTCGCGCATGTCCTCGTCGGGTTCTGTCCGCCCGGCCTCGGGGTGGGCCGTCTCGCCCAGCATCCAGGCATGGGACAGGTCCTCGGCGATCTGCGCCGGATCGAAGGGCGACAGCGCGCCGTCTTCCCAGACGCCGGCGGCCAGGGCGCGGCCCTCGGCCAGGGGATAGGCGCCGGCGGACAGGTAACGCCCGGGGCCACGGCCCGCTTGCGCCAGCCCCAGGTCTGCGGCGATGCGCAGGAAGAGGCCGGCATCGCCGCTGTCCCAGCTCTCCAGCGACGGGATATCCTGAAGCGCGGCGAAGGCCTCCGGCGCGCCGCCCAGAAGCACCTCTTCGAGGTAGCGGCGGTGGCCACGCAGGACCGACAGGATGCGGATGCGGTCGCGGGCATCGGGGGCGCGGGTGACGCCGCCGGGCTGGATGGCCAGCGTATGCGGCCACTTGCCGCCCAGAAGCCCCGCGATATGGAAAAGCTGTGCGCGCGCCTCGGCGGCGCGGCGCACGGCGCTGCCCTGCTGGGCGGTGAACCGCTCCACCGCCGCTGCGTGCCAGGCCCGTCCGGCATAGGCGGGGCGGGCGAAGTCGGGCATGAAGAACAGGTTGAAGTGGGTCACGTGGTCGGCCAGGTTTTCCACCGCATGCAGGATCGCGGCGGCGCGGGCGCCCTGGGGCGGCATCTGCACGCCCCCCGCATCGGCCAGCGCAAAGGCCGCCGCCGCCGACTGGCTGACCGAACAGATGCCGCAGATCCGCGGCGTGATCGTCAGCGCGTCGCGCGGGTCCTTGCCCTGCAGCATCATCTCGAACCCGCGAAACAGCGGCGAATTGGCCCGGGCCGCCGCCACATGGCCGTCACGGATGTCCAGCTGGATCTCCAGGTCGCCCTCGACCCGGTTGAAGGGGCCGACCAGCAGTTGTCTTTCGCTCACTTGCGCGTGTCTCCTCCCGGCGGGATGCGGATGCGATCCGAATGGGCGTTGGTGTCGATCCGCCGGGGCGTGGCCGCCTTGGACAGCGAGGCCAGGGCCATAAACCAGGCCTTGGGCATGTCCGAGGGCAGGCCGACGGGGATCCCGGCGATGGTCGGCGTTTCGGTGAAGGGGTGGCGCGGTTCCTCGAACTCGGGCGCGGTGCAGTTGATGCAGGGATAGTTGCCCCGGGTGCAGGAGCCGGAGCCATTCCAGGGCCGGATGTTGCAATCGCCATGCGCCTGGGTTCCGACGCAGCCCAGGTGCTCCATCATGCAGCCGATCTCGGACAGTTCGCGGGCGCTGGCCTTGTATTCGTAGAACTCGTTCTTGGTGCAGCCGTGGTGCACCAAGTGATCGGCGAAGAAGCGGGGGCGGCCAAGCGGGTCGAGGTCCTCCGCGCCCAGCCGGTCGTCGGCCAGCAGCAGCAGGGTTTCGGTGATCCAGTCGGGGTGCGTGGGACAGCCCGCGATATTGATGACCGGCCGGCCCGACCGGGCGCGGAAATCGCCGGGCAAGGCACCGCCCGGCAGCTTGCCGTCATAGGCCAGCCCGATGGCGCCCGCCGGGTTGCCTCCCGCAGAGGTGATACCGCCGAAGGCCGCGCAGCTGCCCACGGCCACCACGTCCTGCGCCAGCGGCGCCAGGGCGCCCACCCAGTCCAGCATCGGGCGCCCGGTGCCCGCCAGCATGTGATAGCGCCCGGTGCCGCGCGGGCCGGTGACGACGGATCCCTCGATGCAGAGCACATCGAGCGGGATCTCTCCGGCTTCGACAGCGGCGAGGATGCGGCGCACCTCTCCCCCGGTCTCGACCGACAGCGAGGGGTGCCAGAGCGTCTCGATCCCCGCGTCGGAGAGCAGTTCGAAAACATTGGGACCTTCGGCGCAGAGAAGCGACATGGTGCAGCCGCCGCAGCCGGCCGATTGCAGCCAAAGCATGTTCATTCGCAGGTCTCCCCGGGGGTGATCGGCAGGGTCAGGCAGAAGGCGGCGCCGTGCTCCGACGGCAGCAGGGCCAGGCGGCCACCGTGTTCCTCGGCGATCTTGTGGCTGATCGACAGGCCCAGACCGGTGCCCTGGCCGACGGGCTTGGTGGTGAAGAAGGGGTCGAAGATCGCCGCGTGGTGTTCGGGGGCGATACCGGGGCCGTTGTCGGTCACCGTCAGCCGGGCGCAGCCGTCGTGGCGGGAGATGTCGATCACGACCTCCGGGGCCTCGGCGCCGCGCAGGGCGTCCATGGCGTTCTGCACCAGGTTCATCACGATCTGCTGGACATGGCCGGCGGTGCCGGTGACCTCCAGCGTGTTCAGCCCGGTGATCCTGGCGGTGATGCCCGATTTCGACCCGCGTTCGACCCAGTGGGCGGCGACGCGCGCGGTGTCCACCAGGTCGAAGGGGGCGCCGGCGTCGCGACCGTCGGCCGAAAGCCGGCGCAGGTCCGCCACGATGTCGCGCACCCGTTCGGCGCCGTCGCGGGCGCCGTGGATCGCGTCACGCAGGTTCTTCAGGTTCCGGTCCAGCTTCAGCTCGGCGCGCAGGCGCACCAGCTCCTCGCGTTCGGCGCCGGCCTGCACCCGGTCGAAATAGGCCTCGAACCGGCCCAGGTATTTCTCCAGCGCATGGGCATTGGCGTAGACGAAACTGATGGGATTGTTCAATTCATGGGCCACGCCCGCCAACAGGCGGCCGAGGGAGGCCAGCTTCTCGTTGCGCACCAGCTGGGCCTGGGCCTCCTGCAGGCGGCGGTGGGATTGTTCCAGCTCGGAATAGGCCTGGCGCAGCTCGCCCAGGGGGCGGCCGACCAGCACCGCGCCCATGACGCGGCCCCGTTCGTTCACCCGGGCCGACAGGCCGATCTCGAAGGGGGCAGGGCCTTCGGCGGTCACGATCTCCGCCTCGAACTGGGCGGGAGCATGCGACAGGCGCAGGCCGCGCAGGGCGCCCGACAGCATTTCCGCCCCGGCAGGCGTCATCAGCCCGGCTACCGGGCGACCGTGATAGCTGTCGGCTGGCGCACCCGTGGTTTCGGCGAGAGAGGCCGAGACCTCTTCGATCGTGCCATCACGATCCAGCACGACCATCACCTCGGTCACCGAGTCGAGCACCGAGCCGATGAAACGCCGCAGGTCCTGAAGCTCTTCGTTCTGCCGTTCCAGCTGTTCCTGGTGGGCCACCAGTTCCGCATAGGACCGGTCGACCGCCTCCAGCACGCTGGCCCAGGCGTCGTCGGTGAATGCGTTCTGAGGCAGGTCGAGTTTCATGCCGTCCCCGGTGGTCTTGCGCCAGTCTAGGCGAGCAGGGCACGGAAAGAAATGGCGGCGTTGACCACCGTGTGCAAACGCCGGGGACCAGGCGCATGCGGGCCGCGCGCCGCTGGCGCGCAGGCCCCTTGCTACGGGCGCTCAGCGCGGCAGGCTTGCCGCCTCGCGCGCCAGTTCCTCGATCGCCTTCCAGTCGCCGGCTTCGACCAGCTTTTGCGGGGCCACCCAGGAGCCGCCGACGCAGAGGATGTTCTTCAGCGACAGGTAGTCCCGCGCGTTGCCGGGCGAGACGCCGCCCGTGGGGCAGAAGGACACGCCCGGGATCGGTGCGCCGATGGCCTTGATGGCCGCCGCGCCGCCGGCGATCTCGGCGGGGAAGAACTTCTGCACCGAATAGCCGCGCTCCAGCAGGGCCATCACCTCCGACGCGGTGGCCGCACCCGGCAGCATCGGCAGCTCGGCCTGCTCGGCTGCGGTCAGCACCTTGTCGGTGGAGCCGGGGGAGACGCCGAACTTGGCGCCTGCGGCGATCACCTGGGTCACATGCTCGGGCGTCAGGATGGATCCCGCGCCCACGACGCCGCCCTCGACCTTGGCCATCTCGGCGATGACCTCCAGCGCCACGGGGGTGCGCAGGGTCACTTCCAGGGCGGGCAGGCCGCCGGCGACCAGCGCCTCGGCCAGGGGGCGGGCATGGGCCACGTCATGCACGACCAGCACGGGGACCACGGGGGCCAGTTCACAGATCTTGCGGGCCTCGGCAGAGGCGGATTCAGGGGTCATGGACATCTCCTCAGACCACGTTGGAGGCGCCATCGCGGGCAGGCGAGGCGTTCTGGCGGAAGGTTTCGAACAGTTCGCGGCCGATACCGAAGCTGTTGGCCGAAAGGTCGGGGGTGACCGGTGTGCGGCTTTCCAGATCGGCGTCGACCGTGATGGTGCCGTTCACGGCATCCAGCGTTACCACGTCGCCGTCCTGCAGCCGCGCGATCCAGCCACCGTCGGCGGCCTCGGGCGACAGGTGGATGGCGGCGGGCACCTTGCCGCTGGCACCCGACATGCGGCCATCGGTCAGCAGGGCGACCTTCAGGCCCCGGTCCTGCAGCACGGCCAGGGTCGGCGTCAGCGAGTGCAGTTCCGGCATCCCGTTGGCCTTCGGCCCCTGGAAACGCACCACCACGATGGTATCGGAAGTGAACTCACCGCGCTTGAACGCCGCCTTCACGTCGTTCTGATCGTGGAAGATGCGCACAGGCGCGGTGATGACATGGCGTTCGGGGGCCACGGCAGAGACCTTCATGATCGCCGAACCCAGCGGACCGGACAGCGATTTCAGCCCGCCCGATTTCTGGAACGGGTCGGAGGCGGGGCGGACGATCTTGTCGTTCTCGGATTTCCGCGCGCCCTCGGAATAGGTCAGGCGGCCATCGGCGCCGATCTGCGGCTCGCGGGTGTAAAGCTCCAGCCCGTCGCCCGCCACGGTCTTGGTGTCGTCGTGCAGCAGACCGTCGTTCAGCAACTGGTCGATCAGGTAACCCAGGCCGCCCGCGGCGTGGAAGTGGTTCACGTCCGCGAGCCCGTTCGGGTAGACCTTGGCCAGCAGCGGCGTGACCGCCGAGATCGCGTCGAAATCCTCCGGGGCCAGGATGATGCCCGCGGCGCGGGCCATGGCGGGCATGTGCAGCACCAGGTTGGTCGAGCCACCCGTGGCCATCAGACCCACGATGCCGTTGACGAAGGCCTTCTCGTCCAGCACCTCGCCCGCGGGGCGGTAGTCATTGCCGAGCGCGGTGATCTCCAGCGCGCGTTCGGTGCCCGCCACGGTCAGCGCGTCGCGCAGCGGCGTATTCGGGTTCACGAAGCTGGCGCCGGGCAGGTGCAGGCCCATGAACTCCATCAGCATCTGGTTGGAGTTCGCGGTGCCGTAGAAGGTGCATGTGCCCGGGGAGTGGTAGGAGGCCATTTCCGCCTCCATCAGCTTGTCACGGCCCACTTCGCCCGCGGCAAACTGCTGGCGCACCTTGGCCTTTTCGTCGTTGGGCAGGCCGGAGGGCATCGGGCCGGCGGGCAGGAAGATTGCCGGGATATGGCCGAAGGTCGCTGCGGCCATCACCAGCCCCGGCACGATCTTGTCGCAGACACCGAGGTAGAGCGCCGCGTCGAAGCAGTTGTGCGACAGCCCGATGCCAGCAGCCATGGCGATCACGTCGCGGGAAAACAGCGACAGCTCCATCCCCGGCTGGCCCTGGGTCACGCCATCGCACATGGCGGGCACGCCACCCGCCACCTGGGCCGTGGCGCCCTTGGCCCGGGCCGAGGCGCGGATCAGTTCGGGGAATTTCTCGAAGGGTTGATGCGCCGACAGCATGTCGTTGTAGGCGCTGATGATGCCGATGTTGGCGGCCCGTCCCCCGGCCAGCGCGTCCTGGTCGGTCGGCACGCCAGCATAGGCATGGGCCTGGTTCCCGCAGGTCAGGTGAGCCCGGACGGGGCCTGCCTCTGCCGCGCGACCAACCCGGTCGAGGTAGCCCTCGCGCCGGTCTCGGGAGCGTTCGATGATCCGGTCGGTCACATCGGCGATGGTCTGGTTGAGGGACATGGCTGGGGTCTCCGCTTTGGCGTCGTCCGGGGCGCCGGCCTGGGGAGGGGCCGGGGCCGATGAGTCGGCAGGAACTCTGTCGCGGCCAGTTTAGCGCTAACAGCGCGGGATTCCACCCCGGTCGCTCAGGGCGCGGCAGTTTGGGCCGATGCGCGCGGATCCGGGGGTTCTACGCACCTGTACACAACTTCATTCCTATGCCGCCAGCCTGCCGCATTTCGGCCCCGTTTCCCATGCAAAAGCGTCTGTGCGAAAAGCAGGGCCCTGCGAGGGGCCGCGAGGGAGAGAGTTTCAGGCCATTCAGGGTGCGGACAAAGGTGCGAGCGACGCATCGGCCCCCCCCCGATCCGCCGCCGGGCCGCGAGAGCGCCGCCCGCTGTCCCGCAACGGAATTCACGCGACCGGGCCGGAGAGGCCCCGTGCCGCGCGTCCAGAGGCGACATTCTGTCGTTCCCGACTTCCCCAGACACGGGGAAGACTATAGGAGGGTGGCCATGCAGCCATCCTCCTCTTTTTTCCCGACGATCCGCCTGAAACCGAAATCCGACCCCCGGAAGATCCGGCACGGGTTTCCCTGGGTCTATGCCAACGAACTGGTCACCGACCGGCGCACCAAGGCGCTGACACCCGGCGCCGTGGCCCTGCTGGAGGATGCTGACCGGGCGCCCCTGGCGCTGGTGGCGGTGAACCCCGAAAGCCGGATCTTCGCCCGGGTTCTGGGCCGACCAGATGCCGAGATGCCCGTGGGCGGGCCGGACCGCGCCTGGTTCGCGGCGCGTCTGCAACGGGCGCTGGACCTGCGCGAGCGGCTGTTTGACGCGCCCTTCTACCGGTTGATCCACGCCGAGGCCGACGGGCTGCCCGGTGTCATCATCGACCGTTTCGGCGACACGGCGGTGGTTCAGCCCAATGCCGCCTGGGCCGATGCCCGGCTGGAGGCGCTGACCGAGGCGCTGGTGGCGGTCACCGGGGTGACCAACGTGCTGAAAAGCGCCTCGGGCCGCGCGCGCGGGCTGGAAGGGCTGGATGATGTCTCCGCCACCCTGGCGGGCACCGCGCCCGACGCGCCGGTGCCGGTGCAGATGAACGGCGCCACCTACATGGCCGATGTGACCGGCGGGCAGAAAACCGGGCTGTTCTACGACCAGCGCCCGAACCACGCCTTCGCCGCGCGGCTGTCGCAGGGCGCGAAGGTGCTGGACGTCTTCAGCCACGTCGGCGGCTTCGGCCTGGCCTGCCTGGCCGGCGGGGCCGACAGCGCGGTGGCCGTCGACGGATCGGCCCCCGCCCTGGCGCTGGCCGAGCAGGGGGCCGAGGCCATGGGCGCCGGCGCCCGCTTCGAGACCCGCAAGGGCGATGCCTTCGCCCAGCTGGAAGCGCTGGCTGCCGAGGGCGCGCGCTTTGACGTGGTGATCTGCGACCCGCCGGCCTTCGCGCCGTCGAAACAGGCGCTGGAGGCGGGGCTGCGGGCCTATGAACGTGTTGCGCGCCTGGCCGCGCCGCTGGTGACCGAGGGTGGCTTCCTCGGGCTTTGCTCCTGCTCGCACGCCGCCGACTTGTCGAAATTCCGCGCCGCCTCGATCCGGGGCATCGGCCGCGCGGGCCGTGACGCGGCGCTGATCCATACCGGCCAGGCCGGGCCGGACCACCCGATGCACCCGCAGCTGGCCGAAAGCGGCTACCTCAAGGCGCTGTTCTTCCGGCTATGAAGGCGGTCCTGGACGCCTGCGTGCTCTACCCGACGGTGATGCGCGAAATGCTCCTCGCCGCCGCGCGCGCCGGGCTCTACCAGCCCGTCTGGTCGGAGAGGCTGCTGGAAGAATGGGCCCTGACGGGCCGGAAGTTCGGCGCCGAGGTGGAGGCCCAGGCCCGGGGCGAGATCGCCTTGGCCCAGGCGGCCTTCCCGCAGGCCTGCCAGAAAACGCGAGCGGGGATCGAAGAGCGGCTCTGGCTGCCCGACCCGGGCGACCTGCACGTCCTGGCGCTGGCCGTGTCCAGTTCCGCCGATGCCATCGTGACGGCCAATGCCAAGGACTTCCCGCGCCACATCCTGGCCGAGGAGGGCGTCAGCCGCGCCGACCCGGACGCGCTGCTTCAAGGGTTCTGCGACAGCGCGCCGGAGGCGATGTGCGCCCTCGGCGCCGAAGTGCTGGCCACCGCCCGGCGCTTGTCGGGCGAGGACTGGACGATGCGTAGGCTGATGCGCAAGGCGCGACTGCCGCGCACGGGCAAGGCGCTGGAACGATTGCTCTAGGGGGATCCTCCTGCGGAGGATGCCTCCGGCGGGAGTATTTTGAGCTTTCGGATGAGGAAAGAGCCAGCGCCCCTGATTATCCGACAGCCCTAAATACTCTGGGGGAGCCGAAGGCGGGGGCAAGGCCCCCTCTGCCCGCTCAGCTTGCCTCGGCGCCGAGGGCTTTCAGCTGCTCCGCCGCGATCTCGTAGCTGCGGATGCGGGCCACGGGGTCGTGGATCTGCGCGGCGGCGATGATCTCGTCGGGCTGGTAGGCCTCGATGAAATCGGCCAGCTGGCGGCGCACCATTTCGGGCGTGCCCACGGCGGTGACGCGGAAGGCGCGTTCGACCTGCGCCAGAAGCGCGGGCGCCACGTGATCCTCGATACGGTCCACCGGGCGCGACAGCTTGCCGGGATTGCCGGTGCGCAGCTTGGCGAAGGTCTGCTGCATCGAGGTCTTCAGCCGGATCGCCTCTGCCTCTGTCTCCGCGGCGAAGACGTTCATCGCCAGCATGAAATAGGGCTTGTCGAGCCATTCGGAGGGCTGGAAATGCGCGCGGTAGATCTCCGCCGCCTGGTCCAGCGCGTCAGGCGCGAAATGCGAGGCGAAGGCGTAGGGCAGGCCCGCCTGGGCGGCCAGCTGCGCGCCGTAGAGCGAAGAGCCCAGGATCCAGACCGGCACCTTGGTCCCCTCGCCGGGAATGGCATGCAGAGTCTGGCCCTCGGCCGGATCGCCCAGGTAGGCCAGCAGCTCGCCCACGTCGCGGGGGAAGTGATCCTCGCCCGACATGTGGCGGCGCAGGGCGCGCGCGGTGGCCATATCCGTCCCCGGCGCCCGGCCCAGGCCGAGGTCGATACGGTCGCCGTGGATCGTGGCCAGCGTGCCGAACTGTTCGGCGACCGTCAGCGGTGAGTGGTTGGGCAGCATGATGCCGCCCGCGCCCACGCGGATGCGTTTGGTCTGGCCGGCGATATGGCCGATCATCACGGCGGTCGCCGAGGAGGCGATGCCGGGCATGTTGTGATGCTCGGCCAACCAGTGACGGTGATAGCCCAGCTCTTCGGCGCGCTGTGCCAGCGTCACGGAATTGCGGATCGCCTGGGCGGCGTCGCTGCCTTCGGGGATCGGGGCAAGATCGAGGAGGGAGTATTTCATGGTCGTCCTTTCTGGGCGCCTCGGGGAGGAGGGTCAGGCGCCGGTCCAGCGCGCGTCGAGGGCCTGGATGGCCGCGACGCGGTCGGGGGTCTTGGGGTGGCTCATCAGCCAGGCGGGGCGTCCTGCGCCCGCCGCGCCGGTGAGATGTTCCAGCTTTTCCAGCAGCGCCACCTGGGGAGCCGTGCCGATGCCCGCCTTGGTCAGCAGGGCGGCGGCATAGGCGTCGGCCTCGTATTCGTCGCTGCGCGACAGCCGTGCGGCCAGCAGGGACATGGCGGTATTGGCGATCAGGGGCCCGAGGCCCGGAATGAACCGGCCCAGCACCTGGGCCAGGCCGATGCGCAGGGCGTTCTGTCCGGAGAAGTCGATCATCCGGCGCCGGGAATGGCCCAGGGCCACATGGCCCAACTCATGGGCGATGACCGAGGTCAGTTCCTCGGCCGTCACGCGCCCCGCGCGGTAGGCTTCCAGGAAGCCGCGGGTCAGGAAGATCCGCCCGTCAGGCGCCGCCAGGCCGTTGATCGCCGGGATGTCATAGAGATGCACCTTGATCCGTGGCAGGTCGAGGGCCCGGGCCAGCTGTTCCATCTGCCGTTTCAGCCCCGGTTCGGCCAATTCGGCCGACCGCTGGTCCAGCTGCGCCTTCAGCCGCCAGGCGGAGAAGCGCCAGGTGACAAAGCCGTAGAGCAGGGCCAGCAGGATCGGGGTGAGTTTCAGCATGTCACCGATATGTATGCAGCCTGGCGGCGGGACAAGAGCGGGGCGCGCGCATCATTGTGGCCCGCTGCGCGGCAGCGCGCCGCTGTCTTCGGGCGGGCTGTCGGACTGCGCCGCCCGCAGCCGGGCACGGCGCAGGCTGCGCCGCATCCACAGAGCCATGCCGGCCATCAGTACCAGCCCCGCGAGAATGCCCGTCACGTCCGAGGCGATCTCTCCCAACGTAGCGATCGAGGCGGCGAAACTGTAGCCCAGCCCGACGTAGGCGCTGACCCAGACGCCCTCTCCGGTGACGCTGCCCAGGGTGAAGGCGCCGCGCCGCATCCGCGCGGCCCCGGCGGCGAAGTTCACGTAAGGGCCAAGCGGCGAGACCAGCCAGCGTGACAGGAAGACCGCCGCCACCCCGCGCTGGTCGAGGAAATGCTGCGCCCGCGCCAAGGCCAGCGCGGTCTTGCGCCGCCCCGTCAGCCGGGTCGACAGACGCCCGTAGGCCGCCTGCGCCAGTTGATAGCCGGCCTGGTCGCCCACCACGGCGCCGATGTAGGCCGCCAGGATGACCCCCGTCAGGTCAAGATCCCCGGAGGCGGCAAAGCCGCCCGCCGACAGCATCATCAGCGACGACGGGATGGGCAGCGCCAGGCAGGACAGGAATGTCCCGATCCCCAGAAGCGGCAGGCCCCAGTCGACCAGTGCGGCAAGCAGCCAATCGGTCATGGCTCACCGGGTCGCGCCGGTGCGGCCGGGGCGGGCTCAGTTGGGGCGGGGGCCGTTGGGGCGGGGGCCGTTGAGATAGGGGTCTGGGCATCCAGCCAGCCTTCCAGCCGCGCCAGCAGCGCGGCCTCGTCCTCGCCTTGCGCGCGGGCAATCTCCGCCAGGGTCGGCGGCTTGCCCTCGGGCCGTTCCGTCAGGCCAAGCTGGGCCGCCACCTCTTCCACGGGCAGGTTCCAGGAATGGGCGACATAGCCCGGGGTCATCCAGCCCTCGGGCACGAGACGCCGGTGGTCGGGATCGGACCAGTAGAAGGTGAAAAGCGCCAGCCGCAGGAGGAAGACGAGCGTCAGGGCCAGCCCGGCCAGGAAGCCGAGACAGGCAAGCGGGTGGCGCCGCCAGAGCTGGACGAGAAGAGACATGCGCGATCCTCCGGCCCGCAGCTAAGCCGATCCGGGCGCGGAGGTCGAGAGGGGGATGGGGCCAGCGCGATCACGGCGCGGCGAGGGCGCAGCCTGTCGGCGTGCCGCAGAACGACAAAGGGGCGCGACCGTGCCGCGCCCCTTCGGGATGGTCTGCTTTGAGGGTCGATGCCTCAGACCAGTTCGGCGTCCAGAGTGATGTCGGCGGCGGCCAGCAGGCGCGAGACGGGGCAGTTTTCCTTGGCGGTCTTCGCAGCCTCGAAGAAGGCTTCCTCGTCGACGCCGGGGATCTTCGCCTTCAGGTGCAGGTCGACACCGGTGATGGTGAAGCCGTCGCCGTCCTTTTCCATCTTCACTGTGGCCTCGGTCGACAGCTCGTCGGCGACGACACCGGCCTGTTCCTGCAGGATCTTCGACAGGGCCATGGTGAAGCAGCCCGCGTGGGCCGCGCCGATCAGCTCTTCGGGGTTCGTGCCGGGGGCGTCCTCGAACCGGGTGTTGAAGCCGTAGGGCTGGTCCGACAGCGCCCCGGACTGGGTCGAGATGTGGCCCTGGCCATCCTTGATGGTGCCGGTCCAATGGGCGGATGCGGTCTTGCGGATCATGGGGAACCTCCTTCGGGGTTTGGGTCTTGGGGACCCAACGTGCGCCCCGGCCTGGGGTTCCGTCCTAGCGCACCAGTTCGCGCATCCCGCGGTCCAGCCCTTCCAGGGTCATCGGCACCATGCGATCCTCGAAGATCTCGCGGATCATGGCGATGGAATGGGTGTAGTCCCAGTATTTCTGCGGCACCGGGTTGATCCACAGGTGATCCGGCCAGGCCTCGCGAGCGCGTTGCAGCCAGACCTGGCCTGCCTCGGGGTTCCAGTGCTCGTTCGCGCCGCCGGGATAGGCGATCTCGTAAGGCGACATGGAGGCGTCGCCGACGAAGATGCATTTGTAGTCGGAGCCATAGGTGCGCAGCACCTCTTGGGTGGGGGTTTGTTCGCTCCAGCGCCGGGCGTTGTCGCGCCACACCCCTTCGTAGAGGCAGTTGTGGAAGTAGTAGTGTTCGAGGTGCTTGAACTCGGCCCGGGCGGCGGAGAAAAGCTCTTCGACCACCTTGATGTGATCGTCCATCGACCCGCCCACGTCGAGGAACAGCAGAACCTTGACGGCATTGCGCCGCTCGGGGCGGGTCTTCACGTCGAGGTAGCCGTGTTCGGCGGTGGCGCGGATCGTGCCGTCGAGGTCCAGTTCCTCATGCGCGCCGTCGCGGGCCCATTTGCGCAGCCGTTTCAGCGCGACCTTGATGTTGCGCGTGCCCAGCTCCTGCGTGTCATCGAAATCGCGGAACTCGCGTTTGTCCCAGACCTTCACCGCGCGGCGGTGGCGGCTATCCTTCTGGCCGATGCGCACGCCTTCGGGGTTGTAGCCGTCGGCGCCGAAAGGCGAGGTGCCGCCCGTGCCGATCCACTTGTTGCCGCCCTGGTGGCGGTCCTTCTGCTCCTCCAGGCGCTGCTTCAGCGTCTCCATCAGCTTCTCGAAGCCGCCCAGGGCCTCGATCTGCGCCTTCTCCTCTTCGGAAAGGTGCTTTTCGGCCATGGACCGCAGCCACTCTTCGGGGATGTCCACGGCCTCCATCACTTGATCGAAGGTGATCTCCTCCAGCCCGGAAAAGGCGGCGGCGAAGGCCTGGTCGAAGCGGTCGATGTTGCGTTCGTCCTTCACCATGGCGGCGCGGGCGAGATAGTAGAACCCTTCGGGATCATAGGTGACCAGGCCGGCCTTCAGGGCCTCCAGGAAGGTCAGGTATTCGCGCAGCGACACCGGCACCGCGTGCTGCCGCAGGGCGTCGAAGAAGGGAATGAACATCTGGTCTCCTCCCGGATGTGTCCCCGCGGGGCGGCCCGGTGGTGACCGGGATCAGATCAGGCTGCGGTGGACGAAGAGCGTGATGAAAAGCCCGATCAGCGCGAAGAGGATGGCATGGGTGGCGCCGTATTGGAACATGTCCTTGCCGTTGCCGCCGCGACGTTTGGCGCGCAGAGCGCCGAAGATGGCGCCGATGATCAGACCTGCGATGACGAACATTGTTTCCCCTCCCGGCCGGACAGGCCCCCTTGGCGTCTTCCGGACATGCACGCCGGCGCCGGGGCGCCGGGCCGGGGTCACCCGCCGCGCGGGGCCAGGGCGGCCACGTCGCGCAGCCGGGCCTCGACGGCCGCGTCCGGGCCGAAGCCGTAGCGCGCCCAGCCCAGAGAGTCCAGCCGGCTGGCACGGGCCGCGGCGGTCTGGCCGGCCAGGTCCTGGGCCTCGGCGCGCAGCATCTTGATATTGGCCAGAAGTACTGCGTTCTGGTAGCGCTCGGCGATCGCATCCTGCCCCTTCAGCAGCGCCAGGGCGCGTGCGCTGTCTCCGCGCGAGATCGCATGGGCGGCCAGCTGAACGGCGGTGTGCGCGGCGTGGATGCGGGTTTCGGGGTGCTGGCCGAAGAGGCTGTGAGCGCGCGACAGCGCGGCCTCGGCCCGCTTCGGGTCGCGGACCTGCAGCAGCCGGCCCAGCACGTAGTTGGCAAAAGCGGTGCGATGGTCGTTCCAACCCTTACTCTCTGCGATCACCACGGCGCGTTCGGCGCCGCGCAGCCGGCTGGCCGGTGATCCGTCGGGGCCAAGCGCCTGCGACAGGGCGCGAATCCACTCCACCGGTGTCTCGGCCATCACCCGCGGCGGCACGAAGCCCCCGTCGGGGTTCACCCGGGCCAGCACGCCGGGCAGCCGGGCCGCCACGGCCTTGCGCGTCATGCCCGAATGCAGTTCCGGCGCATAGGTGATCCGCAGGATCATCATGTCGTAGCCGGTCAGAACCGACTGGATGTTGTCGTCGTTGAAGGTACTGCCGGCCAGCCGGTAAAGATCGTTGAGAGGGCCCAGCGACTGCGCCAGCTCCTCGTGCAGGCAGTCGCGCATTTCCTGCGGCGCGGCATCGGAGGGCACGAAGATGGCGATCTGGTCACGCTCCTTCAGGCGGGTCCAGTCGGTGCGGGCGCTGCGCCGGGCGCTGCGGTATTCCGACAGCCGTGAAATGCCGGGCACCACGAAGCAGGCGGCGGCGGGCAGTTCGCGGCGGATGCGGTCCCCAGGCACCGCGTTGATGGTGATGTTGCCGGTCTGGCCCATGGGCAGGCGGGCGATGTCGATCCCCGCCTCGCGGCGCAGCCGGCCGATCACGTTGTCCAGCTCGCGCGCCATGCCGGGGGGCACATTGCCGGTCAGACCGACGCGGATCGGCCCCTCGAACCGGGTGAAGACGGGCATCTCGCGGCCCGATTCCAGGCGAAAGCTGAGGTCGATGAAATCGCGCGCAAGGTCGGCATTGGCGATGCGCGGGCGGGCCATGGGACCCGCGCCGTAAAAGACCTTCATCGGGGGCAGCGCGGTCACTTTGCTGGTGTCGGCGCGGCTGGCCGCCGAGGCCCGGGTGATCGGTGCTTGGGTGGTCGGGGTCTGGTTGGTCGGGGTCTGGTTAGTCGGGGGCGCGGCTTTCGGGATGCCGGTCGAGGGGCTGGCCGTGGGCGTGGGCGCCATGCAGCCTGAGGTGGCGACCATCAGCGGCAGAAGCATCGCGGCGACCGCAATCCGGCGGGTGAGCAGGCGGGCGGTGGTCGTCATGTCAGCTCCATCCGGTACTTGATGAAATCGGTCTTCCCCGCCAGCCGGTCGTAAAGGCGTTGCGCGGTGACATTGTCCTGCTGCGTCATCCAGTAGAGCCCCGAGGCGCCGGCCTCGCGGGCGCGGTCGCGCACAGCCTCGATCAGCGCCCGGCCCAGGCCGGTGCCGCGGGCGTCCGGGTCGGCATAGAGATCCTGAAGATAGCAGACATCCGCCTCGGCCCAGTTGTGGGGATGGAACAGGTAGTGGACCAGGCCCATGGGCCGCCCGTCGACCAGGGCCAGCAGGCCGTGCTGCGCCCGCGCGGGATCCAGCAGCCGCGAGAAGGTAAGGTCGTAGATCTCGGCCGGCAGCTCTGTCTTGTAGAAGGTGAGGTAGCCCTGCCAGAGCTCGGCCCAGCGGTGACGGTCCTGGGCGGCGACGGGGCGAATCTCGATCATCTTGGTTCCTTCGGTCGTTCCGAAGGCAAGGCTAGGACAAGAGATGGCTATCGGCCAAGCCCGTGTTTGTGGGTAGGGCGCAAGTTGTGGCCCGAGGCCGGGTCACGGGGGTTGCGTGCCTGCGCACAAGGCAGGGTTTTCGTCGCTTGTAATGTGCGGAAGAACGCAGATCTCGCCCCGGTTGCGCCTCGGTGTGACAGATTGCGCTCTGCGGGAGTCGGAGCCCGACAGACGGGGCAGGGCGCGCCGCGACGCCTTGCCCCGTGGAACGCGTTCAGCGGCGCTGGCCGCGGGCCATGAAGGCCAGACGCTCGAACAGGTGTACGTCCTGTTCGTTCTTCAAAAGCGCGCCGTGCAGTTTCGGCAGGGCGCTGGCACCGTCACGCTTCAGATCCTCGGCAGTCAGGTCCTCGGCCAGCAGCAGCTTCAGCCAGTCCAGCACCTCGGAGGTCGAGGGCTTCTTCTTCAGCCCCTGCATTTCGCGCAGCTCGAAGAACTGGGTCAGGGCGGCGGTCAGCAGGTCGCCCTTGATGCCCGGGTGATGCACCTCGACGATCTTCTTCATCGTCTCCATGTCCGGGAAGCGGATGTAATGGAAGAAGCAGCGGCGCAGGAAGGCGTCGGGCAGCTCTTTTTCGTTGTTGGAGGTGATGATGACGATGGGCCGGTTCTCGGCGCGGATCGTCTCGCCGGTCTCGTAGACGTGGAACTCCATCCGGTCGAGTTCCTGCAGCAGGTCATTGGGGAACTCGATATCGGCCTTGTCGACTTCGTCGATCAGCAGCACCACGCGTTCCGGCGCGGTGAAGGCCTGCCAAAGCTTGCCCTGGCGGATGTAATTCTTCACGTCATGGACGCGTTCCTCGCCCAGCTGGCTGTCGCGCAGGCGGCTGACGGCGTCGTATTCGTAAAGGCCCTGCTGCGCCTTGGTCGTGGACTTGATGTTCCATTCGATCATTGGTGCGCCCAGGCTCTGCGCCACCTGGCGGGCCAGTTCGGTCTTGCCGGTGCCCGGCTCACCCTTCACCAGCAGCGGACGCTGCAGGGTGATGGCAGCGTTGACCGCCACAGTCAGATCCTCGGTTGCGACGTAGTCCGCGGTGCCTTCGAAACGCGCGTTCATGCGGGCCTCCTCCTGCCGTTATGCCCTGTTGGGGTAAAAGGCGCGCGGCGGCTTGGCAAGCCGCGGGGGCGCGCCAGGTAGGGCAAAGGGGCCGTGGCGCCCGGAAACATCGCGTCACGGAGCCCTACGTATGAGGGCTGTCACCGTGAAAGCTGTTGTTAAGCACGTAATTTGAGCAAATTCGCAGTGCCGCAGCGAAATCGCCTGCGCGTGAGGCGCCCGGATTTGTGCCCGACTGATCTCGCCGCCTGCAGACAGCCCAGTGCAGTGGGCCGGGCCATTGGTCGCAAACTGACTGAAATCGCGCAGTTTTCACCGACGCGAGAGGGGCCGTGCTCCGGCGCCGGGAGCGGGCGGGCCATGCCCGGCAGATGCGCAATCGCGTCTGCGCGGCGGGATTATTTCGTGACAAGGCGGACCGGAGGCGTTAAGGCCCTGCGCAGGGGATCCTGCCGCCCGCGACGGCTGTCTTGATCGCGGGCCAAGGACGAGTTCGGGAGCCGCTGATGAAAGCAGAAACTTTCCTAGAAGACGATTATCGTCCCGCTGAGGACGAGCCGTTCATGAATGAGCGGCAGACGGAGTATTTTCGTCGCAAGCTGCTGGCCTGGAAGGAGGAAATCCTTTCCGACAGCCGCGATACCATTGAAGGCATGAAGGACAGCACGCGCAATATCCCCGATATTGCCGACCGCGCCAGCGAAGAGACCGACCGCGCATTGGAACTGCGCACCCGGGATCGCCAGCGCAAGCTGGTGGCCAAGATCGACGCGGCGCTGCGCCGCATCGACGAGGGGGAATATGGCTACTGTGAGGTGACCGGCGAGCCGATCAGCCTCAAACGTCTGGACGCCCGGCCGATTGCCACCATGAGCCTGGAAGCCCAGGAGCGTCACGAGCGCCGCGAGAAGGTGCACCGCGACGACTGATCGTGGGACCCCGGGGCGGGGCCACGCGGCGCAGGGCGCCGTGGACCCGGCCGGAACCAAGCCAGATAATTTCTTTTCAACGCCGGGGATTTCCCCGGCGTTGTTGCTTGCATCACCCCCCTATACAGGGCCATATCGCTGCGCCCGAGCTGCCGGGACAGGCGATTCCGCCCTGTCCCTTCCGCCATCGGGCCTGATGACCAAAACGGGCCACCCGGCCAGACCGGTGGCCCCATGCCGCCCCGGCCCGCGCGCCTGACGCGCCATGACGGGGGCCGCGAGCAGGAGAGTTCCCTTGCCGCTGACGGGCCAGAAAATCGCGATCATCGGGGCCGGGATCGGTGGGTTGGCCGCCGCGCGGGCGCTTGCGCTGCGCGGGGCAGAGGTCACTGTGCTGGAGCAGGCGGAGTGCATCCGTGAGGTGGGCGCGGGTCTTCAGATCAGCCCCAATGGCGCGGCGGTGCTGCGCGGCCTGGGCCTGCGGCCGGAGCTGTTCGGCATGGCCAGCGACGCGGTGCGCCTGGTCGATCACCACGGACGCACGGCGCTGCGCATGGATCTGGGCGGGCTGCCAGATCGCAACGGCTATTTCTTCTGTCACCGCGCCGATCTGATCGCCGCGCTCGCCCATGGGGCGCGCAAGGCGGGCGCCCGCGTCCGCCTGCTGCAACGGGTCGAGGACGTGGTAACGGGCGAGGCACCCGAAATCCATATCGCCAACCGGGCCCGCATGCGCCCGGCGCTGGTGGTCGGCGCCGACGGGCTGCATTCGCGCCTGCGCGCGGCGATTCTGGGCGACAGTCGGGCCAGCTTCACCGGCCAGGTCTGCTGGCGCGCCGTGGTGCCCGCCGCCCCTAACGACCCGAAGGGAGCCGAGGCGCGCGTCTACATGGGGCCGGGGCGTCACCTGGTTAGCTATCCGCTGCGCGGCGGGGCGCTGCGCAACATTGTTGCGGTCGAGGAACGCCGCGAATGGGCCCCCGACAGCTGGAGCCACGAGGACAATCCTGACAACCTGTGCCGCGCCTTCGCCGGCTTCTGCCCCGAGGTGCAATCGCTTCTGGAACGGGTCAGCCGGGTCAACCTCTGGGGCCTGCACCGCCACGAGGTTGCGCCGAAATGGTACGACGGGCGCACCGCGCTTCTGGGGGACGCCGCCCATCCGACGCTGCCCTTCCTGGCGCAGGGTGCGAACCTGGCGCTGGAAGATGCCTGGGTCCTGTCGGAGACATTGGCCGAGGCGCTGGACGGGGCCGCAGGACCAGAGGCGGCGCAGGCGGCGATCGGCCCGGCGCTGGAACGCTACCAGCAGGCGCGCCGAGACCGGGCGCGCCGCGCGATCCAGACCGCGAACCGCAATGCCTGGAAATATCACCTGCGCTTCCCGCCGCTGCGCGTGGCGGCCCATGCCGCGCTGCGCCTTGGCGGAAAGGTGGCGCCAGGCGCGATCCTGCATCAGTTCGATTGGCTCTACGGCCACGACGTCACCGGCGGCCAGCGCCTGGCCGCCGATCTGGACTGCCCGGTGTCAGAGGGCGATCTCTGCCCATAGGGGCACGTGGTCCGACGGCTTCTGTCGGCCGCGGATCTCGGCGTCGATGCCGCAATCGGTGACCAGATCCGCGCATTGCGGGGTCATCAGCATGTGGTCGATGCGGATCCCGTCGTTCTTCTGCCAGGCGCCGGCCTGGTAATCCCAGAAAGTGTAGTGGCCCGGGGCAGGGTGCCGGGTGCGGAAGATCTCGGTGAAGCCGAGGTTCTGGATGCGGCGGAAGGCGGCGCGGCTTTCGGGGCGGAACAGCGCGTCCTCGCGCCATTTCTCCGGCTTGGCGGCGTCCTCCGCCTGCGGGATGATGTTGTAATCTCCCAGCATCACCGCCGGTTCCTCCGCCGCCATCAGCTCCTCCGCGCGGGCGCGCAGGCGTTCCATCCAGGCCAGCTTGTAGGCATATTTGCCGCCCTCCACGGGCAGGCCGCTTTCCGTCAGCTCGACCGGGTTGCCGTTCGGCAGGTAGAGGCCGCAGATCCGCAGCGCATCCTGCTCGCCCACCACCGTCGCCTCGATCCAGCGCGCCTGTTCGTCACCCTCGTCGCCGGGCAACCCGCGCGTCACGTCTTCCAGCGGCAGCTTGGACAGGATGGCGACTCCGTTGAAGCTCTTCTGGCCGTGGGTTTCGACCTGGTAGCCGCGCTCCTCGAACAGCTCGCGGGGGAAACCCTCGTCCACCGACTTGATCTCCTGCAGGACGGCGACATCGGGCTGCGCCTCGTCCAGCCAATCCATCAGCGCCTGTGCCCGCGCCTTGATGCCGTTGATGTTGAACGTGGCCAGTTTCATGTCGGGCAACCCTTTTCTCTTTCCTTGCTGACGGAAAAAACACGAACTCTGGGGCCCGTGTATGGCCCCGAACCTGCGCGCGCCCGGCGCGCCTGCGGCCGGGCATCCCGTCTCTGCTGCTTTGTGGGTCTTTGTGCGGGCTCTGTCCAGACGGGTCACGTTTGCGCCTGTGCAGGCGCGATTCGGCGCGGGTGTATCGTCGTTCGGCGAATCCCGGCTTTGTGTTCTCAAAATGTTCCGATTCGTTTCCGCAAGCAAAACTGCTTGTCAAAATTTTGGCAGTTCATTGTTGTTTATATCGAAACAATGTCTTGGAAGTTGAAGCTATTGTGGGTAACTTTCGCTTGACACGGGTAAATTGAAAATTCGGTTTTTCAAACCCGAAATACGTGCAAGCGTTCTCTCATCGTCCTTTCTTTTCAACGACTTGGAGAACATGATGTCTGCCGTTCGTAAAACTTCCATCGCCACCACCGCCGCGTCTGCCGCGTCCCACACCCTTCTGGATGGCGATGCCGTCGAGATGTTCACCTCCGGCTCCGCACCCGCGCTGCAGGGCGACCTGATGGGCGGCGACGGACTGGGCATGTTCACCTCCGGTTCCGCTCCCGTGGCCACCGATGCCGCCGTAGGGGATGCCGTCGAAATGTTCACCTCCGGCTCGGCTCCGATGACCTCGGATGCGGCGGCCGGTGATGCGGTGCAGCTCTTCACCTCCGGTTCCGCCCCGATGGCGACCGATGCCGCCGCCGGCGATGCCGTCGAAGCCTTCACCTCCGGCTCTGCCCCGGTGACCTCCGAGGTCGCCGCAGGCGACGCGGTGGAGATGTTCACCTCGGGCTCCGCACCGGCCGCCGCCGCAGGGGATGCCGTCGACGCCTTCACCTCCGGCTCTGCCCCGGTCGCCTCCGAGGTTGCCGCCGGCGACATGGTCCAGGCCTTCACCTCCGGCAGCTAAGACGCTCTGACCGAGCAACTTGCCCGGACCGCGCAGGGGAACCGGGCAGGGGAGAGGCAGAGAGGACGCCTTCCGTCTGATCGTCGCCGACCCGATGGCGCCGCCAAAAGGTGCCGACGACCAGACGGAAAGGATCCGACCCATGTCGAATGTCATTCAACTGACCTTCCCTGCCCGGAGCCAGGGCCGGGCCGCGCGCCGCGCGGCCCTGCTCGACCGTTTCGCCCGTGAACGCCGCTCACAGGAGGACGTTTTCTGGCTGAAGGAAAATGCCGAGGTGCTGAACATCCTCGAAAGCACCGGCCAGACCCTGGCGTCAGGGGACCTGCCGGACGGGGCGCTGGCCCCCTACGCGGATATCTATGAGACGCTGGACAAACGCCTCGGGTTCTTCCCGCAATACTATCGCTTCTACCTGTCCCTGGCCCTTGATCTGGAGGCGCTCGGCATGGCGGGCGAGAAGGCTGCGGCCATGGTGCACTGGGCCCGGGCCGAGGGCCTGGCGGAGGCCGAGCTGTCGGACCTGCAACGCGCCGAGGCGCGGCGCCTGATGCTGCGCCGGGGGATCGACCCGTCTGGCGGCTGCGACGAGTCGCAGGCCCTGACGGCGCGGTTGATGCGGTTCATCTCGCGCCCCGCGACCTTCATGGTGCCGAACAAGAAGGCTGCCTATGAACTGACCCATATCGCCTTCTACCTAAGCGAGTATGGACGGAAATCCGTACAATTGCCCCAGCCGGCCAAGGAAAGCCTTAACTTTGCCGGAACGCTCGCCTACCTTGATCTGAATGCGGACCTGCTGGCCGAGATCTGCGTGGCGATGCGCTACGTGGGGATGACGCCCCCGGACACCTGGGAAGACTGGCTGAGCCGTGAAACGAACGGGTTCACCGTCGACGCATGGGAGGGCGCGATGGCGCATGACGGCTATCACGAGTTCCTCGTGAGCAACTGGGCGATGGCCACCGCCGGACGCGAAGAGGTCTTCCGCCAGGCCGTGCCGGAGGGCCGGGTGGCCTTCCACGCCGCGCCACGCCCGATCGGCCCGCTGCGCCGCATGTCGCAATGCCTGCTGGAGATGGACGCCGCCCGGTCCGTCGACTGGACCCGGATGGAGGCGCCGATCTGCGAGGCGCTGGCCGATGACGCTGCCATTGCCCATCTCGACCGGGCCGCCCGCGCCTGCGCTGATTTCGAGACTTTCTTCGCCGGTTTCGCCCGCGCCGGTCTTGTGGCGCCCCAGCAGAGGGCCCTTGCGTGACGGAAATGAAGACCCCGAAACTGACCCTAGCAAAGAAGGCGACCCTTGGCGGGGTCGCCCTTGTCATGCTCTACACCGCGCTGATTTCCTCGGCCGATGCGATCACCAAGTTCCTGGCCGGCGGCTATGCCGCGCCGCAGCTTTACGCGATCTCCGGCGTGCTGGTCGCCGCCTTCTGCCTGGTGACCGAACGGGTGAAGGGCGGCCGCGACGGCGTGATCCAGTCCATCCGAACCCGGCGTCCGGTGGAAATGGCCGTGCGGTCCATCGCCACGGTGCTGGCCTCGGTCTGCTTTTTCTATGCCTTCAAGCTGCTGGATTTCGCCGAGGTGTTCATCTTCATCGGGTTGATGCCGATCTTCGCCGGGCTGATGTCCGGCCCGATCCTGGGGGAGAAGGTGACGACCGCGGTCTGGTTCGCCCTGGGGGCCGGGTTCGTCGGGGTCGTCTGCCTCTTTCCGAACGGCATCCACGGCATGTCTCCCGGGCATCTGATCGCCTTCGGCGCCACCGCCTCGGGCACGCTGTCGATGGTCATGGCCCGGCGCATCGGCCGGTTTGAAAGCAACGCCCTGGCGCAGGTCTTCTGGCCCAATGCAACGCTGGCCCTGGTCATGGCGGTGGCGCTGCCCTTCGTCTACACGCCGATGTCGGCGCATGACCTTTTCTTGGTCGGGGCCTATGCCGCCTTCCTGTTTTTCGCCCGCTGGGTGCTTGTGGTGGCCTTGCGCAACCTCGCGGCCTACGTGGTCACCCCGCTGATGAACCTGCAATTCGTCTGGATGGTGATCCTGGGCAGCGTCGTCTTCGGCGAACGGACCGGGACCAATATCGTGCTGGGATCGGCCATCGTGATCGGATCGGGGCTCTACCTGATCTACGACCAGCTGGCGCGTGGCAAGGTCGTGCGCGGCCGTGGCTACAAGGCCCTGGCCACCGTCGACGGGGGAAGCAAGCCAACCGCGCCGACCGCGCCGGCCGAGTAGACCAGGGGGATACGGGACATGAAGACGGGCGCCCCCATCTGGTTGGCGCCCGCTTTCATGTGCGAACCGTCACTTGGCTGAAGAAAGGCCACCCCCGCCTATGGGCGTCAGATCGAGAAGGAGGTGCCGCAGCCGCAGCTGGCGGTGACATTGGGGTTGTCGATGGTGAAACGCGCGCCGATCAGCTCCTCGCTGAAGTCGATCACGGCACCGGCGAGGAAGGGCAGGGAGGTCGGGTCGATCACAACGCGCTGGCCCTTGTCCTCCAGCACCAGGTCGTCGTCGGCCACGGCATCCAGCTTGATATCGTACTGGAAACCAGAACAGCCGCCGCCCTCGACCGCGACGCGCAGGGCCTGGCCTTCCGCGCCGATCTCGGCCAGGCGGTCGAAGGCACGCTCGGTGACTTTCGGGGGCAGGTTCATGGGTCGTCTCCTGAATTTCGTGTGGCCGCGACACTCTCGCGCGCCTGACATTTTGCATGTCGTCACCGCCCAATATAAGGAAGAGGGCAATAGGCGACAAGAAGCCCAAGGAACACGATCATGCGCGCGCGCTATGCCTCCGACCCCGCCCTGTCCCGCGGGCGCCTCTATCCGGAAGAGGAAAGTGCCTTCCGCTCCTGCTTCCAGCGGGACCGGGACCGGATCATCCATGCCTCGGCCTTCCGCCGGCTGAAGCACAAGACACAGGTCTTCATCGAGCATGAGGGCGACTATTTCCGCACCCGGCTGACCCATTCGATCGAGGTGGGTCAGGTGGCGCGGACCATCGCCGGTGCCCTGGGCCTGAACCAGGAGCTGACCGAAGCCGTCGCCCTGGCCCATGATCTGGGCCACACGCCCTTCGGCCACACCGGCGAGGATGCCCTGCATGAGCTGATGGCGCCCTACGGCGGCTTCGATCACAACGCCCAGGCGATCCGGATCGTCACCAACCTGGAACGCACCTACGCGGAATGGGACGGGCTGAACCTGACCTGGGAAAGCCTGGAAGGCATCGCCAAGCACAACGGCCCGGTCGAAGGGGCGGTGCCCGTCGCCCTGGCCGAATACAACGCCCGCCACGACCTGGAGCTGCACACCCATGCCAGCGCCGAGGCCCAGGTGGCGGCGCTGTCGGACGACATCGCCTACAACAACCACGATCTGCACGACGGGCTGCGGGCGGAGCTGTTCTCGACCGACGAACTGGCCGAGTTGCCGATCCTGAAGGGATGTTTCGCCGAAGTGGACAAGCTGTACCCCGGCCTGAACTACTACCGCCGCCGGCACGAGGCGCTGCGCCGGTTCTTCGGGGTTCTGGTGGGCGACGTGATCGACGTCAGCCGTGCCAACCTGGAGGCGCTGAACCCGGCCAGCGTGGAGGAGATCCGCAACGCGGGTCGCCCCATGGTGCAGTTCTCGCCGCACATCTGGTCTGACCTGAAGGTGATCCGCGAGTTCCTTTTCCACCGTATGTACCGCGCCCCCGAGGTGGTGGAGATGCGCAAGAAGGTGACCCGGATCATCATGGAGCTCTTTCCGATCTTCATGGCCCATCCCGAATACCTGCCCAAGCAGTGGCGCAAGGATGTAGAGGAGATCGGGGGCGACGAGATGAAGCTGGCGCGCATCGTCTGCGACTACATCTCCGGCATGACGGACCGGTTCGCCATCGTCGAACATGCCCGCATCACGGGCATCGATCCGGAGCCGGGTCTGCGGGCCTCGGGCCCGGGCCACATCCGTTACGCCGACCGCGTCGCGGAAGACTGAGGCGGAATCTGACCGAACGGGAACGGGGGCGGGGCCACAAGCCTCGCCCCCGTTCGTTTCGCTACCTGTTGTCGGGTTGTGCCCGGACATTGCGCCGTCCCTTGTCCGAGATCCGGTAGGGGGAGGAGGCGCGGCTTTCGATCAAGCGTCGCCGTCGCAGCTTGCCGAAGATGTCGAGCGTGCAATCGCTGAGGATCAGCCCGTCACGTGTGACGCAGGTCACTGCCGTCACCCGGCCATTGGGCGCGCGTTCGTAGAGGATACGCCCACCCTGTGCCAGCGCGTGCAACACGCGCTGTTCGATTTTCGAGATGTTCATGATGAGATGCCGTTTGTGAAACCACGTCAGGCACGCGCGACTGCCCCTGCCGGATCATCTCCGGCGGGATCACGCGGCCGCTGGTCCCCAGGAAGGGACCGTCAGCGGGTTCCGACAATCTCCAGCATCTACAATTCCCTGGCGTATGCTTTGCGGGTCGCGCCTGAGTTAGGCGTGGGCGCGTCCCGGTTCAAGAGGCCCGGTGGCTGCGAGAGCCGACACGCCGGCTGGCTGCGGCATCCGGGCCACGGTCGCCCCGCGCGGGGGGAGGGCCTGCGCCGGCTGCAAAGGTTGGTGGTTCTTGCGATGACGCAGCTGCATCCGGCGCCCGCGCTTGCCGGCGACCAGGGGGCGTGCGGCGGGCAGGCTTTCGCCCTCGGCCAGGCGTCGCAGCAGGTCGGGGAAGAGCGCGGCCAGTTCCGCCCGCGCCGCCGGGCTGAGCGATCGCAGCGCCTGCGGGCCGAGGTAGAGGCTTTCGGCGGCGGCGCCTTCCGCGTCGATCACTTCGTGCCCGTCGAAGACCAGGTGGTGATAGCTGACCGCGCCTTCGGGCGTGCCCAGGGTGACGCCCGGCAGACCAATCAGGTGCTTGGCGGCGACCAGAATCTCCTCTGCGCCGAACATCCGCTGAGCGATGCGCGAGCGGACCAGCATGCGGTGTTGCTGGCTGACCGACAGGTCGCGGGCGGGCACGCCTGGGCCCAGGGCGCCGGCGCGGATCTGCACCGGGCAGAGGTTCGGCTGCTTCGCCAGGCGGCTGGCGGCGACATGGGTCGCGGCATGCCAGCGCAGGGGTTGCGGCCCGTGGTCCAGCGTCATCACCAGGTCGCCGGGCGCCAGGTCTTCCACAGGGCGGGGGCCGTCGGGCGTGGCGATCAGCGTGCCGGCGGTGAAACAGGGCGGCGCGGTGGAGGTGAAGGCCCCTTCGCCGATCATCAGCGCGGAATCGTATTTGGCGTCGTTGAAATCGGCCACCACGATCTTCAGCGTGTAGGTCTTGCCGGCCTCGACCTCCAGCGTCAGGTGCCCGGTCTTGATGGCGTTGAAGTCGGTGTTGTAGCGCAGCCAGTTGCCGGTATCGCCGTTGTTGCGATAGGGCCCGTTCTCCATCGAGTTCAGGTTGAAATAGCCGCCCTCCTGGTGGCTGATCGGCAGCAGCTCCATGTTGTTGCCGTTCTCGTCACCGAGGAAGACGGCGGCACTGTCCGAGTAGGCGCTGCCGTAGTAGACCGGATACTCCTCGGTCAGGAAGGTCAGCGGCACGGTGTAGGTCCCGCTTTCGGTGGCGGTGAAGTTCAGCTCGATCCCGGCAGCATCGTAGGACCGGGCGCTGCCCGGCACGACATCTTCGATGTCGCGGTCGCGGCCCTGATCCCAGTCCCAGTCATTGTGCATGTCGCTGCTGAGGTGGTCGTTGCGGTTATCACCCCAGCCCGCGTTGAAGTCCTCGGCCCGTCCGGTGGAGAAAATCACGCCGTTGTCGCCCGGCGTCGCTTCCCGTGCGACGTCGTCGCCGTTGGAATAGGTGCGCGTCTGCGCCGAGGTTCCGATCAGATCGGCCGAGTTGACCTTGATTCCGCTGTCTGCGCCGAAAAGAAGCTCTGCGATGGTCTTGGCGCTCTCGGAGGAATAATCGAGATCCGACATGGCGGCTGACTTTCTGTTCAGTTAAATTAACCATTCTGGCTAATTTCAATTTGACCTTCATTGTGTGCTTAATGTGGCAATGAAGGGGAAGTTTTGGTTCTTCCCCTGCGTCTACGTCCAAACTCACGGAGCCACCATAGGGCGGAGCCACTCTTTCGCCGTCTCGCGTCGCGAGGCCCTGTTCTGCCACGACCGGGGCCGCGGACGGGCCGCCATTGACCTTGCGCACCGGGCTGCTAAACCCGCGCGGAACACCTCTGGGATATGCTATGAACCTCTTTACCGATATTCGCGCCCTCGTTCTCGACAGCCTTGCCGCCCTTCAGGCGGAGGGGCATCTGCCGGAGGGCCTCTCCTTCGACAACGTCACGGTCGAGCCGCCGCGCGATCCGGCCCACGGGGACATGGCCACCAACGCCGCCATGGTGCTGGCCAAGCCGGCTAAGGCCAAGCCGCGCGATATCGCCGAGGCGCTGGCGCCGAAGCTGACGGAGGACCCGCGGGTGACCTCGGCAGAGGTGGCGGGCCCGGGCTTCCTGAACCTGCGGCTGGCGGGGGATGCCTGGGAAGGCATCGTTGCCGGTGTGCTGAGGCAGGGCGCGGCCTATGGACGCTCGGACATGGGCGCGGGCCAGAAGGTCAACGTGGAATACGTCTCCGCCAACCCCACCGGGCCGCTGCACGTGGGCCATACCCGGGGCGCCGTCTTCGGCGATGCGCTGGCCGCGCTGCTGGACTACGCGGGCCATGACGTGACCCGCGAATATTACATCAACGACGGTGGTGCCCAGGTCGACGTGCTGGCCCGCTCCGTCTACCTGCGCTACCTCGAAGCGCACGGGCAGGAGGTGGAGTTCGCCGACGGCACCTATCCCGGCGACTACCTGATCGAGGTCGGCCAGGCCCTGAAGGAGAAGGTGGGCGACGCCTATGTCGACCAGCCCGAGGACGTCTGGCTGGAAGAGGTGCGCGACTTCTCCACCGACGCCATGATGGCCCTGATCCGCGAGGACCTGAAGATGCTCGGCGTCGAGATGGACGTCTTCTTCTCGGAGAAATCCCTCTACGGCACCGGCCTTATCGAGAAGGCGATCGAGCAGCTGCGCTCGCAGGGGCTCATCTATCGCGGCGTTCTGGAACCGCCTAAGGGCAAGCAGCCCGAGGATTGGGAGCCGCGTGAGCAGACCCTGTTCAAATCGACTGAACATGGCGATGACGTGGACCGGCCGATCATGAAGTCCGACGGCGCCTGGACCTATTTCGCCCCCGACATCGCCTATCACTACGACAAGGTCAGTCGCGGTTTCGATCAGCTGATCGACGTCTTCGGCGCCGACCACGGTGGCTATGTGAAGCGGATGAAGGCGGCCGTCTCCGCCCTGTCCAACGCCCGCGTCCCGGTCGACATCAAGCTGTGCCAGCTGGTGAAGCTCTACAAGAACGGCGAGCCGTTCAAGATGTCGAAGCGGGCCGGCACCTTCATCACCCTGCGGGACGTGGTCGAACAGGTGGGCCCCGACGTGACCCGTTTCGTCATGCTGACCCGCAAGAACGACGCGCCGCTGGATTTCGATTTCGACAAGGTGCTGGAACAGTCGAAGGACAACCCGGTCTTCTACGTGCAATATGCCCACGCCCGGGTCTGCAGCGCCCTGCGCCGCGCGACCGAGGCCGGCATTGCCTGCGACGACGCCACCCTGGCCGCCGCCGACCTGTCCGGCATGACCCACGAAAGCGAGCTGGCCGTGGCCCGCAAGCTGGCCGAATGGCCGCGCCTGGTGGAGATCGCCGCCCGCACGCATGAGCCGCACCGGGTGGCCTTCTACCTCTATGAACTGGCCTCCGATCTGCACGCGCTTTACAACCGCGGCAACGAGGAAACCCAATTGCGTTTCGTCCAGGAGGACAATCCGGCGGTTTCCCAGTCGAAACTGGCACTTGCCCGGGCCGTGGCCGTTGTCATTTCCGCTGGTCTTGGTATCTTGGGCGTGAAACCGGCAGAAGAGATGCGCTAACGCACCGCTGCTGGCCGACGACAGGCACGACCCCTGATTTTCCAGCGAGACCGGGCAGCATAGTCCGGCGGGCAGAGGCATATGGCAGATTTTCCGGCGGACGGACGCTATGCGTCCTATGACGAGTACCCCGATGTATCCGGGCAACCGGCCTCCTTCGGGGGGCTTGTCACCTGGGTCGGCGGCGCCCTGTCTCTGGCCCTGATCGCGGGGGTCGGCCTCTGGGGCTACAAGATGGTCATGCGCGATGTTTCCGGCGTGCCGGTGGTGCGGGCCATGTCCGGTGAAAGCCGCCGCGTGCCCGACAGTGCCGGTGGACAGGAAGCGGAATTCCAGGGCCTTTCGGTGAACCATGTCGCCGCGACTCAGGGGACCGAGGGCTCCGCCGGGACGGTCCGGTTGGCGCCCGCGCCCATGGGGCTGGGCGATGATGCCGTCACCGAGGCCGAGCTGGAGGCGCACGCCCGGGCCGAGGCGGAGGCCGCGGCCCCCGTGACCGCGCCCGCGCCGCTGGACCTGTCAGACCCCGATCGCATCCAGGACCTGGCCGCCCAGCTGTCGCAGGGTGCCGATCCGCTGACGGCGATGCAGCCGAAGACCGTGACCCCGCCCGAGACCTCTGCGGCAAGCGAGGCAGAGTCCGTTGCACGCCGTCCCAAGGGGGGCGTGGCCGTCGCCGTGCGCCCGAAGACGCGCCCGGACGAGCTTCTGGCCAATGTCGCCGCGCGCCAGGTGGCCGGCCCAGTGTCCACCCCCGAAACCGTGCTGGACGTGGCACCGGAGGAGGTGCCCCTGGGCACCCGCATGGCCCAGCTGGGCGCCTTCGGATCGCATGACGTCGCGGTGCAGGAATGGGACAAGTTCGCCGCCCGCTTCGGCATCTACATGGATGGCAAGCAGCGGGTGATCCAGCGCGCCGAAAGCGGCGGCCGGATTTTCTATCGCCTGCGCGTCCTGGGCTTCGACGACCTCTCCGACAGCCGCCGCTTCTGCGCCGCGCTGGTCGCCGAGGGCGCCGACTGCATTCCCGTCTCGGCGAAGTAAATGGCCTTCGGCGCAACCATTCTGGACCCGACCGGCCTACGGCTGACGCCGGAGGAAAAGGCGCTGTTCGCCGCGACACAGCCCTTCGGATTCATCCTCTTTGCCCGTAACATTGAAAGCGCCGAGCAGGTCCGCGCGCTCTGTGATGAACTGCGCGAGAGCGTTGGCCGCAATGCGCCCATCCTGCTGGATCAGGAGGGGGGGCGCGTGCAGCGCCTGCGCGCGCCCCTGGGCACCGATTGGGAGCCGCCGCTGGAGTTCGCCGCCCGCGCAGGCGTCCAGGCCGAGGAAGCGATGCGCCTGCGCTACGCCATCACGGCGGCGGAAATGCGTGCCGTGGGCATCGACGTGAACTGTGCGCCGCTGGTCGACGTGGCGGGCGAGGGCACCCATCCCTTCCTGTATAACCGCTGCTACGGCACTGACGCCGCGCAGGTGGCCCGGCTTGGCCGCGCCGTGGCGCAGGGGCTGATGCAGGGTGGTGTGCTGCCGGTGGTCAAACACATCCCCGGCCATGGCCGGGCGCGGGCCGACAGCCACCTGGAGCTGCCCCGCGTGACCGCCTCGCTGGAGGAGCTGGACGACGTTGATTTCGCCCCCTTCAAGGTGCTGAACGATCTGCCCATGGGGATGACCGCACACCTGGTCTACGACGCGCTGGATCCTGACCGCCCCGCGACCCTGTCGCCGGTGGTCATGCAGGCGGTCCGCAACCGCATCGGTTTCGACAACCTGCTGATGACCGACGACCTGACGATGAAGGCACTGGCGGGGGATCCGGCCGACCTGGCGCTGGCCTCTCTGGAGGCGGGCTGCGACGTGGCGCTGCTGTGTAATGCCGATCTCGACACGCGGGCCCGCGTCGCGGAGGCCGCCGGCCTGATGACCCCGCCGGCACAGGCCCGGGCGGAACGGGTGATGGCCCTGCAGGCCCCGGCGCCCGCGCTTGACATTGACGCCCTGAAAGCCAAGCTGACCGCCTTGATGAACGGGTAAGCGATGGCCGCCGACGATTTCGAAGACGACACCCCGCTGCGGCGGCTGGAGACGGATGCCTCCGGCCCGGACGGGCAGGGGCGCATCACCGTCGCCGAACGGCTGGCGGCCGAGGCGCTGATCGTCGACGTGGAAGGCTTCGAAGGGCCGCTCGACCTGCTGCTGACGCTCAGCCGCACGCAGAAGGTCGACCTGATGAAGATCTCGATCCTGACGCTGGCGGAACAGTACCTGGCTTTCGTCGAAAAGGCCAAGACCCTGCGGATCGAGCTGGCCGCCGATTATCTGGTGATGGCGGCCTGGCTGGCCTTCCTGAAATCGCGCCTTCTGCTGCCGCCCGACCCCGAGGAAGAGGGCCCGTCGGGCGAGGAACTGGCCGCCCACCTGGCGTTCCAGCTGGAACGGCTTCAGGCCATGCGCGACGTGGCCGCCCGGCTGATGGCGCGCGACCAGAAGGGGCGTGATTTCTTCGTGCGGGGCGTGCCTGAAACCGTGGAACGGGTGCGCAAGGTCACCTATTCCGCCACCCTTCTGGAGCTGATGCAGGCCTACGCCCGCATTCGGACCAAGGACGAATTCCGCCCCTTCGTGATGGACCGCGACAACGTCTTCACCATGGAACAGGCGCTGGACCACATGCGCTCGATGGTCGGTTTCGCCGGCACCTGGACCGAACTGTCGGCCTACATGCCCCCCGGCTGGACCAGCGACCCGGTGCGCCGCCGCTCGGTCACCGCGGCCACCTTCGCCGCCTCGCTGGAACTGGCGAAGGAGGGCAAGGTGATGATCCGCCAGTCCGAGACCTTCGCTCCCATTCAACTGCGCCGCCGGGAGGACCGCAAAGATGGCTGACGCCGATCCCGAGATCCCCGAGGACGATGGCCCGCGTGAGAGCCTTTTCGAGGCGCCGCCCCTGGGCGAGCAGGAACGCATGGTCGAGGCGATCCTCTTTGCCTCCGCCGAGCCGGTCACCGTGGCCGACCTGAACGCGCGCATGCCGCACGGCTGCGACGGCGCGGCGGCGGTGGAGCAGTTGCAGAAACGCTATGAGGGGCGCGGCGTGCGCGTGGTCCGCGTGGCGGAGGCCTGGGCGATCCGCACGGCGCCCGACCTCGGCTTCCTGCTGCAGAAGGAAACGGTGGAGACCCGCAAGCTGTCGCGCGCGGCGATCGAGACCCTGGCGATCATCGCCTATCACCAGCCCGTCACCCGCGCCGAGATCGAGGAGATCCGGGGCGTCAGCGTGTCCCGCGGGACCATCGACCTGCTGCTGGAACTGGAATGGATCCGTTTCGGCCGCCGTCGGATGACCCCGGGCCGCCCGGTGACCTTCGTGGTGACACCGCACTTCCTCGACCACTTCGGGCTGGAAACGCCACGCGACCTGCCGGGCCTGAAAGACCTGCGCGCCGCCGGTCTTCTGGACAGCCGCCCGCCGCCGGGCCGCGATGAGGAGGAGCGTGAGAGCGACGAGGAGCAGGCCGACATGTTCGACGAAGACGCGGTGATCGAGCCTGACGAGGACGAATAAGGCCCCATCCCGTCACCTCGGTGTGAGGGGGCCATGCATTCTGCGCCTTTTACTGTTACCTTGTGTCCAAACCCAAGGAAGGGACAGGACATGAACGCAGACAGACTGATCCGCATGCTGTTCAACCGAGTGCTGCGCCGCTCGGTCAACAAGGGCATGAACGCCGGGATCGACCGGATGGCCGGCGACAGCCCCGAAGGCCAGCAACGCGCCAAGCAAAGCAAGAAGATGGCCCGCCAGGCCCGTCAGGCGCAGCGCGTGGTGCGGAAGCTGGGCCGGTTCTGAGCGGCCCCGATCAGATCGCCACCCGGCGCGGTGCCAGGCATTCGATCAGCGCCAGCGTCAGGCAACTGGCCGAGATCAGGTTGCACCAGGCAATCCCGCCGGCCTCGTAGGGCAGGCGGAAGGTCAGCGCGCCGCCCAGCACAGCCAGGTAGGTGATCGAGGAATTCAGGCCGAGAATCGCGCCGCGTTGGCTGGCCTCCAGCCCGGCCAGGCGACTGACGACGAAGTTCAGCGCGAAATGCTGCATGATCCCCCAGGCCAGTGCCAGGGCTAGCAGTACGCCATAATGCAGGGCCGAGGCCGAGAAGGCCAGGTAGACTACCAGCAGCCCGGCAAAGCTGATCGCGCCAGCGCTGATCTGTGGCAGCCGGTCGAAGTGGCGATCAAAGAGCGTCGCGATGCCGAAGCCGCTGCCGTAGCACAGGATCAGCAGGCCCGCCGCATCGGTGCCGCGGGCCAGATCGTCGGCCACGTGTACGCCGATGAAGGCGAAAGTGCCGTAGAACCCCGTCATCAGCAGCCCGGCAGAAGCCAGTCCGCGCCAGATCCCCGGCACCCGTAGCGCGGTCAGCGGCGAGGTGGCGCTGCCGACGCGGCGCACCGACAGGTCGGCCCGCATCAGGGCCAAGTACAGCAGCCCCATGAAGATCAGCAGCAACCCATAGACCGCGCGCCAGCCGACCCATTCGGCCACGAAACCCGCGCCCGCGACGCCCGCCACCAGGGCCAGCGTCCAGCCTGACAGCATCAGGCCCATGGAGCGCTTCTCTTCTCCCGGCGGCCCCAGCTCCGGCGCCAGCCCGTAGATCGCAGGAATGGCGATCCCTGCACCCAGCCCGCCGATGGCCTGCGCGCCGATCAGCACCCATTTGCCCGGCGCCAGTGTTGACACCAGCAGCGAGATAAGCAGCAATACCAGCGCCTGCATCAGCGCAGGACCCGGCCCAACGCGGTCGGCGCGCGGGGCCAGCAGCAGGGCCGAAAGCGCAGTGGTCCCGCCGTAGGCCGCCGCCGCCTGCAGAATTTCGGCGGGTTCCGTGCCCAGGTCACGGGCGACGGCGGCGCTGATCGGGGCCAGCACCATGGAGTTGGCGCCCACGACGGCGATGGCGCCGGTCATCAGGGCTAGGGGTTTGGTGATGAATGCCATGGGGGTTCTTCGGGGTCAGGACTGGGGGAGGGCGGGGCGTCGCGGCGCCCTCAGCCGCTGCGGAAATGCTTCGACAGCTTCAGGCCCTGGCCCTGGTAATTCGAGGCGATCTCCTGCCCGTAGAGGGTCTCGGGGCGTTCGGCCATCTTCTCGAAGACCAGGCGGCCAACAACCTGCCCGTCCTCCAGCACGAAGGGCGCCTCGTGACAGCGCACCTCCAGCACCCCGCGCGAGCCTGAGCCGCCGGCCCCGGCGTAGCCGAAACCGGGATCGAAGAAGCCGGCGTAGTGCACGCGGAATTCCCCCACCATGGCGAGGTAGGGCGCCATCTCGGCGGCATAGTCGGGGGGAATCGTCACAGCCTCGCGGCTGACGAGGATGTAGAAGGCGCCCGGATCGAGGATGATCTGGCGATCCTCGGTGCGTACCGTTTCCCAGAACTCGCGCGGATCGTACTGGCCGATCCGGTCCAGGTCGATGACGCCGGTATGGGGTTTCGCACGATAGCCCACCAGGCGGTCGGGGCCGGGCGACAGGTCGACGGAGAAGCCGAGGCCCTGTTCGATCACCGCGCGGCCGCTGACCAGTGGGGTTTCGGCGTGCAGCGCGCGCAGGGCGTCATCCGACAGCGCCGCCTGGCCGGCGCGGAAGCGGATCTGGTTCAGGCGCATGCCTGGCCGGACGAGGACGGAGAAGCTGCGCGGGCAGATCTCGGCATAGAGGGGGCCGGTGTAACCGGCGGGGATTCGGTCAAACTCCGTGCCGCCATCGGTGATCAGCCGAGTCAGCAGATCCAGCCGCCCGGTGGAGCTCTTGGCGTTGGCCATGCCCGCGGTGCCTTCGGGCAGGGCGAGCGATTCCATCAGCGGCACCACGTAGACACAGCCCTTTTCCAGCACCGCGCCATCGCTCAGATCGACCTTGTGCATCTCGAACTCGGCCAGCCGGTCGGCCACGCTGCGGCCCTTGCCCGACAGGAAGGAGGCCCGCACGCGCCAGGCCACATTGCCCAGGCGCAGGTCGAGGCTGGCGGGCTGGATCTGTTCGGGGATGATCTCGGGCGTGCCCGTGACCTCGCCCGCGGCGATCATGCGTTTCAGGTGCTGGCTGGGCAGGATGCCGGTCATGGGCCATGTCTCCTTCTGGAGTGGCAGACTACGGCGTGCAGGGGACGAAGAAAAGCGCCAAGACCCGCCGGAGAAAGGGTTTTCTCCGGCGGGGTCTTAGGTGACCGACGATTGGTATCGGGGATATTTGGTCGGGCTAGCAGGACTCGAACCTGCGACCTTCCGTCCCCCAGACGGACGCGCTACCAGGCTGCGCTATAGCCCGACGGTTCGCGCTTTCTATCCGATCTGAGGCTGGGGGCAAGGGGTTTTTCACGCCTTTGCCCGCAAAAATTCGGGCGCCTTTTCAAGGGCCGCCCGGGCCGGTCTCAGCGCAGCGCGACGAGGTCCTGTGCCAGTGCCAGGGCGCGCGCGGCCGTGGCCGGGGGCAGGGGGCTGCGACGGGCGAGGAGGTACGACAGGACACCGGATTCGGGCGCGAAGGCGTCGTCTTCGGGGTCGTCCGGCACGGTGACCGGTGCAGGCGCGGCGGTTGCCGCCACCGGCGCGGCGGTGGTTTCCTCGACCTCGGGCGCCTCCTGCGCGTCCAGGTCGGAGAAGAGATTACGACCCTCGCCCTCGTCCTGACTGTCCGACTCGGCTGCGACGTCCGGCGTCTGTGCCAAGTCGGGCGCCCGGGACGCCTCGGCCGCGACGTCGGACGTCATCGTTGCGTGACCGGGAAGCGGATCCGCGGGGGCGTCCTCTGTCGAGGCAGCCGCCACGTCGGTGGCGGTGGCGGCGGGGCCGCTTTCGCTGCCGTCGGGCGGCGTCATGGCATCGGGGCCGGATTCGGGCGGGGCGCTGCGCGGCTTCAGCTGTACGATCTCCGCTTCCAGCGGCACGGCCAGATCATCCAGCGGCGGCGACATGGTGGCGACATGGGCCGTGCCGCGATCCCGCAGCAGCTTCTGCACACCCTTGATGGTCATGCCCTCTTCGTGAAGCAACCGCTTGATCCCGCCCAGCAATTCCATGTCGGAAGGGCGGTAGTACCGGCGCCCGCCGGCGCGTTTCACCGGGCGCACCTGGGTGAACTTGCTTTCCCAGAAGCGCAGGACATGCGCGGGCGTGCCGAGCCACTCGGCCACCTCGGAAATGGTGCGGAAGGCATCTGCGGACTTGGGCATCTATATGCCCCTCAGCTGCCCTTGTTGCCGGCGGCGACGCGATCTTTCATCAGATGCGAGGGCCGGAAGGTCAGCACGCGGCGCGGGTTGATCGGCACTTCCTGACCGGTCTTGGGGTTGCGCCCCACCCGTGCAGCCTTTTCACGGACCGAGAAGGTCCCGAAGGAGGAGATCTTGACCTGTTCGCCGTCGACCAGCGCGTCGGACATGTGATTGAGAACAGACTCCACCAGCTGCGCGGAGTCATTGCGCGACAGGCCGACCTCGCGGAAGACGGCTTCGCTCAGGTCCATTCTGGTCAGGGTCTTTTCACTCATCACCGATCCCTCTCTGGTTGGCTCAGCATAGGCACCGCGCAATTTCCGAGTCAACATCAATGGTCTGATAGCAAAGGAGAATGCGGCTTTGCAGCGGGGGCTGCCGGGCTATTACCAGCGGATGACGACCGATCCCCAGGCCAGCCCGCCGCCGATGGCCTCGGCCACCAGGACCTGGCCGGGCGTGATCTTGCCCTCGGCGACGCCCACCGACAGGGCCAGGGGGATCGACGCGGCGGAGGTGTTGCCGTGATCCTGAACGGTCACGATCACCTGGTCCATCGGCACGCCCATCTTCTTGGCCGTGCCCTGGATGATGCGGATATTGGCCTGGTGCGGCACGATCCAGTCGACGTCCTCGGCGCTCAGTTGGGCCTTTTCCAGCGAAGCCTCGGCGGTCGCCGCGAGCTTGCCCACGGCCTGACGGAAGAGCGGGTTGCCCTGCATCCGCAGCTTTCCCGCCACGCCGGAGGTGGACACGCCACCGTCGACGTAGAGCATCTCGCGATAGCGTCCGTCGGAGTTCAGGTCGCAGGCCAGGATGCCACGATCCTGCGACGAGCCAGAGCCGGTGCGCGCCTCCAGCACCAGGGCGCCGGCACCATCGCCGAACAGCACGCAGGTGGACCGGTCGGTCCAGTCCATGATACGCGAGAAGGTCTCGGCGCCGATCACCAGGACCCGCTGCGCCTGGCCCGACAGGATCATCCCGTTGGCATTGGCCAGCGCGAAGATGAAACCGGCGCAGACGGCCTGCACGTCGTAGCCAAACCCACGGGTCATGCCGAGACCTTCCTGCACCATCGTCGCGACGGAGGGGAAAGTCAGGTCGGGGGTCGAGGTGGCAACGATCACGCAGTCGATGTCGTCGGCGGAAAGCTCTGCGTTGAGAAGGGCTTGCTCGGCGGCCTTGATCGCCATCTGCGAGGTGGTTTCCCCCTCGGCGGCGAAGTGACGGCGCTCGATGCCCGAGCGGGTGCGAATCCATTCGTCGGTGGTGTCGAGGGTCTTTTCGAACTCGGCGTTTGGCACGATGCGTTCGGGAAGATAATGTCCGACGCCGGTTGCTACTGCGCGAATAGTCATTCGGTCTCCGTCCCTCGTTCCGCGGCATCCTGAGCCAGCGAAACGGCGGATGCAACCCGTGCCGCGATCTTCTCCTGAAAACCGCTGGCCGCCAGCTGATAGGCCAGTTTCACGGCGGCGGAAACCCCCATGGCATCGGCCGAGCCATGGCTTTTCACCACCGGCCCGTTCAGCCCGAGGAAGACACCGCCGTTGACGCGGCGCGGGTCGATACGTTTCTGCAGGCGCCGCAGCGAAGTCAGGGCCAGCACGGCGGCAAAGCGTGACAGGGGCGAATACTTGAAGGCTTCCTTCAGCAGGTCGCCGATCAGCGAGGCGGTGCCTTCGCCGGTCTTCAGCGCCACGTTGCCGGTGAAGCCGTCGGTGACGATCACGTCGCAACGGTCGCCGGGAATGTCACCGCCCTCGACGAAGCCGACATATTCGAAGTTCGCCTGTTCGGCCGCTTCGCTGATCAGCTCATGCGCGACCTTCAGCTCCGGCCGGCCCTTGTGTTCCTCGGTGCCCACGTTCAGCAGGCCGATGCGGGGGCGGGCCAGGTTCATGCCGTTGCGCGCATAGGAGGCCCCCATGAGCGCATACTGCAGCAGGTCCTTCTCATCGGCGCGGATATCCGCGCCGACGTCCAGCATCACGTTGAAGCCCTGCGGGTTGCGCGAGGGCCAGAGCACGGCGATGGCCGGGCGGTTCACCCCCGGCAACTTGCGCAGGCGCATCATCGACAGCGCCATCAGCGCGCCGGTGTTGCCGCAGGACACGCAGACCTCGGCCTCGCCGTCGCGCACCGCGTCCAGCGCCGACCACATCGAGGTCGACTTGCCGTGGCGGACCACCTGGCTGGGCTTGTCGTGCATGGTCACGACGTCGCTGGCATCGCGCACGGTGACGCGGCCCGCCAAGCCACGCTTGCGCGCGATCAGGCGGTCCAGCTCGTCCTTGGGGCCGTGCAGGATGAAATCGATGTCCGGGTTCTTCCGCGCCGAACGCGAAATGCCGGCAACAACAGTTGCCGGCCCGCGGTCGCCGCCCATGGCGTCGACGGAAAGAACGACGCGGCGCGCGGCCGCTTCGCCGGGAAGGGACTCGTTCCTGTCCTGATCTGACGGATGAGACGCAGACATTTAGGACAGATGCTCCCCGGCATTCACGGCTTATGCCGCGTCTTCGTCCAGATCGATCTCGTCGGCCAGCGCGACAACTTCGCGCTCGGCGTAGTGGCCGCAGGAGGGGCAGACGTGGTGGGGGCGTTTCAGCTCACCGCAGTTGCCGCACTCGTTGGGGTTCGCAGCCGTCAGAGCGTCGTGCGCACGACGGTTGTTGCGGCGCGACTTGGAGACTTTGTTCTGTTGGACAGCCATGTCACAACCTATCGTATTCGGGGGCCAAAGCATGAAACCCGGCCCGGTTTCTCGTGGATGCGAGGCTCTTAGTCGGACAGGCCCGTCGCATTCAACCCAAAATTCGGATGGAAGCGCGAAAATACTGCGAAAAAGATCCCTTGCAAGCGATTCTTTGGGGCTGGGCCGGACTGCGCAGGGGCAAGCCGGGCCAATGAGGACTGGCGCGGCGCCCGCGCCGGTTCTCAGCTCTTGCTTCCGTCCGAGTCATCGCCGTCGTTGCGGCGGGCGGCCAGCAGGTCGGCGAGGCCCGCGAGGGGCTTGGTGTCCTCGTCGGTCATCGCCGTCTTGCCAGGTTCGGTGAATTCCTGCTGATCCATCTCGGCCCCGTCGGCGCGCGGGTAAAGGGGCAGGGACAGCGCCAGCGCCTCGGCCATGACGGCGGCCGGGTCGATGTGGCTGCCCAGCTTCTCCAGCGTTTCATCTTCGGGCATCTCGACCTCTTCAGACTCGGCGCTGGTCTCATCGGGAAGATGCGGGGTGAAACGGCGCGTCACGTCTTCCTCGATCCGCGTGGTCACGGGGGCGAGGGTGACCGAGCAGGGCTGGACGACGGTGGCGCCCAGATGGCCGGTCAGCAGCCAGTCGCGTTTGCCGGCGGGGCGGATCTCACCCTTGAAGACGACCTTGCGCAGGGCCTTCAGATCCAGCATCTCGGCCAGCCCGGTCAGCTCTGCGGCCTCGGGCGTCAGAGAGAAAGGGGTCGGCGCGGTCTTGGGCAGGGCGGACACCCGCAGCGCGGTGGCGGAGGTTTCGGTCATGGGGGCCTTTCGTGCTTTCTTGCACCAGTGTAACTCGTTATGTAGGCGAGGTAGAAGCCTGTGCACTGGAAAACAAGAGGGGCAAGATGGCGGGGATCGGCAAGAAGGCAAGCGCAATTGTCATGGCTGTGGCCATGTTGGGGATTGCCGGCTGTACGGCACAGTATCGAAACCACGGCTACATGCCGGACGAAGAGATCCTGTCGCAGATCACCGTTGGCGTGGATACGCGCGACACCGTTCTGGAGACCTTGGGCGCCCCGACGACCTCCGGCGTTCTGGAGCAGGGCGACTTTTACTATATCCGCACCCGGATGGAGCAATATGCCTGGAAACGCCCCCAGCCGGTGGAGCGCACGGTCATGGCCGTCAGCTTCGACCAGCGGGACGTGGTCAGCAACATCGAGACCTTCGGCCTGGAAGAGGGCCGGGTGGTGACCCTGGAAAGCCGCGTCACCAGTTCCTCGACCGCCGACAAGACGTTTGTCCGTCAGCTTCTGGGCAACCTGGGCCGGTTCAACGCGGCCTCGGTCCTGGGCGGCGAGTAAACGCGCCCGGGCGATCGGCGCCCCGAAAACAGTTTTGTGCAAAGGCCCGGTGCGTGACAGACGCGCCGGGCCTTTCGCGTTTTGCCCGTCAGCCTTTCGCCGTCGGCCCTTGCGCCTGTCACGATGCGGTCACATCTGTCATGCTAGGCGGAGCGGAACCTGATCCGCTCCGCCGACGGAGAGCCTGATATGCTGTCGCTGAAGAAGGGGCGCTATGCCGCCCGCCTGGCCGAGACCCCCGCAGACATTCTTGCCGCGCAGCGGCTGCGCGCGCTGACCTTCCTCGGCGATGCCGACCGGTTCGACGCCGACGACTTCGATTCGATCTGTGCCCACATCCTGGTCGAGGACACGCGCAACGGTGCCCTGGTCTGCTGTTTCCGCATGCTGCCCCTGGCTGCCGGGCGCGAGATCGGGCGCAGCTATTCCGCGCAGTACTACGAGTTGTCGAGCCTGGAGAGCTTCGAGGGGCCGATGGTCGAGATGGGGCGGTTCTGCATCCATCCCGACTATCGCGATCCAGACATCCTGCGTGTGGCCTGGGGGGCGATGACCGCCTACGTGGATCGCAACGGGGTGGAGATGCTGTTCGGCTGTTCGTCCTTCAAGGGCACCGATGCCGAGGCCTATCTGGATGCCTTCGCCATGCTGAAGGAAAAGCACCTGGCGCCGAAGCGGTTCCTGCCGCGGGTGAAGGCGCCCAAGGTCTTCCGCTTTGCCCAGAAGCTGCGGCGCAAGCCCGATGCGAAACGCGCCATGCTGGGCATGCCGCCGCTGCTGCGCACCTATCTGTTGATGGGGGGCTGGGTGTCGGACCATGCGGTGGTCGATCCCAAGATGAACACGCTGCACGTCTTCACCGGGCTGGAGATCAAGGCCATCCCCCCGGCGCGCAAGCGCCTGCTGCGCGCCACGGCCGGATAGGTCCTCGCCCTTCCGCCTCCGCCCGTTCAGGGATAGTCGCGGCCCTTGCGGGACCGGAACCCGGGCAGGGTGAGGTTGCGCAGCAGCGCCGCCCCGCGCAGCGCGAAGACAAGGGCAAAACCTGTCGCGGCAGCGGCCAGGCGGCTTTCCCCGGCGGCGGCGATGAGGACCGTGGCACTGGCGCCCAGGGCGGCGGCGGTCACGTAGATTTCCCGCCGAAGGATGATCGAGGGTTCCTGTCCCAGCGTGTCGCGCAGGATCCCCCCGACGGTGCCGGAAAAGACCCCCATGATGACCGCGACCAGCCCCGCGACGCCCTGGTCCAGCGCCTTCAGCGTTCCGGCGATGGCGGCAAAGCCCAGCCCGAAACAGTCGAGCCAGAGGATCAGCACCATCCGCGACTGGACCAGGTGCGCGGTGAAATGCAGCACCACGGCAATGCCCAGGCATAGGGCCAGCGGAAATGGGTTCTCGATCCAGAAGACGGGCACGTCCAGCAGCAGGTCCCGCAGGGTGCCGCCGCCAACACCGGTGATCGCGGCGAACCACATGAAGCCGAAGACATCCAGTTCCTTGCGCGAGGCGACCAGCGCCCCGGTGGTGGCAAAGACCAGCGTCGCCAGCGCGTCGGCGGCAAAGAGCAGGGGATGGTCGATCATAGGACAGGTCCACGCGGTGACGAAAGGGGCGGTCGGCCTGCCAGACGTGCCACGGGGGCGGGGCGTGCCGCAACACATCACTGCGCGCAGGACGGGGCGCAGGGCAGTTCGGCCCACCTTCGGATCGGGGCAGGGATGCCTGCGCGGACCGGGGGCAGACCGCTTAACTGCACAGTTTTCGATCAAATGCCGCCCGCCACAGGGCTGTTTTGCCCAGGCAGGACAGCGTTTCCCGGACCATTGTTGACTAAATGGTAAAAAATTGAGTTCCTGATGCCAATACTCAGGCCCGACCACAAGGGCCAGCCACAACAGGGGTGTGCCATGACTGTCTCGCTTAAAACCACCTTCACGGGTCTCGACTTCGTCAATCCTTTCATCCTTGCCTCGGCCCCGCCGACCGAAAGCAAGCGCAAGATCATGAAGGCCTTCGAGGCCGGCTGGGGGGGCGTGGTCACCAAGACGATCGGCCTGCACCCGGTGGAAAACGTCGCCGGACCGAAAACCATCTACCAGCGCGCCAGCGAGGAGAAGCCCTATGTCTCGCGGATGAAGCGGCCCGACACCGTGTCGCATTCCTCCTGGAACTGGGAACTGATCTCGGACCAGCCGCTGGAACAGTGGCTGCCGGACCTGAAGGAGATCAAGGAGGCCTACCCGGACCGCATGGTCATCGCCTCGATCATGGCCGGTGCCGACGGCGAGGAAGAGATGCAGAACTGGCGCAAGCTGGCCCGGGCCGTGGTCGATGTCGGCTGCGACGGGATCGAGCTGAACATGTCCTGCCCCCACATGGACCGCAAGGACATGGGCGCCCATATCGCCAATGACGAGGACATCATCCGTTCCGTCCTGGCGGCCGTCACCGACGAGGTCGACGTGCCGATCTGGGTGAAGCTGACGCCGGCGACCTCGACCCTGGTCGATGCGGCGGGTGCCGCGTACGAGGCCGGCGCCTCGGCGATCTCGCTGTGCAACACCTTCCCCTCGCTGCCGCTGATGGATCCCGAAACCCACAAGTTCGAGGTCGAGGTCGATGGCTACGTCACCTCCGGCGGTCTGGGTGGGCTGGCGATCCTGCACCAGGCACTGCAGCGCGTCTCCGACATCTCCCGCGCCTACCCGGATCAGTCGATTTCCGGCATCGGGGGCATCAAGGGCTTCCGCGAGGCCTTCAACTTCATCGCCCATGGCGCCGGCAACCTGCAGGTCTGCACCGCCGCGATGGAGGAAAAGGGCAGCGGCGGCGTCGGCGTGCAGCTGATCAAGGAGCTGTGCGACGACCTGGCGGCCTACATGGAAAGCAAGGGCTACACCTCGATCGAGGATTTCCGCGGCATCGCCCGGGAACGCATCGTCGAGCATTCCAAGATCCGCCGGAAGAGCGAGGACTACAACGGCGGCTTCATGAAATCGGCCTGATCGGCGGACTGCGGGGCGGGCAGCGGCCCGCCCTGCTCGCTGGGACATCCTGACGAGGGCGTCGCAGCCCCACCTTCGGGTGGGCGTTGCGGCGCCCTCGACCTTTCTGGGCGGTCCCATGGCCCGCGGCGCTGCCGCCCGCCCTGCCATCCCAGCTTGACGCCGCCGCGGCGCCTGATTAGCTGCGCGCCATGGCACAGGCACCCCTTCTCCAACTCACCTCGATCTCCCTGACCTTCGGCGGCGATCCGGTTTTCGACGATCTTTCCCTTTCCGTGCAGCCCGGTGACCGGGTGGCCCTGGTGGGGCGCAACGGGTCGGGCAAATCCACCCTGATGAAGGTCATGGCGGGCCTTGTAGAGGCGGACAAGGGCGAGGTCGTCCTCAGCCCGGGTACCACCGTGGGCTACATGGAGCAGGAGCCGGATATGTCCGGCTTCGCCACCCTGGGCGAATTCGCCATGTCGCGGCTGGACGTGTCGGAACAGTACAAGGTCGAGATCGCGAGCGAGGGGCTGAAGTTCGACCCCGATCGCCCGGTGGAAACCGCCTCGGGCGGCGAGAGGCGCCGCGCCGCGCTGGCCAAGCTGATGGCCGAGGCGCCCGAGCTGATGCTGCTGGATGAGCCGACCAACCACCTCGACATCGAAGCGATCGCCTGGCTGGAAAACGAGCTGAAGCAGACCCGCGCGGCCTTCGTGCTGATCTCTCACGACCGCGCCTTCCTGCGCGCCCTGACCCGCGCCACCCTGTGGATCGACCGCGGGGCCGTGCGGCGTCAGGAGAAGGGGTTCGAGGATTTCGAGGCCTGGCGCGACAAGGTCTGGGAGGAAGAGGACATCGCCCGCCACAAGCTCGATCGCAAGATCAAGGCCGAGGCCCGCTGGGCCGTGGAGGGCATCAGCGCGCGGCGCAAGCGCAACCAGGGCCGGGTGCGCAACCTCCAGGCCCTGCGCGAGGAACGTGGCAACCAGATCCGCCGCAAGGGCACCGCCGCGATGGAGCTGGAGGCCGGGCCCGCCAGCGGCAAGAAAGTGATCGAGGCCAAGGGCCTGGCCAAGGGGTTCGGCGACAAGCGGATCGTGACGAAATTCGACCTGCTGGTGAACCGCGGTGACCGGGTGGCCTTCGTCGGCCCCAACGGGGTGGGCAAGACGACCCTGATCAAGATGCTGATGGGAGAGGTCGCCCCCGACGAGGGCGAGGTGAAGCTGGGCACCAACCTTGTGCCCGCCATCTTCGACCAGAGCCGCGCGGCGCTGGATCCGGAAATGACCCTGTGGGAAAGCCTGACCGGCGACAAGGAAATGCGCGTCTCGGGCGCCGCCGACCAGGTGATGGTGCGCGGCACGCCCAAGCATGTCGTGGGCTACCTTAAGGAGTTCCTGTTTGACGAGGCGCAGGCCCGCGCCAAGGTCAAATCGCTGTCGGGTGGCGAAAAGGCGCGCCTGCTGCTGGCCAAGCTGATGGCCAAGGAATCGAACATTCTGGTTCTCGACGAACCGACCAACGACCTGGATGTCGAAACGCTGGACCTGCTGCAGGAACTGCTGGACGACTACGACGGCACCGTGCTGCTGGTCAGCCACGACCGCGACTTCCTCGACCGGGTGGCCTCGACGACCATCGCGATGGAGGGCAATGGCCGCGCGACCGTCTATGCCGGTGGCTGGACGGACTACCGCGCGCAGCGCGAGGAGCGGCTGGCGGAGCTGGGCGAGGGATCGCCCAAGGCGTCTGCCAAATCCGAGGCACCGAAGGCGGAGGCCGCCAAACCCGCGCCCAAGGCGCAGAAGGCGGGCCTGTCCTTCACCGAGAAGCACCGGCTGGAGGAGCTGCCCTCGGTGATCGAGCGGATCGAGGCGGAGATCGCCAAGCTGGAGGCTTTCCTTGCGCAGCCCGACATGTACCAGAAGGAGCCGGTGAAGTTCCAGAAGGGCACCGAGGCGCTGGCGGAACGGCAGAAAATGCTTGCCGCCGCCGAGGAGGAATGGATGGAACTGGAGGAGAAGGCGGCGGGCTGATCGCGCCCGTGGCCTGCCGTCAGCCCGTCGTCCGGCTCAGCGTGATCCGGGACGACGGCCCAAAGCCCAGCTTTTCGTAGAAGGCGGTGAGGCCCTGTTCGGCCTCCGCCTGCGGCGTGATGACCAGGACCATATCGGTGGCGCCCTGGTCCCTGGCCCAGTCGATGACCGCATGGGCCAGCAGGCGGGCGAGGCCCCGACCCCGGGCGGGCGGCGTGACATAGAGGTCTTCCAGTTCCGCCGACAGCCCGTATTCCACCCCGAATGTCAGCGATCCGGCCGCCAGGGCGATGACCTGGCCGTCTTCCTCGATCAGCCAATGGGCCGCGCGGGGGTCCTCCAGCATGACGGCGAGGTTTGCGGCGACGTCTCTCGCGGGCGTGAGGATGGCATCCTCGCGGAAAAGGTCCAGGTAGAGCGGAAGCAGCGCGGCGGCATCGGCTCCCGTGGCGCGGCGCAGCTCGGTCTTCATGCCTTTGGATCGCGGGCCGTGTTGAACCAGCCGCGCTTGGTCACCCAGCTCAGCTGCACCACGGTCAGGATGATGCGGTAGAGGTGGTGCAGGGTCACCACCGCCGGGCTGGCGTTCAGCGACAGCGCCACCAGTGCCATTTCCGTGACGCCCCCCGGCGCGAAGGAAATGAAAAGCACATCGAGGTCCAGTCCGGTCAGCGGCGCCACGGCGAAGGACATGCTCAGGCCGATGGCCAGCATGGAAGTGACCGACAGCGCCGACAGCCAGGTGGCGCGCAGCAGCCGCGCCCACTCCACGCCGATGAACCGGGTGCCCAGCGAGGTGCCGATCACCACCTGACAGCCTGAGACGACCCATTGCGGCGCCTCGATCACCGCCAGCCCCGAGAGCGTCAGGATAGCGGCGCAGATCATCGGGCCGATCAGCTGCGAGGCGGGCAGGTGCAGGCGGCGGAAGACGACAAGCCCGACCAGGGCCGCGCCGAAGACCTCCGGCAGGTGCTCCAGCCCGACGGCGTGGTCGCTGAAGCTGATGCCGGCGGAGGAGCCGACGGGATGGCCATACCACAGCGACAGGGCCACCGGCAGGCCGGCCACCACCACGATGATGCGCAGGAACTGCTGCACCGCCAGGATGCGCACATCGGCCCCGGCCTGTTCGCCCGCGATGATCGAATCGATCAGCCCGCCAGGCGCCCCGGCGTAGAAGGCCGTGGCCTGGTCATAGCCGCCGAGGTGGCGGAAGATGACGAAGTTGACCGCCTGCGTCAGCGGCACGAATAGCGTCAGCGCCAGGATGGAGGCCCAGAGCCGCGGCATGTTGCCCACCACGTCCCAGCTGATCTGTGCCCCGATCGTCGCCCCGATGGTGGCGATGAAGAGCGAACGGAACCCCTCGGGGAAGCGGTAGTCGTGGGGCAGTGCGCGGGGGAAGACAGCGGTCAGGACCCCGACCAGGAAGAGCGAGCCCAGCATGTAGGGCAGGGGCAGATGCGCCAGGTGCGCCAGGTAGCCGCCTGTCAGCCCGATGAGGCAGAGAACGACGACGCGGGCGATTGTCCTGGGAAGATCTTGCAAGGTTCAGCGGGCCGGTGGTCTGGGCGCCGCAGGGCGCCGGGCCAGAGCTTCGGAACGGTCCAAAGAGATGGCCGCCCGGCACCGGGCGCGGGAATGGAAAACGCGCGAAGGAACTGGAGCGGGTAGAGAGCTCCGGTAGAGAGGTTTCTTCACTTGGAATTCAGTCAAGAGGTGTCCCGTAGCTCATAAGGGAGCGGTTTATTGAGATCAATAGGTTGCAGATAAGGTGTCCCACGACGTTCTCACGCAATCCATGCGTTCAAGGGTCGCCCGATGGTGCCCGGCTTCATGCTCCGCTGGTTGGGCAAGGGCGCGGATCTCCTGGGCCATCTGGGCTGGCGCTCGCCACTGAGGACCACCGCACTGCAGGCGCTGGCCGATGGCATTCGGGGGGACCCGACAGCATGGGCGCAGGCGGGCGGCACGCCTTGCCAAAGCCTGGAGCTATCGCTGGCGCAGCTGCACTCAACCCGGCAGGAGAGGCTCTTCGCCCGCGCCTTCCTGCTTCTGCCAATGGCAATCGGGGTGCTGTCGCGGTTGTGGTGCCTCTCGGAACTGATCACGCTGCTGGATCCCGGCCGGGCCATGGCGGGGCTGACCGGGCGTGTGGTGCCGGGCTGGATCGCCCCGCCGGTCGTCACTGGCGGCGCGCTGGCGGATGTCGCCCTTGGGCTGGCGATCCTCTGGCGGCCCTGGGTGATCCGTGCCGCGCTCGGGATGGTGGCGCTGTCGCTGGCCTAGCTTATGGGCAGCCTGGTCGTGGCCGCCGACCTCTGGGCAGATCCGCTGGGGCCGATGGTGAAGGTCCTGCCGGGGCTGACGCTCTATGTCGTCGTTGGCCTGTTCTGGCTGCCGGTGGTCTGGATGCAAATCCGCATGCGCGACCTGGCGCGTCTGGCCGCGGAGGAGGGCGCCCCGCTGCCCACGCAGTATCACTGGCTGTTTCGCAGGTGGTTCGGCTTCGGCTTCCCTGCTTTCGCGGCGGTGCTGGGGATTGTCTGGCTGATGCTGAACACGCCGGTGGTATAAGCAGAGGAAGGAGGTTGGTGTTGCGGTATGTCTGTATTGCAACGCGATAACTGGGGGACCGCTGAGTGCAGGTAGCGGACATGGCACTCGACGGGGGCATGCCTGAGCCCGCTGATGCAACCGGCCCATTGCCGACCTTCAACCAGGCGCGACCGATGTCTGCTCCCACGCCTTTCGCAAAGTGGTCCAGCCCGGTGAACCGGACCTTCAATCCGAGGCGATTGGGCGACCGATAGGCAGACGAAGCGTGCACTCTCTGCGCGTGCGTCAATGTCCGCTATCGCGCTCTCCCGCCGCCATCAGCTTCCGCAAACCGTCGTCCAGCGCGGCGATCTCCTGATCGGACAGCGCAGCCAGCAGTTCGTTCTGTGTCTTCACATGCGCGGCGACAGCCTGGTCGATCAGGTCGAACCCCGTCGTGGTGAGCTTCACCACCGCGCGGCGGGCATCCCCGGGATCCTTGGCCCGCGTAACCAGGCCCTGTTTGATCAGCTGGTCGATGCGATTGGTCATCGTGCCGGAGGTGATCATCATCGAGGCCATCAACTCCCCCGGGGACAAGGCATATGGGGGGCCGGAACGACGCAGCGTCGCCAGCACGTCGAACCCGGCGGCGTTCAGGTCATGCCGGGCGAAGGTCTCGTTCATCCGGCGGGCGTGGTGATGGAACACACGCGAGAGCCGCCCGATCGGGCCCATTGCGCTGACATCCAGGTCAGGCCGCGCCTGCCGCCATTGTTCAAGTATCTGATCCACTGCATCCATATTGGCCTTCTAGGCAGAAGGTATCTTGACGTCAAGATATGTGGAAATTATCTCGACATCAAGATAATTTAGAGGAACCTCCCATGTCCCGCTCTCTTGACCTGCTTCTGGCGGCGCTTGCGCCGATGATCTGGGGCAGCACCTATATCGTCACGACACAGTTGCTGCCGGACGGCTACCCGATGACTGCGGCGGTGCTGCGCGCATTGCCCGCAGGCTTGCTCCTGCTGCTCCTGACCCGCCAACTCCCGCGCGGGGTATGGGTGATCCGGTCCTTCGTGCTCGGCGCCCTCAATTTCTCGATATTTTGGTGGCTGCTGTTTGTCGCTGCCTACCAACTACCCGGCGGCGTCGCGGCGACGGTTGGCGCCATCCAGCCGCTGATCGTGCTTTACCTGTCGAAATGGCTCTTGGGGCAGAGCACCCCGCCGGCTGCGGTGACCGCAGGGGTCACCGGCCTTCTTGGTGTGGCGCTCCTGGTCCTGACACCTGGCGCTGCGCTGGATGGCCTGGGCGTTCTCGCGGCTCTTGGTGGCGCGGTTTCCATGGCCTTCGGCACCGTGCTGACGCGGAAATGGCAGCCGCCGGTCCCTGCACTCACCTTCACATCTTGGCAGCTTACCGCCGGTGGTGTGCTGCTGTTGCCCGTGGCGCTTTTTGCGGAACCTGCGTTGCCGCCGCTTGATCTGAAGACGGTGCTTGGGTTCCTCTATCTGAGCCTGATTGGCGGGGCTTTCACTTACTTCTTCTGGTTCCGCGGGATTGCCCGGCTTGGCCCTGCGGCCGTGGCGCCACTGGGCTTCCTCAGTCCCATAGCCGCGACACTGCTCGGGCTGATCCTTCTGGGCGAAACATTGAGCCTCCTTCAGAGCAGCGGCATGGTTCTGGTCCTGGTGAGCGTCTGGCTCGGGCAGCACGCGCTCCGCAATGGCGCTCCGAAGGCGCCCATGCCCGGGCACAGCCCAGCGAGGTAGCGCAACGTCGGATGCGCCCAGAGGCCCGAGGCAAAGCCTCGGGCCGTCTCGTTGAAGCGGACAGTGCCGGACCTTGCTGCACCGATCAAAGTGTGCTCGGAGCGACGCTGAGGCGGGGCGCTCTCTCTCGCCCCTAGGTGCCGTAACTTGCGGCCCAGTCCGGTCGTTCGCGAGGTGCAGCTTTGAGGCGGGGCGGCTTCTCCAAGCCAGACATCGGCGGCATTGTGCAGCATGATCGTGCAGGCCAAGTTTGGCAGAGCGGGACGAAGCTGCCTTTGACGGTCACCTCTATCTTGATGTGATCTCCGCAATTGATGCCGCGCTTTTCTTGAGTGCGGACCGGCTTTGCATCCAAGCGGCAGGGTCTATTGCAAATGTGCTCCTCAACCAGGCTAGCGTGAGCCGCCGCGTGGCCTCCAGCGCGTCTGGGTCTTCTGCTTCGGTTTCGCGCGCGTCCCACCCTGCGATACCGCCCAGGCCATGGCCGACGCCGTTGATCGTCAGCAGAGCCTCGGCGCCGGCGGCGTCGTGGTACGGATCGGCATGCCAGTCGGGACCGCGCGGCGTGAAATGCGGGTCGTCATCGGCTCCGCAAACCACGAGCGTCGGGGTGCTGATGCCGCTAAAGTCCACATCGAAGAACGGAAAGCGTGTGGCGTTTTCCGGGGTCAGGTCCGCACCGCCACGGCCCGGAGAGGCCAGCAGGATGCCGGCACGGATCCGCGGATCGGAAAAGTCCTCCCCCTGCAGGCGCGCGCCAAGCAACAGGCTGCAGGGGAACCCGCCAAAGGAATGCCCGGCCACCGCGATCCGCTCATGATCAAGCCGCCCTGCCACTGCCGGGGCCTGCCGCTCGACCTCGGTCAGTTGGTCGAGGATGGCGCGTATTTCCGCCACCCTCTCGCGCCAGAAGAAGGGCCCGCCGGGCAAATCCGGGTCGCGCCCGCCGACCCGTGAGCTGGCGTGGGTGGGCTGGATAACGGCCACACCCCGTTCGGCCCAGAACTGCGCAAGCGGGGCATAGCCGTCCTTGGAGGGGATGTAGTTGGAGGGGCCGAAGCCATGCGACAGGATCACGATAGGCAGGTTCGACCCGACGGCCGGGGCCGTCAGGCGCAGCTCAAGCGGCTGGCGGCCAGGCATGGGCAGCCGGATCGGGGTATAAGCGACGGTGATCTCTGGCTCTGGTGTCGGCAGTGCGCGGGAGAGAGAAATAAGTCTGTTCATGGGAGTTTCCGTTCGAGAGGGAGATCAGCATCGGACGCGTCACGCTGTGCCAAGGCGGGCTTCGCGGAACCAGGTCTCTGCGTCCGCGCCTGCAGGCAGCTTCATCGGCGCCGTCTCGTCCGTGACGGCCCGCCAGACAGCCTGCGCGACATCCTGCGGCTCGGTCTTCTCGGCCGCGGACTGGAGGCTCTGGAAATAGGCCTGCACGAAAGGGCCATAGACCTCGGGCACATCCATGCCCATCCGCGCCACTGCATTGCGTCCGAAGGATGTCGAGGGTGCGCTGCCGGGCAGGACCAACCGGGCACTTATGCCGAATTCAGCGGCCTCAAGCGCGAAGCTTTCGGTGAAGGCATTCAGGGCGGCCTTACTGGCGCTGTAGATCGACAGGGCAGGCAATGGGCGCAGCGTCACGCTGGAACTGACGTTGACAATGACGCCAGCGCGGCGCGCGCGCATGGCGGGCATCACGGCGCGGGTCATGGCCATGGCGCCCAGCACATTGGTTTCAAACAGCTCACGGGCCCGGGCGATGTCGGCACCTTCCAGCACATTGAGCATGCCGACACCGGCGTTGTTTACCAGCGCATCGATCTGGCCCGCCTCGTCAATCGCAGTCGCAATACTTTCGGGGTCGGTGACATCCAGGGACAGCACCTGCAGACGGTCGGACTCATGCAGCCCTTCGACGGAGGGAGTGCGCATCGTGGCGACGACGTCCCAGCCCTGATCGAGGAACTGCGCGGCGATAGCCTGACCGAAACCGGAGGAACAACCCGTAATGAGGATGCGGGGCATTTGAGGTCTCCTTGTCTTGTGTGACAGAGAGATAGACGGCAAAGTTCGGCCTTGATATACAGAAAAATCCATAATCATCCATAGATCGTCCGAATAGATGCTCGATAGCTCCTTGGATCCTCTTTCCAGAATCGTCACCCTGCTGAAGCCTGCGGTCTCCGTCTCCAAGATGGTCGAAGCTGGCGGCCAGTGGCTGGTGGAGCGTCACGACATGGTCAGCCCTTTTTACTGTGCGATGGTCGAAGGGCAGTGCAGGCTGCACGTCACCGGGCGCGATCCGGTCACGCTGAGGGCTGGTGATTTCGTGCTGATCCCCCACCTGCAGGGCTTTACCATGTCCAGCGAGGTGCCCCCGCCGCCTCACGTGCCCCGCCTGCCGCTTGAAACCGGTCCCGGGCAGTTCCGGCTTGGCGCGACTGAGGCCCCGGTCGATGTGCGCGCCCTCGTCGGGCATTGCAGCTTTGACACGCCGGCCAGGAGCCTCCTCGTGTCACTGCTGCCGGAGATGATCCATGTCTCTGATCAGGACCGCCTGACGGCCCTTGTGCCCATGATCCACGAGGAAACCCGCGCCGACCGTCCAGGGCGCGGATTGATCCTCGAGCGATTGCTGGAGGTCCTTCTAATCGAGGCCCTGCGGTCTGATCAGGCGACGACCCTGCCGCCCGGGCTGCTGCGCGGCCTGTCGGATCCGCAGCTGTCCGGTGCACTGCAACGTATCCACGCCGAGACGGGCGGCCCACTCTCCGTTTCACAAATGGCGAAGGCGGCGGGCATGTCGCGCTCCGGCTTTTTCGAACGATTCCGCAGGCAGGTTGGCCGCGCGCCGATGGAATACGCCACCGAGTGGCGCATGGCCGTGGCCAAGACCTTGCTGCGGGCGGGCGGGCTGACCAATGCCGAGATCGCTCAGAGGGTCGGTTACGGGTCCGCCAGCGCCTTCGGACTGGCCTTTGTCCGTCACGAGGGCCTGTCGCCCGGAGCGTTCGCGAACAAGGTCAGGCGTTAAGCTGGTTACGGACCCCCTGCGTCTGTCACCAGTCCTTGGGCAACGTCGAATTTGGTCTCGGAACGGCAATGCGGCGCTGCGGGGGGGGGCACAGGTCCGTCAGGTGCGCCGTCAATTCCGGCCCATTGCGGCCCTTCGTGATAGGCGCAGCGAATGTCCTGACCCAGCCCATCGTGTCGGAAATTGGCGCGATACCAGGCCTGCCACGACTGGCAGCTTGGGGCTGACTGCAGCCGGTTGGACCTGAGTCAGTGCTGCGATGCTACGGATGCAAGGCGAGAGCTTCTGCCTCTGTAGGGCGATCACAGATCGAGAAGCCCCCGCCGTCCCTACGCCACGTCGCGCATAAAATGACCGCCGCCCTTTAGGGGCGGCGGCTGGTCGGCAACCGATCTGGGTCAAGACGCAAGCATACCATGCGGATCGAGCACGAACTTCTTAGCCACACCGCTATCGAAGCTCTTGTACCCTTCGGCGGCCTGGTCCAGCGGCATAATCGTGGCGTTGACGATGTCCGCGATCGGAAGGCGGTCGTGCAGGATCGCCTGCATTAACTGGCGATTGTATTTCAGCACGGGAGTTTGACCGGTGTGGAAGCTCTGCGCCTTGGCCCAGCCAAGGCCGAACCGCATCGACAGGTTGCCAGATTTCGCGGCGTCATCCACCGCACCCGGATCCTCGGTGACATAGAGCCCGGGGATGCCGATGCCGCCCGCGACGCGGGTGATCTCCATCATCTGGTTCAGCACGATGGCCGGTTGCTCGCCGCCCGAATGACCGCGCGCCTCGAAGCCCACGGCGTCGATGGCGGCGTCCACTTCCGGAGAGCCGGTGATCTCGGCGATCATCTCGGGAAGGTTGTCGCCCTTGGACAGATCGACCGGTGTGAAGCCCACCTTCGCCGCGTGCTCCAGTCGCTCCTTGTTGAAGTCGCCGATCATCACCATGGCTGCGCCGAGAATGCGCGCCGAGGCCGCCGCCGCAAGGCCCACGGGACCTGCACCGGCGACATAGACGATGGAGCCGACGCCGACACCCGCCGTCAGCGCCCCGTGAAATCCGGTCGGGAGAATGTCGGACAGCATGGTCAGATCTCGGATCTTGGCCAGCGCCTGATCGCGGTCCGGGAATTTCAGCAGGTTGAAATCCGCGTAGGGCACGGTGACGTAGCGGGCCTGACCGCCGATCCAGCCGCCCATGTCGACATAGCCATATGCGCCGCCCGCGCGTTCCGGGTTCACCGTCAGGCAGACGCCCGTATCGCCCTCGCGGCAGCAGCGGCAGCGACCGCAGGCCACGTTGAACGGCACCGAGACGACATCGCCGACCTTCAGCATTTCCACGTCCGACCCGGTCTCGATCACCTCCCCCGTGATCTCGTGGCCGAGGACAAGCCCCGGCTCTGCGGTCGTGCGTCCGCGTACCATGTGCTGGTCGGAGCCGCAGATGTTGGTCGAGATGACCTTGAGAATCACCGCGTGCTCCAGCTTGCGCCCGTCGGGGGCCTGAAGCTTCGGATCATCGATCTTCTGAACCTCGACGGCCCCGGGGCCTGTATAAACAACACCGATATTGCTCATGTGCGTCTCCTCCATAGATCTTGCACAGGCGAGACTCCGCATGTCGGCATGCCGCGGAATGCAGGGCCTCGTTCACCGGATGCTATCTTTGGCGGATCAGAACACATGGCGGAAAGCGACACAGCCTCGAACGCACGCGACAGCGCGATTTTCCTCTGCTTGTCGCGCGACGCCGGTCGGTGCGAGCGCGCGCTTCGCAATGTCGGGCGCGTGCCGCGTAGAGGGATCAGAAACAAGTCTAAGCGACGTCAGAGGCGATCAAAGCAGGGAGCAGGTCGGCTGCTTCCTGCGCAGTCCGGTCGTTCGCCCATGGTGCGGCGAACGACGGCTTCCCGCCGATGATGTTGAAAAACGCCTGTTGTGGCGCTGGTCGAGTTGGCCGCGGAATGACGGGTCAGCGAGAGGATCGGGGATTTTGACGGGGCGCACTCGTCCGCTTCATGCGGGCGCCGCTCCATTGGAGCTCTGTGGCCGGAGTTTCGCCAGTTTCCGGAGGTTTTGGGCCGTTGCGGCCAAGGTGAACTCGTCTTTCGAGCCAAGCGGGCCCCTGAGCCGGAGTCTCCCGAGGCCCAGGATCCGCTTCAGGTGAGCGAACAGCATCTCGACCTTTTTCCGCCGCCGCTGTGCCACCTCGTTAAATGCGGAAGCCGTGCAGGCTCGGGCGAGGTCCCGGACGATCTCGTATTTCTCACGATTGATGCTGCGCACGTCGCTCTTCGGACAGCACTTGGCCTTTGACGGGCAGTCCTGACAGTCCGCCTTCAGCGCGCGATACCGCCGCGGCCTCATCCCTGTCGCCGAGCGGCCCGGATCGGAATAGTTGCGCCGGGAATGCCGGAGCTCCTTGCCCTCGGGGCAGAGGTAGCGATCGCCTTCCTCATCCCACGTGAAGTCGGACCGAGACCAGGTCCCGTCCGTGCGCTCGGACTTGTCGAAGACCGGGATGAAGGGAAGGATCTGCCGCTTCAGCGTCAGCCAGACGAGGTTCTCTTCCGAACCGTAGGCCGTGTCGGCAGCCAGCCAGTCCGGACGGAGACCAAAACGCCGTTCGGTCCGGTCCAGCATCGTGCGGGCCGACCCGACCTCTGCCTGCCGGACCGACCTCGTCGCCTCGACGTCCATGATGATCCCGTGATCGGTGTCGATCAGGTAGTTGTCGGAATAGGCAAAGAAGGCCGGACCCTTGCGCGCGGCCGTCCACTGGCTTGCCGGATCGGCATGAGCGGTGAACTTCGGCGTCACCGTCGTGGCCGCGCCGAACGCCGCTTCGTCGAGCGCGTCGAGATACTCGCGAACGGCGCGCGGAGCCTCCAAAGGATCGATCGCATCGGCATCCCAGTCCTCGGCTCTGCTGGAGCTCTGCTTCTGGACATCCGCGCTGATCAGACTGGCATCGACGGCGAACCCGGTTCCGCCAACGAGGCCCTCGGTAATGCACGTCGCGACGACGTCCTCGAACAGGCGGCGGAACAGGTCGCTCTCACGGAACTTGCCGTGGCGCAGCTTCGAAAAGGTCGAGTGATCTGGGATCTTGTCTTCGAGACCGAGGCGACAGAACCATCGATACGCCAGGTTGAGATGGACCTCCTGGCACAGCCGGCGTTCCGACCTGATCCCCATCACATAGCCGATGACGAGCATGCGGATAATGAGTTCCGGGTCGACCGATGGCCGCCCGGTGTGACTGTAAAAGCCGCGAAGATCTGCGTGCAGTTCGCGTAGATCGAGGAACCGGTCGATCCCGCGCACGAGGTGGTTCGCCGGAATATGCGTCTCGAGATCGAACTCGTAGAACAGCCGCGCATGCGCCTTTTGAGTTCCCAGCATCCCGTGCCCTCCCGCTCCCGTAAATAAAGGGAATCAGAAGCTTCGGCCCCCGGCAAGCGCGGAGTTTTTCAACACCATCCGCCCATTCTGGACCTTCGCCGCGGATGCGCGCTTATCAAGCTTGGCTGGCGGGAGCGGCCACTCAGATGGTGGCAAATGCACACCGCGCACCGCCTCTCAACCGTCCGCGGGGTCGACCTGATCGTGGTCACGCAGCGCGGTCGGATGAGCGATGTTCGCTGCGACTGCAAAGGCAATAGGCAGCAAACTCAGTGAGCGGTCTTTCGCTGGATAGGCCAGAAACGGCAGCACTTTACTGGATATTTCCGGTCTCGAACACCTATTCTCGCGGCCCTAGCAACCGTTGAACCCTCACCTCGGTTAGATCTGAAAGACTTAGAAAAACTAACGCAACAAGTAGATTTTTTCATTTTCACTAATCCTACCCGAGTGACACGGTAGGCCCGGTCGGCAGGGAGAGCCGATGAGGGAGGATACATGATCGAGGCGTTCCAGGCGCTGAGGGGTACGTCGGCGGTTCTTTATCTGATGTTCGGCGCTTTGCTGGGGCTCGTGGTGGGCATCCTGCCAGCGCTTGGTGGGGCAGCGGGCCTTTCTCTATTGTTTACCTTCATCTACGGCATGGAGCCAAGCGCGGCGATGGCGATGGTCATCGGGATGCTCGCCACGGTCAGCACGGGCGATACCATCACCTCGGTCCTCTTGGGCGTGCCGGGATCGGCCTCGTCCCAGGCCACGGTGCTGGATGGCTTCCCCATGGCCAAACAGGGACAGGCGGCAAGGGCGCTGTCGGCCGGCTTTCTCAGTTCAGTGATTGGCGGATTGTTCGGGGCGCTTGTCCTGACCCTGACTCTGCAGTCGGCCAAGCAGGTTATCCTGTGGTTCGGCATTCCCGAAATCCTGATGATGATCCTCTTTGGGGTGGCCAGCGTGGCGGCGCTTTCGGGCAAGAGTCTGCCCAAGGGTGTGGCGATCTGCGCCTTCGGCATGGTCGTGGCCTCGGTCGGCTTTGCGCCTGCCAGCGGCGAGCAACGGCTTGATCTGGGGCTGTTCTATCTGGGGGACGGCCTGCCGTTGATCGCCTGCGTGATCGTGGTCTTCGTTATCCCCGAGATCGCCGACCTGATCCAGCAGAACCGTTCGATCTCGGATCGCCCAAGCCTTGGCAATGGCACCCGGCAAGGGGTCATCGACGTCCTGCGCAACAAGTGGATCGTATTGCGATCGGCAACCGTAGGCTGCCTGGTCGGCGCCATGCCGGGTGTCGGTGGCGCGGTGGTGGACTGGATCGTCTACGGCCAGACTGTTCGGTCGGCCAAGGACAAGAGTCAGTTCGGCAAGGGCGACGTGCGCGGCGTGATCGGCGTCGAAAGCTCGAACAACGCGGTCATGGGCGGGGCGCTGGTGCCGACGCTGCTGTTCGGCGTGCCGGGGTCCGGCTCCACCGCGCTGCTGCTGTCGGCCCTGATCCTGATCGGCATCCAGCCGGGGCCGGGCATGCTGACGCAGGATATCGACCTGACCTACCTTATGATCTGGAGCCTCGCTCTGGCCAATATCCTCGGCGCGGGAGCCTGCTTCCTGTTCTCCCGGCATCTGGCCAAGCTGACGCTGATCCCCTTCAGCTGAATTGCACCCTTCCTGATCGTGGCGATCTCCTTTGCCACGCTGCAGATCAACCGAGACCCGCGCGACCTGTTTCTGATCCTGCTCTTCGGCGTCATCGGCGTCGCGATGCGGCGGTTCGGTTTTTCCCGCCCGGCCTTCCTGATCGGCTTTGTCCTGCAGCAGAACCTTGAGAAGTCGCTCTACCAGACGGCCCAGCTCTATAGCCTGACCGACTTCCTGTCGCGGCCCATCGTGCTGATCCTGCTGGCCGTGGTTCTGCTGATCCTGGGGGCCTCGATCAAGCAGCAGATGACGAAGATCGCCGGCAATCCGGAGGAAATCGACCGGATCCGCCAGACCCGCCCAACCCAACTGGTGCTGCCCGCACTGCTGGCGGTGTTCTTTGCGGCGGCGCTGTGGATGGTGAAGGACCTGCAACCGCTGGGGCGCATGTTCCCGATGGTCGCCGGCGGCGTTGGCTTGGCGGCCTGCGCGGTGATCTTGCTGCAACTGGGCCGCGGCGCGCCCTCGGCTCTGGAGGACAGCCATGTCACCGGCCCGCGCTACTCGGTGTCCTTCTGGCACACGGCGGCGTGGCTGATCGCGGCAGTGCTGTCCATCGCCTGTTTCGGCTTTTTCGCCGGAGCGGCGCTCTTCATGGCGGCCTTCCTGACGGTCGAGGCCCGCGCCAAGCCATGGGCCGTGGCCTTGGGCGTGGTGAGCATCATCGGGGTCTACCTATTCCTGACCTATCAATCCGGGACCTTCCTGCCTGATGGCTGGGTCCTGTCACTGAACCCGTGGGATTACTTCTGAGGAGGAGAAGACGATCATGAAACTCAAAACCATCTTGCTTGCCGGGGCTGTTGCCCTTGGGGCCAGCCTGCCTGCCACCGCGCAGGATCTGGGTCTGAACCGGATCAACGCCACCGTGCCGTTTGGCGAAGGCGGCGGCAGCGATACGCTGGTCCGCGCGGTTGCGCCCTATCTGTCCAAGGCGTTCGAGAACGAACCTACGATACTTGTCCGAAACGAGCCGGGCGGCGGCGGTATTCCTGCTGCCAACCGCTTTAGCAAACGCGCCAGTTCGGATGGATCGGACTTCTTGGCCATGTCCTCGTCGATTTTCATCGCCAAGACGCTGGGGGCGCCGCAGATCAGCTTCACGCTGGATGAGTTCGTACCGGTGTTCATCGCGCCGATGGGTCCCCTCTACTACGTTTCGCCGACCACCGGCGCGACGGAGACGGGCGACATCGAGGGCATGAAAGGCGCGGATCTCGTGTTCGGCGGCGGGCGTCAGGACTCGGCCGACATTCTGACCGTGCTGTCCTTCGACCTGCTTGGTTTCGACGTCAAATCCGTCTGGGGACTTGAGCGCGGGGGCGGCCGCATCGGATTTGAGCGTGGCGAGTTCAATGTCGACCACCAGACCACCGCGGCCTACACGCGCAGCGTCCAGCCGCTGGTGGACGAGGGCAAGGCGATCACCATGATGGCCGGCGGTGTCATCGCCCCCTCGGGTGAGATCGTGCGCGACCCGAACTTCCCCGACGTGCCGACCTTCATCGAGCTCTACGAGGAGGTCCATGGCGAACCGCTAAGCGGCCCCGCCTATGAGGCCTACTACGCGCTGACCAGCTCGGCCATCACCGTCGGCAAGGCCATCGTTCTGCCGTCTACGGCCTCCCCCGAGGTGGTCGAAGCCTGCAGCCGCGCCTTCGAGAAGGTCATCGCCGATCCGGATTTCCGTGCGGCCAACGAAAAGTCGCTCGGCGGTTACGACCTCTACACCGGGGAGGACGCCCAGGCTCTTTGGGGCACCGTGACGGGCATGTCGCCCGAGGCCCGCGCCTGGCTGGCAGATTGGTATGCCGAAAAGGTCGGCTTCAAGCTGCCCTGATGATCGCAGACATGCTCGGACCGACACAGGTCCGGGCTTTCAAAAGGACTTCCCATGACCGATACGCAGACCCCAGCAAAACCGCAACATACCGGGACCGTCATCCCCTTGCCGGAGGTTCCTCCGGGCGTCGAGGTGATCCATGACGTCTCGTTCGGGCCCCACGAACGTCAGGCCTACGACGTGTATCTGCCGGAAGGCGCAGAGCGTCCGTTGCCTGTCGTTGTCTTCTTCCATCCCGGGGCCTGGCAACGGCGCGACAAGCGGGCGGGGCGCACCAACCGCCCCTCGGCAAGGTCTTGCAAAACCAGCTCCAACTGAGCAATTGCCACCCCGTTCCCGGCCAAGGCAGCCTCGTAGACCAGCGTCGAGTTCGAGAACACCATGAGGGGCTTCTTGTCATCCCAGGTCCGTCCGGCGGCGGCCATCCAGTTGGGCCAGTCTTCCATGCGGTTGCGCGAGGCGATCCGCGTCGTGAGCGACAGGTCCACCTTTGGACCCAGCCGCTCGGCGACAGCGGGCGTGCAGACCGCCAGAAGGTGCGGCGTGAACAGTGGCACGCGGGTAATGTCGGGCGACTCCTATGGCCGCATGCTGAGCGCCATGTCAAGGTCAGCCCATCCCGCGTCGACACTCTCGATACCGGTTTCGAATTCGACGGAGATGTCCGGATATTGCTGTGAGAACGCTTCCAGCCGAGGAATGAGCCAGGGGTTCGCCCACGTCTGATAGAGCTTGATCTTGACCGAAGCAGAGCCGGACTTTCCGGTGCCGATCTCCAGTGCCTGTTCGATCTGCTCGAAGGCATCGGAAAGGGTCTGCGCGATCTGCCGCGCCGCGTCGGTAGGCTCCGAACGGTTACCGTACCGGTGAAACAAGGACACGCCCAAACCGTCTTCCAGCCGACGAATTTGCTGGCTGACTGCGCCGGGAGTGACATTTAGCTCGCGCGCCGCCGCCTCAAACGTCCCGAGGCGCACCACAGGTTCGAAGTGGCGCAGCCCCTGAAGATGGAGGCGGGACAATATGCTGGCTCTGGCGGACACGATCTCGGAAGCGACTGGATTCAGGTAGGCACTACAGGAGGTTTCAAGGTTGGCATAGGCGATCTCAAAGGGGCAAGGCGTCGTCTGGCCAAAAGGGAGTGGCCCTGGCCGCCGGTGACGACAGCGCAAAGCTTGCCCTGGCCATTCTGATGCGCGTCAATCCACCAAACAGCCTTTCCACGACATTCGTGCAAGCCGCAGCATGACGCACAGTGCTGACAAGAAGGGCGGGAACCGGATCTTCGCTGCAGTTTACACCGAGGTCTGCTATGCGGATGAAGCTGCCGTTACTCAAACGCCCGAACGGATCATGTCCCGGATCTTCGTCGCCTTCTCGAAATGATCAAGTTCATGGGTCTTGATCCACCATTCGGCTGCTTCCATGAGCAGCTCTGGGTCATCATTCTTGTTCGCAAAAAGACGCATAGAAAGACCTACCGTCTCGCCTCTCTTGGCAATCTTGTCGTTGCAGATTCCGATTGCTTTAGTTCGTAACGATTGGCGCATTGTAAATTCGCTTCTTCCGGTCTTGGATGTACTCATGGAAACACAAAGGGAACATCCGCGTTCGGCAAGGCCATCGGAGCCGTAGGTAGGGCTCGAAGCAGACCTTGGCCGCGGATTGCATGGAAGTCCAGTGTGGGCCGGAAGGACCGAGAAGCCGAGGGACAGACGCGCGTGCTGCGAGGGCCGTTTCCTGCGCAAAGCTGCCGTCAGTCTCAGGCGCGGCGAATGACCGTAGCCAGTCCGAAGCTGACATCGGTGACGGTTGCGGCAGAGGTCCACACGGCGCCCAAAGCGTTGGTCGGGTTCCATGCCGCTGCTTTTGGGCATCTGGGCAGATGCACCTTCTACGTGCCGGTTTGCCATCTTGCCCTTCGGGGAATTTCGCCCTATCGAGCGCACAAGGTGCCGGGCACCTGCCGCCTGCGGACGCGAGTCACGGTGAAGCCCGGAGCAAGACGACATCTCACCCTCGAAGCATTTCGCAGGTGGGTAATGCAGGCTCCCTCCCGATCCGAAATGCCTCCCCCGGAGGAGTGAGCAATGTCCTTAGGACCTGCCCCTAATAGAATCGAGAACCGCTTTCTGACCCGGCCCGTCGGGCGATTGTTCCTATCGAATGCCCTGCCCATGGCCGTCGTGATGTCGACGGGCGGCCTGCTGAACGTGATCGACGGGATCTTCGTCGGTCGTTTCGTCGGCGCCCAGGCCCTGGCGGCGGTCAGCCTGGCCTTTCCGGTCGTCATGTTGCTGACGGCTCTGACCACTCTGGCGGGGGGCGGCATGGCCAGCCTGCTTGCCCGCCATCTGGGGGCCGGGGCGCGCCGAGAGGCGGGAGAGGTCTTCGCAGGAGGCCATGGCCTCGCGCTCGCCCTGAGCGCGGTGCTGATCGCGGCAGCGCTGAGCCTTGGCCCTGCCATACTCTCCGCGCTTGCCGCCGGAGACGCGGCGGTGGCGGGGTCTGCGCAGAGCTATCTGCTGATCCTGATCCTTGGCGCCCCGATCCAGTTCGGTCTGGGCCTGCACGCCGACGCCCTGCGCAGTGAAGGGCGGGCCGGGCACATTGCCTTGCTTTCGGTGCTGGTGAACTTGCTGAATGCCGGAGCCAACTATGTCGCGATCGTGCTTCTTGGGCTCGGCGTGGCCGGGTCGGCCCTTGGCACCGTGGTCGCGCAGGCCCTTGGCCTGGCGCTGTTGCTGGGGCTGCGGGCCTGCGATCACGAGCTTCTGCCCCTTGGGGTCCTGCGGCAGGCGAGCTGGCTGTCAGGCTGGGGGCGGATGCTTTCGCTCGGCCTTCCGCTCTGCCTGACCTTTGTCGGCATGGCCCTGGTGGCCAGCACGGTCCTTCGTATCATCGGCACCGCTGGCGCCGAATCCGCCGCCTATATCGCCGCCTACGGTGCGGTGACGCGGATCCTCGGGCTGGCCTTCCTGCCGCAGATGGCGATCGCTCTGACCACCCAGAGCATCACCGGCAACAACGCTGGCGCAGGCCGCATGGATCGGGCCGGCGCCGCCCTGCGGCTTGCGATGGGAAGCGCGTTCCTCTGGTGCATGGGCGTGACTCTGGCCGGCGCGTTGGCCGGCGCGCAACTGGGCGCGCTATTTTCGGGCGATCCGGAAGTCGTCGCGGCAGTCGTCACGATCCTGCGTCCGATGACGGCCCTATATGTCATCACCGGCCCGGTTCTTGTCCTCGCCATGCATTTCCAGGCCCTGGGCTTCCCCGTCCGGACCGCGGTGCTGACGCTGGCAAAGCCATGGCTGCTGACCCCCGCGCTGCTCATTGTCCTGGGGAAGGTCTCTGGGATCGATGGACTGTGGTATGCCTTTCCCATCGCGGATGCCGTGCTGCTTGTTCTGGCCCTGGTCCTCGCCATCAACTCCGTGAAATCACCCGCCAAGGAGGCAGCATGACACAGCCATCTCTCGAAACGGTCAAGGCGCAGGCCAAGGCGCTCCGGCAGGCCCTAGAAGCCAAGGGTATGGCGGTCAGCCATGCCCATGCGCTCGAACTCATCGCTCGACAGCACGGGGCACGAGACTGGAATACGCTTCATGCCCGCATCGGCCATCGCGACGCCCCGGGGGAGCTGGTCCTGGGGGCTAAAGTCACGGGGCACTACCTTGGCCATGCCTACAGCGGAAAGATCGTCGCACTTTCCGGGGCTGCGGGGCATCGCCATGTGGAGATCGCACTCGACAAGCCGGTCGACACCGTTGAGTTCGACAGCTTCTCGAACTGGCGTCAGCGCATCCGGGGCACGCTTGGCAAAGACGGCCGCAGTGTTCGGCGGACGTCGAATGGCACGCCGCATCTTACTGTGGAGACGATAAGGGGCTGAACTCGCCCATGGCGCGCCAAAGCTGTGAACGGCAATTCTTGCTGGATCCGCGTGCGGGTAGACCGACAGCTTCATCCGCGCAGCTGCTGTTCGTCCGGAGCGCAGTGAACGGTAGCTCCCCGGTCTTCTGGTCCGTTACCGTTCCGATCCGCCTGCTAAGCTATTGACTTCATGTGCCCCTTCACGTGGGCGTTCTCAAGCTAAGCCCTTGGCGTTGCATGGTTCGGCTGATCCTCTCCGGTGCGCCACTTCGTACCTCGCATTGGCTGAACTAGCTGGAACGTCGGATGGCCGATCAGGCCTCGGGCCACGCCTTAGTCGTTGTGCGGACGTAGGTGGGCCAAGGCCGCTATTGTCCGCTGGGTGACTGATACTGACCCGGAGCTTTGGCGGAGAGGGGAGAGACTAATTGACCTCCTCGATCCGAGGATCGGTCTCAGACTTCACGTCGTGAAGCGGGGGAAGGGAGGGGCCGGTCCGTCGGTCGCGTCCATCTCGCGGATGGTCAGAGGCCTGTGTGTCCCACGTGCAAATTCTGAAGGGGCACTTTGGCGCTTAAGAGACGGAAATAAAATGATTTTGTGATCGGGAATGGAGCGGGTAGCGGGAATCGAACCCGCGCGTTCAGCTTGGGAAGCTGACAGGCTACCATTACATCATACCCGCCGCGCGAGAGTTGAGGTATGCCAAGCCCCCGGTCGCGTCAAGCGGGAAGTGATAGGCGTCAGGCGGTTGGCGGTGGCGCTACGGGGGAAATGGAGGAGGGGGCTCCGCCCCCCGTCGCGCGGGGCGCGACTCCCCCCGGAGTATTTTGGACGAGGTGAAGCAGGGGCGGGGCGCGCAAGGCCGAGGCGCGCGCCCTTGGACGGAGGGCTGGCGCAAGATCCGGGCGCGGCCTCAGCCGCGCCGCCGCCTGCGCCGCCCACTGCCGTCTGCGCCGCTGCCGCCGGTGTTGAAGCTGACATCGGGCAGTTGCACCACCTTGGCCAGTTCCGGGAAGGGATCGCTGGCGTGGGGCAGGGCGTTTGCGGCGACGAAATGGGCCTGGAAGGCGGGCGCGATGGCGGTCTCGATCTTGGTGATGCGGGCCACGTTGCCCTCGATGGCGGCGCGGGCCGCGATGTCGCACAGCGCGATCCGGGCACCGGTGCCGGCGGCATTGCCGGCCGAGGTCACACGCTCCAGCGGGACATCGGGGATCATGCCCAGCACCATGGCGTGTTTGGCGGAGATATGGGCGCCGAAGGCCCCGGCCAGCACCACGCGGTCAACGCGATCTACACCCATCTCATCCATCAGCAGCCGGGCGCCGGCGTAGAGCGCGGATTTCGCCAGTTGGATCGCCCGCACGTCGCCCTGGGTCACGGTGATCAGCGGCCCGCCCTCGGCCCGGCCATCGTGCAGCACATAGGCATGCGTGCGTCCGTCGGGGATGCAGCGCGCGCTGCCGGTCTGTTCGGCCGATCCGATCAGGCCCGAGGCATCCATGATGCCGGCCATGCGCATCTCGGCCAGGGCTTCGATGATGCCGGAGCCACAGATCCCGGTGACCCCGGTGGCCACCACCCGGGGCGCGAAGCCGGGATCGTCGGACCAACGCTTCATCCCGATCACGCGGAAACGCGGCTCCTTCGTCACCGGGTCGATCTCCACCTTCTCGATGGCCCCCGGCGCGGCGCGCTGGCCGGAGGAGATCTGCGCCCCCTCGAAGGCCGGCCCGGTGGGAGAGGAGCAGGCCAGCACGCGGCTGGTATTGCCCAGCAGGATCTCCGCGTTGGTGCCCACGTCGATGATCAGCACGAGGTCCTCGGATTTCTCAGGCGCTTCCGACAGGGCGACGGCAGCGGCATCCGCCCCCACATGGCCCGCGATGCAGGGCAGGATATAGAGCCGCGCGCGCGGGTTGATGGCGGCAAAGCCAAGATCGGAGGCGGGAAGGGACAGGGCGGAGGAGGTGGTCAGCGCGAAGGGCGCCTGGCCCAGCTCCGTCGGGTCGATGCCAAGCGCCAGGTGGTGCATCACCGGATTGCAGACCAACGTCGCCTCGACGATCAGCGCCGGGTCGATCCCGGCGTCACGCGCCAGCTCCGCCGCGAGGTCCGACAGCGCGCCGCGTACGGCGTTTGTCATCTCGGTGTCGCCGCCGGGGTTCATCATCACGTAGGATACGCGGCTCATCAGGTCCTCGCCGAAGCGGATCTGCGGGTTCATCAGCCCGGAGGCGGCGCGCACCTCGCCGGTCTCCAGGTCCGTCAGATGCGCCGCGATGGTGGTGGAGCCGAGGTCGATGGCCAGCCCATAAAACCCGTCTTCGTGCAGGCCGGGAAAGAGGTGCAGCAGGCGCGGCGCGGCGCCGGTGTGGTCTCGGTAGACCGCCGCCGTCACCCGCCAGTTGCCCTTGCGCAGCACGCCCTGCAGCGCCGCCAGCATCGACAGGTCGACGGTCAGTCCGGTGACGCCCCATTGCGCCTCCAGCGCCGCGGCGAGCCGCTCGAAATCGCCGGAGGGGTCGTGCATGTCGGGCTCCGCCACCTCGACGTAGTGCAGCCGGGTGGCGGGGTTCATGGTCAGGGCGCGGGTCTCCGCCCGCTTGCGGATCACCTGGCGGTGCACCTGGCTTTCGGCCGGCACGTCGATGACGACGTCGCCCTGCACCTGGGCCTGACAGCTCAGCCGCCGCCCTTCGGGCAGGCCGCGGGTGCTGTCGTACCGCTCCTCCACGCTGTTCCAGGGGGACAGGGCCGTGTCGGTGACATGCACCCCGTGTTTCGGGAAATCGCCATAGGCCGGCGTCACCTGGCACTTGGAACAGATGCCACGCCCGCCGCAGACGGAATCGAGGTCCACCCCCAGCTGGCGCGCAGCAGTTAGCACCGGCGTGCCCACGGGGAACCGTCCCCGCTTGCCCGAGGGTGTGAAGATGACGAGCGGGTCGGGATCGGTCATGGGGGCCTTCCGCGGGTTGTCCTGCCCCCAGCCTAGGCGGTGGCGCGGGGCGGCGCGGGCCTGTCCCCGACGCGCCGGGGCGCAGTCCCGACATGGGCGCCTCGAACGGGCCGATGCCCGGGGCCGTCGGAACCGCCTCTTCGCATGCCCGTCATGCAAGGTCCGCAGGGGCATGATTTCGCCTTTCCCCTGCGTCCGAGACATGTAATAGGGAGGCGCCAAGTGATCTTGTCCATGGAGTGACCCGATGGAGATTCGCGAGGCTCTCACCTTCGATGATGTTCTTCTAGTTCCGGCGGCCTCGTCGGTCCTGCCCAGTACCGCGGATACCAAGACCCGCGTCACCAAGCGGATTTCGATGAACATCCCGCTGCTCAGCTCGGCCATGGATACCGTGACCGAGGCGCGCATGGCCATCACCATGGCGCAGGCCGGCGGGATCGGGGTGATCCACAAGAACCTCGACCTGGAAAAGCAGGCGCAGGAAGTGCGCCGGGTGAAGCGGTTCGAAAGCGGTATCGTCTACAACCCTGTCACCCTGACCCCGGATCAGACCCTGGCAGACGCCAAGGCCCTGACCGAGCGGTATGGCTTCACCGGCTTCCCGGTGGTGGATGAAAACCACAAGGTGGTCGGCATCGTCACCAACCGCGACATGCGTTTTGCCCAGAAGGACGAGACGCCGGTCAAGGTGATGATGACCAAGGACAACCTGGCCATCCTGCACGAGCCCGCCGACCGCGACCGCGCCATCGACATGATGCGCGAACGCCGGATCGAGAAGCTGTTGGTCACGGACGGGACTGGCAAGCTTACCGGCCTGCTGACACTGAAGGACACCGAGAAGGCCGTGCTGAACCCCACGGCCTGCAAGGACGACCTGGGCCGCCTGCGCGTGGCCGCAGCCACCGGCGTGGGCGACGCGGGGTTTGAACGCTCCGAGGCGCTGGTCGACGCGGGCGTGGATATCCTGGTGATCGATACCGCCCACGGCCACAGCGCCGGCGTGGTGGATGCCGTGGCACGCGCCAAGGCGCTGTCGAACGAGGTACAGATCATCGCCGGCAACGTCGCCACCGCCGAGGCGACCAAGGCGCTGATCGGCGCCGGCGCGGATGCGGTGAAGGTCGGCATCGGGCCGGGCTCTATCTGCACCACCCGCATGGTTGCGGGCGTGGGCGTGCCGCAGCTGACCGCGATCATGGATTGCGCCAAGGCGGCGGGCGACGTGCCCGTGATCGCCGATGGCGGCATCAAGTTCTCGGGCGACTTCGCCAAGGCCATCGCCGCGGGTGCCAGCTGCGCCATGGTCGGCAGCATGATCGCTGGCACCGACGAATCCCCGGGCGAGGTGATCCTCTACCAGGGCCGGTCGTTCAAATCCTACCGCGGCATGGGCTCCCTGGGCGCCATGGCGCGCGGCTCGGCCGATCGCTACTTCCAGAAGGATGCGGCCAGCGACAAGCTGGTGCCGGAAGGGATCGAGGGGCAGGTGCCCTACAAGGGGCCGGCCGGCGCCGTGATCCATCAACTGGTCGGTGGCCTGCGTGCGGCCATGGGCTACACCGGCTGCGCCTCGGTCGAGGAGATGCGCGCGAACTGCCAATTCGTGAAGATCACCAACGCGGGCCTGTCGGAAAGTCACGTCCACGACGTGCGCATCACCCGCGAAAGCCCGAACTACCGCGTCGGCTGAGGCGCGACCTCACAGACAATATCCCGGAAGGGCCGGTTGCGCAGGCGCGCACCGGCCCTTTTTTATTAGGAATGGCAGGGAGTTATACAGCTGACGCCCGTTTGTCGACTATGCGCTCTGAGGCAGAGCAACCTGTGGTGTCCTGCACAGCTAATGTCGCCGGTAAGCCTTTGCACTTTGTACGAGTATACAGCATTGTGCCGCCGGGGACAAAATTTGACTGAAGGGTACCATGGGGACGGGACACGCAGAGGACGGGGATCGCGCGCGCGATGATGATGCGGCGCGGGCGGCTTGGCTATATTATCGTGGCGGGATGCGGCAGGATCGGATCGCGCGTGAAATGGGGATTTCTCGCCAGCGCGTGCAGCGCCTGGTGGCACGTGCAACGCAGGAGGGGCTGGTCCAGGTGCGGGTCGAGCATCCGATCTCCGCTTGCGAGGAACTGCAGCGCGATCTAGCCGCGCGTTTCGGGCTGGCGCTGGTCAGGGTGGCGCCGGGGCTGGGCGAGGGCGCTGACCCGGTCGCGGCCATCGCGCCCTTTGCTGCCCAGGTGCTGGAGCGGATCCTGGCGGATGAGACGCCCCAGGTCGTGGGACTTGCCTGCGGCAAAGCCATGAACGCCATGGCGGAGGAAATGCACAGCATGGACGCGCGCCACCATCGGCTGGTGTCCCTGGTTGGAAATGTCGCTCCGGATGGGGCGGCGGGGTTCCACGAGGCCCTGATGCGTGTCGCCGAACGGGTTGGTGCCCCGCCGCATCTTCTGCCTGTGCCGCTCATGGCGCGTGAGGCGGGGGAGGTGGCCCAGTACAGCCAGATGCCCCATGTGCGCCAGGCCCGGGATCTGGTCGCCACGGCTGGCACCGCCTTCGTCGGGGTTGGCGTCATTGCCGCGCCACTGCCCTTGGCCGACAGCCTGACCCCGTCGGATGTGGAGAGCCTGAGGGCGTCGGGTGCGGTCGGAGAGCTCTGCGGTCATGCTTTCGATGCCGAAGGCCGCTATATCGACCATCCCTGCAATCGCCGCATGTTGAGCATCCGCATGCCGCTTGGCCGCACGCGGGTGATCGGCCTGGCGGCGGGCCCCAACAAGGTCGCCCCGCTGAAGGCGGCGCTGCGGGGCGGGCTGTTGCAGGGGCTGGTGACCGACGAGGCGACGGCGCGCGCGCTGCTCGACCACTGAACCGATCATCGCCCCAAGGAAGCGGTGAATGTTCAGAAAGAACAAGCGCCTTTGCGGGCGCGCAGGTGACCGAGCTTGTCATTTCCGGCCGAAATGCCGGAAATGACAACAGGTCGGGATCTGTCAGTCGAGCTCGGATCGCCAGGGCGGGTTTGCGCCGGCCCGAGAGACGGTGACGGCGGCGACCCGTGCGCCGAAGTCGAGCGCCGCGCGCAGATCGGTCTCGTCGATCGCGGCCAGGTCGTCCTTGCTGAGCCGGCCGCGCGCGGAAAGCTCGGCAAGGACACCGGCGTTGAAGGTATCCCCGGCGCCCACGGTATCGACCATCTCGGCGGTGCGGGCCGGCACCTGGAGCTCGCCCCCGGCGTGGAAGGCCTCGGCCCCGCGCGCGCCCCGCGTCAGGATCACCAGCGCGCCGGTCTGCGCCTGCAGGGCGCGGGCTTTCTCGCTGGAGCCTTGGGTCCCGGGCTGAAGCCAGTCCAGGTCCTCGTCCGAAATCTTGATGATATCGGCCTGGCCGAGCATCCGGTCCATGCGATCCCGGAAGGCGGCCTCGTCGCGAATGAACCCGGGGCGGATGTTCGGGTCGACCATCACCACGCGGTCCGCGCATTCCCGCGCGCAGAGGGTCGCGTAGGTCTCCGCCCCAGGTTCGACCGCGAGGGAGATCCCCCCGAAATAAAGCGCCTCGCAGGTCTCGGGCAGCGCTGGAAGGTCCTCCGGCGCAATCATGCGGCCGGCAGAATTTTCGTCGTGAAAACTGTAGCTTGCACTGCCTTCCTGAAGTGTCACATAGGCCATGGTGGTGGGCCGATCGGCGCGGATCAGGCGGGTGGTGTCGACCCCCGATGCGCCCAGGGCCTCCTTCAGCCGCTCTCCGAAGGGGTCGGTCGAAATGCCGGAGATCATGCCGACCTCGGTGCCCAGGCGGCCGAGGGCGATGGCGGTGTTGAAGACGGCACCGCCAACGTGGGGCACGTAGGCGTCCTGGCCGTCCTTTGTCTTGGCGGGGATCATGTCGATCAGGGCTTCGCCACAACAGATCAGCATCGGCGGGTCCTCCTCCGGGATGGGTGTTTCGCGGGCAGGCATACGGTATTCCGACGCGCGGGGCGAGAGAAAGCGTTATCGCTACCAAGCCGGGTCATCCCCACTCGGGAGAAGCCTGTGGATAACTCTGGGGATGGGCTGGTATGTTTTGCGGCCCCGACGTGGAAAAGGCTGGCGGAACAGGGGGCTTGGGCGGATCTTGCCTCCGCTGCGGTCGCCATTTTTCAGACTGAACGAGGTGACGGCGCCTTGCTGGAAATGTCCCAATTGCAATCTGTTGTGGCGACAAGCTGTCGCTCCGCGTGAAGCTATGCGGGTCGGCGCTGTTTGACTGGTGCCGCCGGCCTGGATCTGTGGACGGTCGCGGGATCGAGATGTGGAGACAAGGTGGATATGTTTTTCGCGGCCCTGGAAAAGGTTTAACGGTGGAAAGTGCATCAACTTGTCGAGCCGGTGGATACGGTCGCGGAAACGGGAAAAGGCGGTGGTGCTTGATGGAATTTGTTAGATATGAGATTTAAGTATATAAAATATATAGAAAAAAGTATCATTGCGGATTTCTTGGGGCGCGCGCCACTCTCCGGTCCGGGTCGGTGCGCGACCGTGGGGCACGCGCCCCTGGCGGCTCGGCGCGGGCGGTCCCGCTTGCCTCCCCCCGGCGGGCGGTTTAGGGGAAAGGCCTCTGATCCCGCGCGCAGGCGGCCTGGCCCGCGACTGCGCCCGGTAGATCGTTTGCGCAGCGCAGGAGGCTTTGATGACCCAGACGGTACAACCGCGTGAAACCGCAATCGCCACCGTGCACGCGACCCTGGCCGAGGCCTTCGGCGACCGGATTCAAACCGGCGCTGCGATCCGTGCGCAGCACGCCAACACGGCGACGGGCCGCGGCACCCAGGCCCCCGACATGGTGGTCTGGCCGGAAAGCACTGAAGAGGTGTCGCTGATCCTGCGGACCTGCTGGGCTCAGGGCGTGCCGGTCATTCCCTTCGGCGCGGGCTCCTCGCTGGAAGGGCAGCTGAACGCGCCCCAGGGGGGGGTGTCCCTGGACATGAGCCGCATGGCCGCCGTTCTGGAAACCCACCCCGAGGACCTGCTGGCCGTGGTGCAGCCAGGTATCACCCGCAAGCGCCTGAACGAGGAGTTGCGGGCCACCGGCCTGACCTTCCCCATCGACCCCGGCGCCGACGCTTCGGTCGGTGGCATGTGCGCCACCCGGGCGTCCGGCACCAATGCCGTCCGCTATGGCACCATGGCCGACAACGTGCTGGCGCTGGAGGTGGTTCTGGCCGATGGCACCGTCATCCGCACAGGCTCGCGTGCGGCGAAATCCTCCGCCGGGTATGATCTGACACGGCTGATGATCGGCTCCGAAGGGACCCTGGGGGTCATCACCGAGGCAACCTTGCGCCTGCGCGGCATTCCGGAAACCGTTCTGGGGGGCATCGCGGCCTTCCCCGATCTCGACAGCGCCGTCTCCGCCGTCATCCTGCTGGTTCAGATGGGGCTGGACATCGGCCGTGTGGAGCTGTTGGACGCCATGCAGATCCGCGCCTGCAATGCCTATTCTAAGCTGGACCTCGAAGAGACCGTGACACTGTTCTTTGAATGCACGGGCACCGAGGTCGTGGCGCAGGACACCGCCGAAACCTTCGCCGAGATCGCCCGCGATGCCGGGGCGACCCATATCGACTGGTCGACCGATCCCGATACCCGCAACAAGCTGTGGGCCGCGCGCCACGATAGCTACTGGGCCGCGCTGGCGCTGCGACCGGGCTGCAAGGGACTGGTCAGTGACGCCTGCGTACCGATCTCTGCCCTGGCCGAGAACATCTCCGCCGCCCAGGCGGACCTGGAGGCCAAGGGGCTGATCGGCACCATCCTTGGCCACGTGGGTGACGGCAACTTCCACGTCGTTCTGATGACCGACCCGGAGGATGCGGAGGAGGCCGCGCGGGTCGAGGACTTCCTGCATGCGATCACCCTGCGCGCTCAGGCGGCGGGGGGCACCTGCACCGGCGAACACGGGATCGGGCAGGGCAAGATGGGCGCCCTGGCCGAGGAGGTCGGCCCCGCGCTGGTCGCCATGCGTGCGGTGAAGGCGGCGCTGGACCCCAAGGGTATCCTGAACCCGGGCAAGATCTTCGCCATGACCGACGGGGCCGCCTGATGCAGCCCGCCGCCCGCATCGCCGCCGCCGCCGAGATCCTCGACCGCGTACTGGAGGGGGAGGCCGCCGAGAAGGCGCTGACCTCCTGGGCGCGGGGCGCCCGCTTTGCCGGGTCTAAGGATCGCGCGGCGATCCGGGACCACGTGTTCGACGCGCTACGCTGCATGGGCTCCTTCGCCGTGCTGGGCGGCGCGCGGACAGGGCGCGGCTTGATGGCTGGGATGCTGCGCGACGCCGGGCAGGACCCGGCAGAGGTCTTCACCGGCGAGGGGCATGCGCCGGCGCCGCTGACCGAGGCCGAGACCGGGCAGAGTCTGAGCGACGACGAGGCCGCCTGGGCCGACATCCCCGACTGGGTCCGCCCCGATTTCGAGGCTTCTTTGGGCCTGGATGCCCTGGCCGTGGCCAAGGCGCTGCGCGCCCGGGCCCCGGTGCAGATCCGGGTGAACCGCCGTCTGTCGACCCGCGGTGCCCTGCAGGCGGAGTTGGCCGACGAGGGCATCACCGCGCAGCCGATGGAGCTGGCCCGGGCCGCGTTGGAAGTCACGGAGGGGGCCCGCAAGCTGCAACGCACCGCCGCCTACGAGGATGGCCGGTTCGAGATGCAGGATGCGGGCAGCCAGGCCATCTGCGAAGCGGTGCCGGTCGCCGACGGGCAGCGGGTGCTTGATTACTGCGCGGGCGGCGGCGGCAAGTCGCTGGCCCTCGGCGCCCGGGCCGAGCTGCGCCTGCACGCCCATGACGCGGCGCCCCAGCGGATGAAGGACCTGCCGGCCCGCGCCCGGCGTGCGGGCCTGCGTGTGACCCTGCTGGACAGCGATGATCTGGCCGCTCATGGCCCCTTCGATCTGGTCTTCTGCGACGTGCCCTGTTCCGGCAGCGGCGCATGGCGACGCGCGCCTGAGGGCAAGTGGCGCCTGACCCGGGACCGGCTGGAGGAGTTGACGGCGATCCAGGCGCAGATCCTCGATACGGCCGCGCCCTTGGTCGCCCCGGGGGGGCGGCTGGCCTATGCGACCTGCTCGCTCTTTGATGCCGAGAACGCCGCGCAGATCCGTGCCTTCCTGGAGCGCACGCCCGGTTGGCGGCAGGACAGCGAACGACGCCTGACACCGCTGGACGGCGGTGACGGCTTCTACGTATCGCAACTATTGCGCGACTAATGTCCCATCCCTGTGCGGCTTGCGGGCGTGTTCTGCCCGGCGCGGCGACGTTACTCTGGGTCCTGTTAACCATCGCTTAAATCCTGCCGGCGCAAGCTGCGGGGGCGTTTGGCGACAGGAGGCAAGGTGGCCCAGACCGGCTTGGCAGCGGAACGGACGGAGCTGGCCCGGCGTGCCCTCGGCGCGCGGGCGCCGCTGCTGTTCGGGCTCAGCTTGGTTTTCGTCATCGTCGCCGTCGTGGTGCCCGACCCGATCCTGACCCTGGCCTTCCTGTTGAGCGGGGTGAGCCTGGCCCTGGTGCTGGGCTGGCTGGCCTTCTGGCCACAGCAGGCGCAGGCCGCGGCGCCGCAGGGGGCTGCCATGCGGCACGGCGTCCGCGCTTCCGTCGAGGCCGTGCTGGAAAACGACCCCGCCTCGGTCCTGATCACCGGCCCGGAAAACGATCTTCTCTTCGCCAACCGTGTTGCCCGCGACATGCTGCCCGGTGGCACGGCCGAGACGCTGGAGGCGGCGCTGGAGCCACGCCTGGAACAGCCGGCGGCCGTGCTGCGGCGCCTGCGGATGGAGCTGCAGGATCGAAGCTCCGTGCGTGAGGACCTGGTGGGCCGGGTCGGGCACCTGCGTCTCAGCGCACAGGTTCTGGACAGGGCGGAGGGGCGCGCTGCGCATCGTATCCTCTGGCGCCTGGAGGAGCTGGGCGGCCCCCTGGCCGCGGAGGGCGGCGCGCTGCCGATGCTGTCGCTGGGGCGGGGCAACGCGGTGCTTTACATGAATGACGCAGCGCGCGCGCTGGCCGGCGGCCGGGTGCAGCACCTGGAAGACCTGGTGATCGAGGGGCCGGAGGATCCGGAGCGCGCCGAGGGGCGCGTGGTGATCCGCACCGCTAGCGGCACGGAAGAGCGGTTCCTGCGCTCTGCTCCCCGCGTCGGCGGCCGGCGCGAGGTGCTGCTGCTGCCCGCCGACCGGGCGCAGCCCGTGGCGCGGGGCAGCGAGCTGATCTGGTCCATGGTCGACGCCCTGCCGGTGCCGATCCTGCGCCTGTCGGTCGAGGGGGAGATCGAGCTGGCCAATGCCGCCGCCTGCCAGTTGCTGTCCATCGGTCCGCGCCCCGACGCGGTGCTGGGGGAGTTGATGGAGGGGCTGGGTCGGTCGATCCCGGAATGGCTGGCCGAGGCCGCCGGGCAGCCGGTGGACGGGCAGAGCAAGCCGCACTCGGAGTTCCTGCGTCTGTCGCATTCCGATCGCGAGGTCTTCGTTCAGGTGGCGGTGAAGCCGGTGCCACACGAGGGGCGCAACGCGCTGATCGCCGTACTGTCGGACGCGACCGAGCTCAAGACGCTGGAGGCGCAGTTCGTCCAGAGCCAGAAGATGCAGGCCATCGGCCAGCTGGCCGGGGGCGTGGCGCATGACTTCAACAACCTGCTGACCGCGATCACCGGCCATTGCGACCTGCTGCTGCTGCGCCACGATCCGGGGGATCCGGACTACGCCGACCTCATCCAGGTCAACCAGAACGCCAACCGCGCCGCGTCCCTGGTCGGGCAGTTGCTGGCCTTTTCGCGCAAGCAGACCCTGCGGCCTGAACCGCTGGACCTGCGCGACACGCTGTCGGATCTGACCCATCTGCTGAACCGCCTGGTGGGGGAGAAGGTGACCCTGTCGCTCAGCCATGATCCGCTGCTGCCGCAGATCCGGGCGGACAAGCGGCAGCTGGAACAGGTGCTGATGAACCTGGTGGTCAACGCCCGCGACGCGATGCCCGAGGGGGGAGAGATCCGCATCCAGACCGAGGTGCTGCACCTCGACGGCGAAATGCGCCGCGACCGCGCCGTGGTGGCGCCCGGGGATTACGTCCAACTGCGGGTCAGTGACACCGGCCACGGCATTCCGCCCGACAAGCTGCCGAAGGTGTTCGAGCCCTTCTTCACCACCAAGCGCGTGGGCGAGGGCACCGGGCTGGGCCTGTCGACCGCCTACGGGATCATCAAGCAGTCGGGCGGTTTCATCTTCATCGACAGCACCCCGGGTGAGGGCACCTGTTTCACGCTGCTCTTCCCCGCGCGGGAGGCGGAGGCGTCGTGCGATGTGGCCCCTGCCGGACCGGCCGAGGCGGAGATTCCCGCGCGGGCCGAAGGCGTGGTTCTGCTGGTGGAGGACGAGGCGCCGGTGCGTGCCTTTGCCGGCCGGGCCCTGCGTTTGCGCGGCTATGACGTGCTGGAGGCCGAAAGCGGCGAACAGGCGCTGGAGGTGCTGGCCGCCACCGACCGCGACATCGGCATCTTCGTCACTGACGTGATCATGCCCGGCATGGACGGGCCCAGCTGGGTGCGCGAGGCGCTGAAAACCCGGCCCGGCACGCGGGTGGTCTTCGTCTCCGGCTATGCCGAGGACAGTTTCGCCGACTCGGCCCGGCGCATCCGCGGGTCGGTCTTCCTGCCCAAGCCGTTTTCCCTGGCCGAATTGACAGAAACGGTGCAGCGCCAGTTGGCGCGCGGCGCCGTGTCGGGCGACTGACCGGGCCAGGCAGGGGCTGTCCGGGCGGTTCGCCTGCCGGCGTCAGCGGACGGGAATGCTATCGTAGAGCGCGAATTCCTCGGCCTGCTTGCGCCGCAGCTTGGCCTCCACCTCGGGCGACAGGGCCAGGTCCATCTCGGGGGATACATTCTCTCGCGCCGTCTCGATCCGGGTCTCCAGTCGCTCTTCCAGCCAGGCACGCAGCCCGGCCTGATCCTCGTAGCGAAACAGCTTCGTGGCACAGGTGCCGTTGCCGGCGGGTTCCAGGAACTTGGCCTGGCTGCCGACATTGGCAAAGCCCGGGCGCTGGCCCTGGCAATAGCCCTCGACGAAATCGTCGAAGCTCAGATCATGGGTGGCATTGGGTTTGCCGGCCATGAAGGGCCGCTGACGGAACCGATACCAGGAGCCGAGCCAGGAGATCGGCTCGCGCACCACGGCCAGAATCTCCAGATCCTCGGCCACGAACTTCTCCAGCATGGGCCGGAAGAAGCGATTGTAGCGATAGACGGGGGCGTGTTTCAGCTCGGGCGGATTCGACACCAGGATGTCGGCCAGCGGGCCCAGGGCGGATTCGTAGGCGGTCGTTCCGGTCTTGGGCACCGACAAGAACACCAGCCGGGCCTTGGAAAATACCATCATTTCAACCCCCTTGGCCATCCCGACCCCTGCATTCGCGACCGTAAACTACTCCTTAACCCTGGCTTCGCAAAGTCGGATCCTGAAGAATTCGATTGAAATGTTCTCTTTTTGCCCCCATACAGTGAGGAACAAGAGGCGAACATAAGCGCTCATTGCTGCCCCAGGCAGGGTGTGAAATAAGGAAGCAGAGAATGGCAACGGCAGATCTACTCTCCATGAACTCCAAAAAAGACCCCAACAAGCAGAAGGCGCTGGATTCGGCGCTGTCCCAGATCGAACGCCAGTTCGGCAAGGGCTCGATCATGAAGCTGGGGGGCAAGGACGCCATCCAGGAGATCGAGGCCACGTCGACCGGCTCGCTGGGCCTCGACATCGCGCTCGGGATCGGCGGCGTGCCCAAGGGGCGCATCGTCGAGATCTACGGGCCCGAAAGCTCGGGCAAGACGACGCTGACGCTGCATTGCGTGGCCGAGGAACAGAAAAAGGGCGGCGTCTGCGCCTTCGTCGACGCCGAACATGCGCTGGATCCGGGCTATGCCCGCAAGCTGGGCGTCGACCTGGACGAGCTGCTGATCTCGCAGCCCGACACTGGCGAACAGGCGCTGGAGATCACCGATACGCTGGTGCGTTCGGGCGCCGTCTCCATGGTCATCGTCGACTCGGTTGCGGCCCTGACGCCGAAGTCGGAACTGGAAGGCGACATGGGCGACAGCTCCGTCGGTGTCCACGCCCGCCTGATGTCCCAGGCGATGCGCAAGCTGACCGGCTCGATCAGCCGCACCAAGTGCACGGTGATCTTCATCAACCAGATCCGCATGAAGATCGGCGTGATGTTCGGCAGTCCCGAGACCACGACGGGCGGTAATGCGCTGAAGTTCTACAGCTCCGTCCGCATGGACATCCGCCGCATCGGCGCGATCAAGGACCGTGACGAGGTGGTCGGCAACTCCACCCGCGTCAAGGTGGTGAAGAACAAGGTGGCGCCGCCGTTCAAGCAGGTGGAATTCGACATCATGTATGGCGAAGGCATCTCGAAGACCGGCGAGTTGATCGATATGGGCGTGAAGGCCGGCGTGGTCGAGAAATCGGGCAGCTGGTACAGCTACGGCGATGAACGGATCGGGCAGGGGCGTGAGAACGCCAAGACCTTCCTGAAGGAAAATCCCGACATCTCCTTCGAGATCGAGGACAAGATCCGCGCCGCCCACGGGCTGGAGTTCGGGGAGAAGTTCTCCGAGGATGACGATGGCGACGTGATGGAGGGCTGAGGCCCGCCGTCAGAACGACCTGGTAGAGAGCGGCCACCGGGGCCGCTCTTTGCGTTTGCGGCCCTGGTGTCTGTGGAAGGTCGCGCACCGCACGCCGGGGGGCTGACCCGGCGGGCGCAATGTCTGAAATGCCGTTGTCCCGGCCCGTGCCCGCAGGGAAGGCGCGCGTCGCCTGTCAAATCCGCGCGCGCGTCCCCGGGGGCGGTAGACACTGCCCCCTGCGCCCGTTAAATCGACGGAACCGTCAGGCAACCGGGACAAGGGCCGCCAAGAATGAAGACGCTGAACGAGATCCGCTCGACCTTCCTGAACTACTTCGAGAAGCAGGGACATACGGTTGTACCCTCCTCGCCGCTGGTTCCCCGGAATGACCCGACGCTGATGTTCGCCAACTCCGGCATGGTGCAGTTCAAGAACTGCTTCACCGGGGTTGAGCATCGCGACTACACCCGAGCGACGACCGCGCAGAAATGCGTCCGTGCCGGTGGCAAGCACAACGACCTCGACAACGTCGGCTATACCGCGCGCCACCACACCTTCTTCGAGATGCTGGGCAACTTCAGCTTCGGTGACTATTTCAAGACCGAGGCCATTCCCTTTGCCTGGGAACTGGTGACCAAGCATTTCGACATCTCGCCCGAGCGTCTCTACACCACCGTCTATCACACCGATGACGAAGCCTATGAGCTGTGGAAGAAGATCGGCGTGCCGGAAAGCCGGATCATCCGCATCGATACCTCCGACAACTTCTGGCAGATGGGTCCGACCGGCCCCTGCGGCCCCTGTTCGGAGATCTTCTTCGACCATGGTGACAAGTTCTGGGGTGGCCCTCCGGGCAGCCCGGAGGAAGACGGCGACCGTTTCATCGAGATCTGGAACATCGTCTTCATGCAGAACGAGCAGTTCGAGGACGGCTCGATGCGGGCGCTCGACATGCAGTCGATCGATACCGGCATGGGGATCGAACGGGTGGCCGCACTGCTGCAGGGCACCAACGACAACTACGGCACCGACCTGATGCGCGCGCTGATCGAGGCCTCGGCCAATGCGACCAGCAGCGACCCCGACGGGCCGGGCAAGACCCATCACCGGGTGATCGCCGACCACCTGCGCTCCACCTCATTCCTGATCGCCGACGGGGTGATGCCGGGCAATGACGGGCGCGGCTACGTGCTGCGCCGCATCCTGCGCCGCGCGGCGCGCCACGCGCACCTGCTGGGCGTGCAGGATCCGCTGATGTACCGCCTGGTGCCGGAACTGGTCCGCCAGATGGGCGAGGCCTATCCCGAGCTGCGTCAGGCGCAGCCGCTGATCGAGGAAACCCTGAAGCTGGAGGAAACCCGTTTCCGCCAGACCCTCGACCGCGGGCTGAAACTGCTGGATGAGGAACTGACGGGCCTGCCCGAGGGCGCCGAATTGCCCGGTGCCTCGGCCTTCAAGCTCTATGACACCTATGGCTTCCCCCTCGACCTGACGCAGGACGCGCTGCGCGAGCAGGGCCGCACCGTTGATACCGAAGGCTTTGACGCCGCCATGGCCGAGCAGAAGGCCAAGGCCCGTGCGGCCTGGGCCGGCACCGGCGAGGCCGCCGACCAGGCCGTCTGGTTCGACATCGCCGAAACCCATGGCGCCACCGATTTCCTGGGCTATGACACCGAAACCGCCGAGGGCCAGATCATCGCCGTGGTTAAGGACGGTGCTCAGGCCGAGGCCGCCGAAACGGGGGAGAGCGTGACCCTGGTGCTGAACCAGACGCCGTTCTATGCCGAAAGCGGCGGCCAGGTGGGCGACACCGGCGAGATCCGGACCGAGGGCGGTCGCGTGCGCATCACCGACACCCGCAAGATCGAGGGCGTCTTCCTGCACATCGGCGAGGTCGTCGAGGGCCAGGTGAAGAAGGCCCAGTCCGCGATCCTGGAAGTGGATCACGCGCGCCGCTCGAAGATCCGCGCCAACCACTCGGCCACCCACCTGCTGCATGAGGCCCTGCGCGAGGCGCTCGGCGCCCATGTGGCGCAGCGTGGTTCGCTGAACGCGCCGGAACGCCTGCGCTTCGACTTCTCCCACACCCAGGCGGTCACTCCGGAGGAGCTGGCGCGCATCGAGGCCCAGGTGAACGCCTTCATCCGTCAGAACACGGCGGTCGAGACCCGCATCATGACCCCGGATGACGCCCGCGCCCTGGGCGCCCAGGCGCTGTTCGGTGAGAAATACGGTGACGAGGTGCGCGTCGTTTCCATGGGCCAGGCCGACACCGGCAAGGGCCAGGACGGCAAGACCTGGTCGATCGAGCTCTGCGGGGGCACCCATGTGACCCGCACCGGCGACATCGGCGCCTTTGCCCTGACCGGCGAAAGCGCCAGCTCGGCGGGTGTGCGTCGGATCGAGGCCCTGACGGGCGAGGCGGCCCTGGCCGAGCTGCGGGGCCGCGACGTGACCCTGTCGACCATCGAGGGCCTGCTGAAGGCCCAGGGGACCGAGGCGGTGGACCGCGTGAAGTCCCTGATGGAAGAGCGCCGCAAGCTGGAAAACGAAGTGGCCCAGCTGAAGCGCGAGATCGCCATGGGCGGCGGCGGTTCGGGTGGTGGCGCCGAGGCCGAAGAGGTCAATGGCGTCAAGTTCCTGGGCCAGGCCCTGCAGGGCGTCTCGGGCAAGGACCTGCGGGCGCTGATCGACGCGCACAAGCAAAAGCTGGGCTCGGGCGTGGTGCTGCTGGTGGCCGAGGATGACGGCAAGGTGGCCGTGGCCTGCGGCGTCACCGACGATCTGACCGACAAGGTCTCGGCGGTGGACGTGCTGAAGGCCGCCGTTCCGGCCGTGGGCGGCAAGGGCGGCGGGGGCCGTCCCGACATGGCCCAGGGCGGCGGCAAGGACTTTGCCGGTGCGGATCAGGCGCTGGCCGCGGGCCGCGCCGTGTTGGAAGCGTAAGGAGAGAGACGATGCCCCAGGCTTACTGGATTGCCCATGTGCATGTGACCGACGAAGAGGCCTATGGCCGCTACGCCAAGCTGGCCGGCCCCGCCATCGCCAAGCATGGCGGCAAGTTCCTGGCCCGTGGCGGCCGCTACACCTGGCTGGAAGGCAACGAGAAGTCGCGCAATGTCGTCGCCGTCTTCCCCTCGCTGGAAGAGGCCGAGGCTTGCTACCACGGCCCCGACTACCAGGAAGCCCTGAGCCATGCCCGCGGCGCCTCGGAACGCGACCTGATGATCGTCGAGGCCTTCGAGGAGTGATCCTCCGGGCCCGGCCCGATCATCGAGAGACCCAGAAAAGCTGCGCCCCGGGCGCGGCTTTTTTCGTTTGCACCCTCCTGCTACGCTTGGGGCGAGATAGAAGAGGGCACCATGCTGTCAGAGATCACGGTCGGCGTCATCGGCACCGGGCAATTGGGGCGCGCCATGGCGCAGGGGCTGTTGATGGGCGGCTTACCCGGATCAAATCTTTGGCTGGCCAATCGTAGCGGCGCCCCGGTCACGCTGGAGGGGGGCGCTGCGGTCACCCAGACCACCGACCTGGCAGCCCTCGGCGCGGCCTGCGACGTGGTGGTGCTGGCGGTGCCGCCCGCCGTGGTACCTTCCCTGTCGCTGGAACTGCGCGACCGGCTGGTCCTGTCGGTGGTGGCGGGGCTAACGCTCGACGGGATGCGGCACGCCACGGGCGCCCACCGGGTGATCCGGGCCATGTCCAACCCGGCGGCGGAGCGGCGGTTAGCCTATACCCCCTGGGTCGCGGGCGGCGCCGTCACCGCTGAGGACCGGGCCACGGCCACGGCCATCTTTGGTGCCATCGGCGTCACGGATGAGATCACCGATGAGGCCCATATCGACGATTTCACCGCCCTGACCGGCCCGGTGCCGGGCTTCGTCGCCTATTTCGCCGACAGCATGATCCGCCATGCCACGGCCCAAGGCATCCCCGAGGAGATCGCGACCCGTGCCATTCGCCAGTTGTTCCTCGCCTCGGGCCAGATGCTGAAGGAGGGGGCCACGCCCGCCGGGCAGGTGCAGGAGATGGTGGACTACGCCGGCACCACCGCTGCCGGTCTGACCCATCTGCGCCGGGGCGGGTTCGATGCGGCCCTGTCGGAGGCGCTGCTGGCAGCCACGGAAAAGGCGCGGACCATCTGATCCGCGCCTCTCCAATATCCGAAAGCTGAAAATACTCTCGCCGAAGGCATGGCCGCGCTGAGGCGCGGCCAGACCCGATCAGGACTTCGCGGCGCGCTTGCGCTCATGCGGGTCCAGGAACCGCTTGCGCAGGCGGATCGCGTTCGGCGTCACCTCGACCAGTTCGTCGTCGTTGATGTAGGCGATGGCCTCTTCCAGCGACAGGGTGATTGGGGTGGTCAGGCGCACCGCGTCGTCGGTGCCCGAGGCCCGCACGTTGGTCAGCTTCTTGCCCTTCAGCGGGTTCACTTCCAGGTCGTTCTCGCGGCTGTGCTCGCCGATGATCATGCCCTGGTAGACATCTGCCTGGGCGCCGATGAACATGCGACCGCGATCTTCGAGGTTCCACAGCGCATAGGCCACGGCCTGGCCGTTCTCCATCGAGATCAGCACGCCCGCGCGACGGCCCGGGATCGGCCCCTTGAAGGGCGACCAGGAATGGAACACGCGGTTCAGCACGCCGGTGCCGCGGGTGTCGGTCAGGAATTCGCCATGGTAGCCGATCAGCCCGCGCGACGGCACATGGGCGATGATCCGGGTCTTGCCGGCGCCCGCCTGCTTCATCTCCACCAGGTCACCCTTGCGGGCGCCGGTCAGCTTTTCGATCACCGCGCCGGAATATTCGTCGTCGACGTCGATGGTGGCTTCCTCGATCGGCTCCATCTTCTGGCCGTCTTCCTCGCGCAGGATCACCTGCGGACGGGAGATCGACAGCTCGAAGCCTTCGCGGCGCATGTTCTCGATCAGCACGCCCATCTGAAGTTCGCCACGGCCTGAAACCTCGAAGGCCTCGCCACCGGGGGTGTCGGCGACCTTGATCGCGACATTGGTCTCGGCTTCCTTCATCAGGCGGTCGCGAATGACGCGGGACTGCACCTTCTTGCCGTCACGACCTGCCAGCGGGCTGTCGTTGATGCCGAAGGTCACGGTGATGGTCGGCGGGTCGATCGGCTGGGCTTCCAGCGGCTCGTCCACGGCCAGGGCACAGATCGTGTCGGCCACGGTCGCCTTGGTCATGCCGGCGATGCTGACGATGTCGCCCGCGATGGCTTCCTCGATGTCCTGCTGCATCAGGCCGCGGAAGGCCTGGATCTTGGTGACGCGGAACTGTTCGACCTTCTGGCCGATGCGGGAGATCGCCTGCACGGTCTGACCGACCTTCAGCTTGCCGGATTCCACGCGGCCGGTCAGCATGCGGCCCACGAAGGGGTCGGCGCCCAGGGTCACGGCCAGCATGCGGAAATCGTCGTCCTGGTGCGCCTGCTGCTTGGGCTTGGGCACGTGGTTGACGATCAGGTTGAACAGCGCGTCCAGGTTCTTGCGCGGGCCGTCCAGTTCATTGTCGGCCCAGCCGGAGCGGCCGGAGGCGTACATATGCGGGAAGTCGAGCTGATCCTCGTTCGCATCCAGCGCCGAGAACAGGTCGAAGACCTCGTCCAGCGCGCGGTCGGGTTCGGCGTCGGGCTTGTCCACCTTGTTCAGCACCACGATCGGACGCAGGCCCAGGGCCAGCGCCTTGGAGGTCACGAACTTGGTTTGCGGCATCGGGCCTTCGGCGGCATCGACCAGCAGGACCACGCCGTCGACCATCGAGAGGATCCGTTCCACCTCGGCGCCGAAGTCGGCGTGGCCAGGGGTGTCGACGATGTTGATGCGGGTGTTCTTCCATTCGACCGAGGTGGCCTTGGCGAGAATGGTGATGCCGCGCTCGCGTTCCAGGTCGTTGCTGTCCATGGCGCGTTCGGCAACGGCCTGGTTGGCGCGGAAGGCGCCGGATTGTTTCAGCAGTTCGTCAACGAGCGTGGTCTTGCCGTGGTCGACGTGGGCGATGATGGCGATATTGCGCAGATCCATGTGGGGTCCTCTTAGGGTCTCGCGCAGGCCCTAGCCCGGTATGGCCAGAAAAGAAAGGCCCAAAGCGGGGATCAGCCGAGACAGCGGCCAAGCGGTGCAGAAAACCGGCTATGGAACCAGGTGTGGCCCGTATCCATGACATGGGCGCCGCTGCCCAGCTTGAACCGCAGCAGGCCCGGGGCACGGTCGCGATCCACCGGGCCGAGGTCCAGCCGCGTGATGCCCCGCGCCGCCAGCCAGCGCATCGCGGTCCACAGCAGCATGGTGTGCGCCGACAGGCGGCGGCCCGCCTCTCCGCTCCATCCGATGTGGTAGCTGGCGCCGGGGGCGTGAAGCAGGAAAAGCATGGCGGCGATCGCCTCGCCGTTCCAGGTCGCCGTGAACAGTCGCGTCTCCGGCCAGTTGAGGGCGAAGGCGGGGGGCAGGGCGCGATAGCTGCGCGCGCGCTGCTGTGCGGCCTCTGCCGCCAGCAGCCAGTGCTGGGGATTGCGGGGCAGGGGGCCGTGCCGCAGGCGCAGCCCGGCCTTGTCCGCCCGGTTCAGGCGGTTGCGCCATTTCTGGGCCAGCCCGGCGCGTTGCCGGCCTTCGTCTTGCAACAGGGCCAGCACCGCCCGCGATTGCGGCGTCATCACCCGGATCGCGCCGCTGCCCATGAGGGCGGCATCCATTGCGGCATCGCCGGCCGAGATCAGGGCCGGGCCGGGCAGGGGCCGAAGCTCAGGCAGGACGGCGGGGTCGGGCAGCCACAGGATGCGCATCGGTCCCAGCCGGCGGGTCACAACCAGGGCCCCATCGGGGCGCCGGGAAACTCCCGCGCCGATCTGGGCCAGCGTCGTGGCGTAATGCGGGTGACGGTGCATCCGCCAGGCACCTGTGTCCTCTGGGGCGGAGGGAGTTGGGGACGCAGGGGGGGCCTGCGCGGCAGGGGGGCGGGCGTGCAGCATGACCCATGTTAAGGGCGTGAAAACCTATCTCAGGGTTAATGGCGGGATGAAACCGCGCGCCCGATCCCCAACGTCCCTGCCCGAAACGCAACAGGGCCGCCCGACGTGGCGGGCGGCCCTGCTGGTGTTTCTGTGTCTGGCGCCGCCGGTCTGGCTGGCGCTGACCCTGGCCGAGGCGCTGTGGCGCTAGGCCGGGGGGCGGATCAGAACGGGATCTCGTCGTCCAGGTCGCTGTTGCGGCCACCGCCGCCGCCACCCGAGCCACCGGACCCGCCGCCGAAGCCGCCACGGTCGTCGTAGCCGCCACCGGCGCCACCGTCGTAACCGCCGCCGCCACCGCCGTAGCCGCCACCCTGGCCGCCACCGTAGCTGCCGCCACCACCGCCGCCGCCTTCACCGCGACCGTCGAGCATGGTCAGCTCGGACTGGTAGGGGCGCAGCACGATCTCGGTCGAGTAGCGGTCCTGGCCGGACTGGTCCTGCCACTTGCGCGTTTCCAGCTTGCCCTCGATGTAGACCTTCGAACCCTTGCGCAGATACTGCTCGGCCACGCGGACCAGCGGCTCGGAAAAGATGGCGACCGAATGCCATTCGGTGCGTTCGCGGCGTTCGCCGGTGTTGCGGTCCTTCCAGTTCTCCGACGTGGCGATCCGCAGGTTGCAGACCTTGCCGCCGTTCTGGAACGACCGCACTTCGGGGTCGCGCCCCAGATTGCCGATCAGGATGACCTTGTTGACGGAACCTGCCATGGTGCGTCTCCCCTCGTGTTTCGTACTGTCCCGGGGAGCGTACCCCGCATTGGGGCCCCGAGTCAGGGCCGATGTTCAGAGCGTTACATCAAAGCGGGCGTGAAAGGGCAAGCCGCTTGCTGTGGGTGTTCGGGTTAACCCGGCGCAGGACGGCGGTGATGCCGCCGGGGCGGGCAGGCCGGCGAAGGGCAAAGAGCCGCCGCCGGGCCAGGAAAGGGGTGCAAAAACCATCCGCCGCGGCTAGGATCGCGCCGATTTATCAAGGTTTCGACAATTTCCGGAGGGATGCCGCATGTTCAGCCGCTTTCTTGCCACGCCACGCAGGCCCTCGGGACGTTCTGCCCCCCGCGCCGTGACCGTCGCAATCGGCTGTGCCTTGGCCGCCGGTCTCGCCGCACCCGCGGCGGCGGATGTCCTGGCCTCACAGGCCCGCAAGAAGCAATTCGGCGCGCAGACCCGGCTGCTGGATCAACGTGCGGCATCGCAATACGCGGCCTCGGTCCGACTGACCCCGCAGGCGATCCGCACGCCGACCAAGTGGGATGACGTGTGGGATGGCGCCTATTCCGGGCCCTACCTGGACATGGCGCGCTCCGCTGCGCAGCGCCACAACGTGCCCGAAGGGGTCTTCCTGCGGCTGGTGCAGCAGGAAAGCAACTGGAACGCCGCCGCCGTCTCACACAAGGGAGCCGTCGGCCTGGCGCAACTGATGCCGGATACGGCACGGCTGCTGAAGGTCGATGCGACCGATCCCTACCAGAACCTCGACGGCGGAGCGCGCTACCTCGCTGAGCAATATCGCGTCTTCGGCAGCTGGCCCCTGGCCCTTGCCGCCTACAACGCCGGCCCCAAGGCAGTGCAGCGGCACGGCGGCATCCCGCCCTATGCGGAAACTCAAGCTTACGTGAAGACGATCTGGGGAAGCTGATCCACTTCCCTGCAACCCGCTGGAAACAGATGGTTTTTGAGGCGCCTCATCCGGGGCGCCTCGTTGCGTTTGCGCGGTGTCGGGCCGGGGGCAGGCGGAAATTTCGGTTCTCTCCGGAACCCGGGACAGGGGGCGGTGTTGTCTCTCCACATGACGACGCCGCCGCAGACACAGCGCTCACTCAGGGCCGATGGCGGTGTCACCCAAGGAAGAAAGAAAGGACACCATCATGCGCAACGCACTGATCATTCCCGCCATCGCCGCCGCTTCCCTGACCGCAATTCCGGCCTTCGCCTACGACGGCCCGATCTCCGATATTTCCGTCGACGTGCCCGCTGGCGCCGCTGAAGAGGGCGCAGTGCCGGCCGCCTACATCGACACCATCACCGGCGACGTCGAAGCCGCCCTGCGCGACAAGTTCGACAAACCCACGGATGGCGGTTTCGGCCTGCGCCTCGAAGCCTCGGTGCTGTCCATGGAAATCGACCCGACGATGGGTACCATGGAAGGTCAGGTTGCCGTCTTTGGTGCCGACTCCGAGATCCTTGATACCTTCCTGGTCGAGCTGGAAGCCGACACCGTGGCCGGCAACACCGATCCCGAAGCCTACTACGGTCCGATGATCGAGAAGTTCGCCACGATCTCTGCGGAACATGTGGCCGACCTGCCGGTCAACGACGAGAAGTCGATCGTGGGCGAAGCCGCCGCTGACTGATAGGTCGCCTTCGCGACCAGCAGAGCAAGCTCTGTTCCGGCCCCTGCCATCGGCAGGGGCCTTTTGCGTGTCCCGGGGCCGTCAGTCCGCGGCGATTATTCCGCAGCGACCTGGATCACCGGTTCCATCTCGGCGAAATCAGCCTCGCTCAGGTGGCACTTGATCTGATGGCCGCCGAACTGGCGCATCGGGGGCACCTCACGCTCGCATAGCCCGCCCGGCACCTTGTCCTTCCAGCGGCAGCGGGTCTGGAATGGACAGCCCGGCGGCGGGTTCACCGCCGAGGGAATGTCGCCCTCCAACACCACGTGCTTCTTCCGGACCGAGGTGTCGGCAATGGGCACCGCCGACAACAGCGCCTCGGTATAGGGGTGATAGGGGGGCGCGAAGACCTCTTCGGTGGTGCCCAGCTCGACCACGTGACCCAGGTACATCACCATGACCCGGTCACTGAGATAGCGCACGATGCTGAGGTCGTGGGAGATGAACAGAAGCGTCGTCTTCTGCTCGCGCTGGATCTCCATCAGCAGGTCGGTGACGGCGGCCTGCACCGAGACGTCCAGGGCCGAGACGGGCTCATCCGCCACGACGATGCGCGCATCCCCCGCAAAGGCCCGGGCGATGCCCACGCGCTGCTTCTGCCCGCCTGACAGCTGGCGCGGCATCCGGTCGGCGAACTCGCGCGGCAGCTTAACCAGGTCCAGCAGGGTAAGCATCCGCTCGCGCCGCTCGGCCTCGTTGGCTCCCACGCCGAAGATCTCCAGCGCGCGCATGATCTGGCGGCCGACGGTCATCGAGGGGTTCAGCGTGTCGAAGGGGTTCTGGAACACCATCTGCACGTCGGCAACGGTCTTGGTGTCACGTTTCTCGATCGGGGTGTCCTGGATCTCGCGGTTGTCCAGCAGGATGCGGCCCTCGGTCGCCGTCTCCAGCCCCATCAGGACCTTGGCGAAGGTCGACTTGCCGCAGCCGCTCTCGCCGACGATGGCCAGGGTCTCGCTTTCGCGCGCCTCGAAGGTCAGGGTTTCGTTGGCCTTCACCACCTTCTTCTCGCCGCCCTTGAACAGGGCGGAGGCAGCGACCTTGTAGTATTTCTTCAGGTTCTCCATCTTCAACACAGTGCGGCCAACCTCGGCCTTCTGGTGCTGGGCGCCGACCTGCGGCGGCGCGTCCCAGTCGATTTCCTCCTGGCGCAGGCAGCGGGTCTCGTGGCGCTCATCGCCTTTGACCGGCTCCATGCGGATGTCCTGGGCATCACAGCGCCCCTCCACGAAATAGTCGCAGCGCGGGCCGAAGTTGCAGCCGGGCGGGCGTTCGTGGGGCAGGGGGAAGTTGCCGGGGATCGCCACCAGCGGCCGTTCGGTCTTTGACGCGCCGGGCAGCGGGATCGAGCGGAACAGCGCCTGGGAATAGGGATGGCGCATCTGGTCGAAGACATCCTCGATCGAGCCGCGTTCCACCGCCTCGCCGGAATACATGACGCAGATGCGGTCACAGGTCTCCAGCACCAGCCCGAGGTTGTGGGAGATGAACAGCATCGAAGTGCCGTATTTCTTGCCCAGATCCTTCACCAGCTCGACGATGGCGGCCTCGACGGTCACGTCCAGCGCCGTGGTCGGCTCGTCGAGGATCAGCAGGGCGGGTTTCGACATCAGCGCCATGGCGATGACGATCCGCTGCTGCTGTCCGCCCGACAGCTGGTGCGGAAAGGCCTTCAGGATGCGTTCGGGATCGGGCAGTTTCACGTCCTCGATCACCTGAAGTGCCCGCGCCCGCGCCTCGCGTTCCGAGATCCCCTCATGGATCACCGGCACTTCCATCAGCTGCTTGCCGATGCGCATGGCGGGGTTCAGCGAGGCCATCGGCTCCTGGTAGATCATCGCGATCTCGTTGCCGCGGATCTGGCGCAGCTCGGCGTCGGACATCTCCCCAAGGTCGCGGCCCTTGAACCTGATCGAGCCGCCAACGACGCGGCCGTTGACGCCCAGATCCTGCATCACGCCAAGCGCCACGGTGGACTTGCCGCAACCGCTCTCGCCCACCAGGCCAACGGCTTCGCCGGGGCGCACGGAGACGGAAAAATCCATCACCGCCGGGATCTCCCGCAGGCGGGTGAAGAAGGAAATCGACAGCCGGTCGATCTCCAGGATGGGTCCGTCATAGTCGGGCTTGTCGCTCATGACACCTCTCCGCGGGAACCGCCGTGTTCCCATTTGATGGCTAAAAATACTGCGGGGGCCAGCCGTCTCAATCTTTCAGACTTTCCTCGCGCAGCCCGTCGGCCAGCAGGTTCAGGCCCAGCACCATCGACAGCAGCGCGACGGCCGGCACGATGGCGGGATGCGGGTAGATCGACAGCAGCTTGCGCCCCTGGTTGATCGTCGTCCCCCAGTCGGGGCTTTCGGGCGGCAGGCCGAGACCGAAGAAGCCCAGGGTGCCCAGAAGGATGGTGGTATAGCCGATGCGCAGGCAGAAATCGACGATCAGCGGCCCGCGCGTATTGGGCAGGATCTCCCACAGCATGATGTACCAGGCACCTTCGCCCCGGGTCTGGGCGGCGGCCACGTAGTCGCGTGTCTTGATGTCCAGCGTCAGGCCCCGCACGATGCGGAAGACCGTCGGCGCATTGACGAAGACCACGGAGACGAAGACCACCAAGATACCCCCGGGGATGTTGAAGAGGTCAAGCCAGGGCGGCAGGAAGGCTACCCGTGTTTCCGGGTCCGAGATCAGCGACAGGTAGACCCAGCCCAGCACAAGGATCAGCAGCGCCAGCATCACGTTCCGCTTCGGCGGCTGGGTGCGGTAGCGCGAGTTGATAAGTACGGCGAGGAAGATGATCGGGAAGAGGAACAGCACGACCGCCATGTAGCTGGGAATGCCCGTCTGCACCATTTCAGGCGTCACCAGCAGGTAGAAAAGCAGGATGACCGGAAAGGCCAGGATCAGGTTCGCCAGGAAGGACAGTGCGCTGTCCAGCTTGCCGCCGAAATAGCCCGCCGGCAGGCCCAGCGTGATCCCCACCATGAAGGCGAAGAGCGTCGCCAGCGGCGCGATGCGGATGACCACCCAGGCGCCAGCCACCATGCGCGAGAAGACATCGCGCGCCAGGGTGTCGCCGCCCAGCAGGTAATAGGCGAATTCGCCCTCGTCGGGGCTGCGCAGGGGCGTGCCGGGTGGTTCGTTCTTCATGCCCAAGGCGGTGGACAGCGGATCATGGGTCATGATCATGTCGAACACCCCCACGGCCAGCGCCGTGTAGACCCAGAACATCACCAGTACGAAGCCCACCATGCCGATGGTATTGTCAAAGAGCTTGCCGTAAAGCCCCAGCTTGCGCTTGTAGGCGATGGACAGGGTGAAGGTCACGATCAGTGCCACCCAGACGGGGATGAAGCGGATCACGAGTTGCAGGGCGATCTGGCCCCAGGACAAAGGTTCCATGTGCCGCGCCTCCTCAGGAAATCCGGATCCGGGGGTTCAGGTAGACATAGCCGATATCCGAGATCAGCTGCGTCACTAGGACCACCAGCACCGAGACGACCGAAATGCCCAGCAGAAGGTCGATGTCATTGTTGCCCGCCGCCTGCACCAGGGCCCAGCCCAGCCCCTTGTAGTTGAACAGGGTCTCGACGACGACGACCCCGTTCAGCAGCCAGGGGAACTGCAGCATGATGACGGTGAAGGGCGCGATCAGCGCGTTGCGCAGGGCGTGTTTCAGCACGATGTTGCGGAAACTCACGCCCTTCAGCCGCGCGGTGCGGATGTATTGCGCGGTCATCACCTCGGCCATGCTCGCCCGGGTCATCCGCGCGATATAGCCCATCCCGTAAAGCGAGATGGTCAGCACCGGCAGGAAGAAATTCTCGAAGGTGGCGTTGTCCATCGCCGAGGTCGCCGTGCCCTTGAACCATTTCAACCCCACGGCGGAGGAGGCGAAGACCGCGATCAGGATCACGCCGGAGACATATTCCGGCGTCGCCGTCGTGGCGATGGAGACGGTGGACAGGGTGCGGTCGGTCTTCGATCCCTCGCGCATGCCGGCCAGCACGCCGATGATCAGCGCCGCGGGCACCATCAGCAGCATCACCCAGAGCATCAGCTTGCCGGTCATCCACAGACGCACGGCCACGATGTTGGACACGTCGTCGCGGAAGACCCGGCTTTCGCCCCAGTGGCCCTGCAGGATACCGCAGCGCGCCGGTGCCGTCTGGGCCGTCAGGTCCCCCGTGATGCAGCGCCCGGTGATGCGGTCGCCCCTGTCGTTCGTCCAGCCCGGCACCACGCCCAGCCATTCGCCGTAGCGCACCAGCGTCGGCTGGTTGAAGCCGTTGTTTTCCAGCCAGCCCGCGACCTCCTCGTCGGACATCCGGGCGTTGCCTTCGTATTTGGCGATCTTTTCCAGGTTGGGCGGAAGGTTGGTCAGGAAGAAGACGATGAAACTGAGGCAGAGCGCCGTCAGGATCATCACCCCGATCCGTCGCAGGAGGAAGAGAAGCATGGAATGTCCCTGTCAGTGGCGTCCGGGTGGGCCCGGCTTGTCGTTCTTGGCGGCCGCAGGAAGTGAAAGGGGCCATGGCTTGTCTTGCGCCACAGCCCCGGTCTGATCGCGGATCAGGTGTCGAGCCACCACTTGTAGTGATGCATCTCGAAGGTCGGGTGCTGGCCCGCATCCATCACGTAGTCCTTGGCGTGACGGAACAGCGAGCGCCAGTAGGGCTGCACCATGACGCCGTCATCCAGCATGATGGTTTCAAGCTGGGCCATGACCTCGCGGCGGCTGTCGGCGTCGGAGATCGACAGCGCCTGGTCCAGCAGGCTGTCGAACTCCGGGTTCGACATCGCCGTCTCGTTCCAGGAGGCGCCGGACTTGTAGGCCAGGGCCAGGACCTGCACGCCCAGGGGGCGCATGTTCCACTCGGTCGCGGAGAAGGGATAGACCAGCCAGTCGTTCCAGAAGGTCGAGCCGGGCAGGATCTCTCGGCGGATGTTGATCCCGGCGTCGCGCATCTGGGCTGCGACGGCGTCACAGGTTTCCGACTGCCACTGGTCGTCGATCGAGATCAGCGTGAACTCGGTGTCGGCCATGCCGAGCTCTTCCAGCTTGGCCATGGCGGCGGCCGGGTCGGTGGGGATGCCCGGCACCTCGGCATACTCGGGGTGGATCGGGCAAACGTGGTGGTTTTCCGCAACGGTGCCGTATCCGGCATAGCCCAGCTCCAGGATCACCTCGTTGTCGACCGCCTGGATCAGCGCCTTTCGGACCTCCGGGTCGGTGTAGGGTTCCTGGCCCTGGTTGAACCGCACGGTGATGGTCGCGGCGGTGACGGCCTCGGACTTCTTCCAGCCCATGGCGTCCAGCACCTCGATGAACTCGCCGGTCGACTGGTAGGTCATGTCGATCTCGTCGCTGTCGGCGGCGGCGACCCAGCTGGCCATGTCGGTGCCGAAGTCGATGAACTCGATCCGGTCGAGGTAGGCGCCGGTCCCCCACCAGTCGTGCTCGGTGTTCTTCACCAGAACCTGGCTCACGCCGACTTCGTTGGTTTCGGGCAGGTAGGGTCCGGTGCCGATGGGGTTCTCGGCAGGGTCTTCGCCGGCGTAGGAGGGGTGCACCACCGCGGCCGGGTAATCGGCGAAGCCGGGAATGATGGTGATGTCGGGGGAGGCGCAGACCAGTTTCACGGTCAGTTCGTCCACCACGGTCACAGCACCTTCGCGCGCCATGCCGCTGTCGCTGTCGATCAGCGAGGCCATGCGCGAGGCCATGGAGTTGCCTTCGACACCCTGTTCGCACCAGCGGTTGATGTTGAACACCACGTCCTCGGCGGTGAAGGGATCGCCGTTGTTCCAGGTGACGCCGGGGCGGACGTGCAGCATGTACTCGGTCGCGTCCTCGTTCACGTCCCAGCTTTCGATCAGCATGCCCTTGAAGGTACCGTCGTTCTGGTATTCGACCAGGTATTCCAGCCAGCCGCGGGCGAAGTTGGCCATCTGCGACCAGTCGAAATTCCGCGGATCCTTCAGCGCCTTGGTCTCCATCTGCACGCGCAGGGTGCCGCCGGGCTTGGGCGTGGACTGGGCCATCGCCGGACGTTCCAGCCCGCCAAGCGCGTAGATGCCGGCCGAGGCGACGCCAAGCGCGGAGGTGCGGGCCATGAATTCGCGGCGGCTGAGCTTGCCGGCCTTGAATTCATCCGCATACATGCGGGCCGCGGGGTGAATGCGGCCCTGAGGGGTGTCGTGATACGTCATGTCGTTCTCCCTGTGACGTTCGATCCCCGGCGCAGCGGGCGGTCTCTGCCCGGATGCCGAAGGCGAAGGTATCGGCCCGTCGCTTGCCCCTCGCCGGGTGCGGACCTCGTTGTGAGGGTCATTCCCGCAGGAAAAGACCCGCCCGTCAATTCATGTCTCCGCGCTTTCATAGGTTAAAAACGACATACCTTCCATCTGAAAGCGACACCATCGCACCCTGTGGAGCGGCAGACGTCGGCGAATCTGACTGTGCAAATATCTGATCTTGAATGCAAAAATGTGACGCTCCGGCGCCATCCGCTGGCCGGGCAGGCGACGCAGGCTCCCCTTGTGCGGGCGCGTCAGCGGCGGCGGCGCAGCGCGGTCGGCGTCTTGCCAGTATGTTTCTGGATGAACCTGGTGAAGTAGGCGGCAGAGGAGAAGCCCAGCATCTCGGAGATCAGGCCGATGGGCAGGCTGCCGTCCTGCAACATGCCCCGGGCCTCGTGCAGGGTGCGGCCGGTCAGGATTTCCGCCGCCGTGATCCCCGCCGTCTGGCGCAAGGTGCGGGTCAGGTGGGTGGGCGTGACACCCAGCGTAGCGGCGAAATCCGCCATCGACTGGCTGGAGCGGAAGTCGCGTTCGACCAGTGCGCAGAAAGCGGCGGCCAGCCGGTCGGCGGCCTTGCCCGCGCCCACGGGCGCCGGCTCGGAGGCCAGCAGGCGGCGCAACCAGACCGACAGCAGCCCGGCATGGGCCTGCAGGGCCTCGGCACCGTAGGGACGGTGGGTGGCCTGTTCCCGCTGCATGGCGTCGATGATCGCGATCAACTCGGCCTGGGCCATGCTCTCGCGGACCCGCAGTTGCACCGGATCGCCGGGCAGCACGAGGCCCGCGTCAGCGGGGATCTGAACGACCTGGCCGTAGCTCTGCTTGCCGATGTCCAGCATCATCAGCGTGCCGGCGGGCACGAAGAGGACGGTGTTCATCGTCAGCCCGCGCCGCCGGCCCAGCACGATGGTGCGCCCCTGGCCCTTCGACAGGTAGAGGAACAGGTGGGTGCTGCGCGCGTGTGGCAGGGTCAGCCGCCAGTCTTCATGGCCGGAGAGCTGTGAAAGGGTCTGACTTCTGACCGTTGGAGGCGTGTAATCAGCCAATGGCGTATAGCGTTCTGGTATGTGTCCCGAGTGTCCCTAGACGGGAATAGAACGGTTCAGCCGGGATAAGTAAAGCATCACGGAAGCGTGAGCTGCTGCCAGTCCCGCATGCGGGCGCGGAACCAGGTCCGCTGCCGCTTCGCGTATCTACGGGTTCCGATAATGGCGCGCTCCCGGGCCTCGTCCAGTGAAATATCGCCCAGGAGGTGGGCAATCAGCTCGGGCCCCCCGATCGCCTTGGATGAGGGCAGGGCAGGGTCCCAGCCCTCCAGGTTGGCGCGCGCCTCCTCCAGGGCGCCCGCCTCCATCATCAGGTCGAAACGGCGCTCGATTCGCGGGGTCAGCCAGTCCTTCGGCGCCTCCAGCACCAGCCGCGTGGCCTGTTCGGGCGGCAGCAGCGGTGCCGGTGTGTCGTCCTGCCAGGCGGCCAGGCCGCGGCCCGTTGCGCGCAAGACCTCCCAGGCGCGCTGCACCCGGGCGGGGTTGGCCAGGTCGACGCGCGCGGCGCTTTGCCGGTCCAGATCCGCGACCATCGCGGGCAGGTCGGCCTCGCGCAGGGCATTGCCCTCGGCGCGGATCGCCTCGGGGATCGGCGGGATCTCCACCAGCCCCTCGGTCAGGGCGCGGAAGTAGAGGCCGGTGCCGCCGACGATGATCAGCCGCTCCGGCCCCTCCAGCAGCTCCGCCACCTCGCGCAGCCAGGCGCCGGTGGAGTAGGGATCGAGGCGCCCGACATGGCCGAACAGGCGGTGCGGCCGGCTGGCCTCTTCCTCCGGCGAGGGGCGGGCCGACAACAGGCGCCAGTTCGCATAGACCTGCAGCGCATCGGCATTGACGATCACCCCGCCATCGCGCGCCGCGATCTCCATCGCCAGGGCCGACTTGCCCGAGGCCGTGGGCCCCGCGATGAGCACATGGCGGGCACAATCCGTCACCGGCGCCTGTCTCATCCGCGTCCCCTTGCCAAGCCTGCCTGTTGTCCCAATTCGCGCATTGAACCCGCCCGCCTTTTCCGACATTTTGCGCGCGATCCTAGTCCCCCGCCGTGAAGGAGCGCAACATGGCCGAAACCGCGCAGGAGCCCACCTACAAGCGGGTGTTGCTGAAGATCTCGGGGGAGGCCCTGATGGGGCCCCAGGGCTTCGGCCTGCATCCGCCGACGGTCGAACGTATCGCCGAAGAGGTGAAGAGCGTTCACGACATGGGCGTCGAGATCTGCATGGTCATCGGTGGCGGCAACATCTTCCGCGGGCTGGCAGGCTCCGCCCAGGGGATGGAACGCACCACGGCCGACTACATGGGCATGCTGGCCACGGTGATGAACGCCCTGGCGATGCAAAGCTCGCTGGAGGGCCTGGGCGTCTACACCCGGGTCATCAGCGCCATCACCATGAACGAGGTGGCCGAGCCCTATATCCGCCGCCGCGCCGTGCGTCACCTGGAGAAGAAGCGGGTCTGCATCTTCGCCGGCGGCACCGGCAACCCCTATTTCACCACCGACACCGCCGCCACGCTGCGCGCCAACGAGATGAACTGCGAAGCCATCTTCATGGGCAAGAATGGTGTCGACGGGGTTTACGACAGCGATCCCAAGACCAACCCGGACGCCAAGCGGTTCGAGCATGTGACCTACGACGAGGTGCTGCAGAAGCACCTGAAGGTCATGGATGCCTCGGCCATCGCCCTGGCGCGCGATAATCACAAGCCGATCATCGTCTTCCCGCTGGACGAGCCCAACGGGTTCAAGGGCGTGCTGGAAGGCAAGGGCACCTACACCGTGGTCCGCGACTAGGCGCGCCACCTTCCCGGTTCAGGCCTTCGGTTCGGAGACAAGGGTCGCCCCACGGGCGGCCCTTTTGCGCTATGACGGCAGGCTGGCCGAACGCACCGAAGGTCATTCATGTATTCTGCACATGAGTACTTTGATGTTTCCGGCGGCGACGAGGACATGCACACGCCGAAGACCATCGAGCCGATCGAGCACTGCCGCGACGCCAGTGTCTTCCCCGTCTACGGCGGCAAGATGTAACAGAGCCGGGCACCCCGGTCCCCAGCGGGGGCCGGCAGAGCCGGACCAGGGGCGCATCGCGGGCCAGGGCCTTCGGTGCGCCCTTTGTCGTCGGGCAGGGGGGCGAAAGCGGTGGCTCGCCGGGCATCTGTCGCAAATCACTATACATCCCGGGCCCGAAGACTTAGAAGGCTGCGGAAAGAAGAACCAGCTCAGCGGGCAAAATCACCATGTCTGAAGACTTCGAACTCGACACCAACGACCTTTCGCGCCGCATGGACGGCGCAATGGCGAACCTCAAGACGGAATTCGCCTCGCTGCGGACCGGCCGGGCCTCCTCCTCCATGCTGGAGCCGGTCATGGTCGAGGCCTACGGCCAGATGACGCCGATCAACCAGGTGGGCACCGTCAACGTGCCGGAACCCCGCATGGTCACCATCAACGTCTGGGACAAGTCGATGGTGAACAAGGTGGAAAAGGCGATCCGGGAATCGGGCCTGGGGATCAACCCCCAGATGAACGGCACCATCATCATGCTGCCGATCCCCGAACTGAACGAGGAACGCCGCAAGGAACTGACCAAGGTCGCCGCGCAGTATGCCGAGCATGCGCGCGTTTCCATCCGCAACCTGCGCCGCGACGGCATGGACCAGATCAAGAAGGCCAAGGCCGACGGTCTGTCCGAGGACGACCAGAAGTTCTGGGAGACCGAGGTGCAGGATCTGACCGACACCTACATCAAGAAGGTCGACCAGGCGCTGGAGACCAAGCAGCAGGAAATCATGCAGGTCTGAGACCTGGCATGCGGCTGCGACGAAAACCGAAGACCGGAGAGAGGCGGGCCCGGGCCCGCCTTTGCCTGTGACATACGGGGAGAGAGCACGCATGGCGGACAGTGAAGAGGCCATGGCCGAGGAGATCTCCCTTGGCGCGCCGGGCGATCGTCCCAGGCCCTGCCACGTCGCGATCATCATGGACGGCAACGGACGCTGGGCCACGATGCGCGGGCGACCGCGTCTGTTCGGCCACCACGCCGGCGCCCGCCGCGTGCGCGAGATCGTCGAAGCCTGCCCGGATCTGGGCGTGAAATACCTGACCATCTTCGGCTTCTCGACCGAGAACTGGAAACGCACCCAGATCGAGGTGGCGGGTCTGATGTCGCTGTTCCGGTCCTACATCCGGAAGGAGGCGCGCGCGCTGCGCGACCGCAACGTGCGGGTGCGCTTCATCGGGGATCGTCCGGGACTGGACGAGAAGTTGCAGGCGCTGATGGATGAGCTGGAAGAGATGACGGCAGAGTGCACCGGCACCAACCTGACCATCGCCCTGAACTATGGCGGCCGCGACGAGGTGGCCCGCGCCACCAAGCGCCTGGCCGAGGACGTGGCGTCGGGTCGCCTGCTGCCCGAGAACGTCGACGAGGAAACCCTGCCGCGCTATCTCGATACCTATGTGCTACCCGACCCGGATCTGGTGATCCGCACCTCCGGGGAGGCGCGCATTTCCAACTTCCTGCTGTGGCAGTCGGCCTATGCGGAATACGAGTTCATAGACACCCTCTGGCCCGATTTCACCCGCGAGGTCTTCGCCGGAGTGCTGGCCAATTTCGGCAAGCGGGACCGCCGTTTCGGCGGCGCGAAGGGCTAGGGCATGGCGGATCGCAAGTGGTCGGATCTGGCGCCGCGACTGGTGTCGGGCATCGTGATGGTTCTGGGCGGGCTGGCCCTGATCTGGGCCGGCGGGCATTGGTTCCGCATCTTCATCGCCCTGGCCTGCGGCGGCATGGTGTGGGAGCTGGCGCGGATGTGCGCGCCGCTGCGCCGTGACGTGCCGCTGCAGATGGGGGGCGTGGCTGCCGGTTGCCTGGCGCTGGCGCTCTACCTGCCGGGGGGCTTCGCGCTGCCCTTCCTCTTGGCACCCTCGATGGTGGGGCTGTCGCTGCTGCCGCAGCGGCGCGCGCTGTTCCTGACCTTCAGCGCCATGATCCTGCTCGCCGGCTACGGCATGGTCGGGCTGCGCGACGGGCAGGGCGCGCTGTGGCTGGGCTGGCTGGTCGCGGTGGTCGTGGTGACCGACGTGGCGGGCTATTTCGCCGGCCGCATGATCGGCGGGCCGAAGTTCTGGCCACGTGTCAGCCCGAAGAAGACCTGGTCAGGCACCATCGCGGGCTGGGTCGTGGCCGGCTTCGTCGGCCTGGCCTTCGGTCTGTGGATGGGCGAGGGCGTGCAGTTGGCGGGCGTTTCGGTCGCATTGTCCATGGCCTCGCAGATGGGCGACATTGCCGAAAGCGCGGCCAAGCGGCGCGTGGGCGTCAAGGACAGCTCGAACCTGATCCCCGGCCACGGCGGGCTGATGGACCGTTTCGACGGCATGCTGGGCGCCTCCCTCATGCTGCTTCTGACCGGTCCCTGGACCGGCCTGTTCTTCATCGCGGGGTAACATGCGCGGGATCACCATCCTCGGGGCCACCGGCTCCATCGGTCAGAACACCGTCGATCTGATCGCCCGGCGGCCTGACGATTTCACCGTCGAGGCGCTGACCGGCGGACACAACATCGACCTGCTGGCCAAGGACGCCCGGCGCCTGGGCGCCAAGCTGGCCGTCACCGCCCATGACAACCGCTACGCTGATCTGAAGGCCGCGCTGTCGGGAACCGGCATCGAAGTGGCCGCGGGGCAGGGCGCCCTGATGGAGGCCGCGCAGCGTCCCGCCGACTGGGTCATGTCGGCCATCGTCGGCGCCGCGGGCCTCGCGCCCGGCCTGGCCGCGCTGGAGCGGGGCGCGGCCCTGGCCCTGGCCAACAAGGAAACTCTGGTCTGCGCCGGGCCGCTGGTGCTGGAGACCGCCGCGCGGTCTGGCGCCGATCTGATCCCCGTCGACAGCGAACATTCCGCCCTCTACCAGGCCCTGCTGGGCGAAGACATGGCGAGCGTGGAGCGGGTCATCATCACCGCCTCCGGCGGCGCCTTCCGCGACTGGCCGCTGGAGCAGCTGGCAGCGGCCACGCCAGAACAGGCCTCCACCCATCCCAACTGGGCCATGGGCCAGCGGATCACCGTGGATTCGGCCTCGATGTTCAACAAGGCGCTGGAGCTGATCGAGGCGAAGGAGTTCTTCCACCTCGACCCGGAGATCATCGAGGTGGTCGTGCACCGCGAAAGCCTGGTGCATGCGCTCGTCGGCCATATCGACGGTGGCATCCTGGCGCACCTTGGCCCGGCGGACATGCGCCACGCCATCGGCTACGCCCTGAACTGGCCCGCCCGTGTGGATCTGCCGGTGGAGCGTCTGAACCTGGCGAAGATCGGCCAGCTGACCTTCGAGGCGCCCGATCCCGCGCGCTACCCCGCGCTGGCCATCGCGCAGCGGGTCATGCGCCGGGGCGGTCTGTCGGGCGCGGCGATGAACGCCGCCAAGGAAGTGGCGCTGGACGCCTTCCTCGACAGCCGCATCGGCTTCATGCAGATGGCCGAGGTGGTCACACGCGTTCTTGACCGGATAGAGACCGATTCCGGTCTCATTGATGCCGCCTTCGACCTTGATAACGTCCTCTCGATGGACCAGATCGCCAGGGCCTATGCCTGGGAAAACGTCAATTCCGGCGTTGCGGCGGTGACTTGAGAGCCTTTTCAAATAGGAAGACGTAGACCTTTATGACCAGTTTCCTGCCAGAGTTCGGCAATACCCTTTACGTGATCATCGCCTTCGTCGTCGCCCTGTCGATCATCGTCGCGATCCATGAATATGGCCATTACATCATCGGTCGCGTGTCGGGCATCAAGGCAGAGGTCTTCTCCCTGGGGTTCGGCCCCGTCCTGTTTTCCCGCGTCGACCGCCACGGCACCCGCTGGCAGCTGGCCGCGCTGCCCTTCGGCGGCTACGTGAAATTCCTGGGCGATGGCGATGCCGCCTCCTCCGGCCCCGATGAGGAGGCGATTTCGCGCCTCAGCGCGGAAGATCGCCGGCACACCATGCTGGGCGCGCCGCTCTGGGCCCGCTCGGCCACCGTGGTGGCGGGGCCGATCTTCAACTTCATCCTGTCGATCCTGCTGTTCGCCGGTCTCTTCCTGGCACGGGGCCAGGTGGCCGAACCGCTGGCCGTGGGAGAGCTGCGCCCGCTGCCGCCCGCGCTGTCGCAGGGCGCCGACCTGCGCCCGGGGGACGAGATCCTGGCCATCGGTGGCGTCGACCTGCCGGCGATGGACGATGCCGAGGGCATGTCCGGCTTCTCCGACGCGCTGCCGCAGGCGGCCCAGCTGGACTACCGGCTGCGCCGCGATGGCCAGGAGGTGACGGTGCCCGGCCCCTATCCCTATCCGCCCATCGTGCTGCAACTGGCGCCCAACTCGGCCGCCTATGACATTGGCATGAAGCCGGGCGACGTGATCACGGCCATCGACGGCACACAGATCTTCGCCTTCGATCAGCTGAAGACACGGGTTGAAGGCTCCGACGGGGCGACGCTGCTGCTGGATGTCTGGCGGCCCGAGACCGGGGAGACCCTGGAATTCGCCCTGACCCCGCGCCGGGTCGATGAACCCGCGCCCGAAGGCGGCTTCCGCACCGAATGGCGGATCGGCATTGCCGGGGGCATGGCCTTCGACCTGGCGACCGAACGGGCCGGGGTGCTGGAATCGCTTTGGGGCGGGGTGCTGCAGACCTGGGGCGTGATCACCAGTTCGTTGTCGGGGATCTGGCACATGATCACCGGGGCGATTTCGTCCTGCAACATGTCCGGCCCGATCGGCATCGCCAAGACCTCCGGCGCCATGGCCAGCCAGGGCACCACCAGCTTCCTGTGGTTCGTCGCGGCCCTGTCCACGGGCGTCGGCCTGCTGAACCTCTTCCCGGTGCCGATCCTGGACGGGGGGCACCTGGTTTTCCATGCCTATGAGGCCGTGGCGGGCAAGCCGCCGTCGGACGGTGCGCTGCGGGTTCTGATGGCCGTCGGCCTGACCATCGTGCTGTCGGTCATGGTCTTTGCCCTGACCAACGACGTTTTCTGTCCCTGAGGCCCGGGCGCGGCGCCGCGTCCCGACGGACCGGCGGCCCTCACGGCAGGGGGCAGTTCCTGCCTCGACAAGGGGCAGGGGATCGCCGCCCGATTTTTGCCGCATTCCAATGGAATAGATGCGTGTGATTGTAGGCCCGACGGGCCCAAATCGCGTGCAGGAAAGGTTGGAACGCAATGACGCTTCTCCAGAAAAGCTACCGTGGTCTGTCGGTGCTGTTCGAGCTGAACGTCGATCTGCTGCTTTACGCGGGGCTGACGGCGCTGGCGCTGTCGGCGGGTGCCTACATGGGCCAGATCCTGTTCTGAGCGGCCTCTCGCAGGGCCCTGGCGGGCGCTGAAAACGGCCATCTTCTCCTCACTTCGGACCCGGGCCGGACCCGACGCGCGCGGCGACACGTCCCGCGCGTTTTCCTGTTTTGACAAGCGGTTATTAACCCGATACTCACGTCCTAACTGGGATGTCTGACTGGGTTTGGAATATGACGAATACCTTTGGAGCCGGGGCTGCCCCCTCCGTTCGCCGCAACAAGTTTTCCTTGCCTCTGGCAGCTGCGATTTTCGCCATTGTTTCAGGCGTTTCTCTCACCGCGCCGGACGCGGTTCTGGCGCAGAGCTACCGGTTCAACGCGGTCGCCATCGAAGGCAACCAGCGGATCCCCGACGCCACCGTCGTCTCCTACGCGGGAATCGGGCGCGGTGAGGCCGTCACGGCGGCAGAGCTGAACGACGCCTATCAGAACATCGTCAATTCCGGTCTCTTCGAGACCGTCGAGCTGACGCCGCGCGGCGGCACCCTGGTCATCAGCGTCACCGAATACCCGACGATCAACCGCATCTCCTTCGAGGGCAACCGCCGGATCAAGGACGATGCGCTGACGGAAATCGTGCAGTCGACCTCCCGCCAGGTCTTCTCGCCGACTCGGGCCGAAGCCGATGCCGCGCTGATCTCGGAGGCCTATTCCCAGCAGGGCCGGCTGGCGGCGCGCGTCACCCCGCGCATCATCCGCCGCTCCGACAACCGTGTCGATCTGGTGTTCGAGGTTTTCGAGGGCGACAACGCCGAGGTTGAACGGATCTCCTTCGTCGGCAACACCGTCTATTCCGACCGTCGCCTGCGCCAGGTGCTGGAATCGAAACAGGCCGGTCTGCTGCGGGCCTTCTTCCGCTCCGACACCTTCGTGGCTGACCGGATCGAGTTTGACCGCCGGGTGCTGAACGATTTCTACCAGTCGCGCGGCTACGTCGACTTCCGGATCACCGGCGTCTCTGCCGAACTGTCGCCCGAGCGCGACGGCTATGTCGTGACCTTCAACGTCCAGGAAGGGCAGCCCTTCGAGTTCGGCCGGATCACCACGGTCAGCGAATACGAAGGCGTCGACGCGGCCCCCTACCAGGAGGCCCTGCGCATCAAGCCGGGCCAGACCTACACCCCCACCGATGTCGAGAATTCGATCACCCGGATGGAACGCCTGGCCGTGCGCCAGGGTCGCGACTTCCTGCGGATCGAGCCGCGCATCACCCGCAACGACCGCGATCTGACGCTGGATGTGGAATTCGTCCTGTCGCGCGGCCCGCGGGTTTTCGTCGAGCGGATCGACATCGAGGGCAACACCACGACCCTGGACCGTGTCATCCGCCAGGAATTCCGCATGGCCGAGGGCGACCCCTTCAACCCGCGTGAGATCCGCCAGACCGCGGAGCGCATCCGCGCGCTCGGGTTCTTCTCCAGCGCCGACGTGAACGCGCGCGAGGGCACCCGCCCGGATCAGGTCATCCTCGACGTGGATGTCGAAGAGGCGCCGACCGGGTCGCTGTCCTTCGGCGGGACCTACTCGACCACCGACGGTTTCGGGCTTCAGGTCGCCTTCCAAGAGCGCAACTTCCTGGGCCGGGGCCAGACCCTGGGCGTGACGGTGTCCGGTGTCAGTTCCAACACCAACTACTCGATCAACTTCGTCGAACCGCGTCTGCTGGGCCGGGATCTGCGGCTGAACTTCGGGCTGTCCTACAGCGAATCCGAGTCCGACTATTCGGACTACGATGCGATCAGCGGCTCCTTCACGACCGGCCTGACCTTCCCGCTGAGCGAACGGTCGAGCCTGAACCTGAACTACAAGCTGAACGCGCGGGACATCAATCTTGACGACGACAGCGATGTCGGCCCGCTGCTTCGGGCCGAGGCGGAAGAGGATCTGCGCTATTCCTCCTCAGTGGGCTACACCTATGCCTATGACACGCGTCTGACGGGTCTGAACCCGAACGCCGGCATCCTGCTGGAATTCGGCCAGGACTTCGGCGGGGTCGGCGGCGACGTGGAGTTCATCCGCTCCACCGCGCGGGCGATCGCGCAGACCGCCGTCTGGAACGAGGACGTGACCCTGCGGGCGACCTTCCGCGCCGGCAACATCTCGATGCTGGGCGGCAGCGATTCCATCGCGACCGACCGTTATCGGATCGGGTCTTCGATCATGCGGGGCTTCACCCCCGACGGCATCGGCCCGCGGCAGTATTCGCCCGGCAACTACGACGACGCCCTGGGCGGCACCACCTACGCCGTGGCGCAGTTCGATGCCGAATTCCCGCTGGGCCTGCCCGAAGAACTGGGCATCACCGGGGGTGTCTTCTACGACGTCGGCTCTGTCTGGGGGCTGGACCAGTCGGACAGCGACGTCTTCTACGAGGACTTCTCGCTGCGCCAGGTCGTCGGTGTCTCGCTGTTCTGGGACACGCCGGTCGGGCCGCTGCGCTTCAACTGGACGACGGCGCTGCAGAAGGAAGACTTCGACGAGGAGCAGACCTTCGACCTCTCCATCCGGACGGATTTCTGAGGACCGGCGTGACGGCATTTTCCACCTTTTTCGGGGCCCCGGTCCGGCTTGCGCTGGCCGGGGCCCTTGCGTTTTCCCTGTTGGGGGCAGCGCCGTCGATGGCGCAGGGGCAGGCCCCGCAGCAGTTGCGGTCCCCGGTGCTGGTCATCGACAGCGAACGGCTCTTTTCCGAAAGCGACTACGCGCAGCAACTGGCTGAGGAGCTGGAGGCCCGCGCCGCCGAGATCGCGGCGGAGAACCGGCGGATCGAGGCCGAGCTGGCGGAGGAAGAACGTACCCTGACAGAGCGCCGCGCGGAGATGGACCCGCAGGCCTTTCGGGAACTGGCCGATGCCTTCGACGAGAAGGTGATCCGCATCCGCCGTGAACGTGACCTGGAGGCGCAGGGCCTCGGCGAGGACAGCGAGGCGGTTCGGCGAGAGTTCCTGGTGTCCGTTGAACCCGTGCTGGATCGCCTGATGCAGGAGGCTGGCACGGCTGTGATCCTCGAACGTCGGACGGTCTTCGTCACGCGGGAAGCGGTGGATGTGACCGATGAGGCCATCCGCCGGATCGATGCCGCCCTTCTGTCCCGGGCGGAGGACGGCGCCGACACGGACACTGAGACCGACCCTGCGGCGGGCATAGGCGCAGAGCCGCCGCAGCAGAGCGGTGCCGCGCCCGAGGGGCCAACCGAAGGCGCGCTGACCGGCGGCAGCCTGACGGAGGAAGGGCTGGCCGAAGGCGTCACCGCGCCTGACAGCGATGTCTTGCCGGAGGTGCCGGAGCAGGCGCCCGAGGGCACGACCTCCGGCGACTGAACCGCCGCCGGACGGGAGGACCGCGCATCCGCCGGCAGGGCCCCTGCCGCTTGCCGCCGCGCGGGTGACTTGCTAGGGACACAAGGACACGGGGCTTCCCCGGAGGCGGCCCAGGGGTGCGCCTCCCGGGCCGCATGAGGAAAGATTTCATGACCGAGACGCTGCAAACCGCCGATATCGCTCGTATTCAGCGTATTATTCCGCACCGCTATCCCTTCCTGCTGGTCGACAAGGTCGTCGACATCGACGGCTACAGCTCGGGGCGGGGCATCAAGAACGTCACCATGAACGAACCGCATTTCCAGGGGCACTTCCCGGGTAAGCCGATCATGCCCGGCGTGACCATCGTCGAGGCGATGGCCCAGACCGCCGGCGTCATGGTGGGCGCGGCCCTCGGCCTGGAAGACAAGAACGCGCTGATCTACTTCATGTCGATCGAGAAGGCGAAGTTCCGCCGCATGGTCGTGCCCGGCGACGTGCTGGAGCTGCAGGTCGAAACCCTGCGCGGCAAGCCCGGCGCGAAAATGTGGAAATTCGGCGGTAAGGCGACCGTGGACGGGGACCTGGCCTGCGAGGCCGAGTTCATGGCCATGCTCGATCTGCCAGCCGACGCGGTCGAGGGCTGAGCCATGGCGATCAGCCACGAAGCCTTCGTGCACCCCTCCGCCCATGTCGAGGACGGCGCCGAGATCGGCCCCGGCGCGCGGATCGGTCCCTTCTGTCACATCGGCGCCAAGGCCGTGATCGGCCCCCGGGTCGAGCTGATGAGCCATGTCGTGGTGCAGGGCCGGACCGAAATCGGGGAAGAGACACTGGTGCACCCCTTCGCGGTCCTCGGCGGCATTCCCCAGGACCTGAAGTTCAGGGGCGAGGAGACCTCGCTGGTCATCGGCAAGCGCAACCGCATCCGTGAACACGTGTCGATGAACACCGGCACCGAGGGCGGGGGCGGCGTGACCCGTGTGGGTGACGACGGGTTGTTCATGGCGGGGTGCCACGTGGCCCACGACTGTCAGGTCGGCAACCATGTCATCATCGTCAACAATGCCGCCCTGGCCGGCCATTGCGTGATCGAGGATGAGGTCATCATCGGCGGCCTCTCGGGCGTTCATCAATGGGTGCGCATCGGGCGCGGCGCGATCATCGGCGCGGTGACCATGGTCACCAACGACGTGATCCCTCATGGGTTGGTGCAGGCGCCGCGGGGCCATCTCGACGGCCTGAACCTGGTTGGCCTGAAACGGCGCGGCGTCGCGCGGTCGGACATCACCGCCCTGCGCGCGGCCTTCCAGATGCTGGCCCAGGGCGAAGGCGCCTTCCAGGACCGCGCCCGCCGCCTGGGCGAGGAAACCGAAAGCGCCTATGTGCGCGAGATCGTCGATTTCATCACCGGCGAAAGCGACCGCTCCTTCCTGACACCGGGCGGCTGAAATGGCGCTCTTCGGCAGGCGGGGCGGGGCCCGCGCGGCCCCAGCACAGGACAGGACGGCGGCAGAGGCGCCAGACGGGCGCCTCGCGATCATCGCCGGCGCCGGCGCGTTGCCCGTGGCTCTGGCCGAAGCCGAGCCGCAGGCCTTCCGCGTGTCCCTTGCGGGTATCGACTGTGACCTGCCGGAAGAGACGCTGACCCGCTACCGTTTCGAGAAACTGGGCAGCCTGTTCCGTGGGCTGCGGGACGCGGGGGTGACCCGCGTCGTGCTCGCCGGCAGCCTGGCGCGCCCAGAATTCGACAAGACGGCGCTGGACGCCAAGATGCTGATGCTCGCCCCGCGCCTGCTGAAAGCCATGGGGCAGGGCGGGGACGACAGCCTGCTGCGGCTGGTGATCTCCATCTTCGAGGAAGAAGGCTTTGCCGTTCAGGGCGCGCATGAGGTCCTTCCCGAGCTGATCGCGCCCACGCCCGGCCTGCTGGCCGGTCCCGCGCCTGACGCGCAGGCCCGCGCCGATGCCACCCGCGGGGCGGAAATCCTGGCGCATATGGCGCCGCTGGACATCGGCCAGGCCTGCGTCGTGGCGGGCGGGCTGTGCCTGGGGATCGAGACCCTTCAGGGCAGCGATGCGCTCCTGCGCTACGTGGCCACTACGCCCGCGCACCTGCGCCGGGCGCCCGGCGTCTTCGTCAAGCGCCCCAAGACCGGGCAGGACCTGCGCGTGGACATGCCCGCCATCGGCCCTGCCACGGTCGAGGGGGCCCATGCGGCGGGCCTGGCGGCCATCGCCATCGCCCCGGGGGCCGTGCTGCTGCTGGACCGCGCGGCGCTGCTGGCCCGGGCGGAGGATCTGGGCGTCACGATCTGGGTGCAGGAGACATGATGCGCATCTTCGTCATCGCGGGCGAGCCTTCGGGCGACAATCTCGGCGCGGCTGTCATGGCCGGGCTGAAGGAGCTGACGGGCGGCCAGGTCACCTTTGAAGGCGTCGGCGGGCCGGCGATGGAGGCCGAGGGCCTCACCTCGCGCTTTCCCATGTCGGAACTGTCGGTCATGGGCCTGGCGGAGATCCTGCCGAAGTATTTCCACCTGAAACGCCGCATCCGCGAATGCGCCGAGGCGGTGCTGGCCGATCCGCCGGATCTGCTGCTGACGATAGACAGCCCCGATTTCTGCCTGCGCGTGGCCAAGCTGGTGAAGGCGCGGTCGCAGATCCGCACTGTCCACTACGTCGCTCCCACGGTCTGGGCCTGGCGCCCGAAACGCGCCGTGAAGATGGCGCGCGTCATCGACCAGGTGCTGGCGCTCTTTCCCTTTGAGCCGCCGCTGATGCAGGCTGCCGGGATGGAATGCGATTTCGTCGGCCACCCGATCGCCACCCAGCCGATCGCCACCGTCGAGGAGGTGCACGACTTTCGCGTCCAAAGCGGCATCGGTGACGCCCCGATCCTGCTGGTGCTGCCCGGCTCACGCAGCGGGGAGGTCGCGCGCCTGGCGCCGGTCTTCGGCCCCGTGCTGCGCGAGCTGCGCGCCCGCCACCCGGAGCTGCGCTTTGTCCTGCCCGCCGCCGCCCATGTGGCCCCGCTGGTGGAGGAGCTGACGCGCGACTGGCCCACGGAGCTGATGATCCTCGACCCGCGCGACGCCGACCCGGCGGAGTTCGCCCGGATCAAGCGCGCTGCCTTCCGGGCCGCCGACCTGGCGCTGGCCGCCTCGGGCACCGTCTCGCTGGAGCTGGCCGCCAATGACACGCCGATGGTCATCGCCTACGACATGGCGCCGCTGACGCGGATGATCATGCAGCGGATGCTGATCACCGACACGGTGACCTTGGTCAACCTGGTCTCCGACACACGGGTGATCCCCGAGTTCGTCGGCGATGACTGTGATGCGGCGAAGATCGCCCCGGCCCTCTCCGCCGTGCTGGAGGATCCGACCGACCAGTTCGAGGCCCTCGAGGTCACGATGGATCGTCTGGGTCGCGGCGGCGAGGCCCCCGGCCTGCGCGCCGCCCGCGCCATCCTCGCCCGTCTCTAGGGTCTCCGCAGCGCCCGACCGCGTCTTCGGGTGCCCCATAGCCTCTTCCCCTATTGTTGGCCGGAAATATGCCGGGGGGAATTGAGCCGCAGGCTCAAGGGGGCAGAGCCCCCACGCTCCTTTGCTGGGCCCCAAAAGGCAAAACGCGCGCCCCCTGAGGGACGCGCGTTTCTTCTCTCTCTTGGCGCCGGGGTCAGTACCCGCGCCAAATCCAGCCACCGCCAAGGATGCGGCTGCTCTCGGTTTCGTAGAACACGCAGGCCTGGCCGGGAGAAATGCCTTCCTCGGCACTCAGCAGCTCCACTTCCGCCTCGGTCTCGCTGATCGGGCGCAGGATGGCCTCGCGCGGGGGGCGGGTGGAGCGGACCTTGACCGAGATGTGATGTTCGGCCTTGTCGGTCATCTTGCCCTCGCCCAGCCAGTTGATCTCCCGCACTGGCACGCGGCGGGTGGCCAAGAGCTCCTTCGGGCCGACGATCACCTGCTTGGCGTCGACGTCCAATTTCACCACGTAAAGCGGCTCGCTCAGCCCGCCTATGCCCAGGCCGCGGCGCTGGCCGATGGTATAGTGGATCACGCCCTCATGCGTGCCCAGCACCCGGCCGTCCGCATGGACGATCTCGCCCGGCTCCGCCGCGCCGGGGCGCAGTTTCTCGATTACGGACGCATAGTTTCCGTTCGGGACAAAGCAGATGTCCTGGCTGTCGGGCTTGTCCGCCACGGCCAGGCCGTACTGCGCCGCCAGCTCGCGGGTGGCGTCCTTCGACGGCAGGTGGCCCAGCGGGAAGCGCAGGAAGGCCAGCTGTTCGGGGGTGGTGGAGAAGAGGAAATAGCTCTGGTCGCGGTTCGCATCGGCCGCGCAATGAAGCTCGGGACCGGTCGCGCCCATCTTGCGCTGGATGTAGTGCCCGGTGGCCATGCAGTCGGCATCCAGATCCTTCGCCGTCTCCAGCAGGTCCTTGAACTTCACCCGTTCGTTGCAGCGGATGCAGGGCACTGGGGTGGCGCCCGCCAGGTAGCTGTCGGCAAACTCGTCGATCACCGCATCCTGGAAGATGTTTTCGTAATCAAGGACATAGTGGGGGAAGTTCATCTCCTCCGCGACCCGGCGCGCATCGTGGATGTCGATGCCGGCACAGCAGGCGCCCTTCTTGGCCAGGGCCGCGCCGTGGTCGTACAGCTGCAGTGTCACGCCCACGACGTCATAGCCTTCCTCGGCCAGTTTCGCCGCCACGACGGAACTGTCGACGCCGCCGGACATGGCGACGACCACGCGGGTCTCGGACGGGGGCTTGGCGAAGCCCAGGGAATTCAGCTCGGGTGCGGTGTCCAGTGCCATGGGTGCTCCTGATCGGCCGGGGATGGGGGAGAGGGACGACTCGTCGGCCCGGCTCGAAGATCAAGAGAATATAGGAAAATGCGACACACTCTCAACCCGCCGTTTCACCAGCCGTTAAAACCCGCCCCAAAGAATGGCGGGGATCTACTGAGGGCCAGTGAGGGCCGGAGCGATGTATCTAAAGAAAGTCCAGGGGCCGCGGGCGGTGACCCTGCCGGATGGCCGGGTGATGACGCGGGCGGATCTGCCGCCGGCGACGACCCGTCGCTGGGTCGCCTCGCGCAAGGCGGCCGTCGTGCGGGGGGTGGTCCATGGTCTTATATCCCAGGACGAGGCGCTTGAGAGATACTCGCTCTCACCGGAGGAATTTCTGGAGTGGGTCAGCGCGGTCGCCAACCATGGCGAGGAGGCGCTGAAGGCGACGGCATTGCAGAAGTACAGACAATCTTAGGTTGTTGTCCGCAAAGGGGATTTCCCGGTAACCTGAGGTTAACCAAATGCCGTCACGATCCAAGGCAACCAGGGGATTAACGGAGAGAACTTGGCATGCGCGTGCTTTTGGTAGAAGATGATCCGACCACATCGAAGAGCATCGAATTGATGCTGACCCATGCCAACCTGAACGTCTACACGACCGACTTGGGCGAAGAGGGCATCGATCTTGCCAAGCTCTATGATTACGACCTGATCCTGCTGGATCTGGGCCTTCCGGACATGAACGGGCACGAGGTGCTGCGTCAGCTGCGCCTGGCGCGGATCGAGACGCCGATCCTGATCCTGTCGGGCGCTGACGATACCGAGAACAAGCTGAAGGGCTTCGGCTTCGGCGCCGACGATTACCTGACGAAACCCTTCCATCGCGAGGAACTAGTGGCGCGCATCCATGCGATCATCCGCCGGTCCAAGGGGCACTCGCAGTCGATCATCCGCACCGGCCGGATCGAGGTGAACCTTGATGCCAAGACAGTGGAGGTGGACGGCAAGCCCGTGCATCTGACTGGCAAGGAATACCAGATGCTGGAACTGCTGTCGCTGCGCAAGGGCACGACCCTGACCAAGGAAATGTTCCTGAAACATCTGTATTTCTGGGTTTATCTTTTAAAATCAATGGTAGACCGTTTCAATTTCAAAAGCGTTTCAAAGTTCGCGTTTCGTGCTGTCTTTGTCCGTGCGTGCTTTCTGGGCCTCTTGGGCTCGCGCCTTCTGGACGGCCGCGCCGGCGTAGAGCCGGATCATGGCCGCATCAGCGTGTCCGGTGATCGCCTTCACATGCTCTGAGGTCATTCCCGGAATCGCGGCGATTTCGGAGGCGGCAGCGTAGCGCAGCCCATGAATATCGTAGGCCTCGGCGCCGATCTCACGGCGCACGGCCATGATGTTCTTGTGCGCAAGCTGGTAGCTGATCCGGCTGCCATCGGGATGGCAGACAATGAAAAAGCCCTTCTTCGTCTCGGCTGCCAGAACCCTGCGAAGTCGATCCGTAAGCGGGATATAGAGTTCGGTCTTAGTTTTGCCTTGCGTGATGGTGAAGCCGTCTTCGTCCAAGTCGGACCACCTGAGGTCGAGGACATCACCGATGCGCTGTCCGGTTCCTAGCAGCAGCTCGAACAACAGCAGAGTGCGCCCGGATGCGTTTGCCCTAAAGGCCTCAATCAGGTCCACTGGCCAGGGTCGGCGCTTGCGCCCCGTGGGCTTTAGCCGCTCCACTCCCTGGGCTGGGTTCCCGTCTAGCCAGCCGATCCTCTTCCCGTGGTTCAGCAGCGCCGCCAGGGTGTCCAGCTTGCGGTTTGCATCGGTCGGTTTGTCTGCCAGGGCATCGCGCATTTCGTAGACATGGACAGTTCGCAGCTGGCTCGGATCGACGTGTCCGGCGACATCCCGGATGTATGCGAGATGCCGTTCATGACTGCGTCGGGTGTTGAATGCATAGCCAGCCCATTTGGGCGAACTCATGAACTCGTCGATCAGCTTCGAGATCGTGCGCCGCGGTGCCATGGATCTCCCCCGCAGCAAGCGGGCGTAGTCGGCCGCGAACTCAGGGGTCCCCGGGTTGGATTTGATCCGCTCGCAGATGCTGCCCCTCACGAAGTAGAGGTAGCCCCTCTTGCCCTTTGCGTAGACGTAGGGAGGTAGGTGCCGCTTCATGCCTTGCGGGTCCAGTCAACCAGGTCGGCGTCATCCATCGTCACCTGGGGCGGTTTCACTTCGATCGAGCCGTCAGGGCCGATCTTGACCGTGCACCCTTTCGAGACCCATTCGGAGACTGCACGGCGCATGTCGGCAGGCCGCATGGCCGTTCGCTGTGATGTGATGTCCATCGAGTACTTCCCTCAGTCGTCAGAGTTCTACTTGTCAGCCCGGTCGAGGCGGTCAATCTCAGCTGGGATCAGGGCGCCTTTCTCACTCTTCAGCGCTTCGGCCAGGACATCAGCACAGGCTTGGAGGAAGATCCGCAGCGCGGGCTTCGTCGCTTCGGCGGCGCGGCTCTCGGCGTGAGCCTTCGCCTTGGCCAGTTCGTCAGGGGTGTGCAGGTCTGTCATGCTGCGGCCTCCTTCTCAGCCAACTGCCCACAATTCGCCCTCACTACAGCCGCGGCCACGGGCGGGCAGACGGAGTTTCCG
>NZ_PGTC01000017.1 GCF_002786295.1 Pseudooceanicola marinus | reverse complement strand
GGATCGAGCAGGATCAGGATCACGAGACGAAGCGGGACCGGGTGCGCCGGCTGTTGCTGGGACCGCTGGAGGGGATCGGCTTCCGCTTCCCGAAGACGATGGACCCGGAGGAGGGCCGCAAGCGGCTGGACCGTCTGGCGGATGAACTGTCCTACATGAGCGACGCCAACCTGCGGCGGCTCTTCGAGGCGATGCGCTCGAAGGGCGAGGGGAGGGCGCGGGACTTCTGGCCCAGCCACGCGGCCTTCGTGGCCCTGGCGCAGGTGGCGCAGCCCCGTCCGCTGGAGGAGATGCCGGGCCTCGCCTCCTGGTTCGGCAGTGCAGCTGGCAGAGCGGCCCTGGCCGAGGGGCGCCTGGTCGAGGAATACCGCTGGTGGCTGGCGAAGCACCGCCCGCCGCTGAACCCGCAGGAACGCCGGATCATCGCGGACCGGGCAGGAGCGGCACAGTCGAAGGTCGCCCGCCTGCGTGAGCGTATCGGCCTGCGCCTGCCGGTGGATGCCACGGACCGGGAGTGGCTCCACGCTTATGAGACGCACCAGGAGGCCGCGCGTGAACTGGTGCGCAGAGGGCAGGCACAGGGAGAGGCAGCATGACCATGGCGCTCCGACACAGGCCCCGGGGCCTGAGCAGCGCGTCCCCGCGTGAAGTCAGCATCCTGCAGCTCCTCGACTGGGCGTTTCAGAAGGAGAAGATCCGCATCGACTTCGACCAGGGCGCCAACGAACGACCGCAAGGCGCGCTGAAGGGCTATGGCATGGAACACATCCTGATGCGGCAGGCGGAGCTCGGCTGTCGCGTGCAGGGCGGTGGCACCTCGGAGCCGCATCCCGACGCGGATGCGGTGGCCGATGCCTTGGCGCAGCTGCCCGAAGGCGTTGGTGGCCGGCGCATGGCGCTGGTCATCGCGGATCTCTGCCGCGCGGGCGAAACCCTGGGCTGGGGCTCGGATCTCGCGCCGCAGGTCCAGCCGGTGGACTGGAAGCAAACGAAGCACGGGCGGTTCGCCGTCACCGAGGCCTGCGGCAAGGCGCGCTACACGAGTCGGGGCAAGGTCCGCGAGGTGGACCTGCGCTGCTGCCCGATCACGATCGAGAACCACCCCCGCGACCAGGCGCGGGCGCGGCGGGACTACCTGCTGTGGTGGGCGGCGCTCATGACCCTGCGCAATCATTTCCGCATCTATGGAGGGCTGACGGCGCACCAGGTCACCGAGGCGCTGCCGCCGATGAAGCCATGGGAGGGGGAGAGAGCTGCGAAATTGCCCTAACGACGCCATAGACAAGAGTGTGCTGTAGATGCGATGGTGGCTAAGTGCCTGTCAAAAAAATAAAAAATGACGGCGCTTGTCTTCACTGAGTTAGGTAGCTCTTAGATGTCGCAGAATGCAAAGCTTCTCTCCCTTACAATACGCATGCTCGCTATCTCTGCAGCTTTCGTAATGTTTAGTCCAACGGGCAAGGCACAGACTGTCGATACTCTCGTTGTTCCGTGGACCGAGTGGCCGGGTTCCTATGAGCTCGATGAGCGTGGTCGCCTCACAGGATTTTATGCAGAACTGGCTCGTTCTATTGCGAAGGAGGCCGGATACAGTATTCGTTTTGTAGAGTATGCAACTGCGCAATCAGCACTGGTCGCACAGAGGACTGGCGTTAGCGACATTTTAGCAGGCGTTATGCGCAGTCCATCGTTAGCAGGAAATGATTTTTCAGAACCGGTCGGACGCACTTCAGTCTACCTGTTTGTACGAGAAGAGGATGGTAGCCCGTCTTCTGTCGGACAGATGGTGGGGGCAACAATAGGAGTTATCTCAGAGACTTCGGGTAGTCGATATGGAAGATTAAACGGGCACGCTGCAGAAGTCATAGAGTTCCCAGATGCCCGTTTGGCTTTTGGGGCTCTCATTCTTGGCCGGGTGGATGGTGTGGTTACAACGTATAATTTGGCTGCCGATTTGCTTGAAGATACTAAGCTAGACTATCGTGTACGACGTGTAAGCCCTCCCTTAGCGAAAGCCGACATGCATGTCGCTATTTCGCCTTTGTCAAAAATCAGTTTGGACGACGTCAATGGCGCTATTGAAAGGTTGCAGCAAGCAGGGAAGATAGATGAACTGATCTCGTCCTGGAATATTGAGCCTCCGGCGCCTGCGCCTTCAGTTTTAACAGTTGGTGTAGCTGATTTTCCACCATATCAATTCGTTGAAGCGGGCGGGGAGTTCACTGGCTTCGGCGTAGAGGCTCTTCGAGAATTAGCGCGTAGAGCGAATCTAAGTATCGACTTTAAGAAGATAACCCTCGAGGAATGGGCGCTCGGACCCAACTCAGGGATTTATGACATCTTGCCTCCCTTGAGCGTGACGGATGCGCGAAGCTCGCACATGCAGTTCGGCCTCTCCTTGCAAGAGTCTTCTTACTCCATCTTCGTTCTGAGCGAGAAACAAGGGGTCAACGATTTAGATGACCTGGTTGCCGCACGCGTCGGTCTCGTTGGGACGAATTGGGCCTACCAGTCGGTGGATGAAGAGAAGCTCGGAGAAAGGATAGTTTTTGATGACCCACGTTCGATGGCAGGTGCATTGGTAAGGGGCGAAGTGGAAGCTGTGCTATATGAGACGTCTGCTTTCTCTGAGATTTTGAGCGAGTTGGGTTTAGAGCGAGATGTGCAAAAGGTTGAGCCGCCTTTCGGAACTTCTCGACGTGCAATCGCATTCAGAGACGGTCTCGCGACTGTTCGAGAAAAAATAAACTCTGTGACTCCGGGATATCTATCTTCGGATGAGTATCAAAAGCTTAAATCAGATTGGCTGGGAGCCCCTCATTTTTGGACGCCTGATCGTGTTAGGTTTTTTGTGTTTGTTTCGGCTTTGCTTGTCGTTCTCGTCTTGGTGTCTCTTTTGTTTGTTCTCGGTGTTGGGCGCAGGAACGCGAGGCGGGCGAGTAAGCGATCAGATGATCTGAATTCGAGATTGACTGCAATTTTGGAAACTGCAAGTTGCGGCGTCCTAGCTATCAATCGGGATGGAGCTATTGCGGAGGCAAACTCTAGCGCGATGAAGATTCTCGGGATAAATGCGGATGAGGTCGAATGGCCTTTGGCTTGGCCTAGTTCAGTTAAGTTTTTGGACCCCAAAGAGGGGGGAGCACTAGATTTCTCTGCAAGCCCAATAAATCGCGCTAGAGCTGGGGTCTTGCTTCGCGCTGAAAGAGTTGTTCTGCAGTCTTCAGGGGCCGAAGATCTAGTCCACGTTAACGTTTCCAGTACTCCAGTTCACTCAAGGTTGAGGACAGAACTCTCGGCGGTTGTTGTCCTTGACGATGTGACTGAGCAAGAGTTGGCTAGAATTAATGAACAGCGAGCTACTAGGCTTGACGCACTTGGGCAGCTTACGGGGGGTATTGCGCATGATTTCAATAATATTCTCGGAACTGTTGATTACTCTATTGCCTTAATTGAGCGGGGCGCGACGGACGAGCAAAAGAGATTTATTCATGTATGTTCTCTTGCCGTCCGTAGAGGGTCTGAACTTACCCGGCGACTTTTAACCTTTGCGAGAGAGTCTGTCGGGGTCGTCAAAACTGTCCAGGTTTCTTCCGCATTCGAAGACCTGAAGGCTTTGGTTAGGCCTGCGGTCGAATCTTCGATCGACGTATTGTTCTCGGCTGGGATCAAAAATACTGCTTTGCGCTGTGATCCGTCACAGTTTGAAAATGTTATTCTTAACCTTTGCTTGAACTCTCGAAACGCTATTATCGAGTCGGGAGTCGGTACCACAATCTCTGTAACTGCTGATTTCAAGGATGGTCAAGTAGCCATTGTGGTGGCTGACGATGGGCCTGGTATGAGCAAGTCTGTGCTGTCCAAGGCTGTGAACCCCTTTTTCTCCACTAGAAAAAATGTTGGGGGTACGGGGCTTGGTTTGGCCATGGCGCAAGGGTTCACTGAACAGATCGGCGGCCGCATGGAGATCGATAGTAGTGTGGGCGTTGGCACGAGCGTTCAGCTGTTTCTTCCTGCGTTTATCTCTGACGCCGATCCGGAAGGGGAAACTGGCCCTGAAATTACTTTTGGGTCCGGTCAGAGTGTGTTGTTGGTTGAGGATCAAGATAGTTTGCGAGAGGTTGCCGCCGGTGTGTTGAAGGGGTTGGGCTACAATGTCTTTCAGGCTCACAATGGTGAAAGTGCTTTGAGTGAGATTCGTTCAGGTTTAAAGGTTGATCTTCTTTTGACGGATATAGTTATGCCGGGCGAAATAGGTGGTTATGAGCTTGCAGACATTGTGCGCAAGATGGTTCCAAGTATTGGAGTTTTGTATATGTCTGGGTACACAGGTGATGAAGCGACGCACTACCCTCTCTACGGTGAGAGAATTGGCAAGCCATGCTCGCCTGGGGAGTTGTCGCAGGCCGTGGCGAGAGCGCTCTCTGCTAGTTAGATGCTCGATGAGGTGCCGTTCTTCTTTCCATGTGACCTGTGGCGAGAAGTTGATCAGTGAGACCTTTAGGTGCCCATACCCGGGGGTACTCTGAAAATCTGGGTCAAATGCTCCTGACCGGTGAGGGGACCGCCGTTTTCGTGCGCGGCTAATTGGAGAAAAAAGCCCACTCGGTAGAGTTCGGATCGGGGCCATGAGGTCTTAAAGCGGGGTCTGATCTGCGTGTCTGACAGAAGGCCGCAATGAAGTTTCGGTGCCGCTGCCTTGCGTCGGCAGGCTCTACTCTGCCTGGTCAACATCATACCGCTTGAGATGCTCGCGCAGGACCTCGACCACACGCTCGGTGGCTTGCGAAGGCGGGCGCGAGGCGGGCAGCAGGATCCAGACATTCATCGTCGTCAGCGGGACCACCGGGCGGCGCACCAGCTTGTCCTCCTCATAGCCCAGACCGACGAAGGGAGGGAGGATCGACACGCCGGCGCCCCCGGCGACAAAGTCGCAGGCGGTTTCCGACATCGGCACCTCGACGATTGACCGCTTCTGTACCCCGCGCAACTGGAAAGCGCGGTCGATGGTCATGATCGAACAGTCATCCCGCGCCAGGCCGATGAAGGGCTCATCCTTCAGGTCTTCCACTCGGATCAGTCGTTTCTCTGCCAGCGGGTGCCCCGCCGGCAGGGCGCAGACCATGGCGAAGCGCATCGCCAGCTCCGACGTAACGTTCGGATGCTCGAAAGGCTGCACCGACAGGCCAATGTCGATCTGCTGCCCCTCGACCAGTTCCGCGACCCTGGGACTGGAATGGCTGGCGATCGAGATGTGCATTTTCGACTGGTTCGCCATCAGCGGGCCCAAGGCATGCGCCAGAAAACGGGCAGAGAGAGCGGGGGGCGCTGCAATTGTCACCTCCCCCCACTCTCGATCGCGCACCGCGCGAGCAAGCTTCTGGATGCGGTCCGTCCCGGAGAAAAGCCGTGACACCTCGGAGGCCAAAAGCTGCGCATCAGACGTCGGCAACATCCGACCACCACTGCGCGTGAACAACCGAAAGCCGCAGCTTTCCGAGAATGATTTCAATAGCTTGCTGACGGCGGGCTGGGAAATGCCCAAACGTTCGCCAGCCAGGGTTACGGAGCCCGTCTCCATGACCGCGTGGAAGGCTTCGAGCTGTCTGATGTTCACGGAAGGGGCCTCCGGCAATGAGAGCGATATGAGATTTAGTTATGATGTGACGACAAATAGGGATTTGACAATCATGTTATGCGTCGGCTCGCATGGCGTCATCCGGAAATCTCCCCACAGCAAGCCAAGGCTGCCCGAAAAAGCGATACAGGAAGGTACTGAAATGAATAAATTCGCATATCTCTGCGGGGCGGCGGCGCTGGCGCTGTCGGCGCCCGCCGTCCAGGCTCAGGTCCTGACCGTCTGTCTGGAAGGCGCCCCCGAGACCTTCAATCCAGAGCTGACCAGCAACGGCACCACCGCCTATGTGCTTGGCCAGATCTACGACGGCCTGGTGTCGGTCGAAAGGGGCGGTTCGGAGATCGAGCCTGCCCTGGCCGAAAGCTGGGAGGTCTCTGAAGACGGGCTGACCTACACCTTTGCCCTGCGGCAGGATGTAGCCTGGCAGTCGAACGATTCCTTCACGCCCTCGCGCCCCTTTAATGCCGATGATGTCGTTTTCACCTTCCACAGGATGATGGACAGCGAAGACCCGTTCTATGAGGTCTCGGGCGGCAACTATCCGACGTTCAACGCGAAACTGGCGGACAACTTGGCCTCGGTCGAGAAGGTGGATGACTACACCGTCGCCTTCACCCTGAACAAGCCGATGGCCGCCTTCATCGGCACGGTGGCGCATGGATCGCTCGGCATGACCTCTGCGGAATATGCCAAGGCGATGATGGACGCGGGCACGCCCGAACAGCTGGACCTGGCGCCCATCGGGACCGGTCCGTTCCAGCTTCAGGCCTATCAAACCGACGCCATGGTGCGCCTGTTGCCCTTCGCAGGCACCTGGGGCGCGGAGATGGGCGACGACCTGCGGACGCCGATGGTCGATGCGGTGGTCATGGCGATTTCGGGCGACGCGACCGTGCGCCTGCAGCGTGCCTTGGCGGGCGAATGCCTGATCGGCCTCTACCCAAACCTGGCCGACAAGGAGACGATCGAGGCCTCCGACACGGTCGAGGCCGTGCAGACGCCGGTGCCCTCGACCGGGATGCTGCACTTCAACTTCGCCGAGGAGCCGTTCCAAGATCAACGGGTGCGCCAGGCCCTGGCCCAGGCCATCGACATGGAGAACTTCGTCGAGGTGATCTATTCCGGCATGGGCCATCTAACCGGCGCCGTAGTGCCGCCCGCGCTGTGGGGCACCGCCTCGGACATCGGCCCGTGGGAGTATGATCCCGAAGAGGCCAAGCGCCTGCTGGCCGAGGCTGGCTACGAGGATGGGTTCGAGACCGAGGTCTGGGCAATTCCAGTGTCGCGTCCCTACATGCCCAACGGACGCCGCGCGGCAGAGATCGTTCAGGCCGACTGGGCCGAGGTGGGCGTGGACGTGTCCATCGTGACCTACGAATGGGCAGAATACATCCAGCGCGCCCGCGCTGGCGAGGCCAAGGTGGGCATGTTCGGCGGCATCTACGACTTCCCTGATCCCAGCCAGATTCCCAACAACTACCTGACCTGCGAGCCCGACGGTTCCACCGCCCCGTCCAACATCGGGGACTGGTGCGACGACCGCTTCAATGAGGTGATGACCGAAGCCGGATCGATCACCGACCAGGAGGAGCGGATCGCGCTTTACCATGAGGCGCAGCAGATCGTGCATGACGAGGTGCCGGTCATCGTGCTGGGCGGGGCCGATACCATCACCGCAGTCAATACCTCGGTGCAGGGTTATGTGCCCGCCGTCTTCGGCTCGTCCCGTCTGTCGGGGGTGACCGTCGAATGAAAGTGACAGTGATTGGTGCCGGGATCCTCGGCGCCAGCACGGCCTATCACCTGGCCCTTTCGGGCCACGAAGTGACCGTGATCGACCAAGAGCACCAGGGCAAGGCGACCCTGGCGGGGGCTGGCATTGTCTGCCCCTGGGCCACCAAGGCGGATGAACCGGAGTGGTACAAGATGTATGCCGCAGGTGCGGCCTACTATGATGCGCTGGTCAGCGACCTGGCGGCGCGCGGCGAAAGCGATGTGGGCTACCGCAAGGTGGGCGCGCTGGTGACCGCCGAGGATCCGGCGGAGTACGACGCTGCCGGGGAACGGCTGGCGCTGCGCACCGCCGACGCCCCCGAAAGCGGTGGCTTTGAGGAAATCAGCGCGGCCGAGGCCCAGCAGAAGTTCCCGCCGATCAACCCCGCCTACAAGGCTTTCTGGGTGCCCGGTGGCGCACGGGTGAATGCCCGCCAGCTGGCCCCGGCCATGGTCCGCGCGGCGGTGGCCCTGGGCGCCACCTTCCGCAGCGACTACGCCACGCTGGAGCTGGAGGGCGCCAGGGCCCGGGTTCTGGACGGGCAGGGGAAAGAGATCCCGTCGGACCAGATCGTGGTCACTGCGGGGGCCTGGGCGAGCCAGATCCTGGCGCCTCTCGGGCTGGACCATCCGGTAAAGCCGCAGCGCGGTCAGATCCTGCACTTCGGCATGAAGGGCGCGGATACCTCGCGTTGGTCTGTGCTGCTGCCCATGGCCAGCCACTACCTGTTGGCCTTCGACGACAGCCGCGTCGTGGTCGGCGCCACCCGCGAGGACGGCAAGGGTTTCGACTACCGCGTGACCTGCGAGGGGCAGCACGAGGTCCTGACCGCCGCTCTGCGCTACGCGCCGGGCCTGGCAGATTCGACCCTGCTGGAAACCCGCATCGGCTTCCGGCCCGCCCCGCCCGAGTTCCGCCCCATCCTCGGCCCCGTCCCGGGGATCGAGGGGCTGATCCTGGGCAATGGCCTGGGCGCTGCCGGCCTGACCATCGGCCCCTTTGCCGGCCGTCAGCTGGCGCGCATCGCCACCGGCGAGGCCCCCGAAGTGACTCTAGATCCCTACGCCCCCGCCGCTTGAGCGGGGGAGCAAGACCAACGCAAGACCAACAAACGGACAGACCAAATGATCCAACGCCACAACCCCCGCCCGCATCTGCACGGCGCCTCGGTCCACAACGGGGTGATCTATTGCTCGGGGCACGCCGCCACCAACCTTGACCTCGACATGAAGGGCCAGACCGAAGAGATCTGCGCCAAGCTCGACACCCTGCTGGCCGAGCTGGGCTCGGACAAGTCGAAGATCCTTCAGGCCCGCGTCTATCTGTCGGACATGACCGCCAAGGCCCAGATGAACGAGGCTTGGATGGAATGGATCGACGCCGCCGACATGCCCTCGCGCGCCGCCATCGGTGGCTGCGACCTGGGCGATCCGAAGCGCCTGGTCGAGATCGTGGTCACCGCCGCTGTCGGCTGATCGCGCCCCGGTAAAGATCCCGCGCGGCCCATCTCCCCACGCAGCCGCGCTGACTTCCGGGCCGCTTCGCCCTTCGTGGCGGCCCGGATCTGTCCCCCCCTACGCCTTGCCCGAAAGGACGCCCCTTGTTCCGTTACCTCCTCGGAAAGCTCGCGGTTCTGATCCCGACCTTCTTCGGGATCACCATCGTCGCTTTCGGGTTCGTCCGTGTCCTGCCCGGCGATCCGATCATGCTGATGGCCGGCGAACGCGGCCTGACGCCGGAGCGCCATGCGCAACTGATGGCGCAATACGGCTTCGACCGCCCGCTGTGGCAGCAGTACCTGTCCTACCTCGGCGATCTCTTCCAGGGCGACCTTGGCACCTCGCTGGTGACGCACCGCCCCGTCGCCGAGGATTTCCTGACCTTCTTTCCTGCCACGATGGAGCTGGGCCTTTGCGCCATGATCCTTGCGGTCTGCATCGGCCTGCCCCTGGGGGTGCTTGCGGCGGTGAAACGCGGCAGCTGGTTCGAGCAGATCTCGATGTCGGCGGCCTTGGTGGGCTATTCGATGCCGATCTTCTGGTGGGGCCTGCTGATGATCATCCTCTTCTCCGGCACCCTGGGGTGGACGCCGGTCTCGGGGCGGATCTCGCTGATGTACTACTTCCCGCAGGTCACCGGTTTCATGCTGATCGACAGCCTGCTGTCGGGGCAGGCAGGCGCCTTCCGCTCGGCCGTGCTGCACCTGATCCTGCCCTCGGTGGTGCTGGCCACCATTCCGGCGGCCGTCATCGCGCGCCAGTCGCGCTCGGCCATGCTGGAGGTGCTGTCGGAGGATTTCGTGCGCACCGCCAAGGCCAAGGGCCTGGGGCCCGCGTTGGTCGTCGGGCGTCACGCGCTGCGCAATGCGCTGATCCCCGTGGTCACCGTGATCGGCCTTCAGGTCGGATCGCTTATGGCCGGGGCCATCCTGACCGAGACGATCTTTTCCTGGCCGGGCATCGGCAAGTGGATCGTCGATTCCATTTCCAAGCGTGACTACCCGGTGGTGCAGGGCGGCCTTCTGGTTATCGCCGCCGTGGTGATGATCGTGAACCTGATCGTGGACCTGCTTTATGCCGTCATCAACCCGAGGATCCGACATGGCTGATCCCGCGACCCTGGCCCCCGCGGCTGAGCCCGAGCGGGGCACCACCCGCGATGCCCTGCGCGCCTTCTGGGCTGACTTCCGGCGCAACCGTGGCGCCGTGATCGGCCTGGCGGTGATTGCCCTGCTGGTGCTGGTGGCCCTGCTGGCCCCGCTTCTGGCCCCCCATGATCCGACGCAGCAATTCCGCGACGCCCTGCTGATGCCGCCCGCCTGGAAGCCCGAGGGGCAGGGGGCCTATCTGCTGGGCACCGACGCCCTGGGCCGCGACATCCTTTCGCGGCTGATCTTCGGGGCGCGCTATTCGCTGCTGATCGGGTTGATGGTGGTGACCATCGCCCTGACCGGCGGGATCACCATCGGCGTGATTTCGGGCTATTTCGGCGGCTGGGTGGATACGGTGATCATGCGGATCATGGACGTGATCCTGGCCTTCCCCTCGCTGCTGCTGGCGCTGGTGCTGGTGGCAATCCTGGGTCCGGGGCTGACCAATGCGATGGTGGCCATCGCGCTGGTGCTCCAGCCGCATTTCGCCCGTCTGGCACGGGCCAGCGTGATGAACGAGAAAACCCGCGAATACGTGGTGGCCGCCCGCATCGCCGGGGCCTCGAACCTGCGGCTGATGCTGCGCACCATCCTGCCCAACTGCCTGGCGCCGCTGATCGTGCAGGGCACGCTGTCCTTCTCGACCGCGATCCTGGATGCCGCCGCCCTTGGCTTCCTTGGCCTTGGCGCACAGCCGCCAACGCCCGAGTGGGGCACCATGCTGGCCGATGCGCGCGAGTTCATCCTGCGTGCGCCCTGGGTGGTGACCTTCCCGGGGCTGGCGATCCTGACCACCGTGCTGGCGATCAACCTGTGTGGCGACGGCCTCCGGGATGCGCTCGACCCGCGACTGAAAAGGGGCTGAGAGAGATGACGACGTTACTCGAAATTCGCAATCTCACCGTCACTTTCGAGACTTCCAACGGACCGCTGACTGCGGTCTCGGGGATCGATCTGCACGTGGATGCGGGCGAGGTGCTGGCCATCGTCGGCGAAAGCGGTTCTGGCAAATCTGTGGCCATGCTTGCGGTGATGGGCCTGCTGCCCGACACTGCCACGGTCGCCGCCGACATGATCCGCTTCGACGGCACCGATCTGCTGGCCCTGTCGCCGAAGGAGCGGCGCCGCATCATCGGGCGCGATATCGCCATGATATTTCAGGAGCCCATTGCCTCGCTCAACCCGGCCTTCACCGTGGGCCTGCAAATCGGCGAGGTCCTGAAAAAGCATCAGGGCATGAACCGCGCAGCGCGCCGGGCCCGCACCCTGACCCTGCTGGAGGCCGTTGGCCTGCCCGACCCGGTGGGCAAGCTGCGCGCCTATCCGCACCAGATGTCGGGCGGCCAGTGCCAGCGGGTCATGATCGCCATGGCCATCGCCTGTGCGCCGAAATTGCTGATCGCGGATGAGCCAACGACCGCGCTCGACGTGACGATCCAGAAACAGATCCTCGATCTACTGGTCGAGTTGCAGGAGGCCTCCGGCATGGGGCTGATCATGATCACCCACGACATGGGCGTGGTGGCCGAAACCGCCGATCGGGTTATCGTCCAGTACCAGGGGGTGAAGCGGGAAGAGGCCGACGTGCTGTCGCTATTTGAGACGCCGCGGGACAGCTACACCCGCGCGCTGCTGTCGGCGCTGCCCGACCGGGCGGCGGGCGGCCCGTTGTCGGGGGTGGTGGTCTCATGAGCCGTTTCGTGCTGGAGGCCAAGGGCCTCATCCGTGACTATCCAGGGCGCGGCGGGCTGCTGCGCAAGGCGGACCCAGTGCGGGCGCTGAAGGGGGTCCACCTGGCGTTGGAGCAGGGCACCACCCTGTCGGTGGTGGGCGAGTCGGGCTGCGGCAAGTCCACCCTGGCGCGCATCTTGACCCTGATCGACCCGGCCACGGCGGGCGAGCTACTCATCGACGGCCAGGCGGTGGACATCGCCCGCCACCGCCCCTCGGCAGAGGTGCGGCGCAAGGTGCGCATCGTTTTCCAGAACCCCTATGGCTCGCTTAACCCGCGCCAGAAGGTGGGCGATGCCCTGGGAGAGGAGCTGCTGCTGAACACCGGTCTGTCGGCCGAAGAACGGCGCAACAAGGTGGGCGACATGTTGGAGCGGGTGGGCCTGCAGCGGGCTCATGCGGGGCGATACCCGCACATGTTCTCGGGCGGACAGCGCCAGCGGATCGCCATCGCGCGCGCCCTGATGGTCAACCCGCGGATCCTGATCCTAGACGAGCCGGTCTCGGCGCTGGACTTGTCGGTGCAGGCCAAGGTGCTGAACCTGCTTGCTGATCTGCAACGCGAGTTCGCGCTGTCCTACATCTTCATCAGCCACGACCTGTCGGTCGTGCAGCGGATCTCGGACCAGGTAATGGTGATGCAGGCGGGCGAGGTGGTGGAGCGCGGTTCCCGCGACGCGGTCTTCGACGCGCCCTCGCACCCCTATACGCGTCAACTGCTGGCCGCGACGCCCTCCACCGATACCGAGGCCATCCGTGCCCGGCTCGGACGCCGCGCCGCCCTGCGCGCAGAACAGACCCTCTGAAAAGGAGCCCCATATGCTGGACGACGACAAGGACGTGCGCCGCGATGACCGCTACGCCACGACACAGAAATATGCCTCCCTACGGGGGATCCGGGCGACGGCGCGGAAGAACCTGTCGGACATGGTGTGGAACTACATGCACTGCGGCACCGGCGACGAGGTGACGGCGCGGGCCAATGTGGCGGCCTTCGACGACTACCTTTTCGAGGCGCCGCTGTTTGCCGGTGTGGCGAACCCCGACACCTCGACACGGGTGCTGGGCCATGATCTGTCCTTTCCGGCCTTCACCGCGCCCTTCGGCGGCGGTGAGACGCTGTTCCACCCGGACGGCATGTGCGCCGTGGGCCGGGCCGCCCATGCGGCCGGCATCAAGCAGTTCGTACCCGTGGCCGCTGGCCATTCGCTGGAAGAGGTGCGCGCGGCCTCTCCCGCGGCGCTGGTGTTCCAACTGACCTTCGTGGGCGAAGAGGCCCAGGTGATCGACATGATGCACCGCGCCAAGGACGCCGGGTACGAGTACATCTGCGTCACCTATTCCCCGATCCGCCAGTGGCGCGAACGGATGATGGAGGATCGCTTCTCCATGCCCGGCGCGGGCAAGCCCGCCAACTTCGGCCCCGACACCTCTGATCCGGCGATGTTGCAGGAACTGCTGGATTTCACCCGGCCGCGCTGGAGCTGGGACCAAGCGGCGCGGGTCATCGCGGCCTCGCCGCTGCCCTGCATCATCAAGGGCGTGACCTGCCGGGCCGATGCCACGGCGGCGCTGAAGGCCGGCGCGCAGGGCCTTTACGTGTCGAACTACGGTGGCCGTACGATCGACCGGGAACCGGCCTCGATTTCCACCCTGGCCGATGTCCGGGATGAGGCGGGTCCCGATGTGACTGTGGTCTTTGACAGCGGTATCCGGCGCGGGTCCGACATCGCCACGGCGCTGGCCCTTGGCGCCGATGCGGTGCTGCTGGGAAGAACCTGTGCCTTGGGGCTGGCCGCCGATGGCGAGGCGGGGGTGCAGCGCGTCCTCGACCTTCTGCGGGACGAGTTCTGGACTACCTTGGGCCATCTGGGATGTTCCTCGGTCTCTGATCTGTCGCCCGCCGTCTTCCGGTCGCGCCTATGAAGATCGCAGTTCTGGGCGCCGGTGCCATCGGTGCCAACATCGCCCATCGTCTGGCGGTGCGCGGCGCCGAGGTGGTGCTGATCGACGGGCAGGCCCCGGCGGCGGGCACCAGTGGTGCGTCCTTTTCCTGGCTGTCGTCCTTTCCTCAGCTCTCTTGGGCCGAGGATCCCGGACGCCGCGCATTGCGCCTTTCGGTCAACCGCCATTTCGACCGCCTGGCGGAGGAACTGGGCGGCGACTGGCTTGACTGGTGCGGCACGTTGACGGTCGAAAGCGCGGTGCCTGCCTTCGACGGGGCGGTGGCGCGCTCGACTGAGGCCGGGGCGCAGATCGAGGTCCTCGACTCCGGGGACTTGGCGCGGATCGAGCCGCATCTGCGGCTGGCCGAGGGGGAGAGGGTGGCCTTCGAGCTGCGCTCCGGCTGGGTGGATGCGCCCGCAATGATCGAGCAGCTGATCCGGGTCTTCCGCCTGTCGGGGGGCACCTTGCAGATAGGCCAGCCGGTGACCGCGCTGCGCCGCGCGGGCGCGCGCGTCATCGGGGTCACCCTGGGAGACGGCACGCAGATTGACGCGGACCTGGTGGTCAATGCCGCCGGCGCCTCCGCAACGCATATCGCGGCCATGGCTGAGCTGTCGATCCCGATGGAACTGGTGCCAGGCATGATGCTCTATGCTGGAGCCGGGGCAACCGCTCTGCCGCGCCACGTTATCAATGGCGACCGTTGGCTACTGCGCCCGGACCGGCGCGAGGGCGTGGCGATCCACTGGCGCGGCGAGCGGCTGACGGCAGTTCATGGCAACAACGGCGCTGATGGTCCCGCGATGCTAGCCGACGTTGCCCACTCGGTCCCAGCTCTTGTAGGGCAGCAATCAATGCGGGAACGGATCGGCATCCGAGCCATCCCCTTCGGCGGGCCAGTGATCGGTTCGCTGCCGTGGATCTCAGGGTACTACAGCGCGGTCTCTCACGGGGGGATTGGCTGGGGACCGATTTGGGCGGATCTGGCCGCACTGGAGATCCTGGACGGGACACTCGCGCCGGAGTTGTCAGGCTTGAGGCCAACGCGTTTCTACATGGATGTGCCCGAGCGGTAAGAGTCCGCCATGAGCCTATATCTTCGGGTTGCGAGCTGTCATTCGCTGCGGCCTGAACGAGCGGTAGTGAGGCGCGGGTAGCGAACGCCGCATCGGGGTTAGGCAGGGCCGCAGGACCGGTCGCCATCGGCCTGGAGCCGACCTTGGCGCAAAGTGCAGCGAATGGCTGATGCCAGCCCATCCGTGACATTCGTGCAAGACGCAGCATGTTGTCAGGCGCCGACATGAAGGGCGGAGAGCGGTCGTTCGCTGCGCATGTCACGAACGGCAGCAGTGCGTAGGGGAGCGGCCACCCGCACGCTTTCTCCGGCCGCGCGCCCAAGCACGTCCAGCCCAAGTCGACATCTTGGGTACCGTCTTGGTTCTACAGTCGCAGCCACGTTGCGGTCATCCTCCGCAAGCGAAGTAGTTGGATCTTGGAGAGTTGCCATGACAGCGGTGCTGCTACTGCTACGGATTGGATCAAGGCTTGAGGTCCAGCGTGACCGAAACGTGTCCCGAAGGCACTTGATGGTGCGGACAGTGGAGGCATAGTGTTGATAAAATGAAATTCTGAGGGACGATCATTGCTCGCCAACCTGCTCGACTTCTATAATCAATACCCCGACATTTTACTCTATTTGAAGGGTGTCGAACGGACTTCTTTATCCCCGGATCTTCTGAAGTCCCTTGAGTTTCACGGTCAGAGGCAACGTGAAATCCTAGATGCCGCACAGGTCTTTCAGATTGATGAGCGCGCGGAGCTGATGCTGCGAAAGCTCTCTGCCCAAATGCAACGGGACGGACTGGATAGCATGTTCAGTAGCGTTCGCCTGCCGTTCCCGGCGATGTTGTTGACGATCCCGGAACCAAAGATTGGTGAGTGGCCAATTGCATTGATCACCCAGGATGACGATACGCTCTATACCCAGATCTATCTTGCGAACAACCGTGGCTTGTTCCCGAACCTACTAGTCTTTGCGTCGAGGGGCGCATCGGTAGATGTGTTGCACTCACCGACCTTCAATCTGTCTCGGGCCATTGGAGATGGGGTCACAGAGGATGCCGCCCTCAAGCAGGAGAAATCTCTTTGTTTTGACTTCTTGGCAATCGCGGTCGGCATGTCGATTTTGTTCGAACACAAGGCGATGCTCGAAAGAGATGAGGTCTCCATCTACCCCCGAGCCGAAAGACGAAGAGCTCAGAAGTCTGGGCGAACACTCCCCAATAGGTCCATAATCAAAGTCAAACTGGGTGACCTAGGTAAACGTCAGCTTGAAGCAACTAACGACGAGAGCAAGGTAAATGAAGGAGGCAGCTCCAAACGTAGAGCCCACTGGGTGCAGGGTCATTTTATGCGCAACCGAGCTGGTGGCATCAGTTGGAGGAATCCGCACATCAGAGGTGCTGGTGCCCTTATTGAGCAAGAGCGGCACATCTCTACCTACGAGGAATAATGTGACATATTCAGCCGAAGGTGATGCGGGGTCGAATGCTGCGGTCCCAAGCTGCCGTTCGCGCAAAGCCACAGCGGATGACCAGTCCCAGCCCTTCCATGACATTCTCGCCAGGCCCGACACGAAGGGCAGAGAGCTGTCGTTCGCTGCGCATGCGAGCCCTTGGCCGTCCAGGGCGGAGAGCGGCCGTTCGCCGCACTTGTCGTGAACGGCTAAGTTGCGTGGGCAGTGGATAGTCCCTGCTCAGCTTTGAGAATGCACTTCTGCGCAGAATGCGAGCCGCAACGCATGATAGCTCGCACGCACCCGAACAGCCAATACGCGCAAAAAGCTGGTGTGTTGAACGTCATTTCGTTAGGACGCTGTGGCAGTGCAAGCGTGAGGGAAGCGTCCGATGACGAGATTCGAGATTGACTTGAATACAAAAATAATTTCCTCGGACACGGACGTTTATATGGCGCGCGCGGGAAAACAGGGCCATCTATTTGCTCAGGTTCTGGCCGAGAAGGCAATTGGCCCCGACCTTCCCAATCTTGACCTCGACCTGAGCAAAGGTCTCGATGAGGAAAAGTACATCACTGCTAAAATCAATCGTTCGCGGCAACTGAGCCGTTGGATTCAGTCCTCTGCCACCAGCCGCGGAGAGGAGCCCTCGAAGGACTTAGGCGACTACGAAAACGATAAGAAGCGCTCAGGTCATGCACAGATCGAAGGTATCGTGCGCACCTACTTCAAGGCTATGAAGGCTGGAGATGTCCTCGTCATTCCCGACCCCCAGTTGTTCGGGCGGGCGATTTTGGCCGAAGTTTTGCCCCTTGAAAAGACAGCCAAGGCAATCCCGGGCGCGAAGCGCTACGACGGCTACACGTTCCAAGGGCGGAAGTTCGGCCACTTTAAGCGGGTTCGAATGATGGACCTCCCGCGTTCTGTCATCGAACTTGCTCGTGCTCCTACGGGGTTGGCAAAAATTGCCGATCCTCGCGTGAAGAACCGCATCTTTGAGATGTGCTTCACCGATTTTGCCCTCGACGATGTCTTTTTCTCGCAGATCATTACCACGAAGCCTGACTTCCACCCGTTCGATGCAAACGTGCTCAACGCGTTTGTCCGCATGATCGCGCAAAACGTCGAGCTACTTCAAAACGAGGGTGAGGATGCCCAGTTAAAGAGTCTCGTCGAGGCAGCGTTCGTCACTGGCGGGAACGGACCGTCGGTCAAGATCAACATCAATTCGCCGGGCCACCTCGCCATCATCGACCGGTCGGTCATACCGCTGGTAGCTGGTGTGGTGCTAGGCATTCTCGTCGCGGTGGGGTTCGACCATCAGGCGATTGCACAGGAGACGGTAGAGGTGGTTGTTACAAACAGCCGCGTCGTAGACGCACTCGACCTGTGCAGTCAAGAAGTCGGGCGACTCACACAAAGTATGCTAAGGTTCCTGCCAGAGGATGACTTTCAACAGGCATGTGACCTTCTGCGCCGGACCCACGAAACGACAGGCGCAGAAAGCAAAGTGACTGTAAAGACGGAAGAATGATGAAGGTTCCGAATAACTGGGACGAGGCCGTAGGCCTCGGTGGCAAGCTGTTGTGGGTGCTCACACGCATCCACGTGATTAGCCTTGCCATAGGCGCTGTCGGCATGATCGGCGTTCAGTTGCTCACCGGGTTCTGGACGTTCAGAAGTGAGCATCAGGCGATCATTCGCGCCCACTACGAGGAAACTCTGGAGGCGCACAAGGCGTTTCAGCGCCAGATCGAGCGGTACAACTCCGTGTTTGAGGGGAACACCGTGCAGCCGGTTGATGCTGCTGAGGCCTTTGACGAGGCCGCGCCGTCCGCAGTGCGTGAGATACAGGGAGCGCGGTCATTCGACGACGCGGCGCAGGCTTACATCCGCGAGATCAACGAAGTCAGCCGCCTGTTGCCAGGGACCGATAACGAAGTTGCTGACTATATCGACGCGATTACCGCGCTGAGAAAATTCTATGTGGTCAATGATCCACCCGAAGTCGGTAGCCTTGAATGGATTAGTTTCTATGGCCAGTTCCGCCTCGACCTCGACCAGTACATCCAAAGCCGCGATGCCTACCTTGAGGAACTGGCAAGCGAAGTAGGCAGTTACTGGCGGGCCGTTCGTAATTCTTGAAGCTAACCACTTGCCGGAACCGGTCTTTCGCGTAGGTCGGTGTGAACGTGCCTTGTTGCGCTAATTGGACGCCAGGATGATCCGCCCCTTTCCCCGTAGGTTTCAGGCGATGGCTTCGATCTCGGCCCTTCCCGGGGCCGAGCAGCGGTTCATGATGGCGATGCGGATCTGGATTTCTGCGGTCTGACGATCAGGGTCACGTGACATGATCCTGTCGCCGAAAAGCTTGAGGCGATTCATATGTGCTTCGAAACGACTTCGAGCGTGATAGCCCGCCCATTTCTTCCAAATCGACCGCCCCAGGCACCGCGTCGCCCGGAGTATCTCGTTTCGCGATATCGCGGCGGGGCAGTCGGGTTTCCAGGTGCGTCCATTGCGACGGATCGGGATGATTGGTTCTGCTCCATTCTCAAGGATCGCCGCATGGCAGTGGCGCGTGTCATAGGCACCGTCGGCGGTGACGGTTTCGATCTCTTCGACCGTCGGGATCTGCCCAGCAGCTCGGGCAGGATGGGGCTGTCGCCCTGCCAGCTGGACGTAAATTCGACAGCACGGATATCGCCTGTGGCCGTGTCCATCGCCAGATTCACCTTGCGCCATTCGCGTCTGCGCGTCGCACCATGCTTGCGCGAGAGCCACTCTCCATCACCGCGAAAACGGATGCCGGTGCTGTCGATCAGGAGATTCAGCGGCTTGCCAGCGCGCCGATACGGGATCTGCACCGCGATCCGAGCCTGACGTCGGCACAGCGTGGAATAGTCCGGCACAAGCCAGTCGAGCCCGGCCATCTCGATCAGGCTCGCCAAGAGACCGACGGTCTGGCAAAGCGGCAGGCTGAACAACACTTTCAGCGTGAGACAGCTCTAAACCGCGCTGTCGGAGAAGGTCTTGGGGTGACCACGCTTGCCGCTTCGGCCTGCCCTCCAGGGCATCGCCGGGTCGAACCAGATGGACAACGATCCTCGCCACTTCAGGGAGGCGTTATAGTCGGACCAGTTCGTCGTGCGGTAGCGGGTGTTGGCAGGCTTGGGCATCCCATCGATCTAACCATCGGGATTCCCGATCGGAATCCCTCTCACCGATATGTGCAACTAGCCCGAGTAAATCGTGAACGTAGCAGGAACCTGCGAAACAAATTGCGAAACCGCCAGCGGTCGATATTCCGCGGGTGGAAGCGCTCTTGGAAAAGTTGCATGAAATCAAAGTGGTGCGGGTGAAGGGACTCGAACCCCCACGCCAAAGGCGCCAGAACCTAAATCTGGTGCGTCTACCAATTCCGCCACACCCGCAACCCGCCACGGCCCTCAGGCCATCGCGTGAGGAGGTCTGTAGCAAAGCGCCCAGCCGGATTGAAGCGGAAATCGCATCGCGGACCTCAGGCGACGCTCCGTTTCGGGAGGCAGGGGCCCGCCATACGCCGCTGCCTGCGCTCGGCGCTTTGCCTGGGCGCGGGCATGCGCTATCTGGCGGGAATGGCAATCAAGCTCACATCCCTCAGCGATCTTTTCGATCACGGTTTCGACGACATCATCGACGTGCGGGCGCCGGCGGAATATGCCGACGACCACGTGCCCGGTGCCCTCAGCATGCCGGTTCTGGACGACGAGGAACGCGCCCGGGTCGGCACGATCTACAAGCAGATCTCGCCCTTCGATGCGCGCAAGATCGGCGGTGCTCTGGTGGCGCGCAATGCCGCGCGGCATATCGAGGAGAAGCTGCAGGATCGGGACGGCGGCTGGCAGCCGCTGGTCTACTGCTGGCGGGGTGGGCAGCGCTCCGGCTCCTTCGCCACCATCCTGCGCCAGATCGGCTGGCGGGTGGAGACGATCGAGGGCGGCTACAAGGCCTTCCGCGGGCTGGTGGTGCAGGCGCTCTACGATGATCCCTTCCCGGCGCCGGTGGTCTTGCTGGACGGCAATACCGGATCGGCCAAGACCGAACTTCTGAACATGCTGCCTGATCATGGTCTGCAGGTGCTGGACCTGGAGGGGCTGGCGAACCATCGCGGGTCGCTTTTCGGCGCCATGGGCCCGCAGCCGCAACAGCGCGGTTTCGAGACGGCGCTGGCCATGCAGGTGGCCCGGCTGGATCCGACGCGCCCCGTTGTGGTGGAGGCCGAAAGCTCCAAGGTCGGCGAGTGCCGCCTGCCGCCGTCGCTCTGGACCGCGATGAAGGCCGCGCCGCGCATCGTGCTGGAGGCGCCGCTGGACGAACGTGCCGGCTATCTGGCGCGCGCCTATGCCGATGTCACCGAGGACAAGGCCCGGCTGCACCAGATCCTCGACACGCTTCGCCCCTACGTGGCCGCCGAGCAGATCGAGGCCTGGCACGCCGAGGCCCGCGCGGGCGCCTTCGCCGCGCTGGCCCGCAGCCTGATGGAGCTGCGCTACGATTCCAGCTATGCCCGTCACCGTGCGCGGATGGACCCGACGACGGTGACCCCACTGACCGCCCCGCGCCTGGATCCGCAGGCCTTGCCCGAGCTGGCCGCCCGGATCGCGGCGCAGGTCGCCGACCTGGCCGTTACGCCCGCTAGAGGAGACACCGAATGACCGATCCCGTGAAGCCCCCCCGCCTGACCTCCCTCAGCCATGGCGGCGGCTGCGGCTGCAAGATCGCGCCCGGCGTGCTGTCGGACCTGCTGAAGGGCACCAAGGCCCTTCCGGTCCCCCCGGAGCTGCTGGTGGGCATCGGCAGCGCGGACGACGCGGCGGTCTACAAGATCTCCGACACCCAGGCGATCGTCGCCACCACCGATTTCTTCATGCCCATCGTCGACGACCCGGAGGATTTCGGCCGCATCGCCGCGACCAATGCCATTTCCGATGTCTACGCCATGGGCGGGCGGCCCCTGTTCGCCCTGGCCGTGGTCGGCATGCCGGTCAACGCCCTGCCGGGCGAGACCATCGGCAAGATCCTGGAAGGCGGCGCCAAGGCGGCGGCCGAGGCCGGCATTCCCGTCGCCGGTGGCCATACCATCGACTCGGTCGAGCCGATCTACGGTCTCGTCGCCATCGGCCTCGTCGATCTGGCGCAGATGAAACAGAACGACCAGGCGCAGGAGGGCGACGTGCTTATCCTTGGCAAGCCCCTGGGCGTCGGAATTTATTCGGCAGCGTTCAAGAAGGAGCTGCTGTCGGAGGCCCAGTACGCCGAGATGATCGCCACCATGACCCGGCTGAACACGCCGGGCCCCGACCTGGCCGAGCTGCCTGGCGTCCATGCGATGACTGACGTGACCGGTTTCGGCCTTGCGGGTCACGGGCTGGAGATGGCGCGTGGCTCCGGCCTGCAGGCGCAGATCGACTGGGCGCGGGTGCCGCTCCTGTCCTCGGCGCGCGAACTGGCGGATGCGGGCAATATCACCGGTGCCTCGGGGCGCAACTGGGCGAGCTACGGCGCGCAAGTCACCCTCGACGGGCTGTCGGACCTCGACTGCGCGCTGGTCTGCGATCCGCAGACCTCGGGCGGGCTGCTGGTGTCCTGCGCGCCCGAGGCGGTCGACGAGGTGCTGGCCACCTTCCGCCAGCATGGTTTCGACGCGGCCGCCCCCGTGGGCCGCATGGCTGCGGGCAGCGGCATCCGATTTGCCTGAGCCCGCGGGCCGGGCCTGACAGAATACGCCCCGGCAAGGGGCCTTCCACGTTCGCGGGGCATGGCGCCCCAAATGCAACCCAAGTGATGAGTTTTCCCGATGAAACGTCTTGCCTTCCTGCTGATGACCGCCGCCGCGACGCCGGCGGCTGCCGACACGCTCTATTTCTCCGCCATCCCCGATGACGATGAAAGCCGCCTGGTCGAACGCTTCGGCGCCGTGGCCGATTACCTCTCGGACGAGCTGGGGGTCGAGGTGCAATACGTGCCGGTGAAATCCTATGCCGCCGCCGTCACCGCCTTCCGTAACGACCAGATCCAGCTGGGCTGGTTCGGCGGCCTGTCGGGCGTGCAGGCTCGCGCCCTGGTGCCGGGCTCCACCGCCATCGCGCAGGGCGCCGAGGATGCGGAGTTCGTCACCTATTTCATCGCCAACGATGCCACCGGCCTTGAGCCGACGGAGGACTTCCCCGACATCGCGGGCCGCAGCTTCACCTTCGGTGCGCAGGGATCGACCTCCGGCCGCCTGATGCCCGAATACTATATCCGCGAGGAGACCGGCGAGGCGCCGGAGGATGTCTTCTCCGACGTGGGCTTCTCCGGCGATCATGGCCAGACCCTGCGTCTGGTGGCCTCGGGCGCCTATGAGGTCGGCGCGCTGAATTACTCGGTCTACGAACTGGCCGAGAGCGAGGGCGCGCCGGAGGTCGACCAGACTACCGTGATCTGGCAGACCCCGCCGTACCCCGATTACAACTGGACCATTCGCGGCGATGTCGATGGTCGCTTCGGCGAGGGCTTCACCGCCAAGGTGCAGGAGGCGCTGTTGTCGCTGACCGACGAGGACCTGCTGGCGACCTTCCCGCGGTCCGCGTTCATCGAGGCCGACAACGGTCTTTACCAGCCGATCGAGGACACGGCGCGCGCGCTCGACATCATCGACTGATGGCGGCGCTCGTCTCCCTCTCGGGGGAGCGTCTGGGATGGGGGGAGATCCCCGTCCTCGGCGATGTGACCCTGACGATAGAGCCCGGAGAGCGGATCGCGCTTCTGGGGCGCAGTGGGGTGGGGAAATCCACCCTGCTGGCGGCGCTGGCGCAGCGGTTGGCGGCGCGGCGCGTGGCGCTGGTGCCGCAGGATCACGGGCTGGTCGGGCCGCTGTCGGTCTTTCACAACGTCTGGATGGGACGACTGGACGACGCGGGGACGGCCCGAAACCTGCGCATCCTGCTGCGCCCTTCGGCCCAGGAGCGGGCGCAGGTGGAGACTGTTCTGACCCGGGTGGGCCTGACCGGCATGGGCCGGCGCCGGGTTGCGCAGCTCTCGGGCGGGCAGCGGCAGCGCGTGGCGCTGGCGCGGGCGCTGTTGCGCGGCGGCGAGGTGGTGCTGGGAGATGAACCCGTCTCCGCCCTTGACCCGTCGCAGGCCGCCGCCCTGCTGGGGGACCTGGCGGCAAGTTTCCCCACTTCAGTGCTCGCGCTGCATGACGTGACCCTGGCGCGGCAGACCGCCACGCGCATCCTCGGCCTGAAAGGGGGGCGGATCGTGCTGGATGCGCCCGTGGCCGACTGTCCGCGCGATCGGCTGATGGACCTCTACGCGTGAGCGTGGCGCGGCGCATCACGCTGGGGGTCCTGGTGGCCACGGTGCTGGCACTGGTGCTGGCGGACCTGTCGGCGCCGCGCCCCGATCCCTGGATGACGCTGGCGGCGATCGGGCAGGGGATCCTGCATCCGGACCTGTCGGACCCGCTGTCGCTGTTCAATGGGGCCGTTCTGACCCTGGCTTTCGCGCTGTGCGGTGTGGGGCTGGGCGCAGTGGCTGGGTTGGTGCTGGCGCCGCTTTACCACCTGGCGCCGGTGCGGTTCCTCTGCGTCGCCATCCGCGCCCTGCATGAGCTGTTCTGGGCGCTTTTGCTGATGAACATCACCGGCCTATCGCCGCTGACCGGCGTGCTGGCCATCGGGTTGCCCTACGCGGGCATCTTCGCCAAGGTCTTTTCCGAATACCTCGACGAGGCCGGACGGGGCGGCGAACAGGCGCTGCCCCCGGGGCTGGGGGCGGTCACCCGGCTGGTCTGGGTGCGCTACCCGGCCGTGCTGCCGCAGATGGCGGCCTATACGCTCTACCGGCTGGAATGCGGCATGCGCAGCTCCGCCGTGCTGGGCTTCATCGGCTTGCCGACGCTGGGGTTCCAGCTGGAAACCTGGTTCCGCCAGGCCGAATACGACCGCGCCGTTGTGGTGCTGGCGGTCTTCTTCCTGTTGATCCTGCCGATCCGCCACTGGGCGCGCTGGCGGCTGATGCCGGTTTACCTGCTGGCCTCGGTCTGGGCGCTTCTGCGGGTCGAGGTGCCGCCGATGGGATCGGGGGCGCTGGCGCGGTTCCTGTCGGACATCGTGCCGGCCCCGCTGCGCACCGGGGCGGACTGGGGCGGCTGGCTGGATAAGGTTTTCGTACAACAGGCCTGGCCGGGGGTGGTGGACACGCTGGTGCTGGGACAGCTGGCACTGGTGCTGGCGGGCTGGCTGGCGGCGCTGGCCTTCCCGATGATCGTGCCGCGCGTGGCGGGTCGCCTGGGCGCGATGCTGGGACACGGGGTGCTGGTCCTGCTGCGTTCGACGCCTGAGTACATGCTGGCCTTTGTCCTGCTGCAGATCCTCGGCCCGTCGATGCTGCCCGCCGTTCTGGCCCTCGGCCTGCACAACGGCGCCATCATCGCCCACCTGATGGGCCGCCAGGCCGCCACCCTGCCGCTGCGCCCGGACGCCCCACGCGGCCTCACCCTCTGGGGGTGGGAGCTGTTCCCGCGCCTGATGGGCAACTTCCGCGCCCTCTGCCTCTACCGGTGGGAGATCATCCTGCGCGAAAGCGCCATCATGGGTGTGCTGGGTCTCGGCACCCTGGGCTTCTACGTGCAGACCAACGTGGCAGAGCTGCGGCTGGACCGCGTGATGGCCCTGCTGCTGGTCACCGTGGCGCTGACCCTGGCGGTGGATGCCCTGTCCCGGCGGTTGCGGCGGCGGTTGCAGCCCGACAGCCGCCTGCGGATCGAAGGCATGCGCGGTCAGGGCTGAGAGGAACGGAACCCGTTCGGGGGCGTTGGTTTGCCCCATGCAAACACGAACGGGAGACCCATGGACTGGCTGAAGGAATACAGCTCGGCGCTGAACGTGCTGACCAATGTCGGAATGCTGGGGGTCTGGCTGATCTACCTGCAGATCTTCGTCGGTAGCTACATCCGGGCCCGCAAGCCGCGCGTCATCATCAACCGGGGCGCCGGATCGGACCTGGACGCGCTGATCCTGATGTCGAACATGAGCCAGGAACCGATCTACGGGCAGGGGGTCTACTGTACCCTGCGGATGACCGATGGCAGCGAATACACCGCCACCGTCACCGACCGGGACATCCTGCAGAAATCCGGCGATGACGAGGAGCGCCCCGAGGGGATCACCAGCCAGGGCCCGCTGAACCGCGGCGATTTCATGGGGCTGGGCACCTTTCGCAACATTCTCGACATCACGGTGGAGCGGAACGAGGACCTGCCCGATGACCTGTCGGAGCTGCGCGACCGGATCCGCGATTTCGAGATCATGGTCACCTGCGCCTTCGGCGGGGACGATCTGGAGGTTGCGGCCCGCCGCCGCTTCCGGCTGAAGGTCGACCAGGAGGTCTGGGACGTGGTCCCTGTCTATCCGCAGACCGAGCAGGTGTCGGGCCGGCGCGAGCGCAAGCGCATTCGCGCGATGCTGGAGAAGGAGCTTCAGGAGAGCTGAGGGCGCCCGCCCGGGCCTTCCCGCTGGAGAGCTTCCGCGACCTGCTGGGCCAGGCGGACGAGGGCGAGGAGCACGCCGTCCGGGAGACCACGGTCTCGCGGCTGATCTGCCGCGGCGAGGGGCGGGGGCCGAGTTGATCGATCCGCCGGGGCAGAGTCTGCTCGGGACGCGGGTCAAGGTGCTGTCGCGCGCGCCGGGCTGGGCCTTCGTCGAGGTGCCGGCGGTGCTCTGGGCGTGACCGGCTGGGTCAGCACGCGTGACATGCTGCGCAGCGTCGGAGCCTCGGCGGCAGCAGCGCCGCGCGGGGTGTCAGTGGAAATCCCGGCTGGGAAACAGTCGCTTGGCCTGTTCGCGGGGGTGGTTCGCCGTCGGCTTGGCGCGGGCCGGGCGGGACACGTCGTGGCGGCGCGGCGCGTCATCGGCCTCCGGCCGGGTCACGCCCACCTGGTCGCTCAGCGGGTGGCCCAGCTCGCCCAGGCGCGGCGACAGGTCCTCGATCCGCTGGGCGATCACATGCACCACGATGCCCTCGCGCTGGATATTCCCGGTCACCCGCAGCAGACGCCCGCCCATCACGGCGCGGCGGTAGGCCTCGTACAGTTTCGGCCAGACCACCACGTTGGCCACCCCGCTCTCATCCTCCAGCGTCAGGAAGATGACGCCCGAGGCGGTGCCGGGCCGCTGCCGGGTGATGACCAGCCCGCAGATCGTCACGCGGCCGGGCGGCGTGGTGGCCAGCTCCCCATGGTGCAGCGTGTCGGGCAGGGAGGGGCGCAACAGCTCCATCGGGTGGGCGCGGAGCGAAAGGCGCATGGAGACGTAATCCTCCACCACTTCCTCGCCCAGGTGCATCGCGGGCAGCTCGACCTTCGGCTCCACCCCGCCTTCGCCGTCCAGCGCATCGTCAAAGAGCGGCAGGGGTTTCGGCGCGCGGATCGCCTTCACCTCCCACAGGGCATCGCGGCGGGTCAGGCCCTGGCCGGCGAAGGCATCGGCCTCGGCCAATTTCTCCAGCACCGAAGGGGCGAGGCCTGCGCGCAGCCAGAGGCTTTCGGGGTCGGGGTAGCCGTTGCCGCGCGCCGCCACGATCCAGCCCGCGTCCTCCTCGCGGAAGCCCTTGATCTGGCGGAACCCCAGGCGCAGCGCCAGCGCGCCATCGGTGCGTCGTTCCAGCTTGTTGTCCCAGTGAGAGGCGTTGACGCAGATCGGGCGCACCTCGATCCCATGCTCGCGGGCGTCGCGCACGATCTGGGCCGGGGCGTAGAACCCCATGGGCTGCGAATTCAGCAGGGCGCAGGCGAAGACCGCCGGGTGGTGGCGTTTCAGCCAGGAGGAGACATAGGTCAGCATGGCAAAGGCCGCCGCGTGGCTTTCCGGGAAGCCATAGTCGGCAAAGCCCTCGATCTGGCTGAAACAGAGGGCGGCGATCTCCGGGTCATAGCCGTTGGCCAGCATCCCGCCCACGAACTTGTCGCGGAAGACGCCGATGGTGCCCATGCGGCGGAAGGTGGACAGCGACCGGCGCAACCGGTCGGCCTCTTCGGGGGTGAAACCGGCGCCCACCACGGCGATCTGCATCGCCTGTTCCTGGAAGAGGGGCACGCCCAGGGTCTTGGCCGTCACCTCCGCCAGGGCCGGGCCGAAGGGTTCGGGCGCCTCCAGCCCCTGCCGCCGTCGGATATAGGGCTGCACCATGCCGCCCTGGATGGGGCCGGGGCGCACGATGGCTACCTCGATCACCAGGTCGTAGAAGGTGCGGGGCCGCATCCGGGGCAGAAAGTTCATCTGCGCCCGGCTTTCCACCTGGAAGACGCCGATCGCATCGGCGCGGCACAGCATGTCGTAGGTCTCGGGGTCCTGCTGCGGGACGGTGTCCAGGGTCAGCTGGCGCTTTTCATGTTCCGACAGCAGATCGAAGCTCTTGCGCAGGCAGGTCAGCATCCCGAGGCTCAGGACATCGACCTTCAGGATGCCAAGCGCGTCGATGTCGTCCTTGTCCCATTCGATGACGGTGCGGTTTTCCATCGCCGCGTTCTCGATCGGGCAGAGCGCATCCAGCCGGCCTCGGGTGATGATGAAACCGCCGACATGCTGCGACAGATGGCGGGGGAAGCCGATGATCTCGCCGATCAGGCGGATGGTCTGGGCCAGCCTGCGGTCGGAGGGATCAAGGCCCAGTTCGCGCATGCGGTCCGGGTCGGCGCCCTTGCCCGACATGCCCCAGATCTGGCCCGCCAGGGCCGCCGTCACGTCCTGGCTGAGCCCCATGACCTTGCCCACCTCGCGGATCGCCGCGCGACTGCGGAAGTGGATCACCGTGGCACAAAGTCCCGCGCGGTCGCGCCCGTAACGGTCGTAGATCCACTGGATCACCTCCTCGCGGCGTTCGTGTTCAAAATCCACGTCGATGTCCGGCGGCTCGCCCCGGTGGCGCGAGACGAAGCGCTCGAAGACCATGCCGATCATGTCCGGGCTGACATCGGTGATGCCAAGCGCCCAGCACAGGATCGAGTTGGCCGCCGAGCCGCGCCCCTGGCAGAGGATCCCGACGGAGCGGGCATAGGCGACGATGTCGTGCACGGTCAGGAAATAGGCGGCAAAGCCCAGCTCTTCGACCACCGACAGCTCCTTCTCCGCCAGGGCGTGATAGCGGTCGGGGATGCCATCGGGGCAGCGCCGGCGCAGGCCCGCGCGCACCAGCCGGTCGAGCCGGTCCTGGGGCGCCTCGCCGCCCTCCGACACCTCGTCGGGGTATTCGTAGCTGAGATCGGAGAGGTCGAAGGCGCAGCGTGCGGCGATCTCGGTGGTGCGGTGCAGGGCGGCGGGGTGGCGGCGGTAGAGGCGCGCCATGTCAGCGGGGGCCTTCAGCCGGCGTTCGGCATTGGGCTGGGCGCGGGTGCCGATGTGGTCGATGGTCAGCCCCTCGCGCAGGCAGGTCAGCACGTCGGCCAGCTGCCGCCGCGCGCCGTGGTGCATCAGCACGTCGCCCACGGCCACCAGCGGCGCCGAGGTCGCCAGGGCGGCCTGGGCGCAGGCGTCGAACCAGGCCTGGTCGGAGCCGTCGTAGCGCGGCGCGGCGCCGAGGAAGACATGGCCCGGGAAGCGCCGCTGCACCTGGGTCACGGGGCGGCGGGCGGCCGCCAGATCGCGGGGCGGCAGGGCGATCAGGATCATTCCCTGGCCGTGGGTCAGCAGGTCATCCAGCGACAGCAGGCACTGGCCCTTTTCGGCCCGCCGCTTGCCCAGGGTCAGCAGCTGCGACAGCCGTTCGTAGGCGGCGCGGTCCCGCGGCAGGGCGATCCAGTCGACGGGGCAGTCGCGCAGCACCAGCCGGCAGCCGGTGATCAGCCGCGGCAAGCGCGGGACCTGCGGGCGGGCAAGCGCCGGTTTGGCGGGCAGGGCGGTGCGCGAGGACGGGTCGACGCGGGTGTGCGAGCGTACCTGTGGCCCCGTCGCGGGGCTGTCGCAGGCGACCTCTGCCGCCTCCTCGGCGGCGCGTTTCAGCTCCTTCAGCGCCGACCAGGCGCGCACCACCCCGGCCAGCGAGTTGCGGTCGGTGATGGCGAGGGCCGACAGCCCCAGTTCGGCGGCGCGGGTCACCAGCTCTTCGGGGTGGGAGGCCCCGGTGAGGAAGGTGAAGTTGGAGGTGGTGCAAAGCTCCGCATAGGCCGGGGGCGCGTCGCCATGGCCGCCGGGGCCGGGATCGGGCGCAGGGAGGCCCTCGGCGCGCGGCGCGCTGCCGCCCGGCGCAGCGGGGGCCGGGGTGGCATCGGTGGCGGCGCGGGCGCTGTCGGGCCAGGGACTGCCCTCCGGGTCGCGGTCGGCGGGGGCCTCTGGTGCAGCTTCGGGCGCCTCCGGCGGCCTGGTTCGCTCCCGTTCAGGCTCCGGACAGGAACTGTGCGGGGTGCCGCGCGCGGTGCTCTCCGGTCGGGCGGCGGGGCCCGATTGGGCGGGCCGGCCGGCGCGGGCGCAGGGGGCGGTCGGCCCCTGTGAAACGGGCGGCTCGGCATGGGGCGTGGCGGTCATGCGAACTCCCCTTCGACGAACCAGGCGGGATCCTGCGGCGTGTGGAATAGCCACAGCCGGCGCCCCTCGCGGGTGTCCACCATCCAGTAATCGCGCAGGCCGCGGCGCCAGCCGGGCAGGTCGAACCACCATTCCGGCGCGATCCGTTCCGGTCCGGTGACCCGCACCGGGGTCAGGGACATGCGCCGCCAGCGCAGCGGGGCGGGCGGGCGCGGTCCGTGGCCCGCGATGGGTTCGGGCGGGAAAAGGCGTAGCGGACGTGGACGCGGGGCGGCCCAGGCCCCGGCACCGGCGCGGTTGGCGCTGTGGGCCGCCGCCTCCGCCCCAACCTCCATCCCCGCCTCCGGCCCGGCGAAGGCCGCCGGCACCACCTGGAAGGCGCGTTCGGGGATATGGCTGTCGGCGGGGCGGAACCGCTGCACGTTCTCCAGCCCGATACGGGTGCCGATACGGGTGATCAGATCCTCGACGCGCGCCCGGTCGCCCCCCGTGGCGCGGGGCGAGAGCTGGCGGGCGGGCAGCGGCTCCACCAGCGTGGCCTCCAGCCGCATCTGGTCGATGCCATAGCCCGCATCCACCCCCTCCAGCCCGCGACGGAACAGGGGCAGGATGCGCACCGGATCGCGCATTGGCGCGGCCAGCCGCAGTTCCACCTGGCGGCTGTCGCGGTCGACCCGGCGCAGGGTCAGGCAGAGCGTGCGCGCGCCGGTTTCCTGATGGTCGAGCTTCTCGCAGAGCCGTTCCAGCAGCCGCCGGGTGCCTTCCATCACGTCGGCCTCCAGCCCGATCGGTTCGGGCAGCGTCAGGCGGGTGGCATAATGCGGTGCCTCGCCGGCGGGGCTGACGGCCTCGCCCTGGCGGCCCATGGCCTGATCGAGGCGCACCAGCAGGCCGGGGCCGAAGCGGCGGGCGAGGGGTGCGCGGGCCGCAGCCTCCAGCGCGCCCACGGTGCGCAGGCCCAGTCGTTCGAGGCCCGCGACCTCCGCCGGATCCAGCCGCAGGGCGGTGACGGGCAGGGGCGCCAGGGCCTGGGCGGTCTCGCCCGGGGCGGCGCGGGCGGTGGCGCCGCGCGCGTGATGGGCCAGGGCCCAGGCGGCGCCGCGCGTGTCGGCCAGGCCCGCGCGCAGGGTCAGGCCTGCGCGGGCCGCCCGGGTCGCCATGTCGTCCAACATGGCCTCTTCGCCGCCCATCAGGTGGGCCGAGCCGGTCACGTCCAGCACCAGCCCGTCCGCGCCATCGGTGCCCACCCAGGGGCAATAGCGCATGGCCCAGCGTCGCAGCACCTCCAGGAAACGGGCCTCGCGGTCGGGTCGAGCGGGGTCGGTCATCAGCGCGGGGCAGAAGGCCCGGGCATCGGCCAGGCCCATGCCACGGGCCAGCCCGGCGGCCTCGGCGGCCGGGTTCAGGCAGTGGATCCGCTCGGTGTTGCCCTCGCGCAGGGTCAGCGCGAAGGGCCCCTCCAGCGGAGTGGCGCGCAGTACCCGGTCACTCGGCAACCGGGGAAACCACATCGAGGCGATACGTCGTCCGGTTCCAGCAGACATCCCAGGCTCCAAGCGTTCCTGATTTGTTCTTGATAAGCTGCCAGCGCAGCAGTGTCGAGTCCGAGCGGGTCGCGGCGCCGTGATCCTCGGGCGGGGCGGCCCAATGCGGCTGCACCCGCCAGCGGGTCTCGGCGGCGTTCGATCCCATGCCCTCGGGGATCAGGCAGAGCCCGGTGCCGCCCCCCGTCTTGGCCGCCAGTTGCAGCCGCCGCCCCTCGCGCAGGTCCAGGGGGCGGGTGACCTCCAGCAGGACGAGGGCAACGGCGCTGTCGCGCAGCGCCTCCTCGGCCACGGCCAGGGCGTCCACGGCATCGGTGGGGCGGGCCAGGATCAGCCGCGAGGGATCGAAGAAATCCACCAGGCCCAGCGGGTTCAGCTGATCGCGCATCCAGGTCTCGCGGATCCAGATCAGCGCGCCGGCCCGGGCGCGGGCACAGGTCAGTGCGGCAAAGGCGGTGGCGCCGGCGCCGCAGACCTCGTGGACCCGGGCGGGCCGCAGGGGAAAGGCGCTGGCGAAGACCGGGGCGGGGCCGCGGTGCGCGGCGGGCTTGGCAGGCAGGGACGGCGGCAGCGAGGACATGGGCGGGATGCGACGGGACAGGGTGAACGGGGCACGAAGACAGGCGAAATGGTAACGGACAGGCGGAACGGATCGGGTGCGGGGGCAGGGGGGCGCAGGCTCGGGGGATCCCCTTGGGCCGGCGACTCGCCACACTGATAGTTCCTCTTTTGTTCTAGATCATGTTTTCCCTTCGGCCAACCCCCTTCGCCGATCCTGTCTGGCCTCGGCGAAGGGGAAGAGAAGCCTAGAGGCGCGTGACCGCGCGGGCGCTGGCCGGGATCAGGAGCAGCACCAGGGCCAGCGCGCCGAAGGTGGTGGCCAGGCTGGTGGCCTCGGCAGCGAAGCCCAGCACGGCGGGTCCCATCAGGACCCCGGCATAGCCGGTGGTGCTGATCGAGGCGATGGCCAGGGCGGGCGGCATCACCCGTTGCCGTCCGGCGGCGCTGAAGAAGATGGGCACCATATTGGCCACGCCAAAACCGGTCAGCGCATAGCCCGCCAGCGCCAGGGGCGTCCAGGGCGCGGCGATCAGCAGGGCGATGCCCGCCACGGCCAGCAGGCTGCCGCCCAGCAGAACGGACATCTGGCCGGCCCTGGCAATCACCCGGTCGCCGATCAGCCGCGCGGTGACCATGGCGGCGGCGAAGACCATGTAGCCCAGCCCGGCGCCTTCGACCGGCAGCAGCTGCCGCTCGATCGCCAGCAACGCGCCCCAGTCCAGCATCGCGCCCTCCACCAGGAAGGAGATCCCCGACAGGGCCGCCAGCAGCAAGACGACGCCCCGCGGCCAGGCGAAGGCCGGGGTGTCCGTGCCGCCGCGCGTGCGCAAGAGGCCCCGCAGCGCCAGCAGCAGCGCCGCGGCGGCGGCAGCGGCACCCAGGGTCGCGGCCAGCGACGGGGCCAGCCCCGCCAGCAGCATCAGCGCCATGGCCCCCGCGCCGGAGAAGGAGCCGACACTGTAAAGCGCATGCAGCCCCGACATGATCGGGCGCGCGGCGCGGCGTTCGACCTCCACCGCGTGGATGTTCATCGCCACGTCGACGCTGTTGAGGAAGGCCCCGAAGAGGGCCAGGGCCAGGCCCAGCAGGAGCACGCCTGGCATGAGGGTCAGCAGCGGCAGCATGGGGACCATCGCCAGCCCGGCAGCGGCGATCACCGCCCGCGCGCCCAGCTTCGCCGCCAAGGCCCCCGCCAGCGGCATCGCCAGCAGCGCCCCGCCGCCCAGGCACAGCAACAGCAGGCCAAAGGTGCTTTCATCCGCGCCGACGCGGGTCTTCACGAAGGGGATCAGCGGCGCCCAGCAGGAGGTGATGAAACCGGTGGCGAAGAAGACCGCCCGTGTCGCCCAGGCAGCCCGGGTGATCTGTGGATCGGGGGCCGTGGTCTCGGCGGAAACCGGATCAGAGGAGCGAGAAGACGTCGGAGAGCGCTGCGCGGTGTCGTTCATGGCGTCGGACCTGGCTGTCGGGCCGCCGCGCCGGGCGGGCCGTGAAACGGAGGAGAGGGATGCCGCCAAGAGGCACCCGCCGCGTCAAGATCATGACGGTGCCGCCGGCGCAACCTGTCCCGCCGTCAAAATGCGGTCCCCGACGCCCCAAGGGCGGCGCGGGCGCGTCCCCGGCGCGGCAGTGACGCTTGGAAAGGCATCCGGGCGACATCGCCTCCGGCGCCGGCACCCCAGGTGGCCGATCGTCAGCTTTCCAGCCGCTGGTAGAGCGGGTTGTTCGGGTCGCGGGGATGGAAGCTGCTGTTGCGCTGCCGCCGCGCGGCGAGAGGCGAATAGCCTTCGGTCAGGGCCCGGCAGTCGTGACAGGGGTGGGTGCGCCCGCATTTCTCTTCCCAGCAGTTCACCTCCTCGCGGAAGGCCAGGGCGGCGCGTTCCAGATGCACGTTGGCCGAGGCCTTCAGCAGGATCAACTCGTCCGGGCGGGCCGTTTCCTTGAGGTAGCGCGTCAGCGACGTCACATCCGGGAAGCTGCGGAAGCGACCGGCGGCGATGTCCTCCTCGGAGGCGCGGGCATGTTTTGCGCGATCCCCGAGGATGATGACCTCGTCCGCGACCTCGCGGGCCGCGCTGTAGATCTGCGAGTATTGCTTGCGGTTGTTGCCGCCGAAATCCGAAACGCCGTAGAGGATGAAGCGTTTGAAGGGCGCGCGGGCGTCGCGCAGCATGTCGAGGGTCAGCGACAGGGTGCGGGCCGGGGCCTTGGCCGTATCGAGGATGAAATTCGGCCCGCCGTCTATATGCAGCGTGTCGCAGCGACTTTGCAGTGGTGTCACCCCGGCGATCCGTTCGGCCACGACCTCGGGCGGGACGCCCAGCTCCAGCGCGGCGGCGGCGGCAGCGGTGACGGGCAGCCAGAAATGGCTGCCGACGAACTGCGTCTTCAGGTCGAGCGTGCCGCCGGCCCATTCGAGCGACAGGCTTAGCCGGTCCGGCCAGGCGGCGTGGATCCGGGTGGCGCGATAGCCCACTTCGTCTCCCTGGCCGAAAGTCACCACGCGGGCCTGCCGCCCTTCGGCGGTTTCGGCCATGGTCATTGCCTGGGGATCATCCCCGTTCAGCAGGGCGATGCCGCCCGGGCGCAGGGCCTCGACCAGCTGGGCCTTTTCCCGGGTGATGTTGTCCTCCGTCTTGTAGATCGACCGATGTTCCATGCTGATCATCGTGACGATGGCCAGATCGGGACCGATCATCTGGGCGGCCGCGCCGAAACCCTCCGTGCCAGCGCCCAGCTCGTTGACGGAGAAGGCTTCGTCTCCCTTAAGCTGCAGCATGGATTCCAGCACCGGGAAATAGCTATTGTAGAAGACCTGCATCCGGGTCGGCCCCTGCGAGGCGAGGACATGGGACAGGAGGGTCACGGTGGTCGACTTGGCCGAACTGCCGGTGACACCGACGAACTTTGCCGGGCTGCGCCGCCGCCGACGCAGGGCTATGCGACGCTTCAGCGCGCGCTTTACTTTGCGGACCGCGACACGCAGTGCCGCGTCCCGGTTCTTGTCAGATCGCGCCACGGAATGGTCCTCCCCCATACGGTCGAAATGGACCGCCTGTCTTGATCTGGGTGCCTAGTGCCGGGAAAGACAGGAAAGGGTCAACTTGGAAGTGATCTCAATACCGGGCATGTCGCGGCGGCAGTGGCCGATGAGGTCGGGGCGTCGCGGGTCTGACTTTGCGCAAAGGGGACGCCCGCGGACGGGACGAACCGGCCCCCGGCGCGGAGACAGGCCGGAGTAGGGCCGCCGGGCAGGCCGCCCGTCCCGTCGCGTCAGACCACCCGGATCAGACCACCTGGGTCGGCGCGGTCTGGGTCAGCGGGCGGCCGGGGCGCGCGCCGGTTTTCTGGCCGAAGGCAAAGACCTCCGTGCCATTGACGAAGACCCGGTCGATCCCCGTTGCCGGCCGGATCGGGTTGTCGAAGGTGGCGCCCTCGCGGATCGTGGCCGCGTCGAAGATGACCAGGTCGGCGAAGGCGCCTACGGCGATGCGCCCGCGCCCGCCCAGGCCGAAACGGTCGGCGGGCATCGAGGTCATGCGCTTCACCGCCGTCTCCAGGCTGAACAGACCCACGTCACGGGCGTAGTGGCCCAGAACACGGGGGAAGGTGCCCCAGACCCGGGGATGGGGGTGCTTGCCCGTGGGGATGCCGTCGGAACAGATGATCGTGCGGTCATAGCTGAGGATGCGCTGCACGTCCTCCTCGGCCATGATGAAGAAGATGCCGGTGGCGGGCAGCAGCCGTTCCATGGCGCCGTCCAGGTCGGTGTTCCACTGCCGGGCGATGTCGTCCAGATCACGGCCGGCCATTTCGGGGTAGGGTTCGCTTTCGGCGACGATGACGCGGGTCGCCTGCTTGTGCCGGCCCGAGTTGAGAATGGTCGAGGAGGCCACCCAGGGGGTGGTGTCCAGACCGCCGTCGTGATCCGCGATGAAGTCGTCGATCATCTTCAGCGTCGTCTCGGACATGCCGTGATTGGCCAGCCCGGCGCATTTGTGATGCGAGACATGCACGCCGCAGCAGCTTTGCCGCCCCACCTCGAAGGTTTCCTCCAGCGCCTCGACCACCCGGTCGCCTTCGTCGCGCATGTGGGTGACGTAAAGCTTGCCATGGCGCTGGGCGACGCGGCCCAGCTCGATCAGCTCCTCGGTGGTGGAGGCGCGCGACGGCGGATAGAAGGGCCCCGTTGAGACGCCGATCGCGCCTTCGCCCAGGGCCTCGTCCAGAAGGGCGGCCATGACATGCAGCTCGGCCCGGGTGGCAGGCTTGCTGAGGTCGTCCAGCGCATTGGCGCGCAGGGTGGACTGGCCGATCAGGCAGGCGGCGTTGACCGCAGGCGGCTCGGCGGCGATGCGGGCGTGGTATTCGCCGTAGGTGCCGAAGACCAGATCGGGACGTTCGGCGATCATCCTCAGCTGTTCGGGCAGGTTCTCGGGCCGTTTCACCGGCGCGATGGAAAAGCCGCAGTTGCCGTTGATGACGGTGGTCACCCCCTGGTTGGTCATGAACTCCATGTCGGGCTGGGTGAACAGCGCGGCATCGTGGTGCACGTGGGGGTCGATGAAGCCCGGCGCGACGATACGGCCATGGGCCTCGATCTCGCGGCCTGCGGTCCAGTGGTCCAGGGGGCCCGTGGCGACGATCCGGTCGTCGGTGATCGCGACATCGCCGCGGCGGCGCGGGGCGCCGGTGCCGTCGATGATCTCTGCCCCGCGGATGATCTGATCTGCGTGCATGGAGAAACTCCTTGAAAGGATTGGGGAATTACGTCGCGTCGTTGTCCGGCTGCGGCGGTCCCTCCTCGCCGCACCAGCGCGCGACGAGATGGAACAGGGTGAAGAGGATCATCAGCGGCACGGCCACGGCGACCCAGACGGTGGAGAAGGGAAGGGCATCGGCCATCGACCGGCTGTGGCGCAGCAGGAAGCCGCGCGCAGGGTTCATGCCGGGGCCGTAGAAGACGTGCCACAGGATGGGCAGCAGGTAGATCAGCACCACCGCCGATTTCATGATCTCGGCAGCGACGGCCAACAGGCCACGGGTCGAGGTGGTGCCGTTGAACAGGGCCGGGTCGAAGCGCCGCTTGAAGCTCATAGTGGCGCCCAGCAGGCCCGCCCAGATCATCGCGTAGCGCGCCAGTTCCTCGGTCCATGCGGGGGGCTGCTGGAAGATGTAGCGCGCCACCACCTGCAACATGACGGCCCCCACGAGCACGACGATGGCGATCCCCGACAGGACCGTGGCGACACGGTCCAGCCCGTTGGAGATCCCGATCATGACACGCGCCGTTTTCTGCATGGGAGCCGTCCTCTTTTGCTGTCGCTTACTCGGTGACCGTGGCCTTGGCGTCTTTCCAGGCCGCCAGGTCCTCAGCCGTCATGGTGCTTTCCCAGACGGTTTCCGACAGGTCTGCCATCTTCTCGCGCTCGCCCTCGGCCAACTCGGTGTAGGTCACGCCCAGGCCTTCGTGCTTTTCGCGCACCGACACGGACCAGTCGGCGACCCAGGCGCGGTTGGCCTCGATGCCCGCGTCGATGGCGGCGTCGATCTCGGCCTTCTCCTCGTCCGACAGGTTGGCGTACCAGTCTTCGGAGATCAGCGCGACGCGGGTCGAGGGAGAGATCCCGGCGGGGGTGAAATGGGTCAGGAAGTCGGTGTGGCCCGTACGGATGGCGCTGTTGGGCGCGTTGAAATAGCCGTCGGCGACGCCGGTCTGAATGGCATTGGCCACCTCCGACCAGGCGACGATGGTGCCGGTGGCGCCCAGGGCTTCCTGGAAGGCCAGCTGTTCCTTGTTCAGTGCGCGGAAGCGCAGGTCGCTCATGTCCTCGACCGTGGCGATGGGCTTCTTCGCGTTATGGATCCCAATGGAGGAGCCGATGTAGTTGAAGGCGACGATGCGCACGCCGTTCTCGACCAGGGGCGCGTTCATCTCCTCCAGGATGGCGGTGTCGTTGATGATCGCGTCGAATTCCTCGTTGTCGGCGAAGAAGAAGGGCAGGGCGACGCCCTTGACCAGTGGTGACATGCCGTAGGTGGTCGACACCGTGGCCAGGTTCACCTCCACCAGGCCCTGAGCTACCTGGTCGAAGCGTTCATCTTCGGAACCCAGAGTGCCCGAGGGGAAGATCGAGACGTCGAACTCACTGCCCTCCAGCGCATCGGCGAAGCCGTGGGCGAAGGCCGCCTCGGCATTGGTTTCGGGATCGTCGACGCCGTTCATGGCGATCTTCACTTCGCTGGCCTGGGCGGTGGCGGCGATCAGGGCCAGGACGCTGGCGCCGAGAGTGGCTTTGAGAAAGGTCATTGGGGGCTCCTCTGTTGGTCTGTCTGTTGTTGGTTTGGCGGCAGACGGGATCTTCGGGTTATTGGGCCAGCCCCAGGGCGCGGGGCAGGGCCAGGGTCAGATCGGGCATGTAGGTCAGCACGATCAGCAACACGACCTCGGCCAGGAAGAAGGGAAAGGTGGCGCGCATCAGGCGCCAGTAGTCCATCTTTACCGTGGTCGCGAGGATCAGCAGGACACCACCAAGGGGCGGCGACAGCAGCCCGATGGTGATATTGAAACAGATGACGATGCCGAGGTGGACGGGGTCCACGCCCATGGCCAGGGCCACGGGAACGAAGATCGGCGCGAAGAGGGCGACGGCGGCCTTCACGTCCATCACCATGCCGGCGCAGAGGAAGATCACGTTGATCAGCATCAGGTACTGGATCGGGCCAAGGCCCCAGCCCTCGATCACCGCCTGGATCGCCTGCGGCCATTGCAGCAGGGCGGCCAGGTAGCTGAAGGTCGAGATGGCACAAAGGATGATGAAGAGTCCGCCCAGCATCACCCCGGTCCGTTCCAGGCTGGCACCGATGTCGCGCCAGCCCAGCTTGCCGTAGCCCACGCCGATGACAAGCGCCGCGATGACCGCCACCGCTGCGGCCTCCGCGGGCGTCATGAAGCCGAAGAGCGTACCGCCCAGGATGATGATCGGCAGCAGCATCGCCGGCAGCGCACGGATCAGCGAGGGGAAGAAGCGCGGCACCTCGGCGCCCTTGCCGCCGGGATGGTCGTCGCGCCAGGCGTAGAAGGCATTCATCGCCATCAGCATCGCGGCCAGCAAGAGGCCCGGCACGATACCGGCGGCAAACAGCGTGGTGACATTGGTTTCCATCAGCGCGCCGTAGAAGATCAGGATCGAGCTGGGCGGGATGATCGGCCCGATGATCGAGGAGGCCCCGGTGATCGCCGCGGCATAATCCAGCGAATAGCCCCGGCGCCGCATCTCCGGCACCAGCGAATTGCCAAGGGCGGCGGCGTCGCTGACGGCGGAGCCCGAGACGCCGGCGAAGAAGACCGAGGTGGCGACGTTCACATGGCCCAGGCCCCCCTTCAGGCGCCCGAGAAAGCTCATGCAGAAGTCGATCAGCGCCGAGGCCAGGCCGCCCCGGTTCATCAGGTCACCGGCGAAGATGAACAGCGGCATGGCCAGGAAGGCGAAGCTGTCCAGCTGGCTGAACAGGCGCTGGGGCAGCACGGCCATGAAGCTTTCGCGCCCGGCGGCGATGAAGGTCAGGATCGCCGAGGCGCCTATGACATAGGCGATGGCCGATCCCGCAAGCAGCGCAAGCGTGGTGAAGGCGAGTATGATGGCGGCTGGCACGTCGCGTCCCTGTCGTTCCCTGGCCCCGGTGGTCGCGGGGCGCGTTGCGGGCGCTCTGTCGGCGCCCTCTGTCTGGGAGGTAAGCTTGCCCAGGACCCGCCGTCGGAAAATAGAAAAGATTTGGTCTACCCATAGTATTCTTCTATAGGATTTTGGAAAAACATCTTTAGGAGGCGTCCGGGGATGCGACCTATCACCTTGCAAAGGTTGCAGGTTTTCTGCGCGGTCTATGAAAACGACTCCATCTCGGCGGCCGCCCGGTCATTGCGTTTGTCGCAGCCCACGGTGTCGCGCCACCTGCGCGATTTCGAGGCGGCGCTGGGTCTGTCGCTGTTCGTCCTGGACAAGGGGCGGGTGATGCCCACGGCGGAGGCCGACGCAATCTACGGCGAAAGCCGCTTTCTCTTCGATGGCGTCACCCGGCTGGAGAATCGCATCGAGGCCCTGCGCCAGGGCGAGGGGCAGACCCTGTCGCTGATGACGGTGAATATGCTGACCCCACATTTCGTGCCCCGCTCCGTGGCCCATGCGCTGGAGGCCCTGCCGGGGCTTGCGATGACGCTGGACGTGGGCACCCTGGCGCAACAGCTGGCGGCGCTGCGCGCGGGTCAGGTGGACCTGTGCATCGTCGCGGGCCGCGTGCAAGCCGAGGACGTGCGGCTGGAACGGCTGGGGCAGGGACGGCTGCGCCTGCTGGTGCCGCCGGGCAGCCCGCTGGCAGGGCCAGGGCCGGTCCCGGTGGAGGACCTGTCGGGCGTTTCCCTGCTGGGGTCGACCCTGCGCGGACCGGTCGGCAAGGTGTTGGCCCAGGCGCTGGCCGGGCATGACTTGGATTTCTCCGCCCAGGTGACGGTCAATTCCCTCAGCCTGGTGCCGCCGCTGTGCCAGGCGCTGGAAACTGCCTCCCTGGCGGACGAGTTCACCATCCACTTCCAGAACACCTCCGGCTTCGAGGTGCTGGACCTGGCACCCGAGGTGATCTTCGACATCTACGCCATGACACTCGGGCCGGTACAGGCGGGCTCCGCCGCGCGGATCTTCCTGCGGGAGCTGCGCCGCCTGCTGGCCGACTGGGAGGCCGGGGAGCGACCTGCGCCGGGGGGCTGATCCGGGGCAGGACGCTGAACTGCGCGGTTTGGAAATCTGCCCCTGCGACCCCCTGCGCGGTTGAATGCTGCAATGCAGAGGCGCTAGGCTGAGCGCACGTCGCGCTGCAAAGGATCTCCCCATGGCGAAGTCTTCCTCGAAATTCCTGATCCCGGGTCTCGCCGTCGTCGCGGCGGTCGTGGCCTATGTCCTTTGGACAGATCTGAACGGCACCGATGCCACGCCCGGCATTGCCCAGGGCAATGGCCGGCTGGAGGCGGTGGAGATCGACGTAGCCGCCAAGGCCCCGGGACGTATCGCGGAAATCCTGGTGAACGAAGGTGAACTGGTCAGCGAGGGGCAGCTGCTGGCGCGTCTCGACAGCCGCCAGCTGGAGGCCTCCCTGAAACAGGCCGAGGCGCAGTTGACCCGCGCCGAACTGAGCGTCGACAGCGCCCGCATCCGGGTGCGTCAGGCCGAGGCCGAGAAGCGCGCGGCGGATGCCCAGATCGAGGAGGCGCAGGCCTCTTATGACGCGGCGCAGAAACAATACGAACGCACCGAGGTTCTGGCACAGAACGCCACCGTCTCGGATGCGACGCTGGACAGTGCCCGCGCCGCGGCACTGAGCGCCAAGGCCGCCATTGCTGCCTCCGAGGCCCAGTCCGCCGCCGCCGAGGCGGGAATCAACTCCGCCCAGGCCGCCGTCGTCGATGCCCAGGCCGCCGTTGAGGCCGCACAGGCGCAGATCGACCTGATCCAGGTGCAGATCGAGGATAACGATCTGGTCGCCCCGCGCGACGGGCGCGTGCAGTATCTTGTGGCGCGCGAGGGCGAGATCGTGGCCGCCGGGGGGCGCGTCATCAACATGGTGGATTTGAGCGACGTCTACATGTCCTTCTTCCTGCCCACGGCGCAGGCGGGCCGGATCGGCCTGGAGACGGAGGCACGGATCCTGCTGGACGCGGTGCCGAACTACTCCGTACCTGCCACCATTTCCTTCGTCGCGGACGTGGCGCAATTCACCCCGAAGACGGTCGAGACCGAGATCGAGCGCGAGAAGCTGATGTTCCGTGTGCGCGCCAAGGTCGATGTGGATCTGCTGAACGAATACAGCGAGTTCGTGAAGACCGGCCTGCCGGGCGTGACCTATGTGCGTGTCGATCCGCAGGCCGACTGGCCGGCCGATCTGCCGCCCCTGGTGCCCGACCACCGCGCTGATGACGCCACCGGCCTGGCCGGCGGGGACGGGCAATGACCCAGCCCCCTGTGGCGGGCGCGGGGACGTCGCCCCCGGTGGTGCAATTGCAGGGCGTCAGCCTGGCCTACGGGCGGACGCAGGCGCTGCGCGACATCACCCTGGATATTCCTGCCGGTGTCATGGCCGGGCTGATCGGGCCCGATGGCGTGGGCAAATCCAGCCTGCTGTCGCTGGTCGCCGGCGCCCGCCGCATGCAGGACGGTCATCTGCGGGTGCTGGAGGGCGACATGCGCAAGCGGTCCCATCGCAGCCGCTCTTGCCCGCGAATTGCCTATATGCCCCAGGGGCTTGGACGAAACCTCTACGCCACGCTGTCGGTTTTCGAGAACGTGGATTTCTTCGGCCGTCTCTTCGGCCTTGACCGCGCAGAACGTGAGGCGCGCATCGACGAGCTGTTGCGCGCCACCGGCCTTGCGCCCTTCCGCGATCGTCCGGCGGGCAAGCTATCGGGTGGGATGAAGCAGAAGCTGGGCCTGTGCTGCGCCCTGATCCACGACCCGGATCTGCTGATCCTGGATGAGCCGACCACGGGCGTCGATCCGCTGTCCCGCCGCCAGTTCTGGGATCTGATCGACGTGATCCGCGCCCGCCGCCCGGGGATGAGCGTCATCGTCGCCACCGCCTACATGGAAGAGGCCGCGCGTTTTGACTGGCTATGTGCCATGCACGACGGCCGGGTGCTGGCCACCGGCACGCCCCAGGCCCTGCTGGAGCGGACCGGCGAGGCGGATCTGGACGGCGCCTTCATCGCCTTGCTGCCGGAGGCCCTGCGCGGGGCGCATCACACGGTGACGATCCCGCCGCGCGCGGGCGACGACGCGGGCTATGCCATCGAGGCCGAACACCTGACCATGCGCTTTGGCGATTTCACCGCCGTCGAGGATGTCAGCTTCCGCATTCCCAAGGGCGAGATCTTCGGTTTCCTGGGCTCCAACGGCTGCGGCAAGACCACGACGATGAAAATGCTGACCGGCCTGCTGGCCCCCAGCGAGGGCAAGGCGGAGCTGTTTGGCGAGCCGCTGGAGGCGGGGGATCTGACCACGCGGCGGCGCATCGGCTACATGAGCCAGGCCTTTTCGCTCTACCGCGAACTGACGGTGCGGCAGAACCTGGAACTGCATGGCAAGCTCTACGCCCTGCCACCCGAGGACATCCCCGAGCGGGTCGAGGAAATGCTGCAGCGGTTCGACCTGCAAAGCGTGGGCGACAGCTATCCTGACGGTCTGCCCCTCGGGATCCGGCAGCGCATGTCGCTGGCCACCGCGATGATCCACGCCCCCGACATCCTGATCCTGGATGAGCCGACCTCGGGCGTCGATCCGGTGGCACGGGATCATTTCTGGCAGATCCTGTCGGACCTGTCGCGCGGCGACGGGGTGACGATCTTCATCTCGACGCACTTCATGAACGAGGCGGAGCGCTGTGATCGGATCTCGCTGATGCACGCAGGGCGCGTGCTGGTCAGCGACACGCCGGAGGGCATCCGCCAAGGGGCGGGCGCCAAGACCCTGGAGGAGGCCTTCATCGGCCATCTGACCACCGCCAGTGGCGCCGATCCCGCGCCGCAGGACGCCTCTGAGGCTTTGCCGCTGCATGCCGCGCGCGGCGGGGTGCAGCGCCATTTCAGCCTGGGTCGGATGTTTTCCTATGCGCGGCGCGAGGCGCTGGAACTGGCGCGCGACCGCATCCGCGCCGCCATGGCCGTACTCGGCTCCGTCCTGCTGATGTTCGTGGTGGGCTACGGCATCAACATGGATGTGGAGGATCTGACCTTCGCCGTGCTGGATCGGGACAATACCGTCACCAGCCGCGACTACGTGCAGCAGATCGCCGGCTCGCGCTATTTCCTCCAGCGGCCCGACCTGACCAGCTACGCGGACATGGACCAGCGGATGCGCTCGGGTGAGATCAGCCTGGCGATCGAGGTGCCCCCCGGGTTCGCCGCCGATCTGGAACGCGGCCGCGACGTGGCCGTGGCGGCCTGGATCGATGGCGCCATGCCGATGCGCGCCGAGACGGTCAGCGGCTACGTTCAGGGCATCCACGCCTGGTATCTTCAGGAAAAGGCGCGGGAGGTCTACGGCGATGCCGCCGTGGCCAGCGCCTTCGACCTGGAAATGCGCTATCGCTACAATCCCGACATGCGCAGTCTTTCGGCCATGGTGCCGGCGGTCATCCCGCTGTTGCTGATGCTGATCCCGGCGATGCTGGCCGCGCTCAGCGTGGTGCGCGAGAAGGAGATGGGCTCCATCGTCAATCTCTACGTTACCCCGGTCACCCGGCTGGAGTTCATCCTGGGCAAGCAGTTGCCCTACGTGGTGGTGGCCATGCTGAACTACCTGGTGCTGGTGGTGGCGGCGATCACCGTCTTCGGCGTGCCGATCTCCGGCTCCTTCGCGACGCTGACGCTGGCGGCGCTGCTGTTCACCCTGGCCTCGACCGGTTTCGGCCTGGTGATGTCCAGTTTCATGCGCAGTCAGATCGCGGCAATCTTCGCCACGGCGCTGCTGACCATGATCCCCTCGGTGCAGTATTCCGGCATGATCGACCCGGTGTCGTCGCTGGAAGGGGGCGGGGCGGTGATCGCCCAGATCTTCCCGGCGTCGTATTTCGTCACCATCGCGCGCGGCGTCTTCGCCAAGGCGCTGGACCTGACGTCTCTGGGGCCGGATGTTCTGGCGCTGGCGGTGATCGGCCCGACCATGGTCCTGCTCAGCACTCTGCTGCTGCGCAAACAGGAGAAATAGGCGATGCGGCTGGCCAATGTCTGGAACCTCGGCATCAAGGAATTGCGCGGGCTGCTGCGTGATCCGATCCTGCTGATCCTGATCGTCTATTCCTTCTCCCTGTCGATCTACACCTCGGCAAAGGCGATGCCCGAGACGCTGAACAAGGCGGCCATCGCCATTGTCGACGAGGACGGGTCACAGCTGTCGGCGCGGATCGCCGGGGCCTTCTATCCGCCCTATTTCACCGCCCCCAACATGATCTCCACCGCCGAGATGGACGCCCGCATGGACGCCGGGCTGGAAACCTTCGCCCTGACCATCCCGGCGGATTTCCAGCGCGACCTGCTGGCCGGGCGGCAGCCGGTGATCCAGTTGAACGTCGATGCCACGCGGATGACCCAGGCCTTCACCGGCACCGGCTATGTGCAAAGCATCGTCACCTACGAGGTGAACGAATTCCTCAGCCGCCACCGCGACGCGCCGCAGATGCCCGCCGACCTGGTGCTGCGCGCGCGCTTCAACCCGAACCTCAGCCAAAGCTGGTTCGGCGCGATTTCCGACGTCATCACCTCGATCACCATGCTGGGCATCGTGCTGACGGGCGCGGCGCTAATCCGCGAACGGGAATACGGTACGGTGGAACACCTGCTGGTCATGCCGGTGACGGCGACCGAGATCATGGTGGCGAAGATCTGGTCGATGGGCGCGGTGGTGCTGCTGGCCTCGGCCCTGGCGATCTGGGTGGTGGTGGAGGGGCTGCTGGCGGTCCCGATCCCGGGGTCGCTGCCGCTGTTCATCTTCGGCACCGCGCTTCAGCTCTACGCGATCACGGCGCTTGGCATCTTTCTGGCGACGGTGGCAGGTTCCATGCCACAGTTCGGGCTGCTGCTGGTGCTGGTCTTCCTGCCGATGCAGGTCCTGTCAGGCACCATGACCCCGCGCGAGTCGATGCCGGAGGTGATCCAGACGATCATGCTGGCCGCGCCCAATACCCATTTCGCCATCCTCGCCCAGGCGATCCTGTTCCGCGGCGCGGGGCTGTCGGTTGTCTGGCCACAGCTTCTGGCACTGGCGGGCATCGGCACCGGGCTTTTCGCCTTCGCCCTGTTCCGCTTCCGCGCCTTCCTGCGCTAGCGGCCGGCGCGGCTTAACGAAATCTCCACCCGGCTGGGGTTCTCTGCCGGCATCCTGCCGCAGCCGAGGGAATGAGGATGCCAACCCTGCCGTTCCGGCGCCTCTGCGCCGTCCTGTCCGTTCTCTGCCTGGCCCTGGGGGGCGTGGTGCTGCCGCCCGCGCCGCCAGCGCAGGCGGAGACGCTGATCGGGGCGGAGGCCGCTAAGCGCAAGATCAACCTCGCCGGGCGCCAGCGCATGCTGTCGCAGCGCATGGCCATGCTGGCCTGCATGGCCGATTCCGATGTGCAGACCGAGAACGCCCTGGCCCGGGCCGAGGCCGCCCATGATCTTTTCGACCGTACCTTGCGGGGCCTCCGGTTCGGGGATGAGGAGCTCGGCCTGCCGGTGGAGACGCGACCCGAGGTGCTGGAGAGCCTCGCCCTGGTGGATGAGCTCTGGGGCGGCTACGGGCAGGCGGTGTCGCTCTACGTCGAACGCGGTCGCAGTGCCACGTTGCGGGCCATTCATGCGCGCAACCCGGCCGTCCTGGCGAAGATGAACGCCTCGGTTGGTGTGATGGAGCGCCTGTATGGCGAGGGGCTGATCGCACCGGAGCTGGCGACGGCGTTGAACATCGCGGGTCGTCAGCGAATGCTGATCATGAAGGCCTTGAAGGAGGCCTGCATGGTCGGGCGGGGCATCGCGCCCGAGGAGGACCGCAAGGCGCTGCTGTCCACCGTGGCCCTCTTCAGCTCCAGCCTCTACAAGCTGCGTGCGGGCAATGCCTGGGAGGGGATCATCCCTCCGCCCACCTTCGAGGTCGACATGCAGCTGGAATTGGTTCAGGCGATCTGGGACTGGATGGACCCGATCCTGCGCGAGATTGCCGAGGGCGGACCGGTGGAGACGGAGCAGCTGTCGCGGTTGCTCTACCACGGAGAGGTCGCCCTGCGGGAGATGAACCAGGCGGTCACGCTTTACGAAAGCGGCTGATCCGTCTTGCGCCTCCGGTCCCGGACCGGACCCGAGGTCGGCCCGGGGAGCCGCCCCCGGCATTTGACCCGGCTCATCTGCCTTGGCGACCGCTGTCCCGATCGACCGGGCCGCTGCGGCAGTGGGGCCGGGCGGCTACCAGGGCCGCGCGCCGGGCCCCGTGCCGCCGTACCCAGACTCAAAAGGCCCGACCCAGCGCAGAAAGGCGCCGGGAGAGGCGGATTCCGCTGCCTTATACCTTGCAACGGCGCAGGCCTGCTCATAGAAGGGCGTCTGATTTCGATGGCCGTGCGAGAGACGCGGCCCCCGGTATGGAAGGACAAGCGACGATGCAGGTCACCGAGACCCTGAATGAGGGGCTGAAACGCGGCTACACGATCACCCTCACGGCCGATGAGCTGGATGCCAAGGTCAACGAGAAGCTGGCTGAAGCACAGCCGGAAGTCGAAATGAAGGGCTTCCGCAAGGGCAAGGTGCCCATGGCTCTGCTGAAGAAGCAGTTCGGCCAGCGGGTTCTGGGCGAAGCGATGCAGGAAAGCGTCGACGGCGCCATGAACGCCCACTTCGAAGAGACCGGCGACAAGCCCGCCATGCAGCCCGCGGTCAACATGGTTGACGGCGAGACCTGGAAAGAGGGCGACGATGTCGTCGTCGAGATGTCCTACGAGAAGCTGCCGGAGATCCCCGAGGTGGACCTGAAGTCCATCAAGCTGGAAAAGATGGTTGCCAAGGCCGGTGACGATGCCGTGGAAGAGGCCCTGGCCAACCTGGCCGAGACCGCGCAGGACTTCGAAGCCAAGGACGGCGCAGCCGAAGATGGCGACCAGGTCGTCATCGACTTCCTGGGCAAGATCGACGGCGAAGCCTTCGACGGCGGTGCCGCCGAGGACTATCCGCTGGTCCTGGGCTCCAACAGCTTCATCCCCGGTTTCGAGGAACAGCTGGTCGGCGTGAAGGCCGGCGACGAGAAGAACGTCGAAGTGTCCTTCCCCGAGGAATACGGCGCCGAGAACCTGGCCGGCAAGGCCGCGGTCTTCGAGTGCAAGATCAAGGAAGTGAAGGCCCCGAAGGCCGCCGAGATCGACGACGAGCTGGCCAAGAAGTTCGGCGCAGAGGACCTCGCCGCGCTGAAGGCCCAGATCGCCGAGCGCCTGGAAGCCGAATATGCCGGTGCCGCCCGCGCCGTCATGAAGCGCAAGCTGCTGGACGCTCTGGACGAAACCGTGTCCTTCGAGCTGCCGCCGAGCCTGGTGGAGGCCGAAGCCGGCCAGATCGCGCACCAGCTGTGGCACGAGGAACACCCGGATCACCAGGGCCACGACCACGACAAGATCGAGCCGACGGATGAGCACAACAAGCTCGCCGAGCGCCGCGTGAAGCTGGGCCTGCTGCTGGCCGAGCTGGGTCAGAAGGCCGAGGTCGAAGTGACCGACCAGGAAATGACCCAGGCGGTCATGAACCAGGCGCGTCAGTACCCGGGCCAGGAACGCCAGTTCTTCGAGTTCGTTCAGCAGAACCCGCAGATGCAACAGCAGCTGCGCGCGCCGATCTTCGAGGACAAGGTCGTCGACTATGTCTTCGAGCTGGCCGAGGTGTCCGAGGTGGAAACCACCAAGGAAGACCTGCAGAAAGCCGTCGAAGAACTCGAAGACGAGTGATCGGCCCCACCAGTTAAGTTCTTGCGAAAGCCGCCCCTCGGGGCGGCTTTTTACGTTTCGGGCCAGGCTTGGATTTGCTTCCCCCGCTGCAGGCGGTTTTCGTGCCGGCCAGGTCAAACCGCCGCCGCGCCAGGCGATGGACCCTGGCGTACATACGTCTACGTTCAGGTCACCTTGATGGGGTCGGGCAAATGGTGCTTAATAACGTCAGTCTGTCCGGCGCCTGGTCAGATACCTTGGGGACAGGATGAGGCGCCGCCGGGCGCGCCGTGGGACAAATCAGATCTGGGACGGATCCGATGCTGCGATTTGTGCAGATGCGTTATTCTTATTTCGGGACATCGGCCTGGCGGTCCAAGGCCAGCCGGGACAAGGCGATCCTGTTTGACCCCGACCGTCTTGCCGAGCGGTTCCGGATGTTCCAGCAGATCGCTTTGGCGTCCCTGCGGGACCAGGAGGACAAGGATTTCGTCCTGGGCATTCTGACCAGCGAGGATCTGCCCAAGGAGCACCTGAAGCTTTTGCGCGAAGCGGCCGGTGATGTGCTGGGCGATCGGGCGCGGGTCTACCCCAGGCCCCCGGCCACGGCCGGCGAGGTATTTCGCGAGATCCAGCAGGAACTGGTGGCGGGCCATGGCCACGATCATGTCGCTCAGATCGTTCTGGATGATGACGATGCGCTCTCGGTCGATTTCATGACCGAACTGCGCCGCGAGGCCGAACTGGCCATTCCGCGCGTGCCGCCGCATCGGCCCTATTGCTTCCTGTCCTTCTCTCGCGGGGTCTCTCTGGTCAGCGAGAAGGGGGGCGGCTATGGCTACTACACCCGGGATGTGCCCTATACCAACCTCGGGCTGACCCTGCTGGCCCGGCCCGACAGCCCGCGCAATGTCTATCTGGTGTCGCATAGCAAACTGGCCATCCATCACCCCAGCCGGGTGGTGAACGACATGCGCTTCTACTACCTGCGCTCGATCCACGGCAGCAACGACAGCCGGGGGATCTTCAAGCCCGAGAAGCCGCTCAAATCCTTCCAGATGCGCCTGCTGCGAGAGCGGTTCCCCCTGCTGGCCGATCTGGATCCTCTGCGGCAAGAGGCGGCGCTGGCGGCCGAGTAGGGCTCAGTCCTCGACCTCGGTCAGGCAGAAGGCGGGCAGGGTGTTCTCGTTCTTGAAGGACCGCAGCAGGAAGTTCGTCCGATAGGAGGCGACCGAAGGCCATTCGCCGAACACCTCCTGGGCGAAGTCGTGGTATGCGTCGATCGAGCGTTCCTGAACGATCAGCAGGAAGTCGAATTCCCCCGTGACCGCATGCACCTGGGTGACCTGTTCGCAGGCGGTGATGCGACGGGCGAAGTCCTGGCTGACCGAGGCCTTGGGCGCGGTCAACGTGACCAGCACTGCCGCCGAAACGGGCTTGCGGAACCGGCGGCGGTCGATCAGCGCCACCGCCCGGGCCAGGTAGCCCTCCGCCCAGAGCCGCGCCACGCGCTTGGCGCAGGCCGAGAGCGACAGCCCCACCTCCTCGGCGAGATCGGCATTGGTGCGGCGCGCATCACGTTGCAGGGCCAGCAGCAGACGCTTGTCTCTGGGGTCGAGCATTTCTCTCTCCAATCTCGTCAGGTCGGCACATTTTTATCTCAGCCTTGGCTAGGGAGATATATTTTCCTGCCATTTACGTCGTTTTCAGGACCTGCGCGCCGGTCGGGTGGCTAGTCTTTCGCCAGGCGCCCCGCGCCGGTTTCAACCTGAGGAGAGGCCCATGTCCCGCCCCAACTTCCTGGCCCGCGCCGATACCAGCCTGCTGCGCTATGGTGCGCATTTCTTTGAAAGCGAGATCGTTTCGGCCCATGATGCCTATGTGGTCACCGCCGAGGGGCGGGAGATCCTCGATTTCACCTCCGGCCAGATGTCGGCGGTGCTGGGCCATTCCCACCCGGAGATCCGCGCGGTGATGCATGAGTGGGTCGACAAGGTGTGCCACCTGCATTCCGGCATGCTGTCGGCGCCGGTGCTGGACCTGGCCGAGGGGCTGATCGGCGTCACACCCGAGGGGCTGGATCGTGCGCTGTTGCTGACCACCGGCGGAGAGGCCAACGATGCCGCGATCCGCATGGCCAAGCTGGTGACCGGCGGACATGAAATCGTCAGCTTTGCGCAGAGCTGGCACGGCGTGACAGGCAGCGCCTCGGCGGCGACCTATTCCGCAGGGCGCAAGGGCTATGGCCCGGTCACGCCAGGGAATTTCGCCATCCCGGTGCCGAACAGCTACCGCCCGCGCTTTGCCGGGGTGACGCTGGACTGGCAGGCGGAGCTGGATGATGCCTTTGCCCAGGTCGATGCCATGTCCACCGGCAACCTGGCGGCCTTCATTGCCGAACCGATCCTGTCGACGGGGGGCATCATCGACCTGCCCCAGGGCTATCTCGCGGCGCTGGAGCGCAAGTGCGAGGAACGCGGCATGCTGTTGATCCTCGATGAGGCGCAGACGGGCGTGGGGCGGACCGGCACGATGTTTGCCTTCGAACGCGACGGGGTGGTGCCCGACGTGCTGACCCTGTCGAAGACCCTGGGGGCGGGGCTGCCCTTGTCGGCGGTGATGACCTCGGCGGAGATCGAGGCCCGCGCCCATGAGCGGGGCTTCCTCTTCTACACCACCCATGTGGCGGACCCGCTGCCCGCTGCCGTCGGTTGCAAGGTGCTGGAGATCGTCACGCGCGATGACCTGCCTGCACGGGCGGTACACCTGGGCGCGCATTTCCGCGCCGGGCTGGAGCGGCTGCGCGACCGGTACGAAAAGGTGGGCGACGTGCGCGGGCGGGGGCTGCTTCTGGGCGTGGACGTGGTGGAAGACAAGGCGGGCAAGCGGCCGGATGACGCCTATGGTCTGCGGGTGATGGAGATCTGCGCGCGCGAGGGCCTATCTATGAACATCGCGGGCCTGCCGGGGCTGGCCTCTGTCTTCCGCATCGCGCCGCCGCTGACGGTCACCGAGGCCCAAATCGACCAGGCGCTGGAGATCTTCGGCGCCGCGCTGGCCGAGGCGGAGTAGGGGGGGCTGCCTGGTCACGGGCGAGGGGGCAAGCCCCTTGGCCCGGGGCGGTCGCCGCCACGAAAAAGCCGCGCCCCAGGGGGGCGCGGCTCATGATTTCACGCGAAGACGCGAGGATCAGTCCTCGTCCTCCGAGGTCGCTGCGGCGGGGGCGTCGCCCTCGTCGTCGTCGGAGGCGGCAGAGCCGAGGTCGTCGAAGAGTTCGGAGATCTCGAACTCTGCGGCGGCTTCTTCCTCGGCAGCCAGTTCCTGGATGGACTTGCCCTGTGCCTGGATCTCGGCTTCCTCGGGGGAACGCGCGACATTCAGGATCACTTCGACTTCCACTTCCGGGTGCAGGTGCACGACGGCGGTGTGCAGGCCCAGTTCCTTGATGGGATCGGGGATGATGACCTGCTTGCGCTCGACGGTGTAGCCGTTCTCGGTGGCGACGTTTGCCACGTCACGCGGAGACACGGAGCCGTAGAGGTTGCCGCCGTCGGAGGCTGCGCGAATCACGACGAACTTCTGACCGTCGAGTTTCTCGCCCAGGGCTTCGGCTTCTTTCTTGGTCTCCAGGTTGTTCGCTTCGAGCTGCGCTTTCTGCGCTTCGAAGTGAGCAATGTTTTCCTTGGAGGCGGTCAGCGCCTTGCCCTGCAGCAGCAGGTAGTTGCGGGCGTAGCCGGGCTTGACGGAGACGACGTCGCCCATCTGGCCGAGCTTGGCGACGCGTTCGAGAAGGATGACTTCCATTGGTATCGCTCCTTACTTCACGGCGTAGGGCAGCAGGGCGAGGAAGCGGGCACGCTTGATGGCACGGGCCAGTTCACGCTGCTTCTTTGCCGAGACGGCGGTGATGCGGGAGGGCACGATCTTGCCACGCTCGGAGATGTAGCGCTGCAGCAGACGGGTGTCCTTGTAGTCGATCTTGGGCGCGTTCTCACCGGAGAACGGGCAGACCTTCCGGCGACGGAAAAACGGTTTTGCGGCCATGGTTTATGTCCTTTCTGTCAGGCTGATCAGCGGCGACCGCGGCGCTCTTCGCGCTCGTCGCGTTTCTGCATCTGGACCGAGGGGCCCTCGGCGTGCTCGTCGACCTTGATGGTCAGGACGCGCATCACGTCGTCATGCAGACGCATCAGGCGTTCCATTTCCTGGATGGCGGCGGACGGGGCGTCCGACTTCAGGAAGGCGTAGTGGCCCTTGCGGTTCTTGTTGATCTTGTAGGCCATCGTCTTGACGCCCCAGTATTCGTGATCAACCAGCTTGCCGCCGTTGTCGGAAAGGACGGCGCCGAAATGTTCGATGAGACCTTCGGCCTGCGCGTTGGAAAGGTCCTGGCGCGCGATGAAGACATGCTCGTAAAGCGGCATGTGCACTCCTGTTTCTGTCGAGGCGCATTTCAAAGGGCGGGTCCCAAGTCCTTCCGCGACCCGTCCACGAGAGACTGCGCGGTTCATATATCCTGCGGAAGGAGGCCTCCCCTTACAGCCCTTCCCCCAAAAGGGCAAGCGCCGTGACCCGCCGCAGCCGGATCGCCGGGAGCGGGACCCCTCTTCTCGTTGTTGGAAGTATCCCGGAGTGCGGGGGCTGACCCCCGCCCGGTTTGACCGGAGCTCGTTCTAAAGGGGGAGGCGGCGCACGGATAGGCGGCATTCCGCGTCGCGATGTTCGCAATTCCACAGACCCTGTGGGCTTCTGTGGAATTGCGATCACGCGGCATCGCAGCAACTTTGGCTCCATCGAAAAACGCATCCCCCGAAGGAGGATAGGACCCCATGAAGAAACTGCTGCTCGGCTCCGCCCTGACGCTTGCCGCCGCGACCGCTGCCGTTGCGGAGCCGGTGGAATACACGCTGGACAACACCCACACCCAGATCGTGTTCCACTACAACCACCTGGGCTTCTCCACCGGTTTCGGCATGTTCTCGGGCTTTGACGGCACGATCATGTTCGACGCCGAAGACCCCGCCGCCTCCTCCGTCGAAGTGGCCTTCCCGGCCTCCTCGCTGCTGACCGGCATCGACGTCCGTACAAAGCACTTCCTGACCGGTGACTTCTTCGGCGCCGACGAAAACGACAACGTGTCGTTCACCTCGACCTCGATCGAAGTGACCGGCGAGGACACCGGCCTGATCACCGGCGACCTGACCATCAACGGCGTGACCAACGAGGTCGTGCTGGACGCCAAGCTGAACCAGCTGGGCGAGCATCCGATGGAAGGCAAGCAGTGGGCCGGCTTCGACGCCACCACCACCGTGCTGCGTTCCGACTACGACATGGGCATGTTCGCCCCCTACGTCGGCGACGAGGTGGAAATCGAGATCTCCATCGAGGCCATGCAGGCCGAGTGATCCCCTGACATCAGGGTCCTGCGGTCGGGAGTGCATCCCTACTGCTGGCCGCCGGAGAGGGCCGTCCCGAAAGGGGCGGCCCTTTTGGGTTGGCGTAAGGGCGCCGGGGGGCATCTCCGAGAGCGGACCGTCGCCAGATCGGGGGGCTAGGCTGGTTCGGTTGGTGAGGTGGGCGCTGGCGTTACCCACAGGTCCCGCAGCTGCCCGGTACGCCGCGGCGGTGGTTGGACAGGCCGCGGAGGTTTCTGTGACTGCATGTCGGTGCCAGGATCAGGGGGACGGCGCTTTAGCCCTCCCGTGCCGAGCTGTCGCCATGGCTTTCGTGCGCGACGCTTGCGTACCGCAAGCCATGGGGCGACGCAGGAACGATCCTTTCACGTCCCTGTCCGACAGGAAAAGGGCGCCCCGAAGGCCGCCCTTTTCACCGCTGGCTAAGAAGGGAGAGGAAGGCCCGGTCAGTCGCGGACCGCGGTCAGCTCGAACCCGCCGGAGACGGCAAAGGCGACGGAGCTTTCGTCGGTCATCCCCGCGCCCACGCCGAAGTCGCGGCGGTCGAGGGTAAAGTCGGCCGAGGCGGTGGCGCTGTCGCCGTCGATCGCCAGCTCGAAGGGGAAGGCGAGGGGCGCGGTTTCGCCGCGCAGGGTCAGGGTGCCCTCGGCGCGCTGGCCGCCGTTCTCCAGCTTCAGCAGGTCGGCGTCGAAGATGGCCGTGGGATGCTCCTCGGCCGCCAGGAAGTCGCCGCCAAGCGCCTGGGAGGTGACGGAGCCAAGCGTCAGAGAGGGGATCGAGACTGTCACCGTGACATGGCCCGCGACGCCGGGTGCCGCGTCCTCGTCCCATTCGATCTCGGCGGTCCAGTCGGCGAACTGGCCTTCGACAACATTGCCGAACTGGGTGACCGCCAGCGACAGGGCGCCTTCGGTCACCTGCCAGTCGCCCCCTTGGGCGGCCTGAAGCGCGGGCGCCGGGGCGCTGCCGGCGGCCTCGGGGGCGGAGGGGCGCAGGGCGATGCCGGCGCCGGCCACGGCCAGCAGCAGCACCAGGGCGGCCCCGGCGGGCAGGGCGTGGCCGGGCTGGGTCGCGCTGCCTTCCACGGCAGCGCCGCGCAGCATCCGGCGCAGGGTGGCGTCCCGGTCGATCACATGGTGTTTCAGCGCGCCGGCGATATGCAGCACCAGCACCACCGCCAAGGCCCAGGCCAGTGCCCAGTGCAGAGTGGTGAAGAGGGCCGCGACGGTTTCGCTTTGCGGCACGAAGGGCAGGGACTGCCCGAAGGGCCACAGGATCGGGGCGAAGCCCGCGGTGGCGGCATGGTGGATCCAGCCCGTCACCGGCACGGCGATCAGCAGCGCGTAGAGAAGGTAGTGCACGGTTTCCGCCGCCAGGGCTTCGGTCTTGTGGTCCCCTTTGACCAGCCCGGGGCGCGGCTGCACCCAGGCCCAGAGCAGGCGCAGGACCGACACCAGCACCACGGCCACGCCCATGGTCTTGTGCACGGAAAACAGCGTGGCGGTCAGCGTCACCCGCGCGGCCTGCTCGGCCCCGGTCAGATGGGGGATCTCCTCGGCCAGGGCGTGGGCGTAGAGGCCCAGGGGCCAGGCCAGCAGGATCAGCAGCGCGGTCAGCCAGTGGATGGCACGGGTGACCGCGCCGTAGTGAGCGGGGGAATCTGAAAGGGGCATCGGCTGTCCTCGGTCTCGATCTCGATCCGGCGGCGGCAGGCGCGGCACGGATGGCAATGATGGTTCGGCCCGAATTTATCTGCGCTGCAGCATGGCACAATTCCCATGGCCCGCGCAGTTGATGTGCATCCATGCCGGTTCGCCTGCCGCCAAAGTGATTGGCCGACGTGACTGGCCAAGGTGACTGGCCAACGTGATTGGGACGTGAGCAGGGCGTGACCCCCGGAAGGGCCCGTGCGCGGCAGCCCCTACGTCAACGGATGCCCCGGCGCAGGCCCGCTTTCGCCGCTCTGCGGCGCCGCTTTCGATTGCCATGCAGGGCCGCAGCGGCTATCTGGCGGCGCAACCGAAAGCGAGAGAACACCGTAAACACGGAAGAAGGAGGCGGTCATGAGCCGTGCATTTGTCTTCCCCGGGCAGGGGGCACAGACCATCGGGATGGGCCAGGCCCTGGCGGAGAGCTATCCGCAGGCGCAGGCCGTCTTCGACGAGGTGAACGAGGCCCTGGGCCAGGACCTGTCGGCGCTGATCTGGTCCGGTGAGGCCGAGGAGCTGACCCTGACCGAGAACGCCCAGCCGGCGCTTATGGCAACCTCTCTGGCCGCCTTCCGCGCGCTGGAAGCCGAGGGGCTGACGCTGGACAGCGCGGCCTTCGTCGCGGGGCATTCGCTGGGCGAATATTCCGCCCTGGCGGCTGCCGGCAGCGTCTCCATCGCCGATGCCGCGCGTCTGCTGCGCATCCGGGGCCGCGCCATGCAGGCCGCCGTGCCCGTGGGCGAAGGCGCCATGGCCGCGCTTCTGGGCCTCGATTTCGACACCGCCGCTGCGGTTGCGTCCGAAGCGGCCCAGGGCGAGGTCTGCCAGGCCGCGAACGACAACGACCCCAGCCAGGTCGTGATCTCCGGCAACAAGGCCGCCGTGGAGCGCGCGGTGGAGATCGCCAAGGGCCGCGGCGCCAAGCGCGCCGTGCTGTTGCCCGTCTCCGCCCCCTTCCACTGCGCCCTGATGCAGCCCGCCGCCGAGGCGATGCAGGAGGCCCTGGCAGAGGTGGAATTCAAAGCCCCCGCCGTGCCCCTGGTCGCCAACGTGCGTGCCGAGGCCGTCACCGACCCCGCCGAGATCAAGGCGCTGCTGGTCGAGCAGGTCACCGGATCGGTCCGCTGGCGCGAAAGCGTGGCCTGGATGGCCGGGCAGGGCGTCACCGAGATCTGGGAGATCGGCGCGGGCAAGGCGCTTTCGGGTATGATCCGCCGCATCGAGAAATCCATCGCCTGCAAACAGGTCGGTACCCCCGACGAGGTGCGCGCGGTGATGACCCCCGCCGAGTGAGTTGACCGGCCCGGGGGCATCAGTCGTCGGGCCGCAGAGTATATTTCAGCCAGCAATGGGCAGGGTGGCACGCCCCGTGCCGGCGCCCTGCGGTAAAGGAGTTTGAAGAATGTTTGATCTGACGGGCAAGGTGGCGCTGGTGACCGGCGCCAGCGGTGGGATCGGCGGCGCGATCGCCAAGGCGCTGCACGGTGCAGGCGCAACGGTCGGCCTGAGCGGCACGCGCGAGGCCCCCCTGCAGGAACTGGCCGCGGAACTGGGCGAACGCGCCCATGTGCTGCCCTGCAACCTCTCTGACGCCGAAGCCGTGGACAACCTGCCCAAGGCGGCCATCGCCGCCATGGGTGGCCTCGACATTCTGGTCAACAACGCCGGGATCACCCGCGACCAGATCTTCATGCGGATGAGCGACGAGGATTGGCAGTCGGTGATCGACATCAACCTGACCGCCACCATGCGCCTGTGCCGCGGCGTGATGCGCCCGATGATGAAGTCCCGCTGGGGCCGCATCGTCAACATCAGCTCGATCGTCGGCGCCACCGGCAACCCGGGCCAGGTGAACTATGCCGCCGCCAAGGCCGGCATGGTCGGCATGACCAAGTCCATCGCCTACGAGGTCGCCAGCCGCGGCATCACCGCCAACTGCGTGGCACCCGGTTTCATCGCCACCGCGATGACCGAAAAGCTGAACGATGACCAGAAGGCCAAGATCGACGCGCAGATTCCCGCCGGCCGCATGGGCACGCCCGAGGAGATCGCGACCGCCGTTCTCTACCTGGCCAGCCCCGAGGCGGGCTATGTCACCGGCACCACGCTCCACGTCAATGGCGGCATGGCCATGCTGTGATCCGGCCCCGCGCCGCGTGACCGCACCCCGGGCCTCGTGCCCGGGGTTTTCTTTTGCGTGGTGAGGAGTTGTGTGGGAGTGTGCTGTGAACTTGGCGCTGAAATTCCGGGCGCATGGGAGGCGAAGCGACGCAATTGCCGGGACCTCACGTCTTGCGGAGCCGGGCGTGAGGCCCCAGCTTGGGAATACGCCCCGAAAGCGTTTGCGTTACCGAAACCATGTGCTATAGGCGGCGCAGATTTTGCGGGTAAGGGTCCTTCGGGGCCATGGCCCCGCGCCTCGCGATGCGGGGCGGAAGAGCCCGCAAGGGCATTGGAAGCTGCCCCGCCGGGGCGAGGCAAGAAACGGGCCGTTGGCCCATGTGACGTGAGGGGAAGACCTATGAGCGATGTCGCAGAGCGCGTGAAGAAAATCGTTGTCGAGCATCTCGGCGTGGAAGAAGAAAAAGTGACCGAGAACGCCTCGTTCATCGACGACCTGGGCGCAGACAGCCTGGACACCGTCGAGCTGGTCATGGCCTTCGAAGAAGAGTTCGGCATCGAGATCCCCGATGACGCCGCCGAGAACATCCAGACCTTCGGCGACGCAGTGAAATTCATCTCCGACGCGGCCTGAGGCCAATGACGGAGGCGACGAGCAATGCGCCGTCGCAGCAAGATCGAAAGGGGCTCCTGCTGATGGCGGGGGCCCCTTTTGCATGAGCAGGACCAACAGGTCTGCCAACAGGTTTGAAGGAGGGCGGGATCATGCGGCTTGAGCTGTCTGACCCGATCTGGACCCGGCTTTACGGCCCCTACGGGGTGCGTGACGTCCCGGGGCAACTGGGGCGTTTGGCGGCCCGATGGGACGCGGAAGAGGCGCAGCATCTCTTCTGGGAGGAGCTGCACCACCAGGAGGAGCTCTATCCCGTCAGCTATGCGGCGCTGCCCTGGCTGGTGGAGATCGCCCCGCAGAGCGAGCCGGTGCTGGAGTTCTACGCCCAGGCGCTGTTCTGTGCGCAACGCCGAAGCGACGCTGGCGCACGGTTCCGCGGGCTGTCGCTGGAAGCGGCGGATCACGCCCATCCCTGGTTGCCGGCGGATCGGCGGCTGCGGGAGGAGGACATGGCGGTGCTGGCGGTCCTCGACGCCTGGCTGGACGGCGCGGGCGACGGGCTGGCGCGGCTCTGCCTGGACCGTGTGCCGGCCGAGCGGCCCTTCGTGGCGGTGCAACTGGCCGGCGGCCATGCGGGCTGGCACGGGGCCCGGGATCTGCCGCATGCGATGCAGATGTGGGCCGACGGCGAAAGCCTGACCGCGATCCGGGCGGAGGGCGCCCCCGACGCGACCGACCGCCGCCTGGCCGGGGAGATCGCCCTGGCCATCGGCGACCGTCAGCCCGCCCTGGCCGCCTTCCTGCGCGACTACGTGGCCGAGGCGCCGCCGGCCTGATCCTCTCTTTGCCCCAAGTATCCCGGCCCTGGCCGGGACGGGGGCAGCCCCCGCCATGCGGGATCCAGGGCGCAATCCCCTGCTTTTGCCTGCCCAAAACCGTCAGGGTAAACGCGGAAGTCTTGCCCCGGGGGCGCGCCCTCGGGTAAGAGCGGGCGGAGAGCAAATCAAAGGGGCAGAATACATGCGTCGTGTCGTTGTTACCGGTCTGGGCCTGGTGACCCCGCTGGCCTGCGGAGTCGAGGAAAGCTGGAGCCGGATCCTGGAAGGCAAATCGGGCGCCGGTCCGATCACCCAGTTTGATACCGAAGGCCTGGCCACCACCTATGCCTGCGAGGTCCCGCGCGGGGATGGCACCGACGGCACCTTCAACGCCGACCAGTGGCTGGCCCCGAAGGAACAGCGCAAGATCGACACCTTCATCCTGTTCGGCCTGGCGGCCGCGCAGATGGCCGTCGAGGACGCCGGCTGGACCCCCGAGGACACCGAGGCCCTGGAACGCACCGGCGTCCTGATCGGCTCGGGCATCGGTGGTCTGAACTCCATCGCCAATACCGCCGTGATGATGGAAGAAAAGGGCCCGCGCCGCGTGTCGCCCTTCTTCGTCCCCGGCGCGCTGATCAACCTGATCTCCGGTCAGGTGTCGATCAAATACGGCTTCAGGGGCCCGAACCATTCGGTCGTGACCGCCTGTTCGACGGGCGCCCATGCCATCGGTGACGCCGCCCGGCTGATCCAGTGGGGCGACGCGGACGTGATGGTCGCCGGTGGCGCCGAGGCCGCGATCTGCAAGATCGGCATCGCGGGCTTCAACGCCTGCAAGGCCCTGTCGACCAAGCGCCCCGACGAGCCCGAGAAAGCCAGCCGCCCCTATGACGCCGACCGCGACGGTTTCGTCATGGGCGAAGGCGCCGGCATCGTCGTGCTGGAAGAATACGAACACGCCGTGGCGCGTGGCGCGAAGATTTACGGCGAGTACCTGGGCTATGGTCTGTCGGGCGACGCCTACCACATCACCGCGCCCTCCGAAGACGGCGACGGCGCGCGGCGCTGCATGGAAATGGCGCTGAAGCGCGCAGGCCTGACCGCCGCCGACGTGGATTACGTCAACGCGCACGGCACCTCGACCATGGCCGACACGATCGAGTTGGGCGCGGTGGAGCGTCTGATGGGCGATCACGCCTCCGAGGTCACCATGTCCTCGACGAAATCCGCGACCGGCCACCTTCTGGGGGCGGCTGGCGCGATCGAGGCAATCTTCTCGATTCTGGCGATCCGTGACCAGGTGGCGCCGCCGACCATCAACCTCGAAAACCTCGCGGTCGAGACCAAGATGGACCTGGCGCCCAATGCGAAGGTGGAACGCAAGATCGACGTGGCCCTGTCCAACAGCTTTGGCTTCGGCGGGACCAACGCCTCGCTGGTCTTCGGCAAGGTGCGCTGATCATGTGGAAATCCGTGGCCTCCAACGGCTTCACCCTGCTGATCGTGGGCGTCTTCCTGCTGGCGGGCGCCCTGATCTGGGGGCAGCGGCAATACGTGGAGCCGGGTCCGCTGGCCGAGGCGATCTGCCTTCAGGTGGATCGTGGCTCCAACATGCGCGTGGTCAGTGCCAATCTGGAAGAGCAGGGCGCGGTGACCCATGCCCCGATCTTCCGCATCGGCGCCGACTATGCCGAGAAGGCCGATGACCTGAAGGCGGGGGCCTTCCTGGTGCCCGCCGGTGCCTCCATGGAAGAGATCGTTGACATCGTGACCCGGGGCGGTGCCTCCACCTGTGGGACCGAGATCGTCTATCGCGTCGGCGTCCGCCAGTCGGACGTCCTGGTGCGCGAGCTGGATCCGGCCACCACCCGTTTCGTCGAGCGCGCCCGTTTCGTGCCCGGCGAGGTGGAAGAGGTGCCCGCGGCCTTCACCGAGGTTCAGGCCTCTGCCGACACGCGGTTCCGGCTGCAGATGGCCGAGGGCGTGACCTCCTGGCAGGTGGTGCAACTGCTGAACGCCATCGAGGAACTGCAGGGCACCATCGAGGAGATCCCGGCCGAGGGCAGCCTGGCCCCCGACAGCTACGAGTTCTCGCGTGGCGAGCCGGTGGCCGAGGTTGTCGAGGAAATGCAGGCGCGTCAGAGCACGATCCTGGCCGAAGCCTGGTCGAACCGGGTGGAGGACCTGCCTCTGGCGACGCCGCAGGAGGTGCTGATCATGGCCTCGATCATCGAGAAGGAGACCGCCGTGCCGGACGAGCGCCGGGCCGTCGCCTCCGTCTTCGAGAACCGGCTGAAGCGCGGCATGCGCCTGCAGACGGACCCGACGGTGATCTATGGCGTGACCAATGGCCAGGGCGTCCTGGACCGGGGCCTGCGCCAGAGTGAGCTGCGCGGCGAGACGCCCTACAACACCTATGTCATCGACGGTCTGCCGCCGACGCCGATCGCCAACCCGGGGCGCGCCTCGATCGAGGCGGCGGTGAACCCCGAGGCCACCGACTACGTCTACTTCGTGGCTGATGGCACCGGTGGTCACGCCTTCGCGGAGACCCTGGATGAGCATAACCGCAACGTCGCGCGCTGGCGCGAGATCGAGGCGGAGCGGGCCAACCAGTAGGTTCGGATCGCTGCGGCGTTGAATGAAGATCTATGCGCAACCCGTTGCAATTGCAGCGGGTTGTCGCGTTTCCGGGGCCGCGTCTTAACGGAATCTTGCAGCGGCCGTCCGGTGCCCCGGTTTGACACAACGCACGGTCTCGCCTATAGGTTGTGACATGCTGGAACAAGTGAGCGAACGGCCCGGGGGCATCCCCAGGGCCGTTTTTTCGTGCGGCTCGTGTCGGGGGGACAACGATAATGCGCGAGGCAAAGAACAGACGATGGACAATATCGCAGAACAAGAAGCTCGGCTGCGGGACGCGGTCGAGACGGTCGAACGGCAAATGCGCGACATCTCGGCAGATCTGGAACGTGTGCAGGACAGGGTGCGCGCGGGAGAGGTCGACGGCGTCAAGGACGCCACCCGGATGTGTACGGAAATCCGGAGCTGGGTCCGGTTTGTATTGGAGATGGAGGCTAAACTCGATGGAGTACGACAGCGGAACGGGACAGGGAGCGGGGGAGACGAAATCGACCTCGATGCCGCAAGGGCTTCGATCGGGTGCCGCCTGGATCGCCTCCGCAGATGCGGATGTACAGAAACGGTTCCTGGATGACCTTGATGAGGGAGAGCTTCGTGCTCTCCCTTTTTTATTCGAGTTCTGGGCGATGCCGCATCAGCTGCCGCCCGAGGGCACCTGGCGGTCCTGGGTGATCCTGGGGGGGCGCGGGGCCGGCAAGTCGCGCGCCGGGTCGGAATGGGTGCGCGCCCAGGTCGAGGGGGCGCGTCCCTGCGATCCGGGGCGCTGCAGCCGGTTGGCCCTTGTGGGGGAGACCTACGACCAGGTGCGCGACGTGATGATTTTCGGCGAAAGTGGCATCTTGGCCTGCTCGCCACCCGACCGCCGGCCCGAGTGGCAAGCCAGCCGGCGCCGGTTGGTCTGGCCCAACGGGGCGGAGGCCATGGCCTTCTCCGCCGGCGATCCCGAGGCCCTGCGCGGGCCGCAGTTCGATGGTGCCTGGGTCGATGAGCTGGCCAAGTGGAAGCGGGCGGAGGCGACCTGGGACATGCTGCAGTTCGCCCTGCGCCTGGGAGAGGATCCCCGCGTGTGCGTCACCACCACGCCGCGCAACGTGGGCGTGCTGAAGCGGCTGCTGGACAGCCCGTCGACGGTCACGACCCATGCACCGACGGAGGCCAACCGGGCCAATCTGGCCGAGAGTTTCCTGGAGGAGGTGCGCGCGCGCTACGCCGGGACCCGCATGGGGCGGCAGGAGCTGGATGGGTTGATGATGGGCGAGGCGGAGGGCGCGCTCTGGACCGGGGCGATGCTGGCCGCGGCGCAGGTTGACGCTGTGCCCGAGTTGGACCGGGTGGTGGTGGCGGTCGATCCACCGGTGACGGGGCACGCCGGGTCGGACGAATGCGGGATCGTGGTGGCCGGCCTGCGCGCACGGGGGCCGGTGCAGGACTGGCGGGCCTATGTGCTGGAAGATGCCAGCCTGCGCGCCGCCAGTCCGGTGCAATGGGCCGAGGCGGCTATTGCCGCGATGGAACGCCATGGCGCGGATCGCATCGTGGCCGAGGTGAACCAGGGCGGCGATCTGGTGGAGGCCGTGGTGCGCCAGGTCGATCCTCTGGTGCCGCTGAAACAGGTCCGTGCCGTGCGGGGCAAAGCCGCCCGGGCGGAGCCTGTGGCGGCGCTTTACGAGCAGGGGCGCGTGTTGCACGTCCGGGGCCTGGGTGCGCTGGAGGACCAGCTGGCGCAGATGACGCGGCAGGGTTGGGAAGGGCTGGGCAGCCCGGATCGGTTGGATGCCCTGGTCTGGGCGCTGCATGAGCTGATGCTGAGTGCCGCCCCGCGCAAGAAGCCGCAGTTGCGGGTGCTTTAGGGTGATTTGCAAAGCCTCCGTGGCTTTGCAGCAAAGTGCGAAAGGGGCGTCGATCCGGGAGGGTCGGCGCCCTTTTTCGTTTTCGGAACAGCGTGTTGAGAGGTGAGGGCCGGGGCAGCGCACGGTGACCGAGGCGCTTCTTAAGAAATTGATCAGAGATTTCTTCGCAACGGAGCGCCGACATGCGGTGCCCGGCAGGCAACGACCGCAAGGCAATGAAGGAGAGACGCATGGGGGTCATCGACTATTTCCGTCGCGACAGCGCAGGCCCGGTCACCGCACCGGAGCGCAAGGCCTCGGCCACGGGACGGGTGATCGCCTATCACTCCGCCGGGCGTGTCACCTGGAGCCCCCGGGATGCGGCCTCTCTGACACGAACCGGGTTCGCCGGCAATCCGGTGGGGTTCCGTGCGGTTAAGATGATCGCCGAGGCCGCCGCCGCCCTGCCGCTGGTGCTGCAGGACGCAGAGCGCCGCTATGCGGAGCATCCGGTACTGCGCCTCTTGCGGGCGCCGAACCCGGCGCAGGGGCGGGCCGAGCTGCTGGAAAGCCTTTACGGGCAGATCCTGCTGACGGGCAACGGCTACCTGGAGGCGGTCGCGGCCGATGAGGGCACCCCGGTGGAGCTGCATGTGCTGCGCTCGGACCGGATGAGCCTGGTGCCCGGCGCCGATGGCTGGCCGGTGGCCTTTGAATACCAGGTGGGCGGGCGCAAGCACCGGTTCGACGTGACCGGACCGCGGGCGCCGATCTGCCACCTGAAGAGCTTTCATCCGCAGGACGATCACTACGGCCTATCGCCGATGCAGGCGGCGGCCCAGGCGGTCGACGTGCACAACAGCGCCTCGCGCTGGTCCAAGGCGCTGCTGGACAATGCCGCACGTCCTTCGGGGGCGATCGTCTACAGCGGCGTCGACGGCGAGGGCGTCATGAGTGCAGACCAGTACGACCGCCTGGTCAGCGAGATGGAGATGCACCACCAGGGCGCCGCCAATGCCGGGCGGCCGATGCTGCTGGAAGGCGGGCTGGACTGGAAGCCCATGGGATTCAGCCCCTCCGACATGGAGTTCCAGAAGACCAAGGAGGCCGCCGCGCGGGAGATCGCCCTGGCCTTCGGTGTGCCGCCCATGCTGATCGGGATCCCCGGCGAGGCGACCTATGCCAACTACCAGGAGGCGCATCGGGCCTTCTACCGGCTGACGGTGCTGCCCCTGGCGACCCGCGTCACCGCCGCGATCGGCGAGTGGCTGGAGCGGTTCAGCGGGGAGGATCTGCGGCTGGGTCCCGACCTGGATCACGTGCCCGCCCTGGCGGCCGAGCGGGATGCGCAATGGAACCGGGTGGCCAATGCCGACTTCCTGTCGCGGGCCGAGAAACGCGCCCTGTTGGGGCTGCCGGTCGAGGACACCGGTGATGAGTGAGGTCCGCGACCCGCGGCGTACGGGCGGCTACGAGGCCTTCGAGTGCGGCCCCTCGCTGCGGCTGGAGGCGCATGAGCGCCTGTCGCGAATGCAGATCGAGGGGCTGCACGGCCGGATCGAACGGCTGGAGCAGTTGGTGGAACGCCTGGAAAAACGCCTGTGGCTGACCGTCTTCGGCATCGTCGGCGTGATCCTGGCGCAGGCCTTCCAGTCAATCATCGAACAGCTGCCGTGATGCGGCGTGGGATGGAGAGAGTGATGGATACTCAGGGGTTTACCGGTCTGGAGTGCAAGTTCCACCGCTTCGACGCCGAGCTGGTGGTGGATGCGGACGGGTTGCAGATCGAGGGCTACGCCTCGCGGTTCGGCACCTGTGACCAGGGCGGCGACGTGGTGGCCAAGGGCGCCTATGCGGGCTCGCTGTCGCGGATCGCGGCCGAGGGGCGGCGGGTGAAGATGCTGTGGCAGCACGACCCGGCCCAGCCGATCGGCGTCTGGGAAGAGATCCGCGAGGACGAAACCGGCCTGTGGGTGAAGGGACGCCTGCTGGACAGCGTCGCGAAGGGCCGGGAGGCCGCCGCCCTGGTGCGCGCCGGCGCCATCGACGGGCTGTCCATCGGTTATCGCACCAAGCGGGCTGCGAAGGACGAGGGGGGCCGCAGGCTCCTGACGGAACTGGAGCTTTGGGAGGTGTCCCTGGTGACCTTCCCGATGCTGCCCAGTGCGCGGGTCGCGGCCAAGGGGGACACCCTGACCGACGACGCCCTGCGCGAAGTGGCAGCGGCCTTTCGGGCCGCAGGCGCCGAATTGGGCGAGTGCTGAGGCGCTCTCTCACGATCCATCGGAGGAGATGATGATGGGGAATACCGAGACCAGTCCTCGGACCGGGGAGTGCCTCTCCCCGGTGGCCGAGGTGAAATCCGCAATTTCGGATTTCATGCGGGAGTTCAAGGGTTTCCGCTCCGATATTGATGCACGACTTCAACAACAGGAAAGCCGACTGACCATGCTTGATCGCAAATCCCTGACCGCGGCGCGTCCGGCGCTTGCCTCTGCCGCCGAAACCGAGGCCCCGCATCAGAAGGCCATCGGCGCCTACCTGCGGACCGGCGACGACGACGGCCTGCGCGGCCTGGAACTTGAAGGCAAGGCCCTGGCCATCTCCGGTGACGGCGGCTATCTGCTGGACCCGCAGACCTCGGACAAAATCAGTTCCTCCCTGCTGGGGGCGGCCTCGATCCGGCAGATCGCCAACGTGGTGCATGTGAACGCCACCTCCTACGATGTGCTGGTCGACACCACGGACATGGGCGCCGGCTGGAACGACGAGACCAGCGTGACCGAGACTACGACACCGGGCGTCGATCGCATCTCGATCGAGCTGTTCGAGCTGTCCGCCCTGCCAAAGGCAAGCCAGCGCCTGCTGGACGACAGCGCCTTCGACGTCGAGGGCTGGCTGGCTGAGCGCATCAGCGACAAGTTCGCCCGCGCCGAGGCCGACGCTTTCATCAACGGCGATGGCACCGACAAGCCGACCGGTTTCCTCACCCAGACCAAGGTGGCCGAGGACAGCTGGTCCTGGGGCAACCTGGGCTATGTGGTGACCGGCACCTCGGGCGATTTCGACGCGACGAACCCGGCCGACGCGATCGTCGACCTGGTCTATTCGCTGGGTGCGCGCTACCGCGCCAACGGGACCTTCGTGATGAATTCGAAGACCGCAGGCGCCGTGCGCAAGCTGAAGGACCTCGACGGCCGTTTCCTGTGGTCGGACGGGCTGTCGGCCGGGGAACCCGCGCGCCTGATGGGCTATCCGGTGCTGATCGCCGAGGACATGCCCGACATCGCTGGCGGCAGCTATTCCATCGCCTTCGGGGACTTCCGCGCCGGCTACACCGTGGCGGAGCGCCCCGACCTGCGCGTGCTGCGCGACCCGTTCAGCGCCAAGCCCCACGTGCTGTTCTATGCCACCAAGCGTGTCGGCGGGGATGTCAGCGATTTTGCCGCGATCAAGCTGCTGAAGTTCGCCATCTCCTGAGGCGTGACGGATCGGCAGGGCCGGGTGACCGGCCCTGTCGGGCGCGTGTCTCTTTCGGCGCTGTCCAGCAGCTCCCTCCGTCCGAGCAGCGTTCGGAGGCACGCGTCGAGGGTATCAGCCCCGCCGTGAACGGCTGGGCTCGCAGGTTCCGGGTATCGGAGTATGACCATGATCTTGATTGAAGTCAGCCAGGTGGATGCGGATCTGCTTCCGATCACGCCGCTGAAGCAGCATCTGCACCTGGGCAGCGGGTTTGCCGAGGACAGCGCGCAGGACAGCATCCTGGAGGGATACCTGCGGGCCGCGCTGTCGGCGATCGAAGGCCGGACGGGGCAGGTGATCTACCAGCGCCAGCTCCGCTGGATCGTGAACGGCTGGAGCCGTCCCGAGGGCCAGCCCTTTCCCGTCGCGCCGGTCGTGTCCTTCGACGGCTTGACGCTGATCGACGCGGCAGGAGCCGAGACGGAGGAGCCGCAGGAGAATTATGATCTGCAGCTGGATCCTTTTGAGCCACGTCTGCGGGCGGTTTCAGGGGCCCTGCCGAAGCTGCCGGCGGGTGGTCGGGCCGAGGTCCTCATCACGGCTGGGGCCGCAACCAACTGGGGCACGGTGCCGCCGGATCTGGCGCAGGCGGTGCTGCTGATGGCGGCGCATTACTATGAGTACCGGCATGATGTGGCGCTTGGCAAAGGCTGTACGCCCTTCGGGGTCACCGCGCTGCTGGAGCGGTATCGTCCGATCCGCATCGGCCTGGGAGGTGGCGCATGAGCCCGCGTCTGACCCGCCCGCTGGTGCTGGAACAGGAGGTGCGCCAGCCCGATGGCAGCGGCGGCTACACCGGCAGCTGGGAAGCCCTGGGCACGCTCTGGGCCGAAGTGCGGCCGGGGTCGGGCGCCGCCCGGGATCGCGCCGGACTGGCCAGCCTTCAGCAGCGCCTGAAGATCACCGTGCGGGGCGCGTCCCAGGGGGCCGAAAGCCGACCGCAGCCGGGCCAGCGGTTTCGCGACGATGCCCGGATCTACCTGATCGATGCGGTGCAGGAAAGCGATGCCTCGGGCCGCTACCTGCTGTGCCGCGCCCGAGAGGAGGTTCTGGCATGAGCTATGCAATGGCCGCCGCGCTGCAGGAAGCGATCTACAGCCGGCTGACGGCGGACCCCGGTCTCTCGTCCCTGGTGGGCAGTGCAATCTTCGATGCGCCGCCCGCCGGCCCGGCCCCCGAAACCTATGTGGCCCTTGGCCCCGAACAGGCGCGTGACTGGTCCACCATGTGTGGCGGCGGTGCGCAGCATGACCTGGTGATCTCGGTCGTGACCTCGGAGGCGGGGTTCCAGACGGCCAAGGCGGTGGCGGCGGCGGTCAGCGATGCGCTGGATCAGCCTTTGCCGGCGCTGTCGCGCGGCGTCCTGGCGGGCCTGCATTTCCTGAAGGCCCGCGCACGACGCGACGAAGCGGGGCAGTTGCGCCGCATCGACCTGCGCTATCGCGCGCGGGTCCACGATACCTGACCCTTTCGACGGAGTGACGATGATGGTGGCGCAGAATGGCAAGGACCTTCTGATCAAGGTGGACATGACCGACGCCGGTCTGTTCGAGACGCTGGCGGGGCTGCGCGCCTCGCGGCTGAGCTTCAACGCGGAAACGGTCGATGTGACCAGCCTGGAAAGCCAGGGCGGCTGGCGCGAGTTGCTGGCCGGGGCTGGCGTGCGGTCTGCGAGCCTGAGCGGATCGGGTGTCTTCCGGGACGCGGGCAGCGACGAACGCGCCCGGCAGATCTTCTTCGATGGCGAGACACCGAACTTCCAGGTGGTGATCCCTGATTTCGGCATCATCGAGGGGCCGTTCCAGGTGACCTCGATCGAATACGCGGGCGCCCACAACGGTGAGGCGACTTACGAGCTGTCGATGGCCTCGGCCGGCGCGCTGAACTTCACGGCGCTCTGACATGGCCAACCCTCATGCCGGAGAAGTGGCGCTGATCCTGGACGGGCAGCGCCACGTGATGAAGCTGACCCTGGGCGCGCTGGCCGAGCTGGAAACGCTGCTGGAGGCCGGCGGTCTGGTCGAGCTGGCGGAGCGGTTCGAGGCCGGGGCCTTTTCCACCCGCGACGTGCTGGCGCTGATCGTGGCCGGCCTGCGCGGTGGCGGCTGGCAGGGGCGGGCCGAGGATCTGATGCAAGCCGAGATCGAGGGCGGGCCGATGCAGGCCGCGCGCAAGGCGGCCGAGCTGATGGCCCGTGCCTTTGCCCTGCCGGAGGATGCGGGGTGAGCGGGTTGGACTGGCCCGCCCTGATGCAGGCCGGTCTGCGCGGCCTGGGCCTGCGCCCGGCAGAGTTCTGGGCGCTGACGCCGGCCGAGCTGCGCCTGATGTTGGGGGAACGGCAAGGGGCGGCCGCGGCCCTGGGCCGGTCGCGACTGGACGAATTGCTGGCGGCCTATCCGGACGGCATGGCTGCCATGGGCAAGGGAGAGCGAGATGAGTGATCAGCTGAATGGTGTGGAGGCGCTGCAGGCGCAGGTGGACATCCTGGACGACAGCCTGGGCGGTGCGGCCGACATGGCCGCCGGGTTCGACAGTGAGCTGCGCCGGATCCGCGCCGCCTTGGCCGAGACGGGCAAGGATGTGCAGACCCTGGAGCGGGGCCTCAGCCGGGGGCTGCGCCGGGCGCTGGATGGGGTGCTGTTCGACGGGATGAAGCTGTCGGACGCCATGCGGACCGTCGCCATGTCGATGTCGAATGCCGCCTATTCGGCGGCAGTGAAACCGATCACTGACCACTTCGGGGGAATGATCGCCCAGGGGGTCGGCAGCCTGGTGCAGGGCGTGCTGCCCTTCGCGAAGGGCGGGGTCGTGTCCTCACCCACCTATTTCCCAATGCGCGGGGCTACGGGCCTTATGGGCGAGGCGGGGCCGGAGGCGATCATGCCGCTGTCGCGCGGCGCCGATGGGTCGCTCGGCGTGCGGATGGAAGGCGGGGAGCGCCCGGTCAGCGTGGTCATCAACGTGACCACCCCGGATGTCGATGGCTTCCGCCGGTCCCAGAGTCAGATCGCCGCACAGATGGGCCGGGCGCTGTCGCGCGGTCAGCGCAACCGCTGAGGAGGTCGCCATGTCCTTTCACGAGGTCCGCTTTCCCGCCAACCTGTCCTTCGGATCCACCGGGGGGCCTGAGCGGCGCACCGAAGTGGTGACGCTGGCCAACGGATTCGAGGAACGCAACACCCCCTGGGCTCATTCCCGGCGGCGCTATGACGCCGGGGTTTCCATGCGTTCGCTTGACGACGTGGAGGTGCTCATCGCCTTTTTCGAGGCCCGCCAGGGCCAGCTGCACGGGTTTCGCTGGAAGGATTGGTCCGACTTCCGGTCCTGCCTGCCAAGCGCGGAGGTGGATTTCCGCGACCAGGTGATTGCCCTGGGCGACGGCGAGACCCGGGCCTTTGCGTTGATGAAGGTCTATCGATCGGGCGCGCAGAGTTACGCCCGTCCGATCTCCAAGCCGGTGGCCGGGACAGTGCGTGCGGGCGTCGAGGATGACGAGCTGCAGGAGGGGATTCATTACGAGGTCGATACGACGACCGGGATCGTGACCTTTGCCGAGCCGCCCAAGCTGGGCATGGAGGTCACCGCCGGGTTCGAGTTCGACGTGCCGGTGCGGTTCGACACCGACCGCATCCAGACCTCGGTCGCGTCGTTCCGGGCGGGCGATGTGCCGAATGTGCCGGTGGTGGAGGTGCGGGTCTGATGTCCTTCGATGCTGCGCTTTCCGCCCATCTGCAAAGTGGTGCCACGACCACCTGTCATGCCTGGGCGATCACCCGGCGCGACGGCCTTGTGATGGGGTTCACCGACCATGATCGCGATCTGAGTTTTGGCGGGGTCACCTTCCGTGCCGACACCGGGTTGTCGGCCTCTGCCCTGCAACAGGGCACGGGCCTGTCGGTCGACAACAGCGAGGCCATCGGCGCGCTGAACGATACGGCGCTCAGCGAGGAGGACATTGAGGCGGGCCGGTTCGATGGGGCGGAGATCGTCGCCTGGCTGGTGAATTGGGCTGCCCCGGAAGAGCGCCAGCAGGTGTTTCGCGGCACGATCGGAGAGATGACCCGCGCCGCCGGTGCATTCCGTGCCGAGCTTCGCGGGTTGTCGGAGGTGCTGAATCAGCCGATAGGCCGGGTCTATCGCAAACCCTGCGGAGCGGTGCTGGGTGGTGCGGGCTGCGCGGTGGATCTGGATCAACCCGGCTATCGCCTGGAGGTCGAGGCGACGGAGGTCACCGACCTGTCGACCCTGCGCTTTCCACCGCTGGCGGGGTATGCCGAGGGGTGGTTCACCCATGGCCGGCTGGAGGTTCGCAGCGGTCCGGCCGCCGGGCTGATGGTGCCGATCAAGGCCGACCGTGACACCGGTGAGGGGCGAGAGATCGAGCTTTGGACCCCGCTGGCCGCATCCCCGGGCGACGGCGCGCGATACCTGCTGGAGGCGGGCTGCGACAAGCGGTTCGACACCTGCGGCGCCAAGTTCGACAACATCCTGAACTACCAGGGGTTCCCGGACATCCCGGGCGAGGACTGGCTGACCGTTCACCCCGCCCGTAGCGGCGGCTCCGGCGGCGGGTCGCGGCGATGAGCCGGGGGCATGTCTTCGTGGCCGCCGCGCGCGGCTGGATCGGGACGCCCTACCGGCATCAGGGATCCGTTCGGGGGGCGGGGACCGACTGCCTCGGCCTCCTGCGCGGGGTCTGGCGGGAGGTGCTGGGGGCGGAGCCGGAAGAGGTGCCGGCCTATACGCCCGACTGGTCCGAGCCGCAGCGCGACGAGCGGCTGTGGCGCGCGGCCCTGCGGCACCTGCACCCGTGCCCGGGCGCGCCCGAGCCTGGCGACGTGCTTCTGTTCCGCATGCGGGCGGATGCGGTCGCCAAACACCTCGGCATCCTGTCGCAGGACGGCACGGCGCCCCGGTTCATCCACGCCTATTCCGGCCACGCGGTGGTCGAAAGCCCGCTGAGCGGTCCCTGGCGCCGTCGCATCGTGGCGGCCTTCCGCTTTCCCGACCCGATTTCCTGACGAGGTATTTTCATGGCAACGGTTCTTCTTTCCGCCGCCGGCGCGGCCATCGGCGGCTCTATCGGCGGCTCTGTCCTGGGGCTTTCGGCGGTGGCAGCCGGGCGGTTCGTCGGCGCGACCCTGGGGCGTCTCATCGACCAGCGGCTCATGGGGCAGGGCGCCGAGGCGGTGGAAACGGGCCGGATGGAGCGGTTCCGCCTGATCGGCGTGGGCGAGGGCGATCCGATCGCGCGGCTCTACGGGCGGATGCGGGTGGCCGGTCAGGTCATCTGGGCGTCGGAGTTCCGCGAGACCGCCGAGACCTCCGGCGGCGGCGGCGGCAAGGGCGGGCGCCCGGCCAGCCCGAAGGTGACGCGCTATTCCTATTCCGTCAGCCTGGCTGTCGCGCTTTGTGAGGGCGAGATCTCGGGCGTCGGGCGGATCTGGGCCGATGGCGCCGAGGTCGCCCCGGCGGACCTGGGCATGCAGGTCTACACGGGCAGCGCCGACCAGGTGCCGGACCCGAAGATGGAGGCGGTCGAGGGTGCGGGCAAGGTGCCGGCCTATCGCGGCACGGCCTATGTCGTCTTCGAGGACCTGGAGCTGGAGCAATTCGGCAACCGGGTGCCGCAGTTCACCTTTGAGGTGATCCGGCCCGCCCCGCTTTCACTGCCCGAGGCGAAGGAGGAGGTGGCCCATGCCGTGCGGGCCGTGGCCCTGATGCCGGGCAGCGGCGAGTATGCGCTGGCGACCAGCCATGTGACCTACGACTACGGCGCCGGGAATGTCGGCCAGGCCAACCTGAACTCCGCCTCCGGTCAGAGTGATCTGGCCACCGCGCTGGATCAGCTGGACGACAGCCTGACCGGCTGCGAGGCCGTGTCGCTGATTGTCAGTTGGTTCGGTGATGACCTGCGTTGTGGAGACTGCACGATCCGGCCCAAGGTCGAACAGCGCAAGTTCGACGGCAAACAGATGCCCTGGCGCGTGGCCGGGCTGACCCGGGAGACGGCGGAACTGGTCGTGCGGGACGAGGCGGACGAACTGCTTTATGGCGGCACGCCGGCGGATGCCTCGGTGATCGAGGCGATCCAGGAGCTGCGGGCCCGGGGCAAGGCGGTGATGTTCTATCCCTTCCTCCTTATGGACCAGGTGGCGGGCAACACCTTGCCCGACCCCTACAGCGACGAGGAGGGGCAGGCGCATCTGCCCTGGCGGGGACGGATCACCGGATCTGAGGCGCCCGGGCGGCCCGGCTCGCCAGATGGCACGGCCCTGGCCGCGCAGGAGGTTGCGGATTTCTTCGGCACGGCATCGGCCTCGGATTTTGGCACCGCGGGCGGGCATGTCAGCTACAGCGGTCCGAACGAATGGGGCTTCCGTCGGTTCATCCTGCATGGCGCGGCCCTTTGCGCGGCAGCCGGCGGTGTCGACAGTTTCTGCATCGGGTCCGAGATGGTCGGGCTGACCCAGCTGCGTGGGGCGGGCAACAGTTTCCCGGCCGTGGCCGAGCTGAAGGCGCTGGCGGCGGAGGTGCGGGCGATCCTCGGGCCGGAGGTGAAGATCGGCTATGCCGCCGACTGGAGCGAATATTTCGGCTACCAGCCGCAGGATGGCACTGGCGACAGATTCTTCCACCTTGATTCGCTGTGGTCCGATCCGCAGATCGACTTCATCGGGATCGACAACTACTTGCCCCTGTCCGACTGGCGCGAGGGGGACGCGCATCTGGATGCCGCCGACCATGCCACGATCTACGATCCGGGCTACCTTGCGGGCAATATCGAGGGCGGGGAGCTTTACGACTGGTACTACCATTCGGAGGAGGCGCGGGCGGGGCAGATCCGCACGCCGATCACGGATGGCGCCCATGGGGAGCCCTGGGTCTGGCGGGTGAAGGACCTTCGGAATTGGTGGCTGAACGATCACCACGAAAGGATCGGCGGGGTGCGGCAGGAGGTGCCGACCGACTGGGTGCCGCAGTCGAAACCGATCTGGTTCACCGAACTGGGGTGCGCCGCCGTCGACAAGGGCACAAACCAGCCGAACAAGTTCCTCGATCCCAAGAGCTCGGAAAGTGCCGTGCCGTACTATTCGACCGGCGCAAGGGACGAGGTGATCCAACAGCAGTACCTGCGGGTCATGCACGACTACTGGACGGACCCGTCGCACAACCCGCTCTCGGTGGAATACGGCGGGCCGATGCTGGACATGTCGCGCGCCTTCGTCTGGGCCTGGGACGCGCGGCCCTATCCCGTGTTCCCCAACAACCGCGAGCTGTGGAGCGACGGTGGCAACCATGCGGCGGGGCATTGGATCACCGGGCGGGCGTCGTCGCGATCCCTGGCCTCCGTGGTCAGCGAAATATGCGTCGCGGCCGGTCTGCAGCACTACGACGTCAGTGGTCTCTATGGTGTTGTCAGCGGCTATCTAGACGATGAATTGCGCACGCCGCGCGCCGCGCTTCAGCCGCTGATGTTGCGCTACGGGTTCGATGCGGTGGAACGCGACGGGGTGATCCGGTTCATCATGCGCGACGGGCGCGTGGATGCGCGGGTCGAGCGAGAGGGGCTGGCGGTTTCGCCTGAACTGGAGGGTACGCTGGAACGCCAGCGCGCGCCCGAAGCGGAGATGGCGGGCCGCGTGCGTCTGCGCTTCGTCGAGGCGGGGGCCGAGTTCGAGGCGATCACCGAGGAGGCGATCCTGCCCGATGACGACAGCCGCAGCGTCGCCGGCAGCGAGATCCCCCTGGCGATGAGCCGGGGCGAGGGCCGGCAGGTGGTCGAACGCTGGCTGGCGGAGGCGCGGGTGGCGCGGGACACGCTGCGCTTTGCCCTGCCGCCGTCGCGCCGGGACATCGGGGCCGGGGATGTGGTCGAAGTGGCCGAGGAGACCGGTGATGTGCTCTACCGGATCGACCGAGCCGAGCATGGGGTGTTGAGCCAGGTGGAGGCGGTGCGCATTGCCGCCGAGATCTATGAGCCTGGCGCGCCGGTGGAGACGGTGCCACGGGTCACGCCCTTTAGCCCGCCGCTGCCGGTCCTGCCCCTGTGGCTGGACCTGCCGCTGATGCGCGGCGACGAGGTGCCCCATGCCCCGCATGTGGCGGTGACGTCGGCGCCCTGGCCAGGGGCGGCTGCAGTTTATGCCTCCGCCTCGGACGCGGGGTATCAGCTGGACCGGGTGCTGGAGGCACGGGCGACCATCGGGGTGACCACGACCGACCTGGCGCGCGGCCCGGCAGGCCGGGTGGACCGGGGCGCCCCCCTGGGGGTGACGTTGACCTCGGGCGCGCTCAGTTCGGTCGAGCACGAGGCGCTTTTGTCGGGGGCCAACCTGATGGCCATCGGCGACGGCCAGCCCGGCAACTGGGAGCTGTTCCAGTTCCGCGATGCGGTGCTGACCGGCGAACGCAGCTATCTTCTGAGCCACCGCCTGCGCGGGCAGTTGGGGTCGGGGGCGCTGATGCCCGAGGTCTGGCCGGAAGGCTCCTGGGTGGTGCTGCTGAACGGGGTGCCGGAACAGATCACCCTGGCGCCCAGCCAGCGGCGGCTGGCGCGGCATTATCGCACCGGCCCGGCGCAGCGCGGCCCCGATGACCCGAGTTACCTGCATGAGGTGCTGGCCTTCGACGGGATCGGGTTGAAACCCTATGCGCCCTGTCATCTGCGCGCCAAAGCTGAGGCGGGCGGCGACATCGCCTTCAGCTGGGTCCGCCGCACGCGGGTCGAGGGCGACAGCTGGGATCTGGCCGAGGTCCCCCTGGGTGAGGAAAGCCTGTCCTTCCTGCTGCGGATCCGCCAGGGCGGTGCCGTGATCCGCGAGGAAACGGTCGAGGCGACGGGCTGGACCTACAGTGCCGGCGCCCAGGCCGCCGATGGCGTCGGCGGGCTCGCCGAGCTGGAGGTGGCGCAGGTCTCGGCCAGTTTCGGCCCTGGCGCAGGCTCGCGGCTGGTCTTCCAGGCGTAGGATCTGTCACCAGCGGATCGAAAGATCCCCAGCCGTGGCATTCCCGTTCGTGATCGGGAGTGTCACGGCTTTGCATTTTCCCCGACGTGCCTATCTGCTATGGTCAGAGCATATCCAGGGCCGCCCCCGGGCCCGCAACGGGAAAAGACCATGGCACATAGCAACCCCAAGCTGGCGGAGCTCGACCCCGTCTGGGACCGCATCCTGCGCGAGGCCGACGAGGCCGTGGCGGCGGAACCGCTTCTGGGCGGGTTGGTCCACTCCACCATCCTGCACCACCCCTCCATCGAACGCGCGCTGGCCTTCCGCGTGGCGATGAAACTGGCCTCGGACGAAATGCCCGGCCAGCTTCTGCGCGAGATCTGCGACGAGGCGATCTCCTCCGATCCGGGTATCGCCCATGCGGCGCGGGCCGATATCGTGGCGATCCATGACCGCGACGCCGCCTGCCATCGCTTCATCCAGCCGCTGCTCTATTTCAAGGGCTTCCAGGCGGTGCAGGCACATCGTATCGGGCACTGGCTGTGGAAGGAGGGGCGCAAGGACCTGGCCTATTTCTTCCAGATGCGCAATTCCGAGGTCTTCGGCATCGACATCCACCCCGCCGCCCGCATCGGCAAGGGGATCATGATCGACCACGCCCATTCCATCGTGGTGGGTGAAACCGCCGTGGTGGGCGACAACGTCTCCATGCTGCATTCGGTGACCCTGGGCGGCACCGGCAAGGAAGAGGAAGACCGCCATCCGAAGATCGAGGATGGCGTGCTGATCGGTGCCGGCGCCAAGGTGCTGGGCAACATCCGGGTCGGTCACTGCTCGCGCATCGCGGCCGGGTCGGTGGTGCTGCACGAGGTGCCGCCCTGCACGACCGTGGCCGGCGTGCCGGCCAAGATCGTGGGCAAGGCGGGCTGCGACCAGCCGGCGCTGAGCATGGACCAACTGCTGGGCAACAGCTGACCCCGCCGGATCACGACAGCGAAGAGCAAAGGGCGCCCGCCGGGCGCCCTTTTTCATGCGCGACGGCCCGGGGTATCAGTAGCCTGGCCGAAAGGTCAGGATGCGGCCCTCGGGCTTGCCCTCTGCGGCGGTATAGCTGACGCCATCGGCCTTCAGCCCGGCCGGATCCAGCAGGGTGATCGTGCCACCGCGGTTCGACAGGCTGACGCCTTCCATGGGCACGGTCAGCACCGCGCCGGGGGCCAGCCAGGCATCGCCCGACAGCACCCGGGCCTCGCCCATGGTGTTGACGATCGACCAGCCCGCCAGCGACAGCCCCTCGTCCGAGCGGTTCACGAGGTAGACGCTTTCGGGCTGATCCAGCTCATCGGGGAAGATGTCGGACCCGCGCGGATTGACCAGCGCCCCCATGATTGCCACGCGGCGGTCGGGCAGGGCGGGCGGCGCCTCGGGCAGCCAGCCCGCGGTGCCGGCCTCCGGCGCGTTGGCCTGAAAGCCCAGCAGATCGGCGAAGCTTTCGGCGCCGGGCAGGGGGTGGCCGGTACGGTTGTGGGTGTGCACGGCCTGGCTGACGAAGGCAAAGAAAAGCCCGGCATAGCGGTCTTCATGCGGGTAGTGCAGCAGCACGGCGCCGTCCTGCCACGGCCCGTTGTCCTTGCGGAAGCGCCCGTGGCTGCCCTGGTTCATGTGCAGGTCGTGCAGCCCCTGAAGATCGTCGTAGGGTTCCCCCAGCAGATGCACCCGGGCGCCCAGGGCGATGGCCGCGCGCAGCTCCGGCAGAACGAAGTCGATCAGGTCGTTGGGCTGCCGCCCCGGCAGGTCATGGGGCAACACGCGCCCGGCACTGAAATCGAGGATATTCGAGCGGATGTAGTCGAGCGCCACGCCCCCGGGCTTGCTGGTCAGCCGGCGAAAGCCCTGCGGCAGTTCGGCCAGGGCCTGGGTGATCGGGTGGCGCAGGTCGGGCAGGTGCCAGTAGACCAGTTCCGACACGGCGGTCAGCGATTTCACGTTGATCGCCGCCTGCTTGGCCCCGTCGAACCGCCCCGGCGTTCCATCCTCGAAGTAGAGGTGGATATGCGGACTTTCGGCGTCCTGGTCGGCCCGTTCCGCATCCACCCGGACCGGGGTGCCGGTCCAGACGCCGTAGTGGGTGATGGGCATGCGGCCTCCGGGTCTTTGCGTGCCGGGCGACCCTAGGCCGCCCGGGCGGGAACCGGAAGGGGGCACGGGCGAAAGCCTGCGGGGCAGCAGGGCCGCGCCGCGGGGCCCGGATCAATCCGACAGCTCGTCCCAGGCGTCGATGGCATGACCCGCGTACATATAGGCGGGGCCGCCCCCCATCAGGACGGCGACGCCCAGGGTATCGACCAGTTCCTCGCGGGTGGCGCCGGCCTTGATCGCCGAGACGATGTGCGACCCGATGCAATCGTTGCAGCGCATGGCGACCGCGATGGCAACCGCCTGCAGCTCCTTGTGCTTCACCGAGAGCACGCCGTCGTCCAGAACGGCATTGTGCAGCGCGCCGAACCCCTTCTGGATCTCCGGTTTCACCTTCTTGATCTCGCGCAGACCCTTGGTCGTGTCGCCGAGCATTTCTTTCCAGTCCATCGTCTGTGTCCTTCGGTTGATGGGGCGTCGCCCTGGCGGGGCGGCAAAAGTCGGGAGGCGGGGCGTTCAGCCCAGGTCAGCCCAGATCATCCCAGGCGTCGATCGCCTTGGCGCCGTACATATAGGCGGGGCCGCCGCCCATCATCACGGCGACGCCGATGGTGTCGATCAGTTCTTCGCGCGTGGCGCCGGCGCGCTGCGCGGCGCGGACGTGGAAGCCGATGCAATCGGTGCAGCGCTGCGAGATGCCGATGGCCAGCGCCTGCAACTCCTTCTCCTTCGTCGACAGGGCGCCGGGCGCCATGGTGGCCTTGTGCAGGGCGGTGAACCCTTCGCCGATCTGGGGTTTGACCTTGCGGATACGGTTCAAAGCGTCCGACGTGTCGTCGAGGTAGTCTTTCCAGTCCATGACGGGTCCTTCGATGCGGTTCTCCTCCCGCCGGACCGGTCTAGACCGGGGCGGGCGCCAGGGTCTGTGACTAGGTCACCAAACCGGCGTCCGGACATGAAAAAACGCCCGCAAGGATCTCTCCTCGCGGGCGTTTCCGGATCTTTCGCGACGGGCGCCTGGCCTCAGGCCAGCATCACCATCGGGTTCTCCAGGTTCTCGACGATGGCCTTCAGCAGCTCGGCGCCCAGGGCCCCGTCGATGACGCGGTGATCGACCGACAGGGTGACGGACATCACCGTTGCCACCTCGATCTCACCTTCGTCGTTGACGACCGGCTTCTTCACGCCCGAGCCGACGGCCAGGATGGCGCCATGCGGCGGGTTGATGACCGCGTCGAAGTTGTCGATGCCGAACATGCCGAGGTTGGAGACCGCGAAGGCCCCGCCCTGGTATTCATGCGGCGCCAGCTTGCGGTCGCGTGCACGGCCCGCCAGGTCCTTCATCTCCGCCGACAGGGACGACAGCGACTTCATGTCCGCGTCCTTCAGCACCGGGGTGAACAGGCCCCCTTCGATCGCCACGGCCACGGCCACGTCCGACGGCTTCAGCTTCAGCACCCGGTCGCCGGCCCAGACGGCATTGGCATCCGGCACGGACTGCAGCGCCAGGGCGCAGGCCTTGATGATGAAGTCGTTGACCGACAGCTTCACGCCCCGGCCTTCCAGCTGCTTGTTCAGCTGGCTGCGGAACTTCATCAGCGCGTCCAGCTTGATGTCGCGGCGCAGGTAGAAGTGCGGGATGGTCTGCTTGGCTTCGGTCAGGCGGGCGGCGATGGTCTTGCGCATGCCGTCCAGCTTCACTTCCTCGAACTCGCGATCCTCGTACATCTTGAGGACGGCTTCGGTCGAGGGGCCGGTGCCGACAGCGGCCGGGGCCGCGGCTTCGGACTTCGGCGCGGCAGCCTCGGACTTGGCGGTGGCGGGCTTGGCCTCGGCAGCCTCGACATCGGCCTTCACGATCCGCCCATGCGGGCCGGAGCCCTTCAGGCTGGCCAGGTCCAGACCCTTTTGCGCGGCGATGCGGCGCGCCAGGGGCGAAGCGAAGATGCGCTTGCCGTCGGCATCCTTGGGGGCTGCGGGGGCAGGGGTGTCCGGCGTCTTGCCGGTGCCTGCGGCCGCGCCGCCCTGGGTACCGGCGCCGGGAACCTCGTCCGTTGCCTTGGCACCGTCGTCGGCCTTGGCCTCGGACTTCGCCTCCGACTTGGGCGCCTCGGCGCTGTCGATGTCGTCAGCGCTTTCGCCCTCTTCCAGCAGCACGGCGATCGGGGTGTTCACCTTCACGCCTTCGCTGCCTTCGGAGACCAGGATCTTGCCGATGACGCCTTCGTCGACGGCCTCGAATTCCATGGTCGCCTTGTCGGTCTCGATCTCGGCCAGCAGGTCGCCGGAGCTGACCGTATCGCCTTCCTTCACCAGCCACTTGGCCAGCGTGCCTTCTTCCATCGTGGGAGAGAGGGCGGGCATCAGGATTTCCGTGGGCATTGCTCTCTCTCCTTAGCGGTAGGTGACTTTCTTCACCGCCGCGATGACCTCATCCGTGGTCACCAGCGCCAGCTTCTCGAGGTTGGCGGCATAGGGCATGGGCACGTCCTTGCCGGTGCAGTTCAGCACGGGCGCGTCGAGGTAATCGAAGGCGCGTTCCATGATCGTGGCCGACAGGTGGTTGCCGATGGAGCCGACGGGGAAGCCTTCCTCGACAGTGACACAGCGGTTGGTCTTCATCACCGAGGCGATGACCGTGTCGTAGTCGATGGGACGCAGGGTGCGCAGGTCGATGACCTCGGCGCTGATGCCGTCCTCGGCCAGCTTGTCGGCGGCCTGCAGGGCGTATTGCATGCCGATGCCGAAGGAGACGATGGTCACATCGCTGCCCTCGCGCCAGATGCGCGCCTTGCCGAAGGGAATGGTGAAATCATCCAGCACCGGCACCTCGAAGGAGCGGCCGTAGAGGATCTCGTTTTCCAGGAAGATCACCGGGTTCGGATCGCGGATCGCCTGTTTCAGCAGGCCCTTCGCATCCGAGGCGGAGTAGGGCATGACGACCTTCAGGCCCGGGATATGCGCGTACCAGGATGCATAGTCCTGGCTGTGCTGGGCAGCCACGCGGGCGGCAGCGCCGTTCGGGCCGCGGAAGACCATGGGCGCGCCCATCTGGCCACCAGACATGTACAGCGTCTTGGCGGCGGAGTTGATGATCTGGTCCATCGCCTGCATGGCGAAGTTGAAGGTCATGAACTCGACGATGGGTTTCAGGCCACCGAAGGCCGCACCGACGGCGAGACCGGCAAAGCCGTGCTCGGTGATCGGCGTGTCGACGACGCGGTTCGAGCCGAACTCGTCCAGCAGGCCTTGGGTGACCTTGTAGGCGCCTTCGTACTCGGCCACCTCTTCGCCCATGACATAGACCAGCTCATCGGCGCGCATCTCTTCGGCCATGGCGTCGCGCAGGGCCTCGCGGACGGTCTGTTCCTTCATTTCCGTGCCTTCGGGCCAGTCGGGCGAGGCGTTGGATTTGACTTCGGCCGGGACGCTGGCGGCGGCGTGCGCCTTGGCGGGGGCCGGGGCCTCCTCCTCGTCGCTGTCGTCGGAGCTGTCGGCGGCGGGTGCGGCGGAGACCTCGCCGATGTCGTCGGCGCTTTCGCCCTCTTCCAGCAGCACGGCGATCGGGGTGTTGACCTTCACGCCCTCGGTGCCTTCCTCGATGAGGATCTTGCCGATGGTGCCTTCGTCGACGGCTTCAAATTCCATCGTCGCCTTGTCGGTCTCGATCTCGGCCAGGATGTCGCCGGACGACACGGTGTCGCCTTCCTTGACCATCCACTTGGCCAGGGTGCCTTCCTCCATCGTCGGAGAGAGGGCGGGCATCAGAACTTCAGTAGGCATTTGCGATCCTCCCTCAGGCGTCGTGCTGCGGAATTTCATCCGCGTAGATGTCGGTCCACAGTTCCTCGAGCGCGGGCTCGGGGCTTTCCTTGGCGAAATCGGCAGAGTTGTTGACGATGTCCTTGATCGTCTTGTCGATCGACTTCAGGTCGTCCTCGGAGGCGTGCTTGCCGTCGATCAGCATCTGGCGGATGTGCTCGATCGGGTCATGCTTCTCGCGCATGTTCTGCACTTCCTCGCGGGTCCGGTACTTCGCCGGGTCCGACATGGAGTGGCCGCGATAGCGGTAGGTCTTGATTTCCAGGATGTAGGGGCCTTCGCCCGAGCGGCAGTGCGCCACGGCCTTCTCGCCCGCTTCCTTGACCGCCAGCACGTCCATGCCGTCGACCAGCTGGCCGGGGATGCCGAAGGGCTCGCCGCGCTTGTAGATCTCGGCCGAGGAGGTCGAGCGTTTCTGCGCGGTGCCCATGGCGTACTGGTTGTTCTCGATCACGAAGATCACCGGCAGCTTCCAGACGGCCGCCATGTTGAAGCTCTCGTAGACCTGGCCCTGGTTGGCCGCGCCGTCGCCGAAGTAGGCGAAGGAGACGCGGTCGTTGCCCAGGTACTTGTCGGCGAAGGCCAGGCCGGTGCCGATCGGCACCTGGGCGCCGACGATGCCGTGGCCGCCGTAGAAGTCCTTCTCCTTGGAGAACATGTGCATGGAGCCGCCCTTGCCCTTGGAATACCCGCCTTCGCGGCCCGTGAGCTCGGCCATCACGCCGTTGGGATCCATGCCGCAGGCCAGCATGTGGCCGTGGTCACGGTAGGAGGTGACGCGCTTGTCGCCTTCCTCCGCCGCGGCTTCCAGACCGACGACAACGGCTTCCTGGCCGATGTAGAGGTGACAGAAGCCACCGATCAGCCCCATGCCGTAAAGCTGGCCCGCCTTCTCTTCGAAGCGCCGGATCAGCAGCATGTCGTGGTAATATTTCTTCAGCTCATCCGCCGAAACATTCGGCTTGGCTGCGGATTTGCGGGTCGCCATGCGGTGTCCTCCCCGTGAGTCGAAATGCAAATCTTGGATAGTTTAACGCTAAACTATCTCCTACAGCATAACCGCCCGTGATGCGAGGGTCAAAATCACCGCAGTTGGCCGGGTTGCCGTCAGTGCAAGACTAGAGGGGTTTTCGCCCTTGTCCATGGGCCTTTCGCCTCGGGCGCCGATCCGGCCGTCCGGCGCCGCGCCGCTGCGCGCCTGGTGCACCGCGCCTCTGGGTGCGTCATCTGGGGGACAGAGGACTGCGCCCTAAATCTTCACTTTGCCGAAAAACCGGGGGACAGGGCCGCGTCCTGGAAATCGTCCAGGGGCGATTTCAGCGGCGAAGGGGCAGAGTCCTACTGCTGTCCAGGCTGGACAGCGCAACGGTCATCTCGATGGAAGGGAGGGCGCCTCAGCGCAGGACGAACTCATCCACGCGCACCAGGCCCAGAACGTCGCGGGCCTGCTGGTCGAGAAGATCGAGATCCAGGAAGTCATCGGAGAGACGGGCGGTCTTGTTCGCCATCTCCTCGATGCGGCTGTCGAGCCGCGCCAGCTCCGCGCTGAGATCTTCATTCGCGGCCACCACCTCTGCCCGTCGGAACAGGCCGTATTCCCCCTGCACGGCGGCAAAGGTGAAATACATCCCCAACATCAGGATGGCGCCGAAATAAAGAAACAGCCCGAATGCCGGGCGCGACTCGTTGCTCATGCTTGCCTCAATGACCCGCCTCTGTCGGGCGGTGTAGGCGAATCATGCCACAGGTGATTCGCGATGTGAATCCCCAATCGTGACGATCACGCAAAAAGATTCGTGAGAGGGCCAGACGAAAGGGGCGCCCGGTGGACGCCCCTGAAATCCTTCTGGAAACCCGGGGTTAGCCGGCGACGGAGGCGTCGTAGATCGAGATGATCGAGGTGGCCAGTGTCTGGTCGAATTCCTCGTCCGACTGATCCGCCGACAGGCCTTCGGTCAGGGCGCGGCTGAAGGAGGCGATCATGCCGGTTTGGCGCGACAGCCGTTCGTTCGCCTCGTCGCGGGCATAGCCGCCCGACAGCGCGACGACACGCATCACCGCGGGGTGGTCGACCAAGGGCTTGTACTGGTTGTCCTTCTCGGGAAGCGTCAGCTTCAGCATCACCTGGGTGCCCTGGGGCAGGGCGTCCAGCTGGGCCAGGATGGCATCGCGCAGCAGGTCCTCGGCCTCGGCCTTGTCGGGGATGCTGATCGTCACCTCCGGCTCGATGATCGGGATCAGCCCGTGCGACAGGATCTGCTGGCCCACCTCGAACTGCTGGGCGACCACGGCCTTGATCCCCTCGGGCGTGGCGGCACTGACCACCGAGCGCATCTTGGTGCCGAAGATCCCCTTGGCCACGGCGCGCTCGCACAGCGCGTCCAGCTCGGGCATCGGCTTCATCAGCTGCACGCCGCCCTCCTCGGCGGCCAGGCCCTTGTCGACCTTCAGCAGCGGCACCACGCGGCATTCCTTCCACAGGTATTCGGCAACGGGCGTGCCGTCGATCTCGCCGTCCATGGTGCGCTCGAACAGGATCGCCGCGATCACCTTGTTGCCGTTGAAGGCCGGCGACTTGATGATCCGGGCGCGCATCTCGTGGACCAGGGCGAACATCTCGGCGTCGTTGGAATAGGCATCTTCGCCCACGCCATAGAGCTTCAGCGCCTTCGGGGTCGAACCGCCGCTCTGGTCGAGCGCGGCGATGAACCCGTCGCCGGAGCGCATCTGTTCCGCCATGGCGGGATCGGATTTGACCATCTCGGCCTGCATCGTGTCGGACATGTGTTTCGCCTGAAATTCTTGGGTTACACCAATCGGGTCCGCGCGGTGCGGTCCCCCTCTGCTCCCTTCCTAGGCGAGCTGTGTAACGCTGGCAATTCAGGTTGCGCTAACGTGCCCGCGGCCCCGGCCCGGCGGGCGGATCACCGCGGAAAAGGGCGGCGAAACGCGAAACGCCGCCCCCGGAGGGACGGCGTTCCTGCCTCTTTCCATCAGTCCGGCGGGCGCGGATCAGGCTTCCAGCGCGGCCACGCCGGGCAGGGTCTTGCCCTCCATCCATTCCAGGAAGGCGCCGCCGGCGGTGGAGATATAGGTGAAATCCTTCGCCGCGCCCGAGGCGTTCAGCGCGGCCACGGTATCCCCGCCGCCGGCGACCGATTTCAGCTTGCCGGCCTTGGTCAGCTCGGCCGCCTTCAGGGCGGCGGCATCGGTGGCGGCGTTGAAGGGTTCGATCTCGAAGGCGCCAAGGGGGCCGTTCCAGATCAGCGTATGAGCGGTCTCGAAGGCGGCGCCGATCCGGGCCACGGCGTCGGGGCCGGAGTCCAGGATCATCGCGTCGGCGGGGCAGTCGGTGACCGAGACGGTCTCGTTCTCGGCGCCCGCCTTGAATTCGCGCGCCACGACGACGTCGGAGGGCAGGATCACCTCGCAGCCCACGTCGAGGCCCTTCAGCATGATTTTCTTCGCGGTGGTGATCAGGTCGTGTTCGCACAGCGACTTGCCCACGTCGATGCCCTGGGCGGCGAGGAAAGTGTTGGCCATGCCGCCGCCGATCACCAGGCGGTCGACCTTCTCGACCAGGTTGCCCAGCAGATCCAGCTTGGTGGAGACCTTGGCGCCGCCGACCACGGCGACCACCGGGCGCTGCGGCTTGCCGAGCGCGCTTTCCAGCGTCTCCAGCTCGGTCTGCATCAGGCGACCGGCGCAGCAGGGCAGCTCATGTGCCAGGGCCTCGGTCGAGGCATGGGCCCGGTGCGCGGCGCTGAAGGCATCGTTGCAGTAGACATCACCCAGCGAGGCCAGTTCCTTGGCCAGGGCGGGGTCGTTCTTCTCCTCGCCCGGGTGGAAGCGGATGTTCTCCAGCAGCAGCACCTCGGCCTTGTCCTGTTCGTTGGTGTGGGCCTTGGCGGCCTCCAGCGTCTCGATGAAGACGACCTTGCGGCCCAGGGCCTCTTCCAGGGCGGGCAGGGTGACGCGCAGCGACATCTCGGGCACGACCTTGCCCTTGGGGCGGCCGAAATGGGCGATCAGCACGGGCTGTCCGCCCTTTTCCAGGATCGCCTCGACCGTGGGAACGATTCGTTCGATCCGGGTCGCGTCGGTCACTTTTCCGTTTTCCACGGGCACGTTGATGTCGACCCGGGTCAGCACCCGTTTGCCGTCAAGGTCCATGTCATCAAGCGTTTTCCAGCCCATAGAGGTTCTCCCGGATGCGTTTGGCGTCTTGGTCGGACCAGTGATGGCCGCTTCCCGGCCCATGGTCAACCAGCCCGCCTTGGCAATCGGGTTACATCTGCATAATGCTGGCGCAAACACCGGAAGGAGACTGGCAAATGGCCGAGATCAAGGACCCCGAGAACACCATCGTGATGGAGCTGAAGAGCGGCACCGTCACCATCGAGCTGCTGCCCGACGTGGCGCCCCAGCATTCCGAACGCATGAAGGAACTGGCCCGCGCCGGTGCCTATGACGGCGTCGTCTTCCACCGCGTGATCGACGGCTTCATGGCCCAGACCGGCGACGTGAAGAACGGCAACAAGAACGAGGGCTTCGACCTGCGCATGGCGGGCACCGGCGGCTCCGACCTGCCCAACCTGCCGGCCGAGTTCTCCAAGCTGCCCCACGACCGGGGCACCCTGGGCGCGGCGCGCAGCCAGAACCCGAACTCCGCCAACTCGCAGTTCTTCATCAACTTCAAGGACAACCACTTCCTCAACGGCCAGTACACCGTTTACGGTCGCGTGATCGAGGGAATGGAACACGTCGACGCGATCACCAAGGGCGAGCCGCCGGCGGATCCCGACATGATGATCTCCGTGAAGGTGGCCGCCGATGCGTAAGCTGGCCCTCTCCGCGGCCCTGGTGGCGCTGGCGGGACCGGCGCTGGCCACCGGGCTGGACATCGAGATCGCGGGCCAGGCCAATGGCACCGTCCATGTGGAGTTGTTCGATGATGTTGCCCCGCAGCACGTGGAACGGATCACCACCCTGGCCGAGGAAGGCGCCTATGACGGCGTCTACTTCCACCGGGTGATCGAGAACTTCATGGCCCAGACCGGCGACGTGCAATATGCGCGCAACCCCTCCGAGGGGGGCGACATGCGTCGCGCCGGCACCGGCGGCTCCGACTATGCGGATCTGCCGGCCGAGTTCTCCGACATCCCCTTCACTCGGGGTGTCGTCGGCATGGCGCGGTCTTCGGACCCCGACAGCGCCAACTCGCAGTTCTTCATCATGTTCACCGAGTACCCCTCGCTGAACGGCCAGTACACGGTCGTCGGCGAAGTGACCTCGGGCATGGAGGTTGTCGACCAGATCAAGCGCGGCCAGGGCCGCAGCGGGGCGGTCGCGGGCGAGCCCGACATGATGCGGACGGTCACCGTCACCGACTGAGGCGCCTGCGGGCGTGACATAGCGGCCCCGGTGGAAACGCCGGGGCCGTTCTGCATTCCGGCGCCGGAATGCGGTTCGCTCTGGCTGCGGCGCCAGTCGGGCAGGGGCCAGTCGTGCAGGGCGGCGCGTGGTCTGGCCTGGGGCGCGCAGTTATGCTCTATCTCGCGCGGATTTACTGCGGAGTGCCCCCATGATCGACCTGCTGGTTTTCATCCCCGCCTGTTTCGCCCTGAACCTGGCGTTCGGGCCGAACAACCTGCTGTCTCTGACCCACGGCGCGGAACGCGGCGTGCCGTTTGCCCTGGCCGCCGCGATGGCCCGGCTGGCGGCCTTCGTGCCGATGATCGCCGCCAGTGCCCTGGGGCTGGGCGTGCTGATGTCGACATCGGCCCTTCTGTTCGGCGTGGTGAAGGTGGCCGGCGCGCTCTACCTGCTGTGGTTGGGCGTGAAACTGCTGCGGACCCGTCCGACGGTCGATGCGCGGGGGCAGGGGCACGTGCCCGCCAGCCTGCGTCAGGCGGCGCGGCGCGAGGGGCTTGCGGCGGTCAGCAACCCGAAAGCGATCCTGATCTTCGCCGCCTTCTTCCCGCAGTTCGTGGATACGCAGGCCTACTGGACAAGCTATGCGACCCTCGGGGCGCTGTTTCTGGGACTGGAGGCCTGCGCGATCACCATCTACGCCCTGGCGGGCCGCTTCGCCGCGCGCTTTGCCGCCCGTCGCATGCACTGGTTCCAGCGCGCCTCGGGCGGCGGCATGGTGCTGTTCGGCCTGCTGCTGCTGGCCAGCCGTCAGCCGGGCCAGGCCTGAGGGCGCGTCTCAGTCGGGCCGCGCGCCTTTCAGCAGCAGTGCGTCGACCACGTCGCCCGCCACGGATTTCTTCAGCTTGGAGAAGCTGCGGTCCTCGTAAATCTCCTGCATGGCGTCGATGATGACGCGATGCGTCGCCCGCGCCAGGGCGGAGCCGAGGGAGATGCGCGCCACGCCGATACGGGCGAAATCCTCGGCCGAGTAGCTGGCCAGGTGGCCGGCGGCCAGGGCGTTGACGGGCAGGTCGGTGCTTTCGACCAGGGCCTGCAGATCCTCGAAGCTGGGCGGGCTGGGCACGTAGAGGACATCGGCGCCGGCGGCCTCGTAGCCCGCGCAGCGGGCCCGCGCCTCGGCCATGTCGTAGGTGCCGTTCATCACCCCGTCGGCCCGCGCGGCCAGCACGAAGTCACCGGGCAGGGCGCGCGCCGCCGCCGCGCCCGCGCGGATCCTTTCCACCGCCAGGTCGTGATCGTAGGAGGTGGCGCCGCCCGGCGGATTGTCCTCGATCGAGATGCCGGCCAGCCCCGCCTCGGCCGCCAGGCGCACGGTTTCGGCCACCGTGTCGGGGTCGTCGCCATAGCCGTTCTCGAAATCGCCCGAGACGGGCAGGGGCGTGGCGGCCACCAGCGCCTCGGCATGGGCCAGGGCCTCGTCCCGTGTGACGTTGCCGTCGGGCCGGCCCAGGGTGAAGCCGAAGGCGGCCGAGGAGGTGCCGATCGCCTGGGCGCCGAGCGCGGCCAGCATTCGGGCCGATCCGGCGTCCCAGGCGTTGGCCAGGACGAAGGGGTGTCCCTTGCGGTGCAGGGCGCGGAAGGCGGGGGCGGGGTCGTGCATCGGGCTCTCCTGTCGGCTCTTGGCCGGAGCGTCGGGCAGAGCGGGCTGCGGCGCAAGGGTTTTTGCGCTTGTCTCGGGCCGGGCCGGCGGGTCAGGCTGCTGACATGACCGGCCCGCTTCTTCCCCTGGAACCCCGCCCCGCGCTGCCCGACCGCTTCGCGGTGCTGGCCGATGTGCATGGCAACAGCGATGCCCTGCGCGCGGTGCTGGCGGATCTGCGGCAGGTGCTGCCGGCCTCGGCCGCGCTGCTGGTGCTGGGCGATCATTTCTCCGGCCCGCTGGATGCGGCCGGCACGGCCGAGCTGCTGCTGCCGCTGGACTGTCACGCCCTGCGTGGCAATCATGATCGTTACCTTCTGGAAGGTCCGCCCGCCGCCCTGGGGCCGTCGGACCGGATCGCCCATGCGGCGCTGGACGCCGCCGCCTTCCGCTGGCTGGCCGGGCTGCCCGAGGGGCTGGATTTCGGCGATGTGCAGGCCTGGCACGCCACGCCCCGCGCTGATGACCGCTACTGGACCCATGTGGCGGGCGAAGACGGTCAGGTGCAGCTGCGCGCGCCGCAGGAGATGGCCGAGGAGGCCCGCGGCACCACCGCGCCCCTGCTGATCTGCGCCCATACCCATCTGCCCGGTCTTTGGGCATTGCCCACGGGCCAGCTGCTGCTGAACCCCGGTTCGGTCGGCTGCCCGGCCTACAGCGACACGGCGCTCGTGCCCCATGTGGTGGCCGCCGGGCACCCGCTGGCCAGCTATGCCCTGGTCGCACGCCGGGCCGAGGGGTGGCAGGTCTGCCACCGCCACGTGCCCTACGACAGCACCGCCATGGCCGCCCGCGCCCGCGCCGCCGGGCGCGAGGACTGGGCCCGCGCGGTCACCCTGGGTCATCTCTAGCCGCGCGGGGCGCATCATCCCCCTTGGCAGATCCGGCCCGACAGGCTAAGGATCGGCGCATGAAGCACATGATCGCCATCATTACCGGCTGCATCATTCCCTGCTGAGAATTCTCTCGCGGGCCGCTTCCTCGTTTCCTGATCCGGAACATCCTGATAAGCCGCCCGCGGGCAAACCCCATCACGGGACCGTCGAGGAGCGAGACATGGTCGAGATCAGGCTGCACAATTCGAAGACGCGCAAGAAGGAAGTCTTCGAGCCGATCACCCCCGAAGACGTCCGGATGTATGTCTGTGGCCCCACGGTCTACGACCGCGCCCACCTGGGCAACGCCCGCCCCGTGGTGGTCTTCGACACGCTCTATCGCCTGCTGCGCCATGTCTACGGACCCGAGCATGTGACCTATGTGCGCAACTTCACCGACGTCGACGACAAGATCAACGCCAAGGCCGAGGCCACGGGCCGCAAGATCCGCGACATCACCGATGAGACCATCGCCTGGTATCACGAGGACATGGAGGCGCTTGGCACCCTGCGCCCTACCCATGAGCCGCGCGCGACCGAATACATCGACCAGATGATCGCCATGATAGAGATGCTGATCGCCCAGGGTCACGCCTATGCCGCCGAGGGCCACGTGCTCTTCTCCGTCGACAGCTACAAGGCCTACGGCGCGCTGTCGGGCCGCACGGTCGAGGACATGATCGCCGGTGCCCGGGTCGAGGTCGCGCCCTACAAGCGCGATCCGATGGATTTCGTGCTGTGGAAACCCTCGGACGAGGGCACGCCGGGCTGGGCCAGCCCCTGGGGCCGGGGGCGTCCGGGCTGGCACATCGAATGCTCCGCCATGAGCTATGAGCTTCTGGGGGAAAGTTTCGACATCCATGGCGGCGGTATCGACCTGCAGTTCCCGCACCACGAGAACGAGATCGCCCAGAGCTGCTGCGCCCACCCGAAGGGCAAGTTCGCCAACTACTGGCTGCACAACGAGATGCTGCAGGTCGAGGGCAAGAAGATGTCCAAGTCGCTGGGCAACTTCTTCACCGTGCGGGATCTGCTGGATCAGGGCGTGCCGGGGGAGGTGATCCGCATGGTGTTCCTCGGGACGCACTACGGCAAGCCGATGGACTGGACGGAGAAGAAGCGCGCCGAGGCGGAGGCCACCTTGCGCAAGTGGCGCGGTCTGGTTGCAGGCGTCGAGGCCGGAGAGGTGTCGGAGGCTGTCGTGAATGCGCTGTCCGATGACCTGAACACCGCCGGCGCCGTGGCCGAGCTGCACAAACTGGCGAGCGCAGGCGATGCGGCGGGGCTGAAGGCCTCGGCGCAGTTCCTCGGGCTGCTGACGGAGGAGCTGGGGGCCTGGGCCGAGGCGCCGGACCTGAGTTCGATCGAGACGGAGATGGCAAAGTTCCTTGAAGCTAGGGCTGCGCTGCAGAGCGCGGCACGCCAACTTATCAAGGGGACAGACGATGAAAAGGTAAGGGCTAAGGCCCTGTTTGAGAAATGCGATCTCGCTCGGAATGACCTGAAGGCAATGGGTATAAATATTCAAGATACGAAAGATGGCGCATCTTGGGATGCTGACCCAGCAACGCTGATGCAATTTTCCGATGTGCCGCCTGCGGGCGTGGTCGTTTCTCATACTGAAGCTGAAATGCTCGTAGGTAATCCCTCGAACAGTGGCTTTGTTCGGGTGGCAGAGAAGGTTCAGTCTTGGCGTCGAACGCTGGAGGCGGAGAATTGACTGTTTCTCTCTTTTCAGAGGTCAGTTCCCGGCCGCGGGGGGGGGCGAAAGCCCCCGCCCGGGGGGGCGGCCGGGGGCTGACCGGGCCGCTGCGCGACCCGGTCGGTTCTTCTAAACCTGACCGCAGATCCCAAAAATACCCGAGCCTCGCTCGCCAACGGGCCGGAGGAGGGCTCTGATGGAACGTCTCTATCTCTACGACACGACGCTGCGCGACGGGCAGCAAACGCAAGGGGTGCAGTTCTCCACCCCCGAGAAGATCCGCATCGCCGAGATGCTGGACGAGCTCGGCGTCGACTACATTGAGGGTGGCTGGCCCGGGGCCAACCCGACCGACAGCGCCTTCTTCGAGGCCGCCCCCGAAACCCGCGTCACCATGACCGCCTTCGGCATGACCAAGCGCGCGGGCGTCTCGGCGGAAAACGACGACGTGCTGGCCGCCGTGATGAACGCCCGGACGCCTGCCGTCTGCCTGGTGGGCAAGACCCACGATTTCCACGTCTCCACCGCGCTCGGTATCACGCTGGAGGAGAACCTCGACAACATCTCCCGCTCCGTTGCGCATATGGTGGCCGAGGGCCGTGAGGCGCTGTTCGACGCCGAGCATTTCTTCGACGGCTGGAAGGCCAACCGGGAATATGCGCTGGAATGTGTCCATGCGGCGCTGAACGCGGGCGCCCGCTGGGTGGTGTTGTGCGACACCAACGGCGGGACGCTGCCGGTCGAGATCGGGGATATCGTGCGCGATGTCATCGCCTCCGGCGCGCCGGGCGACCGGCTGGGCATCCACACCCACAACGACACGGCCAATGCGGTGGCGGGTAGCCTGGCAGCGGTGGATGCGGGGGTGCGCCAGATCCAGGGCACGCTGAACGGGCTGGGCGAACGCTGCGGCAATGCCAACCTGGTGACGCTGATCCCGACGCTGCTGCTGAAAGAACCCTATGCCTCGACCTACGAAACGGGCGTGAACCCCGAGGCGCTGGTGAACCTCACCCCGATCTCGCGCCAGCTGGATGACATTCTGAACCGCGTGCCGGTGAAACAGGCGCCCTTCGTCGGCGCCTCGGCCTTCGCCCACAAGGCCGGCCTGCACGCCAGCGCGATCCTGAAAGATCCCTCGACCTACGAACACGTGGATCCTGCGGTGGTCGGCAACGAGCGCATCATCCCCATGTCCAACCAGGCCGGGCAGTCGAACCTGCGCCGCCGGTTGGAGGAGACGGGGATCACCGTGGAAAAGGGCAACCCGGCCCTGGGCGAGATGCTGTCCGAGGTGAAGGCGCGGGAGGATCGCGGCTATACCTACGACAGCGCTCAGGCGAGTTTCGAACTTCTGGCGCGCAAGGTGCTGGGGCAGTTGCCCGCCTTCTTCGAGGTTGATCGCTACCGGGTCAGCATAGAACGGCGCCGCAACGCCCGCGGCGAGGTGGTGACCGTGTCGGAGGCGGTGGTGGCCACCATCGTGGACGGGCAGAAGATCCTGTCGGTGTCGGAAAGCCTGGACGAGGCCGGCAACGACCAGGGTCCGGTCAACGCGCTGTGGACGGCGCTGGCCAAGGACCTGGGCAAGTACCAGTGCCAGATCGACGACATGCGGCTGGTCGACTTCAAGGTGCGCATCACCCAAGGCGGCACCGAGGCCGTCACCCGCGTCATCATCGACAGCGAGGATGGCGAGGGGCGCCGCTGGTCCACCGTGGGCGTTTCGGCCAACATAGTCGACGCCAGTTTCGAGGCGCTGGTCGATGCCGTCACCTGGCGGCTGATGCAGGTGCCGCCGGCGCAGGCACTGGCCGGGGAATAACCCGTCCGGGCGGACAGGGGGGCAGGGGGCTGGGCAGCCGCCTGCCGCTCTGATACCTCCCGCCGCAACGCGGCGCGCGCGCCCCGACTCCCCTGCGCCGCCGCCCGCCTGACCGGAGACCGCCCGTGACCTCTTCCTCCCCCGACGCCCCCTGGTCCGACGACCTGACCGCCTGTGCCGAACTGGTGGAACGCGGTGACGTGCCCCGCTTCCGCGCCACCATGGCCGCGCCGGTGTCCGCCCGCCCGGCGCTTTTCGCGCTCTACGCCTTCAACATCGAGGTCAGCCGCGCCCCCTGGGTCACGCAGGAGCCGATGATCGCCGAGATGCGCCTGCAGTGGTGGCGCGACGCGCTGGAGGAGATCGGCAAGGGCGAGGGCATCCGGCGGCATGAGGTGGTCACGCCCCTGTCGCACTACCTCACGCCGGCGGGAGCCGGGATTCTGGACGGGCTGATCGAGGCGCGTCGCTGGGACATCTGGAAGGAACCCTTCGAGGATGACGCCCATTTCCGCCGCTACCTGGATGCGACCTCTGCCGGTCTTCTGCGGGCGGGCGCTGGCATGCTGGGCGGTGATCTGCCCGAGGCCGTGGCCGCCGACGCGGGCTTTGCCCTGGGCCTGGCCGCCTGGTTCCGCGCCATCCCGGCGCTGGAAAACGCGCAGCGGATGCCGTTGCCCGACGGGCGCGAAAGCACGGTGCGCGATCTGGCGGACGAAGCCCTGACGCGGCTGGCTGCCGCGCGGGCGCAGCGGGGGGCGGTCGGCAAGGCGGCGGCGCCGCTGCTGTTCCTCGCCCCCGAGGCGGCGATGGTGCTGAAACTGGCGCGCAAGGAACCGGCTCGGGTGAAACAAGCGGCGCTCGATCCGGCGCCGCTGGCGACCCGGCTGGGCCTGCTGCGGGCCAGCCTCGGCCGCTGGTGATCCCGGGCGGCACGGCGGCCTGTCAGGCCTCGCGCGTCTCCGCGATGACCCAGGCCTCATAGCCCGCGTTGGCCTGCACCTCATGGCGCAGCACCGCGGGCAGCTCGTAGGGATGCAATTCAAGGATCGCCGCCTCGACCGCTTCGGCCAGCTCGATCCGGGTCTTCACGCGCAGGGAATATTCCTCCTCCGCACGGACCTCGCCTTCCCAGCGATAGAGGCTGACCACGGTGCGCGAGCGGTTGGCGCAGGCGATCAGCCGCGACTCCAGCAGATGCGCGGCGATCCGGTCGGCCACGCCGCGGGCGGGACAGAGTGTTTCAACCTCAAGGATCATCCGGTCCTCCTCGCAGGGCTCGGGCTGGGGCGGGGCGCTCAGGCATCCGCGTCATCCTTTGGTCGTAGCACCAGCCAGATCAGCGCGCCACCGGCAAGCGCCAGAAGCGGGGCCATGGCCAGGTTGACCGCGCTCCACCCGGCCTGGGCCGAGGCACCGGAGCAGTTCATCAGCCCGCCCGAGGCGAAGGAGGCCGCGGTGACCCCGCCGAAGACGATCAGGTCGTTGAGGCCCTGCATCCGGCCGCGCTCTTCCTTCGTGTGGCTTTGCGCCAGCATCGTCGTCGCCCCGATGAAACCGAAGTTCCAGCCGACGCCCAGCAGGATCAGCGCGCCGAAGAAGTTCTCCAGCTGTACGCCCTGAAGGGCGACGGCCCCTGCGGCGGCCAGGATCACCAGCCCGGCGCCCACGACCTTTTCCACGCCGAAGCGGGCGATCACGTGGCCGGTGAAGAAACTGGGCACATACATCGCCAGCACGTGGGCGCTGACCACGTCGGCGGCATTGGTCGTCTCAAATCCGCAGCCGACCACGGCCAGCGGGGTGGAGGTCATCACCAGGTTCATCAGCGCGTAGGAGACCATGGCACAGATCACCGCCACCAGTATGCGCGGCGTGGTGATCAGCTCCCACCGGCTGCGGCCCGGGGCAGGGGCGGCGGTGCCGGGGGGATGCGCCTCGGGGCGCGGAATGTCGAGGAAGCTGAAAAGGACCGGCCCCAGCAGGTTCAGGCCCATGACCAGTAGGTAGGTGCCCATGAAGGGCACGATCAGCGCGTCATTGGTCAGCTTGCCCAGTTGTGGCCCGATCAGCGCCGCCAGCAGCCCGCCCGCCATGACGTAGGAGATCGCCTTGGGCTGAAACTCCGGGCTGGCGGTGTCGGAGGCGGCGAAGCGGAAGAAGCCCTGCGTCGACATGTAGGTGCCGGTCAGCAGCGAGCCCAGCAGGAAGATGACGAAGCTCTGTTGGAACAACCCGAAGGCCGCGACCAACGCGCCCAGGGCGCCAAAGACCGTGCCAACCGAGAAGCCGAAACGGCGCCCGCGTTTCTGCATCAGCGCCGACATCGGCGTGGCCGACAGCATGGACCCCAGCACGATCATCGAGATCGGCATGGTCGCCAGGCACGGGTTGGGCGCCAGGCTCTGCCCGGCCAGCCCCCCGATGGTGAAGATCATCGGCATCTGCGCACCCAGGATCGCCTGGGCCGCCACCAGCACCACCACGTTGCGGCGGGCGCGGGCATCGGTATCGGGGGAGTATGTCGTTTCGGTCATGAACGAAGCCGTAGCCCGGCTTTGCGCGTGCGGCAAGTGCCAGCATGACGCGGGCCATGCGGGATCGTGTGGATGATTGTGTGCGGCGCGCGGCCGCTATAGTGCTGCGTCGCCCGTGCCCGCCCCTTGATGCGCCCAAGGGAACCGCCAAAGCGGGTCCGGATCAGGCGCCTTGGGCCTTGACTCCCAGCGGGTCCAGCGAGCGCGGCGCGGCGCCTTCGGCCAGGGCCTGCCAGTCCAGCGCTTCGCGCATCTTCACGTTGTGGCCGATGCACAGGATCGCCGGCGGCTGCAGGTCCGAAGCCTCGATGTCGTCGGCCAGATGCGCCAGCGTGGTTTCCAGCACCTGCTGGTCCGGTGTGGTTGCGTTGCAGACCACGGCGGCCGGCGTATCACCCGGGCGGCCCGCTGCCATCAACTCGTTGGCGATATGGCGGGCGTGCTTCATGCCCATGTAGATCACCAGAACCTGCGCGCCTTCCGCCAGCGCCCGCCAGTTCAGCGAGCCGGGCGCCTGGCCGGTGTGGTCATGTCCGGTGACGAAGGTCACCGACTGGTTCACGTCGCGGTGCGTGACGGGAATGCCCGCATAGGCCAGCCCGCCGATGCCCGCGCTGATGCCCGGCACGATGCGGAAGTTGACCCCATGGGCCAGCAGCGTCTGCGCCTCTTCCCCGCCGCGCCCGAAGACGAAGGGATCGCCCCCCTTCAGTCGCAGCACCCTCTTGCCGGCCTTGGCCAGTTCGACCAGCTTCAGCGAGATGTCCTGCTGCTTGGCCGAGGGCTTGCCACCGCGCTTGCCGGCGTAGACCAGCTCGGCGTTCATCGCCCAGTCGAGGATCTCGGGGCTGACCAGCGCGTCGTAGACCACCACGTCGGCCTGGCGCAGCGCGTTCAGCGCATGCAGGGTCAGCAGCCCGGGATCACCGGGGCCGGCGCCGCAGAGCCAGACCCATCCGGGTTCCATGTCAGGCCAGTTCGAGGGAGGGAGCGCGATGTCTTTCATGCGCCCAATATACGCGCGCGCCCGGGCACCGGCCTAGGGGGGCGCCGCAATAAGAACCCCGTCGCGCGCGCCCATTGGCGCCCCGAACCGGCGTTCCATGCCGCGCCCGCGGACCCAAACATCGTTCCGCACCCATCCCCCGCCGCAGGCCGCCATCGCGCGGCGCCAGGCAGCGCCCCGGGCGCACTGCCGAGGGCATCGCGCCGTGTTCAGGTCTTCTCTTTGCGGGAAATACTCCGGGGGAGTCGCCCTCCGGCGGCGGGGGCAGAGCCCCCCTTTTCCTCCTCCGGCAGACGCCTATGCTGCGCTGCGAACGGAGAGGTGACATGGCCGAGATCCTGGAAAGCGAAGAGGTGCTGGCGCGCGGCGTGGCCTGGCTGGCGGCGCGCGACGAGGGGCTGGCGCTGGTCGCCGCCAGCGGCCCGCTGCCACCCCTGCGACGCCGGCCACCGGGCTTTGCCACGCTCTTGCTGGCCATCGTCGGGCAACAGGTCTCGACCGCCTCGGCCGCCGCGATCTGGGCACGGCTGGAGACGGCCGGGCTGACCGACCCGACCCCGATCCTGGCCGCGGGGGAGGAGGGGCTGCGCGCCTGCGGGCTGTCGCGGCCCAAGATCCGCTATGCCGTGGCCCTGGCGGGGGCCGGCATCGACTTCGACGGGCTGGACGCGCTGGACGACCCGGCGCTGATCGACCGGCTGGTGGCCCTGCCGGGCATCGGGCGCTGGACGGCGGAGATCTATGGCACCACGGCGCTTGGCCGTGCCGATCTGATCCCGGCGGGCGATCTGGCCTTGCAGGAGGCCACGCGCCTCCTCTACGGATTGTCCGAGCGGCCGACGGAGGCCGCGTTGCGCGCGCGGGCCGCCCCCTGGGCACCCTGGCGCGGAGTTGCCGCCAGGCTCCTGTGGAGCCACTACGCGCGAGAGAAGAAACGGGAAGGGGTCACATGACACGGGTTCTGAATGCCGAGCGGCGCGCGCCGCTCTCGGGGGATACACGCTCTGCGGTGGTGTTCCTGCACGGCTATGGCGCCAACGGCGCCGATGTGCTGGGGCTGGCCGATCCGCTGTCGGAACATCTGCCCGATACGTTGTTCGTGGCGCCCGATGCCCCCGAGGAGATGGCGGTGAACCCCGGCGGTTTCCAGTGGTTCCCGATCCCCTGGATGGACGGCTCGTCTGACGAGGAAGCGGAACGCTCGATGATGGCCTCGGTCGATGACCTGAACGCCTTCCTCGATGCGCTGATGGTGGATGAGGACCTGATGCCGGAACAGGTCTGCCTCTTCGGCTTCTCCCAGGGCACGATGATGGCCCTGCATGTGGCGCCCCGGCGCGAAGATCCGGTGGCGGGCGTCGTCGGTTTCTCCGGCCGGATCCTGAACCCCGAGCTGCTGGCGGATGAGACCGTGTCGCGGATGCCGGTGCTGCTGGTGCATGGCGATCAGGACGACGTGGTGCCGCCGCAATCCCTGCCGCTGGCCGCCGAGGCCCTGCAGGAGGCGAAGTTCCGCGAGGTCTTTGCCCATATCATGGAAGGCACCGCACATGGCATCGCCCCCGACGGGCTGTCCGTAGCCCTGGCCTTCATGCGCGACAAGTGCGGGTTCTGATCCTTCGGTCCTGACAGGTGTCCTGACCGGGGCGCGGGGCGGGGGATCCGCCCCGGCGCCATCTCAGACCTCGTCGAACCACAGGCGCGGCTCGGCAAACTCCAGCGAATTGCCCGCCGGATCGCGGAAATAGATCGACCGGGCGCCGTTCGGCCAGTGGAAATCGGCCTCCACCGGCACACCCGCGGCTTCCAGCCGCTCCTGCCAGGCGTGGATCTCGGCGGCGGAGGCGGAAAAGCACAGGTGCCCCTCACCGCGGCAGCCATGGGGCGGCACCGGCAGTTCGGGGTTGCTGCCCCCGGCGGCGGTGGCCAGCGGCTGGAACAGCAGCAGCACCATGTTTCCCACGCGGAAGAAGACATGCCGGTCCTCGACCCGGGCAATCTCGGGCAGGCCCAGCACATCGGCGTAGAAGCGGGCGGTGGTTTCGAGGTCCTCTGCGTAAAGCGCAGTTTCCAGCAGGGCCTCGGGCGGGGCGGGGGGAAGGGGCATGTCGTCTTGCATGTCCCAAAGATAGCCCTCGCCGCGCCGCCGGCTAGTGCCCAAAGGCCCACCCTGTGGATAACCGCCCATGGTTGTCATTTCAGCGTTACGCAGTCCCGGTAGAGCAGAGGCAGGTCAATTGCAGATCGTGGGGCTTGCCAGGTTCTGGACGCGATATATAGTTGACTCAAGACTGGGGCGGGTAACCCCGCTCTGGTGCTGAAGACGGCAGGCAGGGCGGGAGCACTTGTGAAGATGGACGGAGACTTCAGACGCGAATTCGTACGGGAACCGGCGTTCCTGAAACAGCACCCGGCACTGGTGCTGAATGCGGACTACAGACCCCTTTCCTATTACCCGCTGTCGCTGTGGCCCTGGCAGGAGGCCGTTAAGGCGGCCTGGCTGAACCGGGTCGACATCGTCGCCGAATACGACACCTGGGTGCATAGCCCCAGTACCGAGATACGGATCCCCTCGGTCGTCGTCCTCAAAGATTACGTGAAACCTCAGAAGCGCGTGGCCTTCACGCGCTTCAATCTTTTTCTGCGGGATGAATTCTGCTGCCAGTACTGCGGGGCGAAGGGGGATCTGACCTTCGATCACGTGGTGCCGCGCGCCTCGGGGGGGATCACCAGCTGGGAAAACGTGGTGGCCGCCTGTGCGCCCTGCAACCTGCGCAAGGGATCGAAATCGTTGCGTCGCGCGGGGATGAGCCTGCGCAAGCCGCCGCGCCCGCCCTCGGCGGAGGAGCTGCGCAACATGGGCCGCCGGTTCCCGCCCAACCACCTGCACGACAGCTGGCTGGACTTCCTCTACTGGGACGCGGAACTGGACGCCTGAGCCCCTCGGCAATGACATACGGGCATCTGGTGATCCTGATGACCTTATCTGGCCAGGCAGCTTTCGAAGGTTTCCAGCAGCACCTCCAGGTCGGCGCCCAGCACCATGCCGCGTGGGGAGGTGAAGCCGTGCCCCTATTGCACGATGGCTGTCTGCTTTGACTACCTGGTCACCGTCGACGGGCAGCCGAACCGTCAGGCCTGTATGACCGGACCCGGGACGGCATGGTGGTTCAACGCCAGAAGGGCGCCGCGTCTCAGGTCAGGACCTTGGCATCGTCGGGGCCGGTCCCGTCGGCATGGCCGCCGCTCAGGCGGGGCTGCGGGTGACGTCGTTGGAAAAGGACAGTGTGGCGCGACATGCCTCGGGCGTGAATGCCGGCGGCGTGCGCCGCCTGGGGCGTGACCTGGCGGAGGTACCTCTGTCGGAGCGACCGATGCGCATGGCCGCGGTGAGGGCCATGAGAGGGAGATGGGTCTTTTTGATTGCTTTCATCCTGTTGGAGCTTCGGTTTCTTGTTGAGAACGATGGGCTGTGAAGCTGGTAAACTCGGGGGCTGCTGCCCATTAAGGCTCCATTGGGCCACGGGGCATTGTGGGCGGTCCCGGGCTGATGCCCGGGATCCGACGCGCCGTTGAAGGCTAGAGGTGATTGAAATCTGGGCGGGACGAGATCGCTGTTGGTCAGTCACCCAGCGAGATCACCCGGTCGGGGCGAAGCGCATCGAGGAAGGCCCTGTCGTGGCTGATCGCGACCACCGCGCCGTCGTAGCTCTCCAGCGCTGCCTCCAGCGCTTCCAGCCCCGGCAGGTCCAGATGGTTCGTCGGTTCGTCCAGCAGCAGCAGCTGTGGCGGCGGACAGCCGCCCAGGGTGCAGCCCAGACCCGCGCGCAGACGCTCCCCGCCGCTGAGGGCCTCCGCTGATCGCCGCGCGTCTTCGGCGCGAAAGCCGAAGCGGGCAAGCGCGGCCTGGGCCGTCTGGACCGTCGCGCCGGGGTTCAGGGAGCGGAAGCTGTCGCGCAGGGACTGATCCCCGTCGAGGAAGCTCACATTCTGATCCAGCAGTGCCCAGGCGGACACGCCCAGCGTGACCCGGCCGGCCGTCGGGAACAGGGCGCCGGTCATCAGGCGCAGCAGCGTGGTCTTGCCGCTGCCGTTCGGGCCGGTGACCGCGATCCGCTCGGGCCCGGTCAGGGTCAGGGACAGGTCGTGGATCACCGGGGCGGCGGGATCCGGTCCGCCACTGACGCCCTCCAGATGCAGCACGGTCTTGCCCGCCGGCAGACCCGTGGGCGCGATTTGCATGCGCAGTGGCGTCAGAACCTCGATCTGCGCGCGCGCGTCGGCAAGCGCTGCCTCTGCCGCGTCTCGGCGGGCGTCGCGCAGGCGGTGGCCCACGCCGCCAGAGGCCTCGGCACGTTCCTTCGCGGCGTCCAGCAGGATCTTCGGCTGGCCCCCTTGCGCGCGCGACCGGCGGCCAGCGGCGTCTTTCCGCGCCTTGCGCTCCGCCGCCTGGCGAGCCCGGCGCGCGGTCTCCTCCCGGGTCTTCTCGGCATGGGCCAATGCGTGCTCCGCGGCTGCCAGCTCCTGTGCCTTCTGGGCGCGATAGGTGCTGTAGCTCCCGCTATAGCGCGTGGCGCCAAGCGAGGTCAGCTCGACGATGGTGTCCATCTCCTCCAGCAGTTCCCGATCATGGCTGACGACGATGGCGCCGCCGGTCCAGTCCCGCAGCAGCGCGATCACCGCACGGCGCCCGTCGCGGTCCAGGTTGTTCGTGGGTTCGTCCATCAACAACATGTCCGGATCGGCGAGGAGCAGGGCGGCCAGCGCCGCCCGTGTGCGCTGCCCGCCCGAGAGACGGGCCAGCGGCGTGGTCGGGGCCACCGACAGGCCGCAGCGGTCCAGTGCGGCGTCCAGGCGCGCGGGCAGGGTCCAGTCCGCCTCGGCCAGTTCGGCCGCGCTGGCCCGCCCGGCCTCGGCGCGGTCGATCAACGCCAGGGCAGGGGCGGCGCCCATCAGGTCGGCCACCGTTTCATCGGGCCGCGCGATACTGTCCTGGCGCATGTAGGCCAGGGTGCCGGTTTGGGTGATCTGCCCGGCCGAGGGAGAGAGCTGGCCCGCGATGAGGCGCAGCAGCGTGCTCTTGCCCGTGCCGTTGCGCCCGACGATGCCGGTGCGCTCGGGGCCGAAGGTCAGATCGAGATCGGTGAAAAGCGGGGTGCCGTCAGGCGTGGCGGCCGACAGGCGGGACAGGGTGATGGAGGCAGGCATGGTGCAGGACTTCTCGCAGCGAAACCGAAGGGGTGAAGGCGGCGAAAGTCTTGTTCATGGCGCACGGGTCTCCTGTCCTGGATGGCTCAGAGGTAAGGGCTGTGATCCGCCTGCGCAAGGTCTGCGCGGTGCGGTTGGTGCGGCGCACCCACGCTGTCGGACAACAAAAAGCCCCGGTCGCGGCGCGCCGGGGCTTTCGGGATCTGGGGGCCGTCCGGGCCTTGCGGGGTCAGCCCTCGGAGGCCGGGGCGGCGGGCTTGCGGGCCGGGGCCTGCTGCTGCTTGGTGCCGGAGGACAGCGGATCGTCCTGACGCTGCACGGAGCCTTCGAAATGGGCGCCGCTTTCGATCGCGATGGTCTTGTGGATGATGTCGCCTTCGACACGGGCGGTCGAGGTCAGGCGCACCTTCAGGCCACGCACGCGACCGATGATGCGGCCGTTGATGACCACGTCGTCGGCGGTCACCTCACCGCGGATCGTGGCGCTTTCGCCGACGGTCAGCAGATGCGCGCGAATGTCGCCTTCGACGGTGCCTTCGACCTGGATGTCGCCAGTGGTCTTCAGGTTGCCGGTGATGTGCAGGTCCGAGGACAGCACCGACGCCGGCGGCTTCGCCTTGGGGGCGGAGGGCTTGAAATCGGGCGCGGGCTTGGACTTCGGAGCCGCATCGGCCGCCGCTGCCGGAGCGTTGTTCTCTGCGGTCTTGGGACCCGGTTCGTTGATTTTGCTCTTAGAAAACATCTCTTGCCGCCTTGATATAATTCATGGGGTTCACGGGTTTGCCACCCACACGGATTTCATAGTGAAGGTGGGGGCCGGTCACGCGTCCCGAAGCTCCCATATCACCGATACGTTCCCCGCGCGAGACTCTTTCTCCCACGCTCACACCGAGGCGCGACATATGGGCGTAGCGGGTCTCGATGCCAAAGTCATGCTTGATCTTCACCAGGCGGCCATAGCCCGAGGACCAGCCGGCATGGGTCACGACGCCATCGGCGGCGGCGTAAAGGGGCGTGCCCACCGGGGCGGCCATGTCGGTGCCGTAGTGCTGGCGGATGCCGCCGGTCTTCGGGTCGCGGCGGGTGCCGAACTGCGAGGAGTAGCGGAAGCGGCCATGCACCGGCATCGCGAAGGGCGCTTTCTCGGCGGCGATGCGGTAGAGGTCCAGCTCTTCCAGCCGTTCGAGGATGGCGTTGGCGCGCTCGGTGTCGGGCGAGGAGACCTCGCCCATGGTCGAGAAGGAGATCGGCGTCAGCGGCCCGCCGCGCCCGGTATAGCCACGGCGGACCTGGTCGATCAGGGTGTCGGTGTTCATGCCGGCGGCACGGAACATCTTGTCCAGCGGCTCCACCGAAACGGTCATGGCTTCTTCCAGCTGGCGGAAGATCGCGTCGTTCTGGTCTTCCATCAGCGCGATGCGCTCTGCCATCTCGTCGGCCTGGGCCAGGGCGTCCTGGGCGCCGCGTTCGGTGGCGTCGCGTTCCTCTGCGGTTTCCGACAGGGCGGCGGTCAGCACGTTCAGCGTGTCTTCGGCATAAGCCGGCAGCGCTTCGCGCTCACCGTTTTCCGACGGCGCTTGCAGGGCTGCCAGTTCCGCGCGGACCTCGTCGCGTTCATCCAGCGTCTTGCGCAGGGTGGACTGGATCACGTCGATGCCGGTCTCCAGCTCGCCACGGCGCGCCTCCGATTGCAGCAGTTCGGTCTGCATGACCGAGATCCGTTCCAGCGCGGTGTTGAACCGGTCCTGTGCCGCCAGCGCCTCCTGCTCGCGCAGGTCGCGTTCGGCGGCCATGGCGTTCAGGCTTTCGCGGAAGGTCTGCTGGTCGCGCATCGCCTGTTCGCGGTAGTTGCCCGATCCGATGCTGTCCATCAGCAGGATCGCGGTGGCGATGATCGTCCAGGAGACGATCATGGTCCCGCCCGCCGCGGCGATGATCTGGGTCATCGGCCGCAGCCGGATGAACCGTGTGTCCGCGTCGGAGCGGAGAAAAACCCTGCGTTCCGGAAAATGCTTTTCCAGAAACGCTCTCATGCGGATCTCTAGCTTGGTTCTCACGAGGTCCCGTATCCCTCTTTGTCCCGTCCTTTTGCGCCCGTCGCGAGGTCCCCACCTCAGGCGCCTGAACCCAGTTACCCGCGCGTCTGCGCTCGGGCAAGGTGTTTGGTCCCACCCCCCTCGGAAGCAGGGAAAATCCGCCGATCTTGGCGGTAGTTTGCCGAAAAATACTCTTTTGAAAGGGTCTGGGAGGCGATCAGGGCTGTCCGGGGCGCCGGGTGCGCACCTGTTTCGGGGGTGTGCCGGATCAGAGCTGATCAGCCAGTGGCCAGTAGAAATCCGGCGGCAGCCCGGCTTCGGCGCGCTTTTCCTCGTTGAAGGGCGGCTTCAATGCGCCGTGGAAATAGTGGCGGACGAGCTCGTGGAATTTCGGTTTCGGGTCCAGCCCGTCGCGACCGCAGAGGAAGTTGAACCATTTCGACCCATAGGCGACATGGCCCACTTCCTCCGCATAGATCACCTCCAGCGCGTCGATGACGTTCTGCAGCTGCGCCTTGCGGAAGACCTCGATCATGTTGGGCGTGACATCCAGGCCGCGCGCCTCCAGCACCATGGGCACGACGGCCAGGCGGCCGTAGATGTCGTCGACGGTATCCTCGGCGGCGCGCCACATGCCGGCATGGGCGGGCAGGGCGCCGTAGTGGCTGCCGAGGCTCTCCAGGCAGTCGCAGATCAGGTTGAAGTGCTTCGACTCCTCATCCGCCGACTTCACCCAGTCGTCGTAGAACCCGATGGGGAAGGGGACGTGGGTGAAGCGCGCGACCATGTCCCAGTGCAGGTCCACGGCGTTCAGCTCGATATGGGCCACGGCATGCAGGATGGCGATGCGTCCCTGCGGGCTGCCTGGGCGGCGGCGGGGCACCTCGCGCGGGTCCAACAGCGCGGGCTTTTCGGGCCGGGCGGGGCGCAGCGGCGGCGCGGCCTGGCCGATCGGGATCTCCTCCCCGGCGGCGCGCGCGGCAAACCAGGTGGCGGCGTGCCGGTGCGACAACGCGGTCTTTTCCCGGCCATCGGCGGTGGTCAGCACCTCGACCGCCATCTCTGCAAGAGTTTTCATCGTCCTGTCCCATCCTGCGCCCCGGCCCGCAGCCGCGCCTGGCGCCCCTGTCATCTGTTGGCCGGAAATATCCCGGGGCGCGGGGGCTGGCCCCCCCCGCTGAAAGCCCTGCGCGGAGGCTGGCCGCGCTGGATCGCTTATGCGGGGGCTGCTGGCCCCCGCGTCAGCTCGTCTCCCGGCTCACAGCGCCTTGGCCGCCGCCAGCACCTCTTCGGCGTGGCCGGCGACCTTCACCTTGGGCCAGACGCGCACCACGGTGCCTTCGCCGTCGATCAGCACGGTGGTCCGCTCGATCCCCATGAAGGTCTTGCCGTACATCTTCTTTTCCTTCCAGACGCCGTAGTCCTCGCAGACCGTGCCCTCGGCATCCGACAGCAGTTCGGTCGCCAGTTCATGCTTGGCCTGGAACTTCTCGTGCTTGGCGACCGGGTCCTTGCTGACGCCCAAGACCTTCACGCCTGCCGCCTCGAACTGATCCGCCAGGGTGGTGAAATCCTTGTTTTCGGTGGTGCAGCCCGGGGTGTCGTCCTTGGGGTAGAAGAACAGCACCACCGGCGCGGGACGCAGTGCCGAAAGGGTCACCTCGCCGCCACCGGCGCGGGGAAGGGTGAAATCCGGCGCTTTATTGCCGTCGAGTTCTTGAGACATGGCCTGGCCTTTCTTGTCGTGTCGGGCTGCCTTCCCTATTACCGGCAGGCAGAGCAGAATGAAACGTGCCGGGTGCGAAAACCCGGCCCCGATCCGCCCGTCACCCGAACCCGGCCGATCCACCAAGAGGCGCAGGACCCCGATGCACAAGCTGAAGCCGCAGCCGCAGGCTCTGGCAGCCAGGCCGAGGCACCATCGCGTGCTGGGCCGCCTGGCCAGGGTGCTGCTGTTGCTGGTGCTGCTGGCGGGGCTGGGCGCGGGGCTCGGCGGGTTGCGTTTCCTGCTGCGGGGCGAGCCGCTGGTGGCGCCGCCCTGGCTGCGCGAGCGGATCGAGACCCGGCTGGAGGCACAGGTGCCGGGGCTGGAGATCGCCTTCAGCAAATTGTCTGTGGTCTTCGAGGAGGCCTGGCATCCGCGCCTGCGGGTGCGCGACCTGAACATGATCCTGCCCGAGAGCGGCTCGCGCGTGGTGCTGAACCAGGCGACGACGCGGCTGGCGCCCGGCCCTCTGCTGCGGGGGCGGTTGCAGCCGCAGGAAATCACGGTGGAGGGCGCGCAGCTGCGGGTGCGGCGCAATGCCGACGGTCGCTTCGACCTGATGTCGCCCGACCAGGGGGCAGAGGCGCGTGAGCGCGACATCGCCCTGGTGCTGGCCGAACTGAAGGCCTCGCTGGCGACCCGGGATCTGGCCGCGCTGGACCGGATCGAGGGGCTGGGCCTGACCCTGGTCTACGAGGATCTGCGCGCGGACCGGTCCTGGTCGGTCGACGGCGGGCGCATCGTGCTGGACCGGGACGGCGCGGCGCTGGTGATCCGGGGCGACTTCTCCCTGCTGGGCGGGCGCAGCTATGCCACCCTGATCGAGACCAGCTATACGACGCGGCTCGACAGCAATTCGGGCGAGTTCCAGCTGTCGGTGGAGGACATGCCGGCCGAGGACCTGGCGACCCAAAGCCCGGCGCTGGCCTGGCTGGGGGTGCTGCGCGCGCCGCTGTCGGGCGCGCTGCGCCTGTCGCTGGAGGAGGACGGCGCGGTCGGCCCGCTCTATGCCACGCTGCAGATCGGGCGCGGGGTGGTGCGCCCCTCGGAAGGCACGCGACCGATCCCCTTCGACAGTGCGCGCAGCTACTTCTCCTTCGATCCGGCGACCCAGATGCTGCGGTTCAGCGAGCTGTCGGTGGCCAGCCCGGTCGTGTCGCTGCTGGCCGAGGGCGCCTTCCGCCTGGGCACGGCGCCCGACGGCGGGGTGCAGATGACGGGACAGCTGGCGGCCAGAGAGATCGTCGCGGATCCCGCCGACATCTTCGCCGCGCCCCTGCGGCTGGAACGGGCGGAAGCGGACCTGCGTCTGCGCTTCGATCCCTTCGAGCTGACCCTGGGAGAGCTGATCCTGACCGAAGGCGCGCATGTGATGCGCGCCGACGGGCAGCTGGTGGCGGACGAGACGGGCTGGAGCCTGGGGCTGGAAGGGGCGCTGACCGCTGCGGGTCAGGACCCGGAGGGGGGCGGGGGACCCGGCGCCACGCTGTCGCCCGACGACGTGCTGGGATTCTGGCCGCCGGCGGTGGCGGACAAGAGCCGCGACTGGGTGGCGCGCAACCTGCTGGAGGCGCGGCTGACGAACCTGCAATTCGGCCTGCGCGCGGCACAGGACGCCCCGCCGCAGATCCAGCTTGGGTTCGATTTCGACGACACCACGCTGATCTTCATGAAAACCATGCCGCCGTTGCAGCAGGCCCGGGGTCGTGCGGTCCTGTCGAACCGCCGCTTCGCCGTGCAGGCCGATGCCGGCCATGCCGAGGTGCCTGGGGGCGGACGCATCGACGCGGCGGGCAGCACGTTTGTCGTGCCGAACGTGCGCCAGAAGCCCGCCGATGGCGAGTTGGGTCTGCGGCTGACCGGGGCCCTGGGCGACATGCTGACCCTGCTCGATCGCGATCCGCTGAACCTGCTGAGCAAGTCCGGGCGCAGCCCCGACCTGGCGCAGGGGCAGGCCCGGCTTGCCGCGTCTCTGTCTTTGCCGTTGTTGAAGAAGGTGCCGCTGGAGGCGATCTCCCTGCAATACGCGGGCGAGGTGCGCGACGTGGAAAGCGACACCCTGGCGCCGGGCCATATGCTGCGCGCGCCGCTGTTGCAGGTGACGGGTGACAACGATCACCTGCGGGTGGCGGGGCAGGGCACGCTGGACGGCGTGGGTTTCGACGGGGCGTGGCAGACGGATATCGGCCCCGGGTCGGGGCCGTCGACGGTCGCGGCGCGGCTGCGGCTGGATGCTGAGGGCGCCGAAGGGCTGGGCCTTGCCCTGCCGCCCGGGACCCTGCGCGGCGCGGCCCAGGCGGACCTGTCGCTGGAGCTGCCACGCGACGCGCCGATGCGGTTCGAGATCGAAAGCGATCTGGCGGGGCTGGGCCTGTCGGTGCCCTCGCTGGGCTGGTCGCTGCCGCAGGCCGCGAAGGGCACGGTCCGCGCCGAGGGGGAAATGGGCCCGGATGGCGTCCGGGTGGAGGCGATGCGGCTGGAGGCCCCGGGGCTGACCCTGTCGGGAGCGCTGACCGCCACCCAGGGTGGCAGGCTGGGGGCGGTCCGCCTGGACCGTCTGGCGGTCGGTCGCTGGCTGGACGTGGCCGCACAGGTGACGCCGCGCGGCGCCGGTCAGGCGCCGGGTCTGGCAATCACCGGGGGGCGGGTCGACCTGACGCAGAGGCCCGACCTGCCGCAGGGCGGCGGATCGGGCGCAATGGACGTGGCACTGGACCGGCTGCAGTTCACCGATACGCTGGCGGTCACCGGATTGCGCGGGGCGCTGTCGGCGGGCGGCGCGGCGCGCGGGCAGGGCCGTTTCCGCGGGCGCATCAACGGTGGCGCCGAGGTCGTCGCGCAGTTGAATGGCGGGCGTATCCGCATCGAGGCGGCGGATGCCAGCGCCGCACTGGCCGATGCGGGGTACCTCAAACGCGGCAACGGTGGCTCTCTTGTGCTGGATCTCGTGCCCACGGGCGCGCCGGGCACCTACGACGGCAGTCTGCGCATCACCGACATCCGCATCCAGGAGGCCGGGGCGGTGGCCGAGCTGCTGAACGCGCTGAGCATCGTCGGGCTGCTGGAACAGCTGTCGGGCCCCGGCATCCTCTTCGGAACGGTCGAGGCCGAGTTCCGCCTGTCCCCCGACCGGCTGACCGTGACCCGTGCCAGCGCGGTCGGGGCCTCCATGGGGGTGTCGCTCGACGGGATCTACGACATGGCGGCGGACCAGCTGCAAATGCAGGGGGTGGTCTCCCCCCTCTACATGCTGAACGGTATCGGCGCGCTGCTGACCCGCAAGGGCGAGGGGCTGATCGGGTTCAACTTCGACATCGACGGCCCGGCGTCGGCGCCGCGCGTGCGCGTGAACCCGCTGTCGATCTTCACCCCGGCGATGTTCCGGGAAATCTTCCGCCGTCCGCCGCCCGACCCGGGCGCGCAGTGACGCGGGGCGGCGGCGCCATTGCGCCCGGCGGGCCGAGGGTGTAGCGGACGCCGCGACAGCCTTCTGCGCGAGGCCCAGAACCCGAACCGAGACCACCACAGGAGCGCCAGGTGCAGCTTTCCGATTTCGACTTCGACCTGCCCGAAGAGCTGATCGCGACGCGTCCCGCGCGTCCGCGCTCCTCCGCGCGGCTGCTGGTGGCCGAGGGGGACCGGATCACCGACGCCATCGTGCGGGATCTGGGCGACTACCTGCGCCCCGGCGACCGACTGGTGCTGAACGACACCAAGGTGATACCGGCGCGTCTGTCGGGCACCCGCAGGCGCAGTTCAGATCAGGGCGAGACCGAGGCGCGGATCGAGGTGACCCTGCTGGAGCCGCGCGCCGAAGGCACCTGGGCCGCGCTGCTGAAGCCGCTGAAGAAGATCCGCGAAGGCGAGATCATCCGCTTCACCCCGCGCCTGTCGGCCCGGCTGGAGGCGAAGGAGGAGGGGCAGGGCATCCTGTCCTTCGAGGCAGACGGCGATTTCGATGCGGCCCTGGCCGAGGCCGGCCAGATGCCCCTGCCGCCCTATATCGCCGCCCTGCGTGCCCCCGACGCCCAGGACAAGCAGGATTATCAGACCGTCTGGGCCCGCAACACCGGCGCCGTGGCCGCGCCGACCGCCTCGCTGCATTTCGACGACGAGTTGCTGGCGCGGCTGAAGGAGAAGGGCGTGGAGCTGACCTATGTCACCCTGCATGTCGGCGCGGGCACCTTCCTGCCGGTGAAGGTCGAGGACGTGGAAAAGCACCGCATGCATGCCGAATGGGGGCACGTCAGCGAGGCGGCGGCAGCAGAGATCGCCGCGACCAAGGCCGCCGGCGGACGGGTGATCCCGGTGGGCACCACCGCCCTGCGCCTGATCGAGAGCGCGGCACGGGACAGCGGCGCCATCGCCCCCTGGCGCGGCGAGACGGACATCTTCATTTACCCAGGTTTCACCTTCGCGGTGGCAGATGCTCTCATGACCAACTTCCACCTGCCGAAATCCACCCTGATGATGCTGGTCTCGGCCCTGATGGGCACGGACCGGGTGCGGGCGATCTACGACCACGCGATTGCGCGGAACTACCGGTTTTTCTCCTACGGCGATGCCTCGCTGTTGATCCCCGCGTCCTGACGTGAAATCCATGGGCCACGGGACCTGATCCCTGTGCCCGCCGCCGCCGCGAAGCGTCCAGAGGAGACACGCGAATGATTCAGGTTCTGGGAACCTCCTGGGCTCTACTCCTGGGCCTCATGCTGCTGATGCTGGGCAACGGCCTGCAGGGGACACTGCTGGGTGTGCGTGGCGAGATCGAGGGTTTCTCGACCTTCCAGATGTCGCTGGTCATGTCGGCCTACTTCGCCGGCTTCCTGGGCGGCTCGCGCATGGCCCCCGAAATGATCCGCCGCGTCGGCCACGTGCGGGTCTTCGCCGCGCTGGCCTCGTTCATTTCCGCCGTGCTGATCCTCTACCCGGCCTTCCCCAACCCATGGGCCTGGTCGGTCGAGCGGGTTATCATCGGGTTCTGCTTCTCGGGCGTCTACGTCGTCGCCGAAAGCTGGCTGAACAACGCCGCCACGAACGAGACGCGGGGCCAGTCTCTGGCGCTTTACATGTTCGTGCAGGTGCTGGGGATCATGGCGGCGCAGGGTGTGCTACTGCTCGGCGATCCGGCGGGCTTCGTGCTGTTCATCGTGCCCTCGGTGCTGGTCTCGATCTCCTTCGCGCCGATCCTTCTGTCGATCTCGCCGACGCCGGCCTTCGATTCCACGCGACCGATGTCGCTGAAGGAGCTGTTCCATACCTCGCCGCTCAGTTTCGTCGGCGTCTTCCTGGTGGGCGGCGCCTTCTCGGCGCAGTTCGGCATGGCGGCGGTCTTTGGCACCCAGGCGGAGTTGTCGCTGCCGCAGATCTCGTTGTTCATCACCATGTTCTACGTCGGCGCTGTGGTCACCCTCTATCCGCTGGGCTGGCTGTCGGACCGGCTGGACCGGCGTCTTCTGATCGCGATCGAGGCGATCGTCGGCGGGGTCGGGGCCTTTATCGGTTTCGTCTTCGGGGACGCCTATGTTGCGTTGCTGGTCGCGGCCTTCTTCATCGGGGGCATGACGAACCCGCTCTATTCGCTGCTTCTGGCCTACCTCAATGACCTGCTGGAGCATGACCAGATGGCGGCGGGCAGCGCGGGCATGATGTTCGTCAACGGCCTGGGCGCCATCGGTGGTCCGCTGCTGACCGGTTACGCCATGACCCTGGCCGGGCCCGGGGGGTTCTTCCTGTTCATCGCGGTGCTGCTGCTGGCGACCGCCGGCTATGCCTTCTACCGCATGACGCAACGCCCCTCGGTGGGCGTGGACGAGGCGGGCGCCTACGCGCCGGTGCTGATGTCGGCCACCTCCGTGGCCGTCGAGGCGGCGCAGGAATGGGCATATGAGGCCGCAGAAGAGGCGGCCGAAGAGGCCGCGCGTGACGAAAATGGCGCGTGAGCGCTCACATCCCGTAAGGTCCGAAATCTTCCGTTCCAATATTGTGAAAACTTTGTAACGCTGGACGAAATGGCGCAATCGCGAAAGAGGAGATAGCCATGATTGCCCCCGAAGACGTGTTGTCCTTCTGGCTGGATGAAGTCGGCCCCAAGGGCTGGTATCAGTCCAGCGACGAGCTGGATGCCGAGATCCGCAGCCGGTTCGGAGCGGCCTGGGCCCATGCCTGCGAAGGAGCCTATGGTCTGTGGCTGACCTATCCCAGCGGGGCCCTGGCCTATGTCATCCTCATGGACCAGTTCCCGCGCAACATGTTCCGGGGCCAGGGCCGGGCCTTCGCCAGCGACAAGGTGGCGCTGGCGGCGGCCAAGGTGGCGATCGACCATGGCTTCGACATGCGGATCGACGAACCGGCGCGGCAGTTCTTCTACCTGCCGATGATGCATTCGGAGAACCTCTGCGACCAGGAACGCTGCGTGCGCCTGATGCTGGACCGGATGCCGGACACCGGCGAGGCGAACCTGAAGCACGCCAAGGCGCACCGCGAGGTGATCCGCACCTTCGGCCGCTTCCCCTATCGCAACGAGGCGCTGCAACGGCACAGCACCGCGTCGGAAACCGCCTATCTGTCGAAAGGCGGCTACGGCGAGACCGTGCGCAGCGTCGAGGCCGCGGCAGGCTGACGCCCCCTTAGGGGGATGAAAAGGCGCCGCTCCGGTCCACCGGGGCGGCGTTTTCGCGTTCCGGGGGCGAGAGGCGGGGCAGGCCGTCCTCCGCGCGCGCCGGGGCGCGACCTTCGCGCGGTTTGACAGGGCGCCGCGACCCGCTAGGTTCGGCGTGAGGGCGATCCGGGTTTCGCCGGACGCATAGCGGCCTTTCGGCGCAAATCTTGCCGCGGGTCCTGCGCGTGCTTGTCGCCTGCTGGCAGATAGTTTAACGTCAAACTATCTGGAAACCGAAGGTGCAGCGGAGGGGCATATGGCAGCCAAGTCTTTCGATTTCGTGGTGATCGGGGCCGGCCCGGGGGGCTATGTGGCCGCCATTCGGGCCGCGCAACTGGGCCTCAGCGTGGCCGTGGTCGAGCGCGAACACCTGGGCGGTATCTGCCTGAACTGGGGCTGTATCCCCACCAAGGCGCTGCTGCGCAGCTCCGAGGTCTTCCACCTGATGGAGCGGGCCAAGGATTACGGCCTGACCGCCGACAAGATCGGCTATGACCTCGACGCGGTGGTCGACCGTTCGCGCGGGGTGGCCAAGCAGATGGAAGGCGGCGTGCGCGGCCTGCTGAAGAAGAACAAGGTCACCGTTGTCATGGGCGAGGCCAAGCTGGCCGGCAAGGGCAAGGTCAGCGTCAAGACCAAGGATGGCACCGAAGAGCTGACCGGCAAGACCGTGGTCCTGGCCACCGGCGCCCGGGCTCGCGAACTGCCGGGCCTGGAAGCGGACGGCGATCTGGTCTGGACCTACCGCCACGCGCTGAAACCCGCACGCATGCCGAAGAAGCTGCTGGTCATCGGATCTGGCGCCATCGGCATCGAATTCGCCAGCTTCTACAATACGCTTGGCGCCGACACGACCGTGGTCGAGGTCATGGACCGCGTGCTGCCCGTGGAGGACGAGGAAATCTCGAAGTTCGCCAAGAAGCAGTTCGAGAAGCAGGGCATGAAGATCATGCAGAAGGCCATGGTCAAGCAGCTGGATCGGGCCAAGGGCAAGGTCACCGCCCATATCGAGGTCGGCGGCAAGGTCGAGAAGCACGAGTTTGACACCGTGATCTCCGCCGTGGGCATCGTCGGCAACGTCGAAAACCTCGGCCTGGAAGAGCAGGGCATCAAGGTCGACCGCACCCATGTGGTGGTCGATGAATACTGCCGCACCGGGGTCGAGGGCGTCTATGCCATCGGCGACATCGCCGGCGCCCCCTGGCTGGCGCACAAGGCCAGCCACGAAGGCGTCATGGTGGCCGAGCTGGCCGCGGGCAACAAACCGCACCCGGTCCGCCCCGAAAGCATCGCGGGCTGCACCTACTGCCACCCGCAGGTCGCCTCCGTCGGTTTGACCGAGGCACAGGCGAAAGAGGCGGGATATGAGCTGAAGGTCGGGCGTTTCCCCTTCATCGGCAACGGCAAGGCCGTGGCCCTGGGGGAACAGGAAGGTCTGGTGAAGACCGTCTTCGACGCCAAGACCGGCGAGTTGCTGGGCGCCCACATGGTCGGCGCCGAGGTGACCGAGCTGATCCAGGGCTACGTGGTCGGCCAGGCGCTGGAGACCACCGAAGAGGACCTGATGAACACCGTCTTCCCGCACCCGACCCTGTCGGAGATGCTGCATGAATCGGTGCTTCAGGCCTATGGCCGCGCGATCCACATCTGATCGCTGCCGATTTTTGACACGCAAAAGGGGCGCCGGTTGATCCGGCGCCCCTTCGCATGTCCGGGCCCTGGGATCAGTGGGCCAGCATCTCCTCGACGATCTCGTCGCCGCTCAGATCGGCAGGGTAGTAGGTCGGCCAGTTGGTGACCTCTTCCAGCAGGGCCGCGCGGTCGTCGCCCCAGTAGAGGTGATAGTGGCCCGCATCGGTGGGCGAGACCGCGTGGTCGCTGAACTGCACGTAGCCCGGGGCGGCCTCGTCGCCGTCGACCTTGCGGAAGATGTAGCGCACGCCGCGGTTCCCCTTGGCGTAGGTCAGCACCTCATAGCCGTTGTTGACGTAGTCGGCGGTCACCGCGCCCTCGGGGCCGTGGAAGGTGAAGCTGTTGCCCGTGATCTCGATCCGGTCCACGTCGGTGGCATAGCCGGTGTCGTAGTAGGCGGTATATTCTTCTGCGGTCTTGTCGCCGGTCTGGGCCTTGGCGGCCATCACCGGCGCCAGGGTGCCGTCCTGCAGGAACGGGTAGACCGACTGCCAGTCGCCATACCAGTCGGACAGGGGGCGCGGCTGGATTTCCTCGTCGGTGAAATAGCCGCTGTAGATCCGTTTGCTATCCGTGTCGTGGGCATGGCCATGGTCGTGCTCGTGTGCCTCGTCATGGGCATGCTCGTGGTCGTGGTCGTGGTCGTGGCTTTCGGCCCAGGCGGGCAGGGCGGTGAGGGTCAGCGCGCCGAGGGCCAGCGCCGCGAGGGCGCGGGAGGTCAGGGGAAGGGACGACATGAGATCTCCTCTCGAATCATGTAACGATATAACATGGCGTTGAGTAGACGGAGTTTGCCCCGGGCTCAAGCCGTTTGCGAGGCTTGTCGCACCGGCGCGCGCCGCCTTGCCTGTCAATGTTGGGTCGCTGGCCTGCGTCCAGTGGCTCGGGTTGATGCTGTTACGCACCTCCGTGTCGCGCGCCTATGCGCCAAATCTCGGCAGCGATCCTCCACCACATCCTGAACGCTCACCCCGCCGGATCGGGAGAGGGACGAGCGAGGTGGACCATGGGCGGCCCCTCGGAACTGCCCGAGATCCTCCCAAGAGGAAGACAGGACCCGCCATTGTGAATGGCTGCAGACTAATGTTTCCTTAATGTTCTCATTTTCTCCTTGGATAGCCGTGCTGTCTCCCCTATCTCTAGCCGCAGTGGTTTTCCCGGGGGCGAATATGGCCGAGCAGAAGTTTATCGAGGTCCGCGGCGCGCGCGAACACAACCTCAAGGGCATCGACGTGGACATCCCCCGCGACCAGCTGGTGGTGATCACCGGGTTGTCGGGGTCGGGCAAGTCGTCCCTGGCCTTCGACACGATCTATGCCGAGGGTCAGCGTCGCTACGTCGAGAGCCTCTCGGCCTATGCGCGCCAGTTCCTCGACATGATGGAAAAGCCCGACGTGGATCACATCTCGGGCCTCAGCCCGGCGATTTCGATCGAGCAGAAGACCACGTCGAAGAACCCGCGCTCCACCGTCGGCACGGTGACCGAGATCTACGACTACCTGCGCCTGCTCTTCGCCCGCTCCGGCACCCCCTACAGCCCCGCAACAGGCCTGCCCATCGAGGCGCAGCAGGTGCAGGACATGGTCGACCGCGTCATGGGTATGGAGGAGGGCACGCGCGGCTACCTGCTGGCGCCGATGATCCGCGACCGCAAGGGCGAATACCGCAAGGAATTCCTCGACCTGCGCAAACAGGGCTTCCAGCGGGTCAAGGTGGATGGCGAGTTTTACGAGCTGGACGAGCCGCCGACGCTGGACAAGAAGTACCGCCACGACATCGACGTCGTGGTCGACCGGATCGTGGTGCGTGAGGGCATGGAAACCCGCCTGGCCGACAGTTTCCGCACCGCGCTGGATCTGGCCAACGGCATCGCCGTGCTGGAAACCGCACCGAAGGAAGGCGAGCCGGAACGCATCACCTTCTCCGAGAATTTCGCCTGCCCGGTCTCCGGTTTCTCGATCCCGGAAATCGAACCGCGCCTGTTTTCCTTCAACGCCCCCGACGGCGCCTGCCCCCATTGCGACGGCCTGGGGATGGAGCTGTTCTTTGACGAGCGGCTGGTGGTGCCCGATGCCCAGCTGAAGGTGGCCGATGGCGCCATTGCCCCCTGGCGCAAGGGCAAGTCTCCCTATTTCCTGCAGACCATCGACGCCATCGCCCGGCATTACGAGTTCGACAAAAACAGCCGCTGGAAGGACCTGCCGAAGAAGGTGCAAAACGTCTTCCTATACGGCTCTGGCAAGGAAGAGATCGCCTTCCGCTACGACGAGGGCGGGCGTGTCTACAACATCACCCGTGCCTTCGAGGGCGTCATCCCCAACATGGAACGGCGCTATCGCGAGACGGACAGCAATTGGGTGCGCGAGGAATTCGAGCGCTACCAGAACAACCGTCCCTGCGGCACCTGCAATGGCTACCGGCTGAAGCCCGAACCGCTGGCGGTGAAGATCGACGGCCATCACATCGGCCACGTGGTGGAGAAATCCATCCGCGAGGCGCTGGATTGGATCGGGGCCGCGGGCGACACCCTGTCGAAGCAGAAGGCCGAAATCGCGCGCCCGATCCTCAAGGAGATCCGCGAGCGGCTTGGCTTCCTCAACAACGTCGGGCTGGAATACCTGACGCTTTCACGCGCGTCTGGCACCTTGTCGGGCGGTGAAAGCCAGCGGATCCGGCTGGCCAGCCAGATCGGCTCGGGCCTGACCGGGGTGCTCTACGTGCTGGACGAACCCTCCATCGGGTTGCACCAGCGCGACAACGGGCGGCTTCTGTCCACTCTGAAGGGGCTGCGCGATCAGGGCAACTCCGTGCTGGTGGTGGAACACGACGAGGAGGCGATCCGCGAGGCCGATTACGTCTTTGACATCGGGCCCGGCGCCGGTGTGCATGGGGGGCAGGTGATCGCCAAGGGCAAGCCCGAAGAGATCGCCGCCGATCCGGCCAGCCTGACCGGCCAGTATCTGTCGGGCACCCGCGAGATCGCCGTGCCCGCCGTCCGGCGCGATGGCAACGGCAAGTCCATCCAGGTGGTGAAGGCCAGCGGCAACAACCTGAAGGACGTGACCGTGGACTTCCCACTGGGCAAGTTCATCTGCGTCTCGGGCGTGTCGGGGGGCGGCAAGTCGACCCTGACCATCGAGACCCTGTTCAAGACGGCATCCATGCGGCTGAACGGCGCCCGCCAGACGCCCGCCCCCTGCGAGAGCATCAAGGGGCTGGAACACCTCGACAAGGTGATCGACATCGACCAGCGGCCCATCGGGCGCACGCCCCGGTCGAACCCGGCCACCTATACCGGCGCTTTCACCCCGATCCGCGACTGGTTCGCGGGCCTGCCGGAGTCGAAGGCCCGCGGTTACAAGCCCGGGCGCTTCAGCTTCAACATCAAGGGCGGGCGCTGCGAGGCTTGCCAGGGCGACGGGGTCATCAAGATCGAGATGCACTTCCTGCCCGACGTCTACGTCGAATGCGAAACCTGCAAGGGCCAGCGCTACAACCGCGAAACCCTGGAGATCAAGTTCAAGGGCAAGTCCATCGCCGACGTGCTGGACATGACCGTCGAGGATGCGCAGGAGTTCTTCCAGGCGGTCCCCTCGATCCGGTCCAAGATGGATGCGCTGGTGCGCGTGGGTCTGGGCTACATCAAGGTGGGCCAGCAGGCGACGACGCTGTCGGGCGGCGAGGCGCAGCGGGTGAAGCTGTCGAAGGAACTGTCGCGCCAATCCACGGGCCGCACCCTCTATATCCTCGACGAGCCGACCACGGGTCTGCATTTCGAGGATGTGCGCAAGCTGCTGGAGGTGCTGCACGAGTTAGTGGAACAGGGCAATACGGTGGTGGTGATCGAACATAACCTCGACGTCATCAAGACCGCCGACCACATCGTCGACATCGGCCCTGAAGGCGGCGATGGCGGCGGTGAAGTGGTGGCGATCGGCACGCCTGAGGACGTGGCGGAGGTCGAACGCAGCCACACCGGGCGCTACCTGAAGGACATGCTGAAAGGCGCGAAGGTTGCCGCCGAATAGGGTGGGGCGCACATCAGGGAAACAGGGGCCGGGCGGAGACGTCCGGCCCGTCGCGTTTCAGGCGGCGGCGAAGGCCAGAGCCAGGCGGTTCTCCAGACGCTTGTACTTTCCTTGCAGGAAGGGACTTTCGGCGTGGCGTGCCGCGTCGATGTGAAGCCAGTCGATCAGCAACTGCGCGCGCAGCAAGAACGACAGCAGTTCCTCGTTCACGGGCTGTCCATAGCCCTGCAACAGCGCGGCGCGCACCTGGCGCCTCACGCCGCCGGCATCGATCTCTGCCTCTGGCGCATCGGCGCGGATGTCGCCTTTCAGGAAATCCACCATGTCGTAGACCGCCAGCTTTCGCTTCTCTTCGAAGAGATCGAGGCCCAGCAGGCGTTTCTCCTCGACCAGCAGGTTGCCGGCATGGAAGTCCCCGTGGCTCAGAACACGTGGAACGGGGCACCCGCGCAGCCCTTCGACCTGCTGCCGCAGTGCACGGATCAGGGGCCGGAAATCGGCGGCGGGCGCCTGTGGCCCCTTCGCCCGAAGCTCCTCCAGCCGCGCGAAGATCCACTTGGGCCAGAACCGAGCCTCCTCCGCCGGGCTTTGCCCATGCAGCACGGCCAACCAGCGGCCCGCGCGGTGGCAGAGCGGCAGCGGATCGGCGCCCTCCTCCATCCGTTCCAGCACCGTCGGCACATCGTGGAACCGCGTCACCATGAAGGTTTCACCGGGGGACAGGTAGAGGGCCTCGATCACGCCCAGGTCGGGGTACGGGGCAAAGACCCGTGCCGCCTGCCGCAGGGCCCGGTATTCCTCCGCGATGCGCCCGGCCTGTTTCGGCACCTGGTTCAGCTTCAGGACGAAACTGCCGCCCCCCATCTCCATCCGCAGCACGCTGCGGTCGAGGTCAGGCGCCTTGGCCCCGTCGAGGCGTAGGAAATCCGGCCGCCCCGTGGCGCCTCCGGGCAGAGCCGCGCGCCCGGCGTCGGAGGCCAGGAACTCTGTCGCGCAGGCCTCGGCCAGGTCGCGGTCGAAATCCAGAAATCTCAGCATTGCCGGTCCCTTGCCCGATCCCTTGCCCCCGGGCAAAGCCTAGTGGGGGCAGGGGAGGGAGACAAGGTCAGGCGCCGTTGAGGCGCGAGAAGCGGGGCAGCATGGCGGAGAAGTCCTTGTCGCCGCCGCCTTCCTCCTCGACGAAGCGGGAATAGAGCGCCTCGGCCGCAGACCCCATGGGCGTCTCGGCGCCGCTGCTTTGCGCCGCCAGTTGCGACAGGCGCAGGTCCTTCAGCATCAGGGCGGCGGCGAAGCCGGGGGTGTAGTCGTTGTCTGCGGGCGACTTCGGCCCCACGCCCGGCGCGGGGCAATAGGCGTTCATCGACCAGCTGTAGCCCGAAGAGGTGGAGACCACGTCGAACATCGCCTGCCGGTCCAGCCCCAGCTGGTCGGCCAGGGCGAAGGCCTCGCAGGTGGCGATCATGGTCACGCCCAGGATCATGTTGTTGCAGATCTTCGCCGCCTGGCCGTTGCCCGCGCCGCCGCAATGCACGGCCTTCTGGCCCATGATCTCGAAGAGCGGCGAGACGAGCGCGAAGGCCTCCTCGGGCCCGCCCGCCATGAAGGTCAGCGTGCCCGCGTCGGCGCCGCCCGTTCCGCCCGAGACCGGCGCATCCATGGCCAGCAGGCCGCGGTCGCTTGCGCTCTCGGCCACGGCGCGGGCGCTGTCGACATCCACGGTGGAGCAATCCAGATGGCAGGCGCCCGCCTTCATCGCCGGCTGGATCTGTTCGGAGACCTGGCGCAGGATCTCGCCATTTGGCAGCATGGTGATGACCACCTCGGCGCCCTCTGCGGCGTCGGCGGCGGTATTGGCCAGCGGCACGCCCGGCACCCGCACCGGCGACATGTCGTAGCCGGTGACGTCGTGGCCTGCGGCGGCCAGGTTGCGGGCCATGTGCGACCCCATGTTGCCCAGACCGATGAACCCGATCTTCATGATGTTCTCCTCCCTCTTGTCCTTGTCTCGCGGGCTCAGGGCCCGTCGAAGCTCAGTTCCGCGTCCAGCGGCGCCAGCATCGCCGAAACCTCCTCCTCGGCGATGTCCAGCCCGTAGCTCCACTTCGGCTTGCGGTCGCGGTCGATGATCTGGGCGCGGACGCCCTCGATGAAATCGCCCTCGCTCATCGAGCGGTAGGTGAAGCGGTATTCCAGCGACAGTGCGGCGCGGATGTCGGCCTCGTCATGCAGGCGGCGCAGCATCTCCAGCGTGGCGGCCATCGACAGGGGACACCCCGCGCGAATGGCCTTCAGCGCCTTGTCCGCCAGTTCCTCCCCATCCTCGGCGGCCAGTTCCTCGACGATCTCGGGCAGGTTGTCGCCGGCGAAGAGCGCATCAAGGTAGGCCTGGTTTTCGGCGAGGCGGGAGGCGGGGGCGTAATGCCCGGCCTCTTCCAGGGCCTCGACGCTGCCGCTGGCGCAGAGCTCCGCCTTGGCGGCCTCCCATTCCTCCTCCGCCAGGAAGAGATCGGCAAATCCGGCGTGGATCGCGTCGCCGGGGCCCATGCGGGCGCCCGTCAGGCCAAGATAGGCGCCAAGCCGTCCGGGCGCGCGCGCCAGGAGGAGCGAGCCGCCCACGTCCGGCACCAGCCCGATGCCGCATTCGGGCATCGAAATCCGGGCGCTTTCGCCCACGACCCGGGTGGCGACATGACAGCCGACGCCCACGCCGCCGCCCATGACGAAGCCATGCAGGAAGCTGACGATGGGCTTGGGATATTCGGCCAGCAGGGCGTTCATACGGTATTCGTCGCGCCAGAAGCGGCGGCCATAGTCGAAATCGCCCGCGCGTCCGGTCTCGTACATCTCGCGGATGTCGCCACCGGCGCAGAAGGCCTTATCGCCCTCGGCGTCGATCAGCACCAGCGCCACCTCGGGGTCCTCCCGCCAGGCCAGCAGCGCCCTTTCGATCTCCAGCGCCATGTCATGCGACAGCGCGTTCAACGCCTTTTCCCGCGTCAGGGTGATGCGCCCGGCGCGTCCGTCGCGCCGGATGGAAAGATCGTTCATGTGGACAGAAGGCTCCTTGCCGTGATGAGGCGCATGATCTCGTTCGTGCCTTCGAGGATCTCGTGCACACGCAGATCCCGCACCAGTTTCTCGATTCCGTAATCCGCAAGGTAACCGTAGCCGCCGTGCAGTTGCAGGCATTGATTGACGATCTTCGATCCGGCCTCGGTGACGAATTTCTTGGCCATCGCGCAATGCTTGGTCGCATCCGGCGCGCCCTGGTCCAGTTTCCAGGCGGCCTGGCGCAGGAAGACGCGGGCGGCCTGCAACTCGATCTCCAGGTCGGCCAGGCGGAACTGCAGGGCCTGGAACTCGGACAGGGATTTGCCGAAGGCGCGGCGTTCGCCCATGTAGGCGATGGTGGCATCCAGCGCGGCCTGGGCGGCGCCCAGGGAGCACGACGCGATGTTCAGGCGTCCGCCGTCGAGGCCCATCATCGCATAGGCGAACCCGCGCCCCTCTTCGCCCAGCAGGTAGCTGGCGGGCACCTCACAGCCGTCGAATTGCACCTGCCGGGTCGGCTGGCTCTTCCAGCCCATCTTGCGTTCCAGCCCGCCGAAGCTGAGGCCGGGGGTGCCGTCGGGCACGTAGAGGGTCGAGATGCCCTTGGGGCCGTCGCCGCCGGTGCGGGCCATCACTAGGTAGCCATCGGAATAGCCCCCGCCGGAGATGAAGGCCTTGGTGCCGGTCAGGGCATAGCCGCCCTCGGTCGCCGCGGCCCGGGTCTTCAGCGCGGCGGCGTCGGATCCGCTGCCGGGTTCGGTCAGGCAGTAGGACAGGACGCGCTGCATCGACAGGACGTCGGGCAGCAACTCGGCTTTCAGGGCGTCGCTGCCGAAGGCGTCCAGCATCTTGGCACACATGTTGTGGATCGACAGGAAGGCCGCGACGGACGGGCAGGCCATCGACAGCGCCTCGAAGACCAGCGTGGCGTCCAGCCGGGTCAGCCCCGCGCCGCCGCTCTCCTCACTGACGTAAAGACCGCCGAAGCCCAGCTCGCCCACCTTGGGCCAGAGATCCTTGGGGATGTCCCCGGCCTCTTCCCAGGCCAGCGCATTGGGCGCGATGCGATCCTGGCCAAAGCTGCGGGCCATGTCGAAAATGGCCTGTTGTTCCTCGCTGAGCGCGAAATCCATGGGTTCTCCTCCCGCCTTAGTTCCAGCCCTGTCCGCGGTTGGCGCCACACCTCTCCTCAGGCGCGTTGCTGCTGGATCAGGGCCTCTATCGTTCTCTGTCTCAATCCCAGGATGTCCAGCGCCTGCTCTTCATCCGGGACGATCCTGTGGGTGATGCCGGGCACCTTGTCCCAGCTCTTCACCACGTAGCCTGCCACCTTTCGGGCCATCGGGGTATCCGCGAGATGCACGAACAGCCGGTCATGTTCCGACGGCGCGAATATTTCGGCCTTGCGGGCATGCATCCGCAGCAGGTCCAGCACGTCCAGCTTCATTCCCGTCACGTCGCGCATGTCCAGCAGCTGGTTCAGGTCCGGCGTGGCCTCGGGATCGCGCGCGAACCGGGTGAGGGATCGCAGGCTGTCACCGGGGCGGACGATGCCGGCCAGGCGGATATAGGCCAGGCCGAAGGACGTCAGGATCGTGTAGTCACAGGACATGCTGGGCGCCTTGAAGACAGGTCGGAGTGCCCGAAGTCTGTATCATCGCGACCGTGCCCGTCTACGGTGCCGCATGGTCGCATGGCGTCGATTTCGGCCGACTTGCCAACCTTGGTGGCGATTTGTGCTGGTCCTCCTCCCTGTGTCCGGCCTGCTCCGGGCCGGCAAACCAAATGGGGCGGCCCGAAAGCCGCCCCCTTGGATCAGTCCATTGCCTTGAAGTTGAACTCGCCACCTTCCTTGATACCCGAGAACCAGCGCGCCGTGACGGTCTTGGTCTTGGTGTAGAAGCGGAAGGCGTCGGGGCCGTACTGGTTCAGGTCGCCGAAGGCCGATTTCTTCCAGCCGCCGAAGGTGAAGTACGAAAGCGGCACCGGGATCGGGAAGTTGATGCCGACCATGCCCACGTTCACCCGGTTGGCGAAGTCGCGCGCGGTGTCGCCATCGGCGGTGAAGATCGAGGTGCCGTTGCCGTACTGGTTGTCCATCGTCAGCTTCAGCGCCTCCTCGTAGGTCTCGGCGCGAACCTGGCTGAGGACGGGGCCGAAGACCTCTTCCTTGTAGATGTCCATGTCGGCGGTGACGTTGTCGAACAGCGTCGGGCCCACGTAGAAGCCTTCTTCGTAGCCCTGAAGGGAGAAGCCGCGGCCATCCTTCACCAGGGTCGCGCCCTGCTCCACGCCGGAGGAGATCAGCCCCTCGATCCGCTCCTTCGCGGCGGCGGTGATGACGGGGCCGTAATCCACCTCGTCCTCGGAGGTGTAGGGGCCGACCTTCAGTTTCTCGATGCGCGGGATCAGCTTCTCGATCAGCGTGTCGGCGGTCTTCTCGCCCACGGGCACGGCGACGGAGATCGCCATGCAGCGTTCGCCAGCCGCGCCGAAGCCCGCCCCGACCAGCGCGTCGGCGGCCTTGTCCATGTCCGCGTCGGGCATGATGATCATGTGGTTCTTGGCGCCGCCGAAGCACTGGGCGCGCTTGCCGTTGGTGGCGGCCCGGCCGTAGATGTACTGGGCGATCGGGGTCGACCCGACGAAGCCGACGGCCTGCACGGTCTCGTTATCCAGGATCGCGTCGACCACTTCCTTGTCACCGTTGACGACCTGCAGCACACCGTCGGGCAGGCCGGCTTCCTTGATCAGCTCGGCGAGGCGCAGCGAGGTGGAGGGGCAGCGTTCCGAAGGCTTCAGGATCATCGCGTTGCCGGCGGCCAGCGCGGGCGCCATCTTCCACAGCGGGATCATGGCGGGGAAGTTGAACGGCGTGATGCCGGCCACGACGCCAAGCGGCTGACGCATCGAGTAGAGGTCGATGCCCGGCCCGCCGTCGTTCATGTATTCGCCCTTCAGCATGTGCGGCGCGCCCATGCAAACCTCGACCACTTCCAGGCCACGCTGCACGTCGCCCCGGCCATCGGGCAGGGTCTTGCCGTGCTCTTTCGACACCAGCTCGGCCAGCTCGTCCATGTGTTCGTTGATCAGGGCGCCGAATTTCATCATCACCCGGGCGCGGCGCTGCGGGTTGGTGGCGCCCCATTTGACCTGCGCCTCGGCGGCGCGTTCCACGGCGTGGTTCAGCTCGTCCACGGTGGCCAGCGGCACCTTGGCGATCACTTCGCCGGTCGCGGGGTTCATGACGTTGGTGAAGCGGCCCGAGGTGCCCTTTACATGGGCGCCGTCGATGAAATGGGTCAGTTCCTGCATAGGATCCTCCTGAGAATTTGTGATCAGGTTACTCTTGCGCAAATACCTGTTGAAGAGGAAAATCGGCAAAGAGGTTTTGCAAAAATGCAGGTGTGAAAGGCGGGTGAGCGATGAACTGGGATGATCTGCGGGTGTTCCTGGCGGTGGCCCGCCGCGAAAGCCTGTCGGCGGCGGCGCGCGGGCTGCGCATCGACCCGGCAACGGTCAGCCGCCGCATCGCCCGGCTGGAGGAGGAAACCGGCGCCGCGCTTTTTGCCAAGTCGCCCCAGGGCTATGCGTTGACCGAGGCGGGCGCCCGCCTGATGGGCCACGCGGTGCAGGCCGAGGCCGCGCTGCTGGCGGGCCAGGCGGAGGTGGCCGGGCAGGGGGCGCAGGGCTTGTCGGGGCAGATCCGCATCGGTGCGCCCGACGGGGTGGCGAACTTCCTGCTGCCCGATGTCTGTGCCCGCATCCTCGACGACAACCCGGAGCTGGAGATCCAGATCGTCGCCCTGCCGCGGCTGTTCAACCTCTCCCGCCGTGAGGCCGACATGGCGGTGACCGTCAGCGCGCCGACCGCCGGGCGGCTGCTGGTGCAGAAGGTGTCGGATTATCATCTGACACTGGCGGCGACATGCGGCTACCTCGACCGGCACCCGCCGATCCGCAGCCTCGATGATCTGCGCGGTCACCGCATGGTCGGCTACATCCCCGACATGATCTTCGACAAGGAGTTGGATTATCTCGAAGAGATCGGGGTGGACCGGGTGAAGCTGGCCTCGAACTCCGTCTCGGTGCAGTACCACTGGGTCGCAGGCGGCGCAGGCCTTGGCGTGCTGCACGACTTCTCTCTACCGCACCATCCGGATCTCTGCCGCATCCTGCCCGATCAGACCCGCCTGACACGCAGCTTCTACCTGGTGCGGCACCAGGACGACGCGCGCCTGGAACGGCTCAACCGCTTCGCCGCGCTGCTGTCCGAGCGGCTGCGGGCCGAGATTAACCGGAAGGAAGGGCTCTCTTGACAGGTTGGAGCAACCGGGGGACGCTTGAGGGTGAGGAGACAGGTTCAACCCAGGGAGGAGACCCGATGCTGGTTCAGCAGATTCTCAAGGCCAAGGACACCGAAGGCGTTTTCACCGTGAAGCCGGAGGTGTCGATCAGCGAAGTGACACAGATCCTGCGGGAGAAGCGGATCGGTGGCGTGGTTGTCAGCAGCGACGGAGAGGCCGCCGAGGGGATCCTGTCGGAGCGCGACATCGTGCGGGCGCTGGCCAGCCGGGGCGAAGGCCTGATGGAGCTGACCGCGGCGGACCTGATGACCAAGCACCCGATCTGCTGCTCGCTGGAGATGAACTCGGACGAGGTGCTGACCAAGATGACCGAGGGCCGGTTCCGCCACATGCCGGTGGTGCAGGATGGCGTGCTGGTCGGCATCGTCACGATCGGCGATGTCGTGAAGGCGCGGCTGTCGCAGTTGGCGGCCGAGAAGGATGCGCTGGAAGGCATGATCATGGGGCACTGACGGCCTGGCGCCGTTGCCGATGTTTGCGCATGCAGCATCGGCGCGGACCGGCGTTCGGCCCAGAAATTACTTGCTTCCCGCTTGCATTCCAGGACGCAATATTGTTGCGTGCGCTGCAGGTGCAAGCGGAGGAGCAGCCACATGCGTATCGGTCTTTACCCTGGGACGTTCGACCCTGTCACGCTGGGCCATATCGACATCATCCGGCGGGCGACGCTGCTGGTCGACCGGCTGGTGATCGGCGTTGCGATCAACCGCGACAAGGGGCCGCTGTTCTCGCTGGAGGAACGGGTGGAGATGATCGAGGCCGAGATCGGACCGCTGGCCCGCGAAAGCGGCACAGAGATCGTGGTGCACCCCTTCGAGAACCTGCTGATCCACTGCGCCCATGACGTGGGCGCCTCGCTGATCATCCGTGGCCTGCGCGCCGTGACCGATTTCGAGTACGAGTTCCAGATGGTCGGCATGAACCGGGCGCTGGACTCCTCGGTCGAGACGGTCTTCCTGATGGCCGACGCGGGGCACCAGGCGATCGCGTCCAAGCTGGTGAAGGAGATTTGCCGGCTGGAAGGGGACGTGTCGAAATTCGTCACCCCTAACGTCAACGATAGACTTCGGGCGAAGCTCTTCTGATCGTCAGGCTGCCGCGCATCTTGTCGGAGGCCTCGCGGATGAACTCCGCGCAGACCTTCGGCTGGGTCAGCGGCAGCATATGTCCCCCCGGCACCAGTTTCAGACCCATCTGCGGGTGACGCCCGACCAGTTTGGCGCCATGAATCTGCGGGTCGAGGATGCGATCCTCGGTGCCGTAAAGCAGCCGCACGGGCACGGTCAGCCCGGCATACTTGCGCGACATCTCGTCCAGCCCGTCACCGGACTGCATGTAGTCGCGGCTGGTGTTGTAGAAATGGCTGGGCCGCAGGGTCAGCATCGCACCCCCCTGGGTGGGGGCGTTCGGCGGCATCTCCTCGGGGCCGTAAACCTGGTCGATCACGGCGTCCGCCTGGCGCAGCGCGGCCGGGGTGGCGACGGTCCAGGCGGTCAGCCAGCGCAGGAAATCCGAGCGGATCCGCAGCCCGTCGAAGACCTCGGCGGGGGTGCCGGCGCGCAGGGTCAACGGCGCCAGCAGGGCCAGGCCGCGCAGGCGTTCGGCGTCCTGCACCGCCATGGCCATCGCGATCGCGCCGCCCAGGGAATGCCCGACGACCAGCGGGTTGCGGATCTCCAGCTTGTCCATGATTTCGAACATCAGTTCGGCGTGGTCGGCCAGGGCGCAGGGGTGGGTCATCGGCCGGTCGGAATAGCCCATGCCGGGGCGGTCGATGGCGATCACCCGGTGGTCGCGCGCCAGGTCGTCGATCAGACCGCAATCGAAATTGCCCATCTGGCCGCCGAGGCCGTGGATCAGCAGGATCTCGGGGCCGGCGCCGACGTCGAGGTAATGCAGGCGGCCGGTGGAAATACGGGTGAAGGCCCCGCGCGGCGGCACGGTCTGTTCGGCGCGACGCTTCCACAGGAGGGTGTTCAGGGCCAGACCCAGACCGCAAAGGATAAGAAGGCTCAGAAGCCCCAGAAAGACGTACATTTCTCAGACCCAGGTTGCGGCAGGGCCACCCATCCCCGCCGAATGCGACGCCTCAGCGCCAGAAGGCTAGCCACTCGACGAAATCTGCGAGCTTGCGCATCAGAAATAAGGTATTGTTTCCCTCTCCGACACCGTTGTCCAGCACCAGGAGCGTCACGATGATAACGCCGATGATAATCGCGGTGCGGTTGGTCACGCTGGCTCCTCCGCTGCGGCGACTTCGGTTTCCTATGCCCCAGGATGCCCAGCGTTTCAAGGGTTTGCGGGGCGCCTGTGGTCCAATGTGATGCCCGGGCGCGTCAGGTGGCGTTTTGTCGCCGGTGGATGTGGAAAAGGGCCGCGCGGATCTCCGCGCGGCCCTTTGTCGGTCCGTCGTGTCGGGGCGTGCCTCAGAGGGTCTTGCCGATGGTGGCCGCCATATCGGCCATGCGGCTGGAGAAGCCCCATTCGTTGTCGTACCAAGTCAGGATGCGGACCATGGTGCTGTCCATGACCTTGGTCTGGTCCAGTGCCATGGTGGAACTGTGGCTGTCATGGTTGAAGTCGATCGAGACGTTGGGCGCGGTGGTGTAGCCCAGCACGCCCTTCAGCGGGCCATCGGCGGCGGCAGTGATGGCGGCGTTGATCTCTTCCACCGTCGTCTCGCGCTTCGCCATGAAGGTCAGGTCGACGCAGGAGACGTTGGGGGTGGGCACGCGGATCGCCACGCCGTCCAGCTTGCCCTTCAGTTCCGGCAGCACCAGACCCACAGCCTTTGCGGCGCCGGTCGAGGTAGGGATCATCGACATCGCGGCAGCGCGGGCGCGGTAGAGGTCCTTGTGCAGCGTGTCCAGCGTCGGCTGGTCGCCGGTGTAGCTGTGGATCGTGGTCATGAAGCCCTTCTCGATGCCGATGGCATCGTTGAGGACCTTGGCCACCGGGGACAGGCAGTTGGTGGTGCAGGAGGCGTTGGAGATCACCTTGTGCTCGGCGGTGATCGCGTCATGGTTCACACCATAGACGGCGGTTACATCCGCGTCGGTGCAGGGCGCCGAGACCAGCACGCGCGAGGAGCCGTTTTCGAGGTGGCGCGCCGCCGCCTCCCGCTTGGTGAAGATGCCGGTGCATTCCAGCGCGATGTCCACGCCGGACCAGGGCAGTTCCTCGGGATTGCGGATCGCGGTGACCTTGATGCGGCCCATGCCTACGTCCATCCAGTCCTCGCCGGTGGTCACCTCGCCGTTGAAGCGGCCATGCACGCTGTCGTAGCGGAAAAGGTGAGCATTGGTCTCGACGGGGCCGAGATCGTTGATCGCGACGACTTCGACGTCGGTGCGGCCGCTTTCGGCGATGGCACGCAGGACGTTGCGGCCGATGCGTCCGAAACCGTTGATGGCGACTGTGGTTACCATGATCCGTGGTCCTTTGCTGGGAAGCGTGACGACGAGGTCACGAAAGGTCGTGGGAGCGTCAGGAATGTTTGCGCTAACTTTGTCTGTAAACTCTACCTCCCCGGCGCAAAGGTCAAGGGAAGGGATGCGACAATGCGAAAAACCCGCCGGATTTCTCCGACGGGTTCGGTGCTTTGATCGGGGCCCTTGCGGGCGCGGATGTCACTTCTGCAGGCGGCCCAGGGCGGCGGCCACGTCGGCCATGCGCGCGGAGAAGCCCCATTCGTTGTCGTACCAGGCCAGCACGCGCACCAGGCGCTTGCCGGTGACCTTGGTCTGGTCGGGGGCGAAGATCGAGGACTGCTCGGTGTGGCAGAAGTCGATGGAGACCTTGGGTTCCGGGTCGTAGCCCAGGACCTGCCCCATGTGACCGGCGGCGGCTTCGCGGACCACCTCGTTCACGTCCTCGACGGTCACGTCCTTCTTGGCGATGAAGGTCAGGTCGACGGCGGAGACATTGGGGGTGGGCACGCGGATGGCCGAGCCGTCCAGCTTGCCCTTCAGTTCGGGCAGGACCTCGCCCAGGGCCTTGGCGGCCCCGGTGGAGGTGGGGATCTGGCTCATCGCGGCGGCGCGGGCGCGGTAGAGATCGCCATGGCGACGGTCCAGCGTCGGCTGGTCGCCGGTGTAGGAATGGATCGTCGTCATGATGCCGCTGTCGATGCCGATGCCGTCGTTCAGCACCTTGGCCAGGGGCGCCAGGCAGTTGGTGGTGCAGGACCCGTTGGAGATCATCGTGTCACCAGCCACCAGATCGCGGTGGTTGACGCCGTAGACGATGGTCTTCTGCACGTTCTTCGCCGGGGCCGAGATCAGCACGGCCTTGGCGCCGCGTTCCATGTGGACCTTGGCCTTCTCGCCGTCGTTGAACTTGCCGGTGCATTCCAGCACGACGTCGACACCTTCCCAGTCCAGCTCCTGCGGATCATAGGTCGACATGACCTCCATCGGGCCGCGGCCTATGTCCATGGTGTTGCCGGCGATCTTCACCTCGTTGCCGAAGCGGCCGTGCACGCTGTCGTACTTCAGGAGATGGGCATTGGTTTCGATCGGGCCGGTGGCGTTCATCTTCACGACCTGAACGTCATTGCGGGCGGCCTCGGCGATATGGGCGAGCGTGCAACGCCCGATGCGACCGAAACCGTTGATGCCGAGCGTGACCGTCATGCCGATATCTCCTGATAGAAAACCTGCGATGTCCTTAGCCGAAGGTAGACCGTAGGGGTAGGGAGAAAAGTGTTTTCAGCCAATATGTTAGCGAAAACATTCGGGGGCCTGCCCGTGGTTGCGCTAACCGGGCTTCGGGTTCGCGCTAACAGGTTCTGCGGTGCAGCGTCGGCCCGTCGGGGTGAGGGAATCGCCCGCAGGAGGTTGGGGAGGGGGCGCTGCCCCCCGCGCGTGCCGCGCGTCCCCCGGAGTATTTTCGGCCAACGTATGGAGGCAAGGGCGGGGGCGACCCGTGAGGACACTTGCGCCGGTGCGGCGGGGCGGGCGCTGTCGCCTGGGCAAGAAAAAGGCCGGGCGCCACGGGGGCGTCCGGCCTTCGCAATCAGTCTCGGGCGGCTCAGAGCAGCGACTTGACCTTATCGGCCACGGCCTGGGCGGTGATGCCGAACTTCTCGTAGAGCTCGTCCGCCGGGGCGGAGCCGCCGAAGGAGGACATGCCGACGAAGCCGGCCTTGGCTTCGCGGCCACGCTCACCAAGCAGCCACTTGTCCCAGCCCTGGCGCACGCCGGCCTCGACCGCCACGCGGACGGGACCCGCGGGCAGGACGCGCTTGCGGATCTTCTCGTCCTGCTCCTCGAACAGCTCCCAGCAGGGCATGGAGACGACGCGGGTGCCGATGCCTTCGGCTTCCAGCAGGGCCTTGGCCTCCATCGCGATGGCAACCTCGGAGCCAGTGGCCAGCAGGATCGCCTGGCGCTTGCCTTCGGCGTCGGCCATCACATAGGCGCCCTGGGCGACCAGGTTCTTGGACTTGTGCTCGGTCCGCAGGGTCGGCAGGCCCTGGCGGGTCAGCGACAGCACGGAGGGCGTGCCTTTCTGGCTCAGCGCAATTTCCCAGGCTTCGGCGGTTTCCACCGCGTCGGCGGGGCGGAAGACCAGGGTGTTGGGCGTGGCGCGGCACATGGCCAGGTGTTCCACCGGCTGGTGCGTCGGGCCGTCTTCACCCAGGCCGATGCTGTCATGGGTCATGACGTAGACCGGCGAGATCTGCATCAGGGCCGACAGGCGCATCGCCGGGCGGGCGTAGTCGGTGAAGCAGAAGAAGGTGCCGGAGTAGGGCTTGATCCCGCCATGCAGGGCCAGGCCGTTCATCGCGGCGGCCATGCCGTGTTCGCGGATGCCCCAGTGCACGAAGCGACCCTTGCGGTTGTCGGTGTCGAAGATGCCCAGGTCCCCGGTCAGGGTGTTGTTCGACCCGGTGAGGTCGGCCGAGCCGCCGATGGTTTCGGGCAGCACGGGGTTGATCACCTCCAGCGCCATCTCCGACGCTTTGCGGGTCGCGACCTTGGGCTGGGTTTCCGAGACCTGCTTCTTCAGCGCGCGTACCACGGCCGAGAGCTTCTTCGGCGTCTCGCCGTCGATGCGGCGCTGGAACTCCTGCTGGCGGCGTTCGCTCTGGTTGCCCAGGCGGCCTTCCCAGGCAAAGCGTTCCTCGGCGCCGCGGCGGCCGATCTCTTCCCAGGCGGATTTCACGTCCGCCGGGATCTCGAAGGCACCGTACTCCCAGCCGTAGGCGGCCTTGGCGGCGGCCAGCTGGTCGGCGTCGGTGAGGGCGCCGTGACCCTTCGAGGTGTCCTGAGCGGCGTGGCCCAGGGCGATGTGGGTCTTGCAGGCGATCATCGAGGGCTTGCCGGCCTTCTTGGCGGCGGTGATCGCCTCGTCGATGGCCTCGGGGTCGTGCCCGTCGATTTCCTGCACGTGCCAGCCGTTCGCCTTGAACCGGGCGACCTGGTCGGTGGTGGAGGACAGTTCGACCTTGCCGTCGATGGTGATGCTGTTGTTGTCCCAGAAGACGATCAGCTTGGACAGCTGGTGGCGCCCGGCGAGCGAGATCGCTTCTTCGGAGACACCTTCCATCAGGCAGCCGTCACCGGCGATGACGTAGGTGTGGTGATCGACCAGCTTCTTGCCGAACTGGGCGCGCAGCATTTCCTCGGCCATGGCGAAGCCGACGGAGTTGGCGATGCCCTGACCCAGAGGGCCGGTGGTGGTCTCGATCCCCTTGGCGAGGAAGTTCTCGGGGTGGCCGGCGGTGCGGGCGCCCCACTGGCGGAAATTCTTGATCTCCTCGATCGGGAACTCCTCGTAGCCGGTCAGGTGCAGCAGCGAGTAGAGCAGCATCGAGCCGTGGCCGGCCGAGAGGATGAAGCGATCGCGGTCGAACCAGTTGGGCTGGGTGGCATCGAATTTCAGGTGTTTTTCGAACAGCACGGTGGCGACATCGGCCATGCCCATGGGCATGCCGGAATGGCCGGAATTGGCGGCGGCCACGGCGTCGAGGGTCAGGGCCCGGATCGCGGTGGCCTTGGACCAATGGTCAGGGTGTGCAGTGCGCAGGGCGTCGATATCCACGTCGGGTTCCTCTCGCATGTCAGGCATCGGATGTTAGCGCGCTCATAGCAGCCGTCACGCGAAAGGCAAGCGTGGCAGGCGGAATGCGCCGATTTTCGCGCCGTGTTTGGGAAAGTTCGCGGGTTTCGCTACACTTGCCCCCGACACGGTTGAAACTATGATTCGCCTGTAAAGCCAATAGCCTGTGCCGAGGGGTTCACGTGAACCCGGGCACGACCGCGCCGATCTGCGCCTGAACGGGTTTTCGGGTGGACGTCGGCGGGCGGGCATGCGCAGGAAGGGGCCGCGCCGGGGTGGCACGGCTTCCGGGGCGGGAAAACGGGCCGCAAGGCGCCGCAAACGGGCAATGTGAGACGAGCTGATGAGTAATCTGGAAGACTTGCAGGGCCGGATCCTGTACGCGATGGAGCGGATCGGGGCCGGTCTGGACAGGCTGGAACCGGTCCGCCCCGCCGAGGCCGAAGGGGAAACCCCCGAAGCCCTGCAGCGGGCGCTGGAGGATGAACGGACCGCAAATGCCCAGCTGGAAGAGCGGGTGAAGGCGCTGCACCGCCGCCAGGAGGAGCTGGAACAGGCGCTGGCCGCTGCCGAAGCCGCACCCCAGGCGTCCGGGGAGCCTGACCCGCAGGTGGCCGAGGCGATGATCCAGATGGATGAGGATATGTCGCGCCTGCGTGCCGCCAACGCGGCCCTGCGCGAGAACAACCGCCTGCTGCGCGAGGCGCAGGGCGGGGCCACGGCCGAGCAACTGAACGAGGCCCTGGCCGCGGAGCTGGAGGCGCTGCGCGCCGATCATGCCGCCGCCGAAGCCGAGGCCGCGACGATCAAGGCGGCGCTGGTCGCGATGATCGAGCAGGCCCCTGACGTCGCCGCCGATGTCGCCGCAGAAAAAGGAGAGGCCTGATGCCCGAGGTCGGAATTTCCATCGGCGGTCGCCGCTTCGAGGTGGCCTGCCAGGACGGCGAAGAACACTTCCTGGAGATGGCCGCGGGCCTTCTGGACCGTGAGGCCTCGACCCTGGTGCAGCAGACCGGACGGATCCCCGAAAGCCGGATGTTGCTGATGGCGGGGCTGATGCTGGCTGACCGCACCGCGGGGATGGAAGACAAGCTGGACGCCCTGCAGGGCCAACTGGCCGAGATGCAGGCGGAGCTGGAGGCGCTGCGCAATGCCCCGCCGCCCGAGCCGCGCGTGGTCGAGGTGCCCGTCGTGCCCGACAGCGTCGGGGATACCCTGGCCGAACTGGCCGCCCGCGCCGAGGCGCTGGCCGACACGGTCGAGGAAAAGGCCGCCGGCCAGACCGGCGACGAGGGCTGACCGCGCGAATGAGGTGATCCCGGGCGGGGGTCTGCCCCGTCGCCTCTTGGATCACGGCAGCGTCGCTTTGCCACTGTTCCCAAAAGAAAACCGGAGCGAAGGTCCTCCTTCGCTCCGGTTGCATTTTATACGATCGAGATCGGGTCGGCCCGTCGGGGCCGCTGTCTCAGGCGTTCGCTGCGCGGATCTTGTCAGCAGCGTCCTTGTCGTAGGTAACGCCGTTCTGGTCGAACAGACCATCCAGCTCCCCCGACAGGGTCATCTCGGTGATGATGTCGCAACCGCCCACGAATTCGCCCTTCACGTAGAGCTGGGGGATCGTCGGCCAGTCAGAGTATTCCTTGATGCCCTGGCGGATCTCGTCATCGGCCAGAACGTTCACGTCGGTGTAATCCACCCCCATGTAGTTCAGCACGCCGGCGACGCGGCTGGAGAAGCCGCACTGCGGCATGGACTTCGTGCCCTTCATGTAAAGCACCACGTCGTTCGCCTTGACGGTTTCGTCGATACGGGTCTTCGCGTCGGTCATGTTCTGCTCCTTCGGTAGGCGCGTCGTCTTGTTCCGCGCCGCACCCGCCAGTATCGCGGGCCGTGTTTCAGAAAGCCGTCGACATCGGGGCACCCCATCAGGGAGCCGAGCCACGGCTGCATAGGTCGGTCAGGGGGCCCGGGTGGTCAGGGCCAGGGCGTGAAGCTCCCCCGTGTCCAGCTTTGACTTGACCGCCGCGTTGACGGCGCGCTGTTGCTGCACACGGTTCATGCCGCGGAAACTCTCATCCTCGACCATGGCCGAGAAATGCTGACCGTCGTCGCCCTGGACGATGATCTTCGCGTCAGGGAAACTTGCGCGGATGAGGGCTTCGATGTCCGAGGCCTGAATCGTCATGTGTCGCTCCGTTGGTCGTTCGGCAGGAATGTATGCGAGGGGGCCCGGCCTCGCAAGAGGAGGCGCCAGGGCGCGCGCGGCGACGGCGATGTGCGGACGTGCCGAAAGGGGGTGTAAGCATCTGAGGGAAATGGACAAGCGGAGATCCTGGTGGGGGCCGTCCGATCTGCATTTCAAGATGTCCGGCGCGACCGGGTGCACAGGAGGCTTCCGCGGGCCAGTGCGGGCCTGAGGCGATCACTCGGGCGATAGCTCCCGCAGCTTGGCCAGCAGGGCCTGCTTATCACGTGCAAGGGTGCGCAGTCGCGCCCGTTTCGAGAAGACCCGCACGCGGATCAGCACCCGGTCACCCAGCCCCTCGATCAGCACCAGGCGGTCGGGGTCGCCGGACCAGACGATGTTGCCCGCGTGCAGATCCTGGGTCACCAGCCCGCTTTCAGCGATCTGGTCGAAGAGCTCGTCCACCAGGCGTAGGATGTGATCGTCGATGCGACCCGCGCGGGCCAGCTCGATGAGCGTGGGCGCCGGCTCTCCGTCCGGTCCGGAGATGCGTTCCACGGCGAAGGCAGGGCCCAGGTCGGTGCGCGAGAAGCCGAAGAGACGGGGCAGGAAGCCGGGCAGGTCGCCACTGCGGGCCACGGCGGCCAGGTATTCCTCGTACTCGCGATACCAGTTGATTAGCCCGCGATAACGCCAGACGGCATAGCGTTTCAGCCCGGGCTTGGCGAAGGCGCGGAAATGGCGGCTTTGCTGGCGGGGCACCTTCAGCAGGACGTTCAGGAACTCCGGGTGCTGGTAGACGATGCTCTCCTTGCCTTCGGCCAGCGGGCGCTGGCCGGAAAGGCGGATCGTCTGGGAAATGATGTCGGGCATCGGAGGACCTGGGGACAACGGATTTCTGTGAAGCTTTTGTAACATCGTGTCGCCCGGGTCAAAATGCAACTGCCCCCGAACGCCACTGGCGCCGGGGGCAGTCGATTGGCTCGCGGTTGGCGGCTGATTGCCGCCAGGGCCTTAGCCGAAGTGCTCTTCGAAGGCGCCGCGGTAGAGCGCCGACAGCTCCGCCAGGGGCGCGGAGACGCCGCCTATGGTCACCTGGTCGCCGCCGAACTTGCCCACCGTCGTCACGGTGACACCCGCCTTGCCCGCGTTGACCATCAGCGCCTCGGCCTGGTCGAAGTTGCAGGCCACGAGGTAGCGCGCCTGGTCCTCGCCGAACAGCTGGCGCTGGTCGGTCTCGTCCAGGGTCACGCCGACGCCGGCCGCTTCGGCCATCTCGAAGGCCGCCAGGGCCAGGCCACCATCGCTGAGGTCGGTGCAGACCTTGATCCAGTCGGTGTTGTCGCGGATGAAATCGCCGTTGCGCTTCTCGGCCTCCAGATCGACATGGGGGGCATCGCCGTCGGTCCGGTTGAAGACCTCGGCCAGCAGGGCGGACTGGCCCAAGTGACCGACCGTGTCGCCGATCAGCAGGGCGACATGACCCTCGCGCGCATGACCGATGATCGCATGGTCGGAGGATTTGATCAGCCCGACCGCGCCGATGGTCGGCGTGGGCAGGATGCCCGAGCCGTCGGTTTCGTTGTAAAGCGACACGTTGCCCGACACGATGGGCATGTCCAGCACGCGGCAGGCCTCTCCGATCCCCTGCAGGGCGCCGACGAACTGGCCCATGATTTCCGGCTTCTCGGGATTGCCGAAGTTCAGGTTGTCGGTGGAGGCCAGCGGTTTCGCGCCCGAGGCGGTCAGGTTGCGGTAGGCCTCGGCCACCGCCTGCTTGCCGCCCTCGATCGGGTTCGCCTTCACGTAGCGGGGCGTCACGTCGGATGTGAAGGCCAGAAGCTTGTCGGTGCCATGCACGCGCAAGAGGCCGGAGCCGAAGCCCGGGCCGCGCGCGGTGTCGGCCATGACCATGCTGTCGTATTGTTCATAGACCCACTGGCGCGAGCAGTAGTTGGGCGAGGAGATCAGCGCCTTCAGCCCGTCGATGGGATCGACCGAGGGGATGTCCTCATCCGTCAGCGGCTCGGCCGCCGGGGTCTCCACGTGAGGGCGGTCGTACTCGGGCGCCGAGGAGGACAGTTTCGACAGCGGCACATCGGCCCAGACCTTGCCGCCGTGGATGATCTCGAAGCGGTCCTCGTCGATGGTTTCGCCCACGATGGCGAAGTCGAGGTCCCACTTGTCGAAGACGGCGCGCGCCTCGGCCTCCTTCGCGGGGTCGAGCACCATGAGCATCCGCTCCTGGCTTTCCGACAGCATCATCTCGTAGGCGGTCATGTTGGGTTCGCGCTGCGGCACGTCGTCCAGGTTCAGCCGGATGCCCAGACCGCCCTTGTCGCCCATTTCCACGGCCGAGCAGGTGAGGCCCGCCGCGCCCATGTCCTGGATCGAGATCACGGCGCCGGTCTGCATCAGTTCCATGCAGGCTTCCATCAGGCGCTTTTCGGTGAAGGGGTCGCCGACCTGGACGGTGGGCCGCTTCTCCTCGATGGTCTCGTCGAACTCGGCCGAGGCCATGGTGGCGCCGCCGACGCCGTCGCGCCCGGTTTTCGCGCCGAGGTAGACCACCGGCATGCCGACACCGGAGGCGGCGGAGTAGAAGATCTTGTCGGTATCCGCCAGGCCGGCGGCAAAGGCGTTCACCAGGCAGTTGCCGTTATACGCCGGATCGAAGCGGACCTCGCCGCCCACGGTGGGCACGCCGAAACAGTTGCCGTAGCCGCCGACACCTTCGACGACGCCATGCACCAGCTGTCGGGTCTTCGGGTGGTCCTTCTCACCGAACGACAGCGAGTTCATCGCCGCGATCGGCCGCGCGCCCATGGTGAAGACGTCCCGCAGGATGCCACCCACGCCAGTGGCCGCGCCCTGATAAGGTTCGATGTAGGAGGGGTGGTTGTGGCTTTCCATCTTGAAGATGACGGCCTGGCCATCGCCGATGTCGACCACGCCGGCGTTTTCGCCGGGGCCGCAGATCACCTGGGGGCCTTCGGTCGGCAGGGTGCGCAGCCATTTCTTCGACGACTTGTAGGAACAGTGTTCGTTCCACATGGCCGAAAAGATGCCCAACTCGGTGAAGGTGGGGGCACGGTTCAGGATCCGCAGGATCTCGGCATATTCCTCGTCGTTGATGCCGTGGCTTGCGATCAGGTCTTCGGTGATGTCCGGCTCTTGCATGCTGGTCCCCCTAGGTGACGTTGGGGGGGATTTACGCGACTGTGCGGCTTTGGGGAAGGGGGGCTGCGGGATTTCGCGCGGCCCGTTGTGCATGGCGCGCGCAGGCCCGGGGGCGACGCGAGGGACCGGGCGCTTGTGCCATTCGTGGACGGTGGACGCGGTGCTTGCCGGAGCCTTTCGGGGCTGGCGCAAAAAAAAGGCCGGACACAAGGTCCGGCCAAGTCCAACAGGGAGGTATGACGATGATGCGCCGGTAGGCGCGATCACCATCGAATGCTCAGATATTGGTCGGAGTTGAAACGATCAAGCCCCAAAGTGACGCACCAAGTTCATTGCTGCTATGCAGACACTGCAGGGCCTTTCGCCTGTCACCTGCAGGCGACGCATGAGGCAATGAAAACGACGCGCCCCGCGGCCTGTCCGGGCGCGGGGCGGCAAATTGACAAACCGGCGGCGGATTGCCGGTCGCCTTTGGTCGCGGATCAGTCTGCGTCACGGTCGCGCAATTCGCGGATGGTGCGGCGGTGTGCCATGATCTCGTCCTGGACGAAATCGCGGAAGGCGGCGACGCGTTTCGAGTGGCGCAACTCTTCGGGGAAGGCCAGGAAGACCGGCACCTCGCCCGACTCGATGTCGGGGAAAATCCGTTCCAGGGTCGGAAAATCCTCGACGATGTAATCGGGCAGAACGCCGATGCCGAGGTTGTGGATCACAGCCTGCAGCACGCCGAAGTAGTTGTTGACCGTCAGGGTCGACCGCACGTCCGAGCTCATCAGTTGGTTTACCAGCGAGGCGCCGGCGGCCACCTGGGGCGCGGCGGGGGTCTGGCAGATCAGGCGATGCGTCGACAGGTCATCGAGCGACTCGGGCTTGCCATAGCGCGCGATGTAATCGGCGGAGGCGTAGCAGCGCATGCGGATGGACATCAGTTTCTTGCGGATCAGGTCGGCCTGGCTGGGCTCCTTCATGCGCACGGCCACGTCGGCCTCGCGCATGGGCAGGTCCAGCACGCGCTCTTCCAGCATCAGGTCGATCTTCAGGTCGGGGTATTTCTCGTAGAGCTTGGGCAGGCGCGGCGCCAGCCAAAGCGTGCCGAAGCCCACGGCGGTTGTCACCCGCAGTTCACCAAAGACCTCTTCCTCGCTGTCGCGGATCCGCGCAGTGGCGGTTTCAAGCCGCTTGGCCATGGCGCGGGTGGCGTCGAACAGAAGTTCACCCTGTTCGGTCAGGATTAGCCCGCGGGCGTGGCGGTGGAACAGCGTGGTATTCAGGCTTTCCTCCAGCCCGCGGATCTGGCGCGATACCGCCGACTGCGACAGATGCAGCGAATCCCCTGCATGGGTCAGCGACCCCGCATCGGCCACGGCGTGGAAAATTCTGAGCTTGTCCCAATCCATCGTGACCCTGCCTGCCTGTGTTTCGTGCCATATGGCCCGGAAGGGCCTTTAAATAAGTGTCTGCCACGGTTTTCGTGGCGCTCGTCTTAACGATAGCCTGTTTCGAGCGACAGGTGAAATTTGGAATTTCACTCCAAAGGTCATAAGATCTGACCTGATCCTGCCGTATATTGAGGCGCGAGGAGGCCCCCAATGACCCAGCCACGGATATCGCTGAACGACCGTTTCGACCTGACCAAAAGCCCGGTGCTGCTGAACGGGACCCAGGCCCTGGTGCGCCTTATGCTGGCGCAGAAGGCAAGGGACAAGGCAGCGGGGCTGAACACCGCCGGTTACGTCACAGGCTATCGCGGCTCGCCCTTGGGGGCGGTCGACATGCAGATGCGCCGCGCCGGCAAGTTGCTGGCGGAGCAGTCGATTCGTTTCGAGGAGGGGCTGAACGAGGACCTCGCGGCGACCGCTCTCTGGGGTGCGCAGCAGGCCGAGTTGCGCGGCGAGGGCAAATATGACGGGGTCTTCGGACTCTGGTACGGCAAGGGCCCGGGCGTGGACCGGTCGGGCGATGCGATGAAACATGCCAACATGGCCGGCACCTCGCCCAATGGCGGGGTCCTGATGGCCATGGGGGATGACCACACCGGCGAAAGCTCCACCGTGCTGCACCAGTCGGAATGGGCGCTGGTGGATGCCTACATGCCCATCGTCAGCCCCGCCGGCGTGCAGGAGATCCTGGATCTGGGTATCTACGGCTATGCGCTCAGCCGCTATGCGGGTGTTTGGGTGGGGCTGAAGACGATGAAGGACACGGTGGAGGCCACCGCCGTCGTCGATGGCGACCCGCAGCGGATGAAACTGGTCAGCCCAAGCGATTTCGAGATGCCCGAAGGTGGTCTGAATATCCGCCTGGGCGACAGCCCGCCCGAGCAGGAAGCGCGGGTGGTCGATTACAAACGCTTCGCCGCCGAGGCCTTCGCCCGGGCGAATCGCATCGACAGCCGCATGTGGGGCAAGCCGGGTGCCAAGATTGGTGTCGTCTCCGCCGGCAAGAATTACCTCGACGTGGTCCATGCCCTGACCCTGCTGGGCATCGACGAACCCGAGGCCGAGCGTCTGGGCATCTCCACCTACAAGGTCGCGCAGGTCTGGCCGCTGGACATGACCAGCTTCCGCGAATGGGCCGAAGGGCTCGATTTGATCGTTGTGGTCGAGGAAAAGCGCAAACTGCTGGAAGTGCAGATCAAGGAAGCGATCTTCGACGACCGCCAGGGGCGCCGCGTCTACGGTGCGCGCAAGGGCGGCCTTGGCTCGCCCGAGCTGTTCCAGACGAAGGGCGCCCTGGATCCCGTTGAAATCGCGGAGAAACTGGGCGATATCCTCGTCGAGGAAGGGCGCGACACCGATGGCATCAAATCCGGCATGGCGGCCCTGGGCGAAGTGCGCCGGAATGACAATGTCACCGATATCGCGGCGCGTCTGCCTTATTTCTGTGCAGGCTGCCCTCACAATACCTCGACCAAGCTGCCCGAGGGCAGCCGCGCCTACGCCGGGATCGGCTGCCACTACATGGTGCAATGGATGGACCGCGAAACCTCCGGCTACACCCACATGGGGGCCGAGGGGGCGAACTGGATCGGCGAAGCGCCGTTCTCCACCCGGGATCATGTGTTCCAGAACCTGGGCGACGGTACCTACAACCACTCGGGCATCCTGGCGATCCGCGCGGCCCAGGCTGCGGGGACGACGATCACCTACAAGATCCTGTTCAACGACGCGGTCGCCATGACCGGTGGCCAGGCGAACGAGGGCGGGCTGACCGCATACCGCATCGCGGAGGAGCTGAAGGCCATGGGCCTGTCGAAGATCGCTGTGGTGCACGACGAGAAGGAAGAGATTGATCTTTCGCAATTCCCGCAAGGGATCGAGATTTCCGAACGCGCCGATCTGCTGTCTGTCGAGGAGAAAATGACAAAGGTCGAGGGCGTCTCGGCCATCATCTACGTGCAGACCTGCGCCGCGGAGAAGCGCCGCCGGCGCAAGCGTGGCCAGTTCCCCGACCCGGACAAGCGCGTCTTCATCAACACCGATGTCTGCGAAGGTTGCGGCGATTGCGGGGTGCAGTCGAACTGTGTCGCCATCGTCCCCGAGGACACCGAGCTGGGCCGCAAGCGGGCCATCGACCAGTCCGCCTGCAACAAGGACTTCAGCTGTCTGAAGGGGTTCTGCCCCAGCTTTGTGACCCTGGAAGGGGCCAAGCCGAAGAAGGAAAGCGGCACCCATCTGGATCTGCCCGAGGATATGCCGGCGCCGGCGCTGCCCGCGATCAAGGGCACCCATAACATCGTCATCACCGGCGTCGGCGGCACCGGCGTGGTGACCATCGGCGCCGTGCTGGCCCAGGCCGCGCAGATCGACGGCAAGGGCGCCGGCATGATGGAAATGGCAGGCCTCGCCCAGAAGGGCGGCGCGGTGCATATCCACCTGCGGATCGCCGAGAAGCCCGACGACATCAGCGCCATCCGTGTTGCCACCGGCGAGGCCGACGCGCTGATAGGCGGCGATCTGGTGGTCAGCGCCGGGTCGAAGACCCTGGGCCTGACCCGCAGCGGGCGCACCGGCGCGGTGGTCAATAGCCACGACATCGTCACCGGCGACTTCACCCGCGACACCGAATTTGCCATTCCGTCCGACAGGTTGGAGCTGCAACTTCAAGCGCGCCTGAAGGATGACGTGGCGCTGTTCGACGCCAGCGAACTGGCCCGGGCGACCATGGGCGACTCCATCTTCTCCAACATGATGGTGCTGGGTGCGGCCTGGCAGAGGGGCCTTGTGCCGATCACCCATGACGCGATCTACCAGGCGATCGAGCTGAACGGCGCGGCCGTGCCGAAGAACCAGCGCGCCTTCGAGATCGGTCGTTGGGCCGCCCTGAACCCGCGTGAGGTGGAACGCCTGGCGTCGCCCCATGTCGAAGAGGCCAAGCCGCGCAGCCTGGAAGAGATCATCGACTATCGCGCCGATCACCTGGCCAAGTACCAGAACAAGCGCCTGGCGAAGAAATACCGCGCCTTCGTCGACCAGTTCGAGGATCCCGCGCTGAAGGAGGCCGTCGCCAAGGGCTATCACAAGCTGCTGGCGGTGAAGGACGAGTATGAGGTCGGCCGGCTGCACCTCGACACCCGTCGCAAGGCCGCTGAGCAGTTCGAGGGCGACTTCAAGATGACCTATCATCTGGCGCCGCCGATCTTCGAGAAGAAAGGCAAGGATGGCCGCCCGGTGAAGCGCAGCTTCGGCGAGTGGATGGGGCGGTCCTTCTGGCTGCTCGCGCACCTGAAGGGGATCCGTGGCACAATTCTGGACCCGTTCCGCAATCTGTCCGAACGAAAGATGGAACGTGCGCTGCTGGCTCAGTACGAAGCGGATATGGGCGAAATCGCAAAGGGTTACGACCCGGAGTTGATCGAAACGGTGATCGCCTTGGCGGAGCTGCCCCTGTCCATCCGCGGCTTCGGCCCGGTCAAGGTCGAGAACGAGGCGAAGGCCGCCAAGCAGCGTGAGGCCTATCTGGCGGTGCTGCGTGACGGCCCCGTCCGCGCTGCGGCCGAATAAGGACCGCGGCGCCGGAGCGGCACGAAAACACGCGCTTCCCGGCACCTCTTCGGCCGGTTGCCGCTCTGTTGGCCCGGGTCCCTTTGGGATCCGGGTCTTTTGCTCTTAACTGGATGGCAAGGCCGCCGCGCTTGGATGCGGGCGGCGTCGCGCGCAGGTCACTGTCTGGCGCGACGGGCGCGCCGCCGGCGCAAGGCTCTGGATCGAATCCGGGGGCGTGGCTAAGGAGGCGCAACACCGGGGACCCTTGCCATGACTGCCGATATCCTGCCGTCTCAGCACAATCCGCTGCCGCCCAGTCGGCGGCAGATTGCGCGCGACATCTCCTATGCCTCCAGCGCGCAGACCCGCTCCGGGCGGATGGTGATCCGGTTGATGGAGAATGCCCTGGGCCGGCCGGCGCTGATCCGGCGGGCCGACGGCTACGACGAAGATGTCGGCGCGGGGCGCGATTTCTGGTCGGTCATCGTCGAACGCTACGGGCTGGAGCTGTCGATTGTCGGCGGCAGTCTCGACAACTTGCCGAAGGAGGGGCCGCTGGTGGTGGTGGCCAATCATCCCTACGGCATCCTCGACGGGTTGATGTTGGGCCATATCCTGCAGGAACGGCGTGGCGATTTCCGTATCCTGGCCAACCGGGTCTTTTGCAAGGCCAGTGACCTGGACCGTGTGATCTTGCCGATCAGCTTTGACATCACGCGCGAAGCTGTTGAAACGAATATAGAAACCCGGCGAGAGGCGCTGCGCTACCTGCGCGAGGGTGGCTGCATCGGGGTCTTCCCGGGCGGTACGGTGTCGACCTCGGCCACGCCGTTCTCGCACCCTATGGACCCTGGCTGGCGGGGCTTCACCGCGCGGATGATCGCCAAGTCCGGGGCGACCGTGGTGCCGATCTTCTTCGACGGCACGACCTCGCGCCTGTTCCAGCTGGCCAGCCATTTGCATCAGACCCTTCGCATGGGCCTGCTGCTGAAGGAGTTCCGCTGCCGGGTCGATGGCCCGGTCCGCGTGGTGGTGGGCGAGCCGGTTGCCGCCGACGTCCTGGCCGCGCACGCGGGCGATACCAAAGCAATGATGGATTTCCTGCGAAAAGCGACGTATGAGCTTTCCCCGAAGCCGTTGAAATCCTACGATTACGGCTACGAGTTTGATGCAAAGCACCGGGGCTGACCCGGCGGCATGAGGGGCGGGCACCCGGATCGGGGCCCGAAAGGCCATGGCGGTTGGAATTTTCGATTCAGGTCTGGGTGGGCTGACGGTGCTGGATGCCTGCGCCAGGCGTCTGCCCGACGTGCCCTTCGTCTACCTGGGCGACAACGCCCATGCCCCCTATGGTGTGCGCGATGCCGATGACATCTTCGAGCTGACCAAGGCCGGCACGCAACGGCTGTTCGATGCCGGCTGTGACCTGGTGATCCTGGCCTGCAACACCGCCAGCGCGGCTGCCCTGCGGCGCATGCAGGAAAGCTGGGTGCCGGCGGACAAGCGGGTGCTGGGGGTCTTCGTGCCGCTGATCGAGGCGCTGACCGAACGCCAGTGGGGGGACAATTCGCCGCCCCGCGAAGTGGCCGTGAAACACGTGGCGCTGTTCGCCACACCCGCCACGGTGGCCAGTCGGGCCTTCCAGCGCGAACTGGCCTTCCGCGCCATCGGCGTCGATGTCGAGGCGCAGGCCTGCGGTGGCGTTGTCGATGCGATCGAGGACGGCGACATGATCCTGGCCGAGGCACTGGTGCGGTCCCACGTTGAGGCGCTGAAGCGCAAGATGCCGCACCCCGAGGCCGCGATCCTGGGCTGCACCCACTACCCGCTGATGGAAGAGGCCTTCCAGAAGGCCCTGGGGGAGGACGTGACCGTCTATTCCCAGGCGAACCTCGTGGCCGCCTCGCTGGAACACTACCTGGGCCGGCACCCGGAAAAACGCGGCCCCGGCGAGGTGCCGATGTTCCTGACGACGGGCGATCCGGGGCGGGTGTCGGACCACGCCACGCAGTTCCTGCGACGACGCATCGACTTTCACGCCGCCTGATCCCAGTCGGGCCGCGGCGGGTCAACGCACCCGCGACAATTTGATCTCGCTCATTCCGGAAATGGGCCATCTTCCCTAGATAGACAGACGGGCGGGCGCGCGACCCCGCCGAAAGGACGCATATGACCAAGAAAATCGCCATCATCGGGGCCTCGGGCTACACCGGGGCTGAACTGATCCGGCTGATCTCGACCCATGGTCAGATCGAGATCGCCGCGCTTGCCGCCAATTCCAAGGCCGGCCAGTCCATGGCCGAGGTCTTTCCCTTCCTGCGCCATCTCGACCTGCCGGACCTGGTGACGGTCGATCAGATCGACTTCTCTCAGATCGACCTGGCCTTCTGCGCCCTGCCGCACAAGACCAGCCAGAAGGTCATCAACACGCTGCCGAAGGACCTGAAGATCGTTGATCTTTCGGCCGATTTCCGTCTGCGCGATCCGGCGGAATACAAGAAATGGTACGGAAATGACCATGCCGCGGTCGAGATGCAGGCGGAAGCGGTTTACGGATTGACCGAATTCTACAGGGACGAAATCGCCGCGGCGCGGCTGGTGGCGGGCACCGGTTGCAACGCAGCCACGGGCCAATTCACCCTGCGCCCGCTGATCGCTGCCGGGGTGATCGGTCTCGACGACATCATCCTGGACATGAAATGCGCCGTCTCCGGCGCCGGTCGGTCGCTGAAGGAAAACCTGCTGCATGCCGAGCTGAGCGAGGGCTACAACGCCTATGCCGTCGGCGGCACGCACCGGCACCAGGGCGAGTTCGACCAGGAGTTCAGCGCCCTCGCGGGCCGCGAGGTGAAGATCCAGTTCACCCCGCATCTGGTGCCGGCGAACCGGGGCATCCTATCCACCGGCTATGTGTCGGGCGATGCGGCCGAGATCCACGCGACCCTGGCCGAGGCCTATTCCGGCGAGCCGTTTGTCGAGGTGCTGCCCTTCGGCGAGACGCCCTCCACCCACCATGTGCGGGGCTCGAACTTCGTCCACATCGGTGTGACGGGCGATCGTATCGCCGGGCGGGCCATCATCATCACGGCGCTGGACAATCTGTGCAAAGGCTCCTCGGGGCAGGCGTTGCAGAACGCCAACCTGATGTTGGGCCTGGAGGAAACCACCGGGTTGATGGGCGCACCAGTCTTCCCGTGACGCTTGAGGTTTAGGGGGAAGGTCATGAAAGGCCTTAAGAAAAAGAGACGCATCCAAATCATTGTCCTGGCCTTTGCGGCGCTTGCGCTGTCGGCCGGGCTGATCGGCTATGCCTTCCAGGACGGGATCAATTTCTTCCGCTCCCCCAGCCAGGTGGCCGAGGCGCCCCCTGGCCCGGACGAGGTCTTTCGCCTGGGCGGGCTGGTCGAGGAAGGCTCGCTGGAGCGGGGCGACATGATCCGCTTCGTCGTGACCGATGGCGGCGCCTCGGTGCCGGTGACCTTCGTCGGTATCCTGCCGGACCTCTTCGCCGAGAACCAGGGCATGATCGGCACGGGGCGCTACGTGAATGGTGTCTTTGAAGCCTCTGAAATTCTTGCCAAACATGATGAGAATTACATGCCGAAGGAGGTCATTGACGCGCTGAAGGAACAGGGCGTCTACGAGGCGCCCGAAAGCTGAACATCTTCTTTTGGGAAGACCTGCAAGAGGCTGCGTTCGGTCCCCGAGCGCAGCCTTAATCTTTTGCCCCGCAGGCTTTCTCCTGAGCAGCAGCATCAGGAGGCAGGCATATGGCGTTGAACGTGCGGCAGATCGCTGAAGAAATCGTGGCCCGCGAAGGCGGCTACGTGAACGACCCCGACGATCCGGGCGGGGCGACGAACCACGGGGTGACGATCCACACGATGCGGCGCCTGGGGCTGGACCTGGACGGGGACGGCGACGTGGATGCCGGTGACGTGAAGCGCCTGAGCCGGGCGCAGGCCCTCGATATCTTTCTCGAACACTACTTCCACGGCCCGCGGATCGCGGACCTGCCGGAACCGCTCTGGTCGACGGTCTTCGACATGTATGTGAATTCCGGCAACAACGCGGTGAAAATTCTGCAGCGCCTGCTTTGCGACATGGGCTGGTCGGTCAGCGTCGATGGCGCCATCGGGCCGCAGACCATCGGCGCCACGGCGGAGGCCTTCGCCTCGGCGGCGGACCACATGGTCGACGCCTACGGGATCGCGCGGCGCAACTACTACTTCCGCCTGGCAGACGGTCGGGCGCAAAGCCGCAAGTACGTGCGCACCCGGGCAGGGGGCAAAGGCGGCTGGATTCGCCGCGCGGAGGAGTTCATCGCCCCGCGCTACCATCTGACCGAGGCGGAGTTTGAAGAGAGGGTCGCGGCATGGGGTTGATCACCGGGTTTCTGGAAGCGATCTTTGGCGGCGGCCGCAACGTGATCCGCGAGACGGCGGAGGTGTTCCGCGTCAATGCCGAGGCCACGGACCAGCGTGATCTGGCGGCCCACGAGGTGGCGCTGGCGCAGCACGGGGCCGAGTTCCGCAGCAACCGCTCGGGGTTTGATCGGGTCATCGACGGGTTGAATCGTCTGCCACGGCCGGCCATGGCCCTGGGGGCGATCGGGCTTTTTGTTGCGGCGATGACCGATCCGGTCTGGTTCTCCGAACGCATGCAGGGTCTGGCCCTGGTGCCCGAGCCGCTTTGGTGGCTTCTGGGCGCCGTCGTCAGCTTCTATTTCGGGGCACGGCACCAGGTGAAGGGGCAGGAGTTCCAGCGCGAGATCGCCCGCACCATGGCGCAGACGCCGCAGGTGGTCGCAAACCTGCGGGAGTTGCGCAGCCTTGACCCGAAGGCGGCCGGGGCAGGGTCTTCGGCGGCGACAGAAGGCCGGGATGCCAATCCGGCGCTGGAGGCCTGGCGCCGCGCCGGATGATTGGCCGCGAGGCCGAGAACACGTCAAAAGGGGGCGCGGCAAATCTGTCGCGCCCCCTTTGCATTCATTTGAATTGAGCCGCCCCGGACCCTTCCCCTATAACCGGGCCATGATTACTGAACTCGGTCACTTCTGCCTCATCCTGGCCTTCGCGGTCGCCCTGTTCCAGACGGTGGTGCCGCTTGTCGGTGCCTGGAGGCGCTGGCCCGGCTGGATGGCCGCCGCCGAACCGGCCGCCCTGGTGCAGGCCGTGTTGGTCGGCGCCTCCTTCGCCGCGCTGACCTGGGCCTTCGTGACCTCTGATTTCTCGCTGCGCCTGGTCTGGGCCAACAGCCATTCCGCCAAGCCGATGTTGTATAAAATCACCGGTGTTTGGGGGAATCACGAGGGCTCGATGCTGCTGTGGATCCTGATCGTGGCGCTTTTCGGGGGCGCGGCGGCACTTTTCGGAACCAACCTTCCGCCCAGCCTGCGGGCGCGGGTGCTGGGGGTCCAGGGGATGATCGGTGCGGCCTTCCTGGCCTTCCTGCTGTTCACCTCGAACCCCTTCCTGCGCCTGGCGGTGCCGCCCTTTGACGGGCAGGATCTGAACCCGCTGTTGCAGGACCCGGGGCTCGCCTTCCATCCGCCCTTCCTCTACCTGGGCTACGTGGGCCTTTCGATGTCCTTCAGCTTTGCCATCGCGGCGCTGCTGGAAGGCCGGGTTGACGCTGCCTGGGGTCGCTGGGTGCGGCCCTGGACGCTGGCCGCCTGGGTCTTCCTGACCATCGGCATCGCGCTCGGGTCCTGGTGGGCCTATTACGAGCTGGGCTGGGGCGGCTTCTGGTTCTGGGACCCGGTGGAAAACGCGTCGTTCATGCCCTGGCTGGTGGCCGCCGCACTGCTGCATTCCGCCATCGTGGTGGAAAAGCGTGAGAGCCTCAAAAGCTGGACCATCCTGCTGGCCATCATCGCCTTCGGCTTCTCGCTGATCGGCGCCTTCATCACCCGCTCGGGCATCATCACCTCGGTCCATGCCTTCGCCACCGACCCGGAACGGGGTGTCTTCCTCCTGGCGATCACCGCGGCCTTCATGGGCGGCGGACTGACCCTCTTTGCCGCCCGGTCGGAAATCATGGCATCGAAGGGTGTCTTCGGCCTGATCAGCCGCGAATCCGCGCTGGTCTTCAACAACATCCTGCTGGGCGTGGCGGCCTTCGTGGTCTTCGTGGGCACGATCTGGCCGCTGGTGTCGGAAATGACCTTCGACCGGAAGCTGTCGGTCGGCGCGCCCTTCTTCAACATGGCCTTCACCCCCTTCATGGTGGCCCTGGGGGTCATCCTGCCCTTGGGCGCCATGCTGCCCTGGAAACGGGCCAAGCTGGGCCGGATCGCGCGCAAGCTGGCGCCGGCGGCGGTGCTGGCCCTGGCCGTGGGTGCGCTGGTCTGGGCGATGGAAGAGGGGCGCTCGGCCCTTGGCCCTGTCGGCCTGATGCTGGGCACCTGGCTGGTCGCCGGCAGTGTCGTCGACCTGTGGAGCCGCACGGGCAACAGCGGTTTTGCCCGCCTGGGGCGCCTGCCGCGCGCTGACTGGGGGCGCGTCGTCGCCCATGCCGGGCTGGGCGTCACCATGGCCGGGATCGCCGGCATGCTGGCCTGGCAGAGCGAGGACATCCGCGTGGTGCAGATCGGCGACACTGTCGAGCTGTCGGGCTACGAGATCACGCTGGAGGCGGTGAACCAGGTGCAGGGGCCGAACTACGTCTCCACCATGGCCGACGTACGGCTGTCGAAGGACGGGCGCGAGATCGGCACGATGCATCCCGAAAAACGCGTCTACCCGGTCGCCGGGATGCCCACGACCGAGGCGGCGCTGGACAACGGGTTCCTGCGCGACATCTACATCGCCCTGGGGGATCCGCAGCAGGGCGGGGGCTGGGCCATGCGCAGCTATGTCAAACCGCTGGCGAACTGGATCTGGGGCGGGGCCCTGCTGATGGCCCTGGGCGGCGCTCTGTCGCTCAGCGACCGGCGCTACCGGGTTGCGGCAGGCGCGGCGAAACAGGCCCGCGTTCAGCAGGGGGTGCCGGCGGAATGAGACGGATCGTGCAAACCCTGCGGGCGCTCCTCTGCCTGTCGCTGCTGTCCCTGGCGCTGCCCGCTCAGGCCGTGCAACCGGACGAGATCCTGGAGGATCCGGCGCTGGAAGAGCGCGCGCGGGACATCTCCACCGGGCTGCGCTGCCTGGTCTGCCGGAACGAGAACATCGACGACAGCAACGCCGACCTGGCCCGCGACCTGCGCCTTCTGGTGCGTGAACGCCTGGTGGCCGGGGACAGCGACGAGGAGGTCGTGGATTTCATCGTCGCTCGCTACGGCGAATACGTCCTGCTGCAGCCTCGCGCGGGCGGCTCGAACCTGGTGCTGTGGCTGGCGGGGCCGGCCATGCTCCTGCTGGGGGTGGGCATTGGACTGGGCTACATCCGGCGGCGGGGTCGCGCACGGTCCATGGGCGAGGCGGAGACGCTGTCGGCCGAGGAAGAGGCCCGGCTGAAGGAAATTCTGAAGAACTGACGTGATGTTCCCCTTTGACGGCGGGGCCGCCTTCGTCTTCTGTTGGGCCAACGGAAGACTGGAGGAGGCCACGCCGTGAGCTATGAGACGATCACACTGGAGATCGAGGACGGCATCGCCGTATTGCGGCTGAACCGCCCCGATGTGATGAACGCCCTGAACACCCGCATGCGCGCCGAGATCGCGGATGCGGTCCGCGAGGCGGGCGGCAAGGCCCGGGTGCTGGTGCTGACCGCCGACGGGCGGGCCTTCTGTTCGGGCCAGGACCTGAGCGACCGGGCCTCCGCCGCGCTGCCCGACATGGAACGCACGCTGCGCGAGGAATACGTGCCCATGCTGAAGGCCATCGTCGATTGCCCGATCCCGACGATCAGCGCGGTCAACGGCGCGGCGGCCGGGGCCGGGGCCAACCTGGCGCTTTGCGCTGACGTCGTGATCGCCGCGGAAAGCGCCTATTTCCTGCAGGCCTTCACCCGCATCGGCCTGGTCCCCGACGCCGGCGGCACCTATTTCCTGCCGCGCACCATCGGCAGCCAGAAGGCCATGGGCGCCGCCCTTTTCGCCGAGAAGATCACCGCCGCCCAGGCCGATGCCTGGGGCATGATCTGGGAATCCGTGCCCGACGACGCCTTCGAGGCCACCTGGAAGGCGCGCGCCGCGCATCTCGCCCAGGGGCCGACCGCCAGCTATGCCGAGGTGAAACAGCTGATCCGGGGCTCCTGGGAAGAGCCGGGGCTGGATGGCCAGCTGGACGCCGAGGGCAAGGCGCAGGGCCGCTGCGGCAAAAGCCGCGACTTCCGCGAGGGCGTGGTGGCCTTCCTCGAAAAGCGCCCGCCGCATTTCGAGGGCCGCTAAGGCCCATGGCGCGCACCGCCTGCGGGCTGGTGCTTTGGCCCCCATGGGGATAGCAGAGGGGCGCCATCGGGCGCCCCTTTCGCGTGTCCGGGCACAGGAGCAGGCAGGATGCAGACAGATATGGCCCAAGGCGAGGATGGCGGGCGGCGCGTCGACTGGCCGCTGATCCGCTGGTATGGGGCGTCGGCCACGCTGCTGGTGCCCCAGGCCGCCGGGCCGGTGGCCTTTTCCCTGCTGGCCCTGGCGCTGACCGGCGACGAAAGCGGCGGGGCTGCCCTGATCCTGGCCATGACCCTGGCGCAGGTGGCGGGCGCGGTGCCCTTCACCCGGTTGGGCGCGCGGTTCCGCGCCGCGCCCTACATGCGGGCGCTGATCGGGCTGCGTACCCTGGCGTTGCTGGTGCTGTGCCTGGGCGCCGCTTTGGGCTGGCCCCTCTGGGCGCTGGCGGTCTGCGCGGCGCTGTCTGGCTCGGTCAGCGGCGCGGCCTATGGCATGTTGCGCGCCCTGCTGAACCAGTTGACCCCCGAAGACCGCTATCCCCGCGCCCTGGGCATCGCCGCGACCCTGAACGAGGTCTCTTTCGTCGCCTCGCCGGTGCTGGCGGCGGGGCTGGGCGGGGTCTCACCGTTGCTGGCGGTGCTGGCGCTGAGCCTGCTGGGCGGGCTGCCCGCGCTTCTGGTGCCCGATGTGGCGCCCGTCCCTTGGGCCGAACCCGCGGCGGATCGCCGGGGCATCCTGTCGCCGCCTGTGCTGCTGTGGCTGGCCTGTGCGGCGGCGGGCGGCGCGGCGGTGGCCACGCTGGAGATCGGGGCGGTGGCCCTGGCGCTGCGCTTTGGTCATGCGCCGACAATGGCGATCCTGATCACCGTGCCGCTGTGCGTCGCCTCGGTCTGTGGCGGGCTTTGGGTCAGCTGGCGCAACCGCATGGCCGGGCGTGCGGCGGTGGTGGCACAGCTGGCGGTGATGGCGCTTGGCTGCCTGCTGGCCGCGACCGGGCTGTCGCTGGGCCTGACCGTCGCGGGCGCGGTGATGGTGGGGGCGGTGCTGCCGCCCCTGGGCACCACCTACATGCTGCTGATGGACCGTCTGGTGCCCGCGCACAGACGGGCCGAGGCCTTTTCGGTGCTGCGGACCGCCAACCTGCTGGGAGTGATCCTGGCCAGCGGTGTGCTGGCGGTGGTCTCGCTGGGGGCGGCGCTGGTGGCGGTGACCCTGGCCATGGCGGCGGTGACCCTGGCGGTGGCGCTTAGCCCTCGTGCCATGGGCCAGGGGCTGGGCTAGGCCCGGGCCGCTGCACCGTTGCCACCAAAGACAAAGGGCGACCCGAAGGCCGCCCTTTTCCACAATCTCTGTCCCGCCGATCAGCGGTTTTCGACATCCACGTAGTCGCGGGCGGTTTCGCCAACGTAAAGCTGACGCGGACGGCCGATGCGCATGCCCGGATCCTCGATCTGTTCCTTCCACTGCGAGATCCAGCCGACGGTCCGCGACAGGGCGAAGATCGGGGTGAACATCGAGGTGGGGAAGCCCATGGCCTCCAGGATGACGCCGGAATAGAAATCGACGTTCGGGAACAGCTTCTTCTCGGCGAAGTAGGGATCGGCGAGGGCCTGCTTTTCCAGCTCCTTGGCGGTGGCCAGGATCGGGTTGTCCTCGACACCCAGAAGTTCCAGCACCTCGTCCGCGGATTCCTTCATCACCGTCGCGCGGGGATCGAAGTTCTTGTAGACGCGGTGGCCAAAGCCCATCAGGCGGAACGGGTCGTTCTTGTCCTTGGCGCGGGCAATGAACTCGGGGATGCGATCGGGGGTGCCGATTTCCTTCAGCATCTCCAGGCAGGCCTGGTTGGCGCCACCGTGGGCGGGGCCCCAGAGGCAGGCGATGCCGGCGGCGATACAGGCGAAGGGGTTCGCGCCCGAGGACGACGCCAGACGCACGGTCGAGGTCGAGGCGTTCTGCTCGTGATCCGCATGCAGGGTGAAGATGCGGTCCATGGCGCGGGCCAGGATCGGGTTCACCTGGTAGTCCTCGGCCGGAACGGCAAAGCACATGCGCAGGAAGTTGGACGCATAGTCCAGGTCGTTGCGCGGATACACGAATGGCTGGCCGATCGTGTACTTGTAGGCCATGGCGGCGATGGTCGGCATCTTGGCGATCAGGCGGATCGAGGCGACTTCGCGCTGCCAGGGATCGTTGATGTCGGTGCTGTCATGGTAGAAGGCGGACATGGCGCCGACGACACCGACCATGATGGCCATCGGGTGCGCGTCGCGGCGGAAGCCGGTGAAGAAGCGGTGCATCTGTTCATGCACCATGGTGTGCTTGGTGACGCGGCTTTCGAAATCTTCCAGCTGCGCGGCATCGGGCAGGGCGCCGTAAAGCAGCAGGTAGCAGACTTCGAGGTAGTGCGATTTCGAGGCCAGCTGATCGATCGGATAGCCGCGGTGAAGCAGCTCACCCTTTTCACCGTCGATGTAGGTGATGGTGGAATCGCAGGATGCGGTGGAGGTGAAGCTCGGGTCATAGGTGAACATGCCCGTGGTGCCGTAGAGTTTGCGGATGTCGATGACATCGGGTCCGGCGGAGGGCGAAAGCACCGGGAATTCGTAGCTTTGGCCGTCGACAGTCAAAGTCGCCGTCTTGGTAGGTTCAGACATTATAAATCCCTTCCTCTGTTCCCGCACCGGCCTGCGTCAGCCGCCCGGCGCCCCTTCTTTTCACGGTGCTTCTCAACGAAGGGTTAATCGGCACCTTTGCTGGCATCCTGCAGCCGGAGGACCGTTTCCTCCTGGCCCAAAACCAGCATCATGTCATAGACGCTCGGGGTTGCGGTGCGCCCGGCCAGGGCTGCGCGCAGGGGCGCGGCCAACTGGCCGAATTTCATCTCACGATCCTCGGCGAATACGGTCAGTATCCCCTCCAGATCCTGACGGGTCCAGCTAGCACTTTGCAAGTGCGGCGTCAATTCAGTCAGTATACCGATGGATACTGCGTCCAGGTTCTTGGCCGCCTTCTCCTCGATCTCCAGGGGACGTTCGGCCAGGCAGAAATGAGCTTTTTCAAGGAGTTCCGGGAAAGTCTTGGCTCGTTCCTTCAGGAAGGGCATGGCCTGTTCCAAAAGGTAAATTTTTTGTTCCGTCAGAGGTTCGGCCCCCGTGGCGGCCAGGAAGCCCTGCAGTTCTTGCAGCAGTGCAGCATCTTCCGCTGCGGCAATATGCTGACCGCAGATATTGGCCAGTTTCTTGAAGTCGAACCGGGCCGGTGCCTTGTTCATACCGTCAAAGCCGAACCACTCCATCGCCTGGGCATCGGTGAAGAATTCGTCGTCGCCATGGGACCAGCCGAGCCGGGCCAGGTAGTTGCGAACGCCCGCGGCCGGGTACCCCATATCGCGGTATTCCTCGACGCCCAGGGCGCCGTGGCGCTTCGACAGTTTCTTGCCGTCGGGGCCGTGGATCAGCGGGATATGTGCATAGGTGGGCAGGGGCCATCCCATGGCGGTGTAGATGCCCATCTGGCGGGCGGCGTTGTTCAGGTGGTCATCGCCCCGGATCACCGTGTTGACGCCCATGTCGTGGTCATCCACGACCACCGCCAGCATGTAGACCGGCGTGCCGTCCGAGCGCAGCAGGATCATGTCGTCCAACTGATCGTTGCGGATCTTCACCGGGCCCTGCACCTGGTCGTCGATCACCGTCTGTCCGTCCAGCGGTGTCTTCAGGCGGATCACGTAGGGCGCGTCCGGGTGCGTTGCCGGATCGGCGTCGCGCCAGGGGCTCTGGAACAGGGTGGAGCGTTTCTCGGCCCGGGCCGCCTCGCGGAAGGCCTCGATCTCCTCCTGGGTGGAGAAGCACTTGTAGGCCTGCCCCTTCTCCAGCATCTCCAGCGCGACCTCGCGGTGGCGGTCGGCGCGGTCGAACTGGCTGACGATCTCGCCGTCGTGGTCAAGGCCCAGCCAGGTCATGCCGTCGATGATCGCCTGGGTCGCCTCGGGGGTCGACCGGGCGCGGTCCGTATCCTCGATCCGCAGCAGGAACTTGCCGCCGCGACCGCGGGCGTAAAGCCAGTTGAACAGCGCGGTGCGCGCGCCGCCGATATGCAGGAAACCCGTGGGCGAAGGGGCAAAGCGGGTGACGATCTGGTCGGACAAGACGACGATCCTAACGTTTGATTAACCATGCGCTGTGTAGCGTTCCGGGCATTGTCTATCGGCGGGCCGGAGGCGAGACAAGTGCGGCAGCTTGGCGAAATCCTCAGCGGCGCAGCCCTGGCGCAGCGCGGGCACCTGTTTCACTGGGCGCCGGTGGCCCTGGCCTGCGGGATCGGGGCCTATTTCGCCCTGCGGGTCGAACCCGCGCCGGGCCTGCGCGCGGGCCTCTGGGCGCTGGCGGCGGCGCTCTTCCTTCTCGGGGTCTGGGCGGGCCGTCGGGGGCGCGCCCTGGTGCAGCCGGCCTGCCTCGGGCTGGCCTTGCTGGCGGCGGGCGTGGCGCTGGCCTCGGTCCGGGCGCAGACGGTCGCCGGGCCGGTCCTGGGCTGGCGCTACTACGGGCCGGTGGAGGGGCGCATCGTCGGGATCGACCGCTCCGCCTCCGACGCGCCCCGGCTGACGCTGGACCGGGTCAGGCTGGACCGCATGGCGCCGGAGGAGACACCGACGCGGGTTCGGATCTCCCTGCACGGGCCCGAAGGCACCCTGCCGCGCCCCGGCGCACGGGTGATGACCACGGCCTTTCTCTCGCCGCCCGGCGGCCCGGTGGAACCCGGCGGCTTCGACTTTCGCCGCCATGCCTGGTTCCAGCGCCTCGGCGGCGTCGGCTATACCCGCGTCGCGCTGTTGTCCGTTGCCCCGCCGGAGCCGGGGGAGGCGAGGGTCTTTCGCGCGCGCATGGCCATATCGGCGGCCTTCCGGGCGCGGCTCCCGGGGGAGACGGGGGCCTTCGCCGCTGCCATCACCGCCGGTGACCGCTCCGCCATGGGGCAGGAGACGCTGCAGGACCTGCGGGTGTCGAACCTGGCGCACCTCCTGGCGATCTCGGGGCTGCACATGGGGCTGCTGACCGGCTTCGTCTTCATGGCGGTGCGGCGGGTGCTGGTGCTGTCGCGCCACGCGGCCCTCTACTGGCCGGTGCGCAGCATGGCGGCGGCCGGGGCACTGGCGGTGGCCTGTGTCTACCTGGCACTGTCGGGCGGCTCGATTGCGACGGAACGGGCTTTCGTCATGGTCGCCGTGGCTCTGGTCGCCGCCATGGCGCTCCGCCGGGCACTGACCCTGCGGGCCGTGGCCCTGGCGGCGCTGGTGGTGCTGGGCCTGCGGCCCGAGGCGCTGCTGTCTCCGGGCTTTCAGATGTCCTTTGCCGCCACCCTCTCGCTGGTCTGGGTCTTTTCCCTGCTGAAGGGCCGCGACTGGCCCGGGCGTGGCTGGAAGGGCCGGGCGATCACCCTTGTGCTCTCCTCGGCGGTCGCGGGGCTGGCCACGGCGCCGGTGGCGGCGGCGCAGTTCAACCAGGTGGCGCACTACGGGCTGATCGCCAACCTGCTGTCGGTGCCGATCATGGGCACCTTCGTCATGCCGGCGGCGCTGATCGCCGTGCTGCTGATGCCCCTGGGGCTGGAGGCGCTGCCGCTCCTCGTCATGGGCTGGGGCCTCGACTGGATCCTCTGGGTGGCGCAGATGGTCGCCGGGCTGGAGGGCGCGCGCGGCACTGTGCCCACGCCGCCCCCGGCAACGCTGCCGCTGCTGGCGTTCGGGGCGCTGACGGTCATGCTTTGGGTCGGGCGCGGGCGATGGCTCGGTATCGCGCCGATGGTGCTAGCGGCGCTTATGTGGGTCGGGGCAGAGCGGCCCCAGGTCCTGATCGCGGAAACCGGCGGACTGGTTGGTGTGATGACGGAGGCGGGGCGGGCGCTGTCCCGTGAACGCTCGGAGAGCTTCGCCGCCCGGGTCTGGCTGGAGAACGACGGCGACGCCGCCCGGCAGGAGGACGCCGCGGCGCGTTGGTCGGCACCGCCGGGGATCCGCCATGCCACGGGCAAACGGGCGGCCGCCGCGCAAGGTCCCTGTGGTGACGGAGCGATCCTGGTGCTGAACGTGCCCTCGGTGGAGGCCTCGGGCGCCGTGGGCTGTGACATCTACGATCCCGCGCGCCTCCGGCGAACCGGTTCGGTGGCGGTGCTGGGCATGGGCGCCGACAGTCGCATCGTCACCGCGCGGGATCGGAGCGGCGCGCGTTTGTGGAACACCGAAGCGCTGCGCCGTGCGGCTCTGGAGCGCCCTCGCTGGGACATCCGCGCTGTCTGGCGTGGCAAGGGGGCCGGCTTCGGGCCTGTCGGGTCTTTGCCGGATTGAACTGGCTCTGGGACGGACCGCTTGCCCCTTGGACGATCCTCGAAGGCGCGTCGGCGACAGGCGCCCCCGATGCTGCCGTCACAGCTGGCGTGTCGGTCGCATAAGGCGCCGCATGTTGAGCCTACGATTTAGCCCCCGCCGGCCGTGGCGCGCCTCAGAGGAGTTTCATTGACCATCCAGTGGCTCTGCCGAACAGCGGGGAAAGATGCCCGGTGCGCTAATCGGTTTCGCAGCGGCCGATAGGCGAAGACCCCACCGTTGCCGGCGGGGCCTGTGCCATGTCTCAGATAAGTCGTAGCGGATCAGTAGGTGCGGATCAGGCCGACAAGGCGGCCTTGAACGCGGACCTGGTTCGCCGGCAGGGTGCGGGTGGCATAGGCGGGGTTCGCCGCCACCAGATCCACCGACCCGGACTTGCGATAGATCTTCTTCAGCGTCGCCTCCTGGTCTTCGACCAGGGCCACGACGATGTCCCCATCATCGGCCGTCGCGCCTTCGCGGATGATGACCACGTCACCGTCGTTGATCCCGGCGTCGATCATCGAATCGCCGTTCACCTCCAGCGCGAAATGACTGTCGCCGCGGGCCAGCATGGCCTGGGGCACGGCGATATGCGACGAGATCTCGGAGATCGCCTCGATCGGGACGCCGGCGGCGATGCGGCCCATGACGGGCAGTTCCATCGCATGCATCACCTCCATCGCGGCACTGGCGGCGGGGCGTGCGGCGGCAGCCGGCTCGGCACCGCTTTCGATCGCCTTGGACTTGGATCCGGCTCTGCTGCCAGCGGTCTCCTTGGCGGCCAGGCTGTCGGGCAGCTTCACGATCTCGATCGCGCGGGCACGGTGCGCCAGGCGGCGGATGAAGCCGCGTTCTTCCAGGGCCGTGATCAGTCGGTGGATGCCGGACTTCGACCGCAGGTCCAGCGCCTCCTTCATCTCGTCGAAGGAAGGCGGTACGCCATCCTGCTGCATCCGCTTGTGGATGAATTCCAACAGGTCGAGCTGTTTCCGGGTCAGCATGGGGCGCTCCTGCACAATATCTTGAGGTGTGTTCTACTGCTGTTCTCGTTTTGTGTCAACAGCTGCCCGGCAGGAGAACAAATCCGAAGCCCCGTCAGATCGGCAGGTAGGGCAGGATCTCGCCGGCCTCGGCGGCGGGGGCGTGCGGCGGGCGCTGGATCAGCGCGCCGGCCTCCGACAGGATCGACAGGATCGAGCTGTCCTGGCTGTCGAAGGCGCGCAGCCCCTCGGGCGACAGGCGGGCCCGCATGTAGTGCATGCGCGGGCCATTGGCGGGCAGGGGCGCCAGCAGCGGGGCATGGGCCAGCGGCGCCGGTTCCGCCGGCAGGCCCTGGAAGGCGCGCAGGACGGGGGCTGCGAAGACATGGCCGCAGACCATGGCCGAGACCGGGTTGCCGGGCAGGCCGATCATCATCGCGCCGCCCAGGTCGGCGCCCATGCGTCCCGCCATCAGCGGTTTGCCGGGCCGCATCGCCACCTTGTAGAAGCTCTGCTCCATGCCCAGATCGCCCGCCACCTGGCCCACCAGGTCATGATCGCCCACCGAGGCGCCGCCGATGGTCACCACCAGGTCGGCGTCGGCCGCGAGGTGGAAGGCGCTTTCCAGCGAGGCCCGGGTGTCGCGGGCAATGGGCAGGATGCGCGGCCGCGCGCCGAGCGTACGGAACAGCGCCTCCAGCCCGAAGGTGTTGGAGGCGACGATCTGGTCGGGGCCGGGATCCTCGCCCGGCAGGACCAACTCATCCCCGGTGGAAATCAGCGCGACCTTAGGCTGGCGCGACACGGTGACCTTGGGCTGGTTCATCGCCGCCAGCAGGGCCACGTCGGCGGGGCGCAGCAGGCGCGGGGCCGTGAAGGTGTCGCCCTGACGGAAATCCACCCCGGCGGGGCGGATATGGGGGCCGGCGTCCAGCGGATCGGTCAGGGTGATGATGTCGCCGGTGCGGGTCACGTCTTCCTGCAGGACGACACGGGTCGCGCCCTCGGGCACCGGGGCGCCGGTGAAGATGCGCACGGCCTGGCCCGGTTTCACCTGGCCCTCGAACCGGCGGCCGGCGGCGCTTTCGCCGATGACGCGGAACATGGCGTGGGGCTGAGCCTCCTCGGCGATCACCGCATAGCCGTCCATAGCGGAGCCGGGGAAGGGCGGCTGGTCGCGGAAGGCATGGACATCGGCGCGCATGACGCGGCCCGCGGCCTCGCGCAGCGGCACCTCTTCGGTGCCGAGCGGACGGACCAGGGCGAAAAGGGCGTCCAGCGCCGCCTCGACGGAGATCATTGCGCCTCGTAGCGGCCGGATTTGCCGCCGTCCTTCAGCACGACCCGCAGGCCACCGATTTCCATGCCGCGATCTGCGGCCTTGACCATGTCGTAGACGGTCAGCGCGGCGGTGGAGGCGGCGGTCAGCGCCTCCATCTCCACGCCGGTCTGGCCGGAGGTCTTCACCGTCGCCTCGATGCGCAGGCCCGGCAGGTCCTCATCCGGGGTGATCTCGACACTGGCCTTGGTGATCGGCAGCGGGTGGCAAAGCGGGATCAGATCGGCGGTCTTCTTCGCGCCCATGATCCCGGCGAGCCGCGCGATGCCGGCGACGTCGCCCTTCTTGGTCTCGCCGGAGGTGATCAGGCGCAGCGTTTCGGGCTGCATCTTCACCCAGGCGACAGCGGTGGCGATCCGTGCCGTCACTGCCTTGTCGGAGACATCGACCATATGGGCGTCGCCCTTGCCGTCGAAATGGGTCAGAGCCATCGGCGCGGTTCCTCTCGTGGATCTTTGGTCAGGCCGTCGGGCGGCCATCCGTGGCGGGGCCTTACAGCCCGCCGCCGGCAGGTTGCGCCAGCAGCCGCCGGGTGGCCGTGGCCACGTCGTCTTCGCGCATCAGGCTTTCGCCGATCAGGAAGCAGCGCGCGCCGAAGCGGGCCAGGTCGGCCAGATCGTCCGGTCCGGTCAACCCGCTTTCGGCCACCAGGATGCGATCCTCGGGCGCCAGACGCGACAACTTGCGGGTGGTGTCCAGCGACGTCGCGAAGGTCTTCAGATCGCGGTTGTTGATCCCCAGAAGGCGGCTTTTCAACGCCGAGGCGCGGGTCAGCTCTTCTTCGTTATGCACCTCGATCAGCGCATCCATGCCCCAGTGACGGGCGGCGTCCTCCAGCTCTAGCGCCTGGGCGTCGCTGACCGAGGCCATGATGATCAGGATGCAGTCGGCGCCCAGGGCGCGGGCCTCGGCCACCTGGTAGGTGTCATACATGAAATCCTTGCGCAGCACCGGCAGGTCGCAGGCCTCGCGCGCCTGAACGAGGAACTCCTTGGCGCCCTGGAACGACGGCGTGTCGGTCAGCACCGACAGGCAGGCCGCACCGCCTTCGGCATAGGCGGCAGCAATACTGGCCGGGTCGAAATCCTCGCGGATCAGACCCTTCGAGGGCGAGGCCTTCTTGACCTCCGCGATCAGGCCATAACCCGAGCGTGAGGCCTCGTGCAGCGCGTCGGCGAAGCCGCGCACCGCAGGGGCGTCCTTCGCCTCCGCCTCGACCTCCGCCAGGGGCTTGGCCTCTTTGTCGGCGGCGATTTCGTCCAGCTTGTAGGCCTTGATGCGGTCCAGCACGGTCTCGCTCATCTCTGGGCTCCCTCGGTCGCGGACCTGGCGCCGGTCCAATCAATTTCGCCTTCCCCTCTTGCTCTAAGCCACTTGTTCACGCTTGAAAATGGGCGTGAGCCGAAAAATCCCCGGCGTGCGGAGAGCGGTGACGGGTGCGGAGACATCACGATCAAATGATCGTCCCCGGCAATATAACGCGCAAACCCCTGCGCAGGTTTCCCCCACAGCAGGAAGGCGCGGGGGCGGTCCGACAGCCGCTCCAGCACCTGTTGCGTCAGGCGCGACCAGCCGAGTTTCGCATGCGCCCCGGCCTCGCCCGCCGGAACGGACAGCGCGGTGTTCAGCAGCAGCACGCCCTGGGCGGCGAGGAACCGCAGGTCGGCGTTGTCCGGGCAGCCGCCCAGATCCGCCTGCATTTCCTTGTAGATATTGCCCAGCGACCGCGGCAGCGGGCGCACATGGGGCTCGGCCGAGAAGGCTAGACCATGGGCATGGCCGGGGGTCGGGTAGGGGTCCTGGCCCAGGATGACCACGCGGGTCGCCTCGGGCGGGCAGGCCGCCAGCGCGGCGAAACGCTGTGGCGCGGGGGGCAGGATCTGGCGTGTCTCCGCCGACAGAGCGGCGGCGATGCGCGGATAGTCGTCGGTGAAGAAGGGCAGATCGGCCCAGGGGCCGGGCGGGGCGGGCTGGCCCTCTGGCAGGGACGTCGGGGCGTCGCTCATGCGGCGGAGGTCAGTCGGGCCAGCGCCTCGACCTTGGCCAGGGCCGCGCCGCTGTCGATGCTTTCGGCGGCGATGCCGGTTGCTTCCTTCAGGTCGTCGGTCCGGCCCGCAACCACCAGGGCGGCAGCGGCGTTCAGCAGCACGGCGTCGCGGTAGGCCGATTGCGCCCCGTTCAGCAGCGCGCGGAAGGCGGCGGCGTTATGGGCGGGCGTGCCGCCGATGATCTCCTCGAAGGGATGGGTGGGCAGGCCGGCTTCCTCGGGGTGCAGCTCGAACTCGCGCACCGTGCCGTCGCTCTCCAGCCCCGCGACCCAGGAAATGCCGGAAATCGCCAGCTCGTCCGTGCCGTCCGAGCCATGCACCAGCCAGGCCTTTTCGGAGCCGAGCGCGCCCAGGGTTTCGGCCATGGGGCGGATCACCTCGCGGGAAAAGGCGCCGGTCAGCTGGCGGGTGACGCCTGCCGGGTTGGTCAGCGGCCCGAGGATGTTGAAGATCGTTCGCGTGCCCAGCTCGACCCGGGCCGGGCCGACATGGGCCATGGCCGGATGATGCATCGGCGCCATCATGAAGGCGATGCCGGTCTCGGCCAGCGCCTTTTCCACCACCTCGGGGCCGACCATCACCTGCACGCCCATCTGCGACAGCGCATCCGCCGCGCCGGATTTCGAGCTGAGGTTGCGGTTGCCGTGCTTGGCCACCGGCACGCCCGCGCCCGCCACCACGAAGGCCGTGGCGGTGGAGATGTTCAGCGTGCCCTTGCCGTCACCGCCGGTGCCGACGATGTCCATGGCGCCGGTCGGCGCCGTCACCTTGTGGCATTTCGATCGCATCACGGCGGCGGCGGCGGTATATTCCTCCACCGTTTCGCCCCGGGTGCGCAGCGCCATCAGGAAACCGCCGATCTGGGCCGGGGTCGCCTCGCCGTCGAAAAGGATCTGGAAGGCCTGTCCGGCTTCCTCCCGGCTCAGGGCGCGGTCTGCGGCGGCGGAGATGAGGGGCTTCAGGGCGTCGGACATTCGGGCTCTCCTCACCCCCTTTCCGAGGGCGGATATGGTGGTATAGTTTCGGCGGGCCCCAAGGGACGGGGCGCTGCATTGATCCCGCGCCAGCCCGGCAGCGTCAAGAGCCGTTCGGGCCCGGCGTTCAGGGCAAGCAACAGGGCAGGGACCCGCGACGGCGGTCCGACAGAGGCCCGGGCGCAAGACCCGGAGAGAGCGAGAGAGACAACGTGGCACGCGGCACGATTTCGGGGTTTGTCTGGGGCACCTTGCTCTCGGGCATGGCATTGGCAACCGCATCGCTGACGGCGCCGCCGCCCGGCTGGTCGCCGCCGGTCCCGCCCGGCGCGCGGTCCGACGAACCCGACCCCGCGCCGCAGGCCGCCTCGCCGCAGGTCGGTGAGGACGGGGCACCCGCTGAGCCGGGCGCTGACGTGTCTGATGACAGCCCGGACGAGGTGGCCGATGACGTGGCGGACCCGCAGGCCACCGGAGCCCATACGGCGCGAGGCGACGGAGGTGCCGCGCCGGAGGCTGGGGCCGCCGAGGTCCCGGCGGGGTCCGAATTCAACCGCGGCGCCGGGGATGTGCTGCCCGATCTGCCGCGCGGTGATCCGGCTACGTCCGGGGTACCGACCGCCCCGCGTCCCGCTGCCGAGACGGGCGGTGCCGCCCCCGCCACCCAATCCGACAGCGCTCCGGCGCCCGATGTGGCCCAGTCGTTGTCCCAGCCGCAGGCCAGCGGGAGCACCGAGGAGACAGCCCCGGCGCTGGACGGCGCGGCCGATCCGGCCCGGCCCGGGGCAGGCGCGCCCGAGGTCTCCGCACCCGTGGCCGAGATTGAGCCCGAGGCCCCCACGCCGCCCGTCGACGCGACCCCGGCAGATCAGGCGGCAGCGCTGGAGGGCGAGAGCGAAGAGGGCCGCGACACCCCTGTCGCCGGCGAGGAGATCGACCTGCCTGCCGCAGGCTTCCCGCAGGGAGATCTGGACGCGATTGGCGCGGCGCCCCAGGGGGCCGGCACCCTCCCGCCGGAGAGCCTGCCCGCCCCGGCGGAGGAGCCTGCCGCGCGCCCCCGGCTGCCGCAAATCGGAGCGGAGGAGGAGGCGGTGGAGACGACCGAGCCGAGCGAAGCGGCCCCCGAGGTCACCACCACCGCCCCGCGCCTGCCGGGGCAGGGAAGCCACGGCCCGCTGACCGAGCGTGGCACGCAGAGCGCCACCGCGCCGGAGGCCGCCACGCCGGACCTGCCGCCGATCGAAGGCTTCGCGGCCGACTACGACGCCGCCGACCCGCGACCGCGCATGGCCATCGTGCTGATCGACGAGGGCGATGACCGGGTCAGCATGAACTCCCTGCGCAGCTTCCCTTATCCGCTGAGCTTTGCCGTGGATTCCAGCCGTCCCGATGCGGCGCTGGCGATGCAGGCCTACCGTGCCGCCGGGTTCGAGGTGCTGCTGCGTGCCGACCTGCCCGAGGGCGCGACCCCGGGCGACGTGGAAACCGCTGCCCAGACCTGGTTCGCCGAGGTGCCCGAGGCGGTGGCCGTGATGGAAGAGGGGCCGGGCCTGCTGCAACGGGGCAGTGAGACCTCGGAACAGCTGGCCGAGGCCCTGGCCGCCAGCGGTCATGGCCTGCTTCTCTACCCCGAGGGCCTCGACACCGCGCGCAAGCTGGCCCTGCGCGAAGGTGTGCCGGCCGTCACGCTGTTCCGCGACTTCGACGCGCAGGGGGAGGACGCGCGGGTGATCCGACGCTTCCTCGACTACGCCGCACTGAAATCCGAACAGGAGGGCGGGGTCATCATGGTGGGCCGGCTGCGCCCGGAAACCGTCTCGGCGCTGCTGGTCTGGGGTCTGGCGGAGCGCGCCAACCAGGTGCACCTGGTCCCGGCCTCCGCGGTCCTGACCGACGCCTTGCCGGACTAGGCGACCCGGCGGGACCTCCGAGGCATGACCCCGAGATGCCAGGTGTCGGCAACTTGAGCCTGGGGGCAGCCCTTCTCGACACGTGAAAAAGGCGGAGGCCAACCGGCCCCCGCCTTTTCTCTTGTTCAGCGGCGTCGCCCCGGGCGGGGCGCCGCGCCTCAGCGGAACTGGGCGTGGATCGCGTTCAGCGCATCCTGGTCGATCCGCACATCCTTGCTGTTGCGCACATCGGTCATGTAGGCGGTGTAGATCTCCTGCGACAGCGCGTTGGAGGCCTGGGCCGTGACCTGCTGGCGCAGTTCGGTGGCGCGGGGATCATCCTCTGCCGGGGGCGTGATCGCATCGAGGCGGGCCAGGATCACGGCGCCGAAGCCCTGCGACACGGTCAGCGCGCCCTCTTCCATCTCGAAGACCTCGGCGTTGAAGCCGCGCGGCGTGCCCAGCACGGCGCCGTTGCGGGTCACCTGGGGCTCGACCGTGACGGTCAATCCCATGTCGGTGGCCACGTCCTCCAGCGTCTCGCCGGCTTCCACACGGTCGATGATCGCCTGGGCCTTTTCGGTCAGCGCGGCATCGGTCTGGGCTGCTTCCCAGTTGTCGGCCACGCGCTCCGCCACGTCCTCGAAGGGCTCGGGGGCGGGGGGCAGGACCTCGTCCAGGCGCATGGCGTAGATGCCGCCATCGTCCAGCTGCAGGATTTCCGGGTAGTCCTCCGACGACAGCGCCGTGGCCGCATCCTCGAAATCGGCATAGGCGGCGATCCCCTCGGACAGGCCGGGGTACCAGTCGACCGTGCCCAGCTCCATCTCGGTTTCCTTGGCCAGGTCCTCCAGCGTGGCGCCGCCGGCCAGCAGGTCTTCGGCGGGTTCGGCCTGGGCCTGCACCGCGCGGCGCGCGGCATCGGCGGCCAGCTCCTCGCGGATCATCAGCGAGGCGGTGCCGTAGTCGACCGAGGTGGCCGCCAGCACGCCGTTGACGCGGAAGAGCGCGGGGCCGAGGTCGCTGTCGACCGGGCCCACGATGTCGCCGCTTGTGGCCTCGAAGACGGTGTCGGCAGCGGCGCCGAGGTCATCGCGTGACACATCGCCCAGGTCCACGTCGTTCAGGGTCAGGCCGCGATCCTCGACCAGTGTCTCGAAGTCGGTCTCGCCCGCCTCGATCTGGTCCCGTGCCGCCTGGGCTGCGGCCTCGTCGGCGAAGGGCAGGCGTTCGACCAGGCGCCGCTCGGGCTGCTCGAACTGGTCGATCCGGTCCTCGTAGGCCTGGCGGATGGCGCTGTCATCGACGGGCACCGTGTCCACCAGCGCATCGGGCGACAGCAGCGCATAGGTGATGCGCTTTTTCTCCGGCGCGGTGTAGTCGTCGATGTTCTCGTCGTAGAAGGCGCGCAGCTCCGGCTCGGTCGGATCCGGGATCGGCGCGTCCAGCTGATCGACGCCCATGCGGATCATGCTGACCTGACGGGTTTCGGCCAGGAAATTGACCAGAGTGTCGGAGTAGGTCGCGGGCATCTCGGTGGCCGATACCACGGCGGCCTGCAGGATCGAGCGGGCGGTTTCGGCGCGCAGGTCGCTCTCGAACTCCTCCTCGGTCAGGCCGGCGTTGTCCAGCGCGAAGGTGTAGCTGTCGCGGGAGAAGCTGCCGTCGGGGCCCTGGAAGGCCTGGATCTGCAGGATCTGGTCGCGCAGCGTGCCATCGCCCACCGACAGGCCCAGCCGGTCGGCCTCGGCGTCCAGCGCGCGGTTCGACACCAGCCGCGCCAGCACCCCCTCGGGCAGACCGAAGGCCTGAGCCTGTTCGAAGGTCATCGCCTGGCCCATTTGCTGCCCCAGCTGGTTCATCTGGTTCTGCAACTCGCGCGAGTAGCTGTCGATGCGCACGGGCTTGCCCTCCACCGTTGCCACCCGGCTGACGGAGCCGGTGAAGCTGGTGGCGCCGAAGCCCCCGAGCCCGAGAATGAGCAGGGCCATGATGATCCACATGGCCCCCTTGGATTTCTTGCTCGCCATGCGGCAACCTCCGGTTTTTGCTACGCGCGCAAGGCTTTGTGCGGGCGTGCGGAAATGGGGCTCCGGGCGTCTGCCCGAAGCGTTGCGGCCTTGTTAAAGACTTGCCTCGCAAGGGGCAAGCATGGCCCTCAGGCGCTGGCGAAGGCGCTGACGCGGTCGAGAAAGGCGGTGATCCCGGCCTGGTCGAGATTGGCGACGGCGACGCGCATCTGGCGCATGCCGGCCCCGTCGCCGGGGGGCGTGAACATCGTGCCGGGCAGCATCAGCAGACCGGCGTCACGCACCAGGCGCGGGGCTAGCGCGGCAGAGCTTTCGGCAAAGGGATGCGACAGGTAGGCGAAATAGGCGCCCGCCGAATGCAGGGTCCAGCCCGCCGCGGCCAGCTGCTCGGCCCCGGCCAGCATCGCGGCGCGCCGGGCCAGGATCTCCGCCCGCTCGCCCGCGAGCCATTGGCCGAGGTTCTCCATCCCCCAGAGCGCCGCGATCTGGCCCAGTTGCGGGGCGCAGATGGCGACGCAATCCTGGAACTTCTCCATTTCCTCCAGCAGCTTGACCGAGGCGACGATGGCGCCGGTGCGGTGGCCGGTCAGCCGGTAGGCCTTGGAGAAGGAATAGAGGTGGATCAGCACGTCGTCCCAGTCGGGATCGGTGAACAGATCATGCGGCGCCGCGTCCGAGCTGTGGAAGTCGCGGTAGGTCTCGTCGAGGATCAGCATGATCCCCCGGGTGCGGGCCAGGTCGCGGAAGGCCGCGATCAACTCGGGCGGATACTCGGTGCCCGCCGGATTGTTGGGTGTCACCAGAACGATGGCGCGGGTGCATTCCGTGATCAGGCTGGCAGCGCGGTCGGGATCGGGCAGCATGTCGGCCTCGCAGGGCAGGGGCACGGCGCGCACCCCCTGCATGTCCAGCCACATCTTGTGATTGAAGTACCAGGGCGTCGGCAGGATCACCTCGTCCCCCTCGCCGGTCAGCGCGGCGATGGTGGCACAGAAGGCCTGGTTGCAGCCGGCGGTGATCGCGACCTGGGCCTCCGAAACCTGGCCGCCATAGGCTGCGGACCAGTCGGCGGCGATGCGGGCGCGCAGACCGGGCAGGCCCAGCACGGGACCATAGAGGTGCGTCTCGGGGCGGTCCATCGCCGCCTTCATCGCGGCGATCAGCGGTGGCGGTGGCGGCGCCACGGGCGCGGCCTGCGAGACATTGATCAGTGGTCGGTCGGCGGGAAAATCGACGCCGTCGAGCCAGCGTCGTGCCTCCATCACCGGGGGCAGGAAGGTGGCCTTGGTGCGCGTTGTGGGTGTCATCTGGGCCCCTTCGCTCGGACGTGTTGGGCACGTCGGCAATGATCAACAAATATGTGCTGCGCGGACGGCGCATGGTTCGAGCGGACGCTAGCAGGGCCGGACGAGCAGGGGAAGTGGCTGGCGGTGTTGCGCCGGTCCCCCGCGGCGGCGTCTTGCCGCGTCGCGGCAAAAGGCGCTAAGTGGAGAGCGCACTCAATTAGGTGACCTGGGGGAATTTGGCATGCTGGTGCCATTTGGTCGTGGACTGTGGACGGACGAGGGGCCGGTCGCCCCGGCGCTCGCCGGGTTCGTCTATCCCACGCGCATGGCCGTGGCGCAACTGGCCGATGGCAGTCTCTGGGTCTGGTCGCCGACGCCGATGACCGACAAGATGCGCCGCGAGGTCGACCGGCTGGGAGAGGTGCGCGCCCTGGTCTCTCCCAACCACTTTCACGAACGCTGGATGGCGGAATGGGCGCAGGTCTGTCCGCAGGCGCAGCTTTACATGGCTCCGGGCATGGCCCGGCGCCACCCCGATCTGCCCCAGAGTCATGAGCTGTCCGGTGATCCGCCGCCGCTTTGGGCCGGGCAGATCGACCAGGTGCCCGTGCCCGGCAATATCTACACCACCGAGGTGCTGTTCTTTCACCGCCTCAGCCGCACGGTGCTGGTCGCCGACCTGATGCAGAACCTGCCCAAGGGCTGGTTCGGTGGCTGGCGCGAACAGATCGCCCGGGTGGATGGGATCCTGGGCGAGGAACCCCAGGTGCCCTGGCGGTTCCGGCTGTCCTTCATCGACCGCAAGGCGGCGCGTCATGCGATCACGGAGGTGCTCGACTGGCGCGCCGATCAACTGCTGATGGCCCACGGGCCGCTGATCAGCCAGGGCGCGCGTGGGTTGTTGCACCGGTCCTTCGCCTGGCTGATGGACTAGGCCGGCAGGGGCCCGGAGGGTCACCCTGCCTCGGCGTCGTAACGCCGGCGCGCGGCGCGGATGTCGTCATGTGCGCCGGCGGCCCAGTCGAGCAGGGCGGCGACGGGCACCAGCGCAGCCTCGCCAAGCGCGGTCAGCGCATATTCCACCGAGGGCGGTTTCGTCGGGAAGACCTGGCGCGAGACCAGCCCGTCACGTTCCAGCATGCGCAGCGACTGCGTCAGCATCCGCTTGGAGATGTCGCCGACCTGACGCTGCAGCGCCGAGAACCGGTGCGGCTTCTGCGACAGGGTCACGAGGATCAGCAGGCTCCATTTGTCACCCACGCGGGCCAGCACATCACGGACCGGGCAATTGTCCATGTCCGGCACGGGCGCCTCGGGCGCGAAGAGGGCTGTGGATTTCTCCGAAAAGACCTGCAGCACCTGGCGCGCGGTGGCATCCAGCACGACGGGGTTACTCGGATGTTCCCTTGTCATTTATTAGTGCCTCCTTCACGGGCTGCGGCAGTCGGTCTACATTTGAGACCATACCCCGACAGGAGACCGGTGGAAAGGCCGCCGGCAGGGGATCGAGACAGTGGAGAACGACATGAGCGACAAGATTCTTGTGACCGGCGCATCGGGCCAACTGGGCGCCCTGGTGGTGGACAGCCTGCTGGCGAAGGTGCCGGCGGAGCGGGTGGTGGCCATGGTGCGCCGGGCCGAAGCGGCCGCGCCCCTGGAGGCCAAGGGCGTCGAGGTTCGCCTGGCAAGCTACGGCGACGCCGAGGCCCTGGCGCGCGCGCTGTCGGGGATCTCGCGGGTGCTGCTGATCTCCTCCAGCGAGGTGGGCAATGACCGTGCCGCGCAGCACAAGAGCGTGATAGACGCCGCCAAGGACGCGGGGGTGGAGCTGATCGCCTATACCTCGATCCTGCGCGCCGACGAGAGCGGGCTGTGGCTGGGCGTGGATCACCGCGCGACCGAGGCGATGCTGGCCGAGAGCGGCCTGCCGGTCGCCCTGCTGCGCAACGGTTGGTACACCGAGAATCTGACCGGCAGCCTGGGCCAGGCGCTGGAGGCCGGTGCGATCATCGGCGCCAGCGGCGCGGGCCGCTACAGCACTGCCACGCGCGCCGACTACGCCGAGGCCGCGGCCGCCGTGCTGGTGAAGGAGGATGCCTCAGGCACCTACGAGCTGGCGGGCAGCGAGAGCTTCGACATGACCGAATTCGCCGCCGAGGTCAGCCGCGTGGCGGGCCGCGAGGTCCTCTATGCCGACATGCCAGAGGCCGAGCTGAAGGCCATCTACATCGACGCGGGCCTGCCCGAGGTGGTGGCGCATATGCTGGCAGATAGTTCCGCTCATGCTGCCAAGGGCGACCTGGAGGGCAGCGGGGCCGGCCTGGAGGCGCTGACCGGGCGCAAGTCGACGCCCTGGCAGGAGACGGTCAAGGCCGCGCTGACCTGAGCCGGGCAGGGAGGGGCGCCGCTCCCTCCTGCGCCTGCGGCTCTTCCGGGGCTCAGCGCCCCGGATATTTCCGGCAAAGAGAGGATGGGGGCGGGTCGCGATGATCCGGCCCTGAGGCGTGGCAGAAGATGGAGAACGGGCGCCCGAAGGGGCGCCCGTCGTCGTATTCGGCAACGTCCGCGCCGGGGCTGCCCGGCGTGCGGATCACTCGGTGCCGCGATAGGGTTCGACGTATTGCAGCGCCATGTCCCAGGGGAAGAAGATCCAGGTGTCCTGGGAAACCTCGGTGATGAAGGTCTCGACCTGCGGACGGCCCTGGGGCTTGGCGTAGACCGTGGCGACATGGGCCTTCGGGTAGAGGGTGCGCACCAGTTCCAGCGTCTTGCCGGTGTCCACCAGGTCGTCGATGATCAGGATGCCGGTCCCGTCGCCCATCATCTCCGGGTCGGGGGATTTCAGAACCTCGGCCTCGCGGCGCTGGTCGGCCTTGCCGCCGCCCGAGTGGTAGGATTTCACCGAGATCGTGTCGACGGTGCGGATGTCCAGCTCGCGCGCGACGATCATCGCCGGGGCCATGCCGCCGCGGGTGATGGCCACCACGGCCTTCCAGGCGCCGCCTTCGAGGGGGCCGTGGTTGTCCAGCCGCCAGGCCAGGGCCCGGGAGTCACGGTGGATCTGGTCCCAGGAAACGTGGAAGCCCTTTTCATGCGGCAGGCGGTTGTCGACCATCGGTGATCCTTTCGTCTTGGGCTCCGGCGGACCGGGGCGCCCGTGTTCTCAGAAGGCGGCGACCTTGATGCCGAGCGCCGCCAGGGCGGCGCCGAGCACGCGGTCGATCGCGGATTTCAGTCGTGTATAACCTGCGCGCGCGCGATCAAGCGAGAAAATCCGCGCCACGGCCAGGTTCCACAGGGTTTCATTGGCAAAGACCACGCCGAGGATCGCCGCGAATAGGCCGGGGCCGGCGTCATGGGGCACCACGGTGACGAAGACCGCGCCGAAGAAGACCGCCGGTTTCGGGTTGGCCAGCTGGGTGGTCACGCCCCGCAGGGTCAGGCGGGCCAGGTCGCGCAGGCGCGGCGCCTGCGGCTCGGCCGGGGCCAGCCCGCCGGCGACCTCGGGGGCAAGGGTCAGCGGCTGGTCCGCGCCGCGCCACATCTTCCAGGCGAGGTGCAGCAGGTAGGCGGCACCCGCGATCTTCAGCGCGATCAGCAGGCGCGGCGCGATCTCGAAAAGCGTCGCTAGGCCCAGCACCGCCGCCGCGGCCCAGGCGACCGCGCCGATCCCCACGCCGACGGCGAAGGCGCCGCCACGGGCAAAGCCGCCGGTGATCGCCGTGCGCATGGTCATCAGCACGGCCGGGCCAGGAGAGATCGCGGCCACCAGGTGCACGGCGAAGACGGAAAGCTGGACAGAGAGCATCGGGGGCCTCTAGAGGTTGGGCACGCGGGCTGGATACGGGCGCCCGGTGAAACGCAAAACGGAGGAGCCATGGCCCCTCCGTTCATCCGGGACCGGTCGGATGGGCCGGTCAGGTCTTGTCGATGTCGGGCGCATCGACGGCTTTCATGCCGACGATGTGGTAGCCCGAGTCGACGTGCAGGTTCTCGCCCGTCACACCCGAGGCCAGGTCGGACAGCAGGTAGAGGGCCGACTTGCCCACATCGTCGATGGTCACGTTGCGGCGCAGGGGCGAGTTCAGCTCGTTCCATTTCAGGATGTAGCGGAAATCGCCGATGCCCGAGGCGGCCAGGGTCTTGATCGGGCCGGCGGAGATGGCGTTGACGCGGATGTTGTCCTTGCCCAGGTCCTCGGCCAGGTATTTCACCGAGGCCTCCAGCGCCGCCTTGGCCACGCCCATGACGTTGTAATGCGGCATCACCTGTTCGGCGCCGTAGTAGGTCATGGTCAGCATGGAGCCACCGTTCGGCATCAGCTTTTCCGCGCGCTGTGCGACGGCGGTAAAGCTGTAGACGGAGACATCCATCGTCATCTTGAAGTTTTCGCGGCTGGTATCGATGTAGCGCCCGCGCAGCTCCGACTTGTCGGAGAAGCCGATGGCGTGGACGATGAAGTCGATCTCGCCCAGGTCCGCCTTCACGGCGTCGAAGGCCGCGTCGATGCTGGCCTCGTCGGCCACGTCGCATTCGTAAAGGTGCTTGCAGCCCAGCTGGTCCGCCAGCGGGATCACCCGCTTCTTGAATTGGTCACCCATGTAGGTGAACGCCAGTTCGGCCCCGGCATCGGCAAGGGCCTTGGCGATGCCCCAGGCAATGGACTTGTCATTGGCCAGGCCCATGATCAGACCTTTTTTGCCCGCCATGAGAGTGTTCGGCATATCGCGCTCCGCCCTGTAACTTTCGGTCAAACTCCCTTAAGCGATAGGTCGGGGCGCTTCAAGCCTGCCCGCGACCGTAGCGGAAACACCGTGGCGGTCCTGTTTCGAGAAGGAGCACGCAATGTCGGATCGTGAGGGTATTTTCGTCGGGGAGGACCCGTTCGTCCTGGCGCGCCGCTGGCTGGGCGAGGCCGAGGCCAGCGAGGTGAACGACCCGAACGCCATTGCCCTGTCCACGGTGGACAGCAACGGCTTGCCCAACGTCAGAATGGTCCTGTTGAAGGATATTCTGGCGGATGGCTTCGTTTTTTATACGAACTACGAAAGTTGCAAGGCCAATGAACTTGACGCGGCAGGGAAAGCTGCGTTTGTCATTCATTGGAAAAGCTTGCGGCGGCAGATTCGCGTGCGCGGCCCGGTGAGCCGATTTGACGGTCCCGAGGCAGACGCCTATTACGAATCGCGTTCGCTGAAGTCCCGGTTGGGGGCCTGGGCGTCGCGGCAATCGCGCCCCCTGGCCTCTCGGGCGTCCCTGATGGCAGAGGTGGCGAAAGTCACTGCGACCCATGGGACCAACCCGAAACGGCCGCCGTTCTGGGGCGGGTACAAGATACGCCCGGTGGAGATCGAGTTCTGGGCAGACGGCGCGTTTCGTCTGCATGACCGGTTCCGCTGGACGCGAGAGGACGACGCCAGTGCCTGGCAGGTGCAACGGTTGAACCCGTGAGGCACCGGGGCGCAAGCAAAAGCGCCCGAAGAGATGGGAAATGTGTGGCAAGGCGCCCCTTGCCAATGGTACGTGGTTGGAGTTGTTAAAGACGTTGTGGGTGCCGGGTGGTCGCTGTGGGGACAGGCTGCCGCGGTAAAATGCGGGGAATGTTGTGAATCAGCTTGACGATAGCACCCGGAAGCTATCGGGCCGTGTGAAATGGTTCGATCCGGCGAGGGGGTTCGGCTTTGTCGTCGCCGATGAAGGGGGACCCGATATTCTGTTGCACGCGAATGTGCTGCGGAATTTCGGCCAGAGTTCGGTCGCCGATGGCGCCAAGGTAGAGATCCTGATCCAGAAGACGCAGCGTGGCGTGCAGGCGATCGAGGTGATCGAGATCGCGCCGCCCGAAGGCGCCGGAACCGCTGTCCTGGAGGATTTCCAGGCGCTGGACCCGGAGGTGTTGCAGTCTATCGCGATGGAACCGGCCCGGGTCAAGTGGTTCGACAAGATCAAGGGGTTCGGGTTCGCCAATGTCTTCGGCCGGCCCGAGGATGTCTTCATTCACGTGGAAGTGCTGCGCGCCTCCGGATTGGCCGACCTGGCCCCGGGCGAGGCGGTGGCGATGCGCGTGATCGACGGCAAGCGCGGCCGCATGGCCACCGAGATCTGTGCCTGGGAGGCCGCCGCGCGTTAGCTGACCGGGTTGCCGGGCGGGATCTTCGCCCCGGCTATTCTGCGCCCGGTGCTGGCCTTCGTCGCCACCGCGTGGCAGGCTCGATCCGGTGTCGCGAAAGGAGCTCTGATGGTGCCTCGAATCCTTGCACGTTCTGCAACCGTCCTGGCGGTGCTTCTGACCGCGACCGGGCTGGCCAATGCCGCCTGCCGGGCCGATCGGGCCGAGATCGTCGGCCCCGAGGGCGCTGTCGCGGCCTTCCGCGTCGAGATCGCGGATGAGCCCGCGGAGCGCCAGCAGGGTCTGATGAACCGCGAAAGCATGGGGCTGGGCGAAGGCATGCTCTTCGTCTTTCCGCAGCAGCGCCCGCTGGCGTTCTGGATGCGTAACACATTGATCCCTCTGGATATCATCTTCTTCGATGAAACCGGCATGCTGAATGTCATCCAGCATGGCAAGCCGCTGGACGAAACCAGCCTGCCGGGCGGCGACAGCCAGTATGTTCTGGAAATCAACGGCGGCCTGGCCGAGCGCATGGGCATCGGCGAAGGCTCCGTCCTGCGCCATCCGGCGGTCGATCAGGACCTGGCCGCCGCCCCCTGCGAGTGACGCCGCAGCAGGCTTTCACGCCCGACCGGGCGGATTGGGCACAACAGGCCCTTTTCAACCCGGTCCCGAGCGGCTAGAGAGGCGCACGGTCCGGGGCGTAGCGCAGTCTGGTAGCGCACCTGTTTTGGGTACAGGGGGTCGTGAGTTCGAATCTCGCCGCCCCGACCACACTATCAATGACTTCAAAGACATTTCCGTTGAAACGGATTGGCATGTCGAAACGGACTTGAGACAAGCCGTTATCCGAAGATCCGGTAGCTTCACCACCTTCGCAATCGCTTCGCTCCTTCCGCGCACGCGACGATCTGTGCTCTAGACCTCCGAATGCCGGTCGGCATCGGGCAAGTCGAACCGTCCGACCTCCATTTTTTCGCCTCCGTTAGCGTTCCGGTGCGGGTGCCCGGGACAGTCAGCGCCTTCGGCGAGCCCAAACTGCCCAGACGCCGACCGAGAATCTGGCGTCTGCCGTACCCTTGTGTCGATCATCCCGGTAGTCTCGGACCTGATCGCCGGCCCGATGCGGCAAGGCGTGCGGCAGCTGTCGCGGGAAGGAGCGCGACGTGAACCTGAGCTGCGGCCCGGGAACGGTCGAGAACCGCGGGCGGGACGAGGCGCGAGCTTGAAGGGACGGACTGCTGTTGTGGTCGGCTCTGCGGGCACTCCGCACTCATGTCATGCTGCGTCTCGCCCGCCACGTAATCGCGCCGCTCGACGGTGACGGAGAAGCTGGCCTGCGTCTCCAGCCCCGCGCCATCGGTGGCGTTATAGGTCAAGGGCAATCACCAGGGCTTCCGGCGGCACCACCGGGTTGCCGGCGGGGTCGGTGAAGGCGGCCGGGGCGAGGGCCATGGTTATCTCCTCCGCCTCGCTATCACGGGTGATCGTCAGGGTGCGGCTCTCGTCGCCGGTGTCGGGCACGGGTGACAGGGTGCCGCCGGCGACGGTGATCTGCGACGCGTTGAAGCCTGCGATCTCCTCGGTCGATGTCTGGGTGGGCGTGAAGGCGGTGTCGGTGGCGAAGAGGGCCGGCACGTCCTCGAAGGTTGCCACGGGAGCGATCGAGTCGATGACGATCGCCGATTTGGCCGAGAGCGATCCGGCGCTGCCAGGCGCGGGCAGGGTAGGGTCGATCGGGATACGATCGCTTTCACTTATCAGGACCCCGCCGTCCGTGTTGAGAGCTGTGGTGCTGGTATAGGCCAGCCGATCGGTCTCGATCCCACGGGGACGATGTAGTAGAACAGTACTTCTTTGCTGGAGAGTATCGTGAAGGGGGCCAGGGTGGTCTCACCGCCAGGAGGTGACAGATCCAGCGACAGTGTCGGTAGTCCGCAGCAAACAGGTATCAAGACCCTGTCGAGTTTGGCCACGATGTAAATCCTGTCGCCCTCGACGAAGGGTCCCTCGTCGTCTCCGTACGCCCTCACGGAGACGACGCGCGGAGCCGGCGCCGTGGTCGTCCATTGCGGTTTCCAGTCCGGATTGGTCCAGGCGGAGGCCTTTGCGTCGAAACTCTCTGGTTCGGAGCCGACCTTCCGCACGTCCCAGCCCGAGAAGTCTTGGTTGATGGCCGAGGCGCGACTGAACATGTATGCCATGTTCGTCACATTGGAGACATCCCAGCCGCTGATGTCCCCGTCGAACTCGGAATTCTTGAAAGCGACGGACATGTTCCTGACCCCCGAAGCATCCCAGTCAGCGATGGACGCCTGAACAGAACTGCCTAGGAAGGCCTCGGAGAGGCTAACGACACGCGATGTGTCCCAGTGATTCAGGTCCAGGGAGCCCCAAAAAGCGACACCGTTGAAAAGGGTCGACATGTCCGTCGCTTGCCCGGTGAAGATCGTGAACGGCCCGTCCGTGAAGGTGTAGTCGACTCCTCCGTAGTTGATCGCAAACCGTCCGGTCCCCACTGCTTGGTACAATTCCCGCCTGTCATTTTGTACGATGTACTTGCCGCCGCGGCCCTGCCAGCGCGGCTTCCCCAGTCTCCCGGCATTGCTCGGAGCGTAGCGCCGAGGGTCCACGGGGCCCTGTGCCTGCGGCGGCGCGGCCTGCAGGGTGAGGATCAGCGTCAGCGCTGCGAGGACGGTCTGCCAGGCCGCGGCGCCCCGCGGTGTAAGAGGCGCGCGATCCGCGATGCGTGAGGTCCGTGTCGTGTCATGCTGTCTTCCTTCGGTCTGCTCTCGCTCGGTTCTGCGCGCGGCGCGCGCGCAGCAATGCGGGCTGACACGTCAGGAAAGCACCTGCTGCCTGGACGCGATTGACCAGGCAGGCGCACCTGCTTTTGTCCGTGTCAGGGGGGCGAGGTTGTGTTCGGCGACAGAATGTGCGGAGATTGTTGCACAATTGTTTGAAAAGACGATTTTCCTCGGTGGTCGGGCCTTCCTGGCCTTTCAAACATCCCGCCGAGGCGGTTTCTCGGGTCCGGGCTCGCCGGGGGGCTGTCGTCGGGACTGAACGAGAAAAGAGACACCCTGTATGATGATCGACCCGCGCTGGTCTTTCCGAAGGGTTCCGGTTCGCCAGCACGGCCACGGGAGAGGCATTGACCTTCACCCGTGCCGAGGCGCGCATCGTCTTTCACCTACGGCTGGAAGATCTGGCGGCCTGTCTCCGCCGGAGCGTCGGGGCCGCGTTTTGGGCGCCGTGCCATTTTCCCGCGACGGACTTCGCACGGGGGGGCGTATCACTCCTGGATGCGCGCAAAATCGGCATGGAGGATAGTATGCCTGCCACAACACGACTATCGGGATGGATGGACTATCCAACCCGCTACGGCCTCGTCAGCCGCCTGTTTCACTGGGCCATGGCCGCGCTCTTGCTGTTTCAGATCTTGGGCATGTTGGCCAGCAACGCCTTGGGGCGCGAGTCCGCGGTGGCCCAATTCATGGGGCCGATCCACCAACCCCTGGGGGTGAGCCTGTTCGCGCTGGTGCTGCTGCGGCTGCTCTGGGCGGCTCTGAATGCCCGGCGTCGGCCCGCGCAGGAGGCTGGCGCCATGGGCGTGCTGGCAACGGTCGGGCACGGTCTGCTTTACCTGCTGATGCTGGCGGTGCCGGCGGTGGCCCTGCTGCGCGCCTGGGGCGGCACCCGGGGGCTGGAGGTCTTCGGCCTGCAGGTCTTCGCCCCGCGCGAGGTGTCCGTCGACTGGGCCATGGCCCCGGCCGCCGCACACGGGCCGCTGTCGCTGCTGCTTCTGCTGCTGATCTTGGGCCATGCCGGTGCTGCCGTCTGGCACAGGCGGGTGAAGCAGGACGACGTCATGGCGCGCATGGTCGGCTGATCTGGGTGCCCGGCCAAGGTGCCGGACCAAACCGCCCCCGCGCGATTCTTCGCGCGGGGGCAGGGGGCGCTACAACGCGCATTTTTTCAACGGCGGTACTTACCATATCTGGTGGCAGAGCTGCCAAAGCCCTAGGCATATGGTAGCCGATGCGCCGGAAGAAGCCACCTGTGCAACATCTTTGCGACACTGCGCGAGTTCAGCCTCTGCCTGAGCGTTTCGGCCAAGTTCCCTGACAGAAAAGGCTTTTCCGCGCTCCGCTCGTATGACGGGAATCGCAGGGCACGGGTCGGGTCGCGTCAAGAGAAATTTAGACCAAAAAGCGCGTTGAAAAATGGCCGGCTTTACCACAGACTGCAGCGGCGGGCTGAGGATGCACTAGATATAGTGGCCTCGCGGGCAAAGTGGACAGATCAGGCAGGGCCTCGTTTCGAGGCGTCAGGGCCGCCTCTGGGCGGTCTGCAGGGTCCTTTTGCGTGCTCTCGGCCCGGGGGAAGCCGCCGGATTCACGTTTGCGGGCGTCCCCGGAAGTGTCAGGTGAAAAGCTTTTTGGGGCGCAAGAGAATGAAGATTGAACGCAAGTTTACGCAGGCAGGGCAGGACGCCTACGAGGGCATCTCCTTCATCACCACCACCAGCGAGATCCGCAACCCGGATGGTACCGTGGTCTTCCACCTCGATCAGCTGGAAGTGCCGGAGACATGGAGCCAGGTCGCCAGCGACGTGATCGCGCAGAAATACTTCCGCAAGGCTGGCGTGCCGAGCGCACTGAAGAAAGTGCGCGAGAAGGATGTGCCGGAGTTCCTGTGGCGGTCCGTTCCCGCCGAGGGCGCCGAGATGGGGGGGGAGACCTCTTCCAAGCAGGTCTTCGACCGGCTGGCGGGCGCCTGGGCCTACTGGGGCTGGAAGGGCGGCTATTTCTCCACCGAGGAGGACGCCCGCGCCTACTATGACGAGATGCGCCACATGCTGGCCACGCAGCGCGCCGCGCCGAACTCGCCGCAGTGGTTCAACACCGGCCTGCACTGGGCCTATGGCATCGACGGCCCGGGGCAGGGCCACTACTACGTCGACTACAAGACCGGCAAGCTGACCAGGTCCAAATCGGCCTATGAACACCCCCAGCCCCACGCCTGTTTCATCCAGTCGGTGAAGGATGATCTGGTGTCCGAGGGCGGCATCATGGATCTGTGGGTGCGCGAGGCGCGGCTGTTCAAATACGGCTCCGGCACCGGCACCAACTTCTCCAGCCTGCGGGCCGAGGGCGAACGCCTGTCGGGCGGCGGCAAATCCTCGGGCCTGATGGGCTTTCTGAAGATCGGCGACCGCGCGGCGGGGGCGATCAAGTCGGGCGGCACCACGCGGCGCGCGGCGAAGATGGTCATTGTCGACGCCGATCACCCAGACATCCAGGAATACATCAACTGGAAGGTGAAGGAGGAGCAGAAGGTTGCCTCCATCGTCGCCGGGTCCAAAATGCACGAGCAGAAGCTGAACGGCATCTTCGCCGCGATCCGCAGCTTCGACGGCGCCGATGGCGATCAATATGAGCCGACAGAGAACCCGGCGCTGAAATCCGCGATCCGCGATGCCAAGAAGGCCGCGATCCCCGAGACCTACATCAAGCGCGTGCTGGATTACGCCCGCCAGGGCTACGAGAGCATCGAGTTCCCCACCTATGACACCGACTGGGACAGCGAGGCCTATGGCAGCGTGTCGGGCCAGAACTCCAACAACTCCGTCCGCGTCACCGATGCCTTCCTGGAGGCGGTGAAGAAGGATGAGGACTGGGCGCTGATCAACCGAACGGACGGCAAGGTGGCCAAGACCATCAGGGCCCGTGACCTATGGGAAGACATCGGCCACGCCGCTTGGGCCTGTGCCGATCCCGGCATCCAGTTCCATGACACCGTCAACGCCTGGCACACTTGCCCGGAAGACGGCGCGATCCGCGGCTCGAACCCCTGTTCCGAGTACATGTTCCTCGACGATACCGCCTGTAACCTGGCGTCGATGAACCTGCTGACCTTCCTGAAGGACGGCGCCTTCCAGACCGAGGATTACATCCACGCCACGCGGCTGTGGACCCTGACGCTGGAAATCTCGGTCACCATGGCGCAGTTCCCCTCGAAGGAAATCGCGCAGCTCAGCTACGACTTCCGCACCCTGGGTCTGGGCTATGCCAATATCGGTGGCCTCTTGATGAACATGGGGCTGGGCTATGACAGCGACGAGGGCCGGGCCATGGGCGCCGCGCTGACCGCGATCATGACCGGCGTCGCCTATGCCACCTCGGCCGAGATCGCCGGAGAGCTGGGCGCCTTCGCGGGCTATGAGCGCAACGCGAAGCACATGCTGCGCGTCATGCGCAACCATCGCAACGCCGCCTATGGCGCCACCGAGGGCTATGAGGACCTGGCGGTGAAGCCGGTGCCGCTGGACCTGGTGAACTGCCCCGAGCCGGAGCTGACCAAGGTCGCCATGGCCAGCTGGGACGAGGCGGTGCGCCTGGGCGAAAAGCACGGCTACCGCAACGCCCAGACCAGCGTGATCGCCCCCACGGGCACCATCGGCCTGGTGATGGACTGTGACACGACCGGCATCGAGCCCGACTTCGCCCTGGTGAAGTTCAAGAAGCTGGCCGGTGGCGGCTACTTCAAGATCATCAACCGCTCGGTGCCCGCCGCGCTGACCAAGCTGGGCTACAGCCCCGCACAGGTGGAGGAGATCGTCTCCTACGCCGTGGGTCATGCCTCCCTGGGCAACTGCCCTGGCATCAACACCACCGCTCTGGTTGGCCACGGCTTCGGCCCCGACGAGCTGAAGAAGATCGAGGGCGCGCTGAAGTCGGCCTTCGACATCCGCTTCGTCTTCAACCAGTGGACCCTGGGCGAGGAATTCTGCACCCAGACCCTGGGCATCCCGGCGACCAAGCTGACCGATCCCAGCTTCGACATGTTGCGGCACCTGGGCTTTACCCGCGCCGAGATCGAGGCAGCGAACGACCACGTCTGCGGCACCATGACCCTGGAAGGCGCGCCGCATCTGTCACCGGACCACTACCATATCTTCGATTGCGCCAACCCCTGCGGCAAGAAGGGCAAACGCTTCCTGTCGGTGGACAGCCACATCCACATGATGGCGGCGGCGCAGTCCTTCATCTCGGGGGCGATCTCCAAGACGATCAACATGCCCAACGATGCCACGATCGAGGACTGCAAGGCGGCCTATGAGCTGTCGCATTCCCTGGGCGTGAAGGCCAATGCGCTCTACCGGGACGGGTCCAAGCTGTCGCAACCGCTGGCCGCCGCGCTGGTGGAGGATGACGATGAGGCCGCCGAGGTGCTGGAAAGCGGGTCCACCCAGGAAAAGGCCGCCGTACTGGCCGAGAAGGTGATCGAGAAGATCATCGTGAAGGAAGTGGCCCGCGGTCGAGAGAAGATGCCGATGCGGCGCAAGGGCTATACCCAGAAGGCCAGCGTGGGCGGGCACAAGGTCTACCTGCGGACGGGCGAGTATGAGGACGGCTCCCTGGGCGAGATCTTCATCGACATGCACAAGGAAGGCGCCGGCTTCCGCGCGATGATGAACAACTTCGCCATCGCGGTGTCGGTCGGCCTGCAATATGGCGTACCGCTGGAGGAGTTCGTCGACGCCTTCACCTTCACCAAGTTCGAACCGGCAGGCATGGTGCAAGGCAACGAGACGATCAAGAACGCCACCTCGATCCTCGACTACATCTTCCGCGAACTGGCGGTCAGCTACCTCGACCGCACCGACCTGGCGCATGTGAAACCGCAGGGCGCCTCCTTCGACGAGCTGGACAAGCGCGAGGAGCAGCAGGAGGCGAACGTCAGCGAGGTGAGCGAGACCGCCGCCAGCAAGTCGCTGGAAGTGCTGAAGCACATCTCCTCCACCGGCTACCTTCGCAAGCGGGTGCCGCAGGAGTTGCTGGTGATGAACGGCACCTTCGGTGAAGGCACCCGCGTGGATCCGAACGGCAGCGTCAGCCGCGCCAGCGTCACCAGCGTCTCGGCCACGGCTGTCAGCGCGGCCACCACGACCATGGACGCCCGCGCCAAGGCGAAGATGCAGGGCTACGAGGGCGAGGCCTGCGGCGAATGCGGCAACTACACGCTGGTGCGCAACGGCACCTGCATGAAATGCAACACCTGCGGCGGCACCTCCGGCTGCAGCTAAGCGATGGTAACGGGCGCGCAGCCATGCTATCGCGCGCCCTGACACGGTACGCTGACCGGGACAGGCAAGTCATAATCGAGCAGGAAAATAAGAGAGCCCGGTCAGATCACCCTTGGGGGAGGCGAAAGCCTCCCCTTTTTCTTTGCTCACCTATGCCGTCACATGAAATCGCGAAACCGTGAGGGCAGGGGCCTTTGACTTGCCTTAGCGTCATGTCGCCTTAGGTTTTGAACTGAGTGGGTAACGCTCGGTCCCGTTCATGCAGGTCCCAGTTCTTTTGGTAACCAATGCGGCATGAGCGGGGCTTTGATGTCTGCCAGCGGCCGGCCGGGTCAGCCCCGGCGCCAGGCCCAGAGCCAGACACCCACCAGGCACAGCGACAGCAGCGCGTTCCAGCTGGCCATGGACAGCGACAGGAACTCGAACGCCACCTCGTCACAGCGGATCAGCGGGGCGTTCATGATCTGGTCGAACATCTGGTCCGGGGTCAGCGCGCCCGCGCTGCCGGAGGTGCAGGTGGTCGGCCCCTCGAAGATGTCGCGCTCCACACCCGTGTGATAGATCCCCACGATCGCGGTGGCCAACGCGGCCAGGGCGCCCAGCAGGGCCAGAAACCGCTGGCCGGTGGCGACGGCAGCCAGGGCGATCAGCACGGCAATGGCATGGGGCCAGCGCTGCACCAGGCACAGGTGGCAGGGCGCCAGCCCGCCGATGTATTGCGACCCCCAGGCCCCAAGCAGCAGGGCGGCGGATCCGGCCCCGGCGAGGGCGCTTCTCATCTTGAAGGTCATAGGTATCTCACCAGCAGGAAACCGGCGATCAGAATGGCGAAAAACGCGGTGAAGACAAGGCCGAGCCGTTTCTCGATGAAGTCACGAACGGGTGACCCGAACTTCCACAGCAGCCAGGCCACGATGAAGAACCGCAACCCGCGCGCCACAATGGAGGTGATGACGAAGGTCGTCAGAGGCATCCCGGTCCAGCCCGACATGATGGTGATGACCTTGTAGGGGAAGGGCGTGATGCCCGCCCCCAGCACCGCCCAGAACCCGGCGCCGTTGAAGGTGGCGTTGAACTCTTCCATCGCGTGGGCCTTGCCCATGCTTTCCAGGATCGGCTGGCCGATGCTGTCGAAGGCGAAGGCGCCGATGGCATAGCCCAGCATGCCGCCCGCGACCGAGGCCGCCATGGCGACGGCGGCGACGATGAAGGCCCGCGAGGGACGCGCCAGGATCATCGGGATCATCAGCAGGTCCGGCGGGATCGGAAAGACCGAGCTTTCGGCGAAGGAGACCAGGGCGAGAACCCAGAGCGCATGGGGGTGATCCGCCATGCGGATGGTCCAGTCGTAAAGCCGTCTGATCACGGGGCGGGGTCCTTTCGGCAAGCCGGTTCCGGGGCCAAAGACCATGGGCGCCCCGGGGGGTCAAGTACCGCACCGGCCCGGGGGCCAGTGTCCGCCAGAGCGCGCCTGCGCAATGGGCGTCACCCCGAGGAACGACCTCGCCACGGGCAGGGCAGATTGGGCGCCGGGCGAGTCGCGCGACGTCCCCTCGGGCGGGTTCCGGACGCGCGGCGCATGTCTGCACCCTGCCCGGCACAACCCTTGCTTGCGGCAGCTGCCCCGCCGGGGGTAGCGCACCTATCCGAAGGGGTAGGATGATATCCCGAAGTGCCTCGAAGTGTCCTGTTGTGTGCCTGCATACAGCCATTGGCCCGTGTAAAAGACCTGCAACAGAGCGGGACCCGAGAGAGAGCCGGGTCGCCGCCGCCCCTGAAACCGACACGAGGAAACGACCGATGCGCATGACCCCGACCTCCCGCAAGCGTTCCGCAAACCTGCAAGACCTGCACGCTGCCGTGGATGCCGCCATGGAACAGCTGTCGGCAGGCAATGCCGGCTCTGCGGATGAGGTGCTGCGGGACAGCGGTGTCGTTTCGGCCCGGCTGGCGCTGCGCCGCCGCGGTGGCGTTGCCGTGCTGTCGCATGGTGAACAGGTCAGCGACCGGTCGCTTTGCGCGGCCTGAGGGGCTAATCGCGGGGCTGTGCCGAGCGCCGCGAGTGGGGCCGCCCTGCCAGGCGGTCTTTCGTCAGGGGACGAGTGGAAAGGGGCGCCTTCGGGCGCCCCTTTTTGCGTGTCTTGGAAGGGGAGGCGCGTGGCAGCCTCCGGGGGGGATGACGGCTGATGTCCCGATCAGGTCAGGGTGACCCGCACGGATTGTGACATCAGAGTCGCGGGCGCCTGGCTTTCCATGAAGGCCACGTCATAGGCGTCGCGGCCCACGGCGATCACCGCCAGGTCGGCGGGCAGACACATGCCGGTGGGATCCACCAGGTGCCAGGCGCCGTCCAGCCAGACCTCCGCCACGGCGTGGAAGTCCTGGGGGGTCACGTAGGGGCTGTAGACGGCGACCATGCGCGCGGGGATGTTGGCCGCGCGCACCATGGCGCAGATCAGGTGGGCATAGTCGCGACAGACCCCTTCGCGGCTGGCGAAGGTTTCCAGCACGTTGGTGTCGCTGTCCGAACTGCCCGGCACGTAGGACAGCTCATCCTGGATCCACTGCCGGATCGCGGCGACCTTGGCGCCCCCGGCCAGATGGCCAAAGCGCTTGTTGACGAAGGAAATGAACTTGTCCGACTGGCAATAGCGCGAGGGGCGCAGATAGGGCGCGACGCGCCCGGGGATCTGGTGCAGGTCAACCGCCGCCAGGTTCTCCAGCGGCAGGTTCGGGCGGGTCACGTCCAGCGTCGCGCGGTAGGTCAGCCGCATGTCGCCCGCGGGAACCTGCGCCCAGATGCGCTGGCCGACGCCATCGTCCCCCTCGATCCGGGTGATCCAGGCGTTCCCGATCAGGATCTCTTCCTGCTCGACCGTCTGGCCGCTGTAGTGCGCGGCTTCCAGCGCCAGGAAAAGCGTGTTGGCGAGGCTGAACTGGTAGTGCAGGGCAATGTCGATCTGAAAGCGCATCCGGGGTCCCATCGAGCTGAAGTAACTGGGTCGTACTGGTGGCATCGTGTCGTCTGCGCGGCGCGCCCGAAGCGGGGGCGACAGGCCTGCGCGGTCCTTTCGGCCTAACCGCTCGGCCGTCCGGTTACAACGTGATCGCGAGCAAGCCGGTTCCGCAGGGCCGCCATGTCTGAAAGGCGCGCCCAGTGACCGGGCAGCCGGTATAGGCAGGCTTTGCAACACATGGCAGGCGTGTGTTTGCAAAGAGTGTGCCCGCAGTGGTTTGCAAAGCTAGCCGGGGGTCCAGGGACGGGGATGCGGAGCCGAAGCCAGACGATGCACCAGCGGCACCGACGCGGCGGCCAGGGCCATGGCGCGGGGGCCGCAGGCGCGGGCCACGCGCAGCTTGGGTTTGGTCAGGGGGCGGCGGCCCGGATGATCGAGAAGGTCCAGGCGCACGTGGCGCGCCAGCCCTTCGAGGATCGCTTGCGGCAACAGCCCGCCGATGATGATCGTTGCGGGGTTCAACAGGTGCACCACCGTTGACAGCGGCAGGGACAGCACCGCGCCGCGCGTCGCCATCCACTCTGTCAGCGCGGCGTCGGGCGCCTGGGCCAGCGCCTCCAGCGCGCTGTCGGTCATCTCTTCCGGGCTCAGGCCAAGATGGGCGGTCAGGTCGGGCAGGGAGGGACGCGGCGTCCCGTCGGGCATCATGGCGCCGATGTTGGACGCCTCGCCGAAACTGCCGCGATAAAGGCGCAACTGATCGATCAGGCTGCCGCCGATGCCGTAGTCGAGAAACAGCATGTAGACGATCCGCTCTTCCTCGCCCGGTTGCAGCGCCTCGTGGTAGGCGGGTGCCTTGGATTCCAGCCAGAGCGGGGCGTCGAAATGGCGGCTCAGGTGATCGCAAAAGGCGAGATGGTCGATCCCGCGTTGCGAGGGCGTCACCTCGACCACCGCGCCCGAGAGATCCTGCAGGGCCGGCAGCCAGAGGCCGATCCCCGCCACGCTGCGGGTCAGCCCGCGCATTTCCTCCAGCGCGGTGGTGGCGGCGGCCAGCGCCGCGCCGGTGTCGGTGGCCGGCACCGGCAGGGACCGGTGGGCCAGCGGCGTGCCGTCCAGGTCCTGTGCGGCCACCGTGATGCCCCGGGTCGACAGGCTGACCCCCAGCCCGGCCACCTGTTTCGGGCGCAGGCGCAGGTGGCGTGCCGGTTGGCCGCGCCCGCGTGGGGCGCTGTCGCGTTCCTCTGCCACCAGTCCTGCGGCCTGGAAGGTCGCGATGGCCTTGGTCAGCATGGCGGGCGACAGGTTCAGCTCTGCCGCGATGCCGGCGCGGCTGGCCCCCGGACGCCGCCGGATCAGCGACAGGATCGCCCGTTCCGACAGGGTCAGATCGGCCAGCGCGGCCATCGAGCCGGGGTCACAAATCTTTCGTGGTGCTGTCACCAAGGGGTTACCCGCCCATTTTATTCACGCCGTGAAGTTAATTGGAATCGCCCCGTCTGGGAAGCCGGTTCCGGGACAGGAAAGCGGAGAAAATGGCGTCACTGGCAGCCAAGGGGATCAGCAAGGTGTTCGAGGACGGGTTCCAGGCCCTGACCGACATCGACCTTGTGGTCGAGCCCGGCGAATTTGTCACTCTTTTGGGACCCTCGGGCTGTGGCAAGACCACCCTTCTGAAGACCTTGGCCGGGTTCTACGACGCGACCACCGGCAGGATCGAGATCGGCGGCACCGATGTCACAGCTGCGCCGCCCGAAAAGCGCGACACGGCTATGTGTTTCCAGTCCTACGCGCTGTTCCCTCACCTTACGGTGGCCGAGAATATCGATTTCGGTCCGCGCCAGGCGGGCGTGCCCAAGGCCGAGCGCCGCGCGCGGCTGGAAAGCCTGCTGCGCCAGGTGGACCTGGAGGCGCATCGCGACAAGCTGCCCAATCGCCTGTCGGGCGGGCAGCAACAGCGCGTTGCCCTGGCCCGGGCCCTGGCGATGCGGCCGGCCGTGGTTCTGTTTGATGAGCCGCTGTCGAACCTCGATGCTAAGCTGCGTGAACAGGTCCGGCGCGAGATCCGCGCGTTGCAGAAAGAGATCGGGTTCACCGCCATCTACGTCACCCATGACCAGTCAGAGGCCTTGGCCATGTCGGATCGTGTCGTGGTGATGCAGGGCGGGCGCATCGACCAGGTGGGCCGCCCGGAAGAAATCTATGCCCGTCCCGAAACCGCCTTCGTCGCGGATTTCATCGGCGCGGCGAACCTGGTGCCCTTCGAGGACCTGGGCGGTGGCCGCGTGAAGACCCCGCTGGGAGAGCTGCGCGCCGCCGTGCCGCCCGCGGGCAACGCCAGCTTCATCTGCTGGCGGCCCGAGGACGTGGAACTGGTCGAGGCCGGCGCCGCGAGTGAGAACGTGATCCGCGGCGTCGTGCGGGACCGGGCCTACCAGGGGGCCCATACCGAACTGCACGTGGCGACGGGTGACGCCGACCTGGGGCTGCAACGGCTGCATGTCGCAGGCGCGGCGCCGGCCGAGGGCGCCGAGGTGGCGTTCCGACTGGGGGCGGACCAGATCCGCTTCGTCCGGAGCGCGCTGGCATGACCCTGCGCCGGACCCTCACCATCGCGGCGCTGCTGACGCCGGGGCTTGGGCTGATCCTCGTCATGGTCGGCTCGGTCTTCTACATCGCTGTCGCGCAGAGCTTCGGCTACTACAACCTGTCGGGCGAAAGCGCCTTTTCGCTGGACCACTGGCGCGACGTGCTGGGATCGAAGCAGTTCGGTCGGTCCCTGGGCTACTCGGCCTATATCGCCATCATCAGCGCGCTCGGCTCCATCGCCATCGCCTATCCGCTGGCGATCTGGATGCGCAAACCCTTCCGCGGCTCACTGGTGGTCGGCTCTCTGCTGAAGGCGCCGCTGTTCGTGCCGGGTCTGGTGGCGGCCTTCCTCTTCCTGAACGTGATCGCATATCACGGGGTGCTGAACCAGTTCCTGATATGGACCGGGCTGACCGATGCGCCGATCCGGTTCCAGAACGACCGCAACGGCTTCGGTGTCATCTTCCTGCAGCTGTGGAAGAACATGCCGCTGGCGCTGCTGCTGCTGACCGGCGCGGTGCAGGGGATCTCGGACGAGGTGGTCGACGCCGCGCGCGACCTGGGCGCCGGGCCGCTGGCCCGCTTCCGCAAGGTGATCGCGCCGCTCACGGTGCAGGCCATGCAGGCGGCGCTGATCATCATCTTCATCGGCGCGGCCGGCGACTTTGCCTTCCAGGTCACCGCGGGCCCGACCAACGTGCAGTCCATGGCGCAGTACATGGTCTTCCTGAAAACGAGCTTCGGACGCTGGAACCAGGCGGCCGTGGTGGGGGTCTCCCTGATGGGCCTGGCACTGGTCGGTGCCCTGGGTCTGGCCGGGCTGGCCCGCCTGACCCTGAGGGGGCTGAAATGGTAAGCCTGTCCGACACCGCACCCGTCGCGCCCCGGCGCCCGCGCCGCCCGGCCTTCCGCCGGTTCACCATCTCCAACATGCTGATCGCGATCCTGTTGCTGGTCTGCGTGATCTGGCTGGTGGTGCCCTTCGGCATGGCCGTGCTGTGGTCGCTGCTGGATCCCTCGGTCCGCTGGGAATACCCCGACGTGCTGCCCCCCGCGCTGTCCTTCGCGCGCTGGATCGAGGTCTGGAACACCACCTCGCTGCCCATGGCACTGCGCAATTCCTACATCCTGGCGCCGACGGTGGCGGTGACCACGCTCATCTTGGCCTCGCCCACGGCCTATGCCTTCGCCCGCCACGATTTTCCGGGCAAGGGCGCGGCCCAGGTGCTGACCCTGCTGCCGCTGGTGATCCCGGGTTTCGTGCTGGCGATCTTCTTCTCGGCGCTGATCTTCTCGCTGGGGATCTACTCACGCTTCCTGTCGATCCTGCTGGCCCATTCGGTGTTGTTCCTGCCTTACGCCATCCGGCTGATGACCGTGGCCTTTTCCAACGTGCGGCTGGACCTGGTGGATGCGGCCCGCGATCTGGGCGCCAGCCCCTGGGCGCGGTTCCGCGTGGCCTACTGGCCCGCGCTGGCGCCGGGGATCCTGGCCTCTCTCATCATCGTCTTCATCCAGTCGATCGAGGAATTCGCCGTGGCCTTCGTCGTCGGCGCGCCGAATTTCACCACCATTCCGTCGATCCTCTATTCCTACCTCGGATATAACTTCGTTCGCCCGAACGCGGCTGTCGTCAGCCTCGTCCTGGTGATCCCCAATGTCCTTCTGATGCTCGGGCTGGAGCGGCTGCTGAAATCGGCCAACCCGGCGCAGACCGGCGTCAAGGGATGACCCCCGCCTCCTTCACCACATCTCATCAAACCGTCTGAAGAGGACCTTTCTGATGCTTCGCAAACTTCTTGTCGCCGCCACCGCCATTGGCCTGGCCTCCGGCGTCCAGGCCCAGGACCAGAACGACCTGCTGTCCAAATCCTGGGACGACATCGTCGCCCAGGCCAAGGACGAAGGCTCGGTCAACTGGTTCGTCTGGTACTTCCAGCCGCGCTACCGGGAACTGGCCGAGGCCTTCACCGCCGAATACGGCATCGAGGTGATGATCCCCGAGGGCACCCACGAGGGCAACATCGACAAGGTGCTGGCCGAAACCGGCCGCGAGCGCGGCGACGTCGATCTGCTGGCCATGGGCGCCGACCGGATCGAGCTGTTCAAGCAGGAAAACCTCGTCGGTCCGCTGAATGACGTGCTGCCCAATGCCGGCACCATGACCACCGAGGTTGGCGGCTTCGACGGCCAGGGCTACGGCTGGGCCTACTGGGGCAACCAGACCGGTATCGCCTACGACCCCGAGGCCATCGACGAGGCCGACCTGCCGCAGAGTGTCGAGGACTTCGCCGCCTACTGGGAGACCAACCCGGGCCGCTTCGGCTTCAACTACGAAAACGGCGGCTCCGGCCCCTCGTTCTTCACCCATGTCGCCCGCAACCTGACCGACGCCGACTTCACCTCCGGTGAGGTCACCGAGGAGAAGATGGATGCGCTGCAACCGGCCTGGGACTTCTTCCTCGACCATACCGACGGCTACGTCATCACCGCGTCGAACACCGACAGCCTGATCCGCCTGTCGAACCGCGAGTTCGCCCTGGTGCCTGCCTGGGAAGACCACCTGTTCAAGCTGCAGGGCGAAAAGGAAGTGTCGGACCGCATCAAGTTCTACATCCCCGAGTTCGGCATGACCGGCGGTGGCAACATCAACGTGATCCCCGCCAACGCGCCGCATCCCGCCGCCGCGCTGGTCTTCCTGAACTGGGTGTCGAGCCCGGAAACCCAGACCCGCTTCAACGAGGTGTTCGGCGCCGCGCCGATGAATTCTGCTGCTGACGACAGCCACGCGCTGATCCCCAACGACATGCGCGCCCGCGCCGTCAGCTCGCCGGCCAACCCGTTCAACACCGAACTTCGCCAGGCCTTCATCGAGCACGTCGCGCTCGAACGCTAAGACCCTTTGCGCCGCCCGTGTCCCTGGCTCGGGCGGCGTTTTCCTTCCGGGACCCCGAACGTGAATCTTGTCACCTACAACATCCAATACGGTCTGGGCGCCGATGGCCGCTACGACCTGGCCCGCATCGCCGGTGAGGTCGCGGGTGCCGACGTGATCGCCCTGCAGGAGGTCGATCGTTTCTGGCGCCGCTCGGGCATGGTCGACGGGCCCGAGGTGCTGGCCGATGCGCTGCCGCGTCACCACTGGGTCTACGGGGCGAACCTAGACATGGATGCCAGTCAGGATGACGGCACCCGTGTGATCTCTCGCCGCAAGCAGTTCGGCACGATGATCCTGTCACGCTGGCGGATCCTGTCCAGCCGCAACCACCTGCTGCCGAAATGGGGCGACCGGCTGCATCATTCGATCCAGCAGGGGATGCTGGAGGCGGTGATTGCCACGCCCCGCGGCCCCATCCGGTTCTATTCCGCCCACCTCAGCCATCTGGGCGCCGCCACGCGCCTGCCGCAGGTGGAGGCGATCCGCGCCATCCTGGCCCGCGCGCCCGCCGAGGGGGGCGCCTGGTGCGGCGGTCATCCCGACCCTGACAGCGGCTGGATCGAGGAGACCGAGCCGCCCATGCCCGCCGCCGCCATCCTTATGGGTGATCTGAATTTCACCCACGACAGCGCGGAGTACGCCGCGCTCTGCGGCCCCGTGGTGCCGCGCCATGGCCGCCTCTGTCCGCGCGACGGGCTCGTCGACGCCTGGGTCGCCGCCGGTCAGCCCGAGGCGTCCGGTGCGACCACACTGAAGGGCGGCACGCGGATCGACCATTGCCTGCTGACGCCCGATCTGGCGCCGCAGGTGCGCGCCGCGCGGATCGACACCGACTCCACCGGCTCGGACCACTGGCCCCTCTGGGTCACGCTGGGCTGATCCGCCGCCCGCTTCCATTTCTTCCATCGAAAGCAAAAGCCCGTGAAAACCTATCGTGATTTCGTGTCCGACCTGCCGCTGCGCCCGGCCATCGTCGCCCACCGGGGCGCCTGGCATCTGGCGCCGGAAAACAGCGTGGCCTCCATCCTTCGGGCCGCCGAGGCGGGCTATGAGGTGGTCGAGATCGACGTTCAATGCAGCGCGGACGGCGTGCTGTTCCTGATGCATGACGAGACGCTGACGCGGATGACCGGGGAGGCTGCGCTGGCCCAGTCGCTGAGCTGGACCGAGTTGCGCGCGCTGGCGCTGCGCGCGGGCGACGGGCAGGGCGATGCGGCGCCGACCGCGCACCGGATCCCCACGCTGAAAGAGGCGCTGGAGGCCGCGCACGGGCGCATCTACCTGGACGTGGACGTGAAATCGCCCGCCCAGAACATGGAGGCCGCAGGCGCCGCCATCGCCGCCGCCGGGATGCAGGATTACGTCGATATCAAAATCCCCCTGCACAGCGATGCCGACGCTGAACGCCTGGCCGCGCTGGAGGCGCAGTACGGCGTGATGGTCATGCCGATGACCCGGTTCACCGCCGACACGGTGGCCCAGCACATCGCCCGCCTGGCCCGCACCGGTGCCCGCATCGTCGAGACCGAGTTCAACGCGCTGTCTACCATAGCCGACAACCGCGCCGCGTTTGAGGCCGCGGGGCTGACCCTGTGGGTCAACACGCTGACGCCGGTCGCGCAATGCGGGCTGACCGACGCGGCGGCGCTGGTCGACCCCGATGGCATCTGGGGCGCGCTGATGGCGGCCGGGGTGACGGTGTTCCAGACCGACGAGCCCGAGGCCCTGGCCGCCTGGCGCGCCGCGCGCGGCTGAGGGGCAGGGCGGTCGGGCAGGGCGCCCGCTTTGCTCTGGTCAATCCGCCGCCGCTCTGCTTAGAGATGACGCGGAGAATGCCCGTGTGCATACGACCCCGTCCGGCGTCCGTCGGCGGGGCGCCTGCACGCCGGGCGCGTCGCGAGACGGAAGGAAAGACGATGAAAGACTGGACCACTGCGGCAGCAGAGCTTTACGACGGCGGCTTCCGCCCGATGTTCATTGACGGCAAATGGGTCGAGGCGCAGACGGGCGAGACCTTCGACGCCCGCAACCCCGCCGACGGCACCCTGCTGGCCACCGTGCCCAAGGGCAGCAAGGCCGACATCGACGCGGCGGTGAAGGCCGCGCGCACCGCCTTCGAGGGCCCATGGGCCAACTGGACCCCCTTCGAGCGTCAGAACCTGCTGCTGAAGATCGCCGAAAAGTTCGAGTCCGAATGGGAACGCCTGTGCCTGTCGGATACGCTCGACATGGGCATGCCGATCCAGCGGACCCTGGGCAACAGCCGCCGGGTGCTGGGGATGCTGCGCTTCTACGCGGGCCAGGCGGTGTCGATCCACGGCCAGACCATCGGCAACTCCTTCCCCGGAGAGATCTATTCCCAGACCGTGCGCGAACCCATCGGCGTCGTCGGCGCGATCATCCCTTGGAACGCGCCGATCGCGGGCTCGATCTGGAAGATCGCGCCGGCCATCGCCACGGGCTGTACCGTGGTGCTGAAACCCTCCGAGGAGGCCTCGCTGACCGTGCTGATGATCGCGCGGATCATGCAGGAATGCGGCCTGCCCGACGGGGTGCTGAACATCGTCACCGGCTACGGCGTGGACGCGGGGGCGGCCCTGGCGGAACACCCGGGCGTCGACAAGATCGTCTTCACCGGTTCGACCGCCACGGGCCAGGCCATCGCCCGCGCCGCCACCGGCAACCTGAAGCACGTCTCGCTGGAACTGGGCGGCAAGTCGCCCGTCATCGTCTGCCGCGATGCTGACATCGAGAAGGCCGTTCCGGTCGCCGCCATGGCCGTCTTCGCCAACTCGGGCCAGATCTGCATCGCGGGATCGCGCCTCTTCGTGGCGCGCGAGATCCATGACGAGTTCACCCGCCGCGTCGCCGATTATGCCGCGAACCTGCGCATCGGCCACGGCATCCAGGAAGGCACCGATATCGGCCCGATCATCTCCGCCCGCCAGGCGGAACGGATCGAGGGCTACCTGTCGGTCGGCCCGAACGAGGGCGCCGAGATCCTGACGGGCGGGAACCGTGTTGCGGGCGACGACTTCGCCGGCGGCCACTTCTTCCACCCGACGGTCTTCGGCGGCGTGACGGACGAGATGACCATCGCGCGCGAGGAAATCTTCGGCCCCGTCATCTCCGCGATGCCCTTCGATACGCTGGACGAGGTGGTGGAACGCGCCAATGCCACGCCCTACGGCCTGGCCGCCGGGATCTTCTCGACCCATCTGGGCACCGCGCACAAGCTGGCGCACCGGCTGAAGGCCGGGTCGGTCTGGGTGAACATGTACCACGCCATCGACCCCGCCGTGCCCTTCGGCGGCATGAAGATGTCGGGCTATGGCCGCGAAGGCGGGCTGCAGCACGTGGAGGAATACCTGGATACCAAGGCGATCTGGATCAACGCGGACTGATCGCAGCCCCGGCGCGCCTGCGCGCGCCGGGATCCAGGCAGGGGCAGGGGGATCGCCCTGCCGCAAGACAGCAGGGGGCGGGCCGGAGGGGCGCGCCCCCGATCGCGCCGGCCCCGGGACGCTCCAGGGGACCCGCGCCAGAACGAGGAGAAATCACATGCATGTCGGTATCATCGGCGTCGGCCTCATGGGCCATGGCATCGCCCGCAACGTCCTGGGGCGCGGCGGCTTCCCCCTGAGTTTCCTGGATCACCCGGGCAATCAGCCGGTGGACGAGATCACCGGGCTGGGCGCCACGCCCTGCGCCACGCCGGCCGAGGTGGCCGCTGTGTCTGATGTCATCATCCTCTGCGTGACCGGCTCGCCCCAGGTTGAGGCCATCGTCAGCGGCAAGGACGGTCTGGTCGAGGCGCTGAAACCCGGCGCCGTGGTCGTCGATTGCTCCACCGCGCTGCCCGAGTCGACGCAGCGCATGGGCGAGATCGTTGCCAAGGCCGGCGCCCACTACCTGGACGCGCCGATGACGCGCACAGCGACCCATGCCCATGCCGGCACGCTGAACCTGCTGGTCGGCGGCGAGGCCGAGGTGCTGGAGCAGGTGCGCCCCGTGCTGGCCTCCTTCACCGAGGCGGTGGAGCACGTCGGCCCCCTCGGCCACGGCCACCGGATGAAGCTGCTGCACAACTACGTCTCGGTGGGCTTCATGACCCTGCTGGCCGAAGCCGCGGCCCAGGCCGCGGATGCGGGCGTCGACCCGCAGGCCTTCGTCAATGTCCTGGCCACCGGCGGCGGCGCCTCCGCTGCGCTGGACCGCCTGGCGCCCTATATTACTGAGGGCAACCGTGACGCGCTGCCCTTCGCCGTGGCCAACGCGCAGAAGGACATCGACTATTACCGTGCCATGTCCGAGGCGGCGGGCGCCCAGCAGACCATCGCGGATGGCATTTCCTCGGCACTTTCTGCAACCGTGGAGGCGGGCCACGCGCAAGCCTATGTCCCGGAGCTTGTAAAATTCTTTCGAAAGTTGCCGAAAACCTGAACGGCGGGGTTTTCCTCGCCGTCCGGTGTGGTACGTATCCCGTCGGATCTGCGGCGCCCGTCCGGGCGCTGCAGAGCAGAGTTCCAAGGGAGGAAACCCAATGACCATCGTGACCCGCGGGCTGCTTGCCACCAGCGCCCTTGTTGCCTTCGCCCTGCCGGCTGCGGCCCAGACCGAGGTGAAGATCGGCTACGCCCTGGCGGAAGACAGCCACTATGGCGTCGCCGCGGCCACCTTCGAAGAGGTGGTGCTGGAAGAGACCGGCGACGATTTCACCTTCACCCATTTCCCGTCCTCCGGCCTGGGCGGCGAGCGTGAAGTGATCGAGGGCCTGCAACTGGGCACCATCGAGGCGACCATCGTGTCCTCGGGCACCCTGGCCAACTTCGTCCCGGAAACCGGTGTCTTCGACATTCCCTTCCTGTTCAGCGGCTTCGACCACGCGCGCGGCGTGCTGGACGGCCCGATCGGCCAGGAGATCCTGGCCAAGTTCGACGACGTCGGCCTGCACGGGCTGGCCTGGGGCGAACAGGGTTTCCGCCACATCACCAACAACCGCAACCCGATCCACACCCCCGAGGACGTGGCCGGGCTTAAGATCCGCACGATGGAAAACCCGGTGCACCTGGCGGCCTTCAACGCCATGGGCGCGGCGCCGACCCCGATGGCCTGGCCCGAGGTGATCTCCTCGCTGCAGCAGGGCGTGATCGACGGTCAGGAAAACCCGCTGTCGGTGATCGTCTCGGTGAAGCTGAACGAGGTGCAGAAGTATCTGACCCTGTCGGGCCACGTCTATTCGCCCGCCATGATCCTGGTGTCGCGTCCCTTCTGGGAAGGCCTGGATGACGACCAGAAAGCCGCGTTCGACAAGGCTGCGGTCGAGGCCGGCGCCGCGATGCGCGGCTTCGTCGATGAGGTCGAAACCTCCGGCGTCGAGACGCTGAAGGAACGCGGCATGGAAGTGAACGAGCTGTCGGCCGAGGAAAAGGCCGCGTTCCAGGCCTCCATCGAAGCCGCCTACGAAGGCTACTACGAAACCTACGGCGAGGACCTGGTCCAGTCGATCGTGAACTACGAGTAACCCTGATCGCCGGCGCCCTCCGGGGCGCCGGCATCTCTGCCCGAGGCCCCCTGTGAAGAAGCTGGAACATATCTTCGTCGCCCTCAACGGCTGGGCGCTGATCCTGATGCTGACCGCGATGACGGTGATCGTCGGCGCCAACATCTCGCTGCGCTACCTGACGGGCCATTCTCTGCCCTGGGCGGACGAGGCGGCGCGCTACCTGATGATCTGGATGACCTTCAGCGGGGCGGGGCTGGTGCTGCGCACCGGCGGCCATGTGGCCATTACCAATCTGCAGGATGCGCTGCCCCAGATGGGCCAGAAGATCCTGCGCGGCCTGCTGGTGCTGGGCCTGCTGATCTTCTTCGGCTTCATGGTCTGGGTGGGGATGCAATACGCCCAGCGGATGCAATACCAGGTGACGCCGGCGCTGCGCCTGCCGTTCCTCTATATCTATGCCGCCATGCCAGTGGGCTTCGGCCTGATGATCCTGCACCTGCTGCTGATTGCGCATCCCTTCATCACGGCGGGCGCCTACAAGCATCTTGAAGACGAGGAGGCCGGCGAGGCCTCCCTTCCCGGGGGCGCCAATGGCTGAGATCCTCTTTCCCGCGCTGTTCATCCTGCTGGCGCTCGGCCTGCCCGTGGCCTTCGCCATGTCCATCGCGGTTTTCGTCGCGCTCAGCTTCGGCTCCTCCTATCCCAACCTGGTGGTGGTGAAGGAGATGTTTTCGGGCCTCGACAGCTTCCCGCTGCTGGCCGTGCCCTTCTTCATCCTCGCGGCCGAGATCATGACCGGCGGCGCCGTGACCATGGCGCTGCTGCGCCTGGCGCAATCGCTGGTCGGCCATCTGAAGGGCGGTCTGGGCCACGCCAACGTGGTCAGCTCGGCCATGTTCGCGGGCATCTCCGGCTCGGCCCTGGCCGATGCAGCGGGGCCCGGCTCGATGATGATCCGCATGATGGAAAAGGGCGGCTATGACCGCAGCTATGCGGGCGCGCTGACCATCGCCAGCTCCGTCGTGGGGCCGATCATTCCGCCGTCGATCACCATGATCATCTACGCCATGCAGGACCAGGAGGTCTCCGTCGGGTCGCTGTTCATGGCGGGCGTCCTGCCGGGCGTGCTGATCACCCTTCTGGTGCTGGTGGCCAACGGCTATGTCAGCCACCGCCGCGGCTATGTCAGCGGCGCACCGATGCCCGGCCTGGCCGAGATCTTCCGCATCTTCGTCTATGCCATCCCCGCGCTGCTGCTGATCGTGCTGATCGTCGGCGGCATCCGTTTCGGCATCTTCACCCCGACCGAGGCCTCGGTGATCGCCGTCTTCTACGCGCTGGTCGTGGGCATGTTCGTCTACCGCTCGCTGCGCCTGCGCGACCTGCCGCAGATCGTGCTGCGCGCGGCGCTGACGGCCACTGCCGTGCTGCTGATCCTGGGGGCCGCGCGGGCCTTCGCCTGGGTACTGATCATCGAGGGCGTGCCGCAGTTCCTGGCCGAGACGATCATCGCCTGGGACCTGTCACCGATCGTTTTCCTGCTGGCCGTCAACCTGCTGCTGCTGATCTTCGGCCTGTTCATGGATCCGCTGCCCGGCGTGATGATCCTGGTGCCGATCCTGGCGCCGATCGCCTTGGCGCTTGGCATCGACGCGAACCATTTCGCCATCATCGTCATCGTCAATCTGACGCTCGGCCTGACAACCCCGCCCGTGGGCAGCCTGATCTTCGTCGTCTCCTCGACGGTGAAGCTGAAACCCTCGGCACTGATCCGGGAAATGCCGCCCTTCTTCGTCGCGCTTTTCGGGGCGTTGATGCTGATCACCTTCGTGCCGATCCTGTCGACCTGGCTGCCGGGCGTCAGCGGATTCTGAGCGTGCCTCGACCGGGGCCGGGCGGGGGATGGCGCCCGCCCCGGGCGCCCGAAATGGCCATTTTGCCGGGATCGAACCCTTTTCCCGCCGCGTCGCGGCAGAAAAGGCCGATTTTCCGCGCTTTCCCCATATACTTGTGACGCGCGGGGCCTTATAGGGCGGAGCTTCAGCCCCAACAGGCCTCTTTTTCGCGACGTCCTCGTGCCGTCGCTCTGCCCATGGACCTCTCCCTATGATCTCTTCCCTGTCCGAAGCGCTCGCCGAGCGCGGATACGACCAGCTGACCCCCGTGCAGGAGGCCGTCAGCGCGCCCGAGCTGGTGGCGTCCGACCTGCTCGTCTCCGCCCAGACCGGCTCGGGCAAGACGGTGGGGTTCGGCCTGGCCATCGCACCGACCCTGCTGGGGGAGGCCGAACGCTTCGGCCCCGCCGCCCTGCCGCTGGCGCTGATCGTCGCGCCGACGCGCGAACTGGCCTTCCAGGTGCGCTCGGAACTGGAGTGGCTCTACGCCAAGACCGGCGCCGTGGTGGCCTCCTGCGTGGGTGGCATGGACATGCGCCAGGAACGGCGCGCGTTGGAACGCGGCGCCCATATCGTCGTCGGCACCCCGGGGCGTCTGCGCGACCATATCGAGCGGAACTCGCTGGATCTCGGCGACATCCGTGCCGTGGTCCTGGACGAGGCCGACGAGATGCTCGACCTCGGCTTCCGCGATGACCTGGAATACATCCTGGGCGAGGCGCCCGAGGGACGTCGCACGCTGCTCTTCTCGGCCACCGTGCCGCCGATGATCGTCAAGCTGGCCGAGCAGTTCCAGACCGATGCGCAGCGGGTCAGCACCCTGACCGGCGCCACCCAGCACGCCGATATCGCCTATGAGGCGGTGCGTGTGGCCCAGGGCGACGGCGAGGCCGCGATCTTCAACCTGCTGCGGTTCCACCACGACAAGGGCGCCATCGTCTTTGCCAACACCCGCGCCGCCGTGAACCACCTGACCGCGCGGCTGACGAACCGCGGCCTGGCCACCGTCAGCCTGTCGGGCGAGCTGAGCCAGAGTGAACGAACCCATGCCCTGCAGGCGATGCGCGACGGTCGTGCCCGCGTCTGCGTGGCCACCGACGTGGCCGCCCGTGGCATCGACCTGCCCAACCTGCAACTGGTGATCCACGCCGATCTGCCGACGAACACCGAAAGCCTGCTGCACCGTTCGGGCCGCACGGGCCGGGCCGGGCGCAAGGGGATTTCCGCCCTGATCGTGCCGCCCAAGGCCACCGGCAAGGCGCAGCGCCTGCTGAAGTGGGCCAAGATCACCGCCGAATGGACCGAGGCGCCTTCGGCCGAGGACATCCAGGCCGCGGATGAGACCCGCCTGATGGAAGATCCCGCCTGGGCGCAGGCCCCGACCGAGGAACAGGCCGCCTTTGCCGCGCGCCTGCTGGAACGTCACGGGCCGGAGGCCATCGCCGCCGCCTACCTGCGTCTGTACCAGGAACGCCAGGCCGCGCCGGAAGAGCTGCGCGCGCCCGATGCCAAGCCCGAGAAGCGCCCGGCGCAGGACTTCGGTCCCAGCCGCTGGTTCGCCCTGTCGGTCGGTCAGAACGACCGCGCCGAGGCTCGCTGGCTGCTGCCGCTGCTGTGCCGCGCCGGGGGCCTGGACAAGACCCAGATCGGGGCCATCCGCGTTCAGGACAGCGAGACCCTCGTTGAACTGGCCGAGCCTGCGGTCGACGGTTTCCTGTCCAGCCTGGGCGCCGACAATGTCCTGGAAGAGGGCGTCAGCGTCCGCACCGTGGAGGGCGTGCCGACCTTCGCCCCGCGCCAGCGCAACAGCGGCCCGCGCCCGGAGGGCGGCGGCAAGTTCGGCGGCAAGCCGAAGGGCGACCGTTTCGGCGACAAGCCGCGGGGCGATCGTTTCGACAAGCCCCGGGGGGACAAGCCGCGTGGCGACAAACCCCGCTTCGACAAGCCCAAGGGCGACCGTTTCGAGGACAAGCCCCGCAAGCCGCGCGAGGATCGTGACGAGGCGCCGCGCAAGTCGGCCAGCTTCTCCAACCCCTCCGAACGGGCCGGCCCGCCGCGGGACCGCAAGCCGCGCCACAAGGATGGCGCCAAGTCCGACGCGCTGCGCGAACGGACCGAGGGTGCGGTCTTCGGCAAGGGCAAGCCGGGCGGCAAGCCCGGGGCGAAGTTTGGTGGCAAACCCGCAGGTAAGCCCGGCGGTGCCAAGTTCGGTGCCAAGTTCGGCGGCAAGCCGGGTGGCAAACCCGGTGGCGCCAAGTTCGGTGGCAAGCCCGGCCCGAAATCCGAAGGCCGTGTCTGGGGCAAGCCGGGTGGCAAAGCCGACGGCAAGCCCAAAGGCAAGGGCTTCGTCGGGGCCAATGACAAGCCGCGCCGCAAAGACTGAGGCGCGCGACATCGCGGAATGACGGATCGGCGCGGTGCCCCTTAGGGCCCGCGCCTTTTTCGTGGCCATTGCCTGTGTCCCCCGAGGCGCCGACCGCGTGGATCGGGGGGGGCTCGCGGGACGAGTGTCGCAAAGCGAAAGGGCCGGTGAGAACACCGGCCCTTTCGCATGTCTGGTCTGTCAGTGCCGGGGTCAGCTCGGCTTGTGCTTCTTGCGGGTAAAGAGACGGATCACCACCACGAAGAACAGTGGCACCAGCAGGATCCCCAGCACGGAAGAGGAAATGGTGCCGCCCAGAACACCCGAGCCGATGGCGTTCCGACCGCCGGAGCCTGCGCCGGTGGACAGAACCAGCGGCACCACGCCCAGCGAGAAGGCCATCGAGGTCATGATGATCGGACGGAAACGCTGTTTCGCGGCATCCACGGTCGCATGGACCAGATCCTCGCCCATCTCCATCCGGTCGCGGGCAAATTCCACGATCAGGATCGCGTTCTTGCCGGTCAGGCCGATCACGGTCAGCAGACCCACCTGGAAGAAGACCCCGTTCTCGAAGCCACCCGCCCAGGCGCCGATCAGCGCGCCAAGCACACCGATGGGCATGGCCAGCATCACCGCGAAGGGGATCGACCAGCTTTCGTAAAGGGCGGCCAGCGATAGGAAGACGGCAGCCAGGGACAGCGCGTAAAGCAGCGGCGCCTGGTTGCCCGATTCGCGTTCCTCCAGCGACAGGCCGGTCCAGGCGAGGTCGAAGCCATCGGGCAACTGCGCGACCAGGCGTTCCACCTCGGCCATGGCCTCGCCGGTGGTGACACCTTCGGCCGGGTTCCCCTGGATCTGCATCGCGGGCACACCGTTGTAGCGGTAGACACCCTGCGCGCCCTGCTGCCAGGAGCCTTCGGCGAAGTTGGCGAAGGGCACCAGGCCACCGGAGGCATTGCGCACCCGCCACTTGTCGATGTCCGAGGGCGTGGACCGGCTGTCGGAGTTGCCCTGGACATAGACCCGCTTGATCCGGCCCTGGTCGATGAAGTCGTTCACGTAGCTGCCGGCCCAGGCGATGTTTAGCAGGTTCGACACGTCGGCTGCGGAGACGCCCATGGCGCCGGCCTTGCGCCAGTCGATGTCCAGGTTGAACTGCGCCGCGTCTTCCAGCCCGTTGGGCCGGACCCCGGTCAGCAGCTCGCTTTGCGAGGCCATGCCCAGAAGCTGGTTGCGCGCGGCCACCAGTTCGTCGTGGGTCTGGCCGCCACGGGCCTGCAGGTACATGTCGAAGCCCGAGGCGTTGCCCAGTTCCGTCACGGCCGGCGGCACGATCGGGAAGACCATGGCATCCTGGATCTGGCTGAGCGCGCCATAGGCGCGGCCCGCGACGGCCTGGATCGACAGCGCGGGGTTCTCCCGCTCGCTCCAGTCCTTCATCCGCACGAAGGCCAGGCCCATGTTCTGCCCCTGGCCGGCAAAGCCGAAGCCCGCCACGCCGAAGACCGCCTCGACCGCGTCGCTCTCGTTTTCGAGGAAGTGCGCCTCGACCTGGTCGATGACCGCTTCGGTCCGTTCCAGCGTGGCGCCGGTCGGAGCCTGGATCATCACGAACATGATCCCCTGGTCTTCCTCGGGCAGGAAGCCCGTGGGGGTGCGCATGAACATGAAGGCCATGGCCGCCACAAGTGCGGCATAGACCAGCACCATGCGGAAAGGCCGTTTCACGATGCCCGCGACCAGCGCGCCGTAGCCGCGGGTCGTGGCGTTGAAGCCGCGGTTGAACAGGCCGAAGAAACCGCGCTTGGTGCCGTGACCCTGCTTCAGGATCGTGGCGCAAAGCGCCGGCGTCAGGGTCAGTGCCACGATCACCGACAGGGTCATGGCCGAAACGATGGTGATGGCGAACTGCTGGTAGATCACCCCTGTGGAACCACCGAAGAAGGCCATCGGCACGAACACCGCCGACAGGACCAGCGCGATGCCGATCAGGGCGCCGGTGATCTGGCCCATGGATTTCCGCGTCGCCTCCAGCGGCGAGAGGTGTTCCTCCTCCATGATGCGCTCGACGTTCTCGACCACCACGATGGCGTCATCGACCAGCAGGCCGATGGCCAGCACCATGGCCAGCATGGTCAGCGTGTTGATGGTGAAGCCCATGGCCGCCATCACGCCGAAGGTCCCCAGGATGACGACCGGCACGGCCAGCGTCGGGATCAGCGTCGCGCGGAAGTTCTGCAGGAACAGATACATCACCAGGAACACCAGTACGATGGCTTCGATCAGGGTGTGCATCACGGATTCGATGGAGATTTCGACGAAGGGCGTGGTGTCATAGGGAATGACGTAGTCGACCCCCTCGGGGAAGAACTCCGCGTACTCCTCCATCTGCTCGTAGACCCGTTCCGACACGTCCAGCGCGTTGGCGCCGGACGCCAGGCTGATCGCCATGCCGGTCGCGGGCTGGCCGTTGTAGGTGGCCGAGAAGTCGTAGCCCTGGGCGCCGATCTCGACCTCTGCCACGTCACCCAGAAGGACGAGCCCGCCGTTTTCCTCGGCGCGCAGCACGATCTGGCGGAAGTCCTCGGGGGTTTGCAGCAGGGACTGCGCGGTGATGGTGGCGTTGAGCATCTGCCCGTCGGAAGTGGGACGGGTGCCGAAGGCGCCGGCGGAGATTTGCGAGTTCTCCTGGCTGACCGCATTGGTCACGTCCGAAGGCGTCAGCCCGTAGGAGGTCAGCTTCGCCGGGTCCAGCCAGATCCGCATCGCATATTGCGAGCCGAAGACCTGGATGGAGCCCACGCCCTCGATCCGCGACATGTCGTCGACCAGGTTGGTCTGCATGTAGTCGGCCAGATCGGTCTCGTCATAGCTGCCATCGGGGGAGATCAGCGAGATCACCATCAGGAAGCCGGCGGCGGATTTCTGCACCGTCACACCCTGGCGCTGCACGGATTCCGGCAGCAGCGGCATGGCCTGGGACAGCTTGTTCTGCACCTGAACCTGGGCGATGTCCGGATCCGTCCCCGTCTCGAAGGTCAGGGTGATCGAGGCCGAACCCGCAGAGGAGGAGTTCGACGACATGTAACGCATGCCGTCGAGGCCGGTCATCTGCTGTTCGATGACCTGCGTCACGGTATTGGCCACCGTCTGCGCCGAGGCGCCCGGATAGATCGCCCGGACCGAGATCGAGGGCGGAGCGATCTGCGGATACTGCGCAATCGGAAGGGTGAGGATCGACAGGATGCCGACCCCCATGATGATGATGGAGATGACCCATGCGAAGATGGGCCTTTCGATAAAGAAACGTGCCATAGTGTCGGCTTACTCCGATGCGTCGTCGCCGTCGGCGGCGCGTTCCTGGGGGGAGACCGTGGCGCCGGGGGAGGCGTTTTGCAGGCCGGCGACGATGACGCGGTCGCCATCGTTCACGCCCTCGGTCACGACCCAGTCGCTGCCGCGGTCCTGCAGGACGGTCAGGCTGCGCTGTTCGACGGTATTGTCGGCGGTGACGACCAGCGTCTGCGGGTTGCCACGGCGGTCACGGGTCACCGCTTCCTGCGGAACGAGATAGACGTTGTCCATCGCGTTGGTCGGCATCTCGACCTGCACGTACATGCCGGGCAGCAGCATCATCTCGTCGTTGGGGAACTCCATGCGCAGGACGACGACGCCGGTCTGTTCGTCCACGTGGGGTTCGGCGGCGGTCAGCAGGCCGGTGTGTGCAAACTCGGACCCGTCGGCCAGGGTCAGCGAAACCTCGGCCTCGGCGCCGTCACCGATGTCGGCGGCGCCGCGGCGCCAGTCCAGCAACTCGGCGGCGGACTGGGTCACGTCCACGTGCACCGTGTCCAGCTGGCGGATGGTGGTCAGGGGCGTGGCCTGGCTAGCGGTGACCAGGGCGCCCTGCGACACCTCCGACAGGCCCACGAGGCCCGACAGGCGGGCGCGGATCTGGGTGCGGTCCAGCTCGATCTGGGCGGTGCGCAGCGCGGCTTCGGCCATCTTCACCTGGGCCTGGGCGATGTCACGCGCGGAGGTGGCGTCGTCCATGGCCTGCTGGCTGTTGATGCCGCGATCGGCCAGTTCCTGCACCCGCTCGAAATCGCGTTCGGCGGCCCGCAGCTGTGCCTGGGCGGAGGTCAGGGAGGCCTCGGCCTGGGCCAGCGCCGCCTCATAGGTGGTCGGGTCGATCTGGTAGAGGACCTGGCCCTCTTCGACCATGCTGCCTTCACGGAACATCCGCTCGGTGATGATGCCGTTGACCTGCGGGCGCACCTCGGCTTCGGCGACGGCACGCACGCGGCCGGGCAGGGTGGAGGTCAGCGTCAGGGACTGGGGGTGCAACGTCTGCACGGTTACGGCCGCCGGGGGGCGTTCCCCACCCTGTTGGGCCAGGGCTGCCCCGGTGGTCAGGGCGAGGGAGGCGGACAGGGCAAGGGCCGAGACAATCGAACGGACCGATGCTTTACTCACTTGGGCCATTTACGGCTCCTCTTCGATGTACCGGGAAAAGCGCTTGGCGCGTGCCGGCAGTTCTCATACAAGACTCCGCAGTCTCATAAATACTGAACGGGGCGGTTCACAAGTGCTTTTCGTCTGTAGGAAGGCACAGAGGGCTGTGCAGGAGGCAAGTGTGACGAAAAGCGATCAGAACACCGGCAGCGGGGAAGGCCAAGAGCCGGAGCGCCCGCGCAAGGGGCGGCCGGTCGTCATCGACTCGCAAAAGCGCCGCTCGCTCATTCTGGAGGCACTGGACAGCCACTTTCAGGAAGTCGGCCTGCAGGGCATGACCATGGCGGCCATCGCGCAGCGCGCCGGGATGTCGAAACAGACCCTCTACACGCTGTTCCAGGATCGCGACGCCCTGTTCGACGCCTACCTGGATGATCGTTTCGCCTGTCTGCTGCAGGCGCAGGAGGTACCTGACGAACGCCTGGGATTTGCCGATCGTGTCCGCCTGCTGTTCCGTTTCGACGCCCCGGCGGAGGCCTGGGAACTGCCGGTGGCGCTGTTCCGGCTGGCCGTCGTCGAGGCGCCGAAGCACCCGCGCCTGGCGCGGCGCTGCCTGGAGGAGGGCCCGCGCAGCAAGCAGGCCCTGCTGCTGGCAGAGCTGGAGCGGGCGCGTGACCGGGGCGAGATCCGTGTGAGCGATCCGAAGGCGGCGGCGGCGTTGCTGATGGACATGCTGCACCTGCCACTCATCGACGCGCTGGTCGATCCCAATTTCCGCCCCGAGACGGAGGCCTGGCGTCAGCGGTTCGAGCTGGGCCTGTCGGTCTTCCTGAAGGGCATTTCCTGACAGCAGGCGCATGACAAAGGGCGGGAGGCTTGCGCGCTCCCGCCCTTCGCGGTTTTCAAAGCTGACCCAGGGGGCTCAGTCGCTGATCGAGCCTTCCTCGTCGCGGCGCTCGTGCATGCTGGCCTTGACCTTGCGGCCGAAGAACAGCGGCAGGACGAAGCCCACGATGGCGATGGCCCAGAGGCCCAGCGACAGCGGGCTGTCGAACAGGGTCAGCCAGTTGCCGTTGTCGATGGTCACGGCGCGGCGCAGGTTGTTCTCCATCGAGTTGCCCAGGAGCGTGCCGAGGATGATCGGCACCAACGGCACGTCCAGCTTGCGCAGAACCCAGCCCATGACGCCGAAGCCGATCATCACCAGCAGGTCGAAGCTGGACCCGGAGATGCCGTAAATGCCCACGAAGCTGACCATGGCCACGATCGGCATCAGCACGCGCGAGGGCACCATCAGGATGCGGGTGAACAGGCCGACCATCGGGATGTTCATCGCCAGCAGCATGAAGTTGGCGATGAACAGCGCCGCGATCAGGCCCCAGACCACATCCGGGTTCTGCGAGAAGAGCAGCGGACCCGGCGTGATGTTCAGCGACAGCAGCACGGCCAGCAGGACGGCCGTGGTCCCGGAGCCCGGCACGCCAAGCGCCAGCATCGGAACCAGGGCGCCACCGGCGGCGGCGTTGTTGCCGGCCTCGGGGGCCGCGACGCCGCGCGGATCACCGGTGCCGAAGGTCTTCTCCTTGTCGACCAGCCGCTTTTCCATCGAATAGCTGATGAAGCTGCCCAGCGAGGCGCCCGCGCCCGGCAGGACGCCGGCGACGAAGCCCAGCACCGAGGTGCGCAGCATGGTGGGCGTGCAGGCCTTCAGCATCGACATCGGCGGATAGAGCTTGCCGATCTTCAGCTTCGATCCGTCCGCGTTCCCACCATGGCGGTTTTCGAGGAAGATGAAGACCTCGGACAGGGCGAAGAGGCCGACGATGGCGACGAGGAAGTCGAGGCCGTCATAGAGGTGCACCTCGCCAAAGGTGAAGCGTGGCACGCCGGTCTGGGTGTCGACGCCGATGGTGGCCAGGCCCAGGCCCAGAGCCGCGGCGAAGGCCGATTTCGCCTGATTGGTCGAGCTGACGCCGCCCAGGGTCATGAAGGCCAGGGCGAAGAGGGCGAAATATTCCGCCGGACCGAACAGCAGGGCGATCTTCACCAGCTGCGGGGCCAGCAGGATCAGGCCCCAGGTGGCGATGAAGGCCCCCACGAAGGAGGCCACGCCCGACAGCGACAGCGCCTCGCCCGCCATGCCCTTCTTGGCCATGGGGTGACCGTCGAGACAGGTCATCATCGCCGGTTCATCGCCGGGGATGTTGAGCAGAATGGAGGATATCCGACCGCCATACATGGCGCCGTAGTAGACCGATGTCAGCAGGATCAGCGAGGGCGTGGCGCCCAGGCCCATGGTGAAGGCCAGAGGGATCAGGATGGCGACGCCGTTCGACGGGCCGAGGCCCGGCAGGGCGCCCATGATCGTGCCCAGGAAGCAGCCCAGCAGGGCCAGCGCCAGGTTCTGCCAGGTCAGGGCGATGCCGAAGCCGTCGCCGAGGGATGCGAGAATGTCCATTGTACGCTCCTCAGAAACCCAGCGGGCCGCGGGCCAGCGACAGCCCCAGGACCAGGTGGAAGATGACATAGATGCCCAGCGAGGTGCCGACGCCGGTGGCCAGCGACCCCAGCAGGCCGGAGCCCAGGCGCCAGGCCAGGTAGGTGGCGGCAAAGGCGGTGGCGATGACGAAGCCCGCGACCGGCAGCAGTTCGGCGTAGAGGATCATCACCACAACGGCGGCGCCGACCTCGACCAGACGGCCCAGGGCGGGCCATTGCGGTTCCGGATCCGGGCGCAGGGCGATGGCGGCGCTGGACAGGCCCAGCACGGCAGCGATGATCAGGGGAAAGGCCTTGGGGCCGACGGCGTCTGACAGGAAGCTTTCCTCGATCGCCAGCGCCGAGACGGCGAAGGCGATGGCGAGGAGGATGCCGACGACACCGAAGATGCGATCGCTCATGGCGGTCTCCTTTACGGGTGTCAGGGAGGGAAGGAAGCGAAGGGATCGGGCGCCGCGGGAGGAACGCGGCGCCCTTGGGACCGGCCCCGAGAAGGGGTGGGGCCGGCGGGCCCGGGATCTTACTTGATGATCCCGATTTCACGCGAGATGGACTGGATCTGTGCGACCGAGTCCGAGACGAAGGCCTCGAAGTCCGCGCCCTGCAGGTCCAGCGGCGCGAGGCCGTTGGCGGCCATGATCTCTTTCCACTCGTCCGAGGCGTAGAGGTCGGCGATCTTCGACACCCAGGCATCGTAGGCCTCGTCGCTCATGCCGCCGGGGGCGTAGAAGCCGCGCCAGTTGGCGCCGATGGCGTCCACACCTTGTTCACGGGCGGTCGGCATCTCGGAGAACTCGCCATCCAGACGCTCGGGCGCCAGCACCGCGATGACCTTGATGTCGCCACTGTCGACGAAGCCCTTGGCCTCGGAGATGTCGCCGGTGAAGGCCTGGACGGAGCCGGCCAGCAGCTGCGTCACGGCCTCGCCGCCGCCATCGAAGGCGATGTACTTCACCTGGCGCACGTCCTCGATGCCATAGGCATCCGCGGCGATCAGCACCTTCAGGTGGTCCCAGCCCCCCACGGCGGAGCCGCCGGCGACCGACGTCGAGGTCGGGTCTTCCTTGATCGCGTCCAACAGCTGCGGCAGCGTGTCGATCTCGCTGTCGGCGGCCACGGCGACGACGCCGTAGTCGGCACCGATGGAGGCCAGCCAGCGGACCTCGTCCATGGTGTTGCCCGGGTAGGCGCCCTGCGCCAGGCGGGTCGCGGTGGCGGAGGAGGCGGCAACGATCAGGTCGTTGTCATCGCCGCGCTTGTTGACGACTTCGGCGAAGGCCACGCCGCCACCACCACCGGCGAGGTTGACGACCTGCATGGTCTTGTCGATCAGACCGAGGTCCTGCATCGACTTGCCGACCTGGCGGCAGGTGAAGTCCCAGCCGCCGCCGGGGTTGGCGGGGGCGATGCACTCGGGGTTTTCCTGGGCCTGGGCGGCAACCGCGCTCAGCGACAGGGCGATGGCGGCAATTGCACCACGGGGGGCGAAGAATTTCATGTGTGTCTCCTCAGAACTGTCGGCACTCTCCCTGCGCCGGCATTTTCGCCCGCCAGGAACGTGAGGCCTGGACCTCCTTCCTGCGGGCCGGACATGAATAACTGATTGACCTGTCATGAACCTGTCATCATGACAGGAAGGGCAGGGCGACGGTTTGGGGCGTCAAGCCCCGCAAGGCCCGCAGGTGTGAAAGGTGCGTGAATGCGCGTGTTGATGGTCGAGGATGCCGAGGATCTGGCGGAGGGCGTGGTGGCCCACCTGGTCCGGTCGGGGGTGGTCTGCGACCTGGCGGCCAGCCTGGAGGAGGCCGAGGATTTCCGCGCCGTGCAGCGCTATGACGCGCTGATCCTGGACATCAACCTGCCCGATGGGTCCGGCCTGTCGCTGCTGCGCCGGATGCGCGCTGCCGCCGACCGCACCCCGGTGCTGATGCTGACCGCGCTGACCTCGGTCGACGACCGGGTCGAGGCGCTGGACCAGGGCGCGGACGACTACCTTGGCAAGCCCTTCGACCAGCGAGAGCTGGAGGCAAGGCTGCGCGCGCTGGTGCGCCGCGAGGCAGATCGCAAGGAAGGCCAGATCGAGCTGGGCGCGCTGTGCTATGCCCCCAATGACCGCAGCGCGACGCTGGACGGGCGACCGCTGGACCTGACCCGGCGCGAGGCGGCGCTGCTGGACATGCTGATCCGCCACCAGGGGCAATACCTGTCCAAGGCGCGGCTTTACGATTCCCTTTACGGCTTCGACAGCACCGATGTCGGCGTGAACGCGATCGAGCTTTACATCGCGCGGCTGCGCAAGAAATTCGCCGGCAGCGGGGTGGGCATCGCCACGCAGCGCGGTGTCGGCTACCGGATCGCCGTGGATGGCTGACCTGCTGGCCCCGCCGCGCAGCCTGGCCTCCCGCGTGCTGGGGGCGGTGCTGGTGATCCTCCTGCTGGGCGGCGTGCTGGTGACGGGCTCGATCTGGTGGAATGGTCAGCAGGCGGCCCGGCAATCCTACGACCGGATTCTGCTGGGCGCCGCCCGCGACATCGCCGAGGCGATCCGCGTGCAGGACGGGGCGCCCTTCGTCGATCTGCCGGTGTCCGCCTTCCAGCTGCTGGCGCAGGCCCCGGATGACCGGATCTACTATGCCGTGCACGGCCCGGGCGGAAAGCTGGTGACCGGCCTCGACGCCCGTGCGCCGGTGGCGGTGCCGGAAGCCGGTGAACCCGGGGTCAGCTATTTCGAGGCCAGCCTGCACGGCGAACCCGCGCGTTTCGTCCGCCTGACCCGGCGCTTCGTCGAGCGCGACTTTTCCGGCCCGGTGGAGGTGACGGTGGGCCAGACGCTGCGCGCCCGCAAGGCGATGACGACCGAGCTGATGCTGGACGCGCTTTTGCCCATGGCGCTGGCGGGGCTGGTCCTGATGGGGATCGCGGCCCTGGTCCTGCGCCGCGCCCTGCGCCCGCTGGAGGCGCTGTCGGAGGATTTGGCAGAGCGGGACCCGCACGACCTGACGCCGATGCCTGTCGCCGGTCTGCCGTCGGAATTGCAGGTGATGGTGGGGTCCATGAACCGGTTCATGGGCCGGCTGGAGGGGCAGTTCGCGGCGATGCGCAACCTGATCGCCGACAGCGCGCACCAGCTGCGCACGCCGGTCGCGGCAATCCGGGTGCAGGCCGAAACGGCGCGCGCCGAGGGCGACGGCGCCGCCCGGATGCGCGCGCTGGACCGGCTGCTGACCCGCACGCGGTCGCTGGGCCGACTGCTGGACCAGCTTCTCAGCCATGCGCTGGTGGTGCATCGCACCGACAGCCTGCCGCGCGTCGCCGTGGATCTGCGCGAGGTGGCGCTGGAGATCTTCGAGGAGGACGACCACGCCACCCTGTCGCCCGGCGCCGGCCTGCGGCTGGAGATCGGAGAGGATCCGGTCATGGTCATGGCCGATGCCTTCTCGCTGGGGGAGGCGGCGCGCAACATGCTGGCCAATGCCTTGGCTCATGGGCAGGCACCGGTGACCATGGGCGTGGCGGGACGAGGCGCCCGTGCCCAGCTCTGGGTCGAGGATGCGGGTCCCGGTCCCGCACCGGAGGTGGTGGCGAAACTGGGGGCGCGGTTCAACCGCTCGTCGGGCAGCGGCGAGCGCAGCACCGGTATCGGCTTTTCCATCGTGACGGCAGTGGCCGAGGCCTTCGGCGGCCGCGTCGATCTGGGGCAGACCGATCGCGGTTTCCGCGCCACGCTGGACCTGCCCGCCGCCCCCACGGAGGAGGCTTCATGATCGCCCGTCTTTCCGCTCTTGCCCTGACCTTCCTGTCGGTCCTGCCCGCGCCGCTTGCCGCGCAGGAGGCGACGGCGCGTTACGGAAGCGGAGACACGCCCTTCCTGCTGCGCTCCACCACCGACATCGCCATTCTGGAGCCGGTCATCGCCCGCTTTGCGGAGCGCAATCCGGAGCTAACGGTGACCTATGAACAATGGGGATCCAACGCTCTGTTCGACCGCTCCCGCGACGATTGCCGGGGTGGGGGGGCGGTGGCCGATGCGGTCTTCTCCTCCGCCGTGCAACAGATGGTCTGGCTGGTGAACGCCGCCTGCGCCACGGCCTACCGCTCGCCGGCGACCGAGGCGCTGCCAGAGACGCGGCGCTGGCGGGACGAGCTCTGGGGCGTGACGATGGAGCCGGCGGTGATCGTCTACAACACCCGGCTTCTGGCGGGTGATGAGGTGCCGCGCAGCCGTTTCGCCCTGCTGGACGCCCTGCGGGCCGAGCCGGACCGCTACCGGGGCCGCATCGCCACCTACGACATTGCCGAGTCCGGCCTGGGCTTCCTCTTCGCCTATGCCGACAGTCTGGAGGCCACGACCTTCGGTTCCATGCTGGAGGCTTTCGCCCGTGTCGGCGCCGTCGCCACCTGCTGTTCGGCGGAGATCATCGGCGGCGTGGCCGAGGGGCGCTACCTGATCGCCTACAACGTGCTGGGCTCCTACGTGGCCACGGCGGCCGGCGACGAGGTGGGCACCATCCTGCCCGAGGATTACACGCTGGTCCTGTCGCGTGGCTACATGATCCCGAAGGGCGCAGACCGGGCCGAGGCCTCGGGGCGGTTGCTGGAATTCCTGCTGACGCCCGAGGCGCAGGCCATGTTGGCCACGGCGGGGCTGGTCGCGGACATGGCGGCCCCGGAAACCGGGCTGGCGCCCTCGGCGCGCCGGTCGATCCCGCTGACGCCCGCGCTTCTGGTGGCGCTGGATCGCAATCGCCGCGCCCAGCTCCTGACGCGCTGGAGCGATGCCTTCCGGCGTGCGCAGGTGCCCTGACCCAGGGGCTGACGAACAGGGTAGCCTGATGGGTCAGGCCTGTGGCGGCTTCGGGGCCTCGGGCAGGCGGGCCTTGCGGGTGAATTGCGCCAGAAGGGTGAAGAAGTTGGTCACCTGCGGCTTGCGGTTGTCCAGCCGCGCCTGCACCGTCAGAGAGGTGCCGGGATTGTTGCCCTCGTAATCGCGATAGGTGACGCCGGAGCGGGCCGAGAAGGAGACGGAGCGCGGCACCATGGCCACGCCCACGCCCACGGCCACCAGAGAAATCGCGGTCTGGTAGTCCTGGGCGAAGACCTGTTCGGCGGGCACGAACCCCGCATCGGCGCAGGTCTGCAGGATATGATCGGCGAAGGAGGGGCGCGGGCGGCGCGGGTAGAGGACGAAGGTCTCGCCCGCCACGTCCGACAGCTGCAGCTTTCCCGTCTTGCGCGCCGCCTCGGAACTGTCGGGCAGGGCGAGGATCAGCGGCTCGTGGATCAGCAGGGCGGAGCGGAACTCATCCCCTTTCAGGCGGGGGCGCGCCACGGCGATGTCGATGTCGCGCTGGATCAGCGAGCGTTCCAGCTCGGCGTTGTTCATCGACGACAGCGACAGGTCCACCTCCGGGTAATGCGACCGGTAGGATTTTATGAACGTCGGCAGTGGCCCGTGGGTGGCGGAGCCGACGAAGGCGATGCGCAGCCGGCCAGCGCGCCCCTGGCCGACCTGGCGGGTTTCGCGGTAGGCGCTGTCGAGGTCCGCCAGGATCTCCCGCGCACGATCGAGCAGCACCGCGCCCGCGTCCGTCAGGCGCACCTGGTTGCGCGCCCGGTCGAACAGCTTCACCCCCAGCTGGTCCTCCAGCGCCGCGATCTGGCGCGACAGCGGCGGCTGCGCCATCTCCAGGCGCGCGGCGGCGCGGCCGAAGTGCAATTCTTCGGCCACGGCGATAAAGTATTTCAGGCGTTTGAAGTCCAAGAGCAGCCGCTTTCGCCGCCTCAGCCCATCTTCGCGAGAGCCTCGACGAAATGCGGACGGAAGGTGGCCGGGTTTTCACTCATCGGAAAATGCCCGATCTCTTCCATCACGGCAAGCGTAGCGCCGGGGATCTGTTCGGCGGTGCGCCGGGCATCCTCGGGCGTGCAGGTCATGTCGTAGGTGCCGACCATGATGTGCACGGGCGTTTTCGCGGTGTCGATGCCGCCCAACTTGCCCACCAGGCTGTCGTCGCGGGTGTAGAAGTTCAGATCGCCCCGAAAGACGCCCGGGCCCGATTGCATGAACATCCACTGGGTCGCCCAGCGATCCGCCGCAGGCCCCTGGGGCGCGATATTGGCGCTGACCAGGGCCGCGCCCATCTCGCCGCCATGGGCATCGGGGCGGTGGAACCAGTCGATGTCGTACCAGGCGGGCTGGAAGTCGCTGGCCTCGATGGCGATGAAGCCCTTGAAAGGCTCGGGGGTGTGCAGCGCCAGTTGCAGCGCGATGCGCCCGCCCATGGAACAGCCAGCGTAGATCGGGTTTTCCAGCTCCAGCGCCTCGACCAGCTTCAGCACGGTTTCCACGTAGACCTCGGTGGTCAGCAGGTATTCCTCTTCCTGGAACCCTTCGGGCGGCAGGGACTTGCCGTGCCAGGGCAAGTCGGGAGCGATGAAGCGGTGGTTCGCGGTCAGTTCCGCGTCGTTCATGATGTGGCGCCACTGGCGGTTGTCGGCGCCTGCGGTATGGAAGCAGATCACGGGCTGACCCTGACCGGCTTCCTCGATGTAGATGCGGACCGGGCGGCCTGCGACCTCGATGGTCAGGTAACGGCCGGTGATGGGCTCATATGCGACGCTCATGCGGAAACCTCCTGGCTGCGGCCCAGGGCCATGAATTCCTTGAAGAACCGTAGGTTCTTCACCAGGGCGAGGATGTCGCCGTCAATGCGGCCGCGCCCGGTTTTGACGAAGCCGAAGATGTCGTGGAAGCAGGGCTCGGGGACCGGCTCCCAGAACTTCGCCAGCGCCTCGCCGTCGACGCGCAGGGCAAAGCGCCAGGGCGTCTGACGGCTGGGGCCTTCGGTGACGCGCTCCAGCTGACCGCGATGGAAGGTCAGGTAGTATTCGTTGCCGTCGACCTCGATCAGGACGGTCTCGGAGAAGAGCGCGCCGAGGCGCAGCAGATGCGGTTTCGCGGCCAGCATCTGCCCCATCTCCGTGAAACGGGCAGCAAGGGTGGTGGTCATCGGATATCCCTTCAGTCTTTGCGGGCGTAACGCTCGATGCGCTCGGGGTCGGGGGTGATGCCGAGGCCGGGGCCCTCGGGCAGGTGCACGCGGTAATCCTCGTAGCGCAGGCCGTCGGTCACCAGATCCTCGATCAGGATCTTGGGACCGAAATGCTCGGTCCCCCAGTGCAGCTTGGGCAGGGTGGCGAAGACCTGCAGATGCGCCGCCGCCCCGATGGAGCTTTCCAGCAGGCAGCCGCCATAGAGTTGCACGCCCGCCGCATTCGCGATGCCCGCGACTTGTTTCAGGGCATGGACGCCGCCGTGCTTGCACAGTTTCAGCGACAGGACGGAACCGGCGGCGCGGGTGCAGCCATCGAAGGCCTCGGCGGGGGTGAAGACGCCCTCGTCCATCATGATCGGGATGGGAGAGCGGTCGGCGGCACGGGCCATGCCGGCCATCTGGTCGGCGGGCAGGGGCTGTTCCACCAGGCTGACGCCCAGATCCACCAGGCGCGGCAGGTAGCGGATGAAATCGCCCTCGGACCAGCCCTGGTTCACGTCGGCGATGATGTCGGTGCCAGCGGGCAGGGCCTTTTGCAGGGCCGCGAGGCGGTTCAGGTCCGTCGCGGGGTCGGCAAAGCCCAGCTTGATCTTGAAGCGGTTGAACCAGCCCTTCTCGATCATGCCCTTGGCCTCTTCGACCTCTTGACCTGCATCGCCCGAGGCCAGCGCCCAGATCGCCGAGAAGGAGGTGGCGCGGGCGCCGCCCAGCAGGACATGGGCGGGCAGGCCGAGAGTCTTGCCGGTGGCATCCAGCAGGGCCATGTCGATGGCGGACTTGGCGGCGTAGTTGCGCTTGCAGGCCCGGGCCATCAGCGTGGCGGCCTGTTCCAGGTTGCAGGCGGGATGGCCCAGCAGGGCCGGGGCGAGATAGGCATCGATATTGGCCTTCATCGCCTCGGTGCTTTCCTCCGCCCAGCGGGGGCCGCCCAGGGTCGAGCCCTCGCCATGGCCGGTCACGCCGTTTTCCAGCTCCACCTCGACGAAGATATAGCCCTGATGGGCGACGGAGGTGTTGGACAGCTTGTGCTTGCGCCGCGTCGGCGCCTCGATGATCCGCGCGTTGATCCGGCGCAGGGCCGTGGCCTGCATCAGGTCGCCGGGGGCTGCGGCGGCGGGATCGGGGGCGGCGATGCGGGGGCTGTTCATGGCGGCTCCGGGCTCGAAAAATCGGGGAAATCAGAAAAAGACGCCGCGCCAAAGGGGGCGCGGCGACAGGACGGGCAGGCGAAGGGGAGACGCCTGCCCGAAAGGGCTCACTCGGCGGCGACGCTGTCGACCAGCGCGTTCGAGCGGATCTTGAAGTCGAAGGTCATCACCAGGTCGGTGTCGGCGCCCTCGGGGGCCTTCTCCAGCTTGCCGATCAGGTCTTCCTTCACGGCGAAGACGCTGTCGTTGTCCAGATACTCGGTCTCGCTGTCGTAGATCTGCGAGATCAGACCCTTGTAGCCGTCCTTGGAGATCATGAAGTGGATGTGGCCGGGGCGCCAAGGGTGGTGGCCCATGTACTTCAGCAGCTCGCCCGCGGCGCCATCATAGGGGATCGGATAGGGCACGGGACGGATGGCGACAAATTCGTACTGGCCGTTCTCGTCGGTCTCGAAGCGGCCGCGCAGGTTGAAGTCCGGCTGATCCGGGTCCTGCTGTTCGTAGAGACCGTTCGGCGCATCTTCCCAGACATCCATGGTCACGCCCGGCACCGGGTTGCCCTCGGTGTCGTAGATGGTACCGGACACGCGCACGGTTTCCTGGCCTTCGAAATCCTTCTGGATGATCGAGGCGCCCTTCGGCAGAACCGGCGGGTTTTCGCGGTAGAACGGGCCCAGCACGGTCGAGATGGTCTCGTCATGGGTGGGTTTCTTGTCCAGCATGTCCGCCAGCACTTCGACACCCAGGATGTCCGAGATCAGGATGAATTCGTTGCGTGCCTCGCTGGAGATCTCGCCGGCGCGGCGCATCCATTCCATCGCCCCCAGCCACTCGTCGTAGCTCAGGTTCACCTCTTTCATGAAGGCGTGCATATGCTTCAGCGCGGCCTGCATGATCTCGCGGTTGCGCGCGGGAATGTCGCCATCCATGGATTTGATGACGGCGTCGGTAATGTTGTCGAGTGTGATGTTACGCATCAGGTTCCTCCCTACGTGGTCGCCGCAGAAGGTGACCGCTGAAAGATGCAAACACAATGATCGGGAAGGCATGCGTTGATACCGATTGGGTATCAGATGGCTCTAATCTACACCTTTGCGAAATGGGAAATGTCATGCTTTCAGAGATGGCAGGCAGAGCGTCTCGCGCTTTCCGCACCGCAGCGAGTTGACAAAAGGCCGAGAAGCCGCCATTTGGTCATCACGGCTGCGCAGCTGCGTGAGCATGCCGCGCCCAACGAGGGGCGCATCAGCCGTATTCCCCCGGTTCCCCATCACGCAGGGTTCTCGACGCGGGCCACGAGGCGCGAAGGCGCTCATGTACGGATCCGCATCACCCTCATGCCTCGCCCGTTCCGGGCGGGGATCCAACGTTTCCGCGCGGGATCGCCCGCTGCGGGTGAAAGGATCATACGTGACCCAATTCGAAGATCTCGGCCTGGCGCCGGGACTGACCGAGCGCCTGGCCGAAGCCGGCCTGAAAGCGCCGACCCCCATCCAAGAAAAAGCCATTCCCCTGGCCCTTGAAGGCCGCGATGTGCTGGGCCTGGCGCAGACCGGCACCGGCAAGACGCTGGCCTTCGGCCTGCCGCTGATGCACCGCCTGCTGGAACAGCAAAGCAAGCCGTTGCCGCGTTCCGTCAAGGCGCTGGTGCTGGCGCCGACGCGCGAGCTGGTGAACCAGATCGCCGACAACCTGAAGATCTATGCCGAGGGCAGCCGCCTGAAGGTACGCACCGTTGTTGGCGGCCAGTCGATCAACCGCCAGATCAACATGCTGGAACGCGGCTGTGACATCCTGGTCGCCACGCCGGGCCGTCTGATCGACCTGATGGACCGCCGCGCGGTGGACCTGTCGACCGCTCGCAACCTGGTGCTGGACGAGGCGGACCAGATGCTCGACATGGGCTTCATCCACGCGCTGCGCCGCATCGCGCCTCATCTGGGCACGCCGCGCCAGACCATGCTGTTCTCGGCCACCATGCCGAAGCAGATGGAAGAGCTGTCGCGCGCCTACCTGGACAACCCCGAGCGGGTGCAGGTGACGCCCCCGGGCAAGGCCGCCGACAAGATCACCCAGTCGGTCCACTTCCTGCAGAAGGCCGAGAAGCAATCCCGCCTGCGCGAGATCCTGGACCGTGATCCCGGCGCGTTGACGCTGGTCTTCGGGCGCACGAAGCATGGCTCGGAAAAGCTGATGAAGGGGCTGGTGGCCGATGGCTATAACGCCGCCTCGATCCACGGCAACAAGAGCCAGGGCCAGCGCGACCGTGCCATCAAGGCCTTCCGTGACGGGTCGATCAACATCCTGGTCGCCACCGACGTGGCGGCGCGCGGCATCGACATCCCGGGCGTGGCCCATGTTATCAACTATGAGCTGCCCGAGGTGCCCGACAACTACGTGCACCGGATCGGTCGCACCGCCCGCGCTGGTCGCGAGGGGGAGGCGCATACCTTCTGCGCGCCCGAAGAGGCCGATCTGCTGCGCCAGATCCAGAAGCTGATGAAGATCGACATCCCCGTCGCCGCGGGCGAACCGCATCCGGGCGTGGCTCCGGGATCGCCCCGCGTGGCGCCGCCGAAACCGGGCGGCAAGTCCGGTAGTGGCCGGGGCCGCGGTCGCGGCGCCAGCAGCAAGCCGCGCGGTGCATCCGGCGGCGGCCGCGGCGCACCGGGGGCCAAGCCGGGCGGTGCCAAGCGCCGGCGGCCCCGTCGGAGTGCAGGCGGCGGCGCCCAGGCCTGAGCGGCCAAGGCCGCTTGACCTTCGGGTCGACCTTCGCGATCACAAAGGCGGCTGCCCCCGGGGCAGCCGCCTTTTTCGTATCCCGCAGGAGACCTCGCCCGTGACCCGCACCACCGAGCTGCAGGAGGGCGCCATGGGCGCCTTTGAACGCTATCTGTCCCTCTGGGTCTTCCTGGCCATGGTTGCCGGCATCGCCATCGGCGCCCTGGCGCCGGGGCTGGTGCAGCTGGTCGCCGGGGCCGAGGTCGCCTCGATCAATCTCGTCGTCGCGGTGCTGATCTGGGCCATGGTCTATCCGATGATGGTCAACGTCGACTTCGGCGCCGTCGCCGGCGTGGCGCGCCAGCCAAAGGGGCTGCTGGTGACCTTGGTGGTGAACTGGCTGGTGAAACCCTTCACCATGGCGCTGCTGGCGGTGCTGTTCTTCGAGCATGTCTTCGCCCCTTGGATCGCGCCCGCGGATGCGTCGCAATACATCGCCGGGCTGATCCTGCTGGGCGCGGCGCCCTGCACGGCCATGGTCTTCGTCTGGTCGCAGCTGACGCGGGGCGATGCCACCTACACGCTGGTGCAGGTGTCGGTGAACGATCTGATCATGATCGTGGCCTTCGCCCCCATCGTGGCCTTCCTGCTTGGCGTGACGGAGATCACGGTGCCCTGGCAGACCCTGTTGCTGGCCACCGTTCTTTACGTGGTGCTGCCACTGCTGGCGGGGTTGGCGACACGGCGGATGCTGGGCAGCCAGGACGCGGTAGAGACCTTTTCCGCCCGGGTGAAACCCTGGTCGATCCTCGGGCTGATCGCCACGGTGGTGATCCTGTTTGGCCTGCAGGGCAGCGTGATCCTGTCGCGCCCGGTGGTGATCCTGCTGATCGCCGTGCCGATCCTGATCCAGAGCTACGGCATCTTCGCCCTGGCCTATGGCGCGGCCTTCCTGCTGAAGGTGCCGCACCGCATAGCCGCGCCCTGCGCGATGATTGGCACCTCAAACTTCTTCGAGTTGGCCGTGGCGGTGGCGATCTCGCTCTTCGGTCTCAGCTCTGGCGCGGCGCTGGCCACGGTGGTCGGTGTGCTGGTCGAGGTACCGGTGATGCTGTCGCTGGTGGCCTTCGCCAACCGTACGCGCCGCCGCTTCCCCGCAGCCTGAGCCGCGTCGGCCCGGTGCTCTGCCCAGTGCTCAGCCCTGAGCGGGTCCGTCGATCAGCAGGTCGATGACCCGCCGCGGCAAGGCCATGTCGGACAGCGCGGCGCGACAGCTTTGGGCGAAGGCCTGCGGGTCGGTGTCATAGGCGTCGAGCTCCAGGAAATCCTCGCTGCGGCGCAGGCAGAGGTGGAAGGTACGATCGCGAAAGCCCGCTTCGATGCGCCGTGGTTCCGTGCCTTGCTCCGACGCGATCTGGACGAGAGTCTCCAGGAAAAGCGGCGGCACCAGCTCCTGCGCACGCTCCGGCTGCTCGGAGTAGACCCGGAAGGGCGCCTCGTCACCCAGCCCGTAGTCCACCGGGGACAGGCCCCGCACAGACATCAGCTTTTCCTTGAAGCCCCCCAGAAACCCGAGCGGCCCAGCCTCGAAAATGGTCCAGGGCATGTCGACCGGGGTTTCGACTTCCATCACCAAGCCCTTGAAGATGGTCTGGTATCGCGGCCCGTGATCGTCCTTGGACTTCGGCATGCGTTTGCGCAGGGTGACCTCAGCCAGTCGGTAGCCGACATCGCGCCAGCGGCCAGACATGCCGTCCTCGATGCTGACATCGGTGAACCGCGGCAGGATCTGCAGATCTGTCAGGGCGTGGAGGTCAAGATAGCTGCGGTGCGGCCTGATGATGAAGTCGCCGACGCCCAGGTGTGCGGCCAGCAGAGGGGCGACCTGTTCCTTGATGCGGCGATTGAAGCTGGCCCGGGCCTGATGGACAATCACGCCGGCGATGATGCCGGCAAGCACGAGGATCACCACGGGTCCGATCCAGCGCGGGGCCTCCCCGTCGAAGGGATGCAGCACGGCGAGGGTGCCGGCGGCCAGAACGCCCAGCCCCAGGACGATCCTGGACTGCAACCGGGCCTTTCGGGCCTTCGTTGCGGCCAGGTCACGGGTGCTGCGGTAGAGCGGCTGGATCTCGTCGTCAAAGAGCCGGGCAAATCCCGCTTCATGCGGGGCGCGTTCCTCGAAGTGAGATGCAACCATGTTCTGCCTCCTGCCTTTTCCGGGCCCTTGCGAGGGCTGCTCCTGCAGCGCCTCGCTATAGGCTATCGGCCGGGCAGGTCAAAGGTTGAAAGCCGGGGCGAGGCGAAACGGGCGACCCGAGGGCCGCCCGTCCGGGGTCGCAAAAGGGGCAGGGATCAGACCTCGACCTCGACCTCGCCGATGGGATGCGAACAGCAGGCGAGGATATAGCCCTCGTCGATGTCGTCGTCGGTGATCCCGCCGTTGTGGACCATGTGCACGTCGCCCTTGGTCTTCTTGATCTTGCAGGTGCCGCAGACACCGAAGGTACAGCCCGAAGGGATGTTGAGGCCTGCCGAACGGGCCGCCGACAGAACGGTGTCGGTCTGCGCGCAGGTGGCGGTGACATCGGAGGTGGCGAAGCGGACCTGCGCCTTGATGTCCTCGTCGGGGATGACATCGTCTTCGGCATAGTCCTCGGCCAGGGCAGCGGTCGGAGCCTGGAAGCTTTCCTGGTGATAACGCTCCATGTCGTAGCCCAGTCCCTGCAGCGCCTCGCGGACGGCCTGCATGAAAGGCTCGGGGCCGCAGCAGAACACCTCGCGCTCCAGATAGTCGGGGGCGATAAGGCCCAGCATCAGCTGGTTGAAGAAGCCCTCGTACCCGGCCCAGGGGCGGAAGCGGTCGCTTTCCTCGACCACCCACTTGATCTTCAGCTGGTCGGTGCGCGAGGCCATGTGTTCCAGCGTCTCGCGGAAGATGATTTCCGAGGGACGCTTGGCACAGTTGACGAAGACGATGTCCGAGGGCCGCCCGGTGTCGTAGAACCAGGTGGTCATCGACTTCATCGGGGTGATGCCGGAGCCCGCGGAGATGAACAGGTACTTCTCTGCCTGGTGATGGTGGCTGGTGAAGGTGCCGCCCGGGGCGGTCGACTTCAGCTTCATCCCCGGTTTCAGGTTGTCCAGCATCCAGCGGGTGCCGATGGACCCTTCCTGTGCCTTCACCGTCACCGTCAGGCACAGCGGTCGCGAGGGCGTGGAGGAGATCGTGTAGGTGCGATAGAGCGGCCCGCCCGGCACCGGCAGTTCAAGCGTGACGAACTGGCCGGGCAGGTAGGAGAAGATCGACCCGTCTTCGGCGGCGAAGCTGAAGGTCACGACATCGGGTGCCTCGGGCAGCACCGCGACGCATTCCAGCAGCGCGGAGCCGTCCCAGGTGTTGATCGGCTGGGCGAGGGAGCGGTTGGGAACGTTCATTCCGCCGCCAGCCTGACCGGGTCGATCCGGTTGCCCAGGGTCGTGCAGTACCAGTCGACGAATTGCAGAACGCCGTCCTCGTGGGTTTCTGAATAGGGGCCGGGGACATAGGCGGGGGAGTTGATGCCCTGCTGGTTGTCCTCGACGACCCGGCGGTCCTCGTCGTTGGTGTGTTCCCAGACGGTCTTCAGGTTCTCCAGATCGTAATCCACGCCCTCGACCGCGTCCTTGTTGACCAGCCAGGTGGTCTGCACTTCGGTCTCGGTCGGGCTGAGCGGGGTCACGCGGAAGGTGATCGAGTGATCCGACAGGAAGTGGTTCCAGGTGGTCGGATAGTGGAACTTCAGCAGGGTGCCGGCATCCAGGAAGGGCACGCGGCCGAGGCGTTTCTGCACGGCGATCTTGCCGTTCAGGGTGTAGCTTTCGGCGCCGTCCAGCAGCGGCATGCGGGCGATGCGGTACTGTCCGTCCTCGGCCATCTGGAAGCGCGAGGGCGCGCCACCGGCCTCAAGCCGCTGGAAATGCGCCTCGACCTTGGGTGGGAAGGTGCCGTCCTTGGCCACGCCGGTGATCGTGGGATCTTCGGGGTAGGTGCGGCAGAGCGAGGGGTGGTTGCCGGCGCAGTGATAGCACTCGCGGTTGTTTTCCCACACCAGCTTCCAGTTGCCGTTCTCGACGATGGTGGACTGGTGGGCGACCTTGGCGTTGCCCAGGTCATGCACGTCCAGGTAGGGGGCGACAGTGGCGGCGAAGGCGTCGAAATCGGGCGCGTCCTCGGCCAGGCAGATGTAGACCAGACCGGACACGGTGCGGCAATGCACCGGCTTCAGCCCGTGGGCGGCGGCGTCGAAATCGGGTCCCATGTCGCGGGCCCACAGAAGGCGGCCGTCGAGTTCATAGGTCCACTGGTGGTAGGGACAGACCAGCTTGGCCACGTTGCCCTTGTCGGCCTTGCACAGGATCGAGCCGCGGTGACGGCAGGTGTTGTGGAAGGCGCGGATCTCGCCGTCCTGTCCTTTCACGATGATCACGCGGTAGGGGCCGACCTTGTGGGTGACATAGCTACCACCCTTGGGCATGGCGGCCGCCGGGGTCGCGAACAGCCAGTCGCGATACCAGATGTTCTCCATGTCCAGAGCGAAGATCTCCGGATCGGTATAGAAACCCTGCTCGAGGGAGTGGCCGGGCTTGCGCCGGCTGAGCATGTCTCGTGCCTTGGCCTGAACGTACATGGCTAGCCTCCTTGACCGGGACGCACCCGGGGAAATTGGGTTGGGCCACGGCAGGACGGCACAGGCCCCGCGAGGACGCACGGGGACCGGGTGCCGCCACCACCGCCACCCGCGGTTCGGCGCAATGTCGGGCTGGTTTCCGGGCTCGATCCGCCCGGGGCAAATGGCCCCGACCTTCCGCCGCCTTCCCGGACCCGTCCTGTCCGGTGGCCGCTGGCGAAAGGCCTTGCGGATCTGACCGTTGCGGGGGCAGCGCCGGTCTTGCACCGGCTTCCCAATTCTCGTCCCCCCAAAAGGCGACGCACCCAACATCTTCTTCCGGAAAATAGGCACGGCGCGCCGGTACGATCATGCAATTGCGACATGGTGTGCGCCGTTTCAGACCTCGGGCAAATCCGTGCCTAGGCCAAAGCGCGAAATGCGCCATCGACCCTGCAGGATGCGACGCGATTTGCCGCAGACACCGGGGCAGCGGTCCTTCTGCGGCGAAGAATCAACCCCGGGTCCACCTCGACCGGGCGGCAATGTGAATGAACCTCATATTCTCCATGCCTTATATGAAGTGGATGATCTTTCTGCGCTGCGGTAGGCAGAAACCTCCCCCGGAGTCCGTCTCCCTTTGCCCTAACTTTCATCAGGTCCCAGTTTACATGTCCTCTTCCCAGCTTCGCCTTTCCCCGGTCTTCGAGCAGATCCGCAGCGCCGCCCGCGAGCGCATCCTGATCCTCGACGGGGCCATGGGGACGCAGATCCAGCAGCTTGGCCTGTCGGAAGAGGATTTCCACGGGCACGGCGCGGGCTGTGGCTGTGGCTGCGGCGCCCATGCGGCGGTCGAGGGCGGCGAGGAAAAGCCGCAGAAGGGCAACAACGATCTTCTGAACCTGACCAAGCCCGAGGCGATCGAGGAGATCCATTTCCAGTACGCCATGGCCGGCGCCGACATCGCCGAGACGAACACCTTCTCCTCGACCACCATCGCCCAGGCAGACTACGGGCTGGAGGATCAGGTGCATGCGCTGAACGTCGAGGGCGCGCGGCTGGCGCGGCAGGCGATGGACCGGGCCGAACAGGTGGACGGGCGCAGACGCTTCGTCGCCGGGGCGCTTGGGCCGACCAACCGCACCGCCTCGATCAGCCCTGACGTGAACAACCCCGGCTACCGCGCGGTCAGCTTCGACGATCTGCGTGTCGCCTACCGCCAGCAGGCGGAGGCGCTGCTGGAAGGCGGGGCCGACATCCTGCTGATCGAGACGATTTTCGACACGCTGAACGCCAAGGCCGCGATTTTCGCCTGCGAGGAGGTCTTTGCCGCGCGGGGCGAACGCACGCCGGTGATGATCTCGGGCACCATCACCGACCTCTCGGGTCGGACGCTGTCGGGGCAGACGCCCACGGCCTTCTGGCATTCGGTGCGCCATGCGCAGCCGCTGACCGTCGGCCTGAACTGCGCCCTGGGCGCTGACGCCATGCGCCCGCATATCGCGGAGCTGTCGGGCGTGGCCGACACGCTGATCTGCGCCTATCCGAACGCCGGCCTGCCCAACGAGATGGGCGAATATGACCAGACGCCGGAGGAGATGGCGGCCCTGGTCGAGGGCTTTGCCCGCGACGGGCTGGTGAACATCGTCGGCGGCTGCTGCGGCTCCACCTATGACCATATCCGCGCCCTGGCCGAGGCCGTCGCGCCGCATGCCCCGCGGGTCATCCCCGAGCATCAGCCGCTGATGCAGCTGTCGGGGCTGGAGCCCTTCGTGCTGACCAAGGACATCCCCTTCGTGAACGTGGGCGAACGGACGAACGTCACCGGCTCCGCCAAGTTCCGCAAGCTGATTACCAACCGTGACTATGCCACCGCGCTGGACGTGGCCCGCCAGCAGGTCGAGAACGGCGCGCAGATCATCGACATCAACATGGACGAGGGGCTGATCGATTCCAAACAGGCGATGATCGAGTTCCTCAACCTGATCGCGGCCGAACCCGACATCGCCCGGGTGCCGATCATGATCGACAGCTCCAAGTGGGAGGTGATCGAGGCGGGCCTGCAATGCGTGCAGGGCAAGTCGGTGGTCAACTCGATCTCGCTGAAGGAAGGCGAGGAGAACTTCCGCCATCAGGCCAACCTGTGCCGCGCCTATGGCGCCGCCGTCGTGGTCATGGCATTTGACGAGACCGGCCAGGCCGACACCGAGGACCGCAAGGTCGAAATCTGTCAGCGCGCCTACAAGATTCTGACCGAGGAGGTGGGCTTCGCCCCCGAGGACATCATCTTCGACCCGAACGTCTTTGCCGTCGCCACGGGCATCGAGGACCACGACAACTACGGCGTCGACTTCATCAAGGCGACGAAGCGGATCACCGAGACCTGCCCGCATGTCCATATCTCGGGCGGGGTGTCGAACCTGTCGTTCTCCTTCCGCGGCAACGAACCGGTGCGCGAGGCTATGCACGCCGTCTTCCTCTACCACGGCATCCAGAACGGCATGGACATGGGGATCGTCAACGCCGGCCAGCTTGCGGTCTACGACCAGATCGACGCGAAACTGCGCGAGGCCTGCGAGGACGTGGTGCTGAACCGCAGGCCGGCCAACGGCAACTCGGCCACCGAGAACATGCTGGAGATCGCCGAGGAATACCGCGGACAAGGCGGCGCCAAGGGGCGCGAAAAGGACATGTCCTGGCGCGAGCTGCCGGTGGAGAAGCGGCTGGAACATGCGCTGGTCAACGGCATCACCGAGTTCATCGACGGTGACACGGAGGAGGCGCGCCAGGCCGCCGAACGTCCGCTACATGTCATCGAAGGGCCGCTGATGGCGGGGATGAACGTGGTGGGCGACCTGTTCGGCGCGGGCAAGATGTTCCTGCCGCAGGTGGTGAAATCCGCCCGCGTCATGAAACAGGCCGTCGCCGTGCTGCTGCCCTATATGGAGGAGGAAAAGCGCCTGAACGGTGGGGAACAGCAGCAGGCCGCCGGCAAGGTCCTGATGGCCACGGTGAAGGGCGACGTGCACGACATCGGCAAGAACATCGTCGGCGTCGTTCTGGCCTGCAACAACTACGAGATCATCGACCTGGGCGTCATGGTCCCTGCCGAGAAGATTTTGCAGGTGGCCAGGGACGAAAACGTCGACGTCATCGGCCTGTCGGGCCTCATCACCCCCTCGCTGGACGAGATGGTGCATGTCGCCTCCGAGATGGAGCGACAGGGATTCGATATCCCGCTGCTGATCGGCGGCGCCACCACCAGCCGCGTGCACACGGCCGTGAAGATCCACCCGCGCTACGACGAGGGGCAGGCGATCTACGTCACCGACGCCAGCCGCGCGGTCGGCGTGGTCTCTTCGCTGCTGTCGAAACAGGTAAAGGCCGAATATGTCGCCAACATCAGGTCTGAATACGCCGATGTGGCCGAGAAGCATGCCCGCGCCGAGGCCGCCAAGACCCGGCTGCCGCTGGAGGCCGCCCGCGCCAATGCGCTGAAAATCGATTTCGACGGCTACGCGCCCGCGAAACCGGCCTTCTTCGGTACCAAGGTCTATGAAGACTGGGACCTTGCGGAACTGGCCCGCTACATCGACTGGACCCCTTTCTTCCAGACCTGGGAGATGAAGGGCGTCTATCCCAAGATCCTGGAGGATCCGAAACAGGGCGAGGCGGCTCGCGCGCTCTTCGAGGACGCGCAGGAGATGCTGAAGCGGATCATCGACGAGAAGTGGTTCACTCCGCGCGCCGTGGTCGGATTCTGGCCGGCGAACGGGCAGGGGGACGACATCACCGTCTGGAAGGACGAAGGCCGCGAGGAAAAAAAGGCCACTTTCTTCACCCTGCGCCAGCAGACCTCGAAACGCGGCGACCGGCCCAATGTCGCCATGTCTGATTTCGTCGCCCCGAAGGGCGTCGACGACTACATCGGCGGTTTCGTCGTCACGGCCGGGGTGGAGGAGATCGCCATCGCCGAGGCCTTCGAGGGCAAGAACGACGACTACAGCTCGATCCTGGTGAAGGCCCTGGCGGACCGCATGGCCGAGGCCTTTGCCGAGCGGATGCACGAGAAGGTCCGCAAGGAGCTGTGGCCCTACGCGGCGGAGGAAACCTATGCGCCGGAGGATCTGATCGGCGAACCCTACGCCGGGATCCGTCCCGCGCCGGGCTATCCCGCGCAGCCCGATCACACGGAGAAGACGACGCTGTTCGATCTGCTGGATGCCACCGCCGCGACCGGCGTCGAGCTGACCGAGAGCTATGCCATGTGGCCGGGCTCCTCGGTTTCGGGCCTCTATATCGGCCATCCCGAAAGCTACTACTTCGGCGTCGCCAAGGTCGAACGCGACCAGGTGGCCGACTACGCCGCCCGCAAGGGCATGGAGGTGGCCGAGGTGGAACGCTGGCTGGGTCCGATTCTGAACTACGTCCCTGGCAAGGACCCGAAGGCGATCGCGGCGGAATGATCTGCATCCCGGGGTTTGCCCCGGGGTGTCACAGGTAAAATCCCATGGCCCCCGGCGTTCCGCGCCCGGGGGCTTTCGCCGTTGCCGAGCTGGGCCGCCGATGTATTCATAAGTTTTTGTAAAATAGCGAAAAATGGCCGATTTTCGGTGCCATTGCCTTCCAACTCGGCGAGAACTCTGGTCAAATGTATTCATCCGCTTGAGACAGGATGCGCGCCGCCGCATCGCATATTTCAGGGAAGGAAACTGGATGAAAGACGAGATGACCAAGAGCACGCTGAAACCGCCGTTCCGCGCCGACCATGTCGGCAGCCTGCTGCGCCCGACCGCCGTTGCCGAGGCCCGCAAGGCCGGCGTGACCGGTGACGCGCTGCGCGAGATCGAGGATCGCGAGATCCCGGCGATGATTAAGATGCAGGAAGAGGTCGGCCTGAAGGTCGTCACCGACGGCGAAGCCCGCCGTGCCTTCTGGCACTTCGACTACATGGGCATGCTGGACGGTCTCGACCTGGTGCAGCGCGACCCCGACGCGGGTATCGCCTTCCACGGCGTGAAGACCCCGCCGACCGTGTCGACGATCACCAAGAAGCTGGACTTCCCGGCCGATCACCCGATGCTGGAGCACTTCAAGTTCGTGAAGGAGCACACCAGCGTCTGCCCGAAGATCTCCATCCCCGGCCCGTCGGCGGCGCACTTCCGCACCGCGCCCGAGGACATCTTCGTCGAGGAATACAAGGACCCCGAGGTCTTCACCGCGGCCTTGGCCGAGTGCTGGAAGAAAGCCGTCGGCGCCTTCTACGACGCGGGCTGCCGTTACCTGCAGCTGGATGACATCTTCTTTGCCTACCTGGGCGACCCGAAGCACCGCGCGCTGTGGGAATCCCGCGGCCAGGATCCCGACTGGCTGATCAACCGCTATGCCTGGATGCTGAACGAGGCGATCAAGGACCGCCCCGAGGACATGACCATCGGCATGCACATGTGCCGCGGCAACTTCCGCTCCACCCACGCCGCCGAAGGCAGCTACGAGGCCGCGGCTGACGCGATCTTCAACAAGGCCGATGTCGATATCTACTTCATGGAATACGACACCGACCGCGCCGGTGGCCTGGAACCGCTGCGCCTGCTGCCCAAGGGCAACAAGCGCGTCATGGCCGGGTTCATCACCACCAAGACCCCCGAGCTGGAGTCGATGGACGACATCAAGCGCAAGTTCGAGGAAGCGTCGAAATACGCCGACATGGACCAGCTGGGCATCGCACCGCAGTGTGGCTTCTCCTCCACCGAGGAAGGCAACGAGGTGACCATGGACGACCAGCGCCGCAAGCTCGAACTGGTCATCAAGGTCAGCCAGGAGCTCTGGGACGACGCCTGATCCCTGAAGGGGGCGCCCGCTGGGCACCCCCCCGTGAACATGACCCGATCCGGCCTGCGCCAGGTCGGGTTATTAAATTTTATCAGAGTGTTATGGTGCGATCTTTACTCGATGGATGAGATCGAGAAAGCTCTCTTGCGCCTTGGCTGGATGTTGATATGTTATGTCGTAACTAGATTTCAGTTTGCTGTCCGGAAGGTGCCCATACCTTTTTCGGAGATGTCATCCGTATTTCACAAATCTGTTTCGGAAGTGAAATGTCGCGCGCCTAGGGCGGTCCCCATAGTGACCCTCTGGAGCGACACTCATGAAAAATCTCTTCTCCGCCTCGCTGCTGGCCCTGACCGCGGCCGGCGCTGCCTCCGCCCAGGATCTGCCCCAGGCATCCAGCCAATGGTTCACCGACGGCCAGGCGCAGCTGGAAACCATGCTGGAAAAGCAGGAAAACACCAATCGCGCCCTGAACGTGATCCTCTTCGTGGCCGACGGCAACGGCGTGGCCTCGAACTACATGGCGCGTATGTGGGCAGGCCAGCAGGAGGGCGGTCTGGGCGACGACTATGTCCAGCCGCATGAAGCCTTCCCCGAACTGGCGCTGGTGAAGACCTACAACATCAACGCCCAGACCCCCGACAGCGCCCCGACCGCCGGAGCGATGAACACCGGCGTGAAGCAGCGGTTCAACGTCATCAACGTGGGTGAGGACGCCATCAACGGCGACTGCACCACCGAGGCCGCGAACGAACTGACCACCTTTGCCGAGTTGATGACCGAGGCGGGCAAGTCCGTGGGCGCCGTCACCTCCGCCCGCCTGACCCACGCCACCCCGGCTGCCGTCTACGCCAAGACCGTGGACCGCAACTGGGAAGCCTCGGTGCCGGACGAATGCGCCGAAATCTCGCGCGACATCGCGACCCAGCTGGTCGATGCGATGGAGGCGGGCACGCTGGACGTGGCCCTGGGCGGCGGCGCCCGCAACTTCGCCACCGGCGAAGGCAACACCACCGTCGGCGGCAACGGTCGTCGCGAAGACGGGGCCGATCTGGTCGCCGAGGCGCGCGACCACGGGGTCGAGATCGCCTTCGACATGGCCTCGCTTGAGGCCGCCTCGGACGAAGATGCCCCGCTTCTGGGTCTCTTCTCCGACAGCCACATGAGCTACGAGGCAGACCGTCCCGAGGATGAACCCTCGCTGGCCGACATGGTGGCAAAGGCCATCACCAAGATGTCGAACAACGAGAACGGCTTCTACCTGGAGGTCGAGTCCGGCCGGGTCGACCACGCCAACCACGCCACCAACGCCAAGCGCGCCATGATCGACGGCAAGATGTTCGCCGATGCCATCGCCCTGGCCGATGAGATGACCGATGACGCAGACACGCTGATCATCGTCACCGCCGACCACGAACATGCCATCGCGATGAACGGCTACTGCGGTCGCGGCACGCCGATCGACGGGCTGTGCTTTGACATCGCAAAGGAAGGAATCGAGCATTCCGGCGATCTCGTCCTTGCCTCCGACGGCAAGCCCTACACCGTGGTCGGCTACCTGAACGGCGCCTCCTCGGTCATGGTCGAGCAGGAAGACGGCACCTACACCGCCCCCGAAGGCCGTCCGGAGATCACCCAGGACGAGGCCCAGGATCTGGACTACACCCAACAGGTCCTGATCCCCAAGTCCTCCGAAAGCCACTCCGGCGTTGATGTCGCGCTCTATGCCAAGGGCCCTTGGGCGCATCTCTTTGATGGCACCGTGGAACAGAACTACATCTTTCACGTGATGAACCACGCGGTGAACGCCGAGTGATCGGCCCGTCGCACCGCTGATCCATGCGGGGGGCCCTTGGCGGGGCCCTCCGTCGCCGTTTCGAAATGAGGTCCGTCATGCTCGTCTCCCGCCGCACCTTCGTCACCGCCGCCCTGGCCGCGCCGTTCCTCGCCCCGCCCGGGTTTGCTGCGGACGGGCCGCTGAAACTCCGCGATCTCTACGTGAAGGGGGGCGACTTCTCCGACCTCGCGCGGTCGCTGGAAGGGGAGCGGATCACGCTGGAGGGCTACATGGCGCCGCCGTTGAAGGCCGAAGCGTCCTTCTTCGTGCTGACCAAGATGCCCATGGCCACCTGTCCCTTCTGCGAACCTGGCATCGAATGGCCGGACAACATCCTGCCGGTCTATACCCGGCGCACGGTGGATGTGATCCCCTTCAACGTGCCGATGCTCACGCGCGGCCGGCTGGAGATGGGCGAGTTCACCGACCCCGACACCGGGTTCTGGTCGATCATCCGCCTGGCCGAAGCCACCTATGAGCGGCAGTGAGCGATGACTCTGCCACTTTCGATCCGCGATCTTTCGGTGCCGGGCGCCGACGGGCCGCTGCTGACGCTTCCTGCGCTGGATCTGCCTGCCGGCGCCCTGGTGGGCCTGCGCGGCCCCTCGGGTGCGGGCAAGACGACCTTTCTGCATGCCATCGCCGGTCTGCGGGAGCGGGCTACGGGCACTGTCCTCTGGGGCGATATCGACCTGCTGGCGTGCGGGGCCGAGGCACGCACGCGGTTTCGCGCGCGTCATATCGGCATGATCTTCCAGGATTTCCTGCTGTTCGACGAGCTGGGCGCGCTGCCTAATGCCAGCCTGACCGCCATGTTTCGCCCCCGCGCCGAACGCCGCGCGCTGGAGAGGCGGGCGCAGGGGCTGCTGGACGGGCTGGGCCTGCCGCGCGGCGACCGCGCCGTGGCCAGCTTTTCCGGTGGTGAGCGTCAGCGGGTCGGGATCGCCCGGGCGCTGGCTGCGGATGCGCCGGTGCTGCTGGCGGATGAGCCCACGGCCAGCCTGCACCGCGCGGCGGCGGAGGCGCTGATCGAGGATCTCGTACGGCTGACGCGCGAGGCCGGGCGCACGATGATTGCCGTCAGCCATGACGAGGCGTTGCTGGCGCGGATGGACCGGGTGCTGACCATCGAAGGGGGCACCCTGATCGCCGACACCAGCCCTGACACCGGCCCCGTCACTGGCACGGGCAAGATGACGGAGGCGGGCGCATGATCCGGGATCTTTGGGATGGCCTGCCGCTCTGGTCGCAGGACCTATCGTCGGTGCTGGCCTGCCTGCTGCCGCTGCTGGTGGTGGGGCTATGGCTGTTGCGCGGTTTTGCCCCCTGGCCGCTGGTGCGTGCGATGCTATTGCGGTTCCGCTGGACCAACGCGCTGTTTGTCGGGCTGATCGCGGTCTCGGTCGGCATGGGGATCGGGTTGATCGCCCAGGAACGCGGGCTGCGCCAGGGCTCCGCCCGGGCGGCGGACAAGTTCGACCTGGTGGTCTCCGCGCCAGGCTCGGAGATGACCATACTGCTGGCCTCGGTCTTCCTGCAGCCCTCGGACGTGCCCTTGCTGGACGGTGAGACCTACGACCGGATCGCCCGGACCGAGACCGTCGAGATCGCCGCGCCGCTGGCCTATGGCGACAGCTATAACGGCGCGCCGGTGGTGGGCACCATCGCCGATTTCGTCACCTACCTGTCCGACGACCGGATCGAGGGCCGCCGGTGGCAGGCCCATGATGAGGCCGTGATCGGCGCGCGGGTCGATCTGGCCGTCGGTGACAGTTTCACCCCCGCCCACGGCCATGGCGCGACGGCGGAAGAAGACGCTCATGACCACAGCCATTTCGAGGTGGTGGGGCGCTTGGCCCTGACCGGCACCCCCTGGGATCGCGCGATCCTCGTGCCGGTGGAAGCGGTCTGGGAGGTGCACGGGCTGTCCAACGGACATGCTCCGGAGAGGCAGGCGGATCACGACCCTGCAGAGGCGCATCCGGGAGAGCATGACCATGAGGACGGCCATGACCCCGACCACGCGCAGGGGCACGACGAGGATCCCGCCGGCGACCACCGCGACGCGGCGACGCAGGATCACGAAGACGCACGTGACCCTCCGGAGGACCACGATCACGACGACAGGCACGGCGACGACCATGGGGCAGAGCCGCTTGGCCCGCCCTTCGATCCGGCCTATTTCCCGGGCACCCCGGCGGTGGTGGTCAAGGCCGAGGCGCTTTGGGCAAACTACGCGCTGCGCGACGAATTCACCGAGGCCGGCCGCTCCATGGCCTTCTTCCCGGCGACGGTGCTGACCCAGCTTTACGCGGTGATGGGCGATGTGCGGCAGGCGATGTCCATTCTCTCGGCGGTAACACAGGTGCTGGTGGCGGCGGCGGTGCTGACCGGGCTGATGATCCTGGGGCGGCTGTTCCGCCGCCAGATCGCCATGCTGCGCGCCCTTGGCGCGCCGCGCCGCTTCGTCATGGCCGTGGTTTGGAGCCAGGCCAGCGCGCTGTTGATCGCCGGGACCCTGCTGGGGGTCGTCCTGGGCGTCGGGGCGACGGCGGGGCTCTCGCAGATCCTGTCGGCGCGCACGGACATGCTGATCCGCGCATCGCTGGGGTGGGACGAGATCCGGCTGGCCGCGATTTTCCTCTCGGTCACCTCGGTGCTGTCGCTGCTGCCCGCGCTGTCGGTGCTGCGCGCGCCGATCTCGGACGGGCTGCGCAGCTGAGGCGGGGCGGACAGTGCAGGGATTTGGCGCCGTGCCTCCTGCGCGCGGATCAGGGGCAGGGCGGGGTTTGGCCTCGTCGTGATGATCGCGCCCACGAACAGCTCCTGTTCCGCTGCCAGCAGAGCGCCGGCGGGCATGTCACAGCCTTGTGCGACCTGATCGTAGCCGGCCCGCTGGTTGAGGTCGTCGTCGAAGAAATCGCCGTCATCCTGCAACGCCACCGCGTCGGAGCGGGCGTCGGAGGAGATGGTGATCCTGTCCCAGCCCAGCCAGAACTGTTCCCCGCCGGCGCTGCCGAAGCCTGAGGGGGGGGGGGCTGGTGCTGATCGTCGTGATGTCGAAGACGTTGAGATCGTGAGGCGCCATGGGCTCCTCCGCTGCTGATCCCATCGCAGAATCGCAGCGGGGTCTTGCGCCGCGGTCAGGACCGGGTCAGCCGTCGCGCCCGCAGCCGGCGCCAGGACATCGACACATGGGCCCGGTGAATCAGCGCCGCGGCCTCTAGGTCGCCGGTTTCCAGCGCCTGAAGGATATCCTCGACCTCGCGGGCGAAGATGGCGATCTCCTCGCCCAGGTCCAGATCCGAGGCATAGAGGGAATGCACCCAGAGCCGCGCGGTCTGGGAATAGAGGTGGGTGGCGAAATCCATCAGGGGCCGGTTCGCCGACAGTTCGGCCTGGACCTGGATGAAGTCGTAGATCAGCCGCGCCAGGGGGCGCGGGCTGTCCGGGTCGGGGCGCAGGGCGCGGCCACGCTCGGCCAGGCGGCGAAAGCGCGACAGGGTCTCGGGTGCCGGCGGCACCGGGTCCAACTTTGCCGCCAGCTGCGCCAGCTCCAGCCGCAGGCGGTAGATCTGGTCCAGCTCCTCGTCCGCCAGTTCGGTGACGAAGGTGCCGACCCCGTGGCGCGAGGCCACCAGGCCTGCGCCCTCCAGCTTGGCCAGCACCTTGCGCAGGGGCGTGCGGGAGATGCCGAATTCCTCGGCCAGCTCCGTCTCCGACAGGCGTTGCCCGGGCAGGTAGTCCAGCAGGCAGATCCGCTCGCGCAGCTCCGCCTCCAGCGCATCGGCGCGGTCCAGCGCGCTCAGATGGGCGATGTCATCCATGATGCACCGCCAGCTTGCCGATCAGGTCCAGGCATTGGGCCATCTGGTCGATCGCGATGAATTCATCCGGTTTATGCGCCTGTTCGATGGATCCGGGGCCACAGATGATCGCCTGCATGCCGAGCTGCTGGAACAGCCCGGCTTCGGTGTTGAAGGGCACGACCGAGGCGCCATTGGCGCCGGTCAGATGCTGAACCATGTCGCGGATCTGGTTCTCGGGCATGGGCAGCAACCCGCAGACCTCGCCCACCACCTCGGTGACCACGTCGGCCTGGGGCGAGAGGCGGCGCATCTCCGGCAGGATCTCGGCGGCGATGAACTGCGCCACGGCATCCTTCACGAAGGCCTGGTCGGCATCGTTGATGGGGCGCATTTCCCAGTCCAGCATGGCTGCCGAGGGGATCACGTTATGGGTGGTGCCGCCGTGCAGGGCGCCGATGTTGATCGTCGTATGCGGCGGGTCGAAGGGGGAGCCTTCGGGGGCGCGGGCCTTCAGCTCGGCCCGCAACTGCATCAGCTTGCCGATGTAGCGGGTGGCATATTCCACCGCGTTCACCCCGGCCTCGGGCGAGGACCCATGCCCGCCGGTGCCGGTGAAGCGCACGGTGTATTCGCAGCAGCCCTTGTGGCCGTCGACGACCTGCATCAGCGTCGGCTCGCCAATCAGCGCCAGCGCCGGGCGCACCGGGCGTTTCGCCAGCTCCTCCACCAGGGCGCGCCCACCGAGGCAGCCGACCTCCTCGTCATGGGTGAAGGCGAAATGGAAGGGGCGGTCGCCCACGGTCTCGGCCAGGCGCGGCGCCATGGCCAGAACGCAGGCGATGAAGCCTTTCATGTCGCAACTGCCGCGCCCGTAGAGACGGCCGTCATGTTCGTACATGTCGAAGGGATCGCGCGACCAGTCCTGGCCCTGCACCGGCACCACGTCGGAATGACCGGAAAAGACCAGCCCGCCGTCGCGATCCTGCGGGCCGATCGTGGCCCAGAGGTTGGCCTTTTGCCCGCTGTCGTCGCGCAGGATCTCGACCCGCGCGCCGGCGCGGCCCAGCACCTCGGCCATATAGGCGATGGCATCCAGGTTGCTGTCGGAGGAGATGGTGGGAAAGCTGATCAGCTCTCCCAGCATCTGCTTGGCGGTGGTCAGGTCGGTCATCAGTCCTTCACGAAGAGCTTGCGTTCGATGTTGCACAGGGTTTGCGCCGGGCCGTCCTCTGTGATGAGGATCGTTTCGGTGGTCTCAAGGCCCCAGTCGTCCATCCACAGGCCGGGCATGAAGTGGAAGGTCATGCCGGGTTCCAGCACGGTTTCATCGAAGGCGCGGATCGACACGGTGTGTTCGCCCCAGTCCGGCGGGTAGCTGAGGCCCACGGCATAGCCTGCCCGGTTCGGGCGTTCGATGCCCACCTTCAGGAGGGCGGTATCAAGGGCGCGGGCGATGTCGCAGGCACGGTTGCCAGCGCGGGCTACCTCGATGCCATTGTTCAGCCCCTCGGTCAGCGCCTCGGAGGCGTCGATCATGAATTGCGGCGGCTTGCCCAGGAACAGCGTGCGCGACAGCGGCGCGTGATAGCGGCGGTAGCAGCCCGACTGCTCGATGAAGGTCGCCTCGCCCTTCTTCAGGGCCTCGCCGTTCCAGGTCAGGTGCGGCGCGCTGGCATCCTCGCCCGAGGGCAGCAGGGGCACGATGGCCGGGTAGTCGCCCCAGCTGTCTTCCTCGCCCTGCACGGCGGTCTTGTAGAGCTCGCCCACCAGGTCGTGCTTGCGCATGCCGGGCTCGGCCAGTTCCACGGCGCGGGAAATCACCAGTTCCGAGATCCGCGCGGCGCGGCGCATGAAGGCCAGCTCCTCATCCGACTTGATCAGACGTTGCCAGTTGACCAGCGTGGAGGCATCCAGGATTTCGGCCTCGGGCAGTCCGTCCAGCAGCACCGCATGCGCCTTGGCGGTGTAGAAATAGGTCTCCATCTCCACGCCGATGCGCTTGTCGCCGAGGCCCATGATGCGCAGGTGGCTGGCTAGGTCCTCCATCGGGTGCACATCCTGGGATTGGATGTAGCGGTCGGCGTAGTGGAGGATGTGGTCATGCTCCATCCAGACCGTGCGCTTGGCGCCGTTGGCATCCTGCAGACGGCCCCACCAGTAGGGGGCGCCCTCCATTGTCAGGATGACGCCCTGATGCACGTAGAAGGACCAGCCGTCATAGCCGGTCAGGTAGTTCTGGTTGGACGGGTTGGTGATGAACAGGACGTCGATCCCGGCCTCCGCCATGGCCTGGCGGGTGATGCGGATGCGACGGTCATATTCGGCGGCGGAGAAGGGGGCCTTGCTGGCGGACATCTGGTTCCATCCGATTTGTACACATCATGGGCAAGCATGATCGCCGCCACCTGGTCCGCCCTGCCATCTTTCGCGAAAATCGCCCCGATTGCAGGATCCCTGTTTGCGACTCGGATCATGTTGTGCACAACAGAAGCCGGAACCCCGCCCGAGTCGTCAATCCGGAATCAGGAGCAGAGATATGAAAAGCGTCATCACCGCCGATCCGCATGCCTGCGTCTTGGGCGGAATGGCTGATGCGGCCGGGCAACCCGGCCCGAGCGCGGGAAGAGAGACGCGTGCCTTTCGGCGATCCGCTGGTGCGTTCAGGTCACGGGAGGTCCCCGGGCGCAGTCGCGCCCATGGCATCACGACCTGATCCGGAAGCCGGTGCACACACCGGAGATTCCACGAAAGATTTCATATTTTCAGCGGATTACGTGCCGCTTTTGATCCGATACAGGAGCCTGACATGCTGACCAACGACCAGCTCGACAAATGGGACCGCGAGTCCTTCTTCCACCCCTCCACCCATCTGGCGCAGCATGCGCGCGGTGAAAGCCCGAACCGCATCATCAAGACCGCCGAGGGCGTTCATATCCAGGACCGTGACGGCAACCGCCTGCTGGACGCCTTCGCGGGCCTCTATTGCGTCAACGTCGGCTACGGCCGCCAGGAGATCGCCGAGGCCATCGCCGAGCAGGCGAAGGAGCTGGCCTATTACCACGCCTATGTCGGCCACGGCACCGAAGCCTCGGTGACACTGGCGCATATGGTGATGGAACGCGCCCCCGCCAACATGAGCAAGGTCTACTTCGGCCTCTCGGGGTCGGATGCCAATGAGACCAACATCAAGCTGATCTGGTACTACAACAACATCCGTGGCCTGCCCGAGAAGAAGAAGATTATCAGCCGCTGGCGTGGCTACCATGGGTCCGGCGTGATGACCGGCTCGCTGACCGGGCTGGAGACTTTCCACAACAAGTTCGACCTGCCGCGCGCGCCCATCATCCACACCGAGGCGCCCTATTACTTCCGCCGCGATGATCTGGACATGAGCGAGGAAGATTTCACCGCCCATTGCGTGGCCGAGCTGGAGGCGCTGATCGAGCGTGAGGGCGCCGACACCATCGCCGCCTTCATCGGTGAGCCGGTGCTGGGCACCGGGGGCATCGTGCCGCCGCCCGCGGGCTATTGGGACGCCATCCAGAAAGTGCTGGCCAAGCATGACATCCTGCTGGTGGTGGACGAGGTTGTCACCGGCTTCGGTCGTCTGGGCACCATGATGGGGTCGGATCACTACGGGCTGAAGCCCGACTTGATCACCATCGCAAAGGGTCTGACCAGCGCCTATGCGCCGCTGTCGGGGTCCATCGTGGGCGACCGCATGTGGAAGGTGCTGGAGCAGGGCACCGATGAAAACGGGCCCATCGGTCACGGCTGGACCTACTCCGCCCACCCGATCGGCGCCGCCGCCGGTGTCGCGAACCTGCGCCTGATCGACGAGCTGGGCCTGGTGAAGAACGCGGGCGAAACCGGTGCCTATTTCGTCGGAGCCATGCGCGATGCCTTGGCCGGTCACACCCACGTGGGCGATGTGCGCGGCGAAGGCATGCTTTGCGCGGTGGAGTTCGTGGAAGAAAAGGCGGGCCGCAAGTTCTACGATCCCTCGAAGAAGGTGGGTGCCGCCGTGGCGGCCGAGCTGGCCTCGATGGGCGTCATCGGGCGGGCCATGCCGCAGGGCGACATCCTGGGTTTTGCCCCGCCGCTTTGCCTGACCCGCGAGGAGGCCGACACCATCGTTGCCACCACCGCGAAGGCCGTGAAGAACGTGCTGGGCTGACCTGGGCGCCAGCGTGACAGACATCGGGGGCGGTGCGCGGCATCGCCCCTTTTTCATGCGCGGCCCGCAGGCGTCGTGGGCAAGAAAAAAACGCCCTCGGCGGGGCGGTTCTTTGGGCCGCGTGCCCCGCCCGAAGGCGGGGGTGCGGAACAGGCGGTTGCCCGCGGCGTGGTGCCGGCCGGGCGGGGCTCAGGCGCCCCAGTGACGCAGGGCGCCGCAATCCATATGCACGAAGTTCGAGCCGGAGTAGCGCCCGACACCGCCCGCGCGGCAGCTCTCGGCGGCGGCGGCCATCTGGTTGACAGAGCGGGTCGCCAGACGCAGGTCCGCGGCCTTGGCTTCCATGTGCAGAGAGTTGCGTGCCACGCCGCGCGACCTGGAGCGCAGCATCGCGTTGGTGTGCGGCGTGCGGTAGCCCGACAGCAGCAGGTAGGGTTCATCGCAGTCCATCAGGGAATGCGAGGCCGCCATGATGTCGATGGTGCGCAGGTCGACCGTCTTGGTCTGGTCGTCGCGCCAGTCGCGGAAGAAGTGGGTGATCTCGTCGAGGCTGTCGCGAAGATATTCGCCCTCGATCCAGTAGATCATGTCCAGATGCTCGCCCGTCCGGGCGGAATACATCTTGATACGTCGGATATCCCCGGCATTTCGGAGAAACCCTGCAGCCTTCGAGAAAGTCGGTGCTGCGGTGATTGCAGTTGCCGCGAAGGCCCCCAGAAGGGCGCGTCGCGAGATGCTCGCATTGCCTTTGGTCATGTAGCGCTGTCCCGTCGCTTCGTCTGTTCCGCCTTGCTGGCGGTATGTGCCATCGTCCCCAGATGCGCGATTTTTATGACACGGTTCCATTTTTTCTGGAACCGGGACGGTTCCATGTCTGTGGAAAATCGGCGGATTTCGGCGCAAATCTGCCGGTTCGGAGTCAGGTTTTCCGTAGTGGCAGGGGCAAAGCGTTTCCGCTATGCATCGCGCGAAAGGTATATTAACTGCCTGACCGAAAAGTGAGTGGACAGGTAACAGAGCCTGCCACAGCTTTGATTAAACAGATTTTTCGCCTGGCCCGGAGGGTTCTTTTCATGACGTCTCGGCAAACCGCTGCCCGTTTCCTGCGCCGCACTGCTGCGGCCGCGCTGATTGCCGGGGCCGCTGCGCTTTCGCTGCCGGCGCCCTCCGCCAGTGCGATGGAAGGGTTCGCCCTGACAGGGTTCAAGACCGCCGTGGCCGAGGCGGCCGCCCGGGATCGTGACCTGGCGGCCTTCTACCGCGCCCGCGATTTCGCCCCGATCTGGACCGGGGCAGGGGCCGAGTTCACCGCCCGCCGTGCCGCCCTGCTGGAAGCAATCCGCATGATGCCGCTGCACGGGCTGCCGGGCGACAAGGTAAATCCCGACGACCTGATGGCGCGCATGGCCGCTGCCGTCAGCGCCCGTGACCGGGGTCTTCTGGATGTGGAGTTGAGCCGGATCTGGCTGGACGTGGCCACGGATCTGCAGACCGGGATCCTGACGCCGGCACGGGTCGACAGCGAGATCGTGCGCGAGGTGCCGCTGCGCGATGCCTCGCAGTATCTGCAGGGGATCACCGGCCCGGCGCCGCTGAGCTTCGTCGCCGGCCTGCCGCCGCAGCGGGATGAATACCGTCGCCTGCTGCGCGCCCGCCTGAAGATGCAGGCGGAGATGGCCGCCGGGGGCTATGGCCCCGTGGTGCAGGCCAGCAAGCTGGAGCCGGGCGACCAGGGCCGCGCCGTGATCGCACTGCGCGACCGACTGGTGCGCATGGGTTACCTCGCGCCGCGCGCCTCGGCCCGCTACGATGCCGTGCTGGAAGCCGCCGTGCAGCAGTTCCAGCGTGACGCGGGCATCGAGCCCGACGGCGTCGTCGGGGCGAACACGCTGAAGGCGATCAACGTCAGCCAGGAAGAGCGCCTGCGCGCCATCACCGTCGCCATGGAGCGCGAGCGCTGGATCAACCGCCCCCTGGGCGAGCGGCACGTCTGGGTCAATCTGCCCGACATGCACGCCAAGCTGATCGACCACGGCGAAGTCGTGTTCAGCACCCGCTCGGTCATCGGCCGCGCCATGGAGGGCCGCCGCAGCCCAGAGTTCAGCGATGTCATGGAACACATGGTCATCAACCCGACCTGGAACGTGCCGCGGTCCATCGCCGTGAACGAATACCTGCCGCAGATGCAGCAGAACCCCTATGCTGCCGGCCACCTGAACCTGATTGATGCGCGCGGCCGCGTCGTGCCACGCGATGCGGTGGATTTCACCCAGTTCACCCGGGCCAACTTCCCCTTCGACATCAAGCAACCGCCGTCGACCAGCAATGCGCTTGGCCTGGTGAAGTTCATGTTCCCCAACTCGAACAACATCTACCTGCACGACACCCCGTCTAAGAGCCTGTTCAACCGCACGGTGCGCGCCTTCAGCCACGGCTGCATCCGCCTGCAGGATCCCTTCGATTTCGCCTACACCCTGTTGTCCTACCAGGAGAGCGACCCGCAAGGCGTCTTCCAGTCTAAGCTGCGCACGGGCCGCGAGACGCAGGTGGACCTGCGCGAGCCGCTTCAGGTGCACCTGGTCTATCGCACCGCCTTCACCGACACCCGGGGCCGGGTCCACTTCCGCGACGATGTCTATGGTCGGGACGCAAAGGTCTGGTCGGCGCTGGCCGCGGAAGGGGTGGTGCTGGATCAGGGGAACAGCTAAACCGGCCCGCAAAGGCGGGAAGGATCCTGATGGCTTATCGAATGGAAGAGATCGCCCGCGCCCTGGGCGGTGAGGTCCTGGGCGACGGCGCGCTTGAAATCGACAGCGTGGCGGAGCCCGCCGAGGCCGGCCCGCGGGATCTGGCGATCGCCATGAAACCCGAATTTGCCGAAGGGCTGGCCAAGGGCCGCGCCCGCGCCGCCCTGCTGTGGGAGGGCGCGGACTGGACCGAACATGACCTCGACGCCGCCATCCTCGTGGCGCGGCCCCGCATGGGGCTGGCCGCCGTCACCCGCCTGCTGGATCCCGGTGCGGGCTACGGTTCTGGCATCCACCCCATGGCCTGCATCGAAGAGGGCGCCGAGTTGGGCGAGGGCGTCAGTGTCGGCCCCTTCGCGGTGATCGCCCGCGGGGCAAAGATCGGCGCGGGATCGGTCATCGGGCCGCAGGTCCACGTGGGCTGGGAGGCCCAGATCGGTGCGGGCGCGCTTCTGCATGCCGGCGTGAAGATCGGGCCGCGTGCCCGGATCGGTGCGCGGTTTACCGCCCACCAGGGCGCGGTGATCGGCGGCGACGGATTCAGCTTCGTCACGCCCGAGGCCGGGGCGGTGGAAGAGGCGCGCGGCACCCTTGGTGGCGAAAGCCATGCCAAGGCCCAGGCCTGGGAACGCATCCACAGCCTCGGGGCCGTGGAGGTAGGCGATGACGTTGAAATCGGCTGCAACGCCTGCATCGACGCGGGCACGGTGCGCGCCACGCGCATCGGCGACGGTTGCAAGATCGACAACCTCTGCCAGATCGGTCACAACGTGACCGTGGGACGCGACTGCCTGATGGCCTCCGGCGTGGGGGTCGCCGGCTCCACCCGGATCGGCAACAACGTCGTTCTGGCCGGACGCGTGGGCGTGTCGGACAACATCTTCATCGGAGACGGGGTGGTTGCGGGCGGCGCCTCGATCATCCTGACGAACGTGCCCGCAGGTCGCGTGGTCATGGGCTATCCGGCAGTGAAAATGGATACCCACGTCGAGACTTACAAGGCGCTGCGCCGCCTGCCACGGCTGCTGAAACAGGTATCCGAGTTGCAGAAAGCGGTTTTCAAGCCGGGTCAGAACGACTAGATCAGCGGCAAGCCATCCAGAGGGGGATCGGGTCCATGGCGGACATCAGGCAGAAGGTCATCGAGATCATCGCGGAGCAGGCCGTGCTGGAGCCCTCCGACGTCAAGATGGACAGCACGCTGGAAGATCTGGGGATCGACTCCCTGGGGCTGGTGGAAAGCATCTTCGCCATCGAGGAAGCCTTCGACATCCAGGTGCCCTTCAACGCGAACGAACCCGAGGAAAGCGACTTCGACATCTCCAACGTCGCTGCCATCGTCGCGGGCGTTGAAAAGCTGGTGGCGGAACAGAAGGCGTGAAGCGGGTCGTCATTACCGGCGCGGGCACGATCAATGCCCTGGGCCATGACGTGCCCGAAACCCTCGAGGCGATGCGCGAGGGCCGCTGCGGCATTGCCGAACTGGACGTGCGCGACGCCGACCGTCTGTTGGTCAACATCGGCGCGCAGGTAAAGGGATTCTCCTCCGAGGGGTTGTTCAACCGCCAGCAGATGGCGCTGTACGACCGTTTCACCCAATTCGCCCTGGTCGCCGCGCGCGAGGCGATCGCGCAGTCGGGCCTCAGCTTTGCCGGGGAACTGGCGCACAAGACGGGCGCGATCCTGGGCAACTCCGGTGGTGGCATGACCACCATCGACGAGAACTACCGCTCGGTCTACGAGGAGGGGAAGAACCGGGTTCACCCCTTCGTCGTGCCGAAGCTGATGAACAACGCCGCCGCCAGCCATGTGTCGATGGAGTTCAACCTCAAGGGCCCGACCTTCACGGTCAGCTCGGCCTGTGCTTCGTCGAACCACGCAATGGCCCAGGCCTTCCAGATGGTGCGCACGGGCATGAGCCCGGTGATGGTCACCGGCGGGTCCGAATCCATGCTGTGTTTCGGTGGCGTGAAGGCCTGGGAAGGCATGCGGGTCATGTCGAAATCCGGCTGCCGGCCGTTCAGCGCCAACCGCAACGGCATGGTGCAGGGCGAGGGGGCAGGCGTCTTCGTCTTCGAGGACTACGATCACGCCCGCGCGCGTGGCGCGGAGATCCTGGCCGAGGTCGCGGGCTTCGCCATGTCCTCGGACGCGACGGACATCGTGATGCCGTCGAAACAGGGCGCCGCTCGGGCGATTTCCGGGGCCCTGCGCGATGCGCGCCTGAACCCGGAAGACGTGCAGTACATCAACGCCCATGGCACCGGCACCGCGGCCAACGACAAGACCGAAAGCGCGGCGGTGGCCGATGTCTTCGGGCGTCACGCGGATACGGTGATGCTGTCGTCCACCAAGTCGATGCACGGCCACCTGATCGGCGGCACCGGCGCCGTGGAGCTGCTGGCCTGTATCATGGCCCTGCGCGACGGCGTCGTGGCACCGACGATCAACTACGAAGAGCCCGACCCTGAATGCGCGCTGGACGTGGTGCCGAACGAGGCCCGCGAGGCCACGGTCGACGTGGCCCTGTCGAACGCCTTCGCCTTTGGCGGGCTGAACGCCGTGCTGGCCCTGAAGCGGGTCTGAGCACCGCGCCTGCGCCCGCAGCTGTGCGCCGCTTTCCAATTCCCAGATCGAGAGAGCTGCCAGCGGCACGCGCCGGACGCCGGGCGGATCGGACCTCGCTCTAGCCTGGAGTCGTGTCGTGCACCGGACGCAGAACGTAAAACGCCGCGCCTGTTCAGGGCGCGGCGTTTCCGGGTCCGGGGTGTCCGGAGATCCGATCAGTTCTCGGACGGCTCGGCGGGCTCGGCGGCGGGCTGGGCGGCCGCCGTCGGCACGGTCACCTGCTCGAAGGCGGCGGTGAAACCGGTCAGGGACAGGCTCATCGGCACCTCGACGTCAGGGGCGGCGAAGGGACGGATGGTCAGGTTCGCGGTGCTGCCAGCCTTGAAGGCGTCCAGGTCTGCCTGGCTGAAGCCCACGCGCGCCACGCAGCCGGCGCGGTTGCAGGTGGTGAAGTTGTAGACTTTGTCCTCGTTGCCATCGACATTGATGCGCAGACCCGCGGGCAGAAGGGTTTCCAGCGGCACCATGATGTTGGCACCGGCCACGGCCTGCGATCCTTCGGGCGTCTTGAAGAAGGAGGCCGTAGCAATCGGGTTGCCGTCGTCCTGGGTCATCAGCTGGGTCATCTGGCAAGGCTCGTCCTCGCCGGTCTCCGTCTTGATGCACTCGACGGTCCAGTCGCCGACTTCTTCCTTCGCGTAGCTCTGACCGGCCTGCGGCTCAGCCGGGGCCGTCTCGGCGCCCATGTCGAGGTCATCCTGGGACAGGGCAGGGCCGGCGAGCAGGGTCGCGGCCAGCAGGGCGGTCGAGAATTTGGTAATAGAACGCATGACGGGTCCTGTTTCGATAATTGCTTCGTCGCCCGCTTAGCACGGGCGTGCCCGGTTGTCAGTCCCCCCGTCCGGGCCGGTGCCGCGGAATTGGGCATGCTCTGGCCGGTGCGCCGGCGTATTGGCGCGCAGGGGCGTCGTGGCGCAGGCTGTGAGGCCCGGGGCACGGTCAATTTGCAGGAGGGAGGGCGAGGGCCGGAAAAAGGGGCCCGAAACGGACCCCTCTTCCCAATTTTTATGCTCCCCGTCGGACTGGCCGACTTGTATTTGAAGTCACGCTAGGCGGTTTGCGGGGGGTAGTCAACACGGAAATATGACACTCCGATTGCAGCCCGTGAGCCCGCGTCGCGGTGCCTCAAATGCGTGCAGGGCGCGGAGAGACCGCGTGGCGGCGGGAGGGAAAAAAGCCGCGCCCCGAGGAGCGCGGCCAGTCTGACAGGGAGGAAGTCTGTCCCTCGCCCAAAGGACATGAGACGAAGAACAGGAGGACAGGCTGGCATCATTTGGTTAAGCGAATATTCTCAACCGTGCGCCGTTGGCGCCTTTGTCTGGAAATGCGGGGGAAAAGCATGGACGACTTGAATGGCATTTTCATCGGGGGCGCGGGCCCGGAGCGGCGTGACCCGCAGTACCTGGGCCTGGACTATGCCAACCGTCACGGGCTGATCGCCGGCGCCACGGGCACGGGCAAGACCGTCACCCTGCAGATCATGGCGGAGGAATTCTCGGCCCAGGGGGTGCCGGTCTTCCTCGCGGACGTGAAGGGCGACCTGTCGGGGCTCGCCAAGGCGGGCGATCCGGCGGGCAAGCTGCACAATGCCTTCATGAGCCGGGCGATCTCCATTGGCTTCGACGACTTCGACTATGCCGCCTTCCCGGTGATTTTCTGGGATCTCTTCGGGACCCAGGGGCACCCGATCCGCACCACGGTCAGCGAGATGGGGCCGCTGCTGCTGGCACGGTTGATGGAGCTGAACGACACACAGGAAGGCATCCTGAATATCGCCTTCCGCGTCGCTGACGAAGAGGGGCTGGCGCTGCTGGATCTGAAGGACCTGCAGGCGCTGCTGGTCTGGCTGGGGGAGAACCGCAAGGAGCTGTCGCTGCGCTACGGCAATATCTCCACCGCCTCTATCGGGGCGATCCAGCGTCGTCTGCTGGTGATGGAAACCGAAGGGGCGGCGCAGATGTTCGGCGAACCCGCGCTGGAACTGCGCGACCTGATGCGCCGCGACACCGACGGGCGCGGCGCCATTTCGGTGCTGGCCGCCGACAAGCTGATGCAGACTCCGCGCCTCTATGCCACATTCCTGCTGTGGCTGCTGTCCGAGCTCTTCGAGGAACTGCCCGAGGTCGGCAACCCCGACAAGCCCAAGCTGGTCTTCTTCTTTGACGAGGCGCATCTGCTGTTCGACGACGCGCCCAAGGCCCTGCTGGAGAAGGTGGAACAGGTCGCGCGGCTGATCCGCTCGAAGGGCGTCGGCGTCTATTTCTGCACCCAGAACCCGGCCGATGTGCCCGACGACGTGCTGGGCCAGCTGGGCAACCGGGTGCAGCACGCCTTGCGCGCCTTCACCGCCAAGGACCGCAAGGAGCTACGCCTGGCCGCCCAGACCTACCGCGACAACCCCGCGTTCGACATCGAGGAGGCCATCACCCAGGTGGGGACGGGCGAGGCCGTGACCTCCTTCCTGGAAAAGAAGGGCGTGCCGGGGATCGCGCAGAAGACCCTGATCCGCCCGCCCAGTTCGCAGCTTGGGCCCATCACCGAGGCCGAGCGGCGCGATGTGATGGCCGTCTCGCCGGTGGCGGCGCAATACGACCGCGCTGTCGACCGCGAAAGCGCCTATGAGATCCTGGCCCGCCGCGCCAGCGCCGCCGCGAAAGAGGCCGAGGAGGCTGAGCGTCGCGAGGCGGAGCTGGAAGCGCGAGAGCGCGAAGAGCGTGAGCGCCGCCGATACACGACCTCGCGCCGGTCGTCGCGCTCCTCTCGGGACAGAGGTCTGGGCGCGGACCTGGGCGCGGCCTTGCAGAAGGCGGTGATCCGCGAACTGTCGGGCACCACCGGCAAGCGCATCGTGCGGGGCATCCTGGGCAGCCTGTTCCGCGCCCGATGACCCGCTGTCAGCGCGCCGCGCCGCGCCGCTGGAGAGAAAGTGAAGAATTTTTCCGGGAAAAAGGAAACTCCCTTGGCGCGGGCTGCGTATGTGCGCGTAGGAGTGGTCGTGCGGCCTCCTGGCCGGGTTGATCCGGCGCGATGGATTGCGGAGGATCCGGCCACCATCCCCGGCCCCTTTAAACTGGGGCCGGAGACCGGGAAGTACAGGGCCGTTGATCGGCACACTGGGGAAGGAGCGCAGGTCGCGTGACCTCTGACGAGAAGACCATTCTGTCCGCCGAGCTTGCCCTCGGCCTCCTGCAGGGGGCCGAGCGTGAAGAGGTGGAAACTGCCGTGATGGTCGATCCGGAGATGCGCGAGGCGCACCGGCGCTGGACCGAGCATTTCGCCGGCCTGGTCCTGCGCGAACCGGGGCCCGATCCCGTGCCCGGCCCGCAGGTTCTTGCGGGTATCGAGGCGACGCTGTTCGGTGCCGCCGAAGAGGCGGAGGCGCAGGGGCAAAGCTGGTGGGACTGGCTGCGGGCGCCCGAGAACCGTGGGCTGGTTCTGACCGTGGGCGCGGCGAAGGTCGCGCTGCTGGCCTGGATCCTCTACCTCTTCCTCTAGAGCATCCGCGCGCGATTGCGCTTTCGCCGGAACGCTCCGCCGGCGGGCCGCCGTGCCCGCGCCCTGGTGACACGTTGCGAAACCATCATGTCACCCGAAACACATCATCCGCATGGCCTGTGCAGACTAGCGATGATGTCTGTCAATCTGTCGGAGGAGACCCCAAGCGACCTGCGGTCAGCTCTGGCTACGGGCCGGGGTGCCACCGTCGTCCAGCGCGCGACCGATGTAGGGCACGATCAGCATGGTGCCTATCAGGGTGGCCACGAGCGCGACACCGAGGATCTGCAGGTGCGCCGTCACCCCCTGCGACAGCGCATAGGCGGCAATGGCCACCAGCGGGATATGCAGGAAGACGGCGCAGACGAATTGCACGCGGCGTTTCACGGTCTGGGCTGGCATCGGTCAGGCCTCCACGGCTAGGTCTGGTCTTGGCGGTCACTATGACCTGTCCGAAGGGGCCAGATCAAGCGCAAGGCACGCTCCGACAGCCGTTGCAGACGGTCAAAAAGGGATAAGACGCATGCCCGTTCGGACAGGGTTGCTCTGGCGCTGGCGGGCCGTGCAGGCGCGGATCGCCGATCGGGCAGCGGAGGGCGCCTGCGTTGATTTGTGCGCTGCCTGCCTCCGCCTTGCGCGAATCGTACCAGCCGCAGTGCGGCGAAGGTCGCAGGCGAACCCCGGAAAACGCCGGTTCTGCGCGGATCCGGAAGATCGGCTGATAGGATTTTTCCGCCGCAGTGCAAAAGTTGGCGCAGTCGTCGGGTTTTGATTTACAACCCCCGCGATGGCCTTCAGCACAGGTGCGGGGGGCTGCGCGGCTCACCCGCGTCTGGACGACAAGAGGGAGGAGGCCAGAATGAAGGCTCTGGTTCTTGAAGAGAAGGGCAGGCTGGCCCTGCGTGATTTCGACATCCCCGGCACGCTCGGGCCGAAGGATGTGCGGATCAAGACCCACACGGTGGGGATTTGCGGGTCCGACGTGCACTACTACACCCACGGCAAGATCGGTCACTTCGTGGTGAACGCGCCCATGGTGCTGGGGCACGAGGCCTCCGGCGTGGTGCTGGAGTGTGGCGCCGAGGTCACCGATCTGAAGCCGGGTGATCGTGTCTGCATGGAGCCGGGCATTCCCGATCCGACCTCGCGCGCGTCAAAGCTGGGCATCTACAACGTCGACCCCGCGGTGCGGTTCTGGGCCACGCCCCCGATCCACGGCTGCCTGACGCCCGAGGTGATCCATCCTGCCGCCTTCACCTACAAGCTGCCCGAGAGCGTCAGCTTCGCCGAAGGGGCGATGGTCGAACCCTTTGCCATCGGCATGCAGGCGGCGCTGCGCGCGCGCATCCAGCCGGGGGACGTCGCCGTGGTCACCGGGGCAGGGCCCATCGGGATGATGGTGGCCCTGGCCGCGCTGGCGGGCGGCTGTGCCAAGGTGATCGTCACCGACATGGCGCAGCCCAAGCTGGACATCATCGGCGCCTACGACGGGATCGAGACGGTGAACATCCGCGACACCCCGGCGGCAGAGGCCGTGGCGCAGGCGACCGAAGGCTGGGGCGCCGACGTGGTCTTTGAATGTTCGGGCGCGGCGCCGGCCATCCTGGGCGTGGCCGACCTGGCCCGGCCAGGGGGCGCCATCGTCCTGGTCGGCATGCCGGTCGACCCGGTGCCCGTCGACATCGTCGCCCTGCAGGCCAAGGAGCTGCGGATCGAGACGGTCTTCCGCTATGCCAATGTCTATGACCGGGCGATCGCGCTGATGGCTTCGGGCAAGGTCGACCTGACGCCGCTGATCTCGGGCACGATCCCCTTCGAGGACAGCATCGCCGGTTTCGACCGCGCGGTCGAGGCGCGCGAGACCGACGTGAAACTTCAGATCGCGATGCCGGAGTAACGCCATGTACCTGGGACTTGATCTTGGCACCTCGGGCATCAAGGCGATGCTGGTGGACGATGAATTCAACATGGTGGCCGTGGCCCATGCGCCGCTGAGCGTCTCGCGCCCGCACTCGGGCTGGTCCGAACAGGACCCGGACGACTGGATCGCGGCGACCGAGGCCGTGCTGGGCAAGCTGCGCAACGATCACCCCGGCGCCCTGGCGAAGCTTCAGGGCATCGGCCTGTCGGGCCACATGCACGGAGCGACCCTGCTGGATGCCTCCGACAAGGTGCTGCGCCCGTGCATCCTTTGGAACGACGGCCGTTCGGGCGCGCAATGCGAGACGCTGACGGAACGGGCCGATTTCCACGGCATCGCGGGCAACCTGGTTATGGCCGGGTTCACCGCGCCGAAACTCCTCTGGGTGGCCGAGAACGAGCCGGAGATCTTCGCGCAGACCGCCAAGGTGCTGCTGCCCAAGGACTACCTGCGCCTGTGGCTGACCGGCGAATACATGAGCGAGATGTCCGACGCCGCCGGCACCCTCTGGCTGGACGTCGCCGCGCGTGACTGGTCGGATGAGCTGCTGGCCGCGACGGGGCTGGAGCGGTCGCAGATGCCGGGGCTGGTCGAAGGCTCCGACGTGTCGGGCCACCTGCGCCCCGAACTGGCCGAAGCCTGGGGCGTGGGGCAGGTGCCCGTGGCGGGCGGCGCCGGCGACAATGCCGCCACCGCCTGCGGCATGGGCGTGATGGAGCCGGGCACCGGCTTCCTGTCGCTTGGCACCTCCGGCGTGCTTTTCGCCGCAACCGACCGCTACCAGCCCAACACGGGCGACGCGGTGCATACCTTTTGCCACGCGATCCCCGACACCTGGCACCAGATGGGGGTCTTCCTGTCGGCCACCGATTCCCTGACCTGGCTGTCGGAGATCACCGGCACGCCGGTGCCCGAGCTGGCCTCTCTGGTGCCGGAAAAGGTCGAGGCGCCCGCGCGGGTGACCTTCCTGCCGTACCTGTCGGGCGAGCGGACCCCGCTGAACGACCCGTCGGCCTCCGGCGCCTTCCTGGGGCTGCGCCGCGACGTGGATCGCGCCGAGATGGTGCAGGCAGTGATGGAAGGGGTCGCCATGGCCTTTGCCGACTGCGTGCGCGTGCTGGGCAAGGCCGGCACCGGGCTGGAGGCGGCCTATGCCGTCGGCGGCGGCGCCCGGTCCCGCGCCTGGCTGGAGCTGATGGCCTCGATCACCGGGCTGCGCCTGCTGCTGCCGCGTGACGGGGACTACGGGGCAGCCTTCGGTGCGGCGAAACTGGCAGCGGCCGCGGCGCTTGGCCGTCACGACGCCACGGTCTTCGGACCGCCCGAGGTCGGCGAGGAGGTCTTGCCTGATGCCAGGCTGACGGAGGCCTACGCGAAAAAGTATGAGATCTATCGTGCGGCTTACCCGGCGTTAAAGGCATTGAACGTCTGAGTTCTCAAGGGATTGAATTTCCTTCTTTATTGAAAAGCGGTGGGTTTCCGCTGCGATGCGGCGTCACTCCGGTGACGCCGCTTTGCGTCTGTGTCCCGGATTTGCTCAAAACCGCAGGGATAGAATTCAAAAAAGTATCGGTGAAGGTTTCAAACTGATGTAGAGGCCCGGGGCGCTGGCAGTTACTCTGACCGGTACGAAAAGGGGCTGTCCGGAGGAGACCGGCATGCCGCCCGGAGGAGAGCTTGATGCAACCCGATCTGGAACTGGTGCACGTGCGCAAGGGCGAGAGTTTCGCCGCGTGGATGCACGGCTACCCGTTCCGCACGGTGCGTTGGCACTACCATCCAGAATATGAGATCCACCTGGTCGTCGATACCCACGGCACCTTCTACATCGGCGACCACATTGGCAGCTTCGGCCCCGGTCAGCTGATCATGACGGGGCCCAACCTGCCGCAGAACTGGATTTCCGACATCGAGCCGGGGCAGGTGGTGCCCGAACGCTCGCTGGTCATCCAGTTCCCCGAAGCTTTCATCGAATCCGCGATGGACGCCATGGCCGAGATGGAGGCGATCCGCCCGCTGCTGGACCGAAGTCACCGCGGGTTGCTGTTCGACGAGGCGACGGCCGCGCGGATCAAGCCGCTGATGGTCGACCTGATCGAGGCCACGGGCCTGCGCCGCCTCAGTCTCTTCTGGCAGGTGCTGGACATCCTGGCGCGCGCGCCAGAGCCCGAGGTGCTGGCCAGCCTGAGCTATGAGCTCGATCTGGCCGAGCTGAACGAAAGCGGCGTCAACCGGGCCATCGCCTACCTGCGCGAGAACCTGACCGAGAACATCGACGAACGGGACCTGGCGGCGCTGGTGAACCAGAGCCAGAGCGCCTTTTCCCGCGCCTTCAAGCGGCACACCGGATCGACCCTGGTGCGCTATAAGAACCAACTTCGGGTGGATCTGGCCTGCCAGATGCTCCTGACCCGACCGGAGGCCAAGGTGGCCGAGATCTGCTACGATGTCGGCTTCTCCAACCTCTCCAACTTCAACCGTCACTTCCTGAAACTGAAAGGCATGTCGCCCTCGCAATTCCGCACCACCTTCGCCGCGAACGGGGTCTTCTCGACGACGGAGTAGGGGCTGCGGGCAGGGCCTGTCCGACAAACGATTTTCACGAATTCGGGCGGCGAGGTGCCGCCCGGAAACAGGCAGGTCTTCCCTGCCGCCACCTTGGGAGGAAACTCAGATGCAAAAATATCTCGGAGCTGTTTCGGCAGCCGCACTCGCCCTCACCGCCGCCGCCCCCGCCATGGCGCAGGACGATGGTCTGAAGATCGGCATGACGTTCCAGGAGATGAACAACCCCTACTTCGTCTCCATGCAGGAAGCCCTGATGGAAGCGGCCGACGACCTGGGCGCGGAGGTCGTGGTGACCGACGCAGGTCATGACGTGGCCAAGCAGATCTCTGACGTCGAGGACATGCTGCAGCAGGACATCGACATCTTGCTGCTGAACCCGACCGACAGCGCCGGCATCGAAGCCGCGGTGCGCATGGCCAAGGACGCCGGCGTGATCGTCGTGGCCGTCGACGCCAATGCCAACGGCCCGGTCGACACCTTCGTCGGCTCCAAGAACCGCGACGCCGGCTACCAGTCCTGCAAGTATCTGGCCGAAGAGCTGGGCGGCGAGGGCGAAGTGGCGATCCTCGACGGCATCCCGGTCGTGCCGATCCTGCAGCGTGTCGAGGGCTGCGAAGCGGCCTTCGCGGAATACGAAGGCATCGAGCTGGTCACCACCCAGAACGGTCGTCAGGACCGCTCCGTCGCGCTTGGCGTGGTCGAGAACATGATCCAGTCCAACCCGAACCTGGCCGGCATCTTCTCGGTCAACGACGGTGGTGCCATGGGCGCGCTGGCCGCGATCCAGGGCTCGGGCCGCGATATCAAGCTGACCTCGGTCGACGGCGCCCCCGAAGCGGTGGCTGCCATCGCCCAGGGCACGCCCTTCATCGAGACCACCGCGCAGTTCCCGCGCGACCAGGTCCGCGTCGGCCTGGCCATGGCGCTGGCCCAGAAATGGGGCGCCCGCGTGGTTCCCACCGAAGTGCCGATCGACGTGCGTGTCGTCGACGCCTCCAACGCCGAAGACTTCAGCTGGTAAGCTGAGCTTCCCGGAAGCCCCCGTGCCCAGGCGCGGGGGCTTTCCCCCCAAAGACCCAAGCGGAGAGGCGTCATGCTGCAACTCACCGGCATCAAGAAGAAGTTCGGCAACATCCAGGTGCTGCACGGCGTCGATCTGAACGTCCGCGCGGGCGAGGTGCACGCCCTGCTGGGCGAGAACGGCGCCGGCAAGTCGACGCTGATGAAGATCCTCACCGGCATCCTGCAGCCGACGGAGGGCACAATCCGCATCGAGGGCGAGGAGCGCAAGTTCGCCAATTACGACGAGGCGATCGAGGCCGGCATCGGCATCGTCTTCCAGGAATTCAGCCTGATCCCGCATCTGACCGCGGTCGAGAACATGTTCCTGGCACGAGAGATGAAGAACAAGCTGGGCCTGCTGGACCGCCGCACGATGCGCGCGCGCTCGAAGGAAATCCTGGCCCGGCTGGAGGTCGACCTGCCGCTGGACGTGCCTATCACCAAGCTGTCGGTGGCCGAACAGCAGTTCGTCGAGATCGCCAAGGCCCTCTCGCTGAACGCCCGCATCCTGGTGCTGGACGAACCGACCGCCACGCTGACCCCGTCGGAGGTCGAGCACCTGTTCAAGGTGATGCGCGAGCTGCGCAAGCAGGGCGTCGCGATCATCTTCATTTCCCACCACCTGGAAGAGATCTTCGAGATCTGCGACCGCATCACCGTGCTGCGCGACGGCGAGTTCGTCGGCGACTGCAACGTGTCGGACGTGGACAACGACCGGCTGGTCGAGATGATGGTCGGCCGCCGGATCGAGAACAGCTTTCCCGAGAAGCCCGGGCCGCGTCCCGGCGCCAAGGTCATGCTGGAATGCGAAGAGGTGCAGCTGCGCAAGAACGGCCCCGTGTCGCAGTTCGAGCTGCGCGAGGGCGAGATCCTGGGCTTTGCCGGCCTGGTCGGCTCGGGCCGCACCGAAACAGCGCTGGCCATGCTGGGTGCCTTCCCCGCGACCCGCTGCAAGGTGCTGGTCGATGGCGAGGAGACGCGGTTCCGCGAACCCGCCGAGGCGCTGGCCCACGGCATCGGCCTGCTGCCCGAAAGCCGCAAGGAACAGGGGCTGATCACCAGCTTCTCCATCCTGCAGAACATTTCGCTGAACAACTACGGCAAGTACCGCAAGTACCACTGGTTCATCGACCTGAAGAAGGAGATGGCCGCCAGCGAGGCCGCCATGGCCCAGGTCCGCGTGAAGGCGCAGGGCGCCACGGCGCGCGTCGACACGCTGTCGGGCGGCAACCAGCAGAAGGTGGTCATTGCCCGCTGGCTGAACCACCAGATGAAGGTACTGATCTTCGATGAGCCGACGCGCGGCATCGACGTTGGCGCCAAGGCCGAGATTTACCAGCTCATGCGCGAATTCACCGCGAAGGGCTACGCCATCATCATGATCTCTTCCGAATTGCCCGAGGTGATCGGCATGTCCGACCGGGTCTGCGTCTTCCGGCAGGGTGGCATCGTCGCCACCGTCGAAGGCGACAGCATCAATTCCGAGGAAATCATGACCCATGCCACGACCGGGAGGGTCCAGAATGTCGCATAACGCAAACACCGCCGACAGCGGCAAGAAGGGGGGGATCAGCTTCGGCTGGATCCTCCATTCTCCGCTGGCCCTGCCGCTGATCGGGCTGATCGTCGTCTCGATCCTGATGGGCTTCGCCTCCGAGAACTTCTTCTCGGTGTCCAACATCATGAACGTGCTGCGACAGGTTTCCATCGTGGGGATCCTGGCCGTCGGCATGACCTTCGTCATCCTGACCGGCGGGATCGACCTGTCGGTGGGTGCCGTGATGGCGCTGGCGGGGACGATTGCCGCCGGGCTGATGGTCAATACCGGGCTGCCGGGCTGGATCGCGCTGCTGGCCGGGCTGGGTGTCGGCATGGGCCTTGGGCTGTTCAACGGGGCGCTGGTCGCCTGGGGCCGGATGCCCGCGATCATCGTGACCCTGGCTACCATGGGCATCGCCCGTGGCTTCGGCCTTCTTTACTCGGGCGGCTACCCGATCTCGGGCATCCCGTCCTGGATTTCCTGGTTCGGCATCGGCCGCGTCGGCATCGTGCCGGTGCCCGTCATCGCCATGGTGGTGATCTACGCCCTGGCCTGGGTGCTGCTGCAACGCACCCCCTTCGGGCGCCATGTCTACGCCATCGGTGGCAACGAGCTGGCGGCGAAGCTGTCGGGTGTGAAGACCCAGTGGGTGAAACTGGCCGTCTACGGCATCTCCGGCCTGACCTCGGCCCTGGCCGCGATCATCCTGACGGGCCGCCTGATGTCGGGTCAGCCCAATGCCGGCGTGGGCTTCGAGCTGGATGCCATCGCCGCGGTCGTCCTGGGCGGCACCGCCATCGCCGGCGGGCGCGGGCTGATCCTGGGCACGCTGATCGGCGCGATCCTTCTGGGGATCCTGAACAACGGCCTGAACCTGATGGGCATCAACCCCTACATGCAGGACGTCATCAAGGGCGCGATCATCCTGCTGGCCATCTACATCGGCCGCGAATGGTAAGGCGGCACGCCCCGGGGCCTGGCCTCCGGGGCGGCCGTCTCGCGCGCTGAGCTTCTCATTGTCTTAGGAGAAAACGAATGTCTGAATCTCTGGACGGCAAGGTCGCCGTGGTCACCGGGGCGGCCTCCGGTATCGGGCTGGCTGCCGTGGAAATGCTTCTGGGGCGCGGCTGCACCGTCGTCATGGTCGACTGGAACCAGCAGGCGCTGGACGATCTGGTCGCCCGCCTGGGCGAGCGGGCCATCCCCCAGGTGACCAACCTGCTGGACGCCGACAGCTGCGACGCCATGGTCCCCGAGATCCTGCAGAAGGTCGATCACATCGACATCCTCTATTGCAACGCCGGGGCCTACCTCGGTGGCGATTTCTGGGAGGCGGAGAGCGCGGCGATCGACAAGATGCTGAACCTCAACGTCAACGCCGTGATGAAGAACATCAACGCGGTCATGCCCCATATGATGGAGCGCAAGGCCGGCGACATCGTCGTGACCAACTCCATCGCCGGTCATTATCCGGCCTACTGGGAGCCGGTCTATTCCGGGTCCAAATGGGCGATCACCAGCTTCCTGCAGGGCATCCGCCGACAGATGATCCCCTACGGCGTGAAGGTCGCGCAGATCTCGCCCGGTCCCGTCGTCTCCGCCCTGCTGGCCGACTGGCCGGAGGAGAACCTGCGCAAGGCCAAGGAGGCCGGCGCACTGATGGATCCCGAAGAGGTGGCCGAGGCGCTGGAATTCATGCTGACGCGCAAGCGCCAGGTGACCGCGCGCGACATCATCATCATGCCGACCGCTTTCGAGCGGATGTGATCCTGCCGCGCCCGGGTCCATCCCCCGGGCAGACGGGATAGAGGCGGTGCGGGAGCCTCACCCCCGCGCCGCCCCGTGAACTTGAGGAGGAAGATCCATGGCGGATCTGTTCATCGGCGTTGACGTGGGCACCGGCTCCGCCCGGGCCGGGGTCTTCGACGCGGCGGGCGCACTGCTGGCCACCGCGAAACGCGACATCGACATGCACCGCAACGATGCGGGCCACGTCGAGCAAAGCTCGGCCCAGGTCTGGGAGGCCGTCTGCGCCTCGGTCCGCGAGGCCATGGGGCAGGCGGGGGCCGCGCCGTCCGCAGTGCGTGGCATCGGCTTCGACGCCACCTGTTCGCTGGTGGTGCAGGGGGCCGAAGGTGGCCTGCCTGTGGGCGATCCCGATCACCCGGAACGCGACATCATCGTCTGGATGGACCACCGGGCGCTGGATCAGGCCGCGCGGATCAACGCGGGCCAGCATGACGTGCTGAAATACGTCGGCGGCCGCATCTCCCCCGAGATGGAAACGCCGAAGCTGCTCTGGCTGAAGGAGAACCGTGCCGAGGTCTACGGCGCGGCCCGGCATTTCTTTGACCTGACCGATTTCCTGACCTGGCGCGCCACCGGCGCGCTGGACCGCTCGGCCTGCACCGTGACCTGCAAGTGGACCTACCTGGCCCATGAGGATCGCTGGGACCCCGACTATTTCAGCGCCATCGGCTTGGGCGACCTGGCCGACGAGGGCTTCGCGCGGATCGGTGCCAGCGTCGTCCATCCGGGCACCGCGCTCGGCGCCGGGCTGACCGAGGAGGCCGCCGCTTCCCTGGGCCTGGCGCCCGGCACCGCCGTGGCCGCCGGCTTGATCGACGCCCACGCGGGCGGGATCGGCACGGTCGCGGCCAGCGGAGGGGCAGGGGATGCGACCCACTGCCTTGGCTACGTCTTCGGCACCTCCTCCTGCACCATGACCACCACCGCCGACCCGGCCTTCGTGCCCGGCGTCTGGGGGCCCTACTATTCGGCCATGGTGCCGGGCATGTGGCTGAACGAGGGCGGGCAGAGTGCCGCCGGCGCCGCCATCGCCCAGCTGGTCACCCTGCACCCGGCCACTGCGGAGGCCGAACGCCTGGCGCAGGCTGCGGGCAAGGGTCTGGTGCCCTACCTCGCCGACCGCGCGCTGGAACTGGCGGGCGACCCGTCCGAGGCCGTGCGCCTGGCCAAGGGCTTGCATGTGGTGCCCGAGTTTCTCGGCAACCGTGCCCCCTTCGCCGATCCGCAGGCCCGCGCCGTGATCGCGGGGCAGGGGATGGAACAGGGTGTCGACAGCCTCGTCGCGCTCTACGTCGCGGGGGTCTGCGGGCTGGGCTACGGCCTGCGGCAGATCATCGAGACGCAGGCGGCGCACGGCGCGCCGATCGACACGATTTCCGTCTCTGGCGGGGCGGGCACCCATGCGCTGACCCGGCAGATCCTGGCCGACGCCACGGGCCACCCGGTGGAGGTCACCGAATGCGCCGAGCCGGTCCTGCTGGGCTCTGCCATGCTGGGGGCCGTGGCCGCCGGAGCGCAGCCGGATCTGCAGACGGCCATGCCCGCGATGTCGCGCATCGCCGCCACCTGCCAGCCGGCGGGGGGCGCCATCGCGGCTCTGCACGGCGCGCGCAACGACGCCTTCCTGGCCCTGCAACGCACCGCCCGCGACATCCGCCAGGCCGAGGCCGGCTGACCCGCCGCGCCTCTTTCGCACAGGGCTTTCTAATAAGGGACGCCTCACCCTCGTCCGCCACAGCACAAGGATCCGAGATCATGCAATTCTCCGGCAAGACTGTCATCATCACCGGCGCCGGCAAGGGCATCGGCCGCGCCTGCGCCACCCTGATGGCCGCCCGTGGCGCCCAGGTCGTCGCCCTGACCCGCACCCAGGCCGACCTCGACAGCCTGGAGGCGGAGATCGGCAGCCGCTCCGTCCAGGTTGACCTGCAGGATCCGGAGGCGACCCGCGCGGCCATGGCCAAGGCCGGACCGGCGGACTTCCTGATCAACAGCGCGGGGGTGAACGTCTTGGAAAGTACGCTGGAGATGTCTGATGCGGGCTACGAGGCGGTGATGGGCATCAACCTTCGCGCCGCCCTGATCGCCTGTCAGGAGTTCGGGCGCGCCCGTGTCGCCGCCGGCGGTGGCGGGGCCATCGTCAACATCACCTCCATCGCCGGTCATCGCGGCTTCCCCGACCACCTGTGCTACGCCGCCTCCAAGGCCGGGCTGGAGGGCGCCAGCCGCGTCATGGCGAAGGAACTGGGCCCGCATGGCATCCGCGTGAATTGCGTCGCGCCCACCATCACCCTGACCGAACTGGCCGCCGCCGCCTGGGCGGACCCGGTGAAATCCGAGCCGATGATGGTGCGCCATCCGGTCAACCGCTTCGCCGAGGCGGAAGAGGTGGCCGAAAGCATCGCCATGCTGCTGTCGTCCGACGCGGGTATGGTCACCGGCGCGGTCCTGCCGGTCGATGGTGGCTTCCTGGCGGTCTGATCCGGCTCAGGACGCGGCGTTCTACGTCCCGTCCAGCTGGTCCAGAAAGGCCTGCACCGCCCGGCTGAGGTGGTGATCGCGGTGGCGCAGGGCGAAGAAGGGGCGCGGCGGCAGCACCAGCCCGCAGTCGTGCAGCGCCCCGGTCGCCAATGACCGCGCGACCACCAGCGCCGACAGGATCGTCACCCCGGCGCCGGCCTCCACCGCCGACATCACCGCCTCGTTCGAGGGCAGCACCAGCCCGGCGCTGCGCCGGGGCAGGTCGAGGTCAAGCGCCGCCAGTGCCGCCTCGGCGCTGGAACGGGTGCCGGAGCCGGGTTCGCGCAGCACCCAGTCGGCCTGGTCGAGCGTCTCCGGCGTGATCTTCCCGGCCAGATCCGCAGCACAGACCAGGCGCAGCTGGTCCTCCCCGATCCGGCGCTTTTCAAGGCGCGGGTCTTCGACCTCTCCCTCCACCAGCGCCAGGTCGAGACGGCCCTGCAGCACGTCCGCCGTCGCCTCGCGCGTGTTGCCCAGATCCAGGCTGATCTCGATCCCCGGATGGAGGGCGCGAAAGGCGGCGATGCGCGGCGGCAGCCAGTAGCCCGCGATGGTCTGGCTGGCCACCAGCCGCAGGTGGCCGCGCGCCAGGCCGCGGGTGTCGGCCAGCATTGCCTCGGCCTCCGCCAGGCGGGCGAGCACGGCGCGGGCCTCCGGCAGGAAGGCGCGCCCGTCTTCGGTCAGGACGATGCCGCGTCCGATCCGGTCGAACAGGGTCACATCATGGCGCGTCTCCAGCGCGGCGATGGCCGCCGAGGCGGTAGATTGCGTCATGTTCAGCGCGCGGGCGGCGCGGGTGACGTGCTGCATCTCCGCCACGGTGACGAAGACGCGCAGCTGTTCCGGGGTCATGGCGGGCCTCATTAATCGCAATATACGATCATTATCACAAAACCATTTCGTTTGAAGGATGGATCACCAATCGTCAGTCTTGGGCATGACCGCACCCAAGGAGCCGTTCCCGTGTCCCATGTCCTGACCGCCCCCGACGCCGTGGCGTCCGCCCCCTGTCGGGGGCGGGCCCTGCTGCCGGGGCTGGTCCTGGCGGCGGTCGTGGCCGGGGTCGCGGCGCTTCTCGGGCGGGCCGAGACGGCACTGTTCGGGATGCAATGGCTGGACCCGCTGGTGCTGGCGATCCTGCTGGGGGCCTTGGTTCGCACAGTCTGGGGGCTGCCCGTCCGGGCGCAGGCGGGCAGCGACTTCGCCGCGCGGCGGGTGCTGGAGCTGGCAATCGTCCTGCTGGGCGCCTCGGTCAGCGCGCGGACCCTGCTGTCTGTCGGGCCGGACCTGCTGGCGGGGATCGTGGCGCTTGTCGCGCTGGCGGTGCCGGGGGCCTTCCTTCTGGGCCGGATGCTGCGCCTGCCCTGGCGCATGGCGCTGCTGATCGCCTGCGGCAACGGCATCTGCGGGAATTCCGCCATCGCCGCGGTGGCCCCGGTGATTGGCGCGCGGCGCGAGGATGTCAGCGCGGCCATCGCCTTCACCGCGGTGCTGGGGGTGGCGGTGGTGCTGGGCCTGCCGCTGGTCGGACACATGGCTGGCCTGGGCGCGGTGGATTACGGGATCCTATCCGGCTTGACCGTCTATGCCGTGCCCCAGGTCCTGCCGGCGGCGGCGCCCCTGGGGGCGGCGGCGGTGCAGATCGGCACGCTGGTGAAACTGGTGCGGGTGGTGATGTTGGGGCCGGTCTGCCTGGTCCTGTCCATGCTGCCCGGAGGGCGGGGCGCGGCGCCCGCCGGTTCGATGGTGTCTCGCCTGATCCCGCCGCTTTTCATCCTGGGTTTCCTGGCGATGGCCGGCCTGCGCTCTGCCGGGGCGATCCCTGCGGCAGCGCTGCCGCCACTGGAACAGGGGGCCTCGGCCCTGACGCTGCTGGCCATGGCGGGGCTGGGCCTGGGCGTGGATGCCCGCGCCGTGCTGGCCGCCGGGCCGCGCGTCGTGGCGGCGGTTGTGCTGTCGCTGTCGGGGCTGATCCTGTTGGCGCTTGCGCTGATCGCCTTGCTCTGACGGGGCGGCCCGGGCCGCGTGTCTTGCGGGTCCTGCCGCTTTGCTCTAACTCTCTGTCCCCAGCCACCGGACGCGGCGCGACCGCCCCCGGCAGCCATCCCCGATCCCATCCCTCCGCCTTGCCCCAGGACCCGTCCGATGCCGTTTCTGCATGCCATGACCTGTCGCACCGAAGGCATCCACAGCACCGCGCCGGTGCGCTGGCGGGCGTTCGAGAGCATGTGTGCGGTCTTCTGGGAGGCCCATGGCGACGCGGGCGCGACGGGCTATTACACCTCGCCCGATCCGCGCATCATCCTGTTCTTCAACGATGTCTCTGGCCATATCCGCATGGGCGAGGGGGCGCGGTCGCGGGCAGAGGCCTCGCGCCCCATGCTGCGCGCCGTCTTCGCCCCCGCCGGCACGCCGATGTGGACCCGTTTTACCTCCGCCCATGACTTCTCCCACCTCGATCTGCACCTGGAACGCAGCTGGCTGATCGAACGCCTGACGCCGCTGATCGGCGCGGAGGAAACCCTGTCGGTCCTCTCCCACCCGGTCGAGGTGCAGGACATCGGCGCCCTTGCCGCCATCGGCGAGGCCCTGCGGGATGAGGTCTTCGCGCCCTCGCGCCACCCGGTCTTCGCCGAGAACCTGGCGCTGACCCTGCTGACCGGATTGGTGGAACTGCCCGAACAGGAGGACCGTCAGGTCCTGCACGCAGGCGGTCTGACGCCGGCGCAGATGCGCCGCATTCGCCAGCTGTTCGAGGCTGAGGGGGGCGCGCGCATCAGCAATGCCACCCTGGCCGAGGCCGTCGGCCTGTCGCCCAACTGGTTCAGCCAGGCCTTCAAGAAGACCACCGGGAAGACCCCCGTGCAGTGGCAGCAGGAGCACCGGATCGGCCGCGTCAAGGAAGCGCTGCTGATCGAGGATTGCTCGCTGACCGAGGTGGCCTCGCGGTTCGGCTTCTCCGACCAGGCGCATCTGACCCGCGTCTTCCGCCAGCATGAGGGCACGACCCCCGCCGCCTGGCTGCGCGACCTGCGCGCCCGTTGATCCCCGAGACCTGCGCCGTAACGAAAAAAGCCCACCCCCGAAGGGATGGGCCCGATCTGTTGCCGCAGGGGCGTGTTACCAGGACTTCGCCAGGGTCACCGCGATCTCGCGGCCCGGGTTGTAGTAGTCCGTGGTGGCAGAGCCCACGACGTGCTGTTCATCGAAGAGGTTCGACACGTTCAGGCGCAAGTCGGTCTGATCGGCCACCTCGTAGCTGACCGAGGCGTCGAACAGCAGCGCGTCATCGCTTTTGCCGGTGTTGAGGGCATCGTAGTAGTAGGACCCGATGTAGCGCGCCCCCAGACCCAGGGTCATGTCACCACGACGGCCCGCACCGGGCAGCGTGTAGGTGCCGTAGACCGAGGCGATGGTTTCCGGGACCTGCACGAAACGGTTGCCGTTGAGGGAAACGACAGTGCCGTCGCTTAGTTTCAGAGAGCCTTCGGTCACCTCGCTGTCCAGGTAGGAATAGGAGGCCATCAGGGTGAAGCGGTCGGTCATTTCCATCCGCGCTTCCAGGTCGATGCCGCGGACGCGGTTTTCACCGACGGTCTGACGGTCGATCCCGCCCCCGGGCTGAACCACGGCGATGCTGACATTGTCGCGCGTCAGGTCGTAGACCGAGGCGGAGAACAGCGCGTTGGAGCCGAGGGGGGCGTATTTCACGCCGATCTCGTACTGCTCGCCGCGTTCCGGGGTGGTGCCGATGCGGGGCGGAGCCACGGATTCCACGTAGGAGGCGTAGGCGGAGACCTCATCGGTGAACTTGTAGGTCAGCGCCGCGCGCATGGAGGTTTCGTCGAAGTCGTCGCTGCCGGTGGCGCTTTCCAGGTCCAGCCAGTCGCGGCGCAGGCCAATCGTGCCGATGATGCGATCATCGAAGGACAGGTTCTGCGTCACGAAGAGCGCCCGGGTGCTCTGTTCGGTCTCGTCCGAGGTATAGGGCGCGGGGTTCACCGGCCCGCCGGTGTAGACCGGGTCGGTGACGTCGATGGCGCCGGCATCGCCGTAGATCGACGCGGAGCTGGTTTCGGCCTCGCGGAATTCCAGGCCGGCCAGGGTGTTGCTTTCAAAACGGCCGAAGGCGGCGTCGTACTGTACGATGACGTTGCCGATCCATTCCTCGGCATGGCTGTCGGTGCCGTAGAAATCACGATCCACCATGTCGCCGACGCGTCCGGCCGCATCGGTCAGGTAGACGTAGCCGAAGTTGTCGTCGTAGTCGCTGTAACGCAGGTTGGCGTTCAGCTTCAGCCCGTTCATGAACTCATGTTCGAACATCAGGGTGCCGCTGGTGCGCTCGACCTCGTGGAAGTTGAAGTCGGGCTCGCCGAAGAAATCATCGCGGCTGTACTCCCGGTCCAGCGGGTAGCCACCGCTGTTCGGGGTGCCGTCGCGATCCACGTGGTCGATGACCAGGCTGAGGCGCGTGTAGTCGGTGGGTTCCCAGGCGATGGACCCCATCAGCAGGGTCTGGTCGTCCTGCGAGTGATCGTATTCCAGATCGCTGTCCTGGCGCCGCGCGGTGACGCGGTAGGCCAGCGTGCCCGCCTCGTTCAGCACGTTGCCGAAGTCGACGCCGACCTCCTTGTGATCGAAGGAGCCGAAGGTCAGGTAGCCGGTGCCGAAGCTCTCGAACTTCGGGGTCTTGGAGACGAAGTTGATCGACCCGCCCGGATCCGCCGGCCCGAAGAGGGTGGAGTTGGCGCCGCGCAGCACCTCGACCCGTTCGTAGGCATAGGGGTCTTCGCGCATGCCGCGCATCGTGCCCAGGGTCATGCCGTCGCGGTAGGTCGTGGCGCTGAAGCCGCGGATCTGCACGTAGTCGTTGCGGTCGTCGGTGCCGTAATAGTCGGTGTGGATGCCGGGCGAATACTGCAGCACCTCTTCCAGCGTATCGGCATCGCGCATCTCGATCTCCTTCTCGGTGATGACCGAGACGGAGGCGGGCGTGTCCTGGATGCTGGTCGCGACCTTCCCGCCCACCGACATTTCGCGGGCGACGGTGTTGTCGGCGTCGTCATCGGCCTCGGCGGTGCCATCGACGTGGATGGGCGAGAGGCGGAAGGCGCCGTCATCCTCCTGGGCGGCCTGCTGGGCCAGCGCGGGATGGGCGGCCAGAAGGGCGAGGGTGGCGCAGCCGGCGCGCAGCAGCGTGGCGCGTCTCGGGGCTGTGGAAACGGGGAACAGGGTCAACTCGGGGAGCTCCTTCGTGACATGAGAGGGCAGGATGGCTGGCCGAGGCGGAGGCGTCGGAATGGCTGCGGGCCGAAGCGGGAGTGAAGCCGTCGGTCACGGCACGGGGATCTAGCGACTGGATCTCAGCCCGTATAGAATAAACTTACGCATTTTGTCGGAATTACCGCCTAAGCGCCGGGAAACCCTGTGGCAGGGCGCGCCGGATGCTTGCTCTGCTGGGGTTTGGCACGTATCTGAGCGAAAAAGTAAACATTGGAGGCCCCGTCATGCGCCTGTCTCGCCGCGCCCTTTGCCTGTCTTCGCTGGCCCTTGGTCTGACCGCCCTAGCGCCGGCCGCCATTGCGCAGGAGTTTCCGCTGCGGGTTGCCCATGCCTATGGCGAGACGGTGATCCCGGCCAGGCCGCAGCGCGTGGCGACGGTCAGCTGGGCCAACCACGAGGTGCCTCTGGCCCTGGGCGTTGTGCCCGTCGGCATGGCGGCGGCGAATTTCGGCGATGCGGATGGTGACGGGGTGCTGCCCTGGGTGAAGGCCGCGTTGGATGACCTGGGCGCCGAGGTGCCGCGTCTATACGATGAGGGCGACGGGATCGACTTCGAGGCCGTGGCGGCAACCCAGCCCGACGTGATCCTGGCCGCCTATTCCGGGCTCAGCCGGCAGGACTACGACACCCTGTCGATGATCGCCCCGGTGGTCGCCTTCCCCGAAGGACCCTGGGCCACCGGCTGGCGCGACATGATCCGCCTGAATGCCGCCGGCATGGGAATGGCCGAGGAGGGCGCGGCGCTGATCGGCAGGATCGAGGGAGAGATCGCCGCGACCCGTGCCGCCCATCCCGAGTTCGAGGGCAAGACTGCGATGTTCGTCACCCACCTGTCGCCCACGGACCTCAGCCGGATCTCCTTCTACACCGACAACGACCCGCGCGTGCGCTTCTTCCATGACCTGGGGCTTAAGTCGCCCGCCTTCATCGCCGAGACCGCCGAAAGCGGTGCCTTCGCCGGCGAGATCAGCGCCGAGCGGATCGATCTGCTGGACGACGTGGACCTGCTGGTGACCTACGGTGGAGAGGATCTGCGCGCAGGGCTGGCGGAGAATGCGCTGACGGCGCATCTGCCGGCGGTGGCCAAGGGCGGGCTTGTCCTTCTGGGCAACGATGCCATGGGCACGGCGGCCAATCCCACGCCGCTGTCACTGCCCTGGGTGCTCAATGACTACGCCGCGCAGCTTTCCGCAGCGCTGGCCGGGGCGGAGTGATCCGACCGGCATGAGGATACAGCGATGACAGGGACGCGGGCGCAGAGCCGCAGGGCGATGCTGGGCCTCGCCGCGCTGGTCCTGCTGACGGCGATGCTGTCGGTGGGCCTGGGCGCGCGTGGCGTGGCGCTGGCCGACATCCTGTCGGCGCTGCAAGGTCAGGCTGAGACCATCGGCCAGGCCGCCGTCGCCGCCCGCATCCCGCGCACTGTCATGGCCCTGCTGGCCGGGGCGGCCCTTGGGCTGGCCGGGGCCGCGATGCAGGGCGTGACCCGCAACCCGCTGGCCGATCCCGGGCTTCTGGGCGTCAACGCGGGCGCGGCGCTGGCCATCGTCATCGGCATCGCCTGGTTCAACTTCGACAGTGCCGCGCTTTATATCGGGACCGCCGTGCTGGGTGCGGGTGTCGCCGGCGTCGTCGTCTACCTGATCGCGGCGCTTGGCGCCGGGGGCGCGACACCGCTGAAGCTGGCCCTGTCAGGGGCGGCTGTCACCGCCGCGCTGGTGTCCTTCACCACCGCCGTCGTCCTGCCGCGGGCCGACATCGGCGGTCTGGTGCAATCCTGGCTGGTCGGCGGTGTGGGGGGCGCGACGTTTTCGCAGATCACCCCGGTGCTGCCAGCGCTGGTGCTGGGCGGGGTGATCGTGCTGGCTTCGGCCCGGCGGTTGAACCTGCTGGCCTTGGGTGAGGAAGCGGCAACGGGCCTCGGCGAAAGCGTGGCGGTCGCGCGGGCCATGTCCGCGGGCGGTGCGATCCTGCTCTGCGGGGCGACTACAGCGGCCTGCGGGCCCATCGGTTTCGTAGGCCTCGTGGTGCCGCACGCCTGCCGCGCTATCCTCGGCGGCGACTACCGCCGCGTGCTGCCCGCCTCCGCGCTGACCGGCGCGGCGCTGCTGACCGGCGCTGACGTGCTGGGCCGCCTCGTCGCCCGCCCGTCCGAGATCGACGTGGGCATCGTCACCGCGCTGATCGGCGGGCCGGTCTTCATCTGGATCGTGCGGCGCGGCCGTGTGGCGGCGCTGTGAGCGAGGTGGCGGGACTCCAGCGGCAGCGCCGCGCGCGGCTGACGCGGCGCCTGCGGTTCCTCGGGCTTTGCGCGCTGCTGGTTCTCGGTCTCTGCGCACTGATCCTGTCGCTTGGGCAAAGCTTCACCCCGCCCGCCACGGTCCTGCGGGTGCTGGGCGGCGAGGCGGTGCCCGGTGCGGGCTTCACCGTCCTGCAGTTGCGCCTGCCGCGGGCCGTGGTGGGGGCATTGGCGGGGCTGAGTTTCGGCATGGGGGGCGCGGCCTTCCAGACCCTGCTGCGCAACCCGCTGGCCAGCCCCGACATCATCGGCATCAGCGCCGGCGCCTCCGCTGCGGCGGTCTTTGCCATCACCGTGCTGGGCCTTGCGGAGCTGCCCGTGGCCGTGGTCGCAGTGACCGCCGGTCTGGGCATCGCCCTGCTGATCTACCTGCTGTCCTGGCGCCAGGGCGTGGCGGGCGCGCGGCTGATCCTGGTGGGGATCGGGCTGTCGGGCATGATGCAAAGCCTGACCGCCTACATGCTGTCCCAGGCCGAAAGCTGGACCCTGCAGGCCGCCATGCGCTGGATGACCGGCAGCCTGAACGGTGTCCAGCTGGAGCAGGCGTTGCCCTTGCTGGCGGCCCTGGCGATCTGCGGCGGCGTGCTGCTGATCGCCGCGCCGGCGCTGGAGGTCATGCGTATGGGCGACGAAACGGCCGCGGGGCTGGGCGTGCGCACCGGCTTGATCCGCGCCGCCGTGGTGGTGGCCGCCGTGGGGCTGGTGGCCGTGGCGACGGCCATGGTCGGGCCGGTGGCCTTCGTCGCCTTCCTGTCGGGGCCGATCGCGGCGCGGATGACGGGGCGGGACGGCTCGCTGCTGCTGCCTGCCGCGCTGGTCGGGGCGGTGCTGGTGCTGACGGCGGATTACGCTGGGCAGTTCTGGTTGCCCGCGCGGTATCCCGTCGGCATCGTCACCGGCGTGCTGGGCGCGCCCTACCTGCTTTTCCTCATCATCCGCAGCAATCGAACCGGAGGTGGCCTGTGAGCGTCCAGAGCCTGTCCATCCGCGCCCTGGCCGCAGGCTATGGCGGCGCGCGCATCCTCAAGGGGATCGACCTGGAAATCGCGCCGGGCCAGATCACCGCCATCGTCGGCGCCAATGCCTGCGGCAAGTCCACGCTCTTGCGCGCCATGTCGCGGCTGCTGTCGCCGGAGGCGGGCGAGGTGCTGCTGGACGGGACATCCGTCCATGCCACGCCGCCCCGCGCGCTGGCCCGCCGCCTTGGCCTGCTGCCCCAGGCGCCCCAGGCGCCGGAGGCGATCACCGTGCTGGATCTGGTCAGCCGGGGCCGCCACCCGCACCAGGGTCTCTTCGGCGGCTGGTCGGCCGAGGACGAGGCCGCCGTGGCCGAGGCGCTGGAGCTGACGGGCACCGATGCCCTGGCGGAACGCGAGGTCGCGGCCCTGTCAGGCGGCCAACGCCAGCGGGTCTGGATCGCCATGGCCCTGGCCCAGCAGACCGAGGTGCTGCTGCTGGATGAGCCGACGACCTACCTGGACGTCAACCACCAGGTCGAGGTGCTGGACCTTCTGACCGACCTCAACCGCCGTCGCGGCACGACCATCGTCATGGTCCTGCACGAGCTGAACCTGGCCGCCCGCTACGCCGACCGGCTGGTGGCGATGCGAATGGGGGAGATCCATTCCGAGGGCGCGCCCGGGGATGTCCTGACCGAGGCGATGCTGCGCGCTGTCTTCGACCTGGAGGCGCGGGTGATGGACGATCCGGTCAGCGGGCGCCCGATGATGATCCCGGTGGGCCGCCATGGTCTGCGCGCGCGCCAGCAAGAGGAGGCAGGCTGATGATCCATGTGGAAACCGACCTGAAGGTGCCGGCGCAGGCGTTGCGCAAGGTGATCCGCGCCCAGGCGCAGGAGTGGGACATGGCCTTCACCGAGACGGAGGACTGGCTGCGGGTGCAGATGATCGGCGGTGTCCTCAGCGTCAGCGGCCAGGGGCGTGCGGCGCGGATGCGGGTGGAGTCGGATACCGCCTCCGACCTGCAGGCGCTGCGCGACTACCTGACCGGCGAACTGGTGGAGCGCGGGCTGAGGCCTCAATGGGAAGGGGAGCGGCCACAGACGCGCCCGGCCAACCAGTCTCTGGCGCGGGTTGCGCGAGTCGCTCGGATCTCGCCCTCCTTCCGGCGGGTGACGCTGGCGGGGCACGAACTGGCGCGCTTCGACGAGGCACAGGGGTTCCACTTTCGCCTGCTGTTCGGCCCCGAGGGCGCTGGCTGGCCCGGGGTCGACGACATCGGCGTGACGGTCTGGCCCGGGGGTGCCGCGGCCTGGCATCGTCCGGTCTACACGGTTCGGAAACTGTGGACCGAAGGCGGCGTGCCGCATCTCGATTTCGATATTGTGCTGCACGAGGGCGGCACGGTGACGGAGTGGTCGGCGCAGCTGGCGCCCGGATCCGAGGTGATCCTGGCCGGCCCTGGCGGCGATCAGGGCCGGCGGGCAGAGGGCTGGCAGCTCTTCATGGGGGATGCCACAGCCGTGCCGGTCATCGCGCGGCTGTTGGCACTGCTGCCCGAGGAGACGCGGGGGCGTGCGGTGCTGTTCGTGCCCGACGCGGACGACCGTCAGCCGCTGGATCATCCGGCGGGGGTGGAGGTCCAGTGGGTCGTGGGGGACACGCCGGATTTCGCCACGACCCTGGCCGGGGCAGAGATGCCGGCAGAGGATCGTTTCGTTTTCGCCGCCGGTCCCCGGGCGGCCATTGGCAGGCTGCGTGAGGGGCTGGCCGAGGTCGGGCTGGGCAAGCGCGAGGTCTATGCCGCCGCCTATTGGTAACGGACGCCATGGCGTAGAGGAGAAAAAGGGGCCCGCCGATCCGGCAGGCCCCTTTTTTGTTCAAGCACTGGCGCGGCTCACTTCTCGGGCAGCAGCCCGCGTGGGCTGAAGCGCAGCACGACCAGCAGCAGGATCCCCATCAGCAACATCCGCATATGGGCCGCGGAGTTGATCATGTGGGTCTTGAAGTCGCCCTCGGGCAACGGGCCCATGACCGCCTGCATGATCTCCGGGCCCCAGTCGCCGGCCTTGACCCAGAGATACCAGATCAGCACGCCACCCAGCACCGAGCCCCAGTTGCTGCCCGAGCCACCGACCACGACCATGACGAGGATCAGGAAGGTGTAGCGCAGCGGGTTGTAGGAGGAGGGCGTCATCTGCCCGTCGAGCGAGATCATCATCGCGCCTGCCAGCCCGATCACCGCCGAGCCCAGCACGAAGATCTGAAGGTGACGGCGGGTGATGTTCTTGCCCATGGCCGCCGCCGAGGTCTCATTGTCGCGGATGGCGTGCATCATCCGGCCCCAGGGCGATTTCAACGCCATTTCCGAGGCCCAGATCAGCAGCAGGATGACCACGATGAAAAGCGCCAGGAAGGCGAGCTTCACCAGCAGGGTCGAGGCCAGCGTCGGATCCAGCCCCCAGGCCTGGGCCTTCTCGGCGAAGCCCGGGCGCGCCTGAAGGTCGATCTCGTAAGGCACCGGCCAGGGGCGGGGGATGCCGTTGACGTTCAGCACGCCCCGGTCCAGCCATTGCTCGTTCTTCAGCACGGCCACGATGATCTCGGCGATGCCCAGGGTCGCGATGGCCAGATAATCCGAGCGCAGGCCGAGGGCCGTCTTACCCACGAGCCAGGCCGCTCCGGCGGCCAGCAGGGCGCCGACGGGCCAGGAGATCAGGGTGGGCAGGCCCAGCCCGCCCAGGTTGCCGGCGGCGGACGGGTTGATCGCCTCGATCGCCGTGACGGCCGGGTCGAAGAGGGCGCGATAGACGAAGAAGCCGACCAGCAGGATCGCCGTGACCGCCAGGCCCCGTGCGCGTCCCTTCGGCATGCGGCGCCAGGTGACGACCGACAGCACGAGGGCGATGGTCGCCACGACGAAGGCGGTCAGGATGCCCATGCCGCCCGCCGCAAAGGCCCCGGGCGTTGGCGGCATCGAGATCAGCACGGGCGCCAGGCCGCCAAGCGCCAGGAAGCCCATGGCGCCGGCGTTGAACAACCCGGCAGTACCCCATTGCAGGTTGATCCCAAGCGCCATGATGGCCGAGATCAGCCCCATGTTGAGGATACCCAGGGCCGAATTCCAGCCCGTGGTCAGCCCCTCCAGCAGGATCAGCAGGGCGAGGATGGCGAAGAACAGCGGTGCGCGCAGCGGGCTGGGGTCGCCTGGTTGACGAGTTGGGCTCATACCACTTTCCCCCTGAAGATACCGGTGGGACGGAAGATCAGCACGAGGATGAGGATCACGAAGCTGACCGCGAACTTGTAGTCGGTCGACAGGAGCTGGACGAGGCCGTCAGGCTCCCACGCGGGGACCAGGTAACCCGCCACCTTCTTCCAGGCGTAGGTCAGCCCGACCTCCGAGAAGGAGATGATGAAGCCGCCCACGATGGCGCCCACCGGGTTGCCGATGCCGCCGACGATGGCGGAGGCGAAGATCGGCAGGACGATCTGGAAGTAGGTGAAGGCCTTGAACGACTTGTCGAGCCCGTAGAGCGTGCCGGCGATCGTTGCCAGGGCTGCCGTCAGCACCCAGGTCACCTTGACCACCCGGTCGGGGTCGATGCCCGACAGCAGGGCCAGATCCTCGTTGTCGGAAAACGCCCGCATCGACTTGCCCGTGCGGGTACGGCCCAGGAACCAGAACAGCGCGGCCACGGTGATCGCCGCCGTGACGACCGTGATCGCCTGGGTGGTGCGCAGGGTCAGCGGCTCGCGCATGCCCGTCATCTGGTTCCAGGTCCGGGCGGAGATGATGAAGCGTTCGCCATCTGCGAAGTTGATCTGGTCGACGCCGATCAGGAAGCGGGTCAGCGCGTTCATCACGAACATCACGCCGACCGAAACCATGACCAGCACCACCGGCTGAGCGCGGATGCGACGGTAGTAGCGATAGACCACCCGGTCGGTGCCCAGCATCATCAGCGCCGTCACCGCGATGCCGAAGGGCAGGGCGATCAGCGCCGTCGGCAGCGGGCCAAAGGTGATGCCCATGGCCTGAAGGCCCCAGGTGATCAGGATCACCACCGCAGTGCCGAAGGCCATGGTGTCGCCATGGGCGAAGTTTGAAAAGCGCAGGATCGAGTAGATCAGCGTCACCCCGAGCGCCCCGAGCGCCAGCTGTGCCCCGTAGGCCGTGGCCGGGATGATGACGTAATTGGTCAGCGCGACCAATGCGTTGATGACTTCCATCTGTTCTCAGCCCCCCAGGAAGGTGCGGCGGACCTCCGGGTCGGCCAGAAGGGCCTTGCCGGTGTCGGTGTAGCGGTTGGTGCCCTGCACCAGGACATAGCCGCGGTCGGCGATCTCCAGCGCCTGGCGGGCGTTTTGTTCGACCATCAGGATCGAGATCCCGGTGCGGGCCACCTCGATGATGCGGTCGAACAGCTCATCCATCACGATGGGCGAGACACCCGCCGTGGGTTCGTCCAGCATCAGGAGCTTCGGCTGGGTCATCAGTGCGCGGCCCACGGCCACCTGCTGACGCTGCCCGCCGGACAGTTCGCCCGCGTTCTGGTGGCGCTTGTCCTTCAGGATCGGGAAGAGGGTGTAGACCTGCTCCATCGTGTCGTGGAAATCGTCGTCGCGGATGAAGGCGCCCATCTCCAGGTTTTCTTCCACCGACATGGTGGGGAAGACATTGTTGACCTGCGGCACGAAGCCCATGCCCTTCTTCACCCGGTCCTGGGGCGACATGGCGGTGATGTCGGTGCCGTCCAGCATGACAGATCCGCCGCGCAGGGGCAGCATGCCGAAGACGGCCTTCATGGCGGTGGACTTGCCCGCGCCATTGGGGCCGACGATCACGGCGATCTGTCCCCTTTCGACGGTCAGGGTGCAGCCATGCAGGATGTCCGCGCGGCCGTAACCGCCGGTCATGTTCGAGGCGTCGAGATAGCTCATGTCGCGTCTCCCTTGCCGGCGTGGTCGCCCAGGCCGGGCTGCGCGCCCAGATCCTCGCCGGCGGCGGCCTCGGCGGCGTCCTCCGCCACGACCTTGTTCTTCAGTCCGGTGCCCAGGTAGGCCTCGATCACGGCTTCGTTCTCCATGATATGATCGGCGGGGCCTTCGGCCAGGACTTTTCCCTCGGCCATGACGATGACCGGGTCGCAGAGGCGGGCGATGAAATCCATGTCATGTTCGATGACGCAGAAGGTATAGCCACGTTCCTTGTTCAGCCGCACGATGGCATCGCCGATGGTGTTCAGCAGGGTGCGGTTCACGCCGGCGCCGACCTCGTCGAGGAAGACGATCTTGGCCTCGACCATCATCGTGCGGCCCAGCTCCAGCAGCTTCTTCTGTCCGCCGGAGAGGTTGCCGGCCTTTTCCTCGGCCAGGTGGCTGATGGTGAGGAAGTCCAGCACGTCGTCGGCCTTGGCGCGCAGGGCCGCCTCTTCGGCGCGGATGCGGCCACGGGCGAACCAGGTATTCCACAGCGTTTCGCCCGACTGCCCTTCGGGCACCATCATCAGGTTCTCGCGCACCGACAGGGTGGGGAACTCATGGGCGATCTGGAAGGTGCGCAGCAGACCCTTGTGGAACAGCTGGTGCGGCGTCAGCCCGGTGATGTCCTCGCCGTCCATGGTGACCCGGCCCGAGGTGGGCGCGTGGACGCCGGCGATGACGTTGAAAAGGGTGGATTTGCCGGCGCCGTTCGGCCCGACGAGACCGGTGATGGATCCCGTGGCGATTTCGATGCTGGCATGGTCGACGGCCAGGAAGCCGCCGAAGGATTTGACTAGGTTCTCGACCCGGATCATGGAGTTCCCCGACTGGGCCGGCCGCGCGGGCCGGCAGGTGTCGTTCCGACATGAAAGACGGCCCGGGACGATGCGTCCCGGGCCGACCCTTCGCCGTGACGCGAGATCAGCGGTAGCCGACCGTGGTGATCTTGCCGTCCTCGAAGAGGATCTCGCGGAAGGTGCCGGCGGCTTCGCCTTCACCGATCAGCTCGACCGCGGTGGCGCCGTCGTAGTCGATGGCCTCACCCGCCTTCAGCAGTTCCAGGCCCTTGGCCAGTTCACCGGGGTAGATCTTCTCGCCGGGGCCGTTGGCGACCTCCATGATCATGTCCTTGTAGACCTTGGGATCGGTGGAGCCCGCGGCCTGCATGGCCAGCAGCATCAGCGCGGCACTGTCGTAGGCGCCGCCCGAGTAGGCGGAGGAACCGTCGAAGCCGGCCTCTTCGGCCATGGCGAGGTAGGTGGACATGCCTTCCCCTTCGGAGTCGGGCAGCTGGCCGAAGGAGCCTTCGAGTTCCGCGCCGAAGTTGTCTTCCAGCGCCTGGCTGACCATGCCGTCGGGGAAGACGAAGGTGTAGAAGGCGCCGGTGTCCAGCGCGCCGCGCAGCACGCCCGAGCCGCCCTGGTCGACATAGCCGATCAGCACCAGCGCGTCACCGCCCGCGGAGGCCAGCGCGCCGACCTCGGCAGAGTAGTCGCCCTTGCCGTCCTCATGGGCGGCGGAGATGGTCACCGTGCCGCCGGCCTCTTCGAAGGCGGACTGGAAGCTGTCGGCCAGGCCCTTGCCGTAGTCGTTGTTGGTGTAGGTCACGGCGACCGATGAGATGTCTTTGTCCAGGATCTCCTGCGCCATCACCTCGCCCTGGCGGGCGTCGGAGGGGGCGGTGCGGAAGAAGAACCCGCCGTCTTCCATGTCCGACAGCGCGGGCGAGGTCGCGGAGGGCGAGATCATCACCACGCCGTTCGGCATGCCGACGTTCTGCAGCACGGCGGTCGTCGCGCCAGAGCACATGGCGCCCATGATCCCCTTCACCCCGTCGGAGGTGACAAGGGTTTCGGCGGCGGCGGTGGCGGCGGCGGAATCGATGCAGGTGCTGTCGCTGCGCACGGCCGTCACGGTGTCGCCTTCCAGCAGCATGCCGCTGTCGGAGACTTCCTTCATCGCCATCTCGGCGCCCTGGGCCATCGGCCCGGCGAGGGATTCCAGCGGGCCGGTGAAGCCCAGCAGGACGCCCATCTTGATCTCTTCGGCGCTGGCGGCCGAGGCGCCAAGCGCGAGGGCGGCGGTGGTCATGAGGATTTTCTTCATTGCGATCTCCCTCCAGGGATCCGGTTTTTCCGGTCCCGGCTATTTGTTCGTTCCGACAGGGAGGCGGGCTCCCGTCTATTCACGAATGGGGCGGATCGGCGCGCGAAGGTCAAGAGGCTCAAGCGTTGTTTTTGCGGAATCCTGTCCCGCATTTCGCGTGGTAATGGACCTTAGTGCGGTCGCCAGGGAAGGCGGCGCCCCGGGGGGCGGGGTCCTTTCGCCCGCGGTCAGCACCATCGCCCTTGCGGGCTTGCCCCTGGGGCATGTCGTGAACTGTCATCAAAAGGTCGTTTGCGTTCCCGGATCATTCTTGCTACCAATCCCTTCGATGTCGAAAGCAAAATGCATCCTGAAGCCTCCAGTAGAGCTTTGATTTTACATTGGCCATTTCTGGCCTAGGTTTGCTTTCATCAACTGTTTACTTCACAATTCGAAGGAGAACTTTATGCGTTCCATTGCGCTTGCGTCCACGGCACTTGTTGCCACGCTTTCCCTGCCCATGGCCGCCCAGGCCCAGGATGAGGCGGGCCAGTGCGGCGAAGTCTCGATCGCCCAGATGGGCTGGGCCGCCGCCGAGGTGACCACCAACATCGCCAAATTCCTGCTGGAACAGGGCTACGGCTGCGACGTGTCGCTGGTGCAGTCGGACACCATCCCCGCCATCACCTCGGTTGCCGAGAACGGTGAGCCGGACGTGGTGACCAACCTGTGGCTGAACTCGGCCGGTGACGCCTATACCAAGCTGGAAGAGGGCGGCAGCATCAAGCGTCTGACCTCCGTTCTGGAACCGGGCGGTGTCGAAGGCTGGTGGATTCCCTCCTACCTGGCTGAGGAACACCCCGAACTGACGACCATCGAGGGGATCCTTGAGAACCCGGAACTGGTCGGCAACCGCTTCAATAACTGCCCGGACGGCTGGGGCTGCCGTGTCGTGTCCGACAACCTGTCGCGCGCACTGGACCTCGAAGGCCACGACATCGAGGTCTTCAACCACGGCTCCGGTGAGACGCTGGCGACCTCGATGGGGGCGGCCGTCACCAACGGTGAACCCTGGTTCGGCTACTACTGGGGCCCGACGGTCCCCCTGGGCAAGTACGACATGACCCGTGTCGACCTGGGCGGTTACGACGAAGCGACCTTCACCCCGTTGCAGAACCCCGACACACCGGACCCGCAGGTCTCCGACTTCCCGGCGGCGCCGATCCTGACGTCGGTCACCTCCACCTTCTCGGAGGAAAATCCGGCGGTCACCGAGTTCTTCACCAACATGACCTTCTCCACCGACCAGATGTCCAGCCTGCTGGCCTGGAAGGATGAGAACAACGCTTCCAACGAGGAAGTCGCGGTCTACTTCCTGTCCAGCGCAACGGACACCTGGACCGGTTGGGTGAACGACGCCGCGCGCGAGAAACTCTCCGCGCTGGTGGAATAATCAGCCATGGCCCCGTGTCGGGGCATCAGGATATTCGACGGGGCCGGTACGCCGGCCCCGTTTCTTGGTTTTACAACAAGGGTGGGCTGGTGATGGCCCGACAGACACATGGCAATCTATGACGGTCTTTTCGACAGTCTTGGCCTGAGGGACTGGTGCGACGCAGAGGCCTCCGACGGGCCGATGTCTATGGCCGACCTTCTGGCGAAGACCGCAGGCGACAACGGTGACTCGGCGGGAACTCCGCTGCATGATCTTCCTTTCCCCTCTCTTGACGCCCTGAACGACGCCTGCGCTGCGATCCCGCAGTCGCGGGACCTGACCTCGGGGCTGGAGACCGGCTTCCTCGGCATTCGAGACGCACTTCGCTTCGTGGTCGACCCGTTGACCCAGCCGCTGAGCTGGGCCCTGGAAAACATGCTGTGGCTGATGACGGAAACGCCCTGGTGGGCGATGATGCCGATCCTGCTGCTGATCACCTGGGCTGTGGCGCGTTCGTGGAAGGTCGTGGGCTTCGTCGCCCTGGTGGTCGCGGGGCTGGCCTTTGTCGATCACTACGAGGTGGCGATGCAGACCCTCGCGATCATCTTTGTCTGCGCCTTCATATGTGTGCTGATCGGGGTGCCCATAGGCATTGCCATGTCGCGCAGCGACCGCCTGCAGGGCGTTCTGACGCCGGTGCTGGACATGCTGCAGACGCTGCCACCCTTCGTCTACCTGATTCCGCTGATCTTCCTGTTTTCGGTGACCGAGCCGAAGCTCTACGGGATTGCGGTGATCCTTTATGCCATCGTACCCGTGGTCCGGCTGACCAACCTCGGCATCCGTCTGGTTGATCCCGACGTGATCGAGGCCGCCGATGCCTTCGGCATGACCAAGAGCCAGAAGCTGTTCGGTGTGCAGATCCCGCTGGCGCTGCCCAACATCATGGCGGGCGTGAACCAGACGATCATGATGTCACTGGCGATGGTTGTCATCGCTTCCATGGTTTCGGCGCCCGGTCTCGGCATCCTGGTGCTGCGCGGCATCCGTAACCTGGAACTGGGCGTGGGTCTTGTGGCCGGTCTGGGTATCGTGGTCCTGGCCATCGCGCTGGACCGCGTGACCAAGGCCTCGCTGGCCCGGATCGACGCCAGCCAGGCATCGCGCTGAGGAGGATGAGAGAATGACCGAGAAGAACGTGAAAGTCTCCATCCGCCACCTTTACAAGATCTTCGGCGCCAACCCTCCGGCGGCGCTGGAGAAGGTGAAGGCGGGCATGTCCAAGACCGACCTTCTGGACCAGACGGGTCACGTCCTGGGCCTGCAGGACATCAACGTCGACATGAAGGAGGGTGAGATCACCGTCATCATGGGCCTGTCCGGGTCCGGGAAGTCGACGCTGATCCGCCACCTCAACCGCCTGATCGAGCCGACGGCGGGCGAGGTTCTGGTGAACGGTGAGGACATCCTGTCCTGGAACGACAGCCAGATGCGCACCCTGCGGCGTGAGAAGATGTCGATGGTGTTCCAGAAGTTCGCGCTGTTGCCGCACCGGACCGTCCTGGAAAACGCCGGCATGGCGCTGGCCACCCGCGGCAAGAAGCGGGCCGAATTCGAGGGCGAGGCGCGCAAGTGGCTGGAACGTGTCGGGCTGGAAGGTCAGGACGACCAGTATCCGCACCAGCTGTCGGGCGGTATGCAGCAGCGTGTTGGTATTGCCCGGGCGCTGGCGTCGAACTCGGACATCATGCTGATGGACGAGGCGTTTTCCGCCCTCGACCCGCTGATCCGCACCGATATGCAGGACCTGCTGCTGGAGTTGCAGGAGGAGCTTCACAAGACCATCATCTTCATCACCCACGATCTGGATGAGGCGCTGAAGCTGGCCGATCATCTGGTGATCCTGAAGGATGGCGCGGTGGTGCAGCAGGGTGAGCCGCAGAAGATCCTGCTGAACCCGGCGGATCCCTACATCGAAGACTTCGTGGCCGACATCAACCGCGCCCGCGTCCTGCGGGTTCGGTCCATTATGACCGAGGCCGCGCCTGCCGGCGAGATCGCGGGCGATGTGGATCCGGCGGACAACCTGGAAAGCGTGATCGCCCGGGCGGGCGGCGCGATGGACCGGGCCTACCGGGTCGTGCGCAATGGCGAAACGCTGGGCTATGTCGACCTGGCAGAGATCATGCGCGCCCTCGTGCCGCGTGAGACCGGCGCCGCTGCCTGAGCCCGGGCACCAGGTGTGAAGACCGGAGGCGCCCGCGGGTCATTGCGACCGGCGGGCGCCTTTTCCTTTGCGGGGCGGCTGTCGGGACAGCTTCGCATTGTCGCGGTCGGGGCGATCCCGGGCAAGGGCAATTCCCTGGCGTTTCCTGCGCCAGTGCTGTGTCGGGAGGGACGATTCGGTGGCGGACAATTGCATCAAGGCGTGGCCGCGGATTATCCTGCGGCCACCATCGGGGGCTTTTTTGTCATGATCTCGTTCTCAAGGCGCATTTTTCTGATCGCCGCGCTTCTCTTTCTTTCCGCAAGCTTCGCCCGGGCAGAGGACGTTCTGCTGACGATCGAAACGGGGCATGGCATCGAAACCTATGACCGCGCCCGGTTGGAGGCGCTGCCGCAGGTCGAACTGACGACCCACACCACCGTCACCGACGGGCCGCAGCATTTCACCGGGCCGCTGATGCGCGACCTGCTGGCGGATGCGGGGGTCACCTCCGACAGGGTGATGGCCCTGGCGCTGAACGATTACGAGATCGATCTGCCGGTGGAGGATTTCACCCGCTATGACGTGATCGCCGCGCTGACCAGGAACGGCGAGGCCATGAGCCCGCGCGACAAGGGCCCGATCTGGATCGTCTATCCGCGCGACGCGCACCGCGAGTTGCAGGACATCAATTTCGACTACCGCTGGGTCTGGCAACTGACGCGCCTCGAAGCCCGATGAGCCGGGCCACCTTCTGGCGCACCATGGTGCCCGTCCTGCTGCTGATGCTTTGTGTGGGCCTTCTGGTCTATGGCTTCCTGCGCCTGCGGGCGATCGAGGATTCCATGCGGCTGGACGATGCCACCAACATGGTCTGGGTGATCAGCCAGACCCAGGTGGAGGCGCTGGAGTTGCAGGTGGTCCTGGCCAAAAGCCCCGGGGAGGCTGGGCGGATCGGGCCGCAGTACGATCTCTTTCGCAGCCGCATCGACATGCTGACCCAGGGCCCGCAGCTACGGTTCCTGGACCGGCTGGGGTTCGCCGGCCCTGTGCTCGCCGCGGCCCGCGCCGCGCAGCGTCTCGACCCGGCGGTGCGGCAGTTGGCGCCCTACGAGGAGCAGGAGTTGAGCCGACAGATGGGCGTACTGGTGCGGGAGCTGAACCGGGCGGCGAACCGGGCAATGGTCAGCGAATGGCGGGTCCTGTCGAACCGACTGGGCAGCTATCGGACGGCGGTGGCGCAGGTGGCCTATTCGCTGGGCATCGGCGTGTTGCTGGCCATCTATCTGGGCTGGCGCATCCTGGCGGACCGGCGCGCGCGGCTGGATGCCGAGATCCTGCGCGAACGCTCGCAGCGGCTGGAGGAGGATCTGGACCGCGAACGCGCCACCGTCGCCCATTGGCGCGACTTTGCCGCCGTGGTTTCGCACCAGTTCCGCACGCCGCTGGCGGTGATCGATAGCGCGGCACAGCGCATGTACCGCCGTGGCCAGCCCGCCGCGCCGGAGGTTCTGGAAGCCAAGCAGGCCACGATCCGCGAAATGGTCGGCTCGCTCGACCGGCTGGTGGATGCGGCGCTGCTGATCGGCCGGATCGACCACCAGATCGTGCGCCCCCAGCAGGTGATCGTCGATCTGGTCCCGCCGGTGCGCAGCATCGTGGAGGAGATGCGCCGGCGGCATCCGGGGCGACGGATCTCGCTGACGGTCGCCGAGCCGGAACTGTGCGCCTGGTGCGATGCCAAGCTGGTGCAGCACGCGCTGATGAACCTGATCGACAACGCGGTCAAATACTCGCCCCCCGACACGCCGGTCGACCTCACCCTTTTCCGGCAGGACGGGCAGGTGGCCTGTGCCGTCGCGGACCGAGGTCCCGGCCTCAGCGATGCCGAGGCCGAAAGGCTCTTCGCCCGGTTCCAGCGCGGCGAGGATGCGCCGGCGGCGGGCACCGGGATCGGGTTGTGGCTGGCGCAGCGGCTGGCGCTGCTGCTGCAGGGGCGGATCACCGTGCAGCCGCGGACCGGCGGCGGGACGCTCTTCACCCTGTGGATGCCGGAAACACCCTCCGACAAGGAGGAGGCCGTGTCATGACCGAACCCGCGACGATCATGGTTTGCGAAGATGAACGCCACCTGCGCAACGATATCTGCGAGGAGTTGACCGAGGCAGGCTATCGCGCGCTCTGTGCCGGGGACGGGCTGCAGGCGCTGGAGATGTTGAAGGACACGCAACCCGACCTGATCCTGTGCGACATCGCCATGCCGCGCATGGATGGCCGGGCCCTGTTGCAGGCCCTGCGGGCGGAGCACAGCGCGCTTGATGCGGTGCCCTTCCTGTTCCTCACGGCCTTCGGAGACCGGGCGGACATCATCGACGGCAAGATGCGTGGTGCGGACGACTACATCGTCAAGCCGGTGGACTACGAGGTGCTGCTGGCCACCATCGCGGCCCATCTGCGCCAGGTCCGGCGGGTGGCCTCGGCGCGGCCGACAGAGGGGGCGGTGGAGGCGGCACGAACGGCGCTGGCCGAGGCCGAGGCCGGGGCCTGGGCCGCGCTCGACCGGCTGTCGCAGGGGATCGTCCTGCTCGACCCGGCGGGCCAGGTGCTGCACGCCAACGCCGTCGCCCGCGCGCTGTGCCAGCCAGGGTCCGGTCTGCGTCTGGACGAGACGCTGCGCGCTGAGGTCGAGCCCACGAAGTTGCGCGAGGGGCTGACGGAGGCGCTGTCGGGTGGGACGTCGACCGCCGTGGCGCCGGTGCCGCTGGTCCGGCCCGATCGCGGCCAGGGGCCGATCCTGCTGCTGTCGCGGCTGGACAGCAGCACAGGGCAGGGGGCTGCGGTGATGGTGCTGATCGTCGATCCTGCCCGCCGCGCGGTGCCCGACCCCGATCTGCTGCGCCGGGCCCTTGGCCTGACGCCCACCGAGGCGCGCATCTCCGGCCTGCTGGCCAGCGGGTTGCGCAGCGATGCCATCGCCGAGACCCTGGGCGTGTCGCCGACCACCGTGGCCAGCCACCTCAAAAGCGTTTTCGCCAAGACGGAAACCCACCGTCAAACCGATCTTGTGGCATTGCTGCTGGCACTTTCCGCCATTCCCTCCTCCGAATAGGGGAGGCGCAGGGGATCGGCATTGCGTTACCCTATGCTCATTACCTGAGTGGAGAAACATTTTTTCAGAATGTACGACTTTTCGTCCCCGGTCGCCGTGCGTCTTTTCTGACGCACGGCGACCTTTATTCTGTTCCGCATCACTCACCCACTGACTCATTCGCAATCGCACTGGCCTGCAAACTGCACACAAGCTCCGTTGCGGGTCTGGGCCGGCCATGTCGCGATGACGGTCCAGTCATTGCATGGACGCAGCCCCTGTTTCGCGGCGGGGCGGGGATGTTCTGCAAAGAGAAACGCGCTCCGATGGAACATCGCGCCCCGTTCACAGTTGAGTGACAGTGACCCACGCTCAGGAGCCTGTCCATTGGAACACTTGGCCCGCCGCCTCGGCCTTCGCACGGACCCCACCATTTTTTTCGTCTCAGCGGGGGTCACGATCGTCTTCGTGATTGCGCTGGTCCTGTTCCCCGAGGGGATCGGAGACGCCTTCGCCGCCGGGCGATCCTGGATCGTGACCAACCTGGGCTGGTTCTTCATCCTCGGGGTCAACGTCTGGCTGGGCTTCCTGATCTGGGCGGCGGTGTCGCGACACGGGCATATCCGGCTGGGGCCCAAGGGCGAACGGCCGGAGTATTCCAACCTCTCCTGGTTCACCATGCTGTTTGCCGGGGGCATCGGCACGGTCCTGATGTTCTGGGGCGTGGCGGAACCCATCAGCCATTTCTCCAGCCCGCCGCTGCCGGGGGTGGAGGCCTACACGGAAGAGGCGGCGCGCGATGCGATCTCCATCGCAATCTACCACCTCGGGCTGCACACCTGGGCGATCTTCACGCTGCCGGGGCTGGCCTTTGCCTATTTCATCAACCGCTATGATCTGCCGGTCCGCGTCAGCTCGGTCTTCTACCCGCTGCTGCGGGAGGGCATCCATGGCCCGGTCGGCAAGGCCATCGACATCGTCGCGATCCTCGGCACGCTTTTCGGCGTCGCGGTGTCGCTTGGCCTCGGCTCCAGCCAGATCGCGGCGGGCCTCGACGCGCTTTTCGGGACCGGGGACGGGACCGTGGTGCAGGTTGCGATCCTCACGGTGCTGACCCTTGTCGCCATCGGATCCATCGTCGCGGGCCTCGACAAGGGGGTGAAGCTGCTGTCGAACCTCAATATCGGCATGGCGGTGGCGCTGATGGTCTTCGTGCTGGTCACCGGCTCCACGCTGTTCCTGCTGCGCGGGCTGGTCGAAACCTTCGGCCTCTACTTCGAGAACCTGCCGCGGCTGGCCTTCTGGAACGACATGCTGGCCAATGAAAACCCGGGCAACGACGACTGGGGCTGGCAGGGCAGCTGGACGGTCTTTTACTGGGCCTGGACGGTGACCTGGTCGCCCTTCATCGGGCTCTTCGTTGCGCGCATCTCGCGCGGGCGCACCATCCGGGAGTTCGTCTTCGGTGTGCTTGGCGCGCCATCCCTGTTCACCCTGGTCTGGTTCGCCATCTTCGGCTGGCAGGCGATGGAGTTCGACGGTATCGGCCTGGCCGCGCGCGAGGCCCTGGGCGACAGCGCGGGCCAGATCAGCGCCGCGGTGGCCGACAGCATCCCGCTGGCCATGTTCGCCTTCTTCGAGCACTTCCCCTTCACCCCGGTCGTCCAGGGGCTTGCGGTGGTGATCGTCGCGATCTTCTTCGCCACGTCGTCGGACTCGGCCTCGCTTGTGGTCGACATGCTCTGCACCGGCACACCCAACCCCGGCCCAACCCATCAGCGCGTCTTCTGGGGGGCGGCCGAAGGGCTGGTGGCGGCAATGCTGATCGTCCTGGCCGGAGAGGCCGGGTTGACCGCCCTGCAACAAGTGATCACCGTGGTCGGCCTGCCGATCTTCATCCTGTGCAGCATGATGATCCCCTCGCTGATCCGGGGCTTCGCGCAGGAAGACATCGACCACGTGAACGTCGGGACGCGCCCCGAGCTGGACAGCTTCGCAAGATCCGGGGCCGATGATGCGGGGAGCTAGCGGTGCCCGACCCAGCCCCGGTCGTCCGTGAAGGCGCGCGCCTCGGAGATCTGTGTCGGGCCGTAGCCTTCGGGCAGCGACTGCAGCCGGGGCAGAGGCGCCTCTGACGCGGCCAGCAGGATGTTGCCCCGACCGGAGGCCCCGAGAGAGCCGAGGACGACCTGCACCTCCGGGTAAAGCTCCGTAAGGATTGCGTGCACGCCCCGCGCCAGAGGGCCGTCGGGACCGTCGATCAGGTTCACATAGACGGGCCCGTCAACGATCTGGCGCAGTCGCTCGAAGGTTTCGAGCGTGACCAGATGCGCCGGGACCGACCCGGAGGAAAAAGCATCCATCACCGCCGCGTCGAAGCGCGCCTCGGTTGCGTTGAGGTAGGTGCGGCCATCGGCATGAACGATGCCCAGGCGCCCCTCGGTCGCGTCCGACGGAGCGGCCGCGTCATACCCCGTCCGGGCGATCATCGCCGCCGCGCGCGGCAGGTGCGCCCGCACGACGTCGGTGACCAGCGGGTCGATTTCCACCGCGATGGCCCGTGCCTCGGGGCGTGACGCCAAAAGCTGCGTGGGCAGGGTGTAGCCGCCGCCGCCGACGAAGAGAACCTCGGGCGCCGGGCCCAGGTCCGTGTCGAGGCGCGACCACAGCCAGCTGGTGTAGGACAGTGCCAGGTCGCCTGTGCCCTCCGCGGCAGCCGTCTTGAGCTCTGCGGCCTGCAGCACCCCGTCGGAGAACAGCCGGACCTGGGCCCCCCGCTGATCCACGTCGAGGCAGGATTGCCCGGATTCGAACTCGCAGGCCGGGGTGCCCGCCAGCCCGGCGAAGGCGACGAAACCGGCGGCGGCGATGGTCACGCCGCGGCTGTTGGCCGCGCCGCCGCGCAGGAAGGGCAGGCACAGCAGCGCCAGCATGCCGCAGGCGGCGAAGGTGGCCGTGGCCCCGATCAGCGGCAATGCGACGAAGCCCGACAGGATCGAACCGAAAATCGCCCCGATCGAGCCCGCCGCCATGACGAACCCGAGGGAGGATCCTTCGTGGCCGGGGCGGGCCTCGATCGCGAGTTTGGCCAGGAGCGGCGAGGGCAGGGTGATGAAGACCGAGGCGGGGAAGAAGACGACGATCACGCAAAGGACCATGCCGCCGGTGCCCCGCGCGCCCCAGGAATGCAGCACGCTCAGTACCGCCGGAGAGACGGTCATCAGGACCGCCGTCGTGATCAGCGCGCCGCGCACCCGGCGCAGTGCCTCATCCCGAGGCCGTTCCGCCACCATCCCGCCCAGGGCGCTGCCCAGGGAAAACCCGCCCAGAACGGTGGCGATCACCGTGGTCCAGGTCAGCAGGGACGTGCCGAAAAAGGGGGCCAGGACGCGCCCGGCGGCGATCTCATAGGTCAGGCCGACGGCGGACATGACCAGGGTGAGGGCAATGGCGACGGAGAAGCGGATGGGAGGGTCCTACTCGGTTGAAGGGCTGTGGATCCGGTGGTGCCTCGGACTGTACCTAGGAACCAGCGTGGCCTCTTCACAAATCTAATGAAACGTCGATCTCGATCTCGGAAATCTTGTGCCACAAAAGTGGGTATGCCTGAACAAGCCATGCACAGCTCTCAGTCCATGCGGCAGGCGCAGGCGTTTTGATCCGCGCCCGCGATCAGATCCGGCGACCGGTCGGAACCAATTGTCCAAACCTCTCGATCCCTGAGGGCAGAAGGGGTGGCATCACGTTGAAACCGTCGGCCGCGCCGGCCTCGACCCACTCCCGCATGACGCCGGCCACGTGATCGCCCGTCCCGACCAGAAGGAGGTGACCGCGCCCGGCGGCGAAACGGGCAAGCAACTGGCGCAAGGTCAGGGCCTTCTGCTGTGCCTCGCCAAGCAGGACGTGGGCGCGGGAGTTGCTGAAGGCATTGGGCGCCAGATCCGCCGGGCCGAAGGGCACCGGCGCGTCGAGGGAAAGGCCGGCCAGGGACAGACCCAGGAAGCGCTCCAGCTTGGTTCTGGCATGGTCGAGGTTCAGGCGCTGCGTAAGCGTTGCCAGCTCCGCCTCGGCGGCCTCCGCCGTCTCGGCCACGAAGGGAATGAGGCCGGGCAGCACCGCGATCTCGTCGGGGTTTCTGTCCGAGGCTGCGGCCAGCGCCCGTGCGCGATGCCGGAACGCCCTGGCCTCGGTCATGTCGGATTGCACGGTAAACACCTGGTCGGCGTGGCGTGCCGCGAAGGCAAGTCCGGTGGGCGAGGACCCGGCCTGCGCCAGCAGCGGCCGGTCCCAGGGGGCGGGGGAGAGGTTCAAGGCCCCGTGGATCGCGCCGAACCGCCCCATGGCGTCCACCCGGGGCGGTGTCGCGTCCAGCCAGCGCCCCGCCGCCTGGTCGGCAAGCCGGGTGATCCCGTCCCAGCCGCTCCAGAGGGCGCGGACGGCCGCCACCACCTCCTCGGCCCGGGCATAACGTTCTTCGGTGCCGGGCATCTCGGGCCAGCCGAAGTTCTCCGCCTCCTGCGGATAGGAGGATGTGACGATGTTCCAACCCGCCCGGCCTGCGCTCAGATGGTGCAGGGACAGGATGCGCCGGGCCAGGTGCCAGGGATGGTTGAAGCTGGTCGACGCGGTGCAGGTCAGCCTCAGCCGGCTGGTTGCGCCGGCGACCGCGGCCAGAACCATGAAGGGGTCGAGCGTTTCCGAGGGGTGCTCCTCGGGCCAGTCCTGCAGGCAGAGGATGTCCCCGAGGAAGAGCCCGTCGAACCCGGCTGCCTCGGCCTGCTGGGCGCATTGGATCCAATGGGCCAGCGTCAGAGGCGCTGTCGGATCCACGTCGGCATGGCGCCAGGCAGCTTCATGGCTGCCGAAACCGAAGACCACCGCGTTGAGGATCATTGTGCCACCTCGTCGGGAACGAGGGCCTGTCCTAGCGTCTGGGTGGTTTGGCGCGTCGCCGGTCGCGGGGGCAGGGGGACGGCGACCAACTCCGGGGCGTTCGGTGCGTCTGACAGCATGACAGGATGCGACAACACTGTGTCGTGGAACATGGGACCTCGCTCCGCCGGCATTATCCGGATCAGCTTTGAAAGGGTCCGCGCGGCGCCGCGCATCTCAGCCCCCGTTTCGGAGCACCCCTGGTTACGACCGTCACCGTGCAGACGACCTGTGGCGGTGTCAATGTGTCGGTTCCGACTTACGGGTCGGCGGACCGTCTGCAACCGGCCAATCCCATATCGCGTGGCGCCGATTTTCAGACCGCAAAGGGGCGGTTGAGACAGGGCGCCGTATCTCAGGGTATGATTGCATGATGAGAGAAAACGGGTTCGAGGGCGCAGAACGATGGTTCAGTTGATTTACCCCTCTATCGGGCAATCTCGGCCTGGCTGGATTGAAACCGGATTGCTCACGCAAGAGAATTGGCCCCCGACCAGAATTCCGCTCAACCGGCTGATCCCATTCACCTTTCAGAGAGCGCCTGGCCGTGCGCACGCTTGTTCCTTCGCATGTGTTTGGTAAGCATCAACTCATATTAGTCGTAATGCGCAGATCAAGGATCTCTGTCCTTTGCAACGTTTTGAAAACAAGGTCGTCATTATCACGGGTGCGGCCTCGGCGCGGGCACGGCCAAGCGTCTGCCGCACGCCGCCAAGCTCAGCCACAGCCCGACACTTCTGAGCAAGACAGCCACGGAACAGCGGATCCGCCTCGACCCCATCAAGATCAGCGCGTGAAGCGTTCCGCGCTCATCCCGGTTCGAACACCTCAACCAGCATGCCCTCGTTGTCGTGGATGAAGGCAAAGCGCGATCCGCTGCCGTCGGGCACCTCGCGGGGCGGGGCGACGATCTCCACCTGTCGGCCTCGCAGATCGGCCAGTGCCGCGTCGAGATCGGCCACGCCGAGCGCCAGATGCCCGATCCCGCCGATGCGCAGGTTCGTGTCGGGCCGGCGTCTGTCGTCGCTCATCGGCGCCGCCGCATCGTTCTGGAAAAGCTCGATCCGGATGTCGTCGCGCCCGATGAAGGCCGCGCGCACGTCGGGCCAGCCGTATGTGGAGAGCAGCTCGAAACCGAACGTCTCGCGATACCAGGCGATGCTTGCATCGAGGTCGCTGACTGTAGCACCGACATGGTGAAGGCCGCAGAGGGCGATGGTCTGTGTCATATCTTTGGTTTCCGAGTTGCTGAGTTTGTCGGTCGATGGATGATCGCTCTTCGGGCCCCGGACCGGGTCGAGCGCGATTGCCGTTCCGGCTGGTGTCATCGCGGACTCCGGCCCAATCGCGAAACGCGGCGCCGGTTTGCGCCTCAGATCGACGCCTGGGCCAGGACGTCCCGCATCGGCATCGGGTCACGGCCGAGAAGGCGGGCAAGGGTCGGGTCCGGGCGGTCGAATTCGCCCGCGCGCGCCGCGCGGAAATAGCCCGTCAGAAGGGCGATCGCGCCGTCGGGGACGCCGCTCTGCCGGGCGCGACGCGCCATCTCCTCTTCCGACACCACCTCCCGCGCGATGTCGCGACCCGTCACCTCCGAGGCGAGCCGGGCGAGATCCGCAAGGTCGAGGGCCTCGCCTCCGGTGAGCGGGGGCGTGGCGCCGTCGATCACCTCCTGACCCGCGAGCAACCGGGCATCGGCCTCGGCGAGGTCGTCATGCGTGGTCCAGGCGACGCGGCCGTCTTCGGGGCCGGCGAGTGTTCCCTGCGCGAAACCTTGAGTGTTCATGCCCAACGCGCTCGCCGCGTAGAACCCATGGCGGAGCGCGGTCCAGGGCAGACCTGACCCGGCCAGCATGGCCTCGGTCGCCGCGTGATCGCGTCCGGGCGGAAAATGCGAGTCCGGCGAGGCCGAGATCTGGCTCGTGTAGAGCAGGTGCGCGACGCCGAGCTCGCGTGCCACATCAATCGCCACGCGATGCTGTGCAAGCGGATCGCCCCCGCGGGCGGCGGCGTTCGAGGACACCAGCAAGACGCGTTCCGCACCCTCCCAGGCATGGTACAGGCTGTCGCGGTCGTCGTAGTCGCCGCGCCGTACGCGAATGCCAGCCCTGGCGAGATCGGCCGCCTGCGCGGGATCGCGGGTGCTGATCCCGATCCGGCCGGCAGGCACCAGTGTGCCGAGATGATCCACGACCCTGCGGCCGAGCTGTCCGGTCGCGCCTGTGACGATGAGCATGTCGGTCTCCCTTGATCGGCCGGCGGGGCCGGACAATCCGGCGCCGCCACGAGAGAAATCTGGCTGTTCTTTGGGCCGGTGACTACGTGTCTGTTTTCGAATACGGTGTTCTCCATGCAGAACAATGGGTCACTCGACGACCTCGCCATCTTTCACACCGTCGTCCGCGAGGGGGGCTTTCGCGCCGCCTCGCGGCGGCTCGGCCTCGCGCCCTCGAAAATCAGCACCACGGTCGCGCGGATGGAGGCGACTCTGGGCGTGCCGCTCCTGCGGCGCACGACGCGAAGTGTTTCCACCACCGACGCCGGGCGCACCCTGGCCGACCGGATCGGTCCGCTTCTCGCCGGGCTCGATGCCGCGCGCGTCGAGGCGGCGGAGGGGGCAGAGCGCGTGACGGGGCGGCTCAAGCTGAACGTGCCGGGGGCCGTCATGCCCGACATGCTTCCGCCGCTTTTCGCCGCGTTTCACGCTCGCCACCCGGAGGTGGAGGTGGAGATCGTGGTCGAGAATGGCATCGTCGACATCGTGGCCGCCGGTTGCGACGCCGGTATCCGCTACGAGGACATTCTCGCCCAGGACATGGTCTCGGTGCCCGTAGGCCCTCGGGTGCAGCAGATCGCCCTTGCCGCCGCGCCGGATTACCTTCGGGCGCAGGGCATGCCGGCAACCCCGCGCGATCTGACGGAACACCAGGCGATACGCTACCGCCTGCCGGACGGCCCGCTTCTGCCCTGGCAGTTGGTGGAGGATGGCCGGACGATCACGGTCGAGCCGATCCCGCGCCTGATCCTAGGCGTCAACGCGATCGACACGGGTCTGGGCTTCGCACGTGCCGGCATCGATATCGTCGCCACCTTCCGCAACTGGCTGGAGGAGGATTTCGCGGCCGGCACGCTGATCTCGGTCCTCCCGGAAAGCTGGCCCTCCCGCAGCGGGCCGCGTCTCTACTACCCGAGCCGGCACACCCCGCGGCCCCTGCGCGCCTTCATCGAGGTGTGCCGGGATCACGATAAAAGCTGAGCGCCACTCGAAACGAACAGCATCCGATACAGAGATCGAGCGTATCGAGAGCGGGTTCGTCTGCCATGTCCGGCGGGAGTTGCTGTGGACGGACCAGACCTTTCGCCCCATCAAATTTTCCAGTCACCGCCACGACTGCCAAGTCCGCTTTCCAGACTCGGTCCTAATCGGCTCGTTGGTGAAGCGAATGTCGGTTCCCCGCCCGTAGTGTCGGTGGTTGACTGCATGCTGTGCTTGGCGCGAGTGTCGTGGAAGGGCTGGGTCCCTACCTTCGCTGCGCCAGGCGCGACCGTCGGCTTAGGCAGCACAGTTTGCTGCCGTTCGAGCGGGGCGCTTGGGTGACCGCTTTGCGCAGGTTGCGCATCTGGTCAGGGCAGGAGGCCCAACGACGCGAACGGGCCACAGCCGCCCTCGATGCTTCAAGTGGCGAGCGGCTGCTTCGGCCCTGTGCCCGACCTTGCCCTTCGCCAGAGCCTCCCAATCCGAAGGTCTTGCTTTTCCGACCTCGGATCGCCTTAGAACCGGGTGATGACCGTGGCGCCGACGGACTGGAACTTGTCCATATTCATCAGAGCTTCGGGCGCATCTGCAAGGCTGATCCGATCCCCCACCAGGCGCGCCGGATCAAGCTTCCCGCTGGCCACCATGTCAAGCATTGCGCCATAGCGGTGCGCCTGCATGCCGTGTGAGCCGAGCAGTTCGATCTCCTGACCAACGATCTTGGGCATCGGCACGGCGGGATCCGCGTGCTCGCCGAGCATCAGGCCCACCTGGATGTGCTTGCCCCGTGGCCGCAGACAGAGAATCGAGTTGGTCATGGTCACGGTGTGCCCGAGCGCATCGAGGGAGACATGCGCACCGCCCCGCGTGGTGTCCCTGATCGCCGCGGGCACATCGGCCTCCCGGCCGTTGATCACCGCCACCGCGCCGAGGGCCCGGGCCAAGTCCAGCTTCGCGGGGTCGAGATCCACGCCGATGACATTCGCGCCCGCAGCCGCCGCGATCATCACAGCGGACAGTCCGACACCGCCACAGCCATGAACCGCCACCCATTGACCCGCACTGACCTTGCCCTGGTCGATGACAGCCCGGAAGGAGGTCGCGAACCGGCATCCGAGACTGGCTGCGGTCGCGAAGTCCATGCTCTCGGGCAAGCCCACGAGGTTCAGATCGGCCTGATGGATGGCGACGTATTCGGCGAAGGACCCCCAATGAGTGAAGCCTGGCTGCTCCTGATGCAGGCAGACCTGCTGCTGTCCGGCGTGGCACTCGGAACAGCTGCCGCAGCCGCAGATGAACGGCACGGTGACCTTGTCGCCCACCTTCCAGTTGGTCACGTCCTTGCCCACGGCCTCGACCACCCCGGCCAGCTCGTGGCCCGGGACATGCGGCAGCTCGATGTCGCTGTCGTGACCCATCCAGCCGTGCCAGTCGCTGCGGCATACGCCGGTCGCTTCTACCTTGAGGACGACGCCATGCGGCTCGGGCGTCGCGTCGGGAACGGTGACGAGCTTGGGGGGCTCCTGGAACTTCTCGAATAGCACGGCCTTCATGGCTTCATCTCCTCGCGGGGGCAGGTACGGTTGGCGCATCCTACCGATGTCTGGGAAAAGAACTTTGCCAATTTCGCCGCTTTTCGAGATATTTCGGGAAGACCCTGCTCATTCTGCTCGATTATGAAGGACAGTCTGCCCCATGACAAAGATCGATGCTGTCAACGCCGAGATACTGGATCTGCTTCAGGACGACGGGCGCATGACCAACGCCAAGCTGGCTGAGCATTTGTCGATGAGCGAGACACCCTGCTGGCGGCGCCTGAAGCGGCTGGAAGAGAGTGGCATCATCGAGGGCTACCAGGCGCGGCTGAACCGCCGGAAGATCGGGCTTGGGGTCATGGCCTTTGTGCAGCTGCGCTGCTCCGAGCACGACGCCGCCGCCACGGCCGAGTTCCAGCGCATCATCGAGACCTCGCCAAATATCCTGGCCTGCCACAATACGACCGGAGCCGACGACTTCCTGCTCATCGCCGTCGCGCGGGACCTCGACGACTACAGTGCCTTCGTGGAGACCACCTTGCGCAGGCTGCCCGGGGTGACCAGCATTCGTTCGAACCTGTCGCTGCGGGAGATGAAATCCTCGGGTAGGCTGCCGGTTTTACGTGGAGCAATCTGAGGGCTACCTCTCCCGGCGGTCCAATGCCGACGGGGTGGATGGCTCGCGCTCCTGGCGTCGCGATGCGCCACAGTGCAGGTGTCAGACTTTTGCAATTGAGAGGAGCCACCGCATGCAAGCTGCCACTGGCGGCCTCGACCTGGCCAAGAGCCTCTTCCATGTCCAAGGAGTTACATAGGCCGGAGACGTTGCCCTCAATCGGCCTTTGCGCCGGGCGCAGGTGCTGACGTTCTTCGAGTGACTTTCGCCCTGCCTCATCGGCATCAAAGCCTGCGCATCAACGTACTGGAAGGTGCTGACATCGCCCGGGCCGGTGAACTGCTTCAAACCAACATGCGGGGCACCGTGGCCATGACCCGCGCCGTGATGCCCGCCATGCGCGCGCTGCGTGGTGGCGCCAAGCTAAATTTCGGCCGCGCTTCTGTGCGCCTTCCGGGGCCAAGATTCGTTTGATAAGCGGTCCCGAACCCTCTCCGTTTGTGGCGTGGCTCGTCCGCCACCAAGGCGGCGCGACTGGAAAAAGGCGCTTGGGACGTTAGGTGTCAGTCAACATCTGCATGTAGACTGCTCTGCTGCCGATCAGGGCGTCAGTTTAGTGCGCAACCGTTATGGAGGCCTACTAATGTCTAAGAAAACTGAAACACCGACAGCTGAGGTTCTTTCGGGCTGGACCGATCCGACGCTGGATTCCGTGCGCGGAACTGAAACACCCAAGGATCCGAACAAAGGCTATGTCGCTCTGCTCGGTTGGAGTGTGAACGCGATCAAGGCCGCCCAGAAATTCGACCGTCGCTACGTCGTGGTCGCGCCGGAATGGGCTGCGGATTTCTGCGAGGCCAACAACATTCCTTTCATTCCGTGGGACTTCGCACGGCTCAACGACCGGTCCGTGGAAATCGCACAGCGGCTCAAGGACGATGGTGTCGATGTAGCGATCCCGCTGTTCGAGGAGACCGTCGAGTGGTCGGGTGCGATCAACGCCGTGCTCATGGACCGGCCGCGCATGTACGGGCAATCCATCCTGTTCCGCGACAAAGCCCTGATGAAAAGACGCGCCCAACTGGGCGGCATCCGTGTCGGGATCTTCGAGGAGGCCTACGAGAAGGACGACATCATCCGCTTCATGAAGCGGGTCAACCAGACGCTTCTCAAGCTCGACGGCGACCCGGACGATCCGATTCACGTCAAGGCCTTCGACAAGGCTGGTTGTCTGGGTCACCGCATGATCCGCGACATCGAGGACATCGACAAGATTCCCGAAGAAGAGTACCCGCTGCTGATGGAAAGCCATCTGGATGGCTGGGAATTCGCGGTCGAGGCCTGGATTCATGACGGCGAGATCAAGTTTCTCAACATCTCCGAATACGTGACGCTGGGCTACTCCGTCTTCGTGCCAGCCACCCACGAACTTGAAAGCTGGCGGGACGCGATCACCAAACAGATCGAAAAGCTGATCAAGACATTCGATATCCAGTTCGGCCAGATCCACCCTGAGTATTTCGTCACCTCTGACGGGGAGATGTATTTCGGTGAGGTTGCCTATCGCCCGCCGGGCTTCAAGGCGTTCGAGCTGATCGAGCGCGCCTATGGCTTTAATGCCTATCAAGCGTCCATACTGGTTTTCGACCCCAAAAGCACCAAGGAGGAGGTCGACGCCTTCTTCCCGCGTGCTGTCGAGGATGCCAAGTGCTACGCGGGCTGTTTCGGGGTCTATCCGCGCCGCCGTGTCGTCAGTAAACTCGAGATGCCCAAGGAAACCACAGAGCATCCTTATTTCGAGTCGCATGAACTGGTCGCACCGACAGAGGAAACGGTCCCGGACCGGTCCGCCTTCGGCACGCATTGGGGGCTGGTCTTCTTTGCAGGGGACGATCCGATAAAACTGCGTGACCTGCTTAAGGCGCAGGAAGAATTGGATTTTTACGTGTGATGAACACCTCCGACGAAGAGCAGCATCATGCTGTCGACAACCGGGCCCAGGACGCCGGGTTGTCTCATGATTTGGACCTCGCGATCGACCAGCTCAAGACGGCAGAGCCGGAGGCCAAGCTGGCCCATCAACAGGCCGTTCTGGCGGTGGTCGGGCAGCTGTTGCAGGCAGACGGCGGGGTCGATGTGATCTTTGCCCGTGCCGCGGCAATGGACCTTGCCGGGCTGTTCGTCGGGTCGGACTGGGATGCGCCGGAGGCGCTGCGCCCGCAAATCTCAGGCAATACGCTGCTTGCCGAAGACCCCGACCTTGTGGCCCTCGAAGTCGTAAGCCTGTTTCGCTTTCTCGCGGTCGCTACGGGCGGCATGCGGCACCGCAACCTGCACCAAGACCACGCGAGACATTTCCTGACGCAGGTGCTGGCCCTCAATGTCCGCGATATATTCGGACAGTCGGACGAGGCGACGCGGGCTCTGGGCGCGCGCCAGGAGCAAAAGCAAGCCATTCTGCGGTTCATCTCAGAGCACATCGGTCTCACGGATGTCCTGGGCGTGCTGGTGACGGAAATCTGGCGACTTCTGGAGCAGCGCTCCATTCAGGTCGGCGTGGTCAAGGACATGATCGTGCAGATCGCCATCGCCCTGAACGAGAACGGGACCGAACCGGGTAGCGAGCGTTTGGGGGCGGAGCGGCTCGTCAGTGCCCTGTTTGGCCCCACGGTCGCGTCGCTGGACGATCCGGGTGTGGACGCCTACCTTGAACGGATCGCGCATTTCGACGAGGCCGCCCTGTCGCGCGAGGCGATGGGATTCGCACGGGCCATGCACGATACCGGTCTCGTCTCGGACTACCACGTGACATTTCTGCTCTACGTGCTGGACTACAGTGATCGCGCCCTTGTGCCTGAAACGCTGGGCCTCGGGACGACCGGTCTGGACTGCTGGCGCCACTATCGTCGCCTGATCGAGGACTTGATCCGTGCCGGTGTCACGCTGTCGACCCCGCAGGCGATCTATGGCCTGACATTGATGCTGGAACGCGGTGTGCTGCACCATGCGCCGATGGTCCCGGCCTTGGAACGGCAGCTGCAGCAAAAGGTGCGTGGCGCCGCCCGCGACCGTATCTGCATGGGCTTTGGCGACCTCGTGTCCCCCGAAACGCATGTTCTGGCGGGTGTGCTGCAGATCATCGGCCAGCCGCTGGGTGTGGGCCAGGGGGCGAACCCGACCTGCCAGTCGGCGCGCGCGATCTCCATGTGGTCCCAAGTCGCGCCCGATTACCTGCTTCATATCATCTACCAAGCATCGGAATACGATGCGATCTTGATGCGTTTCGAAGGCACCGACATCAATTCGGCGCATCTGCCCGTCGGTCTGGCGGGTTTTGGTCCGATCGACGCAGATCCGGTGTCGGTCCTGCTGGTGGCGCATTTGGACAAGATCTACGCCAAGATGGGGCAGCTCTGCATCGGACGCGAAGGTGATCCTCATCGCTGGATCAACCCGGAGTTTCACGGCTGGTGGGTGTCGCGAGACTGTGCCGTGGCAGTGGATGTCGCTACCGGCAAGCTTTCGGATTACGACAATTTCCTGCGTCGCTTTTTTGCCGCCTATCACCCGCACTACAACGGCGATCGCCCAGTTAGCCACCCGCAGCCTGCAGGCATCGCGGTCACCGATCCGAACCAACAGTTCATCGGCTGGCATGCCATCGCCATCTTACGCGTCGCCGAAGATCAGTCTGGCACAATGCGGGTCTATTTCTACAATCCGAACAACGACAGCGGGCAGGATTGGGGCGGCGGCGTTGTCGTTTCGACAAGCGGAAACGGTGAGCGCAGCGGTGAGGGCTCGCTCGAGTTTGGGCACTTCCTGTCCCGAGTCTATCTGTTTCATGACGAACCTCTGCGCGACAGCAAGACGGCGCAGATCCTTTCGACTGCCGAGATAGGTGCCGTTAAAGAGCAAGCGACACAGAGCTGGGCTGCTGATCGACTATAAGCCAGGATCAAATATGGACCTACGGGTCACAACTCGCCGCTAGTTTGTCGCGCATTGGCTACCTCAGATCCGCGGCCAGCAACTCGACGAAACGTTGTGCCGGGGGCGACAGGCTGCGTCCTCGGCGGCTGATGACGGCCATGGTGCGGGTGATCACCGGATCGACCAGCGGCACCACCACCACCTCTGGATTGCGGATGGCCTGGGCCAGCCGGGCAGGGAAGGCGGCCATGCCCATGCCGCTGGCCACCATCCATTCCGCTGAATAGAGAAAACCGATTTCGCTGACGACATTCGGGGTGCCGCCCGCGGCGCGGATCGTCGCCTCGACCTGTTCGCGGACCCCGTAGTTGCGCCGTGCCAGGATCAGCGGTTCACCGTCCAGCGCGCGCCAGGCCACGTGGGGACGACGGGCCAGCGGATGGGTTCGGTGGCAGACCAGATGCACGGGGTCATGGTGCAGAACCCGATAGTCGAAATCGGCGCGGTCGGCGGGTGGTATGCCGATGCCGAAATCCACCTTCTCTTCGCGGATCAGGCTGAAGAACTGGTCGGGCGCGCAGTCGTTCATCTCAAGGTGAACGCGTGGATGCGCAGAGAGAAAGCGTTCGACGGTGCGTGGCAGCAGGGCGATGCCGGTGGCGGGTGTCGCGGCGACGCGCACCACCCCGCGCTCCAGTTCCTTCAGGTCAGTCATCACCGCGTCGATCGAGGCCACGTCCGACAGGATGCGGTTCACGATGCCGATGATCTGCTCCACCGCCTCGGTCGGGGTGACCCGGCGGGTCGTCCGGTCGAAAAGGCGTGTGCCCAGGGTCGCCTCGGCCTGGCTTAGCAGGACGCTGGCTGCCGACTGGCTGACTGCCAGCGCCTCCGCTGCGGCCGAGATCTGGCCTGCGTCATAGATCGCGCGGATCGCCTGCAATTGCCGAAGGGTCAGGTGGGAGACGATCATTCATAAAGTTCCTGCATGAATATCTCTGTAACATTCATCAAAAGGGACAATCGAACAATGTTAATCTGACCTCCCGGCGGAAGAGGAGCTGCCGGCAAGGGAGGATATAATGATCGGACGTTTTCTGGCCGCTGCTTGCGCGGTGGCCGCTACCATCGGTGTGGCCGCACCGGCCCAGGCCCAGGGGCGCATCACGCTGGGCACCAACCCGCAGGGCACGCTCTACTACACCATCGGCGGCGGTATTGCCGCCTCGTTGCAAGAGAACCTGCAAAGGCAGGTGACGGTCCAGCCGTTCACCGGATCCTCGGTCTACATCCCGCTGATTGACGCGGGCGAGGTGACGCTTGGGCTGAATTCCTCGATCGATGTGGGCGCGTGGTACCGGGGCGAATACGGCAATGACCCCTACACCGACATCCGCGTTCTGGCCCGTCTCTGGCCGCTGCGCCAGGCGCTGGTCGTGCGTGCGGAAAGCGGCATGACCGAGGTCTCGGATCTGGCGGGCAAGAAGGTCATCACCGAACTGTCGGCCCAGGCGGCTACGGGGCGTGTGAACACGGCCATCCTGCAGGCTGGCGGCCTGTCGCTGGATCAGGTCGAGGGCGTGACCGTCGCCGGCCTGAGCCAGGGGATGGAGGCTTTGACCGAGGGGGCGGTGGATGCGACTGGCGTGGCGGTCGGCATTCCGCTGACTCAGCAGGCCCACGCGACGATCCCGGGCGGCATCCGCTATCTGTCCATCACCGGCGAGGGCGCCACAAGCGAGGCGATCAACGACCTGTTCAACGGGGTCTACCTGATGGAGGTCGCGCCCAATCCCCGGATGCCCGAGATCACGGATCCGGTCACCGTTTCGGCCTATGACGTCTACCTGACCGCCTCTGCCGATCTATCGGATGAGGATGCGACGGCGATCCTGAGCGCGCTTTACGACGGGTTGCCGGGGCTCAAGGCCGACTACCCGCCGCTGGCCGCCGCCGCGCAGGAGCTGATGGCCGCGCCGACCAACACGGTACCCTACCACCCGGCCGCCGTCGCCTTCTTCACCGAGAAGGGGATCTGGTCCGAGGAAAACGCCGCCCGCGACGCTGCCCTGCAGTAAGCGCGGCGAAGGAGTCCTGTCATGAGCAGACGGATCGCCACCGCGCTTCTGCCGGTGCTGGGGATCGCCTGGATCCTCGATCTGCCCGGGCGCCTGGGCGCCGTGGTCATCACCGAGCAATACCTGGCCGTCGTGCTGGGGCTGGCGGTGCTGGCGGGCCTGGTGGCCAAGCCTCTTGCCGGGGGCTGGCGCTGGCCCGACCTGGCCTTTGCCCTTGCCGCCATGGGCGGCTGGCTCTGGCTGGCCTGGAACTATGAGGACTGGCTGCTGACGGCCCATCTGCGGGGGCCGGAGAAATGGGTCCCCGCAGTCTTTGCCATTGCCGGGATGCTGGAGGCCACGCGGCGCCATTGCGGCATGGTCCTCGCGGTGCTGGGCGTGGTGTTCATGGCCTATGGCTTCTGGGGCTGGCTGGCACCGGGGCTCTTTGAAGGGGCCTACCTGAAGCCGGCGCGTTACCTGCTCTATGTCTACAACGACAGCAACGGCGTGCCCGGGCTGGTGCTGAACGTGGCGGCCAATCAGATCATGGGGTTCATCCTGTTCGGCGTGGTGCTGACTGCCGTGGGTGGATCGGACGCCATGACCCGGCTGGCGCTGTCGCTGATGGGGCACCGCCGGGGCGGGCCGGCCAAGGTGGCGATCCTGGCTTCGTCTCTCTTCGGCACGTTGTCGGGCTCGACCGTGGCCAATGTCATGTCGACCGGTGTGGTCACCATCCCGATGATGAAAAAGGCGGGGTTCCCGTCGCGCTATGCCGCCGCGATCGAGGCGGTGGCCTCCAACGGCGGGCAGATCGCGCCCCCGGTGATGGGCGCCACGGCCTTCGTCATCGCCGAGTTTCTTCAGGTGGGATACGGTGACGTGGTGATCGCGGCCTTTTTGCCCGCGTTCTTCTACTACTACCTGCTGTACCGCCAGGTGGATCGCTTTGCCGTCGCCCACGGCATCGAGGGCGAGGCGCGCGACAGCCTGCCGAAACCCGGCGCCGCCCTTCTGGGGGCCTGGCCGCTGCTGGCCCCGCTTGGCGTGCTGATCTGGTTCCTGTTCGTGCTGGGATATGGGCCGGGCAAGGCCGCGCTCTATTCGGCCCTGGCCGCGCTGGCGCTGAATCTGGTCCGCGCCCCGCGCGAGACGCTGTCGCCGCGGTTCCTCGGCCGGATCCTGGCGATCTCGGGCCAGACCTTGGTGCCTGTGATCCTGGTCAGCGCCGTGGCGGGTATCGTGATCGGCACGATCAATGTCACCGGCCTGGGCTTCGCGCTGACCCTGGCACTTGGCAAGATCGCCGCCGCGGGCGGGCTGCTGTCGCTCTTGGCTGCCACCGCCGCCCTGGCCGTGATCCTGGGGGTCGGGATGCCGACGACCGGCGTCTACGTGGTGATCTCGGTCCTGCTGGCGCCTGCTCTGGTCAAGGCGGGCGTCGAACAGATGAGCGCGCATCTCTTCATCTTCTACTTCGGCCTGCTGTCGATGCTGACGCCCCCCGTCGCCATCGCCAGCTATTCGGCCGCCTCCATCGCCGGCGCGGACATGTGGCAGACCGGTGTCACGGGGGTGAAGCTGGCGGTGACCGCCTACCTGCTGCCCTTCGTCTTCGCGCTGAACCCGGCACTGGTCTGGCACGGCACATGGGAAGAGATCGCGGTCTCGGTCATCACCATCGCCGTCGCTGGCTTCCTGCTGGCCGAGGTGCTGGCCAACCGTCGCGCCTATGGCGGCGGACCGTGGCGCCTGGCGGTCGGAATATTGGCCCTTGGCATCGGCGCGCTGACCGCCGTGCTGCCCCCTGCAAGCCTGCTCGCGCTGATCGGCGCGCTGGCCTCTCTACCGATCGCCTGGCTGCTGACCCGTTTCGCAGGCGGCGGGCGGGGCGATTTTCCCCGCAAAACTGATCCCAAGACACTTGAAGAAGGACGAACGACATGAGTGTGCGCTATCCCGAAATGCCTCCGCGCAACCCCAATCCGCCCTACAAGCGGATCGCGACCGAGGAGGCCTGGCTGCCGCAGGAGATCAAGGATCTCTACATCAAGGGCCTCGACGACGGTTCCATCAGCGATCCGGGGTTCCAGAGCCTATGGGGTTTCTTCGGCAAATCGAAGACCGAGAAGGCCCAGGCGCACAACCGTCGCATCACCTCTCTGGGGGAGGAGCGGCTGGCGGACATGGACGCAGCGGGCATCGACATGGCGGTGCTGGCGCTCTCCAGCCCCGGTGTGCAGGTCTTCGAGCCCGCGCAGGGCACTGCGCTGGCGCGGATGGCCAACGATATGCTGGCCGAGGGCGTTGCCGCCCATCCCGACCGCTTCCTGGGGCTGGCGGCTTTCTCTCCGCTGGACATCGGCGAGGCCGAAAAGGAGCTGGAGCGCGGCGTGACCAAGCTGGGACTGCGCGGCGGGATCCTGAACTCGCACACCCTGGGCGTCTATCTGGATGACGAGAAATACTGGGGCCTCTTCGAGGCGGCCGAGGCGCTGGACGTGCCGATCTACCTGCACCCCAACACGCCGCCGGCCGACATGATCGACCCCTTCCTGCCGCGTTGCCTGGATGCCGCCGTCTACGGCTTTGCCTGCGAGACCGGGCTGCATGCCCTGCGCCTCGTTGTGTCGGGCCTTTTCGACCGCTTCCCGAAGCTGAACATCATCCTCGGTCACTGTGGCGAGGCGCTGCCCTACTGGCTTTACCGGATCGACTACATGCACGGGCATATCTCGAAGACAGGGCGCCATCCCAACGTGCAGCCGCTGAAGCGGCGCGCCTGGGACTACCTGATCGACAACTTCTACTACACCTCCTCGGGTGTCGGCTGGGCGCCGCCGGTGAAGTTCGTGCAGGAGGTGATCGGGGTCGACCGGATGATGTACGCCATGGATTACCCTTGGCAGTACGTGCCGGAAGAGGTCGGCGTCTTCGACCACATGGATGTGCCCGAGGCCGCGAAAAAGGCCTTCTACGAGGACGTGGCGCGAAAGGTCTTCAAGATCTGAGTGAAGCTATCCCGGCGCAATGAACTGCGCCGGGATCAACCTTCGGCCAGCACCTCCTTCAGAAAGCAATCGGCGCGGGCAAGACGGACTGTCATGGCCGGCGCGATCGGCGTCTGCACCACCGGCAGGTGCGCACAGTCGCGCGCCATCAACACGTTGACGATGGTCTGCGCAGCGCCGCGACCGCGCCGGCGATGGAGGCCTGCAGCGCCGACCAGCCGGGAACCGAACTCACCCTCCTCGCCAGCGCGCCGTCGCCGCCGGTGCCTCAGACGCCGTTCAGGCTGGCGTAGCGCCCGGCGCGGGCGCGCAGTTCGGCATCGGTGCCCATCTCGACGATCCGGCCGTGATCCATGACGACAATCCGGTCGGCCTCGCGGATCGTGTCGAGGCGGTGCGCGATGACCAGGGTCGTGCGATGCCGCGCCAGCTCGGTCAGGGCGGCCTGGATCTGGCGCTCCGTCTCGGTATCCAGCGCCGAGGTCGCCTCGTCCAGCACCAGGATCGGCGGGTTCTTCAGGAAGGCCCGCGCAATCGCCACCCGTTGCTTCTGCCCGCCCGACAGCATCACGCCGCGTTCCCCGACGACCGTGTGCAGTCCTTCGGGCATGGCGTCGATCATCGCTCCCAGCTGGGCGCGCTCGGCGGCTTCCCGGATCTCCCCCTCGCTTGCGTCCAGGCGGCCATAGGCGATGTTTTCCATCAGGGTGCCGCCGAAAAGGAAGACATCCTGGCTGACCAGCCCGATCTGGCGGCGCAGCGAGGACAGGGTGACGTCGCGGATGTCGGTGCCGTCGATCAGGATCCGCCCCTCGGTCGCGTCGTAGAACCGCGGCAGCAGGGACAGAAGGGTGGTCTTGCCCGCGCCGGAAGGGCCGACGAAGGCCACCGTCTGGCCGGCCGGCACCGTCAGGGAAATGTCGCGGATCACGGGCCGGTCGTCGCCGTAGTCGAAGTGGACCTGCTCGAAGCACACCTCGCCCCGGAAAGGCGCGGCGGGCCGCGCGTCGGGGGCATTGGCCACCTCGGGCTGCGTGCCCATCAGGTCGAGGTAACGGCGGAACCCGGCGATGCCGCGCGGATAGACCTCGATCACCGCCGCGATCTTGTCCAGCGGGCGGAAGAAGACCCCGACCAGCAGCAGGAAGGCGACGAAACCGCCGGTGGAGAGCGAGCCGTTCAGCACGAAGATCGCCCCGGCCACCATGACGATCACCTGGATCAGGCGCATGCCCATGTAGTTGAGAGAGCTGGAGGCGGCCATCACCTTGTAGGCCGACAGCTTGGTGTCGCGGTAGGCGGCGTTGTCGCGGGCGAAGAGCGCGCTTTCATGCTCTTCGTTGGCGAAGGCCTGGACGACGCGCATACCCCCGACGTTTTCTTCCAGCCGCACGTTGAAGGCCGCGACGCGGGAATAGATGTCGCGCCAGGTGCGGGTCATGCGTCCGCCGTAGACCGCGACGATGGCCACGCAGGCGGGCACGACGGCGGCGGTGATCAGCGCCAGCTCCAGGTTGATCGTCAGCATCAGCAGGAAGGCCCCGACGAAGGTCATCACGGCGATGAACAGATCCTCCGGCCCGTGGTGGGCGACCTCGCCGATCTCCTCCAGGTCACGGGTCACCCGCGCCACCAGCTTGCCCGTGCGAACCCGGTCGAAATAGGAAAACGACAGTTTCTGCTGGTGATCGAAGGCCCGGCGCCGCATCTCCGTCTCGATGTTGATGCCCAGCATGTGACCCCAGTAGATCACCACCGCCATCAGCCCGGCGTTCAGCAGGTAGATCGCCATCAGACCCAGGGCCGCAAGCACCGTGAGGGAGATATTGCCCGAGGGCAGCAGCCGGTCGATGAAGGCCTGCACGGCCAGCGGAAACGCCAGCTCCAAGAGGCCGGAGAGCACGGCACAGCCGAAGTCGAGGAAGAACAGACGCTTCCACGGGCGATAGTAGTCGAAGAATTGGCGGAGCATCTGGCCTCGGGCGATGGTGTCGATCTGGCTATAGCAGGGCAGGGTGAGGGGCGACAGGTCGGCGCACGACGTGGCGCCGGCCGTCCCTTCAGTCTTCGCCGGCGGCGAGGGCGCTGCGTAGCGTCTCCAGGGTCTGCAGGGTCGACTGGACGCCACCCCCGGCGATGTAGAGCGGCCCGGCGTCGAGGTAGATCACCTGATCCGCCTGCCAGGCCTTGGTTTCTCGCATCAACGCGTTGTCCAGCGTGGCGCGGGCACTCGGGCCGTCACCGCCGATCGCCGCCATCCGGTCGATGACCAGAAGCCAGTCCGGGTCGATCTCGCGCAGGTACTCGAAGGACACGGCCTCACCATGGGTTTCGGCGGTCAGATCGCCGGCGGCCTCTTCCAGCCCGCTTAGGTCATGCAGCCAGCCAAAGCGCGACCCGCGCCCGTAGACCGACACCTTGGGCCCGTTGGTCAGAACGATCAGGGCGTCGCCCTTGCCTTCGGCGGCCCGTGTCGTGGCGGCGACGGCATTATCGACCTTCTGGCGCAGGGCGGCAGCCTCATCCTCCAGGCCCCAGATCCGGCCGTAGGCCTCCAGCCGGTCCAGACCCTGGCCGATGATGTCGTCGCCCCAGATGGTCATGTCGATGGATGGCACGATGCGCTGCACGTCCTCCAGGTGCGGCTGCGACCGGCCCCCTAGGATCACCAGGTCCGGCTGGGCTGCGTTGATCGCCTCGAAGTCGGGCTCGAAGAGGGTGCCGATATCTCCGGCGTAGTCCGAAAGGTAGGCCAGGTAGGTGTCGCTGATCGCGGTCAGGCCGGGCACGCCGAGCGCGTCCAGGGTGTCCAGCGCCGCCATGTCGTAGACGAAGGTCGTCTCGGGCTGCGTCTCGACTTCTGCGGAGCCCGGAAAAGTCTGGATGGTCACGGTCTCGGCCTGTGCGGCGGTAGCCAGGGCGAGGCAGGTGGAAAGGGCAAGCAGGGCGATGCGTGTCATGTGGTGCTCCTATGGTGTTGGGGCCGTGGTCGGGGTAGGTACGGTGCGGAACGAGGAATGGGCGACCCGCCATGGCAGCTGACAGTCAGGACGCAGAGCCGGATCCCTTTGCGGGGGATGACGATCCGCGCATGGGGGCGAACCGGGTCTGGTTCAACCTGCTGCGTGTGCAGCGCAGTGTCGGGGCGCGGATCGCCAGCCGGCTGCGCGCCGAAGGGATCGGCGACCCGATCTGGTACGAGATCCTGCTGGAACTGGAACGCGCCGGGCCGGCGGGCATGGTGATGGCGGACCTGGAGCGCAGGCTGTTCACCCGGCAGTATGCCCTGTCGCGCCACGCGGCGCGGATCGAGGCCCAGGGCTGGATCCGCAGCGAGGCCTCGCCGGGGCCGGGGCGCAGCAAGCGGCTTGTGCTGACCGATGCGGGGCTGGGCATGCACGACCGCATCTGGGAGGTCTACAGCGAGGTCATCGCGGAGGAGTTGGGCGCGCGGATGAGCACGGAAGAGGCCTATGCGCTGGCGCGTCATCTGATCCGCCTTTACCCGTGACGCGCCGGTGACGCCGTCGACCCCGGGGGACCGGCGGCGTCGGGTGGGGCCATGGGCCGGCCCGGCCCGCATCAGAAGCGCGAGACCGCCACGAGGGACACGGTGCGCCCCGGTTCCTTCAGCGTGGTAATCGAGCCGTATTCGGCGCCGTAGGTCGCGCGGTCGGCGTATTCCTTATCGAAGAGGTTGTTCACCCCGAGGCGCAGCGTCAGGGTCGGCAGGCGCGCGGGGACATATTCCGCCCAGGCATTGACCACGGTGTAGCCTTCGTAGTCGTTCAGGCTGTCATCCGGGGCATCCTCGTCCAGGGCGATGTCCAGGCCGCCGCCGACGGTCAGCCCCTCGACGCCGGTCTGCTGCTCGAACTCGACGGCCATGACGGTGCCGAGGGGCGCGCCGAAGTCCTGCGCCTCGTAGCTGCCGGCGCTTTCGCCATCGACCTCGACCGTGCTGTGCGACAGGGTGGCCCGGGCAAAGCCGCTGGCCCAGCCGTAGGTGGCGCCCAGGTTGAAGCCGCGGCTTTCGAAATCGAAGGTAGAGGTGCCGGACCGGGCGTTGGACATCTCGGTGACGAAGACCTCGCCCGACAGCGTCAGGTCGCCCCTGGTCCAGTCGAAGCCCAGGGTGGCGTTGTCGGCCCGCACGGCCTTCAACTCGTCATAGGCATTGGCGCCGCGCAGCCCCTCGAAGAGGTAATTGTCCTCGATGACCAGCCCGCCGAAGACGGAGGAAACGCCGCCGCGCAGAGCCAACTCCTCGGTCAGCTGATAGGTCAGCGAGGCATTGCCCGAGGCCCCGTCGAAGGTCTCCTTCACGCCGTTGACCCCGGTGAACCGCTGGCGGTCGTAGCGCGCGCCGAAGGACACCTTCAGCCGGTCCGTGGGCTGCAGGCGGGCCTGGGCGAAGAAGCCGAGGTTGCGGGAGGTCTCGCTGTCATTGGCCGGGTAGGTGGCATCCTCGCTGTCGTAGTGGCCCGACCTGCGCTGGTAGTCGATCCCGGCGGTCACCGTCTCCTCGGCGTTGAGGTTGAAGGTGTTCTCGATGGTCGCGGAGGCTGTGTCGGAGGTGCCGTTGCTGTCCCAGGGGTCGGGCTTGTCGATCTGGCTTTCCGAATAGCCGAGGTGCACACGCGGGTCCCACAGGCCGGTGGCCTCGGGGGTTTCATAGCTGAAGGCGTAGCTTTCGCGCGTCGTGTCGTAGAGGGTCAGCGCATCGGTGACGCCGCCGCGGCCGCCGAAGTTTGCCCGTTCCTGGCGCAGCGCGCTGTCTTCCAGGCGCTGTGCCGAAAACTCGAACCGGTGGTCGCCGGCTTGGTAGGCGGCCTTGGCCAGGTAGCTTTGCAGGTCGGCACGGGTCCCGTGAATGCGCTCGCCCGCGCCGGAGTCGTAGTCCGAGCCATCCGCGACCTTGCCGTAGAGCAGCCATTCGAACCCGCCGCCCTGGCCCGCGAGGGTCAGCCCCGATTGCAGCGTCTCGCCGTTGTCCGAGAAGGACAGCCGCAGGTTGCCACCGAAGGTATCGCCGGGGTCGAGGATGTCGGAGGCATCGACCGTTTCGAAGACGACGGAGCCGGCCAGCGCGCCCGGGCCCGCATCGGCGGGCGAGACGGTGGCGTCGGCACGCACCTGTTTCAGCAGGCCGGGGTCGATGGCATTGGCCGAGACATGGTGAAAGGCGCGGTTGTTCTGCGGCGTGCCGTCCATGGTCACGCCGAGGTTCAGCATGTCGACGCCGTTCACGAAGATCTTCTGCGTCAGCGGCAGGGCGCCCCCGACCGAGACCGAGGCGATGCCGGAAAAGACGTCCTTCAGGTCTCCGGACCGCGCCTGCTCCAACTCCCGTTCGGAGACATACATCGAGGTGGCGCGATCGGCGGCAGCTCCGAGGTCGTCCTGGCTCTGGATCACGATCGGATCCAGGGCGAATGCGGTGGTCGTGTCCTGGGCCAGCAAGGGCTGGGCCGAGAGGGTCAGCAGCGCGATGACGCTACAGGAGGCGCGGTGGCGCGGGCGAAGCGCGGAAGGTGTCATGGATGTCCCCGGATGCTGTCTGTGGATGGTTGGCTGCGCCCATCCGGGGCGTGGCTTGCAGGTCGACGACTAAATTGGTCGGATTTAATATGCAAGTGCATGTAATGAGCGCGCGCAAAACTGTGGCCGTGGTGCCCGCCTGGGCTCCGGGGGCAATCCATCGCGCGTTTCGGGGGGCCATTTTCCCCCGTCGCCATCCCGGGGGCGCCAGAACGGGGCGCGCGAATGCGGCGCGGTCTTCCCGGAGACTGTGCGCCGCGCGGCCTGAAGCAGAACCTGCCGGGCCGAACGCAGGCGTCCGGTTGACGCGCGGGGGGCGGCTATGGCACGGGCGCGGGTTCAAAATGCACGCCGGCGCGCGGGCGCCGGGACCAGCCGAAGGAAGGACCCATGGCCCTAACACTCCGCCGCAACTACGACGTCGACCTGGCGCCCCTGGCAGGGATGCTGCCGGACGCCGAGATCCCCTTGCTCAACCCCAATGCCAAGGTGCCTTTCGATGAACGGGAATGGCGCCTGAAATGGCTGGGAGAGCAGGACGACGTCTCCTTCTACCTGCAGGATGCGGCGGGGCGCGACGTGGGGTTCTTCGCCTTGCGGGTCGGTGTCGGGCCGGAGGTACGGCACCTGACCTATGTCTACCTCGTCGAAGAGGCACGCGGCGGCGCCGCGGCGGAGCTGACAGCGCGGGTGGAGCAGGCGGCCCGGGGCCTGGGCGCGCTGACCCTGACCCTGAAGGTCGAGGTCGACAATGCACCGGCGCATAACGCCTATCTGTCCGCCGGCTACGAGGAGCTGTCGCGGCGCCAGGGTATGGCGACGATGCTGCTGGACTTGGAAACGCGCCAGGCCGCGTGATCCTTGCTGCTCAGGCCAGCGCCCCGGGATCGACCAGGACCTTGCACTGCGTGGTCCGACTGCGCAGCGCCTCGAAGGCCCCGGGCATGTCTTGCAGGGACACCTGCGAGGAGATGAGGTGCTGCGGCGCATAGGTCCCGCCGTCCAGCGCCCGGATGGCGGTTTCAAACTCCGGCATGGTGAAGAAGACGGACATAACGATGTCCACCTCCTTCGAGATGGCGCGGAAGCTGTCGAGGTGATCGGGCGCGGTGCACAGGCCCAGCACCACGACCTTGCCGCGCGGAGCGACGAGGTCGATGCAGTGGTCGATCAGCCCCGGCTTGCCGACGCATTCGAAGACGATCTCGGGCGGCGCACCGCCGCAGGCGTCGGCCACGCGGGCGCCCATGTCCTCGCCCGACAGGACAAAGCCGGTGGCGCCGAGGTCCATGGCGCGGTCGCGCTGGTGGTCGTGCAGGTCCGCGACCTCCACATGGGCCGCGCCCATGCGCCGGGCCCAGAAGGCGACGGCCAGCCCGATGGCGCCGGCGCCCACGATCAGCACCCGGGCGCCGGGGCGCAGCCCCGCCCGCAGGATGCCATGCAACGCCACCGCCAGCGGCTCGGCCAGGGCGCCGTCGGTGGCGGTGATCCCCCAGGGCAGTTTGCGGCACTGGATTTCGTCCAGCGCGGCGTATTCGGCGTAGCCGCCGCCGATCAGCTCGAACCGGCTGCACCAGGCGGGCTCGCCCCGCAGGCAGGCCGGGCAGCTGCCGCAGCCGCGCAGGGGCGCCGCTGAGACGTGATCGCCGGGTTTGAGGTGCTGCACGCCGCGGCCCACGTCGATCACCTCGCCCGAGAACTCATGCCCGATGACCTCTCCGCCCTGCAGGCCGAAGGTGGCATCCTCGGTCATGTGCAGGTCGGATCCGCAGATACCGCAGCGGCAGACCTTCAGCAGAACCTGGCCCGGGCCGGCCTCGGGCGTGTCCACATCGGCCACGCGCAGGGGCTGGCCCAGGCGGTCGAAAACGGCGGCTTTCATGCTCTCTCCTCCACGATCAGCTTGCGGCGCACGGGGAACCAGGGATGGTCACCCAGTTTCTGCATCAGGCCCCAGACCCCGCCGCGGGCGTAAAGGGCGATGACGAGCGTCAAGAGGCCCAGGACGATCAGGTAAGCGGAGCCGAACTCGCCGAAGAGCCGGTCGGCGAAAAAGTAGATCAGCGCGCCCAGGATCGCCCCTTCGATGGAGCCGATGCCGCCCACCATGACGATGAAGATCGCCATCGAGGCCCAGAAGGGGTCAAAGCCCGCGCCGGGGGTGATCCGCAGCTGCGCCATGTAGTAGATCGCCCCTGCCAGACCGGTCCCCACGGCCGCCGCCACGAAGATGCAGAACCGCAGCCGGCCCACGTTGACCCCCTGGCTGGCCGCCGCGACCGGGTTGTCGCGCATCGCGGTCAGCGCCAGCCCGTGGCGCGAGCGCAGGAGCCAGTAGCTGCCGCCGATGGTGGCCAGCAGCAGCACCGCGCAGAGAATGACGAAGGCCACCTCGCGTTCATGCTGGCTGTACTGGGTCATCACCCGCAGGGTCATCCCGGCGCCCGCGTTCACGTAGTCGATGTTCGAGGTCGCTAGGCGCACCGCCTCGGCCACGACCCAGGTGCCGATGGCGAAATAGGGCCCGTCGAGGCGGCGCAGCAGCAGGTAGGTCGGCACCGCCAGCACGGCAGGCGCGATCAGCGACAAGAAGACGGCGACGAAGGGGTTCACGCCGAAGTTCTGCGCCAGCACGAAGAGCATGTAGCCCGCCACCCCGATGAAGGCCTGTTGCCCGACCGAGACCAGCCCGGCATAGCCCGCCAGCAGGTTCCACATCTGGGCGATGGCGATGTAGCAGCACAGCTCGATCGCCCAGCGGATATTGCCGGAGGTGGCCCACCAGGGCATGGCGACAAGGGCGACGAGCACCACGATCCCCAAGGTCATCGCGATCCGGCTGGAGGTCGTGGCGCGGGCCACGCGCATGTGTTTGATCGTTTCCATGTCCAGCCTCTATTTCTTGCGTGCCATGATGCCTTCGGGTCGCGTCGCCAGGACCAGAAGGAAGACGAGGTGGCCGAAGAGGATCCCCAGCCCGGGATCGACCCGCAGCCCGATGGCCTGGGCCACGCCCAGCACCATGGAGCCGAGGAAGGCACCCCAGATGGATCCCATGCCGCCGATGATTACCGCCTCGAAGGCGTAGATCAGCTGGGCTGACCCGTCGGAAGGCGACACGGTCGCCCGCAGGGCGGCGAAGACGGCGGCGAGCCCGAGGATGCCAACCGCGATGGCGGTGGCCGTGGCATAGATGCGTTTCGGATCGACGCCGGTCATCGCCGCGGCCTCGGTATCGGCGGCGGCGGCGCGCAGGCCCCGCCCGAAGCGGGTGTAGCGCATCACCGCGTCCAGCCCGCCGGTCAGCACGAAGGCGCAGATCAGCACGATCACCGGCAGCAGCCCGACGTAGATCGGCCCGATCTGGAAGGACTCGCTGGCGATGCCGGAGTTCGGCAGGCTGCGCGTGTCGGCCGACCAGACCTCCAGCATCAGGTTCTGCAGGGCGATGGACAGCCCGAAGGTGGCGATCAGCGAGGGCAGGGGGTCGGCGCCCACCACGCGGTTCAGGATGAAGGTCTGAAGGGCCCAGCCGATGGCGACGGCGATCGGCACGATCACAACGATCAGTCCGATATTGCCCACGGGCAGCACGCCGGCCAGCGACACGGCGATCAGCGACAGCAGGATCATCACGTCGCCATGGGCGATGTTCACGATCCGCATCACGCCGAACATCAGCGCCATGCCAAGCGCGTATTGCGCGTACATGCCGCCCAGCAGGACGCCCTGTATAATTGCATCAAGCCACTGCATCTGACGCTCCGAAATAGGCCGCGGCGATATCGTCGCGGGAAATGTCATTTGAGGCGCCGGTCAGGGTGATCCGCCCTTCGAGCATGCAATAGAGCCGGTTCGACGCCTCGCGGGCTAGGCTCACGTCCTGCTCCACCAGCACGATGGAGGTGCCGGCGGCGGTGATCTCGGGCAGGATCGCGTAGATCTCGCGGATGACTTTCGGCGCCAGGCCGAGGCTGATCTCATCACAGAGCAGAACGCGGGGCTGGCACAGCAGCGCGCGGGAGATCGCGACCATCTGCTGTTGCCCGCCCGACAGGTCCTCGATGGGCTGTCGGCGTTTCTCGCGCAGGATCGGGAACAGCTCGAACAGCCGCTCGCGGGTCCATTGCCCCTCGTCCTCGGGAAGGCGGGCGTTGTCGATGGCCACGCGCATGTTTTCCTCGACGGTCATGCCGACGAACAGGCGCCGCCCCTCGGGCACCATGGCGATGCCGCGCCGCACCATCCGGTGCGCCGGGGTGCCGCCGACGGCCTCACCGTCATAGCGCACCATTTCGGGCGCCACGGGCAGCAGGCCGAAGACGGATTTCAGGAAGGTCGACTTGCCCGCGCCATTGGCACCGATCAGGGAGATGACTTCTCCCTCGTGAAGCTCCATGTCGATCCCGAAGAGAGCCTGGAAATCGCCATAGCCCCCGTTCAGGGCGTGGGTCGACAGAATGGGTGTTCCGGTCATGCCTCTATCCCCATGTAGACGCGCTGCACTTCGGGGTCCTGCATGACGGTGTCTGGGCTGCCCTCGGCGATTTTCACACCGAAGTTCAGCACCAGAACGCGGTCGGCCACCGCCATGAGGGCGTGCAGAACGTGTTCAATCCAGATGATGGTCACACCGCGGTCGCGGACCCGGCGGATCAGCGCAACCAGCTCGGCGCCCTCGGCGTCGGTCAGCCCGCCGGCGATCTCGTCCAGCAACAGCAGCTTGGGCCGCCCGGCTAGCGCCCGGGCCAGTTCCAGACGCTTGCGGTCCAGCAGGGTCAGCCCGCCCGCCAGGGTGTTCGCCCGCGGCAGCAGACCGCAGTCAGCCAGGATCTCGGCGCAGTAGTCAGAGGCCTCGGCCTCCTTCATCTTCGCGCTGAGCATCGCCGGGACCATCAGGTTTTCAAAGGCCGTCATCTCGCCGAAGGGCTGAGGCACCTGGTAGGTGCGCCCGATGCCCCGTTGGCACCGCCTGAACGGCGGTTCGGCCTGAAGGTGGGAGCCGTCAAGCGACAACTCCCCACCGTTGGCAGCATGATCGCCGCTGATCAGGTTGAACAGCGTGGTCTTGCCGGCACCGTTCGGCCCCAGGATCCCCAGGACCTCTCCGCGCGCCACATCGAAGGTCACGTCGTCCACCACGGTGACGGCGCCGAAACGCTTGGTCAGGCCGCGGGCCGACAGAAGCACCTGATCGGTCATGCTGTCCCTCATGACCAATCGAGCGGTTTCATCTGCGCATCCGGCTCAAGCACGTCCGGATAGAGCGAGTTGTCGACGATCTTCAGATCGAAGGGCCACTTTTCGCCCTCGACCCACTGGCCGCCGAAGATCGGCGTCTTGCAGACGTTGGGATGCGGCCCGTCGCCAAAGCTGATCGGCCCGACCAGCGTGTCCAGGTTGGTGGCCGCCAGCGCGTCGCGGTTTGCCTCGCGGTCCAGCGGATCGGAGGAGCGTTTCAGCGTATCCAGGATCACTTCCCAAAGGGCATGGGCATAGCCCAGCGGTTGGGTCCACTGCTTGCCGGTGTCCTCTTCCCAGGCATCCGCGATCTCCTGGCTGGTCTGGCCGGTCAGGGACGAGGCGTAGGGGAAGGCGGGAGTCCACCAGACTTCCGACGACATGCGCTCGCCCAGATCGCCCATGGCTTCGATCCCCGAGGGGAACAGCAGCGCCGCGGCGACGGTCACCACCTTGGGGGTGTAGTTCTGCTGCTTGCACTGGGTGATGAAGGTCTTCAGGTCGGCCACGTAGGTGATGCCGCCGACGATCTCGCAGTCGTTCTGCTTGAAGGTGGAGATCTGTGCGGAGAAATCGTTGGTGCGGGGCTCGAACATCGAGGGCGCGAAGGCCTCGAACCCGGCCTCGCGCACCGCCGGGGGCAGGCCGTACTCTTCGTTGCCCCAGGTCTCGCCATCGGCGTTGCGCGGAAACAGCATGCCGACCTTGCCGTTGGTCTCGATCGACTTCCACATGCCGGTGAAGGTGCCCAGCACGTCCTCCAGCCCCCAGAAGAAATGGTAGGTCCAGTTGAAGGGGGTCTCGGCGCCGCCGCGCGGCATGACAAAGGCCTGCCAGGGAGAGTTCGACGAGATGCAGGGCACGCCGTAAAGCTCGCACTGGTCGGCGGTCGGGTTGTTGATGTCGGTGGCCGAGGCGGGCAGCATCAGCGCCACTTCGTCGTTCAGGATCAGGTCGCCCGCCAGTTCGGCCGCCCGGTTCGGGTTCGACTGGGCGTCGCGCAGCAGGATCTCGATATTGTAGGTCTCGCCATTCACCTCGATGCCGTCGGCGACCAACTCCATGATCTTCGAGGTGGTGTATTCGTCGGTTTCCCCGAACAGCGACAGCGGGCCGGTCATCGGGCTGATGACGCCGATCTTGATGGTCTTGGCCCCCTGGGCCCGGGCCGCATGGGGCAGGGCGATGGTGGCCGCGGTGACCGCGCCCAGCCCCTTCAGCAGGCTCCGGCGGTCGAGATGGTCCTTTGGATTGATGGTCAGTGTCATGGTCTTCTCCTCCCTGATGACGTCACGGCGGGCCTCCTCCTGCCCGGGGCGTGACGGGTCGCGACTGGCGGCGGCGTGCCGCCAGGGCGGTTGTCAGTCGATTTCCTGGGCGGGGCGCAGGATCAGGCCGCCGTCGATCACCATCTGCGATCCGGTGACATAGCCCGAGGCCTGCGAGGCCAGGTAAAGCGCCAGCGGCTTGATCTCGTCGGTCTCGGCCACGCGGCCCAGGCAGGACCAGCGGATGAAGGCCTGTCGGTCCTCGACATTGGCCATGCGGCCGCCGGCGATATTGGTGATGAAGGGGCCGGGGCAGATCGCGTTGACCCGGATCTGGTAGCGGCCCAGCTCCATCGCCAGCTGCTTGACCAGGTGGCTGACCCCGGCCTTGGCGGGCATGTAGGGGGTGCCGACGATGCCATCGACGTAGAAGGCCGCGATGGACGAGGTGGCGATGATCGACCCGCCGCGCCCCTGCGCCTTCATGTGACGCGCTGCCAGCTTCATGGTGTTGTAAATCGAGGTGAGGTTCACCCCGATCACCTTGTCCCAATGCGCGTCATCCAGCGCGTCGATCTGCCCATCCGGATTCCTCCGCCCCTCGGGGGTCAGGAAGCCGGGGCCCGCATCGACGCCGGCGTTGGCAAAGACCACGTCGATGCCGCCCTGGCGCGCCGCCACCGCGTCGAAGGCCTCGGCCAGCGCGGTGCGGTCGGTCACATCGACGGCGGCGCCCGCAACCTGGCCCGCGATGCCACTATCGCGGATCTCGTCGACAGTGCGGTCCAGCTGATCGCCGTTGATGTCCAGCAGGGTGACATCGGCCCCCCGGCTGGCCATGATCTCCGCATAGGCGCGGCCCAGGCCATAGGCAGCGCCGGTGACGATGACGGATTTGCCCGTCACGTCGAACATCCTGTCTAGCGACATGCTCTCCTCCCTCATGTGCCCCGGTCCGGCTCACATGAACATGTCGTTGTTGATCGGGATGTTGTTGGCTTCGCAGTAGCTGACGTAGTGGTCGATGAACCAGAACACGTCAGCGGTGAAGTCGTAGTTGGCGTCGTCGTCGAAGAACTCGATCGCCCCGTTGATCCAGAACAGCGCCTTCATGCCGTTCGGGTCGTCGGAATACAGCGTGTGGGCCGTGCCCGGCAGCTCGTAGACAAAATCGCCGGGGCGCGCGACCCAGTCGTATTCGTAGTAGCCCCAGGACCCTTCCAGCGTCACGGCGGAGACGACGCCCCGGTGCTTATGCGTGCCGATGCGCCCGCCGCCCTTCACCCAAAGGATGTTCGCGACTGAGTTCTGGCGGATGTCGAAGGCCAGATGCTTGATCGCCGCCGCCTCGCCGAAGGGCACCCAGGGGTTGTTCTTGTCATCGCCGGGGATGAAGGCACCCTCCTTGCCGAAGCGGTTGATCATCGCTTCGTGGGGCTCATCGGGCAGCTTGGTAATCAGGTCTTGCTTGGTCATGTGATCCTCCCTTTGCCCCCGGTTTCAGGGGCGACACCAAGGAGGCCGCCAATAGCTGTATCCCGTCAAAATCTTTTTTTCATGCTGCGTGGCAGCGTGCCCGGTCGGGGCCTTCTTTTCCGCTACGTAACGGGGAAATTCTCCTTGAGAAGTCCTGTGTCTGTGCGGTCAGGGCGTCACTTTCTCTGCATCGCGGCTCAATCAATTGCTGAAATGGCTGCATCATATGATTAACTACGGCCATGAGAATCTCACGCGATGAACTCAGCCTTCTGGACCGGGGCGGACGGCCGACCCTGGCGGACATGCTGGACAGGATGACCTTCAGCCCGACGCGCGGCAGCATCGAGCTGAACGGCGCGCGGATGGTGCTGTCGCGGGCGACCTTCGGGGCGGATCTTCAGGACGAGCTGATCCGTCGCTTCGGCGAGCGGGAGGCGATGGTGCTGCTGCTGCGCCTGGGCTACCGCAGCGGGCGGGAGGATGCGGAGTTCGTCCGCCGGGCCTGGCCGAACCTGGACATCGGTGATGCCTTCACTGCCGGGACGCGACTGCACATGGTCACCGGCACCGTGCGGGTGGAGACGATGCACAACGACTTCGACTTTCGCAACGACCGGTTTTCCGGGGATTTCCTGTGGCATGACTCGGTGGAGGCGAGCGAATATTCGCGTCGCCACGGGCGGGCGACGAAGCCCGTGTGCTGGGCCCAGACGGGCTATGCAGCTGGCTATGCCAGTGTCTTCTTCCGCAAGCTGATCCTCTACAAGGAGGTCAGCTGTGCGGCCATGGGCGACAAGTCCTGCCGGGTGGTGGGCAAGACGGTCGACGACTGGGGGCGCGACGATCCCTTCGTGCGGATGTTCCTTGAGGAGGTTCTTGTCACCCGTGCCGAAAGCCAGCCGCGGATTGAGGCCGACGATGCCCCCGGGCCCGCCGCGCGCGCCGAGGACCTGATCGTCGCCCCGCTGCGCCCGACGTTGGAGCGGATTGCGGAACAAGGCCTGAATGCACTGATCACCGGGCCGGACGGGTCGGGCCGGTTCGCGGTGGCCAACTGGCTGACGGCAAAGCGGTTTCGCACGGCGGAGGTGCACCGGGTCCATGGTGCGTCGTCAACGCTGCCCCGGGTGCTGGAGGCGATCGCCCAGGCGCTGACCAAGGGCACGGCGGGGGGGCAGGTCCTGGTCATCGACGCGCTGGAGGCGCTGCCGGAGGCGGTTCAGGTCGATCTTCTGGCCCTGCTGAAATCGGCCCGGGCGCGCCCGGAGAAGGTCCTTCTGGTCGGCCTGTCCACCCTACCGCTGTCACGTTTGCAGGGGCAGGGGGCGCTGCGGGCGGAGTTGCTGTTTGCCCTGTCGGTCGCCCATGTGGCCATGCGTTCGCTGGCCGACCGGCCCGAGGATGTCGTGCCCCTTGCCGAAGCCTTCCTGGCGCGGCGGGCGCAGCGCCGGTCGGCTGCCGCCCCGGTCATCGAGGAGGAGGCCCGCGCGGCCCTGAAGGCGCGGCAATGGCCCGGCAACCTGCCGCAGCTGGAGAGCACGGTCTTGCGCGCCGCCTTGCTGGCGCAGACGCAGGGCCGGATCACGGCGGCGAACCTGCGCGCGGCCACGGATGACGTGGCGCCGAGCGGCGCGGGACAGGCGGCGACGGCAGGTGACCAGAACGCCGCCCGGGTCGCGCCGCTCTGGGATGTGCTGCGCCCGCTCTTGCAGGACGGTCTGACGCTGGATCAGGTTGTCTCGGCCTTGGAGCGGCACGCGCTGGAGGAGGCCGGAGGCAATACCTCCTCCGCCGCCCGGCTGCTTGGCCTCACGCGGGCCAAGCTGGACTATCGTCTGAACCGGAAGGGGACCGTGGACTGAGGCGCGCGGTCGCGGACCGACCGGGGTCAGGTCGACAGCCGCGTGCCCTGTGTGCCGCGTTCGCGGTAAGGGGTCGTCTGGTACTGCGTCCGGTAGCATTTCGAGAAATGCGACGGCGAGGCGAAGCCGCAGGACAGCGCCACGTTGATCACCGACATATCCGTCTGCATCAACAGGTTGCGCGCCTTGGACAGGCGCAGTTCCATGTAATAGCGCTTGGGCGAGCGGTTCAGGTAGCGCCGGAACAGGCGTTCCAGCTGGCGGGTCGACATGCCCACCTCCTTGGCCAGGATCGCGGGGCTGATCGGCTCCTCGATATTGGCCTCCATCATCTGGATCACCTGGCTAAGCTTCGGATGGCGCACACCGATCCGCGTGGGCACAGAGAGCCGCTGCGTGTCCTGGTCTGTGCGGATCGAGGAATAGATCAGCTGGTCGGCCACGGCATTGGCCAGATCCTCGCCCTGCTGGTCCGCGATCAGTTTCAGCATCAGGTCAATCGACGAGGTGCCGCCGGCGGTCGTCATCCGATTGCCGTCGATGACGAAGACCGACTTGGTCAGCGTCACCTCGTGGAACTCCTCGGCGAAGCCGTCGTGGTTTTCCCAGTGCGTCGTGGCGCGCTTGCCGTCCAGCAGCCCGGCCTTGGCCAGCACATGCGCCGCGGTGCAGAGCCCGCCAATGGCCGCGCCCTTGCGGGATTCGCGGCGCAGCCAGTTCATCAGCTTCTTGGTGGTCTTCTCCTTCACCCCGATGCCGCCACAGATCATCACGAAATCCTCGCGGCCAACCTCGCCCAGGGGGCCGTCGACGTTGAAGGAGACGCCGCCCGAACAGGTCACGGGCTCGCCTTCCTCGCTTTGCAGGGTCCAGGCATAAAGAGGCTGGCCCGACATGCGGTTGGCGATCCGCAGGCATTCCAGGGCCGAAGAGAAGGACAACAGGGTGAACTGGTCCAGCAGGACGAAGATGAAGCGACGTTGGCGCGGGGCGGCTGTGGGGGCCGAAGAGAGCGGGGGGCGGGGCTCCGGCATGGGCGAACCTGACTTGGCTGACGTGGTCTTTGGCGATCCGGGCGGTGAGGGGCCGCACGGAAGTGGGGATAATGAAGCGCAGAGCCGGGGCGCGACGTCAAGCGTCGCAAAAGAATTGTGGCTCTTTGAGGTCCAAGCCGCTATAGGCTTGACCCCTCAAGAAGCTGTAAACCCGGAGGATAAGATGGGGACCTGGCAGAAGTCCGATTGGCGCAACAAGCCGCGGGTGCAGATGCCTGACTATCAGGATCAGGAAGCGCTGCATGCCGTCGAAGGCCAGCTTTCGAAGTATCCGCCCCTCGTCTTTGCGGGCGAGGCGCGTCGCCTGCGCGAAGAGCTGGGCGCCGCCGGACGCGGCGAGGCCTTCCTGTTGCAGGGCGGCGACTGCGCCGAGAGCTTCGACCAGTTCAGCGCCGACAGCATTCGCGACACCTTCAAGGTGATGCTGCAGATGGCCATGGTGCTGACCTACGGCGCCAAGGTGCCGGTGGTGAAGGTTGGCCGGATGGCCGGTCAGTTCGCCAAGCCCCGCTCGGCCGCGACCGAGACGATCGACGGCGTCGAACTGCCCAGCTACCGCGGTGACATCATCAACGATCTGCCCTTCACGGCCGAGGCCCGCGTGCCGAACCCGCAGAAGATGCTGCAGGCCTACACCCAGGCCGCCGCGACGTTGAACCTGCTGCGCGCCTTCTCCACCGGGGGCTATGCCGACGTGAACTCGGTCCACCAGTGGACCCTGGGCTTCACCGCCTCCGACAAGGCGGAGAAATTCCGCGACATGGCGAACCGGATCGGCGACACGCTCGACTTCATCAAGGCGGCCGGGGTTACCCCCGAAAGTGCGCACACCCTGCGGCAGGTGGAATTCTACACCAGCCACGAGGCGCTGCTGCTGGAATATGAAGAGGCGCTGTGCCGGATGGACTCGACGTCCGGCAAATGGCTGGCAGGCTCCGGTCACATGATCTGGATCGGCGACCGCACCCGCCAGGTGGATGGCGCCCACGTGGAATTCTGCCGCGGCGTGCTGAACCCGATCGGCCTGAAGTGCGGCCCCTCGACCACCTCCGAGGACCTGAAGGAGCTGATGCGCAAGCTGAACCCGAACAACGAGATGGGACGCCTGACCCTGATCGCGCGCTTCGGGGCCGGCAAGGTGGCGGAACATCTGCCGCGCCTGATCGAAACGGTGAAGGCCGAAGGCGCCAACGTGGTCTGGGTCTGCGACCCGATGCACGGCAACACGATCAAGTCGAACACCGGCTACAAGACCCGCCAGGTGCACACCGTTCTGGCCGAGGTGCAGGAGTTCTTCGCGGTCCATCGCGATCACGGCACCATCCCTGCCGGCGTGCATTTCGAGATGACGGGCAACGACGTGACCGAATGCACCGGTGGCGTCTACGCCGTGTCGGAAGAGAACCTGAGCGACCGCTACCACACCGCCTGCGATCCGCGCCTGAACGCGACCCAAGCGCTGGAACTGGCCTTCATGGTGGCCGAAGAGCTGGTCAGCCTGCGCGAAACCCGCATGGCGGCCAACGGCTGAGGCGATTCTGCCGCGCTGTTGCGCAACCGAAAACACGAAAGCCGCCGGGGGATCCCTCGGCGGCTTTTCTCATGGGGCGCCGCGTTCACCGGAAGCTGGCGCAGGATCCGTCGCCTAAGGCGCGGTCAGTCGTTCTGGACGACACGCAGGTAGGGGCGTGGACCGGGTTTCATCTTCGGCGCCTGTGGCGGCCGGTCGCCCTGTCCCGACGTGCTGGCCGGGGCCGGGATGTAGCGCGCGGAAGGCTCCTGCAGGCCGGGGTACTTCGCCATGGGTTCGGATCGCGTCCCGGTCGTCTCGGGCGTCCGCTCTTTGCGCGGGTCGCCCTCGGGCGAGCGCATGAAGTCGCCCAGAAGGGGCGTCACCTGGCTGGCGGTGATGTCGAAGCGGCGCGGGGCGCGCCCGATCTCGCCGTTGGTGGCCAGGCAGCCCAGCACGCGGGAAATGTCCCCGAGGTCGCTTTTCATCGGCAACAGAACCAGCCGTGCGGCGATCTCGGGCTTGCCGATGCCGCGTTCCGCGTGCAGGTCGACCACCGCCCTCGCCGGGCTGTCGAAGACCTCTTCCAGGATCTCGCCCAGCTCGTTGCGCCCCTGGGGCGTCATGAAGGCGGAAAGCGGCATCCCGCGCACCTCCATGCCCATCAGATCGGACAGGTGCGACCCGGCGATGCGCATCCGCGCAATACCCGGCGCCACCCGTTCCAGGATAAAGGCGTATTCCAGGGCCCGTTCGATGCCGCGCGGGTCAATGTCGGACCGGCGCGGCACTAGGCGGCCGGCGCGAATAGCCTCCCAGTAGGCCTCGACCTCCTGCACGGCGTTGAAGCGGGCCGCATCTACGTAGCCCGCCATGGTGATGACGGTGCTGCCGTCCCCATCCTGTGGCATTTCAAAACTCCAGCTTGTGTCATCGCAGCCTCCGCCTTCAGAGTTGGAGCGCGAAAGCCGGTGCACCGCGCGGCGCAGGAAGCCCCGAAGGCCCCCTGCGCGGGGCGATGGTCCCGGGCGGACCCGGGGCTGAACTGGCTTCGTTAAAGCAATCTTCACAGAGGTTACGTATCCATTAATATGCCACAGTTGATTGCAATTTTCCCTTTTTTCTGAGGCAATGGTTAACCGCTGCCGAGCGCAGCGTGCGCCCAGGGTCGGTTGGCCGGGGCACGGCAGGGACAGACGACACCGAAGGGGCGGGGCGATGATATATTCGATGACAGGATTTGCGGCCCGGCGGGGCCAGAGACTTGGCCATGGCTGGAGCTGGGAGTTGCGCTCGGTCAATGCCAAGGGGCTGGACTTGCGGTTGCGCCTGCCGGACTGGGTCCCGGGGCTGGAGGCGGCGCTGCGGGCGCGCCTCGGCGCCGCGCTGGCGCGCGGATCGGTGACGCTGAACCTGCGGCTGACGCGCGAAGAGGCGGGCGGCGCCATGCAGGTGAACCCTGGCCAGCTCGACGCGATGCTGGTGGCGCTGGCCGAGGTCGAGACGGCGGCGGAGGCACGCGGGATCACCCTCGCCGTGCCGAGCGCGGCCGATGTGCTGGCGATGCGCGGTGTCCTGGAGGCGGCGCAGCCCGAGGAGGCTGGCGACGTGCTGCGCGAGGCCCTGCTGGTGGATTTCGAGCCGCTGTTGGCGGACTTCCTGGCGATGCGCGGCAGCGAAGGCGCCGCGGTATCCGAGGTCCTGAACGGGCAGTTGGACGCGATCGCGGGGCTGGTCAGCCGCGCCGAAGCCGCAGCCGCAGCGCGCAGCCCACGTCAGGCCGAGGCGCTGCGGAGCGCGATGGCCCGGGTGCTGGAGGGCGCGCCGGGGCAGGATGCGGACCGGATCGCGCAGGAACTGGCGCTGATTGCCATAAAATCCGACGTCACCGAGGAGTTGGACCGTCTGCGCGCCCATGTCGACGCGGCCCGCGCCCTGCTGGATGAGCCCGGTGCGGTCGGCCGCAAGCTGGATTTCCTGGCCCAGGAGTTCAACCGCGAGGCCAACACCCTGTGTTCCAAGGCGCAGGACAAGGATCTGACGGCCATTGGCCTGGAACTGAAGACGCTGATCGACCAGATGCGCGAGCAGGTACAGAACATCGAATAAAGGGCAGGGGGCTGGCCGCCCTTGACGGGGCCGCGCGGGTTGCCCGGCGCGGCGAAACCTGCTTAACGCTTGAACGACCCGACCTGCGACCTGGAAAGATCCCGACATGACACAGCGGCGTGGCCTTCTGATCATCATCTCCTCGCCCTCGGGGGCCGGCAAATCGACCCTGTCGCGGCGCCTGCTGGACTGGGACGGCAACATCCGCTTCTCCGTCTCCGCCACCACGCGCGCGCCGCGTCCCGGCGAGGAACACGGGCTGCATTACTTCTTCCACAGCCACGAGGATTTCCAGCGGCTGGTGGACGAGGGGCAGATGCTGGAACATGCCACTGTCTTCGGCAACAGCTACGGCAGCCCCCGCGGCCCGGTGGAAGAGGCGATCAATGCCGGGCGCGACCTGCTGTTCGACATCGACTGGCAGGGCGGCCAGCAGATCCGCGCCTCCGCCCTTGGCAAGCACGTGCTGTCGATCTTCATCCTGCCGCCCTCGATGAAGGAACTGGAACGGCGCCTGGTCAGCCGCGCCCAGGACGCCCCCGATGTGATCGCGAAGCGCATGGCGCAGAGCCGGGACGAGATCAGCCACTGGCCCGAATACGACTACGTCCTGGTCAACGACAACCTGGACGAGACCGAAGACCGGCTGCGCACGATCATCAGCGCCGAACGGCTGCGGCTGAGCCAGCAGCCCGGCGTCGTCGAGGTGGTGCGCCGGCTGAACGCGGAATACGAGGAGGAGGGCAAGACATGACGATTTATTCCCTGGATGGCGTTGCGCCGCTGATCGCCGAAAGCGCCTGGGTGGCGCCGGACGCCAATGTCATCGGAAAATGCGTGCTGGAGGTCGACAGCTCCGTCTGGTTCGGCGTCACCCTGCGCGGTGACAACGAGGAAATTCGCGTCTGCGAAGGGGCCAACGTGCAGGAAAACGTGGTCTGCCACACCGATATGGGGTTCCCGCTGGTGATCGGCGCCAATGTGACAGTGGGCCACAAGGCGATGCTGCACGGCTGCACCATTGGTGAGAACAGCCTGATCGGCATGGGCGCCACGGTGCTCAATGGCGCCAAGATCGGCAAGAACTGCCTTATCGGGGCAGGGGCCCTGGTGACCGAAGGCAAGGAGATCCCCGACAACTCCATGGTGCTGGGCGCGCCCGGCAAGGTGGTGAAGGAACTGGGCCCGGAGTGGGAACAGCGCCTTGCGGCCTCGGCCCTGCACTACCAGGAAAACGCGCGGCGCTACCGCGACGGGCTGCGCGCCCTGTAACCTGTCGGCCGCCTGCGGGGCGGCCCGGAGAACCGCGCGCCCGCGGACCGTCGCGGACGCGTTTCCTGTCCCAGCCAGAGACCGTGGGCCCGAACGGGACACGGACACCCCCATGACCGAACATTCGATCACCGCGCTGCTGAGCGCCATTCCCCTGCCGGCCCTTCTGGTGGGGCGGGGTGAGCGCATCATCGCTGCCAACCCGATGACCACCGCGCTGTTCGGGCCTGCGGTCACGGGGCGGCATTTCATCACCGTCATCCGCCAGCCCAACGTACTGGACGCGGTGGAACATTGCCTGGGCGACCGGCAGGTCCACAAGACGCAATACCTGTCGACCCGTCGTGGACAGGACAGCACCTTCGAGGTGACCTGTTCCTATGTCGACACCCCCCTTGGCCAGGGCGCGGTGGTGGTGTTCCAGGATGTCACCATGCTGACCCAGGCCGAACAGATGCGGCGCGATTTCGTCGCCAATGTCAGCCATGAATTGCGCACGCCGCTGACCGCGCTGATCGGCTTCATCGAGACGCTGCGCGGCCCGGCCAAGGACGACGCCAATGCCCGGGAACGGTTCCTGGAGATCATGGCGCGCGAGGCGGGCCGGATGGAACGGCTGGTGAAGGACCTGCTGTCGTTGAGCCAGGTCGAGGGCGAGGCCCGGATGCGGCCCACGGAACGGGTCGAACTGGCCGGGCTGATGCGGTCCGTCGCGGGCGCCCTGGCCCCACTGGCGCGGGATGCGGAGGTCGAGATAGAGATCGAGACCGCCGTGCCGGAGATCCATGTGCAGGGGGACCCGGACCAGCTGCGCCAAGTGTTGACCAACCTGGTCGAGAACGCCATCAAGTACGGCCGGTCCGGCAAACGGGTCAGCCTGGGGCTGAGCGCCCCGGAGGAGATGCCGGAACTGCAGGGGCAGGGCGTGGCGCTGGTCGTGCGCGACTACGGCCCCGGCATCGATGAGATCCACATCCCGCGACTCACCGAGCGATTCTACCGTGTGGACAGTCACCGATCGCGCGAAATGGGCGGCACCGGTCTGGGCCTGGCCATCGTGAAGCACATTGTGACACGGCACCGGGGCCGCATGCGGATTTCCTCGACCCTTGGCGAGGGGACCTCGATCCGCATCCTGCTGCCGGTCGACTGACCCTTGCTGTTACGTTTTCCTAACGATTTCCCAACAACCGCAGGGAGTTGTCTACTTTTCGTGGGTATCGCCGGGCGCCGTCGCGCTAAGGTCCCTGCGCACAAGGACAATGACTGTCATTAAACTGTTACGAGATTGTCGCAAAAGCATCGTGCCCGGTCTCTAGCAGGGGGGCCAAGGCCGCCGGGGGATGGCGGTCTCTCAGATAACAGGAGCATTCCATGTCCTTCATGAAACTGACCGCTTCGGCCCTGGCCGTCGCAGCCGTTTCCGCCACCGGCGCCGCCGCCCAGTCGCGTGACACCGTGCAGGTGGCCGGTTCCTCGACCGTCCTGCCCTACGCGTCGATCGTTGCCGAGCTGTTCGGCGAGAACACCGACTTCCCGACCCCCGTCGTCGAATCCGGCGGCTCCTCGACCGGCCTGGCCCGCTTCTGCGAAGGCGTCGGCGAAGGCACCATCGACGTCGCCAACGCCTCGCGCGCCATCCGCGACAGCGAGATCGAAACCTGCGCCGCCAACGGCGTGGACGAGATCATGCAGGTCCGCATCGGCTATGACGGTATCGTCTTCGCCAGCCAGATCGACGGCCCCGAGTTCACCGCCTTCGAGCCGGCCGACTGGTTCAAGGCCATTGCCGCCCAGGTCGTCGTCGACGGCGAAGTGGTCGACAACCCCTACACCACCTGGAACGAAGTGAACCCGGACCTGCCCGAAGCAGAGATCCTGACCTTCATCCCGGGCACCCGTCACGGCACCCGTGAAGTCTTCGAAGAGAACGTCCTGGCCGCCGGCTGCGAAGCCACCGGCGCGATGGAAGCCTTCGTCGAGCACGGCATGTCCGAAGATGACGCGGAAGACGCCTGCATGGCCGTCCGCACCGATGGCGTCTCCGTCGACATCGACGGCGACTACACCGAGACCCTGGCGCGCATCAGCTCCAACCCGAACGGTGTCGGCGTCTTCGGCCTGGCCTTCTACGAGAACAACACCGACACCCTGAAGGTCGCGACCATGGGCGGCGTTGCCCCCTCGACCGAGACCATCGCATCGGGCGAATACCCGGTGTCGCGTCCGCTGTACTTCTACGTCAAGAAGGCCCACATCGGCGTGATCCCCGGCGTCAAGGAATACGCCCAGTTCTTCATGGCTGACGAGATCGCCGGCCCCGGCGGCCCGCTGGCCAACTACGGCCTGGTGCCCGACCCCGAGCTGGCCGCCACCCAGTCGATGATCGAGAACGAAGAAACCATGTAAACCCCAGGGTTTCATGACTGCGCGGGTGGCGCCACGGCGCCACCCGTTTTCCTTCCCGAGACGTTTCTTTTCCGCCCTACAGTCGCGAAAGCTTCCATGCCAAATCTCTGGATCCTCATCATTATCGGCGTCGTCGCCGTCATGGGCTTCGTCGGAGCTCGCCAGCGTGCGCTCTCGTCCGGACAGGGCGACATCCGAAACCTTCATTCCCTGCCCAGTTTCTACGGCACGAACGCGATGCTGGCCGGTCTGATCCCGTCGCTGGTGGTCCTGGCCCTGTGGACCGCGTTCCAGCCGCTGGTGATCCAGTCCTCGGTCACCCATATCATCGAGGCCGACCAGGAGTTGAGCGACGGCCAGTTGAGCCTGGCCATGACCGATGTGCGCCGGATCGCCACGGGTCTGGAACTGGCCATCGAAACCGGCCGGTTGGACCTGAACCAGGTGATGGACATGCGCGCCGACGTCACCGACGTGCGCCCGCTTCTGGGGGAGATGGGCGTCGCCGTGGGCTCGGACGTGACGCCACGCGACCTGGATGCGGCGCAGCGTTTCGTCGCCATGGCGCAGACGGGCAACCTGTTGAAGACGGTGCTGGTCATCGCGCTGTCGGTCCTGGGCACGGCCTTTGCCTTCGTGCGCACCTCCGCCGTCTTCCGGGCACGTAACGCCGTCGAGCGGGTCACGATGGCGCTGCTGATCGCGGCGGCCTCGATCGCCATCCTGACCACCGTAGGCATCGTCCTGTCGATGATCGTCAACACGGTTGAATTCTTCCGTCTCTATCCGGCGACCGACTTCTTCTTCGGCACCCGCTGGAACGGCACCAGCCAGCTCGGCGTGCTGCCGCTGCTCTGGGGCACGCTCTACATCTCGGTGATCGCGCTGATCGTCGCGGTGCCGATCGGCCTCTTCGCGGCCATCTACCTCAGCGAATACGCCAGCCCGGCCGTGCGCAGCTTTGCCAAACCTGCGCTGGAGGTCCTGGCCGGCATCCCGACCATCGTCTACGGCCTCTTCGCCCTGCTGACCGTGGGGCCATTCCTGCTGCGGGTCTTCGGCTCGGGCGGGACCTTCGGGGTCGACTGGATGTCGGGCGCCACCGCCGTCATAACCGCGGGCGTCGTCATGGGCATCATGCTGATCCCCTTCGTCAGCTCGCTGTCGGACGACATCATCAACGCGGTGCCGCAGGCGATGCGCGACGGCTCCCTCGGCCTGGGCGCCACGCCGTCGGAAACCATCAAGCAGGTGGTCATGCCCGCCGCGCTGCCCGGCATCGTCGGGGCCATACTCCTGGCGGCCTCGCGGGCCATCGGCGAGACGATGATCGTTGTGCTGGGGGCAGGGGCCGCGGCCCGGCTGTCGATGAACCCCTTCGAGGCGATGACCACCGTCACCACCCGCATCGTCAGCCAGCTGACCGGCGACGCGGATTTCACCTCGGCCCAGGCGCTGGTCGCCTTCGCGCTCGGCATGACGCTCTTCGTCATCACCCTCGCGCTTAACGTCTTCGCGCTCTACATCGTGCGCAAATACCGGGAGCAGTACGACTAATGACCGACGCAACCGCATCCCATACGCCGCAGCCGGGGCAGGGCGGCGAGACGGCGAAATCCTCGCTCTTTACCGTCAGCCCGCGCACCCGTCGCCGCAATGCCTCCGAACGCCGGTTCAAGGCCTATGGCGTCACCGCGATCCTGCTGGGTCTGCTGTTCCTGTGCTTCCTGGTCTATTCGATCCTGTCGAAGGGCCTGCCGGCCTTCACCCGCACGGTGGCCGAGGTCGAGCTGACGCTGACCCAAGCGCAGATCGACGAGGCTGAAAGCACCCTGCTGAAGACCGGCGCCTACCGCGACCTGATGATCGCGGAACTGGGCAAAGTCCTGGGCGACGTGGAACCCGACGCCATCCAGCGGATCGTCGGCAACCCGGGCGCGATGCTGCGCAACTTCTACACCGCCAACCCCGACGCCATCGGCGACACCGTGGCGTTCGAGCTGCCGACCGCCAGCCGCGTCGACGGCTACTTCAAGGGGCGTATCACCCGTGAAGGTCAGGCCAATTCGACCTTCCTGACACCGGCTGACCTGGATCTGGCCGACCGGATGCAGGAAGAAGGCATCATCAAGCGCGAGTTCAACTGGCAGTTCCTGACCGGCGCCGAAGCCTCGGACGACAACCCCGTGGCGGCCGGGATCGGCGTGTCGGTGGTCGGCTCGCTCTACATGATGTTCGTGGTCCTGGCGCTGTCGCTGCCCATCGGTGTCGCCGCCTCGATCTACCTGGAGGAGTTCGCGCCGAAGAACCGTTTCACCGACCTGATCGAGGTGAACATCTCGAACCTGGCGGCGGTGCCCTCGATCGTCTTCGGTATCCTGGGCCTCGCGTTCTTCATCCAGTTCGCCGGCCTGCCGCGCTCCGCGCCGCTGGTCGGTGGCCTGGTGCTGACGCTGATGACCCTGCCGACGATCATCATCTCGACCCGCGCCTCGCTGCGCGCTGTGCCGCCGTCGATCCGCGATGCGGCGCTCGGGGTAGGGGCCTCGAAGATGCAGTCGGTCTTCCACCACGTGCTGCCGCTTGCCCTGCCGGGCATCCTGACCGGCACGATCATCGGCCTGGCGCAGGCCCTGGGTGAAACCGCGCCGCTGCTGCTGATCGGCATGGTCGGCTTCGTCGCCCTGCGCTACCCGGACACGATCGCCAGCGGCTTCCTCGACAGCAACTCGGCCATGCCGGCGCAGATCTACACCTGGGCCGCCCGCGCCGACCAGATCTTCTACGAAAAGGCCTGGGGGGGCATCATCGTGCTGCTGGTCTTCCTTCTGACCATGAACATCATCGCCGTCATTCTGCGCCGCCGTTTCGAGCGCCGCTGGTAAGAGATAGGATAGGGGACAGATCCATGTACGACGAGCCCGCCCTGGAGAGCAAAGTGACCAACAAAGACATCAAGATCGCGGCCCGGAACGTCCAGGTCTTCTACGGCGACACCCACGCCATCAAGGACGTGAACGTCGAGATCCAGGACAAGACCGTGACCGCCTTCATCGGCCCCTCGGGCTGTGGCAAATCCACCTTCCTGCGCTGCCTGAACCGGATGAACGACACCATCGACATCTGCCGCGTCGAGGGGGACATCCTGCTGGACAGCGAAGACATCTACGACAAGCGCGTGGATCCGGTGCAGCTGCGCGCCAAGGTCGGTATGGTCTTCCAGAAACCGAACCCCTTTCCGAAGTCGATCTACGACAACGTGGCCTACGGGCCGCGCATCCACGGCCTGGCCAAGAACAAGTCTGACCTGGACGAGATCGTCGAGAAGTCCCTGCGCCGCGGCGCCATCTGGGATGAGGTCAAGGACCGCCTGCACGCGCCCGGCACTGGCCTGTCTGGCGGCCAGCAGCAGCGTCTGTGCATCGCCCGCGCCGTGGCCACCGAACCCGAGGTCCTGCTGATGGACGAACCCTGCTCGGCGCTCGACCCGATCGCCACCGGCCAGGTCGAGGAGCTGATCGACGAGTTGCGCGACAGCTACAGTGTCGTCATCGTGACACACTCGATGCAGCAGGCCGCCCGCGTCAGCCAGAAGACGGCGTTCTTCCACCTGGGCAACCTGGTGGAATATGGCGAAACCAGCCAGATCTTCACGAACCCGGTCGACAGCCGCACCGAAAGCTACATCACGGGCCGGATCGGTTGATCCGGAGTAAGGGTGAGGAGCCCAGAAAATGATGGAAGAACAGCATATTGCCAGCGTATTCGACCGCGATCTCGAAGCGGTGCAGGCGCGGATCATGAAAATGGGTGGCCTGGTCGAACAGGCGATCCTGGAGGCCTCGGAGGCGCTGGAGGCGCGCGACGAGGAACTGGCCGAGAAGGTGCGCCGCGATGACCTGGCCATCGATGACCTGGAGGCGCTGATCCAAGAAGAATGCGCGCGGATCATCGCGCTGCGGGCGCCGACGGCGGGCGATTTGCGGATCGTCCTGTCGATCATGAAGATCGCCGGCAACCTGGAACGCATCGGCGACTACGCCAAGAACATGGCCAAGCGAACCTCGGTCCTGGTTCAGATGCAGCCAATTTCCGGCGCCCACACCGCGCTGCGCCGCATGGCGCGCGAGGTGGAGGGCATGCTGCGCGACTCGCTGGACGCCTACATCCAGCGCGATGCGACCCTGGCCAAGGATGTCATCGCCCGCGACCGCGATGTCGACCAGATGTACAACGCGCTGTTCCGCGAATTCCTGACCTTCATGATGGAAGACCCGCGCAACATCACCGCCTGCATGCACCTGCATTTCATCGCCAAGAACACCGAGCGGATGGGCGATCACGTGACCTCGATTGCCGAGCAGGTGGTCTACCTGGTGACCGGAGAGACCCCGGACGAAATGCGGGTGAAGGGCGACAAAACCTCGACCGACCCCTCGGTGGCGCCCGATGTGCCCCGCAGCGGAGATGCGTGACATGGCCGCAGATCAGCAACCGACGGTCCTGGTTGTCGAAGACGAGCCGGCCCAGCGGGAGGTTCTGGCCTACAACCTGGAGGCCGAGGGCTTCCGGGTGAGCCGGGCCGAGAACGGAGAGGAAGCCATCCTCCTGGTGGATGAGGTGGCGCCGGACATCATCGTGCTGGACTGGATGCTGCCGAACCTGTCGGGGATCGAGGTGTGCCGCCAACTGAAGATGCGTAGCGAGACGCGAGGCGTGCCGATTATCATGCTCTCGGCCCGGTCCGAGGAGGTAGACCGTGTTCGCGGCCTGGAAACCGGCGCCGACGACTACGTGGTGAAACCCTATTCGGTGATCGAGCTGATGGCCCGGGTGCGTGCACAACTGCGCCGGACGCGCCCGGCGTCGATGGGCGAACGGCTGGAATACGAAGACATCGTTCTGGATGCGGAAACCCATCGGGTGACCCGGACGGGCAAGGAGCTTAAGCTGGGGCCGACAGAGTTTCGACTGCTCTCGACCTTCATGGAAAAGCCGGGCCGCGTCTGGTCGCGTGAACAGCTTCTGGATCGGGTTTGGGGGCGTGACATCTACGTCGACACCCGGACCGTCGACGTCCATATCGGCCGGCTGCGCAAGGCGCTCTGTGCCCATGGCGGTGACGACCCGCTGCGTACCGTGCGCGGGGCCGGCTACGCGCTTGGCTAAGCTGAGCTGCGGCCTCTGGTGGACGGCGGAACCGCGTCACGGGCCCCGTGGCGCGGTTCTGCTTTCGGATCGACTGGCACCGGGGGCGGGGAGCGCGGCGCCAGCTTCAGCGGCTCTTGACAGGCGGCCGGATGGAACGTCTCGCAGCGCGCCCCTGGTCAAACAGATGCGCTGTGAATGGTGACACGGAATGCAAGCACCAGATCCGACGCAAACGCAGTTTCCCGATGGATGCGTAAGAACGGCATTGGTGGCAACAGGGGTAAGTTTTCGGCTGCCCGTCGAACGATCCTGGAAGATACCCCGATGCGTTATCCAGCGATCGGCAGGTTCAGCTCAATTGGTGGGGCATGAGGAGACGTTGAACGATCGCTCGCGCATGCCTCGTGAACTCCGGGTTTCACCGCCTCAGAAATGGCGATAATCAGTAAATTGCGTAGTCAAGACCTTTTTTAGCCGATTTTGAAGACGGCACCGAATGTTGTTTCGGAGGAAAAGGCGAGGGCTACATAGAGCGTGAACTAAATAGGAACGCTGACAAGCGAATTGAATTGCATAATTTTTGGATTTTCTCACCCTAGGGTTGTATTGCGCATCGTTGCCGCTGGCGATCCAGCCGGAGGCTGCGCATAGGTTAGGCCCCTTTGGGGGGGGAGTGGTCAACCCCCCTTGCGCAGCGCCCCCCAATCATGGGGGGCTGCGCTAAGTGGCACCAAGCAGCGCGCGCAGAGCGAACGGACAGAGGGCCGTGCTAACTGCAGAGGTGCGAGAGGGGGGACAGTGCAAAGTTGATAGTCAGCGGTCCCCGCTGAAAGGGTGAGAGGTAACGCTTATGGGAGCGTATCGCTTGGTCTTTGGAAGCGTTGCAAAAAAGGATGCCCGAAACCGTCGTTTCGGGCATCCTGCGACCACATCAAACGTGGTTGGGTGGTCGGGCTGGGGAAGGTGGAGTGTGTGGAAGCGTCAGCGCTTCCGGTCACACCACGGGACAAACGGCCGACTTCCGCCACCCTTGGATCGGGTGTTGTCGGGTCGCGGCTTGCACGTCGCCCGATCATCTGGTGGTGCCAGGACGGGTTTAGCCTCCCGTCGCCGGGAAGACTCGACGGGCTTCTTTTGTGCCTCGGCGCTCGCAATAGGTATGGATACCGAGGCCGGGGCGCGCCCATCTGAGATACGGGTGTTCGAACCCGGGCGCGGCGCGGTACTTTTCGACCTCGCCGTTTTCGTCGTAGACTCTTTCAAGGCCGAACTGACGCCTAATGGCGTCGTCTGAATAGGGGTAGAGGCAACCCGTGCAGGGTAGCTCTCTACCGCAACGCGCGATGAATTCCTCATCCCGGCGCTGCTGCGCTTTTTCTCGCGCTCGTCTTGCGACGAAGAGATCGACGTCTTCGAAGTCGTCCGGGTCTTCTTCCTGCGGGCCATTGAGTATCTCCAGATCAGCTTCGCTTCCTTCAAGGGAGGCGAGAAGGGTGGACCATTGCGGCGCGTTAGCGCCGGTGGTCCATGCTATGCGCTTGTTAAGCGCAACGAGGGCCCAGAGGGCCTTTTTTCGGAAGGAGCCGTTAGGCACCCAATACCCGGACATACCGGGCACCCGAAATTGAAGTTTGGGCATGACCGCGCCAGACACCAAAAGGCGTTCCATTTTCTGGAAGAGCCATTGCTCTCCGATAGCAGGGCGCTTGGACATGCCGAAGTAACCAGTCGCGAAGTTTTCGGCCTTGGCGGCGCGCATCGTCCCACGGGACTTTTCTTCGGTGAACTGGTCTTTGAGGCAGTAACTCAACACATAGGCCATGCCGCCTTCATCGGGTTCCTGAAACGTGCAGAAGCCGTAGTCCCAAAGAGACCAATTCAGGCGGCGCTTACGCTTGCCAACGGTGAGCATGTCGGAGAGCTTTTGCAGCCAGGTGCGCCGAAGTCGCACTTTCCCAAGCTTCCAAAGGGGAACATTGGAGTACAGGATCAGGTGCCAGTGGCAGCGCCCGTTCCGGTCGCCCTGTTCGCCTGCGCAGAGAAAACGAATGACAGGTGTCACGTTAAGCCGCTGGTCCTTCGCATAGCGGCGGGCAGCGGAGCGGAGACGCGCCAAGAAGGCGCGCACGTCCGCGTAACAGAAGATCTGCGCAGCATCCCTGCTTTCCTGCGTATCCTCGGAATAGGTCAGCGTGACGCTGAGAGTATGGGGCCAATGGGTCTTTTCAGCCATCGCTCGGGCAATCCAGTTGTGCCGGCGAGTGGCGATGCAGTCGTCACAGGTACGACATGCGAAGACTCTTCCGTCTTGCTCAATAGGTCGGGTGCACATGAGTCGAGTTCCTTTAAGTGCATACTGGAACTAGGGGGAATGCAAAGCCCCGGCCCCCACTTTCGTTAGGGGGCCGGGGCTTAGGCGCTAGCTTCCGAGAACCCGGAAGTTATCGCCGGAGAGAGGGAAGGACGGTTTGGCATCACAAGGAAGCCAGTCGTCAGAAACGACCTTGAAGCCAGGACAGAGCTTCGGGGCATAGTCGTTATGCCCGGAGACCTTTTCGAGGCCGGGGATTTCGGCCAGCTTGGCCTTGACGGCGAGGCGCTGCGATTCGGTGAAGTAATCACCGAACGTTCCCATGCGCTTGATTTTGGTACTTTCGATCAGCAGGAAGCCGAGAGAGCCGCGATTGCGCTCAATGCAGTGCGCTCCGATCATCTTGAACGGACGGCCCTCGAAGAAGGTACCGTCGGGCATGAAAAGGCCGTGATAGCCGAAGCCACGACTGAAACCCCGTTCAGTATGCCACTGGTTGACAGTGGTGAAGACCTGAAACGGGGTCATGTGTTTGAACTGGCCGGTGTTGATGGCGCAACAGTGTAGAATGGCCTCCCTAACGGGATAGCCTGCTTTTCCTTGATAAATCATGGTTTTATTTCACTTCTCGGAAGTGCCCACCGGGGGCCACGCGATATTCGCGGGTGAAATTGGCCCAGTTGGCGAATTGCTCGACCTCGACGCCGTGAGTACGAGCGGCGATGCGAACGGCAATGCCGAACGCGTCTTCAAAGTCGGGGGGCAAAGTGCTGCCCCCATCGACATGGAGAACGACAAAACCGCCTGCCTCTCGGTCGAATTCGAATTTCGCTGGCCAGCCGTGCTTGCGCAGGGCTTTCTGAACCAGCGTGGCGAAGTATTCCAACGCGCCCCGATCTTTCGGGACGCGCCAGGTACGCTTGACGTAGCGCCTGCTACTCATTGCCGCCTTCCGGCTGGGGTTCGGGCGCAGGCTCCGGATTGGGTTCCGGAGCGGGGGCAGGGCTCGGCTCCACAACGGGGGCCGGATCTTCCATCGGAGCGTTCGGGATGCGCTCGATCTGATCCAGCTTGCGCTGACGCCGCTCAGCGCCGTCATTGAGCGATTTCATCCGCGCGATCTGCAAACGCAACTCGCGTTCCATGCGACTCGCAGAAGTGGGCTGGAAGTCAGGATTTGCCCCGCTCTGATGCCGAAGGGGCGACTTGGAAATGCTGGTCAGAGAGCGAGGCTCAAGGACAGCAAGACCTGATTCGGGGCCAACCTGAAGCTGGGCACCATAGGGAACGAGATCCAGATACGGCCCGGTGGGCTGGATACCAGGAGGAACCGACACATCGGCCAGAACCTCGCCGGATTGAAGGTCGATGATGTCGACCTTGCCGCCGTTGGCGGACACGAAACGGGCGTTGCGCGTGATTTCGGTCATTCTTCATTGTCTCCGAAAACGTTTTCATCTTCGAGGACGGCGAGTTCCTCGACAGGGGTCGGGCCGAAGATGGTCGGGGTCTTGACGACGGCGGTATGGCTCAGGATGTAGGAGCAGACCTCCGCGTCGGTGACGAGGAACGGATCTTGAGGAAGGTCCTCCGGATAGAGGACGCTATCCGGACTGACCGACAGCGGAATGGTGTGCTGCCAGATCGCGTTCTTGTTCTCGACCGTTTCCGGATCGAGATTGCGCGTCAGACCGTAGTTGACATAGGTCCGCTTGAGGCCGTTGTTACCGACATAGAACGCAACGGTGTTCTCTTGACCGGGATCGACTTGATAGTCGAGGTCACGGAACGTGACCGGAACCGGGTCCAGAGCGAGTTCATCGGCGACGAAGTTTTCAGCGCCCCAGACGTCAGAGAGATAGGGATGCGGCTGGCCGCCGAGGGTTTCGTCAGGCTTGACGACAGCGAAGGTGATGATGTTTCCACCGAGTTCCGTCCGGGGGATCGGAACGGTGAAAGACATTTGAACAATGCTGTCGGACCGCAGAACCTCCGTCTGCACGCCAGCACTGTCGGTCGCCGGGACAATGTTGCGCCCGAAGGTCTTTTCCTGACGGGAAATGATGAAAGGAATCTTGCCACTGTCCATGGACAGGCCAAGCGCCCAGTTCAGCGCCATTTCCTCGCCGTACTCGGGGTTGTCGTCCACGATCTTGCGCATGGTGCGGGTGAGCCGGTCCATGGTCTCGGCGTTATAGAAGTCAGTCAGGCTGACTTCACCAGCAGCGTTGGACATGTCGGCGTAGATCTGGGGGACCTTGCCGGAATTGACGAGCATTTCGACGTTGTTACCCGAGGCTGAACGCTCGTAAACGACGTCGGACCCGTCGGCCTCTCTGGTGGTCACATTCGTATCCCACGACCCACCGGCAAGCATACCGATACCCTTGACCGGAACGTCCGACATATCGAACTTGACGGCCCCGTTGACACGGTCTTCGGGATCCAGAACGCCGTTGAGGCGGTCGAGGACAGTCTGGCCGATGAGGGCAGGGGTAATCGCCGTGTTGCTGTGCAGGACGGTGGACGCCTTCACGTACTTGCGCTGGCGAAGGAAATTCACGGCGGCGTTGTGGCAAAGCCGGACGCTTTCGCTAACCTTGAGTTGGCCGCCGATGGGACGCGGGACCACTCCGCAACGCTGGGCGATTTCGTTGTCGTCTTCGAGATCGAACAGAGGATTTCCGGAGCGGAGTTTCTCGCGGAGAACTTCCGTCATACCGGCATAGGCGGCGTCGGGATCCTTGATCGCGTCCATAGCCTGAGCCGGAACGAAGACGGAAATGAACTCGGCGGTGATGGGCGTCACGAGCCGCCCGACGATGGGGTCTAGCCACATCGAAATCTCTTGCGAGAGATAGCCGCCTTCGCTGCCGCGCACCTGGAACATCATGACGGGATTGAGCTTGCCCGCGCGGAACTTTCCGAACGGGGACTGCTGTTCGCGGCGGGAGCCGCGAGGGGTTTGATAGTTCATTTTTTTGCCTTGGATTTGAGTTTGCGGGAAATCGTCTTGAGGGATTTGGACAGCGCGGCTCTACGAGCGGCGCAGCCCTTGCAAGGCCGACGCTTCATCAGCGCGGCCCCGCAAACGGCGTGGGCCGATACATCGGGTAGTCGATGTACGGGGGGTCCCAGCGACGGGACTTTTTGGCGGTGCCAGGTGGACGCGCGTAGTCGCGCGGGTAGCCTTGATCGCCAAAGGTCAGATCATTGGTCGACCGTTTGGGGCCAAGAGTGGCCCGATTAGCGTAGATACGCGAACCGAGATACGAGGCGCCAAGAGCAGGCAAATCGGTGAACCCAAGGGGTTCATCACCGTCTAGCGTGGGAACGTAGATTGGAAAGTCAAAGACAGGATTGTCGATGACCATAAACCCGGGGCCGGTCGAAACTGGATTGTTATCGACCTCCCGCCGAGGATCGACGGGTAGGGTTTCGGACAGTTCCCTTAGAGGAACACCGCCAGAAGCATCAGAAGCACCAGAAACGCCGCTATCAACGTTAGCGGAATTAGAATTAGCGCCTTGAGCAGTTCGACCAGACCTTCCATCGGAAACCCCCATAGCCGACCGAATGGACGGCGTTGACACATTGCCGGAGTAAATCCCGCCAACTCGGGGACGGATTGTAAGGTCTTGTACCTTCTTTGCAAGCTGCGCGTTTTCCTCGCGCAGCTTTTGAGCTTCTCCTTCCTGCGCTGCTTTGTCTTGCATGCCGTCCGCCAAATGGAGGGCGGCATCAGCGATTGCCGATCCCATGAAGTTCTGGGAACCAGAGACAACAGCGCCTTGCGCATTCGCGCCAGCCGCTGGGTTGTAACCGGCATTTTCCAAGGCCGCCCGGATCTTGTCATAGGGCGGAACAACATATTTCGGCTTGGACTTCTTGCGGCCAAAGAGACCGCCAAGAAGGGAACCACCGACCTTGATGAGGGAAGCCGTCGTTGCAGGATCCATCAGGACACCCGATGCAACGGCTTCTTCGGAGCATTGGAGACATGAACCCCAAGGCCGGAAGAGCGCTTGTTCATGTCGGAAACCACTTTGGCTTCCGACACCCAGTAGATATCTGCGACAATCTGGATCGCTAGAGAAAGCTCGATCCGAGAATAGCGCTCACTGACCACGAATTGAACAAGACGCCAAAGCGCTTGGTCATATTCGTGAATGGGCGGGCGATCATCCGACATATCAGAGACCGCAGAACGCGCTGTAGCCCTCGGAATAGGCAACGGCAACAACCGTGCCCAGCGAAGCCAGGACCGAGGGAAGCACCGTCTTGAGGACGACACCCCAGACGGGACCCATGGGAAGGGTTTTAAGTTTGTTCAGCATGATGATACCTCTTGAAAACGGTCGAGGGAGCGGGATTGCCCCTCAACCAGAAGGTATCAAAATTGCTATAATCAGTATTATGTGATATTATGATAACTGCGCGTACGCTACGTATCGGAGCGAAAGCTCTGCCATGTCAGCGTTCTGGGCCGACTTGTTGACTAAACGCGTGAACCGACGTCGCCAAGCAATCCTCTGCAACCTGATCGCGCTCAGTGCATCTGCAGACTTCCTGGCCGTCCCTGCGCTCTACTCAATAGTGGTTCTTTCGGCCCCGATAGCCTTAGCGGGTGTTTCGTTAGCCCTGTCGTAGGCAGGATCCATCGGCCCGGATCGCTCACAATCCGCTGTTGCACCAGAAGAACCGTCAGATCGACGCGCAACCGTTGGGCCTGTGCATCGGGCGGTGTTCGCCAAGTCTACGATGCAAGACGGCGGAACGTCGAAGAGCCCAAGACAATAAATCAGAACAGTTCCACTCCGTTGCGCTCGACCGGCTCCGGCTTCGGCGCAGGCTGAACCACGTCAGGTGCTGCGGCGACGGTGCGTTGCATCACACGACCCTCGGCAACCATGAAGCGGATCTGTCGGGCCGATGTTCCCCCCAGGCTCTTGCCCAGAAGCGGAATGCCCTCACGTTCAAGGAACTCGACCACGAAGGCCCCGTTTGTGTGTCCAATGTCTGATAACCCGTTGATCATGTTGGCGCCGCCGAACACCTTGGCCTGCAGCCGCGACCGGACTGCGCCGAGCCGCACCAGCCCGTTGATCAACAACTCCATCGCGTTGACCCCGGCAAAGTCGTTGATGCCGAGGGCGGTATGAGATCGCGCCACAAGGATGTGGTTCATTCCGCCGCAGCCACGCACCGGATCCCAGATGCAGGTCGCGACGCAGGATCCGAGGATGGTGGTGATCATGCCGCCGACGGAGTCCGAAACTGCAAACTCGCCCTGCGTTATGTTGATATGTGGGCCCCTGCCCCTTGCTTCTCTCACCTCAGGATCCCTCAGTTTCGGCGCGCGGCGTCACAGGCCGTACAGATGGCCTGCGCGATCTGCGGCAACGGCAGCTGTGCGTCGAGGATCCCCAGTTCCGCAGCCGAGCGCGGCATGCCGTAGACTACGCTGGTGTCTTCGTCCTGGCCGATACATACGGATCCGTTTCTTTTCAGTTGCGCCATGCCGTCGGCGCCATCTTTGCCGAGTCCCGTCAGGATGACCGCCACGACGTTTTCCGCAGTCTCCACCCCGGACATGAACAGCTCGTCAACGGACGGGATGTGACCGTTGCGTTTTGGCGCGGCGATCGATGCTATCTGGATTTTGCGTCCCGCGCGTCGGATCCCTGTATGTTCCGCGCCGCCCGGCGCCAGATAGATCTGGCCCGCTTCGACCTCGGTCCCATCGCGTGCCAGCTGCACATGTTGCGGCAGCAGGTCATCGAGCCGACGTGCAAAGCTGACCAGGAAGCTCTCTGGCATGTGCTGTGAAATGACGATCGGCGGGCAGGTATTCGGCATCCTGCGCAGTACGGTCTCCACCGCAGCCACGCCTCCGGTTGAGGCGCCGATCAATACGACCTTTCCGTTCCAACGCCCAAACTGGGCCGTTTCCAGCGCAGGCTCATCCTGTGGAAATGGGGCCGGGCTTGCATCACGCCGGACGCGGCTGGCTGTGCGGACGCGTGAGACGAGCTTCTCCAGCGCGTCCTGGGTCATGCCAGCGATCGGTTTGGGCAGCACATCGACCGCACCGAGCGCCAAGGCCCGTACGGCATTATCGCTTCCCTGCTGCGTCACGGAGGAGAACATGACAACCGGCATCGGGCGCAGGCGCATCAGTCTTTCGAGAAATTCCAGCCCGGTCATTCGCGGCATTTCGACATCAAGGGTCAGCACATCCGGGTTCAGCTTCTTGATCATCTCTCGGGCCATGTAGGCGTCGCTCGCCACCCCCACGACCTCGATCATGGGATCCCTGCTCAGCGCGTGACGGATCAGCGTCTGGACCGAAGGCTGATCATCGACGATCAGAACCCGTGTCGCTTGGGAACCAGGCTGAGACCGGGATGGCGAGGGCGGCGAAGTCGGCATTTAGGCTCCGTTTACAGGCTGTATTGGCGGGCTAATTCAACGCGGCGATCAGGCAGAGCCACCGCGTGCTTCGGTCAGAAGGCGTGAGGCTTGCGCCTAGAAGTCTTCCCAATCGCTGGCGCTCGGCGCGGGGCGCGGGGCCAGAGCGAGATTGCCCTGACGGCCCGCTGCGGCGGTAGCGCCTCGTCCTGCCGGACGAGCGGATGCGCCCCGTCGTGTGTCTCGTTCGTATCCAGATGCGCCAGACACCCGGAAATGCCCGATTGTCTCCGTCAGGTTCGTTGCCCGCTGTGCCAGCTGGTGACTGGCCGAGGTCGTCTCCTCGAACATAGCGGCATTCTGCTGGGTCACGTGATCGATCTGGTTCACTGCGGAGTTGACCTGGTTCAAGCCGATGCTCTGTTCCTTTCCTGCCTGTGCGATCTCGGCGATGTAATCGGAGATCTCCGAGATTGAGCTGACGATCTTCTTCAAGGTTTCGCCGGTCACGCCGACCAGTTCGACCCCTCGGGAGACATGTTGACCGGAAACCGTTATCAGTTGGTTGATCTCTGCCGCGGCATTGGCGCAACGCTGTGCCAGGGCGCGAACCTCTGTGGCAACAACCGCGAAACCCCGGCCCGCCTCCCCCGCCCGCGCGGCCTCGACGCCGGCGTTAAGGGCCAGAAGGTTCGTCTGAAAAGAGATGTCGTCGATCACCGAGATGACCTTCATAATCTCCTTCGAGGAGCTGGAGATCTCGGCCATCGCGGTCTCCGCCTCATCCACGACGGACCCGCTCTGCTCGGCACGGGCGCGCGCCTCGGTGACCACCTGGTTGGCGCGGGCGGCGCCATCTGCGGTCTGGGCGATGTTGGTCGTCAGCTCGTCCAGGCTGGCCGCGGTGTCCTGCAGGGTCATTGCCTGTCGCTCTGTCCGCTGCGACATGTCGTCGGCGGCTTTCACGATCTCCGCGGTCTCGCTGTGCATCTCGCTGGTCTGCTGGGCGATGTTGCGCATCGCGCGGGTCAGGTTTTCCAACGCGTCGTTGAAGTCGGTGCGCAGCTGCTCATATTCGGGCGCGAAGGCATCGTTCAGCCGGCTGGTCAGATCGCCGTTGGAGATGTCCCGCATACCGATGCGCAGCGCATCCACCACCTTCTCCTGGGCGGCCTGCATGGCCTTCTGGCGCGCCTCGGACTCGCGCAGCTGCTGTTGGGCCGCAGTCACATCCGACCCGATCAACGTCATCCCGGTGGCCTCTCCGCGCCGGTCGATGATGGGATAGAGCCCGCCTTCGACCAGGGCGTCCTCGCGGCCCGGACGGGTGATGAGGAAGCGCCCCTGCACCGCTTCGGCCTGTTGGAGCCGTGCCAGCAGCGGTGTGTCTGACTCGGCCCCGTCCAGTCGGATCCGCTCTGCCATGTCGCGCCCCTGAAGATCTGCGGCCGTACAGCCGGCGAGCGTCAGGAAGTTATCGTTCAGGCGTTGGAACCGTCCCGCACCATCACATTCGGCAAAGATCTGTCCGCTGTCGATGGCGTTCAGGACGGATGTGCGCCGACGCTCCTCGGTGACATCGACCCATTCGACGACCAGCCCTGCAAAGCTTTGATCGGGCGCGAACACAGCGTTCAGCTCGATCTGTATGCGGGCATCTCCCACGCGGATGTCGGTGCGGAACGGCAGCTTGTCCGGCTGGGTGATCAGCGCGCGGATCTGCCCTGGGTGGGCATGGAAGATGTCCATGTTCACCCCGATCAGTTCGTCCGGATCGAAGGTCGCCAGGATCTTTCGGAATTCGCTCACCTGATCGTGCATCATGTCGCGCACCGCCTGGTTCATGTAGGTGATGTTGAAATCCTCGTCGGTAATCATCAGCGCCGCCGAGGTGGAGGCCAGTGCCGCGCTCTTGAACGCAGATTCCACCTGGATCGCATGGGATTTCGACAGGGTATTCCGCAGATCTTCGAGCGAGCGTGATATGGTGCCCAACTCGTCGCGTCGCGAGACATGGGGCACCGGCGTATCGTAGTCCTCCTGGCTGACAGCCGAAATGCTATGGGTCAGGTCCCGCAGGGGTCGCGTCACGCTCAACGCGAGAAGGGTCCCGACCACGGCGGCGAAGACAAGAATGATCCCGCCGTAAAGCAATGTGTTCGACAGGAAATCCGAAACCGGCAGGAGCATTTCAGCCTCGGCCTTGCTGACCAGGGACAGCCAGGAGGCGCCCATGACCTCTGCCGGGGCCGCTGCCGTGATCATGCCTGGCCGCTTGATCTGCGGCAGCGACTCCTCAATCAGCACCGTCTCTCCATCCAAGGCACGGGCGAGATCACCCATCGGATCCAGCGCCGCGTCGGTCCAGTCCGGCGCCGCCGTGCGGGCCGCCCCGTCGCTCCCGATGATGAAGGCCTGGCCGCTTTCGCCCAAGCCGCCGGCGGCGCCGAGACTGGTGGTGATCGTCGCGGCGTTGAGGCGCAAGACGATCGCCCCGAGCGCCACGTTTTTGCCGTGCGCCACAGGCGCCATGACGAATGCCGAGGCTTCGCCGGACAGGTCATGCGGCGAGAAGTCGACAAAGGCCGTCGCGCCACTCTCATGTTCGGCCAGCAGGTCGAGAGCCCGGGCGAACATCGGGTCGGCGGGAAATTCGGTTCCGTCGACCCCGAACTCCGCCCCCTTGTTGATCGAGTAGATCACTGTGCCCGCCGGATTCAGCAGGAGGATGTCTGCATAGCCGCCGCGCTGCGCAACGGACTGAAAATGTTCGTGAAACCGGCTGTGAATGCGCGAATAGACCGATCCGTCGCCGGCATCGATCAGCTCTGCACCCTGCCCCGTGGCATAGAGCGCCTGCAGGTCCTCGCGGGCGGAGGGGCCGAGGGTTTGCCAGGCGGCGTGGAAACTGCGCAGGGCATTGTAGACCAGGGGGTTATTCGCCTGTAGCGACAGGTCGGTCTGCACCTCTGCTGCCCAGATTTCCAGCTCATCGGCGCGGGTGCGCGCGATCTGCCGGATTTCCTGTTCGCCCGAGGCGATCAGTGTCCGCTTGGCCGAGGAGTAGGAGAAGACCACCAGCACCGCCAGAGACAGCGCGACGATCAGGAAGAAGGCCGCCGGCAGGCGAAAGGCGATGCGTATACTCGAAAGACCCATGTCATTCCCCTGGTTGTCCTGGTCGCGGCCCGAGCGATGGATCGCGCGGCCCCGGCAGCCGCCCTTGGGGGAACGGTCCGCCGGGCGCAGGTTTGGCGCCCAGCCGTGAAAATTGCTTTAATCTGCCTCTGCCAGCGGTCGGCCTTCCGCGGCGAATTAGTGACAATTGCAGAAAGTGCGGCGCCACATGGCGGGCGGTCCCGGGGTCAGACCAGCCCGAGATCACGCGCCAGCAGCGCGGCATGGGTGCGGTTGCGGGCGCCCAGCTTGCGGCTCAGCCGCTGCATGTGCAGCTTCACCGTGACCTCCCTCAGGTCCAGAGCCCGCGCAATCTCCTTATTCGACTGTCCACGCGCGAGGCCGGCCAGGACCTCCTGCTCTCGCGGGCTCAGGACGACGTCACCGGCCGGACGTCCGGGGGCATGGCGCAGGATCTCGTCCAGCACCGCCGCGGGCGGCAGCGCCTTGCCGAGGATCGCTGTGACCCCGGCGTCGCGCGCGCTTTCTGCCGTTTCAGCGTCATGTGCACCCGCGGTCAGCAAGACGGGCACCGGCCCGAAGACCGAGCGCAGCTTGCAGATACCCTCCGGCAAGGTCAGATCCCGCAGCCGCAGGTCGAGCAGCACCAGGTCTGGCCTGCCGGGCAGGCCAGACGCCGTCGACAGACTGTCGGCGCAGGTCACATCCAGGCCGCGTGCGGCCAGCCAGGCGGCCAGGGTGTCTCGCAGCAGGGCGTGGTCATCGATGAACAGCAGATGCAAGGGCGCACCGCCCTGCCCCGTGGCTGCTTTGCTTTCCTCCGTCACGGACCGATCCCTTGCCAGTCGCCGCCGACAACCCGGTCGGCACTACAGGGAACATTAAGGTATTGGGGTTAGCCATTCCCTTAACGGCGCTCATTGGGCGCCAGGCCATGCCGTCGTCCCGTGCCGCCCTGCGCCCGTTCGGGCCGGTCCACCATTTCCTGCGAGGAGATCGCTGATGCCCCTGTCGCCCGCCCTGTCCCCGCTGCCATTCCTGCGCCATATCCTCGCAACGCTTTTCCTGGGCCTGTCTGCCTTGCTCGCGGCCTTGCCACCGAACGGCGCGACAGCCCAGGACGCCCCCCTGCTGCGCCTGACTCTGGGTGACGAGGTCATAACCTACGATCTGGCGGCCCTGCAGGACATGCCGGCAACCGTGTTCGAGACCACGACGATCTGGACCGAAGGCGTGCAGGCGTTTCGCGGGATCCGGATGACCGATTTCCTGGCACGCCACGGAATCGAGGGAGGGGTGGTTCAGCTGATTGCGGCCAATGACTACGCCATCGAGATCCCCGTGGACAGCTTTCGCCCCGACGGTGCGATCCTGGCCTACGAGCGCAACGGCAGGCCCATGACCCTGCGCAGCAAGGGCCCGCTGTGGCTCGTCTATCCCTATGATTCTTCGTCCGACTTCCGGTCCGAGGTGATCTATTCCAACTCGATCTGGCAGCTTGACCGGATCATCGTGAAATAGGCCCGTGGCGCGCCGCAGGCCGGTGCGGGCGGCAGCTCTGGCGGAGGTGGCAATGGCGCCCAGGGGCGCATCGAAAGAGACACAGTCCGGCACCGGATCGGAGGCGCCACGCGCCAGCCTGGATGCCGGGGTGCTTCGGTTGGCGGTTCTGGCGGGAATCACCGCGCTCTGCCTCGTCGTCATCGTCTACCTGCTGACCGAGGTGCGGCAGAAACTGGATGAGCTTGCCTCCTCACCCGCCGACAACATGCAATGGAGCCTGGCGCAGCTTGAGGTCGAATACCTGAAACTTCAGGATGCGACGTCCCGGGCGCGTCTGGCTAAACTCACCCGAGAGCCACAGGATTTGACGGCGCGCGGGGCGGGTCCTGGCGGTTCAGGGGATCAGGGCGAGACCCAGCCCCTGCCGTCCGCGCTGCGCGAGTTGCGCCGCCGCTACGACATCCTCTATGCCCGGTTCGAAACTTTGGGGACGGCCTCTCTCTACAACCGTGCCCTGCGCCACCCGGCCCAGGGGGGCACCTTCGACCGCATCCGCACCGAGGTCTACGCACTTGCGCCACTGATCGACGGCTCAGACCCGGCGCTGACGGAGGCGCTGGCGGTCCTTGATGTCCGGCTGGAGGACATGCGGCCGGATCTGCGCCGCATGCTCTCCATGGCGAACCTGCGGCTGGTGGCACAATCGGACACGGCGCGACTGGACGTCCAGTCGGTCCTGAAGGGGCTTGCGGCCGCCAGCCTCGTCCTGTTGGGCGCGTTGACGGCGATGGTGGTCCTCTTCCGTTCCCTCGCGCGTGTCTCGCAGAAGCGGCTGGAGCAGAAACGCGTGGCCTCGGCGCGCCTCGAAACCATCTTCTCCACCTCGCGGGATGCCATCCTCATGCTCGATTCCCGCGGGAAGATCATCGACACCAACCGGGCCGCGGCGGAGATGTTCGCGATCTCTCCCGAACGGGTGATCGGCCAGCCCGTCGGCCGTCTGTTGCGGCGCGACGGGACGGACGGCAGCACGGCGATTTCCGGCCGTGCCCTCTTCGACGCCTGTGCCGTCGGCCCGCGCACCGGCTATCGGCTGATCGCCCGACGCTGCGACGGGCATCGCATCCCGGTTGAGCTGTCGATGGACAGTTCCGACAGCCAGGGGGCCCCGATCCTGGTCTGCGTGATCCGTGACATTTCGCACCAGGTCGCGGCAGATGCGGAGCTGAAGGCCTCGCGAGACAAGGCCCTGGCGGCCGAACGAGCGAAGGCGCGGTTCCTCGGGGTCATCAGCCATGAGATGCGCACGCCCCTGAACGGCATCCTGGGGGCGATCGACCTGATGGCCGAGAACGACGATCCGGCGGAGGGGCGACGCTTTCTGGAGGTCGTGCGCGGCTCTGCCCAGACCTTGTTGCAACTGGTGAACGACGTGCTGGACATCACCCAGATCGAGGGCGGCGACGTGGCGATCCGGCGCGCCCCTTTCGACCTGGATGCTCTCATCGACGACATCCTTGCCAGCGAGATGCCGCGGGCGCGCGCGCAGGACAACCGGCTGGCCCGCATCGGCGCGGGGGCCACCGGCTGGGTCCTGGGCGACGCGACCCGACTGCGCCAGGTGCTGCTGAACCTGGTGTCCAACGCGGTGAAGTTCACCCGCTTTGGCTCGATCAGCGTCGAGCCGCGCCAACAGGGGGACCGGATGGAAATCCTGGTGCGTGACACCGGCATCGGCATGACGATGGAGGAAGCGGGGCGCGTCTTCGACGACTTCGTCCGGCTCGACGGGGCGATCCGTCATCAGATCCAGGGCACCGGCCTGGGCCTGGGGATCGCCCGACAACTTGCCCGCGCCATGGGCGGTGACATCGAGGTGGCCTCGGCCCCCGGCAAGGGCAGCGTCTTCACCCTGTCCCTGCCCCTTCCGGCGGCCTCTCCTCCCGTGGAGCCGCCCGCCCCCAATACCGAACCCGGCCCGGTCCAGGTGTCGCCACAACGGATCCTGCTGGTGGAGGACAATGCCACCAACCGTTTCGTCGCCCGGCGGCTGCTGGAACGGGACGGGCACCGCGTGACCGAAGCTGCCGACGGACGCGAAGGGGTGGCTGCGGCGGCGGAGACGGCCTTCGATATCATCCTGATGGATGTCTCGATGCCGGTGATGGACGGGTTCGAGGCCGCCGCGGCGATCCGCGCCGGCCCCGGTCCGAACCGGTCAACCCGCATCGTCGCACTGACCGCCCATGTCGGAGAGGAGGTGACGGAGCGCCTGCGCGCCGCCGGTCTCGACGACGTGGTGGCCAAACCGATCCGCGCCCGGGTCATCCGGCGTCTGCTGGCCGACCCCGATGGCGTGCGCGGCCCGTCGCGCCGTCTGACCCCGCCGCAGGAGGCACTTGGCCCCGTCCGCCGCATGGGGCCACCGGACGACTCGAGCGAAGGCTAGGCGGAGCATCATCGGGCCGCGACGGCACGCGCGCCGGTCGGGCTGACCTTTGATCCAAGTCACGGTGGCACCGCGAGGCCTGCCCGGGTATCAGAGGACCCGGCGCGCGCGGCCTGACGCGTGACGGACTGTGTCCCCGGTGTCTCCCTCGGGTGAGACACCACTGCGCCAGGGCCTCGTTGGACGCAGCTAGTGCGCGCTGTCTCCAAGGCGTGCGCGCCGAAAAAGGGACTTGCCGGATGGGCCCGTGTGGCGCACCTAGAGATCCGCATCGTCTGGCCGAGCCAGCTCTGCAAAGAAAGGAACGACCCAGAATGCCCATCCTGCCGCTTGGCTTGAAACGTCTTTACAACAAACGTCTGCGCGAGCACGCCCGAACGGCAACACCGCGGGAAACCGTCCGGGCCAGCGTCGAAGTCAGAGGGGCCGAGCTTACCGTACGTTTCGGCAACCGGGGTTTCTTCCTGCGCGCCCCTGCCCCGATCGAGACCGCCGAGACGATTCCCGACAGCGCGGTTCTGGGGCTAGCGATTCAATCTATGTCGCATAATATCGAGATCCATCTCGATCAGCCGGTGACCCCGGCCGCCGCCGGGATCCTTGACCGACTGGGCTATGCCAACCACCTGTGGATGATGCCTGGCAACGCGCCACTGCGCCTGCGCCACGAGGTCGGCGCTCCGGCCCCCCTGCCCGCCACGCGCCAGGACAAGATCCTGTGCCTCAGCGGCGGGGTCGATAGCACCCAGGCGGGTATCGAGGCGATCACCGATCACGGCTATACCCACGGCCTGCTGGTCGCGGGGGCGGACTACGCGGGCGCCAGCGAACCGGGGTTCGTCGATCTGAAGGCCCGCGTGACCCGCATCGCCGACCGTCTGGGCCTGGACCTTCTGGTGGTGGAGACCGACCTGCGACAGCAGGGGATGAACTGGAACATGCTCCACAGCGTGAACCTGGCGATGTGCCTCAATGCCTTGCAGCCCCGCCTGGCCGAGGCCGCCATCGCCATGGACAATTCCCTGACACAGCAGCTGACGCGCCACCCCTGGGGCAATTGCTCAGAATTGGTGGCCGCGCTGTCGTCCGAGGCGCTGCCGATCCGCCCGCTGGGCGAACGGGTCACCCGGGTGCAGAAGGTGGGCGCCATCGCCGCCCATGATCCGGCGCTGCTGGACGACCTGTCGGTTTGCTATCGCGATACCTCGACCGGCGGCAATTGCGGGCGCTGCGAGAAATGCATCCGCACCCGCCTGGCGATGGTCTGCCTAGGGCTGGACCAAAGCGCTAGTTTCCCGGCCACCGAACCGCTGGAGGATCTGGTGCCGACCCTGAAGGTCTCCCGCCGCTCGGCCCAGGCCCTGCGCGGCCAGCTGGTTGTCACCAATGACCTGTTGCGCCACATGCCGCCGGGTCCCCTGCACGACCGGCTGGCCGACTTCGAGCGCCGCGTGCTCGAGCGCCTGCTGGCCAAACTACCCGCCCGCTAGGCGCCCGCTCATCGCTGAAGCAAGGCCCCGCAGGGCAACCTGCGGGGTTTGCAATGCCGAGCAAGCGTCATCGACCGCGAACTGGCGGTGACGTGGATTTGGGACTGACTGAAAGACAAAGTAATCGACCCACGCTGCGTGGGGATTATGGCGGAGAGACAGGGATTCGAACCCTGGAGACGGTTTCCCGCCTACACACTTTCCAGGCGTGCGCCTTCGACCACTCGGCCACCTCTCCGTGGCGGTGTCTTTAGCCGGGAAGCGGCGCCGGGTGCAAGGGGCGAAAGACAAAAAACCGCAGGTTTTTTCAGTCCCTTGCGTGAGGCCCTGCACACAGGGCCCCGAACAGCCGGCGCTGACCCGTTCCAGCCTGTTTCGAAGGGGAAAAGGGGGGCAATTGCGGGCCTCGTCGGGCCCGGCGCGGGGTCAGCGGTCGCCGCCGCCCCCGTCGCCATCGCCATCCGTGTCCGCGCTGCCATCGGGCAGATCGTCCTGGGTCAGGTGCGAGGGGCGCAGCGGCGTCTGGTCCGCCTGCGCCTCGCTGTCCTGTTCGGTCTGCGGCGGAACCGCCTGGGTGGCCAGCGGGTGCGACGCCTCGCGCAGCGCCTCGGGGTTGCGCAGCCAGATGTCCCGCTGGGCGAAGGGGATCTCGATCTTCTCTTCGCGGAACCGCTCGGCGATGCGGTGGTGCATCTCCGTCTGCACGTCCAGGATCTGCGTCACGTCGCGCAGGATCGCGCGAATCTCGAAGTTCAGGGAATCGCCGCCAAAGGCGGTGAAGACGACGCCGGGCGGCGGGTTCAGCAGCACCAGCGGCTGTTCCTCGGCCACATCCTGCAGGATCTTCGCCACCTTTCGGGTGTCGCTGCCATAGGCCACGCCCACGGGCACGATCAGCCGCCCGATCAGGTTGCCCCGGGTCCAGTTCGTCACCTGGTTCGAGATCAGGTCGGCATTCGGCACGATCACATCCGTCCGGTCGAAGGTCTCGATCCGGGTGGAGCGCACGGAGATCGACCGGACGAACCCCATCTGGCCGCCCACCTCGATCCAGTCCCCTTCGGAGATCGGCCGTTCGATCAGCAGGATGATCCCGGAAACGAAGTTCGACACGATGGTCTGCAGGCCAAAACCGACGCCAACGGACAGCGCACCGGCGACGATGGCAAGCGAACTGAGGTCGATGCCCGCCGTGGTGATCGCGATCAGCGCGGCCAGGAAGATGCCCACGTAGCCAAGGCCGGATATAACGGCGTTCTGGCCGCCCTTGTCCAGTTTCGTCTTTGGCAGGATGGAGGTGCGCATGGCCCCTTGCAGCAGCCGGGTCATCGCATAGCCCGCGACGAAGACCAGCACGAAGATCAGGAAGTCTCCGGGCGAGATATGGGTATCGCCGATATCGAATCCGGCGCGGAATTGCGCCCAGGCCTCGCCCAGATCGGTGCGGCGGGCACCCCAGATCAGCGCGAAGACCGGCAGAGTCGCAACCGTCAGAGCGAAGCTGAGCAGGACCGGCAGCAGCGCTTCGGAGGCGCGGTCGCGGTCGCCGGTGAAGACGATGTAGATCTCTCCCACCAGCTTTTGCATTATCAGCAGGAAGGACAGCAGTTCCAGCGAATAGAGCATGCGGAAGGTCAGCGCCTGCCCCGCCTGAAGGTAGCCCACGGAGGCCAGCGCGGGGCCCAGGACGGCCAGCAGGGCCACCGTCCGGCCCAGGGCCAGGACGATCTGCTGCCTGAAGGAGCGGGCGCCGTCCTCGTCGTCGGGGTCCGCCCGGCCATGCAGGATGAGGAACCGCGCCACGCGCAATAGAGACAGACCCGTCACCACGATCAGCGGGAAGAGCAGCACGCTGCGCGTGCCGGCATCCCAGCCTTCAAGCGTGATCGCCTCGCGCGCCAGCACATAAAGCGCCAAGACGAGGCCCAGCACGTTGGCATAGACCCGGCCTTCGCGCAGCTGTGTCTGGCTGATCTGAAGCATCAGCCCGGCACGTTCCGAAACAGGGAAGACATAAGCGGCGAGCCAGCGGGTGAAGAAGAAAAGCGTCCCTGCCCCCACGATGGACTGCGCGATGGTCTCCCCCCGCTGGCCAAGCAGACCACTGGTGGTCCCCGCTGCGGCGAGAACCGCCAGGCCGATCACCGGCAGGCCGATCTGACCCAGCGAGACGATGAAGGAAAACAGCCAGCGCGCCGCCGATTGCTTCTGGTCGAGGACCGACAGGGCCAGCCGTTCGATCCAGCCACGCCCCCGCAGCACCAGCACCATGGCCAGCAACACGAGGAAGGCGATCACCGGCAGGTTCTGTCGGAACACCTGGCGCTGGTTCGGGTCGTTCCAGTTGTCCATCACGTCGCCGGCCAGCGCGGCGGCAAAGGTGGCAACGTCTTCAAGTGCGCCGGGCCAATGACTGGGATCCAGTGGCGACGGCCCGATCTCCATCAGCGCCTGGGTCTGGCGCGCCCGCAGGTTGGCGTCGATGGAGCGGATCAGCGCGTCGGCCCGGCTATAGGCGATTTCGGCCTGACGGGCCGGGCTGGCCAGCTCCTCCAGCCGCGCGGTCAAATCGGATCGTTGCTGTGCCAGGGCGGTCGGCTCGTCCCCGTTCTCGGGCGCCGGCCCCAGGGTGTCCAGCTGCGCCTGCACCGCACTGATGGCGGCGGAATTCGCGGATTGCGCGGTTTCGAACCGGCTACGCCAGTCGACGAGCTCCGCGCGCAGCTGATCGAAGGCCTCCTGGGAAGCGCGGTCCTGCTCGATCGCATCCTCAGCGCGCTGCGCGACACCTTCCCATTCATCGTAGTCCGAAGCGACCAGCGCGGGCGGTTCTCCCGCCTCGCCAGGTGACTGCGCCGCCCCGTCCAGGGGCAGCGCGACGATGCTCAGAAAGAGGATTAAAAAAGAGGCGCAGAGGCTTGTAACGTCAGGAAAAATCCGGCTCAGGCGCATGGCCTCTCCTTAGGTCATCAGGTCTCAGGCGTCGGTGAAGACACCGGGGATAGAGCGCGGGGATTCCGTCATCCAGGAGGGAGTCGGCAGGCCCTTCTCGCGCAGGAAGTCGGGGTTGAACAGTTTCGACTGGTATCGGGTTCCGTAGTCGCAGAGTACAGTCACGATCGTGTGGCCCGGCCCAAGCTCGCGCGCCAGGCGGACGGCGCCGGCGATGTTGATCCCCGAGGAACCGCCCAGGCACAGACCTTCCTGCGCCAGCAGGTCGAAGACGTAAGGCAGCGCCTCCTGATCCGGGATCTGGTAGGAGAAATCTGGCGTGAAGCCTTCCAGGTTCTTGGTGATCCGGCCCTGCCCGATGCCTTCGGTGATCGAGCCGCCTTCGGACTTCAGCTCACCGGTGGTGTAGTAGCTGTGCAGCGCCGCGCCCATCGGGTCAGCCAGGGCCACCTTCACGCCCTTCGGCTGCAGCGCCATCGCGGTGCCGACCAGAGTCCCGCCCGAGCCCACGGCGGCAACGAAACCGTCGACCTTGCCATCGGTTTGTTCCCAGATCTCCGGCCCGGTGGTTTCCAGGTGGGCCTGGCGGTTGGCAACATTGTCGAACTGGTTCGCCCAGATCACGCCCTTGCTCTCGGTCTTGGCCAGTTCCTGCGCCAGGCGCTCGGAATAGCGGACGTAGTTGTTGGGGTTCTTGTAGGGGGCCGCGGGCACCTGCACCAGCTCGGCCCCGGCCAGACGGATCATGTCCTTCTTTTCCTGGCTCTGCGTCTCGGGGATCACGATGACGGTCTTGAACCCCATCGAGGCGCCGACCAGCGCCAGGCCGATCCCGGTGTTGCCGGCGGTGCCTTCGACGATGGTCCCGCCGGGCGCCAGCTCTCCCCGCGCAATGGCGTCGCGGATGATGTAAAGCGCCGCGCGATCCTTGACCGATTGGCCGGGATTGAGGAACTCCGCCTTGCCGAGGATGGTGCAGCCCGTTTCCTCGCTGACGCGCCGCAACTTGATCATGGGCGTATTTCCGACGGCTTGCGCCAGGTCCTGAGCGATATGCATCGGGTCATCCTTCCAAATTCGAGTTGGCACAGATGTATCCGTCGGAACCGTGCAACTCAAGCGGCGCCCCGCAACTCGGAACGCCTGGACGCCAGCCAGAGCAGCGTCAGGACCAGCGGCGCGTTTCTGGCCTCGCCGCTGGACACCAGTTCCATGGCACGTTCGAAACTCAGGACGTGCGTCCGGATGTCCTCCGCCTCCGCGTCCAACCCGCCGTGACCGCGCTGGATGTCCGGCAGGCTGCACAGGCCGACGTAGCAATGGTGAAACTCGCTCAGACAGCCGGGCGACGGGTAGCAGGAGGTGACATGGTGCAGCGCATCAAGATCCAGCCCCGCCTCTTCCCGAGCCTCGCGGCGGGCGCAGGTTTCGGGACTTTCCCCGGGATCGACGCGGCCCGCGACGGGCTCCAGCATCCAGGGCAGCGCCTCGCCCCGCCCGTAGGGTCCCATGCGGAACTGCTCGACCAGAAGGATGCGGTCGCGCGCGGGATCGTAGGGCAGCACGATGGCGGCATCTGGGGCCAGGAAGACCTCGCGCCGGATCAGCTCGGACGGGGTGCCGGCGAAGGTCTGGTGCCGCAAGTCGTAGGTGCGGGCGATGAAATAGCCCGCATGGTCGTCCTGCTGGTGCAATTCCTGCACCCAGGCGTCGGACGGGCCGCTGGCCAGGAGGTGTTTTGCGGGGAACCGCTCTGCCGCCACGCGCGAGGCGGCCCGCGCCCGGATCTGGCCCAGGCGGAACCGCAGGGCGCCGCCGTCGTAGCGGCCGCGCAGCTTCATGATCTCATGGGCGGCGTGACAGGCCTCTTCGCCCGTCGCCTCGGCCCAGCCCCCCAGCGACCATCGTCCGGGGGCTACAGCCTGGGTGCTGTGCTCGGGCCGGAAGGCCTGCGCGGGCACCGGCTGGCCATCGGCCTCCACCACCACCTCTGCGGGGACCAGCCCGTAGGCGTCGGCATAGTGGGTGATCCGCGCGGCCATCGCTTCCGAGACGTTGCGCAGAAGGATGCCTTGCGTCACCGCGCCCGGATCCTGCACCAGGACCGGCCAGTCGTCGCTTTCCCGCGGCGCCGCGCGATACCCTTCCAGTCGGGCGGGTTCTTCCGCCGGGCGGCCGTCGGCCACGATCTGCATCATCACCGGCATGCACAGCGGGCCGTAAAGGAACAGGGGTCTGCTCATGGGATCACTTCCAGATGCGGTCGACGACGCGGGCCATAACGGCCGACACCAGGCCGCCCGCGACCAGCGTGGCCAGGATATGCGGGTGCAGCAGGTTGGCACCCCAGTTGGTCGAGATCGGGATCATGTCGAGGATCGCCTCGATCGGCCCGTCGTAGCGCCGCGCCAGCGATTTGCGTAGCGCCTCGTTGCCAGCGAAGACGAAGAAGGCCACCAGCAGCATCATGACCAGCCCGGTCAGCCCGTAGCTGATCACCTGCGCCGCGCTGGACCGGCGGGTGACGCGGCGGCCGATGATGGTCCAGCCGGCCCAGGCGCCTATGGCGGCGCTGACCCAGGGAAAGAGTCCGAAGTCGAAGTCCTCTTCCCAGACCTGCATGACCTGTGTCGATGCCAGATACCCCGTCCCGGCCAGCGTGGCCGCTGCGGCGACCTTGCCCATGGTCAACATGCCCTGCCGTCCTTCTTCGTTAACCCTCTCCTAGGCTTCGCATTTTCGCCGTCGGAATGGCAAGCGCTCATGCCGTCGCGCATGTGGCATCCGACACATCAGGAGACGCAGTTAATTCCCCTGAAACAAAGGGCTAGATGGAGATATTAATTCATCGCCCAAGCTGTCATGTGAGGTTGGAATAGGCGCGCGACCCGATGGGGGCTGCTTCTCGTGCGGGCAGCTGGGAGCGCTCTCGCGGCGGCGGCTCGGGCCCGCGCGACAGGGCGAGCCGCGCGGAGGCAAACTGCGCCAAAAGGTGAGTTATTTAAATTAATTATAATCTGTTAAGAGACGAAGTTTACGTCACGCATCATCTTTCAGATCCTTGTAGGCCGCCAGCGCCCGCTCCCGGCCTGCCTTCAGATCGACCAGCGGCTTCGGCCGCGCGTCCTCAGGCGACAGCCCCCAGGACCTTGGCGCGGCGTCGAAGAAGGACAGCGCATCCTCGCCCGGATTGCCCTGTCCCTCGGCCAGCCAGCGACGGCGATAGGCCTGGTCTCGGTCGAACTTCTCCGCCTGGGTGTCGGGGTTGAAGATGCGGAAATAGGGCGCGGCGTCGGGGCCGCTGCCCGCCACCCATTGCCAGCCCATGGCGTTCGAGGCCGGGTCCCAGTCGACCAAGCAGTCCTCGAACCATTTCTGTCCGATCCGCCAGTGCACCAGCATGTGTTTCGTCAGGTAGGAGGCGACGATCATCCGCGCCCGGTTGTGCATCCGACCCGTCACGTAGAGCTCACGCATGGCGGCATCGACGAAATCCACGCCCGTGCGCCCCTGCTTCCAGGCCAGGACGCGGTCGTCCTCTTCCTCGCGCCAGGCGAAGCCATCCCACTCTTCGCGCCAGTTGCGGTCGAGGATCTGCGGCGCGTTGTACATCAGGTGATAGGCGAACTCGCGCCAGACGACCTCCTTCAGGAAGGTCTCGGCGCCCGCCTTGCCGTCTTCCATCGCGCGGCGCCCGGCGTGCCAGCACTGGCGCGGGCTGACCTCCCCCAGGGTCAGATACTGCGACAGATCCGAGGTGGCGCCGCTGGCCGGCACGTCCCGCCCGGCCTTGTAGCCCTCGATCCGGTCGCGGATGAAACCGCCCAGCTGGGTCTGGGCGGCGTCCTCGCCCGCCTCGACATGGCCCGCCACCACGTCACGTCCGCGCCGCATCGGGGCCGAGAGGTTCCAGTCCGCCAGCGCCTCGCTCTCGGGCCAGCTGTCGGGCGCGGGGATCTCGGCGGGGGCCGTGAGGGTTGTGGGCAGGTCGCGATCGCGCACGGCGCGCCAGAAGGGCGAGTAGACCTTGTAGTAGCCGCCCTGCCCTGTCTCCACCTCCCAGGGCTCGAACAGCAGATGCCCGGCGAAGCTGCGCGCCTCGATCCCGTCGTCGTTCAGCGCCGCCTTCACCTTGCGGTCGCGGTCCACGGCATGCGGATCGTAAAGCCGGTGCCAGAAGACGGCCTCGGCGCCGGTCTCCGCGATCAGGTCTTGCAGCACCTCCAGCGCCTTGCCCGTGCGCAGGATCAGGCGGGCGCCCTTTTCCTCCAGCCGCCTGGCAAAGGCCTCCAGCCCCAGCTCCAGCCGCAGGGCGGGCGCGGCGCCCAGATCGGTCACGCTCTTGTCCCGGATCACCACGGGGATCACCGGCCCGCCGCGCGCCACGGCGGCCTCCAGCGCGTCGTGGTCGGTGGTGCGCAGGTCCCGGCGGATCCAGAGCAGGGTCGGTGCAGGCATATTGGCCCCCTTCGTCGTCTGTTCAGGGGGTTACGTAGCACGAGGGGCGCCCGGATCACTCCGGACGCCCCTCATTTTCGTCTTGGCTCACGCGACCCGCGGGTCGCGGGGCGTCACAGCTCGCGGCGCTCTGCCAAGAGGCCCCGCCAGATCGTCCAACACATCAGCAGAAGCACGATGGTGAACGGCAGCCCAGTCGAGATGACCATGGATTGCAGCGATTTCAGACCCCCGGCCGAAAGCAGCAGCACGATGGCCACGGCGCCCTCGAAGAGGCACCAGAACACCCGCTGCGGCACCGGCGCGTCGACCTTGCCGCCCGCGGTGATCGTGTCGATCACCAGCGACCCGGAGTCCGAGGAGGTGACGAAGAACACGATGACCAGCACGATACCGATAAGCGAGGTGATCCCCGCCAGCGGCAGCGCGTCCAGCATCTTGAACAGCTGGATCGGCAGATCGGCCTCCTGGGCCGCGGTATAGCCTTCGCGCACCACCTGTTCGATGGCCACGCCGCCGAAGACGGACATCCAAAGCACGCAGACCAGCGAGGGGATCAGCAGCACGCAGATGATGAACTCGCGCACCGAACGGCCGCGCGACACGCGGGCGATGAACATGCCGACGAAGGGGCTCCAGGAGATCCACCAGGCCCAGTAGAAGCTGGTCCAGCCCTGAACAAAGTTCACGTCCTCACGGCCCAACGGGTTCGACAGCGCCGGCAGGTATTCGACATAGGCCACCAGGTAATCGGCGAAGCCGGTCAGGATGGCTATGGTCGGGCCTGCGATCAGCACGAAGAGCAGCAGCAGGAAGGCCAGCCCCATGTTGATTTCCGACAGGACCTTTACCCCACCGTCGAGGCCACGCAGAACCGAGACCAGCGCGGTGGCGGTGATGCCGGAGATCAGCAGCACCTCGACGGTGTCGTTGATCGGGATGCCGAACAGTTCATTCAGGCCGGCGTTCGCCTGCGTCGCCCCCAGGCCCAGAGAGGTTGCCAGGCCGAAGAGCGTAGCAAAGACCGCCAGGGTGTCGATGATGTGACCCCACCACCCCCAGACGCGATCGCCGAGGATCGGGTAGAAGGCCGAGCGGATGGTCAGCGGCAGACCCTTGTTGTAGCTGAACAGCGCCAGCGCCAGCGCGACGACAGCGTAGATCGCCCAGGGGTGCAGACCCCAGTGGAAGATCGTCGCGGCCATGCCCAGACGGGAGGCGGCATCGGAATCGCCCTCGGCCCCGCCAAGCGGCGCCCAGTCACTGCGCATCCCGTTTTCGCCCATCGAGACACCGCCCATCGAGCTGGAGAAGTGGCTCATCGGCTCCGAGACGCCGTAGAACATCAGGCCGATACCCATGCCGGCGGCAAAGAGCATCGCGAACCAGCCCAGGTAGGTGTAGTCGGGCGTGGCATCCGCGCCGCCCAGCCGGACTGAGCCGAGCGGGGTGACGATCAGCAGCAGGCAGAACAGCACGAAGATGTTGCCGGCGCTTATGAAGAACCAGTCGAAGCCCTCGGTCACGGCGCTGAACAGCCAGGAGAAGGCGGTGCCGGCCTGTTCCGGCAGGGCCAGCGTGTAGAAGACGAAGGCTACGATGCACAGGCCCGAGATCAGGAAAACCGGGTTGTGGATGTCGAAGCCGAACGGCCCGAGCTGGCCGTCGATGTTGTCTTGACCGATCTCGTATTCGGTGTCGATGATATCCGCCGCGCCTTCGGGTGCGGGAATGCCCATCTCTTCCATGTCGGTCGAGGTGTCATTCTCGTTTTTGTTGTCGCTCATCGCGTTACTCCCCTGCGCTGCGCACGATCATGACCGAGCACTTGGCGTGTCCGGCGACACGTCCGCCGTTCGATGGCCAGACGTAATCGGTGATGTTGGGAATGTGGCTGGCCATGACCACCAGGTCGGCCCCGGTTTCATCCACGGCCTTCAGCAGCTCATGGTCGATCTCTACGGCCACGTCGTGACCCACCATCATGTGGCCCGAAGCCGTCAGGCCATTGGCCTCGCCCTGCTCTTTCGCGAAGGCCTCCAGCTTCTCCCGGTATTCGTCCGGGGTATGGGCGATGGAGCCCGGCAGCGCCGAGGTGACGCCGACATAGACGATCTCCGCCTCGAAGGTCTGCGCCAGCTTGGCGGCCACCTCCAGCGATTTCGTCAGACGGTCCGCGTGGGTCAGATCCACGGGGACCATGATCTTGGAATACATTGTCGCCTCCTTGTTCGGCGGGACCGGACAGGCAGGTGTTTCTGTGCCACCCTAACGCGCCCTTCGTCAGTTCCCGCGGTTCACGGCAGGCCCCGAGGGGCCCCACCTCCCTGAAAAGTAACGACTCGTTAACACGGGCGTGATCGAAAGCCGATGCGATTGGGTGCAAAAACGACATTCGCATGTCGGTTTTCAGAGTCGTCGGGTTGTCATAGGCAAATTAGTTCGGCCCCCGAAAAGGAAAGAGGCTAACTGTAAGTTAACAGCGAAAAGCGGGAAAGTCGCGGCCCGGATGTGTCATGGGGCAAGTCTTCGAGGCCGTGAAGGACCCCGTGCGGCTCTCAGGCCTGCGGCATCAGAAAGAGGTCCGTCGCGCCCGGGTCCTCCCCCGCGGCGGTCAGCATGGCGTGGATCTGTCCGCGATGATGGATCTGGTGATTGAAGATATGCATCACGATCACGGACATGGGGCGTCGCTCCTCACGGCCGGTGCTGCCCGAGAACCAGGTCAGATCACCCGTCAGGTCTAGGGCACCGAGATCCTCCGCCCAAAGCCGCAGCCGCCCGTCCATGCGAAAGCGCTCCGCCTGCCAGGCGGCCAGCGTCGGTGTCATGCTCGGGCTGTCGGTCACCGCGACGTCAGGCTTGGGCAGGTCGGTCAGCCGCGACAGCCACATGGCATCGGCCCAGAGCAGGTGGTTGGCCGTGCCCAGGATCGAGCCGAAGAAGGCGCCGCGGTCCTGGCTCAGCGCCTCCGGCGACAGTCGCGCCATCGCCTCGGCCATCTGATCGTTCTGCCAGGTATTGTAGCGCGCCATGGTCTGGCAATAGGCGGGGGTAATCATCGCGTCACGGCCTCTCGGGTCATCCCATGAGGGAATTACAGCCCGGTCCCGCGCCGAATGCAAGACCGGGCCGCGTACAGGCCCGGCGGTCACGCCCGTCAGGTCGCAACGTGAGCGGACCGTGTGCGCAGCCGTGGGCGACCACTCTGACTAAGGCTGATATTTGACCTGCAATGCACTGACAACGAACCAACTTTCACCACATTTCAGGTGGAGCATGAGGTGCGGTCAGCGCAGTGCCAGAGCCTCGTCCAGCACCGTCTTCACCGCCTCGCCCGGGACATCGGAGGTCACGAAGGCCTCGCCGATTCCGCGCGCCAGGATGAAGCGCAGCTTGCCGTCGACCACCTTCTTGTCCTGCGCCATCAGTGCCAGCAGGCCTTCGGCGTCGGGCAGGTCGCCCTCGATGTCACGCAGATCCACCTTCATGCCCATGTCGCGCAGATGCGCACGCACCCGGCTGGGCGCCTCCTGCGAACACAGGCCCAGTTTCGACGACAGCTCAAATGCCAGGGCACAGCCGATGGCGACCCCTTCACCATGCAGCAGCCGGTCCGAATACCCCGTGGCGCTTTCCAAAGCGTGCCCGAAGGTATGCCCGAGGTTCAGCAGCGCCCGGTCGCCCTGCTCCGTCTCGTCGCGGGCCACGATGGCGGCCTTCATCTCGCAACTGCGCTTCACCGCCATGACCCGCGCGGCCATGTCGCCGGAGGCCAGCTTCGGGCCCATGGCCTCCAGCCATTCGAAAAACAGCAGGTCACCCAGAAGCCCGTATTTCACCACCTCGCCGTAGCCCGCGAGGAAATCGCGCGGCGTCAGCGTGCCCAGCACGGCGGTATCGGCCAGCACCAGCGCCGGCTGGTGGAAGGCGCCCACAAGGTTCTTGCCCTGCGCGCTGTTGATCCCGGTCTTGCCCCCGACCGAGCTGTCGACCTGCGCCAGCAGGCTGGTCGGGATCTGAACGAAGCGCACGCCGCGGCGCAACACCGCAGCCGCAAAGCCCGCCAGGTCCCCGATGACACCGCCACCGAAGGCCACGACCACGTCGGAGCGTTCCACCCTCTGTTCCAGCAGCCATTCCACCGCACGGGTGAAATGCGGCCAGGACTTCGTCGCTTCGCCGGCCGGCAGGGTGAGGGCGACCATCTCGATGCCCGATGCCGCCAGCCCGTCGCGCAGCGCTTCCAGGTGCAGCCCCGCGACCGTCTCGTCGCTGATGACGGCGACACGGGGGCGGCGCAGCAGCGGGGCAATGTGAGCGCCCGCCTCGGCGATCAGCCCGGGGCCGATCTGGATGTCGTAGGCGCGCGCGCCAAGCTCGACCGTCAGGGTCTCGCGGGGGGATTGGGTCTCGGTCATCTCGCCTCCAGAACGTCGGGCCGCGCGGTCAGCGCCTCCACCACCTTTTCCGCCATATCGTGCACGGAATAATTGGCCTGCGCCTTCACCGACAGGTCGGACAGCGCATAGATCGGCACCCGCGTCTCGTAGAGCTGACGCAGGGTGGCGCGCGGGTCGGGGGTTTTCAGCAGCGGGCGGGTATCACGGTGGCGGACCCGCGACCACAGCAGGTCCAGGTCCGCATCGAGCCAGACCGCGACCCCGCGGGAGGAGATCAGCGCGCGATTGTCCTCAGCCATGTAGGCGCCGCCGCCAGTGGACAGGATCGCCGGCGCTTCCTCCAGCAGCCGGGCGATCACCTGGCGTTCCTTCAGGCGGAAGAAATCCTCGCCGTCACGGGCAAAGATCTCGGCGATGGTCATGTTGGCGGCGGCCTCGATCTCGGCATCTGAATCGCGGAAGCCGACGCCGAGGATCTGCGCCACGGCCTTGCCGACGGCGGTCTTTCCGGCGCCCATCATGCCCACCATCACGACGCTTTTACGCAGCTTCCAGCCCATAACCTCCACCGGGGTGCTTGACGGCAGGAGAGCGCTTCTCGGCGCCGCACTGCCTTTTGAATATTTTCGCGCCTGAATGACGTGATCTTGCGGAAAAGGCCAGTTATAAGTTGCCGAAACGACAGGCGAACGGGACAAAGAATTCATGCTGCGCATCCTCAAATGGCTGCTTTATCTCGCCCTTCTGGGCGGAATCGCGCTGGTGGCCTATGCCTATCTCGGACCCTGGCTCGGGGCGGATTTCGCCCCGCCCGTGGAAGAGATCCGCGCCCCCCTGGTGCTGGATGCGGGCTGACCCAGCGGTCTTCCGCCGGTGCGGGGTGCTTGCGCTCTGCCTGGCCCCCTGGCTGGTTGCCCTGCCCGACGCCGTCGCGGCGCAGGGGACGGCAGCCGACCCGCGTCTCGGCAGCGGTCCCGCCCCGGCCTTCGGGCTGGAGCAGATGCGCAGGGCCGACCCCTTGGACATGAGACAGAGCCTGCCGGTGACGCAGCCCGACCGCCGGCCCCAGGCCGTGCGGGGCACGGGTGGCGAGGCGACCGCGCCGATGTCCGCGATCGACTGGCTGGATGCGCTGACCCAGGCGGGCATTGCCCGTCCCGGCGCGGGCGGGGCTGCGCCCTTCGACGACAGCGGCGACATTGCCGAAAGCGCCTTGGCGCCCGAGGTGCGCACGCTGACCCTGTCGGCCTCCGACGCGGGCGCCGTTGGCCTGCTGCCAGCCTCTGTCACCGGCCTGCCGACGTCCCTCTGGGAAGGCGCCGAGACCGCCGCGCTGATCCGCCGGATCGAGCGGCTGGAGGTGGACCGGCTGCCGGCGATGCAATCGCTGCTCTATACCCTGCTGCTGGCCGAGGCCGATCCGCCGGACGCCAGCGGGCCGCAGACCGAGGACGACCCGCTGCTGCTGGCGCGCATCGACAAGCTGGCGGATCTGGGCGCGCTGGACCCGGCGATGGCGCTGATCGAACGGGCGGGCCAGACCCGCAGCCCGGCGCTGTTTGCGCGCTGGTTCGACCTGTCGTTGCTGTCGGGGCTGGAAAGCCAGCCCTGCCGGCGCATCGCGACCGATCCCGACATCGCCCCCAGCCAGGCCGCCCGCATCTTCTGCATGGCGCGCAACAGCGACTGGGACACCGCCGCGCTGCTGCTGGAAACCGCCGGTGCGCTCGGCACGCTGGAGCCATCCGAAGAGCGGCTGCTGACCCGTTTCCTGCACGTCGACCTGGATGATGGCGCCGTGCCCCTGCCCCCGCCGACCGAGGTGACGCCCCTCCTCTTCCGCCTGTCCGAGGCGATCGGGGAGCCACTGCCCACCTCCGATCTGCCGCGGGCCTACGCCTATTACGATCTGCGCGGGCGCGCCGGCTGGAAGGCCGCGCTGGAGGCCGCCGAGCGGCTGGCCCGCACCGGCGCCCTGCCTGAAAACCGACTGCTGGGTCTCTATTCCGGGGGCCGCCCCTCGGCCTCGGGCGGGATCTGGGACCGGGTCGCGGCGTTGCAGGCCTTCGACGCGGCCATCGGCGCGCCCCGGCCCGACAGGGCGTTGGTGCGCGAAACCCTGCCCCCCGCCTGGGAGGCGATGCAGGACGCACGGCTGGAAACCTCCTTCGCTGCCCTTTACGCTGGCCGCCTGGCGACATATGCCGCCGAGGGGGACGCGGCGGGCCGGATCGCCCTGCGCACGCTTCTGCTGGCCCCCGACCCCACGGATCATCTGGACGCGATCAGCCCGCGCACGCCGACCGAGGCCTTCCTGCTGGCCCTGGCCCGGGGCCGCCCGGACCAGGTCGAGGCGCCGTCGGAACGCGCCCGCATCGTCGCCCGCGGCTTCTCCGCCGAAACCGAACTGCCGCCACGTCTGGCGCGGCTGATCGACGACGGCCTGCTGGGTGAGGCGATCCTGGAGGCAATGCAGCTCTACAGCTTCGCCATGGAGGGCAACGTCGGAGACACCGCCCCCGCCATCGCCGCCTTCCGCGCCCTGGGCCTAGAGGAAACGGCGCGTGCCGCCGCCCTGCAGATCCTGCTGCTGGATGACAGGGGCTAGGCGATGGCCTCTGCGGATCACTGGATCTCGGCCTTTCTCGATGCCCAGGCGGCGGAAGCCGGGGCGGCGCGCAATACGCTTCTCGCCTACGGTAGGGATCTGAAGGATGTGCAGGACTGGCTACGGCGGCGCGGCCTGAATTGGGCCCTGGCGTCCCGCGCCGATGTGGAGGCCTATCTGGTGCATTGCGACGCCCAGGGGTTCTCCCGCGCGACCCGGGCCCGGCGCCTGTCGGCGATCCGCCAGCTTTACCGCTTCGCCTATGACGAGGGTCTGCGCGCCGACAACCCGGCGATCCAGATCAAGGGCCCGGGCCGCACGAAAAGCCTGCCCAAGACCCTGTCGCTGGAGGAGGTCGACGCGCTGCTGGCGGCGGCGCCCACTCAGGGACGGCGGCCGGAGGACCGGCTGCGCAATACCTGTCTGATGGAGCTGCTCTACGCCACCGGTATGCGGGTGACCGAACTGGTCTCCCTGCCCGTCGCGGCGGCCCGCGGCGCGCCGGAGATGATTCTGGTGCGGGGCAAGGGCGGCAAGGAACGGCTGGTGCCGCTGTCGGCGCCCGCGCGGACCGCGCTTGGCGACTGGCTTCGGGCGCGCGACGCGGAGCAGGAGGCCGCGCGGCTGAAGGGCGTACCGGAGTCGCGGTTCCTCTTCCCCTCCCGCTCCGCCGAGGGGCATCTGACACGACACCGGTTCTACCTTCTGATCAAGGAGATCGCGGTGGCCGCCGGCATTTCCCCCGACAAGGTGACACCGCACCGCCTGCGCCACGCCTTCGCCACGCACCTATTGCAGAACGGCGCCGACCTGCGCGCGATCCAGAGCCTGCTGGGCCATGCCGACTTGGCCACCACCGAGATCTATACCCACGTCCTGGAAGAGCGGCTGCGCGAACTGGTCGAAGATCACCACCCGCTGGTCGCAGGATCGCGGGCGCAGGATCCGGACGGCACGGCCTGATCGCCACTGCCGTCGCCTTTTCACCGCACGGGCCGGCAGGGACGCGCGTTCGGCGGCCCGCGCCCTTGAACCCGGCGCCCGCGGTGCCCATAACCAGCGCACAGCACAGGAGAAAACATGGACGACGCTAGCTCTGCACTGATGGGCGTGGCCGCGATGGATGCGGCCTTCTGGATCACCGCCGCGGCGATCCTGGGGCTTCTGGTCTTCTCCGCCTTCTTCTCCGGCTCGGAAACCGCGCTGACGGCGGCCAGCCGCGGCAAGCTGCGGGGCCTCGCCGACAAGGGATCGCGCGGCGCGGAACGGGCGCTGGAGATCACCGAGGACAATGAGAAGCTGATCGGCTCCGTCCTGCTGGGCAACAACCTGGTCAACATCTTGGCGACCTCTCTGACCACGGCACTGTTCACCAGCGTCTTCGGGGACAGCGGCGTGGCCATCGCCACTCTGGTGATGACCCTGCTGGTGCTGATCTTCGCCGAGGTGCTGCCCAAGACCTATGCGATCACCAATGCCGAAACCGCGGCCAGCCGTGTCTCCGGGCCCATTGCCTTCGTCATCGCCATATTCGCCCCGGTCGTCGCCCTGGTCCGCTGGCTGGTGCGCGGCGTGCTGCGCATTTTCGGGGTGAGAACCGACCCCGACAGCCAGATCCTGGCGGTGCGCGAGGAGATCGCGGGCGCGCTGAACCTCGGCCATTCCGAGGGCGTGGTGGAGAAGGAGGACCGCGACCGGATCCTCGGCGCGTTGGACCTGGGCGAACGCACGGTGGAAGAGATCATGCTGCACCGCTCGCGCATCGAGATGATCAACGCCGCCGACAGCGCGCAGGAGATCCTGTCGCAGTGTCTGCACTCCAACCACACCCGCCTGCCCGTCTACGAAGGCGATCCGGAAAACATCGTCGGCACGATCCACGCCAAGGACCTGTTCCGCGCCACCTACACCCTGGCGACCAATTCCGAGAACCCGGCCGAGGCGCTGAAGGATTTCAAGATCACCGACGTGATGATGAAGCCCTACTTCATCCCCGATACGACCTCTCTGGACGAGCAGATGCGGCAGTTCCTGCACATGCGCACTCATTTCGCCCTGGTGGTGGATGAATACGGCGCCCTGCAGGGGCTGATCACGCTGGAAGACATCCTCGAAGAGATCGTCGGGGAGATCACCGATGAATTCGACCCGGCCACCGCCGAACATACCGTGCGCAAGACCGAGGACGGCACCTTCGTCGTCGACGGCGCCATGACCATCCGCGACCTCAACCGTGCGATGGACTGGTCCCTGCCGGACGAAGAGGCCAACACCATCGCCGGCCTCGTGATCCACGAGGCGCAGACGATCCCGACCGTGGGCCAGGTCTTTTCCTTCCATGGCTTCCGCTTCGAGGTGGCCGCGCGGAAGGAAAACCGGCTGACGCGGCTGCGGATCCGGCTGCTGAACGCGGGCTGAGGCGGAGGTGGAGGGCGCTGCCCCCGCCGCTGGTCGGCGATGAAACGACGGGAAGGGGGCTCTGCCCCCGTCGCCCTGCGGACGACTCCCCCGGAGGTATTTTCGACGAAGTGAAGACGGGGGTCTTGGCGCCCGGGGCCCGCGTGGGGTGTCAGCTGCCCTGGTCGGACTGCAGGTCGCGGGCGACCCGGGCGATACCCGGATCCTCATGACGTGCGAGGGCGGTCAGGGCCTTTTCGATCGGCTGCGTCAACTCTCGGCGATCGGCGCCGTCCGAAAGGATCGGCGCGAGGATTTCACGTGTCATCCCTGCGGTGTCGAGGGGCGGCAACCACAGGCGGTCATGGCGGGCCTCTTCCGGTGCGGTGAAGGAGCCGTCGACCGCCAGCAGGACGCGCGCGATCCGGTGCAGCATGTCCAGCGCGGTGCCCGGGTCGTTGACCCCGGGGGACAGCGCCCGGACGCCGATTTCGCTAAGGCAGGTCAGGCCGAAACCGGGGTCCTGGTCGAAGTTGCGTAGCGACCCGATGACCACGTTGGTCGTGATCGCCTGTTCCAGCGCCTCGGCATCGCCGTCGAAGCGGGCCAGCACGTCGCCGCGGTGGATGTGGGTGCCCACCGGGTGCATCAGCCAGATCCGCCCCTCGGCCTCCTCCGCCGCCGCCTGTAGTCGGTCCTGATAGATCGTCTGGACGTAGCCGCTTTCCGGGGCGTGCAGGGGGACGGCACTCTCGGGCACAGTGTCGGGATCCAGCGGATGGGCGCCCAGGCAGGGTGCCTCGGCGCGCAGGCGCAGGGCGGCCAGGGTGCTGTCCTCAATCCGCTGGGCGGTGTTGATCAGGCTGCCCAGCATTTCCAGGTGGGAGATCCAGCGGATGATCGCCACCACGATCAGCCCGACCACCAGCAGGGTCATCCCGAAGAGGACGATCAGCCCCGGCCCGGCGAAGATGTCGAGATCGCGCAGGATGATCGCCGAAAGCGCATAGAGGTAGGCGCCGACGAAGGTCGCCAGCACCGTATGCGTCGTGGTGTCCTGCAGCAGCATCTGGTGGGCGCGCGGCGTCCAGCTGGTCGAGACCATGCGATGCGCCGCCGCCATCACCGTCAGTGAGAAAGTGGTGACCGTCAGCATCGAATTGGCGATCACCGACAGGATGTTGTCCACCGCGTCGCCGCCCACGAAGGGGTCTATCCCGTCGGGGATCAGCCGGGCGCCCAGTTTCGCCAGGCCCAGGGCCAGGAAGGCCAGCAGGGCGATCAGAACCACACGCACCACCAGCCGGCGCGAGAATTCGTGGAGTTTGCGCAACAGCGAGGGCAACATGAACGGGTCTCCTTTGACCCTGATCTAGCACGGCCGCACGGCAGGAAAAGCGTCAGCCGTCGCAGGCGCAGCCCGGCCCCTTGTGGCAGCTGTAGCTGCGGCTGATGCAGCTGTCACCGCAGGCCTTGCCCTTGCGGCAGACCTTGCAGCAGGCCGCAGGCAGAGCCGGGGCGGGCAGCAGGTCCGTCAGTCGCGCCAATGGCGTCGGCGCCGGCGGCTGGACGGCCGCTCCCTGTGCCAGCGCCCCGACGCCCGGCAAGATGCCACCCGCCAGGACCAGCGCCATAGCGGCGGTGCGAAAACCTTTTCTCATGAACCTTCCCCCCATCTCCCGCCGTCACTCTCTACGTTCACGGGGCATTGCGCAATTGTCCGTCGGGTCACCTCGATCCCTCTGGAGTTTCCGCCAGACACCGCCCTGCCCTTGGCCGTCCGCGACGCCCGGCGTCGGTCTTCGCCAAACCACGCCCTGATGGCACCTGAGGCGTGGTGACAGGCAAGGGCACGGTGCATGCGGACCACGTAGTCAACGCCGGCGGCCTCTGGGCGCGGGAAGTGGCGGCCATGGCGGGCGTCTACGTGCCGCTGATTCCGATGGAACGCCACTGCATCGTCACCGACGACGTCCCGGAGATTTATGGGCGTGACAGCGAACACCCCATGTTGTCGATCGCCGCCAGCGAAAGCGACCTGCGCCAGGAGGAAGGGGGCCTTTCGGGAGGCGGGCGATGATGTCGCCGCGCCTCGACCGCCTGTTCGGCTCCTGGCTGCGCGAGTATTCGTCCGACCGTCCGCCCGCCGAGACAGGGTTGTGACGGGTATAGAGGTGGAGATCGAGATCCTGGGCCGATGCGCCGCGCGACGGCCATTGCGCAGACCGAATTGAACGCGCAGGCGCAGCGCATGAAAGGCTGAGGGCGAAGGGGGCGCTGCCCCCCCGCCTGCGGCTCCCCCCGGAGTATTTCGGACGAAGTGAAGACAGGGGAGAAGGACGCCCGCCCTGCGCCCAGAAGGTGTTCGACGTTGGAGTATTGCAACGGCCTCTCATCGGGGGTCCGGGGCCATGAAAGGGCCGACCACCTTGGCTTCACTTCGGCGAAAATACTCGCGGGGGAGTCCGCCGCAGGCGGGCGGGGGCGGCAGCCCCCTTACCTGTGCTCCAGCTGCAACCAGATGCCCGTGCGGCTGCGCACCGTCAGATGCGCCACCGGCTCTGGCGGGCGCCCGGCAGCGGGCGCGACACGGACCCGACGTAGGATCTCGGCCATCAGCAGCGGCCCCTCCAGCATGGCGAAACCCGCTCCCGTGCAGACCCGGGCGCCCGCGCTGAAGGGAATGAAGGCCTCGCGCAGGCAGCTGCGTCCATTCTCCGTCTGCCAGCGGGCCGGGTCGAAATCATCCGGTTTTTCCCACAGGCGTTCGTGGCGGTGCAGGTGCCAGGGGCTGAGGACGATCTGGCTGCCCTTCGGCACGTCGCGGTCGCGAAAGTGCTCGGGACAGGCCGCCTCCCGCACCATCATCGGCACCGGCGGGTAGAGGCGCAGCCCCTCGCGGAAGACGTCTCGGGTCAGGCGCAGCTTTGCGATATCGGGGAACTCCAGCCCCCCCGCCTGTGCGACCTCCTCCGCCACCCGATCCTGCCATTCGGGGAACAGCGCCAGGAGGTAGAGCGTCCAGCCGAGGGCCGAGGCCGAGGTCTCGTGCCCCGCCAGGAAGAAGATCGCCACCTGGTCCACCATCTCCTCGGTGGTGAAGGTCTCCCCCGTCTCCGGATCGGACGTGGTCATGATCTTGGTGGCCAGATCGTCTGGGGCGGTGCCCGCGGCGATCTCCTCCAGACGCGTCTCGCACAACCCGCGGATCAGGGTGCGGATCTCGGCACCTGCGCGTTTCGCCTCGCGCGGGATAAACCGCGGCATCCAGCGCGGCAGAGGTACGAAGGCCGCCAAGTTCAGGATCGGCTGGGCCCGCTGGTAGTCACGGAAGCGGCGGAAAACGCGGGCGGCGACCTCATGCTCGATGGGGATCGAAAAGAGCGTGCGGAAGATTACGTCGGCGGCGGCGTGGCTGGCCTCCTCCTCTATCTCCACCTCTTGCCCCGCCTGCGCCGCCAGACGGTCCGCACAGGCCAGGGCGGCGGCCTGCATCGCCGGAAAAGTGTCACGCAGCCGCCCGCCTTCAAAGGCTGGGTCGATGATCCGCCGCTGACGTTCCCAGGTGGCGCCATTGGTCAGGAAGACCGAGTTGCCCAGCACCGGGCGCAGCCCCTCGCCCACGCGGTTCGACTTGGGAAAATCGCGGGGGCGATCCTTCAGCACCGTCTTCACCAGCTCCGGCTGGTTCGCCAGGAAGGAGCGGAAGAAGGGCGTGCGGAACTCGGCCATCCAGGCGCGATAAAGGCGCGCGGGCTGTGCCGAGAGAATGTCGGCGCGAAAGAGCTTCGCATAACGCCAGAGCGAGACGCGATGAGGGCGCGACGGGGGCTTCGGCGGTCTCATGACAGGCACCGGAAGCGGTTCACCGCCCGGGTGATCCGGCTTTTCGAGGGCGCGCGCCCGGCGAAGCGGCCGGCCAGCGTTCGGGGGCCGGCAGTGATGCGGAAGTAGTCGTAGTCGCCGGGCCTGTCGAAGGCGCAGAGGTACTGGAAATGCAGCCGGAAGAAACGCCGTTTCAGCTGCTGCCAGCGTTCGGGGCTCAGGGTCTGGGTGAAGGCGGCGGAGATCACCAGAGGCCCGCTCTGGTCCGGCGGCGCGACACCGGTCACGGCCACCGGATCACAGAGCGCGAAGGCGCAGCCGTCGCCCGGCGCAGTCACGTCGAGCCAGAACAGATCGTCGCGGGCCGAGAGGAAGGCCAGGTCGGCGCGCAGGCGTCCCGCGCGCGGCAGGAAGCTGACCATGGGCACGACCTGCCCCAGGGACAGGAAGGACAGCGTCGGGCCATTATCGGGCCGCTCGCCCGCGCGGATCAGGTCCGCCAGGATCGACACCGCCAAATGGGCGCCGGAACTGTGGCCGACCACCAGCACCTCGTCGACCTCGCCCTGAAGGGCCGCGGCGATCTGGGCGCGAAAGGCCTCCATGCGGACCTCCAGCGCGGGCGGGTTGGCGCCGCGGTAGCGGGCCGAGAAGGCGTAATCATGCATCAGGTAATAGGCGAAGAACTTGCCATCCTTGCGCTTGAACCAGCGCAGGATCGCGGCGGCCAGCGCCAGCCCCGCGACGATCCCCGAAACCGGCGCCACGCCCCCTGCCCCGAGCGCCCGCGCGGCTTCGCTGACCAGCACACTCAGGCCCCAGCCGAGGCCCAGGGCCAGCGCCAGTTGCAACAGCAGGAACCCCACCGGATAAAGCGCCGCGATCACCGGCCCCTTGCGTAGCCGCATCAGCCGGAACAGCGCTCCGGTGGAGATATAGGCCCAGGCCGTGCGCAGAAGCTGCAGGTAGGTGGCGGCGATCCCGTGGCCCATGGAGTTGCGCACGATGTCGGACCAGATCAGCACGTCGATCCGTGCCTCGACCTCGGCGTTCTCGATCCTGCCCGTCACCTCCCATCCATAGGGGCCGTCGCCGGCGGTGCGGGCGCGCAGGTCGATCTCGTAGCCCGAGATGCGCGCCTGGTCGGCGCCTTCCTTGCGGTAGAGCTCGCGGTAGCGGCGCGGATGGATCGGGTCGTAGCCGGGTATGTAGAAGACATGACGCCGGCGCACCTGGCCCGGGGGCGCGGCGCAGGTCGTGGGCACGGTTTCGGTGTTGCTGCTCATGTCGCCTCTCCGGGCGCCACGATAGCGAAGGAATCGGGCCGGTGTAAGGCGTTAACCGAGCAGCGCGAGGGCAGGAAAGGTCTCCAGCAGCCAGTAGGAGAAGCGGGAGAAGCCGCCTGTCAGCATCATCAGCCCGATGGTCCACAGCAGCAGGCCCATGACCCGCTCGATCTGTTCCATGTGGCGTTTCATCCAGCCCATGAGGCCGGTCAGCCGCGGCAGGAAAGCCGCTACCAGCAGGAAGGGAATGCCGAGGCCCGCCGCGTAGACCGCCAGAAGCGCCGTGCCCCTCGCCAGCGAGGCCTCCTGCGCCGCCAGGCTGAGAATCGCGCCCAGTTGCGGTCCGATGCAGGGCGTCCAGCCGAAGGCGAAGGCGAGGCCCAGCACATAGGCGCCAAAGGCCGATCCGCCCTGGTCGCCCGCGTCCAGCCGCGCCTCGCGGTCGAGAAAGCCGATGCGATAGACGCCGACGAAATGCGCCCCGAAGATCATCACCACGATGCCGGCCACCACGTTGAACCATTCCTGGTAGCGCAGGAAGACAGTGCCGATGGCCGAGGCCGCGAAACCGAGGAACAGAAAGACGGTCGACAGGCCCAGCACGAAGAACAGCGCCGGCAGAAACGCCCGCGCCCGGGACCCACGCTGGCCCAGCTCGGTCAGGGACACCCCCGACATATAGGCCAGGTAGGGCGGCACGATAGGCAGCACGCAGGGGCTGAGGAAGGAAATGATCCCTGCCACCGCTGCCACCAGCATCGCCGGCAGAAGCGCGGCGTCCATGATCTCGATTCCGAACATGCGACCTGCCTAGCGTCTTCGGCGGGGGCCGTCACCTGCCATCCTGTCACAGGGGCGTGTGGAGGCGGCAAGGGCAGTCTGCGCCCTTCGCCTGCGGTCGGTATCTGGACAGGAGGATCGGGGCGGCCTAGGCAGGCGGGATGAGCGAGATCGTCGAGATAGATGCCCGGGGGCTGCGCTGCCCCCTGCCTGTCCTCAGGGCACAGAAGGCGCTGCGGGCCATGGCGCCCGGGACGGTCCTGCGGCTTCGGGCCGATGATCCCATGGCGCAGATCGACATGCCGCACTTCTGTCGCGAGGCAGGCCATGACCTGCTGATCGCGCGCGAGGAGTCCGACGGCCATCTCTTCGAGATCCGGCGGGGAGTGAGAGCTTGACCACGTCCCCCCAGGCGCGCAGAAACGCCTCATGAGCACGCCCATTCGCAGCATCCGCAACCTTGGCCCGGCCATGGAAACCGCCTTCGGACGGGCCGGGATCACCTCGGCCGAGGCGCTGCGCGAGGCGGGGGCCGATGCGGCCTACCTGGCGGCCCTGCGCGCCGGAATGACGGCGCATTTCGCCGCATATCTATCGCTGGTTATGGGGCTGCAGGGGCGCCCCTGGCAGGATGCGCGGGGTGCCGAGAAGGACGCCCTGCGCGCCCGGTACGAGGCGGTGCGCGCCCGGCTGGAGGATCCAGCGGAGGGAGAGGGTGCCCAGGCCCTGCCTGCCGGACTGCGACGGTTCATGAGCGAGATCGGCCTTGACCGCTGAGGGGCCGGAGGCGGACGCACGGGCCCGCGTCCGGTGCAGAATGGAACTCCCGGCAGCGTTTCGCGTTGTGTCCCTAACGAAGAGACACCGCAATTCGGGAGACCGAGATCATGAGTATGGAACGTACTGACAGTGTGGGTGGCGATATCATCCGCGTCCTCCTGGCCTTCATCCTGCCGCCGCTTGGCGTCTTCTTCCAGGTGGGCCTGGGCAAGCATTTCTGGTTCAGCATCATCCTGACCCTGCTGGGCTGGATCCCCGGCATCATCCACGCGCTCTACATCATCCTGCGCGACTGACATGACAGCGACCGCCGCACAGATCATGGAGGGGCCGAGCCGGGCCGAGGCCCTGGCAAGGCTGCGGCGCCTGGAACGGCTGGCGGACCGGATGGACCGCGCCTTCCGCCTGCCCGGGACGAACATCCGCTTCGGCTGGGATTCTATCGTGGGTCTGCTGCCCGGCATCGGGGATACGGCGGCCCTCGCCCCGGCTGCCTGGATCATCCTGGAAGCGCACCGCATGGGGCTTCCCCGCTACCGGGTGGCGCAAATGGTGGGCAATGCCGGGATCGACTGGATCGTCGGCTCCATCCCACTGTTCGGTGACATCTTCGACGTCGGCTGGAAGGGCAACCTGCGCAACGTCGCCCTGATCCGCCGACACTTGGAAGGCGTGTGAGAACCGAGCCGGCATCAGCGACGAAAAAGCCCCGGCGCATCGCGGCGCCGGGGCTTTCTCATGTCTGGCGATCAGATCGCGTGGTTCAGCCGACCAGTTCGAGACCGGAGAAGTAGAAGGCGATTTCCTCTGCCGCGGTTTCCGGCGCGTCGGAGCCGTGCACGGAGTTCTCACCGACGGATTCGGCAAACTCGGCGCGGACGGTGCCCGGGGCCGCGTCGGCGGGGTTGGTGGCGCCCATCACTTCGCGGTTCTTGGCGATGGCGTTCTCGCCTTCCAGAACCTGCACGACGACCGGCGCGGAGGCCATGAACTCGCACAGCTCACCGTAGAAGGGGCGTTCCTTGTGCACTTCGTAGAACTTGCCAGCCTGGGCTTCGGTCAGCTGGATGCGCTTCTGCGCGATGATGCGCAGGCCGGCATCTTCGAACTTGGCGTTGATCTTGCCGGTCAGGTTGCGGCGGGTGGCGTCGGGCTTGATGATCGAAAGGGTACGTTCGATGGCCATGTCACTGTCCTCTTGTCAGTCGGGCAAGGCGCCCTTGCGCCCCGCCGGTAAAATCCGGGTCCGGGTAGCATGAGGATGGCGCTTTGAAAAGCGTGTATGTGGGCGCTGCGGCCGCCGTGGCAGGGGGGCGCTGCCCCCGGCTCCGCAAGCGGAGCCTCCCCCGGAGTATTTCTGGCCAACGTATAGAAGGAAGGCGCGCGCCTTGGGTCTACTTTGCGCCAAGGCCCTCTTCCACCTCATACGCAGGCCAAAAATACTCCCGCCGGAGGCATCGCCCGGAACGGGCGACGGGCCCCCTGTCCTGTCAGCCCGCGCCGCATGGCGGGCCAAACGGCAGGCGCCGACGCGAAAGCGTGGTTCTTCGCGGCTGCCCTGCGCGCAGCCGATTGACGCCCCCCGCGCCGGGTGTCACAGAGCGTCCATGCTGCGTATCTCCTCCATTTCCTATTCCGTCGCCGGCCGTCCTCTCCTCGAAGAGGCCTCCGCCACCATTCCCGAAGGCCACAAGGTGGGCATCGTCGGCCGCAACGGCACCGGCAAGACCACGCTGTTCCGTCTGATCCGGGGCGAGCTGACCCTGGACGGGGGCGAGATCACCCTGCCCGCCCGCGCCCGCATCGGCGGTGTCGCCCAGGAGGTGCCGGGCAACGAGGTGAGCCTGATCGACACGGTGCTGGCCTCCGACACGGAACGCGCCGCGCTGATGGCAGAGGCGGAGACCGCCACGGACAGCACGCGCATCGCCGACATTCAGACCCGGCTGGCCGACATCGACGCCTGGTCCGCCGAGGGCCGCGCGGCCAGCATCCTCAAGGGGCTGGGGTTCAACGACACGGAACAGCAGATGCCCTGCTCCGCCTTCTCGGGCGGCTGGCGGATGCGCGTGGCGCTGGCGGGCGTGCTCTTCGCCCAGCCTGACGTGCTGCTTCTGGACGAACCGACCAACTATCTCGACCTCGAAGGCGCGCTCTGGCTGGAAAGCTACCTGGCCAGCTACCCGCACACGGTACTGGTCATCTCCCACGACCGGGGCCTGCTGAACCGCGCCGTGGGCCATATCCTGCACCTGGAAGACAAGAAGCTGACCCTTTACACCGGCGGCTACGACACCTTCGCCAAGACCCGCGCCGCCAAGATCGCTGTGGCCGAGGCCGAGGCCAGCAAGCAGGAGGCGCGCCGCGCGCACCTGCAGAGCTTCGTCGACCGGTTCAAGGCCAAGGCCTCCAAGGCCAAGCAGGCCCAGTCCCGCGTCAAGGCGCTGGAGAAGATGACGCCGATCACCCGCCCGCAGGAAGCGGCGATGCGTCGGTTCAGCTTCCCCCAGCCCGAGGAGCTGTCGCCGCCGATCCTGAAGACCGAGGGTGTCTCGGTCGGCTATGACGGCAAGGCGGTGTTGCGGAACCTGGACCTGCGGATCGACCAGGACGACCGGATCGCCCTGCTGGGCCGTAACGGCGAGGGCAAGTCGACCCTGTCGAAGCTGCTGTCGGGCCGGCTGGAGGCCATGGACGGCGATATCGTCAAGAGCTCGAAGCTTCGGATCGGGTTCTTCGCCCAGCACCAGGTCGAGGAGCTGCACCTGGACGAGACCCCCATCGACCACGTCCGGCGCGAGCGTCCGAACGAGGCGCCGGCGCAACTGCGCGCGCGGCTGGCGGGCTTCGGCGTGGGGGCGGAACAGGCGGAAACGCTGGTCGGCAAGTTGTCCGGCGGACAGAAGGCGCGGCTGTCGCTGCTGCTGGCGACGCTGGATGCGCCGCATATGCTGATCCTCGACGAACCGACCAACCACCTGGATATCGAAAGCCGCGAAGCCCTGGTGGAGGCGCTGACCGATTACACCGGCGCCGTGATTCTGGTCAGCCACGACATGCACCTGTTGTCGCTGGTGGCCGACCGGCTGTGGCTGGTGAAGGACGGCCGCGTGGCACCCTACGAGGGCGACCTGGAAAGCTACCGCCAGCTTTTGCTGCAGGGCAACAAACCTGCGGAGAAAGAAAAGAAGGAGGCGGCGAAGCCCAAGCCGAAGCGCCCGTCGCGCGATCAGGTGCTGGCCCTGCGGTCCGAGGCGCGCAAGTGCGAGGACCGGGTGAAGAAGCTGGAGGAGATGGCCGACAAGCTGTCGAAAAAGCTGTCGGACCCCGCGCTTTACGAGGACGGCAAGGCCGGCGAGCTGGAGGTCTGGAACAAGAAGTACGCCGAGGTCCGCGACGCCATGAACAAGGCGGAAACCCTCTGGATCAGCGCACTGGAAAAACTGGAGGCGGCGGAGGCCTGACGCCGGGTGGCGGCTTGCCCCGCCGCCCGGCCCCTGACATCCTGCGTGGACCAAAGGGGAGAGCATCTTGGACAGCGCCTTTCTGATCACTGCCTTCGTCACGCTATTCGTGATCATCGACCCCATCGGGCTGACGCCGATCTTTGCGGCGCTTACCCAGGGGCAGACGGCGCGGCGGCGGCGCGAGATCGCGCTGCGTGCCTGCGTGATCGCCTTCGGCATCCTGGCGGTCTTCACCGTCTTCGGCGAACAGGTGCTGGGATTCATCGGGATCTCGATGCCCGCCTTCCGCATCGCGGGCGGGATGCTGCTGTTTCTCACCGCGCTGGACATGCTGTTCGAACGCCGTACCAAGCGGCGGGAGGATCAGAGCGAGGCAGCGGAAGCCGAACACGACAGCCACCCCGAGGATGAGGCCGACCCTTCGGTCTTTCCCATGGCCATCCCGCTGATCGCGGGACCCGGTGCCATCGCCACGGTGATCCTGCTGGCCGGGCAGAACCCCGGCTGGGCCGGGCTGGGCCTGACGCTGGCGGTGACGCTGGTGGTGGTCGCGGCGGTTTTCGTGCTGGCGCTGACCGCGGGCCTGCTGGAACGTCTGCTGGGGCGCACCGGCATCAACGTTGTGACCCGCCTTCTGGGCATGCTGCTGGCAGCGCTGTCGGTGCAGTTCGTCCTCGACGGGCTGAAGGCCTTCGGTTTCGCGGCCGGTGCCGGGTGACAGCGGCGCCCTGCCCCCCTATATCCAGCCTATGAGCAGTATCGACATCGGTAACCTGGCCTATCTCGGGCTGATGCTGGCCGCCATTGGCGGCTATTTCTTCGTCTCGAACCGCGACCGGATCGGACAGATGGCGCGCCATGCGGTGCTCTGGGCGCTGATCTTCGTCGCGGTGATCGCCGGGATCGGGCTGTGGGATCAAGTTCGCACCACGATCCGCCCGGCGCAAACTGTGGCCGAGAGCGGGCGCCAGATCACCCTGCCACAACAGGCCGACGGGCATTATTACGCCCGGCTGGAGGTCAACGGCGAACCAATGACCTTCCTTGTCGACACCGGCGCCACCGACGTCGTGCTGACCCGTGAGGCCGCGCGGGCGGCGGGGATCGACATGGATCGGCTGATCTACTCGGGCCGCGCGGGCACGGCCAACGGCACGGTGCGCACGGCGCCCGTGCGGCTGGAGTCGGTGACCCTGGGCGGGGTCACGGATCGCGATGTGCGCGCGATGGTCAATGAAGGCGAACAGGACATGCCGCTTCTGGGCATGTCCTACCTGTCGCGCTTTTCCCATATCGAGATCGCCGGCGGCGCCCTGCGCCTGACGCGGTGATCCGCATGGCCTGCCCGGCGGATCACTCCGCTGCGGAGGTCTCGGTATCCTCGATCCGGGCGTAGCGCGAGCCCGCGCGGTTGGTGGTCACCACGTTCAGGCTCTTCAGCTTGCGGTGCAGCGCGCTTCGCTCCATTCCGACGAACTGGGCGGTCTTCGAGATGTTGCCGCCGAAGCGGTTGATCTGCGTCAGCAGATATTCTCGTTCAAACGCCTCGCGCGCCTCGCGTAGGGGCAGCATGGCCAGGGCGCCGGACATCACCACGCGGCTGTCGCCGTCGCCCGGGCGTTCCTCGTCGGCAGGCACCTCGGCCACGTCGATCGGGGCCGTGCCCTCGCCCAGGATCAGGATCCGTTCGATCACGTTGCGCAGCTGGCGCACGTTGCCCGGCCAGGTCAGCGTCTGCATCAGCGCCGCCGCCTCGTCCGACAGCGCCCGGTTGGGCAGGCCCTGGGTGCGGTGCAGCGTCTCGATGAAATGGGCGGCCAGAAGCGGGATGTCCTCGCGCCGCTCCGCCAGGGCCGGCACGGCGACCGGCACGACGTTCAGCCGGTGATAGAGCTCCTGCCGGAAGTTCCCTGCGGCGATCTCCGCCTCCAGGTCGCGGGAGGTCGAGGACAGCACCCGCAGGTCCACCTTGATCTTCTCCGCCCCGCCGACGCGCAGGAACTGCTGATCGACCAGCACGCGCAGGATCTTCGACTGCGTGCCGTTCGGCATGTCCGCCACCTCGTCGAGGTAGACGATGCCGCCGTCTGCCTGCTCCAGGAGCCCCGGCTCGATCCCCCGGTCGCTGCTTTCGCGCCCGAAGAGGACCTCTTCCATCCGGTCGGCTTCGATCTGGGCACAGTTGACCACGACGAAGGGCGCATCGGCGCGGGCGGAATTGACGTGAACATAGCGCGCCGCCACCTCCTTGCCCGACCCGGACGGGCCGGTCAGCATGACGCGGCCGTTGGATTTCGTGACCTTGTCGAGCTGGCTGACCATGGCGCGGAAGGCGGCCGAGGTACCGATCATCTCCGCCGCTTCACCGCCGCCACGTTTCAGCGCCGAATTCTCGCGCCGCAGGCGGCTGGTTTCCATGGCCCGGCGGATGACCACCAGCAGCTGGTCGATGTTGAACGGCTTCTCGATGAAGTCGTAGGCGCCCTGCTTGATCGCCGCGACCGCCAGTTCGATGTTGCCATGCCCGGAGATGATGATGATCGGCACATCGGGGTAGTCCCGCTTCACCGTCTTCAGGATGTCGATGCCATCCATCTGGCTGTCCTTAAGCCAGATATCCAGGATCATTAGCGCCGGCGCCTCTTCGGTCACCTCGCCCATGCATTCATCGGAATTGGCCGCCATGCGGGTGGCATAACCCTCGTCCTGCAGGATGTCCGAGATCAGTTCGCGGATATCGCGCTCGTCATCCACAATGAGAATATCGCTCATCTTGTCCTCTTGCCTGTCATTCGGCGGCCTCCGGCAACGGCTGCAGCTGCAACCGGACCACGGCCATGGCCCCGCGATGCGCCCCATCCCCAAAGGGCGCCGCGTCTTCAAGGCTCAAGGTGCCGCCGTGTTCTTCAATGATCTTCTTCACGATGGGCAGGCCGAGACCCGTGCCCTTGTCCCGTGTCGTCACGTAGGGTTCGAACAGCCGCGCCCGGTCCTCCGGCAGGCCGATCCCATTGTCGGCGATGCGGATTTCGGCCACGGGCTGGCCGCTCTGGTCTTCCCGCGTCAGGCTGACGCGGATTTCGGGGGACCAGCCATCGGGGGCCCCGCGTTCGACAAGGCTCTCGGTCGCCTCGCCGGCATTCTTGATGAGGTTGGTCAGCGCCTGACTGATCATCGTCGCATCCAGTTCGGCCCGCAGCTGCTCCTCCGGCAGATCGGCGGAGATCGCGACCTGCGGCTGGCCGGATTGCTGCAACAGGACCGCCCCGCGCAGCAGCTCCGTCAGGTCCTCGTCGCGGCGGGTCGGTTCCGGCATGCGGGCGAACTTGCTGAATTCGTCGACGATGCGGCGCAGGTCGTCGGTCTGGCGCATGATCACCTGGGTCAGGCTGTCCAGATCCGCGTCCAGCGGCGGTTCCAGGTGACGACCGAACTTGCGCTTGATGCGCTCCGCCGACAGCTTGATCGGGGTCAGCGGATTCTTGATCTCATGGGCGATGCGCCGGGCCACGTCCCCCCAGGCCGCCATCCGCTGCGCCGACACGAGGTCGGTCACGTCGTCGAAGGCCACCACGTAGCCCTCGCGCTTGCCCTTGGCATTGCGCCGCGTGGACATGCGCACCAGCAGGTTCTCCAGCCGGCCGTTGCGGCTGACCTTGATCTCTTCCTGAACGACCTGACCGCGGCTCTTGCGCAGCGTGTCGAAGAGCGGTCCGAACTCCGGCACCGCGACCGACAGGGGTCGCGCCTCGTGCTGCTCGTCCCAGCCCAGCAGGGTCTCGGCGGAGCGGTTGACGAAGGTGACCCGCCCCTCGACATCCAGCCCGACCACCCCGGAGGTGACGGAGCTGAGGACGGAATCGAACAGCCGCCGCCGCGCCTCGATCTGGGCGGTATTCTCCAGCAGCTCCTCGCGCTGGCTCTTCAACTCGCGGGTCATCTGGTTGAAATAGCGAGAGAGTTGCGAGAACTCGTCGTTGCCGCTTTCCTCGTAGACACGCACGTCCAGATCGCCGCTGCCGACCTGCTGTGCGGCCGAGGTCAGGCGCCCCACGGGCCGCGACAGCCGTTCGGCGAACCACAGGCCTAGCCAGATCGCCGCCAGGATCAGGATCACCGCGAACCCTAGGTACAGAAGCGCGAATTCGAACAGGACCCGACCGCGTTCATTCTCCAGCTGCTGGTAGAGCTGCACCGTCTCCTGCGTGTCGTCGAGAAGGTTCAGGATGGACCCGTCGACGGCCCGGGTGACATAGAGCATCCGGTCGGCGAAGCGGCGCAGCGGGACCAGGGCGCGGAACTCGTTGTTGTCCCAGTCCTTGATGATGGCGATGCCCTCGTCCCGGGCGATCTGGAACTGTTCCGGCGTGGGCTGTTCGTAGTTGAAGAGATAGCTGCGTTCGCCGCGCGCCCGGATCTCGCCCGTGCCGTCGATCACGTAGGCTTCTTCCAGGCCGCGCTGGATCTGCGACTGCCCCGAGGACAGGGCCTGGCGCAACTCGCCGTCGCCGACGAAGAAATCCGCATCGCGGATCGAGTCGAGCGCCGCGCCCAAGATCTGCGCGTCCTGCGCCAGGTCCTGCTGGTGCTCTTCTTCATAGGCGCGGGCGGCGGCCAGCGAGGTGCCGACCACCTCCCGCACCCGGTCGGAAAACCAGCCTTCAAGTCCGATGTTGATGGTCAGCGCGGCGAAGATGGCGACGGAAACCGTCGGGATCAGCGCCATCAGGGTGAAGACCCCGGTCAGCCGCAGGTGCAGGCGCGAGCCTGCCGATTGCGCCCGCCGCGCCGCGATCATCCGCGCCACGCGCTGTGCCACCAGGGCGGCCACGACCATTACGTAAACGAAATCGGCCAGCAGGATCAGCCGCAGCGACATGGAAGAGCCGCCCTGATCGAGCGGCCCCAGCACAAGGAAGGTGGACAGCACCAGAACCGGCCCCAGAAGCACCAGCCCGAGGGTGGCGATATTCTGCACACGGCGTTGTCGACGCAGGCGCGTCAGCCGGTTCCAGTTCAATTGTCGTGCCCGAGAGGCCACAGGCCACTCCCACCCTGATGTGGCGCACGTTGGCGCCAACGCCATATATAGTGGCTCTGCCGAGGGTTTGTCCCCTGACGGCCACGGTTCTGTGGCGTTTTTACATCAACTTCCGACGGCGTGTCACGCGAATATCCAGATCGGTGATTTTCTTGCGCAGGGTATTGCGGTTGATGCCAAGCAGGTCGGCGCATTTCGCCTGGTTTCCGCCCGTGGCCTCCAGCGCGATCTCGATCAGCGGTAGTTCGACCTCCTTCAGGATCCGGGCATAAAGACCCGGCGGCGGCAGCATGTTGCCATGCAGGTCGAAATAGCGGCGCAGGTGGCGCGCGACGGAGCCCGACAGCTTCTCGCTCTCGCCCTGCCCGCCCAGAAGCGGCTCGGTCTCGGGCTGGTTGCCCAGCACGCTTTCGACCTCGGTGCGGCTGATCTCGTCGGTGCGCGCGGTCAGCACCAGGCGGCGGATCGCATTCTCCAGCTGGCGGACGTTGCCGGGCCAGGAATAGGTGCGCATCATCTCCAGCGCGTCCTCGGCGAGGTAGCGGCGCATGGCGCCTTCGCGTTCGGCCCGTTGCAGGAAGTGGTCCACCAGCAGCGGGATGTCATCGACCCGTTCACGCAGGGCGGGCACGTTGATGGTGGCCCCGGTCAGGCGATAGAACAGGTCCTGGCGCAGCCGCCCCTCCTCCATCGCGCGGTTCAGATCGGTCTGGGAAGTCGCCATGAAGCGTGGCAGCGTGTCCGCGGGGCCGTCCATCATGCGCACGATGCGGGCCTGCACCTCGCCGTCGATATCCGCGATCTCGTCGAACAGCACCGTGCCGCCCTTGGCCCGCGCCAGGATCCGGGCCGGCCCCTCAAGGTCCTGCATGTCGGAGGCGGAGACCGCGACGAAGGGCAGATTGCGGCGGTCGCTGAAGTCGTGAATGGCCTTGGCAATCAGGGACTTGCCCGTGCCGCTTTCCCCCGCGATCAGTACCGGCAGATCGGTATTCATCACCCGCGCGACAAGGCGGTAGAGCGCCTGCATCGACGGCGTGCGCCCGACCAAGGGCAGCTCGTCGGGCCGTTCCTTGGTCTCGTCCCCGCCTGCGCCCTTGGCCGGCATCCGCTGGCGCTGTTCCAGCGCGCGGGCGGTGCGTTTCATCAGGTCCGGCAGGTCGAAGGGTTTTGGCAGGTAGTCGTAGGCCTCGGCCTCGGCCGCCTGGATGGCGGTCATGATCGTGTTCTGTGCCGAGATCACGATCACCGGCAGACCGGGCCGGTCCTGGGCGATTTTAGGCAGCATTTCCAAGCCATTGCCGTCGGGCATCATCACGTCCGAGATGACCACGTCGCCCTTGCCTTCCGCGACCCACCGCATCAGCGTGGTCAGCGACGAGGTCGCGTGCACCTTGCAGCCCGCGCGCGTCAGCGCCTGGGTCAGAACCGTGCGGATCGTGCGGTCGTCATCTGCAACCAGAACCGTGCCATCCATCACTCAGTCTCCTTCTCAAGGACGTCTTTCGGGGCCCGCGGCAGGGAGATGCGGAACACCGTCTTGCCCGGAACCGAGGTGACGGAAATCCATCCCTCGTGATCCGAGATGATCTTGCTGACCAGCGCGAGGCCCAGCCCCGTGCCGTTTTCCCGTCCCGACACGAAGGGATCGAAGATGTCGCCGGCAATGTCTTCCGGCAGGCCGGGGCCGTCGTCCTCGATCTCGATCTGCAGCGGCAGGCTCTTGCCCGTGCCATCGGCGCGCCGCAGGCGGAAGGAATGTTCGAAATAGGTATGCAGCCGGATGCGCCCGCCCTCGGGTCCGGCCGCCTGGGAGGCGTTCTTCAGCAGGTTCAGGATCACCTGCAGAAGTTGGTCCGGGTCGCCGTAGGCCTGGGGCAGCGAAGGGTCGTATTCCTCGACGATCTTCATGTTGGCGCCGAAACCCAGCAGGGCCGATCGACGCGCGCGGTCCAGCACGTCGTGCAGGTTCACCGCCTTCAGGTTGGGCATGGTCAGGTTGCCGAACTGTTCGACCTGCTCCAGCAGCTTCACGATGCGGCGGCTTTCGCTGACGATCAGGTCCGTCAGCTCCATGTCCTCCTTGGAGAGGTTCATCGACAGCAGCTGCGCCGCCCCGGTGATCCCCGCCAGCGGGTTCTTGATCTCATGGGCCAACATCTCGGCCATGCCGATGGCCGACTTGGCGGCGGATTTCACGCTGTGATCCTGGGTCATCCGCCCCGCCAGCTCTCGCGGGCTGATGAGGAAGATCATGTAGCCCGCCCGGTCGTTCAGCGGCGAGATCTGCAGATTGCAATGCAGCGGCGCCCGTTCGCCGGTCCCTACGTCCACATCGTTGACGAAAAGCGGCGAGGCGGTGGTGCGGGCGCGCTGGAAGGCCTCTTCCAGCGGGCTGTCGATCATCACCCGTTCCCAGACCTTCTGGCCGCGGATGGACTTGGCCGAGGTGTTCAGGAAACCTTCGGCGGCCGCATTGATCGAGACGATGGCATCCTCGGGATCCAGCAGCAGCGCCGGGACGGGAAGCGAGGCCCATACGGGCGTGTCTTCCACGTCGGCGATGGCGGCGATGGTTTCCTCGGAATCGAACGGGTTGGACCGCGTATTCATGCGGCGCGTACCTCCGGTTGGGCCTGGGGGCGGGGGCCGTCGGCCAGCGCCTCCGGCAGAAGGGAAAGTACCGCCGCCGGGTCGGGCTCGCGCAGGACGCGACCGCGCAGGTCGGCGGGGGTTTCGGCCACGTCCATGTACCAGCCCAAGTGCTTGCGCAGCACCCGGTGGCCCAGGTCGGTGCCATAGAACTCAAGGCCGGCCTCGTAATGGGCGGCGACCATGTCGATGAAGGCGGAAGCCCCCGGCGCCGGACGCGGGGCCCGCCCCGCCAGCAGGTCGCGCAGCTGCGCCAGCAGCCAGGGACGGCCCTGCGCGCCGCGCCCCACCATGATGCCGTCGGCGCCCGACAGGCGCAGCGCGGCCCCGGCGCTGTCGGCATCGGTGATGTCGCCGTTGGCCACCACGGGGATCGACACGGCCTCTTTCACCGCGCGGATCGCGGACCAGTCGGCGCGGCCCTTGTAGAACTGGCATCGGGTGCGCCCGTGGACGACCACCATGCGCACCCCCGCCGCTTCGGCCCGGCGCGCCAGCTCGGGGGCATTGATCGTGTCGTCGTCCCAGCCCAGGCGCATCTTCAGGGTGACGGGCACGGCGACCGCCTCGACCACCGCCTCGACCAGGGTCAGCGCGTGATCCAGATCGCGCATCAGGGCCGATCCCGACAGGCCGCCCACCACCTTCTTCGCCGGACAGCCCATGTTGATGTCGATGATCCGGGCGCCCTGCCCTTCAACCATCCGCGCGGCCTCGCCGATCCAGTAGGTGTCGCGCCCGGCCAGTTGGACCGAGGTGGCGGCGTCGCCGAAGCCCAATTCGGCCCGTTCCCGGGTCCCGGGCTTGGCCTGGACCATCTCCTGGCTTGCCACCATCTCGGACACGACCAGGTCGGCGCCGAACCGGGCCACCAGGTCGCGGAACGGACGATCGGTGATCCCGGCCAATGGGGCCAGGCAAACCGGAGGGTGATCGCTGTGGAAGAGTGCGGTGACGGACATGCCTAAACCTTGAGCAACAGCTTATGCGTTAGACCAGAACTGCGGGGCAAACAACAAATCACGCCAAAATATCGCCTGACCGAGGCGTCCAATGCCAGTTTTTTCAGCATGACCCTGCGGGGCGCCCCATTGCCCCGACCCGGCCCAGAGCCTATTCCTGCGCGTCAGGAATGGCAAAAGAAGGGGTGCCGGGATGGGCAACGCCGCCATCATCGTGGCCGCCGGGCGCGGCTCGCGCGCCGGGGGCGACCTGCCCAAGCAATGGCAGCCCCTGGCCGGGCGCCGGGTGGCCGACTGGACGCTGGACGCGATGCTGCGGGCGGGGCTGTCGCCCATCGTGGTGGTGCTGCATCCCGACGACATGGAGCTGCCCCTGCCAGCGGGCGTGGTGCGGGTGGCGGGCGGCGCCACGCGCGACGCCTCGGTCCGCGCGGGGCTGGCCGCGCTGGACCCGGCGGTGACTGCCAACGTGCTGATCCACGATGTCGCGCGGCCTTGCGTCCCCGCCACCGTCATCGCCGAGGTCGTCGCCGCGCTGGAGGCCGGCGCCGAGGCCGCGGCCCCCGGCCTGCCCGTCACCGACGCCCTGTGGTACGGCGACGCGGGCCATGTGACCGGCACCGCCCCGCGCGACGGCCTGTTCCGCGCTCAGACCCCGCAGGGCTTCCGCCTGCAGCCGCTGCTGGCCGCCCATGCGGCCCATCCGGGCGGCGCGGCGGACGACGTCGAGGTGGCCCGCGCCGCCGGGATCCGGGTTGCCATCACCCCCGGGTCGGAGGACAACCTGAAGATCACCCACCCCGGCGATTTCGCCCGGGCCGAAGCGATACTGAGAGGCACGATGGATATTCGACTGGGCAATGGCTACGACGTGCATGCCTTCACCGAGGGCGACCATGTCTGGCTGTGTGGCGTGAAGATCCCCCACGACGCGGCCCTGCTGGGCCATTCCGACGCCGATGTCGGCATGCATGCGGTGACCGACGCGATCTACGGCGCCCTGGCCGAGGGGGACATCGGTCGCCACTTCCCGCCCAGTGATCCGCAGTGGAAAGGCGCCGCCAGCCATATCTTCCTCGAACACGCGGTGAAACTGGCCGCCGAAAAGGGCTTTGCCATCTCCAACGTCGATTGCACGCTGGTCTGCGAGGCGCCCAAGGTCGGCCCGCATGCCGCGGCGATGCAGGCCCGCATGGCGGAGATCATGGGGCTGGATCCCGCGCGCATCTCGGTCAAGGCGACGACCTCGGAACGGCTGGGGTTCACCGGCCGCAAGGAAGGCATTGCCTCCATCGCCACCGCCTGCCTGATCAAGGCCTGATAGGAGTATCTGATGAAAACCTCTCACCTGATCGCCACCGTCGGCGGCACCGGCCACCTGAAACCGGCCTCTGGCACCTGGGGCAGCGCCGCCGGCCTGGTGCTGGCCTGGGGGCTGCATGCACTCGGCGGGCCGGCCCTGCTGATCGCCGCGCTGGTCTTCGTCTGGTTCGCGGGCCTCTGGTCCGTGAAGGCCGAAACCCTGGGCAAGGCAGACCACGACCCGTCGGAGATCGTGGTGGACGAGGTGGTGGGCATCTGGATCGCCTTCCTGCCCGTCTCGATCGGTGCCGCCCACGTGGGCGCACCGCTGACCGCGCTCTGGCCCGGCTGGGCCGCGGCCTTCCTGGGCTTCCGCCTGTTTGACATCTGGAAACCCTGGCTGGTCGGCCGCGCCGACCGGCGCAACGACGCCCTGGGCGTGATGCTGGACGATGTGATCGCGGGGATCTTCACCGCCATCCTGGTGATCGCGCTGGCCGCCTTCTCTCACCTGGTGCTGATGGCATGAGCCGCGACCTGGCCATTCGTGTCCTGGACGCCTGCCGCGCGGCGGAGCTGAAGCTGGCCACCGCCGAAAGCTGCACCGGCGGAATGATCGCCGCCGCCCTGACCGACATCGCCGGGTCCTCCGACGTGGTCGAGGGCGGAGTCGTCAGCTACTCGGTCGCGGTGAAGCGGAAGATCCTCGGCGTCTCGGCGCAGACGCTCGACGACTTCGGCGTCGTGTCGGAAGAGGTCGCACAGGAGATGGCCGAGGGCGCCTGGTCACACCTGGGCGCCGATCTGGGGGTGGCGACGACGGGCGTCGCGGGCCCCGGCCCCTCGGGCGACGATCCGGAGGGGCGCGTCTGTTTCGCCGTCTCCGGCCCGGTCTACACCCGCACGGAAACGGTGAACTTCGGCGCCATCGGGCGCGACGCCGTGCGCGCGATGGCCACGGCGCATGCGCTGCACATGCTTCTGGACACGGTCGAACAGCTGGCCCGCTGAGGGCCAGCCGCGCCGATCAGCCGTAAAGTTCGGCCGCGCGACGCTCGAATGCGCGCACGATACGCTGCATCGCCTCGTTGAAGACCACGCCGATGATCCCCTGCAGGACCGCGTTCTTGAACTCGAAATCGACGAAGAAATCGACCTCGCATCCGCCGCCCTCGGCGTCTCGGAAGGCCCAGTTCGACTTCATGTAGCGGAAGGGGCCGTCGAGGTATTCGGTGTCGATCTTCATCTGCTCCGGCCAGAGGACGACGCGGCTGCCGAACTTCTCCCGGAAGACCTTGAAGGAGATCACCAGGTCGGCGTCCATCACCTCATGATCGCCCTCGGGCGTCACCTTGCGGATCCGCGCGGCGGCGCACCAGGGCAGGAATTTCGGATAGGATCCCACATCGGCCACCAGATCGTACATCTGTTGGGCGGTATAGGGCAGTTTTCGGGTCTCGGAATGTGTCGGCATATCTTCCCGGCGATTGCGGCACGGTTCGGGTTTTTACTGGTCGTTTCCTGTCTTACACTAGGGCGGGACATTCAAGGGGGAAGACCGTGTCGCGTCCATATGTCATCGACGAATTGATTTCCGCAAAGGCAATTGCCGCGCGCATCGAGGAACTTTGCCGCGAGATTCGCGCGACATTCCCGGCGGATGAGCGGCTGGTGGTGGTGGGGCTGCTGCGCGGCTCCTTCGTGTTCATCGCGGATCTGGTGCGGGAACTTTCCGACCGCGACGTGGAGGTCGATTTCATCGAGGCCTCCTCCTACGGCAACTCCATGGAAAGCTCGCGCGAGGTGCGGATCCTGAAGGACCTGCGCGGCGAGATCGAGGGGCGCAACGTGCTCGTGGTCGAGGATATCGTCGACACGGGCTACACGCTCAGCCACGTCATCCACCTGCTGGAATCGCGCCATCCCAAGCGGCTGAAGACCGTGGCCCTGCTGGACAAGCCGTCGCGCCGCGAGGTGGATTTCAAGGCCGACTGGACCGGGTTCGAGATCCCCGACGAATTCGTCGTGGGCTACGGCATCGACTACGCGCAATGCAATCGCAACCTGCCCTGCATCGGCAAGGTGCGGTTCACGGATTGATCGGGCGGTGAACTACACCTGGCTTCTCCGCGCGGTCCGCTGGGCGCGCAATCCGCCATCGGAAAAGCGCGTCCTGCTGGTGCTGGCCGTGGTCGCGATCTGCCTGGCGATCTGGGGTCTGGAACAGCTCTTCGGCTTCCCCGACTGGCTGGTGCCCGAGCATGTGCGCGGCGGTGGCGCCCTGCGCTGAGGGCAGGGGCGCCACGGCGGCGTATTGCGGGTCACGGGAACGTCAGGCGAAGGGGCTTGCCTGATCCCGCGGCTAGGGTAACCCTTGGCACAGGGCCCGGCGCCCGCCCCCTGACAAGGAAGCCATGCATGCGCAAAGCCCTTACATCCGTCATCGCCCTTGCCGTAGTGGCCGCTGGCGCCGGCTGGTTCCTGACCGCCCCCGATCATGTGGATCCGGAGGATTTCGCCGGGCTGACGGGGGATGCCGGGCGGGGCGAGGCGATTTTCTACGCCGGGGGCTGTGCCGCGTGTCATTCCGCGCCAGGCGCCGAAGGCGAGGACAAGTTGCTGCTGGTCGGTGGCCGCGCCTTCGAGACGCAGTTCGGTACCTTCTACGCGCCCAACATCAGCCCCGACGAGGAGGCTGGCATCGGCGCCTGGACGGAGCTGGAGCTGGCCGATGCGATGATCAAGGGCACCTCGCCCTCGGGACAGCACTACTACCCGGCCTTCCCCTATTCCTCCTACGCGCGGGCGCGGCCCGAGGACGTGGTGGATCTGCATGCCTACCTGCAGACCCTGCCCGCGGCCGATACGCCCAGCCGGGACCATGACGTCGGATTTCCGTTCAACATCCGCCGGGCGCTTGGCGCCTGGAAGCTGCTGTTCTTCCGTGAGGACTACCAGATGGAGGTGGTCGACAGCGACAGCCTGGCGCGCGGGCGCTACCTGGTCGAGGCGCTTGGCCATTGCGCCGAATGCCACACGCCGCGCAATGCCCTTGGCGGGATGGATCGGTCGCGCTGGCTTGGCGGGGCGGAAAACCCCTCGGGTCAGGGCAGCATTCCCAACATCACCTCCGGCGCGCTGGACTGGTCCGAGGCGGATATCGCGGAGTACCTGTCGTCGGGATTCACCCCGGATTTCGACGTGGTGGGCGGAGAAATGGCCGACGTGGTGGCCAATACCAGCCAGTTGACAGCTGACGACAGGCTGGCGATCGCGCGCTACCTGAAGACGGTGCCGGCAGTCGAGTGAGCGGAGGGGGCGCTGCCCCCTCTGGCGCGCGAGGCGCGCCATTCACCCCCGGAGTATTTCCAGCAATCGGATAAGAAGAGTGCGGGCCGGACCCGGCCCGCGTAGACGCCGGGCCGGGAGTCAGCCCAGGCCGAGTTTCTTCAGCCGCGCCTCGCGCAGGCGAGCGAAGTCATCGCCGGCATGGTAGGACGACCGGGTCAGCGGCGTCGCCGAGACCATCAGGAAGCCCTTGTTGTAGGCCGCCTTCTCGTAGGATTTAAACTCGTCCGGGGTGATGAAACGGGCCACCGCATGGTGTTTCGGCGTCGGCTGCAGGTATTGACCGATGGTCATGAAATCCACGTCGGCGGCGCGCATGTCGTCCATCACCTGCAGGACCTGCGGACGTTCCTCGCCCAGGCCGACCATGATGCCCGACTTGGTGAAGATCGTCGGATCCAGCTCCTTCACCCGTTGCAGCAGGCGCAGCGAATGGAAGTAGCGCGCGCCCGGGCGGACCTCCTGGTAGAGGCCGGGCACGGTTTCCAGGTTGTGGTTGAAAACATCCGGTTTCGCCTCGACCACCACTTCCAGCACCTCCGGGGCGCATTTCAGGAAGTCGGGGGTCAGGATCTCGATCGTCGTGCCGGGAGAGCGGTGGCGCACCGCGCGGATGGTCTGGGCGAAGTGATCGGCGCCGCCGTCGTCCAGATCGTCGCGGTCCACCGAGGTGATAACCACGTGATTCAATCCCAGCTTTTCCACCGCATGAGCCACGCGGCCCGGCTCGAAGACGTCGAGGTTTTCCGGGCGGCCGGTGGCGATGTTGCAGAAGGTGCAGCCACGGGTACAGATGTCCCCCATGATCATCATAGTGGCGTGGCCCTGGCTCCAGCATTCGCCGGCATTGGGGCAACCCGCCTCTTCGCAGACGGTGACCAGGCGGTTTTCCCGCATGATCTTCTTCGTCTCCATGTATTCCTTCGAGGTCGGCGCCTTGACGCGGATCCAGTCCGGCTTCTTCGGCTGGGCATTGTCCGGGCGATGCGCCTTCTCGGGATGACGCTGCTCGGGGATCTTGAGATCACGCATGGGTTCTGGCTCCTTCTCCGGGCTGGGAGGTAGCATATCTGAGCGTTGATGAAAGAACCAGACGTGCATGGCTTCGTTGCAGCGCATGCAAGGGGGCCATGCAGTTGCAGAAACCGGCTGCATAGGAAACCCGCAACACGCTGCTCAATCTCGACAATTTCCACAGGGTATTCCGCCGCAGCGCGGAAAGCGCCTTGCACGGCACTTGGAACCATTCTAGGAAATCCGGGAAAACCGAGACCTCCTCATAAAGGATGATGCCATGCAACCCGGATCCAAGCTCCCCAACGTCACCTTCCGCACCCGCGTTCGCGATGAAAGCATCGGCGGCGACAACCCCTTCAAGTGGGAAGACAAGACCACCGCCGACTATTTCGCCGGCAAGCGCGTGATCCTGTTCTCGCTGCCCGGTGCCTTCACCCCCACCTGTTCCACCTACCAGCTGCCCGGCTTCGAGAACAACTTCGAGAAGTTCAAGGCGCTCGGCGTCGAGAACATCTACTGCATGTCGGTCAACGACAGCTTCGTGATGAACCAGTGGAAGAAGGCCCAGGGCATCGAGAACGTCGACGTGATCCCCGATGGGTCGGGTGAATTCACCCGCCGCGTCGGCATGCTGGTCCGCAAGGACAACCTCGGCTTCGGCCTGCGCTCCTGGCGCTATGCCGCCGTCATCAACGACGGTGTGGTCGAAGCCTGGTTCGAAGAGCCCGGCATCTGCGACAACCACGGCGAGGATCCCTACGGCGAATCCTCCCCCGAGAACCTGCTGAAGTACCTGGAAGAGAAGAAAGCCGCGGCCTGATCGGCCTCGCCTCTTTACCGATGCTTTGCCGAAGGGCGCGGGAGACCGCGCCCTTTTGCTTTGCGCCCGGCCCAAGCAGGGCGGCGGGTCAGATCCGGGTGCGGACCTCCCCCGTCAGCCTGGCGCCGACGCCGGACAGGATCTCCGCCAGGGCGCGGAACCAGCCATCGTCGGGGGAGGAGGCGCGGCGCACCAGGGCGATCTGGCGGAAGGGTTCGGGAGCGGAGAAGCGCCGCAGCGCCAGCCCCGCGCCCTCGCGGTCGATCGCCAGCTCCGGCAGCAGCGTCAGGCCGAACCCCGCCGCGACCAGCCGCGAGAGGGTGGCCAGCGACGCCGCGCCGGTGTTGATCTGCGCATGCCCCCTGCCCCGCCCGCAGACCTCCAGCGCCTGGTCGGTCAGGCAATGCCCGTCCTCCAGCAGCATCAGCTGCGCGGCGCCGATGTGATCGGGCCGCAGCCTGTCGTGACGGTCGCCAAGCGCGTCCAGCCGGGGCTGGGTGCCAGCCAGGATGAAGCGATCCTCGAACAGCGGTTGCGCGACCAGGCCCGTCATCTCGTCATAGGGCAGCGCGATCACCGCGGCATCCAGGCGCGCGGCGCGCAGGTCGTCCATCAGCCGAGCCGTCTTCCCCTCCTGGACCTGCACCGAAAGCCCGATGTCCTCGGCGCGGATCGCGGCCAGCGCGGAGGGCAGCAGATAGGGCGCGATGGTGGAGATCAGGCCGAGGCGCAGCTCCCCCGCCAGCCCGCCGTTCCAGCGCGCCAGGTCGTGCAGCACCTGAACCTCCGCCATGATACGATCCGCCTGGGACAGGACCATGCGGCCGAACGGCGTCAGCTCGATCTCCCGCGCGCGGCGTTCGACCAGCTGGGCGCCCAGGCTCTGCTCCATCTCCCGGATCTGGACCGACAGGGCGGGTTGCGACACATGGACGGCCTCGGCGGCCCGGCCGAAGTTGCGGTGGAGGGCGAGAGACTTGAAATAGGTAAGTTGGCGCAGGGTGACGTTCATAAGACGGACTTAACGAAAGAGCGTTGTCGCCGCCAGTTTTCATTATGTCGTGGACGGCCCAGCCGGCCTGCGAGTCGTTCGCGCTTTGACCGGACGGCCTGTGGCGCTATCCCCGGAGTAGAAGAAGACACGACGGGGAGACCGGCGATGGATTGGGCCCAGCACCGACGCGAGGCACACCAATTGGGAAGATCGCAGGAGTTCCTGCGCCAGATCGTCTACGGCGGCAACGACGGAATCGTCACCACCTTTGCCATCGTCGCCGGGTTTGCCGGGGCCCAGGCCGAGGGTGTGGCGCAGATCGGCGGGCTGGCCGTGCTGATCTTCGGTCTGGCCAATCTCTTTGCCGATGGCGTGTCCATGGGGTTGGGGGAATTCCTCTCGGGCCGCGCCCAGCACGATCTTTACCGCGCGCGCCGCGAGATGGAGCTGCGCGAGATCGCCGAGAACCCCCAGCAGGAGCGCGCGGAGCTGGAGGTGATCCTGTGCCAACGGGGGCTGAACCCGGTGGAGGCCCATGCGGCCGCCGAGATCATGATCAACCATCCGCCGATCATGGCCGATCTGATGATGACCTATGAATTCGGCATGCACGACCCGGCGGAGGAGAACCCGGCGATCAACGGCCTATTCACCTTCTGCAGCTTCATCCTTTTCGGGGCGGCGCCGCTGGTGCCCTATTTCCTCTATCCTGCGACCACGGGCACCTTCATCGGCTCGATCTGCACCTCGCTCGCGGCGCTCATGGCCCTTGGCCTGCTGCGGTGGAGCGCGACGGGAGAGCGGCTTCTGCGGTCGCTGACGGAGACGCTGGCGGTCGGAACGACCTGCGCGGTGGTGGCCTATGTGGTGGGCCTGCTCGTCGGGTAACGCTGCGGCCGCGGACCGGCGCGGTCGGGCGCCACAGGACAATGGTGTGGGAGATTTGTTTCTTTGGGCGGGACAAAGAAAGACCGAGCCACGATCATCTCGCAGCCCGGTGTTAAGCTAAGTTAAGAAAGCGCAAGGTTCGGCACCGCGCCCCCTCAGGTGGGGTCAGCCGATCAGCCGGCTTTCCCGGGGCTGGGCACCATAGTGCCGGTTCAGCCGATCCAGCGCGATCCGCAGGACGATCTTGCCTGAGCGCGCGGACCACCCCATTTTGCGCTCCGCCGTCTCCAGCCCCTCCAGGTGACAGCAGCAGCGCAGGGCCACGTCGGCCAGGCCCGGCCCGAGATCCTGCAAGGCCTGCGCGACGCGGGCACGGGCGGCCTCCGGTCCCCGGGAGGGGCCTCTGCCTCCCTGCGCGCTCGCCGTGCCGGCGGTCAGGAACCGGTCCCAGTCCTGGGTCACACTTGGTCCCATCTGGGCCAGCTCGAAATCCTCGCGCAGCCGCTCGTCCGCACGCACCAGTTCCGGGCGCAGGAAGGGGGTTCCGTCACGGTTCCGGCGCCGGGCCAGTGCGGCCAACGGGCTGTCGCTGACACAGAGGCGACCGCGCGGCCGGTCGATCTCCTCCGCAGCCTGCGCGGCCGAGCGCATTTCGAAGGGGGCGACCCCTTCGGCGAACCCACGCGCCGTATTTTCCTCTTTGGCAATCAAGGCATTGAGGGTCGACCGACCGGAGGAGGTGATGGCGTAGCGAGAGATTCGCCCGGGGCTCTTGCAGGTGATCCAGTCCTTCAGGGCCATGGCCTCCGCCAGCTCGCGCGGGATCACGTCCAGTCGTTCCGGCGTGCCGTCGATGCGGTCGCGAACGACCACCGCCTTCTGCATGTCCTGGGCCACCGCCAGGACGGTGCCATTGCGCGCCAGTTGACGCAGAACGGGAAACGCCTCGCGGCGCAGGGTGGGTTCGGTGATCGAGGTCTGGACATCGTCCTGGGCGGCAGCGGTCATCATGGAACGTCCCTTTGTCTGACCCGGCAAGGCCCCGCCCCCCGGCCCGCCGAGACGGGCCAGCGCGCAATCGACAAGGGGGTCGTCGCGCAGGGTTTCGAGGCGCCGGATCTGGCGCAGAATGGTGGAGGGCGCACAGCCCGCCTCCCGCGCCAGTTGGCGGATGGGAACGCCGCGTTCTGTATGGACAAGGTAGTGCCGCGCCGCATCCGGCAGCCATCGGGGCAGCCGGCCGGGCGCCGATCCTTCACAGGGCTGGTTCGAGCTCATGTCGGTCTCGTAGGCAGTCGGTGCGTCTGGGGGCATGGCCCACTTATCCACAGGTAACGGCGTTAAGGTTTAATAGAGGTTAATGGTTAACCACTTCCGCAATCATTGTTTCTAAAGGATAAACTATTCTTGCCAGACCGTTCGCGGGGCGGCGGGACCGCGCAACACCCGCCGAAGCTGTGCCACTCTCGGGCATCGCAATGGATGACCACGAGGACCGACATGCAGGATATCCACGCCATGCTTTCCCAGCTTCGCCGCCCGCCGCTTCTGGTGCGCGCGGCCCGCATCGCGGCAGACGACTACAGGCGCGAGGCACATCTGCCTGCCCTGCTGGGACAAGCCGTACCCGCACGCCACGGGGCGGCGGCACTGGCCTTGATGGAGCATGAAACCGAGATCGACCGGCTACGCCGTGATCGCGCCGCGACCTATTCGTCACTACGGCATGTTCGGATCCTGTCGGCCCTGATCGGCGAGGCGCGCCTGCTCGAAACCCGCGGTCAGGGCTAGAACGAAAAAAGGGCCGCCCAACGGAACGGCCCCTGCGCGGATCCGCGCCACTCGTGCCCGGGATCAGGCAAAGGCGTCGGGCATCTCGGCCTTGCGCCGTGCGACGAAGGCGGCCAGCGCCTCGGCAATCTCGGGCTCCATGCTCGGCTGCTGGTAATCGACAAGCAGCTTGCGCACCCGTTCCGAGGCCAGCATCTGGCTGTCGCGCGCGCCCTCTTCCGACCAGGTCTCGAAGGGTTTGTTGTCGAGGACCTCCGAGCGCCAGAACGCGGTCTGGAAATGCCGCTGCGTATGGCCACAGCCGAGGTAGTGGCCCCCCGGGCCGACCTCGCGGATCGCGTCCATCGCCTGAGCTTCCTCGTCATGCGAAACCCCGGCCCCCAGCCGGTGCAGCACGCCCAGCTGGTCGGCATCGAGCACGAATTTCTCGAAGGACGCCACCAGCCCGCCTTCCAGCCAGCCGCAGGCGTGCAGCATGAAGTTCACGCCCCCCATCAGGGCCGCGTTCAGCGTGTTGGCCGTCTCATAGGCCGCCTGCGCATCGGGAAGTTTCGAGCCACAGAGCGCCCCGCCCGACCGGAACGGCAGCCCGAGGCGCCGCGCCAGCTGGCCCGCGCCGTAGAGGATCTGGCTGGCCTCCGGCGTGCCAAAGGTGGGCGCGCCCGAGTTCATGTCGATCGAGGTGACGAAGGCCCCCATGATGACCGGCGCGCCGGGACGCACCAGCTGCGAATAGGCCACGCCCGCCAGCGTTTCCGCCAGCACCTGGGTCAGCGTGCCCACCACTGAGACCGGCGCCATGGCGCCGCCGACGATGAAGGGCGAGATGATGCAGGCCTGCATATTGGAGGCGTAGACCTCCAGCGCGCCCATCATCACGTCGTCGAAGGTCAGCGGCGAGTTGATGTTGATCAGCGAGGTCATCACCGGCTGGCTGGTCGCGACCTCCTCGCTGAAGAGGATCTTGCACATGTCGACGCTGTCCTGGGCCCGGCTGGGATCAGTGACCGAGCCCATGAAGGGCTTGTCCGACAGGGTCATGTGGGCATGCAACATGTCCAGGTGTCGTTTGTTCACCGGGATATCGGTCGGTTCGCAGACGGTGCCGCCCGAATGGTGCAGCCACTTGGACATGTAGCCCAGTTTCACGAAATCACGGAAATCCTGCATCGTGGCATAGCGGCGCCCGCCGTCGAGGTCGCGCACGAAGGGCGGGCCGTAGACCGGCGCGACGACGAGGCCTTTGCCACCGATCTCGACCGAGCGTTCGGGGTTGCGGGCCAGCTGGGTGAAACTGCCAGGGGCGGTGGCACAGAGCTTGCGCGCCAGGCCACGGGGGATATGCACCCGCTCGCCCTGCACGTCGGCGCCGGCCTCGCGCCAGCGGTCCAAGGCGACCGGGTTGTTGACGAAGTTGACGCCGATCTCCTCCAGCACCGTCTCGGCGTTGGCTTCGATGATCTCCAGCGCCTCCTGCGACAGCATCTCCATCACCGGGATGCCGCGCTGGATCACCGGCGCGCAATCCATGCTGACCGCCGTGCGGGCCGCCCGTCTGGCCGCCCCGCCGCCGCCGCGGCCCCGTCTGCGCGTGGATGCTTCGGTCATTGCGCCGTTCCTCTTTCCCGGTATCCCCATTTTTGTAGCCCTCTGCCCGCGCCGGGCGCCCGCTGCAAGCGGCATCGGCGGGGCAAAAACGACATAACCGGCGCGGAATGCGGGGGCCGCCGACGGGGCACGGCGCCTCTTGCCCTCGGGCGAGGGGCAGGTAAACCTCCGCCGAAGCAACAGGCGACCAAGAGGACAGAGGCGATGATCAGCGGAGACAGGGCAAGGGCCGGCGCATGGGCGGCGCTGATCGTGGCGGGGCTGTTCTACCTCTACGAGTTCGTGGCCCGCATCAGCCCCAGCCTGGCACCCGTCCAGATCGCGACGCATTTCGGCCTGGGCAGCGGCAGGTTTTCAACCCTGTCGAGCCTGTTCTTCTGGATCTATGCGCCGATGCAGATCGTGGTCGGCCTGGCGCTGGACCGTTTCGGCGCCCGGCGCCTGGTGCTGCCGGCCATCGCCTGTTGCGCGGGCGGCATGGCTCTCTTTGCGGCAGGCGACTCGGCCGTGCTGGCCGGTGCGGGGCGTCTGTTGACCGGCTTCGGCGCCTCCTTCGCCTTCGTCGGTGCCCTCTACGTCGTGAACCACCGGTTTCCGCCTGCTCGCTTTGCCCTGCTGTCGGGGGTGGTGAACGCCCTGGGCATGCTGGGCACCGCCATCGGTGCGGTCTGGCTGAGCGAGCTGGTCGCCGTCGCCGGCTGGCGCCCCGTCTTCACCTGGACGGCCATGGCGGGCGGGGTCCTGTTTCTGCTGGCTCTGGTCGCGCTTCACGACGGCGGCGACGCGCCTGAGCGGACACCCGGCGCCCATCCCCTCGCCCCGCTGAAGCCGCTGCTCCGCGATCACCGGATCTGGCTCGTCGCCCTGACCGGGGCGCTGTTCTACATGCCGATCAACGTCTACGGCGGCCTCTGGGGCAAGGCGGAGATCCAGGCCGACCGCGGGCTGGCCGATGCCGCAGCGGAACTGGCGGTCTCGATGATCTTCTGGGGCATGGCCGCGGGCAGCATCGCCGCGGGCTGGCTGTCGGACCTGCTGGGGCACCGCAAGTGGCTGCTCAGCGGAGCCATCGTGCTGACCGCGCTGTTCTACGGCCTGGCGCTGTTCCTGCCCGGCCTGCCCCTGGGGCCGCTGGCGGTGCTGCTGTTCCTGGCGGGGCTGACCAACGGGGCGCAGATGCTGACCTTCGCCATGGCCAAGGAAGGGCATCCGCAGGAGGTGTCGGGCACGCTGATCGCCGTGGTCAACATGGTGGGCATCGGCGGTGCGCTGGTGTTCCAGCCCCTGCTGGGCTGGCTGATCGACCTCGCGGGCGGCGCCTTCGGCCCGGCGATGCTGGTCATCCCCGGCGCGGTTCTGGCCGCCGGCCTGCTGTCCCTTACGATCACCGAGGAACGCCACCCCGACCACGCCGCCTGAGCGGGGCATCGCCGGGGCGCCGGACGGTCAGTGCCGCACGACCAGCACGTCGGTCGGTGGGTCGCGCAGGATCTGTTCGGTGAAGCCGCCCAGAAGCGTCGGGGACAGCGGGCCCCGCCCATGGGCGCCGATGGCCAGCAGGTCGGGCTTTTCGCTGTGCATCAGCCGCGACAGCATCTCGTAGCGGCCATGGGGCTGGGGTTCGGGCCGGGCGACGGCCTGGGGCAGATCGGTTTCCTCCCACCAGCTGTCCAGCGCGTCGCGCGCCTCCTCCAGGAAGGGGTGAAGCATTTCGGGCGTGCCCGACCGGGCCACCAGCCCGCGATAGGGCACATGGACGGCGTGGAAGGCGTGCATGGTCGCCTCGGGGGCCAGTTCGGCGGCCAGGTGCAGCGCGGCGGCGCTGGCGGGTGACATGTCGACCCCCGACAGCACCCGGGCATAGGGCGCCACCGGCGCGTTGCGCACCAGCAGGGCCGGCACGCGGCTGGCGCGCACGATCCGTTCCATCGTGGTGCCGTAGAACAGGTCCCAGACCGCGCGCGGCCTGTGCACCCCCAGCACCAGCAGGTCCGCCTGCACGTCCTTCATCGTCGTCAGGATATGCGGCATCGGATCGGCGATCTCGACCCGCAGCTCGGCGGGCTGATCGGGCGCGATGGCGTCGCAGAGCATCCGCAGCTCCTCCTCCGCCAGTTCGCGCGACCGTGCGGCCATGCCCGGCGGCAGATCCTCGTCCACCACGGTCAGCACCGTCAGTTTCGCGCCCTGTTCGGCGGCCAGCCGGTAGGCGCGGCGCAGCGCCCGTTCGGACCGCATGGACAGGTCGGTGGCAATCAGGATGGACCGGCGCATCTTTCTCCTCCTCGGGGTCTGGATCGGGTTCTACGGGCCCAGACTAACCGCTCCGCCCCGCGGCTCAAACGCCTTTCGCCGGGCTTTGTCGCCGCAGGGGCACCGCGCATGCGCGCTTAGGCTTGCCAGAGCGCGCGACCCGCTCTATGGCACGGCCATGAGCCAGACATCCCATGACCGCCTCCTCATCATCGACTTCGGATCCCAGGTGACGCAGCTCATCGCGCGTCGCCTGCGCGAGCTGAAGGTCTATTGCGAAATCCACCCTTATCAGAACGTCACCGCCGAGACGCTGCGCGAGTTCGCGCCCAAGGCCGTGATCTTCTCCGGCGGGCCCGACAGCGTCGTGCGCGAAGGGTCCCCGCGCCCCCCGAAGGAGGTCTATGACCTCGGTGTGCCGATCCTCGGCATCTGCTATGGCCAGCAGGTCATGATGCAGGACCTGGGCGGCATGGTCGAAGCCGGCGAAAGCCACACGGCCGAGTTCGGTCGCGCCTACGTCCAGCCCACGGAAGAGCGGATCGACCTGCTGAACGGCTGGTTCCTGGAAGGCTCGGGCCGCGAGCAGGTCTGGATGAGCCACGGCGACCACGTCAGCAAGCTGGCCCCGGGCTTCAAGGTCTACGGCACCTCCCCCGGTGCGCCCTTCGCCATCACCGCCGACCTCGAGCGCCGCTTCTACGCGGTGCAGTTCCACCCGGAGGTGCATCACACCCCGAACGGCGCGACCCTTTACGAGAACTTCGTCAAGGACGCGGGATTCTCCGGCGACTGGACCATGGCGGCCTACCGCGAGGAAATGATCGCCGCGATCCGCGAGCAGGTCGGCGACGCCCATGTGATCTGCGGTCTGTCCGGCGGCGTTGACAGCTCGGTCACCGCGATCCTGCTGCACGAGGCCATCGGCGAACAGCTGACCTGCGTCTTCGTCGACCACGGTCTGCTGCGGCTGAACGAGGCCGAGGAAGTGGTCACGATGTTCCGCGACCACTACAACATCAACCTGATCCACGCCGATGAAAGCGACCTCTTCCTGGGCGAGCTGGAAGGCGTCAGCGATCCGGAGGTGAAGCGCAAGACCATCGGCCGCCTCTTCATCGATGTCTTCCAGAAGTACGCGGGTGAGATCGAGAACGCGACCTTCCTGGCGCAGGGCACCCTTTACCCGGACGTGATCGAGTCGGTCAGCTTCTCCGGCGGACCCTCGGTGACGATCAAGTCGCACCACAACGTCGGCGGCCTGCCCGAGAAGATGGGCCTGAAGCTGGTCGAACCGCTGCGCGAGCTGTTCAAGGACGAGGTGCGCGCCCTTGGCACCGAACTGGGCCTGCCGGCGTCCTTCATCGGCCGTCACCCCTTCCCCGGGCCCGGCCTGGCCATCCGCTGCCCCGGCGAGATCACCCGCGACAAGCTGGAGATCCTCCGCAAGGCCGACGCGGTCTACATCGACCAGATCCGCAAGCACGGTCTCTACGACGAGATCTGGCAGGCCTTCGCCGCCATCCTGCCGATGCGCACCGTGGGCGTGATGGGCGACGGTCGCACCTACGACTACGCCCTGGCCCTGCGGGCCGTGACGAGCGTGGACGGGATGACCGCCGACTACTATCCCTTCAGCCATGACTTCCTGGGCGAGACCTCGACCCGGATCATCAACGAGGTGCGCGGCGTGAACCGCGTCTTCTACGATTGCACTTCGAAACCCCCGGGGACGATCGAGCTGGAATGACGTGATCCGGGAAACCGGAACGCAAAAGGCGCCACGGGAAACCGCGGCGCCTTTTGTCATGTCAGCTCTGGGCGCGTGGCCGGTCAGCGCGTCGACGCCATATCCGCGCCCTTGCGCAGGTTGCGCAGCTTCTTCCAGGTCACCTCGGGGTCGATCTTGCCGTAGCCCGCGAAGGTGCCGAAGCCGCAGTCGGTGCTGGCGATCACCCGGTCTTCGCCCACGATGTCGATGAAGCGCTGAAGGCGCTGCGCCACCAGTTCGGGACGCTCGACGTAGTTGGAACAGGTGTCGATGACGCCCGGCGCCAGGATCTTGTCCTCTGGGATCGCCGCATCGCGCCACACCACCCATTCGTGTTCATGGCAGGGGTTCGCGCCTTCGAAGAGGATCGTCGACGGGCGCGCAGACAGCACCACGTCGATCACCTTTTCCAGCGGGATGTCGTGGTCATGCGGGCCTTCGTAGTTGCCCCAGCACAGGTGCATCCGCATCCGGTCGGCGGGCAGGCCCTCGGTCGCGGCATTCAGGGCCTCGACGTTCATCGCGGCGACTTTCACGAACTCGTCCTGGTCCATGTCCTGGTAGCCGGTATGCGACGACATGGCGAGGTCGGGGCAGTCGAACTGGATGTCCAGCCCCGCATCGAGGATCGCCTCGTATTCGGGACGCATCGCGTCGGCCAGCGCGGCCAGGTAGGATTCGTGGTCGGGGTAGTACTTGTTCACCTGGAAGGCGGTGATCAGGCCCGGCGAGGCGGCGTTCATGAAGGCGCGGGTGCCCTGCCCCTCGGCCTCCAGCGCGGTCTTGAACCGGCGGATGTCATCCAGAGCGGGCTGCAGATTGACCAGCTTGATCTCGCCCACGCAGGAGGCACGGGTGAATTCCTGGCTGCCCATGATCGCGCTGAGCTTCTTGGCCAGGTTCGGATGCGCGGCGAGGTCCTTGGCGGGCTTGCGGTCGATATGGCCGCCGAAGCCCGACAGGCGTTCCTGCATGTAGGTGGAATAGCCCACCTTGCCCAACTCGCCGTCCGACACGATGGAAACGCCGGCCTCGCGCTGGTGGCGCACCGCCTCCTCGATGGCGGCCTGTACGGTGGCCTCAAACTCGGCCTCGTCATAGGCCTCGCCCTTGTCCTTGGCGATCAGAAGCGCCGACAGGGCGTCGCCGCGCGGCAGGCTGCCGACATGGGTGGTCTCGATGGTCATGGTCTGTCCAGTCCTCTCCCTGATTTTGTCGGCAACAGACCACCAAGGGTCGGAAAAGACAACCGGATGAGGAGGGCAACCCGGGTGGAACCGCGCTGGATGGGCAAAATGCAGACGCCCCGCGTGGTGGCGCGGGGCGTCGCAGGTTGGGCTCGTCCATCGGGGGGCGTGAGGTCAGAACCGCATCCCGGCGGTCAGCAGCACGCCCGCCTTGTCGTTCTCGTCGTACTGCCCTTCGATGCGCAGCGCCCAGGGGCGATCCGCGCCGGCCAGCTCGACCCCCAGGGTCAGTTGCGCGACCGAGCTGTCCGCGCCGGTGGAGAATCGGGTGGTGCCGTCGCCCAGGGTCATCGTCACATCCTCGCCGTCGGTGAACAGCACGTCGGCGCCGATGAAGGGGGTGATCGCCGTGCCATCCCGCAAGGCACGGGTCAGCCGCGCCTCGGCGGAGAGATAGCCGGTGGTCAGGTCGCGATCCCCGAAAGCCGCGCCGCCCAGGCCCGAGACGCGGAAGGCGTCGATTCTCTGGCGTTCGATGCCGGCGCGGGCGGTGAAGGCCAGCCCCCCTGCCGTCGGCGCCGTGGAGAGCGATCCCGCCAGGCCGAAGCTGCGGGTATCGGCCGAACCGTCACCGCTGGCCGTGGCCGCGCTGTCGAGATCCAGCGTGCCGAAGCCCAGGTAGGCCATCCCGGCCAGCGTGGTGCCGCCCGGCAGCGCCGCCGCCGAGGTCAGGCCCAGCAGGACCGCATCGCTGGTCAGGTCATGCCCGTCGGAGACCGTGGTGGCCGCGCGCCCATAGGACAGGAACAGGCCCACCCCGTCGAAATCGTGCCCCAGGGTCAGGCGACCCGATCCGTCCCCGTCAAAGACGGCGGCAGAGCCGGAGACCCACCAGGCCGGCGCGCCCAGGGGGCCCTCGGCGAAGGCCAAGGAACCCGCGCTGCCGGCGTCCTCGCCTATTGGCAGCAAGACGGATTTGCCCAGCGACAGGGTCTGGCCCGCCGCGACGCTGTCCATGCCCGCGAAGGCCTCGGGATCGGCCACCGCCAGCGTCTGGTTGCCGTAGACCGCCTGAGGCGCCTCCGACAGGTCGATCACCTCCGGATCGCTGACGAAACGGACGGCGCCGGCCTGCGCGGACGCGCGGGCGATCAGTGTATCCGTCCCCTCGCCCAGATCCACCACGCCCCGGATATCCATCGAATAGACATCCAGCGTATCGTGCCCCGCGCCCAGTTGCAGCGCCGTGCCGGAATGGCCGATGATCGTGCCGTGGTTCACCACCACCTGCGACTGCGTGTTCGTCGGATCGTGGCCGCCCAGTTCGACGTTGATGCCGATCTTGCCTTCGATCAGCCCGTGGTTGGTGATGGTGGAGACCGCCACCTCGGAGGCGTCGAAGTCGATGCCGTCCTCGCCCCCTTCTGAGATGATGCGACCGTAGTTCGTCACCTCGCCGCTGTCGATGTCGATGCCGTCCTGCGGCCCGGTGACCAGCAGGTCGCCGTAGTTGAAGATGGTCGCGTTTTCACCGGCGTTGATCGCATCGTCCAGCGTCTCGATGCTGCCGCGGTTGGTGATGACCGCGTTGTCCTCGGCCTCGATCCCCTCGGTCAGCGACAGGATCGTGCCTTCGTTGACGACCGTTGCATCGTCCTCGACGGCGATGCCCTTGTCGGCGCTGTCGATCAGCCCGTAGTTCCGAACCGTCACCTCGTCCTCGGCCTGGATGCCCTCGTCACCGGCCAGGATCGTGCCGTAGTTGGTAATCGACCCGCCGGTGCCTTCGAAATGGATCCCGTCGCCGTCGATCCCCTCGATCAGCGCGCCTTCGTGGTTGATGATGATGGTGGCATTGGGATCGCCATCGTCCTCGCCGCTGGTGTCGATGGCGTGGTCCGCGCCCGTGACCGTGCCGTAGTTGTGGATGGTGGCGTCAGCCCCGGTCTGGATGCCCTCGTCGGCGCCCGAAATCTCGCCGTAGTTGGTCACCGCGCCCTCCGCGCCGTCGATGCGCAGGCCGTCGCTGTCCAGCGCGGTGATCGTGCCACCCTCATGGTTGATGACGGTGGTGCGGGCGCCGGTATCGATGCCGCGATCCGTGCCGGTGATGGCGCCGTAGTTGTGGACGGTGCTGTCGTCACCGACCTGCACCCCCTCGTCGGTGCCGGTGATCATCCCGTTGTTGGTGATCAGCGCATCATCATCGAAGTTGATGGCGTCCTCGCCCACCATCTCGCCATCGTCTTCGTACCAGGCGGTCGAGGTGATGGTGCCGTTGTTGGTCAGCGTGGCGCGCTTGTCGGCCTTTATCGCCGGATCCTCGGCCGAGGTGATGCTGCCGTGGTTGGTCAGGGTCAGATCATCATCCACCTCGAAAGCCCGGTCGCCGTCGCCACTGATCTGGGCGCCGGGGTCGACCGTGATGGTCACGCCGTCCAGGTCGTCGTCGGTGAACCCGCTGCCCGTCCCCGTGCAGAGGACCAGATCATCGTCGGACGGCGACGAAGGCGTGCAGGCCGAGGCGACCGGCGCCGGTCGGGCCTGCCCGGCGAGCGGCATGGCAGCCAGGAGGGCAATGAGGGAGACGTGCGAAAGGGCGCGGGGCATAAGGGCTCCTGTGGTCCGGCAAGGCATCTCCGGTGGCACTGCCGCATCAAGGTAACAGGGGCGTGACGGCGCCATGACAATTGCCCGGCCCCGGCTTGACCGCCCGCCAGAAGTGCCAGCCCGCGCAAAGCTCTTGCCGCCCCCGCCCCGCTTTGAGAAAAGGAGGAAAGGGACCCGGGAAGACGATGGCCAAACGCGACACGATCCTTCATCGCTGCGAGACGGCGGGCCTGCGCATGACCGAGCAGCGCCGGGTGATCTCGGACGTGCTGGACGGCGCGCGGGACCATCCTGATGTCGAGGAGCTGCATGCCCGCGCCGCCGCCCGCGACCCGCGGATTTCGCTGGCCACGGTCTATCGCACGGTGAAGCTGCTGGAAGAGGCCGGGATCCTGGAAAAGGTCGATTTCGGCGACGGGCGTGCGCGGTACGAGGATGCGGAACGCGAACACCACGATCATCTGATCGACGTGACCACCGGCCAGGTGATCGAGTTCGTCGACCCGGAGATCGAGGCCCTTCAGGAGAAGATCGCGGCGAAGCTGGGCTATCGCCTGCAGGGCCACCGGCTGGAACTCTACGGCGTGCCCGTCCCCCGCAAGCCTGCCAAGGGCTGAGCCACGCGTCCGCCCATGCCGGGCCGTCGTCCCGAGGCCCGTAACCCTCACAACGCTTGCCGCCCTGCCGGCGCGGTGTTAGCGGGCAGCGTCGTCATTACGGAATACCCAGATGCAGAACGTCAGGGGCATCGCCCTCGTCATCCTCGCCATGCTCTTCTTCACCTTCGAGGACGGGTTCAACAAGTACCTGACCGGCGACCTGCCGCCCGGTCAGGTCATGGTCCTGCTGGGCGTGGGCGGCGTGGTGCTCTTCGGAAGCATCTGCCTGGTGCGGGGCTATCCGATCTTCGGCGCCGAAAGCCGCCGTGCGACGGTGATCTTCCGCACCATCTCCGAAGGCTTTGCCACGCTTTTCTTCATCACCTCTCTGGCGCTGGTTCCGATCGCGACGGTGGCCGCCGTCTTCCAGGCGATGCCACTGGCCATCACACTGGGCGCGGCTCTGTTCCTTGGCGAACAGGTGGGGTGGCGGCGCTGGTCGGCGGTGGCTGTCGGGTTCCTGGGTGTGCTGATCGTGATCCGCCCCGGCATGGCGGGTTTCCAGGTGGAGGCGCTGCTGGTGCTGGGCGCTGTCGTCGCCGTGGCCGCGCGGGATCTGCTGTCGCGCCGCATGCCGCCCGCCCTGCCCTCCACCGTTGCGGCCTTCCTGGCCTTCGGCGCCCTGATGCCGGCGGGCGGGATCCTGATGCTGATCCTCGGCGACAGCTGGGTGGCGATGGACGGGCTGAAAGCCCTGCTGATGCTGCTGTCCTTCCTGTCGATGGCCGCCGGATATTACTTCATGTTGCTGGCCACGCGGATCGGGGATGCCTCGGCGATCACGCCCTTCCGCTACACGCGCCTTCTGTTCACCCTGATCATGGGCGCGCTGATCTTTTCGGAAATCCCGGACGCGCTGACCTACCTCGGCTCCGCGCTGATCCTGGCCTCTGGCATCTATACCTTCCTGCGCGAACGCCGGCTGGCCCGGAGCAACCTGGCCCAGGCCCGCGCGACGCCGCTGCCCTGACGGCTGCGCGGACCCGGTCGAGCGCTCCGCCGACGCCCCCGAGTGGGCGCGGCGGGGCGCCATTCGGGCAAAGATCGCCCTGTTTGCGCTATTCTTTCGGCGCTCGCCTTTCCAAGAGCGCGTGGGCGGCTTACAACCCCGACAAAGGCCCCTGGACAGAGGATATTTCCAGATGAGCACCATTATCGACATCCACGCCCGCGAGATCCTGGACAGCCGTGGCAACCCCACGGTCGAGGTCGACGTGATCCTCGAAGACGGCACCATGGGCCGCGCCGCCGTGCCCTCGGGCGCCTCTACGGGCGTCCACGAAGCGGTCGAGCGCCGCGATGGCGACAAGGCCCGCTACATGGGCAAGGGCGTGCTGGAGGCCGTGGCGGCCGTCAACGGCGAGATCGCAGAGGCCATCGTCGGCTTCGACGCACTGGACCAGGTCGGTCTGGACATGGCGATGATCGAGCTCGACGGGACCGAGAACAAGGGCCGCCTGGGCGCCAACGCCATCCTGGGCGTGTCGCTGGCCGTGGCCAAGGCCGCTGCCGATTTCACCGGCCAGCCGCTCTATCGCTACGTCGGCGGCACCTCGGCCCGTGTGCTGCCGGTGCCGATGATGAACATCATCAACGGCGGCGAACATGCCGACAACCCGATCGACATCCAGGAATTCATGATCATGCCCGTGGCCGCGGAGAACATCCGCGAGGCCGTGCGCATGGGCTCGGAAGTCTTCCACACCCTGAAGAAAGAGCTCTCGGCCGCCGGCATGTCCACGGGCCTGGGCGACGAAGGCGGCTTCGCCCCCGAGCTGGGTTCGACCACCGAAGCGCTCGATTTCATCCTGAAATCCATCGAGAAGGCCGGTTACACCCCGGGCAAGGACATCTACCTGGCCCTCGACTGTGCCTCGACCGAGTACTTCAAGGACGGCAAGTACGAGATGAAGGGCGAAGGCAAGTCGCTGACCTCGGCCGAGAACGTTGAGTACCTGAAGGGCCTCTGCGACGCCTATCCGATCATCTCGATCGAGGACGGCATGGCCGAAGATGATTGGGAGGGCTGGAAGCTGCTGACCGACGCCATCGGCGAGAAGGTGCAGCTGGTCGGTGACGACCTCTTCGTCACCAACCCCGAGCGTCTGGCCATGGGCATCGAGCAGGGCGTGGCCAACTCGATGCTGGTGAAGGTGAACCAGATCGGCTCGCTGACCGAGACGCTGAAGGCCGTCGATATGGCGCACCGCGCCCGCTACACCAACGTGATGTCGCACCGCTCGGGCGAGACCGAGGATGCCACGATCGCGGATCTCGCCGTCGCGACCAACTGCGGTCAGATCAAGACCGGCTCGCTGGCCCGTTCTGACCGGCTGGCGAAATACAACCAGCTGATCCGCATCGAGGAAATGCTGGGCGAGACCGCCGAATACGCGGGCACCTCGATCCTGAAGTAAGGGCCCTGCCCTGACGATGCGCGCGCGTCCCGGCCCCTGGCTGCGGACGCGCGTTGCGTTTGAGGGGCCGCGCTCGGACGGGGCGAGGCCCATGGGCAGGATCGACAAACTTTTGGCTTCCGCGTCGCGCCCCGGGGCGCAGCCCTGCGGAGACCGGGACCGGGCTAACCAAACCGGCCTTGCGTCTCCCGGCTGGGCCCGAATAGCCCGGCCACCCCGTGCCCATCAACGGCACGCTGCGAAAGCCTGCCCTGCGTTCGCGGAACGACATGGGCCGCGCAACGAAAAAGGGCCCGGAGGATCTCTCCGGGCCCCGTGACCCCTGAGGGGCCTCAAGCTGTCTCAGTCAGGCCTCAGTTCCAGAAGCCTTCGTCGACGCCTTCCATCTGCTCCAGCTCTTCCTCGGTCTGGGAAACGACCACGGCATAGCTCTGGTCATCGACCGGAACCAGGCGCACGTCGTTCAGCTCCAGCATCACGTGCTTGTCCGCGATGTCGAGGAAGCCGCCGATCTCGGCAACCACGCCGATCATCTTGCCGGAGCTGTCCAGAACCACATCTTCGATCTCGCCGATGTCGTTCCAGCCGTCTTCAACCATGTCGAATTCGGTGTCGGCGGACCATTCCTGCGGGTCGCCGGTGGTGTAGATGTCGCCACCGGTGATGTCGCGGGTGCGGATCAGCTCCGCGTCAGCGATCTTCCGGGTGTCGGACATGGACTCGTTCATCTCCGAGCCTTCCGTCTGCATCGCGGTTTCGCCCTGGTTCATGGTCTCGGTTTCGGACATCGCGTCGCCGTGATTGTCGGCAAAGGCAGCGCCACCGATCAGGGTGAAAGCAGCAGTCGTGGCCATCAGGATGTTGCGGGTCATGAAGTGTCCTCCTTAACTTGTCTTCAGTGAGGCAACACCGCACTCTCCGCAGAGGTTCCAAAATTTTCTCAGACGGACCAATCTTATCCCTAAGTAAAGAAAGGAAGTTTGGATGACTGCTGAAGAGATCATCGCCTTGCTGGGTCTCGAACCGCACCCCGAGGGGGGCCACTACAGGCAAACCTGGATCGCCGAGACAGAGGATGGCAAGCGCCCGGCGGGCACCTGTATCTACTTCCTGCTGAGGGCCGGCGAACGCAGTCATTGGCATCATGTCGACAGTGCCGAGATCTGGCACCACTACGCCGGGGCCCCGGTCCTGCTTCGCATCTCGGAAACCGACGACGGCCCGGCCCGGCAGATCACCCTGGGCAAGGACCTGGCGAAGGGAGAGCGCCCGCAGGGCATCGTGCCGCCGCATCATTGGCAGGCCGCCGAGGCCGTGGGTGACTGGGCCCTCGTCGGCTGCACCGTCTCGCCCGCGTTCAACTTCGACGGCTTCGTGCTGGCGCCCGACGGTTTCGACATCCCCTCCGCCTGAGGCCCCTCCCCGTCTTCCGCGATTTTTTTCGGCCGGCCCGCATTTTTCGCGCCAGAGGCGAAACTCTCCCGCAGTCCCTACGTACCTTCACCGAGTTCTCCGCGGGACGGTGTGTGTGTACCGGTCCTGTTGTGTGGGTGTCCCGCGGAGACAGTTGTGTAGTGAGTGGACTGTTTCCCCTCGACGCCCGCCTGGCCGGCGGTCGTTCCCAAGATTGCGTGGCCTGCGCGCCGGTGACGTCCCTCCAGGGGCCCTGCCCCCGCCCGGCGCCTCGGCCGCTCTCTCTACGGTCTTCCGCTGCCCGCTCTCCGGGTCGCGGGGCCGGCGGGAGAAAAAACGACTCTGCGCCACATTTTTTGAAACTTCCCCTAAGCGCCTATCGTATCTGGTCAGAGGCTTTTCGGAGCCTGGGGCAATTGCCCTCCTGCGCGGATCACCGGCCCACCCGGTGGTTCGGTCCGAACGTCGTGGGGTCTGGTCGTGCGCCGCGTCCCTGGCGCATTCCCGACGGCCTGATCCGCGGCTGACGGGTGGCCCTTTTCGCATATTCCCACCACGTTTGCGAAAAGGGCCCGCGGACAAAGGCGGGCCCTTTCGGACAATCAGATCTGACAGTCAGACAGGGGTCAGGGCCACAGCCCCGGATCAGCGCGACGCGCGCAGCGCCGTGACAAGCCCCGCGGTCGAGCCGTCCTTGCCTTCGGTGCCTTCCTTGCCCGCCAGGATCGGCGACAGCTTCACCGCCAGTTCCTTGCCCAGCTCCACGCCCCACTGGTCGTAGGAGTTGATGCCCAGGATGACCCCTTCGACAAAGACCCGATGTTCGTAAAGCGCGACCAGCTGGCCCAGCACGTAGGGCGTCAGCTTGGTATAGAGCAGCGTCGTGGAGGGGCGATTGCCCGGGAAGACCCGGTGCCGCGCCTGGCGGTCCAGCTCGGCCCCCTCCAGCCCCTTCGCCGCCATGATGTCGGTCGCCTCCTTCAGAGAGCGGCCGCGCAGCAGCGCCTCGGACTGGGCAAGGCAATTCGCCGCCAGCAGGTCGTGCTGATGCGCCAGGTCGGGTTCATGCCCCTCGGCGCCCAGCATGAATTCGCAAGGCACCACGCGGGTCCCCTGGTGAATCAGCTGGTAGAAGGCGTGCTGGCCATTGGTGCCCGGCTCGCCCCAGACGACGGGGCCGCTGTCGATGGTCAGGTCGCGCCCCTCCATGTCGACGCGCTTGCCGTTGCTCTCCATCTCCATCTGCTGGAGGTAGGCCGGGAAGCGCGCCAGGCGCTGTTCATAGGGCAGCACGGCGCGGGTGGCATAGCCCAACCCCTGATTGTGCCAGATGCCGGTCAGCGCCAGAAGCACGGCCAAGTTTTCCGCGGCAGGCGCCTCGCGGAAATGCTTGTCCATGGCGTGCCCGCCGGCCAGGAACCCACGGAAATCGGTGGCCCCCACGGCGATCATCAGGGCCAGGCCGATCGGCCCCCACATCGAATAGCGGCCACCAACCCAGTCCTCGAATCCGAAGACCCGGCTGGGGTCGATGCCCCATTCCGCCGTCTTCTCGGCGTTGGAACTGAGCGCGGCAAACTGCGCGCCGGGATCGTCCAGCTTGGCCGCCATCCACTTGCGCGCCGTTTCGGCGTTGGTCATCGTCTCGATGGTGGTGAAGGTCTTGGAGGCGACGATCACCAGCGTCCGCGCCGGGTCCAGCCCCTTCAACACGTCATGGATATGCGCCCCGTCCACGTTCGACACGAAATGGCAGCGCGGCCCGTCGCAATAGGGCTTCAGCGCCAGCTCGGCCATGGCCGGGCCAAGGTCGGAGCCGCCGATGCCGATGTTGACGACATCGCTGATCCGCCCGCCGGCCCCGTGGTAATCGCCCGTGCGCACGGCTTCGGCGAAATCTTCCATCCGGCGCAGGGTGGCCAGCACCCCGGGCATCACGTCCTGCCCGTCGACCTTCACCGGATCCCCGGAGAGGTTGCGCAGCGCGGTGTGCAGGACGGCGCGTCCCTCGGTCTCGTTGATCTTGGCGCCGGTGAACATGGCCTCGCGCTTCTGCTCCAGTCCCGCTGCGTCGCAAAGGGCCAGCAGCGCGTCGCGCACCTCGTCGCAGATGTTCGTCTTCGAATAGTCGAACAGCAGCCCTCCGGCCCGCGCCGAGAAATGGTCGAACCGCGCCGGATCGGCGTCGAAGAGCGACAGGATGGAACGGTCACGATGGCGTTCGGCCAGGGCGGAAATGTCTTGCCACATGGGTCAGGGTCCCGTTGCTGAAATGGAATGGACCGGCGACACGAGGCCCCGGCGGATAAGAAACCCCGGCCGCGCAGGCGACCGGGGCAGGTCAGTCACGGCGCCCAGTGGACCACCGCATTGGGCAGGACGGCGGCAATGGGCGCCTCCTCGGGCTTCTTGCCCTGGGCCTCTTCCAGCACCCGCCGCTTTTCATCGCCCATGATGACCACATGGGTGGACAGCGCACCCTTCAGGTAGCGTGCGGTGATGGTGATGCGCGGCTCGCCCGCCCCCTCGGCCCGCATGGGCAGCAGGATCGGCGCGTCGGGCGCCAGGGCCTCGGCCAGGCGATCGGCACCGGGGAAGAGGCTGGCGGTATGGGCGTCGGTGCCCATGCCCAGCAGAAGCACGTTGATCGGCAGATGCGGGCGCAGCCCCTCCGACAGGGCATCCAGCGCCAGATCGGGTTCCTCGGTCTCGGTGTGCAGCGGCAGCATCGTCGCGCTCGCCGCATGGCCGGTCAGCAGCCGCTTGCGCAGCAGCGCGGTGTTCGAGCGCGGAGAGCTTTCGGGCACCCAGCGTTCGTCGTTCAGCACCACGTCGACCCGGTCCCAGTCCAGCGTGACGGCCGTCAGCGCATCGAAAATCGGCCCAGGCGTGGTTCCGCCGGGCACGCAGAAGGTGACCCGGTCATCGTGGCGCAGCGCGGCGCCCAGTTCCGAGGCCAGCGTGTCCGCCAGGTTCAGCGCCAGTAGGTCGCGGTCGGGATATTCCTTGAATTCCATGAGTTTGCCCCTTTCGGGTCCTCTCCCATTCTGGGCGGCCCGTCTGGGCGCGCCCGGTCTTTCAGTGAGGCCAGAATGCCTCAGGCGCGGATCTCGCGCCAGCGGCGGCCATCGCGGTGCATCAGCGCCAGCGCCTCTTCCGGCCCGGTGGAGCCGCTCTCGTAGGCCACCGGCTTGTCGCCGCGTTCCTCCCAGGAGGCGATCAGCGGGTCGGCCCAGGCCCAGGCGGCCTCGACCTCGTCGCCGCGCATGAACAGCGTCTGGTTGCCGCGGATCACGTCCATGATCAGACGCTCGTAGGCATCCGGCACATCCTCGGCATCGGGACCAAGCGCCTCGGCGAAGGTCATGTCGAGGGGCACATCGACCAGACGCATGCCGCCCGGCCCCGGTTCCTTGATGGTGACGAAAAGATCCATCCCCTCGTTCGGCTGCAGCCGGATGGTCAGCACGTTGCGGTGCCGCCCGGCATCTGCGCCGAAGATCGAATGCGGCGTTTCCTTGAAGACCACGGCGATCTCGGAACTGCGCGCCTTCAGGCGCTTGCCGGTGCGCAGGTAGATCGGCGTTCCGGCCCATCTCCAGTTTGACACGCGCAGCTTCATCGCGATGAAGCTCTCGGTCTTGCTGTCGGCGTTCTCGACATGCTCCAGGTAGCCGGGCTCGTCGGCACCGGCGGCGAGGTACTGGCCTCGCACCACGTCCTGCAGGGGCACCTGTTCCAGCGCGCGGATCACCTTCAGCTTCTCGTCGCGCACCGCGTCGTGGTCGAACTTCGCCGGCGGCTCCATCGCGATGAGGCACAGCAGCTGCATCAGGTGGTTCTGTACCATGTCCCGCATCGCGCCGGACTTGTCGTAGTATTCGCCACGCCCGCCAACGCCCACGGTTTCGGCCACGGTGATCTGGATGTGGTCGACGTATTGCGCATTCCACAGCGGCTCGAACAGCATGTTGCCGAACCGCACGGCCATCAGGTTCTGCACCGTTTCCTTGCCCAGGTAATGGTCGATCCGGTAGATCTGGCTTTCGTCGAAATGCGCCGCCAGATCGGCATTCAGCGCCTTGGCCGAGGCCAGGTCGTGGCCGAAGGGCTTTTCCACCACGATCCGGGTCTGGTCATCGGCGATGCCATGGGTGTGCAGCCGTTCCGCAAGCGCGCCGAAGAGGCTGGGCGCGACGGAGAAGTAGAAGGCGCGGACGCGGCCCGGCGACATCAGCGCCGCCAGATCCTGCCAGCCGGCGTCGCCCAGGGCGTCGACCTGGACGTATTCCAGCCGCTCCAGAAACTCCGCCCGCATCTCGGGCGTACCGCTTTTGGGATCGAACTCGGCGATGGCGTCGGCGACCATCTGGCGGAATTCCTCGGTCGAATGTTCCGACCGGGCGGCGCCGATGATGCGGCTGTTGTCTTCCATCTGGCCCGAGCAGAAGCGGCGATAGAGACCCGGCAGGATCTTGCGCCGGGCCAGATCGCCGGTGCCGCCGAAGATGACGAGGTCGAAGGGGTCGACGGGAATCACGCGCGAGACCATCGGGGTTCCTTTCCGCTTGGCTGTCCTCCGCCAGGCCGGGCCACGGCGGTTCGCCTGTTGCTGTGCGGGGCCTTGGCCCCTTGCGTCTCTGCCGGCCCGCAGGCCGATGCCGCATTGCGGCGCTTTCGTTCAGTCGCAGCATAGCAGAGAACCCGTGGCCGACAATGGGGGATGTTAGCGGTAACTCAGCCCACGGCCGTCCCTTGCCGCTGCGATCACGCCGGCGTCCGCGCGGGCGTCGACGGACGCGATATCTCACCTCCGCCGACGGCCATCCGCACCCCCGTCGTGCCTTCGCAGGAGGTCGGCAGCCCGTGCAGCACCCGCGCGGCGAGGAAGGCAAAGGCCTGCGCCTCCAGCATGTCACCGTCAAAGCCTGCGTCCTCGACCGGGCGCACGGGACAATCCAGCGACACCGCCAGCATTTCCATCAGCACCGGGTTCAGCCGCCCGCCCCCGGTGACCAGAAGCTGCGCCGGCGGTTCCGGCAGATGCTCCATCCCGCGCAGGACCGAGGCCGCGCAGATCGCGGTCAGCGTGGCGGCGGCATCGGCGTCCGACAGCCCGGCCACCAGCCCGGGCAGATCCCCGAACTGGTTCCGATCCAGGGACTTGGGCGGAATGCGGTAGAAATACCGATTGTCTAGGAAGGCCTCCAGCGTGCCCTCGGCCACGGAGCCTTGTGCCGCCAGCGCCCCGTCGCGGTCGAAGGGCTGGCCCCGGCGCGCCTGCATCAGGTCGTTCAGCGGCGCATTCGCGGGCCCCGTGTCAAAGGACAGCAGCGCCCCGGGCGCCTCGGGCTGCGCGAGGCGCGGATCGGCCCAAGTGATGTTGCCCACGCCGCCCAGGTTCAGGAAGGCCACCGGCGCCGCGGCCCCCATGTGGCGGGCCAGCGCATGGTGATAGAAGGGCGCCAGCGGCGCGCCCTCCCCGCCCAGCTGAACATCGGCGGAGCGGAAATCCCAGACCACCGGCACGCCCAGCCGGTCGGCCAGTGTCGCCCCGTCGCCGGTTTGGAAGGTACCGCGCCCGCGCGGTTCATGCGCCAGGGTCTGACCGTGGAAGCCCACCAGGTCGATGTCGTCGAACTGCGCCAGAAGATCGGCATGGGCCTCCAGCACCACCTGCTGCGCGGCCTCGATGCGCGGATCCGGGTCAGGCCCGGGCCAGAGGCCAAGCGCGTCCGCCAGCGTGGCGCGTTCAGCGTCGCTGTAGGGGCGGTAGGCGGAGGGCCCGAAGGCGCGGATCACCTGCCCGTCCGTCTCCACCACTGCGGCATCGACCCCGTCGAGCGAGGTGCCCGACATGGCCCCCAGGACACGAAGCACGGGCTTGTCGGTGGTGTGGCGCGTCATGGTCTTTCCCTTGGCTCCTGTGGCGACTATAGAGTGCCGCGCAAACCCCAGAGGGACAAGAGTGATGACATACACCCCCAAATCCGACTTCCTCAACGTGATGCAGGAACGCGGCTTCGTGGCCGATTGCACGGATTATCAGGGCCTCGACGAGGCGCTGATCAGCGGGGTGGTGCCGGGCTATATCGGCTACGACGCCACCGCGGCGTCGCTGCATGTCGGGCACCTGATGAACATCATGATGCTGCGCTGGTTCCAGAAACTGGGCGGCAAGCCGATCACCCTGATGGGCGGCGGCACGACCAAGGTGGGCGATCCCTCCTTCCGCAGCGATGAACGCCCCCTGCTGGGCCCCGACCAGATCCAGGCCAACATCGACGGCATGGGCCAGGTCTTCGCCCGCTACCTCGACTACGGCGAAGGCGACAACGGCGCCTTGATGCTCAACAACGCCGAATGGCTGGACGGGCTGAACTACCTGGAATTCCTGCGCGACATCGGCCGGCATTTCAGCGTCAACCGCATGCTGTCCTTCGAGTCGGTGAAATCCCGGCTGGACCGCGAACAATCGCTGTCCTTCCTGGAATTCAACTACATGATCCTGCAGGCTTACGACTTCCTGGAGCTGAACCGGCGCTACGGCTGTCTGGTGCAGATGGGTGGCTCGGACCAGTGGGGCAACATCGTCAACGGCATCGACCTGACCCGCCGCGTGCTGGATCACGAGATCTACGGGCTGACCACGCCGCTGCTGGCCACCTCGGACGGCAAGAAGATGGGCAAGAGCGCCAATGGGGCCATCTGGCTCAACGGCGAGATGCTCAGCCCGTATGAGTTCTGGCAATTCTGGCGCAACACCACCGACGCCGACGTCGGCCGCTTTGCCAAGCTCTACACCGAGCTGCCGGTCGAGGAATGCGAGCGCCTGGGTGCCCTCGGCGGGTCGGAGATCAACGAAGCCAAGGTGATCTTGGCCAACGAGGTGACCGCCCTTCTGCACGGGCGTGAGGCCGCCGAGACGGCGGAGGCCACCGCGCGCGAGGTCTTCGAGAAGGGCGGCGTGGGCGGCGACCTGCCGACGCTGGAGTTGACGGCCGCGGAAGTGGGCGACGGCATCTCCGTGGCCCAGCTGATCGTGCGCTCGGGCCTGGCCAAGACAGGCAAGGAAGCGAAGCGCCTGATCGCCGACAATGGCGCGAAGATCGACGACGCGCCGCTGACCGATGCGGGCCTCATGCTGGACGCTGCCGCGCTGGCCTCTCCGGTGAAGCTGTCGGCGGGCAAGAAACGTCACGCGCTGGTGAAACTGGCCGACTGATCCGACCCGCAGTTTCTTTCGAAGATCAACGGACGGGCCCCACGGGGCCCGTTTGCTTGTTGGCCCTACCCGCGCGCCCTGTCCCGTCGCCCAAACGGCGAAAAGCAGTGAGAATTTCCCGCAGATCCCCCTTCAAATTCACCTGCCACCGTCCTATATCTGCATTGTCGCTTCGGCGACTATGGGCATAAACGCGCATGTAATAAGCGGATCGGACCCGGGGGCGGTACCCGGCGGCTCCACCAAACATCCCTTGTTGGGGGATCATGGGGCCGAAATAGGATCGACGAACGTGTAAAGATGTAGCTTTGTCCCGGTGAGATACCACCGTTATCGGTTCACTAAGTACAATTGCCAACAACAATCGTGCTCCGGTTGCCGTTGCTGCGTAAGCAGTAACAAGACCGAAATCTAAGTCCTTGCGCCTAGCAGTGTAAGGCGGGGTTCGCAGGTACCTGGCAACAGAAACCTGCACTTTCCTTTCCCCTCCTCCGATGCCAAGCCGCCGTCCGTTCGGGCGGCTTTTTGTTTGATCGCGGCGTGGCACGCATTTCGACCTCGCGGGGGCACGGGAAAGCCTGTATCAGCCCCCTCATGAGCGCCGCATTCGAGATATTCCTGCAAGGCACGCCGGGGCTGGAAGAGGCCCTGGCCGAGGAGGCCCGGGCCACCGGGTTCGCAAAGGCCGAAGCCGTCCCCGGCGGTGCGACTTTGCAAGGCCAGTGGACCACCGTCTGGCGGGCCAACCTGAAACTGCGCGGCGCGGGTGCCGTTCTGGCGCGCATCGGCGGCTTCCCGGCCAGCCACCTGTCGCAGCTCGACAAGCGGTCGCGCGCCTTCCCTTGGGGCGACGTGCTGCGCCCCGGGGTGCCGGTGAAGGTCGAGATGTCGACCTCCGCAAAGTCGAAGATCTACCACGCGGGCGCAGCCCAGGAACGGATCGAACGGGCGCTGAGCGAGAGCTTTGGAGCCACCATCGACCCCGAGGCCACCGTGGTCCTCAAGACCCGCATCCAGCGCGACTACGTCCAGTTCAGCGTCGACACCAGCGGCGAGAGCCTGCACAAGCGCGGACACAAGCCCGCCGTTGGCAAGGCGCCGATGCGCGAGACACTGGCCGCGCTGTTCCTGCGCCAGGCCGGGTTCACCGGCGAAGAACCGGTGCTGGATCCGATGTGCGGCTCCGGCACCTTTCTGATCGAGGCGGGCGAGATGGCCGCGGGTCTCTGGCCCGGGCGCGACCGCCGCTTTGCCTTCGAGGATCTCGCCACATTCAAGCCCGACCTCTACGCCCGCATCCGTTCCGAGGCGCCACAGCCGCGCCCGCTGGAAGAGCTGCCAGGTCTTTTCGGCTCGGACCGCAATGCCGGCGCCATCGAGATGGCAGGCCGCAATGCCGAGGCCGCGGGGCTGGGCGGTGCGGTGACCCTCGCGCACCGGGCCGTGTCGGACCTCGAACGCCCCGCCGGCCCGCCGGGCCTGGTGATCGTCAATCCGCCCTACGGCGCCCGGATCGGGGATCGCAAGCAGCTCTTCTCGCTCTACGGGCGTCTGGGCGCGGTGCTGAAGGAGCGGTTCGGCGGCTGGCGTGCCGCCATCGTCACCTCCGACGGCGGGCTGGCACGCGCGACCGGCCTGCCCATCCTGCCCCCCGGCCCGCCCGTCGCCCATGGCGGGCTAACGGTGAAGCTCTACCAGACCGCCGCCCTGCGCTGAGCCGCGCATCGCGCGTCATCAAAGCTTGGCTTGACCCAGCCGACGGCGCCCGCGACAGTCGCCCGGCTGAAGCGAAGAGGTGCCCATGCCGAGCGATCCCCGCGCGCCTGCCTGGCGCGAACTGTTCCAGGCCTTCGGGCGTATCGGCGTGATGAGTTTCGGCGGCCCCGCGGCGCAGATCTCGGTCATGCATGGGGAACTGGTGGACCGCCGCCGCTGGCTGAGCGAGGACAGCTTCCTCGGCGCGCTGAGTTTCTGCATGCTGCTGCCCGGGCCGGAGGCCATGCAGCTGGCGACCTATTCCGGCTGGCGTCTACGGGGCGTCGCGGGCGGTCTGATGGCGGGCCTGCTGTTCGTGCTGCCGGGCGCCGCCGTCGTGGCCGCCCTGGCCCTGGCCTACGTGCAATGGGGCACGTTGCCGGGGGTGCAGGCGGCCTTCATGGGCATCAAGGCACTGGTGGTGGCTCTGGTGCTGCAGGCGCTCTGGCGGCTGTCGCAGCGGGCGCTTCCAGGCTGGGCCCAGCGGGCCTGGGCGGTGGCCGGGTTCGTCGCGATCTTCGCCCTGGGCGTGCCCTTCCCGCTGCTGATCCTGGTGGCCGCGCTCTGGGGGCTTTGGCGGGGCGGAGCGGCCCGGGCCCAAGCCACACCTGTGCCGCCCACGTCGGGCACCGCGCCCAGCTGGCGCCGTAGCCTGGTCACCGCCACGCTCTGGGCCGTGGCCTGGCTGGCGCCCGTCCTTCTGCTGCGGCTCAGCGGCGCCACCTTCCTCGCCGATCTCGGCGCCTTTTTCGCGCGTCTTGCGGTGCTCAGTTTCGGTGGGGCTTATGCGCTGCTGGCCTGGATGGCACAGGTCACCGTGGACCAGCATGGCTGGCTCACGCCGGGCCAGATGATCGACGCCCTCGGGCTGGCCGAAACCACGCCCGGGCCGCTGATCCTGGTGACGCAGTTCGTGGCCATGGTGGCGGGCGCCGTCCGTGCCGGGCCGGAGCTGGGGCTGGCCGCCGGAGCGCTGACCCTCTGGGTGACCTTCGTTCCCTGCTTCCTCTTCATCTTCGTGCTGGCGCCGCATGTCGAACGCCTGCTGGCTCTGCCCCGGCTGAAAGCCGCGCTGGCCGCCGTGACCGCCGCCGTGGTCGGCGTCATCGCCTCTCTGGCGCTGTGGTTCACGCTGCACGTCCTGTTCGACACGATCCGCGGGGCGGGCGCACCGCCGCTGCCGGTCTGGGAGAGCTTCCAGCCCCTCGCCGCCGCCTTGGTGGCCCTGGCCCTGGCGCTGGTCTTCATCCTGCGCACCGGGCTTCTGACGAACCTTGTCGCGATGGCTGCCCTGGGACTTGCCGCAGTGCAGCTTGGCCTGTGACAACTCCCCGGCCGGCCGCCGTCGCCGGTTACAGAGAATCTTCCCGCATCACCTTCCGTTTTGCTTCGAATCCCCTATGCTCAGCCGAAACTGAGCCCCCGGAAGACAGACATGGCCCAATCTATCGACTACGGAAATCTGATGCACCGCGCCATGCGCAGCCTGATCCAGGATGTGCTGAGCGACGTTGCCGCCAACGGACTGCCGGGCGCCCATCATTTCTTCATCACCTTCGACACGACCCATGAGGACGTGGATCTGGCCGCCTGGCTGCGCGACCGCTACCCCACCGAGATGACGGTGGTGATGCAGCACTGGTTCGAGGACCTGGAGGTCAACGACGAGGGCTTTGCCGTCACGTTGAACTTCGGTGACAGCCCGGAGCGGATGTTCATCCCCTACGACGCCATCGAAACCTTCGTCGATCCCTCGGTCGAGTTCGGCCTGCGGTTCGAGACCCAGGGCCAGGACGATGAGGACGAGGATGACGACGAGCCCACGCCGCCCGACGCCCCCAATGAGGGCGAGGACAGTGACGCCGCGGATGGAGCCGACGAGAAGACCGGCAAGGAGGCCGACGTCGTCAGCCTGGACGCCTTCCGCAAGTGAGCTGACAGCGCCTCTTTCAGGGCGCGCCGCATCCGCCCCCGACAGACTTCGAGACAGCCTCGGCAGACCCTGCCCGGGCTGTTTTCGTTACAGGTGTGGCGCAAGACGCTTGCCCCGCCCGCAGGATGCGGCCCGAATTGTGCCCGGGCGCTGGCGCCGTGTAACAGCGGGCCAAGCGTCCGGTGAATTTTTTGTAAATGCAAAGTATCAGGCTTGTCCGGAGACGACCGGCTTGCCAAACCATCTGCGAACGGCAGGCATTCAAGGGGACAGACCGGTGGCCAGCGACTTCGCAGTATTTCTCGGACAGATGATGCGCAAACCCAAGGAAGTGTCGGCGATCGCGCCCTCTTCCGCCGCAGTAGCGCGCATGATGACCGACGGTGTCGAGACCGTCGAGGGGCCGATCCTGGAAATCGGGCCGGGCACCGGCTCCTTCACCAAGGTCCTGCTGGAACGCGGCATCGCGCCCGAACGCCTGATCCTGATGGAGCTGAACGCCCGCTTCTGCGAGGAGCTGCGGCAGCGGTTCCCGGGGGTCCGGGTGCTGAACCAGCCCGCGCAGCAGATCGGCAGCATCGGGGTGGAGAACCTCGGGTGCGTGATCTCCGGCGTGCCGGTCCTGGCGCGTCCGCAGATCCAGCGCGAGGTGGTGGGCAACGCCTTCAAGGTGATGGCGCCCGACGGGGTCTTCGTCCAGATCACCTACAGCCCGAACGCCCCGATCCCGGAGGATGTGCAGGCCGAGATGGGCATCACCGCCCGCAAGCGCGGCACCGTCTGGGCCAACCTGCCCCCGGCGCGCGTCTTCGAATTCCGCAGCCGCCCGAACTGAGGGCGTCGCGATTTAACGGACCAAGCACACACGGAAAAGGCCGCGTCCCCTGGGGGCGCGGCCTTCTGCCATCCTGGATCCTCGCCGCGGCTCAGACGCGCACGGCGCCGCGTACCTCCGTGTAGGGCATGTCGCGATAGCGGTCGATCAGGCGGCGGAAACCGTCCATCAGCTCGATCACCGAGGTCTCCGCCCGGCGCGAGATCGCCAGGATCTGCACGCCGTATTCCACCGGCACCTCTGGCCCCTCAGGGACGATCTTGCGGAAGATCAGCGAGGTGCGCGGCGCCCCATCAAGGCCCGCGCCCGGTTCCACCCGCATCAGCGCCATTCCGACCTCCGGGTCGACGCCGGTAACGTGAGCCAGGGTCCAGCCCCCCTCGCCAGGGTCCGGCGCCACACGCGCGATCCGGTCCACCAGGCTGCCGCAGGTCTCGCCGTCGAACAGCTGGCGCCAGTCGCGCCCCTCGCTGTTGGGCAACTCCGTGCGGGCCTGTTCCAACACGTCGGTCTCATGGCTGCGCACAACGCGGAACTCCTCCGGCGCGGTGCCGAAACGCAGGAGCCCCTTCTCGTTCTTCTCGAAATCCCCGGCGAGGTAGTAGAGGTATTCTCCCTTGGGCCGGGACTCCCAGAGGATGTGCTCATAGGTGGGCGGCGTCTCGGACTCCGCCGGCTCCTCCACCCAGAGCGGCAGCGACAGGGCCAGGCTCTGCCCCTTGGTCTCCAGGTGGACGACCGGGTGCTGGGCTAGGGCAGTCTTCGGGTTGACCGTGGGGGTGACCTGCCGCGCGCGCGGCCCCGGATCCTGCCCCGCACCGAACAGCTTCTTCCAGAACCCGGCCATGATCGCACCTCTTGATCGTTCAAACCTGGGACTAGAAATGCACCGATGACCGCGGGCTTCAAGGCGGATCGCGCGGCGCCGCCCGCCCCTCTCGCCACGAAGCTGCGCGCCGGGCGGCATACGACGGTGCACAAATGCACCCCTGCGCCGTCCACGTTAGCGGGAACGGCATTGAAACTGGGCCACTTTGCGGTAAACCGGGCGCGACGTTCCTTTTGGGAGATCTGAAATGTCGCAGACCCGCACCGAAACCGACAGCTTCGGCCCGCTCGAAGTTCCCGCAGACAAGTACTGGGGCGCCCAGACGCAGCGGTCGATCATGAATTTCCCCATTGGCTGGGAAAAGCAGCCGGTTCCGATCATCCGCGCGCTCGGCGTGATCAAGAAGGCCTGCGCCATGGCCAACAAGGAGCTGGGCAACATGGACGCCGAGATCGCCGATGCGATCATCGCCGCCGCCGGTGAGGTGATCGAGGGCAAGTTCGACGACAACTTCCCGCTGGTGGTCTGGCAGACCGGCTCGGGCACCCAGTCGAACATGAACTCGAACGAGGTGATCTCGAACCGCGCGATCGAGATGCTGGGCGGCGAGATGGGGTCGAAATCCCCCGTCCACCCGAATGACCACTGCAACATGGGCCAGTCGTCCAACGACACCTTCCCGACCGCCATGCACGTCGGCATCGCCATGTCCGCCCGCGACACCCTGCTGCCGGGCCTGCGCAAGCTGCACGCGGCGCTGGAGCAGAAGTCGGAAGACTTCAAGGACATCATCAAGATCGGCCGGACCCACACCCAGGACGCCACCCCCCTGACCCTGGGCCAGGAATTCGGCGGCTACGCCCATCAGGTGGCCAAGGGCATCGAACGGGTCGAAGCCGCGCTTGGCGACATCTACGAACTGGCCCAGGGCGGCACCGCCGTCGGCACCGGGCTGAACACGAAGAAGGGCTGGGCCGAAATGGTCGCCGCCAACATGGCGGAAATCACCGACCTGCCCTTCGTCACCGCGCCGAACAAGTTCGAGGCGCTGGCCGGCCATGACGCCATGGTCATGTTCTCCGGCGCGCTGAAGACGGTCGCGGCCTCGCTGTTCAAGATCGCCAACGACATCCGCCTGCTGGGCTCCGGCCCGCGCTGCGGCCTGGGTGAGCTGATCCTGCCGGAGAACGAGCCGGGCTCCTCGATCATGCCGGGCAAGGTGAACCCCACCCAGGCCGAGGCGCTGACCATGGTCTGCGCCCACGTCATGGGCAACGACGCCGCCGTCGGTTTCGCCGGCAGCCAGGGTCACTTCGAGCTGAACGTCTACAACCCGATGATGTCCTACAACGTGCTGCAGTCGATGCAGCTTCTGGGCGACAGCGCCTCGGCCTTCACCGACAACATGGTGGCGGGCATCCAGGCCAACGAGCCGCGCATCGAAAAGCTGCTGCATGAAAGCCTGATGCTGGTGACCGCGCTGGCACCGACCATCGGCTACGACAATGCCACCAAGGTCGCCAAGACCGCGCACAAGAACGGCACCACGCTGAAGGAAGAGGCCATCGCCCTTGGCTTCGTCGACGAGAAGACCTTCGACGAGGTGGTGCGCCCGGAGAAGATGATCGGTCCGAAGGACTGACCCGCCAGATCGGCAGGACGAACGAAAGGGGCGCAGCCATAGGGCCGCGCCCCTTTTGCATGCCCTGATGGTGATGAAGGACAGGCGAGGAGGTCGCCACCCGTGGGGCTTCTGGACGGGCCCGTTCTGGCGCTCTGAGGGCGCTTGCCCCGCCCCCCGGGCGCTGGCACTATGGCCCCATGTCGAACGTCACCAACCTCAACCGCTTCCGCAAGGAGAAGGCCCGCGCCGAGAAACGCGCGCGGGGCGATGAAAACGCGGTGAAGTTTGGGCGGACCGGCGCGCAGAAGGCGGCGGAGAAAACCGAGGCCGACACGGCCCGCCGTCACCTCGACGGGCACCGCCGCGACGAGGACACCCCCGAGGCATGAGCGGTCGCCCCGTCAAACGCTCGCTGACGCTGCGCGGGCACCGTACCTCCGTCTCGCTGGAAGATGAGTTCTGGGCCGAGTTCCGGCGCCTCGCCGAGGCGAAGGGGTGCCCGATCAACCAGCTGGCCGCCGAGATCGACGCAGAGCGCGGGCTGGAGCTGGGCCTGGCCTCGGCCATCCGCCTTTACGTTCTGCGCGCGCTGAAGCGCGAGGCGGCTGCACTGGACACCAACGGATGATCGCCGTCTTGGTGCTGGCCGCCGGCGCCTCTCGCCGGATGCGCGGGCGCGACAAGCTGCTGGAAGACGTCGACGGGGAACCTCTGCTCAGGCGGCAGCTGCGCCGTGCGCTGGAGGCCGGCATCGGCCCTGTGCTGGTGACGCTGCCCGGCCTAGAGCATCCACGCGCCAGCACCCTGGACGGGCTGCACGTGACGCCAGTGCCGGTGCGCGACGCGGACGAAGGCATGGGCGCCTCGATCCGGACAGGCGTGGCCGCCCTGCCCCCGGACCTGGGTGGCGTGATGATCCTGCCCGCCGACATGCCTGATCTGACGGCAGAGGATTTGCGCAGCGTGGCCAGCCACCTGACAGGCGACCCCACCCCCATCCTGCGCGGCGCCAGCGGCGAGACGCCCGGCCACCCGGTGCTTTTCCCGGCGGACCTGTTCCCGGCCCTTGAAACGCTTGGCGGCGACCGCGGGGCCGCCCCCGTGATCGCCGCCAATATCTCTCGACTGACGCTGGTGCCCCTACCCGGGGCCCATGCGCTTACCGACCTCGATGCTCCCGAGGCATGGGCAGAATGGCGCCGCCAGCGGGGCGGCTGACGATCCCGCCCTCGGCGCGCAGCACCTCGGCCTCATGTTTTTTCAGGCTGCGGCGCGCGGCGCTGAACCCGCTCAGGGCACGCGGCGCGGCCAGTTCGGGGAAGAGATAGTGGATCTCGGCGCGCTGCGCGTGGTCCAGCGTCTTCATCGAATAGTCGCCGGGCTGGAAGCTCTCGGACCAAGCGCCATTGGCCAGGATCACCTCGTGCTGGTCAAACAGCAGGTGCAGGTAGGTCACCTTGCGATTGTTCAGCCGCTCGACGCCCGGCATACCCACCAGGTCCTTCGCCGCCACCAGAACCTCGCTCTCCTCGTAGAGGAGCGACGCACGATCCGAGCGGATCAGCATGCGGTGCTGCGGGCTGACCACCAGGTCAGAATGCGGCAGGCCCTGGCCCAGGGCACCGGCACGCACCAGAACGGGCTGAAGATGCGGCATCGTCGCCAGGTCCTTCGGGCTGAGGTCACGGCGGCCGATCCAGCGCAACTCCTGCATGCCGTTGTCGCGGGTGATGACCCGGTCGCCCTCGCGCAGTTGTTCCACCGGGATCTCACCACGCATGGTGGCGATCAGCGACCCCGGGGCGAAACAGATCGCGCCCGGCGGCTCGGTGGTTATTTCCTCGATGTCCTTGTAATAGATCCGGCCCAGTTCCCGCCCGTCGCCGGTCTTCAGCAGGACTGTTCCGTCTTCGCCGTGATTGCTGACGTTGGAATAGATCAACTGCAGGCCGGGATAGCGCGCCTTCAGCTCCGACAGGTCGAGGATGTCATGATCTGTATCGCAATGGTCACGGCCACCGTAGACGTAGAGATTGTTCAGATTGCCGTCATCCGCGATCACGGTAAAGAGGTCATCCCCGGATCCGCCGTAGAGCCTATCCTGGTTGCCGTTGGAGCGCAGCGTATCGTTGCCTTCGCCGCCGTAGAGCGTGTCGGTCGAGCGGTTCCAGGCGGTATCGCCGGCCTCCAGGAAGTCATCGCCGGACTCGCCATAGATCGTGTCCTGGCCCTGGCCGCCATAGACGGTGTCGTCGCCTCTCCCGGCCTTGATCAGGTCCTCTCCGTCACCGCCGTCGATGAAATCTTTGCCATCGCCGCCATAGATCGTGTCGCGGCTTTCGCCGCCGTAGATCGTGTCGTTGCCGTCGCCGCCCACGATCAGGTCTTCGCCACCCTCGCCATGAAGCTCGTCGTCGCCCTTGTCGCCTTCGATGAAGTCGCGGCCGTAGCCACCAAAAATGGTGTCGTCGCCACTGTCGCCAATCAGCTTGTCGTCGCCATCGCCGCCGTAGATCTCGTCATGGCCATCGTCGCCGTAGACAGTGTCGTTGCCGGAGCCGGCATAGACCAAGTCGTCGCCGGAGTCCGCGTCGAGCTTGTCGTTGCCGTCGCCGCCGATCAGCGTATCATCGCCATCCTCGGCGTCGATGTAGTCGTGCCCGGTGCCGCCGTCGAGATAATCGTCGCCGCTGTCGCCATACAGGTCGTCATTGCCGTCACCGCCATAGAGGACGTCGTTGCCACGTTTCCCGAAGAGATTGTCGTCCCCCTGGTAGCCGGCGAGCGTATCGTCGCCGCAGCCGCCGTAGAGGTTGTCATCCCGATAGGTGCCGTTGATGCTGTCACCCTTGCCGGATCCGCCGCCATATGTCGTCATCTCGACCTCTCAAACGCCATTTCATGCGCCGACCCCCGATGGATCGACTCGCCGTCCCGAAACTCTGTGCAGGACCGGTGTGTCGACTTGCGTCGACGGCGCCCGGTCACAGCGCCCCCACCGTCTGTTAGCTCACGAAAGCAGGCGCTGACAAACACTTGCTGACGATGTCGCTGCAGGGCGGCGCAATGCGGGTATAGAAACAACATATGTTTCCAGAATGGAAACGAAAGCTCATCCAATGATTGCAGTGCGTGACCGCAAGCTCCACTTTTGCGCAGCCCGACCATGCCCCTGAAGCAACCCACACGGAGCGAGCGCCGCCTGGTGATTCGGAACCACCTCAGATTTAGCTCTGATTTGCCTGAACTGCCGCACAGTTCCGTCGCGATATTGTCGCATTTCGGGAAACACGAGCGCCGGGGCCTCCTGCGATCTTCGCGCCCCTGCGCCGCGACGGGGCCCGGTACGGGCCGTGGTCCCGCACCGCCCGGGGCAGGTTGCGACACCTCAGGGCACTGTCCCCATCCCTGACGGCGATGTCCCGGGCGGCCGACGTCGCCGGGGTCCCCACCCCGGCGACGCACCACGCCTTCCCCGAAGGCGAGGCAGACCTCTCACGGCTCAGCTCAGGGCGAGCAGATCCGCCTCGTGTTTCTTCAGCGTCTTGCGCGCGGCGTGGTAGTCCTCCAGGCCCCTGCGCACCCGCAGGTCCGGGAACAGCTCGAAGATCTCGTTGCGCTGCGCGTTGCCGAGGCCGTCCATCGTCTGGCGACCCGGCTGGAAGGTCTCCGACCAGGCGCCGTCGGACAGGATGACTTCGTGCTGATCGAAGAGGAAGTGCACGTAGGTCGTGCTCTTCGCCGTCAGCCGCTCGATCCCGTCGAGGCCGGTCAGATGCTTGGCCGCCACCAGCACCTCGCGGTCCTCGAAATACAGCGCGGTCTTGTCGTTGTTGATCAGCATCCGGTGGTTCGGGCTGACGACCATGTCGCGTTCCGGCAGGCCGTAGCCAAGCGCGCCCCTGCGGATCAGCACCGGCTGCAGGTGACGGGCCTTCAGCAGCTCTTCGCCCTTCAGGCGGCGACTGCCCTTCCAGCGGATCTGCTGCATGCCGTTGTCGCGGGTGATGACCCGGTCGCCTTCCTGCAGCTCTTCCACTGGAACTTCGCCGCGCGGCGTCGCGATCAGCGTGCCGGGGGTGAAACAGGGCACCACGTTCTCGATGTCGTGGAATTCCGCCGTCCCGGCCAGGGTGCTGTCGGGGTTGTAGAACTCGACGATGCCGTCCTCGCGGTCGGCGGAGGCGTAGTTGATCTTGATATGACCGCCGGGCACGCCGTAGCCACGCAGGTCCAGCGTGTCGTAGTCGTCGCCAGAGCTGCCACCGTCGATGTAGTCGCCGGTGGTCGCGCCCACGATGCTGTCACGGTCGGCGCCGCCGTAGACCTGGTCGGCATCGGCCGAGCCGAAGATCGTGTCGGCGCCGATCCCACCGTAGACCTCATCTTCCTGATCCGAGCCATACAGCAGGTCGTCGCCGCTTTCGCCCAGGATCGTGTCGAGACCGGAGCCGCCGTAGATCTCGTCATTTCCGGCGCCGCCCTCGATCAGGTCGTCGCCCGCATCGCCGGCGATGAAGTCGTTGCCGTCCCCGCCTTCGATACTGTCGCCTGAGGTGCCACCACGGATGCTGTCGTCGCCGGAGCCACCGGAAATCGTGTCGGCCCCCGATCCGCCGATGATCGTGTCGTTGCCGGCACCGCCCTCCAGCGTGTCCTCGCCATTGCCGGCGGTCAGGCTATCGTTGCCGTCACCGCCCGACAGGCTGTCGGCACCCTGGCCGCCATCCAGCACATCGTCGCCTGAGCCGCCGAAGAGCGCATCGGCCTCGTCGCCGCCGTAGAGCGTATCCGCCCCCTGGTTACCGTAGAGCAGATCCTGGCCCGCGCCGCCGGTCAGCTCATCATTGCCGTAGTCGCCAACCAACGTGTCTTCGTCGATGCCACCGTCCAGCACGTCATCGCCTGAGCCGCCGTGCAGCATGTCATCATCGTCACCGCCGAAGACGGTGTCGTTGCCGTGACCCGCATAGACTTCGTCCATGTCGTTTTCCGGCACCGGATCGCTGTCGTCCGGCGCGTTGGGATAGTCCATCCCGCTGGTCTGCGCGCTGGCGTCGATGCTGTCGTCGCCGGAGCCGCCCAGGATCGTGTCCGAGCCATGGCCGCCGAGGATGACATCTGCCCCCTGGCCGCCTTCGACATAGTCGTCGTCGATACCCGCGTTGATGCTGTCTTCGCCGGATCCACCGTAGAGCGCGTCGGCATCATCGCCGGAGATGATCGTGTCATCGCCGATGCCGCCATAGACGGTGTCCTTGCCGTCCGCGGTGTTGGGGTCGGACAGGTTGCCGTCGGCATCATAGGGATTGGGCAGGTTCGGATCGTCGCCCTCATAGTCCGAGAAGGCGTCGACGCCCGCCACCAGGCTGTCATCACCGGAGCCGCCGAAGATCAGATCATTGCCCAGCGTGCCGTCAACGATGCCGTTCAGGCTGCCGTCCACGGTGTCATTGCCGGCGCCGCCGTAGATCTCGTCGTCGTCCAGGCCGCCGTCGATGCTGTCGGCCCCGTCACCTCCGTAGATCGTATCCGAGTCCTCCCCGGTCGAGATCGTGTCGTCGCCCGAGCCGCCTTCGACGTAATCGGTGTCATCCAGCTGTGCATCGCCGGTCTCAAAGGGGATCCCCGGGAAGGTCTCGTGATCGTTGACCTGATCCGCCGATCCGGTGGAGATGCTGTCGTTGCCCGCCCCGCCATAGACGTCGTCGCTGCCCTCGCCCGCGATGACCGTATCGTCGCCGGAGAAGGCCAGCACCACGTCGTCGTCACCGCTGTCGCCGGGCAGGATCGCGTCGTCGGCGTCGATCATGTCGCCATCCGGATCGCCATCATAGCCCGCGTCGATCACGTCGCCACCCGCGGTGCCCTCGACATAGCCGTCAAGCTGCGGATCGGGGTCGGTCAGCACGGTCTCGATGTTCTCGAAGGTCATCGTGCCGGTGACGTTGTCGTCATCATCCAGGAATCTGACGGTGCCCGCCTCGGGGTCGTCATCTTCGTATTCGACCGCCACGTTCAGGCCGCGCAGGTCCAGTGTATCCTCGTCCACGCCGGCCTCGCCACCGTCCACGTCGTCCCCGACCGAACCGCCGACGAAGGTGTCGCGGTCGGCGCCGCCATAGGCCAGGTCCGCGCCGGCGCCGTCGATGATCGTGTCATCGCCCCCCTCGCCGAAGAGCGTGTCTTCGCCGGAGCCGCCGTCGATCACGTCGTCGCCGTCGGACCAATGGGTCTGCGAGCCGCCTTCGTAGTCCGGCGTCACGTCGTAGTAGATGTCGCTGACGGTGATGCCGGTGGTGCCGTGGCCGACCTGCGTATGGGTGATCTCGATCCGCGAAATCGGCCCCGAAATGCTGACGAGGGCGGAATATTGCGCGCTGTCGTCCGAGGCCCCGCCATTGGGCGTGGAGGAGATCAGCGTCTCGGTGCCGCCTGCCCCATCCTCGTCGGTTGCGGTGATCAGCGAGCCTGCGTCGATGTCGATGTCGACCAGGTTGCCCTCGGCGTCATAGGCGCGGATAGTCACCTGCGACAGGTAGTCGATGTCATTGATCCGGAAGGAGACGTCATCGACGTCCTGCGAGAAGTCGAGCTTGTAGGTCGCGCTTTCGCCATTGGCATTCAGGTAGGACGACATCGTGGAATTGCGGTCCACGCCGTTGCCGTCGTCGACGATGCCGTCGATGTTGCCGTTGACCTCGTAATAGGTCGTCTCGGGTGTGCCGGTGGTCTCCTGGGTGAAGGTGACGTTTACCTCGCCCGCGTCCTGATGCAGCGTCCCGTAAAGCGGATCGTTGTGATCAATGCGGCCGCCGCAATAGTCCGGGTCCGGCAGCTTGTCCCATTCAAAGCTCTCGCGTGGGCTGTCCGGCGCCTGGCCACTGTCGCCATAGATGACGTCGTTGCCGCTGTCGCCCGACAGATCATCGTCGCCCCGTCCACCGGAGATCTCGTCATCGCCGGACCCGGCGGACACGCTGTCGTCGCCGGACCCCGCGAATATCTCATCGTCGCCCGCCCCGGCGAGGATGGTGTCGTTGCCGCCCCCAGCCCGCACGATGTCGTCGTCGCCGGTCTCGCCGGGCAGAAGTGCGTCGTTGTTGTCGATGTAGTCGCCATCGGGATCGCCGGAATAGGCCGCGTCGATCATGTCGCCGCCCGCGGTGCCGTCGACGTAGCCATCAGGGGACGTGCCGCCATAGGGATAGCAATCGTCGTCGTGGCCGCCGTACCCGCCGTAATACTTCCCGGTCATGTCGTCACCCTTCCATCGCGTCCGGGACTGGCCCGGCCCGCACCCGGCCCGGTCGACCGGCACACGGCAAACTGTTTCTACCCGAACCATGGAGATGCGCGGCGCGCCGATGTTGATCACCTGACGTGGTCGCCTGGTCCGGCCAAAGCCGGGTCCCGGGCTGATACCCGGTCCTGCATCTCCACGATGCATGCAATTCGAAGGACCGCCCCATGGCCCAGAAAGGTGCCCATCCCAGTCGGGCAAGACAGGTGATACCCCTTCCCCATGGCTCGACAAAGAGAAAAAGAGGCAGCAAAGTGGCGATGAAAAGGCAGGGCGCACGTAGGAAATGCCCCAATTTTGCCGCATTTCATCCGGTCACGATGCGCATTGTTCACCCGCAGTGAGACCGGGACCCCAGCCTAAACACCGCAAAAATAGCAATAATATTAGCTTTCCCGATCAGCGCCTCAGGTGATCTACCACCGATCCGTTTCCGCAACGGAAACATTGACCCAAAGGTCAACGGCCTTATTTGCCCCACATTTCGACCACTTTTATCTGCCCCGGCGCCCGCGTGTCAGGCACTGGCCGATACAAATGCACACCTTTAGCGGGAATTTCCCTCAAATTACAGCGAGCAGCGCGTGATTGGCCGAATCGTCCGAGCCTGGAACACCGCCGCTACCGGGCCGCGTCCTACTCTGCGGCGCGGTGGTGTAGAACGCGACCGATCAGGTTCATCAGGATCTGCGCCGCCAGCGTCGTGGTCGAGCCCGTGGTATCGTAGTCCGGCGCCACTTCGACCAGGTCGATACCGACCACCTCGTTGCGCCGCGCCAGCCCGTCCAGCAGTTCCAGCACCTCGTAGTAGAGGAAGCCCCCGTGGCTGGGCGTGCCGGTGCCGGGCGCGATGGACGGGTCGAAGGCGTCGATGTCTATGGTCAGGTACACCCGCGCGCCTTCCGGCACCCGGCGCAGCACGGCCGCGGTGCCCAGGGCCCGCGCCTGGCGCACCGACAGGATGTCAGAGCCCATGGCGCGGGCGTCGTCATAGCCGTCCTTTGCCGTCGACGAGACGTTGCGGATTCCCAGCTGGGTCAGACCGGTGACATAGGGTTTCTCGGCAGCGCGGCGCATCGGATTGCCGTGGCCATACCGGACCCCGTGGCGTTCATCGACGAAATCCAGGTGGGCGTCGATCTGGACCACGTGGAACGGCTCCTGCCCCTCGAAGGCGTTGATGCAGGGAATACTGATCGAATGGTCTCCGCCGATCACCACCGGCAGCGCCCCGGCCGCCAGGATCCGGCGCACGCCATGTTCGATGTTCTCATGGCTGCGGATGGTATCGGTGTGCACGATGTCCGCATCGCCGATGTCCACCACCGTGACCTTGGCCGGATCGAGGTAGGTGACATCGTCCTCGTGGTCATAGGCCCCGGCATGGCCGAAACTGAACAGCGTCGAGGCCTCGCGCACCCCGCGCGGGCCCATCCGGGCGCCCGCGCGCCACTGGGTGCCGGCATCGAAGGGCGCGCCCATCACGGCCACGTCGGCATCGATCTCGTTCCAGTCCTCGACCAGCGGATACTTCCCGAAGGTGCAGATCCCGACGAAGGGCAGGTTCAACCGCCCCGTCTCATAGCCATGTCGTGCCATCACTTGCCCCCTGTCTGTTGCCGGCAGGCTAGCCGGGGATGCCGACGCGGGTCGAGTCCCCTCCGCGCCGCTTCCGCCTGGCCCCCCCTCATTCCCACTGGACGTCGCCCGATCGCAGCGATAAACCGGAGGCCCGAAGCGATGGCTTCCGGGCCCAAGTGGCGGAATGGTAGACGCAGGGGATTCAAAATCCCCCGCCGCAAGGCGTGCCGGTTCGAGTCCGGCCTTGGGTACCAATGACTTAGCGGAAATCCGGGCGACTCGGATATCACGGGGTCACAGAGTTGGGTCACAGAGTCCCTTTTTATTCTCGTTCTGTTCCGCATCTCAAAAATCTAGCCCGGCCCTGCAAGGGCCTCGGGAAGCGAAGAGCACAAGTGTCGTCCAAGAGAACGCCATTCGATGCAGACGCCTGATGAACACTGCAGAAATCGGCACTATCGTTCCATAGCAGACATTGGCGCCAAACGCAGCGAACGGCCCCAGGCAGCCCTTCTATGACATTCGTCCCTGGCGCAGCATGACGCTAGCCACCGACACGAAGGGCGGGAAGCGGAAGTTCGCTGCATTTGCGAACGGTCCGTTCCCTCAACTGCGTAGCAGACATTCTGACAGGATCATTCCACTGAGCCGAGTGCGATCTACTCATCGGGCGAGCAGCGGTCGCTTTCTACAGCTGTCATGAGGGTCTCAGGTCCGAGAAAGTGGCAATGGAACTCGTTGTCGAATGTCGATTTTTGTGTACACTCGAAAAACGTCACTGACTTGGAGCCTGCGGCCCTCATGAGTAATCCTGTGGTATTAGAAGTGCCTGAAACGATGGCCGCCGAACTTCGTCGCAGTGTGGCAATTGGGCAGATCGTGGAGATCTCAGAGGATGGCAATCACCGTTATTACATCACCGATGCGGTGGTGGATCGAGTCCGCGGTTTGAAAATTGAGATATATGCCAATGAGCATCCGCCGCCTCATTTTCACGTCATCCAGAATGATGGAAGGGCAGTGTTTGCCCTAGACGATTGCCGTATGCTGGAAGCCTCGGGCGACATCAGGAACTTCAGAAAAAACATTGAAGTCTATTACGCTAAGAACCGAAATAAGCTCATTGATTTTTGGAATAACACTCGGCCTGATGGGTGCAGCGTTGGGCCTTTATCAATTTGAGAAAATCAGGATCGCCAGCCTTTATCTCTTCGAGGCGCAAGAAATCTCTAACGCTCTCGGTCGGGTGAAGATCTTTTGCAGTGTAGAGCAAGGATAATAGAATGATTACAACCGAAACACATGTACACGGCGTGCAGGACCGTATTGGAATCGCATTCGCGCAAGCGGGTGTTATTAACAAAGGGACGACTTGGGGGAAAGCGCCTGCCGGGTCGTTCTTTAGCTTGCATGAAGCGCAATCTGACGTTCTACGCCAGCTTCTAGAAAAGCGTGACGTGGAAGGTGGCGATGCCGTCATCGCAGTGCGCTTTCAGCATGACTTGGAAACCACGGCGCTTGGTGCGGTAACGATGATTTATGCTCAAGGTACAATCGTCACTCTCTCTAATTCATTGTCGTAGCCTGTCAGAGTTCGCATGGAGATTGCAGGTATTCAATAAGGTCGATGCCGACCTCGAAAATCGTTCACCACATGTCGCCTTCGCATTAATTGCGGCCAGAAGCTAAACGTCAAGCGACCCTTTTTTGCCTCACCAAAAGGATGAACCGTGACTATTTTTCGCATGAGCGGAGCTGTGCTGGACGACGAGTTAGGACTTCTTGAAAAGATTCTGGCTTTGCTGGATGAAGAGTTATTCAACGTGAAATCTTCAATTGAGAAATCTCAAGACCCTGAGAGCGACGGGTTGCTGGATCTGGGGGAGTTCTTGATTGGGAGTGGATTTATTGCGGTGCAGCGCTACCTGAATGCGACAAGGGCGGATATTGGGATGTCTAGGGATGATGCCTACCGAAAGCAGCCGATGTTTAATGAGGGCATCTCAATGGCCCGCGCGATTAATGCAATTGCAAATTACTGGAAGCATTGCTCAGATTGGGATGAGGACGAACGCAATGGGCGGCGTCCAAGTGAGACGAAACCCTCCAAGTGGACAATAGCCGACCTAGAACGCATGGGGGATCTGAGCGACTACCCCTGTTCCAACGCCCTTGCCTCAATGTCTCCAAGGAATGACTTGGCGCTGTCCAACCTTGTGTCGGTGTTGATTGAGTGGCGAGAGGAACTGTGGGCAGCCAGATCAAGCCCCGCCGAATGAAAGCTTCATGCGCCCTTTCGCCTTCGCATGCCGTGACATGCTGCTGGAGGGCGTGAACGACCGGTTTGGTGAAGCTGCACCATAGCGAAGACCTGTTTGCGCAAAGGCGGCAAAGGGCCGGAACCGACGTAGCACCAAAACCTGACCCCATGGGCACGCCGCGAGCCCACGAGCCCTCCGCTGACCGCGGTGCCGCCGTTCGCGTTTGCATGTGCAGCGATGTGCTGCCCTCTCGCGGCCCAATCACAGTCTTTATTCGTGGATGGCGCAGAGAAGGACTGAGGCCCAAGGCGGTCTTGAGAAGGCTTAACGTCGTTCATAATCGTGTTGCCTTGAGGAATTCCTGGAAATGAAAATTTAGGGCAGCGCCAGAGAGCTGGTGCTCCACGACCCGCCCCTCCAACTCAGCGTAAAAGGAGTGGACGAGTTGTGGAGACACACGAATGCGGCTGGTGTCAGGGTCAATACTCAATAGGAAAAGATCAAAAAGAGCGTGCACGTCTCGACGTAGCAGAAGGCTGTTCTCGGGGCGCTCGAACTGCTGCGCGCCCGTATGGGGAATGACGTGGGCGGCCTCCAATGTTTCGATAACCCGCGTCTTGGTAAAAACACACCGTCCACCATGCCGTTCGATAGCTACCTGTCGAAAGGCCGCCTGCCGTGGTCGCGGCTTGATAAGGGCCGATTTGCGTTCCAGCACAGCTCTTGCGATATTGTCTGCTTGCTGAAGCAATGCTTCGGCAATTGGATCTTCATCTGTCGGCTGCTGGAACCCGCCGTACTCGTCGATCAGGGCATCGATCGCCGTCAAATCTTCTTCATCGAGGGCCCAGATGCGTTCGAGACGATACCGCTTCATCTCACGCAAGAGATTCGACGAAGGTTTCGAGGTGAATGCCTCGTCCATAGACACCTCTTTCTTCATCAGTGTCAGACCCGAAAGCTGAAGGCGATACCTCTCGTTTTCTGCAGTTATTGTATCGATCGAAGCGCGTGCCGTTAGGCCAAGACCGTGGCTGTCTTTGCCCTTCTCATTGACCCAAATATAAACGCGATCGCCCACCAATGGCTCTGGCCCGGCTTTGCCGTCGGCATATTTAGAAGCAGCCGAACTTATGCGTTTGCAAAAAAATGTTCCTGACGCCCAGTCATAGACTGAAGCAGGGCGGCTAATCCCGTCAGGGCATCGCGTGTTTCCATTGATCTTGAGTATGAAGGATCTCACTACTTCTTCTCCTCTCTGATCAAGCAGAGCTGGTCGGGGACGGCGGCAAGTCGTTTTTTCCATTTCCACGAATGCTTCGTTCGGGATCGCAGCACAAACATTGACGTTGCTTAGGGTAATTTATGCCATCACCTACCGTGTTGCGCTTCTCATCGATCACTGTTTAGCATGCTACAGGCCATTAGAAGCTACGATTTCAAAATCGTTCTGGCATGCTCGTCTTCGAGAAGTATTAGGTGTTGGCTGCGAAGCCAATGACCGATTGGACAGTGCTGCGCTTCTACGCAGTCAGTTCGCTGAAGGTCGGCTCAGGGCCGGAAGTGTCCAGGTCGCGACTGGAACCAGCCCGTCTAGCCTGTCCGATTCCTGCGCATAGCGGTCATCCAGGCGCTCTTGCTCGAACGGCAGCTCCCTGCGCTTAGCCGCCGTTCGTGCCAGGCGCAGCGAACGGCCGCAGACAGCCCAAACCGGAGATGGCCTCGGTCACTTCGAGCGGGAAATTGTCCTCTTTGGGACGAAGCATGAAAACCCTTCCGAAGGGTGAAGCATGCATACTCTTTGGCTGAAAGCGGTTCCCTAAGTCACCCCAAAATTGAAAGGACCTCTCACATATCGAACACCGGCTTGAGACGGCAATGAACCTGACGAAACAATGAAAACTATCTCGCAATCCAAAAAATGAGAAATGGAGAGCGAAAATCGACCATAGGGATGTCGACCTATTGGCAAGAAAAAGTAACTCCCGAACAAAGTGGGTGGACGGTACGATTGATCAGATCGACAAAATATTGCGGCGCGCGGCTACAGCAACGGCCTCGGACATCGTGAGCGCCGAAAGCTTGCGTCGTAGGTTGCGGCAATGCAGATCGACCGTCGGCATTGAAATATTGAGGTGGTGGCCGATCCGGTCGCGTCGCAGCCCCGCAGCAGCCAACTCCAGGACGGCGCGTTCGCGTGCGGTGAGAGAGGTGATCTGTTCGCTGGCGAAGGCCGCATCGGGATTGTACCAAAACACCACAATGCGCACTCGCTCAGGCTTAAATGGCAGGATATTGATCTGCACGGGCCCGTTCGCAGAGGGAGTCTCGGGAAAGAGGACCGTCGAAGCGGGTGCCACCTGCCGGCTGGCGCTACATAGCGCCGAATCGAACGCTGCAGCAGGGTCAATGTCGAGCCGCTCCGCCTCATCGCGTCGACAATAGCACGGATGGAGCTCAAGAAACCGCCGCGCCATCGTATCACAGGAAAGAATCCGCGCCCCCAGATCGACATCAAGACAGGCCATCGCGTTCTTCTCGCGCAAAAGAGCGATCTGGTCCGAATCTGGCAATGTCGTGGTCAGTGTCATGATGTGATGCCCAAAGCAGCAGGTGAAGAAAATATCCGATATTGATCCGACGTTAATCTGCCGCAGAATGGATCACGCCCCCCTCAAGGGGGGGGCAGAGTACGGAAATCAAGCTGGAAGAGATGGTTCTCTATATTTCACCACACGTTCTGGTAGATCTTAGGGGCATCCCCATTGCCCAGATCGTCGCGTAGGAACAACATGATGCGACACCCCAAGAAGCAAAAACGATCGGAGCCCATGGCGCGCCCCTCTCAATTCATCCAAATCCTCGCGACCGCGCTCAAGAAGGCGCCTGGGGCGCTCCCTTCTGAAGACGCGCTCCTGCTCAGTCCGAAAAATGAGGCCCAGAGCGAGCGCTTTTTCTTTCGGCATTTCGCCCAATGTCGCCTGTCGATCAATCTCTATGACTCTGCTGGCACGCGGCAGATCAACACCTATGCCCCCGAGAGCAAGATGGTCTTTCCCGCGCAGCTTCAGATGACGCGCCAGTCGGTTTCGGGCTGCGCCTTTGTTGTCATCGAAGACAAACTCTTTTTTCTCTATGACCATGTCGAACGCTTTCACGATGTCCCCAATCATATCGCCTTTGTCGCGGTGCATCTCGAAAGCTCCCATCTCGCCGCGCTCTCGGAGGACGCCCCGACAATGGCGCTTACACCTTCGGAATATGTTCTTCTGGCACATCTTTTGAGCGGCAAGGACTTACTCGCGGCGGCCGAGGCGACGGGCGCCTCTTACGACACCAAACGCAAACAGATCCGCACCGTGCTGGACAAGTTCGGAGCCAAAACCCAGACCGCTTTGCTCCGGACCCTCTCACTCGACATCACCGCCGCGGTACTCGACGAGATTTTGCCGCTGCAGGACCGTCGTCCCGAGACCGCCCAGATCAAGCGTCAGTTCGGTCGCGCTGTGATCGTGAACCACATCTCGATTGGGGAGAACGATGAGTTTCCGATCTGGGAATTCGGCGCGCGTCGTGGCCAACCGGTGCTCTATTTTCACAGCATGCTCTCCCCCGTGCTGTTCGAGGATGAATTGATCCGAAGTCTGAAGGCACAAAATCTGCGCCTGCTGCTGGTCCCTCGACATTTCCTGAGCTTCACCCTCGAGGGAGCGCCTGAGGCCCGCATGGGCCGATTTTCCAAGGCGATGGCTGAAATCGTTGATTATATGAGCGACACGCCGGTTCTCTGTCTCGCGGAAAGCGCCGGCGTACCCTGGGCAGCACATTTCCTGCGCCATCATCCGGATTGTGTTTCCAAACTCGTGCTCTGCGGTACTCCGCAGTTGTTCAAAGCCGTAAAAGACAGCTCCTCTCCGACCATCTTTGTTGATATGTCGCACCGGCTCCGTTCGGATCCCCGCGTCCTCGTTGGGCTCACACAGGTCTATAACGCGTTGAGCCGCGTGCCCGCCTTTGCACAAAAGGGGCTTGGCCATTTGTTCCGAAAGTCAGAGGCCGATCTTGCCTGTCTGCATACGCTGTTCGAGCGAGCGCATCTTGCCGATTGGCTGCGCCTGATCGCCAATCACGCGACTCTCGCTTCGATTGACGAGATGATCAGCCTGCAACGTGACTGGCACGCCGACCTTCTGGCTACACGCTGTCCAATGGTCATGCTCCACGGGTGCGAAGACCCGATCAGCCCGATCGAGGATGCCAAAGCCATTGCCAAAGACATGCCTGACGCACGGTTCGAGCCTGTCGAAAACGCAGGACACCTCATCTTCAGCGAGGCCATTCATCGTGTCCTGCCGCACTTGATCTGCGACTAGATCCAGGCGGAGGCGGCCCCTCGAGCTCATCAGCTCTTAGAACTGATACTGCCAGCCGATCCGGCAATCCGTCGTTTCCGACGAATAGAGAGCGATGTTGGACGTCTGCACCCTGTAGCCACAGGACAGTTTCGGCGTGCTGCCCATAATCTTGATCCGGCTGCTCGAGAATGACACCCCGATGCGGTTAATCCTGTCTCGACGTGCAAAATCGACCGAGGGAAAATCCGTATCATACTGGCGCAGCTTGGTGTCGAGATCGAAGCCCGCGCGCACACTATCGGAAAGATCAAAATTATACCCCGCCCGCAGACTCGCCCCCCAGTAGCGATGATATGCAAGCGACGGCTCACTGCGCTCAAGCGTCCCGCCAAGCGTCATAACGCTGGAGGAATTTGTCCGTTTGCTCCAGCCGAGACCAAGCGACCCGTAGCGCCCTGACAGCGTGTCTTTGTCGAAATAGTCACGATATTCGATCAGCCCGCTCGCACTCAGGGTCTCGACACCCGACAGGCGGCGAGACCAGACGCCGTGCACACCGGTCGAGATCCGATCCGGACTGGGTCCTTTCACGTCGGAATAATAGGTTCTGACGACATGCAGCCCCACCCGGAAACTGCCCGTCTGCCCTTCGGATTTCAGGTCCGCCGAAAGACGCCCGCGCCAATAGCGCAGATCAGGATCTGGATACCAGATGCGGTGCAGAGACGACCCAAGCTCGAGGCGTATCTCCTGTGAAATCGGACGTCGATAAATCAACTGAGCCCCCGCCTCGACACCAACGCCAGAGGTCTCTTTGCCTCCGTCCTCAATCGAGAACCGCCCCCAAAGCGTATCGAAATAGGGTTCGGACGACGTGTTTTTTATGTTCGTGCTCGGCAAGAGCGCGAAAGAGGCGGAAAACTGGAAAGGATAGCGTCGCGCAAGCTCGGACAACGCTGCGAGATAGAGATCGGCATTCTCTTTCTGCTTCGGGTCTGCCAAGAGATGCCGCAGGAATGCGTCTGCCCGCCGCCGCTGCCCCGCTTGAGCCCAGGCCTCTGCAATCGCCAGCTGCGCTGATGGCACGGTTGGGAGCAAGCGCCAGGCTTTGGAAAAATACGAGATAGATTTTGCGGGCGCACCCTCGGCCAGGACCGCGCGCCCCTTTTGCATCAATATCTCATAGCTCCCTGAAACGCTCATGGTCACCTCGGCTGAAACGCCCTTCGCGAGGGACAGGAAGATTAACAGGAGGGCTCTGCACAGCGCCTGTCGAAACACATTTCTTTGTCGGGAAGGAGGACGTCTCATGTCACCTGACCTGTGGTGGTCGCGCCGCGATTTCCCGCGGCACGATGATGGTTCCACATCGCACTTGTCAAAACGAGGGACGTAGGGTCAGTCCTCGATCGCAGCAAAACCACCTTCGTAGTAGTCGCCGTCTACCGTCCCCTCAAGATCGCCATAGAGCGCAAGCTCCCCTTCGTAATCGTAGAAAGTGCCATCCATATCCATATCTACGATATGCGCTTCGTCGTCTGTCAGCGTCCCCGAGGCATCGGCGGCCAAGGTCGTACCGGAGATCGTGCCGCTGATCGCAAGCGAGCCGGTCAGCTCGTCTTCAAGCTCTTGCGTGTCGTCGTTGTAGAGACCGAAACCGTCAGCCGTACCGGTCACTGTGCCGCCAGTGAAATCCGCAGTCAGGGACATGTCCCCGATAGCCTCGAGGTCTTCAGCCTCGCCCACATCGCTGATCGCCATCGCGCCCGACAGGGTCGCGGTGCCGCTCATCTGGCTTTCGGAAGCCTCTTCGAGTTCTGCATTCTCTGCTTTCGAGACGAGATCCTCAAGGCTGGCGTATTTCTCAGGAAGGTCGGCCTCGGACATATCACCATCGACAGATGAGCCCCCGCAAGCAGCCAAAGATAGAGAGGCCGCCGACAAGGCCGCCATCGCTAAAAATCGCATCATATTTCTCCTAAATCTCTGCGCGTCGTTTTACTCAGATCCCTCGAGATCCGAAAAAATCATCCAAGATTTAAGAGAGCGGACAACCTATGAGAAACTATAGGTCCATAGACCTTTGTGCAAAACTCAGCATCATATTCCGCAATTTTTTCTTAAGACGCGTATAGTCACAGGACTCAGGATCTGGATCGGCACCCGATTATTCTTAGTGAGAGGTGCCGCAGGGCGCGACCAAAGATCACTTCCTGCGCATAGCGGTCACCCTACCGCCCTTGATCGAACGGTAGCTCTCTGCGCTTAGCGGCAGTTCGCCCAAGATGCAGCGAACGACGGCTGCCCGCCCTTCGTATCGGCTGACCTGCGCCCCTCAAAAGTCCGCGCGTTGAAGTAGCCTGTTCTCCAAACGAGAATACAGGTGATGCGGACGAGCCGTTTCAGCAAAGAGCGGATCAATGGCATCCCGAAGGAACATCAAGCCGGCATAGGCTCCAAAGAACTCTGCCGGCAGAACGGGACAAGAGATGGCACGTTCTGCAAGTGGCGCTAGAAGTATGGCGGCCTGGCTGCGCTTCTAGCGCAGGCCGTCGCGGCGTGTCAGGACAAGCAGAAGATAGGCGCCCCCCAGGCTGCCGGTGACCAGCCCGATCGGCATCACCAGGCCAAAGCTGGCCACTTGGCTGATCAGATCCGCTGCCAGCATCAGAACCGCCCCACACAGCGCCCCGGTTACCATCGGCACGTCCGAGGAACGGGACAGCGCCCGGGCGATCTGCGGCGTGGCCAGGGCGATGAAGGCGATCGGTCCCGCCGCGGCCGTAGCCAGCGACGTCAGGCCGACGGCGGTGACGACCGTCATGATGCGAGTCGCGGCCACAGGCAGGCCCAGCTGGCGCGCCATGTCCTCACCCATTTCCAGCACCGCGAGGCGGCGCGACAGGGCGACCAGCACCGGCGCGAAGAGCATGAGGCCGGTGCCCGCGATCCAGACATGGCCCCAATTGCGGGCGTTCAGCGACCCCGCCAGCCACAGCTGCGCCGACATCACCCGGTCCAGCGCGCCCTTGGCCAGGAGCAGGGTGTTCAGTCCGATCAGCACCGCGCCGACGCCGATCCCGATCAGCACCAGGCGGTAGCCGCCGCCCGCCCCACCCCGGCCCGAAAGGAGCAATACGGCCAGCGCCGTCAGCATCCCCGTTGCCACTGCGGCGGCGGCGGTGTCGAAGGCCCCGGGCGTGCCGAAGACCAACAGGGCGATGGCCCCGGTCGCGGCCCCGGTGGTGAAGCCGATCACATCGGGCGAGCCGAGCGCGTTGCGCGAGATCGATTGGAACGCCGCCCCCGCCATGCCAAGCGCCGCACCGACGCAAGCGGCGGTCAGCAGGCGCGGCAGACGCACATATTGCAGGATGCGGTTGGCAACCGGGTCCTGGCCGCTGCCCGACAGGACCGACAGGACTTGTGCCGGGGATAACTGCATCGTCCCGGTGCCCAGCAAGAGCAGCGCCAGACCGAGCGCCAGCATCAGCGCGCCCAGCCCGACCGCCAGGGCGCGTGGACGCCACAACAAGCTGACGCGACCGACGCGCAGCAGGCGTTGCCCCCCCGGCGTCACAGCTGCACCAGGCGGTAACGCCGCACCACATGCACGAAGAACGGCCCGCCGATCAGCGCCGCCACGGTCCCGGCGGCCACCTCGCCTGGCATGGCAACGACCCGGCCCAGGATGTCGGCGGCCAGCAGCATGATCGCCCCCATCAGGGCCGACAGGGGCAGCACGCTGCGGTTCGCGGGCCCGGCCAGCATCCGCGCCACATGGGGCGAGATCAGCCCGACAAAGGCGATGGGTCCGGCGGTCGCCGTGGCCGCGCCCGCCAACAGCATCACCGCCAGGCAGGCCAGCGCCCAGATCCGGCGCGGGTCCAGCCCCAGGGTACGGCCAAGGTCCTGGCCAAGCGCCAGGGCATCCAGTGCGGGCGCCACGATCACGCTGGCCACCCCCCCTGCTAGCAACGCCAGCGCCATGACACCCGCCGCCGCGTAGCCGCGCCCGTCCAGCGTTCCGGTCTGCCAGTTGCGGAGGATGTCGAGGACCCGCAGGTCCGAGTTGAGCATCAACAGGCTGGTCATCGTGCCCAGCAGGATGGTGAGCCCGGCCCCGGCCAGGATCAGACGGACCGGGTCGGTGCCGCTGTCATGGGCGCGGCCCAGGACGAAGACGGCGACGCCCGCAAGGCCGGCGCCGAGGAAACCGAACCAGACATAGCCCGCAACGGAGGTCAGCCCGAAGGCCATGGTGCCCAGCACCACCGCCAGCGCCGCGCCCGCGTTTACCCCCAGAAGCCCGGGCTCCGCCAACGGGTTGCGCGTCAGCGATTGCATCAGGGCGCCCGCAAGGCCGAGCGCCGCACCGGCACTGACTGCCAGGAGGTCGCGCGGCAGCCGCAGGGCCTGGACGATCACGTGCAGATCGCTGCCCGGGTCAAAGGCCACCAGCGCGCGCCAGACCTCGACGGGCGGGATGGGGCGTGACCCGATGGCGAGGCCCAGCACGAAGAGAAGGGCCAGCACCGCAAGCCCTGTCAGCGCCCCCGTTCTGACCCGTTGCACGCGCCCTGCCCCGGTCATTCGGCGAACTGCGCCGCGACCCTGTCGACCATCGCCCGGCCGGAATAGTAGTCCATCCGGAAGGACGTGGCCCCCAGCGGGTAGACCCGGCCGGCCTTCACCGCCGGAAGATTGGCCAGCACCGGATCGTCCAGCACCGCCTGCACATCCTCCGGCTCTGCCGCCAGAAGGAAGATCGTGTCGCCGCTGATCGCCGCCGAGAGGTTCTCATGCGAGACGAAGTCGAACTCACGCGAGGCCTGCACCAGACCCTGCGCCGCCTGCGGCACGCCGGTCACCTCGAAGCCCATCTCGACCAGGACACGGGCCTGGGCGCCCTCCGGCTTGCTCACGCCGTAGGAGCCGTAGAAGTTGTAGGAGATGATGCTGACGCTGCCCGCGGGGCGGGTGATGGCACGCCCCGCCGCCCGGGCATGCTCAGCGAAGGCCCGGGTGACGGCCCGGGCTTCGGCCTCTTCCCCGGTGGCGTGACCCAGGGTCTTCGCCAGCGCCTCCCAGGGGTGGATACCGTAGTTCAGCACCAGCACCGGAAAGCCCATGGCCTCCAGCTCGGGCACGAACTCGACCGCGCTGTCGCCGCCGGTCTGCGAAACGACGATCAGATCGGGATTGGCCAGGATCACCGCCTCGATGTCGAAGCTGAGGTCGGGGTACAGCACCTCGACCCCGCGGGCGTGGGCCACGTCGGCCCATTGGTGAAAGAACCCGTCATCGTCGGACAACCGGCTGCGGGTGGCCGCAGCGGTGGCGATCAGCGGCGCATCAATGGCCAGCAGTGTGCCGGTCAGGCTGGGGGACGTCGACACGATCCGCTCGGGCGGCGCGGGCAGGGTCAGCGTGCCGTTGGCATGCTCGATCCGGCGCGGCCAGCCCTCCTCGGCCTGGGTCAGCGCGGGCAGCAGGGCAAGGGCAAGGGCGGCGAAGGTCTGTCTCAACATGCGTCTGTCTTTCGGTTCAGATGTCGAGGTCGGCGTCGCTGAGGTTGTCCAGCCCCACGCCACGCGCCTTCAGCGCCTCATAGGTGGCCAGGCGGTGGCGGTCGATCTCGGAACTGCTCATCCCCAGCTTCCAGTAGCCCATGATCTGCTGGCCCTCACGGCCGATGCCATGTTCGGCGCAGACAGCGCGGATTTCGCGCATGTCGCGCCTCTCTCCCGCAGCCCAGACCGTCCAGTTGCCATCGGTGATCGCCGCGCGGGCGGCAGCGGCCAGGGCACCGGTGGTGCCGGCGGGCGCTTGGGCCGCGCGCGGCAGGTGGTGCAGGGTCACGCCCCTGGGCCGGGGCAGTTCGTCAAAGGCCGCGCGGTCGGCGGTCTCGATCCAGGCCTCGGCGGTTTCTCCCTCGGGCCAGGCATCGAGGATAGAAAGCACGGCGGGAATGGCGGTTTCATCGGCCAGAATCGCGATCCTTTTGCCCGCCTCGAAAGCGGGAGAGAAATGCGGGCGCGGCCCAATCATCAGTGCCGTGGTGCCGGGGCGGGCGGCGCGCAGCCACAGCATCGCCGGACTGTCGCCCTCGTGCAGCACAAAATCGATCTCGGCCTCGCAGGTCTCGGGATCGAAGCGGCGGATGGTGTAAATGCGAGAGATCGGACGATGCCCCTCGATCTCCGCCACTTCCAGCCGGACGGCGACATTGGGCACGCTCCAGGCGGCGGGATCCTCGGTGTGAATGCGGACCGTCAAACGAGCTATCGTCGGGAACGGGTGATCGATCTTCAGCACGGTCAGCTGCACCCGGGTCATGTCGCCCATGTGATCCTTGCCCGCCAGCGCATTGGTCCGGTCTTCTACAACTTCATTTCGCAAATCTGGCATGACGGCCTTTCTTCCGGGCGTGAAGGGGCCCGGTTCGCGTGGAGGAGTGGTGATGATGGCTGGCTGCCGCAAAGCGAGGCGCGCACGGCGTCGCTTAACGTGGCTACAACCATATTGCAGAGCGCATTCCGCAATGCAATACGGATCCCGACCGGCAGCAAGGCCGGAACGCCACCGGAGTCGGAGATGACGGATCGCCTGAGTGCCGAAGACCTGACACTGCGCTACGAGTCGCGGGTGATCTCGAAAGGGCTGTCGCTGTCCATTCCCGATGGCGGGTTCAGCGTGATCGTTGGCCCCAATGCCTGCGGAAAGTCGACCCTGCTGCGGGCCCTGTCCCGCCTGCTGCCACCCGAAGCCGGGCAAGTCATCCTCGACGGCAAGGCAATCAGCGAACTGCCCTCGCGCGAGGTCGCGCGGCGTCTGGGCATGTTGCCGCAATCGCCCGTGGCGCCTGACGGCATCACCGTTTCGGACCTGGTGGCGCGCGGGCGCTTCCCGCATCAGAGCTTTCTGCGCCAGTGGTCCCCGGAGGATGAGCGCGCCACCCGCGACGCCCTGGCGCTGACCGGCACGCTGGATCTGGCGGAGCGCCGCATGGCAGAGCTGTCAGGCGGCCAGCGCCAGCGGGTCTGGATCGCCATGGCACTGGCCCAGGAAACGCCCATCCTGTTGCTGGACGAACCCACGACCTTCCTCGACATCGCGCATCAGATCGAGGTGCTGGAGCTCTTGTCGCGGCTCAACCGGCAGGGGCGCACGGTGGTTGCGGTGTTGCACGAACTGAACCTGGCGATCCGCTACGCCAGCCACCTGATAGCCATGCGTGACGGTGCCGTGGTGGCCCGGGGCGCGCCCGAAGAGATCGTCACCGAGGCACTGATCGAAGAGGTCTTCGCCCTGCCCGCCCGCGTCATGGCCGACCCCGAAACCGGTCGCCCCATGATCATTCCGCGCCGCCCGCCCGCGGGCTGAGCCCGCCCCGTTCAGCCCAGCCAGGCCCGCTTACCCTAGCCAGGTTTGACCACCCGTAGCGCGATTGACCAGCCGAGCCACGTCTTGCAGCACCAGCCGGTCATCGGCGGCGCGCAGGCGGCCAAGGTCAGTCGTCGTGGTCACGACGCAGGCCAGCTGCCCCTGGGCATCCAGGATCGGCGCGGCCTGCCCGGTCACATGCGACAGAAGATGGTTGGTCAACTCGGCCCAACCCGCGCTGCGGATGCGGGCGATCTCGGCTTTAGAGGGGGCCTGGCCACGGAAATGATCTGGCTGCTGCCGCCGTGCGGCCTCGACCCGGGCCGCCGTCAGGTAGCCCTGAAACACAAGACCGCAGGCCGTGTTGTCCACCGGCAGGACATCCCCGAGGCCAAGCGGCGTGATCGAGAACTCGGCGCTGCGATACCAGCGCACCAGCGTCGGGCCGCGCTCGGTCCAGATTGCCACGCCACCGCTCATAGGATGGGTTTCGGCCAGGATCTTCATCTGGGCCCCGGCCAGCTCGACCTCTTCGACCCGCCGCAGCGCCGCGATGCCAAGGCTCAGCGCCTCCGCGCCCAGCTCGTAGCGGCTGCTGGCCGGGTCCTGTCGCACCAGGCCCTCCTTCACCAGCGACTGCATGTAGCGATGCGCCGTCGACCGGCCCGTCTCGGCGCCACGCGCCAGTTCGTTCAGCGGCATCGCGGTATTGGAGCTGGCAAGCAGACGCAGGAATCGCGCGGCCATGCTGATCGACTGGATCGTGCTGGACCGTCGCGGCTCGGTCGCGTCCTCGTCGGATTGATCGGCGAAGGCCTCTTGCATGGCTGGTCCCCTCCCGGCTGGCTGTCAGGTTGTGACCTTAATCAGACAGCCGGCCTCGGGTAAAGGCTTTCCACCGCTAGGCGGTTTGACATACGGGATGCGTCATGCAATGCGAACCGCATTATCGCGCCAGCCGGACCCCTCCACGCCAGCCGTTTTCCATGCAAGGACCCGGGGGTCACAATGAACAACACCAATCGCGCCCGGCTCGCGCGCCATGCGAGCTTTCTGTCCCTGACCATCGCCCTGGCAGCCGGCGGCGCCCAGGCCCAGACCGGGCCGACGATCACGCTGGCGCCGATCACCGTCACCGGTGAAAAGGTCGATCGCGACATGATGGACACCGCCTCCTCCGTCGCTGTGCTGTCAGGGGAAGAGATCGAGGCGAAGACGGGCAAGTCCGACGTGGCCTCCGCCATCGCGGGAACGCCCAACGTGATCTACACCGACAGCGTCAGCACGCCGATCATCCGCGGCCAGAACTCGGAAGGGCCGCACACCGGGGCGAACGCCTTCTTCGGCGGCACGGTGCCGCGCGCCACGGTCAACCTTGACGGTCACTACCTCGACTACAATGAGCTCTACTTCGGCGCGACCTCAGCCTGGGACGTGGACAGCGTCGAGGTATTCCGCGGCCCGCAAACCACCTCTCAGGGGGCCAATGCCATCGGCGGGGCAATAATCGTCAACACCAACGATCCGACCTTCGAACAGGAGGGCGCCTACCGCCTTGAGTTCGGCAACTACGATCATCGTCGCGCCTCGCTGATGTGGAACACGCCCCTCGGAAGTGATTTCGCCGCCCGCGTCACGCTGGATTACAGCGCCCGGGACACCTTCATCGACTATGTCGAGCCGAACTTCATCCAGAACGAGATCGGCGAGGATTTCGAGACCCTGAACGGCCGGGCGAAGCTGTTGTGGCAACCCTCGGAACTGCCGGGGCTGGAAATGCTGCTGACCTACAGCAACACCGACACCACCCGCCCCAGTGCCGAGGGCGCCTCGCCGCCCTATAACGACCTCGACACGATCACCACCATGATGCCCGGTTGGCACCAGCTGACCGATACGCTGGTCTGGGACACCACTTATGACTTCGCCAACGGCATCACCCTGACGAACCAGATGCAGGGCTCGACACAGACCATCCACCGCCGCACCGGCGCGGCGGGTCGGGGCGACGCCGACATCAGCCGCGACAGCTGGAGCAATGAGACCAAGCTTACCTTCGGCCAGACCGGCGACCTGGTCAGCGGCGTCGCGGGCCTCTACTACGCCCACGTCACCCAGGATGACTGGCTGGACCAGGGCGGCGTGTCGACCTTCGAAGACGACAAGAAGAACCTTGGCGTCTATGGCGAGGTCAGCTGGCGCCTGGCCGACCGCTGGACCCTGACCGGCGGGCTGCGTTACCAGCGCGACGAGGTCAGCCGCAGCGGTGAGGTCTCGCCGCTGTTCGCCAACAGCGATCTGGATTACTCCGAAACCTTCGAAGAGCTGCTGCCCAAGCTGACCCTGGCCTATGAGGTCAACCCCGAGCTGACCATCGGCGGCCTGATCTCCAAGGGCTACAACCCAGGCGGCGTCTCGCTCGATTTCACCGGGTCGAACGACTGGACGGAATACGATGCCGAAACCGTCTGGAACTATGAACTCTTCGCCCGCGCCAGCCTGATGGATGACCGGCTCCAGCTGAACGGCAACCTGTTCTACATGGATTACCGCGATGCGCAGAATTCGATCACCCAGGTCGTCGGCGGCGTCGCGAATATCCACACCATCAACGCCGACGAGGCGGAGGCCTACGGCCTGGAGATCTCGGCCACCTACCAGCCGAATGAAGATCTGCGGCTGAACGCCGGGCTGGGCCTGCTGCACACCGAGGTGACGAAGTTCGTCGCCGCCCCGGATTACACTGGCAACGCCTTTGCCCGCGCGCCGGGCGGCATGGTCAGCCTGGGGGTCGACTGGCAGGCGACCGAGGCCCTGACGATCGGTGGCCAGGCCCGCTACGTCGGAGGCTACGAGTCCGACATTGGCAATACCGATAGCTACGAGATCGACAGCTATAGCCTGGTCGACCTCAACGCCAGCTATGCGCTGTCGGGCGGGCTGGAACTCTACGGCTACGTCAACAACCTGTTCGACGAACGCGCGCCCGTGCTGAAACAGGCCGCCCGGGGCAGCGCCGCGCCCTTCACCCAGGCCAGCATGACCGCCCCGCGGATGATCGGCCTGGGCCTGCGCGGTCAGTTCTGAGCGACGCCCAGACGACCAGAAAACCGGGCCGGCCTGTCAAGGGCCGGCCCTTCGCGATCAGCAAGGATCCCCTCGATGAAACTGCGTGACACCCTGTGCATTGGCATGTCCCTGGCCCCGACCTGGCTGCGCGATGAAGGCTGGCGGCGGCCCGACAGCGGGATCGAGGGGTTGTTCTCGGCCGAGTTCGCCCTCGACATCGCGCGCCGGGCCGAGGCCGCGCATCTCGATTTCGCCTTCCGACCCGATACCCACAGCCTGCCGGTGCCGGTGATGGAAACCTCCTTCGGCTTCGCCAGCCTGGATTCGGTGCTGATGATGGCGGCGCTGGTGGAGGGCACCTCGCGGATCGGGCTGGTTCCGACGATCTCGACCACCTTCGGCCACCCCTACCTGACCGCGCGGCAGCTGATGTCGCTGCACTGGATGAGCCAGGGACGCGCCGGGTGCAACATCGTCACCGCCTTGCAGGGGCAGCAGAACTTCGGCCTGACCGAGATGCCCAGCTCGGCGGAGCGCTATGCCCGGGCCGGCGAGTTTGTCGCGGCGATGCAGGCCCTGTGGCAAAGTTTTCCGGCCGAGGCCCTGCGCATCGACCGCGCGACGGGACAGTTCGCAGATACCGCCCTGATCCGCCCCGCCGACCACCACGGCGCGGCCTTCGACATCGAAGGTCCGCTGAACATTCCCGCCTTTCCCGGCCCCCACATCCCGATGATGCAGGCCGGGGCCTCGGCGGGCGGGGTCGCCCTGGCCGGGCAGATGGCGGACATGGTCTTTGCCCAGACCCTGACCCTGCAAGACGCCCTCGCCGCCCGTCAGGCCCTGTCGCGGGCGGCCAAAACCGCCGGGCGGGCGTCCCGGGACGTGCGCCTGCTCCCAGGGCTCAGCCTTTACCTGGCCGACAGCCGCGCCGAGGCGCGCGATCTCTTCGAGGCCAATCACGCCCGGGTCGACCGCCCCGCCCGGCTGGCCCGGCTGCGCGAGGCGACGGGCCTTGACCTGGCCGCCTGGCCCGAGGATCGCCCCGTGCGCTCCGCCGATCTGCCCGCTGTGCCGCCGCCCTCGCGCTTCCCCTCCTACGGGGCGCTGCTGCGTGCGCTGATCGCGCAGGAGGATCTGACGGTGAACGGCCTTCTGGCGCGGCCCGAGCTGCTGGCTTCGGTCCACTGGCAGATCATCGGCACGGTCGAGGACGCGGCCCGGACCATCTCCCACTGGTTCGAGGCCGGGGCGATCGACGGCTTTGTCGCGGTGCCCGGCGGCGCCCCCCGCTCGATGCATCTGACGCTAGAGCAGCTGGTGCCGCGCCTGGCCGAGGCGGGCCTGTTCCGAAAGCGCTATACGACCAGCACCCTGGCCGAGCATCTCGCAGAGGGTTAAGACAAGCAATGGGCCACGAACACTTGGGGGCTGTCCTGACGGGCGCGCCGCAGAGCGCAAGCTGGAATTCCAAAGGGTCAGGACGGCAAAGACCAAGGGAACACGCAAGATTGAGCATGGGTCATAGATCGACCCGGTGGCATCACAAGACCCTGCCAGCTCAACTACGCCGCTCCACCACCGAGCCCCAACAAACATCATCGCAATCGGAAAATCGCGCTCAGACACCGCCTTTCGTTTCGCTTTGACCCGCTTTCCCAAGTGGGCTTTTTTCTCCAATTAGCCGCGCACGAAAACAGCGGTCCCCTCACCGGTCAGGAGCATTGCGCCCAGATTTTCAGGGTACCCCCGGGGGGTGAGGTGCGCGGGAGCGGACGCTCAAGTACCGCGCAGCGAAAGTTCACTCTTAGCCTTTCCACTGCATTCGTGATCCACGCGACATGACGCTAGACACTGGCACGAATGGTGGAGAGTGGAGGTTCGCTGCAAACCTAGACTAACGGCAGCTTTGCGCAGGAAGCGGACATGCACTCGGGCGAGCCATTGTCCAGACGGCCTGGGGCTTTCGGCCCCTTACCGCCATTCGCGAGTTGGCCCGACGCTGCGGTGCAGCCCGGAATAGTGGACTTTCAGGTAACTCGCAGCTCAAGCTGGAGCCGACACATGGGTCACCAGTCCGGTCGTTTGGGGAGAAACTTGAAAAGTGATCTTTTTGAGCCCATATAAATACCACAAGTTTTTTCGGCGGAAACGCCGTGTGGAAAACGTCATACATTTAAGTCGATAATTGCTGTTTTGCTTCTGGCGACCGGCATCCTCTACGCACTTGGAAATTTCGGCATTGGGCCGATGTCAATGATAGGAGGACTTGCCACGGGAAAAGAAATCAATTCGCTGATTGGAAACTTTAGCATCGGATACTGCGCAAGCTACATTTGCAACTTGACGTTTTCGCCGAAAGGACTTGGTAGGTAGCATTTCCTCCGGCAGCCTCGGCACCAAGGTTGATAGGGGCTAGCGAGCGATAGATTTACGCATCATATAGTCTGCGGTGTTAGCCGAAACAAAGAGGGTAACATGATCAAGGCATCGTTAGTCTCTGACCTCGTAAGCCGCCTGCTTTCGGTCAAGACTCAAGCTTCCATGGTGTCGCTGCTCCGAAATGAGGAGAGACATCCAGTGACAAAGGCGCTTTCGGCAGACGTTAAGGCGCATGTATCTGTTCTTAATAAGCACTTAGCTGAAAATCGGCCGAGTGAGGCGATAGCGACCGCTATGGCGATGATCTTCCTCGATCCTGATCACGCGATTTCCTGTATGCGGCGCAATGGCGTGCTCCGTGCGTCACGATACGAATACAGAGGTTCCCTGATCGGCAGGATCGCGAAGGCGGTACTAGGCGTCCGTGACGTTTTCGCCATGTCGCCGGATCGTATCGTTTATCTTGAATCGGTTGAGGCGCTGTCACGCATTGCGGGAAACGCCCTGACGCTGAAAAATGAGATCGAGGCGACAGTACGGGCGCGTAGATCAGTGGTGCTGAAAACCGTCTTCGTCAAAGTTAACAGCCTTTTTTATCAAGGGTGGTTTAACGACCATGAAGCCAGTTCGCTGGATGGTCGTCGCTATTCGTCCGAGGAGTACGCCGAGGCTGCCTCATTCGTATTACATATCTACGCGTCGATGTTCCCGGTCGATGGTATGTCCTTCGCACATGTGGATACCGATGCCGCGGGGAAGAATGCGCTCGTCTACGAACGACTGTTGGTCGCCGCAATTCGGCTTGCGAAATTCAGGGAGGCGGAGCAACTCATCGATGGGTTGCCATACCGTGCGGACCGCGAAGGGGGGGAGGTCACGATCTCCTCAATGGATCCGGATGTCGAGCGTGCGGTGCGCCTTGGCTTCATACAGCAGCGGACGCAAGCTTTAATTCGGCAGTTCCACCTGCAGGAAGCAGATAAGCCAATCTCCATCCGAACGCTGATAGACACGGGGTTTGACCGTGGCAGCTTCGACAATCTTCTTGAGATTAAAGATCATCCCATAAGACGCTTGGTTCTGCTGATGCCTGCGATCCCGGTAGTATTCAATGCCTGGTTCGCAAACGATGAGCTGTTTCGCGATGAGATCCAGATGCTCATGGAACTGGACGTCGACTACTTCGGAACGTTCGATGACCTTGTCTTCCCTATCACAGACCGAATCTCATCGCTGGACGTCCTCAAGGTGCAGCGCTACTTCAATTTCATAAGTTGCGCGTACCAGCGTCGACTGGCAGACATCCAAGACCCAGTCGAGCGCGAAGAGTTGACTTTGACTTCGACACTCTTGGCTATTTCGCACGATGCGATGGTTGAGCATATGCAGCTAATCCTCGGCAACGAGGACAAGGCGCGTGAAGTTATCGAGCTTTTGAAGATGGTTCCTGGAGATGGGCATCTCGATCTCCAATACCGTCCATTTGTAGACGCCGGTGGCTACTACGTGATCGCCCCGCATGTGGTGGCGGTCTCCAACCTCGTCCGCAACACCATCGTCGCCAACGGCCTCCGGTCAGCAGCGATCGGTTCGAAGGACCTCATGGTCCACTCTGTCACCGAAGCGCTCCGCTCCGCAGGGTTCGAGGTCGAAAGCGACTTAACGGTGAAAGTCGCCGGGCAGAGTCCCGAGCTGGATATCGTCGCAAGACGCGATGACGCGCTCATCCTTCTCGAATGCAAGAATGCTTATCACCCTGTGTCTGTCCATGAGACGCGTAACAGTTGGGAACATATCCGCAAGGCCCGGAAGCAACTCGACATACGGCGGGACATTTTTGCGGACCCCGCAAACCAGTCAAAGCTATTCAAAAGACTCGGCTGGAAGGCCAATTCAGAATGCGTGGTTCACACAGGCATCGTCATAGCAAATCGGGTGTTCCACGGAGCCAGTCTCAACGGGCACCCGATCCGGCAAGCACACGAACTGATCAATGTGCTGACAAGCGGACGCATCGTCGCGAGAAAAGGGCCGGAAGAAGAAAGTCTGTCATTCTGGCTCGGGTCCGATTTCCAGACTGCCGATCTCACCGACTATCTTGGTAACAAGTCCATCGCCTCCGACCAGTTGGCGGCGCTCGACACCCGATCGTGGCGCTACTCAATCGGATCCCGCGATCTCATTTTCTCGTCATACATTCTTGACATGTTCAAGTTAGACAAGGAATTGCGGGAACGGCATGGACCGCCAGTAAGAGAAGCTCGTCGGTAAAGCTAAAGATAGGCAACTTTTGGGAAGCTCTGCGGACTGACTCTCTGTCACGCTATTCCGGCGTCACTTTCGTCTTCATCCCAGCCAACTTCCGCTTCACGTCTTTCGCGTCGAATATTACTGCTCACGTCTCGAAAGCCTGGCCGAATGTCCGCTTCCGCGGTTAATTCCGGTTGCGTTCGCGCCCGCAGCGAACTTCCGCTTCCCGCCCTTCGTGTCGGCGCCTGGCGTCATGCTGCGGCCTGCATGAATGTCGTGGAAGGGCTGGAACCGGTCATCCGCCGCGCCCAGCACGAACGGCAGCAAAGGGACGAAAGCGTCGAGGTCGCTTGGCGTCGTGGTTGGTCACCGCGTTGCCGTGCGCCTCGTAAGTACCCCGAGCGGATCAGCCTTCGTCAGCGTTCCTTGCCGCGTAGTCGCGCCGCGCGCATTCCACTTTATCAAAGTTCGCTTCTGCCCAAAGCCAGACGCCGCAGAAAGCCTTACTCAGACCAAGGCCAAGGTCAGTCAGCCGATATTCCACCTTCGGAGGCACGACCGGATAGACTGTTCGGGTCACGAAGCCGTCGCGCTCCATTGCGCGCAGCGTCTGCGTCAGCATCTTCTGGCTGATCCCCGTGCAGGCCCGGGAAAGCTCGCCGAAACGGCAGCACTCCCGCTCCGTGAGGATTTCGATCAACAGCATCGTCCATTTGTCGGCGACCCTGCCGATGACCTCTTCGACGAGACGGTCCACGGCGGGGTCGGTTGGGCCAGTATCCTGCAGCTCCTGCCGCAACGAACGGTCTGTCATCGGCTTCATACTCTCTTTTGGGTAAGTATAAATCTTTTGGGTGCCTACTTTCCAGCTGGCAGCGTGACAGACATGTAAGGGCCAGTTTTTCAGAAGGACAAGACGAAATGGCTCTGACACATCGCACGATCCTGATCACCGGTGGCAATTCCGGTATTGGTCAGGCCCTTGCCCGGGATCTTCAAGCCAAGGGCAATCGCATCATCATCACCGGTCGCAAACCGGACAGCCTGCAGGCTGTGCTGGACGAGAACCCAGGCATGGTCGGCTACGTCCTTGACGTGACGGATCGCGACGCGCTTGCCGCCTTCCCGCCAATGGTCGTGGCCGAACATCCCGAGCTCGACACGGTCATTCTCAACGCCGGCATCATGGAGAGCGAGGACTACACGGCAGACCCCGTCGATCTTGACGTGGCCGAACGCACGATCGCGACAAACCTGACCGCGCCAGTTCACCTGGCCGCAGCATTTCTGCCGCATTTACAGACCCGACCCACAGCGGCGCTGCTCACGGTATCTTCGGGACTGGCCTTCGTTCCGAAGGCTGCCAACCCGGTCTACTCCGCCACGAAAGCCGCCATCCATTCCTGGACCCAGTCGCTCAGGCATCAGCTGCGCAATACCTCAGTGGCCGTGCACGAGATCGCCCCGCCGCTTGTTGCAACCGAACTGACCCCCGGCCAGTCGCAACAGACCGCGGCCATGCCTCTGGAAGACTTCACGGCCGAAGTCATGGACATCCTGTCGCGTGAAGATATCCCAGACGAGATCCTCGTAAGCCGCGTCGCCTTCCAGCGAAAGGCCGAGGCCGAAGGTCGCCATGCAGCCGCATTCGAGGCGATCAACGGTTGATAATCTTGGCTTGAGCGCAGATGCACTGCGCTTCGCGTGGGGCGACCTCCGAAAGAACTCTGTAACGGGCCGGAGACCCTGTTGGCTTCACGAGGCCTTGGACGCCTGCATCAACCTGGAAGCCTCTTCGGCCTGACCTGCGAAGAGAGAGGGCCGAGGCTTCCACCCCGGCCCTTTCTCGGCTCCAATTGGTGTCAGGCTCGCCTCAAGCCGCCCGCCTGGCCCTCTCCCCCTCCCAGGGCTTCATCGGCGGCAGCGCCTCGGTGATCTGGTGCGCGGTCAGCCCGCCGTAGATCCGGAAGGTGTCGCGGAGCTCTTTCAGCGCCGCCCACCACAGCAGATAGTCCCGCCGCGCCCGCGCCTGGTCCCGCGGGTGGTTCTCGATGGTGATCGGGCAGCAGCGCAGATCCACCTCGCGGACCCTGCCGCGGCTGGTGTAGCGCGCCTTGCCGCAGGTCTCGGTGACGGCGAAGCGCCCATGCTTCGTCTGCTTCCAGTCGATGGGCTGGACCTGCGGCGCGAGGTCCGAGCCCCAGCCCAAGGTTTCGCCGGCCCGGCAGAGATCCGCGATCACCAGCGCCATGCGGCGGCCACCAACGCCCTCGGGCAGCTGCGCCAAGGCATCGGCCACCGCGTCTGCGTCAGGGTGCGGCTCAGACGTTCCCCCGCCCTGAACCCGGCAGCCAAGCTCCGCCTGCCGCATCAGGATGTGTTCCATGCCGTAGCCCTTGAGCGCCCCCTGCGGCCGCTCAGTGGCGCCCTGGTCGAAGTCGATGCGGATCTTCTCCTTCTGGAAGGCCCAGTCGAGCAGCTGCAGGATCGTCACTTCGCGTGGGGAGGCGCTGCTCAGGCCCCGGGGGCGGTGTCGGAGGGCCATGGTCATGCTGCCTCTCCCTGCGCCTGGCCGCGCCGCACCAGCTCGCGCGCGGCGTCCTGGTGCGTCTCATAGGCGTGGAGCCATTCCCGATCCGTGGCATCCACCGGCAGACGCAGGCCAAGGCGCTCGCGCAGGCGGGCGACCTTCGACTGCGCGGCCCCTGCCCTGTCCGCGATGATCCGGCGTTCCTGCGGGTTCAGCGGCGGGCGGTGTTTCGCCAGCCACCAGCGGTATTCCTCGACCAGCCGCCCCTCGGCCAGTGCGGCGCGCCCGGCCGCGCTGCCGAACCAGGAGGCGAGGCCAGGCATTTCTTCGAGAGGCCGCGGCTGCGCCAGCTGCGCCAGAGCCACGAAGGCCGCATGGCTGGGCCAGAAGTCCCGGGCCCTCCCCTCGCCCTTCGAGCGCATCGCCTCGAACAGCCGCCGCAGGTTGGCGTCGCTCATGTAGCCCAGCTCGTCCGCCAGCCGGTCGAGGCGCTTGCGGCCCTCCTCCGGCTCCACCGCCTTCGGGAAGCGGAACCCGATCCCCTCCAGCGGCCCCAGCAACAGCCGGCGCACCCGGTCCCGCTTCGTCT
>NZ_PGTC01000016.1:2500-240324 GCF_002786295.1 Pseudooceanicola marinus | reverse complement strand
ACGACGCCGGAGCCGACGGTGCGGCCGCCTTCGCGGATGGCGAAGCGCAGGCCGTCTTCCATGGCGATCGGGGCGATCAGCTCGACACCGAACTTCAGGTTGTCGCCGGGCATGACCATCTCGGTGCCCTCGGGCAGGGTCACGGTGCCGGTCACGTCCGTCGTACGGAAGTAGAACTGCGGACGGTAGTTCGCGAAGAACGGAGTGTGACGGCCGCCTTCGTCCTTGGTCAGAATGTAGACCTCGGCTTCGAACTTGGTGTGCGGCTTCACGGAACCCGGCTTGCAGAGAACCTGGCCACGTTCCACGCCTTCACGGTCGATGCCGCGCAGCAGGGCGCCGATGTTGTCGCCGGCTTCACCGCGGTCCAGCAGCTTGCGGAACATCTCGACACCGGTGCAGGTGGTCTTCTTGGTGTCCTTGATGCCGACGATTTCCAGTTCGTCGCCAACGTTCACCACACCGCGTTCCACACGGCCGGTCACAACGGTACCACGGCCGGAGATCGAGAAGACGTCTTCGATCGGCATCAGGAACGGCTGGTCGACAGCGCGCTCGGGCTGCGGGATGTACTCGTCCACGGCGGCCATCAGTTCGCGGATCTTGTTCTCGCCGATTTCCGGGTCACGGCCTTCCATGGCGGCCAGGGCGGAGCCTGCGATGATCGGGATATCGTCGCCCGGGAAGTCGTACTCGGACAGCAGTTCGCGGACTTCCATCTCGACGAGTTCCAGCAGCTCCTCGTCGTCGACCTGGTCGACCTTGTTCAGGAACACGACCATGGCGGGGATACCCACCTGGCGGCCCAGCAGGATGTGCTCGCGGGTCTGGGGCATCGGGCCGTCGGCCGCGTTCACCACCAGGATCGCGCCGTCCATCTGCGCGGCACCGGTGATCATGTTCTTCACGTAGTCGGCGTGGCCGGGGCAGTCGACGTGCGCGTAGTGACGGTTCTCGGTCTCGTATTCCACGTGCGCGGTGGAAATGGTGATCCCGCGGGCCTTCTCTTCCGGCGCGCCGTCGATCTGGTCGTAGGCGCGGAAGTCACCGAAGTACTTCGTGATCGCCGCCGTCAGCGTCGTCTTGCCGTGGTCAACGTGACCGATCGTGCCGATGTTGCAGTGCGGTTTGCCGCGCTCAAACTTTTCCTTTGCCATGATGGCCTCCTAGTCTTTCTGGCGGTGCGTGCCTGCACGCACCCTACAAGGTGGTAGGGTGCGGGGTTTCCCCCGCACCGCTGCTTATGCGTATTTCGCCTGGATCTCGTCCGAGATGTTCTGCGGGACCGGGTCGTAATGGTCGAACTGCATCGTGAACTGCGCGCGGCCCGAGGACATGGAACGCAGGTTGTTGATGTAGCCGAACATGTTGGCCAGCGGCACGAAGGCCTGGATCGCCACGGCGTTGCCGCGCGGTTCCTGACCGGACACCTGGCCACGACGGGAAGTCAGGTCGCCGATGATGCTACCGGTGTATTCTTCCGGCGTGATCACTTCGACCTTCATCATCGGTTCCAGCAGCTTGGCGCCAGCTTTGCGCATGCCTTCACGCATGCACATACGGGCGGCAATCTCGAAGGCCAGGACTGAGGAGTCGACGTCGTGGTACTTACCGTCGATCAGGGCAACCTTGAAGTCGATCACCGGGAAGCCAGCCAAGGGGCCGCTGTCCATGACCGAGTTGATGCCCTTTTCGACACCGGGGATGTATTCCTTGGGAACAGCACCGCCGACGATCTTCGACTCGAAGGAGTAGCCTTCGCCCGGCTCTGTGGGCGAGATGACCAGCTTGACTTCGCCGAACTGACCCGAACCACCCGACTGTTTCTTGTGGGTGTAGGTGTGCTCGACTTCGTGGCTGATGGTCTCACGGTAGGCCACCTGCGGGGCACCGATGTTGGCCTCGACCTTGAATTCGCGCTTCAGGCGGTCAACCAGGATGTCCAGGTGAAGTTCGCCCATGCCCTTCATGATGGTCTGACCGGACTCGAGGTCGGTCTCCACGCGGAAGGAGGGGTCTTCGGCGGCCAGACGCTGCAGACCTGCAGACATCTTTTCCTGGTCGTTCTTGGTCTTCGGCTCGACGGCGATCTCGATCACGGGATCGGGGAAGGTCATCGTTTCCAGAACCACCTGGGCGTTCTGCGCGCAGAGCGTGTCGCCGGTGGTGGTTTCCTTCAGGCCGGCCAGGGCGATGATGTCGCCTGCGAAGGCTTCTTCGATCTCTTCCCGGTCGTTGGAGTGCATCATCATCATACGACCGATGCGCTCTTTCTTGCCCTTGGTCGAGTTCATGATCGAGTCGCCCTTCTTCAGCACGCCGGAGTAGATCCGGGTGAAGGTCAGGGAGCCCACGAAGGGGTCGTTCATGATCTTGAAGGCCAGGCCGGCGAAGGGAGCGTCGTCATCGGCCTTGCGGGCGATGTTCCGGGTCTCCGTTTCGTCGTCGGGTGCGAAGCCCATGTAGGGCGGCACGTCGAGGGGGCCGGGCAGGAAGTCGATGACGGCGTTCAGCAGGGGCTGCACGCCCTTGTTCTTGAACGCGGAACCGCCCAGGACGGGAACGAAGGACAGCGACAGCGTGCCCTTGCGGATCAGCTTCCGCAGGGTCGGGATGTCGGGCTCTTCGCCTTCCAGGTAGGCTTCCATCGCGTCGTCGTCTTGCTCGACGGCGTTCTCGATCAGCTTGGCGCGCCATTCTTCGGCGGTCGCCTTCAGCTCGTCACGGATCGGTTGACGGACCCAGCCAGCGCCGAGGTCGTCGCCCTTCCAAACCCACTCTTCCATGGTGATGAAGTCGATGGTGCCTTCCAGCTGATCCTCGGCGCCGATCGGCATGCCGATCGGAACCGCGACCGCGCCGGTGCGCTCCTCGATCATGTTCACACAGTTGAAGAAGTCTGCGCCGATCTTGTCCATCTTGTTGACGAACACGATGCGCGGGACCTTGTAACGGTCGGCCTGACGCCAGACGGTTTCCGTCTGGGGTTCCACACCGGCGTTACCGTCCAGAAGGCAGACGGCACCGTCGAGCACGGCCAGCGAACGTTCGACTTCGATGGTGAAGTCGACGTGGCCGGGGGTGTCGATGATGTTGAAGCGGAACTTCGTGTCGGACGTGCCATCCGCGGTGGGATCTTCCTGCCACTGCCAGAAGGTGGTGGTTGCAGCCGAGGTGATCGTGATCCCGCGTTCCTGCTCCTGCTCCATCCAGTCCATGGTGGCGGCGCCGTCGTGGACTTCACCGATCTTGTGGGACCGGCCGGTGTAGAAAAGGATACGCTCGGTCGTGGTGGTCTTGCCGGCATCGATGTGGGCCATGATGCCGAAGTTACGATACCGTTCGAGCGGATAGTCGCGTGCCATGGTAAGTCTGCCTTCCTGAGGTTTTACCAGCGGTAATGGCTGAACGCTTTGTTCGCGTCGGCCATCTTGTGGGTGTCTTCGCGCTTCTTCACGGCGGAACCGCGAGAGTTCACAGCATCCAGGAGCTCGCCTGCGAGGCGCTCTTCCATGGTGTTCTCGTTGCGCGAACGCGATGCGGTGATCAGCCAGCGGATCGCCAGGGCTTCACGACGCTCGGGGCGCACTTCGACGGGCACCTGGTAGGTGGCACCACCGACGCGGCGCGAGCGCACTTCGACGGAGGGTTTGATGTTGTCCAGCGCTTCGTGGAAGATTTCCACGGGCGCGCGCTTGACCTTGGCTTCGATGCGATCGAGCGCGTTGTAGACGATCTTCTCTGCGACCGACTTCTTGCCGTCGATCATCAGGTTGTTCATGAATTTCGTCAGGATACGATCGCCGTATTTGGCGTCGGGCAGGACTTCGCGCTTCTCGGCAGCGTGACGACGGGACATTCTCTAATCCTCTTACTTCGGACGCTTCGCGCCGTACTTGGAGCGACGCTGTTTACGATCTTTAACACCATGGGTATCCAGCACACCGCGCAGGATGTGGTAGCGAACGCCCGGAAGGTCTTTCACACGGCCGCCACGGATCAGGACAACGGAGTGTTCCTGAAGGTTGTGGGTTTCGCCGGGGATGTAGGAGATGACCTCGTAGCCGTTGGTCAGGCGCACCTTCGCAACTTTCCGCATAGCGGAGTTCGGCTTCTTCGGGGTCGTGGTGTACACGCGGGTACAGACGCCACGCTTCTGCGGGCACTGTTCCAGGTGCATGGACTTGGAGCGTTTCACTTTGGGCTGCCGCGGCTTGCGGATCAGCTGCTGGATCGTTGGCATAGGGTTACTTTCCCGTCTCTAACACATGTGCTGCATGAGGGGCCGTCTCCCCATGCGATTTCATCAATGTGGCCCTCGACGCGTCCGCCGGAACCGGGTGATCATGACCCCGCCGGGGCGGGGATGCTTTTCCGGGGATCGGCCCCGGCCTCTCGTCGGGCGCTCGGCCCCGGTCAAAAGGGCGATGTGCGCGCAACGTAAAAAACCGCATCCGACCCCACGTTCACGGGGATCGACGCGGTGGGTTTTCCAGAGGATCGGGGATCTCTCCCGGATCTTGACCACGTTAATCTGGAAGGCAAAGGGGCGGCCCCCTCGCCTGATTGCTGGCGCGTATAGGGGGAGTCGGAGGGGTTGTCAACATTGGGTGAAAGCGCAGGAGCCTTCCGGCTAGAGCCCGGTGCGGTCCCGGCAGGACCGGGCTCTAGCCGGTCGTCCCTCTGCTGCCCCGTCCCTGCCAGAGGATGTCGGGGAAGGTCAAGACAGGCGCGGGCCGGGACCGCGCCTGGAGCTGGGAATGTGGGGCTGCGCGGGGCTCCCTGCTTCAGCCGGCGGGAGGGACCGGTGTGGCGCGGAAGGCGCGCCAGCTGGCCTGAAGGGCCCCCTCGTCCAGTCCAAAGCGGTCGGCCAGGATGGTCGGGCCATCCGCCGCCCCGCCCCTGCGCGAGCCGCTCAGGCGTTTCTCCACCCGGCTGTCGTTGCTGTCATGGCTGCCACGCAGGAACATCGGCGGGTCCGGCAGGCTGACCGAGGGGATCCGCGCCCAGACCCGGCGATGATTGAAGTCCTGGAGCGAGCGGGTCGAACGCGGTCCGGTGAAGATCACCAGCCCCGGCGCCCAGAAATCCGCCTGCACCGGCGTGATCACGATGTCGCCCGTCCCGCCTTGCCCCGGCGCACGGATCGCCAGGCCGAAGTTGTAGTCCAGCGCCATCCGCTTGCCCTGGCGCCAAAGGCCCCGCAGAGGCGCGAAATCCTCGCGCACCCGGGCGATGAAATCGGGCGCCACGCCATCGTCGTCGTCCATGGTGAACTCGCCCACCACCCGCGCGTCGGGGTCCCGCGCGGCGCGCATCAGGCGACCGCAGGCCTCGCGGTGCGGCAGCCCTTCGGGCAGCGCCACCGGCGAGATCTGCGGCACCCGCGCCACGACCTCCAGCAGGCGGGCCCGCCAGGGCTGCGGCAGGGCCTCTCCGTAGATCAGCACGACCTGGAAGTCGGGATCGGTCTGCGCCGCCAGCAGCGGCAGGCACAGGTTTTCGAAGAACCAGAACCGCTGCGCCAGCCGGGCCGGGTCGTAAAGGCGGGCGATATTCGCATCGAGATCGTCGCGGACCTCGGAGAACCCGTCGCCCCCCGTCGGGTAGGAGAAGCGGCACAGGCCCAGCATCTGTAGGCGTGTCATGGCTTGGTCGGGACCTCCGGCAGCTCGTCTGGCACGTCGGGCGTCACGCCCAGCCTGCGTTCACGGTAGAGCATGAAGAGGCCCGAGGCCACGACGATCGCGGCCCCCAGGAGGGTCAGCGCGTCAGGCCATTCCCCGAAGACCACCAGCCCCAGGATCAGGGCGAAGATCAGCGCCGTGTAGCGGAAGGGCGAGACGAAGGAGATGTCGCCCAGGCGCATCGCGCGGATGATCAGCAGGTAGGAGGCCAGCACCAGCGCCGCGGCACAGACCACCGCCAGCAGGGTCCAGCCTGGCATTGGCACCCAGGGCGTGCCCAGGCTGAGGACACCATAGAGGATCATCACCATGGTCGAGGTGATGAAGGTGACGCTTATCGCCGAGACCTCGGGCGACAGGCGGCGGGTGGACAGGTCCCGCAGGGTGACGAAGAAGACCGAGATCAGCACGTAGATGGAGTAGCGGTCGAAGCCTTCCATGCCCGGGCGCAGGATCAGCATCACCCCGAGGAACCCCACCAGGATCGCCGACAGCCGCCGCCAGCCCACGCTTTCCCCGAGAAAGAGCGCGGCGCCCAAAGTCACCACGAAGGGCGTGGCCTGCAGGATGGCCGTGAGGTTGGCAAAGGGGATGTGGATCAGCGCCGTCAGGTAGAAATAGGCCGCGCCGGCCTCGCCCACGCCCCGCATCAGAGTCAGCCGCCAGTCCCGCGCAGACAGGCGCAGGCTGCCGCGCGTGCGCGACAGCGCGAAGGCCAGGGCGGTCGAGGTGATCGCATTGCGCAGCACGACGATCTGCGCGAGCGGCACGGTCATCGCCACCGCCTTGATCGCGGTATCGTTCAGCGCCAACAGCGCCAGCGAGGCCATCATCAGCAAAGCGGCCCGGACGTTGTCGGACATGGGTCCCCTCCCCTTTTGCCCCTCCCCCTTCAGCCCCGACCGGACGGGGCCGTGCCGCCGGGCCGCATAGCCATGGCGCGGGGCGCGGCAAAAGGCAATGGCGCCCGGCACGATGGCGGGCGCGGGGCCAGTTCAGGGGACAGTCGCCGGACAGATCCGGGTCCGGAGACATGAAAAAGGCCCCCACAAGGGGGGCCTTTCTCGAACTTGGGCTCCGTCGGGACGGATCAGCTGTCGTCTTCGGGCGTTTCCACGAGGCTGCTGTCGGCCTCGTTTTCCATCGACGGCGCCGCCAGGGCCGCGGCCTGTTCGGCCTCTTCCCGGCGGGCGTCGAGCACCACGTTGTCCCGTGCACCGGCGATCGAGCGCACGCGCTGCGTGGCGCCCCCCGTCCCGGCCGGGATCAGGCGACCCACGATGACGTTCTCCTTCAGGCCGACCAGCTTGTCGCGCTTGCCCTGCACCGAAGCCTCGGTGAGGACCCGCGTGGTCTCCTGGAAGGAGGCCGCCGAGATGAAGGAGCGCGTCTGCAGCGAGGCCTTGGTGATCCCAAGCAGGATCGGCTGACCGGAGGCAGGGCGCTGGCCCTTGTCCTCGGCCTTGGCATTGGCCTCGTCGAACTCGACCTTGTCGACGTGTTCGCCCTTCAGCAGCGTGGTCTGGCCGCTGTCGAGGATCTCCCACTTCTGCAGCATCTGGCGAACGATCACCTCGATGTGCTTGTCGTTGATCTTCACGCCCTGCAGTCGGTAGACGTCCTGCACCTCGTTGATCATGTAGTCCGCCAGCGCTTCGACCCCCATGATGGCCAGGATGTCATGCGGCGCCGGGTTGCCGTCCATGATGTAGTCGCCCTTCTGGACGTAATCGCCCTCGGTGACCGGGATGTGCTTGCCCTTGGGCACCATGTATTCCACGGGCTCCAGGGTCTCGTCCGCCGGCTCGATCGCGATGCGACGCTTGTTCTTGTAGTCGCGCCCGAAGCGGACGTAGCCGTCGATCTCGGCGATGATGGCGTGGTCCTTGGGACGACGCGCCTCGAAGAGTTCGGCCACACGCGGCAGACCACCGGTAATGTCCTTCGTCTTCGCGCCTTCACGCGGGATACGCGCGACGACGTCACCGGCCTGGATGTCCTGGCCTTCTTCGACCGACAGAATCGCATCCACCGACATCGGGTAGGTCACCGGGTTGCCTGCGTCGTTGCGCAGCGGTTCGCCATCCTCGTCGACGATCAGCAGCTCCGGCTTCAGCTCGTTGCCCTTGGGCGCGGCACGCCAGTCGGCGACGATCTTCTGGGTCATGCCCGTCGCATCGTCGGTCTCCTCGCGCACGGCGATACCCGTGACCAGATCCACGTAGCGCACCTTACCGGCCTTCTCGGCGATGATCGGCAGGGTGTAGGGGTCCCATTCGAACATCTTGTCGCCGCGGGCGATCTTCTGACCGTCCTTGACGAACAGCTTGGTGCCGTAGCCCAGCTTGTGGCTGGCACGTTCCTCGCCATGCTCGTCCATGATCCGCAACTTCATGTTACGGCCCATGATGAGCGTTTCGCCGGCTGCGTTGTCCAGCAGGTTGGCGTTCTCGAAGCTGACGATACCGTCGGTGGAGCTTTCCATGAAGGATTGCTGGCCACCCTGCGCCACGCCGCCGATGTGGAAGGTCCGCATCGTCAGCTGGGTGCCGGGTTCACCGATGGACTGGGCCGCGATGATACCGACGGCCTCGCCGATGTTCACCTGCGTACCGCGCGCCAGGTCACGACCGTAGCAGGCGGCACAGACGCCATCCTCGGCCTCACAGGTCAGCGGCGAGCGGATGCGCATCGACTGCACGTTGGCATCTTCGATCAGATCCGCAGCGCGTTCGTCGATCAGCTGGCCGCTCTTGACCAGGATCTCGTCGGTGCCGGGACGCAGCACGTCGTCGGCCGAGACACGGCCCAGGACACGTTCGCCCAGGGTCGCCACAACCTCACCGTCGTTGACGGCCGCCTCGGCGGTGATCGCCTGCTCGGTGCCGCAGTCGGGCTCGCGCACGATGCAGTCCTGGGCGACGTCCACCAGACGACGGGTCAGGTAACCCGAGTTCGCCGTCTTCAGAGCGGTATCCGACAGACCCTTACGGGCGCCGTGGGTCGAGTTGAAGTATTCAAGAACGGTCAGACCTTCCTTGAAGTTCGAGATGATCGGCGTCTCGATGATGTCGCCGTTCGGCTTCGCCATCAGGCCGCGCATCCCGCCCAGCTGTTTCATCTGGGTGACCGAGCCACGCGCACCGGAGTGGGCCATCATGTAGACCGAGTTGATCTCGCCCTCGGCGCCATTCTCATCATATTTCACGTCCGAGATGGTGGACATCATGGCCTCGGTGACCTTGTCGTTACACTTCGACCAGGCATCGACAACCTTGTTGTACTTTTCGCCCTGGGTGATCAGGCCGTCCATGTACTGTTGCTCGAAGTCCTTCACCTGCTCGCGGGTCTCGTCGACGATGGTCCACTTGGTGTCGGGGATCACCATGTCGTCCTTGCCGAAGGAGATCCCTGCCTTGAAGGCCTCCTTGAAGCCCATGGACATGATCTGGTCACAGAAGATGACCGATTCCTTCTGACCGCAGTAGCGGTAGACGGTGTCGATGACGCGCTGAACGTCCTTCTTCCGCAGCAACTGGTTGACCAGCTCGAACGGGGCCTTGGCGTTCATCGGCAGCAGAGCGCCGAGGCGCACACGACCGGGAGTGGTTTCGAAGCGCTTGTAGACTTCGTTGCCTTCCTCGTCGATCTGCAGGATCCGCGCGGTGATCTTGGCGTGCATGTGCACCTCGCCGGTGTCCAGCGCATACTGGACCTCGTCGATGGAGGAGAAGACCATGCCTTCGCCCTTCATCCCCTCACGGGCGATCGAGGTGTAATACAGGCCAAGGATCATGTCCTGCGACGGAACGATGATCGGCGCGCCGTTGGCGGGCGACAGAACGTTGTTCGTCGACATCATCAGCACGCGGGCTTCCAGCTGTGCTTCCAGCGACAGCGGCACGTGAACGGCCATCTGGTCGCCGTCGAAGTCGGCGTTGAAGGCCGAGCAGACCAGCGGGTGCAGCTGGATGGCCTTGCCCTCGATCAGCTGAGGCTCAAAGGCCTGGATGCCCAGACGGTGCAGCGTCGGCGCGCGGTTCAGCAGAACCGGGTGCTCGCGGATGACCTCATCCAGGATGTCCCAGACCTCGGGGCGTTCCTTCTCGACCAGCTTCTTCGCCTGCTTCACGGTGCTGGAAAGGCCCTTGGCCTCCAGGCGCGAGTAGATGAAGGGCTTGAACAGTTCGAGCGCCATCTTCTTCGGCAGGCCGCACTGGTGCAGCTTCAGCTCGGGGCCCGTCACAATCACGGAACGACCGGAGAAGTCGACCCGCTTACCCAGAAGGTTCTGACGGAAGCGGCCGTGCTTACCCTTCAGCATGTCCGACAGCGACTTCAGCGGGCGCTTGTTGGCGCCGGTGATGACGCGGCCACGACGGCCGTTGTCGAACAGGGCATCGACGGACTCCTGAAGCATCCGCTTCTCGTTCCGCACGATGATGTCGGGCGCGCGCAGGTCGATCAGGCGCTTCAGACGGTTGTTCCGGTTGATCACGCGGCGATACAGGTCGTTCAGGTCGGAGGTCGCGAAGCGGCCACCGTCCAGCGGCACCAGCGGACGCAGTTCCGGCGGAATGACCGGGATCACGGTCATGATCATCCACTCGGGACGGTTGCCCGACTCGAGGAAGGATTCCACGACCTTCAGACGCTTGATGATCTTCTTCGGCTTCAGTTCGCCGGTCGCCTCGGCCAGGTCCGCGCGCAGGGTCTCTGCCTCGGATTCCAGGTCGATGTTGGACAGCATCTTGCGGATGGCTTCGGCGCCGATGTCGGCTTCGAAGGCGTCCGCGCCATAGGTGTCCTGGGCGTCCATGAACTCTTCCTCGGACATCATCTGACCATAGGTCAGGTCCGTCAGGCCGGGTTCGATCACCACGTAGTTTTCGAAGTACAGCACGCGTTCCAGATCACGCAGCGTCATGTCCAGCATCAGGCCGATGCGGGACGGCAGCGATTTCAGGAACCAGATGTGCGCAACGGGCGCGGCCAGCTCGATGTGGCCCATACGCTCGCGGCGGACCTTCTGCAGCGTGACTTCCACGCCGCATTTCTCGCAGACGACGCCGCGGTACTTCATCCGCTTGTACTTGCCGCAGAGGCACTCGTAGTCCTTGATCGGCCCGAAGATACGGGCGCAGAACAGGCCGTCGCGCTCGGGCTTGTAGGTCCGGTAGTTGATGGTCTCGGGCTTCTTGATCTCGCCATAGGACCACGAAAGGATCCGTTCCGGCGACGCCAGCGAAACCTTGATCTCGTCAAAGGCCTTGGGCGGCGTCAGCGGGTTGAACGGGTTGTTCGTCAGTTCCTGGTTCATGTCTTATTCCTCGATGAGGTGAGGGAGCAGTAGGAGAGGGGCGGGCGGGGAGACCCCCGCCCTAACGGATCGCGGAAGCGGCCGTTATTCCTCGTCCTCCGCATCCAGGAGTTCCATGTTCAGGCCGAGGCCGCGGACTTCTTTCACCAGAACGTTGAAGCTCTCGGGAACGCCCGCTTCGAAGTTGTCCTCGCCCTTGACGATGCTTTCGTAGACCTTGGTCCGGCCAGCCACGTCGTCCGACTTCACGGTCAGCATTTCCTGCAGGGTGTAGGCGGCACCGTAGGCTTCCAGGGCCCAGACCTCCATTTCCCCGAAACGCTGGCCACCGAACTGCGCCTTACCACCCAGCGGCTGCTGCGTGACGAGGGAGTACGGGCCGGTCGAGCGCGCGTGGATCTTGTCGTCCACCAGGTGGTGCAGCTTCAGCAGGTACTTGAAGCCGACGGTGACCTTCCGCGAGAACTGCTCGCCGGTGCGGCCGTCGAACAGAACGGACTGGCCGCTCTCGTCGAAGCCAGCACGCTTCAGCCGGTCATTGATGTCGGCCTCTTTGGCACCATCGAAGACCGGCGTCGCGATCGGCACACCGCCGGTCACGTTGCTGGCGGCTTCGACCAGGCGGGTCTCGTCCATGCCTTCGATGCCTTCTTCGTAGACATCGTCACCATAGGCCAGGCGCATGGCTTCGCGAACCGGGGTCAGGTCGCCGGTGCGGCGGTAGTCCTGCAGCGCCTCGTCGACCTTCAGGCCCAGGGCCCGGCAGGCCCAGCCCGTGTGGGTTTCGAGGATCTGACCGACGTTCATCCGCGACGGCACGCCCAGCGGGTTCAAACAGAAGTCGACGGGGGTACCGTCTGCCAGGAACGGCATGTCTTCCATCGGCACCACGCGCGACACGACACCCTTGTTGCCGTGACGGCCGGCCATCTTGTCGCCCGGCTGCAGCTTGCGCTTCACCGCGATGAAGACCTTGACCATCTTCATCACGCCCGGCGGCAGGTCGTCGCCACGACGGACCTTCTCGACCTTGTCCTCGAAACGGGCGTCCAGGGCGCGCTTCTGCGCCTCGTATTGCTCGTTCAGGGCTTCGACGATCTGGGCTTCCTTGTCGTCTTCCAGCGCCAGCTGCCACCACTGACCGCGGCTCAGCTGACCCAGCAGGTCCTCGGTGATCTCGGAGCCGGCCTTGACGCCTTTCGGGCCTTTCACGGCCACCTTGCCCAGGATCATGTCCTTCAGACGGGCGTAGATGTTCCGATCCAGGATCGCCAGCTCGTCGTCGCGGTCACGCGACAGGCGCTCGACCTCTTCCCGCTCGATCTGGAGGGCACGTTCGTCCTTCTCCACACCGTGACGGTTGAAGACGCGCACCTCGACCACGGTGCCGTAGTCGCCCGGCTTCACGCGCAGCGAGGTGTCGCGCACGTCCGAAGCCTTCTCGCCGAAGATGGCGCGCAGCAGCTTCTCTTCCGGGGTCATCGGGCTTTCGCCCTTGGGCGTGATCTTACCGACCAGGATGTCGCCCGGCTCCACGTCCGCACCGATGTAGACGATGCCAGCCTCATCGAGGTTGCGCAGCGCTTCTTCACCGACGTTCGGAATGTCGCGGGTGATCTCTTCCGGCCCGAGCTTGGTGTCACGGGCGGCGACTTCAAACTCCTCGATGTGGATCGAGGTGAACACATCGTCACGCGCAATGCGCTCGGAGATCAGGATCGAGTCCTCGTAGTTGTAGCCGTTCCAGGGCATGAAGGCGACGATGATGTTCTTGCCGAGCGCCAGTTCCCCCATATCGGTGGAGGGACCATCGGCAATCACTTCGCCCTTCTCGACCGTGTCACCCACCTTCACCAGCGGTCGCTGGTTGATGGCGGTGTTCTGGTTCGAACGCTGGAACTTGCGCATCCGGTAGATGTCGACGCCCGGATCACCGGGTTCCATATCCGCAGTGGCACGGACCACGATCCGCTGCGCGTCGACCTGGTCGATGATGCCGGCACGTTTCGCCTGGATGGCGGCGCCGGAGTCGATGGCGACCTTGCCCTCGATGCCGGTGCCGACCACGGGGGCCGTGGCCCGCAGCAGCGGAACCGCCTGACGTTGCATGTTCGCCCCCATCAGGGCGCGGTTGGCGTCGTCGTTTTCCAGGAACGGGATCAGCGAGGCACCGACCGAGACCAGCTGCTTGGGCGACACGTCGATCAGGTCGACCGCTTCGGTCGGGGTCAGCGTGTATTCGCCCGCCTGGCGGGTGTTGACCATCTCGTTGGTGAACTTGCCTTCGTCGTCCAGCGAGGCGTTGGCCTGAGCCACCACGTGACGCTGTTCCTCGGTGGCGGACATGTAGTGGACCTCATCGGTCACCTGCTTGTCCTTCACCACCCGGTAGGGGGTCTCGATGAAGCCGTACTTGTTCACGCGGGCATAGGTGGCCAGCGAGTTGATCAGGCCGATGTTCGGACCTTCCGGCGTTTCAATCGGGCACATCCGGCCGTAGTGCGTGGCGTGAACGTCGCGCACCTCGAAACCGGCGCGTTCGCGGGTCAGGCCGCCCGGTCCAAGGGCCGACAGACGACGCTTGTGCGTCACCTCAGAGAGCGGGTTGGTCTGGTCCATGAACTGCGACAGCTGCGACGAGCCGAAGAACTCGCGCACGGCAGCCGCGGCGGGCTTGGCGTTGATCAGGTCCTGCGGCATCACCGTGTCGATCTCGACGGAGGACATCCGTTCCTTGATCGCACGTTCCATCCGCAGCAGGCCGACGCGGTACTGGTTTTCCATCAGTTCGCCGACGGAGCGCACACGACGGTTGCCGAGGTGGTCGATGTCGTCGATATCGCCACGGCCGTCACGCAGGTCCACCAGGGCCTTGATGCAGGCCACGATGTCCTCGCGGTCCAGGGTCCGCTGGGTATCGGGCTTCTCCAGCGCCAGACGCATGTTCATCTTCACCCGGCCCACGGCGGACAGGTCGTAGCGCTCGCTGTCGAAGAACAGGGTGTCGAACAGGTTCGACGCGGCCTCGACGGTCGGCGGCTCACCCGGGCGCATGACGCGGTAGATGTCCATGAGCGCGCTTTCGCGGTTCATGTTCTTGTCCATCGCCATGGTGTTGCGCATGTAGGCGCCGACGGTGATGTTGTCGATGTCCAGGACGGGGATCTCGGTGATGCCGGCGTCCAGCAGCTCCTTCAGGGTGCCGCCGATCGGCTCGCCGTCCTTGTCGTACTCGATGGTCAGCTCATCGCCGGCCTCGACGTAGATGGCACCGTTTTCTTCGTTGATCAGGTCACGGGCGACGAACTTGCCGACGATGCGGTCGTAGGGGACCAGCAGGCTCTTCACAGTGCCTTCGTCGATCAGCTTCTTCACGGCGCGGGGCGTGACCTTCTTGCCAGCCTCGGCAATGATCTCGCCCGAATCCGCGTCGACCAGGTCGTAGGTCGGACGGGTGCCGCGCACGCGCTCGGGGAAGAACTTGGTCACCCAGCCCTGGCCACGGCGATAGGTGTAATCCACCGTGTTGTAATAAGCATCCATGATCGCTTCCTGATCCAGGCCGAGGGCATAGAGCAGGGTGGTCACCGGCAGTTTGCGGCGACGGTCGATCCGGGCATAGACGTTGTCCTTGGCGTCGAACTCGAAGTCCAGCCAGGAGCCGCGGTAGGGAATGATCCGGCAGGCAAATAGCAGCTTGCCCGAGGAGTGGGTCTTGCCCTTGTCATGGTCGAAGAACACGCCGGGCGAACGGTGCATCTGGGACACGATCACGCGTTCGGTGCCGTTCACGATGAACGTCCCGTTCGGGGTCATCAGGGGCATGTCGCCCATGAAGACGTCCTGTTCCTTGATGTCCTTCACCGACTTGTTGCCGGTGTCCTCGTCGATATCGAAGACGATCAGGCGCAGGGTGACCTTCAGGGGCGCGCTGTAGGTCATGTCGCGCTGCATGCATTCTTCGACGTCGTACTTGGGCTTCTCCAGCTCGTACTTGACGAACTCGAGGACCGAGGTCTCGTTGAAATCCTTGATCGGGAAGACCGACTGGAAGACGCCCTTGATCCCTTCACCATCCATCGGCTCCAGCTGGTCGCCGGATTTCAGGAAGAGTTCGTAGGAGCTTTTCTGAACCTCGATGAGGTTCGGCATTTCGAGGACTTCGCGAATCTTGCCGTAGTATTTGCGAAGACGTTTCTGACCAAGATAGGTCTGAGCCATGACGGACGTCACCTTTCGTTTCTCATCCGGTCGCATGTACCGTCGGGGCCTCCCGGTACTGCGCCCTTCGAAACAGGGGGTTCGGATCAATGCCTGACCACCTGCCCAATGGTGGCCTCCCGATCCTTGAACCTCGCCTTGGAAAGGGCTTTGCGGCAAGCCCTCGCCAAGATGGGGTCCCAGACAGCGATAGCCGGACGCGGAAACCCCGCATCCAGCCTGTGAATTCTTCGGTTCCGGCAGCCTGCCCTGGGGCGGCGCCCGCGTGATCCTGAGAGTTGCTCCTGACGCATCCAGCCTGTCCGAGGGTCCGGCGCCTGTCGGGGGCCTGCCCCGTTCCGCTCCGGTCGCTTCCTGCGAAAGACGAATTGGATGGAAGTCGGGAACACCTCGCGGGAATGCAACAACGGCCAGCCCGAATCGCACGGGTCCAGCGGAACCTTGCAAATAGGACACCTTGCGCGTCAGCGCAATGCCCGGCCTGCCAAGGTATGAATATTTCGACAAGATCCCGCCCGGGCCTTACGCCGTCCCGGTCTGACCTCAGACCAGAAACGGGCGCCGGACGAGAAACGGGCGCCCCGAAGGGCGCCCGCTCCGTATGAGACGATCCGCGGCACGCGCGGACCGAAAGCCAATTACTTGACTTCGATCTCGGCGCCAGCTGCTTCCAGCTTGCCTTTGATCTCTTCGGCTTCCTCTTTCGAGACGCCTTCTTTGACAGCCTTGCCGCCGGCTTCGACCAGTTCCTTGGCTTCTTTCAGGCCCAGGCCGGTGATGCCGCGGACTTCCTTGATCACGTTGATCTTGGAGGCGCCGGCCGACTTCAGGATGACGTCGAACTCGGTCTTTTCTTCTTCGGCTGCGCCGGCGTCGCCGCCTGCGGGGCCAGCCATCATGACGGCGCCGCCAGCTGCGGGCTCGATGCCGTACTCATCCTTCAGGATGGTTTTCAGTTCTTGTGCTTCCAGCAGGGTCAGACCAACGATGTCTTCTGCCAGTTTCTTCAGATCAGCCATTTGACTTCTTTCCGTATCTCTAGATGTGTTCCAACGTGTGGGCCTGCGGCCCTACGCCGGTTCTCATGTTGCTTACGCCGCCTCGCCACGCTCTTCGATCGTGGAGAGGATGGAGGCGATATTCGAAGCAGGGGCGCCAATGGCACCGGCAATGTTCGAAGCGGGTGCGCCGATGCAGGACGCGATCTGAGCGATAAGCTCGTCGCGCGAGGGCATCTTCGACACGGCTTCGACACCGGCCCGGTCCAGAGCGTTCTCACCCATTGCGCCGCCGAGAATTTCGAACTTCTTGTTCTCTTTGGCGAAATCTTCCGCGACCTTCGCAGCTGCGACAGGGTCCTCGGAATAGGTCAGAACGGTCATGCCCGTCAGGAATTCGGCCATGCTCTCGCAGGGCTTGCCTTCCAGGGCGATCTTGGCGAGCCTGTTCTTGGCGACGCGCACTGCGCTTCCGGCCTCGTTGGCCTTGGCACGCAGAGACTGCATCTCAGCAACCGTGAGACCGGTGTAGTGAGCAACCACCACAACGCCAGAGCTTTCGAAGATCTGGCCGAGTTCCTCGACCACTTTCTCTTTCTGGGCTCTATCCACAGTTTCACTCCAATCAGGGAGGTGTGACCCTCCGGCTCAGTTCTGCCGGGACTTACGTCCCGGCAAGCGGGTCCGTAACGGGGTCCGTCCAAGATCGTCCCGGGGAGCCGCACACGAGCGGGCCCGAAGAAATCTGGTGCTTACCCGTCTCAGGCAGGAATTATGAAGAGCAGATCCCCTTCACCCACCGTCTCGGACGAATCGTCGGGGCGGTCCGAATCCCGGATGCCCTGACAGAGCGGGCTTCTAGGGCTTTTGCCCGTGCTTGTGAAGACCCTATTCGCAAAGCCGGGCAAACCTGGGCACAGACAGCCCAACCGGCGCATCGCGGCATCGGCGGCATGCGCCCTGCCCCGCTCGCTGGACCCTGTGGTCACAGCCGATATACTCCGTCTTCCCAGCTCCCGGAAGGGACCCCGCCAGGAGACCCGCATGGCCCGCACCCCCGCCCGATCCTCCGCCGCCGGACGCAAGACCGCGAAGGGCCGACCGGCCAGCATCGCGGACCTGCGCACCAAGCTGACGAAGGCCCGCGCCCGCGGCATGCCCGCCGCGCTGGAAGATCGCGGGCGACGCATCCTGGACGCCTGGCTGGCCAGCGCCGAGACCCAGGGCCAGCCCTTTCGCGACATCCGGGCCGAGCTGGCCTCGGGCGAGGCCGCGCGCAAGCTGGCGGCGATGACCGGCGAGCAGATCCGCGCCAACAACCCCGAGCAACTGGTCAACGCCGCCTGCGCCGAGGGCTGCGCCTTTTGCTGCATCCTGCTGGAAGGCGACGGCGGGCTGATTACCGAGGCCGAGGCACGCCGCATGCATGCCGCCCTCGCCCCGCTGGCCGGCCAGCCCGATGGCCGCGCCTGGAACGCCAACGCCTGCGCGGCGCTGGATCCGGAGACCCGTGCCTGCCGGGTCTACGACGCCCGCCCCACGGTCTGCCGTTCCTTCCTGTCGGTCTCGGTCGAGGCCTGCCGGATCAATGCGGAGGGCGGCGAGGAAGACGGCTCCGGCATGCTGGGCAATCACCTGGACTACCTGGCGATCCTCGCCCTGTCGCGCGACGTGATGAAGGGCACCGCCCTGGTGCAGACCTTCGCGCTGGACCAGTTGGCCCGCGCCACGGTCGAGGGCGCCGACCTCGCCAGCGCCCTGAAGGCTGCGCGCCACCCCACGCGCGAGCTGGAGGAGACCTGCGAGGACATCGGCAACTCTCCCGACTGACCCCGCACCGGGGGCCGGACGGCCCTGCCCCATCCCCTTCGTCCAAGCAAAAAGGGCCGCGCACATGGCACGGCCCTTTCCGGAAACTGTTGCGGCAGAACTTAGTTCTGGGCGTAGTATTCGATGACCAGGTTCGGTTCCATCTGGACGGGGTAGGGAACGTCCGACAGGCCGGGGGTGCGCACGAAGGTCGCGGTCAGCTTGGAGGTGTCGACTTCCAGGTAGTCGGGCACGTCACGCTCGGGCAGCTGGATGGCTTCCAGGACGGCGGCCATCTGCTTGGACTTCTCGCGGACCTCGATCACGTCGCCTTCCTTCACGCGGTAGGAGGGGATGTTCACGCGCTTGCCGTTCACCAGGACGTGGCCGTGGTTCACGAACTGACGGGCCGCGAAGACGGTTGCGACGAACTTGGCGCGGTAGACGACGGCGTCCAGGCGGCGCTCCAGCAGGCCGATGAGCAACTCACCGGTGTCGCCCTTGCGACGCTCGGCTTCGCCGAAGATGCGGCGGAACTGCTTCTCGGTCAGGTCGCCGTAGTAGCCTTTCAGCTTCTGCTTGGCGCGCAGTTGCAGGCCGAAGTCGGACATCTTGCCCTTGCGGCGCTGGCCGTGCTGGCCGGGGCCGTATTCACGGCGGTTCACCGGGGACTTCGGACGGCCCCAGATGTTTTCGCCCATGCGGCGGTCGATCTTGTACTTGGCAGACGTGCGTTTGGTCACGGCTGATCTCCTTCTTGAGTTACGAAGGGCGTTGTCCTCTCCCCGGACCTCCCCCTTGCGGGACAGGCGACCCGGGTTGACAGGGATCCCCTTGCGGGGGCCACCAACACCAATGGAGCCGCGCTTATACGGGCAAACGGGACAGAGTCAATCGGCCCGCCCCGGTTTCTTCGGCTTTCCGCGTCACGCCCCACTCCCCCGGGCCGAGGCCGCGCAACGCCTGAAGGTAACTCATGTGACCAATTGCCGGGCACGGCCGCGGCAAGGCCCCGCCGAGGCGGACGGCAGGACGCAGGCCGATCTTGCAACCATCAGGTGAGTGCGGGACACTTCATACTAGAACGACCGAGTCGCCCATGGCGCGAACAGCCGACGTATTACTTGGACGTTACTTGGACGCACCGCAATTGGCACTTGGCCGCTGCCCTGTATTGGCGCCGCAGCTTGGGGCCACCAACAGTTTTTGACATTCTCATTTCACCTTGCGCCGCATATCCGCTGATGAATTGGCGGTCATGGGAGTAGCCCCCAATTCAAAACCTTAACGACGCGGGCTGGGGATTATCGGGTCGGGGCGCTCTCTGAAACCCTCGACAATACAAAGAAGGCCGCCGCGCATTCGCGCAGCGGCCGGCTTCTTCAATATACCTCAATTAGGGGGGGTAGCAGATTACAACCGCACCGAACGGCCGCCACGCGGCCCGGCCAGCAGCCAGATGATGAAGCCCAGGACCGGCAGGATCAGGATTAGCAGGGTCCACAGGATCTTGGCCCCGCCCGACGCGGCAGAGGTCAGCACCTGGTAGATGGCGTAGATGTCGGCGATGAGGACGATGAGTCCCAGAAGTCCGTATTCCATGGGTCAACTCCGTGCGGTTGTGCTCAATTTCTTAACTGGAAAGTGAACGTCCGAGCAGGGTCATAGGTTCCCGCGGCGCAGCCGGTGGCCCGTGGCCATCCAGATCATCACCTTGACCATTGACGCGGCTTCGCGCAGCCGGGCACGCTGCAGGCGCAGGCCCGAGGGACCATCGGTCGGGCTGGAGCTGGAGGCCGTCAGCCCCAGGTGACGGGCGATCAGTCGCGCTCGCGGCGCGTGGTAGGCATCGGTGACGATGACCACCTCCCGCAGGTCGGGACAAAGGCGCAGGGCATTGCCGATATTGCTGATCGTGTCAGTCGAGCGGCTCTCCAGCAGCAGCGCCTGCGCCGGCACACCCCCGTCTATCAGGATCGCGGCCATCACCTCGGCCTCGGACGGGCCATGGCGCCCGACCCCGCCACAGGGGATGACCCGCGCCACCTCGCCGCGGTGAAACAGGTCGGCGGCATGTTCCACGCGACGGCGCAGCCTGGGCGATGCGGAGCCATCGGGCCGCACCGCCGCCCCTAGGATCAGGGCCGTGCGGGTCACACGCCCCTCACCGCTTGCGCCGTTTCACGTTGCCGCCCCGCTGGCCGGGGCGACCGGCGGTGGACCGCCCGCGTGACTTGGTGGCTGCCTCCGAGGCGGCCTCGACCGCCGACTGCCGAGCCATGGGATCGTCGCCCACGACCAGGTCCACGGCTTCCAGCCGCTTGACCTCGTCGCGCAGGCGGGCGGCCTCCTCGAACTCCAGGTTCTCGGCGGCCTTGCGCATCTCGTCGCGCAGCCCCTCCAGGTGCGCCTGCAGGTTGGCCCCGACCAGCGGCTTGTCGACCTTGGCGGTGACGCGGTTCATGTCCACATCGCCCTGGTAGAGACCGGCCAGGATATCGTCGACGTTCTTCTTCACCGTCGCCGGCGTGATGCCGTGTTCCTCGTTGTAGGCGATCTGCTTCTCTCGCCGCCGCTCGGTCTCGGCCAGCGCCCGTTCCATCGATCCGGTGATACGGTCAGCATACATGATGACCCGCCCGTCGGCGTTCCGCGCCGCCCGGCCGATGGTCTGGATCAGCGAGGTCTCAGAGCGCAGGAAGCCTTCCTTGTCGGCATCGAGAATCGCCACCAGCCCGCATTCGGGAATATCCAGCCCCTCACGCAGCAGGTTGATCCCGATCAGCACGTCGAAGGCCCCCAGGCGCAAGTCGCGCAGGATCTCGATCCGCTCGATCGTGTCGATGTCCGAGTGCATGTAGCGGACCTTGATGCCCTGCTCGTGCATGTATTCGGTCAGATCCTCCGCCATCCGCTTGGTCAGCGTCGTGCACAGGGTCCGATACCCCTGTGCGGTCACGCGGCGCACCTCGTCCAGCAGATCGTCGACCTGCATTTCCACGGGTCGGATCTCCACCTGCGGATCCAGCAGGCCCGTCGGGCGGATCACCTGTTCGGTGAAGACGCCGCCGGTCTGCTCGATCTCCCACTTGCCGGGGGTGGCGGAGACGAAGACGGACTGGGGCCGCATCGCGTCCCACTCTTCGAACTTCAGGGGGCGGTTGTCCATGCAGGACGGCAGGCGGAAACCGTGTTCCGCCAGGGTGAACTTGCGCCGGTAGTCGCCCCGGTACATGCCGCCGATCTGCGGAACCGAGACGTGGGATTCATCTGCGAAAACAATGGCATTGTCGGGGATGAACTCGAACAGCGTCGGCGGCGGCTCGCCCGGCGCACGGCCCGTCAGATAGCGCGAATAGTTCTCGATCCCGTTGCAGACGCCGGTGGCCTCCAGCATCTCGATGTCGAAGTTGGTGCGCTGTTCCAGCCGCTGCGCCTCCAGCAGCTTGCCCTCCCCCACCAGCTGATCCAACCGCTGGCGCAGCTCCTTCTTGATGCCGATGATGGCCTGGTTCATCGTCGGTTTCGGCGTCACGTAGTGACTGTTGGCATAAACGCGCACCTGGTCGAAACTGTCGGTCTTCTGCCCGGTCAGCGGATCGAACTCGGTGATGCTCTCCAACTCCTCGCCGAAGAACGACAAATTCCAGGCGCGATCCTCAAGGTGGGCCGGCCAGATCTCCAGGCTGTCGCCACGCACCCGGAAACTGCCGCGCTGGAAGGCCTGATCGTTGCGCTTGTACTGCTGCGCGACCAGATCGGCGATCACCGCGCGCTGATCATATTCACCGCCCACCTTCAGGTCCTGGGTCATCGCGCCGTAGGTCTCCACCGACCCGATGCCGTAAATGCAGGAGACCGAGGCCACGATGATCACGTCGTCCCGTTCCAGCAGCGCCCGGGTGGCCGAGTGGCGCATCCGGTCGATCTGCTCGTTGATCTGGCTTTCCTTCTCGATATAGGTGTCCGACCGCGCGACGTAGGCCTCGGGCTGGTAGTAGTCGTAGTAGCTGACGAAGTACTCGACCGCGTTGTCCGGGAAGAAGCCCTTGAATTCGCCGTACAATTGCGCCGCCAGCGTCTTGTTCGGAGCCAGGATGATGGCCGGGCGCTGCGTCTGTTCGATGACCTTGGCCATGGTGAAGGTCTTGCCGGTGCCTGTCGCGCCCAGAAGGACCTGGTCACGCTCGCCATCGATCACGCCCTGGCTCAGTTCGGCAATCGCCGTGGGCTGGTCGCCCGCAGGGTCGAAGGTGGTGTTCATCACCAGCCGCTTGCCGCCCTCCAGCTTTTCGCGCGACTTCACGTCGGGCGCAGGGGCGTGCATTAGCGCCGGCAGGCTGTCGTTGTGGGCGTAGGCCATGGACTCTCCGATCGGGTTTGTTCCAGATTTGTCCTCTTTTCGCGCAGGTTCAACCCCGGCTGCCGCCATGATCCTGACAAAGGGCCCTCGGGCCCTGCGCCGCTTGCTCTTCGTCAAGAAATTCTCGATAAGGAAGCGTCATTTCAGGAGGCTTGCCATGCGCGCACGAATCTACCGCCCCGCCAAGACCGCCATGCAATCCGGGACCGCCAAGACCCACAATTGGGTGCTTGAGTACTTCCCGGAGACGCCGCGCGACATCGACCCGCTGATGGGTTGGACCTCATCCTCGGACACCCAGACGCAGGTCAAGCTGCGCTTCGAGACCAAGGAGGCCGCCGTCGAATACGCGGCCGAGCACGGGATCGACGCGGTGGTCACAGAACCGCATGAGCGCAAGCCCAACGTGCGTCCCTTCGGCTATGGCGAGAATTTCGCCACCAACCGCCGCGGCGCCTGGACCCACTGACGACCTCTCTCGCGGCCCGTTACCGGGACAGCCGACGCGGGCCGCGCAGACATTTGACACCCGATTAAGGATCGACTAAGGCGTCGACCTGAACGGGGCATACGTCCGATCCTTTACATTTCGAATACCCGACTCCACTGCAATCACAATTGCAGTGGCCAGTACCTTTTGGCACTGACATTTACCCCCTCCAATCACCTGAAAATCAATAATTTTCAAGCACGGTTTGATTATTGAACCGGCACGTCAGAAGATTCCGATGCTGTGTGAGCAACTAATCTCAGGCTTGTTACGTTTACATATTGCGCACCAGCCACCGGCACATGTAGGCGGACAGAGGGGACATTTTATTTGACGCGTTTAGAACGCTTGCTCGGACGGAATGGGGAATATCCGCTCATGGCATTACGAATTTTCACCTGCCGGGACTGCGGGCACCGTATGAGGTTCGCCCACGACCACTGCGGGAAATGCTACTGTCACAAGGAAACTTACCAGCAACCGATGCTATGGTATGGGGTCATTGCCGTGCTGTTCGTGCTCTTGATCCTCGGGCTGGTGCAACTGATCTCCAGCCAGATCTAGACCGGCCCCAGACCGGGGCTTGCCAAGCGACGCGGTTTCGCTGAAAACGCCCTCGTGGCCCCGTAGCTCAACTGGATAGAGCAGCCGACTTCTAATCGGCAGGTTGAGGGTTCGAGTCCTTCCGGGGTCGCCACTTCAAGACAGGCGACCTCGCCCGCTCCTGAACCGCCCATTCAGCTCCGCAAAACGGACCAAAATGTCAGAGACCAGCCGGGCGACCAGGCCCTGGTGGTCGTCGGCACCGCTTGAAGACAGAAGGCGCCCCGGAGCCATGCGGAACCGGGGCGCTTTCCATTTCGGGTGCGGCCCCAGTGAGACTGCGGCCCCTCACAAGCACAGTTCGCATGTTCAACCGGCGATGCCTGCGCTCCGTAGTCCGACAGTCGCGCCGCTGGCGGCGTACCGGACAGATCAACCGGCGCGCAGCTGTGCCGGCATACCCTGCACCTGCGTCTCCCAGGCGCTGCCGCCCGGGCGGATGTGCAGGGTCGACATCTGCTCCCGCAGCATGGCGCTCTTCTGTGACAGGCTCCGGGTCGCCTCCGCCGTCTCGATGGCAATCGCGGCGTTGCGCTGTGTCACCTGATCCAGGTTGGTGACGGCGCTGTTGATCTCACCAATGGTCGTTGTCTGCTGCGAAATTCCGCGGACGACCTCATCGATCTGCTGTGTCATCGCCTCCACGCGGTCGAAGATGCCGCGCAGTTCCGTGCCGGTTTGCCGCACGAGGCTGGATCCATGGGTCACATGGTCTGAACTCTGATCGATCAGAGCCTTGATTTCGCGCGCCGATTCCGAGGTACGGCTTGCCAGCGAACGCACTTCGCTTGCCACAACGGCAAACCCCAGCCCGGCCTCGCCCGCGCGTGCCGCCTCGACCCCTGCGTTCAGCGCCAGCAGGTTGGTCTGGAAGGCGATGTCATTGATCACCGACAGGATCTCTGCAATCGCCTTCGACGAATGTTCAATCCTCTCCATTGCATTGGTCACCTGGTCCATCAGGTCACTACTCGTCTGGGCCGCATTGCGGGTCTCGTCCGCCGAACGTTTCACGCCGCTGGCGCCGTCCGCAGCGACCCGCGCACTGGTGTTCAGCTCCTCGATTGCCGCAGCGGTCTGTTCCAGCGTCGCCGCCTGGCTTTCTGTCCTGCGTGAGAGATCGTCGGTCGTACTGCCGATCTGCTGGCTGACCCCTTCGACGTCGACCACCACAGATTGCACTTCGCCGATGATTTGCCCGAGATTCTCCAGGGAGGTGTTGAAGGCCAGGGTCAGCGTGTCGAGGTCGGGCACGCCAGGCGGTTGCACGCGAACGTTCAGATCACCCTGGCTCAGTTTCTCCAGCGCCGCGCTGATCCGTTCAATCGCGGTACGTCGCACAGTCACGTCGGTCGCGATCTTGGTCACCCGCACGATTTGACCCGAGGCATCACGTACCGGTGCATAGGTCGCCTGGATCCAGATCCGCTTGCCGTCCTTGGTGATACGGGGAAACTGGTCTGCAACGGGCTCGCCTGCCCGGAGACGCTCCCAGAAGCGGGCATATTCGGCTCCGGCGGCATAGGCGGGATCGACAAAGATGGAATGATGCTGACCGACCACCTCTTCCGCGCTGTAGCCCAGCACATCGAGGAAGTTTCGGTTTGCCCCGAGAATCCGTCCGGAAGGTTCGAAATGAATGACTGCCTGGGTCTTTTCCACGATCTGAAGGATCGCCGACTCATCGACCGATAGTCCGGCGGCAGCCGTCGTCCTGTTCCCGAATAGGCCCATGCCTTTCGCTCCTCGTGAGGTTCCGTCCAGGGGGTTCTAGTCCGTGGTTCTTGCTGCCGCGTTAATTGACGCGCGTCTCATTGGTCAAACTGTGGACAATAAGTCCGGGCCTTGGCTTCTGATGAGCCTCCCAGACTTTGCCGGGATCCGGATCCACCGGTCGCTTACGCGGCCTGGGCCATGTTCCGCTGGTGGTGGGCGATCGCCTCTTCCAGGTCTCCGTAGATCGTCAACCGCCCCCCTTCGAGCACGGCCCCCATGTCGCACAGCTCTCGCAACTGTGGCATGGAATGGCTGACGACGATGGCCCCGGCGCGGGTCAGCCGCTCCCGGAACAGGTCCGCGCTGCGACGGCGAAAGGCCGCGTCGCCCACTGCGGTGATCTCATCCACGAGATAGGTGTCGAAGCCCAGGCCCATGGACAGGCCAAAGGCCATGCGCGCGCGCATGCCCGAAGAAAAGGAGCTGTAGGGCAGTCGGATCCGTGCGCCGAGCTCCGCAAAATCCTCGACGAACTGCAGCAGGGCATCACTGTCCACCCCGTGGATCCGGGCGACGAAACGAACGTTCTGCACTCCCGTCAGGCGCGGATGAAAGGCCCCGGCGAAGCCCACGGGCCAGGAGACCGTCCCGGTGGTGATCACTGAGCCGCTGCTGGCGTCTTCGGTGCCCGCGATCATCTTCAGCAACGTCGATTTCCCGGCCCCGTTCCGCCCCAGAAGGGCGATCGAGCGGCGGGCTGGAAAGGTGGCACAGATCCGATCTGCCACCAAAACGCGCTGCCCGTCCCTGACATAGACCTTGCTCAGGTCCTGCAGCCGGATCATCCGGCGCCCCGGTCGCGCACGGCGTAGGCGCTCAACACGGCGATGGACCAGCCAAGCGCAAGGAAAATCCCCACGCAGAGCAGCAGAAGGCCGCGTTCGGGATAGCGCGCGGTTTCCGCCCGAGTCGGCTGCACATGGGCCGCCAGGTAGCGGCTTTGTCGGCGCGCCTCCGATTGCGCCGCGTCGAAACGCGCCAGGGCCGCACGGTGGGTCGCCTCGGCAAACTCGCGCTCCACCGCCAGTTCCTCATAGCGGCCGACAAGGCCGGCGAAGGCTTGCTCACCGCCTGCGGGACCGGCAAGGCCTAGCCGTGCGCGCTCCGCCTCTATACGGCGCTCGATCGTGGCGATCTTCAGCTCGGCATTCGCCGTTTGCACCTGGTGGCGCGCCGGACGTGCGAGCAGCATGTCCAGCTCCAGCTGGGCTTCGACAAGCTGGCTCTGCAACTCTCCCAGAAGGCCCACTCGTGTCGCCAGCTCGGCACCGGGGTCGACGATCTGGTGGCGGTTGCGGAATTCGGTCATCGCGCGGCGCGCGGCCTTCAGCCGGGTCAGCGTCAGCTCCACCTCCTGTCGCGCGTAGGCGATGGCGTCTTCCCGCGCAGAATCTGACAAGGCATTGATCATGCCGGAGCTTTTCTCAACAATCTGATCGGCGATCGCCGTCGCATCCTCGGGCGTGAAGGCCAGAACGCGCAGTTCGATCAGCCCGGTGCCACCATCGTAAAACACCTTCACCTTGCGCCGCCAATGATCCACCAGTCTCTCGATCGAGGCATCGGGGGGCAGTGCGAAAACCGGGTCGCCCTCCTGCCAACCGACGCCGGGGCGAGACCAGATTGCCCGCAGGTCCAACGCCCCTCCGACCGCGGCGACGAGATCCTGGCTTTGCAGGTAGCTGTAGAGAATGTCGATATCCGAGGTGCTGCTGCCGGACAGCTCCGATAGGCCGCCGAGGAAATCCAGGCTCGGCGTCTGCTCTTCCGAGCGCACGGTAAAGGCCAGGGACGAGGCATATTGGTCAGCCGCCCGCACCCAGAGATACCAGATCGCCAGGATCAGCGGCAGCACCACGCAGAGGATGAAACTGACGACGACACGCTTGCGTCGACGCGCCGCAGGTCGCCGGAACGGACGCTGCGCGCGGCTCGGCGGCGCTTTCTGCGGCGACAGCGCCGGAAGGCTCGGCGCCGCGACGGTATTTGCGGTTTGTTCATTCATCCGGGGAAGACTAGCCGGGCAAACGTCAGAGAAGGGTTAACAACACCCGTGTCAGAGGAGATGCCCCATCCCCCGCCTTTGGCGGTCCGCCCGCCGCGGCGCGGGGACAGCTTCCGCGTGATCCTCGCCCTGATGCTGAGGGAAATGGCGACCAGCCATGGACGCTCGCCCGGAGGCTATCTATGGGCGGTTATCGAGCCCGTGGCGGGCATCGCACTGTTGTCGTTCATCTTCTCGGTGGCGCTGCGCAATCCGGGCCTCGGCGTCACCTTCCCGCTGTTCTACGCGACCGGCATGCTGCCCTTCGGTATGTTCACCCTGCTGGTGTCGCGCACCGCCGGCGCGCTGGAATTTTCCCGCCCGCTCCTCGCCCTGCCCCGTGTCGGCTGGCGCGAGGCGATCGCCGCGCGTTTCCTGCTGAATCTCATGACCCAGGTGATGATAAGCTACATCCTTCTGGCCGGGATCCTGTGGATATTCCGCACCCGGGCCATCCTGGATTTCGGCGCGATCCTGGAGGCTTACACCCTTTGTGCCCTGCTGGGCCTGGGCTTGGGCACGCTGAACTGCCTGCTGCAGGGGATGATTCCCGTCTGGGTCCATTTCTGGTCCATCCTCATGCGGCCGATGTTCATCATCTCGACCATCTTCTTCCTGTTCGAAAGCGTGCCGCAGCCCTGGCGCGACTGGCTTTGGTGGAACCCGCTGGTGCATGTGGTCGCGATCCTGCGGCGGGGCATCTATCCCAGCTACGATGCAAGTTGGGCCTCCCCCGTCTACGTCGCGCTCTGGGGGCTGATCAGCCTGGTCTTCGGCCTGCTGTTCCTGAGGCGCCACCACCGCGAAATCCTGCGCCGCTAAGACGGCGAGCAGCCCCGCATTGCGCCCCACTTCCCTCCCGGTGCAGGAGACAGGGAACACATAGACACGCGCAGGCGCCAGTGCCCCGGCCGATCCGAAACAAACGGAGATCCTGGTCCCGCTCGCCTAGCCACCGTGCGACACCCCGTCCGGCACGAGTTCGCTTAATACGCGGCGTGTGACCGGCACTGCCGGCCTTCGTCAGCGCCACGATCCGGCTCAGAACCAGCGACCGATCTTCAGCTTCCCGCCGTCGATCGATACCGGGGTCCCGACAAAACTTGCTGGATCGGTGGTGATCGCGCTACCGCCATTGGTGCAGATCTGCGTACCGTCGGCCCAGCGGGTATAGGCGCCGTTGGCATTCGATCCGCTCTCGATCACCGCCCCCGTGGGCACACCGCCGCTTTGCGCCACCGTCCCCACCGTCTCGGCGCGGGTCACCAGCGCGGACCAGTTTCCCCAGGACGCCCCATCATGGCTGCGCAACCACAGCGTCCCGTCGGCAGCCGCAAAGATCTGGCGCGTGCCGCTACCGCCAGGCAACGCCATCAGGCTGCCGCCCGACGGATCGCCCACGGGGCAGTTTGCCCCCGAGGCTGTGAAGCCAAAGATCCCGCCCGTCACACAGCCGTTCGCATCATCCCCCGGGGCCGCCACAGCGCCGCCGCCCATCCCGAAAGCGCCCACGGCCAGCAAACGCCCGGCGCTCGCATCCCCCGCCGAGGTCTGCACGGCCGCACCGCTCGCCAGACCTGTCGCGCCATCGAACCGCAGGGCAGTCACCCAAGCGCTGCCATCGGCCGACACCTTGACGGAGAAGTCCTCCTCCCCGGCAAGGCCCATCTCGGCCCGGCCGCTCCACCCCGACTGGTACAGCAGGCTGGCCGTGTCGCCTGACCCCGCCTTGTTGATCTTCAGCTGGTGACCGCTTCCCGCGTGGGTCAGCAGGGTTGCCGCGGCCGACACAGCCAGCCGATTCACCGCATCCGAGGCGGTGCTGATACCCAGTTCGGCGGCCTCCAGCGGCAGACCGCTGTCGTCTTGCCAGGCGCCGCCACGCCAGGTCACCAACCGGTCTTCATCCGATACCCAGGCACGCCAACCGGGCTGCGGCTGGTGGAAGACCCAGGCAGCCCCATCGAACTGCGCCACGCGGTCGTCCTCGCCCGCCCAGGCGCCCGTCGCACCGCCCGCCACGATATAGCGGTCGCCCTCCGCAGGATCCGTGGGGGGCGCGGTCAGGTCGCGGTCGTACACGGCCAGCTGCACCAGCGCGTCGAGGATCAGCAGCGCCTCGTTATGGGTGACGTGTTTCTGCGCCTGACTGGGTTGCAGGTAGGGCATGGACAGGCTGGCGGACAGTTCCGGCATCGGGGGCTCCTCGCGTTCATCCGGCAATCGGAGAGATCGCCCAGACGCTAGGCGCGCAGGGGTAAACAGCCCCTCTTGCCACCGTACGCCGACCGGGCCGGTGTGCCCTCGTCAGGGTGCCTCGCCCAGCAACCCCAGCAGGTAGGCCCCGTAGGCATTCTTGCCGAAGACCTCCGCCCGCGCGCGCAGGTCGGCGTCATCGATCCAACCCTGGGCATGGGCGATCTCGTCCGGTGAGCCGATCTGCTGGCCCTGCCGTTCCGACAAGGTGCGAACGAAGTTGCCCGCGTCCAGCAGCGAGCCATGGGTGCCGGTATCGAGCCAGGCATAACCCCGCCCCATCTGTTGCACCTGCAGCGCACCCTCGGCCAGATAGCTTTCGAGGACCGAGACGATCTCCAGCTCGCCCCGCGCGGAGGGCGTGACCCGCCGCGCCCGCTCAGGCGCCGTGCCATCCAGAAAATAGAGCCCCGTTACCGCAAAGGGCGAGGGCGCGACGGGGGGTTTTTCAACGATAGTACGCACCTGCCCCTGCGCGTCGAAATCCACCACGCCATAGCGTTCGGGATCCGCCACGCGATAGCCAAAGACCGTGCCACCTTCGGCCTGGCCGGCCGCCTGCAGGAGCTCGGGCAGACCATGGCCGAAAAACAGGTTATCGCCCAGCACCATGGCCGAGGGGGCTCCGTCCAGGAACGCCTCAGCCAGGAGATAGGCCTGGGCCAACCCCTCCGGCCGGGGCTGTTCGAGCCAGGTGAACGACAGGCCCCAGGCACTGCCATCCCCCATAAGCCTTTGAAACTGCGCCTGATCCTCCGGCGTGGTGATGATCGCGATGTCACGGATCCCGGCGAGCATCAGCACCGACAGCGGGTAGTAGATCATCGGCTTGTCGAAGACCGGCAGCAGCTGTTTCGACACCCCCATGGTGATCGGGTAAAGCCGCGTGCCGGACCCTCCGGCCAGGATGATCCCCTTGCGTGGCCTGCTCATGCCGCCTCCTCCAATTGTTCCAAGACCGCGGCGAGGCCGGCCTTCCAGTCCGGCGGGTCGATTCCAAAATCCGCTCCGATCCGACGACAGTCGAGCCTGGAGTTGCGTGGACGGGTGGCCGGGGTCGGATAGGCTTCGGTGGCGATCTCATTCACGGTCACCGCGCGCCCGGCACGAGCGAAGATTTCGCGCGCGAAGCCGGCCCAGCTGACGGCGGGAGCCCCGGCAAAATGGTAAAGTCCCCCCGGCCGGCCATCGGCCATCTGCCGCCCCATCTCCAGCAGGGCCGCGGCGATGTCTGCTGCCGGGGTCGGCCCACCCACCTGGTCCGCCACGACGGACAGCTGATCGCGGGTCTCAGACAGTCGCAGCATGGTCTTCACGAAATTCGTCCCATGGGCCGAAAACACCCAGGAGGTGCGCAGGATCGCCCAGGATCCGCCGGCGTCCTGCACCGCGCTCTCCCCGGCCAGCTTGGTCGCGCCATAGGCATTGCAGGGGGCGGGCGTCATTGTTTCCCCCCAAGGCAACGCGCCACTGCCGTCGAAGACATAGTCGGTCGAGACATGCAGGAAGGGCAGGCCCCGGGCCGCACAGGCCCGCGCCATTTCCCCCGGGGCTTCGGCGTTCAGCCGGTTGGCCTCCGCCCGCTCCGTCTCGGCGCTGTCAACGCCGGTGAAGGCGGCGGCATTGATGACGATCCGGGGTGCATGGGCCGCGATGGCCGCCTCTGCCGCGCCCGGGTGCCGCAAGTCGCAGGCCTCGTGGCCCAGGGCGATCACCGGGGCGCGAGCCGCCAGTTCGGTCGCCACCTGGCCACTGCGCCCGAAGACCAGGATCGGCCCCGTCGCACTCATGCCCCGGCCCCCAGCCCCAGACGCCGACCAAGGCCCGCGCGTTCCAGCAGCGGCTGCCACCAGTCGCGGTTCTCCAGATACCAGTCGACTGTCCTGGACAGCCCCTCCTCCAGCGAAACCTGCGCCCGCCAGCCCAGCTCGGTCGCGGCGCGCCCGGGATCGATGGCATAGCGGCGATCATGGCCCGGCCGGTCGGCGACAAAGGTAATCAGCTCCGCATGCGGGGCGCCGGCTGGCCGGCGCAGATCCAACAGCCGACAGATGCGGCGCACCAACTCCAGGTTCGTCACCTCCGCCTCGGCGCCCAGGTTGTAACTGCGCCCGACCTTGCCCCGGGTCAGCACCCGCAGCAGGGCCTCGGCGTGATCCTCGACGAACAGCCAGTCACGCACATGACCGCCATCGCCGTAGATCGGGATCGGCTGCCCCGCCAGCGCCGACAGGATCACCACGGGGATCAGCTTCTCCGGGAAATGGAAGGGGCCGTAATTGTTGGAACAATTCGACAGGACCACGGGCAGGCCATAGGTCCGCCCCCAGGACCGCACCATGTGGTCCGAGGCGGCTTTCGACGCCGCGTAGGGCGAATTGGGGGCATAGGGCGTTGCCTCAGTGAAACGCTGCCCCGGCGCCTCCGGCAGGCTGCCGAAGACCTCATCCGTGGAGACATGGTGAAAGCGGAAACCGGCGGGCCGCCCCCGCCCTTCCCAGTAGCCCCGCGCAGCCTGCAGCAGAGTCGCCGTGCCCGTCACGTTGGTGTCCACGAAACCGCCCGGTGCATCGATGGACCGGTCCACGTGACTTTCGGCGGCCAGGTGCATCACGGCATCGGGCGCATGGTCGCGGAAGATCCGGCGCAGGGCCTCCGCATCGCGGATGTCGGCACGTTCGAAGGCATAGAGCGGGCTGTCGGCGACGCTGGCCAGGTTGCCCAGACAGGCCGCGTAGGTCAGCGCATCCAGGTTCACCACCGCATGCCCCTGGGCCACCGCGTGGCGCACCACGGCCGACCCGATGAACCCTGCGCCTCCTGTCACCAGGATCTTCATGCCATGCCCTCCGTGCCGGTGAAGGGACTCTGCACATCGCGCCACCGCGGCGCGGACGCATCCTTGTCCGACAACACTGGGCGATCGACGCCCCAGTCGATGGCCAGATCGGGATCGTCCCAGCACACCGCGCCTTCGGCCTCCGCGGCATAGAAATCGGTGCATTTGTAGCAAATTTCAGTGCCCGGCTCGCGGGTGACGAACCCGTGCAGGAAGCCCGGCGGGATCCACAGCTGTCGACCGTTCTCGAAGCTCAGCTCGACCCCGACCCAGTGCCCAAAACGGGGCGACCCGGGGCGGAAATCCACCGCCACGTCCCACAACCGTCCGCGCCCGCATCGCACCAGCTTGCCCTGGGCATGGGGCGGCGCCTGAAAATGCAGACCGCGCAGGGTGCCAGGGGCCTCCGAATAGGACTGATTGTCCTGGACGAAGGTCAGATCCAGCCCCGCTTCGGCCATGCGGGCGGCGTTCCAGGTCTCGCTGAAAAACCCACGGGAATCGCCGAAACGACGAGGGGTCAGCATCAGGACCTCGGGCAGATCCGTCGGGGTGATGTCCATTCTGGCACCGTTTCCTTGCGCCCGCGTCGGGGCTGGCGTCTGGGCTGTCCGGTCCGGGCCGAACGACCAAAGGCATAGCGGACGAAGCGTTTATTTTTTCTTTGCATAGCAGAAGCACGGGGTCACGCCTCCTGCTTTTCGGACCAGGATCGGGGAACGGGCCCCGATTGCGGCACTGGCGGAGTGGCTTCGACGCAACAGATTGCAAGTCAAAACACTTCCCTCGGGAACGTTAACGGTCCGAGATGTGTTGGTCCGTCAAATTCGTCCGCATACTCGCTGTCGAATGTCCCCGTGATTCCCAAAGGTTACCGCCGATGACCAGCCGCCGTTCCTTCCTCGCCTCCGCCCTCGCGGCCCCTGCCGTTCTTGCGCTGGCCGGCCCCGCCGCCGCCGTGCAAAGCCCGCCGATCCTGGCCGCGCAGCGGGTCAGCTTCTCGCGCGACTACGCCGAAGGCTCCATCGTGATCCTGCCGCGGGCCTATTTCCTCTACCATGTCACCGCCCCGGGCGAGGCCATGCGCTATGGCATCGCCGTGGCCCGTCCTGGCCTGGGCTTCACCGGCACCGCCGTGATCGGCCGCAAGGTGGAATGGCCGTCCTGGCGCCCGACCCCCGACATGATCGAGCGCGACCCGGACATCTACGGCAAGTTCAAGGGCAACACCGACCGGATGCCCGGCGGTCCGGGCAACCCGCTCGGCGCCCGCGCGCTTTACCTCTACCAAGACGGGCGCGACACGGCGATCCGCATACACGGCACCACGCAGCCCAATTCGATCGGGCGCAACGCCTCCTCGGGCTGCTTCCGGATGCTGAACGAAAACGTCATCTCGCTTTATGAACAGGTGCCGACCGGCACGCCGGTCACCGTGCTCTGACCGTCGCGCCATGCGCCTGCCCGGCCTGACGGCCCTCTCGACGTTGATCCAACTGGTCCGCCGGCTGCCCCTGCTGCTGGCGGTCTTGGGTATTGTAGCCTGCGCCCCCCTGCCCGGCCCGGACCGGGCGGGCACCTTCCCGCTGCTGCAGGACGGCAACGCGCGCCCCGGCGTCAAACGCGCCATCGTGGCGATCCCCGGCGCCTTCGCCTCCGCCAACATCTTCGCCCCCGTGCTCGACTGGCAGGTGCCCGACAGCACCGTCATCGTCTACCGCTTCCCGGACATGGACGGGCTGCCGCTGGACCACCGGGTGCAGATCGACGGCTCGGCCCAGCTCATCGCCGACTACGTCAACGACCTCGGCGCGCAGGAGGTCTACCTGCTCGGCTATTCCACCGGCGGTCCCATCGCGATCGAGACCGCGCAGCGGATCGAGGCGCCGGAGGTCTCCCTGGCCCTGATCTCCACCGCCGGGCCGGCGCCGTCAGGCATCCTGTCGTCCATGCGATCAGGGGTCGAGGTGGTGCGCGCCATGCTGCGCACGGGATCCCTGCGCCCGCGTGATGCCTGGACGGAGAACTACCGCACCCTGCTTTACGGCGACGAGGGACTCAACGATCCGGCCCGGGCCCGCGACAGCGCCGCGCGGGCCGAGGCGCAGCGGGAGAACATGTCGACCCCCTCGCTGCGGCGCACCTTCGCCCATACCCTCAGCCTGATGTTCTGGACGCTGGATCGGCCCGGCGCGCTGGCAGATGCCCGTGTTCGCCTCTTTCACGGCGATGCGGACACGGTGTTTACCCCTGCCATGGCCCGCCGGCTGGCGTCCCGCCTTCCGGCGGATCAGATTACCTACTATCAGGGACAGGGCCATCTGCTCTTCGTGACCTCGCAACGGCTCTTCGACGACATCCACAGCTTCTTCTTCGACGAGGACTGAGCCTTGACCGATCCCGCCCGCGCCCCGGCCCCCGACACTTTCGACGTGATCGTGCTGGGCGCCGGGCCCGCGGGCGCAGCGGCGGCCATGACCGCCTGCCGTCAGGGCCTGACGGTCGCCCTGGTCGACAAGGCGTGCTTTCCCCGGGCAAAGCTCTGCGGCGGTGGCGTGACCGGTCGATCTGCCCGCTATTTCGAGGAGATCTTCGGCACGCCCCTGCCGCCGGAGCTGATCGACACCAAGACCGCGGTGGAGTTCCACGCCGAGGACCGCCCCCTGGGCGCGCTGCCGCAGATCCCGCCGATGCACCTGACCATGCGGTGGCATTTCGATGCCGACCTGGTGGCGCGGGTGCTGGCCGCCGGGGCGACGGACCTGACCGGCTGCCGCGTCGCCGAAATCGACACCACCACCCCGGCGCTGACGCTCTCCGACGGGCGGCGCCTGACGGCCCGTGTCCTGATCGGGGCCGACGGGGTCAATTCGCCGGTGGCGCGGGCGCTCTTCGGGCGGGCCTATGATCCCGCGCGCATCGGCTTCGGGTTGGAGGTCGAGGCCCCCGCACCGCCCGGCAATGCTGACCGCCCCCTGCGCATCGACTTTGGCGCCGCCCAGTGGGGCTACGGGTGGGACTTCCCGAAAAGCGGCAGTTCGACCATCGGGATCGGCGGGGTGCTGTCGCGCAACGGGGACATGAAAGGGGCCATGGCGGCCTACCTCGACCTGCTGGGCCAGGATCCGACGCAGCCGGTAAAGGGGCACCACCTGCCCTTCGGCGACTTCCGCAGGCGCCCGGGACGTGGCGCGGTACTGCTGGCCGGCGATGCGGCCGGGCTGGTCGATCCGATCACCGGCGAGGGGATCGCCTATGCGCTGAAAAGCGGGCAATTGGCAGCACAGGCCGCCGCCCGCGCGCTGGCCGAGGATGCCCCCGCGACGGCCCTGCGCCGCTACCGCGCGACCCTGCGCCCGATCCACCGGGCGATCCGCCAGGCGCGGGCCATCCGCCTGCTGCTCTTCGCGCCGCTCTTCCGCCCGGCCTTCCTCGCGGCCTTCCGCCGCTCCGGGCACCTGCGCCATCTCTACATGCGGCTGCTGGCGGGAGAGATCGAATATCCCGACCTGGCGCGTGCCACGCTGCGGCGCCTGCCCGCCTTCCTCACCGGGGCCCTGCAGCGAGGCGGAACAAAGCCGCCGCCTGCGCGAGACGCTTGATTTATCGCCAGAATCGGCGAAAGATTTTCGGGCAACGGACCAGCGATGACAGGGGCTCTTTAGGCCTCTCTCCGCCGCCGCGCACCGGGCCGCTCTGCCGCATGTCGCGGGCAGGAAAGTCGGCGCATCCCCCGAAACGGGCAGGACCGCCGAACCAGGGTGGATCAGACAGATGAAAACCGGAATCGTGAAGTGGTACAATGAAACCAAGGGCTACGGGTTCATCGCACCCGAAGGCGGCGCGAAGGACATCTTCGTGCACATCTCGGCCCTGCAAAGCTCGGGCCTGCCCGGGCTGTCGGATAACCAGAAAGTCCATTTCGACCTGAAGGAAGGCCGCGACGGTCGCCTGTCGGCGATCAACGTCTCGGTGGACTGATCCGAGCGGAAAGCCCTGTGGCATCCGGGGCGGGGGCGCAGCGCCCTTTGGCCTGCGGCTCAATTCACCCGGAATATTTTCGGCAAGGAGAAGAACGGGCGCCGGTGACGGGGCCCTGCTTTGCGTGCGGTCAGCGATCAACCCGCGCCAGTAGATCCTCGACCTGCGGGCCAAGCGCCTCGACGATCCGCGCCACGCCCTCGGCATTCGGATGGATCCCGTCGGCCTGCAGGAAGGCACGGGCCGCGGCCGGGTCGGGCGCCTCCGGATCACCCATCAGGGGCGCGAGGAAGCTGGGCACGTAGACCGCATCATGGGCCTCCGCCAGCTCCGGATAGAGGCCGTCGAAGGCCTGCTGATAGGCGGTGCCGTAGTTGCCCGGCGCCTGCATCCCCACCAGCATCATCGGCAGGTCGCGGACGGCGATCTCCGTCAGGATGCCGTCCAGATTGGTGCGGGTGTCCGCCGGGTCGAGACCGCGCAGCAGGTCGTTGCCGCCCAGTGTCACCATGACCGCATCCACGTCAGGCGTCAGGGACCAGGCGATACGCGACAGCCCGCCCGCGGTCGTGTCGCCAGAGACACCGCCGTTGATCACCGTCACGTCCTGGCCCCGCTCACGCAGCCAGCTCTCCAGCTGGGGCACCAGCCCCTCGCCCTGGGGCAGACCGTAGCCCTGGGTCAGGCTGTCCCCGAAGGCCAGCAGCTGCAACGGCTCGTCCTGTGCAGCCGCCACGCCAGGCAGCGCCCAAAGCCCTGCCAGTAAAGAAAATGTCACGAATGCGCCGGGTCTCTTGCCCCGTGTCCCCCTGCGCCCATATCCAAGAAGACGCGCCGCAAGGTGCCGCCCCCGAGCAAGACAGGACACCGCCGCCATGACCCATCCGGACCCCGTGATCGAACTGTCGGGCGCCGCCCTGTCGCTGGCGGGCAACGCCGGCCCGGTCGAGATCCTGCATGGCATCGACCTGACGGTCGCGCGTGGGGAAACGCTGGGGCTCATCGGGCCATCGGGGTCGGGCAAATCGTCTCTCCTCATGCTCATGGGCGGGCTGGAACGCGCCAGCGCCGGCACCGTCCGGGTGCTGGGGCAGGACCTGACCGGCCTGTCCGAAGATGCGCTGGCCCGGGTCCGCAGGGATCATATGGGGGTGGTCTTCCAAAGCTTCCACCTGATCCCGACGATGACGGCGCTGGAAAATGTCGCGACGCCGCTGGAACTGGCCGGCCACGCCGATGCGTTTGAGCGCGCGGCGGAGGAACTGGCCCAGGTCGGCCTGGCGCAGCGTGCCGATCACTACCCCAGCCAGATGTCGGGCGGCGAGCAGCAGCGCGTGGCCCTGGCCCGAGCTGCCGCGCCCCGGCCCGAGATCCTGCTGGCCGACGAACCTACCGGCAACCTGGACGAGGCCAATGGCGGCGCCATCATGGACATGCTCTTCGGCCTGCGCGACCGCCACGGGGCGACGCTGGTCATGGTGACCCACGCCCCCGACCTGGCGGCGCGCTGTGATCGCGTGGTGCCCCTTCGGGACGGACGCATCGCCCTGCAGGACACCCCGGCATGAGCGACCTGACCCGTGCCGCCCGCCTGGCCGCCCGCGAGCTGCGCGGCGGCCTCTCCGGTTTCCGCATCCTCATCGCCTGCCTCGCCCTCGGGGTCGCGGCCATCGCCGCCGTGGGCTCCGTCCGCCAGGCCATCGAAAGCGGTCTGGCCGAACAGGGAGCCGAGATGCTGGGCGGCGACGCCGAGGTCTCCCTGACCTACCGTTTCGCGGACGCCGACGAACGCGCCTGGCTGGCCGACCGTGCCACGGCGGTCTCCGAGATCGCCGATTTCCGCTCCATGGCCACCACGCCCGGCGCGGACGGCACACGCGCCCTGTCACAGGTGAAGGCCGTGGATGACGCCTATCCGCTGGTCGGAGAGGTCGCGCTGGATCCCGCCATGCCGCTGGCAGAGGCGCTGGCAGGCGACGGGGATCGCCCCGGCGTGGTCATGGCACCTGCGTTGATCTCGCGCCTCGACATCACCCCTGGCAACGCGGTTGAGATCGGCGGCGTGGCCTTCACCCTGATGGCCGCGCTGACCGAGGAACCCGATGCCAATGCCTCGGGCTTCACCCTCGGACCGCGCAGCCTGGTGGCCCGCTCCGCGCTGGAGGGCAGCGCCCTGCTCGCCCCCGGCACGCTTTTCGACTCACGCCTGCGCCTGGTGCTGCCGAACGATACCGACCTCGATGCGATGCAGGCCGCGGTGGCCGAGCGTTTCGCCACCAGCGGCGCGCGCTGGCGGGATGCGCGCAACGGCGCGCCAGGCATCTCCTCCTTCGTGGAGCGGCTGTCGGCCTTCCTCGTCCTCGTCGGGCTGGCCGGGCTGGCCGTGGGGGGCGTGGGCGTCTCGGCGGCCGTGCGCGCCTACCTGGCGGGCAAGATCCGCATCATCGCCACGCTAAAGACGCTGGGGGCGACGCGGCGGGTGATCTTCCTGACCTATTTCCTGCAGATCGGGGCCCTCGCGGCGCTTGGCATCCTGCTGGGCCTGATCCTGGGCGGCGCCCTGCCGCTGCTGCTGGCCCCGACACTGGGGGAGATGCTGCCGATCCCGGCCGACTTCGGCCTCTACCCCGGTCCGCTGGCCGAGGCCGCGCTTTACGGCGCGCTGACCGCGCTGATCTTCACCCTCTGGCCCCTGGCCCGGCTGGACGAGGTGCGCGCGGCGCAGCTCTTCCGCGATCCCTCCGGCGGGCGCGGCTGGCCCCGGCCCCGCTTCCTGGTGCTGCTCGCCGTGCTGCTTGCGGCGCTGGTCGCCAGCGCCGCCTGGCTGTCGGGTGCGGTGGAACTGACCCTCTGGACCTTCGCGGGCATCGCGGTGGCGCTGGTGCTGCTGGCCGCCGCAGCCGCGGCCCTGCAGCGCGCGGCCCGCACCCTGGCCCGTGCCGCGCGCGGCCGCCCGGCGCTTCGCTGGGCCGCCGCCGCCATCGCCGGGCCGGGAACAGAGGCCCTGCCCGTGGTGCTGTCACTGGGCCTCGGCCTGTCGGTGCTGGCCTCCGTGGGCCAGATCGACGGCAACCTGCGCGCCGCCATCGCCGAGGAACTGCCCACCCGCGCGCCGTCCTTCTTTGCGGTCGACATCCAGCCCGGGCAGCTCGATCCCTTCCTCGACCGGGTAACGACGGACCCGGCCGTCAGCCGCGTGGATCGCGCCCCGATGCTGCGCGGGGTGATCACCCAGATCAACGGCCAGCCCGCGGCGCAGGTGGCCGGCGAGCACTGGGTGCTGAACGGCGACCGCGGCGTCAGCTATGCCGATGCCCTGCCCGAAAACACCACCGTCACGGCGGGGGAGTCGTGGGGCGAAGGTTATGACGGCCCGCCGCAGGTCTCCGTCTCCGCCGAGGAGGCCGAGGAGATGGGCCTGAGCCTGGGCGACCGGCTGACCGTGAACGTGCTGGGCCGCGACATCGAGGCCGAGATCACCTCCTTCCGCGCGGTGGATTTCTCCACCGCCGGGATGGGTTTCATCCTGGTGATGAACCAGGCGGCACTGGCGGGCGCCCCGCACAGCTGGATCGCCACGATCTACGCCGAGCCACAAGCCGAAGCGGCGATCCTGCGCGACCTCGGGCGCGATTTCCCCAATGTGACGGCGATCTCGGTGCGTGACGCCATCGCGCTGGTGACCGACCTGATGGGCTCCATCGCCGCCGCGACCTCCTGGGGGGCCGGGGCGACGCTGGTCACGGGGTTCCTGGTCCTGATCGGCGCGGCGCTGTCGGGGGAACGGGCCCGGCGATACGAGGCGGCGCTGCTGAAGACGCTCGGCGCCTCGCGCGCGCGGATCCTGGGCAGTTTCGCCCTACGCGCGGCCCTTCTGGGCGCGGGCGCGGGGCTGGTGGCCCTTCTGACCGGTATCCTCGGCGCCTGGGCGATCAGCCACTTCGTGCTGGAGACGTCTTTCCGGGTGATCTGGCCCAATGCCCTGGCGGTGGTGCTGGGCGGGCTGGCGCTGAACCTGGCCGCAGGACTTCTCTTCGCCTGGCGGCCCCTCTCGGCCCGCCCGGCCCAAGTGCTGCGGGCGCGGGACTAGCGGGCGCTTCGCCCCCGGCCCTTGCGAGCTTCCCCCAGAGTATTTTCAGCCATCGAATAGGGAAAGAGAGTCCTTATTCCATACAATGGCCAGAAATACTCCGGGGGAGTCTCCAACGGAGACGGGGGCAGAGCCCCCCTGCCCGGCGGATCTCCTACTCTGCCGCCTCTGCATAATCCGACATCGGCGGGCAGGTGCAGGTCAGGTTGCGGTCGCCCCAGGCGTTGTCGACGCGGTTGACCGGCGGCCAGTACTTGTCCACCCGGAAAGCGCCGGGGGGGAAGCAGCCCTGCTCGCGGCCATAGGCGCGGTCCCAGTCGGCCGCGACCAGATCCTCCACCGTGTGCGGGGCGAACTTCAGCGGGCTGGCGTCGGGCGCCACCGCGCCGGACTCGATCTCCGCGATCTCGGCGCGGATCGCCAGCATGGCATCGCAGAAGCGGTCGAGCTCGGCCCGGGTCTCGCTTTCGGTGGGTTCCACCATCAGCGTGCCGGGGATCGGGAAGGACATTGTGGGCGCGTGGAAACCGCAGTCGACCAGCCGCTTGGCGATGTCATCCACGGTCACGCCCGCGCTTTTCTCGAAGGGGCGGGTGTCGAGGATGCACTCATGCGCCACCTGGCCGCGCGGCCCCTTGTAGAGAACCTCATAGGCCCCTTTCAGACGCGCCGCGATGTAGTTGGCGTTGAGGATCGCGACCTTGGTGGCCTGGGTCAGCCCGGCGCCGCCCATCAGCAGGCAATAGGCCCAGGAGATCGGCAGGATCGAGGGCGAGCCGTAGGGCGCCGCCGAGACGGCGCCGGTGCCGCCCGTCGTCACATGGCCCGGCAGATGCTCGACCAGGTGCGCCGCCACCCCGATGGGGCCCATGCCGGGGCCGCCGCCGCCGTGGGGGATGCAGAAGGTCTTGTGCAGGTTCAGGTGGCTGACATCGCCGCCCAGGTCGCCGGGCCGCGACAGGCCCACCATGGCGTTCATGTTGGCGCCGTCGATATAGACCTGGCCGCCGTTCTCATGGGTGATCTTGCAGACCTCGCGCACCGTCTCCTCGAAGACCCCATGGGTGGAGGGATAGGTAATCATGCAGGCCGCCAGATCGGCGGCGTATTTCTGCGCCTTCTCCAGGAAGTCGCCCAGGTCGATATCGCCATTGTCGCGCGATTTCACCGGCACGACCTTCCAGCCCGCCATATGGGCCGAGGCCGGGTTGGTGCCATGGGCCGAAGTGGGGATCAGGCAGATATTGCGATGCCCCTCGCCACGCGCCGCGTGGTAGCGGCGGATGGTCAGAAGCCCCGCATATTCCCCCTGCGCGCCCGAGTTGGGCTGCATGGAGAAGCCCGCGTAGCCGGTAATGTCACACAGCTTGGCGGAGAGATCCTCGAAGAGCTGCGCATAGCCGCCCGCCTGCTCCTTCGGCGCGAAGGGGTGCAGGGCTGCGAACTCGGGCCAGGAGATCGGCTCCATCTCCACCGCCGCGTTCAGCTTCATCGTGCAGGAGCCCAGCGGGATCATCGCCCGGTCCAGCGCTAGGTCACGGTCGGCGAGACGCCGCATGTAGCGGGTCATCTCCGTCTCGGCCCGGTTCATGTGGAAGATCGGGTGATCGAGATAGCTGCTTTCGCGCACGAAGCCCTCGGGAATGCGGTACTCATAGGGTTCCACCGCATCCGCCCGCTCGATCCCGAAGGCCCGCCAGACGGCCTCGATCGTGGCCGGGCGGGTGCATTCGTCCAGCGCGATGCCGACCTTCGTGTCGCCCACGGCCCGCAGGTTCAGCCCCTCGTCCCGGGCCGATTTCAGCACGGCGGACTGCAACGCGCCCACCTCCACGTGGATCGTGTCGAAGAAGGCCTTGGGGCCGACCTCGAACCCGGCCTCCTCGAACCCTTTCGCCAGGCGCACCGCCTTGCGGTGGATGCGCTGCGCGATGCCCTTCAGGCCCTGCGGCCCATGGAAGACAGCATACATCGAGGCCATGACCGCCAGTAGCGCCTGGGCGGTACAGACGTTCGACGTGGCCTTCTCGCGCCGGATGTGTTGTTCACGCGTCTGCAGCGCCAGCCGGTAGGCGCGGTTGCCGCGGGCGTCGATGGAGACGCCGACGATCCGGCCCGGCATCGAGCGTTTGTACGCATCACGACAAGCCATGTAGGCGGCATGCGGGCCGCCATAGCCCAGGGGCACGCCGAAGCGCTGCGTGCTGCCCACGGCGATGTCCGCGCCCATGGCGCCCGGTTCCTTCAGCAGGCAAAGTGCCATGATGTCGGCAATGACGATGCCCACGGCCTTGGCCTCGTGCAGCGCCTCCATCTGGGGGGTGAAGTTGGTCAGCCCGCCGTGGGTGCCGGGATACTGGAAGACGGCGCCGAAGACCCGGGCAGCGTCCAGATCCTCGGGGGCGCCGACGATCACCTCGATCCCCAGCGGTTCGGCGCGGGTGCGGATCACGTCGATATTCTGCGGATGGCAGTTCTCATCCACGAAGAAGGCCCCGGCCTTCGACTTGGCCACCCGCTGCGCCATGGTCATGGCTTCCGCCGCCGCCGTCGCCTCGTCCAGCAGGGAGGCATTGGCGATGTCGAGCCCGGTCAGGTCGCTGACCATGGTCTGGTAGTTCAACAACGCCTCCAGCCGGCCCTGGCTGATCTCGGGCTGATAGGGGGTGTAGGCGGTGTACCAGGCCGGGTTTTCCAGGATGTTGCGCTTGATCGCCGGGGGCGTGATCGTATCGGCATAGCCCTGCCCGATCAGTGAGGTGAAGACCTGGTTCTTCGCCGACACCCCACGCAGGAACTTCAGCAGATCCGCCTCCGACAGGGCCGGGCCGAAGTCCAGCGGATCGTCCTGGCGGATGCCCTTCGGCACGGTTTCGTCGATCAGCGCGTCCAGGCTGTCGGCGCCGATCACCTGCAACATCTCCGCCATCTCGTCCGGCGAGGGGCCGATGTGGCGGCGGTTGGCGAAATCATAGGGGCGGTAGTCGGTGGGCGTGAAGGGCATCTGAGGCTCCTTTGCGGCAGGGGGCATCCCACAGGCAGGATGCAGAAACAGGGCCAGTGCCCGGAGCGGGCATCGGAGGGGGCACCCCGGAGATCCGGGGCTGTTGCGGGGCGATGGGACCCGGCCCTGGCCGGGTCCGGGTCGATCAGGTCAGGATCAGCCGACGTACTTCATGTAGGCGGCTTCACTCATGTATTCGTCCATCTGCTCGGGCTCGGCCGGCTTGATCTTGAAGAACCAGGCGTCGCCGGTCGGATCCTCGTTCACCTTGCCCGGGTCCTCGACCAGGGCCTCATTGACCTCGACGATCTCGCCGTCGATGGGCGCCAGGATGTCGGAGGCGGCCTTCACGCTTTCGATCACCACCACCTCGTCGTCCTTGTTCACCTGGGTGCCCACCTCGGGCAGCTCGATGAAAACGATGTCGCCCAGCTGTTCGGCGGCATGTTCGGTGATGCCCACGACGACCAGCTCGTCTTCGGGGCGCAGCCATTCGTGTTCTTCGGTGAATTTCATATCCATGGTCTCCCTGGTTTGTCTCGGGCCGGGCGGCTTTGGCGCTCCGGTGTGTCGGGTTGTGTGTCAGCGTTTGAAGTTGGCGGGCAGGAAGGGCAGCGAGGCGACACTGACGGGCAGCATCTTGCCACGCAGGGCGCCCTCGACCGCGGTGCCGGGCGTGGCCAGCGCGGCGGGCAGGTAGCCCATGGCGACGGGGCCGGCAACCGAGGGGCCGAAGGCGCCGGAGGTGATCCGGCCCACTTCGGCGCCCGCATGATGCAGTGTCACGCCCTCGCGCATGGGCGCGCGGCCCTCGGGACGCAGGCCGACGCGCAGGCGGGCCGGGCCGCTGTCCAGCTCGGCCAGGATGCGTTCGGCCCCGGGGAAGCCCCCCGCGCGGTCCCCGCCGGCGCGGCGGGCCTTCTGGATGGACCACTGCAACGCGGCCTCGATGGGGCTGGTGGTCTCGTCGATGTCATGGCCGTAAAGGCACAGGCCCGCCTCCAGCCGCAGGCTGTCGCGGGCGCCCAGCCCGATGGGCAGCACGCTGTCATCGGCCAGCAGCGCACGCGCCACGGGTTCGGCGGCCTCGTTGGGGATGGAGATTTCGAACCCGTCCTCGCCGGTGTAGCCAGAGCGCGAGATCCAGCACTCGGCGCCCTCCAGCGTGACATAGCCCACGTCCATGAATCGCATCTCGGCCACCTCGGGCGCCAGACGCGCCAGCGCCGCCTCGGCGCCCGGGCCCTGTAGGGCCAGCAGGCAGCGGTCAGTGATCTCCTCGACCTCGATGCCGGGCAGATTGGCGCGCATATGGGCAATGTCGGCGGCCTTGCAGGCGGCGTTGACGACGACGAACAGGTGATCGCCGCGATTGGCGAACATCAGGTCGTCGAGGATCCCGCCCGCATCATTGGTCAGCAGGCCATAGCGCTGGCGGCCCTCCTTCAGGCCCAGCACAGCGGCAGGCGTCAGGCTCTCGAAGGCCAGGGCCAGGGTCTCGGCATCGGCGCCGCGCAGAATCACCTGGCCCATGTGGCTGACATCGAAGAGGCCGGCGGCGGCGCGGGTGTGCTGATGCTCCTTCATCACGCCGGCGGCATATTGCACCGGCATGGCATAACCCGCGAAGGGCACCATCTTGCCGCCCAACTCGGCGTGCAGCCCGGCCAGCGGCAGGTCGATCATTTCATCGGCAGGTGCATCCTGGCCCATTGGTCACTCCCTCAACTCCCGGGCCAATGCGCCGGGCATCATCGCGCGGCCACGCCACGCCTTGATGCCCCCTCTGTTCTTCTGCCTGAGATCGCTATCCCTTCGGCGGACCCGTCCCGGGCCTCTCTCCAGAGTCTGACTGTCGGGCGGTCCTGAAGCCTGAGAGTTTCCGGGGCGGTTGCTCCTTCGGCACCGGCCTTGCGGCCAGTTCTCCCGTTCCGACAGGACCCGGATACCGTCAAAGCCGCGCGTCGTGCAAGCCTCTTCAAGCGTCGTATTCCCCCGGACCGCCAAAAGGGCCGAAAAAGTCAGGCCGGGCAGGCGACGGGGCTCAGAAGTTCGGCAAGGCCGGGATTGTCGCAGACCAGCTCATCCAGGGTGACCCCGTCCAGCGAGGTGTAGAAGGCCTGGGTGGCCTGGTCGATCGCCTCTCGCAGGCGGCAGACATCGACCAGCGGGCAGGTGTTGGCCTGGTCGGCGAAACACTCGGCGATCGGCACGGCCGATTCCACGGCGCGGAACACGTCGCCCACGCGGATCTTGTCCGCCGGGTGGCCCAGGGTCATGCCGCCGTTGCGGCCCCGCTGCGTCATCAGGAAGCCCAGCTGACCCAGTCGGTTGATGACCTGAGCCAGGTGGTTTTCCGAGATATTGCAGGCCTCGGCGATCTCGGCCTTGGTGACCAGCCGTCCCTTGTTCACCGCGCAATACATCAGTACGCGCATGGAGATGTTGGTTCGTTTCGTCAGCCGCATGTCATGCCCTCTCGCCTGGCTCCCCGGGGGGCCCTCCCCTCGCTTGCGTCTTCGCGACACATTCGGGCCAGCATGGCACGCAATGCGTCAGCGATACCTTTGACCACTCCGCTGCAAGATGTATTTGACCTGCATCAAAGGAGGCAGAAATTGACCCAGGACCCGCATTTCTTCGGCTATGGCAGCCTCGTGAACCGTCAGACCCATGTCTACGGCGGTGCCCGCCCGGCCACCGCACGCGGCTGGCGGCGCCTGTGGCGCCATTCTGGCGATCACGAGGTGGCGATCCTGACGGCGGTTCCCAGCCCGGGCAGCGAAATCGAGGGGCTGATCGCGGCGGTGCCCGGTGGCGACTGGGTCGCGCTGGACGCGCGCGAGGCGGCCTATGACCGGCTGATCGCCACGCTCGACATCACCCCGCCCGATGCGCCGGCGATAGCGCCCGAGATCGCCATCTACTCGATCCCCGCCGACAAGCATCCCGCCGCCCCGGCCCCGCGCGCGATCCTGCTGTCCTACCTCGACGTCGTGGTGCAGGGCTACCGGGCCGAGTTCGGGGACGCAGGTGTCACGCGCTTCTTCGACACGACCGACGGCTGGGACATGACGCCCATCCTCGATGACCGCGCCACGCCGCGCTACCCCCGCGCGCAGCGGCTGACAGCGGAGGAGACGGAACTGGTCGATCACCACCTGGCCCGACTGCGGGTGGCGCGCCTTTCGGACTAGGCGGCACGCGCGCGGCCCGGTCCGGTCGCCTCCGGCGGGAGTATTTTCAGCTTTCGGATAAGACGGGCGCACCGCGCGGCCCCCGCGCCCTTTCTCTTATCCGACAGCCGGAAATACTCCGGGGGAGGCTTCGGCACGGAGCCGGGGGCAGCGCCCCCTGCCCGGTCAGAGTGGCGAGGCCATCTGGTTACGCCGCACGTAGCGGATCACCTCGAGCACGATGGCCGAGATCATGCCGATGTTGAGAAAGCCGTTCACCGCCGTCATGCCCCCCAGGATTCGCCAGTCGTTCGGCGCCAGCAGGTCGCCGAAACCGAGGGTGGTGAAGCTTTCCAGCGCGAAGTAAAGCGATTCCTCCAGCCCGCCGAAGACCCCCAGCCAGAGGAAGGCCAGCGCCCAGATCCAGACGCTGATGGTGATCATCGCCAGCGCCCCGATCACCGTGCCGACCAGCACCAGCGCCAGCTTCGGACGGTGCGGCGGGCGCATCAGCCAGCGGTGCAGGCGCGCCACCAGCGCCTCCAGCGTGACGAAGACCACGGCCGAGACGAGAACCGAGATGATGACCAGGACCGAGCCGATCCAGATCTGGTGAAACAGCGAAGCCATGGGCGTCGCGACCCTCCTCCACAGGTGTCGTCGGACGGTCTTGCCACGAAAGCATGACCTGCGCCAAGCACGGGGCAGATCGGCGCGACGATCCCGCGCGCCCGGACCGGGTCTTTCAGAGCGCCGCGCGCCCGCCGATCCACACCGCCTGCACTGCCCGGTCATCGCCCATCATGATGGTGGGGAAGACCGCCTCCCAGATGTCCCCGGCCTGGGCTTCGCGCTGTGCGATAGCCGGTGTCGAGGCGAGATCCAGGACGACCACATCGGCCTCCGACCCCGGGGCCAGGGTGCCGATGCGATCAGCCATGCCCAGGGCGCCGGCCGACCCGGCGGTCGCCAGCCACAGCAGTTGCGCCGGATGCAGCGGATTGTGCCGCAGCTGGCCCACCTCGTAGGCCGCGGCCATCGTCCGCAGCATGGAGAAATCGGACCCGCCGCCGGTATCCGTGGCCAGGCCCACCCGGATTTTGGTCTGGGTGATCCCCTTCATGTCGAACAGGCCCGAGCCGATGAAGGTGTTGGAGGTCGGGCAATGCACCATCGCCGCACCCATCTCGTCCAGCCGGGCGATCTCGCGCGGTTCCAGGTGGATCGAATGGCCGTAGAGGCCGTTGCGGCCCAACAGCCCGTAGGCCTCGTAGGTATCGAGGTAATCGCGCGCCTCGGGGTAGAGGCCCTTCACCCAGGCGATCTCGTCGGTCTGCTCGCTTAGATGCGTCTGCATCAGCACCTCGGGGTGCTCGGCCCAGAGCGCCCCCAGGGCCTCCAGCTGTTCGGGTGTGGAGGTGGGCGAGAAACGCGGCGTGATGGCATAGCCGATCCGCCCCTGGCCGTGCCATTTCTCCAGCAGGGCCTTCGACTGGTCATAGGCCGTCTGCGCCGTGTCCCGCAGCCCCTCCGGCGCGTTGCGGTCCATGCAGGTCTTGCCCGCAACGACCCGCTGGCCGCGCTTGCCGGCCTCGGCAAAGAAGGCCTCCACGCTTTCGGGATGGATGGTGCAGAAGCTGACCATCGAGGTGGTGCCATGGGCCGTGGTCAGGTCGAGGTAGCGCGCCGCGATCTCGGCGGCATAGTCGAGGCTGGCGAACTTCATCTCCTCGGGGAAGGTATAGGTGTTCAGCCAGTCGATCAGCCGCTTGCCCCAGCTGGCAATCATCGCCGTCTGCGGAAAATGCACGTGGGCGTCGACGAAGCCGGGCAGGATCAGACCCTTGCCATAGTCCACCACCCGCGCGTCGGGATGATCGGCCTTCAGCGCATCGGCGGCGCCGCGGGCGAGGATCTGGCCGCCCTCGATCAGCAGCCCGCCATGCTCTTCGTAGGACACGCAGTCCGCCCAGGGCGCCTTGAAGGGATCCGCGGTGAAATCCATCACCCGCCCCGTCATAAGAACTTTTTCACCCATCGCACCCATCCCGGTCCCGTCCCTGCCAATTGGCCGCCAACGCGACGACCGCCGCTCAGATTATCCTCTGCAAAGGGGCGGGTAAACGTGCCTCGCCCATTGTTTCCGCGCCCCGGCGTCCGATATGGTCGGGGCAAAGCATAGAGGGCGGCGCATGACCGAGATCGAGCAGGAAATCGACCCCGAAACCGCCCCCGAGGCCGGCACGGAAGAGCAGGAGAGCTATACGCTCGACCGGCGCAATGTCGCGGCGATTCTCTATGCCGTGGACACCGGCGACCGCGCGCAGTTGCTGGAGCTGATGGAGCCGCTGCACGCGGCGGACATCGCCGACCTTCTGGAACAGGTCAACGCCTATGACCGGCGCCGGCTGGTCCTGCTTTATGATCGCGATTTCGACGGGGACATCCTGTCGGAACTGGACGAGGGCATCCGCGAGGAGGTCATCCAGCTCCTGACGCCGGACGTGCTGAAGGAAGCTGTCCGCGACCTTGATTCCGATGACGTGGTCGACCTGGTCGAATACCTGGAGGAACCGCAGCAGGAAGCGATCCTCGGCGCTCTGGAGGACAGCGACCGGCACGCGGTCGAACAGGCGCTGAACTACCCCGAGGAATCCGCAGGCCGCCTGATGCAGCGCGAGGTCGTGGCGGTGCCCGAGTTCTGGACCGTCGGCCAGACCATCGACATGATGCGCGAACGCGAGGACCTGCCGGAACAGTTCTACCACGTCATCCTGCTGGATCCGAAGATCCGTCCCGTCGGCCATGTGACCCTGGGCAAGCTGATGGCCTCGCCCCGCCGCACCCGCCTGCAGGAGATCACCGAACCGGCCTTCCGCACCATCCCGGCGATGCAGGACGAGGGCGAGGTGGCCTATGCCTTCAACCAGTACCACATCATCTCCGCCCCGGTGGTCGACGAGGAAGAGCGCCTGGTGGGTGTCATCACCATCGACGACGCGATGATCGTGCTGGATGAGGAACACGAGGAAGACATCATGCGCCTGGCCGGTGTCGGCGAAGGCAGCCTTAACGACCGTGTGTCGGAAACGGTGAAACAGCGCCTGCCCTGGCTGGCGGTGAACTTGGCGACGGCGGTGATCGCCTCGATGGTGATCTCGCTCTTCGAGGATACAATCGCGCAGTTCGTGGCCCTGGCGGTGCTGATGCCCATCGTGGCCTCCATGGGCGGCAACGCCGGCACCCAGGCCCTGACCGTCGCGGTGCGCGCCATCGCCACCAAGGACTTGACCGGCTCCAACGTCTGGCGGGTCCTGAGACGGGAGATCATGGTGGGTCTGTTCAACGGTCTGGCCTTCGCGGTGATCATGGGCATTGTCGGCCTCGTCTGGTTCGGCAGCCCGGCCCTTGGCGGGGTGATCGCGGCGGCGATGGTGATCAACCTGGTGATCGCGGGGCTGGCGGGCATCGCGGTGCCGGTCATCCTCGACAAGTTCCGGATCGACCCCGCCCTGGCCTCGGGCACTTTCGTGACCACGGTGACAGACGTGGTGGGCTTCTTCGCCTTCCTCGGCCTCGCCGGGATTGTCCTGCTATGAGAGACGACAAGATGACTGCAGATGCGCTGACCGAAGCCAAGACCGCCGCCCGACAGGCGGCCTTCCCCCGTCGCAAGGAGGCTCATGACACGGCCGGGCCGGGACGCGCGGGGCTGCTGTCCTCGGTGCTGGCGGGCTACCGCGGGGTGCCGCTGGCGGGCTACTGGCCGATCCGCACCGAAATTTCGCCGATCCCGGCCATGGAAGAGGCCGCCGCCCACGGCCCCGTCGGCCTGCCGGTCATTGAGGATCACGGCCTGCCCCTGCGCTTTTCCCGCTGGGAACCGGGCTGCGCCATGCGCGATGGCCTCTTCGGCGCGGCGGCGCCGGCGGTGGACGACTGGATCACGCCGGAAATCCTCATCCTGCCGCTGGTGGCCTTCGACCGCGCCGGCACGCGCCTGGGCTACGGCGGCGGTTTCTACGACCGCACCCTGGAGGGGCTGCGCGCCAATCGTCCCACGCTGGCCATCGGCTTTGCCTATGCCGCGCAGGAGGCGGAGAGCCTGCCGCGCGAGGACACCGACCAGCCGCTGGACATGATCGTGACCGAGACGGAAGTCCTCAGCTTCACCCGCTAAGCCCGGTCTGACCGAGGGAGGGGGCGCTGCCCCCCGCCTCCGGACCGGAGGCGCCCCCCGGAGTATTTTCAGCCATCGTATGGAAAAAGGCGGGTGCCCCCAATCCGGGCGCGGCGCCCCTGCCCCATACCCTGGCCGGAAATACTCCCGCCGGAGGCCTCGCCCGGCATGGGCGATCCCTTCGTTTTCTGGACAATCGCCGCAGCGCATGCTTAGAGGCGGCCAACAGGAGTTCGCCATGACCACCACCCGTTTTGCCCCCTCGCCGACCGGCTACATCCACGTCGGCAACCTGCGCACCGCGCTGTTCAACTTCCTGATCGCCCGCAAGGCCGGCGGGACGTTCATCCTGCGCATCGACGACACCGACCAGGAACGCTCGAAGCAGGAATATATCGACGGGATCATGGAAGACCTGGAATGGCTCGGCCTGACCTGGGATCGCGTGGAATACCAGTCCAAGCGGATGGATCGTTACCTGGACGCCGCCGACCGGCTGCGCGACATGGGCCGCTTCTACGAGGCCTTCGAGACCCCGACCGAGCTGGACCTGAAGCGCAAGAAGCAGCTGAACATGGGCAAGCCGCCGGTCTACGACCGCGCCGCGCTGGAGCTGTCGGACGACGAAAAGGTCAAGCTGCGCGAGGAGCGCGGCCCCGGCGTCTGGCGCTTCAAGCTGGACCAGGAGCGGATCACCTGGGAGGACGGCATCCTGGGCGAGATTTCCATCGACGCGGCTTCCGTCTCGGACCCGGTGCTGATCCGGGCCGACGGGCAGATGCTCTATACCCTCGCCTCGGTCGTCGATGACACCGAGATGGGCGTGACCCATGTCGTGCGCGGCAGCGACCACGTGACCAACACCGCCACCCAGATCCAGATCATCGAGGCGCTCGGCGGCAGCGTGCCGACCTTCGCCCACCACTCGCTGCTGACCGGCCCGCAGGGCGAGGCGCTGTCGAAGCGTCTGGGCGTGCTGTCCATCCGCGACCTGCGCGCCCAAGGGGTCGAACCGATGGCCCTGCTGTCGCTGATGGCCCGCCTGGGCTCCTCCCTGCCGGTCGAGGTGGCAGGCTCGGTCGAGGAGCTGGCGGAGGGCTTCGATCTGGACACCTTCGGCTCGGCGCCGACGAAGTTCGACGAGAAGGACCTCTTCCCGCTGACCGCCCACATCCTGCAACAGCGCCCGCTGGCCCACGTGGCCGACGAGGTCGCGGCGCTTGGCGTGCCCGACGACCGGGCCGAGCTGTTCTGGACCGTGGTGCGCGACAATATCACCACGCTGCACGACCTGCCGGCCTGGTGGACGATGTTCCGCGACGGTGCCGACCCGCTGATCGATCCAGAGGACGAGGATTTCATCGCGGAGGCCATGACCCTGCTGCCCGAGGGCCCGCATGACGAAACCACCTGGGGCGACTGGACCAAGGCCGTGAAGGAGGCGACAGGCCGCAAGGGCCGTGGCCTCTTCATGCCGCTGCGCAAGGCCGTGACCGGCATGTCGCACGGTCCGGACATGTCCAAGGTTCTGCCGCTGATGCAGGTGATCCGCGCCAAGAAGGGCTGAGGCCCGCCGGGTCGCGCCAGTGGCGCGACCCCACCCCTCACCTGAGCCTGCGGCAGCTCAGCAGGGTTTGACGAAGACCGCCACCCAGATCTCGCCGTTTCGCGCCGTGCCGACCAGGGTGTAGTCCCCCAGCAGGTTGCGGCGGTGGCCCGGGCTGACAGACCAGCCGGTCACGGCCATCTCGGCGCTGGACTGGCCGCGGGCCAGGTTCTCGGCCACGCGGCACCAGGCCATACCTTCGCGGCTGACCCGTTCCCCCACACTGCTGCCATCGGATCCGACATGGCTCAGCTCGCCCAGGCCGCGCAGGTCACGGGCATGGCGTTCCGCCGCCAGGCGCGCCTGCGGATCGGGCTCCAGGGGCGCGCGGCCACGGGCGCTGCGAAAGGCGTTGATCGCCGTCAGAAGATCGCCCTGCTCGCGGGTGACCACGGGGGCCGGCAGGCTGGCGGGCAGGGCCACCGCCGCGCCGGCGGGCGCGGTCAGCTGGGCCGCCTGCCGGGCCGTTCCGCCCTGACAGGCCATCAGTGCCAGACAGGTCAGCAGGGCCAGGCGCGCGCGCGGGCGCTGGGGCAGAGGCCGAACGCCGCTCATGCCATCAGCCCTTCGGTCAGCTGGCGCTGCCGCGCCACCAGCGCCGGCAGATCCAGATGCGGCATCTGCCCGTCGCGCACCACCTGCCGGCCCTCGACCAGCAGGTGTTTCACCCGCATCGGCCCAGCCAGCAGCAGGGCGGCGGGATCCCAGCTTCCGGCACTGTCGATGCCGGAAACGTCCCAGATGGCGACATCGGCGCGCTTGCCATGGGCCAGGCGCCCGCAGTCGGGGCGGCCCAGCACATCGGCACCGCCGCGTGTCGCGATCTCCAGCGCCTCACGGGCGCTCATGGCGTCAGCCCCCTGGCTGACCCGCTGCAACAGCATCGCCTGCCGCGCCTCGGCCACCAGGTTCGACCCGTCATTGCTGGCCGATCCGTCGACGCCCAGCCCGACCTTCACGCCCGCATCGCGCATGCCGCGCACCGGCGCGATGCCCGAGCCAAGGCGGCAGTTGGAACAGGGGCAATGGGCCACGCCCGTGCCTGTGCGGGCGAAAAGCGCCACTTCGCTGTCGTCCAGCTTGACGCAATGGGCATGCCAGACATCGTCCCCGGTCCAGCCCAGATCCTCAGCGTACTGCCCCGGACGGCAGCCGAAATTGGCCTCGGAATAGGCGATGTCCTCGGCGTTTTCCGCCAAGTGGGTATGCAGCATCACCCGCTTGTCCCGCGCCAGCAGGGCCGCATCGCGCATCAGCTCGCGGGAGACGGAGAAGGGCGAACAGGGGGCGATGCCCACACGCAGCATGGACCCTTCGCTCGGGTCGTGGAAGGTGTCGATGACGCGAATGCAATCGTCGAGGATCGCCGCCTCGTCCTCCACCAGGTTGTCGGGCGGCAGGCCGCCCTGGCTGACGCCGATGGACATGGCGCCGCGCGTAGGGTGGAACCGCAGGCCGACCTCCGCCGCCGCCTCGATGGTGTCATCCAGCCGCGACCCGTTGGGGAAGAGGTACAGGTGATCGGAGGTCAGCGAACAGCCCGACAGGGCCAGTTCCGCCAGGCCGATCATCGCGGAAGAACGCATTTCGGCCGGGCCGAAGCGTTCCCATATCGGGTAAAGCGTTTGCAGCCAGCCGAAGAGCAGAGCATCCTGTGCCGCCGGCACCGCCCGCGTAAGCGTCTGGAACAGATGGTGGTGGGTGTTCACCAGCCCGGGCGTCACCACGCAGCCGGTGGCGTCGATCACCTCCGCCTCGGGCTGGCTGAGCTTGGGGCCGATGGCGCGAATCTTGCCGCCGGAGACAAGGATGTCGGCGCCGAAAAGCTCGGTCCGGTGATCATCCATCGTCAGGATGTGTTCCGCGTTGCGGATCAGGTAGCTGCGCTCCATGCGACTTTATTCCGGGAAAGCCGCGAGAATGTCCAGCGCCGCGCGATGGATCGCCGGGTTCGCCGCCGCCAGAACGCGCCCGCCCTGCAGGGCCGGGCCACCACGCCAGTCGGTGACGAGACCGCCGGCGGCCTCGATCACGCCCAGGGGCCCCTGGATATCGTAGGAATTCAGCCCGGCCTCGATCACCAGATCGACCTGACCGGCCGCCAGCAGGGCGTAGGCATAGCAATCCATGCCATAGCGGGTCAGCTTCACCTGTTCGGCCACGGCGCGGAAGGCCTCGGCCTCGGTCGGGCTGCCGACCTCGGGGAAGGTGGTGAAGAGGATCGCACCGGCAAGACCGCCCGGCGTCTCGGCGCGGGCCGCCAGCGGGCGGTCTCCCTGCGGGCCGGTCATCCGGGCCTCTCCGAAGCCACCCCAGAATCGTTCGCCGGTGTAGGGCTGGTCGACCATGCCCATCAGGACCCGGTCGCCATCGGTGAGACCGATGAGCACGCCCCAGGTCGGCGTGCCGCTGACGAAGCCGCGAGTGCCATCGATCGGATCCAGCACCCAGGTCAGGCCGCTGTCGCCCGACTGGGCGCCATATTCCTCGCCCAGGATCGCGTCCTGCGGGCGCCGGTCTGCCAGCACCTTGCGCATGGCACGTTCCGCGGCGCGGTCGGCCTCGGTCACCGGGTCGTAGCCCCCGGCCAGCTTGTTGTCCTCGGAAAGGGTCTGGCTGCGGAAATGCGGCAGGATCGCCGCGCGGGCGGCCTCGGCCATTTCGTGCGCCGTCGCCAGGATCTCGGTTCCATCCGGCTGCATCGTCTCGCCTTCCCTACGTCACGTGGAGGCGAGAGCTAGCCCGAGATGGCCCCGGTGACAAGAGTCACGGGCCACTGCACACACCGCATTTTCTGAAGTCTCGTGTCCTGCCGGGGTCCCGCCCGGCCGATCACTGTCCCCATGTCGATCATCGGATCCGCCACCCCGGATCCTGATCGCCCCTGTCGGCCCTCCACGGGCCAAGGTCATTCTTGAATGGCCAATCGAACCTGCGTCCCCAGGTCAGATCACACCTGATCGCCCTTTCAGGCGACGTCACTCAGCACGCGGGCCAGTTCGAACAGGCGGCGGCGCTGGTTCTCGGGAATCGCGTAGTAGGACCGGATCAGGTCCAGCGCTTCCTTGTCGCCCATCACATCGGCCGGCACGGCGGTCGGTGCGACTGCGGCTTCGCCCTCTGCCGCCTCACCTTCGATACCTTCGAAGAAGAAGCTGACGGGAACGTCCAGCGAGTCGGCGATATCCCAAAGCCGGGAAGCGCTGACGCGGTTCGCGCCGGTTTCGTATTTCTGGATCTGCTGAAACTTAATGCCAACGCGTTCGGCAAGCTGCTGCTGGGTCATTCCGACCAGCCAGCGGCGATGCCGGATCCGTTTTCCCACGTGCACATCGACCGGATGAGTCATTCGCGGCTCCTGTCATACCCGACGTCGCCCCTCGCGAAGTACGAGAGCCGCCAAGCCGAGCTTTGGTTTTCGTTTTTGACACGCCGCACATCCCTACAGCGTGAGAGGATCGTAACAGTTTTCAACTTTTACGCAACTTGTCTCCACCCGAAAGAGCAGACTGACGAAATAGTTAACTCAATTGGCAGATGTGCATCAAGCGTCCTGATTTCCTAAACTTGCAGGAACCGCCGCATTGCAGCAAGAATTGCAACGAGGAGGGCCCGGGAGAAGATCGTTTCTAAGCAAACTATCCTCCCGAAATCAAACAACAATAGGAGAGGCAAATGCGCGCGTGGCGGTGTCGGGGTGCTGACAGTCAACCCCAGTTGGAACATTTGGACGCAGACACCCCGGGTCCGGGAGAACTGCTGGTCGAGGTCCGAGCCTGCGGTTTGAACTTCGCCGATTTGCTCATGATCCGGGGCCAATACCAGGAAACGCCGACTCACCCATTTACACTCGGCATGGAAATTTCGGGCCTTGTCCGGGCCGTGGGCGACGGCGTTGACATTGCAACCGACACGCGAGTCGCAGCCTTCCCTGGGCAGGGAGGTCTCGCCGATTACGCCATCGTATCTGCCGATCGCGCCGTGACCCTGCCCGAGGGGATGGATTACGATTCGGCGGCGGCCCTTCAGATCGCCTACGGCACCTCCCACCTGGCGCTTGACCACCGCGCGCGCCTGCGCCCGGGCGAGACGCTTCTGGTGCTGGGGGCCACCGGCGGGGTCGGGCTGACGGCGGTAGAACTGGGCAAGTTGATGGGCGCCCGGGTCATCGCCGTGGCCCGAGGTGCCGACAAGGAGGAGATCGCGCGCAGCGCCGGGGCCGACATCTACCTGGACAGCGAAACGGCCGACCTGCGCGCCGAGGTGAAGGCGCTTGGCGGGGCTGACGTGGTCTATGACCCTGTGGGCGGCGCCCTGGGCGAGGCGGCGTTCCGCGCCTGCAATCCGGAGGCGCGCTATCTGCTGATCGGCTTTGCCTCGGGCAGCACGCCGGCGATCAAGCCCAACCACATGCTGGTGAAGAACATCGACCTGATCGGCTTCTACTGGGGCGCCTATTTCAAGTTCCGCCCCGAGGTGCTGACCCGATCGCTGGCCACGCTGCTGGACTGGCATGCCCAGGGGCGCATCCACCCCCACATCAGCCACCGCCTGCCGCTGGAGCAGGCGATGGAAGGGCTGGACCTGCTGCGCGACCGCGCCGCGTCGGGCAAGGTCATCATCCAGCCCTGAGCCAAGTCAGTCGGCAGGGGCGCCCGGCACGGGCCTCCCTGCTGCGGCGGTGCCATCAGACAGAGGCGCGACGGGTCCGGCTCAGTTCCTGCTGCCAGGCGTAGCGGCCCAGGCCGCTGGCGCCGCCCTGTTCCGCCTCGCGTTGCGCGGCAGACTTGTAGCCGCCGGAACTGCAGCTGAAGCCCAGGCGCAGCATCTCCGCCATGCGCTCCATCACCTGGCCGGCGCCGCGATCCTGGCGGTACATGCAGATCTTCTGGGTGCCCAGTTCGGGCAGGTCCCCGCCATGATCCACCACGGCCAGCTGCGGCGGCTCGGTCCCGGCGATCATCGCCGAAACGGCCAGGTCGGCGCTGACCGTCGCCTCGACCGTGCGGTCACTGGAGGTATCCACGGCGTTTTCCCAGTCGACGCTGTTCTCTTCCATGGTGCGGATCACCAGCGGCCGGAACAGGCAATTGCGCCCCGAGGCAAAGCGCAGCGGGCGCTGCCGCCAGGCCTGTCCGCCCGGGGCCCCGATCCAGGCCAGGGGGCGTTCATCCAGGATCTCGCCGCGATTGTCAGGCTCCGCCTCCGTGGTCAGGATGATATCCGTCTCACCCCGGTCGAAGCTTTCCTTCAGGCTGCGGGTATAGGCCGAGACCAGCTGCACCTTCATGCGCGGGAACTCCTGCGCGAACTGCTGCAGCACCGTCGGCACCACCGGGTAGACGATGTCATGGGGCACGCCCAGGACGATCTCGCCCTCGTAGCTCTTGCAGGTCAGCCGGGTCAGCGCCTCATCATTCATGTCGATGATGCGACGCGCATAGCCCAGCAGTTGTTCGCCCGCAGGCGTCAGCGCGATGCGCCGGTTCGACCGGTCCAGTAGGGCGATACCCAGCATTTCCTCCAGCCGCTTCAACTGCATCGACACCGCGCTCTGGGTGAAGTTGAGGATGCCGGCCGCCTTGGTCACGCCACCGTGGTCCGCCACGGCAACGAAGCTGCGCAGCGATGTCATGTCGAGATTTCGCATATCATCACCCCTCGTGATGTGATCCGTCAGAAACATTCATTTTCAATATTGATCATACGGGCGCATATACATCAACAGAAATCATGAAGCCCTCGCTCACTCATCAATTTTTGAAAGGTAAGACCGATGAGCACCCAAAGCCTGACGTCCGACGTCGCCTGCACCCCGCGCGCGTCCCGCGCGCCTTTCGCCCGCCTGATGACCATGCTGGGCATTCACCGCGAACGCCGCGCCCTGCGCAATCTCGACGCGGCCCTGCTGAAGGACATCGGCATCACCCCCGACCAGGCGCGCCTCGAATCCGCCCGCCCGATCTGGGACACCCCGGTGCGCCCGTTCTGATCCCATCCCGGCGGTGACGCGCACAGCCCCCCAGTGCCCGCCACGCCCTGCCGCGCCCGTCCTGCCCCTGCGGGCGGCGCGGCCCCTATCTCCCCGTGACCGTTCCCGACGGTCCGTGACTGACCCGCAGCGCCCGGTTCCCCCGATGGGTGACCTCGGCCTGCGGGTTTTTTCTTCTGATTTTTCAAACCCCTTCCGGGCCGCATAGCCTTATGTTCAAGGCTCGGGGCACTCCGCCCGAGCACAGGGGCGTTGAAAGCCCGGCAAAAAGGCCTTCACCGGCGCGATTTGCGAGCTGAAAATCTTGAAAACGGGGGCCACCTTCCCGATATTGGACACGACATCCGCCCCCATGGGCTTTGCTGTTTGATCGGAGGCAAGAATGGCTGACTACAGAACGATGCAGGCAACGGCAGGTAGCCGGTCCGCCGCCATCGACGAAGGGCTCCGCGCCCACATGAACAAAGTCTACGGAACCATGTCCGTGGGCACGCTGCTGACCTTCCTCGTGGCCTGGGCCGTCGGCTCCTCGCCCGAGCTGCTCGGCATCTTCCGCGACCCGCAGACGCTGCAGCCCAATATCCTGGGCTGGATCATCATGTTCGCTCCGCTGCTGATGGTCTTCGGCTTCGGCGCCATGATCAACCGACTGTCGGCTGCCGGTGCGCAGACGTTCTTCTATGTCTTCTCGGCGGTGATGGGCCTGTCCCTGTCGTGGATCTTCGTGGCCTTCACCGGCATCTCGATCGCCCAGGTCTTCCTGGTGACCTCGATCGCCTTCGCCGGCCTGTCCCTCTACGGCTACACCACGAAGCGTGACATCTCCGGTTGGGGTGCCTTCCTGATGATGGGTGTGATCGGCCTGGTCGTGGCCTCGATCATCAACATCTTCCTGGGCTCCCCCGCGCTGCACTTCGCGATCTCCGCGATCGGTGTCCTGATCTTCGCAGGCCTGACCGCCTACGACACGCAGAACATCAAGACCACCTACCTGCAGCACGCCCATTCGATGGACCAGGAGTGGCTGGGCAAGTCCGCGATCATGGGCGCCCTGCAGCTCTACCTGGACTTCATCAACCTGTTCATGTTCCTGCTGCAGTTCCTCGGCAACCGCGAGTGATCTGCGCAAGGATCTGAAAACAACGACGAAGGCCGGCCCCGAGGGACCGGCCTTTTTCTTTGCCTGAGTATCGGCGCCATTGCCGCGCGCCTCAGGCCCGCCAACGCATCTGCACCGCCGGGAACAACAGCCCGTTGGGCAGCCGCAGGTCGATCTCCCCGCGCGCCTCGAAGCCCAGGCTTTCATAGAAGGGCACGGCGGTCAGCGTCGCCTGGCAATGCAGCAGCTCCACCCCCGCGGCGGTCGCAGAGCGGATGACCTGCCCCATGATCTGCCGTCCGAGCCCCTGGCGGGCGACATCGGGATCGGTGGCGACATGGCGCACGTGCCCCTCACCGGGCCGACCGGCCGCACCCCAGGGCGAGGTATCGGTCCAGCCACCCGCCGCCAGCACCCGGTCATCCGCCGGATCCAGCGCCAGGAAATAGGTGCCGCAGGTCAGCAGGCCGGGGCGCGGCCGCTTTACGAAGGGCAGCGCCTCGCGCAGCAGCTCGGCCGGGTAGTCTGGGGCTAGCAGCGCCCGGTAGGAGCGTGCCAGCATCCGGTTCAGCGCCTCGGTATCCGCGGGCAGTCCGGGACGCATCATCAGGTCGTCCGGCAGGATCACCGGCGCCAGCTTGCGCGGGGCGGCGGACAGGACCGCCGCAAGGGCGCCCCGATCGGTGTCGAGGCTCGGGCGTAGGGCGGGCTGAGCAGGGGCCGCAGGCGCGGCGCGTGCGGTCAGCAGTTCCGCCAGCTCGCCCTCATGCAAGGGCTCGTCGGAATGGTCGGGGGGCGTGTCTTCGCCGGAAGAAAGGGGCATCGGGGCGGTCCTTGTCTCTCACCCCGGCGGTTACCGGGGCCTGTCGGGTGTGGGGGGGGGAGACAGGGCGCGGCCCAAAAGCAAAAAGCCGCGCTCTGCGGCGCGGCTTTGCATGGTCTTCAAGGTGTTCAGATCTTACTTGATCTTGCCTTCCTTGTACTCGACATGCTTCCGCACCACCGGATCGTACTTTCGTACGGTCATCTTTTCGGTCATGGTACGCGCGTTTTTCTTGGTCACGTAGAAATGGCCCGTGCCCGCGGTCGAGTTCAGACGGATCTTGATGGTCGTCGGCTTCGCCATTGTGCTTCTCCTACAGCAGGCGCACTCCGGGCCGCCCGCGAAATCTCTTGAAGCCCGCCTTTTACCGGGACTCGGTCACGAGTCAACCGGGGATCTGGGGAAAAAGCGGAAATCGTCGACTTTGTGGACCGACACGGCACGAAAAAGGGGGCCCGAAGGCCCCCTATTGCTCCGACCGGGGAGGAATAGGCCGAAACGCGATCACTCGATGGGCGCTTCGCTGCCGCCAGTGGTCGTTTCCTCCTCCATCCGGAGGGCGTCGGCCTCGCGGGCCTGCTCCTCGGCGGTGACGAATTCGGGCGCCGATTCCAGGTCGGCCTTGGTGGCGTTGGTCACCAGGCGCGGGGAACCTGCGTCGTCACGCACCACATCCAGGCTGGCCATCTCCACGGCCACGTCCTTTTGGCCCATCCCGAGGAAGCCGCCGACGCCGATCACGACGCCCTCGACCTCACCGCCGAGGGAGATGATCAGGTCGTTGATGTCGCCGACCTTCTCATCGGCGCCGTTGTAGACGGCGGCGCCCAGCAGGTCATCGGCAAGGATGGTGTCCTGGTCCTGCATGGTGATCTGGCCATCGACCGGCTTGGCGGGCTCCTCGGCCTCGGCCATGTCGCTGGCCTCGCCTTCCATCGGGTCAGCGGCCATCGGATCCGAGGCCATCGGATCAGCTGACATGTCACCGCCTTCAGCGGTCTCGCTGTCGGGCATCAGGGCCGGCTCGCCCTCTTCGACAGCGGGGGCCATTTCCTCGGGCACGGCTGGGTCTTCGGCGGGCTGCTCGACACTCTGGTCGCTGGTCTGGGCGATGGCCGTCACCGGCGCCACGACAGGGGCGGCCAGGGCGAGGGCGACAAGGGTTGCACGGCTGGTACTACGCATCAGAGAGGTCATGAGTTCTCCTCCTCAAGCTCATCCACGCAGGGTGCGGGGATCTCTGCCAGCCCAACGTGGCGCCGGCCCCGACGTTCCCGCGGCCCCTCCCGCCCACTGGCGGGTTTCAGCGCGCCGCAGCGCAGCGGACAGGCGGGTTCCCTCCGATAGTCCCGAAACGGGACAATCGGAGGATCTGCGCGAACTATGGGCGGATGTGCGCGGAGGGCCTGTAAGCCGGATTCTGTTCCCCGGCCGAAGCCGGTTCGATGACCATTCATCTGGGACGCCGGTCGCCCGGCGCCTCAAGCTGCCAACCCGAACCTCCGGGCCAAGGCGGCCCTGCGGTGGCGGCGGTTTCGGTTGCCCGACCTGCCCGCCCCGCGCGAGGTTCCTATTCGGCATTGCTCCCGGTGGGGCTTGCCATGCCGGTCCCGTTGCCGGTCCCGCGGTGCGCTCTTACCGCACCGTTTCACCCTTACCCTGCGTGCAGGGCGGTCTGTTCTCTGTGGCGCTGTCCCTGGGGTCGCCCCCGCCGGGCGTTACCCGGCACCGTTGCCTTGTGGAGTCCGGACTTTCCTCGGAGACGCCGTTTCCAGCCTGCCCCCGCGGCCATCCGGCCCTCCGCGCGCCCTGCCCTTAGCGGGCGGCCCCGGCGCGGTCAATCACCCCGGCAACAGGCGGCCATTGCCCCCGCCCCCTCCATGCGTCATGATCCGGTCGGAAAAGGGGAAACTCATGCGCAAGTTCCTGGTCATCCTCGACGACAGCCGCGAATGCCTCAACGCCATGCGCTTTGCCGCCATGCGCGCCGCCAACTCTGGCGGCGGAGTCGCGATCCTGTCGATCATCCCCCCGGAGGAGTTCAACCACTGGATGGGCGTGGCCGACATCATGCGGGCCGAGGCGCGCGAGCGGATCGAGGCGCATTTCAACGTCTTCGCCAAGTGGATGCGCGACCGCCAGAAGATCGAGCCCGACCTGATCGTGCGCGAGGGCGAGGCCTATGAACAGATCCTGGCCCAGATCCGCGAAGACGAGGAGATCGGCGTGCTGGTGCTCGGCGCCTCTGCCGGCAAGGGCGGCCCCGGCCCCCTGGTCACCCAGATGAGCCGCAACGCGGGCTCCCTGCCCGTGCCCATCACCATCGTGCCCGAGGACCTGTCGAAAGACCGGCTGGAGGCCATTACCTGACCCCGGCAGCGCCGCGCGGGGCCCGGACAAGGGCCCGCACCCCGTGCACAGCCGCACATCGCGGCTCGCCACCTTAGAACGGTTCCAATTCTTGACAGAACGCCCCCGAAGACGCATATCGGGAGCCAACCAGAGAAAGGTCCGCCGATGTTCATCCAGACCGAATCCACGCCGAACCCGGCGACACTGAAATTCCTGCCCGGCCAGTCCGTCCTGGAGGCCGGCACCGCCGACTTCCCCACGGCCGAAACGGCCGAGAAATCGCCGCTGGCGCGGCGCCTGTTCTCGATCGACGGCGTGACGGGCATCTTCTTCGGCACCGACTTCATCACCGTGACCAAGCGTGACGGGCTGGAGTGGGACCACCTGAAGCCCGCCCTGCTGGGCGCCATCATGGAGCACTACCAGTCGGGCGAGCCCGTGATGGGTGGTGCTGCGCAGGCCACGGCCCATGCCGAGCATGACGGCCCCGACGGCGAGATCGTCGGCCAGATCAAGGAGCTGCTGGACACCCGCGTGCGTCCCGCCGTGGCCCAGGATGGTGGCGACATCACCTTCCACGGCTTTGAACGCGGCGTCGTCTACCTGCACATGCAGGGCGCCTGCGCCGGCTGCCCCTCCTCGACCCTGACCCTGAAGATGGGGATCGAGAACCTGCTGCGGCATTACATTCCCGAGGTGACCGAGGTTCGGCCCGTTGCCGTCTGACGACAGCCTGATCCTGTCCTTCGACACATCGGCCGCGCATTGCGCGGCCGCTTTGCTGTGCGGTGACCGGATCCTGGTGCACCGGCGCGAGGAGATGGCCCGCGGCCAGGCCGAACGGCTGGTGCCGCTGCTGGAAGAGCTGCTGGCCGAGGCCGGGCACGGCTGGGCCGATCTGTCGGCCCTGGCCGTGGGCGTCGGCCCCGGCAATTTCACCGGCATCCGCATCTCCGTCGCTCTGGCGCGCGGGTTGGCTCTGGGCCTGGGCGTGCCCGTGATCGGCGTCACCGGCTTCGAGGTGCTGAGCGAGGGCGCACCGCGCCCGGTGCTGGCCACGCTGCCCGCGCCACGTGGACAGGTCTACGCCCAACTCGTCACCGACAGCGGCAGCGGCACGCCGCAGCTCTGCCCCGCCGATTCCCTGCCAGATGAGATGATGCCGCCCGGCACCGGCCTGCTTGGGTCAGCCCCCGGTGCGACACCGGGGCCGGAAAATCCCGCTCCGGCGATTGCCCGGATCGCAGCCGCCCGACTGGAGGAAGCGGCCCCCGGCGCCCTGCCCGCGCCGGCGCCCTTCTACCTGCGCCCCGCCGATGCGGCGCCGCCCCGTGACGCACCGCCCCGGATTGTGCCGTGACCGACACTGCCACGCTGGCCCGCATCCATGCCGCCTGTTTCACCACGCCCCGCCCATGGACCACGGAGGAACTGGACCGGCTGATCGCCGATCCGGCCTGTTTCCTGGTCGCGAAGCCGGGCGGCTTCCTGCTGGGCCGCACCACCCTGGACGAGGCGGAGATCCTGACGCTCGCCGTCGATCCTGCGCATCGGCGCCAGGGCCTGGGCCGTGCCCTTGTCGCCGCGTTCGAGGAGACCGCGCGCGCCCGCGGCGCCACCATCGCCTTTCTGGAGGTGGCCGCCGACAACGCCCCTGCCATCGCCCTGTACCTCGGCGCGGGCTTCGTCCGCGCCGGCCGCAGGCCACGCTATTACCGCGCCCCGGACGGAGAGATGAAAGACGCTGAAATCTTGCGCAGGGACCTAGGGTAAAGTCGGGCGTATCGCGGGTTTCTCCTACCAAACGGTCAGAGAATGGTATTGACCAGTCTGACCCGCTCTGTCCTAAATCGGCCAGACCGAAACAATCTGCACAAAGCAGGGCCGCGACGCCGAAGACCGGCTTGGACGGCCATAAACCGGGAGACCCCAATGACCCTGATGACCAAGATGTTCGGCGCCGCCGCGACCGGCCTGGCCCTGACCGCAACTGCTGCCGTCGCGGACCCCGCGCTGATCTACGACCTGGGCGGCAAGTTCGACAAATCCTTCAACGAAGCCGCCTTCGTCGGCGCCTCCCGCTGGGCGGCCGAAACCGGCGGCGAGTTCCGCGACATCGAGCTGACCTCGGAAGCACAGCGCGAGCAGGCCCTGCGCCGCTTCGCCGAACAGGGCTTCTCCCCGGTCATCACCACCGGCTTCGCCTTCTCGACCCCGATCGCCAACGTCGCGGCCGACTACCCCGACACCAAATTCGTCACCATCGACGGCTATGTCGATCCGGAAGCGAACCCCAACGTCCTGTCCATCGGCTTCTCCGAGCATGAAGGCTCCTTCCTGGTCGGCATGATCGCCGGCCTGACCACCGAGACGGACACCGTGTCCTTCGTCGGCGGCATGGACATCCCGCTGATCCGCAAGTTCGCCTGCGGCTACGCCCAGGGCGTGAAGGCCGTCAACGAAGACGCCACGATCATCCCGAACATGGTCGGCACCGACCCCTCCGCCTGGGCAGACCCGGTGAAGGGCTCCGAGCTGGCACAGGCCCAGATCTCGCAGGGCTCCGACGTGGTCTTCGCCGCTGCCGGCGCCTCGGGCCTGGGTGTGCTGCAGACTGCCGCCGACCAGGGCATTTACGGCATCGGCGTGGACAGCAACCAGAACTACCTCTACCCCGGCTCGATCCTGACCTCGATGCTGAAGCGCGTGGACAACGCCGTCTATGACGCGATGAGCGCGGGGGACGACCTGGAAACCGGCGTCCAGACCAAGGACCTGTCGAACCGCGGCGTGGGCTTCGCGCTGGACGGCTACAACGAGATGCTGATCGACTTCGACACCCTGTCCGAGGTCTATGCCGCCGCCGCCGACATCGTCGCGGGCGAGATCTCGGTTCACGACTACTCCACCGACAACACCTGCCCGGCAGTGGAATTCTGATCGGGTCCGGCGGGGCTTTGCGGCCCCGCTCCACTTTCACAGGGGCCGCCCCCGCGCGGTCCCTGTTTCCTTTCACGGGACGCTGCACATGACAGAACCAGCCAACCGGCCCGCTCCAGCCCCGGGCGCCCACCCGGCGATCGAGCTGAAGGGCATTTCCAAGGCCTTCGGCCCGGTCCAGGCCAACAAGGACATCTCCATCCGCGTCATGCCGGGCACGATCCACGGCATCATCGGCGAGAACGGCGCGGGCAAGTCGACGCTGATGTCGATCCTCTACGGATTCTACAAGGCCGACGCGGGCGAGATCTTCATCAACGGCACGAAGACGACCATCAACGACAGCCAGGACGCCATCGCGGCCGGCATCGGCATGGTCTTCCAGCATTTCAAGCTGGTCGAGAATTTCTCGGTGGTCGAGAACATCATCCTCGGCGCCGAAGAGGGTGCCTCGCTGCAACCCTCGATCCGCAAGGCGCGCAAGTCGCTGAAAAGCCTGGCGGACGAGTATGAGATGCACGTCGACCCCGACGCCCTGATCGAGCACCTCTCGGTCGGGCACCAGCAGCGGGTGGAGATCCTGAAGGCGCTCTACCGCGAAGCCAACATCCTGATCCTGGACGAACCGACCGGCGTGCTGACGCCCGCCGAGGCCGACCACCTGTTCCGGATCCTCGACAACCTGCGGCGTGAGGGGAAGACGATCATCCTGATCACCCACAAGCTGCGCGAGATCATGGAGATCACCGACACCGTCTCGGTCATGCGCCGGGGCGAGATGACGGCCACGGTGAAGACCTCGGAAACCAACCCCGAGGAGCTGGCCGAGCTGATGGTGGGCCGCAAGGTCCTGCTGCGCGTCGACAAGAAACCGGCGACCCCGGGCGACGTGGTGCTGTCGGTGAAGGACCTGCGCGTGACCGATGCCAAGGGCGTCGAGCGGGTGAAGGGCATTTCCTTCGACATCCGCGCGGGTGAGATCCTCGGCCTGGCGGGCGTCGCGGGCAACGGCCAGTCGGAACTGATGCACGTTCTCGGCGGTATCATGGACGGCACCGGCGAGATCACCATGCTGGGCCAGCCCCTGCCCCTGTCAGGCAAGGGATCCGACGGCGCGGCGCGACGCAAGGCCTCGATCGGCAACGTGCCCGAGGATCGCCAGCGCGAAGGGCTGATCATGGAGTTCACCGCCTGGGAGAACACCGTCTTCGGCTATCACCGCGATCCGCAGTGGCAGTCGGGCGCGCTGATGAACAACGCGGCGATCCAGAAGGAGGCCGCGGGCAAGATGGAACGTTTCGACGTGCGTCCCCCCGACCCCAACCTGAAGGCCAAGAGCTTCTCCGGGGGCAACCAGCAGAAGATCGTGCTGGCCCGCGAGATCGAGAAATACCCGGACCTGCTGCTGGTCGGCCAGCCGACGCGCGGCGTCGACATCGGCGCGATCGAGTTCATCCACCAGGAAATCGTGCGCCTGCGCGACCAGGGCAAGGCGATCCTGCTGGTCTCGGTCGAACTGGACGAGATCATGTCGCTGTCCGACCGGATCGCCGTTATGTTCGACGGTCAGGTCATGGGCTTCCGCGACCCGTCGGAGACCGACGAACGCGAGCTCGGCCTTCTGATGGCCGGTATCTCGGGCGAACCCGACAAGGATGATTTCAAGGCGGTCGAGGAGAATATCACCGCCGTCGAACAAGGAGAGGCGCCGCACAATGGATAGGATGCCTGTCTGGGCCGACGTGGTCCTGATCCCGCTGATCTCGCTGTTGCTGGCCGCGGCCTTGTCGGCCGTCGCCATCTGGGCCATCGGCGAAAACCCCTGGGACGCCTTCTCGCTGATGGTGGACGGGGCGTTGATGCGTTCCTCCGGCTGGGGCTACACGCTGTATTACGCCACCAACTTCATCTTCTGCGGCCTGGCCGTTTCGGTGGCCTTCCACGCCAAGCTGTTCAACATCGGTGGCGAAGGCCAGGCGGTGATCGGTTCGCTCGGCGTGGCGCTGTGCTGTCTCTACATTCCCTGGCCGCACTGGACCATCGCCCTCCTGGGCTCGACCGTCTTCGCCGCGCTCTTCGGCGCGCTCTGGGCGCTGATCCCGGCCTACCTTCAGGCGGCGCGCGGCAGCCACATCGTGATCACCACGATCATGTTCAATTTCATCGCCGCCGCCCTGCTGAACTACGTCCTGGTCAACCACCTGCGCCCCGTGGGCGCGATGGAACCGGCCTCGGCCACCTTCCCCGCAGCGACGCATCTGCCCGACTTCCGCGACATCTTCGCGGGTGGCGAGGGCGTGCTGTTCCGCGGCTCGCCGGCCAATGTGACCTTCTTCGTCGCCCTGGCGGCCTGCGTGCTGGTCTGGCTGCTGATCTGGCGCACCAAGCTGGGCTACGAGATCCGCAGCCAGGGCTATTCCGAGAGCGGCGCCAAATATGCCGGCATCTCGCCCTTCCGCATCATCATCGTGGCGATGCTGATCTCCGGCGGTCTGGCCGGCCTGATGGGCATCAACGTGACCCAGGGCGAGGCCGAACGGCTGATCCTCAACTCTGCCGAGGGCGCGGGCTTCATCGGCATCGCTGTCGCCCTGATGGGGCGCAACCACCCCTTCGGCGTGCTGCTGGCCTCGATCCTCTTCGGCTTCCTCTACCAGGGGGGCGCCGAACTGGCGATGTGGACCTCGATCCCGCGCGAACTGATCGTGGTGATTCAGGCCCTGGTGATCCTGTTCACCGGCGCGCTGGACAACATGGTGCGCTGGCCGCTGGAGCGGGTCTTCATGGCGATGCGGAAGGAGGGCTGAGGTGGACGAGCTTCTGACCTATCTGCCCCGCTTCGTCGCGGCCTTCTCGATCCTGACCTTCGCGGCGATCTCGCCGGGGCCCGCGGTGGCCTTCCTGCTGGGGGTCTCGGCGGCGCGCGGGCGCGGCCCGGCCCTGCTGGCCACCACCGGCATTGCCGCCGGATCCTCGACCATCAACGTCTTAACCCTGGTCGGCGTCGGCCTGCTCCTGAGCCAGCTGGCCTGGGCCATGGAGATCCTGCGCCTGGCGGGCGCCAGCTATCTGGCCTGGCTGGCCTGGGGGTCGTTCCGCAAGGCGCTCAACCCGCCGCAGGTGGTCGCGGCCAAGGTGACACCCGCCAAGGCGCATCACCTTTTCGCCTCGGGCTACCTGATGCAGGTGACCAACCCGAAGGCCATTGCCTTCTGGCTGGCCATCGCCGCCGTCGGCGCCACCGAGGGGGGCAGCGCGCTGGTCGTCGCGGCCTTCATCGCCTGCTCCTTCGTCATTTCCTTCACCTGCCACGCGGCCTGGGCGCTGATCCTGTCCTCGGCCCCCGTGCGCCGGGCCTATGCCGCCGGGCGGCGCTGGATCGAAGGGGCGCTTGGCGTCTTCTTCGCCTTCGCCGCCTGGAAAATCGCCACATCGGAGAGCTGACCCATGGACCTGATGACGATCCTCCAGATCCTCGATTCCACCGTCCGACTGGGCACGCCGCTGTTGCTGATGTGCCTGGCCGGGCTCTTTTCCGAACGTGCCGGCGTGGTCGACATCGGCCTGGAAGGCAAGGCGCTGGCCGCCGCCTTCTTCTCGGCCGCCTTCGCCTACTATTCCGGCTCCGTCTGGGTGGGCATGCTCGTGGGCATCGTCGCCGCGATCTGCTTCTCGCTGATCCACGGCGTCGCCTCGATCACCTTCCGCGGCAACCAGCTGATCTCCGGCGTTGCGCTGAACTTCCTCGCCTCCGGCCTGACGGTGCTGGTGGCACAGACCTGGTTCGCGCAAGGCGGGCGCACGCCGACGCTGGAGCAGGCCCGGTTCAACGCCATCCCCCTGCCCGGCGCCGAGGCGCTGCGCGATGTGCCGGTGCTGGGCCCGATCTACGCCGAGCTGATCTCGGGCCACTCGATTCTGGTCTACGTGGCCTTCCTGCTGGTGCCGCTGTCCTGGTGGGTCCTCTACCGGACACGCTTCGGCCTGCGCCTGCGCGCCGTGGGGGAAAACCCGGCCGCCGTGGATACCGCCGGCATCTCGGTGGTGCGCCTGCGCTTTGCCGCGATCCTGATTGCCGGGATCCTGTGCGGCCTGGCCGGCAGCTACCTGGCCACCGGCCTGCAGGCGGGCTTTACCCGCGAGATGACCGCCGGACGGGGCTACATCGCCCTGGCGGCGCTGATCTTCGCCAAGTGGCGGCCCTGGTACTGCCTGTCGGCCACGATGCTGTTCGGCCTGCTGCAGGCGGTGGCGCTGCGGTATCAGAACATCGACCTGGGCGCCTTCGTGATCCCGGTGCAGTTCATGAACGCGCTGCCCTACATCCTGACCATCGTGATCCTGGCAGGCTTCGTCGGCGCGGCCATCCCGCCGCGCGCCTCCGGCGATCCCTACGTCAAGGAACGATAGCACGCCCCGAGCGGGGCGCACCTGACCCAATGTGCGCCCCGGCTCTCGCAGCGCCGCCACGCGCCGCATCCCCCCCCTCAGATCCTCACCCCCGGCACTCCGGCAACACCCGGCCGCTGACACGAGCCGGGTGATTGCCCTCGCCCGCGCTTCGCGGCAAAGTCGAAATTAACCCCCGCGCCGGGATCCAGCTCGTCGCGGACCTCCATTGCGGCACTGCGGCAATCGCGCTAGGAGACAGCATGCAGATCTACCTCCCCATTGCCGAGGTTTCCGTGAACATGTTCCTGCTCCTGGGGCTTGGGGGCATGGTTGGGGTCCTGTCGGGCATGTTCGGGGTCGGTGGCGGTTTCCTGATCACGCCCCTGCTGTTCTTCATCGGCATCCCGCCAACGGTCGCCGTGGCCACCTCCGCCAACCAGATCATCGCCTCCTCCGTCTCCGGCCTCTTCGCGCACCTGAAGAGGCGCAACGTGGACCTGCGCATGGGGATGCTGTTGCAGGGCGGCGGTGTCGTCGGGGCCGGGCTGGGCATGGTCCTGTTCAACTGGCTGAAACAGCTGGGCCATGTCGATCTGCTGGTGAACCTCTGCTACGTGGTCTTCCTCGGCGCCATCGGCTCCCTGATGTTCGTGGAAAGCCTCTCGGCCCTGCGCCGGGCGCGCGGCGGTGGCGGCGGGCCGGTGAAGAAGCGCAAGCAGCGCGGGCTGGTGCACACCCTGCCGATGAAGATGCGGTTCCGCACCTCGGGCCTTTATATCTCGGTCATCCCGCCCTTCCTGGTGGGGGCGGCCGTGGGCGTGCTGTCGGCGGTGATGGGCGTCGGCGGCGGCTTCATCATGGTGCCGGCGATGATCTACCTGCTGCACATGCCCACCAAGGTCGTGATCGGCACCTCGCTGTTCCAGATCATCCTGGTGGCCGGTGTCACCACCTTCCTGCACGCGGTCACCAACCATTCGGTCGACATCGCCCTGGCCCTGTTCCTGCTGATCGGCGGCGTGGTGGGGGCACAGATCGGCACCCGCATCGGGGCCAAGATGAAGGCTGAACAGCTGCGCATCCTGCTGGCCCTGCTGGTGCTGTCGGTCTGCTTCAAGCTGGGCCTCGACCTGGTGCTGCCCCCGGCCGAAGTCTACACGCTGACGGAGGTGCAGTGACCATGCGCCTGCCTCGCCTCTCTGCCCTTCGCGCCCTCCTGGCCGCCGCCCTTCTGGCCGCCCCCGTCGCCCTGCCCGCGCAGGAGGCGGAGGAGGTCCCCGCCCTGCCCGCACCCGAGGAACTGGTCCTGGGCCTGTCGCAGAACCGCGTGGCGATCACCGCCAATTTCGACGGCTCCGAGATCCTGATCTTCGGCGCCGTCAAACGCGACACCGCACCCCTGGCGGAGCCGGCCGATGTCATCATCACCGTCGCGGGGCCCACCGAGCCGATCGCGGTGCAGCGCAAGGAACGCCGCGCCGGCATCTGGGTGAACGCCGACCAGGTGACGATCCGCCAGGCGCCCAGCTTCTACGCCGTGGCCACCTCAGCGCCCCTGGAAGACATCCTGTCGGCCACCGAGGACCTGCGTCACCGCATCTCGATCCCCCGCGCCATCCGCTCGATCACCTCGGGAGACGAGGTGACGGACGAGGACGCCTTCGTCGAAGCGCTGGTGCGGATCCGCCAGCGCGCCGGGCTCTACCAGATGCGCGAGGAAACGGTGGGCTTCGACCGGCAGACCCTGTTCCGGACCTCGGTGCCGCTGCCCTCGTCGCTGCCCACGGGCGTCTACAGCGTCAACGTCTACCTGGTGCGCGATGGCTCGGTGGCCTCCACCCATGAAACGGCGATCCGCGTGGGCAAGGTGGGGCTGGAACAATGGCTCTACGCGCTATCGCGCGAACAGGGCGTGCTCTACGCGCTGCTGGCGATCTTCATCGCCATCTTCGCGGGCTGGGGCGCCTCGGAAATCTTCCGGCTTCTGCGCAACCAGTAACCGGATCGCCCGGGCCCGTTGGTTCACCGTGGAGGCCAGCCTCCGCGCGCCCGGGATCCTTCCGGCAAAGAGAAGACAGGGCATACAGGATCAGGGGCAGGCCGTCTTCACCGGGCGCCCGGCAAAGTGGTCATCCGACAGCCGAAAATACTCTGGGGGGAGGCGTGGCCTGCCACGACGGGGGGCAAAGCCCCCGCTGCCGTCAAACCGCAGCGGACGCGCTCAGCCCTTGCTGCCCAGCTTCAGCGTGTGCTCGCGCAGCCAGGCCATGAACCCGCGGGGGTTCTTCTTCAGCTCTTCCATCTGCGCGTCGTCGATCACGTCACCGACGATCGGCGCCTGCGGCTTGTTCAGCGAATGCACGATCTCATGCAGCAGCAGCCCCTGGCGCAGGGTGGCCGAGATGCGGTTGGCCACATGATACCAACGCGAATTGCCGCCGGTGAAATGGATCGGCACGACCTTGGCGCCGGAGCGGCGGATCATCTGCGCGGTGAAGACGTTCCACTCGGCCTCGATAGCCGGGCCGAACATGCTCTCCGAGGCGGCGACCACACCGGAGGGGAAGAGTGCGACCAGCCCGCCTTCCTTCAGATGCGCCATGGCCTTTGCGCGCATCTCGATCATCTTCTTCTGCGCTTCCGGATCATGCGGGAAGGGCACCGGGATCATGTAGGAGGAGGCGACCTCGTCGATGCCGGTCAGCACCGAGCGGGTCAGGATCTTGTAGTCGAGGCGCCGACGGCCGACCATCTCGGCCAGGATCATGCCGTCGACCATGCCGTGCGGGTGGTTCGCGACCACCACGACGGGGCCATCGGCCGGGATCTTCGCCAGCTGCTCCTCGGGGGTGGTGACGGGAATGCCCATCACGTCCAGGCAGGCCTTCCAGAAGGCCTGGCCCTGCGGCGCGCCCTGACGCTCGAACTTGCGGATCAGCCGCAGGATCGTCAGCTTGCCGGTGAACCATTCCAGGGTGCGGATCGCATTGCGCTGGAAGGCATTGTCGAAGGTGTTGGAATAGGTCAGGGACCGTCGGTCATACTTGGTATAGTTGACCTGATCGGGCGCGCTCTGGTGCCCGCGAGCGACGTGATTTTCAGTCGAGTCTACCAAGGCAAGTCACCTGTCTTCGTCGTCCGCGTTCTGTCGTGTGGGTTATACGCGGCGGGACGGAATGTCCGTCTCTACATGTCTTCCCCGAAACGGTCCGCCACCAGCTTTTCCAGCGCATCGGCCAGTGCCACGGCATCGGGCCCGGAGGTTTCAACCTCAATAGAGCTTCCCTTGCCTGCTGCCAACATCAAAAGGCCCATGATGCTGTCGCCGCCGGTGGACATCCCGTCGCGGCTGACTTCGGCGGAGGCGTCGAAAGCCTCCACAACCTCGACGAACTTGGCCGAGGCCCGGGCATGCAGACCCTTCTCGTTCACGATCTCAAAATGTCGTGTGACGCTTTCGCTCATCCCGGCCCCTCATTCGTCCCAAAACCCGATCGACCCTCAGGCGGACCCGGCGCTCAGATTGCGGCTGTCGATATACTTGCGCCCGGCTTCCGTGGCCACGCGCACCGCCTCCGGCAGCGTTTTATGCCGCGACTTGGCCAGCTTGATCAAGGCCGGAAGATTGACACCGTAGAGGATCCGCCGATCATCGGGACGGCAGGCCATCAGCGACAGGTTGCTGGGCGATCCGCCGAACATGTCGGTCACCACCACGACGCCCTGCCCCTGGTCCACGGACTCGGCGGCGGAACATATCTCCCGCTCCTTCGTACCGCGGTCGCAATTGGCGTCTATGGAGATGGCAGAGATTCCCGGTTGCGGGCCGACCACATGTTCGACCGCAGCCTTGTATTCCCGTGCCAGCCCGCCATGGGCGACGATGACGATTCCGATCAAGGCCGGTCTTCCCTCGGGTATGCGCGCGGGGACCACGTCGGGGGTCATCCTCCCCCCTCCGCAGTCCGGCGCCGTTCCTGTTCGCGATGCCTAATTGACACTTGCCAACCGGCCTCCGCAAGAGCCCGGCCGAGCCTTTCCGCCAAAGTGACGGAACGGTGCTGACCGCCGGTACAGCCGAAGCCGATGGCCAGGTGGGCCTTGCCCTCCTCTATATAGGCAGGCAGCAGCATCAGCGTAAGATCGGTCACCTTTTCGAGAAAAGGCGCGAAGCGCGGGTCGGAGGCCACATAGGTCTGCACCGGCTCGCTGGTGCCATCCAGCGCCCGCAGCGCCGGTTCCCAGTGCGGGTTGGCCAGGAAGCGCACGTCGAAGACCATGTCCAGCCCGCGCGGCAGCCCGCGCTTGTAGCTGAAGGAATGCAGCGACACCGCCAGGCCCTGTCCGCCCTGGGGGGCAAAATGGCCGTCGACCTCGCCGCGTAGGTCATGCACCGTCATTTCCGAGGTGTCGATCAGGATGTCGGCCAGGGCGCGGATCGGCCCCAACAAATCCAGTTCCCGCGCGATGCCTTCCTCCGGCGTGCCGTCGGGCGCTATCGGGTGGCGCCGCCGGGTCTCGCTGAAACGTCGTGACAGAACGTCGGCCCGGCAATCCACGTAAAGCAGCTCCAGCGGCAGGCCGCGCAGCTGGCGCAGCCGGTCCAGCGCCTCGATCAGCGCCTCGGTGGAGAAGTCGCGGTTGCGGGTGTCCACGCCAAGCGCCAGCGGGCGCGCCAGCGGCGGCCCGTCCAACAGGCGCGGCAGCAACGACAGGGGCAGGTTGTCGATCGCCTCGAACCCCAGATCCTCCAGCGCGCGGATCGCCGTCGACCGGCCCGCGCCGGCGGGGCCCGTCACGAGGACGAGGCGCGGGGATTGTCGGGGCTGATCTTCGGCGGTGGCCATGGCTGCCGTCGGTCTCGGGTGGACGGGAGAACCCGCCTCGCGTGTCTACGCGCGACGTCCCTCCCGCAAATATTGCAGAATCGCCGCGGCGAATGCCGCGGTCCCAGTATTGTGAAGCAAGGTTAAGGAAACCCCCAGCAAATTCGTGCTGCGCTGCGGCGGCAACCGCTCTGTTTCCGGGCGATCCAGGTCGACGACCAGCGCCAGCGGGCTGGGCCCGGCGGGGCTGGCGTTCAGCAGGCCGACGCCGCGCGCCTCGATCATGCCCGACAACGCCTCGGGGGCGCGGGCGATCACGCGGGGGCCGTCGCAGGTCAGGATCACCCGGTCATCGGCCACCAGCCGCGCACCACGGGCCATCAACTCCAGCGCGAGGGAGGATTTTCCGGACCCCGAGGCGCCCCGGATCAGCGCCGCGCACCCCCCAACCACGACGCAGCTGGCATGGACGACCTGCGCCCCCTGCCCGCCCACGCTGTCGGTCGCGGACACCATCTCAGATCGGCAGGCCGACGACGAAGCGCGCGCCCAGCGGGTCGGAGGTGATGTCGGCATCGGTGGGGCGGATGTTCTCGGCCCAGATCACCCCGCCATGGGCCTCGACGATCTGCTTGGAGATCGCCAGACCGAGGCCCGAGTTGTTGCCGAAATCCGACGCCGGCCGGTGCGAGTAGAAGCGTTTGAAGATCTTCTGCAGCGACTGGTCGGGGATCCCCGGTCCAGTGTCCTCGACCACCACCAGCACGCGGTTTTCCCGGCGCCGGGCCCAGACCCGGATCGCATCCCCCTCTTCGCAGAAACTGATCGCATTGGTGATGAGGTTGACGAAGACCTGCGCCAAGCGCGCCTCCAGCCCGCTGAGGATCAGGGTCTCGTCCGGCAGGTCGGTGATGAAGTCGATCCCCTTGCCGGCGGCCTGTTCGCCCAGATAGTCGGTCAGGCTGCCCAGCATGCGCAGCAGGTCGAACTCCTCTTCTTCTTCCTTCACCAGCTCCGAATCCAGCCGCGAGGCGTTGGAAATGTCGCTGACCAGCCGGTCAAGGCGGCGCACGTCATGTTCGATCACGTCCATCAGCTGTTCGCGCTGATCGTCGCGCTTGGCCACCCGCAGGGTACCCACGGCACTGCGCAAACTGGCCAGCGGGTTCTTGATCTCATGCGCCACGTCGGCGGCGAACTGTTCGTTGGCGTCGATCCGGTCGTAAAGGGCGCTGACCATGCCGCGCAGGGCGCCGGACAGCCGGCCGATCTCGTCGGGACGGGCGGTCAGGTCGGGAATGCGCACGCGGCTGGGTTTCGGCCGGGTATTGCCCCGATCGCCGCCCAGCTCGGCGGCGGCGGCCAGGTCCGACAGCGGGTTGGCGATGGTCGAAGCCAGCACCAGGCTGAGCCCCACCGAGACCAGCGTGGCGATGATGAACATCTGCAGCACGCGCTCGCGTTCCTGCCGGACCAAGTCATCGATCTCGCCCACGGATCCGGCCAGCGCCACGGCGCCCACCACCTGGCCCCCCGCCTCGATCGGCGACAGCGCGGTGTGGAACCGCCCCTCCGATCCGTGCGCGGTGGAGGTTTCGGCGGCGCCGATCCCGTGATCGGCCAGCAGGCGTTGCGCCTCCTGCTCGATGGCGACGGTGGGCTGGGGCACCCGACCGGAGGAGAAGACGGCGGTGATGCCGTTCCAGATCGCGGTCAGCGCATCGGTGACATAGGTGGGCTGATCGGACTGCGACCGGGGGGCCGCGCCGGATGCGGTGCCGGCCCGGCCCGCGACCAGCTCGCCCGCGTCATCGAAGACCAGCAGGGTCAGGCCGCTGCGCAGATCAAGGGCGGTCAGCGTGCCCGGCACGTCGACGCCGCGGCGGGCCCTCAGATCGACCTCCGCCCCCGGGGCGATCTGTGCCTCGAAGACACTGGCCACCAGGTCCGCCTCGCTGACCAGCGCGGCCTGGCGCTGTGCCAGCAGGCTGTCGCGCGACGAGTTCAGGTAGAGAACCCCCGCCACAAGCACGTTCAGTGCGATCAGGTTGAAGATGATGATCTTGCGCGTCAGCGGCGACGCCTTCAGCGCCAGCAGCCCACGTTTCTCGCGGCGGGCGCGGAACTCCTCGTCCACGACCGTTCCCGGGGCCTCGAACTCCTCGCCCAGCACGACATCGCCGCGGCGCTTCTTCGCGCCGCCGCTGCCTCGCCGTGCCCTGGCCGTGTCGTCCTGCACGCTGATCCCTTCGGCAAGCGCCATGGGCCTGGCCCGTTACTCTTCGTTGTAGCGATAGCCGATGCCGTAGAGCGTCTCGATCGCCGAGAACTCGTCATCGACCGAGCGCAGCTTCTTGCGCAGGCGCTTGATGTGGCTGTCGATGGTGCGGTCGTCGACATAGACCTGGTCGTCATAGGCCACGTCCATCAGCTGATCGCGGCTTTTGACGAAGCCGGGTCGCTGTGCCAGGGCCTGCAGCAGCAGGAACTCCGTCACGGTCAGGGTCACGTCCTGGCCCTTCCAGGTCACCGAATGGCGCAGCGGGTCCATGCGCAGGTGGCCGCGTTCCATCACCTTGGTGTCGTCGGTCTCGGCCACGACATCCCCCGACTGGGCCTCCTGCCGGCGCAGCAGCGCGCGGATCCGGGCCACCAGCAGGCGCTGGCTGAAGGGTTTCTTGACGTAATCGTCGGCGCCCATGCGCAGGCCCAGCACCTCGTCGATCTCGTCATCTTTCGAGGTCAGGAAGATCACCGGCATGGTGGTCTTCTGACGCAGCCGCTGCAGCAGGTCCATGCCGTCCATGCGCGGCATCTTGATATCCAGCACCGCCATGTCCGGCAGCGCCTTGTTGAAGGCCTCCAGCGCGGCCTGGCCGTCGGAATAGGTCTCGACCTCGAACCCCTCGGCCTCCAGCGTGATCGCCACGGAGGTCAGGATATTCCGGTCGTCGTCCACGAGTGCGATCTTGGACATTCTGCTTCCCTTCTAAACTGCTCGCTCCGGTCCCGGCTGTCTGTCGCCCCGTGCCGTCCCGAGATCGGGGAAACCGGGGCCCGCATCCTTCGGACCAGTCTGGGAGTCTCATTGACATGATTTTGCCGCAATACTCGCCCCTCCGGAGGGATCAGGCAATCCTGAAACGCGAATCGCGCTTTGCACCAGGATTGGATTGTGGCGAAAATGTCTTATGCACGTCGGCATTTTCCGTTGCACGACAGAGACCTGCCACCCCAGTGGCCGGTTCCCGCGCGTGGTTGCGCTAAACGCGGTATGGTTGCGCTAACCTCCCGGAAGCGCCCTGTTCACATCCGAAGACGACATGCTAAGAGGCCGATTATCGAGGCGTCCCGCCCCGGTTCCGCCGCCAGCCGCCCCATCGGGCGCGCGAACGGACGGCGACGGATGAGAGGACCGCCGCACCGACGCGGCTACAGGAGTGTTAAGATATGGCATTTGGACGGGTGAACCCGCACTTCCGGCTCGAAGATCAGGGGATCGAAGGGCTCGGCAATGTCTATTACAACCTTATGGAGCCCGCGCTGATCGAAGCCGCCCTGAAGAAGGGCGAAGGCACCCTCGGCAAGGGCGGCACCTTCCTGGTCACCACCGGCAAGTTCACCGGCCGGTCCCCCAAGGACAAGCACGTCGTGAAGACCCCCGACGTGGCCGACAAGATCTGGTGGGACAACAACGCCGAGATGTCGCCGGAGGCCTTCGATGTCCTCTACGCCGACATGGTCGAACACATGAAGGGCAAGGATTACTACGTCCAGGACCTCGTCGGCGGCGCCGACCCGGCCTATGCGATCAATGTCCGCGTCATTTCGGAACTGGCCTGGCACAACCTGTTCATCCGCCACCTGCTGCGTCGTCCCGACCGCGACGCGCTGAACGACTACGTGTCCGATTTCACCATCATCAACTGCCCCAGCTTCTCGGCCGATCCCGAAAAGCACGGCTGCCGCAGCGAAACCGTCATCGCGCTGAACTTCGCCAAGAAGGTCATCCTGATCGGCGGCACCGAATACGCCGGCGAGAACAAGAAGTCGGTCTTCACCCTGCTGAACTACCTGCTGCCCGAAAAGGGCGTGATGCCGATGCACTGTTCGGCCAACCACGCCAAGGGTAATCCGGTCGACACCGCCATCTTCTTCGGCCTGTCGGGCACCGGCAAGACCACCCTCTCCGCCGATCCCTCGCGCACCCTTATCGGCGATGACGAGCACGGCTGGTCCGACCGCGGCACCTTCAACTTCGAGGGCGGCTGCTACGCCAAGACGATCAACCTGTCGAAAGAGGCGGAGCCGGAGATTTACGCCACCTGCTCGATGTTCGGCACGGTGATCGAGAACATGGTCCACGACGAAGAGACCTTCGAGCTCGACTTCGAGGATTCCAGCCTCACCGAGAACATGCGCTGCGCCTACCCGCTGGAGGCGATCTCCAACGCCTCCGACACGGCGCTCGGCGGCCATCCGAAGAACATCATCCTGCTGACCTGCGACGCCTATGGCGTGCTGCCGCCGATCGCGCGGCTGACGCCGGCACAGGCCATGTATCACTTCCTGTCGGGCTTCACCTCCAAGACCCCGGGCACCGAGCGTGGCGTCGTGGAACCGATCCCGACCTTCTCAACCTGCTTCGGTGCGCCCTTCATGCCCCGTCGCCCGGAGGAATACGGCAACCTGCTGCGCGAGAAGATCGCCAAGCACGGCGCCACCTGCTGGCTGGTCAACACCGGCTGGACCGGTGGCGGTTTCGGCACCGGCTCGCGCATGCCGATCCGCGCCACCCGTGCCCTGCTGACCGCCGCCCTGGACGGCTCGCTGAACGAGGCGGAGTTCCGCAAGGACGCCAACTTCGGCTTCGAGGTGCCGGTCTCGGTCTCCGGCGTGGCCGACGCCCTGCTGGACCCGCGCCAGACCTGGGACGACAAGGCCGCCTACGACGCCCAGGCCGCCAAGCTGGTCGGCATGTTCTCGGAGAACTTCGAGCAATACCTGCCCTATATCGACGACGACGTGAAAGCCGCCGCGATCGGCTGAGGCGGATGCAGATCCTCTCGCACATATCCTCGCAGCGCCCCGCCCGGTCTTCCGGCGGGGCGTCTGCACGTCGGGGATGGGCCGCGCTGCTGGCGGTCCTGCTGCTGGCAGGCCCCGCGCCCGCGCAGACCGGCCCCGACATGATCGCGCCCCCGCTGGAGATGGACGAGGCCGGGATCTACTGCCCCGCCGACCATGTCAGCAAGGAACCGGCGCCCAACACGGAATCGGGCTACATCCTGCTGACCGAAGGCAACCCCGATCTGGCCCTGACCAGCCGCGTGGTGCCGGCCTACATCGGCATCTCCTTCGGCATCCGCATCCGGCTGGCGCCCGGCACCGCTCCCGGCCCCTACCTCTTTACCGTGCGCCATCCGCCGATCGGGGCCCGCCAGGTCACCGTCGAAAGCTGGGACCCGGCGCTGTCGGCCAACTGGGGCGTGCGCAGCTTCAACTTCGAGTTCGACCGCGAACTGGTGCCCGGCACCTGGACCTTCGAGGTCAGCCACGGCGAGGAGACCCTGCTGCGCCAGAGCTTCGAGGTGGTCCCCGCCATGCAGGCCCCCGCCGCCATCGACATCTGTTTCGGCAACAGCTTCGTCTCCTGACTGGGGCGCAGACGTATCCGGCGGGAATATTTCAGGCAGGACGACGACTCGCACGCCCTTGCGGCACTGCTGTCATATGGCCATTGCACCCGTCGGGTGTGATTGGCTAGTGGCCCTGTTAGGGTCGCACCCAGACCCGACGATTCCGCCCGCATCCAGCCCGCATTCCAGAAGGACCCGACATGGCGCAATTCACACTCGGCTGGGAGGAATGGCTCTCGCTGCCCGGCCTCGGCCTGCCCGCGATCCGCGCCAAGGTGGACACCGGCGCCCGGACCTCGGCCCTGCACGCCTTCGCCATCGAACCCTTCGGCCCGGCCGAGAAACCCATGGTGCGCTTCGCCATCCACCCCGACCCCTCCGACGAGTCGCTGGAGATCATCTGCTCCGCGCCGCTGAAGGACCGGCGTGAGGTGACCTCGTCCAACGGCGAGACCGAGCTGCGCTTTGTCATCGAGACCGAGGTGACCATGGGCGATCGCAGCTGGCCGCTGGAGGTGACGCTCACCGATCGGGGCTCCATGGCCTACCGCATGCTGCTGGGACGGTCGGCCATCGCCGAGGACATGATCGTCTCGCCCGCTCAGAGCTTCTGCCAGCCGGAACTGTCCTTCGACAGCTACCGCGACACGCCCCGACTGAAGAAGCATCGCCGCGCCCTGCGTCTGGCGATCCTGACTCGGGAACCGGGTAACTATTCCACGGGGCGCTTCATCGAGGCGGCAGAGGCGCGCGGCCATACGCTGGAGGTGATCGACACCTCGCGTTGCTACATGAACATCCGCGCCGTCGGTGGCGAAGTGCATTACGACGGCCGCCGCCTGCCTCATTACGACGCTGTGATCCCCCGCATCGGCGCCTCGATCACCAACTACGGCACCGCCGTGGTGCGCCAGTTCGAGAGCATGGGCACCTATTCCCTGGCCGGCTCCGAGGGCATCGCCATGTCCCGGGACAAGCTCTATGCCCACCAGGTCCTGGCCCGGCACCGCATCGGCATGCCCACCACGGCCTTCGCCCGCAGCCCGAAGGATTCGGGCAACCTGATCCAGCTCGTGGGCGGCGCGCCTCTTGTGCTGAAGCTGCTGGAATCGACGCAAGGCAAGGGCGTGGTCCTGGCCGAGACCAAGAAGGCCGCCGAGTCGGTGATCTCGGCCTTCCGCGGTCTGAAGGCCGACTTTCTGGTGCAGAGCTTCGTCAAGGAGGCGGCGGGCGAGGACATCCGCTGTCTCGTCGTGGGCGGCAAGGTGGTGGCCGCGATGCGCCGACGGGGCGCGCCGGATGATTTCCGCTCGAACCTGCACCAGGGGGGCACGGCCGAACCGGTGCGCATCACCCGCACCGAACGCGACACCGCCGTGCGCGCCGCCCGGGCGATGAAGCTGGACCTGGCGGGCGTCGACCTCTTGCGCGGCGAGGACGGCCCGAAGGTGTTGGAGGTGAACTCCTCCCCGGGCCTTGAAGGGATCGAGAAGGTCTCGCACAAGGACATCGCTGCGCTTGTTCTGCAGCACATCGAGGCCAAGGTCGCCCCCCGCAGTCCGCGCAGCAAACGCAAGGGCTAGGCGCCGGGCCCCGCCCCCTCTGCCTGCGCCCCTTGCCAGGGGCGGATGCCTCCGGCGGGAGTATTTTCAGCTATCGGATGAGAGAAGGACGTGCCCTTCGCGCGCGCCCTTCCTCCTATCCGATTGCCAGAAATACTCTGGGGGAGTCTCCGGCACGGAGACGGGGGCAAAGCCCCCTCTCGCCTTCACTTGCCGCAGCCGCGGCGGGGGCAAAGCCCCGCCCCCTGTCAGAGCATCAGCGCGCGCCGCAGCAGGTTCAGCCCGGCGACCAGCAGCACCACCAGCGTCGCACGGCGGAAGGTGGCCTGATCAATCCGGTCATGCAGGCGCAGCCCCACCCACATGCCGGCCAGGGCCAGCGGCACCATCATCAACGAAAACGGCAGCGTCTCGGCCCGCAGTACGCCGGAGCCGAGGTGGGCAAAGAGCAACGACACCGCGCCCAGCCCGTAGATCACCCCCTGCACCTGGATCTGCTCGCGCTTGGGCGTTTCCAGCGCCGTCAGGTAGGCCACCGTCGGCGGCCCCCAGACGCCCGAGAACCCGCCGATGAACCCCGCCACCAGCGCCACGGCCAGTTCCACCGCCCGTTTCGGCGGATGCGCCAGGCGCAGCTGGCGCCCCATCAGCTGGGTCAGGGCAAAGAGGACGATGGGCCCGCCGATCATCAGCAGCATCACCCGCTCCGGCAGGACCGAGACCAGCTGCGCCGAGATCAGCAGCGCCACCAGCGCCACGCCCAGAAAGACGCGGAACCGTTTCACCACCGCCCAGGCCGCCGCCGGGCCCAGGCGCAAGGCCTGCCAGCCGTTGGTGGCCAGCGTCGGCAGGATCAACCCGGCCAGCGCCCAGTCGGGGCCGACGATGCTGCCCAGGCCGGACACCATGATCATCGGCATGGCGAACCCCACCATGCCCTTCACCAGTCCCGCCAGCAGCGCCACCGCCACGATCGCCCCCCAGGCCCAGGGGCCGAGGGCCCCGGGCCCCATCATGCTCAGATCCATCATGCCGATTGCCTACACCCGCCGGGAGCCCGGCGCGATGTAAAATCCGTGACGTAATTATAGATCCAAAATAGTATGTCGAACGCAAACATATTGCGCTGCACCTGCAAAGGGATTAGGACGGGCAGCGAGACCAGTGACCTGGAGGAGGAGCTGCCCCCATGCCCCATGACGGACAGGACCCGAAGATGACCGAGACCGCCCTTCTGCCCGACCTGCTGCGCCTGACCGGCGCCGCCATTGCCCCGGCCGACTCCCTGCTGGCCGCAGCCCGCGACGCGGTGCGCGCCCGGGTGGTCGAGGGCGACCGCGTGTCCTCGCGCGCGGTGGAGGCCGAACAGACCGCCACGCACGGGCTGGCCTGGCTGGCCACCTATGTCGAGGCGCTGCGCCAGATGCAAACCTGGGCGGAAAAGCTGGACGCCAGGGGCGAGTTCGGAGAGCTGGAGGCGCTGATCCACCAGATCGCCTTCGGCGAATACCTCGGCCAGATCGCCGGCGGCATCCAGATGTCCCAGCAGGAGATCCTGCGCCTGCACGACATGGGCCTGCCTGCCAATGCCGCGACCGAGTTCACCGCCGGCGAGGTCGCCACGCTGATCGCCACCGGCAACACCCAGGCCGCCCGCTCGCGCCTGGCCGAGCTGATCGTCGAGCGTCAGGGCGCCGGGATCTTCGGCGCCACCGGCCTGGATGAAGAGCTGGAGATGATCCGCGACCAGTTCCGCCGCTATGCCGCCGAAAAGGTCGCTCCCTTCGCCCATGAGTGGCACCTCAAGGATGAGCTGATCCCCATGTCGGTGATCGAGGAGCTGGCCGAGATGGGCGTCTTCGGCCTGACCATCCCGGAAAACCTCGGCGGCTTCGGCCTCAGCAAGGCCTCCATGGTGGTTGTCTCGGAAGAGCTGTCGCGCGGCTACATCGGTGTTGGCTCCCTCGGCACCCGGTCCGAGATCGCGGCGGAGCTGATCCTCTGCGGCGGCACGGATGAGCAAAAGAGCCACTGGCTGCCGAAGCTCGCCTCGGGGGAGGTCCTGCCGACGGCCGTGTTCACCGAACCCAACACCGGGTCCGACTTGGCCGCCCTGCGCACCCGCGCGGTGAAGGGCGCGGATGGCGATTACACGATCACCGGCAACAAGACCTGGATCACCCATGCCGCGCGCACCCATGTCATGACCGTGCTGGCGCGCACCGATCCCGAAAGCACCGACCACCGCGGGCTGTCGATGTTCCTGGCGGAGAAGACCCCGGGCACCGACGACGCCCCCTTCCCCGATGCGGGCATCACCGGGGGCGAGATCGAGGTGCTGGGCTATCGCGGCATGAAGGAATACGAGCTGGGCTTCGACGGCTTCCCGGTGAAGGGCGAGAACCTGCTGGGCAGTGAAGAGGGCAAGGGCTTCAAGCAGCTGATGCAGACCTTCGAATCGGCGCGTATCCAGACCGCGGCACGGGCCATCGGCGTGGCGCAGGCGGCGCTGGATGTGGGCCTGCAATATGCGCTCGACCGCAAGGCCTTCGGCGGGCCGCTGATCCAGTTCCCCCGCGTCTCGGGCAAACTCGCCATGATGGCGGTGGAGATCATGGTGGCGCGTCAGCTGACCTATTTCGCCGCCTTCGAGAAGGACAACGACCGCCGCTGCGACCTGGAGGCGGGCATGGCCAAGCTCCTGGGCGCGCGGATCGCCTGGGGCTGTGCCGACAATGCGCTGCAGATCCACGGCGGCAACGGGTTCGCGCTGGAATACACCGCCTCGCGGCTGCTGTGTGACGCGCGGATCCTGTCGATCTTCGAAGGCGCGGCCGAGATCCAGGCCCAGGTCATCGCGCGGCGCCTTCTGGCCTGACGGCTTTCCTCCGGCCCGACCTCCCTCGGGGTCGGGCGGGACCCGCCCGGGGCGTCCTCCCAGTCGCCCCGGGCGGTTCTTGTTCGGGCGGATTTGCCTCAAATCCCGCAGGCAATTCCCGTGACCGGGCGGGGGCCGGCCCGCTATGCCCGTCGGGCGGATCCGCCGCCCGGAGAAGGCCATGCCCGTCGAACCGCCCAATTTGTTGCCGCGCCTCTTGCTGGCGGGTTCGCTGCTCTGCCTCGCGGCCGGGGGGGCCGTGCTGCTGCTGGCCCGGGGCGTGCTGCCGCCCCTGTCTCTGGGACAGCCCAATCCGGCGGATGCGGCGATCTACGAATATCCCCGGGACAGCGCGCGCAACTGCGACCCGGCCGTGTTCATCGCCAGCCGCGGCCCGGCGACGGAGGTACTGACCGTGCGCAGCGGCCCGGGACCGGACTATCGCACCCGCAACGCCCTGACCCATGGCGACACCTTCCTGGTCTTCGAGTATCGCGGCGACTGGGCCGGCATTGCCTATGGCCATAACCGCGAGGTCTGTGGCGCCCTGGAAAAGCGCGAGGTGCGCGCGACCCACCGTGGCTGGGTCCACGTGAGCGGAATCAGCTTCCTTCCCGGGCTGCCCGACTGACGCGACCGAACGCCTGCCGGTGCCGGAAACAGAACGGGCCGCCCCGAAAGGAGCGGCCCGCGCCGGCCCGGGCCAGACGGCCCGGCGAGACGGAGGAGATCAGCCCGCCTGACCGGCCGGCAGGATCACCCGGTCAATGACGTGGACAACGCCGTTCGACTGGTCCACGTCGGCGGTGGTCACGGTGGCGACACGACCGTTCTCGTCCTTCAGCTTCACCATGCCGTCCTCGATGTAGGCCTCCAGCGTGCAGCCGCCGACGGTGGTCACGCTGTGCATGCCGCCGTCATCCTCAATCATGCCGACGATGTCGGTGGAGAAGGCCTCGGCGGCGACCACGTGGCAGGTCAGGATCTGCGTCAGTTGGTCCTTCGCGTCGGGCTGCAGCAGCGCGTTCAGGCTGTCTTCCTTGATCATGCCGAAGGCATCATCGGTGGGGGCGAAGACGGTAAAGGGGCCATCGCTCATCAGCGTGTCCACGAGGCCCGCAGCCTGCACGGCGGCGACCAGCGTGGTCAGGTTCGGCGCGGCCGAGGCGTTCTCGGCGATGGTCTTGTCGGCGAACATCTCGGCGCCGCCGACCATCGGGTTTTCACCCGCCATGTGGTCATCGGCGAAGGCCGGAAGGGTCGCGGCACAGATCAGGGCGGTGCTGAGGGTCAGAATGCGTTTCATGGAATTTCCTCCGTTTGAGTGGCGCGCCGCCCCTCTCCTCCGGGGCAGCGTCACAGGAGTTACGGGGCGGATCGCCGGATGGTTCTTTTCCCGATCGCCCGGATCCATCACCTGTGCGTGATCCAGGCGTGAACGCGGCCCCGCCGGCGCCGTTGACAGCTTCGCGGCGAGGCGCCTAACTGCCCGCATGGACCCCAAACCCTGCATCATCTGCGTGGCCATCACCGGCTCGCTGCCCCGCAAGAGCGACAACCCCGCGGTGCCCGTCACCGTCGCGGAACAGATCGAATCCACCCATGAGGCCTTCGAGGCGGGCGCCACCATCGTCCACGCCCATGTGCGCAACGATGATGAAACGCCCTCCTCGGACCCGGAGAAATTCGCGGCGCTGAAGGAAGGGGTGAAAAAGCACTGCCCCGGCATGATCGTGCAGTTCTCCACCGGCGGACGGTCCGGCGCCGGGCAGACGCGGGGCGGGATGCTGCCGCTGAAGCCCGACATGGCCTCGCTTTCCGTGGGATCCAACAACTTCCCCACCCGCGTCTACGAGAATCCGCCGGATCTGGTCGACTGGCTGGCCGCGGAGATGAAGACCTACGGCATCCGCCCGGAGATCGAGGCCTTCGACCTGTCCCACATCCACCAGGCGGCGAAGATGTATGCCGACGGGCGGCTGGAAAAATCGCCCTACGTGCAATTTGTCATGGGGGTGAAGAACGCCATGCCGATCGACCGCGATGTCTTCGACTACTACCGCGCGACGATGAAGCGCCTGCTGCCTGACAGCGAATGGTGCGCCGCCGGGATCGGCGCCGGCCAGATCACGCTGAACGAATGGGTGGTGGAAACCGGCGGCCATGCCCGCTGCGGGCTGGAGGACAACATCCGCCTCGACAAGACCACCCTGGCCCCTTCGAACGCGGCCCTGGTGCAGCGGGTGACGTCACTCTGCGAGAAATACGAGCGCCCCGTGGCAACCTGGCAGCAGGCGCGCGAGATGCTGGACCTGCCCCTGCGGGCCTGAGCCTTCGGCACCGTCGGACAGAGGCCAGCCCCTGACGTGGCGGTGCCGCCACTCCGCCTGGGCAGTCTCGACAATTGGATGAGAGGGGTGCCCCAGGAGAGGCCGCCGAGCCCCGGCCCCGCACGGCTCGGGCACGCAGCTCCGCAATTTGCGTCAGATCAGTCGGGCCGACCCAGAAGGGCCACCGGCGCCTCTTCGTCCTGCTGGAAATCGACCGGAGCGCTGTCCCGGGCCGGGGTCGCGCGCTTGAATTCGTAGCGCATTTCGCCCGCCGCCTCGGCAGAGGCCACGATCAGACAGGTCGCCAGGAAACGGCTGCCCTCGAACAGATCCACATGGCCACGCAGTTGCGGCACCAGTTCCCTTTCGACCGAGAAGCCATCTTCCCAGCGCCGCAGCACGGGATAGCTCTGGCCGTCGGCTTCGATCCGCAGGCGAGACCCCTTGCGCGCCTTCAGCTTGCGCGCCTCTTCCAGCCCATCGGCCAGATCCTTGGGAAGAAATGTCGTCATGGTCAGCCCCGGCGTTCCTGTGCCCTACGCGCCATGACATGGCACGGCAGGCATTGAGATCAAGTTAACCACGATGAAGATTAGGTGACAGAAAAAAGTCGCGCCGCCCGAAACTGGTCCGGCGACCGAGGCTGCAAGGCCGCAGTGTCGCGGGCAAGGCGCCGCCCGTGTGTCAGGCGTCCTGCAACTCTTCGGTGCCGTCCGCGTCTGCCGCCTCGTCCTCTGCGTCCTTCGACGCCTCGGCGCGCCCGCGCAATCCCTTCCACAGCCCGATGGCCAGGGCAGCCCCCAGAGCAGCAGCGCCCAGCCAGTGCCCATGGCCCGCCACCTCGGCCAGGTGGCCCGGGTGGGCCGCCGCCGGCAGGGGCAGGGTCATCAGCAGGGCGGCTGTGACCGCGCCGGGACGCACAAGGGGAAAACGGGACATGGTCGGCTCCTTCTCGACGCCCGCAAAGGGCAGGATCGGCATCCCGCACCCGAGCGGGGCTGCCTTCTCTCTAGCCAAACGGCCCCCGGGGACGCAATCCCCGCTCCTCGCCCGAGCGCGCCATGCGGGCCGGACATGGCCCGCGCTGTGCAGGTCTGCACGATTTCTGCGCGAACATCGGGCTATACGGAACCCATGCACCGTCCTAGCTCTTGACCAAAGGAACCGGGCGTCCCTCGTCCGGCGAAACGGAAAGGAGCGCGGCCATGGGGTTGCTCATCGACGGCGAGTGGCAAGACAAATGGTATGACACCGAAAGCACCGGCGGTAAGTTCGTCCGGTCCGAAGCGCAGTTCCGCAGCTGGATCACTGCCGACGGCAGCGCCGGTCCCTCCGGCGAGGCCGGCTTCGAGGCCGAGAGCGGGCGCTACCATCTTTACGTGTCCTATGCCTGCCCCTGGGCGCATCGCACGCTGATATTCCGCGCCCTGAAGGGTCTGGAGGATCACATCGGCGTTTCGGTCGTCCATCCCGAGATGCTGTCCGAAGGCTGGGAACTCCGCACCGATTTCGACGGCGCGACCGGCGACGACCTGTTCGGGTTCGACTACCTGCGCGAGGTCTACCTGAAGGCGCAGCCCGGCGTGACCACGCGGGTCACCGTGCCGGTCCTGTGGGACAAGAAGACAGGCACCATCGTGTCGAACGAAAGCGCCGAGATCATCCGCATGCTGAACTCCGCCTTCGACGGCATCACCGGCGACACCCAGGACTTCTGGCCCGAAGAGCTGCGCGAGCCGATCGAGGACATCAACGCGCGGATCTACGACACGGTGAACAACGGGGTCTACAAGGCCGGTTTCGCCACCTCGCAGGAGGCCTATGACGAGGCCGTGCGCCCGCTCTTCGACAGCCTGGAGTGGATCGAGAGCATCCTGGCCGAGAACCGTTACCTGCTGGGAGACCGCGTGACCGAGGCCGACTGGCGTCTGTTCACCACGTTGATCCGCTTCGACAAGGTCTACCACACGCATTTCAAATGCAACCTGAAGCGCATCGTCGACTACCCCGCAACCTGGGGCTACGTGAAGGAGCTGTACCAGATCCCCGGCGTGGCGGAGACGGTGCATTTCGACCACATCACGCGGCACTACTACTACAGCCACGACAACATCAATCCGAACCGGATCGTGCCGATCACGCCGGGCCTGGACCTGCTGTCGCCCCACGGCCGCGAGGCACTGCCCGCCGCCTGATCCCCAAAGGCACCATTCGCTGAGCGTCACAGAGGGCGCAGCGCCTGCCCGCGCCGCGTCCCTTTCGTTACCGGGGGGCGCTGCCGTAGTGTTCGACCAGGGCCGCCAGGTCCGAGGGCGGCGCGGCCGAGTTGACCAGCGCGCAGGCATTGGTCGCATGCTGGAAGATCGACCCGTCCGAGAAGAAGCTGGTGTTGGTGACGAAGATCACCTTGGCGTCGGGCTGGCGGTAGTTGGCCAGATCGGCAATCGCCAGGGCAGAGCCGCGCTCCAGCACCAGGTCCAGCACGATCACGTCGAAAGGCACCCGCTGCAGGAAGGCAGCGGCCGCATCCTGCCCATGAGCCAGACAGGTCGCCACCCCCAGGCGATCAAGATGGCGTTTCCACATCCAGCCCAGGTTCGGCTCGCTCTCGACGATGAGCGCATGCACCTTCCCCTCCGGCCAATGCTCCAGTTCCTCCCGGGGATGCGGGCATTTGCCCATGATGTCGGTCACGCTGCCCACGCAGCCCCCTTCCGTGATGTCAGGCCGATCCCGGGCGGCGGCTGGGGTGCGGCAGTTTGTTGATTTGCAAACGAGATATCCGCCTCAATCTTTAACAAAACCCTAACGACTAAGGCGCACCGCCTCATCTGCGCGAGGACCCGCGCAGCAGCCTCCGCCCCCTGCGCATGGCTCCGCCGACCCGGCGAAGGCACAGAGCATTTGCTTTTTCCGATCACTGTGATGAAAGGGGGCCAACCCGACCAACCTCAGGTGCCTCATGCCTCGTCCCATCCTGCCCCGCCGCGCCAGCCCAGCGGCCACCGACCGATGAGCGCCGCTCGTGACCACGGCGGTGATCTGGACGCCGCGCGCGCGGAGTTCGGCGGCAACCGCGACGACTGGCTGGACCTGTCGACCGGGATCAACCCCGAGCCCTACCCCCTGCCCGCCTTCACCGCTGCGGACTGGGCCGCGCTGCCCGACGCTGAGGCGCAGGCGGCGCTCATCGCCGCCGCCCGACGGTTCTGGTCGGTGCCCGACGAGGCCGCCGTTCTGGCGGTGCCCGGCGCCTCTGCCGCCATCGCGCAGGTTCCCCGGCTGGCGCCCCCGGGGCGGGTGGAGATCCCGGGGCCGACCTACAACGAACATGCCGCCGCCTTCACCCGCCATCGCTGGCAGGTGACTCCGGACGGGCCCGCGCGGGGGCTGGTTCTGGTCCATCCCAACAACCCGACGGGGCGGCTGCATCCGGCTCCGACGCCGCACGGGCTGACGGTGATCGACGAGAGCTTCTGCGATGTCACGCCGGAGGAGAGCCACGTCTCTCTCTGCCCGCGCACCGACCTGCTGGTGCTGAAGAGCTTTGGCAAGTTCTGGGGGCTGGCGGGCCTGCGACTGGGCTTCGTCATCGGTGCGCCCGGCCCCGTCGGGCGGCTGGCCGAGATGCTGGGCCCCTGGCCGGTCTCCGGCCCGGCGCTCCGCGCAGGCACCGTGGCCCTGGCCGATCCCGCCTGGGCCGAGGCGACCCGCCTGCGGCTGGCCGGCGATGCGGCACGGCTGGACAGCCTGATGCAGGCGGCAGGGGCAGAGCCCGCCGGGGGCACCGCCCTGTTCCGGCTCTACGAGGTGGAGAACGCCGCCGCGATGCAAAGCCACCTGGCCCGGCATCACATCTGGTCCCGCATTTTCCCCTATTCGACTCGCTGGGTCCGCCTTGGCCTGCCGCCGCGGGACCGCTGGGCCCAGCTGGAGGCCGCCTTGGCATGAGTACCGCACTGATGCTGACCCTCGCCCTGCTGCTGGACGCCCTGCTGGGCGAACCACGCTGGCTATGGTCGCGCCTGGCCCATCCGGCGGTGCTGGCCGGACGGCTGATCGGTTGGGCGGACGCGCGGTTCAACCAAGGCGATGGTCGACGGGTCAAGGGAGCAGCCCTGGTGCTGGGACTGGTCCTGTTGGGCTGGGGCCTGGGCACGATGATCGCCGCCTTTGGCTGGTTGCCTCAGGTTCTGGTGGCCGCCGTGCTGCTGGCGCAACGCTCGCTGGTGGATCACGTCCGCGCCGTCGCCACCGGGCTGCGGCAGGGCCTGCCGGAGGGGAGGCGCGCCGTGGCGATGATCGTCAGCCGCGACACGGCGGAGATGACACCCGACGCCGTGGCCCGCTCGGCCATCGAAAGCGGCGCCGAAAACGCTTCCGACGGGGTGGTGGCGCCGGCCTTCTGGTTCCTCGTCGCCGGGCTGCCCGGCCTACTGATCTACAAGCTGATCAACACCGCCGATTCGATGATCGGCTACCGCACCCCTCGTCACGCGGCCTTCGGCTGGGCCGCGGCACGGGCCGACGACCTGCTGAACCTGATCCCCGCCCGGCTGACGGCCCTCGCCCTGGCGGTGCTGGCAGGCCAGTTGCGCGCCTGGCCCGCGATCCGCGCCGAAGCACGGCGCCACCGCTCTCCCAATGCCGGCTGGCCCGAAGCGGCCATGGCCCGCGCCCTGGACGTCGCCCTGTCCGGCCCGCGCCGCTACGACGGGGTGCTGCGGGACTATCCCTTCGTCCACCCCGAAGGGCGCCGCCATCCCGGCCCGGCAGAGATAGAGGCCGCCTGCGCCTGGCTCTGGCGTCTCTGGGCCGCGCTGCTGGCCACGACAACCCTGCTGGCACTGCTTGCCGGCTGACGCGGCGCCATAGGTCCTTCTGCCCATTGCCCAGGGGCGCTGCCCTGCTACCTTCCCGGACACCGATCACGAAAGGACCGCCCATGTTCCGTGCCGCCCCCCGCACCCTGGCCCTCGCCCTGGCCGTTGCCACCGCCCCCCTGCCTGCCCTGGCGCAAAGCTGCGGCGGCAGTTTCGCCGGCTTCGTCGACGGGTTGAGCGAGGAGGCCGTGGCCCGCGGCCATGACCCGGCACTGGTGCAACGGTTCTTCGCCTCCGTCCGGCACGACCCGAAGGTCATCGCAGCCGACCGCCGCCAGGGCGTGTTCCAGCTCGACTTCACCAGTTTCGCCCGCCGCCTGATCTCGCAGAACCGGATCCAGACCGGCCAGGCGAAGGAGGCGCAATGGTCCAGCGTCTTCGACCGGATCGAGCGCGAGATGGGCGTGCCGCGCGGCGTCCTGCTGGCCTTCTGGGCCTTCGAGACCGACTACGGCGGCTTCCAAGGGGATTTCAACACGGCCAACGCGCTGGTCACCCTGGCCCATGATTGCCGCCGGCCCGAGCTGTTCCGGCCCCAGGTCTTCGCCGCGCTGGAACTTTACGCGCACGGTGATTTCGATCCGGCCACGACGACTGGCGCCTGGGCCGGCGAGATCGGCCAGGTGCAGATGCTGCCCCGCGACATCATCGAGAACGGCGTTGACGGCGACGGAGATGGCCATGTCCGGCTGAAGACCTCCGCCCCCGATGCCCTGATGTCGGGCGCGCAGATGCTGCGGTCGCTCGGCTGGGCACCGAACCAGCCCTGGCTGCAGGAGGTGACGGTGCCCGCCCGGATGGACTGGAGCCGCGCGGGGCTCGACACCACGCTGGCCCCGTCGGAGTGGCAGGCCCAGGGCGTGGCCCCGCGCGGGGGCCGCTGGCAGGCCGACCTGCCCGCCTCGCTGATCCTGCCGCAGGGCAAGGACGGGCCGGCCTTCCTCACCTATCCGAACTTCTCGGTTCTCTTCGAGTGGAACCAGAGCTTCACCTACGTTCTCACCGCGGCCTATTTCGCCACCCGGCTGGAAGGCGCACCGGTCTTCGACGCGGGCAATCCGGCGCCTGGGCTGGAGGGGCCGCAGATGATCCGCCTGCAGGAGAAGCTGGCCACGCGCGGGCATGACGTGGGCGAGATCGACGGGATCCTGGGCGCTGGCACCCGGGCCGCCGTGCGCGCAGTGCAGGCGGAGATGGGCCTGCCGGTGGACGGCTGGCCCACTATGGATCTGCTGAACCGGCTGTAAGGGGCACGGCCCCTCGCCTCGGGCACATCTGAAAGGAGGAGGGGGCTCTGCCCCCGTCTCCGTGCCGGAGACTCCCCCGGAGTATTTCTGACGACGTGAAGAGGCGGGACGGTGCCCCCGCGGCGGCCGGCCCCTGCAAACGGACGGGCGCGCCCGCAGGCAGGCTGACGTCCGGCACCCGGCAGGGCGCTGCCCCGCTCCTTCACCTTGTCGCAAATACTCCCGCCGGAGGCATCGCCCGACAGGGCGATAGCACCTCTGCAAGAGATCAGGCGACCAGCTGTTCGGCCTTCTTCAGGTCAACGGAAACCAGTTGGCTGACGCCCTGTTCCTGCATGGTCACCCCAAAGAGGCGGTCCATGCGCGCCATGGTCACCGCGTGGTGGGTGATGATCAGGAAGCGGGTCTCGGTCCGGCGGCACATCTCGTCCAGCAGATCGCAGAAGCGGGTGACGTTGGCATCGTCGAGCGGCGCGTCGACCTCGTCCAGCACGCAGATCGGCGCCGGGTTGGCGATGAAGACGGCAAAGATCAGCGCCATGGCGGTCAGGGTCTGTTCGCCCCCGGACAAGAGCGACAGGGTCGACAGCTTCTTGCCCGGCGGCTGGCACATGATCTCCAGCCCGGCATCCAGCGGGTCGTCGCTTTCCACCAGTTCCAGGTTGGCCTCGCCGCCGTTGAACAGATGGCGGAAAAGGTTGGAGAAGTTGGCGTTCACCTGCTCGAAGGCGGTCAGCAGGCGTTCGCGCCCCTCGCGGTTCAGGCCCGCGATGCCGTTCCTGAGCTGACGGATGGCCTCTTCCAGGTCCGCCTTCTCGCCTACCAGCGTGTCGTGCTCTTCGCGCACCTCCTTGGCATCCTCCTCGGCGCGCAGGTTGACCGCGCCCAGCCCGTCGCGCTGGCGCTTGAGCCGGTTCACATCCGCCTCGATCCGCTCGGAGGGCGGCATATCCTCTACGCCCATGTCGAGGCTTTCCAGGAGCTGCTTCGGCGTCACCTCCATCGCCTCGGCGATGCGTTCGGCCGCCTGGGTCACGGCCTGGGCGGCGCTTTCGGCGTGACCCTCGGCGCGGGCGCGGGCCTCGCGCGCCTCGGACGCGGTCCGCTCGGCATCCCGCTCTCCCGCCACGGCCTCGCGCAGGGCGCTTTCGGCCTCGGCCAGGACATCGGCGGCGGTGGCGCGGCGGGCCTCGGCCTCCTCGATGGCCTCGGTCAGTTCCTCGCGCTGCGCCTCCAGCTCCTCGGGTTCAGCGCGCGCCTCTTCCAGTTGCTCCTCGGCCTCGGCGCGGCGTTCATCCAGTTCGGCGATGCGGCGATCAGCGCTTTCCAGGCGGTGGCGCCAGCCCGAGACCTCCTTCTGAACCTCCTGCCGGCGTTTCGTGCGCGCCTCGCCCTCGCGGCGGATCTCGTCATGGGCGGCGCGGCGCGACATCATCGCCATCCGCGCCGCCTCCACCGCCATGCGGATCTGCTCGATCCCGGCGCGGGCCTCGTCGAGATCGTCGAGATCGGCCACCGCTGCCTCGGCTTCCTTCACCTGGGCGCGGGCCTCCAGCGCCTCTTCCTCGTGGCGGGTCACGGCCATGCGCAGGTTTTCCACCCGGCTGGCGGCCAGGCTACGGTCGCTTTCGGCACGCGACAGCGCCCGGCTGGCCTCGGCCAGCTGGCGGTCGGCCTCGGCGCGGGCCTGGCGCGCGGCCTTGTCGGCGGCAGTCAGCTGCGACAGCTGCTCGGCCAGGTCGGCATGGGCCTCCCGCGCGGCCTCGGCGCGCTCTTCGGCCTCGGCCAGATCGCCGCGCAGCTCTTCCAGGCGGTTCATCTGTTCCAGGCGCAGGGCGGCGGCCGAAGGCGCATCCTCGGCGCCCGCGCGGTAGCCGTCCCACCGCCACAGGTCGCCCTCGGGACTGACCAGGCGCTGGCCGGGTTTCAGCTGCGCCTGAAGCGCGGCGCCCTGCCCGGCCTCGACCACGCCGATCTGCGCCATGCGCCGGTCCAGCACCCCCGGCATCCGCACATGGGCGGCCAGCGGCGCGGCGCCTTCGGGCAGCGGCTGCGGCGCGTCGTATCCCGGCAGCTCGACCCAGCCTGACAGCTCCCCCGCGCCCACCACGGGCGCGCGCAGATCATCGGCCAGGGCTGCCCCAAGCGCCTTCTCGTAGCCCGGATCGACGCGCACGGCGTCCAGCAACTGCTTGCCATCACCGGACTCGCGTTCGACCAGCCGCGCAAGCGCCCCCACCTCGGCCTGCAGGGCCTTGGCCTCGCCCTCTGCCGAGGACAGGGCGGCGCGGGCGTCGGATTCGCCGGACTGCGCCTCGGCGCGGGCGGCCTCGGCCTCCGCCAGGGTCTCCTCGGCCGTCTCGACCTGGGCGCGGGCCATCTCCTCGCGCTCCTCGGCGGCCTCGAAGGCCTCTTCAGCCGCCTGGGTCTTGCCGCGCGCCTCGGCCACGGCCTCACGGGCGCGGGCCGCCTCGGATTCGCTGCGCTCTGCGCCCTTGCGGCTGTCGGCGAGCATGCGCTGCGCCGACTGGTAGCGCGCGGCCAAGCGTGCCACGTCCTCGGTCAGGGTCGACAGGTCCGCCTCGCGGTCCGACAGCACGCTGGCGGCCTCGGTGGCCAGTTCCGCAGCCTCGGCCAGGCGCTCCTCGTGGCCATCATGGGCGCGGGCGATTTCGCGCGCCTCCCAGTCCAGCCGCTCGATCGTCTCGCCGGCGTCCTTGTTCAACCCGGCCTCGCGCTCGCGGTCCCGGGACAGCTGTTCAATCCGGTTCTGCAGGGTCAGGATCGCCTGCATCGCGCGTTCCTTCTCGGCACCCAGGCTGTCGCGCTGCACGGTCAGCCGTTGCAGCACCGCCGCGGCGATCGCCTCTTCCTCGCGTTTGGGGGGCAGCGCATCTTCCAGTTCCTGCCGCTTCGCAGCCAGGTCGCGCGCGATGCGTTCCGCCTGCGACGCCCCGGTGGAGCGTTCGCGCAGCTCCGCCAGCGCGACGTTGCGCGCCTCCTCGGCCTCCAGCCAGCGGCGATAAAGGAGCATGCCCTCGGCCTGGCGCAGTTCCGCGCCGATGGCACGATAGCGTGCCGCCTGGCGGGCCTGGCGTTCGAGCGAGCCAAGCTGCGTGGCCAGCTGTTCGACCACATCATCGACCCGGGTCAGGTTCTGTTCCGCGCCCTTCAGCTTCAGCTCGGCCTCATGCCGGCGTTGGTAGAGGCCGGAGATGCCTGCCGCCTCTTCCAGGATCCGACGCCGGCTTTTGGGTTTGGCGTTGATCAGTTCGGAGATCTGACCTTGCCGCACCAGCGCGGGCGAATGCGCGCCCGTCGAGGCATCGGCGAACAGCATCTGCACGTCCCGCGCCCGCACATCCTTGGAATTCGCCTTGTAGGCGGAGCCCACGTCGCGGGTGATCCGGCGGATGATCTCGATCTGGTCCTCGTCGTTGAAGCCCGCGGGCGCCAGACGGTCGGAGTTGTCGATATGCAGGCTGACCTCGGCGTAGTTCCGCGCCGGGCGCGTGGCGGCCCCGGCGAAGATCACGTCTTCCATCCCGCCGCCGCGCATGGCGGTCGGGCGGTTCTCCCCCATGACCCAGCGAAGCGCCTCCAGCAGGTTCGACTTGCCGCAGCCATTGGGCCCCACGACCCCGGTCAGGCCCTGATTGATGATCAGGTCCGTCGGGTCCACGAAGCTCTTGAAGCCGGTCAGTCTCAGTCTGGAGAAATGCAATGCGGCGCTCCCGCGCTTGGGCCTGGGGTGTCTGCTCTGGTGGCTGTCGGACCCTGCCGGGCCATCCCGGGGTGATTCCGACCTGAAAGGGAATGGTGCGGAGCCGCGCCGCACGAGTCAACGGGAGGCCCGCAGCATCTGGGATAGGATGGGCGGTTTTCCACAAGATATTGCGCAAACCAGCCCAATCAGCGCCGTCTGGCCCCCGCAACGCGGCCCGGCGAAGGCCGGGACCGTGCGAGTGGCGCTTGACCTCGGCCCCGGCGGCGCCAGAATGCCCCTGCCGCCCGCCTCAGGGGGCGCATGCGACCGGCCCGTTCCCCCGGGCCTTCGGCCTTTTGCCCGGATGGGCTTCGGCGCGCGACCGGGTGGCGCGCTGAGGTTCGGGCGGGGCATGGTGCCCAAGACTATGACCACCTCCACGCCGCGACGGCGCAAGTTTCGACGGAGTGACCAGATGACGACCCTTCACATCGCCCCCGCCTCGCCCCTGGCGCCCGAGGCCTCGGCCCTGCTCGACGCCTCCCAGGCGCTGATGCGGCAGCTCTACACGCCGGAGGAAAACAACTTTCTCAGCCATGAGGCGCTCTGCGATCCGTCGGTGCGGTTCTTCACCGCCGCCGACGGGGCCGAAACGCTGGGCTGCGCGGCTCTTCAGATCAAGGAAGGCTACGGCGAGGTCAAAAGCTTCTACGTGACCGAGGCGGCCCGGGGGCGGGGCGTGGGCACGGCCCTTCTGCGCCGGATCGAGGAGACGGCGCTGGCCGAGGGGCTGACGGTGCTGAAGCTGGAGACAGGCGACGCCCTGGCCGCCGCCTGTCGCCTCTACGAGGCCAATGGCTTCACCCGCTGCGGGGTCTTCGGCGACTATGAGGACAACGGCGTCTCGGTCTTCATGACCAAGACCCTTGTCCCGGCCGTGGCCTGAGCCATGACCCCGCTGCGCCTCGGCCCCTCGGACAACCTGGCGCCGGTGCTGGCGCTGTTGCGCGACAGCTTTGCCACCATGGACGGGCGGATCGACCCGCCGTCTTCGCTGACCCGCATGGGAGTGGCAGAGCTGGCGGCGGAGGCCACCCGGGCCGAGCTGTGGATCCTGCCGCCCGACAGCGCCCCCGCCGCCTGCATGCTGCTGGCGCCACGGGACGATCACCTCTACCTGGGCAAGCTGGCCGTCGCGGCAGCGCGGCGTGGGGAAGGGCTGGCCCGGCAGATGGTCGGCCAGGCGGAAACGCGGGCGCTGGCCCATGGCCTGCGTGAGATCCGCCTGCAGACCCGGGTGGAACTGGTGGAGAACCACGCGACCTTCACCCGGCTGGGCTTCGTAGAGGTAGGGCGCACTGCCCACCCGGGCTTTGACCGGCCGACCAGCGTGACCTTCGCCCGGCGCCTCTAGATCCGCGTACAGTCCAGCACCAGGGCAAGCTCCTGCCCGCCCAACTGGCGCCAGCTTTCCACCATCTCGCAGTCTTCGGGCGGCAACTTCTGTCGATCGACGACGCCTGTCTGCCCCACCCCGTCGCCGCAATCGAGACTCCCGAGGATCATCGCCGCGTCGCCCCGGATCTCGGTCACGCGACAGCCGGTGACCAGCGCCATGGCCCGCGCCGCGCGCGGCCCGACCGGGCCCAGGCGGGGCGCAAAGCGCGGATTGCGCCGGACCGCCTCCGCCAGGCGCCCGCGCCGGCGCACATCGAAGGTGTCCGGGCCGATCAGCACGCGCACCCTTGGGCTGTGGCGAAAATGCGGATCGGGCATGCCGCAGCCCGACAGCAGCAACAGGCAGGAAAGGGACAGCAGAACCACACGCATGGGGCCTAGCCTCCCCCGGCACTGGTTAACGCATGCTTAAGTCCGACGAGGACCGCGTGAGGGTTGCGTGGCCGCGCCGCTGGTCATAATTTCTGACCAATCCAAGCGAGGCCGCCCCATGCCCTTTCAGCCCATCCCGCCCGAGAAACGCGCCGACGCGGTGACCCGCCAGATCGAACTGCTGATCCTGCGCGGCATCCTGCGCCCGGGCGAACGCCTGCCAGCGGAGCGCGAGCTGGCCGAACGGCTGGAGGTATCCCGGCCCTCGCTGCGCGAGGCGCTGGCGGACCTGCAGACGCGCGGTTTGCTGGAGGCCCGCGCCGGATCCGGCGTCTACGTGGCCGACGTCCTCGGCGCGGCTTTCTCTCCCGCCCTCGTGGCGCTGTTCCAGCGCCATGGAGAAGCGGTTCTCGACTACATCTCCTTCCGCCGTGACCTCGAAGGCCAGGCCGCCGAGCGCGCCGCCCGTGCGGGTCTGCCCGCCGAACTGGCACTGGTCGAAGCCACCTTTGCCAAGATGGAGGCGGCGCATGGCAAGGTGGACGCGGCCGAGGAGGCACGGCTGGACGCGGCCTTTCACATGGCGATCCTGGAGGCCTCGCACAACATCGTCCTGCTGCACATGATGCGGTCCATGCTGGACCTGCTGCGCTCCGGCGTCTTCTACAACCGGGACATCATGTTCGACGGCATGGCGGCGGCGGAGCGGCTGTTGGACCAGCACCGGGCGATCAACGACGCGATCCAGGCGCGGGATCCGGCGGCGGCCCGCGCCGCAGTCGAGGCGCACCTGGATTTCGTCCGGGCCGCCTACCAGGCGCGGCTGGATGCCGCCCGGCGCGAGGAGATCGCGCAGATGCGGCTGGACCGGGAAACCTCCCGCAGCTGACAGCTCCGCGGGCCGCGCCGCCGAGGGGGCTCTGCCCCCGTCGCGCGCCGGGCGCGCGTCTCCCCCGAGGTAGTTCCAGCCAGTGTCTGAGGAAGCTGACATCGCGGGGCGGTCCGCCTATACGCACCTGATCGCTGCGCAAAGCAAAACCCCCGGCGCGGGGCCGGGGGTCTGTAGAGTGTCAGCGAAGAGAGGCGGCTCAGTTGAGGCGCGTCTTGGCCTCTTCGATGGACTTTTCGGTCAGCTCGGCGGCCTTGGCGTCGGTCATCTGCTTGGCGATGACCTCCCGCGCGGCGGAGACCGCGGCGGTGATCGCCGTGTCGCGGACATCCTTCACGGCCGAAGCCTCCGCCGAAGCAATCTGCTCTTCGGCGGCGGCCAGGCGGCGGGTGATCGAGGCCTGCAGATCCACCTTCGCCTGTTCGGCGGCGGCGGCGGCTTCGGCCTTGGCGCTTTCGACGATGCGATCCGCCTGGGCCTGCACTTCCTTCTGCTTGCGCTCGTAGGACGCCAGCAGCGCCTGGGCGTCTTCACGCAGGGCCTTGGCCTCTTCCAGCTCCGACTTGATGCCATCGGCCCGCTTGTCCAGCAGACCGACGATCAGGCCAGGAACCTTGAAGTAGACCAGCACCGCAACGAAGACGATGAAGGCGATCAACACGATGAAATCGGTGTTGCCGAGCGAGAAGAACGGGCCGGTGGCCGCGAAGGCCGGGGTGGCCGCGACACTCAGAGCGGCGGGAAGGGCGAGTTTCTTCATCGGGCTCATCCTTTCAGACGCTCGGAAACGGCGCCTTCGATCTCGTCGTCCTTGGGCGTGAAGCCCAGGGCGGCGACCAGCTCGGCGGCGGTATCCTTGGCGACGGTTTCCGCGGCCTCGGCGGCGCCGGCGCGGATCTCGTCGATGGCCTTGGCGCTTTCGGCGGCCTTGGCGGCGATCTCTTCATCGGCCTTGGCGGTGGCGGCCTTCAGCTCCTCATTGATCTCGGCCTTGGTGGCCTCGACGATACGAGAGGCTTCGGCGCGGGCATCGGCGAGGGCCTTGTCGTAGGCGGCTTCCGCCTCCTTGGCCTTCTGCTTCAGCTCTTCCGCGGCGGCGATGTCATTGGCGATCGTTCCCGCCCGGTCCGCCAGAACCGCCCCGACGCGCGGCAGCGCGATCTTGGTGAGGATCAGGTAGATCACGACGAGCGTGACGATCAGCCAGAAAATCTGGTTGCCCCAGGTCGAGAAATCGAGCTGCGGCATGCCTGCGGATTCGGCTGCGTGGGCAGCACCTTCCACGGCGTCGTGCGTTTCGGTCGCCATCTCTGCGAACTCCCGGGAACTGGATCTGTAGTCAAGTTACCACGGGTGAGTCCGAAGGGCCCACCCGCGCGTAAGGATCTGTTCCGGCAGTCTTAGACGGCGAACATCAGCAGCAGAGCGACGAGGAACGAGAAGATCCCCAGGGCTTCTGCGAAGGCCATGCCGATGAACAGCGTGGCGGTCTGCGAGGCAGCGGCGGAGGGGTTGCGGAGCGCGCCGGACAGGAAGTTGCCTGCCACGTTGCCCACGCCCATGGCTGCGCCGCCCATGCCGATGGCGGTCAGACCAACACCGATGTACTTGCCCAGTTCTGCGATATCGCCTTCCATCTCGTTTTCTCCTTACGTTGGAATTGGCTGGATTGGATCGCACGGCAGGCGGACCTGCCCTACGGATGTTCGAAACTCAGTGAGCCGGATGCAGCGCGTCCTTGAGGTACACGCAGGTCAGGATCGTGAAGACATAGGCCTGGATGAAGCCCACCAGGATCTCCAGCCCGTACATGCCGACGATGGCAATGATGGCAACGGGCGAGACCGCTGCGATGGCTGCGAAGCCGGCGAAGACCTTGATGACGGCGTGGCCGGCCATCATGTTGCCCGCCAGACGAATGGAGTGGCTGACCGGGCGAACGAAGTAGGAAATCACCTCGATCAGGGCCAGCAGCGGGCGGACGGCGGCGGGCGCCGAGGAGACCCAGAAGAGGCCCAGGAACTGCGCGCCGTGCAGGGCGAAGCCCACGATGGTCACGGTCAGGAAGACGACCAGCGCCAGCACGATCGTCACCGCGAAGTGCGACGTGGGCGTGAAGGACATCGGCAGCAGACCCAGCAGGTTCGAGAAGACGATGAACATGAACAGCGTGAAGACATAGGGGAAGAACTTCACCGCGTCCTTGCCGGTCACGTCCTCGATCATCTTGTAGACGAAGCCGTAGGCCATTTCCGCGATCGACTGGCCGCGCGACGGGATGCGCTTGGCGCCCGAGGTGGCCAGTACCATCAGCGCCAGGATCGCCAGGACGGTAATGCCCATCCACAGGGTCACGTTGGTGATCGTGTACCAATGCACCTCGGTGCCGCCGAACAGCGGCTTCACGATGAACTGGTCCATCGGGTGGAAGACCAGGCTGGAACCTTCTTCTGCACCGTGCGCTGCTTCAGTCGCCATGCTTATCCCTCGTCATCGTCACCGGACGTCTTGCCGGTCGGTTGTTCCTGCAGCTCCTGCGCGGAGCGGAGCATCGTCTTGACCCCGGCTATGAAGCCCAGGAGGGTGAAGGTGATCATCAGAAGGGGCGCCGTGCCGATCAGCCAGTCGAGCCCGTATCCGATGCCGAAGCCGAGCAAGAGCCCGGCCACGAGTTCCGTCACCATCCTCCAGCCCACCTGGGCCGCAGAGTAATGATCCTGTCCGTGCGAGGCCTGTTGCTTGCCGCCCTTGGCCGCAGCGATCCGGGCTTCGAGATCCGAAAGGCGCGTCCGGTGATCCGGGTCAGACATGGCAGAGAGATCCCCGCTTTGGTTGCTGGTTTGCTAAGCGGCGGAGGGGTCCGAGTCAACGCCTCGTGATCAGGCGGGGTTTCGGGTGGTAAGCTGTTGAATTTGAGTATTTTTGACGAGATGAATAGAGGAGGATTCAAGGAAATGCCCCACGGCAGCGCCCGAAAGGGGCTGAAAGGGCATTCTCAACCCTTCGGTTGAACATGGATTTCCGGGGCTGTTCCGGGTGTTTTGCCGGAGTAGACGGTCGCCTGACGCTCAACCCGCGGGTTGAGCTTTGGCGTTGACCGGCGCCCGGGCGCGGCGTACCCCGAGGCCATGGCCCCTTCCCTCGACACCATCTTCGCGGCGCTTTCGGATCCGACCCGTCGGGCGATCCTGACCATGCTGCTGGAAGACGACATGGCCGTCACCGACGTGGCCGAGCCTTTCGAGATGTCGCTGGCCGCGATTTCAAAGCACCTGGTGATCCTGGCCAATGCCGGGCTGATCGCCCAGGAGAAGCGCGGGCGGGTGAAGTGGTGCAAGCTGCAGCCCGACGCCCTGCGCGAGGCCTCGGTCTGGATGCAGGGCTTCGGCCAGTTCGAGGCGATCAACCTGGATGCCTTCGAGCGCTTCCTGGAAACGGAACTGGCACCCGCCGACCTGCCCGGCCCCGATGAGGAGCCGGGCGAGGAGGCCTCGGGCCGCTAGTCTTTCAGCAGGATCAGCAGCGCCACCACCGTCAGCCCGACGCCGCCCAGCATCATCACCGGCGGCAGGCCGCGGCCCAGCATCGCCTCCCACAGGATCACCCAGCTGGGTGTCAGGTAGGTATAGGCCATGACCTTTGCCGAGGGCAGGCGGAAGGAGGCGAACTGCAACAGCACCCCCGTCACGGCGGAGGCGAAGACACCCACGTAAAGCAGCGTGATCCAGACGATCGGCGGCAGCGACAGCCAGTCGGTCGCCAGGATCGACGGGGAGGCCCAGATCGCCAGAAGCCCCGCCCCCGCCAGCAGCGTGCCGAAGGTGAAGGCCACCGCCGACTCGCCCCGGTTCAGCCTGGCTACGAGGGGCGTGTAGAGGCCATGGGCCACGCAGCCCAGGAAATAGATCTGTTCGCCCCGTCCCAGGTGGAAGCCCAGAAGGGCCCCGGGATCGCCGCGGAAGATCACCCAGACCGCCCCCAGGGCGCCGATGGTCAGCGCCAGCGCCATGCGTCCGGTCATTACCTGCCGCAGCAGCAGCCAGCCGAAGCCTGCCGACAGCAGCGGCACCAGGGTGAAGACCGCCGAGGTGGAGACCGGCTCCGCCGTCTTCAGCCCCTCGAACATCAGCGCGAAATAGGCGCCGAAGAGGCCACCGAGCAGGAGGTAACGCCAAGGCGCCCGGAACTGCGCCAGATGCAGGCCCGGCCCCGCCAGGGCCACGCCCCCCACGACCCCGGCCGCCAGAAGCAGCCGCACCGCGGTCAACGCCGCGGGATCCACGTGTGGGGCGGCCATGCCCCCCAGGGGAAAGCTGCCCGCGACGATGGCCGAGAAGGCCAGCATCGCCAGGTGCCCCTTCCGCCGTTCGGCGGCCGAGCCCCGCAGATCGGCGTGGGTCATACGACCTCGTCCCGCAGGTGCTCCGTATGGTCCTTGAGGTATTTCAGGAAGGCCTGGACCTTGGTCGTGCGGTGCAGGTCCATGTGGGTGACCAGCCACAGCCGGCTTTCCCATTCCTCCAGCGGCGGGTGCACCTCCACCAGGTCACCGCCATCGGTCCTTTCATAGGTGCCGAGGAAACCCATGCCGACACCCGACAGGACCGCCTGACGGACCGCGCGGGTGTCGCCGGAGCGGAAGACCACCTGGTGCGCGGGCACGGTTTCCCGCATCCACTGCGCGAAGGGCGCGCGGCTGGCCTGGTCGTCGAGACCGACGAAGCGATGCCCCGCCATCCGGTTGGGAATGTCCGGCATGCCGTATCGGTCGATATATTCGCGGCTGCCGTAGATCGCGGATTTCAGAGTCAGGAAGGGCTGCACGACGTTGTCGGGCTGCTGCGGCGGGCTGCCCGCGCGGATCGCCACATGGGCCTCGCCGTATTCCAGCCGGAACAGACGCATCGAGGTCAGGTAGCGCAGCTGCACGTCGGGGTATTCCGCCTGGAAGCCCGCCAGGATCGGCACCAGCAACTGGCTGAGCCCGCCGATGGTGGTCACCACCAGCTCGCCCGAGACCTCGTTGCCGCGTCCCTTGATCCGGGCCGACAGCTGGCTGAACTGGTCATCGGTGGCCTGGGCCACGCGCAGCAGGTCCTGCCCGGCCTCGGTGGCGGTGTAGCCACGGGTGTGGCGCTGGAACAGCTTCACCCCTAGCCGCTTTTCCAGCGCGTCGATGTGGCGGATCACCGTGGCGTGGTGCACCCCCAGAACCTCGGCGGCGCCGGACACGGTGCCCAGGCGGGCGACCTGGTACGCGGTGCGGATTTCGTCCCAATTATCCATGCGGCCACCTCGAAATCTCATGTGCGCAAGAAAACTATGCCGTCAGACAGATCGGTTTCCGTGCGGAAATGCAATGGCAAAACGTCACGCCGTCGCGGTTTGACCTACCGCAAGGTAAATCGCCGCGACTCTGTTATAGTCCAGTCTTCCCCCGCAGGCGCCTTCCCTGTCCCTGCGGGAACGAAGGGAGGAATGTATCATGTTTGCCTTTTACCCGGCCTTCACCCCCGCCCAGGCTGCCGCCTACAGCTGGATGGCAGGTGTCACCTTCTGGATGACCGCGATGGAAATGAACGCGGCACTGCTGAAGGGTATGCATGCCTCCGACCTGGGCAAGCCCGGTAAGCATCCCTATCACAGCACGCCGGTGTGACCTTCGCCGGGTGGCCCCCGCCGCCCGGCCCGTCTAGTGCCCCGCGGGGCCGTCACAGGCCGCTCCTGTTGACTCCCCCCACCCTGCGGCGTAAACCGCGCGACAATATCCCGGAGTCTAAGTTGATTCCGGTCCCATCGCCTTATGCGGGGATCGCCACCAGTCAGCGCGTTGCGCCCACTGGTGCGCTCGGACTTTGTGCCGACCTCGCCGGGCCACATGGTTGAGCTTGTCACCTCCCCCACCCATCTGGGGGGTAATTCAGTCAGAGGCCATTGGAGGGCCGGGGCATGTTTGAAAATCTATCCGAACGCCTCTCCGGCGTCTTCGATCGCCTGACCAAGGCCGGCAGCCTGTCGGAAGACGACGTCAAGACCGCCCTGCGGGAAGTGCGCGTTGCCCTGCTGGAGGCGGACGTGTCGCTGCCCGTGGCGCGGCAGTTCATCAAGGCGGTGGAGAAGAAGGCCACCGGCGCCGCGGTCACCAAGTCGGTGACCCCCGGCCAGCAGGTCGTGAAGATCGTCCATGACGAGCTGATCGCCGTGCTGGCGGGCGAGAACGGTGAGCCCGGCAAGCTGAAGATCGACAACCCGCCCGCGCCGATCCTGATGGTCGGCCTGCAGGGCGGCGGCAAGACCACCACCACCGCCAAGCTCGCGAAGCGCCTGAAGGAGCGTGAGCACAAGAAGGTCCTGATGGCCTCGCTCGACGTGAACCGCCCGGCGGCCATGGAACAGCTGGCGATCCTGGGCACCCAGATCGGCGTCGACACCCTGCCCATCGTCAAGGGCGAGGACCCGGTGGCGATCGCCAAGCGGGCCAAGACCCAGGCGGGTCTGGGCGGCTATGACGTCTACATGCTCGACACCGCCGGCCGCCTGTCCATCGACGAAGAGCTGATGGCCCAGGTCGAGGCCGTCCGTGACGTGGCCAACCCGCGCGAGACGCTGCTGGTGGTCGACGGCCTGACCGGCCAGGACGCCGTGCACACCGCCGAGAACTTCGACGAACGCATCGGCATCACCGGCGTCGTGCTGACCCGGATGGACGGCGACGGGCGCGGCGGCGCCGCCCTGTCGATGCGCGCCATCACCGGCAAGCCCATCAAGTTCGTCGGCCTCGGCGAGAAGATGGAGGCGCTGGAAACCTTCGAGCCCGAGCGTATCGCGGGCCGCATCCTGGGCATGGGCGACATCGTCGCCCTGGTGGAGAAGGCGCAGGAAACGCTGGAGGCCGAGCAGGCCGAACGCATGATGAAGCGTTTCTCCAAGGGTCAGTTCAACATGAACGACCTGAAGATGCAGCTTGAGCAGATGATCAAGATGGGCGGCATGGACGGCCTGATGGGCATGATGCCGGGCATGAAGAAGATGGCCAAGCAGGTCGAGGCCTCGGGCATGGACGACAAGGTCCTGACCCGGCAGATCGCCCTGATCCAGTCGATGACCAAGAAGGAACGCGCCAACCCGCAGATCCTTCAGGCCAGCCGCAAGAAACGCATCGCCGCCGGGGCGGGCATGGAAGTGTCCGACCTGAACAAGCTTCTGAAGATGCACCGCCAGATGGCGGACATGATGAAGAAGATGGGCAAGATGGGCAAAGGCGGCATGATGAAACAGGCCATGAAGCAGATGATGGGCAAGGGCGGCGGCATGCCCGAAGGCATGGACCCGTCGCAGATGGACCCCAAGCAGCTGGAAGAGGCCGCTAAGGCCATGGGCGGCGGCAAGGGCCTCGGCGGCAAGGGCCTCGGCGGCATGGGCGGTCTCGGTGGCATGGGCGGCATGGGCGGCGGTATGCCCGGCGGCCTCTCCGGCTTCGGCAAGAAGAAGTAAGGTGAGCGGCGCGCTCCTCATATCCAGCGACATCTTCGCGTCGCTTTTCGTCGCCCCGCACCGGGCGGCCCGGCAGGCGCGTCTGCGTCCCGCCTCCCATGACCCGCGCGCCACCGCCACCTGCAAGCATCCGCAACTGGACGCGATGCCGGTCCAGCGCACCGCCGTCGATGCGACCGCGCCCCGGGATCAGGCCCATACACAGGCGCAGAACGGGTGCAAGGATCGGGAGGACGCCGCATGATCGCCGTCGCCCCCGCCCGCTGGCCCGAACTGCAGACCGAGCGCCTGCGCCTGGTCTGCCCGGCCTCGCCCGAATTCGATGCCACCGCCGCTTACCTGATGCCCGGCGCCCGCCGCTTCGTCGATCAGCACCCCGACGAGGAAGCCGCCTGGTGGTCGATCGCCACGATCATCGGCCATTGGCACCTGCGCGGCTACGGCCATTTCGCCGTCTGCGAACGCGACACCGGCCTGCAGGTCGGCCTGGTCGGCCCCTGGTATCCGCGCGGCTGGCCAGAACCGGAACTGTCCTGGCAGCTGCTGGATGGGGCCGAGGGCAAGGGCTATGCCACCGAGGCGGCGCGCGCCGTGCTCAACTGGCTGTTCCAGGACAAGGGCTGGGCGTCGTGCATCAGCCTGGTGGACCCCGAAAACGACCGCTCGGTCGCCATGGTCGAACGGCTGGGCGCCCGCGCCGAGGGCATGTTCCATCACCGCATGGCGGGCGACATGCGCATCTGGCGCCACCTGCCGCGCACCGTCGCAGGCCGCAAGCTGCTGGAGGGGATCTGACATGACGACGCACCTGGCCTTGATCCCCACGCTTCACACCCCCCGGCTGACCCTGCGCGCCCCCGGTGCCCGGGACGCCGAGGCGCTGATGGCCTTCTATGCCTCCGACCGCGCGCGTTTCGTCGGCGGGCCGAAGGATCGCGCCCAGGCCTGGCGCCAGCTGGGCACCGAGATCGGCCATTGGGTCATGCGCGGCTACGGCCGCTGGATGGTCGACGTGACCGAAACCGGCGAAACCGTCGGCATGGTCGGCCTGTGGAACCCCGAAGGCTGGCCAGAGCCGGAAATCGGCTGGGACCTGTTCGAGGGGGCCGAGGGCCGCGGCTATGCCACCGAGGCCGCCGAGGCCGCCCGCGCGCATGCCTATGACGTGCTGGGCTGGAGCACCGCGATCTCGCTGGTGGACCCGGAAAACCACGGCTCGGCCGCCGTGGCCCGCCGCCTGGGCGCCGCCCCCGACGGTACCTTCACCATGGGCGACCACGAGGTGGTGATCTACCGCCATCCCGGCCCCGACGCGCTGTCGGAAGGCGGGGCGGAGGCCTACGCATGACCGCGCTTGCCACCTGTGCCACCCGACTGCCGATCCCCGTGATCGAGACCGAGCGGCTGATCCTGCGCGGCCCCGAGCCGCAGGATTTCGACGCCATCGAGACCTTCCTGGCCGATGCAGACCGCTCGCAGTACATCGGCGGCCCCGTGACCGACCGCGACCAGGTCTGGCGCGGCTTCCTGTCCACGATCGGCCACTGGATGTGGCGCGGCTACGGCATGTGGACCCTGGCCGAAAAGGACAGCGGCGCAACCGTCGGCCGCGTCGGTATCATCAACCAACTCAAGTGGGACGAGCCGGAAATCGGCTGGCATGTCTTCGCGGATTTCGAGGGCAAGGGCTATGCCCATGAGGCCGCCCTGGCCGCCCGCCAGCATGCCGCCGATCATTTCGGTCTGGATCGCCTGATCTCCTACATCGACCCGGCCAATGCCCGTTCGCGCGCCCTGGCCGAACGGCTGGGCGCCGTGGTCGAACGCGAACGGCCCGAGTTCTATGGCACCACCGTGCTGGTCTATCGCCACCCCGCTGTGGCGAAGGGGGACGCATGAGCTTCCAGATCCCCGTCATCGAGACCGAACGGCTGGTGCTGCGCGGGCCCGAACCGCAGGACTACCCGAACTTCAAGCATGCCTTCAGCTCCTACCGCTCGCGCTTCATCGGCGGGCCGCTGAATGCCTATGACACCTGGATGCTCTATGCCGCCGAGATCGGCCACTGGCAGATCCGCGGCTATGGCATGTGGATGATCCACGACCGCGCCAGCGGCAAGACCCTCGGCATGGCCGGCGGCTGGAAGCCCGCCTCCTGGCCGGAGGCGGAGCTGGCCTGGATCATCTGGCCCGAGACCGCCGGCAAGGGCTACGCGCTGGAGGCGACCCATGCGGCGCGGCGCCACTTCTACGACCAGTTGGGCTGGGAGGGCGCGGTGTCCTACGTGGACCCCAAGAACCTCGCCTCGATCCGCCTCTGCGAACGGCTTGGCGCCAAGCGCGACACGGAGGCGGCCACGGTGGACGGCAACGAACACTGCTACCGCCACCCCTCGCCCGCCGCACTAACCAACAGCCAGATCTCCGACGGGATCGAGCTGGAAATCCGGTCCTACATGGACCCGCTTTTCAAACCGAAAGGATACGCCCTTGACTGATGATGTCACGGCCCGCGCGGCCGAGGTGCTCAAAGGCCACCGGGCCTCGATCGACCGCCTGGATGCGATCCTCGTCTACACCCTGGGGGAGCGGTTCAAGCACACCCAGGCCGTGGGGAAACTGAAGGCTGAACATGACCTTCCCCCCTCGGACCCCAGTCGCGAAGCGGTGCAGATCGCACGCCTCGAAGAGCTCGCGAAGGAAGCGGATCTTGATCCCGAATTCGCGAAGAAATTCCTGAATTTCATCATTCAGGAGGTGATCCGGCATCACCGGCAGCACCAGGGCTGAACGGCCCAGACCGGACCGGCAGGCCCTGCGCCCGCGGCCCGGAAAGACCCGGCGGAAAACCCGCCATCCGAACCCGGCGGCCCCGGCCGCCTCTCTCATCCGGCGCATTGCGCCGCCAACCTCTCCGGCGCCTCGCGCCGAACCGCCATTTGAAGGAGAAAACCAATGGCCATGAAGATCCGTCTCGCCCGTGGTGGCTCGAAAAAGCGCCCCCACTATTCCGTCGTCGCCGCCGACTCGCGCATGCCGCGTGACGGCCGCTTCATCGAGAAGCTGGGCACCTACAACCCGCTCCTGCCCAAGGACAGCGAAGACCGCGTCAAGCTGAACATGGAGCGCGTGCAGTACTGGCTGGACCACGGCGCCCAGCCGACCGACCGCGTGTCCCGTTTCCTGGAAGCCGCAGGCGTCCTGGAGAAGAAAGAGCGTGCCAACCTCAAGAAGGGCACCCCGGGCAAGGCCGCGCAGGAGCGCGCCGCTGCCAAGGCAGAGAAAGAAGCCGCCGCTTCCGAGGAAGCCGCAGCCGAGTGATCGGTCTGTGCGCGGGTCATGGATCCGCGCAACAGCTTCGGGGCCGGTGCCATCATGGCGCCGGCCCTTTTCTTTTCCGCCCTGTCACGGGCCGGCAAAGCCCCGCCCAGGGCAGGGCTTTTTCCGCCGCTGCCATTTTTCCGTCGCGATTGCGCCCTAGCTCTGCGGGCAGGCGCGGCCCCCCCGGGGGCCGCCATTGCCTCTGCGGACCCTGGAATGATCTTTCGTCTCTTTCGCCTGCCCATCCTTCTCGGCCTCGCCTTCCTGGCCGGCATCGTCTACGAACGCGACCGAGTGGCGCAGGAGTGCCAGGCCAATCCGGATCTTCTCGCGGAGCGCCTGTGCTAGTATCCTGCCCGGCACCACGCGCCGCGGCCTCGTGCCACGGCCCCTGCCAAGGTAAGACACGCGCATGACGACAGACCAAGAGCCCCAGAGCAACGACGCCCCCGACCTGATCTGCCTCGGTGCCATCGCCGGCGCCTACGGCGTGCGCGGCGAGGTGCGGCTGAAAAGCTTCTGCGCCGAGCCGGAAGCGATCGCGGACTACACCCCGCTGACCTCCGAGGATGGCCGCCAGAGCTATGCCGTCACCCTGACCCGGCCGATCAAGAACGGCTTCGCCGCCCGCCTGCCGGGGGTGGAGACGAAGGAGGAGGCGGATGCGCTGAAGGGGCTGCGCCTGTTCGCGCCGCGCGACCGCCTGCCGGCCCTGCCAGATGACGAATTTTACCACGCCGACCTGATCGGCCTGACCGTGGTCGACACCGGCGGCACCGAGCTGGGAAAGGTGCGTGCAGTGATGGACCACGGCGCCGGCGACCTGCTGGAAATCGCGGCACCGGGCGCCTCGGCCACCGTGCTGCTGCCCTTCACCCGCGAGGCGGTGCCGACCGTCGACCTGGACGCGCGCCGCATCGTCGCGGATCCGCCCGAGGGGCTTTTCTGACCCCTGCGCTGCGCCTCGGGCCGCCGTCGCGCCGTGAGTATCTCCGGCCATCGTATGGGAGGGGCGCGGCGCGGTTGCGGCGCCCGCCCGCTTGATCCCCGCCGCCCCGCCGCCTAGAGACGGGCGGAACTGGAGAGAGTGCCGATGACCCTGAAATCCCATGGCCGCAAGAGCATCAGCGCGACCCTGAAGCCGCGCAGCCTGATGGACGAGCCCGAGACCCTGGCGGGTGTCTGGACGGCGCAGATCATCACCCTGCTGCCCCAGGCCTTTCCGGGCCTTCTGGGCGAAAGCCTGACCGGCAAGGCCCTGAAGGACGGGCTGTGGCAGTTGCAGACGGTGAACCTGCGCGAACACGGGCTGGGCAAGCATCGCAACGTCGATGATACGCCGGCCGGCGGCGGCGCGGGCATGGTCCTGCGCGCCGACGTGATGGAAAGCGCCATCGCCGAGGCCCGGCCCCGCGCGCGCGGCCACCATCCGCTGGTCTATCTCTCTCCCCGGGGGCGCCGTTTCGATCAGCAGATGGCCCGCGACTGGGCGCGCGGCGACGGGGTGACCCTGATCTGCGGCCGCTTCGAGGGGCTGGACGAGAGGGTGATCGAGCATTTCGGCATCCAGGAGGTCTCCCTGGGCGATTTCGTCATGACCGGGGGAGAGTCGGCGGCCCTGGCCATGCTGGACGCCACAGTGCGCTTGCTGCCGGGCGTGCTCGGCAATGCCGCCTCCACCGAGGAGGAGAGTTTCTCCGAGGGTCTGCTGGAGCATCCGCAATACACCCGCCCGCCGGAATGGCAGGGCCGCGAGATCCCCGAGGTCATCATGTCCGGCCACCACGGCGAGATCGCCAAGTGGCGCCGCCGCATGGCGGAGGAGATCACCCGCGCCCGCCGCCCCGATCTCTGGGCTGCCACGCGCGAAGCACTGCTGGACGATGCGGTGCGTGAGGTGCGCGACGCCGAGAGCCTGGCCGCCTTCCTCGACGCCGAGGCGCCGGAATTGCAGGCGCTGGCCGAGGCACTGCGCAACCGTGAGTCTGAGGCCCCCCTGCCCGCCGATCCTTACCGCGCCCTGGCGCAGCTGGTGCGGCAAAGCCGCGGCTGACACCGCCGCGCGCGGCGAGGTGTTTGGCACTTCCTTCCGCCCCTGCTAGCTTTCGCGGCAACAGGAAAGGAAGCCCCATGATCAACGTCCTCTTCGCCGCGACCGAAGCCCGCTGGAGCGAATACGAGGCCCCCCTCACCGCCGCCTTTGCCGACCGAGACCTGGCCGTCGACCTGCGCACCGATTTCGCCCCCGACGCCTTCGCGCCGGAGGAGGTCGATTACATCATCTATGCGCCCAATTCCGACGTGCAGGATTTCACCCCCTACACCCGCTGCAAGGCCGTGCTGAACCTCTGGGCCGGAGTCGAGGCCATCGTGGGCAACCAGACCCTGACCCAGCCGCTCTGCCGCATGGTCGACCACGGGCTGACCCGCGGCATGGTGGAATGGGTGACGGGCCACGCCCTGCGCCACCACCTGCACATCGACCATTTCCTGGCCCACCAGGACGGCGACTGGGAGGGGGCGAAACTGATCCCGCCGCTGGCCGAGGAACGCCCCGTGACCGTTCTGGGCCTGGGCGAGCTGGGCACCGCCTGTGCGCAGTCGCTGGCACAGATGGGGTTCCCGGTGACCGGCTGGTCGCGCACGCAGAAGGACATCGAGGGGCTGACCTGCCTGTCGGGAACCGACGGCCTGGCAAAGGCGCTCTCCAACGCGCAGATCCTGGTGCTGCTGCTGCCGCTGACGGAGGAAACGACGGATCTGCTGGACGCCACCCGCCTGGGCCAACTGCCCGAGGGCGCGGTGATCCTGAACCCCGGGCGCGGGCCGCTGATCGTCGATGACGCGCTGCTGGCCGCGCTGGACAGCGGGCATCTGCGCCATGCCACGCTGGATGTCTTCCGCGAGGAACCGCTGCCCGCCGCGCATCCCTTCTGGTCCCATCCGAAGGTTACGGTCTGCCCGCATATCGCCTCGGAAACGCGGCCCCTGACCGCCTCGCGCATCATCGCCGACAACGTGGCCCGCGGCGAGGCCGGGCAGGACTTCCTCTTCGAGGTCGACCGCAGCCAGGGCTACTGAGGCCCGCTCCGGAACCGGCGGCGCCCGTCACGACCACCCTGAAGCACGAAGGGGCGGCCCCTTGCGGCGCCGCCCCTCCCATCCGATAGCCAGAAATACTCCGGCGCCAGGCCGGTCTTACAGCCCGGCGTAGATCCCAATGATCTTCTCGATGGCGGCATCGGGCGCCATCTCCTCGCTTTCGCCGGTGCGGCGCGAGGTGACCTCGACCACGCCGTTCTTCAGCCCGCGCGGGCCGACGGTGATCCGCCAGGGCAGGCCGATCAGGTCCATGGTGGCGAACTTGCCGCCCGCACGTTCGTCGCGGTCGTCGTAAAGCGGCTCCAGCCCTTTGGCTTCAAGGGCCTTGTAGAGGCTCTCGCAGGCGGCATCTGCCTCCGCATCGCCGGTCTTCAGATTGACGATGCCGACGTGGAAGGGCGTGACGCCCTCGGGCCAGATGATGCCCTTGTCGTCGTGGTTGGCCTCGATGATGGCGCCGATCAGGCGGGACACGCCGATGCCGTGGCTGCCCATATGGACCTCGACCGGCTTGCCGTCCGGCCCCTGCACCGTGGCGCCCATGGCCTCGGAATACTTGGTGCCGAAGTAGAAGATCTGGCCAACCTCGATGCCGCGCGCGGTGCGGCGGCGCTCTTCGGGAACTTCGGCGAAGACCGCCTCGTCATGGGTCTCGTCGGTGCGGGCATAGCGCGAGGTGAACTCTTCCAGAACCGCCTCGCATTGCGCGACATCGTCATAGTCGATCTGGCGGTCCCCGAAGGTCAGATCGGTGATCTCGCTGTCATAGAAAACTTCCGATTCGCCGGTTTCGGCCAGCACCAGGAACTCGTGTGTGTAATCGCCGCCGATCGGCCCCCCATCGGCGCGCATCGGGATGGCTTGCAGGCCCATGCGTTCGTAGGTGCGCAGATAGCTGACCAGGTGGCGGTTGTAGGCGTGCAGCGCATCTTCCTTGGTCAGATCGAAGTTGTAGCCGTCCTTCATGAAGAACTCGCGGCCCCGCATCACGCCGAAGCGCGGGCGCACCTCGTCACGGAACTTCCACTGGATGTGGTAGAGGGTCAGCGGCAGATCCTTGTAGGACCGCACGTAGCTGCGGAAGATGTCGGTGATCATCTCCTCGTTGGTCGGACCATACAGCATGTCGCGGTCGTGCCGGTCGCGGATGCGCAGCATTTCCGGCCCGTAAGCGTCATAGCGCCCCGATTCCTTCCACAGCTCCGCCGATTGCAGCGTCGGCATCAGCATCGGGATATGGCCCGCGCGCTGCTGCTCTTCGTGGACAATGTTTTCCAGCTTGCGCAGCACCTTGAAGCCCAAGGGCAGCCAGGAATAGATGCCCGCGCTGGCCTGCTTGATCATGCCGGCCCGCAGCATCAGGCGGTGGCTGGCGATCTGCGCCTCGGCGGGAGTTTCCTTCAGGACGGGCAGGAAATAGCGGGACAGACGCATTGTGGCCTCTCTGGTTGGGTCGCGCCATGGTGTATTGAATGCCGTCCGCCCGGGCAATGCCCTATCCCGCCGATCGGCGGTCGATCGGCGGTCGATCGGGCCGATCAGTGCTTGAAAAATACCCCCTGCAGGGTGAGATAAGGGCGTGACCCACCCGGAGGAAGACCTTGGCCCTGCCCGTGCGCAAACAGATGAAGTACTGGGGCGTCGCCGCAGCGGTGTTCCTCTTGGCCATGTGGTGGCTGGGGGATGTCATCATGCCCTTCCTGCTGGGCATGGCCATTGCCTATTTCCTTGATCCTGTCGCCGACCGGCTGGAAAGCTGGGGCACCTCGCGCGCGGCGGCCACGGCGATCATCACCCTGGGCGCATTGCTGATCTTCATCCTGGGCGCCCTGCTGGTGCTGCCGGTGGCGATCAACCAGGCGCTGGACCTGTTCGACACGGCTCCGCAGCTGTTCCAGAACCTGCAACGGTTCCTGACCGAACGCTTCCCCGACCTGACCGAGGAAGGATCTGTCCTGCGCCAGTCCCTGTCGGCCGTGGGCGAGACGATCCAGTCGAAGGGGGGCGAGCTGCTGAACACCGCGCTCAGCTCCGTGGGGTCGCTGATCTCCATCGTGACGCTCTTCGTGATCGTGCCGGTGGTGGCCTTCTACCTGCTCTACGACTGGGACAACATGGTGGCCGAGGTCGACAGCTTGCTGCCGCGTGAACATGCCGACACGATCCGCGGCCTGGCCCGCGACATCGACCGGTCGATGGCCGGGTTCATCCGTGGCATGGGGTCGGTCTGCCTGATCCTGGGCACCTACTACGCCGGGGCGCTGATGCTGGCCGGGCTGAACTTCGGCCTGGTGATCGGGGTCGTGGCGGGGCTGCTGACCTTCATCCCCTACGTGGGCGCGCTGACCGGCGGCGTGCTGGCCATCGGGCTGGCGCTGTTCCAGTTCTGGGGCGACTGGCTGTCCATCGGGCTGGTCACCGGCATCTTCGTGCTGGGCCAGGTGATCGAGGGCAATTTCCTGACGCCGAAACTGGTGGGGTCTTCCGTCGGGCTGCACCCGGTCTGGTTGATCTTCGCGCTGTCCGTCTTCGGCTCTCTCTTCGGTTTCGTCGGCATGCTGGCCGCCGTGCCCCTGGCCGCGGCCATCGGCGTCATAGCCCGGTTCGTCGTCGGCCAGTACAAGCAGAGCAAGCTGTACAAAGGCGTCAACGAAGACCCCTGGGACACGGCGCCGGTCCGCGACAACGCGCAGGACTGAGCCATGACCGATCACCAGAAGCCGCTGGACCTGCGTATCCCGCCAGGCCGGATGAGCCGCGAGGATTTCATCCTGGGCAGCCCCAACCAGATGGCCTTCGCCATGCTGGAAAGCTGGCCCGAGGGCTGGAGCGCGCGGAAGATGGCGCTGATCGGGCCGCGCGGATCGGGCAAGACCCACCTGACACATATCTGGGCGACCCGCGCCGATGCCAGGCTGCTGGACGCTGCCGACCTGCCCCGGGCGGACGTGCCCGCCCTGGCCCGCGGTTCCGTCGCCGTGGAGGACGTGCCGAAGATCGCCGGGGACCGGGCGGCGGAGGAGGCCCTCTTTCACCTGCACAACCTCGTTCTGGCCGAGGGCAACACCCTGCTGGTGACCGCCGACACGGCCCCCGCCCGCTGGCCGCTGGTGATCCCCGACCTGGCCAGCCGCATGCAGGCCTGCCCGGCGGTGACCCTGGCCGCCCCCGATGATGCGCTTCTGGGCGCATTGCTGGGCAAATTCTTTGCCGACCGCCAGGTGATCCCCCACCCCGACGTCATCCCCTACCTGCTGCGCCGCATCGAACGGTCCTTCACCGCCGCGCAACGCATCGCCGCCGCGCTGGATGCGCAATCCCTGGCCGAGCAGCGCCCGGTGACCCGCGCCATGGCCGCCCGCGTACTGGAGCGTCTGGCGGAGGCGACCGATCGCGCCTAGACTGCGGCAGGAGACCCGATTTTTCCCGCGACCCGCGAAAAATCGTTACATTTGTCCCCGATGCAGGTGCCATGATCGACGCAGACTTCCTGAACCAGCCCACCCCCGTCCCCGTTGCCATGCCAGAGCTCGACCCGACCGGCCCCGGACGGTTCTACAACCGTGAGCTCAGCTGGCTGGGGTTCAACTGGCGGGTGCTGGAAGAGGCGGAAAACCCTTCGGTGCCGCTGCTGGAACGGCTCCGCTTCCTGTCAATCAGCGCCAATAACCTGGATGAATTCTACACCGTCCGCGTGGCCGGTCTGCGCGAGCTGGCCAAGGCCGGCAACACCAACCCCGCCGCCGACGGGATGACCCCCGCCGAACAGCTGGTGAAGATCAACGAGGACGCCCGCAACCTGCTGGAGCACCAGCAGACGGTGCTGTCGGACCTGCGCCGCCTGATGGCCGTGGAAGAGATGCACATCCTCAGCCGCGACGACCTGACGGATGCCGACCGCGATTACCTTGGCGACATTTTCCTAACCCGGATCTTCCCGGTGCTGTCGCCGCTGGCCATCGACCCGGCGCATCCCTTCCCCTTCATCCCCAATCTCGGCTTCTCCCTGGCCCTGCAGCTGGAGCGCAAGCGCGATCGCCGGCCCCTGCAGGCGCTGCTGCCGATTCCCCATCAGATCGACCGCTTCCTGCGCCTGCCCGCGCCCGAGGGCGCGCTGCGCTTCGTACCGCTGGAGGAGGTGCTGCTGGTCTTCCTCGACCGGCTGTTCCCGGGCTACCGCGACACCGGCCACTGTACCTTCCGCGTGCTGCGCGACAGCGACCTGGAGATCGAGGAAGAGGCCGAGGACCTGGTGCGCGAGTTCGAGACGGCCCTGAAGCGCCGCCGCCGCGGCGAGGTCGTGCGGCTGAAGATGTCCGCCGGCGCGCCGGAGCAGCTGAAACGGGTCATCAAGCGCGAGCTGCGGGTGATCGAGGACGAGGTGATCGAGGTCGACGGGCTGATCGGCATCGCCTCCCTGTCCGAGCTGGTGATCGACGACCGGCCCGAGCTGCTCTGGCCGAAGTTCACGCCGCGCGTGCCCGAACGGGTGCAGGACCACGACGGCGACATGTTCGCCGCGATCCGGCAGAAGGACATGCTGCTGCACCACCCCTATGAGACCTTCGACATGGTGGTGCGTTTCCTCAAGCAGGCGGCGCAGGATCCGGACGTGGTGGCGATCAAGCAGACCCTTTACCGAACGTCGAAGAATTCGCCCATCACCGAGGCGCTCTGCGAGGCCGCGGAGGAGGGCAAGTCGGTCACCGCCCTGGTCGAGCTGAAGGCGCGTTTCGACGAGGCCGCCAACATCCAGCAGAGCCGCGTCCTGGAACGCGCCGGCGCCCATGTGGTCTACGGCTTCGTCGATTGGAAAACCCACGCCAAGATCTCCACCGTGGTCCGCCGCGAGGGGCAGGACCTGGTGACCTACTCGCACTACGGCACCGGCAACTATCACCCGATCACCGCGCGGATCTACACGGACCTGTCGTTCTTCACCTGCGACGCGGGCCTGGGGCGCGACGCCGCGCGGGTCTTCAACTATCTCTCGGGCTATGCCCAGCCGGAGAAGCTGGAGAACCTGTCGATTTCGCCGCTGACCCTGAAATCCGACCTGATCCGCATGATCGGGGACGAGGCCGAACACGCGAAGGCCGGCCGGCCCGCGGCGATCTGGGCCAAGATGAACTCTCTGATCGAACCGGACGTGATCGACGCGCTTTACGCGGCGGCTCAGGCCGGGGTGAAGATCGACCTAGTGATCCGCGGCATCTGCGGGCTGCGCCCCGGCATCGAGGGGCTGTCGCCCAACGTCCGGGTGAAATCCATCGTCGGGCGCTTTCTGGAGCATTCACGCATCGTCTGTTTCGGCAATGGCGGCGGCCTGCCATCGGACGGGGCGCGGGTCTTCTTTTCCTCCGCCGACTGGATGGGGCGCAACCTGAACCGCCGGGTGGAGACGCTGGTGGAATGCAAGACCCAGACGGTGAAGGACCAGATCGTGCGCCAGATCATGGCCGCCAACCTGCACGACACGGACCAGAGCTGGGTGATGCAGCCCGACGGCCGTTTCCTGCGGGCCAATCGTCCCGAAGATGGAACCGCCTTCAACTGCCACAGGTTCTTCATGGAGAACCCCTCGCTTTCGGGTCGTGGGTCTGCGGGGGCCTCCGACGTCCCGCATCTGACCCATGACCCATCCGCCGGTTGACCCGGGCCCGCAGCTTTGCGCATAACAGACCAGAAATACCCGGGAGTCCGCCAGTGATGGATGGGGATAACCAGCCAAGCGTTTCCGACTGGGGGCCCTTCGGGCGCCCGCTTTTCGACAATCCGGAGGCGCGGGCGCTCAGCCGGGTCGGCGTGGTCGACGTCGGCTCCAACTCCGTCCGCCTCGTGGTGTTCGACGGGGCGGCGCGCAGTCCCGCCTATTTCTACAACGAAAAGATCATGTGCGGCCTCGGTGCCGGCCTGTCCGAGACGGGCCGGTTGAACCCTGAGGGCCGCAAGCGCGCACTGGCGGCAATCCATCGCTTCCAGCTTCTCGCGCAGGGCATGGATGCCACGCCGCTGTCGGCTGTGGCCACGGCGGCCGTCCGCGACGCCGAGGACGGCCCAGATTTCGCCGCCCAGGTGGAACGCCAGACCGGCCTCCGCCTGCATGTCATCGACGGTCAGGAAGAGGCGCGCCTGTCGGCGCAGGGCGTGTTGCTGGGCTGGCCCGGCTCCTACGGCCTGGTCTGCGACATCGGCGGATCTTCGATGGAACTGGCACGGATCAACGACGGCCGCGTGGGCGACCGCGAAACCTCGCCCCTGGGCCCGCTGAAACTGGCGGACGTGAAGGGCGGCAAGAAGGGGCGCCGCGCCTACATCAAGGCCGAGATCGACACGCTGACCGAGACGATCCCCGCCGACCGCAACCGCCTGTTCCTGGTGGGCGGATCCTGGCGGGCCATCGCGCGGATCGACATGGAACGGCGCGGCTACCCGCTGCATGTGCTGCACGAATACCGCATGACCGCCAAGACGGTGCGCGACACCGTGGCCTGGATCGCCAAGCAGGACCCCGAGGCGCTGCGCAAACGCTGTTCCCTGTCCTCCACCCGGATGGGGCTGGTGCCCATGGCCTCGGAAGTGCTGCTGGAGCTGGTGAAACGCTACAAGCCGCATGACATCGCGGTGTCGTCCTACGGGATCCGCGAGGGGCTGCTGTATGAACAGATGCCGCAGCACCTGCGCGACCGCGATCCGCTAATCGAAAGCTGCCGCTTCGCGGAGCAGAAGGACGCGCGCCTGCCGGGCTTTGGCCGGACGCTCTACACCTTCATCCAGCCGCTGTTCAAATCTGCCAAGCCAGAGCGGCTGCGCCTGGTGAAGGCCGCCTGCCTGCTGCACGACGTGACCTGGCGGGCGCATCCCGACTACCGCGCCGAGGTCTGTTTCGACAATGCCACCCGGGCCAACCTCGGCGGGCTGAAACATGCCGAGCGGGTCTTCCTCGGGCTGGCGCTGCTGCACCGCTACCGTAACCGGCGCGAGGGCACGGCCTTCGAGGAGCTTTACGGCCTGCTGACGGAAGAGGAGCAGCAACAGGCGGAGATCCTGGGCAAGGCCATGCGTTTCGGCGCCATGCTCTGGCCCGAGCGCGACGGCGAGATCGGTGAGCTGCGCTGGTTCCCGAAAAAGAAGGTGCTGGAGCTGAAGATGGCCGAGGCCCATTGGCCGCTGTTCGGGGAGGTGGCCGAGGCGCGCTTCCGCTCGCTGGCCTCCTCGCTGAAGGCCGAGGTGTCGCTGAAGCTGGGTCCGTCGCGGAGCTGAGAGGCTGGGAATTGTCGGCCGCCGCCCGGGGACTTGAGCGATTGCGCAGGCTGAGAAGCCGGGGGGCTGTCTGCCCCCCCAGACCACCCGAGGATATTTCCGGCCAGAAAATGGGAGGGGTATGGTGCCTTCCCCCACGTGGGCGGCAGGATCAGAGGTCGATGGAGCCGTCGGGGTTTTCGCCGGGCACCGGCGGGGCGTAGCGGGGGGCATCGTCGCGGCGCTTGATCAGGATGTCGCCATTGGGCAGCACGGTGGGCGCCTCGTAGTTGGCCAGATCGCCCACCTTCGACAGGGCATCGGCCATGGCAGGCCCCATGCGCATCACGAAATCGCGGATCTTAGGCGCGGCCTCTTCGGCCGCCTCGCCCATGTCGTCCAGCGTGTCGTCGAGGCCGCCGGATAGCCCTTCCATCAGCAGGCGCAGGCCCTCGCGCATCAAGGCGCCGTTATCGCCGCCCTCCTCGGTCGCCGAGTCGTCGGATTGCGACCCGGGCGGCGCCTCCTGGGCGATCAGCGGCAGGGGGGCAGCCAGGGACATGCAGATCAGCGGGGCAAGCAGCGTCTGTTTCATACCCCAGATATAGGGCAGCCGCGTGACATCTCAAAGACCGCCGACGGCGCGGCGCTCAGTGGGCCGTATCCCGCGCCTGGATCTCCTCCCAGGCGGCGTTGATATCGATCATCCGCTTTTCCGCCATCTTCACCGCCTCTTCGGGCACGCCACGCGCCAGCATCCGGTCGGGGTGGCTTTCGCGCACGGCTTCGCGCCAGGCGGCGCGGGCCTGTTCGATGCTGGCATCAGGCGGCAGGCCCAGCACGGCGAAGGGATCGGGCCGGGCGTCGGGCACGAAACGCGAGCGGGCGCGGCGGAACTGCCCTTCGCCGAGGCCGAAAATCTCGGCCACGCGTTTCAGGAAGGCATCTTCGGCCTCGTGATATTCGCCATCGGCCACGGCAATGGCAAAGAGGCCTTCCATCAGGTCGCAAAGCACCGGGCTTTCGGGGCCGAACATGCGAGCAATACGGGCGGCGTAATCCTCGAATCCCGCCACGTCCTGGCGCGCCATATTGAAGACCCGCGCGGCGCCGGCCTCATCCTCGGGAGGGATGCGGAAGACTTCGCGGAAGGCCGTGACCTCGTTGCGGGTCACCAGGCCATCGGCCTTGGCCATCTTGGCGCCAAGGGCGATGACGGCGATGGTGAAGGCGACGGAGCGTTCGGGGGGCGTGCGCAGGCGATCGAAGACCGCCGACAGCGCTTCGCCCTTCGCCAGCGCCTGCAGCGCCTCCATTATGCGGGACCAGATGGACATGGGCGCGATCCTAGCCTGCTTCGCCCCGATTGTCCCGAGGCCCCGCGGGGATTTGAAGGGTGTTACAGCGGGGCGTTCCGTCGCGCCCCGTCCGGTCGGGGCGGACCCGGGGGCAAGGGTTCAGAGGAGCTTCTGCATCAGCACCAGATCATGCCACTGATCGAACTTGCGGCCCACCTGGGGCATGCGGCCGGTGATCTCGAATCCCATGGCCTCGTGGAAGGCGATGCTGGACGCGTTGTCGGCGGTGATGGCCCCCACCAGGACGTGCTGGCCGGCGGCCCGGGCGTGGTCCTCCAGCGCCTGCATCAGCGCCCGCCCGGCGCCGCGACCCGCCGCCGCCGCGGTCAGCATGATCGTATGCTCCATCGTGTGGCGGTAGCCGTCGTTGGGCCGAAACTGGTCATAGGTGGCATAGCCCAGCACCTCGCCCCCCTCCTCGGCGACGAAGCTGCCCCGGCCCAGGGCAGCCCGCCCCTCGAAATAGGCCGCCATGGCGGCGGCGTCCTTTTCCACCGCGCTGAGAGAGACGGTGGTGTGGCGCACGTAGTGGCTGAAGATCTCGGCCAGCGCGGCGTGGTCGCGCGGTTCGACGGGGCGAATGGTGAGGGACATGGGAGAGCTCCGGACAGGTCGTGGCGGAGTTGTCCCGCGCGCGGGCGGGGAAGGCAAGGGGCCGCCCCTCACGGTCCCGCACCGAATCGCGGCCAGTGCCTGCGCGGTGATCACCTGCGCGGCCCCGGGTCGCGGATCACGTCCTGCCCTCTGGCCTACGCCGCCGCGAACGGCGTTAATCGGCCCGGGCCGACAGAAGGAGAGACGGATGACCACCGCGGCGGAACTGATCGAGACTCTGGGGCTGACACCCCATCCCGAAGGCGGTTGGCACAGCGACACCTGGCAGCCGGACTGGGCCGGCGGGCGGCCCGGCATCTCGGCCATCTACTACCTGCTGGACGAGGGACAAAGCTGCCACTGGCACCGGATCGACTGTGACGAAACCTGGTATTGGCACGCGGGCCATCCGTTGCGCTGTTCGGTTGCGGCAGGCGATCACGACAGGCCGGTGGACAGCTGGCTGGGGATTGACGTGGGCCGGGGCCAGCGGCCCAGCCATTTCGTCCCCCGCCACGCCTGGCAGGCGGCCTTCGCCGAACGGGGCTGGGTGCTGGTATCCTGTGTCGTCTCCCCCGCCTTCACCTTCGACGGCTGGGAGCTGGCGCCCGAAGGCTGGGCGCCGGGGCCCCAGGCGAGCGCCCTGCCCCGGCGCTGACCGGCAGCTGCGCGATCAGTCGAGGGCGGCGGCGAACCCGGCCATGAAGTCGCTGACGCGGCGACGCGTATCCTCGTCGGTCAGCTGGCCCTTGTCGTCGAACTTGTCCTTCGCACGGCCGACCATCAGGCGGCCCTCGAACCAGGGGCGGGTGCCCAGGGTGCGCAGCACCGGCAGCCAGTGGTTCTGCGCCATGATCGCCCCCGTCGCCATGGGCGAGGCACCCATCAGGGCAACCCACTTGCCCTTGAAGAGATCGGCACCGGGACCGGAGGCCATCCAGTCGATGGCGTTCTTGAAGGGGCCGGGGATGCCGTTGTTGTACTCGGGCGTGACCAGCAGCAGCGCATCCGCCGCCTCCAGCGCCGCGCGCAGATCCAGGACGGGCTGCGGCGTGCCCTCGGCCTCCAGGTCGGCATCGTAGAGCGGCACGCCATGGATGCCCTGCACGTCCACCTCGGCGCCCTCCGGCGCCAGTTCGGCGGCCGCGCGCAGCAGGCCGGCGTTGAAGGAGGCGCGGCGCAGCGAGCCGGAGATGCCGAGAATGCGGGTCATGGAAATCTCTCCCTGGAAACAGTTGCCCCAAGGATGGTGCGGCGACGGGCCCGATCAAGGCCCGTCACGGTCTTTTCACAACCGCGCGGCGTGGCGCCGGGCGTCAGCCCCGGGCAGCGCGGATCAGCTGCAGGATGTCCTGGGCGGCAGAGGGGATATTGGTGCCCGGGCCGAAGATCGCGGCGACGCCGGCGTTCTTCAGGAAGTCGTAATCCTGCTGCGGGATCACGCCACCGCAGATCACGATGATATCGCCCGCATCCTTGTCCTTCAGCGCCTGGATCAGCTGCGGCGCCAGGGTCTTGTGCCCCGCCGCCTGAGAGCTGATGCCAACGACGTGCACGTCGTTGTCGATGGCATCCTGCGCCGCCTCTTCCGGGGTCTGGAACAGCGGGCCCACGTCGACGTCGAAACCGATGTCGGCGAAGGCCGTGGCGATCACCTTGGCACCGCGGTCGTGGCCATCCTGGCCCATCTTCACCACCAGCATCCGGGGCCGACGGCCCTCCTCCTCGGCGAAGGCCTCGACCGATTTCTGGATCGCGGCAAAGCCCTCGTCACCCTCGTAGGCGGCGCCATAAACCCCCGCCAGCGTCTTCACCTCCGCCTGGTGGCGGCCGAACTCCTTCTCCATCGCCATGCTGATCTCTCCCACAGTGGCCCTGGCGCGGGCGGCCTCGACGGCGGCTTCCAGCAGGTTGCCGCCCTCCTTCGCGCGCCGCGTCAGCTCATCCAGCGCGGCGGTGCAGGCGGCCTCGTCGCGGCTGTCGCGGATGCGTTGCAGCGCGGCGATCTGACTGTCGCGCACCTTGACGTTGTCGACGTCCAGGATATCGATCGGGTCTTCCTTGTCCTTGCGGTACTTGTTGACCCCGACGATCACCTCCTTGCCACGGTCGATGTCGGCCTGGCGCCGGGCCGCGCTTTCCTCGATGCGCAGCTTTGGCATGCCGGAGGCCACGGCCTTGGTCATGCCGCCCATCTCCTCGACCTCCTGCATCAGCGCCCAGGCCTTTTCGATCAGCTCCTCGGTCAGGCTTTCGACGTAGTAGGAGCCCGCCAGGGGATCGACGACCTTGGTCACGCCGGTTTCCTCCTGCAGCACCAGCTGGGTGTTGCGGGCGATCCGGGCCGAGAAATCGGTGGGCAGGGCGATGGCCTCATCGAGGGCATTGGTGTGCAGCGACTGGGTGCCGCCCAGGACCGCCGACATCGCCTCGTACGCCGTGCGGATGACGTTGTTGTAGGGGTCCTGTTCCTGCAAAGACACGCCGGAGGTCTGGCAATGCGTCCGCAGCATCTTCGAGCGGTCGTTCTTCGCCCCGAACTCCTCCATCACGCGATACCACAGGGTGCGCGCGGCACGCAGCTTGGCGATCTCCATGAAGAAGTTCATGCCGATGGCAAAGAAGAAGGACAGCCGGCCCGCGAACTTGTCCACGTCCATCCCGGCCTCGATGGCCGCCTTCACGTATTCCCGCCCGTCGGCCAGGGTATAGGCCAGCTCCTGCACCAGGTTCGCCCCGGCCTCCTGCATGTGGTAGCCGGAGATCGAGATCGAATTGAACTTGGGCATCTCGTTCGAGGTGTACTCGATGATGTCCGAGATGATCCGCATCGAGGGTTCGGGCGGATAGATGTAGGTGTTGCGGACCATGAACTCCTTCAGGATGTCGTTCTGGATGGTCCCCGAGAGCTGCGCCTTATCGACGCCCTGCTCCTCGCCCGCCACGATGTAGTTGGCCAGGATCGGGATCACCGCGCCGTTCATCGTCATGGACACCGACACCTGCTCCAGCGGGATGCCGTCGAAGAGGACCTTCATGTCCTCCACGCTGTCGATGGCGACACCCGCCTTGCCGACGTCACCCACCACGCGGGGGTGGTCGCTGTCATAGCCGCGGTGCGTGGCCAGGTCGAAGGCGACCGAGACGCCCTGCTGACCCGCGGCCAGGTTGCGGCGGTAGAAGGCGTTGGATTCCTCCGCCGTGGAGAAGCCAGCATATTGCCGGATCGTCCAGGGGCGCCCGGCATACATGGTCGACCGCACGCCGCGGGTGAACGGCGCCTCGCCGGGCATGGTGTCCAGGTGCGGCAGATCCTTCACGTCGTCGGCCGTGTAAAGCGGCTGGATGTCGATCCCCTCCAGCGTATGCCAGGTCAGATCCTCCAGCGGCTTGCCGCGCAGTTCCTTTTCAGCGCGCTCGGCCCATGCGTCCTTCTTCGATGTCATCGCCTTGTCCTCTTTGCCTGAGGCGCGCGCGCGGGTCTATCCTGCCCGTCTGCGCCACGCCATGTGGTCCTGTCTGCGGCGCCCCGGCGGGCGCCTGTCGGTTGCTGCGGAAGGGATCCGGCCCCGGGGCCGCGTCCGGCCAGGGGTCGGCGGGCAGACAGCCTCGGCGCGCTGCGCTGCCGCGTCAGGATTGTTGATTTCTTTACCCGTCAGGGCTATGTATACGCCATGCAAAGCGGAGAACGTGTCATGCGCGCCCAAAGCAATCAGCCGAAGAAATCCCCGGGTCAGCCGATCAGCGGCGACATCTGAACGCCCGTAAGGGGCTGAGAAATCACACCTATTCATCAGGATCACCTGTTTTTTCGGGTGTGATTTGCTCGTTCTTCCCAGAACGGTTTATCTTCTCGTAGTCTGACTCGCCAAGATCTCGGCCAATCTCTTCCAGCGCTTTCAATCCCCAGCTCAAGGTGCTGGCCCGGCGCTTGGTCAACTGTCTGTGCAAGTTCACACGCCGCTCGGGCGACAGGGAACGGGCGATGTCGCTACGGCTATCTTCGATCATTCGACGCAGATCCGTATATTCTGCGTAGAAGCGCACGATCGCCGCCACCGTGGCAGCTTTGATCGTCGGAATCGAGCCGGAGACGGCCTCGAAGATGATTGGCTGGCTCTCCATCGTGGAATAGGGGTGATAGGGCACCGCCTTCCCCACTCGAGTCGTGCCATCGCCCTGCGCGATCCTCGCCTGAACGTCTTTGGCGTGGGCCCAGATGTCTTGATTGTCCAGCTTGTCGACCAGCGCGAAAATCTCGTGCCGCAGGGCCGTCAGCGTGTCGCGCCGGGTGCGATCCAGTGCGGTTTGCTCTCTCACATCCCCGATCAGGTAGGTTGCGACCCACCCGAGAAGCACACCCGTCCCAGTCAGGATCCCGACCGGAATCACTTTTTGCGCGTCCTCTGGTGCGTGACGCCACAAAAGCAAGGCGGCGAAAGACCAAACTAGCAACAGGGGAAGCAGCAAGCCGGCGGAGCGCAGCACGCTTCTGCGCACAGGTTCGCGCAGGCAGACCAGCCACAGGGCGATCAAGACCGACAGGCATATCCCCAAGAGGATTTCCAGCCCGATACCATCTCTTAAGTAGTCCAGCACCGCGCCCGCTCCCATCGACAGACCCAACAGGACGAGCACCGACAGGTCGATATGCCGGTGCCCGCTCATCCCCTCATTCGAACTCCATGATGATCTCGTCCACGGCCAGGCTGTCGCCCGGGCCCGCGTTGATCTTCGACACCACGGCCTTCTTCTCGGCGCGCAGGATGTTTTCCATCTTCATCGCCTCGATGGTGCACAGGGCCTGGCCCTCCTGCACTTCCTGGCCCTCTTCCACGTCGACCTTCACCACCAGGCCCGGCATCGGGCACAGCAGCAGCTTCGAGGTATCGGGCGGCAACTTCTCCGGCATCAGCTTGGCCAGTTCCGCCTGGCGCGGGTTGCGCACATGCACCTTCAGGTCGGCGCCGCGGTTGCGGATGCGGAACCCGCCGGAGATCTTGTCGACCTTCAGCACCAGCGGGCGGCCGTCCACGGTCATCCGCGCCAGGGTGTCGCCCGGCGTCCAGCGGCCTTCGACCCGCAGCGCGGTGCCATCGGCGAAGGTCACATCGGCGCCCTCGGGATCGGCGGCGATGCTGACGGGATACTCATGGTCCTGCAGCGTCGCGACCCAGTCGGCGCCCACCACGCGCTCGTGGTTGCTCATCCGGCCGGAAATGCGGGCCCGACGGATCTCGCCCACCCGGTGCATGGCGGCGCAGGCGGCGGCGATGCGGCGCAGCTCTGCCTCGGCCAGTTCCACACCGTCGAAGCCCTCGGGGTATTGCTCTCCGATGAAGGCAGTCGTCATCTCGCCGTTGACGAAAATCTCGTGGTCCATGACCGCCGACAGGAACGGCAGGTTGTGCCCGATGCCTTCCACCTCGAAGCTGTCCAGCGCCACGCGCATCGCCTCGATCGCCTCGGCCCGAGTCGGCGCCCAGGTGCAGAGCTTGGCGATCATCGGGTCGTAGTACATCGAGATCTCGCCACCGTCGAAGACGCCGGTGTCGTTGCGCACCGCATGGGGGCCGGACGGCGCCGCGCCCTGCCACTTGTCGTTTTCCAGCAGCGGCCCGGCGGCCACCTCGGCGGGCGGGTTGTAGCGGGTCAGCCGCCCGATGGAGGGCAGGAAGTTGCGATAGGGGTCCTCGGCATACAGACGGTTCTCGATGGCCCAGCCGGTCAGTTTCACGTCGTCCTGAGTCAGGGTCAGCGGCTCGCCATTGGCCACGCGGATCATCTGCTCCACCAGGTCGACGCCGGTGATCAGCTCGGTCACCGGGTGTTCCACCTGCAAGCGAGTGTTCATTTCAAGGAAGTAGAAGTTCTTCGCCCCGTCGACGATGAATTCCACCGTGCCCGCGCTGGCGTAGCCCACGGCCTTGGCCAGGGCCACGGCCTGTTCACCCATGGCGCGGCGGGTCTCTTCATCCAGGAAGGGCGAGGGGGCCTCTTCGACAACCTTCTGGTTGCGGCGCTGGATCGAGCACTCCCGCTCGCCCAGATAGATACCGTTGCCATGCGCGTCGCAGAGCACCTGGATCTCGATGTGCCGGGGTTGGGTGACGAACTTTTCGATGAAGATCCGGTCGTCGCCAAAGCTGTTGGCGGCCTCGTTCTTCGACGACTGGAAGCCCTCGCGCGCCTCTTCATCGGTCCAGGCGATGCGCATGCCCTTGCCGCCGCCGCCGGCGGAGGCCTTGATCATCACCGGGTAGCCGATCTCGGAAGAGATCTTCACCGCCTCGTCGGCATCCTCGATCAGGCCCATGTAGCCGGGCACGGTGGACACCCCGGCCTCCTGGGCGATCTTCTTCGAGGTGATCTTGTCGCCCATGGCCTCGATCGCGCCGACGGGCGGGCCGATGAAGGCCACGCCGGCATCCGCCAGGGCCTGGGCGAACTTCGGGTTCTCGCTGAGGAAGCCATAGCCCGGGTGGACGGCCTGGGCGCCGGTGTCCTTGATCGCCTGCATGATCTTGTCGATCACGATGTAGGACTGGTTCGCGGGCGGCGGGCCGATGTGCACGGCCTCATCCGCCATGGCGACATGCAGCGCGTGCTTGTCGGCATCCGAATAGACGGCGACGGTGGCGATACCCATCTTGCGCGCTGTCTTGATGACGCGGCAGGCGATCTCGCCCCGGTTGGCAATCAGGATCTTCTGGAACATGTCTGGCCCTTCCCCGAGGTCATTGTACTGTGCCGGCCGCCCCTGAAGCGGGGGCAGCGCATGCAAAAACCCCCCGGCCGCGGGACACCGCAGCCGAGGGGCGAATGGTTCTGGATATCAGGCGTGCGCCGGGGCGGACCCCGGGGCGACGCGCCGGCGTTGCCTTAGCGGCAGGCGCCCGGGTTTGCCTGGCAGTAAGCGACGTTACCCGCTGCGCCGACCAGCGCGCCGGTGCCGGCGCTGCCGCCAGTGACGGCTGCTGCGCCCACGCCGGCCGCGCCGCCGACCAGGGCCTGCTCGCCCATCGTGTCACCACATGCCGCGAGGCCAGCACAAAGGACGCCGGCGATGATCCAGGATTTCTTGAACATGAGTTTTTACCTTCGATTGAAACGTTCCTGCGGAACCTAACGCAGGAAAAGAAGAAAGGTTCCCGCTGGGCGGTGTCAATACCGCACCGATCCGACGGAGCCGGGTCGGCGGCAGCGGAGCGCCACGCCTGGCGCGGCAATACCGCCTGGGTCCGCCGTTCACACGAGGCAAGTCCGGAACCGGAAAAAGCGGGCGACCGAGAATTGGGGACAAACGGCCGCCCGCGAGGGGAAGGGTAACGGTATTGACACGCTGCCGCTTCGATCTTGAGGACCGAGGCGGCAACAAAGCGGATGCTGCCCTTGAATCCGAACGACGCAAAGCCCCCTGCGCAGGCCTGCGCAGGCTGGGCCGAAACCCGCTGAATTCCGAAGGGCAGCGGCAAGATCACGCCCAATCCTCCTCCTCGAACGCGCCGGGGAAAGAGGCCCGCGCGGCCTCCTCGTCGATGACCAGCAGCGCGTCGTAGCTCTCGGGGTCGAAGGGGTCCTCGGCGGGCAGCACCTCGCGCCCGAACAGCCAGCTCAGCCGGCCGGCATCGAGGTTGCCCCGCTCGAAGGGTTGATCGCCGAAATGCTCCCACAGGGCGCGCAGGAAGCCCTCGTCGGCGCGCCGGTCAGGGGCCCGGCGGTCGCGATAGCGTTCGCGCCGGGTGATCGGCGTCACGCCCTTGGGATTGGCGCGGCGGATGGTGAACTGGAAATCGGTGCCGGGAAGACGCCCCGGGAAGCCGCGATGCTTCAGCATGCGAAAGCCCTCCTGTCAGTGGTGGCGCGACCCGCGCGGCCCACCAGGCCAGGGAGGGGGACGGCGCGGGGCGCGCCGAATGCGCGAAGGGCGAGGCGAACCCGCCCCCCGGTGCCCGCGACGGGCTTACTTGTACTTGCCCGTGTAGACCGGCTCGGCCGAGATGGGCTCGGGGTCGACAACGACGTATTCTTCGCTTGCCGGCTTGGAGCAGGCGGCCAGGCCAGCGACGAAGCTGGCGGCCAGGATGAACTGGATGCTCTTGGACATGGGTAACTCCTGTCTTGCCTCATGGATCCACGGGGATCAGGCGATCCCGGGCGGGCGGACCCGGATGCTGCGGCCGCGGGATTGCGGCCTTGGAGAATCATAACCCGAGCGGGGCGAATTTCATATCTGGATGCGGTCACGGGCCTTCCCTGTGCTCTGAAAAGCTCAGGCTGATACGCCCGGCGGGGTGCCGCCGCAACATCTTGTGCGGCAAGGGTCCCAGCCCCAAGATCCGGCGTGTTCCCAGACACTTGCGCGTGCAGGCGGAAAGCCTTTCCTTGGGCGACCAGGGGCAGGGATCGGCGGGAATCAGCCATGCTCGCGCCTCGCCGCATGGGCCAGCCAGCGGGCCCTGTGGGTGGGGCTGTCCAGCAGCTCCGAGAGCGCGTCGCACGCCTTGCCCGGCAGCGCGCCCTCGACCGAACCGCCGGCCCGGAGGGTTAGCCGACCGTCGCCCTGCGTCACGCGGACGGCAGGGCTGAAACCGCGCAGCCCCTGCAGGCGGCGCCACATGTCCTGGCGGACCTGATGCGCCACGCGGGTCAGGCTGACGGGTCCCGACACGGGAAGGGACGCCTCGACCGAAAGATCGAAGCGCACGGGCAGGCGGCGCGCGATGGTGACCGCGTCCTCCTCCCTCAACCTGTGCCAGCCGTCCTTTGCCATGTCCCCTCCTCCGGGCGTCACGACACCCCGCTCAGAGCGGGATGTTGTCGTGTTTCTTCCAGGGATTCTGAAGCTTTTTGCCACGCAGGCTCGCGAAGGCCCGCGCCACGCGGCGCCGGGTCGAGCGCGGCTGGATCACCTCGTCGATGAAACCGCGCTCGGCGGCGACGAAGGGATTTGCGAAGCGGTCCTCGTAGTCCTTGGTGTGCTGCGCGATCTTCTCGTCATTGCCCAGATCGCCACGATGGATGATCTCGGTCGCGCCCTTGGCGCCCATCACCGCGATCTCGGCCGTGGGCCAAGCATAGTTGAAATCGCCGCGCAGGTGCTTGGACGCCATCACGTCATAGGCCCCGCCATAGGCCTTGCGGGTGATTACCGTGACCTTGGGCACCGTCGCCTCGCCATAGGCGAACAGCAGCTTGGCGCCGTGCTTGATGACCCCGCCGTATTCCTGTCCGGTGCCCGGCAGGAAGCCCGGCACGTCGACGAAGGTCAGGATCGGGATCTCGAAGGCATCGCAGAAGCGGACGAAGCGCGCGGCCTTGCGCGAGCTGTCGATGTCCAGGCAACCGGCCAACACCATCGGCTGGTTGGCCACCACGCCCACGGTCTGCCCTTCCAGGCGGATGAACCCGGTCAGGATGTTCTTGGCGAAGTCTTCCTGGATCTCGTAGAAATCGCCCTCATCGGCGACCTTCACGATCAGCTCCTTCATGTCGTAGGGGCTGTTGGCATTGTCGGGGATCAGCGTGTCGAGGCTGGCCTCGATCCGGTCCACGTCATCGAAGAAGGGCCGCACGGGCGGCTTCTCACGGTTGTTCAGCGGCAGGAAGTCGACCAGGCGGCGGACCTCGGCCAAGGCCTCCACGTCGTTTTCGAAGGCGCCATCGGCGACACTGGATTTCTTGGTGTGGGTGCTGGCGCCGCCCAGCTCTTCGGCGGTGACCACCTCGTTGGTGACGGTCTTCACCACATCGGGGCCGGTCACGAACATGTAGGAGCTGTCCTTCACCATGAAGATGAAGTCGGTCATGGCAGGGCTGTAGACGGCGCCCCCGGCACAGGGCCCCATGATGACGGAGATCTGCGGCACCACGCCCGAGGCCATGATGTTGCGCTGGAATACGTCGGCATAGCCTGCGAGGCTGGCGACCCCTTCCTGGATCCGCGCCCCGCCCGAATCGTTCAGCCCGATCACCGGGGCGCCGTTCTGCACCGCCATATCCATGATCTTGCAGATCTTTTGGGCGTGGGTTTCCGACAGCGACCCGCCGAAGACCGTGAAGTCCTGAGAGAAGACATAGACCATGCGACCGTTGATCGTGCCCCAGCCGGTGACCACGCCGTCGCCATAGGGACGCTGCTGCTCCATGCCGAAATCGGTGCAGCGATGCGCGACGAACATGTCGAATTCCTCGAAACTGTCCGCATCCAGCAGCAGTTCGAGCCGCTCGCGCGCCGTCAGCTTGCCCTTGGCGTGCTGCGCGTCGATCCGGCGCTGGCCGCCGCCCAAGCGCGCGGTCTCCCGGCGCTCGTTCAGCTCTTGCAGGATGTCCTTCATCGCGATCTCCTTCCCTCACGGGCCCCGGGGGTTGCGACCCGCCCGGCGGCGCCATTGTGCCCTGACCCGGCCGCGCGCCGGATCGGCACCACGGCGCCACGCGGGGCAGCCTTCCCGGGGACCATAGGACCCAGAGGGCGCTGCAAAAAGGAAAAAGGGGCAAATTTGCAAAGTCTTGCCAAAGGCGCCACTGCAAATTGCAAATCCGCAAAGAGCATGCAATGCGCATGGACATGACGCCAACACGCGACTAGCAGACACGCATGAGATCGCAACCACCGCGCCGGCTCTTCGACCGGACCACGCCGCCGACCATGACGACGCTGATCCTGCTGGCCGGGATCGGCGCGATGACGATGAACGTCTTCCTGCCGTCGCTGCCGCGTATCGCAGACCATTTCGACATCGATTACAAGCTGGTGCAGCTGTCGGTGGCGGGTTACCTCGGGGTCAGCGGCTTCCTGCAGATCTTCATCGGGCCGCTCGCTGACCGCTACGGGCGGCGGCCGCTGCTGCTTTGGGGGCTGGGGATCTTCCTGGTGGCGACCCTGGGTTGCCTTCTGGCCCCGAACTTCACCACCTTCATGATCTTCCGCCTGCTGCAGGCGACGGTTGCCGGCGGCATGGTGCTGTCGCGCGCCATCGTGCGGGACGTGAACACCCCAGACCGCGCCGCGGCGGCCATGGGCTATGTCACCATGGGCATGTCGATGGTGCCGATGTTCGCGCCCGTCCTGGGCGGCATCATGGACGAGCTATTCGGCTGGAAATCCTCCTTCTGGCTGCTCTTCTCCTGCGGCTTCGCCATCCTGATCCTGACCTGGTACGATCTGGGCGAGACGGCGAAACCCTCCGACCTGTCGGTACTGCGCCAGTTTGCCGAATACCCCGAGCTGCTGAAATCGCCGCGCTTCTGGGGCTATTCGATGGCGGCGGCCACCTGCTCGGGCGCCTTCTTCGCCTATATCGGCGGCGCGCCCTTCGTGGCGACCTCGGTCTATGGGCTGACACCGACGCAGTTCGGCATCTTCAACGCAACCTCCGGCGTGGGCTACTTCCTCGGCAACTGGTTCACCGGCCAACAGGCCGCGCGCATCGGCACCAACCGCATGATCATGTCCGGCTGCCTGATCGTGTCGGGCGGGATGCTGTTCTCGCTGCTCTGCGCCTATGCGGGAATCGGTGGCGAATATGTCTTCTTCGGCGCCATGGCCTTCGTCGGCTTCGGCAGCGGCATGACCATCCCCTGCGCCAACGCGGGCATGCTGTCGGTGCGCCCGCACCTGGCGGGGACGGCCTCGGGCCTGGGCGGGTCGATGATGATCGGCGGCGGCGCGGCCCTGTCGGCGCTGGCGGGCTCCCTGCTGGGGCCGGGCACCGGGGCCTTCCCGCTGATCTGGCTGATGCTGGCCTGTGGTGTGACCTCCATCGGGTTCATCACCATGGTCATGCGCCGCGAGCAACGCATCGGTATCGCCTGACGGCGGCCAGCCCGCCCATCCGGCCTTACGGCTTGTTAACCACCCTTTGCAAAGTTAGCCTCCGCCAGAGGCAAAACTGCAAAGCCGCGCGTCGCGCGCGTGCTGCGAGGGGGAGTGGGGATGTCCGCACAGAAGCTCTACGCCGGGGCGAAGCTCCGGGAAACGCGGCAGAAGCTGGGTCTGACGCAGAAGGATTTCGCCGCCAAGCTGGGCATCTCGCTGCCCTACCTGAACCAGATGGAGAACAACAACCGCCCGGTTTCGACCTCGGTGGTGCTGTCGCTGGCGCAGGAATTCGGCTTCGACGTGACGGAACTGTCCACGGGGGACAGCGAACGGCTGGTGTCGGACATGCGCGAGGCGATGGCCGACCCGGTGCTGGCCGACCTGGCCCCGCCGCTGGCCGACCTGCGGCTGACGGCGGCCAATGCCCCGGCGCTGGCGCGCGCCTTCCTGCACCTGCACCGCGCCTACCGCCAGACCCACGAGCGCCTCGCCTCGCTGGACGAGGCCCTGGGCCGCGACGACACCCGCGCCACGCCGTCGCCCTGGGACGAGGTGCGCGATTTCTTCCATTACTGCGACAACTACATCGACGCCGTGGACCGGGCCGCCGAACGCTTTGCCACGCCGGTGCGGAATGAAAACAACATCCGCGTGCGCGCCGTCTCGGCCCTGGGCAACCTCGGCATCCGGGTGAAGTTCGAGGACGTGGCAGAGCTGCGCCGCTACGACCCGGAGCGCAAGGAACTGACCCTGTCGCTGCGCGCCGATCCGGAAACCCAGACCTTCCAGCTGCTGTTGCAGGTCGCCCTGCTGGAACAGGACAAGCTGCTGGAGGCGACGCTGGACCTGGCCCGTTTCCAGACCCCCACGGCACGCTCCATCGCCAAGATCGGCCTGGCCAACTATTTTGCCGGGGCAGCGCAGATGCCCTATGGCCGCTTCCTCGCCGCTGCGCAGGAGACGCGGCACGACCTGGAGGTCCTCGGCATGCGGTTCGGCGCCTCCATCGAACAGGTGGCGCACCGGCTGTCGACCCTGCAACGCCCCGGCGCCAAGGGCATCCCCTTCTTCTTCGTCCGGGTCGACCAGGCCGGCACGATCACCAAGCGCCACTCGGCCACGCGCCTGCAGTTCGCCCGCTACGGCGGCGCCTGCCCGCTGTGGAACGTGCACCGCGCCTTCGAGACGCCGGGCCAGTTCCTGCGCCAGCTGGCAGAAACGCCCGACGGGGTGCGCTATGTCTCGCTATCGCGGGACGTGTCGAAATCCGGAGGTCGCTGGGGCGCGCCGCGGCGGCGCTATGCCATTTCGCTGGGCTGCGAGGTCGCCCATACGGACAAGCTGGTCTATGCGGACGGGCTGGACATCGGCAGCCCCCAGGCCTTCGAGCCGATCGGCATCTCCTGCCGGATCTGCGAGCGGGAGAATTGCCATCAACGCTCCGTGCCGCCGCTGGAACGGCGGCTGTCCATCGACGCCAACCATCGCGGCACCCTGCCCTACGACGTGGGCTGAGGGGCGCAGATGAAAACGGGCGCCCCGGGGCGCCCGTCTGTCTCGATCCGATATGCGAAACGGCTTAGGCGGTCGTCTGCGCGGCCTTCAGCGCGGCAAAGATCTCATCCTTCAGCAGGCCGCGTTTTTTGCGCGCCTCGACGATGGCCAGATCCTCGGCCGGTTCGACGTTGGTTTCCATCCGGTGCACCTGGCGGTTCACCTCGTGGTAATCCTCCGCCAGCTTGGCGAAATGCGGGTCAGACGCCTTCAGCGCGTCGATGGTTTCCACGAATTCCGGGAACTCCTGATCGAGCGTGTGAGGGGTATGCGACATGTGGGCGATCCTTTCGCTTCGTTTCCTGGAGGACAGGTCTATTGATGATTCACCGCCTCGACTTTGACAGGGATCAAACCGGCGCGCTTTCCCAACCGCGCCGTAGCGCCCGAAGGCCGACCATGGGGGGAGGTCATCAGAGCTTCGTCGCCTCGACCGGCGGCGTGATGCGGCGCCGCTTCAGCTGCGCCTCGCGCCAGGTGATGAAGCTGACCGCAGCGATGATCAGCGCGCCGCCCAGCATGACCCAGGGGTCCGGCGGCTCCCCGAAGGCGACCGCACCCAGGATGACCGCCCAGATCAATTGCAGGAAGGTCACCGGCTGGGTCACCGTCATCGGCGCCACCTGGAAGGCGCGCGTCATGCAATAATGCCCCGCCGTCGCAGCCAGGGCCACGCCCATGAGCAGACCCAGCTGGCCAAGGCTGGGCGTCACCCAGACCGGCAGCGCCAAGGGCACCAGCCCGATCGAAACGGTCACCGACATCAGCGCCACCACCAACACCGGCTCGATCCGGTCGGTCAGGCGCTTGCTGATCAGGTAGGAGCCGGCAAAGAAGCTCGCCGTGCCCAGCATCGCCAGGTGGCCGGTGCTGATCTCGCGCAGGCCCGGGCGCAGGATGATGATCGCGCCCAACAGCGCCACCAGCACGGCGGCGATGCGGCGGAAGGCCAGGGTTTCGCCGAGGAACAGCGCCGCGCCCAGGGTGATGAGGATCGGGTTGAGGTAATTCAGCGCGGTCACATCCGCGATCGGGATCCGCGCCATGGCGAAGAACCACAGGGCCACGCCACCGCTGTGCAGCAGCCCGCGCAGCGCCACCAGTCCCCAGGTGGCCCGGTCCAGCCGCAGGCGAAACAGCCGCGGCAGCACTGGCGCCATCAGGACCAACCCCAGCAGGAACCGCAGGAAGGCTCCTTCGGCCGCCGGGATCGACGGGCCCAGGGTCTTCACCAGCGCGGTGACCGACACGAAGAGGACCCCGGTGATCAGCATCCAGCCGACGGCGACCACGGGGCGGGAATTGCGTGCTCCTGTCATGCTTTCGGGATAGGGAGCCGGACCCGGTCTGGCAAGCCCCCACGGGGGCGCGCGACGCCAGGGCTAGCGGCCGCGACGGATCAGCCCATCAGCAGCTTGGCCGCGACGCTCCACATGATCACCGCCACGCCCAGGTCCAGCACCCGCCAGGCCCCCGGACGGCGAAACAGGGGCGCCAGCAGCCGCGCGCCGTACCCCAGCAGGAAGAAGAACAGGAAGGAGGCGCTGACCGCGCCCTCGGCGAAACTGGCGCGATCTGCAAAGCCGGAGGCGACGGCCCCCATCAGGACGACGGTATCGAGGTAGACATGGGGATTGCCCCAGGTCAGCGCCGCGCAGATCGCCAGGCAACGCCAGAGCGACGGAGACGGCGCCTCCTCTGCGCGCAGAGCCGCGCCGCCGCGCCAGGCCTTACGCAAGGCCAGGGCGCCGTAAACCAACAGGAAGGCCGCGCCGGCGTAGCGCAGACCTTCCGTTGCCCAGGGTGCCGCCGCGCCCAACGTGCCGAACCCGTACACACCAGAAACAATCAGAACCGCATCGGATACGGCACAGAACACGACGACCGGCAGCACGTGCTGCCGTAGTATACCCTGGCGCAAGACGAAGGCGTTCTGGGCCCCGATCGCCACGATCAGTGACAATCCAAGGCCGAAACCCGCCCAGTAGGCAGCGCCCATCAACTCCCCCAAAACCGACACACCCTATTGGATTAGGGCCCTCAATAGGGTAAGTCCAATAAATGAATTTTCTTCTGTATTAGGAAAACTTATGCAGCTGGATCGTGCACAGCTGGCCACCCTCTCCGCCATCCTGCGCCGCGGGTCGTTTGAACAGGCCGCTATGGACCTGGGCATCACCCAGTCCGCAGTGTCGCAACGCCTGCGCGCGCTGGAGGAACGCATCGGCGCGGTCCTGGTACAGCGGGGGCCGCCGGCCACGGCGACCGCCACCGGCGCCCAGCTTGTCCGCCATGCCGAGGAGGTCGGGCAGTTGGAGGCGCTGACCCTGCGCCGCCTCGGGCTGGAGCCGACGTCGGCGCGCGTGCGGATCGCGGTCAACGCCGACAGCCTGGCCACCTGGCTGCCGCCGGCGCTGGCCCGCGCCCAGGAGGCCATGCCCGGGACGCTCTTCTCCATCGACGTCGACGATCAGGACCATTCCGTCGAGTGGCTGCGCCGCGGCCAGGTCTCGGCCGCGCTGACCTCCGATGGCACCGCTCTGCGCGGCTGCGAGGCGCACCCCATGGGCGCGCTGCGCTACATCCCGGTCGCCAGCCCCGCCTTCATCGCACGCCACTTCGCCCATGGGGTCACTGCAAAGGCCCTGGCGCGGGCGCCCACGCTGATCTTCAACGAAAAGGACACGCTGCCGGCCAGCTGGCTGCGGCGCTTCGCGGGTCCCGGCCCGCTGCCCCCGGCCCACCGCCTGCCTTCGGCCGAAGGCTTCACCCTGGCGATCCGCGATGGTCTCGGCTGGGGGCTGAACCCCCGCGCCCTGCTGGAGCGGGACCTTGAGGCCGGCACCCTGGTCGAACTGATCCCGAACGCTACCCTCGACACACCGCTCTACTGGCAGGTCAGCCGGGTGATGGCCGAGGCGCTGGCGCCGCTGACCCAGGCCCTGCGCCAGACCGCCCGCGACCACCTCGTGGCCCCCTGACGGCGCGCACCTTCATCCCATAGGTTGGCCAACGATACTCCGGGGCGAAGTGCGCCCCTGGCGCAAGAGGGTGACAGCGCCCCTCCCCCGCTCACCCCGGCAAGGTGACCCCGCCCGAAGGCGTCAGAACCACTGCCCCGGCTCCATCAGACCGAGATCCAGAAGCTGCCGGGAATGCCATTCGAACTTCGCCGAATTGTGCCAGGTGAACCCGCCGATGTCGAAGCGCGAGCCCGGGTTGGACTTCAGCGCCTTGGCGGTGCGGAAGGAACAGATGCAGGCGCTCAGGTTGTGGTGCCAGGGGCAGGCGTAGGTGTTGTACTCGGGATCGTTGAACAGATAGTCCTCGCCCATCACCAGGCCCGGACGGGCGCGGAACAGCGACACCCGGTCGATCTTGCGGCGCCCCTCGGGGATATGCTCCTCGTAGCGCCAGCGCAGCCCGCCGAAGAAGTTCAACTGCCGTGCCAGCTCATTCCCCCAGGCGTCAGACCGCGCCAGCGCGTAGTAGCCGGCCCGGTCCAGATGCGCCCGCTCGATCGAGACGGCCAGGGGATGCGCCTGCAGGTCGTCGGCGTAGAGGTCGATGACGTAGCTCAGCATCGCGTCGCGCCGTTCCTCGGCGTGGAAGGTCAGGAGTTCTCCCACCGTTCGCGTCTCGCAGAAGGGATAGAAGAGGTACTCGGCGTTGTAGCAGTAATAAAGCCAGGTGCCCGGCGGCGCCGCCTCGATCACCGCGTTGACGGCGCGGCTCAGGGCATTGTCCGCAGCCATGCTGTAGGCGATCCGCGGCAGGTCCTTCAGGTCGTCAGGCACGGTGAAGGCGTCGGGGGCGAACAGCAGCACCTGGGCAAAGCCCGCGTCGCGATGGTGGCGCAGGGTGGTGTCCAGTTCCACCTCGTCCTCGGCAAAGATCATCGCCACCGGCCCCTTGGCCAGCAGGTCCCTGCCGTTGCGCAGGAACTCCTCAAACGTGCTGAAATACATCCGCCGCGCCCTTCCCGGCCCTGCTGTCGTTGCGGCGCAAGCAAGCCCGATCGCCCCCCGGATTGCAAGCCCACCCGCATCTGGTGTAGGGACACGCCCTGATCCCGTTCCCGCAAAGGTCCGCGCCCATGTCCAGCCCCAAGAAGCTCTTCATCAAGACCTACGGCTGCCAGATGAACGTCTACGACAGCGAGCGCATGGCCGAGGCCCTGGGCCCGGCGGGCTATACCGAGGTCAGCTCGCCCGACGAGGCGGACATGATCCTGCTGAACACCTGCCACATCCGCGAGAAGGCCGCCGAGAAGGTCTATTCCGAGTTGGGCCGGTTCAAGGGGCTGAAGGCCGCGAAGCCGGATCTGAAGATCGGCGTCGCCGGCTGCGTCGCCCAGGCCGAGGGGCGCGAGATCATGGAGCGTCAGCCCATGGTGGACATGGTCGTCGGCCCGCAAAGCTATCACCGCCTGCCGGAGATGGAGGCGAAGGCCGGGCGCGGCACGCGCGTCGTCGACACCGACATGCCCGAGGAAGACAAGTTCGAGAAGCTGAAGGGCCGCCCCCGCGCCAAGCGGGGCCCGACCGCCTTCCTGACGGTGCAGGAAGGCTGCGACAAGTTCTGCGCCTTCTGCGTCGTGCCCTACACCCGGGGCACCGAGGTCAGCCGCCCCGTCGACCGAGTGCTGAGCGAGGCGCGCGACCTGGTCAGCCGTGGGGTGCGCGAGATCACCCTTCTGGGCCAGAACGTCAACGCCTACCACGGCCAGGGCCCCGGGGGCCGCGACTGGGGTCTGGCCCGGCTGATCCGCACCCTGGCCGAGATCGACGGGCTGGAGCGGATCCGCTTCACCACCAGCCACCCCAACGACATGGAAGACGACCTGATCGCCGCCCATGGCGATTGCGAGAAGCTGATGCCCTACCTGCACCTGCCCGTGCAATCGGGCAGTGACCGCATCCTGAAGCGGATGAACCGCAGCCACACCCGCGACAGTTACATGCGCCTGATCGACCGCATCCGCGAGGCGCGGCCCGACCTGGCGCTGTCGGGGGATTTCATAGTCGGCTTTCCGGAAGAGACCGATGAGGACTTCCGCGACACCATGGACCTGGTGGAGCAGGTGAACTACGCCTCCTGCTTCTCCTTCAAGTATTCCTCCCGCCCGGGCACGCCTGCGGCGGACCGCAAGGGGCAGGTCGATCCCGCCGTGTCCTCGGACCGGCTGATCGAGCTGCAGGCGCTGCTGAACCGTCAGCAGCAGGCCTTCATGCAGAACATGGTGGGCCGCGAGGTCGGCGTGCTGTTCGAGAAGGCGGGCCGGCATCCGGGCCAGATGGTGGGCAAGTCCGACCACCTGCATGCCGTCCATGTCGAAGCCGAGGGGCTGCAACCGGGCGATCTGCGCCGGGTAAAGATTACCTCCGCCGGGGCCAACTCCCTGGCCGGCACGCTGCTCTGAGACCTTCGGGCGGGGAACCCGCGTGCCCCGCACCCCGCACCAGAGAGGCCGTCGGGCATTGCACCCGCACGGCCCCGCACAGGTCAAGCTGCGGCATCAAAACCATAATATGCCTGAATCGCCCCCGCCGCGCCGGTGAACACCCTTCACAAGCGCATGCTTCTGCTGCAATGTGAAAGCGCATTTCATTGCCGATCCGCAGGCTTCCGGGACAAGAAGCGGGCGCGGATCGCCCCGGGGGACGGAAAGGATATTTGTTGTGGTAGAGACTTTCGCGCATTTCGCCCGGCGCGGCCTGGCTGCCTTTTCGGCAGCGGCGCTCGGGCTGGCCGTTTTGGCGACCGGGATGACCGGCACCGCGCAGGCCCAGAGCAAGGGGTGGAACGAACCCTATGTACCGACGATCTGGGTGGACCCGGACGGCTGTGAACACTGGGTGATGGATGACGGCGCCGAGGGCTACATGACGCCCCACGTGACCCGTCAGGGCATTCCGGTCTGCCGCCGCCAGAACGTCTGCGGCGTGCTGCCCACCGACCAGTTCTTCGCCACCGACAAATATGCGATCAGCGCCGCCAACCGGCAGCGCCTGCAACAGTTCTTCACCTCCACGGGCGCGACCTCCTACATCATCGTCGGTCACACCGACAGCCGCGCCTCCGACGCCTATAACCTGAAGCTGTCGATGAACCGCGCCAATGCCGTGGCCCAGGTCGCGGCCTCGGTCGGCGCGCGGATCGCGGATGTGCGCGGCTACGGCGAACGCTATCCCGCCCAGCCCAACACCACCGCCACCGGCATGGCCGCCAACCGGCGTGTCGAAATCATCTGCATCCGCTGAAGGGGACCAGCCAAATGCCTATCGTGAAAGCCGCCTCTGGCGTTCTTCTTCTGGCCTCTCTGGCCGCCTGCGCACACCCGGGCAACGTGCCCGGCGACAAGAGCGTCGACTACGGCATCAACTCGCACCACCTGTCCACGCTGAAGGCCGGCATCTGGGTCGATCCCAACGGCTGTGACCACTGGATCATCGACGACGGCCTCGAAGGCTACCTGTCGCAGCGCCTGGACAAGTACGGCAAGCCTGTCTGCTCGGGCACCGCACCGCCCAACACCGCCACCGGCGGCTTCAAGCGCGGCTCGGGCATTCCCGACCCGACGCAGGCCCCCGGAACCTGAGCGGGAGCCGAGGCCTTGCGCCGCCCCGCGCAGATACCCACATCAGGATGCCGCAAGCCTTCGCTTGCGGCATTTTTCGTCCCGTGCGACCGGCAAATGCAATCCCCTCTTGCCCCTCGCCCCGCCCCCTGCCACGCTATCCCCATGGCACGCCGGTGCCGCGCACCGGCCCGATCTGAAGGAGCGCCACTTGGCCACAAGCCTGCTGACCCCGAATACGTCCCCCGACACGGATGACACCGGAATTTCCGAAGCCTCGGTCGAGTTTCCCGATAACCTGCTGCTGATCGAACTCTGCGGCGAATACGACCGGAACCTGGCCTACCTGGAACAGCAGCTCGGCACGCAGATCCTCAGACGCGGCAACCACCTGGTCGCCCATGGCGAGGCCCCCGCGCCCCAGCAGACCGTCGGCGTGCTGCGCGCCCTCTACGCCCGGCTCGAAGCAGACCGCGAGGTCACCCAGGCCGACATCGACCGCGAGCTGCGCATGGGAGAGCCCGGCGCCGACAGCACCGCCTCCCCCACCGAGGGCGGTGACCAGCTGGAGATGTTCCGCGGCGGCGAGGTGGAGATCAAGACCCGCCGCAAGATGGTCGAGCCGCGCACCGCGGCGCAGAAGGAATACGTCCAGAACCTCTACAAGCACGAACTGGCCTTCGGCATCGGCCCGGCGGGCACCGGCAAGACCTACCTGGCTGTGGCCGTCGCGGTGAACCATTTCATCGAAGGTCACGTCGACAAGATCATCCTGACCCGCCCGGCGGTCGAGGCCGGCGAACGCCTGGGCTTCCTGCCCGGCACGCAGGAGGAAAAGGTCGATCCCTACATGCAGCCGCTTTACGATGCGCTGAACGATTTCCTTGGCGCCAAGGACGTGGGCAAGCTGCGCGAGGCCCGCAAGATCGAGATCGCGCCGCTGGCCTTCATGCGTGGCCGGACCCTGGCCAATGCCTTCGTCGTGCTGGACGAGGCGCAGAACGCCACGACCATGCAGATGAAGATGTTCCTGACCCGCCTGGGCGAGAACTCCCGCATGGTGATCACCGGCGACCGCAGCCAGGTCGACCTGCCGCGCGGGGTGCAATCGGGCCTGCGCGATGCCGAACGTCTGCTGGGGGCGATCCCCGACATCAGCTTCAACTACTTCACCGCCAAGGACGTGGTGCGCCACCCGCTGGTGGCGAAGATCATCGAGGCCTACGAGGCCGACGAGCAAAGCTGAGGCACTAGTGCGCCCCGCCGAGAGGCATTGGCGGGGCCGCTTCGGTGCTGTATGGGGCGCCCATGACTGACCAAGCCCCCTCCGCCCCTGCCCTCGTCGATTGCGTGATCGAGGATCCCCGCTGGGATGATGCGGATCTGCCTGCGCTGTCCGAAACCGCCGCCCGGGCGGTGCTGACCCGCCTCGGGATCGGCCCAGCCGGCTACGAGATCTGCGTGATGGGCTGCGATGACGCGCGCATCGCCACGCTGAACACCGAGTTCCGGGGCAAGCCCACGCCGACCAACGTCCTGTCCTGGCCTGCGGAGGAGCTGGCCCCCGAAGACGAGGGCGGCACCCCGGATCTGCCAGAGGAGGCACCGGACGGTCCCGAGGCGGAGATCTTCGGCCCGGTCGAACTGGGCGACATCGCGATTTCCTGGGACACCTGCGCCCGCGAAGCGGCGGAGGCGGACAAGGCATTTACCGATCACGTGACGCATCTCGTCGTTCACGGAATCCTTCATCTTTTGGGCTACGACCACGTCCGCGACGGCGATGCGGAGCTGATGGAAGGGCTTGAGACGGAAATACTTGGCAAACTGGGTATCGCTGACCCATATTAATTCCCATATAGAATTTTGGCTGACTGACAGGCCGGCAACCGGAAAGGAACAATGGGCGACAGCATAGACGGGTCTTCTAACGCGGCGCAGCGCGCGCGTTCCATGACCCCAGACCCCGCAGCACCGCATCCCGCGATGCGCCTGGTCGAAACCGAGGGACCCGTGTCCCGCGTCGCCGGCTCTGCCGCGGCTCCTTCCGTGACCGGTGCGGCTGATGCCGTGGCGTCCGGAAGCCTCGTCAACGGATCCCGTGAGGCCAGCCCTGCCATGACCGGCACGGACGGCATCCCCCTGGCCCATGCCAAGGATGGTCTTCGCCTTGCCTCCTCCTCCGAGGGCGGCAACGGACCTGCGCGGCCCAACGGGGCCACACCTGCGGCCCCCCAGGCTCCCAGTGCCCCTTCCCGTGTCGCGCCCGTGGGCGCCCCAGCCAATGCGAACCCGCGGCGGCGTCCGGGCTTCTTCGGTCGCCTGCTGGGCAACCGCGGCAGCGCCGCAACCCGCACCCCGGAAAGCAGCGCCAGCGCGCAACCCGCCAGCCCGCCGCAACGGCGCCATTCCCTCTTGAACCTGCGCAACATGCGGGTCGAGGATGTGGCGATCCCCAAGGTGGAGATCGTGGCGGTCCCCAAGAGCATCAGCCAGGATGATCTGGTCGGCATCTTCCGCGAAAGCGGCATGACCCGCCTGCCCGTCTACGACGAGACGCTGGACAGCCCCAAGGGCTTTGTCCACCTGAAGGACTTCGCGTTGAAGCACGGTTGGGATGCGGCCTCGGACTTCCAGCTGGAGGAGCTGCTGCGCCCGCTTCTCTTCGTGCCGCCCTCGATGCCCATCGGGGTGCTGCTGCAGAAGATGCAGACCGAACGGCGCCACATGGCCCTGGTGATCGACGAATACGGCGGCGTTGACGGCCTCGTGACGATCGAGGACCTGATCGAACAGGTGATCGGCGAGATCGAGGACGAACACGATGTCGACGAGGATGCGCTGTGGACCCGCGAGGCATCCGGCAGCTACCTGGCACTGGCCAAGGCACCCCTGGAGGATTTCGAGGTGGCCACCGGCCTCTCGTTGACCGATGACGACAGCGTCGACGAGGAAGAGATCGACACGCTGGGCGGCCTGGTCTTCATGCTGGCGGGCCGCGTGCCGGCCCGCGGCGAGGTCGTGGTGCACCCTGCGGGGCATGAGTTCGAGGTGGTCGAGGCCGATCCCCGCCGGATCAAGCGCCTGCGCGTCCGCCTGAAACCCGCCGACGCGGAATGACCCCGACGCGCGCCCTGCCCCGGGCCGGCGCGCGCCACACAGCGCAGGGCGGGCCACAGGCCCGCCCGCACCCCTTTTTCCGGACTTGAACCGATCATGACGACCCGCCTGTCGCGCCTCTCGCCGCGCCGCCTGGCCCCGCTCTGGCCCGTCGCCGCCGGTGCCCTGGCCGCCACCGGGCAGGCGCCCCTGTCGCTCTGGCCCGCCGCAATCATGGGCTTTGCCCTGCTGACCCTTGCGGTCCTGCGCGCCGAGCGCCCTGCGCGGGCCGCCCGGGCCGGCTGGCTCTTCGGCGCGGGGTATTTCGCCCTGGCGCTGGCCTGGATCGTCGAACCCTTCATGGTGGACATCGCCCGCCATGGCTGGATGGCGCCCTTCGCGCTGGTGCTGATGGCCGGCGGGCTGGCGCTGTTCTGGGGCGGCGCTGCCGCGCTGGCCAAGCGGGTCGCGCCCGCGGGCCTGCCCGCGGCGCTGGCCCTGGCCGCCACGCTGACCCTGGCCGAGGCACTGCGCGGCTGGATCTTCACCGGGTTCCCCTGGGCGCTGATCGGCCACGCGCTGATCCCGTCACCGCTGCTGCCGCTGGCCGCCTGGGGCGGGCCGCATGCCCTGTCACTGTTGCTTCTGCTGCCTGCAACCCTGCTGGGCGCCGCCCTGTCCCGCCCGGGCCGCAGCCGGGTCGCCCCCGCCCTGCTGGCGCTGGTCGGCTTCGCCGCACCCCTGGCCCTGGCCATTTCGCTCCCCCCCCGCGCCCTGCCCGCCGCGCCCGAGGCCTCGGTGCTGCGCCTCGTGCAACCCAATGCCCCGCAGCGCGAGAAATGGCTGCCCGACCGCATCCCCGTCTTCTTCAACCGCCTGCAGCAGATGACGGCCGAAGAGGGCCCCGAGGGCCGCCGCCCGGACCTGGTGATCTGGCCGGAAACGGCAGTGCCCTACCTGCTGAACGAAGGCGCCGCGCTGACTGATCTGCTGGCCGAATCCGCCCAAGGCAGCGCCCTCGCCTTCGGCGTGCAGCGCCGCGACGGGGCCGATTACTACAATTCCCTCGCCCTTCTGGGCGCGAATGGCGAAATTTCGGGCACTTATGACAAGCACCATCTTGTCCCGTTCGGGGAATACCTGCCCCTCGCCGATCTCATGGCCGATATGGGCATCGGCGCGCTCGCCTCGCGCTTCGGCGGCGGCTACACCCCCGGCCCCGGCGCCCGCCTGATGGAGTTGCCCGGCATCGGCCGCGCCCTGCCGTTGATCTGCTACGAGGCCGTTTTCCCACGTGACATCCGCGCCGCGCCGGCCCGCCCCGACCTGCTTTTGCAGGTGACGAATGATGCCTGGTTTGGAAGTTTTTCCGGCCCTTATCAGCACCTTGCGCAGGCACGTCTTCGGGCCGTGGAGCAGGGGCTACCGCTGGTGCGGGCCGCGAACACCGGGGTTTCGGCGCTGATCTCCGCAGATGGCGAACTGCTGGCCAGCCTGCCACTGAACACCACCGGCCATCTCGACGTCACCCTGCCACCGCCCTCCGCGCCCACGCCCTACAGCCGGCACGGCGACTGGTCGGCGCTACTCGTCGCTTTTGCGCTCTTTTGTGTCGCTGCTGCGGGATTTGTTCACCATGTGTTCAGGTCTTCGCCAGAAAGTTGATTGACCCCAAGGTCCTAGCGGCCTACCCAATACTACGCGCCGCCCCAACGGCTTCCTGACGGGGCAGGTCTGAACTTTTACCGGAGCACTTCCAAATGACACGCCAGAACTACATCTTCACCTCTGAATCCGTTTCAGAGGGCCACCCCGACAAGGTCTGCGATCGCATTTCCGACGCCATCCTGGACGCCCTCATCGCCGAGGAACCTGAGGCACGCGTCGCCTGCGAGACCTTCGCCACCACCAACCGAGTAGTCATCGGAGGTGAAGTCGGTCTGGCTGATCAGGACAAACTTCACGATTACATGCAGCATGTCGACGGCATCGTCCGCAACTGCATCAAGGATATCGGCTACGAGCAGGACAAGTTCCACCACGAGACCGTGGAGATCACCAACCTGCTGCACGAACAGTCGGCCCACATCGCCCAGGGCGTGAACGCCTCGAACGACAAGGAAGAAGGCGCGGGCGACCAGGGCATCATGTTCGGTTTCGCCACCAACGAGACCCCGGAGCTGATGCCGGCGCCGATCCACTACGCGCACAAGATCCTGCAGCGCCTCGCCGAGGTCCGCAAGAACGGCACCGAGCCGACCCTGCGCCCCGATGCCAAGTCGCAGCTGTCGCTGAAGTACGAGAACGGCAAGCCCGTGGGTGTGACGCAGCTGGTGCTGTCGACGCAACACGCGGACGACGCCCAGACCTCGGCCCACATCCGCGAGATCGTGGAACCCTACATCCGCGAAGTGCTGCCCGAAGACTGGCTGACCGATGAAACCGAATGGTGGGTCAACCCGACCGGCAAGTTCGTCATCGGCGGCCCCGACGGCGACGCCGGCCTCACGGGGCGCAAGATCATCGTCGACACCTATGGCGGGGCGGCCCCGCATGGCGGCGGCGCCTTCTCCGGCAAGGACCCGACGAAGGTGGACCGGTCCGCGGCCTATGCCTCGCGCTACCTCGCGAAGAACATCGTTGCGGCGGGCCTGGCGGACAAATGCTGCCTGCAACTGTCCTATGCCATCGGCATCGCCAAGCCGCTGTCGATCTACGTCGACACCTACGGCACCAACAAGGTCGACGAGGCCGAGATCGAGGCGGCCGTGGCCAAGTCCATGGACCTGACCCCGCGCGGGATCCGTACGCACCTGGACCTGAACAAGCCGATCTACCAGCGCACTGCGGCCTACGGCCACTTCGGTCGTGCGCCCGACGCCGACGGCGGCTTCTCCTGGGAGAAGACCGACCTGGTCGAGGCGATCAAGTCCAACCTCTGAGCGCGCTCTGAGGCCGGCCCCGACCGGTCCGGTCGCCAAGCCCAGAGAATGGGCCCCGATGATTGGCCCAGGAACAGGCCCTGCTTCGCCCGACGGAGCAGGGCTTTTCGCTGCCCACTGGCCCGGGACCGCAAGCCATGCTAGGACGCCGCCTTCCGCAGCCAGGAGCAAGATCATGACGGATACCACGGGCCTGACCCAACTGGGCCAGACCACCGGCCTGCCCGCCTCGCCGGAGGCCGCCGTGCTGGAACGCGTTCCCCAGCCCAACCCGGGCGAACGCTACAACGTGCGTTTCACCGCGCCCGAGTTCACCTCGCTCTGCCCGATGACCGGCCAGCCCGATTTCGCGCATATCATGATCGACTACGTGCCGCGCGACTGGCTGGTCGAAAGCAAGTCGCTGAAGCTTTTCCTGGGGTCCTTCCGCAATCACGGCGCCTTCCACGAGGAATGCACAGTGATGATCGGACGCCGCCTAGCCGACCTTCTGGATCCCGAATGGCTGCGCATCGGGGCCTATTGGTATCCGCGCGGCGGCATCCCGATCGACGTCTTCTGGGCCACCGGCCCCGCCCCGGAAGACCTGTGGATCCCCGATCAGGGCGTCCCGCCCTACCGCGGTCGCGGCTGATCGCTTGACGCCCGCCCCGGCGCCTTGGCACAAGCGCCCCGACCCCTGGCGCACCAGGGACCGCCCGACTGGCAGAGACAGAGACATGACCGACAATCGCCCCGACACCCACCCTTCCGGCGCGCCCTGGCGCAACTTCTACGGCCGCTTCAAGGGCAAGGGCCTGCGCCCCAGCCAGGAAGCCTACCTGGACGAGGACCTGGGCAAGCTGTCGCCCGGCAAGGTCGGCTGGGAGGACAATCCCGACCGCACCCCGATCGACCTGGGCACGCTTTTCGGCGGCAAGGATGCCTGGCTGGAGATCGGCTTCGGCGGTGGAGAGCACCTGGTGCACCAGGCCGCCCGCAATCCCGACATCGGCATCATCGGGGCGGAACCCTACATCAACGGCGTCGCGATGCTGCTGGGCAAGATCCGCGAGGCCGGCGTGGAGAACCTGGCGGTGCACCCGGGCGACGTACGCGATCTCTTCGACGTGCTGCCGGATGCCTCGATCAGCCGCGCCTTCCTGCTCTATCCCGACCCCTGGCCGAAGAAACGCCACCACCGGCGCCGTTTCGTCACGCCAGAACACCTGGAGCCGCTGAACCGGGTGCTGAAACCCGGGGCGATCTTCCGCGTCGCGACCGACATTCCCGACTACGTGCGTCAGACCCTGCAACAGGTGCCGCGCCATGGCTTCGACTGGCTGGCCGAAGGCCCGACCGACTGGCGAGACCCCTGGGACGACTGGATCTCGACCCGCTACGAGCAGAAAGCCCTGCGCGAAGGCCGCACGCCCCATTACCTGACCTTCCGCAAACGGTAAGGGCGCTTTCGGGCCGCAAGACGGCCCGAAGCCTCCGGCGGGAGTATTTCTAGCCTGCGTATGGAAGTAGGGAAAAATTCACCCGGACGGTGCAGCCTGGGTGAGCGGTACAGGGTGGAGACCCGATGACCGCGCCAGAGTATGGGCCTCTCGTCACGTTGGTTCGGGCGAGAGGTTCTTCTTTTCTGATATACGCGGGCTAGAAATACTCCCGCCGGAGGCGTCGGCCCGCCCACAAGGGGCGAGCCGCCGATGCTTCAGAGGTTTTCCGGTTGCGGCATGCCCAGCACGTGATAGCCGCCATCAACGTGGATGATCTCACCACTGGTGCAGGCACCGGCGTCGGAGGCCAGGTAGACCGCCGTTCCGCCCACGGCCTCCAGCGTCGCGTTGGCGCGCAGGGGGGCGTTGGTTTCGGTCTGACGGAAGGTCTTGCGCGCGCCGGAGATCGCCGCACCGGCCAGGGTCTTCATCGGGCCGGGGGAGATCGCGTTGACGCGGATCCCGTCGGGGCCAAGGTCGTTGGCCAGGTAGCGCACGGCGCTTTCCAGCGCCGCCTTGGCCACGCCCATGACGTTGTAATAGGGCGTCACCTTGTTCGACCCCTGGTAGGTCAGGGTCAGGATCGCGCCGCCTTCGGTCATCATCGGCGCGGCGCGGCGCGCCACGTCGATCAGCGAATAGCAGGAGATGTCTAGCGAATGCTTGAAGTTGTTGCGGCTGGTGTTGATGAACCGGCCCGACAGCTCCGCCTTGTCGGAATAGGCAATGGCATGGACGACGAAATCGAGCTTGCCCCATTTCGCCTTCAGGTCGGCGAAGGCCGCATCCATCGAGGCATCATCGCTGACATCCACGTCCAGCAGGTAGTCCACCCCCACCGAGGCGGCGAGGGGCGCCACGCGCTTGCCGAAGTTCTCCCCCTGGTAGGAGAAGGCCATCTCGGCGCCGGCCGCGTGAAGGGCCTTGGCGATCCCCCAGGCGATGGAGCGATCATTGGCCACGCCCATCACCAGGCCGCGTTTCCCCTGCATCTGTCCTGTCATAACCCTGTCACCCGGTATAGCGCGAGAGCAGCATCGAACCGTTCGTGCCGCCGAAACCAAAGGAATTCGTCATCACCGTGTCCAGGCCCGCCTTTTCGACCAGCGACCGGGCGATCTCGCCGGGGTTGATCGCCTCATCGAGGGTCTGGATGTTGATCGACGGCGTGATGAAATCCTTGGCCAGCATGATCAGGCAGAAGATCGCCTCCAGCGCGCCCGCGGCGCCCTGGGCATGGCCTGTCATGGATTTCGTCGAAGAGATCAGCGGGGTCGCGCCTTCGCCGAAGACGCGGCGCACGGCCTGGACCTCGCCCACGTCGCCGACGGGGGTCGAGGTGCCATGGGCGTTGATGTAGCCGACCTTGCGGCCCTCGGGCAGCGTCTGCAGCGCCAGGCGCATCGCACGCTCGCCGCCCTCGCCCGAGGGCGCGACCATGTCGTGCCCGTCAGAGGTGGCGGCAAAGCCGGTGACCTCGGCGTAGATCTTGGCACCCCGCGCCTTGGCGTGTTCGAGATCTTCCAGCACCAGCATGCCGCCGCCGCCGGAGATGACGAAGCCGTCCCGGTCCGCGTCGAAAGCGCGCGAGGCCAGTTCCGGCGTGTCGTTGTATTTCGAGGACATGGCGCCCATGGCATCGAAGAGGCAGGACAGGGTCCAGTCGAGTTCCTCGCCGCCGCCGGCGAACATCACGTCCTGCTTGCCCATCATGATCTGTTCGGCCGCGTTGCCGATGCAGTGCAGCGAGGTCGAGCAGGCCGAGGTGATCGAGTAGTTGATGCCCTTGATCTTGAAGGCCGTGGCGAGGTTGGCCGAGATCGTCGACGACATGCATTTCGGCACGGCGAACGGGCCGATCCGCTTGGTCCCGCCGGATTTCAGCACCGTCTGGTGCGCCTGGAACATGGCGGAGGTCGACGGGCCGCCCGAGCCGGCCACAAGGCCGGTGCGCTCGTTCACGACGTCGCTATCCTCAAGGCCTGCATCGGCGATCGCCTGCTGCACGGCGATATGGGCATAGGCGGCGCCCGGCCCCATGAAGCGCAGGGTGCGCTTGTCCACATGCTCGGCCGGGTCGATTTTCAGCGTCCCGGCAACCTGGCTGCGGAAGCCATGCTCGGCCATCTCCGGAGATCCTTCGATCCCGGATTTGCCCGCTTTCAGAGAGGCCTCGACCTCTTCGGCGTTGTTCCCGATAGAGGAGACGATCCCCAATCCGGTGACCACGACTCGACGCATGGTGTCCTCCTTCCGTGGAGAGATAGGTGTCGATGGATCAGCTCTCGGAGAGAGCGACCTTCATGTCCTTGACCTGGTAGATAACCTCGCCATCGGCTTCGACGATCCCGTCGGCCACGCCCATGGTCAGGCGGCGGGTCTGCACGGCCTTGGTGAAGTCGATCTTGTAGGTCAGCATCTTGCGATCGGGCCGCACCATGCCGGTCAGCTTCACCTCGCCGACGCCGAGCGCATAGCCGCGCCCCTGCCAGCCGCGCCAGCCCAGGTTGAAGCCGGTCAGCTGCCACAGGCCGTCCAGGCCGAGGCAACCGGGCATGATCGGGTTGCCGGGGAAGTGGCATTCGAAGAACCACAGGTCCGGGTTGATGTCGAACTCGGCCAGAACGTGGCCCTTGCCGTGCGCGCCGCCGTCGGCAGAGATGTCGGTGATCCGGTCCATCATCAGCATCGGCGGTTCCGGCAACTGGGCGTTGCCGGGGCCGAACAGCTCCCCGCGCGCGCATTTCAGAAGGTCTTCCCGGTCGAAACTGCTGGGATAATCAGCCATTCAGGCGCGCCCCTTTCCGTGTCATCTTTTTCATCCCGACCCCTCTATCACCGCGCGCGCGAACCATGCAAGGTGCTGGCAAAGGCGCTCCGTCGCGGCGATTTGCCGGAACGGTTGCGTTTCGGGGCCCTTTTTTCCTATATTGTCTGGCGAACTGAAGGATACAAGAACGGCATGACCCCTACGGCAACCGAACGCGGCGCGGACTGGCTGGCAAAGGCAGACCTGCGACCGACCCGGCAGCGGATCGGACTCGCCTCCCTTCTGGTGGGGGATGGGCAGGACCGGCATGTGACCGCCGAGAGCCTTTTCGCCGCCGCCAAGGACAGCGGCCAGCCCGTCTCGCTGGCCACCGTCTACAACACCCTGCGCGCCTTCTGCGACGCGGGCCTGATGCGTGAGATCACCGTCGACGGCTCGCGCAGCTACTTCGACACGAACATGCACGACCACCCGCATTTCTTCTGGGAAGACGACGGATCGCTCAGCGATGCGCCCTCCGAGGAGCTGGAGCTGGCGCGTGTGCCGCGTGCCCCCGACGGTGCCGAGATTTCCAAGGTCGACGTGGTGATCCGCCTGCGCCGCAAGGGCTGAGGCCCCCGCGCCCACGGACGGACCATGAAAAGAGCCGCGCCCCAGGGACGCGGCTTTTTCCTGTCTGGCGCCTGGAAACCCGGCACCCTTTCAGTCCGTATCGTCTTCCGGTCGACAGTGATCGCAGCCCAGCGCGGCACAGTTCAGCGCCTTCATCCGCTCGCGCGAGGCTTCCCACTCGGCGCGGAAGTTCTCGCCGTCCCCGTAGTCGGCGAAATGGGCATAGTGGGGGTGGGGGCCGCGCGTCTTCATCGCGTGTTTGATCGGGCACCAGAAGGCCTCCGTACGGCCGGCGACCTCGCGCACCCAGGCCACGACACCGTTGCAGTAGCCGCAGTAGACGCAGTTCAGTTTCTGGATGCCGTTCAGATAGGCCAGTTGATGGCGGTCGATGCGGATGTAGTCGCGCATCGGCACCTTGGGGATTCGGTAGGCGGGAAAGCAGATCGCCTGGTAGATCCAGACCCACAGGTGCAGGATCGCGAAGGGCACGATCAGCGAGTAGATCACCGGCGCGGTCAGGGTGTGGCGGATCGGGCTGGCCGCCAGGAAACCCGGCACATGCTGTCGCAGCTCCTTGTGGCGCCGCCGCATGCCCTCTTCCCAGACGACCCGGCCGTTCTCGATCCGGTCCCAGAAGCGGCTGCGCCGCTCGGCGAGTTCCTGTTCCAGCTGATCCTGAAGTGCCGCGATGCGCGCGCGCAGCTCGTCGATCCTGTCCTGCATGCCTGTCCGCTCCTGTAGTCTGCCGGGGCAGGACAAGGTCTAGCGGCGCGGGCCGCAGCGGGGAAGCGTAACGTACCGGGAAAGGGACAGCCGCGGGCGTTGCGATGTGGGGGGGAGGGCCGCGTCGTTGGGGGGGACGCCCACCCCGGCGCGGCTGGCCGGGGCGGGCGGCGGCCCCGCGCCCCTGGGGGCGAAGGGCCTGAAATCAGGGCCGGATCAGGCGGCCTGGACGATCTCGACCATCTCGATGTCGAAGACCAGGTCCTTGCCCGCCAGCATGTGGTTGGCGTCCAGGGTGACGTTCTCGTCGGTGATCTCGACCACGGTCACCGGGATCGCCTGGCCCTGCGGCGTCTGCATCTGCAGCTGCAGCCCCATTTCCAGCGGGATCTCGGAGGGGATCGCGTCGCGCGGGACCTGCTGCAGCGCGTCGGGGTTATGCGCGCCATAGGCTTCTTCGCTGGGGATCTCGACCTTCTGGGTTTCACCCACGGCCATGCCGGGGATCGCCTTGTCGAGGCCGGGGATGATCTGGCCGGAGCCCACGGTGAACTCCAGCGGCTCGCGGCCGGCGGAGCTGTCGAAGGTGGTGCCGTCGGTCAGGGTGCCGGTGTAATGGATGCGTACGGTATCGCCCGATTTTGCGGTGCTCATGGAATGTCCAATCTTGTCGGGGTGGGTTTGGAGGGCCGGGTCCTGCCCGGGTGCCTTCTCTCCCCCCCAACTTAACGCAGGCGCGCGCGGATCGCAAACCGGCCTTCCCAGCCCCGCCGCCCCATGGCAGGTTGCCCCCGAAGGCGCCGGGAGAGCGGCGCCCGGAGGAGGATCTGTCATGCCCGTCACCACCTGCATCTTCGACGCCTACGGCACGCTGTTCGACGTCAACGCCGCCGCCCGCGCGGCCGCCGAGGCCCCCGGCGCCGGCGCCCTGGCCGAGAGCTGGTCGCGCGTGGCCGCCCAGTGGCGTGCCAAGCAGCTGGAATATTCCTGGCATCGGGCCATCCGCGGGCTGCACACGGATTTCTGGCAAGTCACCAAGGATGCACTGGACTGGGCACTGGAGGCGGAGAGGCTGGACGATCCGGTGCTGCGCGAGGATCTGCTGGCGCTCTACTGGGAATTGCCCGCTTACCGCGAGGTGCCCAAGGTGCTGGCCACGCTGAAGGCGCGCGGGCTGGCCACGGGGATTTTGTCCAATGGATCCCCCGACATGCTGGAAGGGGCCGTGGGCTCCGCCGGGGTGGAAACCATGCTGGACGCGGTACTGTCGGTGGAACGCGTCGGCGTCTTCAAGCCGGCAGCGCCGGTCTACGACCTGGTCGGCGGGCGCTTCGGCTGCGATCCCGAAGAGGTGCTTTTCGTGTCGTCCAACGGCTGGGACGTTTCGGCGGCGGCGGCCTACGGCTTCGCCACCGCCTGGGTGAACCGCGCGGGCCTGCCGCTGGACCGACTGCCCGGCACACCGGAGCATATCCTGACGGACCTGTCCGCCGTGCCCGAGCTGGAGGTTTTCTGATGCCCCGTTTCACCGCCCCCGATGGCGCCGCGATCTACTATGAGGAGGCGGGCGAGGGCCTGCCGGTCCTGTGCCTGTCGGGGCTGACCCGCAACGGTCGCGACTTCGACATCGTGGCGCCGCATCTGCCGGGCGTGCGGCTGATCCGGATGGATTACCGCGGCCGCGCGCGGTCGGACTGGACCGGGCCGGCCAGCTACACCCTGCCCACCGAATCACAGGATGCATTGGCGCTGCTGGACCACCTGGGGATCGACAGCGCGGCGATCCTGGGCACCTCGCGCGGCGGGCTGATCGCCATGGGCCTGGCCCTGCACGCCCCCGACCGCCTGCGGGGCGCGGCGCTGAACGACGTCGGGCCTGAGCTGAACACCGACGGCCTGGGCGCCATCGCGGGCTACCTTGGCCAGAACCCGCCTTTCGCCACGTTGGACGAGGCGGCCACCGCTCGGGTCGGCGATCCGGCCTTCCCGGATGTCTCCATTGATCGCTGGCGGCAGATGATCGGCAACACCACCCGCGAAACGCCCGACGGGCTGGTCATCGACTATGACCCGGCCCTGCGCGAGGCCGTCTTCGGCAGCCCGCCGCCCGATCCCGCCCCCGACCTCTGGCCGCTCTTCGATGCGCTGGCGGCGAAACCCCTGGCGCTGATCTGGGGCGAAAACTCCGATCTGCTGAAGGAAGAGACGGTGACCCGGATGCAGACCCGCGCGCCGGGCATGATCCTTGCGAAGGTGCCGAACCGGGGGCATACCCCTTTCCTTGACGAGCCGGAGGCGCTCGCCGCCCTGACGACCTGGCTTGAGGCCATGAGATAAGGCCCAGAAAGAAGGCACTGAGATGAACATCGAGATGATCGAGGCCGCCGCCGCGCGGCTGGCGGGACACGCCCGCCGCACCCCCCTGCTGTCCTCGCCCTTCCTGGACGAGATCGCGGGCCGTCGCGTTCTGGTGAAACCCGAATGCCTGCAACTGACCGGCAGCTTCAAGTTCCGTGGCGCCTGGTCTGCTATCTCGGCGCTGGACCCTGCGGTACGGGCGCGCGGCGTCATAGCCTTTTCCTCGGGCAACCATGCCCAGGGCGTGGCGCTGGCGGCGAAGATGCACGGGGCGCCCTCGGTCATCATCATGCCTTCGGATGCGCCGCAGCTGAAACTGGCCAACACCCGGGCCTTCGGCGCCGAGGTGGTGACCTATGACCGTGCCAACGAGGACCGCGACGAGATCGGCGCGCGTCTGTCCGCCGAACGCGGCCTGACCCTGATCAAGCCCTTCGATGAGCCGCAGGTGATCGCGGGTCAGGGCACCGCCGGGCTGGAGATCGCCGAGGACCTGCTGGAGATGGGCATCACCGAGGCCGAGGTGCTGGTCTGCTGCGGTGGCGGCGGGCTGACCTCGGGCGTGGCGCTGGCCTGCGCGGACCGCGCCCCCGGCCTGCGCGTGCGACCCGTGGAACCGGAAGGCTTCGACGACGTGACCCGCTCGCTCGCCGCCGGTGAGATCCTGCGCAACGCCTCCATGTCGGGGGGGATCTGCGACGCCATCGTTACGCCCCAGCCCGGCAACCTGACTTTCCCGATCATGTCCGAGCATTGCGGCCCCGGCCTGGTGGTCTCCGACGAGGAGGCCCTGCAAGCGATGGCCCAGGCCTTCCTGCGGCTGAAAGTGGTGGCCGAGCCCGGCGGCGCCGTGGCCCTGGCCGCCGCTCTGACCCGCACAGATTCGCTGCAGGGCGACACGGTGGTCGCGATGATCTCCGGCGGCAACGTCGACCCGGCGATGTTCGCCCGGGCGCTTGCCACGCTCTGATCCACTCATCACCTTTTGAACGTGACGCCCGTCCGGCCCCGCGCCGGGCGGGCGTTTTGCCGTCAAAATTGCGGCTCGGCTGCAAGAATCGCGGCGACGACCGGGCCCGGGTCGCCCCGGGGCCCCTTTGCCACCCGCCCTGGGCGCTGCGGCGCGGCAAGGACGCGGGGGTGATTTAGAGTAATTTTAGTTGACGTAGTTAATTATGTTTGCCAATCCTCTTCCTGCGAACGGGAGGAATTTGCATGAAAACTCAAGTTGCCATCATTGGCGGCGGCCCCTCCGGGCTGCTGCTGTCCCAGCTTCTGGACAAGGCCGGCATCTCGTCCATCGTGCTGGAACGGAAGACCAAGGAGTACGTGCTGGGCCGCATCCGTGCCGGCGTTCTGGAACAGGGTTTCGTCGGGCTGATGCGCAAGGCCGGTGTCTCCGGCCGGATGGATGCCGAGGGTTACACCCACGACGGCACCGTGATTTCCAACGGGGATGAGATCATCCAGATCAACTTCTCCGAGCTGACCGGCACGCCTGTCGTCGTCTATGGCCAGACGGAGGTGACCCGCGATCTCTACGAGGCCCGCGAGAAGGCCGGCGGTCAGATCGAGTTCGAGGTCGAGGATGTCGTCATCAATGACGCCAAGAGCGACAGCCCCTACCTGACCTATACCGTCCACGGCGAGGAACGCCGCATCGACTGCGATTTCGTCGCCGGCTGCGACGGCTTCCACGGGGTCAGCCGCCAGACCATCCCCGAGGACGTGCGCACCGAGTACGAGAAGGTGTACCCCTTCGGCTGGCTGGGCATCCTGTCCGAAACGCCCCCGGTGCATGACGAGTTGATCTACTGCAACTCGCCCCGCGGTTTCGCCCTGTGTTCCATGCGCAATGCCAACCTGTCGCGCTATTACGTGCAGGTGCCGCTGACCGACAAGGTCGAGGAGTGGTCGGACGAGCGGTTCTGGGACGAGTTCAAATCCCGCATCCCCGCCGAGATGGCTGAAAAGCTGGTCACCGGCCCGTCGATCGAGAAAAGCATCGCGCCGCTGCGCAGCTTCGTTACCGAGCCGATGAGATGGGGCAACCTGTTCCTGTGCGGCGATGCAGCCCATATCGTGCCGCCCACGGGCGCCAAGGGGCTGAACACCGCCGCTTCGGACATCCACTACCTCTACGAGGGTTTGAAGGCGCATTACCTTGACGGCGACAGTGAAGGGCTCGACACCTACTCGGAGAAAGCCCTCCTGCGCATCTGGAAGGCCGAGCGGTTCTCCTGGTGGATGACCAACCTTCTGCACCAGTTCCCCGACCAGCCGGCGTTCGACGTCAAGATGCAGCAGGCCGAACTGAACTTCCTGCGCGACAACACCGAAGCGCAAAAGGTGTTGGCGCAGAACTATGTTGGACTGCCCTACTGATGAAAATCGCCGACCTCGACCGACTGAAGATCCACTACACCGACGAAGGGGACCCCGACGGCGCCCCCATCGTCTTTGCCAACTCGCTCGGCACGGATCTGCGCCTCTGGGACAAGCTGGTGCCGCTGCTGCCCGCCGGCCTGCGCATCATCCGCTATGACAAGCGCGGCCATGGGTTGAGCGAAGGCACGCCCGCGCCCTACTCCATGGGCACGCTGATCTCCGATGTCGAGGCGCTGCTGGATCACCTGGGCGTCAAGGATGCGCTGTTCGTCGGCCTGTCCATCGGCGGCATGATCGGCCAGGGTCTGGCGGTGAAACGCCTGGACCTGGTGCGCGCGCTGGTCATCTCCAACTCGGCTGCCAAGATGGGCACCGCCGAGATGTGGCACGACCGGATCGCCAAGTGCCGGGCCGAGGGCGTCGGGTCCATCGCGGCCCCCACGATGGAACGCTGGTTCGGCAAGAAATTCCGCGCCACGCCGGAACTTGCCGCGTGGCAGACCATGCTGGCCCGCCAGGATCTGGAGGGCTACACTGGCTGCTGCGCCGCCATCGCCGGCACCGATTTCTACACGCCGACCTCCGGCCTGCGCCTGCCCTGCCTGGGCATCGCGGGCACCGAGGACGGCGCCAGCCCGCCCGACCTGGTGCGCGAGACCGTGGACCTTGTGCCCGGCTCGCGGCTGGAGCTGATCCGTGGCGCGGGCCACCTGCCCTGCGTCGAGACCCCCGAGGAATACGCCCGTATCCTCAGTGATTTCATCAAGGAGACCGGCCATGTCCAATGACCGTTTCGAAAAAGGGATGGAGGTCCGCCGCTCGGTCCTGGGTGATGCCCATGTCGACCGTGCCGAGGCCGCCAAGACCGACTTCGACCTGCCCTTCCAGACCCTGATCACCGAGGGGGCCTGGGGCAATGTCTGGGCCAGCGACGGCATCAGCAAGCGCGAGCGGTCGATGCTGACCCTGGCGCTGCTGGCCGCCACCGGCAACTTCGAGGAGATTCCGATGCACATCCGGGCCACCGCCCGCACCGGTGCGTCGAAACAGGATGTGCAGGAAGCCTTCCAGCACGTCGCCATCTACGCGGGCGTTCCGCGCGCAAACCACGCGCTGAAGCTGGCGAAACAAACCTACGCCGAAATGGAGGAGCAAGACCAATGACCGATCTCGGCCCGCTGATCCCGCGAAATCGCGAGATCCATCCCGTGCCCTACGACCCGGGCTACAAGACCAGCATCACGCGCTCGCCGAACCTGCCGCTGCTGTCGATGGAATCCACCCCGTCCGAGGAAACCGGCCCGCGTTTCGGCCACAACCTGCTGGGCGAGCTGGACAACAACCTGATCCTGAACTGGACCAAGGGCGCCGCGCCGGCCGTGGGCGAACGCATCCTGGTACACGGTCGCGTTCTGGACGAGAACGGCCGCCCGGTGCCGCACACCCTGGTCGAGATCTGGCAGGCCAACGCGGGCGGACGCTACCGCCACGTGAAGGATACCTACTTTGCCCCGCTCGACCCGAATTTCGGCGGTTGCGGCCGTACGATCACGGATGAGAACGGCTACTACGAGTTCCTGACCATCCGCCCCGGCGCCTACCCCTGGCCGAACCGCGGCAATGACTGGCGCCCGATGCACATCCACATGTCGGTCTTCGGCCACAGCTTCGGCCAGCGCCTGATCACCCAGCTCTACTTCGAGGGTGACCCGCTGATCGACCGCTGCCCGATCGCGGCCACGATCAAGTCGCGCAGCCAGCTGGACCGCCTGGTCGCACCGCTGGACATGGCCAAGGCCCGTCCGATGGACTTCCTGGCCTACAAGTTCGACGTCGTCCTGCGCGGCCGCCGTCAGACCATGTTCGAAAACAAGCTCGAGGGGATGTAATCCATGACCCAGCAACTCGACATCCTGCAGGAAACCCCGTCCCAGACGGCGGGCCCCTACGTCCACATCGGCTGCGTTCCGACCTTTGCAGGCCTGGAAGGCATCTATCCCGAAGACCTGGCCCTGTCGCCCATCGAAGACGGCGCCAAGGGCGAGATCATCGAGATCACCGGCTCCGTCTACGACGGCACCGGCTGGGCGATGCGTGACGCGATGATGGAAAGCTGGCAGGCGGATGCCGCCGGCATCTTCCCCGGCAGCGAGGGCGCGGATCCAAAGGTTTCCGGCTTCTGCCGCTTCACCGCGGACAAGGAAACCGGCATCTTCACCCTGCGCACCGTCAAGCCCGGCGCAACCAAGGGCCGTGGCGGCGTGATTCAGGCGCCGCACATCTCGGTCTGGGTCGTCGCCCGCGGCATCAACATCGGCCTGCAGACGCGCATCTACTTCGAGGACGAGGACAACAGCGCCGACCCGCTGCTGGCCCGGATCGAACAGCGTCCGCGCGTCGACACGCTGATCGCGAAGAAGACTGCCGAGGGCAAGTACACCTTCGACATCCGCCTGCAAGGCGAGGGCGAGACGGTCTTCCTCGACATCTGATGGCCCACATCTGATGGCCCGTTTCGTGCTGATCCACGGCGCCTGCCATACCGGCTGGTGCTGGCACCAAGTGGTCCCCGAGCTTCTGGCTCGGGGACATCACGTGACCGCCCCCGACCTGCCCGGTCGCGGCGGCGATCCCCGCCCCCATGACAGCCTGACCCTGGACGATTACGCGCGCTGCGTGCTCGACCATGCCGAGCAACCTTCGGTCCTGGTCGGCCATTCCGCGGGCGGCTTCCCGATCTCCCGCGCGGCGGAGCTGGACCCGCGGCGGGTCACCCGGCTGATCTACCTCTGCGCCTTCCTGCCCCGCGACGACGCCTCCCTGCTGGAGATGGCAAACGCCATGCCCGAGCCACCGCTGAAGGGCCTGGCCCGTCGGCAGGGCGAGGACTACGCGATGGACGACGGCGCGGATGACACCCGCTTCTACCACGGCCTGCCCGAGGCCCTGCGCGCCGAGGCCCGCAGCCGGCTCTGCCCCGAGCCGATGGCCCCGCACAGCGAGAAGATCCGCCTTGGCCCGAACTGGCAGAGCCGACCGCGATCCTATATCCGTTGCACCGAAGACCTGACCATTTCACCTGACGCCCAGGCCGAGATGGCGCGCTCCTGTGACCCGAAGGACCGATACGACATGCCCACCGGACATTCCCCCTTCCTTTCCGACCCCGAGGGCCTTGCCGCCCTGCTGTCCCGCATCGCGGAGGACCTGTAATGGCGGGCTCGGTGCACGACGGTCAAATCTATTCCAAGCTGTTCAACGCAGGCGAGGCCGCGCGACTTTTCACCGACAGCGCCGAGGTCCGCTCGATGCTGATCGTCGAGGGCGCGCTGGCCAAGGCGCAAGGCGGGCTCGGCATGATCCCAGAGGTCTCCGCCGCCTTCATCCATCGCGCCTCGATGGAGCTGGCCATTGACCCCGGCGCGTTGCAGGCCGGCGCGGGCAAGAACGGCGTCGCCGTACCTTCCCTGGTGGCCGAGTTCCGCAAGGAGATGCAGGCGCCGGAACATGCGCAATACGTGCACTGGGGCGCTACATCGCAGGACATCGCGGACACCGGGCAGATGCTGCGCCTGCGCCAGCTGCTGACGCTCTGCGAAGACGGGCTGAAGGACCTTCTGGGGACGCTTGCGCGGCTGGCCTCCGACCATGCCGAGCTGCCCATGGCGGGCCGCACCTACGGCCAGTTCGCCACGCCCGTCAGCTTCGGCAGCCATGTCTCCGCCTGGGGCTGGCCCCTGCTCGACCTGCTGAAAGAGCTGCCCGCCCTGCGAGAGACCGCGCTTTGGGTCTCTCTGTCCGGCGCCGCCGGAACGGGGGCGGAGTTCGCTGGACAGGGTGCCGCGCTGCGCGCCAAGCTGGCCGAAGGGCTGGGCCTGGGCGATCCGGGCCGCAGCTGGCACGCCGATCGCGGACCCGTGCTGCGCATTGCCTCCTGGCTGGCGCGCATGGCGCAGGTTCTGGGCAAGATGGGCGACGACCTGATCCTGATGGCCCAAAGCTCGGTGTCGGAGATCAAGCTGTCAGCCTCCGGCGGCTCCTCCACGATGCCGCAGAAACAGAACCCGGTGCAGCCCTCGGTCCTGCTGGCCTCGGCGCGTCAGGTGCTGGGGCTGAAGGCGATCCTCGATGGTGCGGGCATGCCGCGCCAGGAACGCGACGGGGCGGCCTGGTTCACCGAATGGCTGACCCTGCCGCAGCTGTGCCTCTCGGCCGCCGCCGCCCTGCAGACCGCGCGCGACATGGCCCCCGGCCTGACACCCAAGGCCGAGGAGATGCACGCCGTCTTCAGCGACAGCCTGGGCCTGCTGCATGCCGAGGCGCTGTCCTTCCGCCTGGCGGGTGTCATGCCCCGCCCCGAAGCCCAGGCCAAGGTGAAGGAGCTGGTGCAGGAGGTGCTGGCTTCGGGCCGCCCACTGGGCGAGCTGGCCCGCGACGCCTTCCCCGAGCTGGACCTGTCGGGCCTCTTCTCCCCCGAGACCCAGATGGGCGACGCCCCCGCCAATGCCCGCGCCTTCGCGGCGGCGGTCTCCGCGCTCTGATCCCGCAGCGCGCGCCTCGTGCGCGCGCGCTTGCCCGCCTCATGCTGCGGCAATCTTTTCCCTATCGGTCAGCGGCCATAGGCGCTAATTTCGATATGAGGAAATATATTTCGCAGAATGCGGCGGGTCGTCCCGAGGACGCCCGCAGCAAACGGGAGGGATCACATGCAGACCATCAAGGCGGCGCTTTGCCGTGAATTCAACGCGCCGATGACCATCGAAGACGTGCAACTGCGCGCACCCGAAATGGGCGAGGTCGAGGTGGAACTGGAAGCGGTGGCAATCTGCCATTCCGACATTTCCTTCTGGCAGGGCGGCTTCGGCGGCCAGGTGCCGGCGGTCTTCGGGCATGAAGCGGCGGGGCGGATCACCGCGCTCGGGCAAGGGGTGCACGGGCTGAAGGTGGGCGATCCGGTCTGCGTCACCCTGATCCGCGCTTGCGGCCATTGTGACTGCTGCGGCTCGGGCATGCCCACGATCTGCGAAACCCCGTTTGACGCCGTGGCGCAAAGCCCGATCAGCCTGCCCGACGGCACGCCGGTGATGCAGGCCATGGCCTCCGGCGCCTTCGCCGAGAAGATGGTGGTGGACCAGAGCCAGGTCGTCGCCATCCCCGACAGCATCCCGATGGACGCGGCCAGCCTGATCTCCTGCGGGGTGATCACCGGGGTGGGTGCCGCCGTCTACGCCAGCGAAATCCGCGCGGGAGACGACGTGGTGGTGATCGGCGCGGGCGGTGTCGGCCTGAACGCCATCCAGGGCGCGCGCATCGCCGGTGCCCGGCGCATCGTGGCGGTCGACCTGGTGCCCGAAAAGCTGGAGGCGGCGAAGGAGTTCGGCGCCACAGACGTGGTCAGCGCCGAGGGAAAACCCTGGAAAGAGGTGAAGCAGGTGCTGGGACGGGGCGCCGATGCGGTGCTGGTCACTGTGGGTGCGGCACCGGTCTACGACATGGCGCCGCGCTACCTTGCACGGGGCGGCAGGATCGTCATGGTGGGGATGCCCCATGGCGACAAGACATCCAGCTACTCGCCGCTGATCATGGCGGACGCGGGCCAGGGCATCGTCGGATCCAAGATGGGCAATGTGGTGGTGAAACGCGACATACCCTGGATGGTCGATATGTACCAGCAGGGGCGGCTGAAACTGGATGAGCTGATTTCAGCACGCTGGACGCTGGACCAGATCAACGAGGCCATCGCCGACACGCTGGCCGGCCAGGCCCGCCGCAATGTGATCATGATGAAATAGGCCGCAGTGGCGCGGCCGGTTGAAGGAGGCCCCCGTGCACCTGTCCGACCTCGACATCATCGTCACCGCCCCGCCCGCACCAGGCTGGGGCGGGCGCTACTGGATCCTGGTGAAGCTGACGACGGCCTGCGGGATCATCGGCTGGGGCGAGGTCTATGCCGCCTCGGTCGGGCCCGAGGCGATGACAGCGGTGATCCGCGATGTCTTCGACCGGCATATGGCCGGCGAAAACCCCGAGCAGATCGAGCTGATGGCCCGCCGCGCCTATTCGGCGGGCTTCACCCAGCGGCCCGACCTGACGGTCATGGGTGCCTTTTCGGGGCTGGAGATCGCCTGTTGGGACATCCTGGGCAAGGCCCGTGACCGGCCCGTCCATGCCCTGCTGGGCGGCCGGATCAACGACCGGATCCGCTGCTACTCCTACCTCTACCCCCTGCCCCACCATGACGTTTCGGCCTTCTGGACCAACCCAGAGATGGCGGCCGACAGCGCGCGCGATCTGGTGGCGCGGGGCTATACGGCGGTGAAGTTCGACCCCGCCGGCCCCTATACGATCCGCGGCGGCCACATGCCGGCGCGGTCGGACCTGGCCCTGTCGGCCCAGGTCTGCGAGGCGGTGCGCGAGGCCGTGGGCGATCACGCGGATCTGCTCTTCGGCACCCATGGCCAGTTCACCGCCACTGGCGCCCTGCGCATGGCGCGCGCCATCACCCCTTACGACCCCGCCTGGTTCGAGGAACCCGTGCCGCCCGATGATCTGACCGGCCTGGCGGAGGTCTGTCGCGCCTCCGGCCTGCCAGTGGCCACGGGCGAGCGGCTGACCACCCTGGCGGAGTTCCGCGCCGTGCTGGAGGCTGGCGCGGCGATCCTGCAACCGGCCACGGGCCGGGCCGGCGGGATCTGGGAGACCCGCAAGATCGCCGCCCTGGCCCAGGCCTTCGGCGCGCAGGTGGCGCCGCATCTCTATGCCGGGCCGGTGGAATGGGCCGCCAACCTGCACCTGGCCGCGACGATCCCCAACCTGATGATGGCCGAAACCATCGAGACCCCGTTCCACGGCGCGCTGATCGGCGGGGCGATCCGGGTGGAGGCAGGCCATGTCACCCTGTCCGACGCCCCCGGGCTGGGGATCGACGTGGACGAGGCACTGGCGCGGGCGCATCCCTACACGGGCGATGCCCTGCACCTGACGATGCAGGAAGACCCCTGCCGCTACGACCGGGCGAATGCCTTCCAGGGAGGCGCGCCGCGCGACGAGGCCTAGGCCAGATGCGCAGGCAGCAGGCGGCGGTGCACCGCCGTCACCAGCAGCGTGCCACAGACCAGCGCCAGGCCGCCTGCAGCCTCCTGCGCCAGCCCGTGACCGATGGCGCCGACCTCAGCCGTGAGCAGGAAGCACATGTTGCTGTCGAGGCCAAAGGGCGCAAGGCGCGGGTGCGCGCGCAGCAGCGCCCCGGCGCCGATGAACCCCACGCCCAGCAGGTAGAGGCCCGGATCCCCCAGGCCCAGCCAATGCCCCAGCCCGCGATAGGCCACCGCCGCCACCACGCCAAGCGCCGCGGCCGGCGGCAGGTAGCGGATCAGCGGACGGGGATCGGGCATCGACCCCATGATCGAGGCAAAGACCGTCAGCGCCAGCGCCCCCGCCACGATCCAGAACTGGCTGATCAGCAAGAGCAGGACCAGCCCGCCCCCGGCGATCATCCCCGCCACCGCCCCATGGCGCAGCCCCCGGCCCAGCCCGTGGTCGAGCCGCAGCCGCTGTGCCTCGTCCCGACGCGGGGTGAAGGGAAAGGTGAAGAGGGTGACCGAGGCCACACCGATCAGCGTGCACCAGACCCGCCCCAGGGCCAGGTCCCAGGGATCCCCCGCCGTCGCCACGCCGGGCAGCACCACCACCCCCAGGGTGATCGCCGCCATCAGCGCCCCGTAGGAATAGGTCGTGCCGATCCAGAAGGCGGCGAAGGTGCCTGCGCCGACCCCCAGGATGTAGAGGGCGACCAGCGCCACCGGATCATGAACATGGGCCAGCATCACCAGGCCCAGCCCGGCCCCCAGCATCGTGCCCAGGATGCGCAACACGCCCCGGATCACCAGGTCCTCCCGCCAGGACTGGCTGACCACCCAGACCGGCATCGCCGCCCAGAAGGGATTGGTGATGCCCAGCCCCCAGGCGACCCCAAGTGCGACCGAGGCCGCGAGGAAGAGTTGCAGGGCGCGGAAGGTCCAGTGATCCCGGGACATCCGGCGGCTCCAAATATGATTGCATATGTCAATCACCTAGCTGGAAAGGGGGGCGATGAAAAGCGTCTTGCGGCGATGCATGCCCCCTGCGGCCCGCGCGCGTCATGGAACGCATGAAAAGGGCCGCCCCTGCGGGACGGCCCTTCCGAAATCTCTCAGGCGGGACGCGCGATGCGCGGCCCCGGCGCGATCAGAGCAGTTCCAGGTTGGTCGCTGCTTCGCGGCCGTTGCGGCCGGTTTCGATCTCGAAGCTGATCTTGGCGCCATCCTGCAGACCGGTCAGGCCCGAACGCTCAACGGCGGAAATGTGGACGAAAACGTCCTTGCTGCCGCCTTCGGGTGCGATGAAGCCGTAGCCTTTGGTGGTGTTGAACCATTTCACGGTGCCAGTGGCCATGTCGTGAACTCCTGTTTTCTTGTGCCGCACGCGGAAGTGCTGCGGCCCGGCGTAGGTCGTCTGATCGAGACTGTCGCCGGTAGCATAACAGGGGGTCGATAGAGGTCGCGTAGCGGGACCCCTTATCGCAGGTTTCGCGAGTCGGGGGAAGAAAAATAACGCGATGCGCTCGGCAGATGCGCCAGACAGGCTTGGCCGTTGGCGACGTCCCGCAGGTCGGAAGGACCCGGCCACGGGGCGGAACAGAAAACAACCCCACCGGGAAGTTGCGCCTGCACGGTGACACCCCCAAGGGCCATGTCTGGCGCATGAGCCAGCCGGTGGCGATGCTCAAAAGCGTCATGAGGCGCACTGCCAACTCGGCGACGGACGCGCAGGGGAGCGCCACCGATATCAATTTCACCTTCATGACCAGAGCCGGGAAGTTCCTGAACTTCGGCAGCATGATGATGTTGCTGGGCACCATGGGGCCGCAGCTATTCCATTCGGCCCGGAACCAGATGATGACCAAGGCCCAGGCGCAGCTCGCTGGAAAGTAGCCCCAGCCACGCCCCCGGCGGGACAAACCGGCGGGGGCACGCGCAGCTCCGGGCGGCAATCCGGCGGCAGAACGCCGAGATCGGCACAGGCGGTTGTACCCCGCCGACCGGAGGCACAGGTCTTAGGCAGCGGGCCGGAATGCCCCGAACGACCATGGACCACGAGCAGGAGGATCCAAGATGACCAAGATGACCCTGACCGGCAAGTTTGCCGCCGCCGCAACCGCCCTCGGCCTGACCCTAGCCCCCGCCGCCCTGGTGGCGCAGGAGGCAACCAGCCCCGAAGCCCCGCAGGAAGCCCCCGCAGCCAGCTTCTCCGACGAACAGCTGAGCGGCTTCGTCGATGCCGCGATGGAAGTGGCCGAGATCCGCGACGCCTACATGCCGCAGCTTCAGGCCGCCGAAAGCGAGGCCGACGCCCAGGCCCTGCAGACCGAAGCCCGGGACGAGATGGTCGCCGCCATCGAGGCCACCGACAACATGGATGTGGAGACCTACACCCAGATCGGGGAAAGCGCCCAGACCGACGAGGCCCTACAGGCCCGGCTGAACACGATGATCCAGGACCGCGTGACCGAGCAGGGCGAGGGCTGAGCCCGCCCCCGGCCAAGACGGCCTGACGAGACGACCTTGCGCCGCCCCCGCCCCGGGGCGGCGCTTTCGTGTGAACGGGGCAGCAAACCCTTCCCCGAACCACACCCGCCGCCTATACCGGATGTCATGACCGATACGGACGTGACAGCCCCTCTCGACGAGACCGTCTTCGGCATGTGGGATCGCCTGGCGGACTTCCGGGCCTCCGACATTGCCGGCGCGCGGCATTTCTTCCTTGAAACACTCTGCTACCTGCTGGACGCACAGAACGCCGCCTGGGTCGGCGCCGTGCGGATGGACCGCCACGATCCCGACGACCCGCTGCACGGCTGGCGCCCGCGCAAGTTCGACCGGCTGCACCATACCAAGGGCAGCAAGGCCCTGGTGCGCGCCAAGGCACGGCAGCTGGAGGACGGCAAACCCGACATTGTCACCATCCGCCGCGTGGCCCTGGCCGGGCAGTTCCGGGTGCACCGGCTGGACGACCTGGCGCCCGAGGGCTGGCGTGATGGCGAGTTCTTCCGCAACTATTACCACGAGGCCGGCATCGTCGACACGATGTGGGCCGGCATCCCCGTCAACGCCGATACCGAGCTGTACCTGGGCCTCTACCGAACCCGTGGCCACGCGCTCTTCCGGCCCGAAGACTGCGACCGGATGGCCTTCGCCCTACGCGGGCTGCGCTGGTTCCACCGCAACCTGATGCTGGCCGAGGGCATCGGCGTCGCCTCCAGCCCCGTCACGCCCGCCGAACAGCGCGTGCTGTCGGGGCTGCTGCACGGCAAGAGCGAGCAGGCGATCGCCGAGGACAACGGCCAGAGCGTGCACACGACCCATGACCACGTGAAACGGCTGTTCCGGAAATATGGCGTCGGCAGCCGCGCCGAGCTTATGGCGCTGTGGCTGGGCAAGGCGGTGTGAGACGCGGCCCTTGCGCAGCAGGGCAAACCGTTCGGGGGACGGTCTGAGCGTCGAAGGGGCGTGGCTCAGATGGGCGCTGCTCCCTAGCCGCCGGAGACCAGCGGCGAAGCCTCAGGGTGAAGGGCAGCGCCCGACCCTGGGTGGGCGCATGTGCTCCCTGTGTTTAGTGTGGACGCCTTCAAGCTGGAGTGTCGGGCGTTCTGCTTGGGAGATCGCCAATGCGCCCTCCCGGGGGGAGGGTCGGGCGCCGCCCGGCGGTGCCGGGCGAGGGGCGCTAGGCTTTTTCAAAGAGAACGGAGCCGCCAATCACCATAGGTCTCGCGCGTTCCAGAAACCAGCCAATCGGTTCTGCCATTTCTAGAAGTGCCAAACAGAAAAACAGCCGCGGCGCTAGGGCTTGAAAACGCAACATCCTCCGTGAGCCTAAAACGCCCGTCATCAAGTGTCTGCGCCCGCCCGCTTTCGAGCACTTGATCTCTGAACGCTTTGAGCTTTTGACTAAAAGAGACGGTTTCATTCAAATCGCCATAAGAGCCTTCCAGCACGACGAACTCTCCATCTTCCTCACGGGCTCTTGCATTAATTCCTTTCCCAGCATGTACCAAAAGAAACTCCGGCTTTTCGACAGACTCCGCGCCAGTTTCCCGCGGCATCTTTGTTGTCGCTTTTCGAAAGAAATCCACCCCCACGACTGGAAGCACGAGCTGAATCGCTTCCAGGAAACTTTCCATGTCGGCGATATCCGCTTCCGGTAGTTTGTCGAACGTAGGCTCCGTCCGGTTCTTCGTTTCGCATTTCTTGGCATCACGCAGGAGGCCAATCATCCTGCCCTCCAAGTATTTTACATGAGCCTTGGTAAGGTTCATGTCCTTATTGGTGACAGCGATAAAGCGCTCCCAGTAATCCTTCTCATCATCTCTCGCATGCGACTGAAGCCTAAGTGAAATGTCATCACCTTCACCCACGTAGACGACTGGCAGGTCGCTATCCAAAGGACTGCCATATAGGATGTAGACACCAGTTCTTTTGAGTTCACTCCGGTTCAGCGCAACATTGAGCTTAGATCGAGGTGCCGAAAGTACATGTCCGGTCCAATTCACGATTTCCGCAGTTACGATCCCAGTTGGCGTACCTTCCGCCAAGTACAGTCTCACTGAACGTCCTGTTGTCATTTCCAACACCTGAAAGGGTTCATAAAAGACCCAAGTTAGGGCTGCGTCTCAAAGAAGGACAGACTGAAAAGGGCGGCCAACCGACCGCCCTTCCCACATCTTCACTCTAGTGGCGCCCCCACTTACCGCGAGAACTTCTTATACTTCAGCCGCTTCGGCTCCAGTGCATCCGGTCCAAGCCGCCGCTTCTTGTCCTCTTCGTAGTCCTCGAAGTTGCCCTCGAACCATTCCACGTGGCCTTCACCTTCAAACGCCAGGATGTGGGTACAGATCCGGTCGAGGAAGAAACGGTCGTGCGAGATGACCACGGCGCAGCCGGCGAAATCGGTCAGGGCGTCTTCCAGCGCGCGCAGGGTTTCCACGTCCAGGTCGTTGGTCGGTTCGTCGAGCAGCAGGACGTTGCCGCCCGAGCGCAGCAGGCGCGCCATGTGCACCCGGTTGCGTTCACCACCCGACAGCAGCGAGACCTTCTTCTGCTGGTCGCCGCCCTTGAAGTTGAAGGCCGAGCAATAGGCCCGCGCGTTCACCTCGGCATCGCCCAGCTTGATGATGTCCTGACCGTCGGCGATGGCTTCCCAGACGTTCTCGTTCGGGTCCAGATCGTCGCGGGACTGGTCCACGTAGCTGAGCTTCACCGTGTCGCCGTATTCGACCGAGCCCTCGTCGGGCTGTTCCTGGCCGGTCAGCATCCTGAACAGCGTCGTCTTGCCGGCGCCGTTCGGGCCGATGACGCCGACGATGCCGCCGGGCGGCAGAGAGAAGTCGAGACCGTCGATCAGGAGCTTGTCGCCCATGGCCTTCTTCAGCCCCTCGACCTCGATCACCTTGGACCCGAGCCGCGGGCCGTTCGGGATGACGATCTGGGCATTGGCCAGCTTCTCGCGTTCGGACTGGTTGGCCATTTCGTTGTAGGACTTGATCCGCGCCTTGGATTTCGCCTGACGGGCCTTCTGGCCCTGGCGCATCCATTCCAGCTCGCGGGCCAGGGTCTTCTGCTTCGACTTGTCCTCGCGCGCTTCCTGCTCCAGCCGCTTGGCCTTCTGCTCCAGCCAGGAGGAGTAGTTGCCCTCGTAGGGGATGCCCTGGCCGCGGTCGAGTTCGAGGATCCAGCCGGTGATGTCATCCAGGAAATAACGGTCGTGGGTGACGATCAGGATGGTGCCCTTGTACTCGATCAGGTGGTTCTGCAGCCAGGCGATGGTTTCCGCGTCCAGGTGGTTGGTCGGTTCATCGAGAAGCAGCATGTCGGGCGCTTCGAGCAGCAGCTTGCACAGCGCGACGCGGCGCTTTTCGCCGCCCGATAGGGTGGTGACGTCGGCATCATCGGGGGGGCAGCGCAGGGCCTCCATCGAGATGTCGATCTGGCTATCGAGGTCCCACAGGTTCTGGGCGTCGATCTCATCCTGAAGCTTGGCCATCTCCTCGGCCGTCTCGTCGGAATAGTTCATCGCCAGATCGTTGTAGCGGGTCAGGATGTCCTGCTTTTCCTTCACGCCCAGCATGACGTTTTCACGCACGGTCAGGTTCGGGTCCAGCTCGGGCTCCTGCGGCAGGTAGCCGACCTTGGCCCCCTCGGCGTGCCAGGCCTCGCCCTGAAAATCCTTGTCCCAGCCGGCCATGATCTTCAGCAGGGTGGATTTACCGGCGCCGTTGACGCCAACCACGCCGATCTTCACCCCGGGCAGGAAGTTCAGGTGGATGTTCTCGAAGCATTTCTTGCCACCCGGGTAGGTCTTGGAGACGCCGGACATGTGGTAGACGTATTGGTAGGCGGCCATGGGGGAACTCCGTGACTCTGGGAAAAGGGTTTGGCGCTGGATACAGAAAGCGGAGGCAAGGAGCAATCGCCCAGACGTGCGGTGACGCAGGACGGAAGCCCTCGGTCACTCTGGCGAGGTCTGCCGTCCTGGATCCTGGGTCTTGGGGGATGAGAGGGCAGGTGTGCCGGACGATGCGGGCACGGCACCGTCCGGCGGAGGGGGACCGCGAAACGAGAGCAGCGGTCCCGGGGGTTCCGGCTCCGGGACGGGAGGCGGATGGGGTAACCTGACGGTACTCCAGATTGACGTAGGGTCAAATACTTTCGCTTCGGGGTCGTCGGTTGCTGGCAATGGTCTCGCGAATTGTGAAAAATTGGAGGAGACACGCCCCCCTGACGGCTCCGGGGCTGCGAAAATCGCCCAATCCGCGTGCAGGGCGGACCTGCGCTGTGCGGGCGTTTACCTCATCCTCAGACACTTCGGGTGAGTCTCCCCCCGTCGTCTCGATGCAGGTTGGCCCCGGTTCGGCCGGGACGACAGGTCAGGTCAGCGGGCTGCAGGCAGCGCCCGGAAAGGAGTGTCGGTTGGATATCGCACAGGAAACCCGCCCGTGGAGCGCGGAGGAAAAGCGCCTGGGCCAGGAACTGAACGCCATGCTCACGACGCAGCTGCGCGACGTTCTGCTGAAGGCCTACTCGGTGGTCGATCCGACCATGCGCGAGGTGCCGCAGGATCTGTATGAAAAGGAGCTGCGCAAGTTCAACCGCATCTCCACCGGTGACTTCAGCCCCGCCTATTTCGCCGAACAGTCGGAGCTGGCCGAGAACATCGCTCGCGACATCTCCTTTCCGAAGTACCTTCAGGGCTATGCGATCTATGCCGGAGAGCTTCTGGTGGCCCTGCAGGAAGCTGCCGAGCGCAAGGGCGCGGCCAAGCGAGCGTCCCTGACGAAACAGCTGATGATGGCGATCTTCGCCGATGTCGCCGTGGCCATGCACCACTTCTTCGATGTCGAGGCCAAGAATGACCGCAAGGGGATGGAGGCGTTGACCCAGGCGCTGACCAGCCTGGCGCGCGGCGACCTGACCTATCGCATCGGCGAGGACGCGCCCGCCAAGATCGCCCGCGCCCGACAGGATTTCAACGAGGCGACCGAAACGCTGCACGCGGCCCTGCAGGAGATCCGCGGCGCCTCCGGCGACGTGCGCGGCGGCAGCGAACACATCGCCTCGGCCATCGAGGCGCTGTCGCGGCGCACCGAAGAACAGGCCGCGGCGCTGGACCGCTCTACCGGCGCACTGCGCGGAATCAGCGAGACGGTCCAGGCGACAAGTACTGGTGCGGGACAGGCGGCAGGCGCGGCCTCCGAGGCCCGCGGCATGGTCACCCGATCGACCGAGGTCATGCAGCAGACTCAGGCCGCGATGCAGGAAATCTCGGGGTCGTCGCGCGAGATCAGCCAGATCGTTTCGGTGATCGACACGATCGCCATGCAGACCAACCTTCTGGCGTTGAATGCGGGTGTCGAGGCTGCACGCGCCGGCGAGGCCGGGCGCGGCTTTGCCGTGGTGGCGACCGAGGTGCGCAGCCTGGCGCAGCGCTCCGCCGAAGCGGCAAAGACCATCCGCGACCTGATCGACCAGTCGGTGACCCAGGTACAGCGGGGCGAGAAACTGGTGGATGAAACCAGCACGGCGCTGGCCACGGCCCGGCAGAAAGTGACGGAGATCGACACCCTTCTGGCCGAGATCACCAAATCGGCCGAGGCGCAGGCCAAGAGCATCGGATCGGTCAGCCAGGAGGTGTCGCACAGCAGCGATTTGACCCAGCAGAATGCTTCGATGGCGGAAGAGACCAACGCCGAGGCGATGCGCCTGCGGGACCAGTCCCAGGCGCTGAACGGGTTGGTGGACCAGTTCCAGCTGTCGCCCGCCGATCACGCACCGCCACCCCTTGCCCGCCGACACGGCTAGGGTTTGTGCCCCATCCTCCGCGCGGCAAGATCCGTGAGACCCGATCAACTTGCCCGCGCCGGCGGGCAGCCCTTTCCTCTTCGCGGCACAGCGGAAGGCCGGAGCCCACGCCCCGACCGATCTCTCCGATCCGCCGCGCCGACAACTCGCGCAAGACGGGAACCGCAAGGCGCGGCGCCGCGTTGAGCCACCGGACCAGTCGGGCGGGAGCGACATGACAACAGAGCGGCGGCAGGGCGGATCGAAGGATCGCCCGCAGGAGGAACAGCCCGAAACGACTCCCGGCACGCCGCCCGCAGAGGCGGCGCAAGGTGCCTCTGGCGAGACCCGACGCGCAGCCCCGGTCGGGGACCTGACGGCAGGGTCTTCCGACCCTTGGGAAGACCGGACGAGCGAAGCCGAGGGGCGCGCGCCGGCCTCCGCGATGCCCGAGGACCCTGACGCCCCCACGTCCCCCCTGCGCCGGGCAGACCAGATGCGGGGCATCCGCAAGCACCTGAGCCACATCCAATATCTGCTCACCGGGCTCTTCATCCTGTTCCTGCTGTGGTCGGTCTATGTCGCCAAGACCGTCGCCCTGCCCGTGGTGCTGGGCTTCCTCATTGCCCTGACCCTCTCGCCTCTGGTGCGCTGGCTTGCGCGCAAGGGCGTGGCCGAGGGGCTGTCGGCGGTGACAATTGTCCTCACCATCGGACTGGCCTCGACCGCCGGCCTCTACATGTTGCGACTGCCGGCCCAGAGCCTGATCGCCGAGGCCCCGCAGATCCAGCAGGAGCTGCGCCTCAAGCTCTGGGACGTCATGCAGAACGTGGAGCGACTTCAAGACGCCTCCGAGCAGATGCAGCAGATGGCCACCGGCGGCGAGGCCGGCGACGACGAGGAGGACCGCGTGGTGGTCACCCCGGCCACGGGGTTCCTGCAGGCCGCGCTCGGCTCTCTTGCCACGTCGGGCACGGTGCTGGTGGTGTCCTTGCTCTTCGCGATGTTCCTGCTCTCCATGGGGGATGCCTTCCGGGCCAGGCTGGTGGATGCCTTCCCGGATTTCCGACGCAAACGACGGGCCGCCCGGATCAGCCGAGACGTGGAACAGCAGATTTCCCGCTACCTGGGGGCGATCACGGTGATCAATGCGGGGCTGGGGCTTTGCATTGGCGTGGCCCTGCACCTGATGGGCATGCCCTATGCGCTGCTCTGGGGCGTGGCGGCCTTCCTGCTGAACTACCTGCCCTATCTGGGCGCCATGGTGGGTGTCGCGGTGTCGGGCGCGGTGGCCGTGGTCACCTATGACAGCCTCGGCGCCGCGTTTCTGGTGCCGCTGGTCTACCTCGGCCTGACCTCGATCGAGGGACAGATGGTGACGCCCTGGCTGGTCGGCCGGCACCTGCGGCTGAACGCGGCGGCGGTGTTCATCGCGGTGGTGTTCTGGGCCTGGCTGTGGGGGGCGGCGGGGGCCTTGCTGGCGGTGCCGATCCTCGTGGTGATCAAGGTGCTGGCCGATCACCTGCCCGGGCTCTCCCTTCTGGGGGCCTTCCTGGAGGGACGCCCGCGGCGCAAACGTGGCCGCCGCCGCCGTGCCCGCGAGGCCAAGGCCCGCCGAGCGGAGGACGGCGCGGCCGCAGTCTAGCCGCGCGCCCGATCCCACTCGGCGCCCATCGGCGGGCATTTGACTTTGCCCCCGCTTCCGGCGCAAATCGCGCAATCGCCCCCGGGCGCCCCGGCCCCGCCGGCCCGGCGCCGCATCGACACGAAGGACGACGAAGCGCCGATGCCCAGCTCCCGACGCCCCCTTGCGCGCCCCGGCCAGCGGATCGGCCTGCTGGGCGGATCCTTCGACCCACCGCACGAGGGCCATGCGCATATTACGCGCGAGGCGCTGAAACGCTTCGGCCTGGATCGGGTGTGGTGGCTGGTCAGCCCCGGCAACCCGCTGAAATCCGATGGACCGGCGCCGATGGAGCAGCGCCTGGCTGCGGCCCGCGCCATGATGGATCACCCCCGGGTCGAGGTGACGGACATCGAGGCCCGGATGGGCACGCGTTACACCGCGCGGACCCTGCGCGGGTTGCAGGCCCGCTACCCTGGCGTCGCCTTCACCTGGTTGATGGGCGCGGACAACCTGGCACAGTTTGATCGCTGGCAGGAATGGCGCTGGATCCTGGGCCACGTGACCATGGGCGTGCTATCGCGCCCCGGCGAGCGGATGGCGGCGCGCAATTCCCGCGCCGCGCGGATCGCTCGCACCGCCCGCTTGCGCGACGCGGAGAGCCACCGCCTGACGGCGTGCGCCCCGCCGGCCTGGTGCTTCGTCGACATGCCGATGGTCGATATCTCCTCGACCGAGATCCGTGCGCGAGGCGACTGGACGCCCCGGAGCAGCTGACGCCGAACCGGCTGGCTGACGACAAACCCACGGCCCTGTGTCGCCCTTTCCCTTGCCCCGCGCGCCGGGGCGCGGCTAGACAGGAGCCATGGATTTGACAACACAGCCCGATTTGCAATGACGTCCTTGTCCCGCCGCGCCTTGCTGGGCGCGATGCTGTCCAGTTTCGCCCTGCCGCTGCAGGCCTCGGCCCCCGCCACATCGCTGCGCCCGCGCCTGCGCCCTGACGGCGTGGCGGAGCCGCCGACCGTTCAGGATCTGGTCGATGCGGCCGGGGTCAGCGGCATCTCCAGCCTGGCCGTTGCGCGCCTGGGATCAACCGAGCCGCTAGAAAGCGTCGCCGCTGATGCCCCGCTGCCCCCCGCAAGCGTGGGCAAGACACTGACCGCGCTCTACGCGCTGGCGGTCCTCGGGCCGCAGCACCGCTTCGCCACCCGTGTCCTGGGCACCGGCACCCTGGCCAATGGCCGGCTGGACGGGGATCTGATCCTGGTCGGAGGTGGCGATCCGGGCCTCGACACGGCCGACCTGGCCGACCTGGCGGGCAAGCTGAAGGCTGCCGGGCTGCGCGAAGTGCGCGGGCGTTTCCTCTACTACGGGGGCGCCCTGCCCGAAGCCCGCCTGATCGATGCCGATCAGCCCGACCACGTGGGCTACAACCCCGGCGTCTCGGCCCTGAGCCTGAACTACAACCGTGTGCATTTCGAGTGGAAGCGGCAGGCCGACAAATGGGCCGTGACCATGGATGCCCGAACCCGCGACTACAGGCCCGACGTGACGATCGCGCGCATGCAGGTGGTCGACCGTAGCGCGCCGATCTACACCTACGCCGACCGCCAGGGGCGCGACGACTGGACGGTGGCCCAGGGCGCGCTTGGCAACGGCGGCGCGCGCTGGCTGCCCGTGCGGCGGCCTGCGGCCTATGCCGCCGAAGTCTTCGCCACCATGGCCCGGGCCAACGGCATCGTCCTGGACACGCCGGAGGAGGCCCGCAGCCTGCCCGCCACCTCGGAACTGGCGCGCCACGAAAGCCGGCCGCTGGTCGAGATCGCCAAGCTGATGCTCTATTATTCGAACAACCTGACGGCGGAACTGCTGGGCCTGTCGGCCAGTGCCGCGCGCGGCGGCAAACCGGCCTCGATCCGCGACTCGGCCCAGGCCATGAGCGACTGGGCCCGCGCCACACATGGCCTGCGCGACGTGGCGATGGTGGACCATTCGGGATTGGGCGATGCATCGCGCTTTCCCGCCGCCGACCTGGTGCGCCTGCTGGCAGACCGCCAGGTGCATGCCACGTTGAAGCCCTTGCTGAAGGACATCGACGTGAAGGATGACGAGGGCCGCCCTATGTCCGCCCCCGGCTTCGAGGTGGCGGCAAAGACTGGCACCCTGAATTTCGTCAGCGGGCTGGCGGGCTATGTCGTGCGTCCCGACGGCGACGACCTGGCGTTTGCGGTGGTGTCGGGCGACCTGCCCAGGCGCGCCTCGCTCAGCCGTGCCGAACGGGAACGTCCCCGGGGTGGCCGGGCCTGGACGGCGCGGGCGCGCGGCCTTCAGCAGGACTGCCTGAAACGGTGGGGGGCGCTCAAAGCACAGGGCTAGGTCGCATTGGACGGCCCCGGCCCTGTCGAAGCGACGCCTTAGCGGCTCTCGCTCGGACCCGGCAGGCGGGTGGTCGTCTCTGCAGAGGCCGGCAGGGTGTGGGCCGAAAGACCCGAGGGCTGCAGCGCGGCACCCAGGACGGGCACGAGGCAGAGAAGGGCAAGGCCCAGGATGAGAACGAAGCGGCGCATTCCGGTAAACTTCTGAAACAAGGTCATACGTAAGATATGGGGCAGCCCCCGCCCCGATCAATGCGGGTATTCCGGACCCGCAGCCCATGGGCGTCCCTCCGCCCGAGGCTGGCGCACCTCCGCCGATCGCTGTTTCAGCGCTGAAATGAAGCCCCTACAGGGCACCCGAAAAGACGGACAAGACCAGCTGGCCCTTGGCCACGGCGGAGCGGAGCAGCCCCGGCCATGCGTTGGCCCAAACTGCCCCGATGACACGCCCGTCCGCCCGATCCGCGCCGGCGCCGCGTCACTCTGTCAGATGCCGGGCCCTGGCGCCGCGTTCGATGGCGGCGGCATGGAGGCGGTCGAGATCGAGCTCGTAGCGCATTTCCTCCAGGAGGCGCAGTTCGCTCTCGCGCAGGGTGCCGTCGGCGGCCGCTACGTCGCAGCACAGCGCATAGGCCGTTTCATAGAGCCGCTCCGGCAGGTTGTTCCGCACCAGGCCGAAGAGCGCGTCCAGCCCATCTTCCTCGGTGAAGAGATCGAAGACGATCGATGACATCAGCTTGATCCGCGTGTCATCGTAGCTGGCGAAGATCGGCAGGGTGTTCACCTGGTTCTCGATCTTGATCAGCTCGGAGGTGCGCATCGTCTCGTCCGAGGCCGAAACGGAAATCATCAGCAGGACCAGGCAATCCTGCGCCGTAAGGGAATGGGGGATGTCGGTGGCCATCGGCGGCGGTCCTTCGCGAAGTCGTTGTTTTGCGGGGCAGCAGGGCCACATTATTGACCCTGCCGCATCCGCACAATAGGAAGCCCGGGTCCCGTCCGGGGGCGAATCCCGAAGGAGAGAACAATGTCCGAGTTGCGCCAAGCCGCATTGGAATCGAAAGCCTGGCCTTTCGAAGAGGCCCGCCGCCTTGCCAAACGGTACGAAAAGAAGGCGCCGGAAAAGGGCTATGTCCTGTTCGAGACGGGCTATGGCCCCTCCGGCCTGCCCCATATCGGCACCTTCGGCGAGGTCCTGCGTACCACGATGATCCGCCGCGCCTTCGAGGTGATCAGCGATATTCCCACCCGTCTCATCTGCTTCAGTGATGACATGGACGGGATGCGAAAGATCCCCGGCAACGTGCCGAACCAGGAGCGCCTGAAGGAGGACATCCAGAAGCCCCTGACCAGCGTCTTCGACCCCTTCGAGACGCACGAAAGCTTCGGCCACCACAACAACGCCATGCTGCGCCGGTTCCTCGACACCTTCGGGTTCGAGTATGAATTCTACTCGGCCACCGATTTCTACAAGTCGGGTCAGTTCGACGAGGTCCTGAGACGCGCCGTCGAGAAATACGACGACGTGATGAAGGTCATGCTGAAGTCCCTGCGCGAGGAACGCGCGGCGACCTATTCGATCTTCCTGCCGATCCACCCCGAAACCGGTCGCGTCCTTTACGTGCCGATGAAGGAGGTGAACGCGCAGGATTACACGATCACCTTCGACGACGAAGAGGGCCGCGAGTGGACCCTGCCCGTCACGGGCGGCAATGTGAAACTGCAGTGGAAGCCCGATTTCGGCGCCCGCTGGGCCGCGCTTGGCGTCGACTTCGAAATGTACGGCAAGGACCACAGCACCAACACGCCGATCTACGACCGGATCTGCGAGATCCTGGGCGGCAAGAAGCCCGAGCATTTCACCTACGAGCTGTTCCTGGATGACCAGGGTCAGAAGATCTCGAAATCCTCGGGCAACGGGATCTCGATCGACGAATGGCTGACCTATGCCTCGACCGAGAGCCTGTCCTACTTCATGTACCAGAAGCCGAAGACGGCGAAGCGCCTGTATTTCGACGTGATCCCGCGGGCGATGGACGAGTACCACCAGCAGCTGCGCGCCTATCCGGATCAGGATGCCAAGGGCAAGGCGGCGAACCCGGTCTTCCATATCCACAACGGCAATGTGCCCGCCTCGGATCTGGTGGTGCCCTTCTCGATGCTGCTGAACCTGGCCTCCGTGTCTGGGGCAGAGGACAAGGAAACGCTCTGGGGCTTCATCCGCCGCTATGCGCCCGAGGCCTCCCCCGAGGGCAATCCGCAGATGGACCAGGCAGCCGGCTTCGCCGTGGCCTATTACAACGACTTCGTGAAGCCAACGAAGGTCTTCCGACTGCCCACCGAGCAGGAGCGCGAGGCGCTGGAGACCCTGCGCGACGCGCTGCGCACCTATGACGGCGAGATGACCGACGAGGCGCTGCAATCGGTGGTCTATACCGTGGGGCGCGAGCGGTTCGATCCGATGAAGGCCTGGTTCTCCTGCCTCTATGAAGTCCTGCTGGGCGCCAGCCAGGGGCCGCGTTTCGGCGGCTTCATCGCGCTTTACGGCGTGACCGAAACGGCTGACCTGATCGACCGCGCCTTGGCCGGCGACTTCGTCGAGGGCTGAGGCCGGGCCTCACGGGCTAGTAATTTGGAAAGGAGGGCTCCGGCCCTCCTTTTTTCTTGCGCCCCTTTGTCCGGACCGGGCAACGAGCGCCATCCACCCTTCTCTCTGCTCCTAGTATCTCCCATCGCCGGCAGGACGATCCCGGCGCGGCCCTTGCGCCGCGCCGCCCCCTCAAAACCCTCTTCCGGGCGGCGCTTGCGCCCCCCTGCCGCAAGGGGCATGTTGCACCCGAGAACCCGCAGGGAAGGCACAGTCATGAGCAGAAACACGGGATACGAACCGCTGGACGTGCCGAAGCCTTTCGGCCCGGAGATATGGATCGTCGACGGACCACATATCCGCTTCTACGGCCTGCCCTTTTCCACCCGCATGACCCTTGTGCGCCTGCCCTCTGGCGGCCTCTGGGTGCATTCGCCGATCAAGCCGAATGAAAGGCTTCTGGCGCGGGTCGAGGAACTGGGCCCGGTTGCCCACCTGGTTGCGCCCAATGCCATCCACTACGCCTACCTGGGCGAATGGCAGGCCCGTTTCCCCGAGGCCCAGGCCTGGGTCGCGCCAGGCGTCCGGGCCCGCGCCACAGCCCATAAGGTCGAACTGGGCCCGGCGGAAGAGCTGTCTGCCAGCGCCAGCTGGGAGGGCGTGATCGAGAGCTACCTGGTGCGGGGCAGCAAGGTCCTTCAGGAGGCGGTCTTCTTCCATACCCCCTCTCGAACCGTCGTGCTGACCGACTTCATCGAGAACTTCGACCCAAAGCACCTGCCCTGGCTCTTCGGACGGCTTGTGCGCCTTGCGGGCATGACTGTACCCGACGGGCGGATGCCACCTGACATGTACGCCACCTTCGACAAGGCGGAGCTGCGCCGGTCGGTCGAGGCGATCCTGGCCTGGGCGCCGGAGCGTGCGGTGCTGGCCCATGGTGCGCCCTACGAATCCCGGGCCTCGGCGCGGATCCGCCGCGTTTTCCGCAAGCTTCTTGACGCTTCGTAAGCACGACCTATCCTTCTTGTGATCGGACGAGAGGAGGCGGCGCGATGCGGACCCTTGCAGCAATTCTCACGGCACTATCCCTGACGATCACCTTGGCCCTGCCCGCGCAGGCCAGCCAGGATATTCGCGACATCATCGGGGACCAGATGGAAGACCTGCGCAGAGGCGATTTCGCCAGCGCCTTCGATCACGCCTCCCCGGGGATCCGCAATTATTTCGGGTCCGTAGAGAATTTCGAGACCATGCTGCGCGGCGGCTACCCGATGGTGATCGGCCCGCGGGAGTATTTCTTCCTCGCCGACCGTCCCGAAACCGAGCAGCGCCAGGTGCAACCCGTGCAGGTCGAGGACCAGGGCGGCCGCCTTTTCACGCTGGAGTATTTCATGCTGCGCACCGACACCGGTTGGAAGATCGACGCCGTGCGCCTGATGGACGTTGCCAAACCCTCCGTCTGATCCGGCCTGAGCCTCGCGCGCACCGCCGACGCCACGTTTCCGCCTCCCCCGTCCCCTTCTTCTCTCCCCGATCAAGGGCCGAACGGTCCTCTCGGGAGCCGTTAACCAGCCATTGATACCTCTTCCCTCCGACGCCGCGGGCCGCCGCCCGGGCCGCGAGAGGAAAGGGATTGGGCATGAACAAGGCGATCACGGACGGCATCAATTTCATGCCGCCGGCATTCGAGAACGGTCTGGCGCAATGGTCGAAGGGGGATGGCACACCGGGCTCCGACACCTATGTCGGCGACCCCAACGCCGCGATCATCGCCGCCGATCAGGATTTCGCCGGTTGTCTGGAACTGCTGAAGGGATCGTCGACGCAGAAGCTGCGCTACATGGGGGAAACCCCGATCCTGCCGGGCTGCTACCTGCGCATCACGGCGCGGGTGAAGGCCATCAGCGGCAACTTTCCCATCGTGCGCATCGCCGGCTGGGCCGGGGACGTGGGCGACTCCCATGTGACCGGCCTGGTGGAAACCGGCCCCGAGATCGTCCTGTCGAGCTATGGCGAGGTGGTCGAGGTCAGCGCCATCGTCGGCACCGGCGGCCGGGACGGGGTGGACATGCCCTGGGGCACACAGCCGGTCTACGGCCATTTCGGCCTGGACCTGACCGGCGCAAACGGCGGCATCGTGCGGATCGACGACATCCGCATTGAGGATGTGACGGATGTCTTCCTGCGCGACATGCTGGCCTGGGTCGACGTGCGCGATTTCGGCGCCACGGGCGACGGGGTCACCGACGATCTGCCCGCGTTCGAGGCGGCCGACGCGGCCGCCGACGGGCGGCTGGTGAAGGTGCCCGAGGGCAACTATTACCTGTCCGACAGCATGACCTTCGACAATCGCGTGCAGTTCGACGGCCATGTGACGATGCCCGCCAGCGCCATGCTGTCGCTGACGCAGAACTTCCATCTGCCCGCCTATATCGACGCCTTCGGCGACGAGGAGCTGGCCTTCAAGAAGGCCTTCCAGTCGCTCCTGAACAACGCCGACCACGAAAGCCTGGACCTGGGCGGGCGGCGTATCAAGGTGACCGAGCCCATCGACATGCAGGCGGCGGTGGCCAACAAGACCAGCTATGCGCAGCGCCGCCATATTTGCAACGGCCAGTTCGATTGCAATGGCGGCAGCGCCTGGGACACCGACATCACCGCCAGTCAGGGCACCTACGACCCGGCGAAACCGACCGAGCTGTCGGGGGTGACCAACGTGGCCAACATCCGGCCCGGGTCGCTGATCGAGGGCAACGGCGTAGGACGCGAGGTCTATGTGACCTCGGTCGACGTGGCGCAGCAGAAGATCGAGCTGTCGCTGCCCCTCTACGCCGCCGCCGGGACGCAGAACTTCACCTTCAAGCGGTTCAAGTACCTGCTGGATTTCAGCGGCTTCGACTATCTCGACAAGTTCTCCATGTCGGATATCGAGTTCCAGTGTTCCGGCGACTGCAGCGCCATCCTGCTGGCCCAGACCGGGCTGATCTTCCACCTGCGCGACTGTTTCATCACCCGCCCCAAGGATCGCGGCATCACCAGCCATGGCACCGGCTGTCAGGGGATGTTGATCGACCGCTGCCAGTTCATCACCGACGAAAGTGGCACGCTGAGCCAGGACCGGGTGTCGATCGCACTGAACGTCAACGCCAACGATGTGAAGCTGCGCAACAACCGCGTCCAGCAGATGCGCCATTTCGCCATCCTGGCCGGCACCGGCACCATCGTCACCGGCAACCACTTTTTCGGCGGCGACACGGCCAACGCGGGCATCCGGTTACCTGGCATCGTCCTCAGCCGGACCAACGCGCGGGCGACGATCAACGGTAACTATATCGACAACTTCTTCATTGAATGGGGCAACGAGCACGACCAGGCGCCGGAGTTTTCCAGCGAATACAGCTTCTCCGGCCTCAACATCACCTACAACATCTGCCTGTGCAGTTCGGTCGCGCCCTGGTTCAGCTTCATCGTGGTGAAACCCTACGGGCCGGGCCATTACCTGAACGGTATGAACGTCAACGGCAACATCTTCCGCACCATCCAGGGCGCTATCGACCGGGTGGAGCGGGTGGATACCACGCACGCGGATCTCGACTACGGGCGCAACAAGAACGTCACTTTCGAGGGCAATATGTACAACGCCGTCTCCGTCAGTACGGTGAACCCGCTGCCGGTGACCCACACGGAAGCCAGCGCCGCCAGCACCTGGACGGTGGATTGCGCCCCGCAGTTGCCCTTCGGGGGATGGGCGCAGAATGTCGACGCGGTGGTGGCACGGGGCCGCATCACCAACGGATCCGACGCGGCCCATTTCGGGATGCCCTATGTCGAGGTCGAGAAGGGCGCGGACAAGGATCAGGTGACGCTGCACTGGCAGGAGCCAGTCAAAGGCACGGTCAGCCTGCGGGTGCGGATGGACGATCCGGCCTGATCTGCCAGTCAGATCTGAAACGACAGCAGGCCCCGCCATGCGGGGCCTTCTCGTGTCGGACTTCCCTGAGAACCAGACTGCCCTGAAATCAGAGGCCCAGATCAGCCGGGGTCAGGCGGAAGGCCTTGCCGAAACCGCCGTTCAGCAACGCCTCTTCGGGGTAAAACCGCACTAGCAGGAAATCGGCGAATCCGATGTAGAGTTTCGATTTTGGACGTTCGGCCACGTAATGGGCCGAGAGCGCCTCGAAGGCGTCGCTGTCGCGGTCAATGACCTCTGGCCGGCACTGGATCGTCAGGCGCGGATGGGTCAGCGGGTCGCCCTTGCCGCCCGGTTCCCCCACCATCAGCGAGGCGGGGCGCCCGGCCAGAAGCGGCGCGGTATGAGCGGCCAGCTGGCTGACCAGGGTCAGGGGCATGCCCGCCGGGTCGCAGGCCAGGGCGATGCGGGTGACCATCGGCGCGCCCTCGGTCACCGTGGCCAGGGCGGCAAAGAGGGCCTCGTCGATCAGGCCGCGAGCCAGGGCGCGAGCCTCGTCGTCGGTGGGGCGGATCGGATCGGTCTTGGGGGTCTGCTCGGACATGGGCCCGGTCTAGCGCAGCTCAGGCCAGGGCGCCAGACGGGTGCGCATGCCAGGGCTCAGAATTCCCGCCAGACCCCCAGCTTGACCCGATAGGGATCGGTCGAAACCAGCCCCGCCGCGGCCCCCACATCCAGGTAGAGCCCGTCGCGCAGCCGCCAGGCAACCGAGGCCTCGACGCGCGAGAAGAAGGGATCCCCCATCTGCTGCCCCGATTGCACCTGCAGGTAGTATTTGTGCCCACTCCGTGCCGTCATCCCCAAGGTCATGTCGACCTTCCAGTCGACCAGCAGCAGGTCCGGGAATATCTCGGCCACCATGTCGACCGAGGCCCAGCCCTCGGGCTGCGCGAATCCACGCCCGATGGACAGGCCGGGGCGCATCACCTGCTGGCCATCAATCTCGCCATAGCCCAGGTCCATCGACGCCTTCAGCCCCAGAAATTCGGGAAGCGGGACCGGCATCGACAGGGCGATGATGGTCTTCTCAAAGCCCGATATGGCCCCGCCCAGATCGGCGGATAGGGTCAGCCGGTCGGTCAGCCCATATTCATGGTAATAGGAAAAGCTCGGCGTCAGGCTGCCGTCCTCGCTGCCGATGCCGCGCAGGGCGGCGAAGGCGAAATGATTGCCCTTGCCGCGCGGCCAGGCCCCGGCCTCTGCCCCGTGCAGCCCGGCCAGCCAGAGGATCCCTGCGAGGATGAAACGGAGAGTCACCGGCGCCTCCCTGCCCGGGGCGGTCAGCGCGCTGTGCCGCGGCCTCCCCCGGTCCGAAACGGTCCGGGACAGCCTGGGACGGCAAGGTTAATGAATTGATAAGGAAGGAAAGGCGACGCGAAAGGGCGTCGCCTTTCTTACCATTTCGGTAAAGACCGGGACCGCGCCCAGGCGGCACGCTCCACCAGGGCGGGGCACCGCGACCCAGATCAAGCGGCCGCCTCCTGGCGCTCGGGCAGGGTCAGCATCGGGATGCGCACCCCCTGGCCGAAGGCGGTGACCAGAACATCCTCGGGGGCGCCGATGGCCGCCAGCTTGGACCGGATGCGACAGATGTAGACGTCGATGATCTTGGGATCGGGTTCATCCTGCCAGGCGTAAAGCTGCAGCATGATCTGTTCGCGGGTCACCATGCCACCGGCGCGCAGCATCAGCATCTCGATCAGCTCGTACTCCAGCCGGGTCAGGTGCAGGGGCATCTGCCCCCAGTGCACGGCGCGTTCCTCGACGTTCAGCGTCAGCGCCCCGGAGGTCAGCTGCGGCGAGGCGAAGCCACAGGTCCGGCGCACATAGGCGCGCAGGCGGGCCGCGATCTCCACCGGCTTGGCGGGCCATTCGAACAGCTCATCCGCACCCCGGGCCATGAACCGCGTGCGCATCGCGTCTTCCACCCGGCGGCTGACCACCACGATCACCATGCGGGGGTGATCCGCGCGCAGCCTGGCGATCAGATCACCCGCGTTCATGTCGGGCAAATCGGGGTCGATCAGGATGGCGTTCTGTTCCGCGGAGGAGGCGAACTCCAGCAGCTCCGCGCCCGATCCGGCCTCGGTGATGTAGAACCCTTCCTTGCGCAGGGCATGGGCCAGGCCCGCAATATTCCAGGTGGTATCGGCAACCAGAAGGCGCATCCCGTTCTCCTTTTCATCCCTTCGATCAGGATCGACGATGTGAAGAGAGATGGCCGCCGACGGAGGGCATCTGCGGCCCACACCGTCGATCAGGATCTTCATGCACCGGGCCTGCGGCCCATCTGTCGGCAGGGGCGGCGCCCGCTGCCTGCGTCGCCGGGTGGGACGTTGCCCCGCTGTCCGGCAAGAAAAGTCATACCCTGTTTACCGCCCGCTGGTCATCTATACGAAAGGATAAGTCTCAACTTTTCCAGATACTTGGTTAACGTGACAGGGTCAGAGGTTGCGCCCCTGCCCGCCGGCGCCCATCTGGAAGGGAAGCTTGAAACAGGAGGAGATGGCGCATGCGTTGCCCGGTGGATGGAACCGAATTGCTGATGACCGACCGGCAGGGGGTCGAGATCGACTATTGCCCGACCTGCCGGGGCGTCTGGCTGGATCGGGGCGAGCTGGACAAGATCATCGAGCGCAGCGCCGAGGAACTGGCCCCCGCGCCGCAGCCTCAGCCGCAACGCCGCGCCACCCCTGCGCGGGAGTACCGCGAGCCCTACCCGGCCGAGGAACGCGATCGCCGCTATGACCCGCGTGCCGCCCACTACGGCGAGCCGCGCTATGACAAGAAGTACTACAAGAAGAAGAAGCGGAAATCGTTGCTGAGCGAGATCTTCGACTTCGACTGAGGCACCGGCCGGGGCGCCTGGCGCCACGCAGAGACAGCAAAGGCCGGGATGGTGCGAACCAGCCCGGCCTTTCTCTTGCCTGCGTCCCGCTCAGGACGCCCGGCGCATCCGCCTGTCGGTGACCTTGCGGACGATGACGTAGAAGCTGGGCACGACGAAGACGCCCAGGAAGGTGGCCGCAGCCATGCCCCCCAGCACACCCACGCCGATGGCGTTCTGCGCCGCCGCCCCCGCGCCCGAGGCCACCGCCAGCGGCACCACCCCCAGCATGAAGGCAAAGGACGTCATCAGGATCGGGCGCAGGCGCAGCTTGGCGGCCTCCACCGTGGCCTCGATCAGGCTCCGGCCCTGGTCCTCCAGGTCCTTGCCGAACTCGACGATCAGGATGGCGTTCTTCGCCGCAAGCCCGATGGTCGTCAGGATGCCCACCTTGAAGTAGACGTCATTCGACCCGCCCGTGGCCCAGGCCGCCAGCAGCGCGCCCAGCACGCCCACGGGCACCGCCAACATCACCGAAAACGGGATCGACCAGCTTTCGTAAAGCGCGGCCAACGACAGGAAGACCACCAGCACCGACAGGGCGTAGAGGAAGGGCGCCTGGTTGCCCGACTGCTGTTCCTGGAAGCTGAGGCCGGTCCAGGCCACGCCGTAGCCGCCCGGGATCTCCGCCACCATCTCCTCCATCGCGTCCATCGCCGCGCCGGAGCTGACGCCCTCCCCCGGCGCGCCGGAGATCGACATGGCCCGCGTGCCGCCGTAGCGCGCCAGCGAAGGCGAGGCCGCGACCCACTCGGTCTCCATGAAGGCGGAGAAGGGCACCGCCTCTCCGCTGGCATTGACCGCATACCACTTCTCGATGTCCTCGGGCTGCATCCGGTACTGGGCGTCCGCCTGGACGATGACGGGCCGCAGGTTGCCGTTCATGTTGAAGTCGTTGACCGACGAGCCGGAGAAGATCGTCGACAGCATTGCGTTGACCGAGGTGATCGACACGCCCAGGCTTTCGGCCTTCTGCTGGTCGATGTTGATGCGCAGCACCGCCTCGTCATCGTTGCCCTGGATCCGCAGGTTCTGCGCCCGGGCGTCCTCGTTCACCATGTCCTCCAGGGTGGTTGCCGCGGCGCGCAACGCCTCCGTGCCGTTGCCGCCCTGGTCGATCAGGTACATGGAGAAGCCCGAGGTATTGCCCAGCCCCGGGATCGCCGGCGGCTGGATGAAGAAGATCCGCCCGGCGCGGTTTCCGGCAAACCGGGCATTGCCCGCCGCCACCAGTTCGGTGGCGCCGAGGCCCGTTTCCTCCCGCTCGGCGAAATCGCGCAGCTTCACGAAGAGCATGGCGCGGTTCTGCCCCGAGCCGCCAAAGGCGAAGCCCAGCGAGGTGAAGGTCGACTCGACCGTCTCCGACTGCTCGTTCAGCAGCCAGTCCTCGACCTCTTCCACCACGGCGCGGGTCTGCGCGGTGGTCGAGCCCTCGGTCAGGTTCACGATGATCATCATCACGCCCTGGTCCTCCGCCGGCAGGAAGGATCCGGGGATCTTCTGGTACAGCGACCAGGCCGCGCCGAGGATGGCAACCATCGCCACCAGCACCAGCAGCGGCGCCTTCAGCACGCGCGACACGGTGGCGGAATAGCCGCCGACCATGCGGTCGAAGTTGCGGTTGAACCAGCGCGCCACGCCCGGGCCCTCGCCGTGGGATGGCTTCAGCATCGTGGCGCAAAGCGCGGGCGACAGGATCAGCGCCACCAGCGCCGACAGCACCATCGCGGTGATGATGGTGATCGAGAACTGCTGATAGATCACCCCGGTCGAGCCGCCCATGAAGGCCATGGGCAGGAAGACCGCCGACAACACCAGAGCGATGCCGATCAGCGCCCCGGTGATCTGGCCCATGCTTTTCACTGTGGCGTCCAGGGGCGACAGCCCCTCTTCCTCCATCACCCGCTCGACGTTTTCCACCACCACGATGGCGTCATCGACCAGCAGGCCGATGGCCAGCACCATGGCAAACATCGTCAGCGTGTTGATCGTGTATCCGAAGGCCGCCAGCACGATGAAGGTGCCCAGCAGGACCACCGGCACGGCGATGATCGGGATCAGCGTGGCGCGCCATTTCTGCAGGAAGATCAGGATGACGCCCAGCACCAGCAGCACCGCCTCGATCAGCGTGTGATAGACCTTCTCGATCGACTGCTCGACAAAGGGTGAGGTGTCGTAGGCATAGCGGATCTCCACCCCCTCGGGCAGGGCCGTTTCCAGCCGGTCCAGCGTGGCGCGCACCGCCTCGGCGGTGTCGATGGCATTGGCCCCCGTGGCCAGGTTCACCCCGAAGCCCGAGGCGTTGATGCCGTTGAAGATCGAGTTGGAGCCATAGCTTTCCTGCCCGATCTCGACGCGTGCCACGTCGCCGAGGAAGACGGCCGACCCGTCCTCCTCGGTCTTCAGCAGGATCTGCTCGAACTCCTCCACCGTGGTCAGCTGGCTTTGGGCGGTGATCGTCGCGGTGAACTGCTGGCCCTCGGTGGTGGGCAACTCGCCCAGCGAGCCCACGGAAACGGTGGTGTTCTGCGCCTGCACGGCGGAGGTCACATTGGCCGGTGTCAGCTGATACTGGGCCAGCGACAGCGGGTCCAGCCAGATGCGCATGGCATAGCCCGACCCGAAGGCGTTGATGCCCCCCACCCCTTCGGTCCGCTGCACCGGGCCGGTCACCTGGTTGTCCAGGATGTCGCCCAGCTGCACGGTGGAATAGCGCCCGTCGAGCGAGACCAGCGCGCCCACCATCAGGATCGAGGACGAGGATCGCGAGACGCGCACGCCGCTGTCCTGCACCCGGTCGGGCAGTCGGCTTTCGATTTGGCTGACCCGCGATTGCACCTCGTTCTGGGCATCCACCGGCTCGACGCTTTCGTCGAAGGTCAGGGTGACGGAGGACGACCCCTCGCGCGAGGAGGATTCCATGTAGAGCAGACCGTCGAGCGCGGTCATCGCATCCTCGATCACCGTGGTGACGGAGTTTTGCACCGCATCGGCGGTGGCGCCGTTGTAACTGGCTGAGATACGCACGGTGGTCGGCGCGATCTCGGGGTATTGAGAGACGGGAAGACGGGTGAAGGCGAAGGCGCCGGCCAGCATGGTGACGATGGCCAGCACCCAGGCGAAGACGGGGCGGTGAATGAAGAAATTGACCATGGAAGGTTACTCGCCCGCCGCCGCGACGTCCGCGTCCCCGTCGGCCGCCGCCTGGTCCTCGACCAGGCCGGCGGCATTGATGGTGACCGGCACCGTGCTGATCGCGGCCCCGTCGCGCAGGTTCTGCAATCCGTCGACGATCAGCTGGTCCCCCTGCGCCACGCCCTCGGTGACGATCCAGGCGTTCTGCCAGGTGCCCTGCGCGGTCAGGGTGACCCGTCGCGCCGTGTCGCCCTCGGCCACGAAGGCGGTCAGCGACCCGTCCGAGCCGCGCGATGTGGCGCGCTGTGGCACCAGGATGGCCTGGGTTTCCCCAAGGGTGATCGTCACGCGCAGGAACTGACCGGGCAGGATCACCCGTTCGGGGTTGTCGAACTCGATGCGGAAATCGACGGTGCCGGTGGTGGTCGAGACCTCGCTGCGGGGGCTGACCATGCGGCCCTGGCCCTCGTAGGTGTCGCCGGTTTCCAGGACCAGCCCGATGTCCAGGTCATCCGTCCGCGTCAGGGAGCCCTCCTCCAGCCGCTTGCGCACCCGCAGCATCCGGGCAGAGCTTTCCTGCACATCGACGTAGATCGGGTCGATGGTGGTGACCGTGGTCAGCGCCTGGGACTGGTTGGCCGTGACCAGTGCCCCTTCGGACACCTGCGCCAGGTCGACGATGCCGGCAATCGGGCTGCGGATCTCGGTGCGTTCCAGGTTCAGCCGGGCGGATTTCAGACTCGATTCCGCCGCCTTCACCGAGGCCCGGGCCGAGGCCAGTTCCGCCCGCGCCTGATCCAGGTCGGACTGGGTTGATCCCACGCCCTCCAGCCGCTCGTAGCGGTCGACCTGGGCCTGGGCCGCGGTCTCGGTCGCCTGGGCGCTGGCCAGCTGCGCCTCCGCCGCGGCCAGGGCGACGTCATAGGTGTCGGTTTCCAGCCGGAACAGCAGCGCGCCGGCCTCGACCCGGGTGCCGGCACGATAGGGGATCTCCTCCACCAGGCCCTCGACGCGGGGGCGGATCTCGGTCTGGTCATGGGCCACGGCGCGCCCCGGCAGGACCACCTGGTAGGGGGCGGCGCCCATCTCCAGCGCGACCACCCCCACCTCGGTCGGACCGCCGCCGCCGAACTGCGCCCAGGCGGGCACGGCGTGCAGCAGCAGACCAAGAGAGAGGAGCGTGGCCCCCAGGCGCCGGACCGGCCGGACGCCCTGGGGGCAATGGATCGGGGCGGCGGACGTGCCGGAAGCGGGGCGGGGCATGAGGTCTCCGAACTTCGAATTGCGTCCCGGCGGAACCACCGGAGGAGGATACGTGTGACGAGTGTTACGCGGCAGAATGACCTTTCCGTCGCGCCGATGCTGCCCCGCAGACGAAATATTTTCGTGAATAGGCAGGTTTCGCCCGATCACGCCTCAGGCCGCAGGCGCGTGGGCCCATCGTCGGCCCGGCCTCAACGGCAAAGGGGCGCCCCGCAGGACGCCCCCCTTCCTTTCACCGCCGGTCACGCTGCCGCGTGACCCGCACAGGAGATCATTCGCCCGGCACCGGCTCCAGCCCCGGCTCGTCATGGTGATGATGTTCCTTCACCGGACGCATGAAGAGGTTGGCGAAGAAGGCAACCACCAGCAGCGCGGCCATGCAGTACATGGTCGTGTTGTAGAGGCTGGGAGTGGGATCGACGGTGCCCGCCGGTGCGATCTCCATCAGCCGTGCGATGGTCACGGTCTTGGCCGCCACCAGCTGATCCAGCTGCGCCAGAGGCGCGCCGAAGGCCTGGGCGAAGGCATCCGGATCGACCTTGCCCGCCAGCTCCTGGATGGCGCTGGTCACCGACATCTGCCGCAGCGAGGTGATGGCCAGCGGCCCCAGCACACCAGCGGTGGACCAGGCGGTCAGCAGACGGCCGTGGATGCCGCCCACATGCATGGTGCCGAACATATCCGCCAGGTAGGCCGGGATCGTGGCGAACCCGCCGCCGTACATCGAGAAGATGATCATCGTCGCCGCGTAGAAGCCGATCAGGTAGATCAGCGCCGGGTTGGTCGCCACGGCAGAGGCGAAGTAGGGGATCGACAGGTACAGCACCGTGCCCAGCACGAAGAAGCACATATAGGTCGCCTTGCGCCCGATGTAGTCCGAGGTCGAGGCCCAGAAGAACCGGCCCACCATGTTGAAGACCGAGATCATCAGCACGTAGGTCGAGGCGAAGCCGGCGGTCACCACCAGCGGCATCACGGTGCCGAAAATCTCCGACATCATGGTCTTGGCCACGCCGATCACGCCGATCCCGGCGGTCACGTTCAAACACAGCATCAGCCACAGCTGCCAGAACTGCGGCGTCTTCAGCGCCTGGTCGATATGCACGTGGTTCTGGCTGACCATGCCCGAGGCGACGGGTTTCGGGGTAAAGCCCTCGGGTTTCCAGTTGGCCGCCGGCACGCGGTACTGGAAGGCCGCGATCATCATGACGACGAAATAGACCACGCCCAGCGTCAGGAAGGTCTGCGAGGCGCCGGTGTCGCCGGTGCCCACGGCGTAGTAGCCCGCCGCGCCGCCCATCTCGGCCACCTGGGCCGCGTTGGCCAGGACGACTTCGATCTTGCCCGAGGCGGTCTCCGCAAACAGGCGGCCGTTTTCGGTGACCGTCGCGATGGCATCCTGCGCGCCTACGTACTCGGGCAGGGTGGCGAATTTCGCCAGCAGCCAGCCCTTCACCGGGGCCGCGATCATCGCGCCGCCGCCGAAGCCCATGATGGCCATGCCCGTCGCCATGCCGCGCCGGTCCGGGAACCAGCGGATCAGCGTCGACACGGGCGAGACATAGCCCAGGCCGAGGCCACAGCCCCCCAGCACCCCGTAGCCGAGGTAGATCAGCCACAGCTGATGCGAGGCAATGCCGACCGACCCGATCAGGAAGCCGCCGCCCCAGAGGAAGGCCGCCACGACACCGACCATGCGCGGGCCCACGTCTTCCAGCCACTTGCCGGCGAAAGCCGCCGCGAGGCCGAGGAAAACGATGGCGACGGAGAAGATCCAGACGACGGACCCCAGGCTCCAGTCATCCGCCGCCGGGGCCACGACGCCCAGCTGACGGGTCAGCGCCGGGTTGAACACCGACCAGGCATAGACAGATCCGATGCACAGATGGATGGCGATGGAGGCGGGGGGCACCCGCCAGCGGTTATATCCCGGTTCGGCAACGATGTGGTCCTTGTACAGGAACCCCAAGGCGCTGCCCGCGCGCGCGTTGGACATGATTTCTCCTCCCGTTCTTTCGTGTCCGGTCCGGCCCCCAGGGGGCGGGCCTGATGCGTCACGCCCGTGGCCCCCCTCCTCCGGCGGGACAGTCGGCGCGGGCCACCTGAGCGGCGGCCTCGGGATGATTTTGGCGGAAATTCACTTGAACAGTCAAACGGAATAACCAAATAGATCAATGACTTGACTGCATAAAATCGGACACATTGACGCTGGGCGAGCGGGTATCGAAAGCAGAACGGGACATTCTGTCCGATCACGCTCACCACGCCCGCGATGATCGGGACATTCTGTCCCGATCAGGTGCTTTCGGCGCGCGGCAGGAAAATCCGGAAGGCACTGCCCTGCCCCGGGGTCGATCGCGCGGTGATCCGACCACCCGCGCGACTCACCAGGGTCTGGCAGATCGACAGGCCAAGCCCCGTGCCCTCGGCCCTCTTGGTGGTGAAGAACGGATCGAAGATCCGCGTCAGGATCTCCGGAGGGATGCCGGTGCCAGTGTCCTCCACCAGCAGGACGAGGCCCGCCTGCCCCTCCTCCCTGTCCTCTCGCACGGACAGGCGCAGCACACCGCCCTGCGGCATGGCGTGGACGGCATTCAGCACCAGGTTCACCACCACCTGCTGCAGCTCCGTCCGCGCCATCAGAACCCGCGCCTCGGTCACTAGCTCCGTCTCTACCGTCACCCGCGCCGCCTCGCACTGGCGCCGGGTCAGCACCAGGCAATCGCGCACCACCTCCGCCGGGGAAATCACGTTGGCGGCGCCGGAATATTCCTCCGGCCGGGCGAACTGCAGCAGTTTCGAGACGATGGCGCCGATGCGGTAGACCTGATCGTCGATCAGGCGAAACTCGGTCTCCACCCGCGCGGCCTCGTCTTCCAGCAGGGTGCGGGCGACTTCCAGGTTGCCCTGGATGACGGCGATGGGATTGTTGATCTCATGGGCAACGGAGGCGGTGATCTCCCCCACGGCGGCCAGCTTTTCCGACATGATCAGGCGTTCGGTGGTCTTTTCCAGCTCCGCCTTGGCGCGGCGCAGGTCGGCGGTGCGGGCCTCGACCTTCTGCTCCAGGCTCTCACCCCAGTCACGCAGCTGGCGGTCGCGTTCCTGCACCTGGTCCAGCAGATCATCCAGATGGCCCGCCACCTGGGCAATCTCGCCACTGTCGCCCGCCGGACCGTTGCGCGCCGACAGGTCCCCCGCCTCCACCCGGGCAATGGTGCGCGTCATCCGCTCCAGCGGCCGGAAGATGCGCCCGGCCCAGCTGAGGAAGATCGGCACCGACAGCGCGGCGATCAGCAGGAACAGCGCGACGACGGTCAGCGCCGAGGTCAGTTTCGCCTGGCGAAACGGGGTCTCCAGGAAACCCACGTAGAGCATCCCCACCCGCTCGCCGCGGCTGTCGACGATGGGTTCATAGGCCGAAATGTACCAGTCGTTGACGACGAAAGCCCGGTCGAGCCAGGTCTGCCCTTCGGCCAGCACCCGGTCCCGCACCGCTGCCGAAACCCGGGTGCCCAGGGCGCGCACGTTCTCGAACAGCCGCACATTGGTCGAAATGCGCACGTCGTCGAGGAACAGCGTGGCGGTGCCCTGGCTGCCCTCCGGCAGGCTCTGCTCGCGGTAGACCAGCGCGTTGATCGTGTCGATGAATCCGAGGTTGCGGTTCAGCAGCCGCCCACCCACCAGGGCGGCGGCGCGCCCGTCGGGCAGGGCAACCGGGGCGGCGGAATGGATGACCATGCCGCGCGTCTCGACCTCCTGCTGCGTCGGCCGGGCGGCGCGGGTCGGCACCAGTCGGATCGCGGCACGCTCGGCCAGGCCGGGCGCGCGCGCTTCCAGCGCCTCGGCGGTCATGATGTCGACGGCGCTTTGCGCCCGCCCCTGCAGGGCCTGCCGGACCACGGGCCAGTCGCCGTCGGTGTCACCCGTGCTGAGGTAGAGGAAATCCAGATCCTGCGCCGCCCGCGCCTCCGCCAGCAGGGCGGCGCGGGCCTCCGGCGCGTCCAGCACCGCGTCGAAGGCCACGGAGCCCGCCAGCGCCTCCAGCCGCTCGCCGGAGTTTTCCAGCAGGCGCCCCAGGTACTGATCGGCGATGGTCAGGTCACCGTTGACCTTGGTGATCAGGATATCGTCGATCTTGCCCGACCAGCGCAGCATGGTGGAGCCCAGCATCATCGGCAGCAGCACCAGCATGGGCAGCAACGCGATCACCAGCAGGCGCATCCGCACCGAACGGCGGATCCCCACGACCACGGTTCAGAGGCCCCAGGCCGCGCATTTGCGGTCGATGGTCTTGCGCGAGACGCCCAGGCGCCGGGCCGCCTCGGTCCGGTTGCCGCCCACGGCCTCCAGCGCGGTCAGGATCTGTCGCCGCTCCACCTCGTCCAGCGGCGCGATCTCCTCGCCGCGCGCGGGCGCCAGGGTTTCCAGCGGGAAGCGCCCGAAGATCAGCGAGCGTTCGATGAAGTTGCGCAGCTCGCGGATGTTGCCGGGCCAGTCGTGTCGAAGCATGGCGGCACGGGTGGCGCTGTCGATGGTCAGCGGCGCCAGGCGCAGGCGTGCGCCCAGTTCCTCCAGGAACAGCTCCGCCAGCTCGATCACGTCGGTTTCGCGCCGCGACAGGGGCGGCATGCGCAGCTCCAGCACGTTGATTCGGAACAGCAGATCCTCGCGGAAACGTCCCTCGGCCACCTCGCGGGCCAGGTCCTTCGAGGTGGCCAGCACGAACCGCAGGTCCAGTTGCGTGTCGCGTTCCGTGCCCACGGGGCGGATCATCCCGTCCTCCAGCACCCGCAGCAGCGCGGTCTGCGCCGCGGGCCCCAGCCCGGCGACCTCATCCAGGAACACCGTGCCCCCCTGCGCGGAGGCCAGAAGCCCCTCGCGCCCCTCTCCGGCGCCGGGAAAGGCGCCGGGGGCATGGCCGAAGAGTTCCATCTCGATCATCTCGGCCGGAATCGCCCCGCAGGAGATCGGCACGAAGGGCCGGCTGGCGCGGGCGGAGATGTGATGCAGGTGCCGCGCCGCCACCTCCTTGCCGGTGCCCGAGGCGCCGGTGATCAGCACCGGCGTGTCGATATCCTTCAGCCGGTCGAGGGAGGCACGCACCTCCTCCAGCGCGCGGGAGGTGCCAACCAGCTCATGCCGCCGCCGACGCCCCAGGTCGGTGTTCTCCAGCTCGCGGCGCAGCAGGGTGTTTTCCCGCCGCAGGGCCGCCATCTGCATGCAGCGCCGCACGGCATTCAGCAGCTGGTTGGACCGGAAGGGTTTCAGCACGAAATCCGAGGCGCCCGCGCGCATCGCCTCGATCGCCGTTTCCAGATCGGCATAGGCGGTGACCATGATCGTGTCGGTGAACCCGCCGCGTTCGCGCTGTTCGGCCAGCCAGTCGATGCCGGTCTGGCCGGGCATCATGTTGTCGAGAATCATGATGTCGAAATGCCGCTCCGCCAGGCAGGCGCCGGCCTGGGCCGCATCGGCGGCCTCGGCCACCTCCCGGCAATAGGGGGTCAGCACCTTGACCAGGAAATTGCGCATACCCGGTTCGTCGTCGACGACCAGCACCCGCGCGGCGCGCAGATGATCCGTCAGCGTGCCCTCGCCCGCCTCCCGTCGCTCCTCCACGATCTGCATCCCCGGTCTCCTCTCCGTCCGGCAGCATAGGAGAGAGGCCGGGGCGCGATCCAGCCCTTTCCTGCGGGTCAACGCATCAAGGTAAGACTGGGGCGAGTCGCGCTGTTCCGATGACGACGGCAGGGCGCGGGCAACCGCAGGCAGCAGGGGAGATCCCGAATCGCGACAAAAGGCGTGCGGCCCCGCGAGTCAGCGCCCGGCACCACCTTGTTTTCATGTGTATATTCCTGAAAATCCCCTGCGCGACAGCGGTCTGCCCCCACCGTTTTACGTTTTTGTCAAAAATCCTCTCACAGCCCCTTGCACCTCCCCGGCCGAGACGATAGATCGTGCTTCACCGACGGGGCGACGCCCCAACGGAGATTGGCGCGGGGTGGAGCAGCCCGGTAGCTCGTCAGGCTCATAACCTGAAGGTCGTAGGTTCAAATCCTACCCCCGCAACCAATTCTATCGAACAAGCCGCACCTGAGAGGGTAGTGGCTTTTTTGATGTCCGTGACACTGAGTCACTCCAGCAGCTTGCCCTGCACCTCCAGCCAGTGAATACGCTCCTCAGCATCCCAGGTGACAACGACCGTATCGATCAGCATATGCAGCTCATCAGCTGCGGGGCCCGCGACGGCGTCATCTGTGAGCGTCCCGACCAGATCCCCGGTAGAGCGCAGGAAGGTCCTCTGGCAGCGCGATCGGAGCGGGTGCGAGCGCATCTCTTTCCGCCGTCCGCGAAACCAGTTCAAGTCGACCGCATTCAGCCTCTTGATGACCGGGGGCAAAACAGCAGCGTGGGATCATGGTCAGGTCAATGATCGGCGCGACCTGGGCGGCGCCGTCATAGGCCGACGCGGAGCGGTCGGGGGCGATCACCAGATCTGGCTGCAGCACCGACAGGCCTTCGATGTCGGGCGTCAGGCCTCAGGCGAGGTCGCGCTCTGCGATCATGAGCAGGTTCTGCAGAAGGGCCGCGCGGGTCAGGGCGCCGACAGATCCGTGCGGCGGTGTGACCCAGCCCGCGACCCGGGCCACGTCGGCGGCGATGTCGGACACCATGCGACCGTCGGCGCCATAGGTGATGCCCACGCCCACCACGGCCGCGCCGGGGCGGATCATCTGGGCCGTGACCAGGCCCGGCTGGCCAGCCGCGGCAATGACCACGTCAGCGCGGCGGGTCACCTCGGCCAGATCGCGCGAGGCGCTATGCAGCAGCGTGACCTCGGCGTCGATGCCTTTCAGCGACAGCAGCATGGCCAGCGGGCGGCCCACCAGAGGCCCCCGCCCGATCACCGCCACGCGGGCGCCCGAAAGCGGCACTGCGTGGTGGCGCAGCAGTTGCAGGATGGCATGGGGGGTGCAGGGCAGGAGGCCCGTTGTCAGCAGGTCCGGCGCACCGGCCAGTAGCCGCCCGAGGTTTTCCGGGTGCAGCCCGTCGATGTCCTTGGCGGGCGATACCGCCGCCAGCGCCGTGTCGTCGTCCAGCGCGCCGGGCAGCGGCAGCTGCACCATCAGCCCGTGCACCGCCGCCTCCGCGTTCAGCGCCGCCACCTGATCCAGCAGCGCGGGCATGGCGGTGTCGGCGGGCAGGCGGATGTCGCGGGCCTCGATGCCGATCTCGGCGCAATCGGCATGCTTGCGCCCGATGTAGGAGGCGCTGGCGACATTCTCGCCCACCAACACCGTCGCCATGCAGGGCGTGATCCCGTGGCGGCGCAGCTGCGCCGCCCGGGCTGTCATCTGCCTGCGCAGCCCCTCTGCCAGGGCATCGCCGTCGAGCAGGGTGGCGCTGCGCAGGACACTCATCACTCCAGCCCGATCGAGGGGTCGATGAACTGGTTGGTGACGACCATCTCGGGGGTCACATCGGCCTCGGAGCGTTCGTCGAGGCTGGGGGTGACGATCTCCAGCATCTCGGCCACGCGCTCCATGTCGAAGTTGCCGACGGTGTCGTCAGAACCGTTGCCGATGACGCCTTCGGCGACCATGGTTTCCGCGGCGTATTCCATCAGGTCCGGCGCGGTCTTCCACCAGGAGGTCGCCATCTCCGCATCGTTGAAGGCGACGATGGTGGCGTTGGTCTCCGCCGGGTCGGTGGCATAGTCGACGGCGGCCTGCTGCATGATCGGCACAACGCCGGTCAGGCAGGGCGACAGCTCTTCCAGGCGCGATGTCGCGACCGAGACGATGCCGGTGTAGTTGCGATAGCCCAGGTCGTCGATCTTCAGGAAGTCGATGGGTTTTTCCCAGTTCAGACCATTCTCGAACTTGTAGACCTCGGAGGTGACGAAGCCCTGGTTCAGCCACTGGCCGTTGTTGGTGACGAAGTTCTCGCCGTCGCCCTTGTAGCCCTCGACGAAGACCTCCTTGGGCACGCCCGAGTCGACCAGGTACTTGCCGAAGGTCCGGCCCACGGTCGAGACGTAGATCTTGGCGTCGTCGGTGTCGGCCAGCGCCGCCAGATCCTCGATGGAGGAGAAGCCGCCGGGATAGGTGGCCGCGTCCCAGAACAGCACGGTCGGCGCCACGTCGAGGGGCGCGAAGACACCGACGGTCGGGAACCGCTTGGAGAAGATGAAGGAACTGTCGAGCTCCTGGTAGCCCAGGTGCGGCATGACGCCGGCCTTGGAGTTGCCCATGAAGAGCGCGGAATAGGCGGTTTCGCCGTCGCCCAGGCCGATGCCGCCGCCGCCCGACAGGATCTGCAGGTCGATGCCGGTGGAGCCGAGCGGACCCTGGTAGGAGCCCGGCGTCATCTCGCCGCCCTCGCCGATCATCTGCCATATGCCGCCCTGTTCCGCCTGCGGCAGCCAGTCCAGCTGCACGATCAGCGGGTCGGGGCAGACGCCCGACAGATCGGTGGTGTAGTTCGCCGCCGCGAAGTCGCCGGCCATGGCCGCGCCGGAAGCCGAGGCCGCCAGCAGCGCCGCGAGAGAAACGGATTTGACCGTATGTTTCATGTGTCACCCTGTTGGTTGGGGGAGAGGGAAGGACCGCGTTGGGCCGCGGCCCGGTTGCTTTATTGTTGTTTGCCCGAGGCTTCGTGCCAATGGGAGAAGAGCCGGTTACCCAGCCATTTGAAGAAGAGGTAGACGGCGATCGACAGGACCGAGGCCATGATGAGCGCCGCGTACATCTGCTCGTACTTGAAGTCGATTTTTGCATTCATCAGGAGCTGGCCGAGACCGCCCTCGCCCGAGAGGAAGAACAGCTCGGAGGTGATGGCGGCGATGACGGCGAGCGAGCCGGAAATCGAGAAACCGGCGAAAAGCGTGGGGCCCGCGAAGGGCAGGCAGGCCTTGCGCAGGGTGACCCACCAGCTGGCATTCTGCAGCTTGAACAGGTTGAGGATGTTGCGGTCGACCGATTTCAGGCCCAGCAGCAGCGTCGTGGGCACGGCGAAGAAGGTGAACAGCGCCACGATCAGCACCTTGGGCATGAAGCCGAAGCCGAGCGCGGACTGGATCAGCGGCACGATGGCCAGGACCGGCACCGATTGCAGCACCACGAGGTAGGGGAAGATGGCCTTTTCCAGGAAAAGGAAACGGAACATCACGATGCCCATGACACAGCCGAAGGAGATCGAGAGGCCCAGCCCCGTGACGGCAATCGCCATGGTGGTGACGGAGCGGCGCAGCAGCTCCAGCACGAAATCGGGGATGCCGAAGGCCAGCTCCCAGATCCCGGTGCCCGAGGGCATGAGGAACTGCCGGTGCGGCGGCAGGCCCGAGCGCACCCAGGCATAGGCCAGGATCACCAGGATGCCGGCGAGGATCGGCGGCACCAGGTTCGTCACCAGTCGGCGCGTCACGCTGGGCGGCGGCGCGACGGGGGTGGCCTCGTGGCTTTCGATATTGGCCCGGCGATGCTTGCCGGTGTCCGCGGGGATCTGCGTGTCGCTCATGTCGTTCATCCCTCGATGGCCTTGCGCAGGGAGAGGGAGATCTCTCCGCAGAGTTCCGAGAAATCCGCCTGGTAGCGCATCTCGGGCGCACGGGGATAGGCGAAGGGCACCTCGAAGATGTCCTGGATACGGCCCGGGCGGCGCGACATCACCACGACCTTCGAGGACATGTAGACCGCCTCGGGGATCGAGTGGGTGACGAAGATCCCGGTGAAGCCTTCGCGCACGAAGAGGTCGATCACCTCGTCGTTCAGGCGTTCGCGGGTGATCTCGTCCAGCGCGCCGAAGGGTTCGTCGAACATGAAGACGGCCGGGTTCAGCGCCAGCGAACGGGCCAGCGAGACCCGCATCTTCATGCCGCCCGACAGGCGCTGCGGATAGTGGTTCTCGAACCCCGTCAGGCCGACCAGCTCGATCTTCTCGGCGGCGATGCGGCGGCGTTCCTCGGCGGGGAAATCGCGCAGCTCCATCAGCAGCTCGACGTTGTCCTGCACCTTGCGCCAGGGCAGCAGGGTGGCGTCCTGGAAGGTGTAGCCCAGCTGGTCGCGGTCGACCCAGACCTTGCCACCCGTATGGGTGACCAGGCCCGAGGCGACCTTCAGCAGGGTGGACTTGCCGCAGCCCGAGGGGCCGACGATCGAGACGAACTCGCCCGGGGCGATGGCAAGGTTTACGTCACTGAGCCCCTCGGTGCCGTCGGGAAAGGTCATCGAGACATGGTCGAAGACGATGGCGTTGCCCCCGGGAAGGGACGCCCCGTCTGCGGCCGCCTGCCCTTCCGGTGCCGTGGTGGATGTGGAATCTGCGCTCAAGTCTGGCTCCTTGCGGGGGTCTTAGAATTTGCGCATGGCGTCATGCACCTTGCCGATGAAGGCGCTGGTCTGCGCCTGCGTCACGTTGTTCATGTCATAGAGCGCGTGGTACTGCACCTTGACGCGCGGGTTGCAGACCACCCGCAGGAAGCGGGTGGCGTTCTTGCGCGGCGGATCGCCCAGGAACATGGCACGATAGCGCTTGGATCCGTAGGTGGTGACCGTCGCCAGCTTCTTGATGTTGCCCAGGCCCGGGCCCAGCTGGCCATCGGTCAGCTTGAAAGACACATCGGGCAGGAAGACCCGGTCGAAGTAGCCCTTCAGGATCGCCGGCCAGCCGAAGTTCCACACCGGGTGGCACAGCACCAGCCCGTCGCAGGACATCAGTCGGTCGACGTAATCCGCCACCTTGCGGCGGTTGATGGTGATGTCGTGATAGTCCTCCCGGTCCTCGCGCGACAGGACCGGGTCGAAGTTGTCGGCATAGAGGTCGAGGTCATCCACCTCATGCCCGGCCTCGGTCAGCCCCTGCACCACGGTCTGATGCAGGGTCGAGGCCAGCGAGGTCTCCTGGGGGTGGGCGTAGATCACGTGCACTTTCATGATGCGGCGTCTTTCGTGTCTCTTTCATCCGGGCGGGGCGTCGCGCCGCGGGTGGCGCGCCCCGGAGCTAGTGGTTGAACAGGAAGGCGCGCCCCGGCTCCGGCACCCAGTCCGGATCGGTCCAGGCAATCATCTTGCCCGGGTTGAGCAGCCCCTTCGGGTCGGTCTGGCGCTTGAACTCAAGCTGGGCGGGATCGGTCTTCTTCATGCCGCCCTCTTCGAGGGTGACACGATGCGGGTTGAAGACGGTGATCCCGTAGTCGGCTTCCAGCAGCGCGATCACCTCTTCGATGCGCGCGTCGCTGGAATAGCGCAGCAGCGGCAGGGTGACGGCGGCCACCTTGCCGGAGAACTGCGTGAATTCGTGGTGCAGCACGATCTCGTCGCCGAAATCGGTCTTCAGGCGCTCCATCACGCCGTAGATGTCATCCTGCGGCAGCATCATCTGCAGGTAGGTGATCGACGGGTCCACCTTGCGGGCGCGCAGGGTGGTGTGGTTCCAGGCGTATTCATAGAGCGAGACCAGGCGACGCTCGCCCAGGTCCCGGTCCGAGCGGAAGCGCATCGTTGTCTCCGGATCGGCGGCGACCAGAGCCTCCAGCGCCTCCAGGCTGTCGCGGGTGACGATGACCGCGACGGCCGCCTCGCCCTTCACCGTGAACTCGGTGTAGCGGTTGAAAAAGCGCTCGGGGATCTCCGGCTCGAAGGTGGAGACCATGCGTTTCACGATGCCCTCGGCCCTGCCGATGGCGAAGCTGAGGCGCGTGGCGGCGGCGAAATCGCGGGTGCCGATCAGCGCCTCGACCCAATCCTCAGCCGGGTCCACGGGCACCTCGACCTCGGTGATGACGCCATTGACGCCATAGGCATGCGCCGCCTTGAAGATGTCCTCGCCGGTCAACTCGACGATGCGCGGCTCGGCCTCCATGGTGACCAGGCGCAGGCGCAGGATGTTGCCCGGCGTACGCAGCCCGCCCCAGCGGATCGCACCGATGCCCGACGAGCCGCCGGCGATGAAGCCCGCGATGGTGGCGGTGGCGGTGGTGGAGGGGAACAGCCGCAGCTCCAGCCCCTTGTCCCGCGCGGCGGCCTCCATCGTCTTCATGATGGCGCCGGGCTGGGCGACCAGGCGGCCCGGTTCCAGCGTCAGGATCTCGGTCATGTGGCGCATGTGCAGCAGGACCCCGCCGGCCAGTGGCATGGCCTGGCCGTAATTGCCGGTGCCGGCGCCGCGCACGGTGACGGGCACGTCGTGGGCGTGGCAGAGGCGCAGGATCTCGATCACCTCGGCCTCGCTGCGGGGCGCGATGACCAGGTCGGCGCAGACATCCTTCAGCATGTCCTTCAGAATCGGGCTGTACCAGTAGAAGTCGCGGCTTTTCTGCTGCACCGAGCGGGGGTTCTCGTCGATGTCGAAATCGGCCAGGGCATCGCGAAGGGCAGAGAGGTTGGCGGCAAGCTCGGGGGTGTCGGTGGTCATCATGCAGTTTCCCATTGGGGTTCGGTGCGGCTTGCGCCGGCGGCCAGCGGCGCACCGTCGTGCAGCACGAGGCGCGGCAATGCCGTACCGCTGAGGAGATCGGCCCAGTCGCGGGCGTCGAACAGCACCGCCTCGGCCGGGCCACCGGCCACCAGGCGCCCGGTGTCGGGCAGGCCCATGGCGCGGGCGGGCGTCGCGGTGACGGCGGCCAGCCAGTGGGCCGGCTCCGCCTCCAGCTGCCCCATGAATATCCCCAGGCGCAGCGCCTCGATCATGTCGTAGGCGCCAAAGGGGTAGAAGGCATCGCGCACGTTGTCGGAGGCGAAGGCGACCGGCACGCCGGCGGCGGCCAGTTCCTGCACCGGCGCCAGGCCGCGCAGCAGGCCGGTGCGGCCCGGGGCGCGATCCTGAAGGAAACCGTTGGTGGCGGGCAGCGAGACCACCTCGATCCCGGCCTCGGCTACCCTGGCGATCACCGCATCGCGCCGCGCCTGCGGCATCTGGGCCAGGGCGCAGCAATGGCCGGCCACCATCCGCCCCGAGAAGCCGCGCCGGATCGCCGTTTCGGCCAGCAGCTCCAGCCCCCTCGCCTCCGGGTCCAGGGTCTCGTCGACGTGCAGGTCGAGGTCCAACCCGTGATCCGTCGCCAGGCCGAACAGCCGGTCGATCAGCGCCGGCGTGGCGTCTGCCTCGACGAAGGCGCCCAGGGTGGCGCCCATCTCGGCCAGGGCCGCACAGCGAGCGGCGAAATCGGGTTCCTCCACCCGGAACAGCGCCGTCAGCGCGACGGCCTGCAGGTGCAGGCGATGCCGCCAGCGCCCCGCGACCTCGGCGTAGGCCTGCCAGGAGGGGGTGTCGGCGGGGGCGCCGCGGGTGTCCAGATGGGTGCGCAGGGCGCGGGTGCCCTGGGCCTCTGCGGTGGCCAATGACCGCTCCATCCGGGCGATGTCATCGTCGAGCGTACGCCCCTCCTGCCCCGCGGCCCAAAGCGCCACGGCGGAGCTCAGCCCATCGGAGGAAAAGCCGGTGCGGCTCACCGTATAGGCCTTGTCGATATGGGTGTGCATGTCGACGAAACGCGGCAACAGCAGGCGCCCGTCCAGATCGACCACCGTCAGGGCCGGGGCCCGATCGGCCTGGGGATCCGGGCAATGGAAGCGCCCGTCGCGCACCAGGATATCGGCGCGGGCCAGACCCTGTGTCGCGGCGGAAACCTCCAGCCCCCGGCACAGGCCGACCGGCACCAGGGCGTTGCGCATCAGGTAGGCGCCACGGGTGGGAATCGCGGGCAGGCTCATGCGGCGGGCCCCGCGGATCCGGCGGGGATCACCGGATCGGGCAAGGGATGTGCCGCGACCTCGTCGAGAAGTTTTGCATAGCGCGTGGCGGCATGGTCGATCAGCGCCCGGCCCGCTTCCGGCGTGGCGGCGGCGGCATTGCCGGCCACCCCGGACGGATGCAGGTCCTGCGACACCCAGCCCATGCCGACCGGGCCCAACGTGCGCAACACCTCGTTCTCTTCCGCCACCCGGGCGGAGGCGGGCACGAAGTTATCGGCCTTCGACATATCCACCAGATCCGGCGCCAGGTGCAGCATAGCCGCCGTTTCGACAAAGCCGCCGTGGATGCCCTGCACGGCCTCCTGCGGCGTGACGAGGCCCTGCGGATAGCCCATCGTGACCCAGCCGGCGGTGACGCAGATCATGCCTTCCTCGATCCGCAACCGCCGCGCCACGATCTGCAGCACCGGCACGTTGCCGCCATGGGCGTTGAGCAGCACCAGCCGCTTCACCCCGGCGCGCGCGACGGAACGACCGATCTCCACCAGCGTCGCCATCAGGGTTTCGGCGGAGAGGGTCAGCGTGCCCGGATAGGACAGATGTTCGTCCGACTTGGCATAGGTGATCGTGGGCAGCAGGTAGACATCCGCGGTCTCGACGCGAGGCCCGGCGGCGCGGGCCACCCCCTCGCCCAGCACGCTGTCGGTCGACAGCGGCAGGTGCGGCCCGTGCTGTTCCGACGCCCCCACCGGCAGCAACGCCACCGCGCGGGCGGTGTCGATCCCGGCGAAATCCGTGGTCTTGAGAGAGGTCCAGTCGGTGAAGGGCATGGGCAGCGCTGTCTTTTCTGTCGTCCGGCCTGAATTGTTCGTTATTCGAGCATTTGATCGGAATACGTTACGGCATACCCTCAGTGGGTCAAGGCGCAAAATATCAGCACCTGGGCGCGCGCGCCTTGGCCTGCGTCGCGCTATACGCCTATAAACAAGGCCTTCCACGGTAAAATCGGCGCCTCAATTGATGTGTATGACAGTTGCCTTTGCCCTGAACCAGCACTTGCACACGCCCTGTTTTTGGGCGCCGCCGGGAAGTTCGCTCTATTATCGAACAGGAAAAACCGCTATCGCGGACGGTGGCGCCCTGCCGCCCCTCTCGGACGCAAGGGCCGCATACGGCCCGATCCGACCACGCCTGCCCTGCGAAGGACCCCGATGCTGAACGAAAACGACAAGGAAATCTCCCTGACCTTCGCCAAGGGGCTGAACGTGCTGCTGGCCTTCGACGCGCGGGATCGCTCGATCACCATCTCGGAGATCGCGGAGAAGGTCGGGCTGAACCGCGCGGTCACCCGGCGGCTGGTGCGCACGCTGGAACAGCTGGGCTACCTGACCAGCGACCGCGGCCGGTACGAGGTGACGCCCCATGTCCTGCGCCTCAGCCAGGGGTTCATCGAGGGGCGCGGCATCGCCCAGATCATCCAGCCGATCCTGCGCCTGGCGGCGGAGGAGATCGGCCAGTCGGTCAGCTTCGCCATGCTGGACGACACCGATGCGGTCTACGTGGCCCATACCTTCCTGCCGTCGCAGTTCACCCTGAACCGCGTGGCGATCGGGACGCGGGTACCGCTGGCGCCCACGGCCGCCGGGCGGGCGATCCTGGCCTTCCTCGACGAGGCACGGCGCGACGAGATCCTGGACGGCATGGATTTCGCCGCCTTCACCGACCGCACCCAGACCGACCGCGCCCGCTTCCTCGACGCCCTGCACGAGGTGCGCGCCCAGGGTTTTGCCCAGACCGACAGCGAATATGTGGCGGACGTGGGCTCGCTGGCCGTGCCGGTCTTCGATCCCGGCCTGAATTCGGTGATCGGCGCCGTGTCGATCATCTTCGAACAGGGCCAGCTGGATGCGCAGCAGCGCGCCGACAGCATCACGCGGCTGAAAAGCTGCGCCGCCCATGTCAGCTCGACCTTCTGAGGTGGGCGGGATGCGGATCTTCAACGGCACGGCGCTGGCGGCAAGGCTGAACGCGGAGACGCAGGCCCGGGTGGCGGAGCTGGGCCGGGCGCCGCGCTGCCGGGTGCTGCTGGACGGCAGCAACGCGGGCATGGCGGCCTATGGCGCACGCCTGGCCGACAGCGCGGTCGCGGCGGGGATCGACCTAGAGACGGAGAGCTATCCGCAGGCCGCCGAAGTATTGCCCCGGCTGGCCACCCTCGCCGCGGATGCCACCCTGGACGCCGTGGCGACCCTCTATCCCCTGCCCGCCGGCGTGGATCCGCTGCAGGCGGCCCTCACCCTGGGGGCTGCCAAGGACATCGACGGGCTGCACCCGGAAAACGCCGGCCTTCTGGCCCTTGGCGCCCCGGCCCGGGCACCGGCCACCGCGCGGGCTTGCCGTCTGATCGCCGAAGACATCGCCGGGCCACTGACCGGCCGGGAGGTCGTCCTGGTGGGCGCCTCGCGTATCGTCGGCCGGCCCCTGGCACAGCTTCTGCTGGACGCGGGCGCCACGGTGACCCTGACCCACGCGGACACCCGCGATCTGGCAGCCCACACCCGGGGCGCGGAGATCGTCATCACCGCCGCCGGGCGCGCCGGGCTGATCGGGCCGGATCACCTGGCCGATGGGACGGTGGTGCTGGACGTGTCGATCAATCGCGGCGCCCACGGGGTGATCGGCGATGTGGACCTGGCCGCGCTGGCGGATCGCGATGTGACGGTCACACATGTGCCCGATGGGGTGGGCCCGGTCACCACCGGCTGCCTTCTGGCCAATATCGCGGCGACTGCCTGCGAAGCTGGCAGCTAGGTCGGCGCGCAGGGGCCTGCGCCGCGAAATCCCCTCTTCCCCGTTGCGCGGGCGGGAAAGCTGCCCTCCGATAGTCGTATTACGAACCGTCGCTCGATAATCGACGGAAGTGAAAACAGAGAGGAAAGACCATGACCAAGCTGACGTCCCTCGCGACCGGCGCCGCCCTTGCCGCCTTCACCACCTTCGCCGCCTTCGCCGCCCTGCCCGCCCTGGCCGAGGTCACCGAGGTGCGCCCCGGCGTGACCTATGCCGGCACCCTGTCCGAAGACCCCGATCGCGCCGAGATGGAGGGGCTGATCCTCGACCTTGCCTCCTCCTGGGCGGCCTGCAACGCCGAGCTGATGGAAGCCACGGTGACCGAGGACGTGGCCTTCTCCTACCCCACGACCTCCTACACCGGGCGCGACACGATGCTGGAAGACCTGGCGGCCTTCTGCGACATGGCCAAGGACACCAGCATCTACCTGCCCGCCGATGCCTTCTTCGTCGACACCGAAACCGGCCGCATCGCCGCCGAGCTGCAGTTCCGCACCTTCCAGCGCGGCTCGCGCCAGGTGGTGAACGACGTCTGGGTGGCCCATGTGGCGGATGGCAAGATCAGCGTCATCAAGGAATACCTGGATGGCCGGGTGAAGGACCTGCAGGCCCTGGGCGTGCTTCAACTGGCCGAAAGCCCCGAGGTGCTGACCCCCTGGCCCGCTCGCACCGAGGAATGGGAAAGCTGTTTCCCCATCGTGAAGGCCGCGCCGATCAACACCTGCCCGGCCGAGTGAGCAGAGCGACATGAAACGGCAACGGCCGTGCCCCCCGGGGCGCGGCCGTTTGCACGTGGGCTCAGCCCCGGCGCAGGGCGAGGGCCTCGACCTCCACCAGGAACTCCGGCCGGGTGAAGCCCGAGACGATCATCAGGGTGGAGGCGGGTTTGACGGCCAGGCCGGCGCAGACCTCGTCGCGCACGGCCATGTAGGGCTTCATGTCCTCGCGTCTGGTCACGAAGGCCGAGAAACGCAGCACGTCGGAGGCGTCCAGCCCATCCTCGGCCAGGATCGCCAGAACCGCGTCGAAACACATCCGGGACTGCTCGGTGATGTCCTCGGGGATCGCGCCGTCAGCGCCAAGAGCCAGCTGGCCGGAGGTCACCAGCACCGGACCCGCGGCGATACCGTGGGAATAGTTGCCGAAGGGGGCGGAAATGCTGTCGGGGGAGAGGGGTTTCATGGCGGCTCCGGGCTGCTCTGCTCTGGGATGCGACAGGGCTAGCACGCGTGGCGACAGGCCGGAAGGGCGCGAAGAAGCACCTGCACAAGGCCATGGGCGCGGCGGAACAGTCGATGGAATCGGCAGAGTGAGCCCCCCGGGCGGCGCCCGTGGACCCGGCCGCGCGAAAGCCCTAGGGTGCAGGCAACCACCGCCACCGCCCAAGGAGTCCTTGCGTGAAACTCGATCAGAGGGACATCGCCATTCTGCGCGTCTTGGCGCGCGAGGGGCGGATCTCCAAATCCGACCTGGCGCAGCGGGTGAACCTGTCCCCCACCCCCACCTGGGAACGGCTGCGGCGGCTGGAAGAGGCGGGCGTCATTCGCGGCTACCATGCCGACATCGACATGAAGATGCTGGTGCCCGGGGTCGAGGTCTTCGTCACCGTCGAGCTGGAACGCCACAAGGCCGCCGATTTCGCCGCTTTTGAGAAGCTGGCCGAGGGGCGCGAGGAAATCGCCGCCTGCTGGGCCCTTGGCGGCGGCTTCGATTACCTGATGCTGGTGGCGGTAAGGGACATCGACGCCTACCAGCGGTTCATGGACGGGCTGCTGGAGGCAGGCATCGGCCTGGCGCGCTACTATACCTACGTGGTGACCAAGCAGGTGAAAAGCCACGTCGCGCGCCTGCCCGATCCCGACCCGGCCTAGAGGAAACCTCTGGCGCAGCGCGCGCAAAGGGAGAGTTCGTCTCCGCCGGCGCAGGCGTTCAGAGAGTTCCTCTGGCGCGAAGGGCGTAGCCTGATGGGGACAGACATCCCCGGAGGTTCCCATGCCCGACACCCGCCACGCCCCCTATTTCGCCCCGCTGCAATCGCGCCTGGCCGACCCGCGGCTGATGCGCGGTTTTTCCTACATCGATGGGCGCTGGCTGTCCGGGGACCGCGGCGCCAGCTTCGCGGTCAGCGATCCGGCCACCGGCGCCCGTCTGGGCGAAGTGGCCGCCCTCTCGGCTGCCGAAAGCGCCGCAGCGGTGGATGCCGCCGACCGCGCCTTCCCCGCCTGGGCCGCCCTGTTGCCGCAGGAACGCGCCACGATCCTGCGCCGCTGGTACGACCTGATCACCGAGAACGCCGAGGACCTGGCCCTGATCATGGTCATGGAACAGGGCAAACCCCTGTCCGAGGCGCGCGGCGAGATCCGCTATGGGGCCGGTTTCGTCGAATACTACGCCGAGGCCGCCCGCCGCCCCGACGTGGAAGGCGTCACGCCGCATCTGCCGGGCACCGAGATGAAGGTCACTCGCGAACCGCTGGGCGTCGCCGCCCTTATCACGCCGTGGAACTTCCCCTCCGCCATGCTGACCCGCAAGGCCGCCGCTGCCCTGGCCGCCGGCTGCACCGTTGTCGCGCACCCCAGCCACGAAACCCCCTACTCCGCCCTGGCCCTGGCCGAGCTGGCGGAACGCGCGGGCCTGCCCGCCGGGGTCTTCAACGTCGTCACCGGCCAGCCCGAAGAGGTGACCGAGCCCTGGCTGGAGGACGCCCGCGTGCGCGCCATCTCCTTCACCGGCTCGACCCGGGTGGGCAAGCTCCTTTACCGCCGCTCTGCCGACACGGTGAAACGTCTGGTGATGGAACTGGGCGGCCATGCGCCCGCGCTGGTCTTTGCCGACACCGATCTTGACCAGGTGATCCCGAAAATGGTGGACGCGAAATTCGCCACCTCCGGGCAGGACTGCCTGGCCGCCAACCGCATCTACGTGGAACGTCCGATCTACGACGCCTTCTGCGCCCGATTCGCCGAAGCCACCGCGCGGCTGACCACCGGCCCCGGCCACGAGGACCCGGACATCGGCCCGCTGATCAACGAAGGCGCCGTGGCCAAGCAGGAAGAACAGGTGGCCGACGCCCTGGCGCGCGGCGCCCGCCTGCTGACCGGCGGCGCGCGCGATCCGCAGGGGCCGCTGTTCTACCAACCCACGGTGCTGGTCGACGTGCCCGAGGGCGCACAGATCCTGAGCGAGGAAACCTTCGGCCCCGTCGCCGCCATCCTGCCCTTCGATACCGAGGTCGAGGCGCTGGCGCGCGCCAATGACAGCGACTACGGGCTGGTGGCCTACCTGCACACCCGCGATCCGGGGCGCATTTCCCGCCTGACGCGCGGCCTTCAGGCCGGGATGGTGGCCGTGAACCGCACCTCGATTACCGGCGCGCCGATCCCCTTCGGCGGGGTGAAGCAATCGGGGCTGGGCCGCGAAGGCTCCCGCCACGGGATGGAGGCCTTTACCGAGCTGAAATACGTCTGCGCCGACACGCTGGAGGGCTGATCGCCACCGCGAGAGACCAAAAACGCCCCGGCGCGCAGGCACCGGGGCGTTTTGCTGTGGCGGGGATGGTGCTTACAGGTCGAAGGCCACCAGCACCTCTTCGATGGCGCGATCCGTTTCCGGGTCGGGCAGCAGCGCGGGCTGACGCGAGGCGCCGACCGATGGATCGCGCAGGTACAGCGCGCGCTTCACCAGCGCGGGCGGATAGCCCAGCTTGTACAGCGCCACGCGGAAATCGCCGAAGGTCTTCTGCGCCTCGGCCGCGCCCGCCTCGTCGCCCGCGTTGACGCAGGAGACGATCCGCGCCAGCACCTCGGGCATGACGTTCCCGAGGCCGGAAATGCAGCCCTTCGCGCCGTTGGTCAGCGCCCAGTGCACCAGGTGGTCGGGGCCGGAATAGACGTCGAACCCGGGCACGGCGCGGCCCACGGCCAGATAGGCCTCCAGCGTGTCCTGAGCCCCGCCGGAATCCTTGATACCCGCGATATTGCCATGGGCGGCAAGGGTTCGCGCCGTGGCGGGCTCGATATGGTTCTGGGTGCGCGCCGGGATGTCATAGAGGTAGACGGGCGTTTGCACCGCATCTGCGACGGTGGTGAAGTGCCGGATCAGCCCGTCCTGGGTGCAGGCGATGAAGAAGGGCGTGATGACGGCGATGCCGTCGACGCCGATCCGGTCGAATTCCTTCGCCAGAAGGATGGTCTCATAGGTGGCGGGCATGCCAGCGTTGACGATGACCTTTGCTTTGCCGCCGACCTCATCCACCACCTCACCGCACAGGCGCACCTTTTCGTCGAAGGTCAGGGCGGAGAAATCACCGTTGGTGCCCGCGCACATGATGTTGTTGCCGGCGGCCACCTGGCGCCGCACCTGGGCGCGAGTGGCGCCATAGTTGATCGTCTCGTCGTCATGGAAACAGGTGACGAGCGCGACGAAGGCTTCCTTGTCACTCATGCGGCGGCCTCCTTTTTCGCAGCGGCCATGCGGGCGGCATAGTCCAGCGCACAGAGCATGTTGGCATGGTTCGCGCGGCCGGTGCCGGCGATGTCGAAGGCCGTGCCATGGTCGACCGAGCAACGGTCGATGGGCAGGCCGAGAGAGACGTTCACGGCGGTGTCGAAGGCCACCAGCTTGATCGGGATATGGCCCTGGTCGTGGTACTGGGCGATCACCAGGTCGAAGGCACCCTGGTAGGCACGGTGATAGACGGTATCGGCGGAAATCGGGCCCTGCACGTCGATGCCTTCGGCCTGGGCCGCGGCGACGGCGGGGGCGACCTGATCGTCATCCTCGGTGCCGAAAAGACCGTTTTCGCCGCAATGGGGATTGATGCCCGCCACGGCGATGCGCGGCGCGGGATTGCCCATGCGGATCAGGTGCCTATGCCCGGTACGGATGGTCTCCAGCACCCGCGCGGTGGTGGCGCGGGTGATCGCATCGCGCAGCGCCACATGGGTCGAGACATGCACGACGCTCAGGCGCTCCGACGACAGCAGCATCCAGGACGAGGCCGAGCCGGTCAGATGCGCCAGCATCCCCGTGTGCCCGTCGTAATGGTGCCCGGCGGCATTCAGCGCCTCCTTGTTGATCGGTGCGGTGACGATACAGGCCGCCTCGCCGCCCAGAGCGCGCTGCACGGCCCGTTCGATATAGCGGAAGGAGGCCTCGCCGCAGGCAGGCGACAGCACGCCGAATTCCCCCGGCAGCCCTTCCACGGGAACATGATCCACGCGAATGCCGTCTCCGGAGGCATCGGGCGCCAGGATCGGCAGGTCGATACCCAGCACCTTCGCCGCCCGCTCCATCGTGTCTCGGTCGCCGATGACATGGGTTTCGGCGCGCAGGGCGGCATCCCGATCAGCCAGCGCCCGCAGGGTGACCTCTGCGCCGACGCCCGAGGGGTCCCCCATGGTGATCACGATCTTTTCGCTCATCCTACTCCTCCGTCGGCAGCGATCTCGGCTCTCTTTAACCTATGGGTAAATAGGTATCAATGATTACCGCCTTCAGCCGCAATTTTTCAGGCAAACCATTATGAAAATGATGGAAATGAGAGGGCCAGATTGATTATATCAGTTTACAACATGCGGGAGGGTGGCCTGATGCGCGCCAAGGTACTGATCATCGCGGACGACCTGACAGGGGCGCTTGATTCCGCTGTCGGCTTTGCCGCGCCCGGACGTCGGGTCATGGTCGCCCGCAGCCCCGAGGACGTGGCGGAGACCTGGGCGACCCGGCCCGACGTGCTGGCCGTCAATACCTCCAGCCGGGAGATCAGCGCCAAGGCCGCCGCCGCGCGCGTGACCCACGCTCTGGAGGCACTCTCGCCCGACGACTTCGACGTGGTGATGAAGAAGGTGGACAGCCGACTGAAGGGCAACCCGGCCGCCGAAACCGCCGCGCTGGCCCGCTGGGCCGGGCGCGCCCGGCAGGTCGCCTGCCCCGCCATTCCGGAGATGGACCGCCGCGTCGAAGGCGGCGCATTGGTCGGCGCCGGCGTGGCGGATCCGATTCCCGTCGCCAGCCGCTTCGACGATCCGGTCGAAGTGCCCGAGATCGGCAGCGATGCCGAGCTGGACAGGCTCATCACGGACGCCCCGGACAGCCCCCTCTGGATCGGGGCGCGCGGGCTGTCCTTTGCCCTGGCGCGGCAGCTGGGCGTGACGGCGCCGCCCGACACAGGGCTGGCCGCGCCGGTGATGATCGCAAACGGGTCCCGCGACCCGGTGACCCTGACGCAGATCGCTGCCCTGCCTGAGAACCTGACCCGCATTGAGGCCCCCGATGGCACAACCTCCGACGCCGTACCAACACCCGGCCAACCGCTGGCCCTGACGATCACCGACGGCGGCGGCGCCCTGCCCGGGGCCGAGGCCGCCCGCCGCTTTGCCGAGACAATCGCACGCACGGCCCGGGCCGCGCGACCCGCCGCCCTGGTGATCTGCGGCGGCGAAAGCGCGCAGGCAGCACTGGACCGGCTGTCGGTAACCAGTTTACAAATCATCGCCGAGCTGCGGCCCGGCCTGCCCCTGTGCCGCATCGACACCGCGTGGGGGCCGGTGGATATCGTCACGAAATCAGGCGGCTTCGGCGCGCCGGGCCTTCTGGCCGAGATCGTGACCACCGCCGGAACGCGCTGACAGGCAGGAAGGAACAGGACGATGGACCAGCACAACAATTCCCCGCAGGATGGCGGCCCGGCCCGCGGCGGGCGCACCTCCCTGTCGGAGAAAGTCTACACCTCGCTGAAACAGCGGATCTCGCGCGGGGACTACGGCGCCAACGAAAAGCTGCCGGCGGAAAAGGACCTGTCGGTGCAATACGGCGTGTCGCGCCCGGTTCTGCGCGCGGCCCTGGAACAGCTGCGCGGCGAGGGGCTGATCGTGTCGCGCCAGGGGGCCGGCAACTTCGTCCGGGTGAAACGCGAGGCCGCCCTTGGCTACACGCCCGTGGAAACCATCGCCGACATCCAGCGCTGCTACGAGTTCCGCCTGACGGTGGAAGTCGACGCCGCGGGCCTAGCCGCGCAGCGTCGCAACCAGGCCGTGCTGGACGAGATGCTGGAGGCGCTGGATCTGCTGTCGGACGCCACGGGATCGCGCCTGCACCGCGAAGACGCGGATTTCGCCTTTCACCTGGCGATCGCCCGCGCCACCAACAACCAGTATTACGCCGAAACCCTGAAGGCCCTGCGCGACCACATCTACGTCGGCATGAAGATGCACGGCGATGCCCTGATGTCCGACGGGGCGGCGGCGCTGGAACACGTGCTGGGCGAACACCGCGCGATCTTCGAGGCGATCCGCGACGGCGAGGCGGAGACCGCCCGCGCCGTCATGCGCGCCCATGTCACCCATTCGCGCGAACGGCTGTTCGGCGGCGGGATGCTCGACCTCTCCATGTGACGACCTGAACGCAAATGCGGCGCCCCTTTCGGGACGCCGCCTGCCGCGACGCGCGCTCCGTCACCCTGTCAGAAAGCGTCGCGGTAGATCCCGTGAACGTCCGCCACGCTCATGTCGCGGGGGTTGTTGTCCATCAGGCGGCGGATGGCATGGGCCTCTTCCGCGAAAAGCCCCAGGTCGCCTTCGGCCGCGCCATGCTGCGACAGGCGCATCTCGATGCCCAGATCACGGCAGAAACCGACGGCGGCCTCCTTCAGCGTCTCAACCGATCCGGCCTGACCCAGACCGAGAGCCCTGGCCACCTCCTGCGTCTTCTCGGGCGCCACCGGCTGGTTGAAGGCCAGCACATGCGGGAAGATGATCGCGTTGGCCAACCCGTGCGGCAGCGACAGCCGGGTGCCCAGCGGGTAGGACAGCGCATGTCCGGCGGCAGTATTCACCGGGCCGAGGCAGATACCACCGTAGTAGGAAGCCAGCATCATCCCCGCCCGCGCCTCGCTGTCGCGACCATCCTCGACCGCGCGCTTCAGGTACTTGCCCACCAGGTTGATCCCCATGCGCGCGTAGCCGTCGATCAGGTCGTGGGACTTGATGTTGGTGAAGGCCTCCACGCAATGCGCCATGGCGTCGACGCCAGTGGCGGCAGTGACCGCAGGCGGCACGGAATAGGTCAGTTCGGGGTCCAGCACCGCGAGGTCGGCGATCATGTGCGGGCTTTCCACGGCCAGCTTCGACTTGGTCTCGGGATCCGTCACCAGCGCACGGATGCCCGCCTCGGACCCGGTGCCGGCGGTGGTGGCCACCTGGATCAGCGGCACGCGACGGCCCGCCACCTTGTTCGGCCCCACCACGTCGCGCAGGGTCTGGTCGCCATCCCACAGCACTGCGACCAGCTTCGCGATGTCGAGGACAGACCCGCCGCCCAGCCCCACCATAAGGTCGGGGCCGAAGGCGCGGGCGCGCTCCAGCACCGCCTCGAGGGCGGGCAGATCAGGCTCGGGCGGTACGTCGTCGATGACCAGCACCTCACCCGACAGGCCCAGCCGGTCGACATATTGCGCGGTCGGGCCGCTGGCGATGACCAGCGGGCGGACGGCCCGGACGGCCTCGCCCACCTTGGCCGCAGCCCCCACGCCGATTTCAAGCCGGCGGGGCTGATGAATGGTGATCAGGCGATCCATGGAAGACATGGCTCACTCCTTTCCGGCAAGCTGTTGGACAAGATCGGCAACCGTTTCGGGCGCCAGGCGCACGTGCCGGATCGCCCGGCGATAAAGGGTATAGGCGATGTCGAGCCCGCCATCGGCGCGGGGCAGGATCACCGGGTAGGACAGCTCCTTGTTCTTTCCGTCCAGGGAGTTGTTGCTGAGGCAGGTGCCCTCGCTGTCCTCCACGACATAGCGAACCGGGAAGGTCCGCCCGCCGTCAGCGGACAGGCACAGGGCCAGCGGCGCGCGCTCGACGCCCCAGATCGGCTCACAGCCCTCGACCGCCTCGGGGCGATCATCCTGCTCCTCCAGCTCATCATATAGGGAGGCGCGGCGTGCGCCGGACTGCGCGGCGGAGGTCGGGTTGCAGACCATGGCCAGGACACCATCCGGCAAGGCCGCCACGCCGATGGAACTGTTATTGTTGGGCACGTCTGTCGGCGCCGGCGCGGACCAGCTGCGCCCGCCGTCATGGCTTTCGGAGCGGTGCACGAAATCGGACTGGCGACGACGGTAGAAGGCCGCCATTTCGTCCCCGCCGAGGGAGACGGGCGTCATGTGCACGGCACCGGGCGAGTCGGGCACCTCCTCAACCTGCCAAGTCTGGCCGCCCTCCCGGCTGATGCCGATGGCAGCGGTATCGAAGGCCCCGGTCCAGCGGATGCCCGGGCGCGGGTTGCAGCGGAAGAGCGGCAGCACCCAGGCGCCATCGTCGCGCACAAAGGGGCGCGCGCGGATGAAGGTCCCGGGCGGCAGACCGGTATCGCGCGCCGCGCCGGATGCCAGCCGATCGCCCTCGCGCCGCAGCGGGCGCAGGTAGACCCGCGATTCATCCTGATTGCCCGCCGGCTGCGCCGTGTTGAACAGCCAAAGGCCCCCGTCGGGCGCGGCGAAGATCACCGGGTTCTGCTCCGACCTGTCCGGATCCTCGGTCAGCCGTGCAGCGGGCCCCCAGCGGTCCGCCCCCTCCTCCAGCAGGCAGGCATAGGCGGAAATGTCGGACTTGCCTTCCAGCGTGCCGCCGAACCAGGCGCAGGCCAGGGATCCGTCGGGCAGTCGGGCCAGGAAGGCCGCGTGATTCTGCACTGTCTCGGCGGGCAGGATAGCCCATTGCCCATCGGGCCGCGCGCCCAGCGCGCCGTCCATCCTGCTGGCGATCTCCTCCGGCGTCATGCCAGACCTCCTCCCTCAATTCGTCAGGTGACAAGTGAGCAGATCGGCACACAAGTTGTCAAGTTGTGAAATGATTTTGACAACAACGGGCCCAAACACCGGTAACAAGGCAACGAATTAAACTCATATAAATAGTAGCTTATAGTGATTTTGGAGCCTGACACGCATTGAGGTTTGACAAGGCTTTCCAACTTTACCAATATCCAGAGTCGCAGAGGCCGCGGGAGGCGGTCTTGCCGCGGTTCGCCCGACGGCACGCATCAAGGGGCCGGGACGCGCCCCGCAGGAGAGGCCACCGGCCTCAGGGAGGAAGAAATGAAGAGAACCATTTTCATGGCAGGGGCCATGCTGGCGACCACCGCGCTCAGCCCTGCCTTTGCACAGGACGCGGGCGTGACCATCGTTCTGGGCGAGGAACCGGACCTGGTCGAACCCTGCATGGCGACCCGCTCCAACATCGGGCGCATCGTGCTGGGCAACATCAGCGAAACCCTGACCGAGCTGGACGTGCGCGGTGACGAGGGCCTGAAACCCCGCCTGGCCGAAAGCTGGGAGATGGTGGGTGACGACACCTGGCGCTTCCACCTGCGCGAGGGCGTGACCTTCTCCGACGGCAGCGCCTTCGACGCCGAGGACGTGAAGCATTCCTTCGAACGCGCCCAGAGCGACCAGATCACCTGCGAGATCTCGCGCTACTACGAAGGCATCGAGATCACGCCGGAGGTGGTCGACGAGCACACCATCGACTTCACCACCGATCCCGCGCAGCCGATCCTGCCGCTGCTGATGACGCTGCTGACCATCGTGCCGTCCGAGACCCCGATCGAGTTCACCCGCGAACCCGTGGGCACCGGCCCCTATGTCCTGTCCGACTGGGCGCCGGGGCAGAGCATCACCCTGGAACGCCGCGACGACTACTGGGGCGAGGCCCCCGAGGTGGCATCCGCCAACTACGTCTTCCGCGCCGATCCGTCTGTGCGCGCGGCGATGATCGCCACGGGCGAGGCCGACATTGCGCCCTCGATCTCGGCCATCGACGCTACCACCGAGATGGACATGTCCTACCCCAACTCGGAAACCACCTACCTGCGGATCGACCAATCCATGGCGCCGCTGGATGATGTCCGGGTGCGCGAGGCGCTGAACATCGCCATCGACCGCGAGGCCTTCGTCGGCACCATCCTGGCCGAGGGCACCGAACTGGCCACGGCGCTGAACGTGCCGACCACCCTGGGCTGGAACCCCGACACCAAGGCCCGCCCCTACGACCCCGAGCGCGCCGCCGCGCTGCTGGAGGAAGCCAAGGCCGACGGCGTGCCGGTCGACACGGAAATCCTCCTGGTGGGCCGCACCGGCAACTTCCCCGGCGCCACCGAGACCTTCGAGGCGATCCAGTCCATGCTGTCGGACGTCGGGTTCAACATCCGCCTGCAGATGGTCGAAGTGGCCGAGCACGAACAGTACTACTCGAAACCCTACGTCGACACCCAGCCGGTCCTGGTGGGCGCACAGCACGACAACTCGCGCGGTGACCCGGTCTTCTCCATGTACTTCAAGTACCACTCCGACGGTCGCCAGTCGGGCATCTCCGACGCCCATGCAGACGAGCTGATCGAGAAGGCCACCGCCGCCACCGGCGAAGAGCGCGAGGCGCTGTGGTCCGAGCTCTTCGGCTACCTGCACGACGAGGTGATCGCGGATGTGCTGCTGTTCCACATGGTCGGCCATGCCCGCGTCGGTGACAGCGTGGACTTCACGCCCACCATCGCCACCAATAGCCAGCTGCAGCTGGCGGAAATCGGCCTGAACTGAGCCGGACAGGACAAGCGGCGCGCGGGTCCTCGTGACCCGCGCGTCCGCAGCTAACCTGACGACCCAAGACCCTGAAATCAAAGACCCCTGAGACGGAGAAGCCCATGAACGGGATGCTGGGAAAACGGGCCATTTCGAGCCTTGTCTCGCTGCTGGCACTGATCGTGCTGGTGTTCTTCCTCTCCCGCCTGACCGGCGACCCGGCGGCGCTATACCTGCCGGTCGACGCCTCTGAGGCGATGCGCGAGAACTTCCGCGAGATCCACGGGCTGAACGATCCCGTCATCGTGCAATTCGGTCGCTACCTGGGGGACCTGGTACAGCTCGACTTTGGCGAGAGCCTGCGCAAGGCGCGCCCCGCCATCGACGTGGTGCTGGAGGCCTTCGTCTGGACCCTGTGGCTGGCGCTGATCACCATGACCCTGGTGACGGTGGCCGCGATCATCGTCGGCTCCGTCGCGGCCTTCCACGTCGGTCGCCCCTTCGACCGTTTCGCCTCCGTCCTGTCGCTCATCGGCGCCTCGGCCCCGGATTTCTGGATCGCGATCATCGGCATCGTGGTCTTCTCGGTCAGCTTCGGCTGGTTGCCGACCTCGGGCACCGGCACGATCTGGCACTGGATCCTGCCGATCTCTGTCCTCTTCGTGCGCCCCTTCGGCCTGATCCTGCAGGTGGTGCGCGGCTCGATGATTACCGCGCTCGGCTCTCCCTACGTGAAAACCGCCCGCGCCAAGGGGGTGAAGAACCGCCCCGTGATCTTCGTCCACACCCTGCGCAACGCCATGCTGCCCGTCATCACCGTGATCGGCGACCAGGCGGCGGCGCTGCTGAACGGCGCCGTGGTGGTGGAGACGATCTTCGGCTTTCCGGGCGTCGGCAAGCTGATGATCGATTCGATCCTGCAGCGCGATTTCAACGTCATTCTGGCGGCCATCATGGTCACCGCCGTGGCCATCTTCATCATGAACATCCTGATCGACATCGCCTATGCGCTGCTCGATCCGCGGATCCGGACCTGAGGCGCGGACATGAGCAATTCCACGACCCATTCCACCGGCCCCACCGACCAGCAGGCCGTGACGCCCGAGGCCGCCGTGGCCGCCCCCGTTACCGGCGGTCCCTCCGGCCTGCGCCGCATCCTGCGGATGCTGGTGGCTGACAAGCTGGCGCTTCTGTCCGCCCTCTTCCTGGTGATCGTCATCCTCTGCGCGATTCTGGGGCCGTTGTTCCTGGCCGAGATGGCCTCGGACACCAACCTGCGCGCCCGCAACGCCCCCCCGTTCGAGCTGGAGCGCGGCTTTGCCTACATCCTTGGCGGCGACGCCCTGGGCCGGCCGCTGCTGGCGCGGATCGTGATGGCGGCGCGCAACACCATGCTGATCGCGGCCGGCGCCGTGGCCGGGTCCATGCTGATCGGCTCCACCCTGGGGCTGATCGCGGGCTATGCCGGGCGCTGGACCGGCGAGGTGATCATGCGTCTGGCCGATGTCATCATGTCCTTCCCCTCGCTGCTGCTGGCGGTCATCGTGCTCTACATGCTGGCACCCTCCATCGGGAACCTGGTGCTGGTGCTGGCGATCACCCGTATCCCGATCTACCTGCGCACCACCCGCGCCGAGGTGCTGGAGGTGCGCAAGCGGATGTTCGTGCAGGCCGCCACCGTCATGGGCGCCTCGCGCCGGCGGATCATCTTCCGCCACATCCTGCCGGTGATCCTGCCCACGTTGCTGACCATCGCCACGCTGGATTTCGCCTTCGTCATGCTGGCCGAAAGCGCGCTGTCCTTCCTCGGCATCGGCATCCAGGCGCCCGAGATCACCTGGGGCCTGATGGTCAGCCAGGGCCGCGCCTACCTGACCAACGCCTGGTGGCTGGCCTTCTGGCCCGGCCTGGCGATCATCCTGACCACCATGTCGCTGAACCTGCTGTCCAGCTGGATGCGCGTCGCCCTGAACCCCACGCAGCGCTGGCGACTGGAGATCGGAGGGAAGAAGAATGACTGATCACCTTCTGGAGGTCCGCGACCTTTCGGTCCAGTTCCACACGGCACAGGGCATCGTGCGCGCGGTCAACGGCATTTCCTGGCACCTCGACCGGGGCGAGACCCTGGCGATCCTGGGCGAAAGCGGCAGCGGCAAGTCCGTCTCGGCCTCCGCCATCATGAACCTGATCGACATGCCCCCCGGTGAGATTACCAGCGGCGAGATCCTGTTCGAGGGGCGCGACCTGCTGAAGGCCAGCGATGAGGAGCGGCGGCGGCTGAACGGCAAGCGGATCTCGATGATCTTTCAGGATCCTCTGGGCCACCTGAACCCGGTCTATCCGGTGGGCTGGCAGATCGCTGAAACCGCCATGGCCCATGGGCGCGGCAAGGCCGAGGCCTATGACCGCGCGCTGGCGCTGATGGAACGGGTGGGCATCCCCGACGCGCGCGCCTCGATGGGCAAGTACCCGCACCAGTTCTCCGGCGGGCAACGCCAGCGCCTGATGATCGCCATGGCCCTGGCCCTGAAACCCGACATCCTGATCGCGGATGAACCGACCACCGCGCTGGACGTCACCGTTCAGGCCGAGGTGCTGTCGCTGCTGGAGGAGCTGCAGGAAGAGACCGGCATGGGCCTTCTGCTGATCACCCACGACCTGGGCGTCGTGGCCGAGGCCGCCGACCGCGCCGTGGTGATGGAAGGCGGTCTGGTGGTGGAAACCGGCACCCCACGCGAGCTTTATCACAACGCCACCCATCCCTATACGCGCAAGCTCTTGGCCGCCGCGCCGGGCAAGGGCGCCATGCGCGAACCGGAGGACGGCCCGGAGGCGATCCTGGAGGTCCGGGACCTGAAGAAAGACTACGGCGGCTTCGAGGCCCTGAAGGGCGTCAGCTTCGACATGCACGCGGGCGAGACCCTTGCGGTGGTGGGCGAAAGCGGCTCGGGCAAGTCGACGATCGCGCGGCTCGTGCTGCGGCTGGAGGAGGCTAGCAGCGGCACGGCCCGCTGGAAGGGCGAGGACCTGCTGACCAAGTCGCCCCGCCAGATGGGCAAGCTGCGCCGGCAGTTGCAGATGGTCTTCCAGGATCCGACGCAATCGCTGAACCCGCATATGTCGGTCTTCCAGATCATTTCCGAGGCCTGGGTGATCCATCCCGACATCCTGCCCAAGGCGCGCTGGCCCGAACGGGTGGCGGAGTTGCTGGACCAGGTGGGCCTGAGCCCGGAGCACGCGAAACGCTATCCACACCAGTTCTCGGGCGGGCAGCGTCAACGGATCGCCATCGCCCGCGCCCTGGCGCTGGAGCCTGATCTGATCATCTGCGACGAGGCTGTTTCGGCGCTGGACGTGTCGATCCAGGCGCAGGTGATCGACCTGCTGGGCAAGCTGCGGGACGAGTTGGGCATCGCGTTTCTGTTCATCGCCCATGACCTGCCAGTGGTGCGCGACTTCGCGGACCGGGTGCTGGTCATGCAGCGCGGCGAAATCGTCGAACAGGGCTCCGTGCGGCAGATCTTCGAGCAGCCCTGCGCCCCCTACACGCAACGCCTGCTGGCCGCCGGCCTGGACAGTGACCCGGACGTGCAGGCCGACCGCCGCGCCGCCCGCCTGGCCCTGGCCGGCAACTGACCGCTCCACGGTCGCGCCACTGGTCGCGCCGCGTGACACCCGACGAGAGGATCTCCCATGGCAACCGCATTCCACTATTTCAAATGGGCCTTCCTGGTCACCATCCTCGGCCTGGCCGGCAGTTTCTGGCTGGGCTGGCGCTATGACGGCACCCTGGGCGCGGCGCTGTCCTTCCTGCTGATCGGGTCCGTTCTGGCGGTGCTGGAAATCTCGCTGTCCTTCGACAATGCCATCGTCAACGCCAACAAGCTGAAGACGATGACCCCGGTCTGGCGGCAACGCTTCCTGACCTGGGGGATCCTGATCGCGGTCTTCGGGATGCGTATCGTCTTTCCCCTGGCCATCGTCGCTATCGCGGCCAAGGTCGGCCCCATCGAGGCGCTGCGCCTGGCCGCCAGCGAGCCGAAGGAATACGCCCGCATCATGGAGGACAGCCACCTGTCCATCGCGGCCTTCGGCGGCGCCTTCCTGGCCATGGTCGCCCTGTCCTTCTTCATGGACGAGGCGAAGGAGGTCGACTGGATCCACCGGATCGAGAAACGCCTGCGGTCCATGGGCACGATCAAGGGGGTGACCTACGGCATCGTCCTGGTCGTCGTGCTGGGCTTTGCCATGCAGCTTGGCACCGCCGAACAGGCCACCTTCCTGAAATCCGCCGTGCTGGGGCTGGTGGTCTTCATGTGCGTGGAAACCCTGGCCCATGTGCTGGACGCCGAGGACGAGATCCAGAGCGCCGCGCGCGCCGGGGGCCTGGGGGCCTTCCTCTACCTCGAGGTTCTGGATGCGTCCTTCAGCTTCGACGGGGTGATCGGGGCCTTCGCCCTGACCAACAACCTGTTCCTGATCGCCATCGGGCTGGGCATCGGCGCCATGTACGTGCGGTCGATGACCATCATGCTGGTGGAAAAACAGACCCTGAACCAGTTCCGCTTCCTCGAACACGGGGCCTTCTATTCGATCCTGGCGCTGGCGGTCATCATGTTCGCGCAAAGCATCGTGCATATCCCCGAGGTGCTGACGGGCCTGCTGGGTGCGGCGATCATCGCACTGTCCTTCATCTCCTCCCTGCGGTTCAACCGGCATCAGCACGGCTGAGGCGAGGCCCTTGGCGTCAGTCGGGGTTGAGATCCGGCAGGAGCCGGCCATGCGCCTTTTGCACCGCGATCAGCTCTCCCAGCGTGGTCTGGCCGCGCGCGGCAAACAGGCGGCACATCTTCAGGAAGACCTGCGCGGTCGCCTGGGCATCGCCCAGGGCGCTGTGACGCAGGGTCTCGGGGAAGGGCACGTCGAGCCGCTCGGCCAGGGCCTCCAGCGTCAGGGGCTTGTCGCTGCCCAGAAGTTCCGCGCCCAGCAGGACGGTATCCAGCACCGGATGATCCAGGCGGGCGCCGGTGGCACGGGCATGCTGGCCGAGGAACGCCATGTCGAAGGGCGCGTTATGCGCGACCAGCACGGCGCCCTCGGCAAAATCCAGGAACCGCCGCCCAGCCTCGGCCATGGGCGGCGCGCCGGCCACCATGGCATCGGTGATCCCGTGGATCCGGGTCGAGGCTTCGGGGATCGGGCAGCCCGGGTCGACAAAGCTGTCGAAGGTTTCCGCCGGGATCAACCGTGATCCGATGGCACGCACCGCGCCGATCTGCACCACCGCATCGCGGGCGGGCAGCAGGCCTGTTGTCTCGGTGTCAAAGATCACGAATGTCAGGTCGGCCAGGTCGGCATCGCGCATGGGCCCGGCCACGCGGGCGGGCAGAGAGAAATCATAGGCCAGAGGGCGTTCCGCCACATGGGCGCTGCCCGCATCCAGCGTCAGCAGGCAGCCCGCGCCGGGGGCCATGCGGCGGATCTCACCTTCCTGCACCGCGTGGCCGTCGGCGCTGGCCAGCCGGATCGGCGCGCTCTGGCCCGGCTCCAGGCCCGCCAGCACCCGCTCCACCTCCGCCATGTCGAACCAGTGCGACAGGGGCTGGCCAAGGCCGGGCGGGCGCCGCGCCTCCAGCAGTCGGGCGGCCTGCCCGTCGTAGAGCAGCAGGCGACCGGCATCATCCAGCAGGATCACCGCCAGCGGGATCTCCGACAGCAGCGCCGTCAGCCGCTCGCGCTCGCCGCGCAGGTGCTGGGCCTCGCCGGCCAGGTCCTCCACCGCCGATATTGCCCCCTCGCCCAACTGCCGGCTGAGCGCACTGGCCGCCGGGCCCAGGTCGCCCAGGTAGCGGGCCTGCGCCGTGTCGATGCCCCCGGTGCCCGCATGCGCCCGCAGGCGCATGTCCGTGGCCAGTCCCTGGATCGGGCGGGCCAGGTTTTCATCGAAGAGATACCAGACCCCGGCGACCAGCCCGGCGATGGAAAACCCCGCCGCCAGCCCGGCGGTGACATAGCCCTGCGGCCCGCCGTCGCCGTGGCGGTAGCCCGCCCAGAGGCCGAGAGCGAGCAGCGCCAGCGCCCCCAGCCCGAGACCGAGGAAGAACAGCGCGATGCGCAGGCGCAGGCCGAGCCGATCCATCCCCTGCCCCTATATCGCGCAGGTGGCGGCGACGACCGGGTCCGCCGCCCCCACCTCGCGAAAGGTGGCGCCGGCCAGCGCCTCATCGGCAAGCCGCATCTCGCTTCCCAGGTCGGCCCGGCGGCCGCCGGCGCAATCCACCGCCACGCGCTGCGCGCGCGTCGGCTGCCACCGGGCGAAGGCGTAGATGTCGATCACCCGCAGCGGCGCCTCGCCCTCGACCTCCCGCAGGGAGCCCGTGTCGACGGCGATGAAGCGTGAGGTGAAGGGCGCCACCAGCGTCCAGGGTCGCCAGAGCGCGCTTTCCTCGGCGGTTACTGCCACCTCCACCCCGTCAGGCAGGCCATTGGCGGTACGCGGATACCAGTCGTATTCGTTGAAGATCGCCATGGCGATCATCGCCGCCCCCGCGACCACTGGCATCAGCCAGCGCGGCAAGCGCCCGCCGGTCACCTTGTTCAGGATCAGCGCGATCCCGGCCCCGGCAAAGCCCGCCACGATCACGGCGATCATCTCGAAAAACATCTTTAGTCCCCCTCGGCCCTAGCTGACCGTAGCACGGCCCTGGCCGATGGCCGATTGCATTGTGCGCACCACCACGAAGGCGTCGCGCAGGTGCGCGCGTTCGAAATCCGACAGCTCGGACGGCACCAGGTAGTTGTCGGGCGCCTGGCCGTCGCGGATCTGCCGCGCCTGGTGGCGCAGCCGGGTCTCGGCGATCAGGTCGTAGGCGTCCAGCAGATCCCGCGCGCCGGAGGCAGAGACCGGCCCGCCCGCCGCGCTTTCGATCCGGGCCCGGGTGTTCACCGGCTCCAGCCGCCCCATCAACGCGTAGAGCCGGGCCAGGTCCACCACCGGCACCACGCCCGACATTTTCAGGTCGACGCTGTCCTTGTGATCGCCCGACCGGATCCGCGCGATGGAGCGGAAGAGGCCCAGAGGCGGCTGGTGCTTCAGCGAGTTGGCGATCATGTGCGCCACGAAGATCGAGTTCTTCGATGCCGCCTCCAGCGTGTCGCGGTGCAACGCCTCGTAGAGGGCCGTCTCCCCCCGGATCGGGCGCAGGTCGAACATGACCGAGGCCAGCATCTGCGCCTCGGGCACGGGTCGGTCGATCCAGCACTGGAAATAGCTGCGCCAGACCGACAGCGGCTGCCGCCAGCGCGGGTTGGAGGCCATCATCTCGCCGGGGCAGAAGACATAGCCGGCGGCGTTCAGCCCCTCGGTGACCTGCGCGGCCAGGGCATCGAAATAGGGCAGGTCAGCCTCGCGCGCGGCGTCATCGAGGATCAGGCAATTGTCCTGGTCCGAGACGCCCGCCTGCTCCATCCGCCCCTGGCTGCCGCAGGCCAGCCAGAGGTAGGGCACGGGCGGCGGGCCGAGGGCCTCTTCGGCCAGCACCAGCAGGCGGCGGGTGGCGGCGTCGGCCACATCGGTGATCAACCGGGTGATCACGTCGTGGCGGTTCCCGGCGCCGGTCAGTTGCAGCAGCATCGCGGGGATGCGGGCGGTGGCGGCGGCGATCTGCTCGACCCCCTCGGCCTCGGCGATGGACGAAATCAGCCAGCCCGAGGTCACCGCCTGTTGCCGCATCAGGTCGGTGCGGGTGACGATGCCCAGAAGGCGCCCCGCTTCGACCACCGGCACATGGCCGATGCGGCGTTCCATGATCAGGTGCAGAACATCCGTTCCCAGGGCCGAGGGCGGCAGGGTCAGAGGATCGGGCGTCATCACCTGCGCCACGGGGGTGGTTGGGGGCAGGCCCCGGCCCAGCACCCGGCCCGACAGGTCGCGGATGGTGACGATGCCTGTCAGCCGATCGCCTTTGGTGACCAGCAGGCAGGAAATGCCCGCCTCCTGCATCATCCGGGCGGCTTCGGTCGCGGGGGTGTCGGGGGCGCAGGTCAGCGGCCCGCGCGTCATCAGGTCCGCGAGGCGGGCGGCGGCCAGCGCCGCAGGGCGTTCCGGCGCGCGTCGCGCCTCGCCCCGTTCGAAGAAGCGGGCGACGGCGGGTTCGGCCTGGCGCAGAGCGTGGAAGTCGTCGGCGGGCAGCAGCAGCAGCTTGCAGCCGGTGCGCGCCACGGCGGTCGTGGCCGCGATCCCGTCGCGCATCAGCCCGCGTTCACCGAAGGAGTTGCCGGTCTTCAGCCGCGACAGCTCGGCGCCTGCCGCGTCGCGGATCGCCACCTCGCCGCCGCGGATGATGAAGAGGCCAGGGGCGGGGATGCCACGGGTATAGATCACCTCGCCGGGCGCCAGGTCGCGCGCCTCAAAGCGGGCAGCGACATCCGACAGGGCGGCGGGGGTCAGCGTGGAATAGGGATGCAGGCCGGAGAGGAAACTGGCGATGCTGTCCATCTGGCGTCTCTCGATCTGGCCTTGGGTCTGAAGGGCAGAGGGCCGCGCGTGGCGGCCCCCTGCGGGAGGTAGAGTATCAGTGATCGGCGGCTGCCGCACCTGCGCCGCGCGGGATGCGGACGCTTTCCACCAGATCCTCGATCCGCGCGGGGATCGGCGTGGTGGTTTTCGACACCGCGAAGGCCACCGCGAAGTTCACCAGTGCGCCGACTGCCCCGAAGGAGGTCGACTTGATCCCGAACAGCAGCGGTTCGGCATCGGTGAAGCTGTTGGTGCCCGGGATGAAGAACCAGCCCTTGTGCAGGAAGATGTAGAGCAGGGTCAGAAGCAGACCTGCCAGCATCCCGGCCACGGCGCCCTTGTTGTTCACCTTGGTGAAGATGCCCATCATCAGCACCGGGAAGATCGAGCTGGCCGCCAGGCCGAAGGCCAGCGCCACGGTCTGCGCCGCGAAACCGGGCGGGTTCAGACCCAGCCAGGTCGCCACCGCGATGGCCACGGCCATGGCGATCCGGGCCGACAGCAGTTCACCCTTCTCAGAGATGTTGGGGGTCAACTGCCCCTTCATCAGGTCGTGGGACACCGCCGAGGAGATGGCCAGCAGAAGACCTGCCGCCGTTGACAGCGCCGCCGCAAGGCCACCCGCCGCGATCAGGCCGATCACCCAGCTGGGCAGGTTGGCGATCTCGGGGTTGGCGAGCACCAGGATGTCGCGGTTGAAGTTGTTCAGTTCGTTGCCTTCCCAGCCTTCGGCCGCCGCGCGCTCCTGCATGTCAGGGCTTGCGTCGTTGTAGTACTGGATCAGCCCGTCACCGTTCAGGTCCTCCCAGCCCAGCATGCCGGTCTGTTGCCAGGTGGCCATCCAGTCGTAGGCCGGGTCGGTTTCGATCTGTTCCAGCGACACGGCCTGGGCGTCGGTGCCATTGGGCCAGAACTGCTGCGTGATGTTCAGCCGCGCCATGGCGCCCACGGCCGGGGCCGTCAGGTACAGCAGCGCGATGAAGACCAGCGCCCAGCCGGCGGACCAGCGGGCATCGGCCACGCGGGGCACGGTGAAGAAGCGCATGATCACATGCGGCAGACCGGCGGTGCCGATCATCAGCGACAGGGTGAACAGCACCAGGTTCAGCGTATCGCCGTCATGAGCGGTGTACTGGTTGAAGCCCAGCTCGGTCACGATCTGATCGAGCTTCTGCAGCAGCGGCTCACCGGAGGCCAGGTCAGTGCCGAAGAGGCCCAGGCCCGGGATCGGGTTGCCGGTCAGTTGCAGCGAGATGAAGATCGCCGGGATCGTATAGGCCAGGATCAGCACGATGTACTGGGCCACCTGGGTATAGGTCACCCCCTTCATGCCGCCGAAGACCGCATAGGCGAAGACGATCACGGCCCCGATCAGCAGGCCGGTGGTGTTGTCCACCTCCAGGAAGCGGCCGAAGGCCACGCCGACGCCGGTCATCTGGCCGATCACGTAGGTGACGGAACAGATGATGAGGCAAATCACCGCCACCAGGCGCGCGGTCGGGCTGTAGAAGCGATCGCCGATGAACTCGGACACTGTGAACTTGCCGAACTTGCGCAGGTAGGGCGCCAGCAGCAGCGCCAGCAGCACGTAGCCGCCGGTCCAGCCCATCAGATAGGCCGAGTTGTCATAGCCCACGAAGGCGATGAGGCCCGCCATGGACAGGAAAGAGGCCGCCGACATCCAGTCGGCCGCGGTGGCCATGCCGTTGGTGACAGGGTGCACCCCGCGCCCGGCGGCATAGAATTCCGACGTGGACCCGGCACGGGCCCAGATCGCGATGCCGATGTAGATGGCGAAGGACGCCCCCACGAACAGCAGGTTGATGGTAAACTGGTCCATGGCCTCTTACTCCTCCTCGACGCCGAATTCCCGGTCCAGCTTGTTCATCTTCCACGCGTAGAAGAAGATGATCGCCAGGAAGACCAGGATGGAGCCCTGCTGGGCGAACCAGAAGCCGAGGTCGGAGCCCCCGACCTGTATGCCCGAGATCAGCGGCCGCAGCAGGATGCCGAAGCCGAAGGACACGAGGGCCCAGATGATCAGGCTGATCTTGATGATGCGCACGTTTGCGGCCCAGTAGGCCTTGCCGTCCGACGCGCTGTCGCGTCCGGTTTCGGGTGACATTTCCCACCTCCTCCATTGGGTTAGTCGTTCTGAAATGACCCCGGCCCGCGCAAGCGCGGAACGGGGCCAGAAATAGCTCAGGCCGTCACGCGTTCCGCGATCCGGGCCATCTGGCGCGACACTTCGGCGATGTCCTGCATGGCATCGACCCGATCCAGCGCGCCGCGCGCCTCGTAATAGGCGACCAGGGGCGCGGTCTGGGCGTGGTAGGCCTCTAGCCGGGCGGCGACGGTCTCGGGGCGGTCATCGGCCCGGCGCACCATCTCGGTGCCGCCGCAGGCGTCGCAGACGCCCTCGGCCTTGGTCGGCTTGAACCGGTCGTGATAGCCCTCGCCGCAGTCTTTGCAGGTGAAACGGCCCGAGATCCGGTCGACCATGGCCGCGTCATCGACCTCCAGCGAGATGGCGGTATCAACCCGGGCGGCGCGCGCCGTCAGCAGGTCATCCAGCGCCCGGGCCTGACCGGTGGTGCGCGGGAAGCCATCCAGGATGACCCCCCGCGTCACGTCCGGCTGGCCCAGCCGGTCGGTCAGGATCGCCAGCACGATCTCGTCCGAGACGAGGCCGCCCGCATCCATCACCGCCTTGGCCGCCTGGCCGGCCTCGGTGCCGCGGGCCACCGCGTCGCGCAGCAGGTCGCCGGTCGACAGCTGCACCAGGCCGAAGCGTTTCTCCAGCAGCCGCGCCTGGGTGCCCTTGCCAGCCCCCGGAGGCCCCAGCAGGATCACCACGGCGGGGGCGTCGGGGGCGGGATGTGTCTGTCCGTCCATCATCTGTCCTGCCTCCGCCGCTCAGTCGCGGTTCTTGCGGTTTTCGATCAGGTCATCGACCACCGACGGATCGGCGAGGGTCGAGGTGTCGCCCAGAGCGCCGTAGTCGTTCTCGGCGATCTTGCGCAGGATGCGGCGCATGATCTTGCCGGACCGAGTCTTGGGCAGGCCCGGCGCCCATTGCACCAGGTCGGGACTGGCGATCGGGCCGATCTCGTTGCGGACCCAGGCTCGCAGCTCCTTCACCAGCTCGTCCGAGGGTTCCACGTCGTTCATCAGGGTCACGTAGCAGTAGATGCCTTGGCCCTTCACCGCGTGGGGGTAGCCCACCACGGCAGCCTCGGCGACCTTGTGGTGCGCGACCAGGGCCGACTCGACTTCCGCCGTGCCCATGCGGTGGCCGGAGACGTTGATCACGTCATCCACGCGGCCGGTGATCCACAGATCGCCATCCGCATCCGCGCGGCAGCCGTCGCCGGAGAAGTAGTGCCCCTTGTACTGCTGGAAGTAGGTCGCCTCGAACCGTTCGTGATCGCCCCAGACGGTGCGCATCTGGCCGGGCCAGCTGTCCTTCAGGGCCAGCACACCCTCGGCGGGGCGCTCGGTGATCTCCTCGCCCGTCGTGGCGTCCAGCACCACGGTCTGCACCCCGAAGAAGGGCTTCATGGCAGAGCCGGGCTTCGTCGCATGCGCGCCGGGGATCGGGGTCAGCAGGTGGCCGCCGGTCTCGGTCTGCCACCAGGTGTCGACGATGGGGCAACGGCCCTGGCCGACCTTCTCGTTGTACCAGTTCCAGGCCTCGGGGTTGATCGGCTCGCCCACGGTGCCCAGCAGGCGCAGGGAGGACAGGTCGCATTTCTCGACGAATTCATCCCCCTGCCCCATCAGGGCGCGCAGGGCGGTCGGGGCGGTGTAGAACTGGTTCACCTTGTGCTTTTCCACCACCTGCCAGAAGCGGCTGGCGTCGGGGTAGGTAGGCACGCCCTCGAACATCACCGTGGTCGCGCCGTTCGCCAGCGGCCCATAGACGATGTAGGTGTGTCCGGTGACCCAGCCCACATCAGCGGTGCACCAGTAGACGTCGCCCTCATGGTAGTCGAAGACCACCTCATGGGTGAGCGCCGCATAGGTCAGGTAGCCGCCGGAGGTGTGCACAACGCCCTTGGGTTTGCCGGTCGAGCCGGAGGTGTAGAGGATGAACAGCGGATCCTCGGCGTTCATCGGGCGCGGCGGGCAGTCGGGCGCCGCGTGCGACATGAGATAGTTCAGGTCCACGTCCCGCCCGTCGACCCAGCTGGTCTGGTCGCCGGTATGTTTCACCACGAGGCAGCGCACCTTGTCCGAGCAGTGCAGCAGCGCCGCATCGGTGTTGGATTTCAGCGCGGTGCGGCGACCGCCGCGGGGCGCGGTGTCGGCGGTGATGACGATCTTGGCGCCGCAGTCGTTGATGCGGTTGGCCAGAGCGTCGGGGCTGAAGCCCGCGAAGACGACCGAATGGATGGCGCCGATCCGGGCGCAGGCCAGCATGGCATAGGCGGCCTCGGGGATCATCGGCAGGTAGATCACCACCCGGTCGCCGCGCATGACGCCCTGGCTCAGCAGGACGTTGGCCATGCGGTTCACCTTGTCCGACAGCTCATTGTAGGTGATGTGCCGCGCCGGCGCCTCGGGGTCGTCGGGTTCGAACAGGATGGCGGTCTGGTCGCCACGGGTGGCCAGGTGCCGGTCGACGCAGTTCACGGCGACGTTCAGGAAGCCGTCCTCGAACCACTTGATGCTGACGCGGCCGAAATCGAAGCAGGTGTTCTTGATGGTCGTCGGGCGGGTGATCCAGTCCAAACGCTCGGCCTGTTCAGCCCAGAAGCCCTCGGGATCGGTGACGGAACGCTCGTACATCGCGTTGTAGGTGGCCAGATCGACATTGGCCTGGGCCACGAACTCTTCGGACGGCGGGACAACCCCGCTTGCGGGCATTGCGACGTTCATCGGGTCTCCTCCCTCTGCGTGTGGTCCGTATGCGGCGGCCTCCTCTTGGCGCAGACATACAGACGTCAACAAAGGGATAACGAACGGGAAAAGTTCTTTCTAGTGTTTTGTAAATGAAGGTTTTATCTGTAAATTTCTTTCCCGTATAGCCGGTTAACTTGTGAATCTATTGACAGACTCAACCGAAGTGCAGGCAGGTCAGGCGCTTAGCCTTCCGCAAGGACAGGAAAGCGCCCGTCTCTGCGCCCTCTCGCAGGCCGCGAGGCCGACAGATTGCCGCAAATCGGGCACCGAAAAATCGTGCACCGACGTATACCAACGGGAAAAGCCCAAAGCATTCAGGGCGCTAACATGCCGAAACACGCCTGAACCTAGGCTTGAAGTGATTCGCGCCAGACGGGAATTGTCGTCCCCCGCGCCTGGCCCAGAACGGCGGCACGGCGTTTGCCCACTTGTGGGATCCGATGCAACCGCGTGCTCTCTGCCAGCTGGGCCAGGAAAGTTCGGAGATGGATCGCAATATGGCCGTCCGGCGGCCTGGTCCTTTCCGGGTCGCTTGCGAGCGGCCTTTGCTGGGTTTTGGGGTCGGGTCGTGGGGAGGGGCCCGAACGACAAAACCCGCCGCCCTTTTTTGGGTCGGCGGGTTTTTGTTCATCGTGTTTGGATTTTTACTAGGTCTGGCGGCGACTTACTCTCCCACGACTTAAGCCGCAGTACCATCAGCGCGACGGCACTTAACTTCCGGGTTCGGAATGGGACCGGGTGTTTTGCTCGTGCTATGACCACCAGACCGAGGAAAAATCCAACTTGAGAGATATCAATCAGTCCGCGTCAGTGACTTCTGATCGTTCCTGATTTCTACTGGAACGGATCAAGCCTATCGGGCCATTAGTACCGGTCAACTGAACACATTGCTGTGCTTACATCTCCGGCCTATCGACGTGGTGGTCTACCACGGCCCTCAGGGATACCTTGTTTTGAGGGGGGCTTCCCGCTTAGATGCCTTCAGCGGTTATCCTTTCCGATCATAGCTACCCAGCACTGCTATTGGCATAACAACTGGTCCACCAGTGGATCGTTCACCCCGGTCCTCTCGTACTAGGGGCAACTCCTCTCAAGTATCCTACACCCACGGCAGATAGGGACCGAACTGTCTCACGACGTTCTAAACCCAGCTCACGTACCTCTTTAAACGGCGAACAGCCGTACCCTTGGGACCTGCTCCAGCCCCAGGATGAGATGAGCCGACATCGAGGTGCCAAACACTGCCGTCGATATGGACTCTTGGGCAGTATCAGCCTGTTATCCCCGGCGTACCTTTTATCCGTTGAGCGATGGCCCTTCCACTCGGGACCACCGGATCACTATGGCCGTCTTTCGACTCTGCTCGACTTGTCAGTCTCGCAGTCAGGCTGGCTTCTGCCATTGCACTCAACGAGCGATTTCCGACCGCTCTGAGCCAACCTTCGCGCGCCTCCGTTACGCTTTAGGAGGCGACCGCCCCAGTCAAACTACCCGCCACACAGGGTCCCGGAACCCGATAAGGGATCGCGGTTAGACATCAAGCAGAACAAGGGTGGTATCTCAAGGATGACTCCACAGGAACTGGCGTCCCTGCTTCGAAGTCTACCACCTATCCTGCACATGTTGTGCCTGATGCCAGTGTGAAGCTGTAGTAAAGGTGCACGGGGTCTTTCCGTCTAACCGCGGGAAGCCTGCATCTTGACAGGCAATTCAATTTCGCTGAGTCGATGTTGGAGACAGCGGGGAAGTCGTTACGCCATTCGTGCAGGTCGGAACTTACCCGACAAGGAATTTCGCTACCTTAGGACCGTTATAGTTACGGCCGCCGTTTACCTGGGCTTCAATTCGGAGCTTGCACCCCTCCTTTTAACCTTCAGGCACCGGGCAGGCGTCAGACCCTATACGTCGTCTTGCGACTTCGCAGAGCCCTGTGTTTTTAGTAAACAGTCGCCACCCCCTGGTTTGTGCCCCCGGATCCAAGTTGCCTTGAACCCGGGCCTCCTTCTCGCGAACTTACGGAGGTATTTTGCCGAGTTCCTTCAACATCGTTCTCTCAAGCGCCTTGGTATTCTCTACCAGTCCACCTGTGTCGGTTTAGGGTACGGTCTCATGTGGGGCTATTTCCTGGGACTGATTAGCGGCCCACCCAATCCGATAAGGGTGAACAACCTTCACAATCCGTCACATCCCACTGGCCCAGGAATATTAACCTGGTTCCCATCGCCTACGCCTTTCGGCCTCGGCTTAGGGGCCGGCTTACCCTGCTCAGATTAGCTTTAAGCAGGAACCCTTGGACTTTCGGCGAGAGTGTCTCTCACACTCTTTGTCGCTACTCATGTCATCATTCTCGCTAGTGATCTCTCCACCGGATCCCTCACAGGCCGGCTTCACAGAAAGCTTCGAGCCTTCAATACCTTCCGGAGAAGGTGAAGAAGGCATGAAGCTATGTCACACTACGCTCCGCTACCACTGCATACGCAGTCCTCAGCTTCGGCTCATGGCTTGAGCCCCGTTACATCTTCGCCGCAGGACAACTTGATTAGACCAGTGAGCTGTTACGCTATCTTTAAAGGATGGCTGCTTCTAAGCCAACCTCCTGGTTGTTTTGGTCGTCCCACCTGCTTTCCCACTTAGCCATGAATTGGGGGCCTTAGCTGGAGGTCAGGGTTGTTTCCCTCTCCACTACGGGCGTTAGCACCCGCAGTGTGTCTGCCATCTAGTACTCCCGGGTATTCGGAGTTTGGTTAGGATCAGTAAGCCTGTGGGGCCCCATTACCCATCCAGTGCTCTACCCCCCGGGGTATTCGGATGACGCTCTACCTAAATAGATTTCGCGGAGAACCAGCTATCTCCGAGTTTGATTGGCCTTTCACCCCTAGGCACAACTCATCCCGACCTTTTTCAACAGGTGTGGGTTCGGACCTCCAGTACGTGTTACCGTACCTTCATCCTGGTCATGCCTAGATCACTCGGTTTCGGGTCTGATCCCACGAACTCGACGCCCTATTAAGACTCGCTTTCGCTGCGCCTACACCTATCGGCTTAAGCTTGCTCGTGAGACCAAGTCGATGACCCATTATACAAAAGGTACGCCGTCAGCTCTCGAGGAGCCTCCGACTGATTGTAGGCGTTCGGTTTCAGGTACTGTTTCACTCCCCTCGTCGGGGTGCTTTTCACCTTTCCCTCACGGTACTGGTTCGCTATCGGTCAGCAAGGAGTACTTAGCCTTCGAAGGTGGTCCTCCGATCTTCAGACAGGATTTCACGTGTCCCGCCCTACTTAATACGTCCGATCATGCTTCCCATACGGGACTGTCACCCACTATGGTCTGTCTTTCCAAACAGTTCTGGTCACATTCACGGCTCGGCTGGTCCCCGTTCGCTCGCCGCTACTAGGGGAGTATCAATTGATGTCCTTTCCTCCGGGTACTTAGATGTTTCAGTTCCCCGGGTTTGCTCTTCAAACCCTATGTGTTCAGGTAAGAAGTACCTGGTTCAACAGGTTATAAATCACCGCTTGCGCGGCTATTATAACTTGCTGTCAGGTGGGTTGCCCCATTCGGAGATCCAGGGATCAAAGCCTATTCTCGGCTCCCCCTAGCTTATCGCAGAGTATCACGTCCTTCATCGCCTCTTGCTGCCAAGGCATCCACCAAACGCCCTTCTCGCGCTTGATCCGATCCAGAAGAAGACAGGAAACTGTCGCGACGCATTGTATCGTGCGGGCTGGTTCGTCCGCTGCGTCTCTGTTCTGGATCAGAAGTCATACATTTTCCCGCCTGGACCTACGTC